>CAWFJP010000001.1:0-431357 GCA_963816145.1 uncultured delta proteobacterium
CCCGAGTCGGGCAGCAAAAGCCCCAGTAACATCGCCCGGCACGCAGCGAGCGGCCGTCGCGCCCACCATAGGTGCATACGCGAAGGGTGCCCTTGGGGAAGTCCCTTTTCGCGCACGGCGTGCTTGCCCACCACCGCAATCGGAAAATCCACCTCCGCCAGCCGCTTACATTCTTTGGGGATCATTTCTGCCTTCGCGGAAGATGAAGTATCCATTCGACAAGACTGAAAGTCGATGCCAACACGATAGAGGCGCCTGCGCCCGCCAGGAGCACCTCAAATGCCGCACCCCAGTTGCCTTCAACCAAATGATGAGTGGCTGGAAAAGCGACAGAGCCTATTGGAAATATAGCGACGAGTCGTGCCTCTTCGACGAAGCGATTCAACAAACCCGACTGTGAACGCGGTGATAAACTATACGGGATGTCGCAATCAAGAAACGTGCTTAAGGATTCCTCCACCTTTCGAGGTGCCGGCGTCGTCAGGTAAGACGCGACATTAAGCCAGTAGGCTAGCTCGTCAGGAGTGACTTCGATTCTATCGCGCTGGAGATAAGCAAAAGAATGTAACGTCGCTAGAACCGGATCATTGGATAGAGGAAGTGGATGTACTATGGGGCCGCGCAAAGGTCGACGGGCAATAACCGAACCGAATACCGGCCGCGCCAGTATGCTTTTGACGCAGATTTTAGCGAAGTTGGGTGCATCGGAAAGGTGGTTGATTTCTGACCTTATCCGGCGGGTTTCTTTGCGCCATGCTGACAATTGCCGATCAGGCATCGGCCTCCATTGCCAAGCAATCCAGTCATGTTCTAATTCATCCCAGATTCCCTCACTTTCCAGCTTCCTGGCGACTCTAAGCCACTTCTCAAACGAAACCACAGCAGTCTTTGGAACACGGAAAGTCTCAGAAAGAAATTCATCGAGCTCAGCGTTGGGCGTCACAAAATCCGCACGCTTAATCGTAGACACACGCATAACCGGCAAGGGGCTCTTTGGAACAATCGTCGATTCGTAAATGAGGGACATTTCGTCCGTGTCGCCATTCATTGTTTCTCTCCTCGTGCGTCTGCCCTGTGCCCCACAAGATTACCCTCTCTTTTGCCCTCTTTTAGGCTATTACCCTTGAGTCGTGTCCCGGGCGGTTGGTAAGTGATTCTTATTGCCTTGGCGTGTCGGGACAGGACTAACTGGTAAGCCACCGCGATCCATAGGCGAGGTCACTATCTCCTTAGCGAAATCGGCCCATTAGACGTTATTACCACATTAACTACTACATTAACGTGGTATTACCGATTTAACCCGTCTGCGTTCCCACTGCGCGTCGCGTCCGCGCCCGATCCCCTTTAGCTTTCCTTCCTCTCGCCACCGGTTCATAACGACTCTGATCATATCCCGACTAACGCTGGGACACAGTCGTTCGATATCGGAGATCCGGAATGGGCTGGGAATGTTTACCAGCGCATGATTGACGAGTTCGCTTTTTGCGCCTTTCGGTGAGACGGTTTTGCCAACCCGCGCCTCGAACTCTTTGTAGGCGGATTTGAGAACATAGAGCAGATAGTTTACGTATGGCCACGGATCGTGCTTGCCCTCGTGCCAACCCTGGGAGCTTTGTTCGAGGGTCTCATAGTAACGTTCTTTGTTTTCCTCGATTAACCGCTCGACGCTTATGTAACGCCCGACCTCCAAGCCCAAGTGATAACACTGGAGCAATAAGAGCAGCCTGGACACCCGGCCATTGCCGTCGCGAAACGGATGGACGCAGAGAAAATCGAGATTGAACGCGGCGAGGGCAATCAGCGGATGAACCGAGCGTTCGCGCAAAACGCGGACCCAAAGGTCCATGAGTCGGCGCATGTAGACCGCCGTGTCTGCTGCTGCGACAGCTTTGAACCGCACGCGCTCGCGCCCGTCGGGAAACTTTTCGATGATATCGCTGTCTTGCTTCTTGTATTTGCCGGCGTCCCAGATGTTGCCGCGTATCAGCCGGTGTAACTTCTTAACCGTTTGTTCTGAAATCGACAGCTTGGCGCCTTGTTCGTGAATCAGCTTGAGGACATCGCGATAGCCGCGCACTTCTTCCTCGTCGCGGTCGCGCAACAGGGATTTCCCAAAAACCACCGTCGCTACCCGCGCTTTATCAACCGTGACGCCCTCAATCCGGTTGGAAGAAACCGCGCTCTCGATCAGGGCGTGCTCGCGCAGGACTTTCAGCTTTTGCGGCGCTTGCTTGGTGAAGAGTTCCTGCTTGCCGCGCGCCTCTCCGAGGTCGGCCAGAAACCATGCCGTAGAAGCGGGAATGGTTTCGGGCTTCAAAGCAAACTTTTGCAGGCTCATCATGTTGTTGAATACTCGTAAGCTGCGCGTGGGTTTATGAAACCCAAATGGTCAATTCTAGGTTCACTTCAAGACGTACGATTGCCCGGCAACGACTCAGCCGAAATTTTTGTCACTCTATTGGAATCAACAGGGATCTGGCAAGGGGCTCAAAAAATAGAGGCCGTTCCAAGTGTTCCAATGGTTCCATAGGTTCCAGCGGTTATCGATCAAGAAGCTCTTAAGAAGAGATTCGGGAGAATAGTGCAACGACCGTGATCGTGGACGGACAATTGCCGTGTTCGTGATCGTGGTTCTTCAAGAATCGGGCGTATCCAAACCGTTCCAATAGTTCCAGTCGTTCCAAAGGTTCCAAGGGTTAAACCTGGCGCGATCGTTCAAAAGTTCAAGCGTTCAACGACAATTCCGCGAGGCTACCGTTCCAATAGTTCGAGCCCTTCGATAGGGTCTTTGCGACCTACTCAGAACGAACGGACTTTTTTAATTGAGGTCCGTTCAAGTCGTTATTCGATCAAACACCGCTCAGGGACTGAGCTGTTCCAACAGTTCCAGTCGTTCCAGAGGTTCCAGCGGATCTATTTGGTTCAAAGGTTCAAGGTTCAAAAGTTCAAGGTCAGATTAAGATGGAACACATCCACGCTTCCGTGAATTGCGTGCGTGGAAATGAATGCCGGCTATCGTTTGCCGTCGCGCGCGGCGCGTTCTTCGACCAAAAAGCCGATCTTGCGCTTCTTGGGCTCCGGCGGGGTCATCAACTGGCGGATCGCGTCGAAAACGACCTTGAACTGGGCATCGTACTTCTTCTCCAACTCGGCCAATTTGCGAGCCAACTGAGAATTGGACGCCAGCATCTGCCGCAACCGAACAAAGGCGCGCATGATTTCGATATTGACCTGGATTGCCCTCCGACTTTTAAGGACGGACGAAAGCATTGCGATCCCTTGTTCCGTAAATGCGTACGGAGCCGCTCGCCTGGAGCCGCCCCAACTTGAAATCACAACTTGTGATTTCAAGTGGTTCCATTCATCGTCGTTCAATTGAAACATAAAGTCGGCAGGAAAACGTTCCCGGTTGCGCTTGATGGCCTGTACCAAGGCTCGCGGTTCGACACCGTAGAGAGCCGCCAACTGCGTGCTCAACATGACTCGCAAGCCCCGAATGGTGAAAATAGTTTGTTCTATTTGTTCAGCTTGCGGCAGCATATTTCGCTCCCAATGGCGCTGCGATCTTAAGGCTTTGCGTAACCCGGGAAGCCTTTGGGGTCAGAGATTTACGTCTATACTATCCTTGTTACCAACAACCTTCATCGTCAAATTGGGAACCCCGATCGACACGATTCTTGAACTCCGAACACTCCGTCCCATGCAAATAGCTCTGTTTTCAGGCGTCTGGCTCACGCGGTTTTGTGCCCAACTGATCCTTACACGCTTTTTGCCGTTAACTTTTTCCCCTGTCGAGGAGACCTTTGCTCCTTCACTTTCTGTTCCAGCCAAAGATTGACCAAGGCGTCGGACGAAACGCCGTGCTTCGTGGCAACCGACTGGATCTTCGCGGCGAGTTCTTTTTCTACGGGGTAGTAAGTGGCTTCCGGTTCGGCAACGATCTCGAACTTCACCTTCTTGGTCTTGCCCCACGCATCGCTGATCTCGTGTTGATCCCAGTACTCCCCGATCGCTGCATAGGACCGCGCTTTGGAGATGGAACTCTTGCTTTTATTCATCAAGCTTCCCCGGTCGAATTTTCGCTCGGCGATCCGCCAGGGTCGAAATCGCCGCCTCGCTGCGATTCATGCGAGGCGCAGATCACAGCATTACACCGTCTTCGGAGAACAGGATTTTTCCTCGTCCTCTCTGTTCGCCCCAGTGAATTGAGATTCAATCCAAAACCCATACGCCGCGTTCGCGGATCGCGTCATACATCGCATCGGGCGCGAGATCGACGCCATTGGGCCACTGAACCGCGCCGAGCACAACTTGAGCCTGAACAAATATTGCCGGGTCGCGGAGCGGCTCGAATACGGTGCCGTCGATACGCGGATCGCTCAAAAACGACTTCATGTGAACTTCGCCGGCAGTGCCGTCGACAAAAACAACGCGTAGCCGCGCGTCCGGCAATACGTGCACCGAAGTCACACGCCAAGACACGGTATGCTTTATCTCCGGGTCTACTTCAGGGGTTCGATGGTTTTCGGTGTTTGCATTAGGCTGCATAGATTCCAATCCTCCAACAGTTCATCGCGATGATCGGCGGCCCACTCCAATACTAACGCCATAGCCCGGCGCGAGGGTCCGCCGCGAGAGGCGCGAGCGAGAGGCGCGAGGGTCAAGCAGAGGCGCGAGGGTCTAGAGTTGTTGCAACCTTGATCATTCGTCTTGGGGCTCGGACTCTCACCTCTCGATTCGTTTGCCATTAAAAACAGTCGGCGACCCTAATTTTTCTCACTTTACTTCTACTGGAATCTGCGAGGAGGTGGCAAGGGGATCTATAAACCGGGGCTGTTCCAATAGTTCCAGTCGTTCCATAGGTTCCAGCAGTTCGGGTTCCTGGGATCGTTCGAGCCCTTCGATAGGGTCTTTGCGACCTACTCAGGACGAACGGAATTTTTTAATTGGGGTCCGTTCAAGTCGTTACTCGATCAAGGTCGTCGCAGCCGTTCCAATCGTTCCAGGGGTTCCAGCGGTTATACCTCATGGGACATTGAAAGCGTTCAAGCCAATGTCTTCACTTCGATCACGAGCGGTGAGGTTCAGAGCTGTCCCGCCGCCTTTTGCCATAAGGCCTGCGGCTTTCCCGCACGGCGGCCAACTCTGTGCTCTTCAATGGTTGGCGCGCCGTCACCGCGTCGGGCCGACCGCGGGTCGACAATGCGGATAGGATTCTTTTTCGCTGTCGGGGGGTGAAATCAGCGCCGTAAAAGTGCAGAAACAGCAGCAGCTTGAGTTCTCGCGGGTGAGCATCGGGGTGCTGCTCCGATATGTAGGCTTTGGCAAGCGCCTGAGCGGTGGCATACATGGAACATCCCATCTTGAGCCGTTCGGCGCCGGTCCGTTGCATGAGCATGCCGCGGAACTTCCTTTCGACCGCCGGCGATGTGTCTTTCATTTGCTCACCTCCCGATAAAGGGACTCGATGCCCAATAACCTTGCCCAACGGGTGAGATAGCTTCGCTTCAAATCCTTCACGTCGGCCAGAAGATTGCGTACATCGTTGAGTTGCACTTCGGATTTCGACTCTTTACACCATTCGAGCTTCGACAAGATGAGGTCCTCCGGCGCCACGATGAAGAGATCTTGACCGTCGACTGTGACCTTTTTCTTCTGGCGAATTCCCGGCGGCGGTAGGGGGTGTCCTTTCGCACGACGAAGTCGATCTTGATGATGAATTCATCGTGAATCAGGTTGAACATCCCCTTGGTCTCGACCGCATTGCGCACGGTTTGCGGCTCCATATAATAATCTTTTTCGAACAGCGGAATAAACCGATCGAGGTCGCGCTGGGACAACTCGACGACGATATCAATATCCCGTGTCAGGCGAGGAACCGTGTAAAAGTTTGCCGCGATCGATCCGGTGATCATATAGCGGATGGCGGCTTTTTCGAGACGGCGCGCGACCTCTTTCAAAACCTCTAATTCTTCGCTCATGCGATGATTGCCACCACTTTCGAATGCTCTCCGCGGTGACCATTCCCGAAAAAGCCGCACGGTTCAAGAGCGCGAAGTTCCCGGTCCAGGACACCAACCCGGTTCCAATGGTTCCAGTTGTTCCATAGGTTCCAGCAGTTCGGGTTCCTGGGATCGTTCGAGCCCTTCGATAAGGTCTTTGCGACCTACTCAGGACGAACGGAATTTTTTAATTGGGGTCCGTTCAAGTCGTTACCTGACTACATCCCGTTCAAGGGTTCAACGGCCTGCCCTGGGACTTGTCGAAGGGTTCAAGTGTTCAAGGACGGATTCGGATGGGAACTTCCAGGTTTCCGGAATTGGCGAAACGTGGAAATGAACGCTTCAAAAAGGCGATCGAATAAGGCGACTGGCCGATGCCCGTCATCCAGAGTGAGCGCGAGGGATCGAAGAAAGATTGCTCCCTTCGGTCGAAACGACCGCGAATCCGAACTTAGCGTTTTTGCGCCTTGGCGGCCGTTTGCGTAAGCCAGGAAGATTGTTGGCTAGAGTCGTGCAGGTAGCAGTGGACGATCAGATAGAGCACGCCGATGGCGAATCAAAGATGCTAGGGGTCGACTTCGCACCGTCCTTGGCCGTCGCGCGAATTGCCGCCGGCTATCCCTTGCCATGCGACGGCACCACCAGCACCGGGCATTTCGCGGCGCGCAACAACCGATCGGTGACGCTACCGATCAGCATGCGCGACAGACCGCTGCGGCCATGCGACGACATGACGACGAGATCGACATGCTCGTTGTCGGCGCAGTCGACGATGGCACTGTAGGGTTGGCCGGCGACCACCACCTCGCGGATTTTCAAGTCAGCGCCGTGATGCGGCGCGTTCTTGGCGACAAACTCGGCGAGCCGGGTCTTGTGCGCGTCGATCTCGCCTTTGCCGACGGTGTTGGTTTCATCGAGGATGATCACATTCATGACAATCACCTGAGCCCCGACATCCTTGGCCAAGTGGCAGGCATAGCGCACCCCTTCCCCCGAAAGTTCGGAGAAATCGGTGGGCGCGAGAATTTTTTTCAATATGGCCATAGCGAACCCCTTCCCTTTACAGATAATCGATGGTTGCCCGAGTGCAGAACAAAGCAACCCCAGTGCCATTGTCATTAACGCGGGAAATCGCCGCGTGCAAGCGGTATTTTTACCAGGGCGCAAACCAAGCCGGACGCAAACCCGCCCGGTTGACCGCAGGACCAAGGACTATTTCCGCTATGGATAGAGACAACGGGGTGCAATGCCGATCCATAACCGCAGCAGCGCACCCAGGAGCCCGTCAAACAAGATGATCAGGTAGTGACTGCGAAAGAAAACGTCTCCGCTTCACTCGGTTATTCAACCTTCACCTTGGCGTCTTCGATGATGACGTCGTATCTGTATCCCGCGCCCAAATCTTTATCGAGCGTCACGTTTCCTTCTACCAAGACCGTGTCGCCGACTTTCGCCTTGGCTTGAGTCGTCACGGTGAGGTCGTTGGCTGGCTCCTTGCCGGTGCCGTCGCGCAAATGCAGCCAGTTCTTGCCCATGATCGCCTCGCTGTACTTGACGACTTTGCCGCGCAGCGTTACGCGCTTGCCGTTGAGTTTGGCCTTCTCTTGGTAAACTTCCTGGACGGTCTTGCCGTCTTTGGGCTTGACGATCTTCGAAAAGTCGAACTTGGGCGCGGCCGGAGCGGCGCCACCGCGCATGTCGATGTTCGGATGGCCTTCGGGTAGCGGCGCACTGGCCCCCCGAGCGATGCTGCCGGCATAATAATCCCACCCGATAGCAATCGATCCTAAAAGGGTCGTCGCCAATAAAAACTTTCCTGCCGTGTAAAAACTTTTTCTCACTGTCTCTCCTTCGAAGAAGTATTTCGCTCGGACCGAGTTTGACTCATTGACCACTTTGCCGTGCTTTTCACAGATATCATTAACCTGAAAAAATGATTAGCGGACCAGGAGGTCAAGCCAAGGCCGGCTCAAGATAGAGGCCTCCTGCCTTCTTTGGAACGGCTTGCCTGTATCCGCTTCGCTGGTTGCGGAAAAATAACCCAGCGTAGAGCCGATACCCGCTCTTTCTAAGCGGCTCGTTCGCCCGGAGCACCCTAGGTCGTCTTCACGGCAGCGTCAATCCAGGCGGCCACCGAAGCCGGCGACGGGATACGCCCCGACGAGACCAGTTTTTCGTTAATCACCAGGCCGGGTGTAGACACGAGGTCATAAGCCAAGATCTCGTTGTAATCGGTAACTTTGGCGAACTCAGCCGTAACGTTTAGGTCGCTTGCAGCCTTACGGGCGATCTCCTCCAAGCGTTTACAATTGGCACAGCCAGGGCCGAGAATCTTGATGGTCAACATATCGAAACCTCCTGCATGATCACAAAGTTTGCGCCTGTTTAGCGTCTTGCGGATGATTGTGCTGGCGCACTTGCCATAAGGCAAGCACCAGCAGGGTCAGAAATAGCCCGAGATAGATCGCGACGAGCCCCAGGCTCATGCCATCCACCCATGCGCCGTAGATCAGCCCGGCCATGGTGCTGAATAGCGCTACCCAAACGACATAGGTCCAGGTCTTGAGTTTACCGATGATGGCGGAGAGGATCAGAATGCTTTGCAGACTGAGTTCGGGATCGGCCATGAGATAGGCCAGCAGCGGGCCGCGGTGCATACCCAGGCTAAGAAACAATTTAGCGATCGGCACTTCCACCAGTGTCGGGAAGTACATGAAGACACCGAAAGCGACGCCGGTCAAATTACCGAGAAGCGTGTTGCTTCCGGCCAGGCTTTCGATCCACTCCGGGCGGATCAGCACCCGGATAACGCCGACCAAAAACACCCCGACCACCAGCAGCGGAAAGATCTGTTTGACGAAGCGCCACGACTCCCACAACCAGTCGCGCAATTCGTCCTCGGTCAGATAGGCGCGGCCGAGCTGGAAGAGAACCGCTAACGCAAACAACACGCCGAAGAACTTACCAGTGAAGCCGACACGCAGCCCGGCAGGCGTCGCCTGCATGTTCAGGGCGGCCACCAGCAGCGTCACGCCAATCAGGACTATCGCCGCCTTGGTCCACGCACTGAAACCATCGTGAATGCGCTCGAAGCCGCGCCAGGAAGCCAGCCCAATGGCAGCCAGCAAGAAAATCAGCAGCACACCCTGCAACGAAACGCCTTCCTCGCCTTTGCCGGCATCGAAAGGAACCAGCCGGTCGAGCAGCGCTTGAAACCCTTGCGCCCCGGCGAGCGGTAGGTTCAACTCAAGGTAGGAGCCGGTGAGGATATCGAGCTTCAACGTGCCGACCAGCAGCAGTGCCACCCAGGCAAGCAGAAAAATCAATGCGGTGCGGCTCATGCCTTTAACGCCTTGCGCCGCGAACATCTGACTGGTCGCCGCATCATGAGCTGCGTCATCCGCTCGGAACAGCAGGGCCATGATCAGGCCTATGCCGATACCGAAGGCAAGCGAGAGAAACAATCGGGCCAAGGCCAGGTCGACGCCGATGACGCTACCGGTGTAAACCAACGCCAAGATGTTGGCCGCGGGAGCAAAAAACAGAAAAGTGATCGCCGGGCCGATGCCGGCGCCCTTTTTGTAGATGCCGGCGAAAAGCGGCACGATCGTGCAAGAACACACCGCCAGCAGCCCGCCCGCCAGGGCAGCTGCCGGATACGAAACCACTCGCCGCGTGTCACGGCCAAGAAAGCGCGTCACGCTTTCCTTCGGAATCAGCGCGGTCATCGCCCCGGCAATATAAAATGCCGGCAACAGACATAAGAGCACATGCGCCGCGAGGTAGGCGGCTAGATTGCCGAGACCGCCGCGTATGGCATTGACCAGGAACGCCGCAACATCCATCACCAGCTCCGTTCTCGTCGCCGGGCAACTAGCACCATTTGATGCATCTCTTGCAAGATCATGTTGAAGGATCGTTAGTAAATCTAACCGTCAAAAATTTTGGCCAACCGGGTGAACTACAGTTTGTAGCCGATTTTGCGCAGGAGATCTTTGCGCCAGGCGATGCCGGCTTCATCTTCGACGCCTTGGCTCTTGCCGCCGTCGATGACGCCCAGGATACCGCGTCCTTGCGGTGTTTCAGCAATAACCACTTCGACCGGGTTCGCCGTGGCGCAGAAGATGCGGCAAACCTCAGGCACCATCTTGACAACGTTGAGGATACTTACCGGGAAATATCCAGCGCCAAGAAACACGATAAAGCTGTGGCCGGCTGAGAGTGCCAAGGCGTTACGCTTGGCCAGCTCGATCATCGCCTCATCCGTGCCGCTCCAGCGCACCAGCATGGCGCCGGAGGCCTCACAGAACCCGACGCCGAACTTGATCCCCGGGATCGCTTGAACCAACGCCTCGTGAATGTCCTCAACAGTCTTGATGAAGTGGCTCTGACCGAGGATGAAGTTAATGTCGTCGGGCTTTTCAATGGCGACGGTTTTGAGCTCCATTTCACTCTTCCCTCTGGCTGTGCTGTGTCGGGTTCATGGGCATGAAGCAAGAGAAGGCAAAAGATCTTGGAAAGATTTCTCCCTGCGGTCGAAATGACAACGTATTTAACCTTGGCGTCTTTGCGCCTTGGCGGGAGAAAGATCCAAATCCGGAAAGCTAGCGCGCGCGAATCAGCAGCACCGGGGCGCGCGAGTGCTGGACGACTTTCTCGGCGACACTGCCAAGCATCCAGCGGCCAAGTCCCGACCTACCGTGGGTCGACATGGCGATCAAACTTTGCGGCGGGCTCGCCGCAAGATCGACAAGCTCGCTCGCCGCGTCGCCCTCGATTACGGTTGCAGACGCAGCCGAAAATCCGTCGGCACGCAGAGTTGCCACTTTGCCGTCCAAATATTTCTCGCTCTCCTCATGCAGATTCTTGCGATACTGCGCCGGCCCCTGGTCGATCACGCCATCCGCGACCATATAAGCGTCGGGCGGCAGGCTATAGGTCCGCACCAACTGTATGTCGAGCTTTAGTTTGCTTGCCAGCACCCTGACATAGGGCAGAACTTTTTCTGCCAAACCTGAACCATCCAAAGGAACAATGACGCGCCTGAGCGCGAACGGTCCCAAGGGCGCTGTGTCGTCGGTTACGCGGATCAGCAGGATGGGATTATCGGCGGTTTGCACGACTTTGCTGGCGACACTGCCCAATAACCAGCGCCGCGGTCCGGTCATGCCATGGGTCGACATGGCGATCAAACAATCGGCATCCGCTTTGGCGATATCGACAATGACCTCGGCGGGCAAGCCGATTTTCTCGACTGAATCGACGGCCAGGGGCTTCAGGCTAGCAGCTATGTACTCGAGATAATCGCTTGCGGATTGGTTCGCCGTGAACGGCATCCGGGCATCGGGGTCGGTCACCCGCAGCAACGTGACGCTGGCGCCGTAAGCGCCCGCCACCATTTGCGCGTAGGGTAAGACCTTTTCAGCGAGCTTCGAGCCATCCAACGGCACAAGAATTTTGCTGAACATAATTCCTCTTCTCTGCCGCCAACAGTTAATCCCCGGCGCGCAGGATAAGCACCGGGTTGCTCGCGTGGCGGACAACGGTTTCAGCCACGCTGCCGAGCACCCAGCGCCGCACACCGGAGCGTCCATGGGAACAGATGGCGATCAAACCGTCGGCCTTGTTGCGGGCGAAATCGATGATCGCGTCGGCGGCCAGCCCTTCTTTCGAAGCATAAGCAATTCGCGTCACCCCGGTCTTCGCCAGCAGCGAACGACGCTCTTCGAGGTAAAGCTGCACATCGGTTTCGATAGCCGCGCTCAAGCGCGGCAAATCCACCGCATAGGAACCGCCGCCTTCGTAAAAGCTGCCGTACGGAACGTTGTAGGCGCGAAACAAAGCGACTTCTATGTCGAGACCTGTTGCCACCTCGGCAACCGCGGGCAGCACCTGTTCGGCAACACTGGAACCGTCGAGAGGAACGATGATTCTATCGAATGGTTTGACACCGTTGACCGGCGCAGTGTCAGAGGCGCGCACCAGCAGCAACGGGTTCTCGGTCGCGCGTAAAACTTTCTCGGCGACGCTGCCCAATAACCAGCGTTGAAGGCCGGAGCGGCCATGGGTGGCCATGACGATGAGTGTATTTTTGTCGGCCGCCGCAGACCCGACAATCGAATCGGCGGCAGCGCCTTTCTTGACTTGGCAGTCGACCACCACGCCGGCAAAGCTCTTGGCCGTCGCAGTCAAGTATTCATTGCGCCGGTGGGTCTCAAAATCGTCCAAGGTATCGAGAAACAGTCCGCGCTCGGTGACGATATGGCGGACGAGTTCGTCAAGGTCGATCGCCGACAACAGCATGACCGGCAAATTCAAACCTTGAGCCAGCCACCGGGCATAAGGCAAAACGATTTCTGCAACCGGCGATCCGTCCAGGGGTACGATAATCTTGCTAAACATCGCCGCCATCCAAAGCGCGTGGCCGGTCAGCTGGCGGCGCGCAACACCAGTACCGGGTCGCCGGAGTGGCGCACAACCGTTTCGGTGACACTGCCAAGCACCCAGCGCTTGATCCCCGAACGCCCATGGCTCGACATCGCGACCAGATTGGCCGGCGTCTCGCGGGCGAACTTGATGATCTCGTCGGCGCTCAGCCCTTCTTTGGCGACATAAGAAACCTTGGTAAGGCCTTTGCGCTGGAGTTCGGCGACTTTCCGCTCGAGATAATCGAAAGTTTCCTGCTTCAGCATCGTCAGAAACGCTTCGAGATGTACCGGATCGTAAAAACCTTCGCCGGCGCTGTATGCCCCGTAGGGAATTGCGTAAGCGCGTATCAGGAAGATTTCGAGATCGAGCACTCGCGCCAATTCGGTCACCGTCGGCAGCACCCCTTCGGCGACATCGGAGCCGTCCAGGGGAACGACAATCGACGTCAGCGGGGCTTCACCTTCCGTGACGATCGGTTCGGTCACTTTCACCAGCACCAAGGGATTGACGCTCGCCCGCAAGACTTTCTCGGCGACACTGCCCAAGAGAAAGCGGTTCAGTCCCGACCGGCCATGGGTCGCCATGACAATGAGAGAGTTCTTGTCGGCCACCGCGGTTTCGATAATTGTTTCAGCGGCACTGCCTCTCCCACAACGGGTCGTCGCTTTGACAGCGCCGAACGTTTTGGCAATCTTGCCGAGATACTCCGCGCTGTGGCGCGACTCGTATTCGACCAACTGGTCGAGAAACAGCCCTTCGGCGGCCGATATATCGCGGGAAATTTCGCGCAGATCGATGACACTGAGCAATTCCACGGCGATCGCAAATCGGCGCGCCAGCGCTCGGACCAACGGCAGCGCGCATTCGGCCGCCGTTGAGCCATCGAGCGGGACAACAATCTTGCTAAACATGGCCTCACTCCCTGCGCCCGGCGGGTTACTTCGCCCGCACCACCAGCACCGGGTCGTCGCTATGGCGCACGACATTTTCCGTCACGCTGCCAAGCACCCAACGTTTGACGCCGGACCGGCCATGGGAACACATGGCGATCAACGCATCGGGAGTCTTGCGCCCGAGCGCAATGATTTCGTCGCCGGCGAAACCTTCCTTGCTGAGAGCGGAAACCTTGGCAACCCCGAGCTTTTTCATCTCGGCGACTTTTTTGTCGAGATATTCCGTGGCTTCATCGCGCACGCTGGCAATCAGTTCATCGTAATTCACCGCATAGTAGCCGTCATCGGCGGCGTAAGCGTTATACGGAATATGGTAGGCCCGGAAGAGCACGACTTCGAGGTCGAGTTCCTTGGCCATGGTGGCAACCGTCGGCATCACGCTCTCGGCGAGCTCCGATCCGTCCAACGGCACGATGATCGTTTTGAACGG
Source organism: uncultured delta proteobacterium (assembly GCA_963816145.1). GTDB lineage: Bacteria > Desulfobacterota > Binatia > UBA9968 > UBA9968 > DP-20. The sequence continues at coordinate 13,815 of CAWFJP010000001.1, forward strand.
CGCTTCACCGGTTGTCTTCCCCGCTTCCATGGCGCGCACGAGCAGCAAAGGATTGGCGCTGCCGCGCAGCACTTTCTCGGCGACGCTGCCTAACAGGAAACGGTTCAATCCCGACCGGCCATGGGTGGCCATGGCGATGAGCGTTCCGCCATCGACTTCAGCCTTGCTGATGATCGATTCTTCGGCGCGATCCTTTTCGACCGTGCAAGTCACCTTGCCATCGGGGAAGGTCGTCGCCGCTCCCCTTAGATAGGTCGTGCTGGCGCGCACGCCGTCCTCGATCATGGTATCGAGGTGACGCGCCTTTTCAGCCGAGACATGAGTCGCCATCTCGGCGATGTCGATGACGGCGAGCAACTCCACCGGCACCTTGAACTTGCCTGCCAAGTAACGAGCGTAGGGCAGGACCTTTTCAGCGGTCTTGGAACCATCCAGCGGCACTAAGATTTTGCTATACATATCTGTCTCCTCATCTCATTGGCGTTTTTCCGCCACACCCTACGCTCGTTGTTGACCGATGTCTAATCCACTTTCACTTTGATTTCTTTAGTCTTAGCCTCTTCGGTCTTCGGCACTCGCACTTCCAAAATGCCGTTTTTAAACGAAGCTTTTACTTTGTCCGCGTGGACGGCTTTGGGGAGCTCGACGCTACGCGTGAAGCTGCCGTAGGACCGCTCGCAGCGATAGTAGTTCTCCTCTTTGACCTCTTCTTCTTTTTTCTTCTCACCTTTGATTGTCAACAGATTGTCGGTGAGATTCACCTCGATATTTTCCTTGTCGATACCGGGGAGCTCGGCTTTGACGACAACATCGTCCTTGTCTTCGAAAACATCAAGAGCAGGCGCGCTGACATCCATCTCGTCGCGCCCGAACCAATTTTCCGGCCACCATGGACGTGCTCTCCGGCCAAAGAAATCCTCCATCATGCGGTCCATATCTCGTTCCCACCGGGACAGACCCGTAAACGGTCGCCACGGGGTCACCGCTTTAGTTTCCTTTTCTTTTGCTTTCTCTGCCATTGTCGATTCCTCCTTGTGAAAAATTCTGGTCTCTCTCGGTAATGCGTTTCCGCAATCGACGTGCCAGTGGATAGCCGCTGAATTTCATGGCCCATCCGCGAAAGTTTCGCAAATTTGAAAAAACAACCGACCGTTTCTCGCATGACTGCGAGCACCTCGCCAATAACTCCCAGCGCGATGAAATTTCGCTTGTAGATTAGCGGCTCTTAGAGATCCGCCATGGCACCCATCTTGCGCTTTTAGATGATCGACGAGGTCGATAAGCCAATGATCGAAGTCAGATTTCATGGCCGCGGTGGCCAAGGCGCAAAGATCGCCAGCCGCATACTAGGCCACAGCGGTATACTCGCCGGACTTTACGCCCAGGACTTCGCTTTGTTCGGCGCCGAACGGCGCGGCGCGCCGGTGGTTTCCTTCACCCGGCTCAGCACCGAACCGATCGATCGACGGGGCGATATCGAGCGGCCGGATTTGGTCGTCGTTTTGGACGACTCGCTTTTGAAGGAAGCGTCGAGCCAGGTTTATCGCGGCGTCCAGGGCACGACCCCGCTGATCGTCAACGCCGATCCGCAGCGCTTCACTACCGCCGGCCTGCCGGCGGCCGACCATCGCGCCATCGACATGCAAGCTATCGCTTTGGAATACATCGGCCGGAACTTGGTCAGCGCCATCGCCGCCGCGATTGCGGCAAAACAAATTGCCGCCATCGATATCGCGCAGTTTGCCGTCGCACTGCGCCATGAACTGGGCGATTTCGGCTTGGCGCCGGAACTGATCGAGAAAAACCTCGGCGCTGCGCGCCTCGCCCACGCCATGACACCCGTCCTCGACCTGTCGCGGTCGCAGTCCGGCGAAAACGAACCGTTGCCGTCCTGGCAAGCCGTTCCGTACTTGGGCGGCGCGCAATTCGCCGGGCCGACGATACGCCACCGCGGCAGTGCCGCGCTGCGCCAGACCGGCAACTGGCGCACCGAGCGGCCGGTCATCGACCTGGAAAAATGCAAGCGCTGTTTTCTTTGTTATCTGTACTGCCCCGAAGCGGCGCTGCGCCTGGATGCCGAGAATTTTCCCCATGTCGACTACGACCACTGCAAAGGGTGCATGATCTGCTACGAGGAGTGTCCGACTGACGCCATTACCCGAAAACTAGAGGCGTAAGGAGCCGCCAATGACGCGACAATCAGGACGCGGAAGATCTCGCGCAAAGAACGCAAAGGTGACGGGCCGAAGCCCGTCATCCCGAGCGATCGCTAGGAATCCAAGAATGATTTCTCCCTGCGGTCGAAATGACAGCGACTCCGAACTTGGCGTCCTTTGCGCGCTTGGCGCGAGAAAAATCCGAAGTAAGGGAGATAACCGCGTTTGCCTCTGGAGCCAAAGATGACGCGCACAATGTTAACCGGCAACGCCGCAGCCGCCTGGGGCGCCCGGCTCGCCGCGGTGGATTACGTGCCGGCATTTCCGATCACACCGCAGACCGAGATCGTCGAAACCCTGGCGCGCTGGTGCCGCAGCGGTGAAATGGCGGCACGCTTGGTGATGATGGATTCTGAGCATTCCATGCTCGCCGCGGCCGCCGGCGCCGCCGCCGCCGGCGTGCGCGTGTTCACGGCGACATCGAGTCAAGGATTGCTTTACGGTTTTGAATTGCTTTACGTCATCGCCGGTTTGCGCTTGCCGCTGGTGTTGGTCAACGTCTCGCGCGCCCTGGCCCATCCGATCACTCTCGAGCCCGATCACAACGATGTGCTCTCGGCGCGGGACAGCGGTTTTCTCCAGTTTCACTGCGAGACCAGTCAGGAAGTTCTCGATTCGATCCTGATCGCTTACCGCCTGGCGGAAGATGCGAAAATCCTCTTGCCGGTGATCGTCAATCTCGACGGCTTCTATCTGTCGTTCACGCGCGAAGCGGTGCAGCTTCCCGAGACCGGCGAGGTAAACGAATTCCTGCCCAGCTTCACACCGGCCTATCCAGTTTTATCCGGCGAGCGACCCGCCGCCCTCGGCGCCGCGGTGCTGGACTCAAGTCTGTATAGCTACTTCAAGCACCAGATGCATCATGCCAGCGACAATGCGCTGGCGCTCTATCCCGCCATTGCCGAGGAGTTTGTCGCCAGATTCGGCCGGCGCCACGCCATCGTCGAAGAATACCAGCTCGACGACGCCGATTACGTCTTCGTCATGACCAACTCGTTCGCCTCCATGGGCAAGGCGGAGATCAAAAGACTGCGCAGCGCCGGCAAAAAAGTCGGCCTGGCGCGGCTGCGCATGATCCGGCCTTTCCCCCACGCCGAACTGCAGCGCATCCTGGCGGGACGCAAGGGCGTTGCCGTCATCGATCAAAACATTTCCGTCGGCAACGGCGGCATCCTCTACAGCGAGATCGCCGGCGCCCTCTACAACGCGCCGGATCGCCCGCCGGTATTGCTGTCGTTCATCGGCGGCCTGGGCGGCCGCCGGTTTCGTCCCGGCGAATTCGACGGCATGTTGGCAAAACTGATCGCACCCCCAGAGTCTCCGGTCGAAATGGCCCAGCCGCATCTGCTCTTCACCGGCGAGGAATGCCGCGAAGTCGGCCGCTTCTTCGACATCGCCAGCAATGAACCGCCCCAGGAGGGAAACCCGTAGGGGGGGCTTCAAACCCGCCCGTCATTTAAGTGAGACGAGGACGCTATGGCGCTAAAAACCAACTTGTTCTCCGCTTATCCGAACTTTGCGCCTTAGCGCCTTTGCGGGAGACAATTCCGATTTCTCTCTGCGAACTTTGCGTTCTTTGCGGCCAACTCTCCCGCGCGAAAGGACAGTCATGAAGCGTGAAGCCTACAAAAGCTTGCGCACGATCTCGCACCAAGATCCGATCGGCCCCGGCGGTCCGCTGTGCGCCGGCTGCGGCGGCCAGCTGAGCTTGCGCCTGTTTCATAAAGCGCTCGGCGATAACGTGACATTTGTCAATGCCGCGAGTTGCTCCACCATGCTCGCCACCTATCCGTTCACGCCGCTCAATTCGTCATGGATCTATCTGGCGATGGCCTGCGCTCCGGCGGGCGCCCAGGGCGTGCGCGATGGCTTCGACATTCTCAAAGCCAAAGGTAAACTGCCCGCCGCAGATGACCGCAAGGTGGTCGTGCTCACCGGCGATGGCGCGGCCCAGGAGATCGGTTTGCAGTCGACCCTGGCGGCGATCCACCGCGGTCTGGACTTCTACTACCTGTGCTACGACAACGAATCCTACGGCAACACCGGTTTTCAGAGCTCACCGAGCACGCCCTACGGCGCGCGCACCAGCACCGAACCGATCAGCGCCGCCGCGCCGCATGGCCGGCTGCACGAACGCCGCGACCTGTTTGAACTCTGGCGCGTCCAAAAGCCGGATTATCTCTCAACGATCTCGGCGGCTTATCCGCTCGACCTTTCGGAAAAAGTTTTTCGCGCCGGAAAATTCACCGGGCCGAAACTGTTCATCGCGTTGTCGCCTTGCCCGCCGGGGTGGGAAGTCGATCCCGAGTGGTCCATCGATATCGCCCGGCTGGCGGTCGAGACCGGCATCTGGCCGCTCCGGGAAGCGATCCATGGCGCCGTGTCGCACACCTACATCCCGCGCAAGTTTGCGCCGGTGGAAGATTATCTCAAGCGTCAGGGCCGCTTCCGCCATCTGTTCGAGCCAAAACGCGATGATGAAACCATCGCACATATTCAAGCGACGGTGGATGCATACTGGAAAGCGGCTCGATCCGCGCAGGGAGAGATGCACGAGGCCACGACGACGAGCATCCCCCACCTCTGTCCCTCCCCCGCAACGCGGGGGCGGATGAAGGCTGGGTCTCTTCGCGGTAGTTGCTTAGACAAGTCGAGGTTCACTGAACACAACGCTTCACTGAGAGCCAACAGCTAGGAGACAACGATGGAAAATATTTTTGAATTCGCCGACGACTTAGGTCCGATCAAGATCGTCCATATCTACGACCCCAAGCATAATCTCAAAGCGGTGGTCGCCATCGACAACGTCGCCCGCGGCCCGTCCATCGGCGGCATCCGCATGGCGCCCGACGTCAGCGCCGAGGAAGCGTTTCGTTTGGCCCGCGCCATGACCATGAAGAACTCGGCGGCCAATCTGCCCCATGGCGGCGGCAAGTCGGTGATCTTCGGCGATCCGAAAATGGAAATAGCAAAGAAGGAACAACTCATCCGCGCCTTCGCCCGCGCCATCCGCGACCTGGTCGAATACATCCCCGGCCCGGACATGGGCACCGACGAGCGCTGCATGGCCTGGATCAAGGACGAGATCGGCCGCGCCGTCGGCCTGCCTCCCGAGATCGGCGGCATTCCTCTCGACGAAATCGGCGCCACCGGTTTGGGTTTAAAAGCCAGCGTCGAAGCGGCGATGACATACTGCGACTTCCAACTCAAAGGCGCCCGCGTCGCCGTTCAAGGCTTCGGCTCGGTGGGCAAACATGCGGCACGCTTCCTCGGCGACAAAGGCGCGATCCTGGTCGCCGCCTGCGATACCCACGGTACCATTTACAATCCCAAAGGCATCGACATCGGCAAATTGATCGCCCTGAAGGACAGCGGCAAAAACGTCGCCGACTATCCCGACGGCGAAAAGTTGAGCGTCGAGGCGATCATCGATGTCGAATGCGAGATCTGGATTCCCGCCGCCCGCCCCGATGTCATCCGCAAAGACAACGTGCATCGTTTGAAAACCAAGCTCGTGCCCCAGGGCGCCAACATTCCGTTCACGCCGGAAGCCGAGCGCATCCTGCATGAAAATAAAATTCTCATTTTGCCCGACTTCATCGCCAACGCCGGCGGCGTCATCTGCGCGTCGGTGGAATACCACGGCGGCACGCAAGCTCAAGCGCTCCAGACCATCGAGGAGAAAATCCGCGCGAATACCGAAGAGGTGCTGGCCAACGCCAAGAAGAGCGGCACACTGCCGCGTCAGGCGGCGGTAGCGCTGGCGGAGGCGCGAGTGAAAATTGCCATGGGCTTTCGTCACTGAAACAATCTTATGAACGGCTGAAAGTATTGCGCGGGCCGAAAACCATTGGGGTCTAACGCAGCATCGCCGTTGCGATAGCCAGGTAGATCACCACCGATAGTAAATCTTGAATCACCGTCGCCAGCGGGCCGCTGCCGAACGCCGGATCAAAGCCGAACCGGTTGAACAGCCATGGCAACGTAAGCGCGACGGCGCTCGCCGTCGTGCATGCCGCTAAAATCGCAAGCGCCACTGCGGCGACCATGCTTGCATCGTCCCAGCGCCAGAGTCCGATCGGAAAAAAAACCGCCGCTAAGGTGATTCCAACCAGCAAACCGGTATAAACTTCACGCCGCACCACGCCCCCAATGGATACACCTACGGACAGTCCTCGTATGACCAGCGCTTCCGTCTGCGTTCCGACGGCGTCGGCAAGATAGACAATGCCGGGAATGAAGAACGCTAACATAACATTTGCCTGAAGTTGCTGCTCATAGGCGCCGACGATATCGGCGGCCAGAAAAGCTCCCAATAGCCCCACCAATAGCCACGGCACACGGTGCCAAAAGCGCTTTACGACCGGCTCTTCGCTGGCTGTCCGTGCCATCGACGAGTCACGCAGGAAACCGCCAAGCCGGGCCAGATCTTCGTCGTGCTCGTGAAGCAACACAGCAAGCAACCGGTCAGGCGTCAAAAACCCGATAAACCGTCCTTCGCCGTCAACCACAGCCAGCGCGCTTTCGCCATGCTGCACCGCCTTCCAAGCGGCTTTTTCCTGGTCGATGCCTGGCGCCACCACTGGCGGGTCGCCATCCATGATATCGCCGACCTTGGCATCGGCGAGAGCGCCGAAAAGCTCCTCCACTCGCAGCACGCCGACCAGCTTGCCGTCGTCGCAGACACCGATATGCGTGGCGCTTTCAAAATGCACCCCAGCCATCGACTCGCGCAGCGCGCCCGCGCTGGTTTGCGGCGACGCCACCGGCACCAGCGTGCACAGATGTTCCGACGCGGTCTCCGAAATCAACTCGGTAATCGGGATCGGCTCGCCGGGCATGCCCAAGCCTCACGAACCGCCGGTCTTGGCGAGCAAGTAACTAACGCAGCCGTTCAGCGTGGTGAGCTTGGCGACATCGGCATCGGGAATTTCGATGTTCAACGCCTTGTGCAGGCCGATGACGAAATTCAAAAAGTCGACGGAATCGATATCGATCTGATCGCGCAAATCCTTCGCGGGATCGATCGTGTTGAAGTCGACCTCCGGCGCAACATTGCCGAGCGCCTCGCGCACCGCCTGTCTGATTTCACCATCGGTCATGCAATCGCCCCACCTCTGCTCTGTGTGTCCTCAATTATCAATTCTCCATTATCCATTATCAATTATTTTGCAGCTTCTCCGGTTCTTGCAGCAATCGCTCAATCGCCAGCAAAAACCGCCCGCCGCGATGGCCGTCGCTAACGCGGTGATCGGCGGCGAGGGTTGCGTCAATGACGGGACGAACTCCGAGCAAGCCGTTCAGCGCCACCGGCCGTTCGGTGATTTTTCCGAAACCCACCAGCGCCACCTGGGGCGGATAGATCACGCCAAAAACACTTTCGACTCCCTGTTCGCCGAGATTGGTCACCGTGATCGTGCCGTCGGCGAGTTCCGAGCTGCGCAGATGGCCGGTGCGCGCCCGGTTGACCAGGTCGAGCATGTTCTCCATCAGTTCGTCTAAGTTTTTCTTATCGACATCGTGGATTGCCGGATTGATCAAACCGCCTTGGCGCAAGGAAATCGCCACACCGATATGAATACCGTCCGCGGGCTTGAACGCGTCATCTATATAGAAGCCGTTGAGCTCCGGCGTTGCCCGCAATGCCAGGGCGACGGCACGCAGGAGCAATGCCGAATACAGCAGCCTTTGGGTCACCGGCCGCTTGGCATTCTCGGCGGCGAGCCAGTCCAAGGCCTTACGCATATCGATCGTGGTCGCGAGATAATAATGCGGGATCTCGCGCTTCGAGCGCGCCATCGCCGCGGCGATCACGCGGCGCATCGCGGTCAAATCCAAACCCTTGCTCACGCCAGCCGCTGGCGGCGCGGTCGGTTGCACCGCCGGCTTTGGACTTTCGACCGCCCGTTCGACATCGGCAAGGGTAATCGAACCGTCACCTCCGCTACCAGCAACCCTGGATAGATCGACGCCAAGCTCCTGGGCGCGTTTTCGCGCCAGCGGCGAGACCCGCCATCGACCGGCGGCTTCGGCCGGCGGCGCTGCGGAGGGAATTTTCACTGGTGGTGTTTCGGCCTTGATCGGCGCCGCCGGTTCGGCGGCGCTAACGGTTGGAGAAGCCACGGGCTGTGGCTCGACTTGCTTTCCGTCCGCCCGCAAGATCGCCAGCGTCGCGCCCACCGGAACTTTTTGCCCAGCCTGCACCACCAGCGATTCGACGACGCCGGTCTCGAATATTTCGACTTCGATCACGCCCTTCTCGGTTTCAACCAAAGCGACCACATCACCGCGCTTGACCGCATCGCCCGGTTTGACGCGCCAGTCGACGATGGTGCCGAACTGCATGTCGGCGCCGAGCGAAGGCATGCGAAATTCACTCATGACCGGTCACCACCCGGCGCGCCGCAGCAACGATGGCGGGCGTTTGCGGGATCGCCGCGTCTTCCAAATGTTTTGGATAGGGCATTGGCACTTCAAAGCTACACACCCGCGCCACCGGCGCATCGAGATCGTAGAAAGCGTTTTCCATGATGCGCGCCATGATCTCGGCCGAGATGCTGCCGCTCTTCCAGCCCTCATCGATAATGACGGCGCGGTGCGTGCGCTGGATCGATGCAACGATGGCCGCGGTGTCCAACGGCCGCAGCGTGCGCAGATCGATAACCTCGGCGTCGATGCCGTCGCGCGCCAACTCATCGGCGGCCTGGAGGGTTTTGAACAACGTGCCGCCGTAGGTGATCAAGCTGACCTGTGTGCCGGCACGCCGAATCGCCGCGCTGGAAATTTCCACTGGCCCCGCATCCGCCGCCATCTCGCCTTCCATGTTGTAGAGCAAACCATGCTCGAAGATCAGCACCGGATCGGGATCTTCCAACGCGGTCCAGAGCATACCGCGGGCGTCCTCAAGGGTCGCCGGCGTCAGCACCTTGATGCCGGGGATATGCGCGTACCAGCCTTCCAGGCTATGGGAGTGTTGCGCGGCCAATTGCCGCCCGGCGCCGGTGGTCATGCGAATGACCAGCGGAATATTGAACTGCCCGCCGGACATATGCAGGATCGTCGCCGCGTTATTGACGATCTGATCGAGCGCCAACAGACTGAAGTTCACGGTCATGATCTCGACGATCGGACGCATGCCGCCCATGGCGGCGCCGATGCCGGCACCGACAAATGCCGACTCCGACAGCGGCGTGTCGCGGATGCGCTCCGGGCCGAATTCTTCGAGCAAACCTTTGCTGACGGCAAAGCAGCCGCCGTAGCGGCCGACATCTTCGCCCATCAAAAATACCCGCTCATCGCGCAACAGCGCGTCGCGAATCGCCGCGCGCATCGCTTCGCGATAGGTGGTCTTGATTTTTTCCGCATTCATACTCCCCCTCCTCTTTCCTCCCCCGCTTTGCGGGGGAGGATGAAGGTGGGGGCGGTCTCCGAATAAACAAACCGGGTTAACTCTTCCACCGGCTCCCACTGTCCAGCCTCGGCGAATTCAATCGACTGTGCGACTTCACGCCCGACTTCCTCTTCCATGCGCTGCCATGCATCTTCCTGCCAGTTATTCTGCTCTTTCAGAACGCCGATCGAGTCGATCGATCGGATCGCGCTTTTTCCACTCCTCGACCTCCCGCTTGTCACGATAAAGCTCAGGGTCGTACATCGAATGGGCGCGGAACCGGTAGGTGCGATACTCGAGAAAATGCGGTCCGCCGCCGGCGCGCACGGCGGTCGCTGCACGGCGGGTGGCGTCTTCCACAGCGACAACGTCCATGCCATCCACCGGCCAAGCCGGGATCTCGAACGCCGAAGCTTTTAGACAAATATCGGTTTCCGACTCCGAGCGCGCCAACGCCGTGCCCATGGCATAAAGATTATTCTCGCAACAAAACAGCACCGGCAGCTTCCACAACGCGGCGAGATTGAGCGATTCGTGAAACTCGCCTTCGGCGACCGCGCCTTCGCCGAAATAACAGGCGACAACCTGTTGGCGGCCGGCGAGTTTAGCGGCCAGAGCCAGACCGACAGCAACCGGCAGGCCGCCGCCGACGATGGCGTTGCCGCCATAGAAATGCGTCGCGGCATCGAATAAATGCATCGAGCCGCCGCGGCCGCGGCTGCAGCCTTCGAGCTTGCCGTACATCTCCGCCATGATGGCATTGGCCGAGACGCCGCGCGCCAAGGCGTGGCCATGTTCTCGATAGGTCGCCACGGTGGCGTCTTCCGGTTGCAGCGCTTGCATCGAGCCCACCGCCACCGCCTCTTCACCGATGTAAAGGTGAACGAAGCCGCGAATCTTGCCAGCGGTGTAAAGTTCGATGCACTTCTCTTCGAGACGGCGAATGCGCAGCATCTCGCGCAACAAAGCCATTGCGTGGTCGCGGTCAATGGCAGTGATATTTTGCTTTCTCGGAAATCTCCCCAACCCCTCTTTCAAGAGGGGGCATGAAACCGAGCCCGCTTCCAAAAAGGGGGACCGAGGGGGATTTTGTTCGCGCCATCAAGAATAATCTCCATCTCACCACGAAGCACACGAAGGGCACGAAGGTTCGGAAACACCTTTTGTCACTCTCCTTTTAACTTCGTGATCTTCGTGTCCTTCGTGGTGAATCATCCCTTTCGATATTCCTTTGCCACCACATCAATCATTCTCCAAAGTCGACAAATCGCCCTCGGGCAAGCCCAACTCGCGCGCCTTGAGCAGCCGGCGCATGATTTTGCCGCTGCGGGTCTTCGGCACGCTGTCGCGAAACTCGATTTCCCGCGGCGCCACCGCCGGTCCCAATCGCGAACGGGCGTGACCGAGCAGCTGTTTGCGCAGCGCGTCGCTTGGCTCGAAGCCTTTTTTCAGCGCCACGAAAGCTTTGACCACTTCACCGATCATCGCATCCGGTATGCCGATGACGCCGGCCTCGGCGATGGCCGGATGTTCCAAGAGGGCGCTCTCGACTTCAAAGGGACCAATCAGATGGCCGGCCGATTTGATGACATCGTCGGCCCGGCCGATGAACCAGAAGTAACCGTCGCCATCCTGCTTGGCGAGATCGCCGGTGAGGTACCAGCCGCCGGCAAAACATTTCCGATAGCGCTCCTCTTCATGCAGGTAAGCGCGAAACATCGACGGCCAGCCGGGCCTGAGCGCCAACTCGCCGACTTCATCGGTTTTCGCCTGGACAAGCGTGCCGTCCTTTTGTTTCTGCACAATCGCCGCTTCGATACCCGGCAACGGCCGCCCCATGGAACCGGGACGAATATCCATCGCCAGATAATTGGCGATCATGATGCCGCCGGTCTCGGTCTGCCACCAGTTATCGTGGATCGGCATGCCGAACGCTTCCTGTCCCCACACCACCGCTTCGGGATTGAGCGGCTCGCCGACGCTGGAGATAAAGCGCAGAGACGAAAGATCATACTTGCGAATAATTTCCGTGCCTGCTTTCATCATCATCCGCACCGCCGTCGGCGCGGTGTACCAGACCGTCACCTTTTGCTCTTGGACAATGCGGTACCAACGTTCGGCGTCGAAGTCGGCTTCATCGACAATGCTGGTAATACCGTGGGTCATCGGCGCGATGATGCCGTAGGACGTCCCGGTCACCCAGCCCGGATCCGCGGTGCACCAGAAGACATCGTTGGGATGAAGATCGAGCGCGTACTTTCCGGTGATATGATGCGCCACCAGCGCTTGATGGACATGCACCGCGCCCTTGGGCTTGCCGGTGGTGCCCGAGGTGAAATGAATCAACGCCATGTCTTGCGGATCGGTAACCGCAGTCGTGAAATCTTCGCTGGCGTCGTGGAGCAACTGATGAAAATTGAATGTATCCGGCGGCGCCGAGAAACCGCCAGGCCCGATCACCAGCACATGTTTCAATGCCGGCAGAGAGGCGCGCAGATCGGCGATCTTGCGCCGCTGGTAAAGCGCCTCCGTGGTAACCAATACATTGCCCTCGCCGATGGCCAGCCGTTGATGGATCGGCTCGGGCCCGAAAGCCGAAAACAGCGGGCAAAATACGCTGCCGTTCTTCAAAGTTCCCAACGCCGCGATGTAGAGCTCGGGAATCCGTCCGGCCAAAACAAACACCCGATCGCCCTTGCCGATACCGAGACTGCGCAGCGCATTGGCGAAGCGATTGGCCAGCCGCCGTAGATCGGCATAAGTATAATCGACCACTTCGCCCTGCTTGCCGAGCCAGCGCAGCGCCAGATGCAAGGCGCGCGGCCCCTCGGCGTGGCGGTCGACGGCCTGGTAAGCGATGTTGAGTCCCGAACCGGCAGCGGAACCGGTCAACTCCTGTTCGACCTGCTGCCAGGAAAACTCACGGCAGGTACGCTGGTAGTCGAGCAGGTGAGGCAAAACTTTAAAACCGTTTTGATCTTTCTTGATTGCGGCAAATGGCATGACTTATCCTCTCGACCGGCTATGCCGGCGGCGCGATGACACCTTCCTGCATGAGCACTCGGGTTTGCTTTTGCGCCCGGCGGATCATCTTGGTGGCGTTATCGATCAACTCAGCCCGGCTGAGCGGGGTTCTCGCCAAGCCTTGCTCAATCGCTTTCACACCGACCGCTGCCGCCACGCGTGGGAACACTTCCCATTCGTCCATGGTCGGTAGAATGTGATTTTCCGCCAGTCCTTTGAGCGCCGCGCAGCTCGCCAACTCCTGCGCCGCGGCGATGCACATTTCATCGCTGATCGTCGACGCGCCGACATCGAGGACGCCGCGAAAGATGCCGGGAAAGCCTAACGAATTATTCACTTGGTTGGGGAAATCCGAGCGGCCGGTGGCGACAATCCTGGCGCCCGCCGCTTGGGCTTCCCAAGGCCAGATCTCCGGCACCGGGTTCGCGCAAGCGAAGACGATCGCATCTTTGGCCATCTTCGAAATCCATTCTGCGCTGATCACCCCGGGCCCGGATTTGGCGATGGCGATACAAACATCGGCGCCCTGTAAGGCGACGGCGATCCCGCCGCTCCGCTGCTCGCGGTTGGTAATCTCACAGAAACGCCATTTGTATGGATTGCGCGCCGATTTGAGGTCCTCGCGGCCGCGGTGCAGGATTCCCTGGGTGTCAACCATCAAAAGATTTGCCGGGGAAAATCCCGCAGCGATAAGAACCCGCCCCACCGCAATATTCGCCGCGCCCGCGCCAACCAAGACAACGCGCGCGGCTTCGATTGACTTGCCGACGAGCTTTAACGCGTTCATCAGACCGGCCAAGGTGACCGCCGCCGTTCCTTGCTGGTCGTCGTGCCAGACTGGTATCGTCAGTTCTTGACGCAGTCGGTCGAGAATGTAGAAACATTTAGGATTGGCGATGTCTTCAAGGTTAATCGCGCCAAAGCTCGGTTCAAGCCATTTACATGCTTGAATGATCTCCTCCGGATCTTTGGTGGCGAGACAGATCGGGAAGGCGTCGACACCACCAAGATACTTGAACAACAGCGCCTTGCCTTCCATCACCGGCAGCGCGGCGTGGGGGCCGATGTCGCCCAGTCCCAGGACTCGAGTGCCATCCGAAACCACCGCGACAAAATTTCCTTTGTTGGTGTGACTAAACAACCGCTCGGGGTGCGCGGCGATGTCGCGGCAAGGCGCGGCAACTCCCGGCGTGTACCAGATCGCGAAGTCGTCGCAGCTCTGGATGCTGCACTTCGGCACCACCTCCAATTTGCCACGATACTGCGGGTGCAATCGCAGAGCCTCTTCGCTCGGCTTTTGCGCCTGGGCTAACAAGCTAGCGACGTCTGGTTTATCCGGCGATTCTTGTCGATTGGTTCCGGCCATTTGCGCCACACTCCTAGATACTCGACAACTTCCTTTGCGCAAGAAATACGCCAAGGTCTTAACCGTTGAATCGACGGATTTAATGCTAAATCTTGCCATTCTTGCGAAGCCGCAACCGGTTTTTTTTCACAGTTGAAAAAAACGACTGCAAATCTATCGATTGATCGACACTATTCGCAGTCTTATCGTTCTCGCCGGCACGAGAAGGCGGCACTGAAATTGCTCGATTTCTAGAATCGAAGAGCGCTGTAGTTTGGAATTCACGCAAAGGAGAATCGGCAATGAAAACCGGACCGAGTTATCGCTACAAACTGGTTAGCCGTAAACCAAAACGCAAAACCAGCCATGGTCTGTTCGACGGCACGCTGCAGAAAACCCAGATCTGGCTAAACGATCTCATGTCGGAACTCGACTGGGAAGACAAACCGGACAAGGCTTACTTCGCCCTGCGCACGGTGCTACACGCCCTGCGCGACCGTTTGACGGTTGAAGAAGCGGTCCAGCTAGGCGCGCAGTTGCCGATGCTGGTGCGCGGTTTTTACTACGACGGCTGGACGCTCAAGGGCAAACCGCACAAGGAACGGCACAAAGAAGACTTTCTCGAGCATATCAAGGAGGCGTTCAAAGGCGACGTTACGGTCAGACCGGAAAGCATCGCGCGCGCGGTTTTCAAGGTACTGGAACTCCACACCAGTGACGGCGAGATCGCCGACGTGAAAAATCTCTTGCCGAAAGCGCTCCATGAGCTATGGCCGAAACGACGCAAGCTGTCCGCATAAGCTGGCATGAACAGCTTGTGAACGGTGGGGATATCCAAATGTGCCGAATGATAGACGCATAGCCCGGGATGAAGTGCCGTGATCGGTTCGCCACAGAAACGCGACTACTACGAGGTGCTCGGCGTCGAGCGATCGGCCGATCAGGAGCAGATCAAACAGGCCTATCGTCAACTGGCGATGAAGTGGCATCCTGACCGCAACACAGCGCCGGATGCCGCGGATAAGTTCAAAGAGATCGCCGAAGCCTACGCCGTCTTGTCCGATCAAACCAAGCGTCAAGCCTATGATACCACCGGCCACGCCGGCGTAAGCGAGCGCTGGAGCACCGAAGATATTTTCCGTGACTTCGATTTCGGCGATTTCTTTGGCGGACGGTCGAGCGATATCTGGAGCGTGTTCGGCAACCTATTTCCCGGCCGCCGAACGCGCGCGCCGATAACGCCTCAGGGCGCCGATTTACACTACGATTTGCATATTACCCTGGACGACGCCGCCAAGGGCGGCTACCGCGTGATCGAACTCACGCGCTCGGATCTCTGCAAGAGCTGCGGCGGCAACGGCGCCAAGCCGGGAACCAAACCGGTCAGCTGCGTCGAATGTCATGGCAGCGGCGAGCAGCAACAGGCGCGCACCGACAAGCGGATGCGGGTCTTGACCATAACCACATGCCCGCGCTGTAATGGCCGCGGCCAGTTCATCGAGTCGCCCTGCGCCACCTGTAATGGCAGCGGCCTACAATTCCTGCCGCACTCGATCAAAGTGCAAATTCCCGCCGGCGTCGAACATGGCATGCTGCTCCGGCTCGCCGGCCAAGGCGAAGGCGGACCTCAAGGCGCGCGCGCCCGGCGATCTGCTGGTGCGGGTCTATATTCAGCCCCATGCCACGCTGAAGCGCGACGGCGACGACCTTTATACAGTTGCAGCGATTTCGTTTCCCGACGCTGCGCTCGGCACCAAAGTGACGGTCGCATGCCTTGAAGGCGAAAAAGTCATCGTCACCGTGCCGCCGGGCACGCAACATGGCACGCTGCTGCGCGCCCGCGGCAAGGGCATGCCCCGGCTGCACGGCAGAGGCAAGGGCGATCTCTATGTCGTGGTCGAAGTAAAAACGCCGACGGACTTGACGCCGCGGCAACGCGAACTACTCAGAGAGTTTAAAATGGAGGCAAGCAGGAAAACGGCGGCGACGGGATCGTGACGCGAGTTCCTCGCAGCGTTCGGCGACATGCGCGAACCTCAGTGGATCATCGGCTTTGACATGAATACAACACGCTATGTTCTCGCACTGTTTCTGGTCATCACTCTGCCGCCGCTGTTTCTCTACTGGCTACTGATCCATCCGTTTGTCAATTTTTGGCGCGGCCAAGGCATCGGTCCAACCTACACGATGATTCTCAGCGTGATTGGCGCGGCCATGATCGGCTTATTCGCGCTGCGCCATTTTTTGCTCGGCATCGACTATGGCACCAGCTATCTCCTCACCGCCTTGGGCGTGGCGCTTTTGATCGTTGCCGGATCGCTGCGCTTAAAGCTGCAAAAACATCTCGATCTAAGAACGCTGGTAGGCTTTCCCGGAGATCGCTCCCGACCGCTTCCCGCGCCCGCTCATCACTGAAGGAGTCTATGCGCGCATACGCCACCCGCGCTATGTGCAGCTCTTGATCGCCCTCGCTGGTTACGCATTGATCGCCAATTACTTGGCGGCGTATCTCGCTGTTGCGCTATGGGTACCGGGGATCTACGTCATTGCCGTGCTGGAAGAAAAGGAACTACGCGCTCACTTCGGTGATGCTTACGACGACTACTGCCGCAAGGTGCCGCGTTTTCTCCCCAAGCTCAAGAGCGATTCGAGCTCCATAGGCTGAATCATGAGCAGACCTGACACTGCACCGGCGGCGATGGCAAATCAAGCAGGGAGTCTTTTCATCGACGCGGACGGCACGCTCCGCTGCGCCGGCGCCTGGACGCTCGATCATCTGGCGGGACTCGAGCGTCAGATTCTCTCACTCCCCAAGACGTTCACTGGCCCGATCATCTGCGATGTCGCCGCCATCGATGCCATGGACACCGGCGGGGCGTGGCTGCTGCAGCGAACGTTGAGCCAGCTCGAACGCAGCGGTGGCACCGTCTCGCTGCGGGGCTTGTCGAATGATTTTGCCACGCTCATGCAGACCGTGGCGCACGGCTGGACGCAATGCCAAAAGCTCCAACCCGTAACCGATAGCGGTTGGCTGGAGCGAGTCGGCCGGTTCGCCTGGTCTTACGCGGCAAATATGCGCAAAGGCCTCGCATTCGTCGGCGAAACCGCGGCCGTTTCTTCTTCTTTGCTCACCCACGCCAATCGAATCCGTTGGCGTGTGCTGCTTTACAATCTCCAGGTCGACGGTCTCAGCGCCCTGCCGATCATCGGCATGCTGTCATTTCTGATGGGCGTTGTCATCGCCTATCAAGGCGCCGAGCAATTGAGGACATTCGGCGCCAATATCTTCATCGTCGATCTGGTCGGCATCGCGCTATTGCGCGAAATCGCGCCGCTGGTGACGGCGATTCTGGTTGCCGGCCGCTCCGGCTCGGCCTACGCCGCGCAGATCGGCACCATGACGGTGACGGAAGAGCTCGACGCGTTGCGCTCATTAGGCATTTCGCCCATGAGTTTATTGGTCATCCCCCGAGCCATCGCCTTGGTCATTGCCCTCCCTTTGCTGACGGTGTTTGCCGACGCGGTCGGGGTATTCGGCGGCATGTTGATCGCGTTGAGCCAGCTCGGCATTACGTTTACGGAATTCCTCGACCGCTTTGAATACGCGATCGTTTTGCGCCAATACCTCATTGGGATTGGCAAGACACCGGTGTTCGCTGCGATCATCGCACTTGTCGGTTGTTACCAAGGGTTCCAGGTGTCTGGCGGCGTCGACAGCGTTGGCCGCCACACCACCATCAGCGTCGTCCAAGCGATCTTTCTAGTCATTGTCACCGACGCCTTCTTTTCCATCCTGTTCAGCTGGTGGGAAGTATGAATACGCCACTCAAGCCCGCGACACCAGCCGACTCGCTGATCGAAGTCAGCCATATCTGCACATGTTTCGGTGCCGCCACCGTCCATGACGATGTCAGCCTGACGATCAAAAAAGACGAGGTGTTCGCCATAGCCGGCGGCAACGGCAGCGGCAAGTCGGTGTTGATGCGCGAGATGATTCTGTTGCAACAACCCACGGCGGGGGAGATTCAAATCTTTGGTCAAAACATCCGGCAGCTGAACGCCGCCGACATCTCGGCGCTGCGGCGGCGCTGCGGCGTGTTATTCCAACATGGCGCGCTGTTCAGCTCTCTAAATGTTGTCGAAAATGTCGCCGTGCCGCTGCGCGAGCATACCAACTTGAGCAAGCGATTAATCGAAGAACTTGCTTTGCTGAAGATCGCCAGCACCGGTTTTCCCATGGCCAGCGTCGGCAAATTTCCCAACGAACTGAGCGGCGGCATGCGCCGGCGCGCCGCCCTGGCGCGCGCCATGGCCTTGGATCCGGAAATCCTGTTTCTCGATGAGCCGACCTCGGGGCTCGATCCGCTCAGCGCCGCCGGCTTCGACGAACTGATCCTGCAGCTGCGCGAATGGTTTCGTCTGACCATCGTCATCATCACCCATGATTTAGATTCTCTCTGGCGGATTGCCGATCGCGTCGCCGTCCTGGGCAATGGCAAAGTGTTGGGTCTCGGCAGCATGAGCGAACTTTCCGCGTCGACCGATCCGATGATTCATGAGTATTTTTATGGGCCGCGCGGCCGCGCGGCCAGGGAGCAAGCATGGAACCGAAAGTAAACTTCACCCTGGTGGGTCTCTTCATCGCGCTGCTCGGCGCCGGATTGCTGGCGGGAGTTCTGTGGCTGAGCCAAACCGACTATCGCGGCGTTTACGACCGCTACTACACCTATATGGATGAATCGGTCACCGGTTTGAGCAACGATTCGTCGGTCAAATACCGCGGTGTGGACGTCGGCCGGGTCAAAGAATCCATTCTCAATCCGGATAATCCCGAGCAAGTTCGTATCGCGCTCGATATCGTGCGCGGCACACCGATCAAGGAAGACACAGTCGCCGTGCTGGAAACTCAAGGGTTAACCGGAATAACCACGGTGAATTTAACCGGCGGCACGCGTGCTGCGCCGCTATTAAAAGCCAAGCCCGGTGAAAATTTTCCGGTAATAAAGAGCCAACCTTCTTTCTATGCGCAATTGAGCCGCAGCCTCGCGCGCCTCACGGCCAACGAACAGTTGCCGCAGTTGCTGGTCAGTCTTAATAACTTGACTCAGGAAGCGCGCAGCTTGCTCGATGCCCAAAGCCGGGCGGATTTGAAGCGCACTTTTGCCGACCTCGCGCAGATCACCAAAGTGATCGCCGGCCGCCGGACGGAGCTGGCGGACAGCATCGTCAAAGCCGATGCCGCGCTGGATCGCTTCGCCGCCGTCGGCAAGAGACTCGATGAACGGCTGCCGGAAGTGCTGGATCAAACCACAGCCACCGTGCGCGCGCTGCGTGAAATGACCAATGAAATCACCCGCGCCGGCGCGTCGTTTGGTTCCACCGTCGACGGCAGCCGTGCCGATATCGCGCAGTTCACCGGCCAGACCTTGCCTGAGACGGGTGTCTTGATTACGGAAGTGCGCCAGCTCACGGCAACCTTACAGCGGCTGGCCAGCGAACTGGAGCGCGAGCCCAGCGCTTTGGTCTTTGGCCGCGCTCGTCCGGCGCGCGGTCCCGGGGAGTAACAACATGATTCATCAACATAGAATCTTAGGGACCGTTAGCCTCACGCTGCTCTTGATGATCGCTGCTTGCAGCTTAGGACCGACGGAAACCACCGCGCCGCGCAGCTATTTTCTCAACCCGGAGATTTCCTGGAAAAACCCGCATGGTTCCGGTGCGCGAATAGGCGCCTCAGTTCTCTTGATCACCCAACCCAAAGCACAGGCCGGTTTTGACACCGCGCGCATGGCCTATCTGCTGCGGCCCTACGAAGTCAACCATTATGCCTTCAACCAGTGGGCCGACACGCCGGCGCGTCTGTTACACCAGGTTTTGGTCGAGAATCTCGATAAGACCGGCTCATGGCGCGCCGTACTTCAAACGCCTGGCATAGTGACGGCGGAGTATCGCCTGGATTGCGACAATCTGATCTTGGAGCAGCAGTTTTTCGCCAACCCGAGCCGCATCCGTCTCGCCCTGCGCGCCCAGCTCATCGAAACCAAGAAGCAGTCGATTCTCGCCAGCCGATATTTTGAGCTTTTCGAGTCCGCGCCGAGTGAAGACGCCTACGGCGGCGTGCTCGCGGCGAATCAAGCCAGCGCGAAACTTCTCACTCAGATGGCCGAATGGTTGGACAACGCTTTACGCGAAACGAAGTGACCGAGCAAGCTTTTCTGCAGCACTTCGGCCCGCGATTCGCTGGTAATTTTGCGAGCATTCCATAATACTAGCCCCTAGTTTTATCCCAGGAACTCAAGCGCAAAGTTCTGATTCAGAAGTTCAAAAGCCGCTGACTATGAGCGCTTCCAGGGGAATTTTTTTCCTGACTCTCCAGTGATTCCGCCTCGAACACGAGTCCGCCGCCCTTGGGAGGTTCTGCCCTGGGCAGGCGAAAATAGCTGAAGCTGTCATGGAAAAGACGAAGTAACCGATATCCACGAGTGATACCCTGCGAGCTGCTACCGAGTCGTCTATTGACGAATGGGAAAATACCAAGGCGCGGATCGCGCTTTGCGAAGTTGAAGATCCGCCTATTCAGTCAGGTATCCGGAACCGACGCTTCCCGCGGCAGGCTGGAGTATGTCGAAGCTACGTCGACTGTTATTTCATTCATCCCTGCGCAAGCCAAAAATCCCGGTTATTTCACAATCAGACTGGAAACCAACCCGAATACCGGCCGCAGTGGGACCCGGCATGGCGAACTTTTACTTCGTCTTATGCCGGGAGATTCCGACCATCCCCGCCTGAGCCATTAACTCATTTAATGTACGGTTTGCGGTTCCGTTGCATGACTTAGTTTTCTATGAGATTTCCGCTTCAGCACCGGTTCGTGATCGCGAATCTGATCCAACCTGGTTTGAAACCAAGTTCCCTTTGGCCAATCCCAATTTTGCTGCGGTAGATCGACTTCTTCGTAGCAGCCATCATTGACGGGACTTTGTAAAAAAACCGACTCCCAAGCGTTCATGAAATGATCCTCCTTAGAATTACCAACTGGCGTTGCTGACAATTCATCCGCAAAGGTAATGCCAAGGAGTTGCTAAGATCGAGCCGCAAGCAGTGAGCGCTTTTACTTGAATTGTGAAACTGTAGCTACTTTGAGTTTTCAGAGTTGCGATAATCCGCCGCTCCGCTCGCCACTTTTGAGAATAGGCAAGTTTTTTTGAACTTATTGCTTGGTCTGGATTTGCGGCGAAGCGAGCAAAGAAGCCATTGGCGGAGAGAGGGGGACACTACGGACGGCAACATTAGGAAGGCGATTAATCGCCTAGCGCCGCTTGGGATAACGGTAGAAGCGCCGGTTAGCGTGCCGTTGTCATATCAGAGATGGTCAACCACAAAACGGTAATTACAGTGAAATGACGGGGGCGGGGAATCCCACCAAACAGACCCGGGAATCTAATTACGGATACGAGAGTCGCCTCGCACGACTTAGAGAACTCCCGGCGCTCTCTCCGCTAACCGTTCTCGATCACGCAACCAGCCGATGCTCTCATCACGTGCGCGCTTGAAACGTTCAAGGAGCTTACCGGTCAGGGGTTCGACGCGGGGAATCTTCAGGTTCAAAAAATTGACCTTTTGACCGCCCTGAAGAAATTCAAAGTGCAGGTGGGGTCCTGTGGCATGGCCCGTCTGCCCGACAAAGCCAATGACATCACCGGCGCTGACTTCCGCGCCTCTACGAATCCCGGGCGCAATAGCTGAGAAATGGCCATATCGGGAAGCGTAACCGCCAGGATGAGAAATTTCGACGAAGTTGCCATACCCGAGGCGCCAGCCACTGAACGACACTATTCCGCGACCGATGGCAACCACCGGCGTGCCGCTCGGTGCCGCGTAGTCAATGGCCTGATGGGGTCTGATAACCCGAAAGATCGGATGCGATCTCGATAGGGTGTACGGCGACGATATCCGAATGTAACTTAGCGGCGCGCGGAGAAAGGATCGGCGTAACTGTTTTCCTTCGCTATCATAGTAATTACCGCGCCCCGGCTCCGGCGAGAAATAAAATGCCCGATGAACCTGACCGTCCGCCGCCAATTCGGCGGCGCGTATTTTTCGCGGCACGCGCCGCCCGTTGGCATAATGGAGTTCGTCGACGACGACCGAGAATGCGTCGCCCGGTTGAAAGTCAGAGAAGAAATCGATGTCGTATTCGAAAATGGCTGCCAGTTCCAAGATCTGCTCGGGAGACAATCCGGCGGCAAGCCCGTTTTCATAAAGGCTGCTCGAAATAGTATTGCGAATCACTCGTGTTACAGGAGTCCAAGGGATTTCTTCTCGCTCGACCGCCCAACCTTGAGGCGTAGTCTTAGCGCGCACGATGTTGTCGTCAAACGGCACTTCCATTTCGCGTACCGTTCGATTCTCCGGATCAACGACCAAATCAATATGATTTCCCGGACGGAGTTTTCTCAGATTCAAGACAGGGCGAACCTTGGCGAGGAGATCGTGAGCGGACGGCGGCTGGACTCCGTGCCGCATTAAGACCGTCAACAGCGTATCGCCGCGCTTGAGCTTTATCGCCAGTCGTTCAAAAGCACCCGGCTTCAAAGGCTCTACGCTCAACGAGACCTGGGGTCGTGGAGGGTTTTCCGACAAAGGAACGCACCAAAGCAGCACGGCGAGACCCACGGCGAAATGGATCGCGCTGGCGATCGACGAACGAACTGTGGAAAAAAAAGAACGCACGAAATATCGGAGATGTCGCATCGCTTGAATGACAACCTTATTCCGTTGCTTCTACAGCTTTGAATTCTTCAGTCAAGACGATCGAGAATAATTTTTCGCCGCGATTGTATCCCCTCTGCGCGCTACGTAGCTCATCGATGCGGATTTAGTATTCACAGATAATACTGAAGTAGCGAAGCACCAAGTCGAGGATCAAAAACCGGGGTAATATCGTCAGTAACGTTTGTGCCAGATGAGATCAATGCCGCTGGTCCCTTCGCTGGTCGTCGAGCTTTCGACTTTCCATTCAGGCGACATCTGATATTCGACCGTGGCTTTCTGACCTCTTTCGCCGGCGAGCTCTTGACTCAATGACACATAGGTTCGGCGGCCGATATAGCGGCCGTAGCCGATGCGACCGCCGCTGAAATCAAAATCGCCGAGATCGAATCCCAACGTATCGAGCCCGATCGCCTCGGCCACCGCCGAACCGATTTTCGCCGCGGCAAACCCGCTGGTAACATCAAGCGCATTCTGTTTGAGCGATAGCTGCTCGCCGCGACCCAGATCCTTCGTCGTTTTTCCGAACACCAACAGCGCCAAAATATCCGATTGGTCGAGGACCGGATCGCTGCGCAAGACCAGCGATGGCTTCTGTGCCGTGCCGCCGACCACGGCATCGACGGTGTACTGCGGCAAACGATATTGCGCCACGATGTCCAGCGCCGGATCAACCTTGGCGCCTCCGATAAATCGAATATCACCGCGGACGAAGTCGAAGCGCCGGCCCTGAAAGGCCGCCCAACCTCGGATGATTTCGGTCAAGCCGACCAGTTGCAGCTCTTGGCCGGAGATTTTGGTCGCGCGCACTTGACCTCTGAGTTCGGCCACGGCATCGGGATGCCTGACCCAAACATTGCGCGCCATGCGCACTTCAAGATCCAGCGCGAGCTTTTTGAAAAGCTCGTCATCGCCCTGGCCGTTATTCGCGCTGTTCGGGGTCGTTTCCGCGCGCCGGCTGCCGTCCCGGTTAACCACCACTATGGTTTCATCGCGCTTGACCGGCGTCGAGCTCTGCTTCAGAGAAGCCAGGTCGGGGCGCAAGTTGGCTTCAATGATGTCGACTCTGCCGACCAACTTGGGCGCGCTGAGCGGCCCGGTCAATTCCACGTTGCCGCCGATTTGCGCCTGGTAGCGGCGCGTCTGGATTGCCGGCCAGCGCCGCGCCTCCAGGGCGAATTTGAGATTTTCAATTTGATACCGTTTCAACGACAACACGCCGCTGCCGGTGAGCCGCCCCTCGTCGGCGCGCGCCGAAAAATTTGCCATCGTCAACCGCTGCTGATCGAAGCTCACCTCGGTGCCGATCTCAGTCACCTCGACGTTGAGCGCGGTCAATTTCAACTTGCCGCCGGTCAGGCGCAGCGAGCCGCTCAATCTGGGTTCCAAAAGCGCGCCGCGCGCCGTCACATCGAGGCTCACTTCGCCGCCGATATCACGGACCTCTTTCGCCGCGTAGGCGTTCAAGAACGCCGCGCTCAAACCCGCCGACTTGATGCGCATATCGAGAGCGCCGGTCACCTCCGAGCGCCAACCGTCTTGCCAACTCAACAGCAGCGGCAGCTTGCCGGTCGCGTTGAGCGAATGATTGCTGTCCTGCTGCAACGTTAAACTGACATCGGCTTGGCGCTCGCGATAACTTATCTCGGCGACCAGCCCCTGGTACTTTTGGTCGCCGAGGGTCGAGTCGGTCAGTTTCAGGTCGGCGCTGATCAATGGTGCAGCGGCACTGCCGCCGACCTTGGCTTGCAGGGACATGAGACCGGCCATTTTCGTTTGCTTCGGCAATAACGCGGCGAGGGATTCGAGCGGCACGCGGTCAGCGGTCAAATTCAACGCCTGCGTGCCGCGCAGCGACACTTGACCGTCAAGCGTGGCTTGGCGCTCCTGATTGCGCAGAGTGAATCGCTCCACCCAAAACGTTTCGCCACGCTGGGTCAGCGTCGCGGGCTGGGCGAGATTCCAGTTGCCATCCGGCAAATTGAGCGAGAGCTGGTTGATGCGCGCGACTTTATCGGGCGCGCCAAAGTCGAGGCTGCCTTTGAACCGGTGCTCGCGGCTGAAAGAATCTTGCGCCCGCGCTTCGATCTGCATCTCTCCATGGGAAATTAATTTGATCGTGGCATCGAGTTTTTGCAGCTCAGCACCGGCCCGGAGGTCCGCCAGTCGGGCGACGATGTTGCCGGTGGGAATGGCTTCGCCGCGTTTATGCGCCAGGTCGAAATCAATGGCGCCGCTGCCGGCGCTGAAGCCGTCCAATTGCAAGCGCGACGCTTTCACTAAACCGCGTGCCGTCAGTTCGGCGAGATTTCCCTGGGCCGAGCCGGTCAAAGTCAGTGCTCCCGCGCCCTTGCGCCCCGCGAGCGCCAGCCATGGCGTCAAGTTTTCGCTGCGCAGGTCGTAGTCAAGCTTGCCCTGATGGTCGAGCGCCGTGCCGAGATCCCCCTTGACGGTGATCGTCGAATCGGCGCTGCGCAGCGAAGCGCGGGCGATGCGAATCCGGCCATCGCCGTAAGCGGCGTCGAGCTCGCCGGCACGCACTTGCACCGGACCGACCGTCGACGGCAAGACTTCCAAGTGCGCTTGTACCTTCATCTTGTCCAGCGCTAGACCCGAGCCTTGGACCTTGCCTTTGAAACTGACCGCGCCGCGCGGCGCCTGCGCATCCGCGCTAACCTTATTGATATCGAGATTGTTCACCGCCAAATCGAACTCATAGCTCGGCGCCTGGGTTAACCTGACCCGGCCGCGCCAATCGGCACTGCCCAGATTCCCGCTGAGCGCTCCGTCAAGACTGGCCACGCCATCGCGCAGCAGCGCGTTCAGCCGCAGATCGCCCAGCGCCCGATCCTTCACTTGCAGCGCGCGCACCGCGAACACGCCGCTGGCATTGATCTGCGCCACGTCGAAACCCGCGCCCTCAACCTTGGCGTCGCCGTCGAGTACGCCGGCCCATTGCTTGGCGCCAAGCAGCGCGCGCGCATCGAATCCGGCAAGTTTAATGGTTCCTCGGAAACTTGGCGTTGGTGTCAAAACATTGACCGTCAATTTGCTGTCGAGCTTCGTTCCCGACGCTGCCAACTCCGCGGTCAGCGCGAGGGCGTCAAAAAGCCCTTTGGCCTCGATCTGACCGGTCACGGCTTTTTGCACCGGCCAGTCGGGCAAGAGCCGCGCGACATCGGCGGGCGCGAGAGAGTCGAGCGCCAAACGCGCATCGATCCGACTCTTGTCGAAACCCACGAGTTGTCCGGAAAGTTTCAGTCTTGACGCTGCGGTCGCGATGCGCAGATCGTCAACCTTTATAGTCGGAAGCGAGCCGGCGTCTTGATACGCGAGGCTGCCTCTCAGCCCGAGCTCGGGCAGTTTGCCGGATTCGAGCCGCGCGCTGACCGCGCCGGCTTCGAACTCGATGCCCGTGGGCAAGATCGCCAGACGGCTCGCCACCGATAGGTTCTTCAGATGATAACGTTGCGGTGCGTCGCCCTCGAGGCGAATCTCCAGATCGCCGCCGCGCAGCGCCAAGGACTTGAGCAGAACCGTCCACTGCGCTTGCGACTCCGTGTCCGACGCAAGCGCCTCGGCGATATTCCAATCGCCATGCCGGTCGCGGACCACGCGAACCGCCGGCTCGGACGCGTCGGCTCGGGTGACTTGCAGCCGGCCGCGAAACAGCGGCAGTAAGGCGTAAGAAAGCTCCAATTGCGGGATATGTACGATCTCCGCATTTTGATAACGCAGCCGAACTTGGTGCAGCGTCACATTACCCCAAATCGAACCCTCGATGCGCTCCAGCGTAATCGACCCACGGATCGACGAATTGATGGCGGCGACCACCTGCTCGCGCACCATCTGGCGAAACGCTTCGGTGTTGCTGTAAATCCCGAGGCCGATAGCGAGCAGCAGGAGCAATAGTCCCAGCGCCAGAACGATGCGTCGCAAATATGTGAACGTTCGAGCCATGATCTAAAAGAACGCGCCGATGCTAAAATGAATCTGCCAGGGTTTATCCTTCGGCGGCTTTTGAAATGGAAAGCCAACATCCAAGCGCACCGGCCCCACCGGCGTCTTGTAACTTAACCCGAATCCCGCAGAGAAATTAAGATTGAAGATATGCGCATCGAAGGGCCGCAGCGCCAATTGGCCAAAGTCGACAAACAGAGCGCCGCCGATTTCTTTCCAGATTGGCCGCCGCAGCTCAATGGAGCCTTCGAGTAAACTCAAGCCACCCAGCGGATCATCGCTGGCGCTCAAAGGACCGAGCCGGCGCCGGCCGTAACCGCGCACGCTGTTTGCGCCGCCGGCGTAGAACCGCTCGAAGATGGGAAAACGATCTTGAGCGCCGAGCGCGTCGCCAAGACCCAGTTTCAAACGGGCCGCGAACACCGTGTCCCAGCCGATCTCGTAGTACCGCTTCGCTTCGCCGGTGATCTTGAAGAATCGATAGGCACCGCCCCAAATGACGCCCGCTTGCTCAAGCAGCAACGAAAGAATCGCACCTTTCTTGGGGTCGAACGGACTATCGGTCGTATTCCAGACGACTCCCATCGCCGGCCCGAATACCCCGCCTTCTTTGCGCACATCGCCCAGCGCGCGTTCAGTAGCCGGAGCGATGTCGAAGAGATTGTCGTACTCGGCTCGAAAACCGAGAAAGCCGCTCAGGGTCGGCGAGAACCGGTGATCGACTCTGGGAGCAAAACGGCTGAAATTCCGGTCAAAAGTTTCTTCTTTCTGCTGTTCATACTTAAACGGCAGCACCGCCTTGGTCAGGGGTGTGAGAAAATGCGGTTGAATCAGCTCCGCCGTGGCGCTGGCGGCGATCGAGGAATACGCGCCCTGCAACACGACTTGCCTGCCGCCACCGAACCAATTGAGATGGCGCCATTGCAGCTGTCCGCGAAATTCCTCTTCAGTGTTGTAGCCCACGCCGATCCTGATTTCCCGGTAGGGTTTCTCCATGACCTCGACAGCGATCGGCACCGCCGTTGGTTTGCCGCTCGTGGGCGCGGGGCCGATAGTCACGCTGCTAAAAAGATCGAGGCTCAGGATCTTGGCCCGTGTCGCGGCGATCTTCTCGGATGAAAAGCGTTCACCGCTACGGTAGGCCAGCTCCCGTTCGATCAGGCTGCGATCGACGCGGTCCAAGCCGCGAATCTCGGTGTCGCCAAACACCGTCGTCGGGCCGGGTGCGATCGTATAGCCGATCTTAACCTTTCGCTCCTCAATATCGACCTCGGCCTTGCGCGTCGTTTCGACATAGGCGAATCCACCGCGCAAGAACACGTCGCGCAACCGTTCCTCGGCCAGTTGATAATCGGACTCGCGAAACACGCCGCCGCTTTTCACCGGCAGTGTCTCCGGCAATGCCGGCCGCTCGCTCGGCGCCAAATCGCCGACCACCGCCACATCGACCGCAGAAATGATTACCGGCTGGGTTTCCTTGATGCGAATCTCCAGGGTTACACGATCGTTGTCTTCGTCAACGGCGATATCATGGTCGATCGCGATATCGTAATAACCGCGCGCTTCGTAATAGCGCCGCAGCCGCTCGAGGTCGCTTTCAAAAGTCACCGGATCGAACGTCGGTCGCTCGCCCCAAAACAGGTACCAAGGCCGCTCTTTGGTCAAAAGCTCGGCGCGCAAGTCATCCCCAGTGATTAGTTTATTGCCCAACAGGTTGATTTTCTCGACCCGCCATTCCCTGTTGTAGTCGAGCGCATCGAGCGTAATGGCGTACACAGGACTCACCCATCCGACCCACGCGGCTAAAATACCTATGACAAGTCGTGCCAAAAATCGTTTCGCTCCTTCAGACGTCGCCGCGGGCGTAAAACCTTCAACCCGACGATGCTAACGATCCTAGCAAGCGACTTTAGCAATTCCAACGACATATCGAATGACCTATTACGATGCGAGACGTCGATCGCGATCTGGTTCGCTTCTTGTAGAAACTCGGAGAAACTACTTCGTGCGAGCAAAGTTCTAACGACGGACGCGCTTATACGAATAGACTCCGAACGATTTTACGCCGTTCGATTTCACAAATCTCGCTGCAGCCCTGGCTACAGCGCGGGAAAAACCCCATACGGTGAAAAAACCGACCAGGAGACCGCCCGCCCGCCGCATGAACAACCACGTCGGTACCTGCCGCGTGTTTTAGACAACCTCGCCAGAGCCGTTGGCCAGACACGGATTAGATTTTGTCTAAAATAAATGGCGATCGTTACGGAGCTTGGTTCGATGTTACGCAAAATCAGCCAGTGTCTTGGTTAACTTTTGATGTGAGATTCCAACCCACTCTGCAATACCTTCCTGGATGTTTTAGACGCAACAATCATGCCTCAGCCTCCTACCAAGCCTATTCTCAACTTCAACAGTTCGAAAGCTGCGTGTTCACAGCAGGGAGCATTGCCAAGCGAAATAAGTGTCTGCTCATTGCCCGTCGCGGTTCACACCGATGTTGCACACCTGCAAGGAACATTCTCACAGATGCAAAAGGGTTTGGCACGGCAACCCGGACTGATGATATTTTCTTAGAGATTTCTGCGTTGAAACGTGAAAAGCCTATTGCATTCAATTGGCACAAAGCTTGTACTTTAGTGACTTGAGATAAGATGGGCGTGGCGGAGAGGCATCGAGATCGCAAAGATCCAACGGCGAATTAACCGGTCTGGAGATTTCAGTGAATGATAATGATAGGGAAGCATACAACGATACTCTGTGCGCTAATCGTGACGGTGGGTTTGGCACATCCTGACGCCACCTGCGCCGGCGTTCCGACCGATCAAGTTCGCGCCACCGTCGATCGCGTGCTCGCGATCCTCAGAGACCCGGCATTGAATTCCGTTGGCGCCAAAGCGGCGCGACGCTCGGAGTTGAGCAAAGCAATATTGCCGCGATTCGATTTCGCGGAAATGGCGAAACGTTCATTGGGCGCCGAGTGGCGCCGCCGGACGCCTGCGGAACAAGAGGAATTCATCCGGCTGTTTACCGAGCTGCTGAAGAATTCCTATGTCGAGTCCATCGAATCCTACCGCGGCGAGAAGGTTATTTACCGCAGCGAGTCCCAGGACGGCGCTTACGCCGATGTCGGCACCAAAGTCATAAACGATCGAGGCGAAGAATTTACCATCGATTACCGGCTTAATCTCGAGGGCAGTGAATGGAAAGCTTATGACGTGATCATCGAGAATATCAGTATCGTTAATAACTATCGCTCGCAGTTCGTCCGCATTCTCGGCCGCTCATCCTTCGCGGAACTGCTGCAATCGATTCGCGACAAGCTTCGTTAAGCAAACCAACATTCCACTTGGAGGCCCCATGTATCTACGGACCCTGTTGCTAATGCTTGCGCTCGGCGCGTTGGCGCTGTTTACCGCAGTCAACTGGAGCGCATTCACCACACCGACGACTCTTTCCGTCATCTTTGCCAGCGTCGAAGCGCCGCTGGGGTTGGTGTTGCTGGGCATGCTAGTCCTGTTGGCGGCTTTGTTTCTAGTCTATGTGGTCTATTTGCAATCTTCGGTGCTATTAGAGACCCGGCGCCACACCCGCGAGCTGGACTCCCAGCGCGAACTTGCCGAGCATGCCGAGATCTCACGCCTCCATGATTTGCGCTCGTTCCTCGAATCTCAGCTGCAAATCCTCGGCAAGCAAAGCGAACAGTCCAAAGCAGAATTGTCGGCGCGTCTGGACCAGCTTGAAGGCGAGCTGCGTCAGTCCATAGAGCAGTGCCAAAATTCGCTGGCAGCGTCGCTGGCCGAGCTCGACGACCGGCTTGAACATGGCGCCGGCGAATCCCAACCTCGTAAGCTTCCCGAGCGATCGGTTTGAATCGCTGCTTTTATTGACGATTGAAAGGAGAACCTATGGTGACCAAGGAAGATTTTAAGGAAAAGATCGAGGAGCAGCTAGCCAAATGGAACAACAGCATCGACGGCTTGAAAGTAAAATTTGCCGACGCGGAAGTGGACGCTAAAGCAAAGCTGCAAGATCAACTGAAGTCGCTTCATGACAAACGCGTCAAAGCGGAAAAAATTCTCGAAGAAATTTCCGTGACCAGCCAGGAGGTTTGGGAGCAGGTCAGGTCTGGCGCTGAACAAAGCTGGAGCGACCTGACCCGGACGGCAAAAAGTACCATGGACAAAATGCGTAAAGCGATGGCCAAGCCCAACCGCGATGAAGAGATTCGCCTGATCGCTTATAAACTCTGGCTCAATGAAGGTTGTCCCGACGGACGCCAGTCGGAACATTGGCTGAAAGCCGAGTCCATTTGGCATGCGCGGCAAGACCAAACCACGCGGCCGGTTGAGCAAACGCCGGCTAAAGCCAAACGGCCAGGTAAAAAATCTGCCGCTCCGGCCGCCAGCAAAAGCCGGACGACAAAACCCAAAGCCGTTGCCAAGAATGAGCGTCCGGCGCGGGATGAAAAAACCCCCTAGCCAGCAGCCCGCATTGGCGGTCGGTGATGAGACGACGCGTAACGGTAATCGCTCTGTTGTTGATCCTCAGCCCGTCTGGCTGTGCCTGGATCCGTCAAAACCGCTTGGCCGATTCCCGCGCTGAAGGACGTGTCGAGAACAACATCTACACCAGCCCGCGCCAATCCTTTCGGATTCGCCTTCCCTGGCTTTCATCCGACAGCACATTGCGTGACGAGCGACCCACGCCTAACACGATATTCGTGACCATCGAGGATAACCTGTGCCGTGAATTTCTTGTTTCCGAGCGGCCTGGTTTCCTGGGAAAGGAGTCGCTCCAATCATGGGTCGATGTGCATATCGTTGAGGATCTCAAGCGGCTGGGTCTTGAAGTACAGAGAAAGCCACTAACGACGCGCAACGGCACGGCGATAGCGCTGCGCTATCGGGCACCCGCCGCTGCTCCTTGTAGCCAAACGACGGTAGCAGAGGGCAAACCGGTTGTCCGCAAGCTCGATGCCGACGTCGGTTGGCATGTCTATCACCGCGATGGCGTGTTCTACCGGCTGATTTACATCGTCGGCATCGGCCCGGACGCGCCGAGCCTTTGGTATATCAATCGCGAGCCCGTCGATGCAGTGCTGGCCCAGTTCGCCGAGGGCTTCGAAATTCTTGACGTGAAAGAGCGTCAAGGTTTGCCAGAATAAAATGATCGAACAACGGCGCAACAAGTAGCCATTGAACAAGAGTTCGCGCTGGATTTTCAGGCGCGTCAATCGTTGTGCGAGGCGGCCGGATTACGCCAGCCGCCGATATCGGCAGCGATGGCTTCCGCTTCCCGCGGTCCCCAGCTGCCGGTTTCGTACTCATGAACAGGCGTTCTATTGCCGAGAATCGGATCGATGGCGCCGTGATCCTCCAGGCTTTGGCGCGCCCGCTGCCGCAGTTGATCGAGATTCCAGCCGGATTTGGCAACACCCACAACCGGCAAATCAAGCAGTCCCCGCTTGGCTAACGCTTGTAGTGCAGGAAAAATCTGTTTGTCGGCGAGATCACCGGTGGCGCCGAAAAAAACCAGCGCGTCTGATTTGCTTTCGTTCATATTAAATTGGTTTGGCGATGGGACCTATAGTGCCTTACGATCAGCAACAACTGTACCGTAAAAATACTTAACACGGGCTGCAAGGGATTGGCACGGCATTATTAAAAGCAACAGCAGCTCGAGCGCGGGTTGTTATTGTTGCAATGTTGTGGCGGCGAAAAGTTCTCACCAAGCCACGCATTATTGCCACATTGTCCCGTGGCGAAATTGCTATCGCCGAAAGAATCGCGCGAGGCGCTTTGCGTAACCGAAACTTTCCCGCCCGGTGTTTCGCAAGTGTGACAAAATCGTTGCCTGGCCGCAGCGATAAACCGGCGATTATTACTGGCACCTGGATTGCTTTTTTGTCGAGGGATCACAATCCATGACAAGTTCGCAGTCACATCGGCATAGCTCCGGTAGAGACTGTGTCGCAACTGTCATTTCGAGGTGAAGCCGAGAAATCTCTTCTTCGTATGTGGCTGAAAACACGAGATCCCTCGCTGCGCTCGGGATGACAAATGTGGGGCATTTGCGCATTACGACACAGCCTCGTAGCGGGGAGAAGAACCGCTCGGGCAGCAGCAAGAAATTGAATACGGAAAAAAGATTAGCCGATGGCAGATTTTTGCTCGGTGCCCGCAGCCTCTATCCGCTTGACGACATCGAAGGTCTCGACTCCTTGACGGAGCTCGCGCTGGACTTGCGCTGGTCTTGGAATCACGCGGCGGATGAATTGTGGCAACAACTCGATCCTGGCCTTTGGCAGGCGACCCGCAATCCTTGGCTGATCCTGCAAACGATTGCCCGAGACCGGCTGAAAAGCCTACTGGCCGACAGCGCCTTCAAGCACCGTGTTGACATTCTCGATCGCGAGCGGCGCGACTCACTCGCAGCGTCTTCCTGGTTTCAAGAAGCTTTTCCGCGGGCGCCGCTCACCTGTGTTGCCTACTTCAGCATGGAGTTCATGTTGAGCGAGGCGCTGCCGATTTACTCCGGCGGCTTGGGCAATGTCGCCGGCGATCAGCTCAAGGCGGCAAGCGATCTTGGCGTGCCGGTGATCGCCATCGGCTTGCTCTATCAGCAAGGCTATTTTCGCCAAGTAATCGACCACGACGGCGCGCAGCAAGCGCTCTACCCTTACAACGATCCAGGCCAGCTGCCGCTGACGCCGCTGCGCGAGGCCAACGGCGAATGGCTGCGCATCGAGCTATCCTTTCCGGGCTACAGCGTCTGGCTGCGCTGCTGGCAGGTTCAGGTCGGTCGTACCCATCTCTACCTGCTTGACAGCAATGACCCGGTAAATATTCCGGCGCACCGCGGCATCACCAGCGAGCTTTACGGCGGCGGCCCTGAGTTGCGCCTGCAGCAGGAGTTGATTCTCGGCATCGGCGGCTGGCGGCTGTTGCGCGCCCTCGGCATCAAACCCGAAGTTTGTCACCTCAACGAGGGGCATGCGGCGTTTGCAGTGGTCGAACGGGCGCGAGATTACATGGACGAGAGCCGACAGTCTTTCGAAATCGCGTTGACGGTTACGCGAGCGGGCAATCTTTTCACCACCCATACCCCGGTCGAGGCCGGATTCGATCGCTTCACGCCTAAGCTGGTCGAGCGTTACTTGCGCGGCTACAGCGAGGAGAAGCTGCAAATTCCGTTCGACGCATTGCTCGCCCTTGGCCGCCGGGACAGCAGGGATCGCGCCGAGCTTTTCAACATGGCCTACCTGGCCACGCGCGGCAGCGGCGCCGTCAACGGCGTCAGTCGGCTTCACGGCGCGGTCAGCCGGCGCATCTTTCAACCCCTCTATCCGCGCTGGCCGCAGGCCGAAGTGCCGATCAAGCATGTCACCAACGGCGTGCACACGCCGAGTTGGGACTCGGCCGAGGCGGACGAATTCTGGACCGCTCGCTGCGGCAAGGACCGTTGGATAGGCGCCACCGAAGCGCTAGCGCAGGCCATCCGATGCGCCGCCGACGCCGACCTCTGGCAACTGCGCGCAGCGGTCAGAAAATCGCTCGTAGCGTATGTGCGCGACCGGCTTGCGCTCCAATTGATCGCTTCGGGCACGCCACCGGAACACCTGGCGGTGGTCCAACAGATTTTCGATCCGGACACGCTGACCCTCGGTTTTGCCCGCCGCTTCGCCACCTACAAACGGCCGAACCTATTGCTGCACGATCCCGACCGATTGCTGCGCATCCTGACCCATCCGACCCGTCCGGTGCAATTGGTCATTGCCGGCAAGGCGCATCCCGCGGACGGGCCGGGACAGCGGATGATCCAAGACTGGACCCGTTTTATCCGTCGTACCCAAGCGCGTAAATACGTCGCTCTTTTGAGCGATTACGACATGCTGATGGCCGAGCGTCTGGTCCAAGGAGTGGATGTCTGGATCAACACGCCGCGACGGCCCTGGGAAGCCAGCGGCACGAGCGGCATGAAAGTGCTGGTCAACGGCGGTCTTAATTTATCCGAGCTCGATGGCTGGTGGGCCGAGGCGTACGCGCCCGAGCTGGGTTGGGCCATCGGTGACGGCCAAGAGCATGGCGACGACCCTAGTTGGGACGCAGCCGAAGCCGAAACGCTCTATGCGCTGTTGGAGCAGCAAATCGTGCCGGAATTCTATAGCCGCAACGACCGTGGCATACCGATCGCATGGGTAGCTCGAACGCGCGAGAGCATGGCCCGGCTCACGCCCTATTTTTCCGCCAATCGAACCGTGCGCGAATACACCGAGAAGAACTATTTGCCGGCCGCTGAAGCGTATCGCCGGCGCTCGGCCGATGGCGCTGCTCTGGGAAGTGAGCTGGTTCGGTGGCGCAACGCCATCGAACAACACTGGTCCAAAATACGCTTCGGCGAGCTCACTGTGAAAACTGAACCGCCATGGCATGATTTTCAGGTGCAGGTTTATCTCGACGACCTCGATCCGGAAGCGATTCAGGTGGAGCTTTATGCCGAAGCCGAAAACGGCCGCGAGGCGGCGGGTCAAAAAATGGCGCGCAGCGCACAACTCGTGGCGGCGCGCGGCTTCAGTTATAGCGCTCGCGTGTCGGCGTCGCGTCCCACGACCGACTACACGCCCCGGGTCGTGCCGTTTCATCCCGCCGCCCAAGTTCCCTTGGAACAACCTGCTATCCTTTGGCAACGGTAAGGTGATCGCCCCCACTGTAACCACCGGCAGCTCCACCAAACTCATCTCACCGATTTTCCGTTCCGCCATGTATCGACACAACATAACGAAACCTCACCTCTAGGGGACGAGTTCCCCTATATTATGTTTGGATGTGGCAACCCACGTAATGCTGTTCGACGTGGCTACGCAGACATACGTTTATGATAGGGTGTTTGTGTACTCAGGCGCCCAATTAGAATTGCAGCCGTATGAATTGCTCGTACCGTCGTCAACGACACCAGCGTCGGCCCGCGATCTGGAGGCCTACTGCAGCGAAGGCGGCGGTGAAATACTGCGCGGAGACCTTTCAAACGCGCTAGATGCGACTGTCAATGGAATGCTTCAGGATTTGGGCTCGCGGATTGATTGACCATCACGGGACCGTGCTGGCATACTCGGCTTTGTTTCGGTATTTGCGAGACATAGTTTCATTGGTTTGTCTGTTTAGCGCATGGTTCGCATCTGTCGCGGCCCACGCGCAGACGGACGGCAAAGAGCTGGTCGCGAAGGGACAGTATATTTTCTCCGTCGCCGGTGGATGCGCTTGTCACAGCGATCCGAAGGGGACGCAGCACGCGGGGGGAAGAGCCTTTCCGATTCCCTTCGGCACCGTGTACAGCACCAACCTGACTGCGGACAAAGAGACTGGACTGGGCAGTTGGACGGATCAACAGATCGCCGACGCCATCACCAAGGGAATTCGCCGCGACGGCAGTCGAATCATTCCGGTGATGCCCTTTGGGCTCTATTCGGGCATGGCCCAGGAGGATCTGCAGGCGCTGATCGCTTTCCTGCGCACGCTCAAGGCGGTGCGAAAGCCGACGCCCGAATTGCAGGCTTCCATTCCCCTGCTTCGAAGCGTTGCCACCGAAGGATGGCTGAAGGCCTTTGGCCAGTTTTTTACGCCACCGGCAACGGCGCCGAAGGGCGGACTCGAACGAGGCAAGTACCTCACGGAGCACGTCGCGATCTGCGGCGACTGCCATACGCCGAGAAGCTCCATCGGCGTCCCGAACCGGGCGCTTTATCTGGCCGGCGCGAGCAAGGAGATCGGCCCACTGGGTGAGCTCGTTCCCAACATCACGCCGGACAAAGACACCGGCATTGGCAGTTGGACGCGCGACGATATCGCCGAGTTGCTTCGCAAAGGCACCAAGCCGGACTTGGATTACGTGCGCGGCCTGATGTTCGACGTCATCGAAGGCACATCGCACGGCTACCGCAACATGAGCCGAGAAGACGCCCTGGCGATCGCCGATTACCTCAAGTCAATCCCTGCGCTCAAACATAAAATCAAATAAGATTTCCCACGAAAACGCGCAGACCCGTATTTGGGGTTCGCGCGACCGCGCCGGCGGGCCTCTCGCGGAAACTACGCCGCTAGCCGATCCCCGCGGTGGTTAAGCTTTCGATAGGATTTCAGGCGCAGCGCCGGTTCGTATTCACGAACGTGATCTAAACGGGATTGAAACCACGTGCCTTTTGGCCACGGCCAAATTGTCTGTGGCAGATCATCCTCATCGTAGCAGCCGTCGTTTACCGGACTCTGTAAAAACACCGACTCCCAAGCGTTCATGCGAATTAACCTCCTTCAAGTCCCGTAACTCAAGTGGGAGAGCTAGCACCCCGAGTTGCTGTGTTGATCGATGCGATTGCCAATGAGTATCCGCAAACGTGATGCCAGCGAGATCGACGGACTCGATCGCTCGGGTAATGGATTTTCGTGTGACTTTTGACCAAAGCTTATTTTCCATTCTCAATCTTGCCATCAACCGTAGCTTTGCTTCTCACTATCGAAAAAATCTACCTACCGATTAACCGGATTTAGGTAGGCTAAGCCGGCTGCGTAAGCACGGTAATTTCGCTAAGATCGAGAGAATCGCTGGGAGATTGGGCGCATGAACGAGTTGCTAAGCGCCGGAGACTGCCGTGACCCATAGAACCCATTTCGACATCATCGTGTCGCTGCTGCTGGCAAGCTTGTTGTTTGTCGGCGCCACCCGGTCAATGGCGGCCGAGCCAGCGCCGGCCGAGGAACTGCAAGTTTTTGTCCGTCCCGGTTGTCCCTATTGCGAAGCCGCCAAACGATTCTTGCCTGAGCTGCAGCGCTCCCGGCCCACGCTGCGGATTCG
The DNA here is from genome assembly GCA_963816145.1 of uncultured delta proteobacterium. Classification (GTDB taxonomy): domain Bacteria; phylum Desulfobacterota; class Binatia; order UBA9968; family UBA9968; genus DP-20. The sequence goes on from CAWFJP010000001.1 coordinate 51,367, forward strand.
GATTCGCGACATAAGCGAAGATCGCCAAGCACTGGCGGATCTGCAAAATCTCGCCGATCGATTCGGCATGCGTCCCATCGGCGTGCCGGCGTTTTACTCTGCGCGGTAAGTTGATCATTGGTTTCGACAGCGGCGAAACCACCGGGCGGGAGCTGGCAGCGCTGCTCGATCAACCGGCAGCGCCGGGGATCACCGACGGCCCCGCCCCTGCTATTCAGTTGCCCCTGCTTGGCCCAGTCGACCTGCGCCGTTTGGGGCTGCCGCTGTTCACCATCGTCTTGGGTCTGCTCGACGGCTTCAATCCCTGCGCCATGTGGCTGTTGCTGTTTCTCTTGTCGATGCTGATCAATCTGCGCGATCGCAAGAAAATGTTTTTGATCGGCGGCGTTTTTGTCGCCGTCAGCGGCTTAGTCTACTTTGCCTTCATGGCCGCCTGGCTCAACATTTTTTTCTTGATCGGCATGTCACGCTTGACGCAACTATTACTCGGCGCCATCGCCCTGCTGGTCGGCAGCCTCAATGTCAAGGACTATTTCGCTTTCGGCGCCGGGCTTTCAGTCGGAATTCCCGAACGGGCCAAACCGCGCATCTATCGCCAAGTGCGCCAAATCATTCGCGCCGAGAACTTGACCGGAGCGCTGGCGGCGGTGAGCCTGCTCGCGCTGCTGGTCAATACCGTCGAACTGCTCTGTACCGCCGGCATTCCGGCGATCTACACCAGAGTGCTGACCGAGCAGGCTCTGCCCGGCTGGGCGTACTACGGCTACTTGGCTCTGTACAATCTCGCTTATATGGCCGACGACAGTTTGATGCTGGCGATCGCCGTGGTGACTCTCAGCGGGCGGAAACTCCAAGAACGCGGTGGCCGCTGGTTAAAGCTGGTAAGCGGCATGGTGATGCTGGCACTCGGTTTAATTCTGCTGCTCCGACCCGAGTGGCTGGGGAAGTTATAGTGATATTACCGATGGGGGTGGCGCTCGCTGACGAGGGCGCTAAGGCGACCAGCGCCGGAGGTTAGCATGTCTACCCTGTTTTGGATCATTGCCGGCGGCTTGCTAATGAGCGCCATTGCGTTAGTCGGCAGTGTCACACTCTTTTTGAACGAAGCAACGCTCAAAAAGTTACTCCTGCCGCTGGTCGCCCTGGCGGCGGGCTCCCTGCTCGGCGGCGCTCTCCTTCACATGATTCCCGCCGCCGTCGAAAAGGGCGGCAACCATTTGTCGGTTTATCTCTGGACTCTGCTCGGCTTCACGCTGTTCCTGGCTCTCGAACAGTTTCTGCACTGGCACCACTGCCACCGGACACCAAGCGAGCACCAGCCCTTGACCTATTTAATCTTAATCGCGGACGGCGTGCATAATTTCATCGGCGGCCTCGCCGTCGCCGGAGCTTTTCTGATTGACGTCAGAGTCGGCATCAGCACTTGGCTCGCCGCCGCCGCCCATGAAGTGCCGCAAGAGCTGGGAGACTTCGGCATTCTCATCCACGGTGGTTGGAAGAAAGGCCCGGCACTGCTCTACAACTTCCTTTCAGCCCTGACTTTCCTGGTCGGCGGCATCGTCGCTTATGGCGCCTCGTTCACCTTTGATATGACTTTTCTGCTGCCCTTCGCCGCCGGCAACTTCATCTATATCGCTGCCGCCGATCTGATACCGGAAATCAAGCATGAAGAAAACGCCGGGCTTAACCTCGTCCACTTTTTGTCGTTCCTGATTGGGCTTGGGCTGCTCTGGCTGGTGCGATTCGTGTTCGAGGATTGAAGCGTCTGGGCATCCGCTTTGTTCTCATGTTGATCACGCCGCGCGCCGACCCGCCACGGTTTTGATGTTGTTGGGTTTCTTTTAGCTCATGTGATTGAACGCGCTGCCACGTCAACATGATTCCCACGGCCGCGGTTATATGCGCCTTTATTTCTCAAGTTTGAAAATCGACTTCTGCTTCAGACCCTAAAAACTTGCGTTTTTGCCACCTAGAGCTGGCATAAATTCTGCCACATAGTAATTCGTGCCACACGAACCGCCGGCGTCAGCCATGCGCACCCAGCGCAGGTCGTGCGGCCGTAGGGCCAAACGCCGCGGGAGGAGCACAATGACGAGCCTGGTAGCGGCAAGGAGAAGCAATTGAGATGTCCAGTGAAGAGGCAAGCAAATTAATTACCCTGCCCGTCGATCGCCCCATCTGGGAACGGGTCTTTTGCGTCGCGCCGTTGGTGATCGTCGGCAGCAAAGAGCCGACCGGCGAGTACGATCTGGCGCCCAAGCATATGGCCATGCCTCTGGGGTGGGGTAATTATTTCTGTTTTGTTTGCAGTCCGCGCCACGCTACTTATCACAACATCCGGCGCCACGGCGCATTTACGGTCAGCTACCCGCGCGTCGGTGAGGTTATTTACACATCTCTCGCTGCGGCGCCTCGCTCCGAAGACCAGTCAAAACCGAGCTTGCTGGCCCTGCCCACGTTGGCCGCAAGCAAAGTCGACGGCGTCTTGGTCACGGGCTGTTATTTATATCTGGAGTGCAGCCTGCACAGCATGCTCGACGATTTCGACGGCTACAGCTTAATCATCGGCAAAATCGTGGCGGCAGCCGCGCATGAAGACGCCTTGCGCAAACAAGAGATCGACGACAGCGATCAGATCTTCCGCTTCCCTTTGCTGGCTTACTTGCAACCCGGCCGGATTGCGGAGATTCGCCAGAGCACGACATTTCCGCTGCCGGAGGGTTTTTCCCGTTGAACGAAGAGGCCGATCGTGAATCGCAGAGGATGTCATGCGTGATTTCGCGAAGCCAAAGAGTCATTCAATTCCATTACCGGGGTTAAGACCATGACGGGATTGGCGGACCTCGATGTTAGGCGCATCGTCGACTACTTGCAGCAACAGCGCGCGGGCATGATTGAGTTGCTGCAGCGCCTGGTCTTGACTGAATCTTCTTCCGAGGATCCAACCGGGCTGGATCAGGTGATGGCGATCTTGGCCGCGGAGCTCAAGTCGTCCGGAATGTCGGTGCGCCGCCTGCCTGGGCGCGCTTCAGGCGGTCTAGTGTACGCGCGCCAACTTCGGCAGCCGGCGAGATTCCCTTTCCAGTTGCTCATCGGCCATTGCGATACGGTCTGGCCCGCGGGGACTCTTGGCAGCATGCCCGTGCGCGCAGAAAGCGGTATTCTTTACGGGCCGGGCGTCTTCGACATGAAGGCGGGATTGGTGCAGATGATCTACGCTCTGCGCGCGCTCGGCGAGTTAAACCTCGACGCGCCGGCATCCTGCAAGGTCGTGATCAACTCCGACGAAGAAATCGGCAGCCCGGATTCCACGCCGCTGATCCGCAGCCTGGCACGGCGCGCCCAACGCGCTTTCATCCTGGAGCCGGCCTTCGGCAAGTCAGGGAAGCTCAAAACGGCACGCAAAGCGGTGGGCAATTTCACGCTGACGATCAAGGGCCGAGCGGCTCATGCCGGCGTCAGCCCCGAGGAAGGCGCCAGCGCGATCCTTGAGCTGTCGCATCAAGTTCAGCGCCTTTTTGCGCTCAATGATCCGTCACGGGGCATCACGGTCAACGTCGGCACCATTGCCGGCGGCACTCGATCCAACGTGATCGCCGCCGAGGTTCGCGCCAACATCGATGTGCGCGTGCGCACGCTTGACGATGCCCAAACGGTCGAATCGGCGATTCGCAGCTTATCCCCGGTCAATTCGGAAACGGTGCTTCACGTCAACGGCGGTTTCGATCATCCGCCGATGGAGCCGTCGGAACGTAACCAGGCGCTCTGGTGGCTGGCGCAAGAAACCGGAAGGCGCTTGGGATTGGAGCTCGAACAAGCCGCGGTGGGCGGAGCTTCGGACGGCAACACCACGAGCCAATACACGGCGACTCTCGATGGCTTGGGGGCGGTTGGAGACGGTGCGCACGCCGCCCATGAATATGTCGAACTACTTTGCCTGGCAGAACGCGCGGCGTTGCTTGCGCTTCTCCTTATGGCACCGATCTCCGTTTCCGACAAAACCGATCAAAGTCGCCGAGCCGGCAGGATTTCGTCATCAGGAGCGCAGTCATGATCATCGCCCGGGAAGCCACCAGCGTCGATGTGCCGGCAATTACAGAGATCTTTCAAGCTTGTTACGGCACCGCTTATTCGGACTCGCGTTTCTATGATCCGACGGCGCTCAACAAAATGGTGATTTCCGATGACACACTGATGCTCGTCGCAGAGGACCAAGACACAGGTAAGATCTTGGGCACGGCATCGGTGATTCTCGAAGTGGGGGCCTACGCGGACCTGACGGGTGAATTCGGTCGTTTGGCGGTGCGCCCCGAAGCGCGCAACCGGGGCATTGGCAAGCTCCTCATGGAGGAACGGCTGCGGCGGGTCGAAGGTCGGCTGCAACTCGGAATCATCGAAGGGCGCACCGCTCATCCTTACACCTTGAAGATTGCCGAAGGCCATCAGTTCAACCCGGTCGGGTTCCTCCCCTTGAAGTGGCAGCTCCAAAGCCGCGAAAGCATCGCGCTGCTCGCGCGCCACTTCGGCAACGCTCTGGAGCTGCGCAAAAATCATCCGCGTCTCGTTCCCGAAGCTTATCCCCTCGCCTGCTTGGCACTGGAGAACTGCGGAATCAAGCCCGATGCCATTGTCGATGAGGAAGCGGCGCCCTATCCTCCGGGCAGCGCCTATAGCCTGCAAGAGTTAACCACGGAAGGATACGCGGCTTTGCTGCGTATCGAGCGCGGGCGCGTGCGCAACCGTGAAATCTTTGGGCCGTTGCGGCTTCATTACGGTCTCTTTTTGGTTCAAGCGCGCAAATCACGCTATCTCATTGCTCGTGAAAACGGCGCAATTGCCGGGGCCGTCGGGTTTATTCTCGACCCGGCGGAGAAAGTCGTGCGCGTATTCGAGTTGATTTCGCTGCACGACGACGTCGTTCGCTACTTGCTTGCGGAACTGGAGCGGCTGTGCCGCCAGGAGTGGCAGATCTGCTACGTTGAGATCGACGTGAGCGCCTATTCGCCGCGCATGCAGCGCACGCTGGTCGAGATCGGTTTCCTTCCCGCCGCCTATGTTCCCGCGCTGGTCTTTCACGAAGTCGAGCGCCTCGATACGATCAAGATGGTGCGTCTCTTGGCGCCACTGCAAGTAGACACCCGGTACCTCACGCCGCGCGCGCGAGTCATCGCTGAAACCGTACTGCGTCTCTTCAAGAGTCGCAGTGTCTTGCCGCTGATTGCGCAAGCGGCACGGCAGCTACCGCTGTTCTGCGGCTTGAATACCGAACAGATCAGACGTCTGGCCCGCGTCTGCACGATCTCGACGTTCGAACCGGGAGCGATCATTTTCCGCGAGGGCGATGAGAGCGATCGACTTTACGTCGTGATCGAGGGCAACGCAGCTATTGCTATCGAAGCCGTTGGTGGCTCGGTCGGCATGGTCACCGGCGGGGAGTGCCTGGGTGAGATTTCACTGCTGACAGCCACCCCTCACTCGGCAACAGCCACGGCCCGGACAGTGGTCGAGACCGCGGTGCTCGATCGCCAAAACCTTGCGGAGCTTATACGGTTGCGGCCGGATATCGGCGTGCAGATTTACAAAAATCTTGCCGCGGGACTGGGGGAAAAACTCAAGCGCGCGGACCTTTCTGTAAATAGAGCCAGGCGCATGTCTCCACGCGCGCGAAGCTATCGCAGGAGCGATCGTCAATGAAAATCACGATAGCGTAATCAAAGCGGACATCGGCTCCATCGGCGTTTGGCGCGTCGCTGAGGAAAACTTGGGATACCGGTTAAGACGGTTAGTTCCGATCGCCAGCTTTTTGCGTAACATATGCGGTTGCGGCCGGATATTGGCTTGCAGATCTTCAAGCATCTTACCGTGGTGCGGGGGAAAAGCTGAAGCGCGGGGACATCTCTTTCATCGCATCGGCCATAACGCCGTTCTTTCCAGAACGGACTCTGTCTCTAGCAACACTTGTCGGTCATCAAAGCGAATGACTTTCAATCCTTGCTCTTCCAGCTCCCTGGTCCGTTGAGCGTCGTAGTTTGCTTGTCCGCGTTCCAAATGCTGAGCGCCGTCCAGTTCGATGACTAGTATTGCCACCGGTGCATAAGAGTCAGCGCTGTAGTTGCCGATGGGCTTTTGCCTGTAGAATTGCCCGCCGCGAATTTGTTTTCGCCGCAGGCGGTACCACAAATGAAGTTCGGCATCGGTTGAATTGGTACGCAAGGAGCGAGCTTTGGCCTTGAGCCTTCGATTGTCGGTTAACAGCTGACAAATCCCCCCGGCCCCCCTTTTTCAAAGGGAGGTGAAACCCATAGCAACAGCGTTCCTTGCCAAATTCCACCGATTCGATTACGCAAAAAACCGTAATTCAAATATGGCCGCGCGCATCCTGTAATTTTTTGTACCAGTCGGGCACGCTGAATTCGTCGACCCGATAGGTCGGCCGGTAGCCTTTGATATCGAGGATCGGCGTGCCGTCGAAAAAGTCGAGCCCGCTGACTTTGAGAAATCGACCGTTACGTCCAAGCAAGCGAACGAGCGTGAGGCCGATCGGATTGGGCCGCGTCGGCGAATCCAAGGCGAAGACGCCGAGCAGCGGCAGTTCCTCTAGTTTGAAACCTCTATTGACCAGCCGTCTCGGCTTCACCTGCAACGGACCGATCTGATCGGACCTGAGCCGATCAAAATACGCAAGGACAAAAAGATGGGAGTAACCGTCGATGCCTTCCAGCGCCGGTTCAAACTCGGCGTAGATTTCCAATTCTCCTGCCAGATCTTTGCCCTCCCCGCGAATGTCGGCTTCGGAAGACTGTGTTTTGACCTGACCAATCGGCTTAAAAATAATTTCAGGCATAAAGAACTCCGTTCCGGCGGCACTGAGAGATCCGCAAGACTTACCGATCTCGCCGCGGTTATTTGGCCGGCGTCGTGGCGTCGTGCTTAAGAAATGCCACCAAGTCGATCAGCTCTTGCACCGTCAAGAAGTAATTATAATTGCCCATGGCGGCTTTCCCGTCTTTGACCGTGTATCCGGGAGCGGCTACTGCCGTATGTGCTTTGATGATCGACGAAGCCAGGTACTCTTTGGGCAGAACCGCGTATCCGGTCAGCTCCGGTCCGATGTTGCCGGGTCGTGCGGCGAACGATTCCTTCGGCAGTTTGATCGTGTGGCACGCGTGGCATTCCAATTTGGTGAAAAGCTGCTTGCCGGTTTCGTGGTTGCCATCGGGGAATGAAAAGCTCCAGCCTTTGGGCAGGCTCGGTTTAGCCGGACTTGCCTTTTGCGCCAGCGCCATACCAGACAGCGATAGTGCCAGCGTCAATGTTAATGCATATGGTATGATTCGTTTCACAACTCGATCTCCTTTAGTTGCGCATAATGATCAGCAGTCTTTCACAGAAGGCATGATAAACTTTTTCTATGCATGCCAGAGAATCGCGAGGCACGGCCGTTCACGGCACCCCGGGAAAGGTAACTACTTTATGCCATCTTCGCCATAGGCAATCCCAGCCATGTTCACTTTCCTTTACAAAGTTGTGTTTGAATCCGTCTCATAAAATTTTCCTAATCTTCCACCGGTTCGCGAACCTGGTTCAACTTACCCAATCCTCAAAGGTCTCCGCGCCGCCGCACTTGATAGCGATCCACCGCCGGGACTAATTGAGCAATTGATATGCCGCGAAAGATTCAATCGATGTCGTAGCCTTTTCACGCGTCCTTTCGCAGATCTGGCAATATCGCGAGTCACTTCTCTCAGGGATGCAGAAATTACCGCAGACATGATCTTCCGTGGACGGCAATACAATGCCATCAGAGACGTCGTTTTTGGATTTCGACTGAGACTCTTTCAGCGTCCTCTTGGTTTCATCCATACAGCGCGCCAAGGACGCCATCCGCCGCGCTCCGGCCAACGCAACTAATGATTATTTTTCTAAACCCCGGACGAAACCTTGCTGAACCATCTTGTCTCTCGTCACCCCAAGCGCTTTGATCTGCCTAGTCTCGCCTTTGAAGGTCGCGCTAACGGAATAATTTCCCGGCGGCAGCTGGATGTGGAACAGGGGCCGTCGGTTGCGAGAGAAGCGATCTCAGCGCCTTTTGCGGTCGCGATCCGCACCGTCTGACCTGAGATAAATGATCCGTCCTTGGCCGCGAAGACGAGCTTGATGTTATAGCGTTTGGCACACTCTTCGATTGTTGCGCGCTCACCCTTGCTCAGCCAACGGAAAAGCAGAACCAGAGTATTTTATGAATCAAATCGGAGGGTAGAATCAGCCTGTTATCTTTCTTCCAACTCTTTCTTGAGCTCTTCCAACTTGTCGCTCTGGCGCTGTATTTCGAGGTCGCATTGTTGGATCTTTTGATCGATATCGTTGCGTTTTTTTTCTAGTGCCTCGACCTGGCCACCGATGACAAACCCGGCGCACCAGCCAAGAGCTGCTCCGGCGATGCCTCCGGTCCAGGTATATCCAGACACACTACCGATACCTGCACCTACAGTAGAACCGACTACTGCGCCAGAGCCGGCGGTCTTTTGTCGCGTCGTTAACGGATCAGAGCAGGCAAAAACAACCGCCAGTAAAAACACGCTAGTAATTGCCAGAACGCGATGTCTCATACACGCTTCCATCCATCAACCACATGACAAGCCAAGCGCAAACTTCATGCCGCCGGTTCTCGTTACTGGGCGCCGTCCAAGACCACAACACAAAAGATCTGACCTAGAAGAGTCTCACTCGCGGTCTGAACTTGAATCCCTGAGGCTTCACTCCCCGCAGCTTGGCGCGTGAAATAGCTGGCCAAACCGAAGTCCGTCATTGCCGCATGTTTTAAGCGGGAATCCAGGCGAATCCGGTTCTGGACCCCCGATAAAAACATTCGCGGGTGACGAGATCCGGGAACGTTCGCAGGCTGAGCTTTCGATACCCGTGAGCTCGCTGCGGGGTGGGTCATTTTAAGTTGCTTTTCGGCCGGTCTATTTACGCAGCACAAGCCAGTCGTGCAGCGATCCCGGTTTGGCGCCTGAGGGTTGGCTACTCGCCGGTTATCATTGGTGCGGTTAGCTCACCGCTTGCCGGCGAAAACCTAACAACCGGCCGATCAGCAAAAAACCACAGATCAAAAACACCAAAAAGACGCCGAGCACCGCGGCTTTTTCCTGGTCAGCCTCGGCGATGTAGTCCAACATCAGCAGCGACAGCGTGCGCGATTCGTGGGTCGACAGAAAAACCACGGTTGGGATATCGCGCGCCGCGGAGATAAAGATAATAATCGCCACCGACACCATCGTCGGCTTCAGCAGCGGCAAAAGAATTCGCCGAAAGTAGTCCAGCCGGTTGGCACCCGAGGCATTGGATGCCTCTTCCAACTCGGGACTGATCTGCTGCACGGCGGCTTTGATGATTTGCGTGCCGAGCGGCATTTCTTTGACAATGATCGCTAGCACCAAGAGCGAAACGGTGCCGTAGAGAAGCTTGATATAGTCGCCCGAGCCGAGCACGCTCCAGAGCAGCGCTAGACTGATCAAGACTCCGGGCAACGCCCAAGGCAACCAGGAAAGAATGTCGATAAAACCTCGGCCGGGGAGCTGGGTGCGGACAATCAAATAACTGATTAGCGCATAGGCCAATGTGCCGACCAGCGCCGCGCCCAGTCCCAGCACAATAGTGTTTTGCACCGAGCGTAAAAACACCGGATCGGTAAAGGTACCGCTCCAGTGGCGCGTTGTCCAAGTGGTTTCCAGATCGAAGTGGCCGAACAGTTCCATAAACGTGCCGATCCCCAGCATCAGCAACGGCAGAATAATCGTCACGAAGATGAAAAGCAGCGACACGCCGCAAGTGAGCCAGCGCCAGCGGCCGAGCGTCTGGCTCTCGGCGATATGGCTGCGGCCGGTTACCGTCGTGAACTCGCGGCCGCGCAGAAAGTTTCGATGCAACCAGACCAGCAGAAAGATCAACAGCAGAAAGATGCTGCACAAGGCGGTCGCCCTCTCGTAAAGCGGCGGCTCCCAGTGGAGGTAGTCCCAGATCTTCGTCGAGACCACGAAGATGCCGGCGGGAATGCCAAGCACCATTTCAATCTCGAACGATTCCAGGCTCCTGATGAAACCCAGGGCTGTGGAGGCTAGAACTGCCGGCGCCAGCGCTGGAATCGTTACCCGAAAAAGAACGCCAGCCCGACTACTGCCACACACCAGCCCGGCCTCTTCCATAGCCGCATCCATGGCGCCAAACGCCGGGGTCATCAGCATGAAACGGACCGATGTACTGAATGCCAGATGGCACCAGACAATGCCCCAATAGGAGTAAATATTGAATGGCGCCTCGGCGAGCCCAAAGAGACCGACGAGCCATCGGTTGATCAGGCCGTATTGTGGATCCAAGAGAAGAATCCAACCCATCGTCACCGGCAACAGCGGCAAGAAAAAACCGAGCCACAGCGCCAGCTCGATGAAGCCCTTGAACGGTGTGTCGGTGCGGGTCACCACCCAGGCAAAGAAAATCGCCAGCGCGGTGGTCACCACCACTCGCAGCGAAGCGAGCAGAAAAGTATTGCCGAGCGCGATCGGCAATTTGGCATCGCTAAAGGCTTCGATCCAACCCTGAATCGTCCAAACCGCCGGCTGGCCCGGCCGGCTGACGACAAAACTTTTTAGAAACAGCACGACGACGGGGTATGCCAAAAGCACGACCAGCAGCCCGATCAACAAAAATGCCGCGATCGATGGCCAAAAGAGTTGCGGGTTGCGAAGTTTCTTAAACGCCAGCGGCTGACGGAGCGCCGTCCATGATGTTTCGAGCAGAGAGTTCACAATGATGCATACCTCAGCGACCAAAGAGTTCTTTGATCACTGCCTCCTCTTGGCCAGATCTGACAGCGTCCTTTTCATAGTAGCTGATCCAGTATTTGACGCCGGGTTTGAACCGCAGATAGGGCGGGATATGATCCAAGGAAACATCGACCCGGCGTGATTGCAGATCCAAAGCTTTGCTCCACGTCGTCTGGCCGTCGCGACTGAGAAACCAATTGATAAACGCCACCGCTGCATTGGGCCGCGGCGCGCGATTCAGCAGCGCGATGCAGCCCGACCCGGTGCCGATGTGGGTACCGAAGTCTTTGAATTCCGGCAATATGCCGAACTTGAGACCGCGCCGCGCCAGCTGATACAGCATGCTGCTGTTGGGCGCGAGTAGCCAGGCGTACTTGCCCTGCGCTACCCACTCGATTTGGCGGCGCTGATCCCGGTCCACCGCCCCCGCTTGGGCGCGCATTCTGCGCATAAAATCTGTCGCTCGATCGCTACCGAGAGTTCGCCACAACCATCGAAACATACTCGCGCTCGCTCCCGCAGGTAGCGGATCGTTGAGAACGATTTTGCCCTTCCACTTAGGATCGAGAAGCTTGTAAAGCTCGTCGATTTCTCTGACATTCGCCTGCTTCGGATCGTAAATCACCGGCGGGTTGGGCTGGCTGGTAAACACCAACGTATAACGCGTCGAGGAATTGGTGAACTCATGCCGGCCATCGCGCCAATATTTAGCATCCTTGACCTCCGGCAGGATCAGCGCCGAATCGATCCGCTCCAAAGCCCCCATGCCACCCAGGTCCATCATCGTCACCGCGCCGCCGATAAATACATCCACGCTGTACACTCCGCCGTCGCGTTCGGCTTTGATTCTCGTCTCCTGCTCGACCGCCCGTCCACCCGCGTATTCGAGCGTGATCTCAGGAAACGATTTTTTGAATGAATCCCGCAAGGCGTTACGGAGGGTTTCGCCCGCCGGACCAAAGACCACCACCTTGCCTTCCGCTTGGGCTGCCCTAACGGTCGTCTGCCAGGATTGCTTCGGCGCGGTCTGAGATTGAGCGAACGCCAACGAAGGACTAACGCAATACGCAAACGCGCAGGCGAGAATAATCCCGATAAGACCATTGCAGATAGCGCGCATATCGAATTTTCGTTGTTGGACCGTGTATGGCGCCTGCCACAGCCCGGACAGCGGACAATCCCGGCTCAGGTTTGCCCGCCAGCCAGGGCGGCGCGTTTAATCTCAGCTTTTGCCGCCGGTTTCTTCATACTCGGCATCGACGACATTTTCTTTCGGCCCGCCGCCCTCTGTGGGCTTTTCCGATGCTTGGCCTTGTGCGGTCTGCCGATAGATCGCCTCCGCCAGCTTGTGCGAAGCTTTGGTCAGCTCCTCCATCTTGGTTTTAATCCGCTCGATCTGTTTGTCTTTGACCGCCTGCTTCAAGTCGTTGATCGCGCCTTCAATCGCGCCGCGCTCCTGCTGGCTGATTTTATCACCGTAATCGCCAAGCGATTTCTCGGTGCTGTAAATCAGCGTATCGGCGCGATTGATCGCCTCGACTTCTTCCTTCTTCTTGGCATCCTGGGCGGCAAATTTCTCCGCCTCGCGCACCATGCGGTCGATATCGTCCTTGCCGAGTTTTTTCGGCGCGGTGATTTGGATCGATTGTGCTTTTCCCGTGCCCAGATCTTTGGCTGAGACATGGACAATGCCGTTGGCGTCAATGTCGAAGGAAACCTCGATTTGCGGCAGGCCGCGCGGCGCCAGCGGGATGCCGAGCAGATCGAACCGGCCCAATTCGACATTGTCGCTCGCCATCGACCGCTCGCCTTGTAAAACGCGAATCGTCACCGCTGTCTGATTGTCCGCGGCGGTGGAGAAAACCTGGCTCTTCTTAGCCGGGATCGTCGTGTTGCGCTCGATCAGCGTGGTGTTGACGCCGCCCAGCGTCTCGATGCCCAAAGACAACGGTGTCACGTCGAGCAACAAGACATCTTTCACTTCGCCTTTGATGATCGCCGCTTGAATCGCCGCGCCCATGGCGACGCAATCCATCGGATCGACGCCGCGCTCGATCTTCTTGCCGAAATAATCCTCGACAAATTTCTGCACGATCGGCATGCGCGTCGGGCCGCCGACCATGATGATCTTGTCGATATCCGAGTTGGCAGAACTCGTGCCTTCTTTGGCCAAGCTCTCTTTGGCGTCTTTCAACGCTTGTTCGAGCGGCCCGCGGCAGCGCTCGACGATCGGCGAGATCAATTCTTCAAGTTTGGCGCGGTTGATCGATAGCGTTAAGTGTTTCGCGCCGCTGGCATCGGCCGTGATGAAAGGTAAATTGATATCCGTGCTCAGCGCGCTGGAGAGCTCGACCTTGGCCTTCTCCGCCGCCTCGCGCAGCCGCTGTGTCGCCATCTTGTCGTCGGTGAGATCGATGCCGCTCTGGCGCTTGAACTCCTTGATTATGTATTCGATCATCACCCGGTCCATATCGGTGCCGCCCAGTTGGGTATCGCCGCTGGTCGCGACGACTTTAAAGCCGCCCTCTTTCCACATCTCCATGATCGTCACGTCGAGGGTGCCGCCGCCGAAATCGAAGACGAGAATCTTGAGTTCCTTGCCGGCTTTCTCCAAGCCGTAGGCCAGACAAGCGGCGGTGGGTTCATTGATCACGCGCAGAACTTTCAGGCCGGCGATTTCGCCGGCGTCCTTGGTGGCGGTGCGCTGGTTGTCATCGAAATAAGCCGGACAGGTGATCACCGCTTCGTCGACTTGATCGCCCAGATACGCTTCGGCATCTTGTTTGATCTTTTGCAGGATGAAAGCGGAAATCTGCTGCGGCGTGTACTCTTTGCCGAAGACTTTGAATTTGAAGTCGCTGCCCATCTTGCGCTTGGCCGCTTGGATGGTGCCCTCGGCATTGATCGCCGATTGGCGTTTAGCCGGTTCGCCAACCAAACGCTGGCCGTCCTTGGTGAAGGCCACGTAGGAGGGAAATGCCTTCCCGGACGCAACCCCCGCGCCCTCCGCCGAAGGAATGATCACCGGCCGGCCGCCTTCGACGACCGCGGCGGCAGAATTAGAAGTCCCCAAATCGATCCCGATTACTTTCGCCATCGCTCACCTCCTGGATTCAAGATAACCCTAGAGCAATTGGCATACCTCGATGGAGATTCAACGTTGTTTGGCGTGTACGCCCAATAATCATAGCGACACCGGCGCCTCGCTGTCATTGACGGGAATCGGCGACCGCGCTTTTGTCAGTTATGAAAAGTTTTTACCGTTCCACGTGGCTGTGCTGCTGGCACGACGCTTGCGCTCTTATTGAATTGACGGGAGGGCCATCGAGCAGCCGGCGCTGGTTCCCGCCCAAGCTTTTGCAGCGAACCGGCTGGAAAAGGAACTGAACATGCTAGGTTTATTTCTACTCATCGCCGGGGTTATCGCTCTGGGACTCTACTTCATGGTCGCGCCTGCGGTTCTCAACACCTACCGCCGCTACCGCGGACGTCGGACCATCATCTGTCCGGAAACCGATCAAATCGTCGAAATGGAATTGAAAGCTGGCCGTGCCGGCGTCATGGCGGCACTTGGCAAGCAAGATCTGCGGGTTAAATGGTGCAGCCTGTGGCCGCGCCGAAAGGGTTGCGCCGAGGAATGTGCAAAATCTGACTGGCCCACGGCCGGGGAGCGCCGCGACCACGACAAGGGCCATGCCAACGGCGTATAGAAACAGCGAAAGCCGAAACCTTCGGGACCTTCGTATGACTGTAGCTTACAATTTGCCCGGCTTGGGCAAATGATTCGGAAGTTGAAGACACTCGGATTCAGAAATTCCTCCCGCCAAGGCGCAAAGTCGCCAAGTGACGGGGCGAGCCCCGTCATCCCGAACGAATGTGAGGGATCTGAGAAAGATTTCTCCCTTCGGTCGAAATGACAAAACTCCCCCCTTTGTGCCTTGGCGCCTTTGCCGGAGATATTCCGAGTTTCGCTTGCGGCTGTGCCGCGCTAGGTTCTTTGCAGTTAATGATCCGATTCTTAGTTTTGTCTTTGGTGGCTAGGCAGAAGCATCGACCAGCGCCGCGACTCGGCAACCTTCTGCGACATCGACGCGTCGTAACAGCAGTGCACCGGCGGCAAACAGCAGGGTGATCGAGACGATACCCCAGCGGCTGCTGCCGGTGAGCTGGCCGACCAAGCCAAAAATCGCCGGGCCGATAATGCCGGCGACCTTCTCGCCGGTGCTAAAAAAGCCGAAGAACTCGGCGCTATGGGTTCTCGGCACCATGGCGGCAAACAGCGAGCGGCTGAGCGCCTGGGTGCCGCCCTGGACCACGCCGACCATGATCGCCAACGCGTAAAAATCCGCGCTGCTGCGAATGAAAAAGCCGGCCACGGAAATCGCCGCATAGACCGCCAGCCCGGCAAAAATGGCCCGCTTCGCGCTCCAACGATGGGCCAGCGCGCCAAAAGCGATGGAACAAGGGAAGCCGATAAATTGCGTGAGAATGAGCGCACCGAGCATGTCGTTGTGATCGACGCCGATTTCGTCGCCATAGGCGGCCGCAAGCTTGATGATTGTGCCGATGCCATCGTTGTAGAGCCAAAATGACGCGAGAAACAGCGTCAGCTCGCGGTAGCGGCGAATCTGCCGAAAAGTTTGCAGCAAGCGCGTCAAGCTATCGGCGAAAGCAAGAAACACGGGCGGTCGACTGTGCACCAGGGGCTCGACCACGGTGCGAAATAGCGGCACGGCGAAAATCAACCACCAACCAGCCACGCTAATAAAACAGGCGCGCAGTGCCACAGTTCGATCCGCCATCCAGAACCAATCGGGACGATAGAGCCAAAGCGCATCGATGACGAGTAACAAACCGCCGCCAAGGTAACCGAGCGCATAGCCGCGCGCCGAGACCCGATCCAAATCGTTCGCCCGCGCCACCTGGGGCAACAGCGCCTCGTAAAAGATATTGCCGCCGGCAAAGCCGAGGTTGGCGAGGGCAAATAACAGCGAGGCCAGCCGATACTCGCTTGTGCTGACAAACGCCAAACTCGCCGTACCGAGCGCGCCAAGCCATAGTGCCACCGCCAGGAAGCGCTTCTTAGCGCCCAAAAGATCCGCCGCCGCGCCGGCCGCTGGACCGAGCGCCGCGACCAACAGCAGTGACAGAGAAGTCGTGTACGCCCAGTACGCCGTCGCAGTTTCCGGCGCCGCGCCGGCGTCCATCACCAGCGCCCGGTAGTAGACTGGAAAAATCGCCGTAAGGATCACGACAGCGAACGCAGAGTTCGCCCAATCGTACATCGCCCAAGCATGGACGACACGCTGATAATCCCATTCGGCGATCTGCGACGGCGACTTCGCTTTGCCATCGTCCATATCAGCGCGGCCGGATCACCAGCACCGGGCCCGAAGTGTGACGCACGACTCGCTCGGTCACACTCCCCAACGGCCATTTGCCGATCCCCGACGCGCCAAGGGTACACATGGCGACCAAACTATCCGGAGTCCTCTTGACCAGGTCGACGATCGCGGCTGCGGCGCCGTCGGCGCCGCTTTCGAGCACCAGCGAGTCGACCTGCGAAAGCCCTTGGCGCCGGAGTTGGCTTGCGGTGTCGATCAAGTAACGATTCGCCTCGTCGTGCGCCTCGTCCCAGAGTTTCTTAAGATTTGGCGCATTGGCGCCGAACACCGGCAGGAAGGCCTCCGGCGGCGCGCTGTAAATACGTCTGGCGACGCGAACCAAATCGACTCGGAGCGTCAAGCGCAAAGCCAATTCACTTACTGTCGGTAAAACCGTTTCGGCGAGTTTGGAGCCGTCGAGCGGGACGACGACGGCTGTAAATTTCGCCTCAGGGAGAGCTTGGCCGTTTGCCGGGTGCACGAGCAGAACATGATTGGCCGCCGCGTGCAGCACTTTTTCGGCGACACTGCCCAAAAGCCAGCGTTTGGTCCCGGAATACCCATGAGTCGCCATGGCGATCAGCATCTCCGGCTCGGCCGCGGCGCACTCGACAATCGTCGCCGCCGTGTGGCCGGATTCGACAATCAAGCCGGCGGATCCGCCAAAGGACGCGCCGATGGTCGCCAAATATTCGTTCACCATGTAAGGCGCGCATGCCGTGGTGTCGTGTGGATCGTTGACGCACAAAAGGTCAACCGGGATATTGAGATCCTGCGCCAACAGGCGCGCATAGGGCAGAACCGCTTCGGCAAATTTCGAACCGTCGAGTGGGATCAAGATCTTGCTATACATAGAGCCTCGCAGTCTTAATGCGTCAGACAATTCTGGATCGGCCGAAGGAATTGGCGCTCCAGCGCACTGCCATCTACGTGAACACCAGAGCGATAACCGTGCCGACAACCCGTGAGGCTAAATCCCCAGCCGAGTTGGCGCGGGCGACAAAATAGCCTGGCCAGTTGGGGATTTGCCTTCGAGCCGATGGGCTGCCGAGCTTTTCGCTGATTTCATCCTTGCGAATTTTTTCGCCTGTTTCTGTCAGATATGAAAAAGCTTCCAGCGCCTGCCGGTGCGATGGTCTGGTATGTCGATTGCTCGATTGTTCAATCGCAGCCAAGGAGATCTGACAAAATGGTATCAAACATCTTTAAAGCCACCGGTACGATTCTCGGTTTGGTCTGGTTATTGTCGCTGCCGTCATCTTTAGCGAGAGCGCAGGAAAGCGAAGTGATCGCCGGCGGTGAACTGGAGTATCAGAACGCGTGCGCGGTCTGCCATGGCGTCGAAGCCCGAGGCAACGGCATCATGAGCAAGTTCTTAACCGTAAAGCCCGCCAACCTACGTCAGCTCCGGCTGACCCCCGGCGGCAACTTTCCCTTTTGGGAAGTTTATCGAAAGATCGACGGGCAGTTCGAGATCAGAGGCCACGGCACGAGAGACATGCCGATCTGGGGCGATCGCTTTCGCGCTCAAGCTGGCGGCGATGGCAAGAGCGCCCAAACTCAGGCCGCCGGACGCATTCTCAGCTTGGTTTTCTACCTGCAATATATTCAGGAGTAGCCACAGGAAACTGAAGTAAAATTCCGCTGACTGGTCTACTACCAGACTGCGGCAGAGAACCGGCTCATATACTAGAAGCCGTAAAAAACACTAAGCACAATCAGCGAGTTCGGGTTAAGCGAGCGGTTCTCAAAAAATGCCGATGGTAGGAGTCTACTCTTAGCCTCGTTCGCTGAGGAGTTATTGCCGTCAATGCTTAAATAACCGCATGCGAGCAATGCACCGCTACAGCCATGTGAAACCCGAATTTGAGAAATCGCCGCGGTCCTCGCAGGCGGGATGAGCCGTTCGGACTAGAATGTCTCGGAACAGACCGGCTGCGCGGTATTAGATCGGCTGGTATCGACGAGAAAAGTTCCGCTCAGGGCACTGCGGCCAACCAGGAACGGATACATCATTTCCGAGCGGTCTTTCAAAGTCACCGGGGTGCGAAAGAGTTTTGAACCTAAGCAGATTGAAATTGCCACGACAGGTCTTTTCTCGACGCCCATCGAAGTCTGGATATGACGCCAGTCGACGACTGGAAGTTGCAGCTGCCGACCACCCCAGCGTTTTCCGAGTTTGAAGTGGGCAACATTATTCTGCACCACTATTTCGCGCGCATCGAGCGAGGACAGGTCGGCGCCGGTATCGATCCGAGCCGGAAAGCTAATGCCCCAGGGACTGAGGACGACATCTTCAACTACGCCAAGCGTCACCTTGACCGGTTCGCGACTTGGAGAATATAAAGCTTCGCCCTCTTTTATTTCCTGCGCGTGGAGGATCTGCCCAATCGCATTCGGTCCGGCCAATAAGACCACGAGACAGACGAGCCTGCTAAATGTTGATTTGCTCATGCACGCAGGCTACTCAAAGGGGAAGGGAAATTCAATATCAATCTTTCACGTAGAAATAGGAGTGGAGGGAGACAGTTCTCCCTCCGCCTACATTATCGGCTAGATCTCGTCGTCGTCTCCGCCGCCGATATATTCATTCGCCTAATATTCGTTCCAGTTGATCTTCTCTCGTTCCTGTTGGGCCTTTTCGAACTCCGCCCTATCCTGTGGGCTCATCTGCTCCACTCGAGCCTGCTCCTCTTCGTATTCCGCATTGAGGCGACTCACAGTGGCGCAACTTGAACCTAACACGCCAACCAAGAGCAGCAACGTCAACAGACTTGCGGTCTTCATACAGGTTCACCTCCTCCCTGTTCAGATTCCGCTCCCCTTGCTCTTTGAATAAAGCAAACGTTGTACCAATTCACTATCGCTTGCTGATATTGCCACTGAATTGAAAACTCAAATAATCCGGGTGACTAGAACAAACCATCCCCAGTCCGTCGATGCCGCCGCAGAGCAGTTAGCAGAAGCGACAATATGTCAGCGTAAGATTTCTCATCGCTCGGACTGACGGCCGAATGCCTCACCGCAAGTTCGGCAAACCCTAATGGCCGCTGTGCAGTCGGAGGAGTCCATCGGACTCCGTGGCACGACCTTTGCCATAAAAACTCACCTGTAGGAAATCGTCTCGGATGTGCGAACCAAGTTGGCAACACTTCCCCCACGGCGCCGACATGGGCGTTCGTGGTATTGGCAAATCGAAAGCGCAAGCCTTTGAACAGGCGGCGATGGCGCTGACCGCGTTGGTGACCGATCCGCAGTCGGTCTGTGCGGAGATTTTGGTCAAGATCGAATGCAACGCGCCTGACGACGAACTACTCCTGGTCGAATGGCTTAATGGCATAATCTTCGAGATGGCAATCAGAAAAATGCTCTTCGCGCGCTTCGCGGTTAACCTCGATGGCAACCGCCTGAACGGAATGGCTTGGGGCGAAGCCATCGATTTGACCAAGCATGATGCCGCAGTGGAGCCCAAAGGCGCGACTTGCACTAGTTTAGAGGTGTGCCAAGACGAGTCGGGATGTTGGCGGGCGCAGTGCATCGTCGATGTTTGAGGCATACGAAATGGAATTGTCGCGATTACAACAGCAAGCGGAAAACCAGTGGCGCATCGCTCCCTACGGCAAGATGCGCGTGCCGGCGATTATTTACGCAAGTGAGGCGTTGATCCGCGACATGGATGACAAGGTCTACGAGCAAGTTACCAACGTCGCCAAACTGCCGGGAATCGTCAAAGCTTCCTACGCCATGCCCGACGCCCACTGGGGCTATGGCTTTCCCATCGGCGGCGTCGCAGCCTTCGATCCGGCAAAAGGCGGCGTGATTTCCGCCGGCGGCGTCGGCTTCGATATTTCCTGCGGCGTGCGCACCCTGCATACCGGACTGACGCTGGATCAGGTCGAGCCGGTCAAAGAGCGTTTGGCGGATACGTTATTCGGTAAAATCCCCGCCGGTGTCGGTAGCACGGGACAGTTGAGTCTCAACGAGAAAGAAATGGACGCCATGCTCACCGGCGGAGCGAAGTGGGCGGTCGCCATCGGCTACGGCCGCCGAGAAGATTTGCAGCGCGTCGAAGAAGACGGCTGCATCCCTGGTGCGGTACCGGAGGATGTCTCGGACCGCGCCAAGAAGCGCCAGCGCGAAGAGATGGGCACCCTCGGTTCCGGCAATCATTATCTGGAAATCCAGCATGTGCGAAAGATTTTCGACCCGACAATCGCCGCGGCTTTTGGCTTGAGCCAGGGCGATATTGTGGTCAGCATTCATTGCGGCTCGCGCGGCCTCGGCCATCAGATCGGCACGGAATTTCTCACCCGCATGGTGGCGTCGGCGGCAACCTATGGAATTGACCTGCCCGACCGCGAGCTGGCCTGCGCGCCGATCGACTCACCGCTGGGACAAGCCTATCTCGGCGCCATGCGCGCGGCGGTGAATTGCGCGCTCGCCAATCGGCAAATCATCACGCACCTGGTGCGCCAGGCGATTCGCGAAGTCATTCCCCAAGCCGATCTGCCGTTACTCTATGACGTCTCGCACAATACCTGTAAGGTGGAAGAACATGTCGTCGACGACCGGAAGATGGAGCTTTTTGTCCACCGCAAAGGGGCGACGCGGGCGTTTGGGCCAGGACATCCGGCGCTCCCCGAGTCGTTGCGCGAGATCGGCCAGCCCGTGCTGATCGGCGGCACCATGGGCACCGCATCCTACATACTCGCCGGCACCCGTGAAGGAATGAATTTATCTTTTGGCTCCGCATGCCACGGCGCGGGCCGAAGCATGAGCCGCCATCAGGCGCTGCGCCAGTGGCGCGGCCGTGAAATCGTTGACAATCTGGCGCACCACGGCGTATTGATCCGTAGCCGCTCCATGCGCGGCGTTGCCGAAGAGGCGCCCGGCGCCTATAAAGACGTGAGCGAGGTTGTCGACGCCGCCGATCGCGCCGGTCTGGCGCGCACCGTGGCACGGCTCGAACCGGTGGTTTGTATCAAGGGATAGCGGCCGTTGGTCCGAGCCAAATCGATTTGCACCGCTTGATCGTTGTGAACGATTGGAACCACGAAAGAAGGTGAATTCATGCTAGAGTTCATTCGGCAAATTTTCGGACCGGCCGGCACTGTCTTCGTCATCGTCTTGATCGTTCTCGTCAGCGGCATCAAGATCCTCAAGGAATACCAGCGCGCCGTGGTCTTTCGCTTGGGACGGATGGTCCGGCCGCGCGGGCCCGGGATCATTTTCGTGATTCCGCTGATTGAACGGATGGTGCGCGTCGATCTGCGCACCGTCACCATGGACGTGCCGCCGCAGGATGTCATCACTCGGGATAACGTCTCGGTCAAAGTCAGCGCGGTGCTCTATTTCCGCGTCCTCGACCCGGCGCGCGCCATTCGTGAGGTCGAAAACTATCTATTTGCCACCTCGCAACTCGCCCAGGTGACTTTGCGCAGCGTTTGCGGCCAGGGCGAACTCGACGACCTGCTCGCCGAAAGAGAGAAAATCAATGCGCGCATTCAGAGCATCCTCGATGCCCAAACCGAGCCCTGGGGCGTGAAAGTCGTCCTGGTCGAGCTCAAGCATATCGATCTGCCGCAAGAAATGCAGCGCGCCATGGCCAAGCAAGCGGAAGCCGAACGCGAACGGCGCGCCAAGATCATTCATGCCGAAGGTGAATTTCAGGCGGCGCAGAAGCTCGCCGACGCGGCCGAAGTCATCGCTCAGACAGCCCACGGCGATTCATCTGCGCTATTTGCAGAGCTTGATGGAGGTCGCGGCGGAAAATAACCAAACCGTGGTTGTGCCGCTTCCCGTCGATATCGTCACCCAGATGTTCGGCAAAGCTGACAAGCAGACGAAATAGCTGCAGCCCAACGGGAGGATGACACAATGACCGTCGAATTTACTCCGGACGAATCTTACCAGCAGCACCGGCGCAGCGTCGTTTGGTTTGGCGCCGTCGACGATGACAAGGTGATCGACTGCGCGATTTCGCTCGACGCCCTAACCGACCACTTCGGCGCCTATGCCGACGATCCCCTGCCCGCCTTTAGAAAACACCGCCAACAGATCTGGGATCTCGCCGCCAAGCTGATCGCCCAGCGGCGCTTTGAAGATGACGGCACGATCTTGATTCACAGCGCCGATATCAAGCTGACGCCAAGCGGCGCAACGACGCCGCCCGTATCAGCGCGCTAAAGAGATAGGAAGCCGCTGTCGCATCATTTCTATGAGATGACAATCCGACTTAGAGTTTTCCCTGTTGTGCGAAACGCGTTTCTCCGATTTTGCCCACCGCTTTCGATTTAAAGCCGCTCACACAAAATAGGCCCCCAATACCCTTGGCGTCTCTATTGCGTAATTACAGGGCTGTAAGGCTCATGAGCGTTTATGGGGGCAGCGATGAAATACATCGGCATAAATATCGGCGCCTTGACCGTCAAGCTCGCGGTTTTGAACGGCGCAGAAACCGCCTCGACGGTTGTGCCGCATTTGGGCCGGCCGCTCGCGGTGCTGGAAAAACTGCTCACCGAGAAGGAATATGCTGGGGCCGACTATTTCGGTGTTTCCGGCCATCTCGGCCATATTACCGAGGCCGCGGCGATTCAGCGCGCCCTAGTCGAGCTTAAACGTGATTTTGATGCGGTGGTTTCCCTCGGCGGCGAGTCATTCCTGGTTTACATTGTTGCCGGCGGCAGGATCAGCAATGTCCTGTCACATAACAAATGCGCTGCCGGCAGCGGCGAATTCTTCGTCCAACAGATTGGCCGCATGGGGCTGGGTATAGAGGAAGCGATCGAGACTTCGTTCGACGGCAAAGTCGTGCCGCTGGCAGCGCGCTGCTCGGTGCACTGCAAGTCGGACATCACCCATAAACTCAACCGCAACGAGGCGAGCGCCAAAGACATTCTGCACACCCTCCATGACAGCATGGCGAGTAAGGTCATTGCCCTGCTCGAAAAAGGCCAGAGCGAGTTGCGTCGCGTGCTTTTGATCGGCGGCGTCACACGCAACGCGGCGATGCTCGCGGCGCTGCGCGAGAAGCTGCCGTCGACAGAATTCGTCGTGCTGCCCGAGAGCGCGTGGTTCGAGGCCTGGGGCAGCGCATTGCTGACCCGCGACCAGCCGCTTTACTCATCTCCACAATTCGCGGCGCAGGCAACCCTGAGCCATCTGCCGGCGCTCAGCCTCTACGACGACCGGGTTCAAGTCATTGCCGCGCCGCCGCTACAAGCTCCACCCGATGGCGCCATGGTACTGGGCGTCGACGCCGGGTCGACGACGACCAAGGCGATTCTTCTCGATCCAGCCAGCCGCGGCGTCGTGGCGTCCTATTACACCCGCACCAAAGGTGATCCGGTCGCGGCGACCCGCGAATGTCTGCGCGCGTTGGTCGATCACGTCGGTAATCGGAGTGTCGGCCTAGTCGGCACCACCGGATCGGCGCGCGAACTCGCCGGCGCCTATCTCGGCACCGAGCATGTTTACAATGAGATCTCAGCCCACGCCGCCGGCACCGCCCACTACGATGCCGATGTCGACACGATCTTCGAGATCGGCGGCCAGGATTCCAAGTACATTTACTTGCGCAACGGCGTTCCCATCGACTATGCGATGAACAATGCCTGTTCCGCGGGCACCGGCTCGTTTCTCGAAGAAAGCGCCCACGGCGATCTTGGCATGAACGTCTCGGAGATCGCCGATCTCGCATTGGCTGCCGCCGCGCCGGTGCAGTTCAAGGCGACCTGCGCGGCATTCATCAACTCCGATATCCGCATCGCGCTGCAAGAAGGACAATCCCGCGAGAACATCGTCGCCGGCCTGGTTTACGCCATCGCCGGCAATTATCTCAACCGAGTGAAGGGCGCGCGCTGCGTCGGCAAGAAAGTTTTCCTGCAAGGCGGCGTCGCTCTCAATCGCGCCGTCGGCCATGCTTTCGCCCATAGCGTCGGCCGGCAGGTGGTGATTCCACCCAGCCCGGAGCTGCTCGGCGCCCTGGGCGTCGGCTTGCTGGCGCTGCAAAGAGCGCATGGAGTGCTAAAAACCCCGACGGATCTTTTGACCTTGGCCGCGCCGGAGATGAAACGCACCAGTCGCTTCACCTGCGGCGCCTGCACGATGTATTGCAGCATCGACCATTTCGAAGTCTCCGGGCGGCGCTTTCCCTTCGGCGGTCGCTGCAGCCTCTACGAGAATGTCTGGAAACGAAAAACCCGCATCGCCGCCGCGCCGGATCTGGTCGAGCAGCGCAGCAAGCTGATCTTTGGCTCGCCCAACGGCGCTAGAGCAGCTAAAGGCGTGCGCATCGGTATTCCCAAGGCGCTGACCATGCATTCGCTGTTTCCGCTCTACTCGACGTTTTTCACCGGTTTGGGCATGGACGTGGTGTTGTCGGACATCGACCCGCGCGGCGAACTCAAGTCGAATGCCGGTTTTTGTTTTCCTGCGCAGATCGCCCACGGCGCGGTCTTGGATTTGGTCCAACGCGGGATCGAACTGATATTTTTGCCCCACCTATTGCGCATGCCGGCGCGCGAGGCTTGGAAAGAAACTTACTTATGTCCGATCACACAAGCGAGTCCCTATTTCCTCGCCAAGGCTTACCCGCAGGTTCATCTGCTCTCACCGTTGCTCGACTTTAGCGACGGTTACACCGCCAGCTCGGCGTTGGTGGATATGGCCGTCAACGAACTGGGACAAACGCGCGAGCTCGCCGCGCAGCAGTGGACAAAGGCGGTAGGGGCGCAAACGCAAGCCGAAACCGCAATGCAGCAATTAGGGCAAAGCGCACTGGCGCAAGCGCTCGCAACCAACCAGCCGGCGATCGTCCTGGCGGGTCATAGCTACAACGCCTTTACCCCCGAAGGGTCGCAGTCCGTCGGCAAGAAGCTCTCGAGCATGGGCGTGGCGGCGATTCCCGCCGACTGTCTTATCGCAGCCGGCGCCGGTCCGACCTCGTGGCATTTCGCCAACCAGGTGATGAATGCGGTAAATGTCGTCAAACAGCATGCCAATCTGTTTCTCCTCTGCGTGAGCAATTTTAGTTGCACCATTGACGCCTTCACTCAATCGATGCTGGCATCCGAGATGGGCTCCAAGCCCTATCTGATTCTCGAAATCGACGCCCACACCGCCGACGCCGGTGTGCAAACCCGGTTGGAGGCCTTCCTCGACATCGTCAGAAACTTTCGTGCCGGCCAGAGCGGCCGCGCCGAGCGATTCAACCCGGCTCACCTCATCGCCGGCGGTCAACTCCGCCGCGGCAATGGCGAGCAAGTCGCGCTCACCGACCCGCGGGTCAAACTCTATTTCCCCAACTTTTCACAGTACCACTCGGAATCTCTGGCGATGTCGGTGGGCTGGTTGGGCTTGCACGCGGGCCCGGTGACGCCGCTTGAGCGCCGCCAACTTAGCAGAGGTTTGCAATACACCTCGGGACGGGAGTGCCTGCCCCTGCCGATTTGCATCGGCCAGCTGCTGGAAATTCACGAGCGGCGCGCGCCCGGCGAGATCGCCGGTTTCTACATGCTGGAGGGCGGCGCGCCTTGCGTTATCGATGCCTACCTGGGCTATCTGGACCGGTTCATCGTCGAACAGCGCTTGGAGGATCTATTCTTACTCATCCCCGGCGCCGACAATGATCACTGCGGCTACGACCAGATGACTCTGGCAAAGTATACCCTGCCAGCCGTGCTGTTGGCCGACATCATGGTCGAGATTGAACAGGTCATCCATGTGGTCGGCGCTGGCGACGCCAGCGCTCGGCTCAAACAGGAATGGCAGCGCTTCAGCGCCAGCGCAACTTCACTGGAACGATTTCATGCCGCACTCCCCGGCTTTGTCGAGCGCCTGGCAGCGCTGCCGCGCAAACGCAATCCGCTGGATTGCCCGCGGGTTTTGGTGACCGGCGATTTCTTCACCCGCTTCAGCCCGTTTTTCATGGAAGGCGTGCGTGAACTTTATAACGATCGCGGTATCATTCTTAAACCGGTCGATCTGAACGGCCTGCTGCTTTACGGCGCTTACAACATGGTCCATGACGCGGCGAACCATTGGGGATTGAAACCGGGCGGCGCGGCGCTGGCCAAAGCTTGCACGAGAATTTTTCAGCCGGACGGCAAAGAGTATCTGCGTCGTTGGCTCGCCTATCAGACGGAGAAAAGATCTGAAGAATATTACCGCCGGATTTTTCACCGGAGCGGCTATCTGCTGACACCGCACGGCGATGCGTCGGCGACATTCATCGACGCGGCTGAGCATATCTCACCGAAAATCTATGGCGAGGTGATTCCGACCGTGGGTGACGGTGTGCGCGCGGAAGTCGAGGGCTATGACGGTATCATCCTGATCGGGCCGTTTAACTGTCTGCCGTTCCGCATCGCCGAAGCGATCTTAAAACCGCTCAGCATCCGACGCGGCATGCCGATCCTCACCTACGAAAGCGACGGCTACGCGGTGTCGCCGTCCTTCTTACGGCAAGTCGAAGTTCATACGCAACAGATTCTTGATCACCATATGCGGCCATTGTCGCGCCTCACTGAACGACCTGCAGCAGTCGTGCAATCGTAGGATAGTGCAAATGTTTTACTACGTCGGCATAGAGATTGCTCGCTCGCTTGGAGCAGGATTACTTTACGCATCTAAGAACAGAGGTGTGAAATGAGAGCAAGCAAGATGGCAGCGGCAATACTCGGCGCGGTAGTAATCTGCGGTGCAGGGAGCCTTGCGTACCCAGCGGAGACGCAAGCACCGGCGAAATTTGATTTAGGCAAACGTGAATACGATTCAAAATGCGCAGTATGTCACGGCAGTACAGGCAAGGGCGATGGACCTTACGCTGGATTACTCGACACCAAGGTGCCGGACTTGACGACTCTTGCTCAACGCAACCACGGCATGTTTCCGGTCCTGTGGGTGCAGGAAGTCATCGATGGCCGGCAAAACTTCAAAGCTCACGGTCCAAGCGAAATGCCGATTTGGGGTCTCGATTACCTGGCGAAGGCCAGGGAATCTTATATGGACCCCTACGAAGCCGAAGCGTATGTCCGCATGCGCATCCTGGCGCTGACAGAGTACCTATACCGCTTGCAGGCCAAGTAGGCTCCGCGCCCGGTCCGAAGGTTCCCGCCCTTTTCGCGGCTAATCGGACCGTCCGTGCCCCAATTGGTTCGTGCCGTTAACCGCGTCCTTGACGTAGTGAGAATGAGTAAGCACCCCAGCCAGCGACTCGTCGGACTCATACCAATCATGCCGCGTCAGAGGCAAGCCGCTCTGTCCGCCGTTGGGTTTGACCAGCAACGATTGATGCAGATTCACCCGCCCGCATTGGAACTCGTAAGCCGTCCCGGCGAGATAGAGCCTAAACACGCGGCAGCTGACCTCGTCGGCCAGCCTCTTGAGTTCATCCTCGGCGGCCTCGAAACGTTGCAGCCAATGTCTTAGGGTCAGCGCATAATGTTCGCGCAAACTCTCGACGTCGCGGATTTCAAAACCCACGGTTTCCGCCGCGCTCAAAGTCTGGCCGATCGTGGCAAGAAAATGATCGGGAAAAACATAGCGATGGTTGAATGAACGACCGGGTCGTTCTGACGCGCTCGGCGTATGGCTGATCGCATGATGGAGAAATTGGCCGCCGGGACGCAGCGACGCAAAGGCTAACTTGAAATATTCTTCGAAGCGGCTTTCCGGCACATGTTCGGCAGCGCCGACGCTGGTCACACGGTCGAAACCCTCCGGCTCAAGCCAGGCAAAAAAATCATTGACTTCGACGCGACAGCGGTCTTCCAGGCCGGCTTGGCGAATCCGTTGGCGCGCCACCTCGGCTTGCTCCGGGCTTACCGTCAGACCAACCGCTTCGACGCCGTAATGCTTGGCGGCATGTACGATCAGGGCGCCCCAGCCGCAACCCATGTCGAGCAATCGCAGCCCCGGCCGCAGCCGCAGCTTGCGGCAGATGTAATCGAGCTTGGCTTTCTGCGCCGCACCGAGCGAATCGTCCGCCGAGCGAAAATAGGCACAGCTGTAGACCAACGATTCATCCAGCCATAAGCGCCAGAACTGCACCGGATGATCGTAGTGGTAATTAACTGCGGCGCGCGTCCGCGCCGCCGACCCCCGACTACCGGCAGCGCCAAAGCCGCCGAACAGACCCGTCCGGGAATAACGAGGCGCGGGTATCGACAGGAGCTGTGGGAGCAACTGGCATTTTTCAGCTAAAGACCAAGGGATATTGATCAAACGATCGGCGGGCGCGAAGATATCCAAGAGCGAACCGTTGATATCCACCTGATTGTAAACAAACGCTTCGCCAAAACTCAGCGAATCAGCGCGGCCGAACAGGCCGCGCACCGCGCTCGGCGTCCGCACGACCAGTTCAAAGCGCGCCGGTTCAGCCGTCTGCGCCGGCCACTTCTCACCATCCCAAAGCTGCACGGCAAATGCGCGCGGCCCGTAGCGTTCGAGGACAATTCGAAGCAATGAGCGCGCCGCCGCCGCGCCCGGATATTCGTGGGTTGAGCCATTGCTGACCGCCAGGTTCTCTTGTCTCATGCGTCTTACTCCTTTCGTCTGTCCTGATGTTCGCTGAAGCTGGCTAAATAGATTACGACGAGCAAAGTAAAATGCCAGACCGACGCCATCTCGGTGCGCGGCTTGGCATGCGGTCTGCGTAATAAAGTCCTACCAGGCGAACGATCCGGCGGTCAAACTGAAAGCGGTAAGCCATCATGGCAACTTACGAATTTCATTGTCGGAAATGCGATTTCAACTTCGAGCTGATGTTCTCATTTGGCAAGTATCGGAAAAACATCAGACCGATCCGTTGTCCCAACTGTAACAGCACCCGGGTGTTGCGGCGCATTTCTTCCTTCGAGGTAAAAACCTCGAAGAAGAGCTGAAGCGCAGTAAACTCGTATGGCAACCCGTTTATCCGACAGCTGAGACTTTTTCGACATCATGTTTCAAGATCGCAATGACTTCCTCATCGGTAACCTGCGCGAAGTCGTCAAAGAACTGGCCAACCGCGTAGAACTCTGCCGGCACGTTCAAACAAACCATGGAGTCGCACTCGTGCAGCATCGCCCGCGCCGCGTCCGGCGACGCCACCGCCACCGCGCCGACGAGTTTCTTGGGTTTGTGCCCGCGCAATGCCCGCAACGCCGCGGTCATCGTCGATCCAGTAGCGATACCGTCGTCGACGACGATGACGATGCGCCCCTTGGGATCGATCGATTGGCGCGCCGGCGTGTAGGTCGCCCGCCGCTTCGCCAGGACGGCGAGCTGCCGTTTCTTTTCCGCTTCGAGATAAGTTGGGTCTAAATCGGCCGCCCAATCGGAGATGAACGCATTGCCCTGTTCATCGATGGCGCCGATGGCCAGCTCCGGTTGCTCGGGGTGGGTCAGCTTGTGCACCAGCACGACGTCCAATTCACCGCCAAGCGCGTCGGCGATAAATTTCGCCATCGGCACCGCGCCGCGCGGCACGCCGAGAACCAATGGATTTTTGTTTTTGTAGCTCACTCGCAGTCTTTCGGCGAGCAGCTCCGCGGCATGTTGTCGATTTCTGAATCGCATGGTTCACCTCGTAAATCAGCAGTTTAACCAGGGCCACCGGCATCGATTAAGTCGCTCCGGTGGTTCACATCAAGAGAATCCGACGGCGTTGGTCGCTGCCTCATAGCCGGTGCACTGGGCGGGTTATTTTGTGACGATTGGGCGCTAATCACGGCGCTAAAGAAGCCTAACGCCTGGCGCAATTTCTCCGCGTCCTCGCTGGCGATAGCGGCGAGATCCGACAGCGAGACGATGCCCAACAGCATGCCGTTCTTGGCGATCGGCAGCCGCTTGATGCGCCTCGCGCGCATGACTTCGGCCGCAACCGCGACATCCTCTTCAGGTTTGAGGACGATCACCGGCCGATGCATATGCGCGCCAACTTTGCACTGATAAGGATCGTGCGCCGCGGCCAGACAAGCCAAGAGATCGCGATCGCTGATGATTCCTTTGACCGCCCCGGCGCTCGTCACAACCAGGCAACCGACGGCCTTCTCGCGCATACGCCGCGCCGCCATCGCCACGGTCTCGTCAGGCGTCGCTTGGACCACGGTTTCGATCATCCGCTCTAGCAGTTTCATGCGGCCATCTCCGTGTTTTGCGCGACAAACACGCGCAGCAAATCGTTTACCGAAAGCATGCCGACGACCCGTAAGTCCGCTACCACCGGCAACGTACTGATGCGATAGGTTTCGAGAATCTTCGCGGCCTCGACCAACGGCGTCTCCGGAGAAACGGTCATCGGATCGGCGGTCATCGCCGCCGTGACGGTGAGATTTTCGGTGTAGCGGCGAATTTCGTCCTCATCGCGAAACAAAGGATAGGCCGGCGCCACTTGGCGCACATCGCGGTCGGTGACGATGCCGACAAGCTTGCCGGCTTCGACCACCGGTACCGTGCGAATATCGCGCCGGCGCAGCAGCTCGATCACCCGCTGCAAAGAATCCTTCGGCGCCACCGTCGCCGGATCGACGGTCATGCAGTCGCCGACTGTCAGCATCTTTTTCGTTTTCGCCATCATTCACCCCGCGTCATTGTTTCCGCGTCGGCTCGCTGCCCAGCCACTCGGGATCGATCGCCTGGATCGCTTCCTCCCTGAGCGCGGCATAGGACTTGGCGAAGTCGGGATGGTAGCGCTCCATGTAGGTCTTCAATATCTCCAACTCAATTTTGATCGAGCCGAGCGCCGAAGTGAGATCGATCTTCGCATCCTTCAACAAAGATGCCGTCGCTTCAATTTCCGTCTGCATCAGGTGAAAACGATGCTTGAGATCGGAATCTTCCACTGGACACCTCCCATTCGTTGGCGCTTGCGCAAGCGCGCTTACGTCAGTTCGCGTTTCTTGGTCTCGAATTCATCTTTGTCGATCTCGCCGCGGGCAAATCTTTCTCGCAAGATTTCCATGGCCGAATCTGCGCGCGGCAGTTTACTCTGGCCGATAAACCAGCGGATACCTGCGACACCGGCAAAAATCACCACGCCCCAGAACAGCAGCATCATCGCCATCATGCCGACGCCCCATCCCCAACCCCACATCGGATGCATGCGCCAACCCCATTCATAAGGCCCCTGCACGGTGAGCAGCGCGAAAAAGACCTCATCGAGACGTGAGATCACTGACCATTCGCTGGCAAGCATAACCACCTCCGCCGGTTATGTCGGAAAATTGGAGATCCGACATTTACGAGAAACGCATAGAGCGTGCCACGGACCCGGACTGAAAAATCGACGCAGAATGGCAGGGGGAACGAAAAACTTCGCAGCGGCGGGAATTTTCCCGACGAAGCCTGTTAGGATTGCGAAAAAAACCGCGGCGCTGGGGGATCGATCGGAACGTTTTGAACCATTGGAACGTTTGGAACTCGCGGCGCCAGCCGCGCTTTATCCTTCCACGCCCAATTTTTCGATTTTGCGATAAAGTGTCGACAAGCTCAGCCCGAGCAACTCCGCGGCGCGGATCTTATCTCCGGCGGTCTTGCCCAGGGTCCGCTCGATGTGGGTTTTCTCGTAGAGTTCGATCGCCTTGGTCAAATTATCTTCCAAACTATAATCGCCGTCGGCCGCAGCGTAACTATGGCCTGGCAGATCCGCCGGCGCGATCCATTCACCGTTGCCGAGAATCATCGCGCGCTCGAGCACGTTGTCGAGCTCGCGAATGTTACCCTTCCAGGGCAACGACATGAGGATGCGCATGGTCGCGCTGTCGACGCCCTTGTAAGCGGTTTTCATCTCGATATTATGGCGGTGGATCAGATGTTCGACCAGCGCCGGCAGATCTTCGAGCCGCTTGCGCAGCGGCGGGATGTCGATTTCAAAAACACAGAGCCGGTAGTAGAGATCTTCGCGAAAGCGCCCCGCCTCCACTTCTGCTTTCAAATCGCGGTTGGACGCCGCCAAGATGCGCACGTTGACCTTCACCGGATTGGTCGAGCCCACCGGCAAGACAGTCTTTTCTTCCAGCACGCGCAGAAGTTTCGGTTGCAGGCTCATCGGCATCTCGCCGATCTCGTCGAGAAAAATCGTCCCGCCGCGGGCGCGCTGAAATAAACCTTCTTGAGAATTGACCGCGCCGGTGAACGAGCCTTTCATATGGCCGAACAGTTGGCTTTCCAATAAGTTCTCGGGAATCGCGCTACAGTTGATCGGCAGAAAGACATTGTCCTTGCCCAAGCTATTGGCGTGGATGGTGCGGGCGACGACTTCCTTGCCGACGCCGCTCTCGCCGCTGATCAAAACAGTGGTCGGCGTCGGCGCCACCTTCATGATCATCTTGACGATTTCCTGCATCGCCGGACTGCGCCCGAGCGGCCGGTCGGGAGCAAAATGGCCGCTGACTTCGCGCCGCAAAAGCTGGTTCTCCCAAGCCAGTTGCCGATGGCTCATGAGGTTTTGAATTTTGCGCAGGACATCGTCGAAGACCAACGGCTTGAGCATGTAATCCTGGGCGCCGGCGCGGATCGCCTCGACGGCGGTTTCCACCGAGGCGTGGGCGGTCATCAGCACGACCAAGGTCTGCGGCGAGACTTCACGGACATGCTTGAGCACGGCCAAGCCGTCCGCCCCCGGCATCATCAGGTCGGTCAAGACCACATCGAGATCGAGCTGATTGATTTTGCTGATCCCCTCTTGCCCGTCGGCGGCCTCATGCACGTCGTAGCCTTCACCGCGGAGCAGCTCAACGAGGCTTTCGCGAGCGCTCTCCTGATCTTCGACCACAAGTATGTTGCCGTTTGAGCTCATCGGGTTGCTATTTGCACTTGTGCAAAATCGCCCTTCGCCTTTCGCAAATTTGCAAAGAAATAGCCATTCGCCTGCGTGATACTTTCTTGAGCGGGTAATTCAGCAATTAACAGGCCAGCAGGCTTTGGGTCATCTCATAAGATGGCCGGCAATTGGATCGAAAATGTCGTCCCCTTGCCCGCTTGGCTGCTGTAGCCGATGCTGCCGCCATGGGCCGCGAGGATTTGCCGGACAATGGTCATACCGATGCCGGTGCCAAAGGATTTCGTTGTAAAGAACGGTTCGAAGATGTCAACCTCGGACGGTATCCCCGCGCCGGTGTCGGTAACTTGCAAAGTCACCGCCGCCTTGTCGGTCGATCCGGCAAACATGAGACGGCCGCCCGTCGGCATCGCCTCGACGGCGTTCTTAGCTAGGTTCAAGATCACTTGTTTCATCTTGTCGATATCGACGCGTACTTTCGGCAGGTCCGGGGCGAATCGCGTTTCGATCTTCACGCCGCGCTCTGCATATTCGGGTATTTCGATCTCGATCGCTTCCGCGACAAGCTCGGCCAAACTGACAGTTTGAAAATGGTAAGTCTCCTTGCGCGACAGCGAGCGAAAATCTTGCAGCAGCGAATTGAGCCGGGAGATTTCGCTCTTCAGCCGCATCAATGTCGATGACACCTGGTCGTCCAGCGCCGGCAACTGCTTTCTCAGACGTTGCTCCAGCAGCTGGATTGTCAATGACATGCCGTTCAGTGGATTGCCCAGTTCATGGCCAAATTTTGCCGCCATAGTGCCGATGGTCGCCAAGCGCTCGCTCTCCACCGCCAGTTGCTGCAAGTGGCTCTTGTCGGAAATATCGCGGATAAATGCGCCGTATTGAACTTCCTCAACCGTGGGAATTTTCGCCACTGACAACTCGATCGGAAAGGTCTCGCCGTTCTTGCGCTTGGCGGTTACCGTACGGATACGGCCGATGGCATGAGCTTCGCCGGTCCGTTCGTACCGTTCGATGTAGCCGTCATGCTCCGAGGTATAGGGCTCGGGCATGAGCATGTTGACTTTCTGACCGACTACCTCTTCCGGCTGGTAGCCGAAGATCCGTTGCGCCGCTGGATTGAACAGGACGATTCGCGCCTGCCGATCGATGGACACCACCGCATCTTGGGTCGTTTCGATCAGACTGCGCACCCAGGCTTCGGCGCGCCGCTGCTCGGTCACGTCGCGCATGACCACTTGGACCGCTGTGCCGTCATCCCATGCCAGCGGCGCGGCAACGGTCTCGGCATAGACAAACGAACCGTCGAGACGGACTCGGCGTTGAATACTCGGCGGGTTGGGCTGGCCCGACGCCAGCGCGCGCTCGTAGCGCTGCTCGACTTCGGCTTTTCGTTCCGGTTCGACGAACTCGAACGGCGAGCAGCCGAGTAGATCTTCCGGCGAAGCCGCGCCGAGAATACGGGCCGCCGCGTTGTTGACGTAGACGATTTTCTTTTTGAAAACAACCAACACCGCGTCCGGGTTGACCTCGACCAGAGTTTGATAGCGCGACTGCGCCGCTCTGAGTTCCGCTTCAACGGTTGTGCGGTGCTGGAGTTCCGTCGAAAGCTCGCGGGTTCCCTGCTGCCACGCGCAAGGCCAAGCGCGCATCGCGAAACGACACCAGATAGCCGATCGCGCTGAGGAACAGCGCACTGGCGAGCATACCGATATCGAAGATCACCAAGTCGCGGCGGATCGCGCCGTTCCAACCCTTGACCGGAATTGCGGCAAGCTCCCAGTGCCCGTCCGGCAGATTGATGCGGTGGACAACCGGACTAGAATCGAAGACCATCTGATTACCGAAGAACACGCGTCCGCGTCCGTCCCTAAGCGCCAGTTGCGTGCGTTGCTGATTTGTTATTCCGACCTCAGCCAAGATCGGCGGTAAGTCGAGCGCTACATTGACGAAACCCCAGAAACTATTCTTGGTGAAATATCGCTAATCGAGCGATCGCGCCGAATCCACCTACCAGCAACTCATAGGGGCCGCTAATAACGATCTTACGCGTTTTGATCGCACGTGCGACATCTTCGATCGCACTTCAGCATGGGATGGTTGAAGACATTGCGCCCCAGGATCGCCTCGTTGCCGACCCGCGGATAGACGAGCCCAACCATCCCGCCGGCGCGAAGAGAAATTACGTACACCAACAACGCTTTCGGTAAGTCGACGGGCAAACGGTACGAAGTTGTTGGCAATCTCCGTCTTTGAGGAAATGGTAGCGACCCAGCCGCGCAAAACCGTAAGATCAGATCGAAACGCCGCGTAGGTCGATTGTCAGCGCGTTGCCGTAGGGATCAAGTTCAGCGGCCAGGTCGCTGCGCAGTTCGATCAGCAGAAGTTGCGATACCAGACATGAACGCCCCACGAGAGTATCGCCAAAAGCGCGACGAAGATGAGAAGCGCAACTGCCAGAGCCTTGCGCCTCGGCGGCGCCAAGTAGCTGGAAACTGGACCAGTATCAATTGGGATGGAATCCGCCACGCGATATATTTCGCATTGTCGCGAAATGAATTCAAACTCGCTCCTGGCAGCGTCAACACAAAGCACAGCCGATCGGCGTGGAAGCCAAATCTGGGTAGTGGTTCAGTTAGATAGAGATCTCTCACTTTGTTCGAGATGACAAGGCGACTATTCTGCTGTCATTTCGAGCGAAGCGAGAAATCTTTCTCAGGCCGAAAACTTCTGCCCACTCAAACGGAACCATTAGCCAAATCTGCGGTCACTTGCTACCATGGCAAGAGTCGCACGCCCCACGCACTAGCGCGGCGAGCAAAAAATTTGGCGGATCACGCTCGATGCCTTCCCTGGCAAGCTTTAGATCGCTGCGGAACTTCGGTAGATTCATATCAACCTTCGGATGGTTGGTCGAAAAGCCGGACTGGTCGAGTTTCACTGCCAACGATTCCATGGCGCGCAGGTGCTCGATTATTTCGCGTCGATGCTTCTCCGGCGCTTCGTCTTGCAGCATTAACTCATCCAGCTGGCGCGAATGAAGCGCCAATTGGCGCATGGTCGCGCGCACTTCATCGCGCTGAACGTAACGAAACTCCGAAGGATAGGTGTACTGGCGCACCCACCGAGCCATATCCGAGCAGCCTGACAACTGCACGGCAATCACCATTGCCAACATCAAACGGTAACCCACTGCCACCTCCCGGATTTCATCAGATAACCAACTGCAGCAATTGACTACGCATTCTTCTTGCCAAAGTCACTGGACCCGCCTGCTCGCGATGGACTCAATCTTGCTCGGTTGGAGCATCAGCGGTCTACGACAGTCTATTCTTAGAAGAAATGGGAAAACACGACCGATATTGTTCCCAAACTCGGGAATGGACGATGACAGAGTGATAACCCAAACGCTAACCCCGGGGATC
The DNA here is from genome assembly GCA_963816145.1 of uncultured delta proteobacterium. Classification (GTDB taxonomy): domain Bacteria; phylum Desulfobacterota; class Binatia; order UBA9968; family UBA9968; genus DP-20. The sequence continues at coordinate 87,764 of CAWFJP010000001.1, forward strand.
CTGGTTGCCGAAAGAGAAGCGACGGCGCGCACCAGTTTAAGCGAACTCTTGCGCGAAGAAGGTTACCGGGTGGTCGAAGCTGCCGACAGCGCTACGGCAGTCAATGAGCTCGGCCGTGATTCAAGCATCAAGGTAGTCCTTGCAGATCTGGAAATGCCATCGTGGCCCAGCATTATTCAACATGCCCGCAGCCAACTGCCCGAATCGTTCATTCTCGGCATGCTACGTTACGGCGCTCTCGCCAATGCTCTCGAAGCCCAACGCCTCGGTGCTCAAGCTTATTTAGTTAAGCCTTTGGACTTTGCCGAGGTGAACCAGTGGATTCGACGCTACCTCACCGGCCAGTCGTCGATCAAAATCTGATCGCAACTGGCATCTTCTTTGCTCATGTTATCTAGCAGGTTAATACCGGTGGGCTTAAACCCGAGGTAGTTATGGCAAACGAAAATGAACTCTTTTTTCTAGTTCTGATCATCGTCTTAACCATGATCATGCACTTCATTCTCGCGTGGAAGGGATCGGGCCCTCATAGCAAGACTAAGTAGACGAATTACTTACCAGCGCGAGGGTCAGCGGCTGGATTTGCGCTGCGGCGCAGTGAGAGATTTGCCGGCGACGAAAGCTTGGCAATCCCTTTCGTCGGTGAGCGGGCAATAGCGTCTGAGCAACGTATCGTGACAGCTGTAGCGGTACGGAAAGCGATGCAGGTAGGCGGATCGCACCACGCTGCCAAGCTCCTCGGCGGACAATTCGATGCGGTTTTTGCCGTTCCATTCGCGCAACTTGTTTTCGCACTCCGCAGCGCTCAATCCGAGCAACCGCAGCTCCGAAGCCAGGCGAATCGCGCAGTTATTGCGGTAGCCCGGCTCGATATGGCGCTGCCAGATCGCTTGGGCGCCGGCGCAAGGGAATTGCATCTCGGTTAGATTCATTGGCCGGCTGAAGCGATAGTCGAAAGGCCGCCGCGTTAGCTTTTTGAACTGGCGCTGAATGCGCCCGAGCAATTCACCGGCGGCAAGATTTTCCGCGACCGCCGCTTGCGACAGCAATCCGGTTTCATCCGTCAACAGCAGAGGAATGGCCTGCTTTGCCCGTTGACGAATCTGGTCGGCATTGAGCTTTAGCAAATCCGCCGGCGCAAGCAGCGTTTTGTAAAGCTGCGATTTCTCATGAACCGTATTGGGCAAGCGCAAAAGGCGCATGCGGTCTTTTATCGATAGGTCGACGACATCGCGCAGTCGCTCGGGCAGCTGCTGGGCGACATGACGCCGCAGCGCGTCGAAGATCATGGGCCAGTTGCGCGCCGGCGCCATTTTACCGAACAGCCGGGTGTCCAGCATGAAATGAAAACCCTTGGCGCCGCTGAAATAGATCTGCAAGCCATTGGGATCGATGCGCCAGCGGTCAAGGAATAGGTCGCCGAGCAAGCGCGCGCATTCCAGCGCCGGCAGCAAATCCGGATGATCTATATCGATCGGCAGATAGGGCGCCCAGACCTTGCCTTGGTAGCCGGAAACGCTCGGCGCCGCGGCGGTTTGCGCGCTCATGTATGTCAGCAGCTCGTCGGAAAAGAAAAAATAGCTGCTGTAGCAGCCGAAGTATTTGAACTTTTCCAGCAGCCCCGGCACATCGGTAACCGGCACGACATGGTTGCGAAAACCCTTCTGGTAATGGGCGGCAAAATCGACCAAGCGATAGCGGCTCATGGAGCGATTATAACGCGCTGATTGCCGACCGCGAAGCGGCGGCAGCCAAAGCATCGCCGCCGACCCGGCTGGTTTTACTGAAGCCATGTTATCTAGAAAATGCAAAATACGCGCCCTCGATTCACAAGCAATTTCTCACCGGCGCAAAGCGATCATGGCGAATATTCTCAGTTCTGACGACCGGTGTTCTAATTCAGAAATTCGTTGATCAAAAACTGTGTTGATTCAGAAAATCCCCCCTTTGGAAAAGGGGGGAAAGGGGGGATTTTCTTGAGCGTACCGACTGCAAATCCCCCTCAGTCCCCCTTTTTCCAAGGGGGAGGTTTGGAACGATTTAGCCAAGGTAATTATCGGCCAGGCCAATCGTCGGATCGGAGAGCGGCGAAGCGCAAAATCAATCGAACAGCTCGGGCCAAAATTACGTGGCATAGCTCCTGCAAAGTCTCTACTCGGAGGCCATGGGTCAATGCTCCACAACCAGAAAGAAGCAGCGCGCCGGCAAACCACCAAGCGACAAGTTGGCCACGGCGCAATTATTAACCGGATCGGCGCGGCGCTGGAAAAGGAAACCAGGGTCAATCTGCATCGTCATGCGATCAAGCTGGAGTTCACCGGTGACGATCTCGCGCTAACCGGCGAGCTGGAGGATGTCGCTGCGAAAAAGATCGCCCTAGAATTGGCCGCGACGGTCGCGCCGGGAGTGGGCCTCGTCGATCGGCTGAGAGTAACGCCGGCACAGTCCATGAGCGACGCGGAATTGCGTGATCATCTGCTCAAAATATTGCTCGACGAGCCGGCGTTGGAACATTGCTTGTTGCACAGCCGGCTACCGCAACAATTACAAACCCATCGTAATGACGTCCCAGAGCCCGTCGGCACCATTGTGGTCGAAGTCCGCGACGGTGTGGTCACACTCAACGGCGAAGTACCGAGCCTGTCGCACAAGCGCCTCGCCGGCCTGCTCGCTTGGTGGGTTCCCGGCTGCCGTGACGTGATCAACGGTTTAGCCGAGGTGCCGGCGCAGAAAGACAACGACGACGAGCTCACCGACGCGGTGCGTCTGGCTCTCAAAAAGGATCCTTTCGTCAATGCCACGAAGATGCAGGTCAGGAGCAAAAATGGCGTTGTCACCTTAAACGGATTAGTCCCAAGCGAGACCATGCAACGAATCGCCGTGCGCGATGCTTGGTTCATATTCGGGGTCAGGGATGTCGTCAACAAGATTCAGGCCAAATGGTGAGGCACAGGAGAAACGGCCATGCCAACCTATGAGTTCCGCTGCGAGAAGTGCGGCAAAGTATTCGAGCAAGTTTGGTCGCTGTCGGACTATGACCGCAAGCTGAAAGAAAAACAGAAATGTCCGTCCTGCCACAGCACCCGCGTGGTCAAGACGATTTCCATGGTGCAGGTAAAAACCTCGAAGAAAAGTTGATGAGGGTAAGAGTATGAACGCCGCCGCCCAAGCCTTCCTTGAAAAAACCGTCGCCGAAGTCATGAGCACCGATTTGATAACCTTGAAGCTCAACGACACCCTGCGTTTGGCCGACGACATGTTCAACTTGGCGCAGGTCCGCCATTTTCCAGTTCTCGACGGCGACATGGTCGCCGGCATCGTCAATCAAGACGATCTGCTGCATGCCTCGATGGTTTCCTTGGCGCGACATCCTAACGATTCGCCGCGCGAAGCCCTCGGCGCCGTCGTGGTCAAGGACATCATGAAAACGGCGATCACCATCAGCCCGGACCTGCCGATCCGCGCCGCCGCCAAAACCATGATCGAAAATGGTATCGAAGCTTTGTTGGTGGTGAGCGGTGAAAAGTTACTCGGCTTGGTGACGCGGACCGATTTGCTCCGCGAACTGGCCAAAGCCTGAGACGAGAGAGGAGCAGAGTATGATCGTTGGCAACCGCATGACCCAAGAACCGATCACCGTAGACCCCGAAGATTTATCGATCCGCGCTTCGCTTAAGATGCAAGCAGGCGGGTTTCGCCGCCTGCCGGTGGTGAGCGACGGCAAGCTCGTCGGCATCATTAGTGAGCGCGACCTGCGCGAACACCGCGGCCATCTGGAACAGATCAAAATCAACGGCATCATGACCGAAAACCCGATTACCGTAACCCCGACGACTACCGTCGAGGAAGCCGCGCAGATCATGCTGGAACGGCGGGTCGGCGGCCTGCCGGTGGTCGCCGACGGGCGCGTGGTCGGCATCGTTACGGCAAGCGATATTTTGCGCGCCTTCCTCGATGTAATGGGCGCATCGCATGGCGGCAGCAGCCGGATCGATTTTCTCCTCGAGGGTGAAGAGCATGGCTTCGTCGAGGCCACACGCTTAGTCGCTCGTGAAGGCGGCGAAGTCCTAGGCGTCGGCACCTATCGGGAAAAACTTGGCGACAATCCAGTTTGCTACCTGCGCCTAGTCGGCGGCACGCCGGATGATTTCGCCAAAGCCCTGCGCAGCAGGGGCTTCACTGTATTGGGTGTTCATAAAATCGGCGGCTAAAGATCTAAGCGCAAACGACTTTAACTTTTTAAAGGCTTGAACCCAGCTGAGCGAGGAGGTCACGATGTCACTACAACCCTACTGCCGCAAACCAGTGATCAAGATTTCACCCGAAACCAGCATCACCGAAGCCTGCCATTTGATGGAGCAAAACAACGTCGGCTCTCTGGTCGCTGAGAAAAACGGCAAACTTTGCGGCATCGTCACCGACCGCGATATCGCCCTGCGTGTCGCCGGGGCCAAGCGCGATCCGGACAAGACCACCGTCAAAGACATCATGACACCGGATCCGATCCGCATCTCGGTCGACAAGGACCTGCATCATTTGACCGCGCTGATGCATGCCTACCATGTCCGGCGCGTGCCGATCGTCAACGGCTTCGACACCACGCTCGGCATCGTTACACTGGACGACTTGATCGCCCAGTTGGGCGATCAAATGGCGGATATCGGCAAAGCGATCTCCGAAGAGTTTCTCCAGGGCAATGCTTAGCTTCCATGCGATCGAAGCACGGCGGCACGAACCAAGGAGCCGATTATGTCGGAAGTCATCCAAGCACTGCGCGACGAGCATCAGCTCTTGCGGCCGGAGATCGAGAAGCTGCTTTTGGTCGCGGATGGCATCGGCGAATTGTCGCGCGACCGCCTGCTTGAACTGAATAGGCAGGTTTATGAAAATCTCAAAGCTGAAAAACATCTGGCGATCGTCGAGGGAGCGACCGATCTGTTTGCGGAGCGCGGGACTTTGCGCCAAGTGGCGCGACTGGCTGCGAATTGGTTCACGCGCCGCCTCGGCAACAAAACAGACCGCTAACACAACCCGTAAGACCTCGGCGCCGCACCGTTAAGCCGCCCACAGCGGCCGCGTTTCGTCGCTCAACAGAGCACGAATCTCCTCGCGATGCTTCGTTGCGTCCGCCTCGATACGATCAAGCAAGGCGACGAGCGCCGGGAATTCGGCGCCGATCGCAAGCTTGTCTTCGGCGATTTCCGCGATACAGCGGCGCTCGTCATCAAGATCGCTGCGCAGATACTCCCAAGGATTATCATGGCTACAATAAAAAGCGGTTACCGTCGGCGGCGTGCCGCCGAGGCCAACGATGTTTTCCTCGATGACACGGACGTGATCGGCTTCTTTGGCCGCCATACGCAGTAAGGCCCAGCGGATCTGGTCATCAGCGATTCTCCCGGCGTGCTGGCGAAAGCGCATCACATGCTGCTTCTCGCGGACGTAGCGATGACACAGCACATCGAGAACCCTATCCCGGGCGTCACCGGTGGCGTTATTCGAGTCCGGGTGAACCGCGAACCCTGTGTTTTGCAGCAACATACCCGACTCCTTTCCGGCAGCTTCCAGACCGCCCTACTTAGCTACCAAAGGATTGAGCAAGGACGACACCAAACCGGAATTGATGCCGTCGGGAAGCTGAAGGGACATCAGTCAATTTGGCGGAGCGACGATTCGCAGAGCCGAGAATAACCCCGGCGTCCGGTATCAGTTCTGCTAACCCTTCCGCCGTCCACAAGAGGCTGTGTCGTAATGCGCAAATGCCCCACATTTGTCATCCCGAGCGCAGCGAGGGATCTCGTGTTTTCAGCCACATACGAAGAAGAGATTTCTCGGCTTCACCTCGAAATGACAGTTGCGACACAGTCTCCAAGTGGAGACAGAGTTGTAAGCGGTTTTCTTCTTGCCCCGTTGCGGCGTATCCCGCTCCCGCTTGAGGGGGAGGATGAAGCTGGGAGTGCGGTCCTTACCTTACAATGCTATCCGCAATCGTTTGCGCAACCTGCGCAAATCTTCAGAGGACTCACCGCGGAGACGCCGAGCACGCGGAGTAAAGAGATTTTTGATGAAGATCATTCCGAACTCTGCGAACTCTGTGCCTCTGCGGTGCCATTCCGTTTTTTTTCGGCGCTGCGACGTGTTCTCACGCCGGCCAGACCGACTGCGGGTCGCTGCGCGCCGCCATATCGCGAATCTCGCTGCGGTGTCTTTCGCCGTCTTCGTAGATCCGTTCGAGCATCGCGGCGATATCCGGAAGCTCGTTGCGTACCGTCTGCATTATTTCGATCAAATCGTCCGAGCAGTGTTTTTCTTCCTCAAGATCAGCGAGTAAGTACTGCCAGCTATTCCTACTCGTCGGCGGCTGCTTCGGCACGTTGGGGATAGTCCCGCCAAACAGCGTGATCTTCTCCGCCAGCCACTCGGCGTGACGCGCCTCATCCGCCGCGATACGCAACAGCTTCTCGCGGAACTGCGGATACTGCATCTGTTCGGCGTGCGCGGTATAGCGTCGCACATGCTGCATCTCTTCGACATAACGGGAACTGAGAATTTTGATTACATCCCGGTAGCCGCCCGGTGAAACGCCAAGAAACTGCCGCCACCAATCCGACCAGCTTTTCTCATAAGTCATAAGCGCGACCCTTCCCTCATTAGTTTTCATCATCCTACCCTTCCTACAAATAGCTATAGCAAAGGTCGATCCACTCAGCGATATCGAGAATTTCCGGCAAGCAGGCAGCGGGGCCATCAAAAAGAGTTTAGCTGATTTGCAGAACTGAGAGGCGTTCGGAGTGCTTGTCGCAAAACTGACAAGCACTGTGATTTCCGCTCGTGCCAGTTTAAATTTTGAATTCGTCGACTGGAAGTCGACTCTTCCTTTCGTCATCCCGGCGCAGCGCCTGCCCCGGCCTGATCCCGGGCCGGAATCCAGGTTTTCTTTGGCCTTCCAACGAAACCGAAGATGGCTGCCGGCCTTCGCCGGCATGACGACTCAAGGGAGGAACCATGGCGTGCTGGGGAGATGCAATCTCATATTCTCTAGACGAGATTCAGCTCATGGACACTTGTGGTGAGAATATTTCCCCCGTTTGGTTGCGGCGGCGACGAAGCAGGATACTCGTCCCTTCGCGGAACTTGATTTCGTTAATTCGATGCTGACCCAAGTGCGTCCGGAATAGTTCGAGTTCTTGGGGTGAGCCGACCAACTGGGTGGCGCCATACAAAACTCTCTGTTTTTCTTCCGCGCGATCTCCACGCGCTCTTCTTGCCAAGAATGAGAATTCTTGAGTAAAGTAAATATTTAGAATCACCTAATCAGTGTGCTGGCCCAGAAGTTCGCAAAATAAGTCGGAGGTCTTCACATCGTCATGCCGGCGAAAGCCGGCATCCAGGGGCGAGATTGTTCTGGATTCCGGGTCGCGCCAGCTATCGCCAGCTTGCCCGGAATGACGGATGAATTATGCAGTGAACTTCTGGGTCGGGACGCTAGTTCCGGCAATAAACTATCACGGTAACGCTTTGTCTTAGCGATCCGGCGCTGTCAGACAGAGATCAACGGTTTTTCTGTTAACCTAACGATCGATGATCTCTCAATTTGCAACGATGACGGTAATCTATTTGAACTATACGCAAACCGAGCCTATGTGGTGTCTATGACCAAGAAGAAAAAACCGACCGCACGGCCGGCTCAAAAAAAACCCCGGATATCTTCTCGGCATAGAATCTCGACTTCGCCTGTTGAGAGCAAAAGCCCTCTCATCGTCGGCATCGGCGCTTCCGCGGGCGGATTGAGAGCGTTCGAGCAATTCTTCACCCAGATGCCGCCTGACGGCGGCATGGCTTTCATTCTGGTTCTTCATCTGGACCCGACCCATGTCAGCATGCTCCCTGAGCTATTGAGAAAATTTACCCAGATGCCAATCCGGCAGGCCGAGGATGGCGCGAAGGTTGAGGCCAACACGATCCACATCATTCCGCCAAACAAGAAGATGGCCATAAAGCATGGCACGCTGGTTATCACCGAGCCCACCGAGCCGCGCGGTTTGCGGCTGCCCATCGATACATTTTTCCGCTCACTGGCCGAAGACCAAGGCAGTAACGCGATTGGCATTATCCTTTCCGGAACCGGTACCGATGGGACACTGGGATTGAAAGCAATTAAGCACGCCGGCGGTCTGGTCATCGCCCAGGACTTGGCATCGGCCGAATTCGACGGCATGCCAAGAAGCGCCATCGGGACTGGTTTGGTGGACTATGTGCTGGCCGCCGAAAAGATTCGGACGCAGCTCATGACATTATGCGAAAGGTTCCCGTCCCCAGCGCAGCGGCACGGCCACCGCCCTGTCGGACAATTTCCCCGAGACCCTGGAAAAGATATTCCAGGTCTTGCGCTCTCAGACCGGCCATGACTTCTCCGCTTATAAGAAGAGCACGATTTGCCGGCGCATCGATCGGCGCATGAACCTGCAGCAAATTGAAAACCCTGCGGTCTACCTTCGGCTTTTGGAGCAAAACGCTCAGGAAGCCGCAGCGCTTTTCAATGACCTGCTGATCGGCGTGACCAGCTTTTTTCGCGACCCGGAGGCTTTCAAGATTCTCAGTCGAGTCCTCAAACAGATGCTGGCGAAGACACCGAAAGATTCTACCTTGCGGGTCTGGGTTCCCGGCTGTTCGAGCGGCGAGGAGGTCTATTCCATCGCGATCGTCCTGCGGGAATGCATGGACGCGTTAAAGAAGCACTTTGGCGTGCAGATTTTCGCCACGGACATCGACGCCGAGGCGATCGAGACGGCGCGCGCGGCAATCTATCCCGACAGCATCCGCAAAGATGTCGCGCCGGCGCGGCTCAGGCGATTTTTCCTCGACGAAAGCGACGGCTATCACATCAAAAAAGAAATCCGCGAAATGGCGATTTTTTCGCTCCAGGATCTGGTCAAGGACCCGCCGTTTACCAAACTCGACCTGCTCAGTTGTCGGAATTTGTTGATCTACCTGGATGCCGCATTGCAGAAAAGACTCGTGCCCCTGTTCTATTATGCGTTGCGGCCGGATGGCATTCTCTTTCTTGGCCCCTCCGAATCGATCGACGGCTACGTCGATCTGTTCGCCGAGCGTAATCGGCGATGGAAGATCTTCAAGCGCAAGCACTCGAAGCATGGGGCTGGAGCAACCCTGCCCTTTCCCTTTGCCCCGCGCCGCCACGAGACCGGCGAGACAACTTCCCGGGGACAAAGCGCCGCGAGCCGGGACACGCGGATCTCCGGAGTTGCGGAGAAGCTGCTGCTCGACCGCTACGCGCCGCCTTGCGCGCTGGTCAACAAATCCGGGGAGATTCTTTACAGCCACGGCCCGACCAGCCGATATCTGGCGCTGCCCCAAGGCCAGGCAAGCTTGAACATCCTGGCCATGGCGCGCGGTAGCGTCAAGAACGCGCTCGCAACTCTCATGCGCCAAGCGAGCGCGCAAAAACGACCGGCTACGCGGGCCGGCGTGCAACTCAGGAGCGATGATAAATCTCACCGGCTGAACCTCATGGTCACGCCTTATCACGGCGGTCAGGGAGCCGGGGAATTATTGCTGATCGTCTTCGAAGACGCCGGCCCGCGGAAACTAAAGACCCGAACAGGAGTGCGGCCGGCACCGCGCAATGCCGAGCAGGTGGCTCGATTGGAGCAGGAGCTATGGGATGCGCGGGAACAACTTCAAATGGCGCGCGCGGAGACCCAACCGCCCGAGGAAGAGCTTCGCTCGTATAACGAAGAACTGCAGTCAGCCAATGAAGAGCTGCAGAGTCTGAATGAAGAGCTCGAGACTTCCAAGGAAGAGCTCCAGTCGCTCAATGAAGAGCTGGCAACCGTCAACGCCGAGCTGCAAGGAAAAAATGCAGCCTTGTCTTCCGCCAACGATGACATCAGAAATCTCCTCGACAGCACAAAAATCGCCACGCTCTTTCTCGATACCCGGCTGGGCATCAAGCGCTTCACCCCGGAAGTGGGCAAAATCATCAACCTGGTTCAGGAAGACATCGGCAGACCCGTGAGCCACTTCAAATCCAATTTGGTCGGCGACAATCTGGCCCAACATTCGCAAGAGGTGCTCGACACCCTCCTGCCGAAGGAAAATGAAATCAGCAGCACCGATGGCCGGTGGTACCTAAGCCGCATCCAGCCCTACCGAGCGACCCACAATGTCATCGGCGGCGTTGTCGTGACGTTCATCGACATTACCGAACGCAAGCGCTTGGAATTGGCTGCCGAGGAAGCGCGACAATTTGCCCAGGACATTGTCGAAACCGTGCGCGAGCCGCTGATCGTGCTCGACCGGGATTTCCATGTTGTATCGGCCAACCAATCCTTTTACCGGAAATTCAAATTGACCGCGCCACTGACCGAACGGCGCCCTTTGTTCGAGCTCCATAAGCGGCAGTGGGATCTTCCCGAGCTGCGCCGGCTGCTGGAGAAAGTTCTTTCCGAGAATCACGCGTTCGATAATTTTATGATCGAACATGACTCTGCCGATCTCGGTCACACAGTGCTATTGCTCAACGGACGCCGCATTCGGCGCGGCGCGCTGGGCGGCGACCTCATCCTGCTGGCATTCGAAGATATCACCGACCGTGAAAAAAGAGCCGAGCTGCGCGCCCTTGCGGCTCGCCTCCACGCCGTGCGGGAAGACGAGCGGACCCGGCTCGCCCGCGAGATTCACGATGAGCTGAGCGGCAGCCTGACCGCGCTAAAATTGGATCTGTCTCTCCTGCCGGACCGAGCAGCCAAGGATCACAAGTTGTTTTTGGACAAATTGCGATCCATGTCCCAACTGATCGACACGACGTTGGCTCAAGTTCACACTATCGTCGCGGATCTGCGTCCGGTGGTTCTCGATAAACTGGGCCTGGTTGCAGCCATGGAATGGCAAGCCCGGGAATTTCAAGAGCGCTCGGGGATCGCCTGTGAGACTCATCTGCCGGCCGACGAGATTGCTCTGGACCCCGACCGAGCCACGGCGTTTTTCCGGATCTTCCAAGAGACCCTGACTAACGTCGCGCGCCATGCCAACGCCACTAAAGTAACCGTGGAGCTGAAACGCGAAGCGGACAGTTTGATTCTGGCGGTGCGCGATAATGGAAAAGGTATCGACGAAGCGGCCATTAACGCCGCGAACTCGCTCGGCCTACTAGGCATCCGCGAGCGGGCGACCGCCTTTGGCGGAAACATAGAACTGACCGGGTTGCCGGAGCGCGGCACTTGCGTGACGGTGCGGATCCCGATCGGTTAACCCGAGAGCAATTTGCCGATGAAAATTCTTATCGCCGACGATCATCCAATTTTTCGCGCTGGCTTGAAAGAATTTCTCGGCAAGGAGAAGGACGTGAAGGTGATCGGAGAGGCTGACAATGGTCGTAAAGCTCTGGAGCTTGCCCGCAAGCAGCGCTGGGATGTGGTGCTGCTCGACCTCACGATGCCCGGCACCGATGGCCTGGAGGCCCTGCAAGAACTGCGGCGCGAACAGCCGAAGCTTCCCGTGCTGATTTTGAGCGCTCACCCGGAAGATCAGCTGGCTTTGAGATTGTTGAAAGCCGGAGCCGCGGGATACCTCACCAAGGACAAAGCGCCCGAGGTTCTGCTCGCCGCCGTCAGAAAAGTTTTACGCGGCGAAAAATACATCAGCGAGTCGCTGGCGGCGAAGGTTACTTTGGATGTGGTAACCGGGGCAAAGCCGGCCCTGCACGAGGCGCTTTCCCATCGAGAGTATCAGGTCATGCGCATGATCGCCGCAGGAAAAGCGATTAAAGAGATCGCTGCAGAACTTTTCCTGAGCGTTCGAACCGTCAGCACCTACCGCGCGCGCTTGCTTGAAAAGATGAAAATGAAAACCAACGCAGACCTCATCCGCTACGCTTTGCAGCACAATCTTGTCGACTAGCCGCTCCGTCCGGATTTTGCGTCCTGTCTGTCATTCCCCGTCACCTTCCGGTCACCAAACCTTTGTAGTCCTAGAACGGACACAACAATCATGCTTTTGCCGACAGCGTGCCCTCGGTTCGACGTGCTAGTACTTTGAGCGAATTGCCGGGGTTATGGCGAAAAACAACCCGGTCGCGCTTTGACCAACCTCAACCGCAACGACGCTCAGAAGATCACGCCTGTGAAAGGGGCATAGTAAATTGGCAGGGGCCGAATCGATCAAGGCTTCTGTTTCGGCGCGTGAGTTTCGCAACGATACACACATGAGTTGGCTTGCCTTTAAAATGGCATGCTCGTGAGCTTAGCGTTAATGGATTTTACTCATGACAACCTGGCGATTTACCATTTATGAATGGAATAGAAACTGAACTTGAACAAACGGGAGAATCCGCTGTAGCGCTGCGGGATGGATATCCGGAGTCCCGGAAGAAAGCTAGGTGGGCTGGAAATCCAGTCTTGGCCGATCGGCTACATCTGTATCGGCGACTTGTACCTATTCCCATCGCTGTGGTCTTGTTGGTGATTTTTCCGCCGCAATTGTCGGGCGATCCATCTATCGATGTGCCGATAAGCGCCATTGGTTTTCTTCTGTGTGCGACCGGCCAATCGCTCCGGCTCTGGGCCTGGGGAAGCAACCCACGGACCGAACAAGCGCCGGTCCGCGAGCGCGGCGCTTACGCCCTGATGCGCCATCCGCTTTACGCCGGCAACTTCCTCATAGTCGCCGGACTGACCGTGACCCACAACAACCCCATGGCCTATGTGCTTTTACTCGCGCCTTTCGCGTTCGTCTATCACTTGATCACGCGAACCGAAGAGCAATCGATGATGCGACGATTTCCAACTGCTTATGAGCAATATATGGCAAGGTCGTCGTCGCGATTTTTGCCGGTGACTGGCAACCTGGCTGGGGCACTCCAAACAACCTTCCCTTTCACTTGGAACTTTGCCTGGCGCAAGGAATACCCCTCGTGCTGCGCTTGGCTCGCCGGACTCGCCGGCTTGGAGCTTTACAAACAACTGCTGGCTTACGGCTGGACGCTGTCCTGGTCCACCTGGGTATGTGTCGGCGTCATTTTTAGCTCTGGAACCCATACGCTCATCCTAAGGCATCGGAAACAACGCGCTAAGATCGTCAGCGCCGCCTGGCAGCGCGAAACGCAGTCGTCAAACTGACATCGAAGAGTTCGCTGTTTTTATTCGTGCTAAACCCAGCACGAATTCCGAATATTGTCAGATCGATCGCGCCGCTGTGTAGTGCTAGAACGGACACATATGCATTGCTCTTTCGAGCTCATCCAAGATGCGATTGATACGCCTGCCGAACTCGGAATGTTTATTTCTGTAGCGAAGTGAGCCCCTCTCGAACGGCATATTTGGTGAGCCCGGCGACGCTGTGGATGTCCAAATTGTCCATGATCTGCTTGCGGTGGGTTTCCACGGTTTTTACGCTGACGTAAAGCGTCGCGGCTATTTCTTTGGTGGATTTGCCCTCGGCAATGAGCTGGAGAACTTCCTGTTCGCGCTTTGACAGTTTGGCTCGCTGTGATCTGGCTTTGGAACCGAGGCGTCCGAGAGACTGTCCCACAACAACACCCGTTATGGCGGGGCTGAGATATATCTGACCTTTCAGGACTGCTTTAATCGCGACTGAAAGTTCCTCAAAGGCCGCGTCCTTTAGTAGATATCCTGACGCCCCGGCTTCAAGAATTCCCAGCACAAAACCACTCTCGGTATGCATGGACAAAGCAAGGACCTTTGACCGCGGCGCTTCGGCGCGCACCTGCCGGGTCGCCTCAATGCCGTTCAGATCGGGCATGGCGATATCCGTGATAACGATATCCGGCTGCAATTGCTTGGCGAGTCTCACTGCGCTACGCCCATTATCCGCTTCTGCAACCACCTGAAAGCCATCGCGCTCAAGCAAAGCGCGCAGTCCTTCTCTGAGCAGCCTGTGATCATCGGCAATGAGAATGGTTTGGGTCATGGAACTTTTCACCCGGTTAAGCAGGGACCGTCACGGTCGCTCTAGTACCCTTTCCCGGAGCAGAATGGATCTGCAGCTCGCCGCCCAACAGCGCTAAACGCTCACGGATGCTAAACAAGCCAAACCCTCTGGTGGTGGAGTTGGCAAGAGTCACGAAAGATGAGTCGAATCCGCAGCCATCGTCCACGACCTGAATGGTCACAGCCGCTTCACTCCCTTTCAGGATAACCGTCGCCTGTTTTGCTCGCGCATGCTTGGCAACGTTAACGAGCAGTTCGCGGGCCGCCTGAAAGAGGATCACCCGGCGGTCTTCCCTGATCGCTCTTCGTAATGGCGTTATCTCTGCTGCGCAGCGCAGACCGTATTTCGCCTGACTTTGCTCCGCCAGCCAATCGATAGCCGCTTCCAACCCCAGCTCGTACAGCACCTGCGGGCAAAGATCGCGAATCAAAGAGCGCATGTCTTTTATGGACTGGTCGAGGAGTGTCCGGACCTGTTCGATAGAAGCCGAATACGGAACGGGCAGCACAGTGTTTAGCTCGCCCAACTTCATTTTCGCGAGCATCAAGTTTTGCCCGACGTCGTCGTGGAGTTCATCGGCGATTTGACGCCTCTCCTTTTCCTGGGTCAAGGAAACTTCCGCGGCCAGATTTCTTAAGGCCTCCCGGTGCGACCGGAGCGTCTCCTCAAACGACTTACGCTCTGTAATGTCGACAACATTCGCGACCATGCGATGAGGCCGGCCGTTAAGTCGCATCATGGCTCCATTGACGGAGACCCAAATGAGCTTGCCGTCCTTTCGGACATATCGCTTTTCTATTGACCACATGCCGGCTTTTCCCTTTACGACCTTCTGAATCTCGGCCAGGTCGCGGGTGCGATCCTCGGGACAAGTGATATCCCGAGAGGTCATGTTGAGAAGTTCCTCTTCCGTATAACCAGTCATGTCGCAGAACTTTCTGTTGACGCGGGTAAAGCGGCGCGTATCAGGATCAGATTGAGCATTGCCCACCGCGGCGAGCTCGAACATGGAGCGAAACTCTTCTTCCCTCGCCTTGAGTGCCTCATCAGCCAACTTGCGATCGCTGATATCACTATGAATGCCGACCATGCGTAGCGGTCGTCCCCTGTGGTCTCGTTCGATCAGCCGCCCCGCGTCGTGAATCCATTTGTAGGAACCGTCCGCCATCCGCAACCGGAAATCGCAATTGTAGAATTCACTTTCACCGGCAAAGTGGGCCGCCACGAGGCGGTTGACATTTTCCAAGTCATCCGGATGCAAGCTGTCAAAAAAACGCCGCGCATCGGTGCCGAAGGTCCCGGGCGCGTATCCCAGCATCGTGCAGAAGCGGTCGTTCACATCGATGGTGTCGGCCGGGATATTCCAGTCCCAAGTCCCCACATCGGCACCGGTGATGATAGTCGACAACTTGTCACGAGACTCGCGTATCTCTTCTTCCGCCTGCTTGCCCTCCGTCAGGTCCTGGATGAGCGCAAAAAACCCCCGCACCCGATCCATGTTGGCGATCGGGAACGTACGTAACCCGGACATAACGCCGCCCTGCTCCCCTATAGGGTATGAACTCTTCGAACGTCACCAACTGACCCGATAAGGCGGCTTCGACTCGGCGGCGAATAGCCTGGTAGGCCTTCTCGCCCAAGACCTGCTTGAGGTGCTTTCCTTCGACATATTCGCGTGGATGGCCAAACCAGTGCTCATAACCTTTGTTGATAAAGCGATAGCGTTGATTTTCATCCACGTAGGATACCAGCATCGGGAGATCGTCGGTAAAATGCCGAAGCCGTTCTTCGCTTTGACGCAGTGCTCGCTCGCTCCGTTTGCGGTCCGTGATATCCGAATGGGTGATAACCGCGCCGGCAGCAGTTTTTTTTTGCCGGAGCACAGTCATTTTGAACCAGCGCTCCTGCGAAGGGGACGAGCACTCATAGTCCATGGTGAAGTGGCGCTTCGTGCCGTTCAGCACGGCCGCAATTGCCTTCAAAGCTTGCTCGGCGGCTCCATTCCCTGCTTTTGCCGCCTGCCGGCAAACATCTAGGTAGTTCGCACCGACGGAGACGCGCGATGCGTTAGCCGCGCCGTTTTGTGTTGCAAACTTTTCCCAGGCCTCGTTGACTGCGGTGATGGTTCCTCGCCCGTCCAAGACAGCGATATGGTCGTCAAGGGATTCAAGAATCGCCCAGGCAAATCGCGGTGATTCTTTCGATGCTTTTTCTCTCAGCTTGCGTAAAGAAATATCCCACCCCCGGGGGAAGCCCTAAGCGGCTTCATTCTCAAAAATTAATAGCTCACTCAAGCAAGACATCTATTCGCAAGCGAGAGGTTATTTTTCCACTAACCTAGCATCCCTCCGTTTCAGTCCGGCTTAAATTTCCGCAGAACAGAGAACGAAGCCCCGCTTATTCAGTTCTTAGCGATACCAGGCAATCTTGTACAAGTTCCTGCGGTGATCGTGGACAGAAAGACATCCATTCACGTGATTGATGACCGCATACCCGCTGGTGGTTAACTCGAATGGCCTGCTGGGATGCAACTCCAATATCTAGTCTACAATTTCTTGCAATTGAAAACCATCAGGGATTTCGAACACAAAATTCAGGGAATTCAATGTTTGCAAGAACACGGGTACGTGTTTAATTGCACAACGGATAGGACAGGACTCTGCTCAAATCAAGCAGGGCTCAGCAGGCTAGGTGAGAAAACAGCTTGGTACAGATGACTAGAGCCGCGAGTCGGCGCCGGCGGAAAGTGAATCGCCGACGGAATCGATGTGTATCTTGCCCGTATATAATGCCAGTAGGTGATTTGACATGAAGACACGAGTTCTTGTGGCGGAAGACAACAAAGACGTGCTTGAGCTTTTATGTCGGCAATTGGATTTTCTCGGCTACAACGTAATGGCTGCAAGAAACGGTTTGGAGGCGGTGGCGCTGGCGCTGTTTCAACATCCAGACGTGATCGTAATGGACATCCTGATGCCCGAAATGGACGGTCTTGAAGCGGTCTCGCTAATCCGAGATAACCCGAAGACGCGAGAAATTCCTATTTTGGCAACCACCGCGTGGGTGGACTTTTCCTCCAGCCGAGACAAATATCTGAAAAGTGGCTTTGACGGTTACATCGCCAAGCCTTTTACGCTCAGAGACTTTCAGAACGCCATCGGAAAACTTCTAAGAAACTCGCCTGAGGGCTCAGTGACAGGTGAACAGCTGGTTGATTCAATGGACCAGTCCAATGCAATCGCACCTGCTGTTTCCGCCAAGCCAATTTTCTAGCCGTTATCGACGAGGATGTGAATCGGATTTGAACATTCACAGCTTGACTTAACGCGCTAGAAACACCCCTCGGAGGACATCATTATGTACTTGACACCAAACAAATCACAGGGTTCGGCGACTCGCTGCGGAATCGTATTATCTGCCGGAAACGGAACGCGGCTACGCGAGTTTGTCCATCAGCGACGGGGCGACCACTTGCCCAAACAATACAACAACTTCACCGGCAGACGCTCTATGCTGGAGCATACCTATGATCGGGCGGAAAGATTGATCCCCGCACAGAGGCTTTTTGTCGTCGTCGCCAAAGAACATCTCAGATTCTGCGAAGTTCGCCAGCAGCTTGCCTTGAGACCACCGGAGACGGTGGTTATTCAACCCGTCAACAAGGAAACCTCTCCCGGCGTTTTGCTTCCACTAATGCGGCTTTATAAACGCTATCCCGATGCAATTGTCGCCTTGTTTCCCTCGGATCATTACGTTCTTGAAGAAGATCTTTTTATGCGTCATGTCGACGACGCATTCCGGCTGGTCGAATCGGATATTTCCCGCATGGTCCTTTTAGGCCTCGAGCCCGACGGACCGGACCCGGAATACGGTTATATTGTCCCAGGGGAAACAATTGATGCTTCCCGATCTGATTCGGCGAGACGGGTCGAGATGTTCGTGGAAAAACCATCCATCGCAGCAACAGCGAAAATTATTGCCAGCGGCGCGCTATGGAATACCAAGGTTATGGTCTTCGCTTGTGAAACCTTATTATCCGTAATCGAATGTGGCGCACCACAGCTCTATCGTTCTTTTGAGCCGATCCAAAATGCTCTTGGGATGGCCGATGAGCAGGAGGTGATCGAACAAGTTTATCAAACCTTGCCGTCGCATAATTTTTCCAAGGGTGTTCTTGAGGCACTTTCATTCGAGCATCGCCGGGCGCTCTTAGTTCTTCCAGTGCGGGGTGTCACCTGGAGCGATTGGGGAACGGTTAATCACCTGTCGAGCATGCGGCGCAACAACTTGCACGCATCGGGATATGTTTTCAATCAGCAAGCGTAGCTCAAGATACGCAGCCAATTGGGCGTGCCTATGTCACCCAACGAAGCAGCCTTTGTAGTCCTAGAACGGACACATTAATCATGCTTTTGGAGACTATTGCTCCAAGGCTCCGGTTGATAGAAATATCTCCTCTTCTGCAAGTCTTTGCTGCGCCTAACCGGGATCGCTGGAGGAGCCGTGTACGACGTAAATAGAATCGATGCAGCCAGGTCCGATCATCGCTGGGGAATAGTTTTGGCGGGCGGAAATGGCACGCGACTGCGCGACTTGGTCTATCGCAAGCGCGCCGACTATCTGCCCAAACAATACCTCAACTTCACCGGTAAACGGTCGATGTTGGAGCACACCTTGGACCGCGCCGAAAAGTTGATTCCGGCGCCGAAACTTCTCACTGTCATCGCCAAGGAACACCTTCAGTTCCCCGAGGTAAGCCGCCAGATCGCTGCGAGACCGCAAGAGTGCATCATCGTTCAGCCGGAGAACAAAGATACCGGACCCGGCATTCTTCTGCCGTTGATGCATCTGCACAAGCGCAATCCTGCCGCCGTCGTGACGATTTTTCCCGCCGATCATTTTATCCTTGAAGAGCGCGTCTTTATGCAGCATGTCGAGCAAGCGTTCCACATCGTCGAGACAGATGACTCGCGCATGGTCCTTTTAGGCACGGAGCCGACCGAGCCGGATGCGGAGTACGGTTACGTCCTCTACGAGGAACAAATCGACAAGTTATATCTCGACGGAGGTAGAACCGTTGAGATGTTTGTCGAAAAACCCCCGGCGGACGCAGCCAAGCGGATGATGCGAAACGGAGCCCTGTGGAATACCCTCATTTTAGTTGCCACATGCGAAACATTGTTGCGGGCGATCAAGGGCGTGGCGCCCAGGCTGTATGGCGCCTTCGAGACCATCCAAGACGCCATCGGAACCGCCGATGAGCAGCGCGTGACTGAACGCGTTTATCAAACCTTGCCTTCGGTGAATTTTGCCAAAGACATGCTTGAAGTTCTTCCTTATGAGTTTCGGCGAGCGCTGCGAGTGCTTCCCGTGCGCGGCGTCACCTGGAGCGATTGGGGAACAGCGGATCGCCTGTCGAGCAGCGTGCGCGACATGGGCGCATCGGCGCATCTACCATCGGTAAGCGTGCGTCAAGACCCGCAGCAAGTTGGCCATGGCTTGAACAAGGTCACCGGCAGCAGCGCTTTAGAGAATCGACGTATGGCTGTCAAAGAAAGCTGAGGAATTACCTATGCCAGAGCCTGATGCGGTTAGTAGTTATTTCTCTCAATCTAAGTTTTTTCAATATATCGCCCGTGAGTTGGCCAACCCTTTGAACGGCATGCTCGTGAGCGTCGGGGCCTTGGAGAGCTATGCCGAGGCCAACCCGGGTGCCATGGACGAGATCGGTGATTTGCTGGGAATATTGCGAAACGAGGTTAACCGACTGGTTCTCTTTCTGAATGAGCTTCGTTCCACCGGCGTGTTGCGCGACATCGTTCTGCAGCCAACCTCTTTGCCGGCGGAAATCAGCGAATTGCTGGCTTTGGAATCCGCATGTTATGAGCAGCGCCGGGTGCGCATTAACCTGGATGTTCCGTTAGATCTGCCCGGCATGATGGCCGACAGAAATAAACTCAGGCAGGTTCTTTTGAATCTCTCCAAGAACGCGGTCGAGGCCATGCCCAATGGCGGAACACTGACGATTCGAGGTTGCGCGAGCGAGGCATGGCTGTGCTTGGACATCACGGATACCGGGAATGGCATTTCAGCGGGGATGCCGGTCTTTGAACCGGCGGTCACCGACAAACCGCAGGGCAGCGGCCTTGGGTTGGCGATTGTGCGTGAGATTGTTCACCAGCACAAGGGCACGGTTTCGTATACCTCCCAGTTGGGAAAGGGAACCACGTTCCACCTCAAGTTTCCTATCCCAGTGAGTACCCCGTGGAACAGTGAAGAAAAGCCCCAGGCTTGGCGCGAGGACTACCGCCGGCGAAGCCAAGACGACGAATACCGCTGGGGCGGCGACTCCCGGCGGCTGCGTCTCCGCAACAGCGGACGATTCCTGGGCAGCATCGGTACGCTCATTGATATCGCCGATCGCCAGCCGGCCGACCATGCACTCCGGTTGAAAGATGCTAAATCGCCCACGGAAATCGCCAACACATGCTCGGCAGCACTGCGTTTGCTCAACACAGGGCTGTTCGCCCGTGCAGCAGCTCAAGGGGTCGACCAGGCGCTCTTCTCGACCGCGCTTGAGTGCGGCCTGAAAGGTATAAAAGCATCACCCAAGCTTTTCGCCGGCAACTTGAGACGGAGCGGCAGATTCGCTTGGTTCAGCCGGCGCTTGGGCAGTTCTCAAGAGTGTTCGCCAAATCCAAGACCTGGTTCAAGCCGAAAAAGTTAATCTCCCTCTCGGGGATGGTTGAATTCTCTCGCCCCTTCGACCTTGCTCAGGGCAGGCTTCAAACGACGAGAGGATTTGTCATGCCGGCCCTTCGACCAAGCTCAGGATAAACTCCGGCCGGCATCCATCTTCGGTTTCGTTGAAAGGCCAAAGAAAACCTGGATTCCTGCCCCGGTTCAGGTCCGGGGCAGGCTCTGCGCCGGAATGACGAAAGAAAGAGTCGACTACCAGTCGACGAATTTAGAACCCCCTCGGCTTCAAGCGAGGGACATAAGGAGGAGATCTCCGGGCGCTGCACCGCCTCGACGAAAGCGGTGGTTTCAGCCAGCAATTTGACCTTCGGCAAAATATCAGGTTCGACCGGGACCGGAGGCTTTCTCATCGACAGCGATTACTTGATCTGGGAAATTTCTCATCCTTGCGCCATCCGCGACCTCCAAATTGCCAAGAATGAAAACTCTAGTAATTAAAACCTCATGAAATCCCGTAACTCCAAACAGCGAAAACTTTGCATCGAAATTGCAAATGCAGATCACCAAGGGTGGGAACATACCAAGGAGGACCGAGTTGAAATGTAGACTAAGGAACAGATCGAGGCAGGATCACATATATTAATAGCTTTCAGAGCTCCGTTCCTGGCTGTTTGGTTATTTGTTGATTCGCCTATTCGAGCCGACAAGGTGCCAAGCATGCGTAACGCTAAACCCAAAGGAGGGATTTGTGATTCAGGCATTTAAAAAGTTTACAGCGGCGCTGGCATTCGTGTTTTTGATAGCCGGCTGCCAAGCCATGACCGGTGAAACCGCGGGGCAGAACATCGACGACGGCACGCTCACGACATCTGTGAAGACGTCACTCGCAGGCGAGCGGATCAACACCCTGACACGTGTGGGAGTCGAGACCAACAACGGCATTGTGGTCCTTACCGGCG
Source organism: uncultured delta proteobacterium (assembly GCA_963816145.1). Classification (GTDB taxonomy): domain Bacteria; phylum Desulfobacterota; class Binatia; order UBA9968; family UBA9968; genus DP-20. The sequence continues at coordinate 109,393 of CAWFJP010000001.1, forward strand.
AAGTCGAGACCGCCAACGAGAAGTCGCGCGCTGGAACGGTCGCGTCGCAGGTAAAGGGCGTCAGAGGAGTCACGAATAACCTGCAAGTGATCAAGCGTTAGAGACTGTTTAGATCAGTGCGGGCGTAACCAAAGAGAAGGGTCAACGCATGAGAACCAACGATGACGGCAAAATTCTTCTTCTTGCTCATAGGTCTGGGGCTAGGGGCCATCGGCGGGCTGATCGCCGCGTTGCTGGCGCGAGAGGAAAACCGTGAGGCGCTGCGCGAGGGCGGCGCAAAGAGCCTTGAGTACCTGAATGAGCAAGCGGAAAAACTTCGGGAAACTACCGAAGCTATCGTCGAAAAAGGCAAGGATCTTATGGGTCATGGTTGATGCTCCGTTGACGCCACTAAGGTAGCCGAAAAGAAGGTAGAAAAGGAAGAACGGGGAGAAATAGTGCACGGATAGGAAATCCGACAGGGTGGGTTCCCTGTAGAAAGGAGTCGAACATGCTTTGGACTATTTTTGTGATTCTATTGATCATGTGGGCGCTGGGGTTGGCCACTTCGTACACGCTCGGTGGCTTCGTTCATATCCTATTGGTCATTGCCTTGATCATGCTAGTGGTCAATTTGGTTCAGGGACGAAGAATCTAGCAGCGCTCTCGGCGATCTGACGAAGAAAGGATGGTTATGCGCATCAATGCGATAACAGTTGTTGGGATCGCTCTGATCGTGCTGGGGATCGTGGCTTTTGCTTACCAGGGCATAACCTAAACAAGCCGCGAGACAGTTATCGATATTGGCCCTATTCAAGGCCACCGCCGACACCCAAAAGACAATCCCGCTCTCCCCTCTCCTGGGCGGGTTGGCCCTTGTCGGCGGGATCGTCCTGGTGGTGGTCGGAGCGAAGAGGGCGTAGTTCGACTTGGCGGATTGGCCGCCAAGTTGTCTACGACGATATAGTCTCATGATTCGACAGGATTCTCTCTCTGACGAATTCAAACAAAAACTGCGCGAGTCGCTGCAGCGGGAGCCGCTCAATTGTCGCACGGTCAAAATTGCCCGCCACGCCAATGTCTACACCTGCGGCGATCACGACGAGATGGTTTTCTTTATTGAGAGCGGCCGGATCAAACTGCTCATGCTCTCGCCGGAAGGCAAAGAGTGCCTGTTGGTGATCCACAGCGCGGGAGATATTTTCGGTGAGTTATGCCTGTCCGGTTCCGGCGCGCGTCTGGAAACCGCCACGGCGATGGAAGAAACCATCTTAAAGAAAATTCCCCGCAGCCACTTTCTCGCCGGCTTGAGCCGTGACTCGCTGCTGGAGGGGTATGTCCGATACCTGGCGGTGCGCATCGCCGAGCAACAGCAGGTCATCGCCGATCTGGTGACGGTGGACAGCGAACAGCGCTTGGGCAAGACGCTGTTGCAGTTGGCGCGCGCGCTGGGCAAGAAAGACCAACAGAGCACTCGCATCGAACTGAAGATCTCGCACGAAGAGCTGTCCGAGATGGTCGGCACGACTCGGCCGCGGATCAGTCTGTTCATGCAGCGCTTTCGCAATCTCGGCTTGATTGAAACTGACCTCGATCGCTCTCTTGTCATTCATGAAAAACAACTGACTTCTTACCTGGATGTAAGAGCGGCTGAGCATGGCTGCGCGCGGCGCGCTGATTTTGATCAAACCCGTCCAGTTGTTGAACCAAGGCCCTTTATCAAACTCGCCGGACGTCATATCGCAACAATGGGGAGGTAACTTACTATGGGACTTATATTATTGATCGTCTTGATTTTGCTCCTGTTTGGCGGTCTGCCCCGCTGGGGATATCACTCATATGGCTACGGTCCCTCGGGCATCGTCGGGACGATTTTAATAATCGTGCTGATTCTATTCCTGTTGGGGCGGATCTAGGGGGCTCAGGGCCTTTGGGGCACTTGTTTGTGACAGCTAGATTCACGCTGGCGCAAACATTCCCGGCAGAGGGCGGGGCGTGCCATGATCAAACAAATTGAAATCCACGGTCAGTGCTTCGAACTCTATAGCCCGATAATGGGCGCACCTGGTCAAGCAGTCCCCAATCGATCGTTGCTTATGGGCGCAGGAAAAAGAAGTTGCGCATGGAGTTACAGAAGCGGTTTGAATTGATACGCGCGACCGATGGTCTCGATACCAATCAATTCCCCGGACCTGAGGCTCCAAAGAGCGTCAGAAAGGCAAAGGAAAAAAGATTATGAACGGATTTGCGGCAACAGTGCCAGTGCACTCGATCCAGGGTGTGCGCGCGGTCAAGGAGTAACTGCGCCTCGAAACACCCTAACGCTAAGGCAACCCGCGGCACGGCGCCGCAAAAACTCACGAGTCGACCGCTCAGGCGGTCGGCTCCTTAACCAAAAGGAGCACGGCAATGAGTGGAAAAACCGACCAAATCAAAGGGCGGATCAAAGAGGCCGCGGGTGTACTAACGGATAACGAACGCCTCAAACGAAAGGGAAAGCTCGATCAGGTGGTGGGGAAGGTGAAGGTTGCGGCGGAGAAGGTGGTGGATAAAGCAAAGGATGCCGCGGAGAAGGCGGTTGACAAAGTAAAAGACGCCTGACCGACAACATCTTTGAAAATTAAAGCCAAATAACCAACGTGGTTATTGTTCATAGAGGAAAAAAATCCATGTATACATACAGTGGAGTTCAACAAAAAATGATCCGAGTTGTTGCTAGCGCGTTGCTAGTGATGGGGTTCACATTAGTGGGTGTCGGCTGCGAGCGCGAAGGAGCCGTCGAGAAGGCTGGCAAGCAGGTCGACAAGGCGGTCGAGGACGTTAAGGACAAGATCAACCCTGAGGGACCCGTCGAAAAAGCCGGCAAGCAGGTCGACAAGGCGATCGAAGAGGCGAAGGGCAAGTAAACTCGCGTCGCTCGTCATCGCGGGCGGGGCATTTGCCCCGCCCTTGACCAAGGCGGTGCTACACGCCCCTTCTGAGGTTAGCGACTCAGACAATAGAATAATCAAGAGATAATCAAGGCTGCAAACCTCGAAGCCCCGCACACTGCTCAGCTATCCAGGAAACACCTAAATATGTTAGACACCAAACATGAGCGGCGATACGAAGATCAAAAGCATGGGAGCCATTCCTCACAAGGGCGGAGTTGGGTTTCGCGTGTGGGCGCCGAATGCACAGCAAGTGTCCGTTATCGGAACGTTCAACGATTGGGACGGCGGCAAACATCCCATGCGAGCCGAGGAGAACGGCCACTGGTATGCCGACATTGCCGAAGCTCATATCGGCGATCAATACCGTTACCTGCTGACCACGGCAAAGGGCGAGTTCAAGCGCATCGACCCGTATGCCCGTCAGGTGACCAGCTCGGTCGGCAACGCCATCGTGCACGACCCGAGCTTCGACTGGGAGGGCGATGACTTCCATCTCGCGGCGCGCAACGAACTGGTCATCTACGAACTCCATATCGGCACGTTCAACGACCAGGAGAACGACAATCTGCCCGGCAAGTTTGCGTCGGTGTCGTCCCGTCTGGGACATTTAAAAAAGCTTGGCGTCAACGCGATTCAGATCATGCCGATCGCCCAGTTCTCGGGCGAGCGGTCATGGGGCTACAACCCGGCCCATATCTTTTCGGTTGAGCTCGCCTACGGCGGCCCTTTGGCGTTCAAGAAGTTCGTCAAGCGCGCCCACAGACACGGCATCGCCGTCATCCTCGATGTCGTTTACAACCACTTCGGCCCGGGAGATCTCGATCTTTGGCAGTTCGACGGCTGGTCCGAGAACGACCGTGGTGGCATCTACTTCTACAACGATGACCGGGCGCAGACGCCGTGGGGAGAGACCCGTCCCGATTACGGACGCAACGAGGTCCGGCAATATATCTTCGACAACGTCTTTATGTGGCTCGATGAATACCATGTCGACGGCCTGCGCTTTGACGGCGTCTCCTACATTCATTCCTACCCTGGATCCAGTCGGCCAGGATCTGCCCGAGGGCTGGAGCCTGCTCCAATGGATAAACAGCATGGTCGCCGAGAAATTTCCCGGTCGCATCACGATCGCCGAAGACCTGGAGAACAACAACTGGATTACCACGAAGGATGTGGGGGCCGGCGGAGCTGGATTCGGCTCGCAGTGGGATGCCAACTTCGTCCACCCGATCCGCCAGGCGGTGATCACCTCCGAGGATGAGCAGCGCTCCTTGAGCGCCATCCGCGACGCCTTATGCTATCGCTACAACGACGACGCCTTCGACCGGGTCATCTATAGCGAATCGCACGATGAGGTGGCGAACGGCAAAGCGCGCGTGCCCCAGGACGTGAACCCGGAGGACGCTAAAGGCTGGTACTCGCAGAAGCGCTCGACGCTGGCTGCGGCCATGGTGTTCACCGCGCCGGGCATCCCCATGCTGTTCCAGGGCCAGGAATTCCTCGAGGGAAATTATTTCCGCGACACGGTGCCGGTCGATTGGGACCAACGCGAGGAGTTCCACGGAATTCTTCGGCTCTACCGCGATCTCATCCGCCTGCGGCTCAATCGCGACGGCTTCAGCCGCGGCCTGTGCGGGCAGTTCACCCAGGTTTACCACTTGTGCGATGAACGCAAGCTCATCGCCTACCAGCGTTGGGACAAGGGCGGCCCCGGGGACGATGTCGTGGTCGTGGCCAACTTCCTCAATGAGCCGCAGGATGGCTACGTCATCGGCTTTCCATCCGCGGGAACTTGGAAGCTCCGCTTCAACAGCGACTGGCAGGGATACAGCGACGCCTTCGAAGGCCATTGGACTGGCGAGTTGGTCGCGCAACCGGGCGAGTGCGACGGCCTCCCCTTCCACGGCGCGCTTTACATCGGCCCCTACAGCGTGCTGATCTTTTCGCAATAATCGAAACAAATCTGCTCGGGCGACGGCTAAGAGCATCCGCGACCAGAACGGCAGGGCATGAACGAATTTCCGGCACATTTCTGAAGCATCCCAGCAAACGAGATGCGGCGGGGAGCAGCTAAAGACAACCGAGCAAGTCAATCCGAGTTGTTATTTGACGAGCAATAGTCAAAGCGGAAAATGTTCCAAACGAATCTTATATTTGGCGTCACCCTGCTTAGTCTGGCAGTTTTCCAAAGTGGCGCGCTGGCAGCAAGCGGCTTGATCGGCTCCCCCGCTCCCTACTTTAGCGTTGGATCGGGCGATGACAAGGTACTGACCTTGGACATGATCAAGGGCAAAGTCACCGCCATATTCTACGAGAATAGAAAGATTGTCGACGCCAACAAGCGACTGAAGGATGAACTGAATAAGCTCTATCACGATCAGACAGATACCTTAAAAGACGGTCTCCTAAGACTGCCGATTATCGATTGTTCGGACGCGATCTGGCCCTTCCACGGGTTATGGAAAAAAAAACTCAGGGAACACTCCAGCAAAGAGGGCACGACCATATACTGTGACTGGAGTGGCAAGATGGCGTCTGCTTACACAATGAAGGACGACGTGAGCAACGTCGTCATCATCGATAAAGCCGCAATCATCCGCTCTTTCACCTCGGGAGAGGTCACGGCTGATCAAATCGACCACGCGAAGAAACTATTGAAAGTGTTAGTAGCTGAGTAAATCTTGCCCAGACGCGGTTGCTAATCCTTAAGTCCGGATGATTGAAGACAATCCGATGCCACAGACGCTGCCGATCGAGCGATATTTCGCGGGATCCGAAATAGCGAGTTCGACAGCACTTTCAAAAATAAACGTACAATTCAACAGGCTGAAAAATTGGTTGGTCCGAAGGTAATTGATCGCGAACCGGTCGAAGGTACATTACACGCAAACCGAGTTCCCGTTAACGTTTACGCTGGACTAAAGGACGCGGGTCGGGAACTGAGGCATTTCACCTCGACCCCTCACTGTTTTACCACACCCCCAGGCGCCGGACCTCTTGCCTCTCGGGTGCGCAGAGGAAAGCTCGCCTTACTAGGAAAAAACCGACGGTGATTTATCGCCGTGCGATCATTCCATTCCGGCATTGTTCTTGCGGAATCAAGTTCAGAGAGCGGCTGGACATCGCTCCGCAGTGCGCGATGAATCTTTTCGAAATTGTCCAGTATCAGACACCGTTCGCTCGTGCAGCAACAATAGGCGTAGTCCGTAACAAGGAGGAAAACCATGGCTGAGAATAACGCAGTAGTTGGCATCTACAACTCCCACACCGAGGCAGAAGCGAGCATCAAAGAACTCCAGCGGTCTGGGTTCGACATGAAGAAACTGTCCATCGTCGGTAAGGACTATCACACCGAAGAGCATGTTGTCGGCTACTACAATACCGGGGACCGTATGAAGGTCTGGGGTAAACTTGGGGCCTTTTGGGGCGGCTTTTGGGGCTTGCTGTTTGGGTCGGCGTTTTTCTTTATCCCGGGCATCGGACCCCTGATCGTATTTGGCCCAATGGTCGGTTGGATTGTCGGAGCGCTGGAAGGCGCCTTTGTAGTCGGCGGCCTAAGTGCATTGGGCGCCGGACTGGCCAGCATTGGCATTCCCAAAGACAGCATCGTTCAGTATGAGACGGCGCTCAAGAGTGACAAGTTCTTGGTGATCGCGCACGGCACAGCGGAAGAGGTAGCCAAGGCCAAAAGCATCCTCGATACCACTGGCGCGGCACAAATAAGCGCCCATCAAGGTTTGTTGGCAGCTTAACTTTAACTTAGAAACGCCCCACCACGGCAAAACAATGAACTACCCCTGCCTATCGAGCGCGTGCCGACGATAAACGCGCGGTAGGCAGGCAGTTGGTCGATTGGCAGTGCGCTCTGGAACAGAAATGGGCAATGCTGCACTTCGGGGAAGTGAAGATTGACACTGTCGAGGCGGAGCACGTGTTTGAAGTTCAGACCTATCTAGGCGAAGTCGATCCAGATGGGGTTCGCGTCGAGCCTTAGGCCAACGGAATCAACGGCGAGGGCCCGGTCCGGCAGGAGATGAAGCGTGTTCGCCAACTTGTGGGGGCGGTTAACGGTTACGTTTATAGCGCGACGGTGCCGGCGACCCGTCCGGCGACGGACTATACGGCGCGAGCGCTACCGCACTGCGCCCGCGTTGCGGTTCCTCTGGAAGCCGCTCACATCCTGTGGCAGCGCTGATTCAATTCGAGAATGAAGACGCTCGAACGGCCGCTGTATGATTACCCCGCCCATCCCAAAGGTCAATGACGTTTTATTGAGCGTTAAGTTTGCGCTATAGCCATGACGGTCTGCCGCGTTCTCGGTCGCCGCTGGAATCAGGAGTATTGAAGCATGAAGACAAACACTTTTTCCCCGGAACTGCTCCACAAGATGGATGCCTACTGGCGCGCCGCCAACTATCTTTCGGTCGGCCAGATTTATCTTTACGACAATCCGCTGCTGAAACGGCCGCTGACGCTCGCGGATGTAAAGCACATGCCGCCGGAGCACTTTACGCGTGGGGCGTGTTGCTCACTCCTGCCCTGGGCGTTGCTCACTCCTGCCCTGGGCGCGGTGTTGATGTCGACGAGCAAGGTGATTGTGGCCATCAACGCGCGACTGCTGAGACTGATGAAGTGATCCAGTTGTTGACGAACGGGAACAACAATATTCGATTCACACGAGACAATGTGAAAACCGGAATCAAAAGACAGTGACACCAACAACCAGGAAACACACATGACCATGGGGGGAGCGAATCCGTGACCAAAGACCCCATCTGCGGCATGACAGTGGACGAAGCAAGCGCTCTTCACGCCGAACGTGACAGACAGACATTCTACTTTTGCAGCGACCACTGTCGGCAAACGTTTTTGTCCACGCCCGCCGGTGCTAAGTCAAAGGACAAGTCTGAAGGCTGCTGTGGTTAAAAACGCGGCGAATGAGGACGTGATTTCTATGGACGCGAGCCGGGCCACGGTCCGCGTCATGTGCACGGACGAAGAGCTGATGATTGCGCACTCGGTGTGGCGCATAGAGACAACGACGCTGGAGAGTAAGGTTCTGCCAAGGGCGGAGCTGACAATTGAAGGAGCCAGCGCATGACCCCCCCACCCGCCAGAGCCGAACAACCAAAGGGCAAAGCCTGGCACAGCCAGTCTGCCGAAGAAGCGCTGGCACTTCTCGGTTCCTCAGCGACTGGGCTGTCTGCGCAGGAAGCAGCACAACGCCTCGCGGCTGACGGCCCGAACGAATTGAAAGAAGGCAAGCGGATCAGCCCGCTGCAGATTTTCCTCGGCCAGTTCAAGAGCCTCATCATCTGGATTCTCATCGCGGCCGGTGTCATCTCCGGCGTGCTGGGCGAAGTGGTGGACGCCATCGCCATCCTCGCCATCGTCGTCCTCAACGCCGTCATCGGCTTCTACCAGGAGTTCAACGCGGAGAAGTCCATCGCGGCGCTCAAAAAGATGACCGCGCCCCAGGCGCAAGGTGCGACGCGACGGGCAAGTCACTTCGATTCCTGCCTCGGGAATCGTCGCCGGTGACATCCTCGCGCTGGAAGCCGGCGACCTGGTCGCGGCTGATGCCCGGCTCCTGGAAGCGGCCTCGCTCAGGTGCATCGAGTCAGCGCTGACCGGCGAGTCGGAGGCGGTGACGAAGCAGCCCGCGACTTTGGAACAGCGCGACGTCCCGCTCGGCGACCGCGAAAACATGGTGTTCATGGGCACGAGCGTGGCGGCGGGCACCGGCCAGGCCGTCGTTGTGGCCACGGCGATGAAGACCGAGCTTGGGCCGCATCGCCGGATTGATTGAAGAGGCGGGCGTGGCGGAAAGCACCCCGCTGCAGCAGAAGCTCGACTCGTTCGGACGCATCCTCGTCTGGGCGGCGCTGGGCATCGTCGCGCTGCTGTTCGGGCTGGGGCTGCTGCGCGGGACGAATCTTCTCGAGTTGTTCATGACCTCTGTCAGCCTCGCCGTGGCGGCCGTGCCGGAAGGGCTGCCGGCCGTCGTCACGGTTGCGCTCGCGCTCGGCGTGTTGCGCATGTCCCGCCGCCGCGCGCTCGTGCGCAAACTGGCCGCGGTCGAGACGCTCGGCTCGACGACGGTCATCTGCACGGACAAGACCGGCACCTTGACCGTCGGCGAGATGACCGTGCGCGCTCTCTACGTCGCAGGCCAAAGCTACGAGGTCACCGGCGAAGGCTACGGTCCGGATGGCGAGGTGCGCTTCGAGGGCAAGAAGGCGGAAGCGCCGCACACCGCGCCGTTGCTCGAACTCGCGACGGTCCTCCTCGGCTGCAACAATGCGCATCTCGTTCAGGAAGACGGAACGTGGAAAACCGTCGGCGATCCTACCGAAGGCGCGTTGCTTGGCAGCCGGCGCCAAAGCCGGCGGCGACCGGAAGCGCATCGAGAAGGAGCTGCCGAAGCATCACGAGATCCCTTTCGACTCCGACCGCAAACGCAGCACGGTGATTCGCCGGATGCCGGATGGGAAGCTCCGCGCCTTCATCAACGGCGCGCCCGACGTGCTGTTGGAGCGCTGCACACAGCCTTTACACCAGCACCGGGATCCGCCCCATGACGGACGAGGACCGCCAGAACATCGTGGCGCAAAACACCGCGATGGCGCAGCAAGCCCTGCGCGTGCTCGGTTCGGCCTATCGCGACCTGGACAACGCTTCGCCCGCCGACCTCACAGCGGACGCCGTCGAGCACGATCTCGTGTTCGTCGGTCTGACGGGGATGTATGATCCGCCCCGGCCCGAGGCCAAAGATGCCGTCGCGAAGTGTCGCGCCGCAGGCATTCGCGTGGTGATGATTACCGGTGACCATCCGCACACCGCGATGGCCATCGCGCGGGAAATCGGCATCGCTTCAGACGACGACACGGTTATCGCGGGGGTGGAGTTGGACAAGATGTCCGACGAAGAGCTGCGGCGGCGCGCGCCCGAAGATCGCCGTCTACGCCCGCGTCACCGCCGAGCACAAGCTGCGCATCATTCGCGCCTTGAAAGCCAATGACGCCGTCGTGGCCATGACCGGTGATGGCGTCAACGATGCCCCGGCCATCAAGGGCGCCGACATCGGCATCGCCATGGGGAAAGCGGGAACGGAAGTCACCAAGCAAGCGGCGGACATGATCATCACCGATGACAACTTCGCCACGATCGTCGCCGCCGTCGAAGAGGGCCGGGGCATTTACGACAACATCCGCAAGACGCTCCAATACCTGCTGGCGGGCAATACCGGTGAACTGCTGCTCATGACCGTCTGCGTGATCATCGGTCTGCCGACGCCGCTGCTGCCGATTCACCTGCTCTGGATCAATCTCGTCACCGATGGCCTGCCCGCGCTCTGCCTGGCCACCGACCCCATCGACCCCGACGTGATGAAGCGCCACCCGCGCCGCCGTTCTGAGCGCATCACGAACCGCAGCTTCCTCCGCACGATGTTCTTCACCGGCTTCCTCACCGCTGGCGTCGCGTTCGCGGTTTACTTCTACGTCCTGAAGACGGGAACCGCGGAAACGGCCCGCACTCACGCCTTCGCCGTGCTGGTCTTCGCCGAACTCTTGCGGTCCTTCGGCGCCCGCAGCGAGACCAAGCCGGTCTGGCGCATCTCCCTTTTCACGAACGTCAACCTGGTCATCGTGGTTGCCATCTCTTTCGGCCTCCAGGTGTGGAGCCAACACAACGCGACTCTGGGCCGCTTCCTGAAGACGTCATATATGCCGTTCGCCGATTGCTTCCTGCTTCTCGCCGTGGGCGCCATCCCGCTGTTCGTTCTGGAGATGGTGAAGGTGGTGCGGCACGCCCTGCGGCAAAGAAAGGCTGAGCCAGATGAATATGCCAAGCCGGCTTGACCAAAAGACGCGCAGGGTCTGGGCGATATTTTGTCTCAGCGTCAAAAAGTTTTCGCGCATTGACGGGGCACAGCGGGCGGGAGCGTTCGCGTTCAGTGCGTTCTTTTCGTTGTTTCCTTTGATGATCCTGCTCGTCACGATTGCCTCATCCTTTGTTGACCGGGACAGGGCCGGAAAGAGGCTATTGCGTACTTGGAAAGCTACGTCCCGATTAGCGGTGAAGATGCAACGTCACATTTTTGAAACCATCGCCGGTGTGATCACAGCGCGTGAGCGGGCGGGCGTGGTCGCGTTTCTCGTCCTGGTCTGGGCCTCCCTCCACTGTTTCACCACCCTCATCAGCGCCACCAACCGAGCCTGGGGCGCCGACGTGCTACAATTGGTGGCGACTGCCGCTCAAAAGCCTGATTTTTCTCGCCATCCTGATCAGCACGGCCCTCTTGGGCGTCGCGGTGCCGGTGCTGGCGAAAATGGCGAAGGATTGGCTCTTTCCAGTGAATGATTTCAGTTCCTGGGTCTATGCCCTAGGAAGCTTTTTCATCCCCTTGTTGGTGGTGTTCGTCAGTCTGAGCCTGTTTTACAGGCTGGCTCCGCGCCGGCCCACGCGCTTTGCCGAGGTCTGGGCCGCTGCCCTGTGCGCCACGGTTCTCTTGCACGCGGCCGAAAGTCTATTCGTGATCTACCTTAAGAACTTCGCCAGGTTAAACGCGGTTTATGGAGCGTTCGGCGGGACCATGGCATTGCTGCTGTGGATTTATCTTTCCGGGTGCATTTTCATCTTCGGCGCCTGCCTGTGCGCCGCTCAGGCCGAAGAGCGTTCAGCGCCGGCGGAACCGATTATGGCGCACTGAACGAAAGGAGAATTGAACCATGAAGACAAACACTCTTTCCCCGGAACTGCTCCACAAGATGGAAGCCTACTGGCGCGCCGCCAACTATCTTTCGGTCGGACAGATTTATCTTTACGACAATCCATTGCTGAAGCGGCCGCTGACGCTCTCGGACGTAAAGCACATGCTGCTGGGACACTGGGGCACGACCCCGGGACAGAACTTCATTTACGTGCACTTGAACCGGATCATCAAGAAATATGACCTCGACATGATTTACGTCTCCGGCCCGGGGCACGGTGGGCCGGCTGTCGTGGGCAACACTTATCTCGAGGGCACCTACAGCGAGATTTATCCCAACATCAGCCAGGATGAGGCCGGGCTGCGGAAGCTGTTTCTGCAGTTTTCTTTTCCTGGAGGAATTCCCAGCCACGCATCGCCGGAGTGTCCGGGCTCGATCCACGAGGGCGGCGAGCTGGGCTATTCGCTCAGCCATTCGTTCGGCGCGGTGTTCGACAATCCTGATTTGATCGTTGCCTGCGTCGTCGGCGACGGTGAAGCGGAAACCGGACCGCTGGCCACGGCGTGGCATTCGAACAAGTTCCTCGATCCAATAACCGACGGCGCAGTGCTGCCGATCCTGCATCTCAATGGCTACAAGATCAGCAACCCGACTATCCTGGCCCGCATCGAACATGAGGAATTGCAGCAATTTCTTCGAGGCTGCGGATGGACGCCCTACTTCGTCGAGGGTCACGAGCCCGGGCCGATGCATGAGGCCATGGCCGCGACCCTCGACACGGTGGTGGAGCAGATCACAAAAATCCAGCAGGACGCCCGCGTCCACGGCAACTCGGGCAACTTCGCGCGGCCACGCTGGCCGATGATCGTCCTCAATTCACCCAAGGGCTGGACGGGGCCGCAAGTGGTGGATGGCTTGCAGATCGAAGGCACCTTCCGCGCGCATCAGGTGCCGCTTCACCCGAATGCTCATCCCGAGCACCTCAAGCTGTTAGAAGACTGGCTGCGGAGCTATCGGCCCGAGGAACTCTTCGATGAACAGGGCCGCTTGAAACCGGAACTGGCCGAACTGGCGCCCGAGGGCGAACGACGCATGGGCGCGAATCCCCACGCCAACGGCGGCAAATTGCTGCGAGACCTGCGCATGCCGGATTTTCGCGCCTACGCCGCCGAAGTGCGCGAGCCGGGCGCGCGCGGTATCGGCGACACGCATGTGCTCGGACCTTTCCTGCGCGATGTGGCGAAGCTGAACAGTGAGCAGCGGAATTTCCGAGTCTTTGGCCCGGACGAGACGCTCTCCAACGGCTTGGAAGCTCTTTTTGAAGCGACCCAACGCCAGTGGGACGCCGCGACGGTGCCGAACGACGAATTCCTCGCACCCACTGGACGCGTGCTGGACTCTATGCTCAGCGAGCATCAATGCGAGGGCTGGCTCGAGGGCTATCTGCTTACCGGGCGCCATGGCCTTTTCAACTGCTACGAGGCGTTCATCCACATCATCGATTCGATGTTCAACCAGCACGCCAAATGGCTGAAAGTCACGGCGCACCTGCCGTGGCGCCGCAAGATCGCTTCTTTAAACTATCTGCTGGCGTCTCATGTTTGGCGCCAGGATCACAACGGCTTCACGCACCAGGATCCCGGTTTCATCGACCATGTCGTCAACAAAAAAGCCGAGGTCGTGCGGGTTTACTTTCCGCCGGATGCAAACTGCCTGCTGTCGGTGATGGACCACTGCCTGCGCAGCCGCCATTACGTCAACGTCGTGATTGCGGGCAAACATCCGGCGCCGCAGTGGCTGGCGATGGACGCTGCCGTCAAGCACTGCACCCAGGGCATCGGCATCTGGCAGTGGGCCAGCAACGATCAGCGCGTTGCCCCCGACGTGGTCATGGCCTGCTGTGGCGACGTGCCCACCCTGGAGACGCTCGCCGCCGTCTCGATCATGCGCGAGCATCTGCCCGACCTGAAAATCCGCGTGGTCAACGTTGTCGATCTCATGAAGCTGCAGCCGCCAAGCGAGCATCCGCACGGCTTGAGCGACATGGATTTCGACGAACTGTTCACCAAGGACAAGCCGGTAATCTTCGCGTACCATGCCTACCCGTGGTTGATCCACCGGCTGACTTATCGCCGCACCAACCACGACAACATCCACGTCCGGGGTTATAAGGAAGAGGGCACCATCACCACGCCCTTCGACATGACGGTGCTGAACGATCTGGACCGCTTCCACCTCGTGATGGACACCATCGATCGCCTGCCGCAGACCGGCGACAAGGGCATATATCTGAAGCAGCAGCTAAAGGACAAGCTGATCGAACACAAGCAATACATTGAAAAATGCGGCGAGGACCTGCCGGAGATTCGGAATTGGAAGTGGAGTCAGTACGGAACCTAGAAAGAGAACGCGCCGGCGGAAAAGACCTGTGTGCCGAAATTAAACTGACGGTGCATCAGCGAGAGCAAACATGAAGAACAACACCAATCCCACGAACCTCGGTGCGGTCGTGTCGGTGCGCGGCAGTGTCGTCGATATCCGGTTCGATGAGTATTTGCCGCCGATCTACTCGTTGTTGCACTCGCAAAAGGGAAAAATCGCCATCGAGGTTTTGTCGCAACTTGACGCGCATCGTGTGCGGGGGATTGCGCTGACCCCCACTCAAGGCCTCGCCCGCGGCATGGCGGTGCAAGACACGGGCGGGCCGTTGAAGGCGCCGGTCGGCAATGCAATTCTCTCGCGCATGTTCGACGTTTTCGGCAACGCCATCGACCGCCAAGAAGCGCCGACAGATGTCCAATGGCGCACAGTCCATCAAGCCCCGCCGCCATTGGCACGGCGTTCCACTAAATCCGAGGTCTTCGAAACCGGCATCAAGGTCATTGACGTGCTGGTGCCGCTGGAGCGCGGTGGCAAGGCGGGACTCTTCGGCGGCGCGGGGGTGGGTAAGACGGTACTGCTGACGGAAATGATTCATAACATGGTCGGCAATCAGAAAGGCGTGAGCATCTTCTGCGGCATCGGCGAGCGCTGCCGCGAAGGCGAAGAGTTATACCGCGAGATGAACGAGGCCGGCGTGCTGCCGAACATGGTGATGGTGTTCGGGCAGATGAATGAACCGCCGGGCAGCCGTTTCCGCGTCGGTCACGCGGCGCTGACGATGGCCGAGTATTTCCGCGACGACGAGCATCGCGACGTGCTGCTGCTCATCGATAATGTTTTCCGTTTTATTCAGGCCGGAATGGAGGTATCCGGCTTGATGGGGCAGATGCCGTCGCGTCTGGGCTATCAGCCGACCATGGGCACCGAGTTGGCACGCTTAGAGGAGCGCATCGCCAACACCGATACTGGTGCCATCACGTCCATCCAGGCGGTGTATGTTCCCGCGGACGATTTGACTGACCCGGCGGCGGTGCATACGTTTTCGCATCTCTCGGCATCCCTCGTGCTCTCACGCAAGCGGGCGAGTGAAGGACTGTATCCGGCCGTGGACCTATTGCAATCCAGTTCCAAAATGGCCACGCCGGGTATCGTCGGCGCACAGCATTATCGCCTGGCACAGGAAATCCGCCGCACGCTCGCGCAATACGCGGAACTCAAGGACATCATCGCAATGCTCGGCCTGGAACAGCTTTCCCAGGAAGACCGCAAGGTGGTTGCTCGGGCGCGGCGGCTGGAGCGATTCCTCACGCAGCCGTTTTTCGCCACTGAGCAGTTTAGCGGCATAAAGGGTAAATTCGTTAGCCTCAAAGATGCGCTCGATGGCTGCGAGCGCATCCTGCGGGATGAGTTTAAGGACTACCCCGAAAGCGCGCTTTACATGATCGGGGCGATTGACGAGGCGAAGAAAAAGGCCCCGCCCGATCAATTCGCAGGCAAGGCTGAACCCGGAGCTAAGCCTGCGGCGAAGGCCGCCCCTAAGCCTGCCGACGATACGGAGCCCAAAGCTCAATCCGAACCGCATCCGAAGTCCGAGCCGAAACCGCAAATGGAGGTCGAACATGCAGTCGACACTCATGACTCTAAAGATCCTGCTGCCCTTTGAAATCTTTGCCGAGAAGACCGGTGTATCGCGCATAGTCACGGCGACCGTTGCAGGTTCATTCGGTCTGCTGCCGCATCGGCTCGACTGCGCGGCCGCCATCGCGCCGGGGATTTTGACCTATGAAACGGCAGCAGACGGCGAGGTTTTCGTGGCCGTCGATGAAGGGGTATTGATCAAGGCTGGCCCGGACGTGCTCGTCTCCGTGCGCCACGCCATCGGCGGAACCGATCTCAGCCAACTGCACGAGAGCGGTGAAACGGGAGTTTCTAACGCTCGATGAGCAGGAACAGAACGTGCGCTCCGTGATGGTAAAAATGGAAAGTGGATTCGTTCGCCGCTTCGTGGAACTTCATCGTGAGTGAAAGCGCAAAAAAGAAACCTGCTGCGGATAACGCGACGGTATTCAGCCAACAAGTGGCTGCAAAGGCAGCGCGCAAGCTCAAGGCGCGCAAGTCCGGCCAAGGCGTCTGGTTTGGCCTGGGTATGATGGGGCTCATTGGCTGGTCGGTGGTGGTGCCGACATTGCTCGGTGCAGCGCTCGGCATCTGGTTGGACGCACACCATGCGGGGAAGCATCCCTGGACGCTGGCGCTGTTGATCGTCGGCCTGGCGATCGGCTGTTTGAACGCCTGGCATTGGGTCGCCAAGGAAGACAAGGAAATGCGCGAGGAACAGGGGGATAATGATGAATGAAACTTTGACTCTAGTGTTGGCTTTGGTGACGGGCGTTTTGCTTGGTGTGATGTTCTTCGGCGGCCTTTGGTGGACGGTGCGCAAAGGCGTTTCGTCCGCACGGCCGGCGCTTTGGTTCCTTGGCAGTCTTTTGCTGCGAACGATTATTACCGTGACTGGTTTTTATTTCGTCGCACGCGGGGATTGGCAGAGGTTGCTGATGTGCCTGCTTGGATTTGTCATCGCGCGTCCAATCGTTGCGCGGCTTACCCAGCCAACTCAGACGCGAACCCGATTGTCGAATGAGGTGAGTCATGAATCTTAGTTCCGATCAACAGATCCTGTGGCAGTACGGATTTCTCAAGCTCAACGGCACGGTTGTCACGACGTGGGCCCTGATGATCGCGATGGCTGTGGGCGCGAAACTGATCACTCGCAAGCTCGCCACCGACGGGGCAATTTCCCGATGGCAAGGATTTCTTGAACTCGTCGTCACAGCCATCGAGAAACAAATCAAGGAAGTCGGTCTGAGTGAGCCGGCGAAGTATCTCGGCTTTTTGGGCACACTCTTCCTGTTTGTCGCCACCGCCAGCCTGTGCACGCTAATTCCCGGTTACGAGCCGCCAACCGGATCGCTGTCAACCACGGCGGCGCTCGCTCTGTGCGTGTTCGTGGCCGTGCCGCTCTTCGGCATCGAGGAGCAGGGGCTGGGCGGTTACCTCAAATCCTACATGCAGCCGACGTTCATCATGCTGCCGTTTAACATCATCAGCGAACTTTCGCGCACACTGGCCCTGGCTGTCCGTTTGTTCGGCAACATGATGAGCGGGGCAATGATCATCGGCATTCTGCTCACCATCACGCCCTTCATCTTTCCGATCATCATGACGGCGCTCGGTCTGCTCACCGGCATGGTGCAAGCCTACATCTTCAGCATTCTGGCTGCCGTTTATATCGCCGCCGCCACGCGCGTTCGCAAGTCCAAGCCTGAACCTGATCGCCAGCAGTGAAACAACGACACTAACGATGAAATAAAAGGACACAATATGGATAACATGACTCTTATCGCAATCGCTTCCATTATTACCGCCGGGCTGACGATGGCGGTTGGGGGGATAGGACCCGCGCTTAGCGAGGGACGGGCAGTCGCGACGGCATTGAGCGCGCTGGCGCAGCAACCCGATGCCTCCGGCACCATCACTCGGACCTTGTTTGTCGGTCTGGCGATGATCGAGTCCATTGCCATCTACTGCTTTGTGGTCTCGATGATTCTCATCTTCGCCAATCCTTTCTGGAACCACGTCATTGTCCAAACGACAGGAAAGTGACCTATGCTAATCGATTGGTTCACTGTCGCTGCGCAGGTAGTCAACTTCCTCATCCTGGTATGGTTAATGAAACGCTTTCTTTACAAGCCAATCCTTAACGCCATCGACGAGCGGGAGAAGCGGATCGCCACTGAACTCGCGGATGCCGCCGCGAAAAAGGCCGAAGCGCAAAAGGAACACGACGGCTTTCAGCACAAGAACGAAGAGTTCGAGCAGCAGCGCGCCACTCTCTTGAGCAAAGTAAGGGACGAGGCGAAAGCCGTACGTCAGCGGCTCCTCGACGAAGCGCGGAAGGAGGCGGACGGCCTGCGCGTCAGGCGGCAGGACGCCTTGCGAAATGACCAAAAGAGCCTGAGCGAAGAGATCACCCGTCGAACCAAGGAGGAAGTTTTTGCGATCACGCGAAAGACGCTCGCGGACCTCGCCACGACGACACTGGAAGAACGCCTCGGCGAAGTATTCACGCGCCGTTTGCGACAGATGGACGGTAAGGTGAAAGAAGGTCTTGCCCAGGCCCTTAAGACATCGTCCGACCCGGCGCTCGTGCGCAGCACGTTTGACCTGCCTGCGAAGCAACGGGACGCGATACAAAATGCGCTCAACGAGACCTTCTCGGCTGAAATCCGCGTCCGGTTCGAGACGGCTCCGAAGCTGGTCTGCGGGATCGAACTCACCACGAATGGACAGAAGCTGGCTTGGAGCATCGCGGATTATCTCGCGTCGCTGGAAAAGAGCGTCGGCGAACTTCTAGACGCACAATCCAAATCTGAAGCCAAAGCCGAGCCGAAACCGGAGACTAAACCTGATGAATCCAAGCCGGACCTACACCTTGAGCCTAAGCAAGAGGTCAAGCCCGAAGCAAAGCCCGCACCCACGCCAGAGCCGAAATCTGCCGCTCCCGTGGAGGCCAAATGAGCGCGCCACCCGACACCCTGAAGAGTGTCTTGGATCGCGCGTTCGCTGGCGTGAGCCAGGCGCGGGAAGCCTTTGCGCCGCAACTCGCGCCACGGGAAGTGGGCACAATCACCAGCATAGCCACTGGCATCGCCAAAGTCTCAGGCCTCCCCGGCGTGGGCTTTGAGGAGGTGCTGAAGTTTGCCGGCGAATTGTATGGCATCGCATTCAACGTCGATGAAGACGACATCGGCGTCGTTCTGCTGGGTGACTACTGGCAGTTGCACGCGGGCGATGAAGTCGAACGCAGGGGGCACGTGATAGACGTGCCGGTAGGAGACGGATTGATCGGACGCATTGTCAATCCATTGGGCCGGCCGCTGGATGGCAATGGTCCAGTGGTTTCCAGCGCGCGCCTGCCCATCGAACGCACGGCACCGCACATCATGGATCGCGCGCCCGTCACCGTACCGTTGCAAACTGGCATCAAGGCCATCGATGCGCTTATTCCCGTCGGGCGCGGCCAGCGCGAGTTGATTCTTGGTGACCGCCAGATCGGCAAGACCACCATTGCGATCGACACGATCCTCAACCAGCGCGACCACGACGTGCTGTGCGTTTATTGCGCCATCGGTCAACGCGCGTCGGCTGTCGCCAAGGCTGTGGCCACTTTGCGGGAAAAGGGCGCGATGGATTACACCGTCGTCGTCGTGACCGAAGGCAACGACCCTCCAGGCCTCGCTTATATTGCGCCTTACGCCGCGACCAGCGTCGCGGAATATTTCATGGAAGCGGGCCGTGATGTGCTGATCGTTTACGACGATCTCACCCATCATGCGCGCGCCTACCGCGAACTCTCCCTCTTGCTGCGCCGCCCGCCCGGTCGTGAAGCGTTTCCCGGCGATATCTTTTATATTCACTCGCGCCTGCTGGAACGGGCGACGCATCTGTCCAAGGAACGCGGCGGTGGTTCGCTCACCGCCCTGCCCATCATCGAAACCGAAGCGCAGAACATTTCCGCCTACATTCCGACCAACTTGATTTCCATCACGGATGGGCAGATCTACCTATCGCCGTCGCTGTTCGAATTGGGCGTGCTGCCTGCGGTCGATGTCGGCAAATCCGTTTCGCGCGTCGGCGGCAAGGCGCAACGGGCGGCCTACCGCGCGGTGGCGGGCGACCTCAAGCTCGCCTACGCACAGTTCGAGGAACTCGAAACCTTCGCCCGATTCGGTGCCCGACTGGATGAAGAGACCCGTAAAATTATCGAGCACGGGCGGCGGCTCCGCGCCTGCCTCAAACAGTCGGAATCCCAACCGATGTCTATGCTGGAGCAGATCGCCGTCCTCTTGGCTTTGACGGCGGAACTCTTCGACCGCGTGCCGCTTGACCAGATGACCGACGCCGAGCACGCCCTATGCGAGGCGGCGGCGGAGATCCCGGCGGAGGTGCGCGAGCGACTCAATAGCGCCGCTACATTGAGCGACGAAGATCGTGAAACGATAATCCAAATCGGTCGCAAATCACTCGCGCGATTTCAGCCCAAGCCCGAACTTACGGACAAATCATGAGCGACACTACGGCGAGCCTGCGACGAAAGATTAACACTGCCGGAGATCTCCAATCCGTTGTTCGCTCGATGAAGGCCTTGGCCGCATCGAGTATCGGACAATACGAGAAATCGGTGCGCGCCTTGGCCGACTACTATCGCACCGTGGAGCTGGGATTGGGCGTCTGTTTGCGGGAAAGCGCGCCGACAGCTTTAGCGGCAGTACCAAGAGGACAAACCGTTGCCGGTGCGATGGGCGCGGTCGTGTTCGGTTCGGACCAGGGACTGGTGGGCCA
This sequence comes from uncultured delta proteobacterium, assembly GCA_963816145.1. Lineage (GTDB taxonomy): Bacteria > Desulfobacterota > Binatia > UBA9968 > UBA9968 > DP-20. Next base: position 129,803 of record CAWFJP010000001.1, read on the forward strand.
ATTTAATGATGTGGTGGCCGATTATGCGGTCAAGACGCTGGCGGCGCTACCGGGCAAAGCCCAGGTCTGGGCAGTCGGCGAGCGCGTTCATGCACGCCTGGCGGACGCAGGCCTGCCGCTGATGGGACTCTTCACCGTGCCCAACTCCGTCAAGGCCATTACTCCGCTCATCGGACAGATTCTCGTGGAAAGCGAGACGCGCCACAGTGCGGGTGAAGTCACCGAACTGCACCTCTTCTACAACCGCCCTAAGTCTGGGGCGATTTATACGCCCGTCAGTCAGCGACTGCTGCCGCTGGACGAACACTGGCGGCGCCAGCTGGTCGAACTTCCCTGGCCGACAGGGAACTTGCCTGAGGTCATGGGCAGTGGCGCCGCGACCTTGCAAGCGCTTATCCGCGAATATCTTTTTGTCTCGCTCTTCCGCGCATGCGCCGAATCCCTGGCGAGCGAAAATGCCAGCCGCCTGGCGGCAATGCAGCGTGCCGATAAAAACATCGATGAACTCCTGGAGGAGCTCAACTCAACATTCCAACGCTTGCGCCAAAGCAGCATCGACGAGGAACTGTTCGACGTGATCTCCGGCTTCGAGGCGCTGTCCAAAGGACAAACCGCATCGGAGCGCGATGCGAGTAGAAGGCGCGTCGAACCATAAAAGGAGTCTGAAGATGAAAATCAATTTAAAGGATTTCAGGGTGCAGGCAGGCGAAAAGGTCAACCTCAAGAAGTGGCCGACCCTTGTGAAGCCCGTTTACCGTTCGAAAAAGCAGTATGAAGAGCTTCTTGGGGAACGGGTGAAGGAGCTGAGTTCGCTGCAACAACTTCACTACGCGTCCAATCGCTACGCGGTGCTGCTGATTTTTCAAGCCATGGACGCTGCCGGTAAGGATGGCGCCATCAAGCACGTGATGTCCGGTGTCAATCCCCAAGGTTGCCAGGTCTTCAGTTTTAAACATCCGAGCGCTACGGAATTGGAGCACGATTTTCTCTGGCGCACCTCCCAGTGTTTGCCGGAACGCGGCCGCATCGGCATCTTTAATCGGTCCTATTACGAGGAAGTGCTGATCGTTCGGGTGCATCCGGAGATCCTGCGCAGCCAGGGGCTGCCCGGCGAGTTGCGTGACGAGAAAACTATCTGGCAGAAACGCTATCGGTCCATCGTCAACCTAGAAAACCATCTCTACCGTAACGGAACGCGAATCATCAAGTTTTTCCTCCACCTTTCGAAGCAAGAACAGCGGAAGCGCTTCCTCCAACGCATTGATGAGCCGGATAAGAACTGGAAATTCGGTCTTGCCGACATTGAAGAGAGAAAGTTCTGGAAGCATTACATGAACGCGTATGAGGCGTGCCTGAGTGCAACCAGCACAAAGGATGCACCCTGGCATGTCGTTCCTGCTGACGATAAAGAGAACGCTCGGCTAATCATTTCCGAGATCATCCTCGAGGTGTTCAATGGTCTGAAAATGGCTTATCCCAAACCCAGCGCGAAACGGCGGAGGGAACTGCATTTGATACGCAAGAGCCTTGTGAAGTGAAGACTTACAGTAACGAAAACGGCCTGGCGAGCAAAGTACCGGTATGCGCCGCCTTGGTGGGGTATCAACCAACCGCCACCTAACTTCGGGAGCATCGCTGCGCACGAGATGCTCCCGCAAGTGCAAACGACCGCAGGCTTTTTACAAAAAGGTGAAACTATGACGGAACGAACTGATCGACAACAACGCTCCATCTTGCAGCGCATCGCCTACCGAGCGATGCTGGCAAGAGGACTGCTTCCCGACTTCTCACCCGCCGCACTCGCCGAGCTCGACGCCATCCACGGGCCCGCAACCCTGGCTCAAGAATCGCCGCATGATCTGCGCAACCTTAACTGGTGTTCCATCGACAACGATGACTCGCGGGATTTGGATCAGCTGACCTTTGCCGAAGCGCTGCCCGGAGGGGCCGCCAAGATCCTCGTCGCCATCGCCGATGTTGATGCGCTCGTGAAGAATCCGTCGGCGCTTGACGATCACGCCCGGCACAATACGACTTCGGTCTACACCGCCGCCAAGGTCTTTCCGATGCTGCCCGAGAAACTGTCGAGCGATTTTACCTCTCTCAACTATGAATCAGACCGTCTTGCCATTGTCATCGAAATGCTACTCGCCGCGGACGGATCGCTTCAGAGTTCGGACATCTATCGTGCCACGGTGCGTAATCATGCCAAGCTCGCCTACAATAGCGTGGCTGCCTGGCTGGAAGTTAACGGGCCGATGCCGCAAGTGATTGGCCAGGTCGACGGTCTTGAGGAAAACCTCCGGCTGCAAGACCGCGTGGCGCAAAAGCTGAAGGCGCTCCGGCATGAGCATGGCGCCTTGAATCTCGAAACCATCGAGGCGCGCCCGGTGTTTGACGGTGATGAACTCAAGGACTTAGAGGCGGAGAGAAAGAGCCGGGCCAAAGAAATTATTGAAGACTTCATGATCGCGGCGAACGGCGTCACCGCGCGATACCTCGCGGGCAAAATGTTTCCATCACTGCGGCGGGTTGTTCGCACGCCCAAACGCTGGGACCGGATCGTCGAGCTGGCCGCGGATCACGGCTTCAAGTTATCCCGCGAGCCGGACTCAAGATCCCTGGAGCAATTTTTGGTTTCGGCGAATGCCGCAGATCCCCTGCGCTTCCCCGATCTTTCCCTTAGCGTCATCAAGCTCTTGGGCGCCGGTGAATATGTCGTCGAACTTCCGGGAGGCGCCACTGCCGGACACTTCGGTCTCGCGGTCAGAGATTATACTCACTCCACCGCGCCGAATCGCCGATTCCCCGATCTGATCACCCAGCGCTTGCTGAAAGCTGCGCTGGCCGGCCACTCATTGCCCTATGGCAACGATGAATTGGCGGCGCTAGCAAGGTATTGCACCGACGAGGAAGACGCGGCAAAAAAAGTTGAACGCCAGGTGGAGAAATCTGCGGCGGCAATGCTGCTCGAATCAAGGATCGGCGAGCGCTTCGATGGCATCGTTACCGGCGCTTCCGACAAAGGCACCTGGGTTCGCCTCCTGCATCCGCCCATCGAAGGAAAGCTGGTGAGCGGTTCCGAAGGCGTGGACGTCGGCCACAGGCTCCGGGTGCAACTGATCCGCACGGATATTGAGCGCGGCTATATCGACTTTAAACGGGTAGGCTAAGAAGCAGTCTTGCATGCGCCGTCAGGCAAATCTACGCCGCTAAGTTATCGGCGAATTCTAAACTGAGGATTGCAATCGATATGCAACAGTATCCGATCCCTGCCCACGCCAGCGGTGCCAGAGCTAACTCGGAGGGTGAGTCGCCAACAGTCTTGCGCACTAACGTGCGCAGTCTCTCACCCGCGCAACCCTGTTGCGCCAAAATGAACGGGATATGGCGATCCGCCTTGCCCTGGCGTTAGTGATGGCGTGGGTAATTTCGTGGGAGCTGGACCTTGGAGCGGCTGCTATGAATCTCCGAGGTCTCAGGCGTGATGCTCAAGCAATATCTTGGGTTCTGCGGCAGGTTCGTCGCCCGCGACCCGACCCATTGCGTAAGGACTCGCTGGCTGCGGTTTTCCTTTGCACGATTAAGAACCAAGCCATCGGCCATTTTCACATCTGCGAAACCACCGATCTTTTCGACGCAGAGTACCGCAAATATCGGCTCCCTTTGGGGCATGGAACTTGCGCAACGTTTCAGCTAAGAGATTTCGCTCACGGAACAGATCAGAAATATGCCGCCCTCTCACGGGTGGAGAAAGCGCCAAAGAGGGGTGGTACGAACGCGCCGAGATATTGCTGAACTAACCAGCCCGTCAAAAAAGGACACCGGCTCATTCGCCGTTTGAAGTGGACTACGGGTGGGTCGGTGTGTCATACAAATTGGCAGAGCGGTAAAAACAAAAGGAGAAAATTATGCATCCTATGTTCATCGTCGCCATCCCCTTGGTTCTGGTGATCGTCGGCATGGTCTTGAACAGCATCGGGCTGGGCTTCAATCAACCGCCAAGTTCATCGGAGCAAGATCCGGCAAAGAAGGCGGCTGCGGAAAGGGAAGACTACCGCCGTTTCTTTGATTTACAGAGACGCCAAGCTGTGAAAAGGCAGACAAGGGTCGGCCAATATGCATGGTTGCTGATGATCGCGATTATCGGTTCCTTTATCTGGCTGTATATGTACACCGTGAGGAACACCAGCGTCGCGACTCGAGTTGCCACCCTGCAAACCTTGGCCACCGAAGACGCGAAAGACATGGTTCTTTCGATCACTCTAAAGGACGGCAGCAATGTCAAATATCTGATCAAATCACCCCAAGCCGACGCGTTGGCAGCCGCCAGAAAAGAAGGCATTTCAAATGAGAAAGTCTCCTCCTACGAGATTTCCCAATTGGGCACGGCTTTGAATATCGGCGAAAGCCCGTTGCCGCTGGGCCTCGCGGTGAAGATTGCCGATTGACCGGCGACAAACCCCGCTGTCATTAAATGCCTGTGGGGAAATGGCTCTGCTGTGTCGCGCGACGTGCCCGGGGCAATCATCGCGTAACCTGCCTTAAGATTTTTTACGGAGTCCATCGACAAAAAGGACAAGACCCATGGCTAAGAATAAGGTGTTCATCGGCTACGATTATGATTGTGACAAGGCCGCCAAGGATCGGCTGCTCGGGTGGGATGTCAATCAAGAATTCGATTTCTCTTCTTACGACCGGTCCTTCGACGTCGCGGTCGACAGTGAGCAGGCGGCCGTCTTCAAACAGGACCTCGCCGCGCGCATCGGCGACTCCAGTCACTTTCTCTGCATCGTCGGCAAAGAGACCTACCACAGCGCCTGGATGGCTTGGGAAATCCGCAAGGCGATTGAACTCAAGAAGAAGCTCGTCGCCGCTAAGACCGATTCGACTAACAACTCGCCGACGGTCGTGCAGGGGGTGGGGGCATCATGGAGCACGATATTCAACTTCGACTCCATCAAGAAGGCGATGAATTGACGGGAACTCGTCGAGACCATAACGCTGAGCCGAGCAGGCATGGCGTAAGGAACCTGGCCGCATGATTTTTCCGCTCACGGCTGGTTGCGTGAGACTGCTACGTGCGTGCGCTTTTCCGCATAGAGGCTGTGTCGCAACTGTCATTTCGAGGTGAAGCCGAGAAATCTCTTCTTCGCATGTGGCTGAAAATACGAGATCCCTCGCTGCGCTCGGGATGACAGATGTGGGGCATTTGCGCATTACGACACAGCCTCTTACGCGCGCCGGCCTGCCAGTAGTGCTTGTGCAGCATTAGCCGGTTGTGAGCATTCCCCTTGACCGGGGAACTTGATGGCGTCGGTATGCGCCCTGCGCCCGCATCACCCTGAGATATGGGGATTGAAATTGCTATTTTCGCCGAACCTGTTACGCAAAAAAGCTTCAGCGGCCTTTGCCCTTTCGGCGCTCGAAGAACCGATTCGCGCTGAACTCTTTAGCGTCGAGCGACTTGAGCAGCACGGTGAAAGCCTTGCCGCCGCCCAGCGCGTCACGACCACACCGCGCAAAGGTCGCCTGCTGCTGCCGCGCGTGCTGGACAACGGGCGGGTGCTGCTCGCATCGTATCGTGCCATCGCCCAGGCAATCCGCGAGGAGCTCGCCATCACACCCGCGGCGGAGTGGCTGGTCGACAATTATCACATCGTCGACGAACAGCTGCGCGAGATCCGTGATGACCTGCCGCCCGGCTTTTACCGAGAACTGCCTAAGCTCGCCGAGGGTCCACTCAAGGGTTATCCGCGCGTCTATGGGCTGGCCTGGGCGTTCGTCGCCCATACCGACAGCCGGTTCGATCCCGAAATGCTGCTTCGGTTCGTGCGCGCTTACCAGCGCGTGCAGCCGTTGACGATCGGTGAGCTCTGGGCCGTCGCGATTACTCTGCGGGTGGTGCTCGTGGAGAATCTCCGCCGGTTGGCGGAGCGCGTCGTGCATGGACGGGCGGAGCGCCAGGAGGCCGACACGCTAGCGGACGAACTGCTCGGACTTGGCGGCCGCTCAGTTGAACCGGCGGCAACAGCCCTGCGGCGGTTCGAAGGCGCCCCGCTGGCGCCGTCCTTCGTGGTGCAGCTGGTCCAGCGATTACGCGACCAAGACCCGGTGGTCATGCCGGCACTTCGCTGGATAGAGGAGCACCTAGCAGCACAGGGCACAACCGCTGATGAGATCGTCCGAGCCGGGCATCAGCGGCAGGCGGCGATGCACGTGACCGTGCGCAACGTGATCACCAGCATGCGGCTGATTTCCGCCTTCGACTGGGCGGAATTCTTCGAGAGCGTGAGTCTGGTCGATGCGATCCTTTGGACCGACACGGGTTTTGCCGCTCCGGACTTCGCGACACGAGATCGTTACCGGCGGGCAATCGAAGAACTCTCGCGCTGCGCACCGCAAGATGAGCGTGAAGTTGCTCGGCGGGCGGTTGCTCAAGCGCAACGCTCTCGCGAAAAAGCGCAAGCGGCCGGTGACCCAGATGCGGACCGCCGCGCCGACCCCGGCTATTACCTCATCGCCAACGGGCGTGCCGCCTTCGAACAGGAAGTCGGCTTTCGCATGCCGATCAAAACTCGGCTTCGCCGCGCTTATATTTCTCAAGCGACGCCTCGCTACCTTGGCACCATCGCGACGGTCAGCGGTCTGATTCTCGCTTTGTTCCTGTTCAATTCCGGCGCAGCGGAAGTTGGCGCCTTAGGCTTGCTCTTACTGGGGCTTCTCGCTCTCGTGCCGGCCTCGGATCTGGCCACCGCTTTCGTCAATCGCGAGGTCACAGAGTTGCTCGGGCCGCGGGCGCTGCCCAGACTAGCGCTCCGTGACGGAGTGCCCGCGGAACTGCGCACCTTGATCGTCGTGCCAACGCTCCTGATCGGACAGGAGCAGATTGCCGAGCAGATCGAGCGACTGGAAGTGCACTATCTGGCAAATCCAGATGGCGATCTTCGTTTCGCGCTCCTTTCCGACTGGACAGACGCGCCTCAAGAATCCATGCCGGAAGACGACGAACTGCTGGCGGCAACGGTTGAGGGCATCGCGCGGCTGAACCAACGCCATGGGCCTGCCCTAGATGGGAGCCAGCGATTTTTTCTTTTCCACCGCCGGCGCGGCTGGAACGAGAGCGAGCGAAAGTGGATCGGCTGGGAGCGCAAACGAGGCAAGCTCCATGAACTCAATCGCTTGCTCCGCGGTGCCACAGATACCAGCTTCGTGCCAACAGCCGGTCGGACACCGCTGGTTCCTTCCGGAGTCCGCTATGTCATCACACTGGATGCCGACACGCGGCTGCCAAGGGGGTCCGCCGCTCGATTGGTCGGCACCCTCGCACATCCCCTCAATCGGCCGAGGTTTGACCCGCATGTCGGTCGAGTCGTTGAGGGCTACGCCCTGCTTCAGCCGCGCGTGACGCCGACGCTACCGACCGATCGCGGCGGATCGCTTTTTCAACGCATCTTCTCGGGCCCGGGCGGCATTGACCCGTACGCATCTGCGGTCTCCGATGTTTACCAAGACCTTTTCGGTGAGGGCTCTTACGTCGGCAAAGGGATCTACGATGTCGATGCATTTGAGGCAGCCCTCGCCGGGCGAGTGCCGGAGAACATGATGTTGAGTCACGACCTCTTTGAAGGCATCTTCGCACGGGCAGGACTGGTCACCGATATCGAGTTCTTCGATGAGTTTCCGCCGCACTATGCGACCGCCACGGCGCGCCAACACCGCTGGGCACGCGGTGACTGGCAGTTGTTGCCGTGGATCCTTGGGCGCGCACGAAACGCCAACGGCGATCGGATTCACGCGCCGATTCCCCCCATCAGCCGTTGGAAGATGCTCGACAATCTACGGCGCACGCTGTCGGCCCCGGCCGCCTTTTTGACCTTGGTTGGCGGCTGGACGCTACCGTTCGCTTCGCCGCTGATCTGGACATCGTTCGTGCTCGCTACCATCGCCATCCCGCCACTTTTGCCGGTCTTGATCGGCTTGATCCCGCATCGCCGCGGGATCTCAAAACGTAGCCATTTGACTGGCGTCGGCAAGGACTTGGTCCTCGCCCTGTCACAGATCGGACTCACGCTGACATTGCTTGCGCACCAGGCATGGTTGATGACCGACGCGATCCTCCGGACACTCTTTCGCGTCTACGTGACCCAGCGAAATTTGCTTGAGTGGGTGACTGCCGCGCAGGCGCAATCTGCTTTTTCTAGAACTCTCGGCAGCGTCTATCAGTGGATGGGTGGGGCCGTGGCGCTGGCCGCGGCAGCAGCCATCCTGGTCCCGTTCGGGCCGCCGGGCGCGTGGCTGGTGGCGACGCCTTTCTGTCTTCTCTGGGCCCTGTCGCCCTTGCTGGCACATTGGATCAGCCTGCCACCGCGCGCAGCCGGGGTTCAGCCACTTTCGCCAGATGAAACGCGCACGCTGCGCTTAACCGCGCGCCGAACCTGGCGCTTCTTCGAAACCTTTGTCAGCCCAGAAGACCACGCCATGCCCCCCGACAATTTCCAGGAAGAGCCAACGCCGGTGGTGGCCCACCGGACGTCGCCGACCAACCTCGGGCTGTATCTCCTCTCCGCCATCGCTGCGCACGATTTTGGCTGGCTCGGCGCGGTGGCCGCAATCGAGCGGCTCGAAGCGACACTCGGAACCATGAACCGCCTCGAGCGTTTCCGCGGTCACTTCTATAACTGGTATGACACGCGCGACCTCCGGCCGCTCGATCCCAAATACATATCCTCGGTCGACAGTGGAAACCTCGCCGGTCATCTGGTCGCGCTCGGACAGGCGTGCCAGGACATCATCGACCGCCCGCTGCTCGGTGCGCACGCCCTCTCCGGGATTGCCGACACCATCCTCCTCCTCCGCCAATCGGCACGCGCGATCGTCGACGACCGGCGCACCCAAACGGTCACTCGGAAACACTTGGACGAAGCACTCGATGCCCTGACCACGGCCCTCAACCCGATCCCCGTCACACCAGGGGATTGGCTCGCGCGCCTTAGCGCGCTCGACGCCCGTGCTCATACGATAGCGGACATTGCGCGCGCGCTGACCGCGGAAAGAGGCGACCGCGCCGATGCCGAGTTGGTCGCCTGGGCGGACGCCGTGCGCGCGGGCATCGCGAGCTTCACGCGCGATCTTGACGTGGTATTCCCCTGGGCGCGGCTGGTCTTTGGCAATGATCCGTCAAATCGCGCGATGACCACGGAACCAGAGTTGGGCTCGACGGTGATCGCGGGCTTTTTTCTCTCGCTCCCGACGCTGCGCGACACGCCCGAGCGCTGCGAGACCGCCATACACGAGCTCGCCACTCTGCGCGCGCGCCTGGCAGCCGACACCGCCACACGGGAAAGTGCCCTTACCCGAATCGATGCGATGACCGAGAGTCTGGCACGTTCCGCCACAGCCTCGGCAGCGCTGGTCCGCCGCCTTTCGACGCTCGTGACGCAGACAAAAACGCTGTTCGACGCGATGGAGTTTGGCTTTCTCTTCGATCCGACGCGGAAGCTCTTCTCGATCGGCTACCGGGTTGCTGATAACAGCCTCGATCCGAGTTGTTACGATCTGTTGGCTTCCGAGGCGCGCCTCACCAGCTTTATTGCCATTGCCAAGGGTGATGTCCCGTCAACCCATTGGTTCCACCTCGGTCGCGCTTTGACACCCGTCGATCTGGGATCCGCGCTGGTCTCTTGGTCCGGCTCCATGTTCGAGTATCTCATGCCGGCGCTGGTGATGCGCTCGTCGTCGGGTAGTCTGTTGGGCCAGACCTACCATCTCATCGTCCGCCGTCAGAGAAAATATGGCGCCGAGCGTGGCGTGCCTTGGGGGGTGTCGGAATCGGCCTTCAACGCGCGCGATCTGGAGTTCACCTACCAGTACTCGAATTTTGGCGTACCGGGCCTCGGCCTCAAGCGCGGCCTTAGCGAAGACGTGGTGGTCGCGCCTTACGCGACAGCGCTGGCGGCGATGATCGACCCGAAAACAGCGGCAGCGAATTTCGTCCGTCTTACCGAGGTCGGCGCGAGCGGCCGCTATGGCTTTTACGAGGCGCTCGATTACACCGCCACGCGGGTTCCGGAAAACCAAGACGTGGCCGTCGTGCGCGCCTATATGGCACATCACCAGGGGATGTCGATCGTAGCGCTCGCGAATGTTGTTTACGAGGGCGTCATGCGCGCGCGCTTCCACGCCGAGCCGCGCATGAAAGCCACCGAGTTGTTGTTGCAGGAACGCACGCCGCGGGACGTCCTGGTCGCCCGGCCCAGGGTCGAGGAAGTTCGGGTGGTCGCCAACGTCCGCGATCTCATTCCGCCGGTCCTGCGTCGATTCACCTCGCCACATGACATGACTCCTGGCGTCCATCTTCTCTCCAATGGGCGATATGCGGTGATGGTCACCACCGCCGGCTCCGGATACAGCCATTGGCGCGACCTTGCGGTTACCCGATGGCGCGAGGACCGCACGCGCGATGCTTGGGGGAGCTACGTCTTTCTTCGTGACAACCACAGCGGCCAGGTCTGGTCGGCCGCTTACCAACCAAGCGGCGTCGAACCGGACAGTTATGAAGTGGCATTTTCCGAGGATCAGATAGAGATACGGCGGCGCGATGGCGCAATTGCGACCACGTTTGAAGTCGTAGTTTCGCCCGAACACGACGCCGAGGTGCGCCGGGTATCGATGACCAATCTCGGGCTGCGAACCCGTGAGATCGATCTGACCTCCTACGCCGAAATCGTCCTGGCGCCGCCCGCAGCGGATGCCGCTCACCCGGCGTTTTCCAATCTGTTCGTGCAAACGGAATTTGCTGCCGAGCTCGGCGCCCTGCTCGCCACGCGGCGGCCTCGGTCAGCCGGCGAGTCCCAGGTCTGGGTGGCGCACGTGATCGTCGCCGAAGGGGAAACCGTCGGCGACCTGGAATATGAGACTGACCGCGCCCGGTTTCTCGGCCGCGGGCGCACCATCCGAACTCCGCTGTCGGTCATCGATGGCCGCCCGCTCTCCAACACCGTCGGCGCCGTGCTCGATCCAATCGTCAGCCTGCGGCGCCGTGTGCGACTAGCGCCGGGCGGCACCGCGCGGGTGACGTTCTCGACGCTCGTCGCGCCATCGCGCGATGAAGCGCTCGACCTGGCCGATGAGTACAACAATCCAACTACGTTTGAGCGTGCGGCGACGCTGGCTTGGACGCAGGCCCAGGTCCAGTTACACCATCTCGGCATCGATCCCGATGAGGCCTACCTCTTCCAGGAGCTCGCCAGCCAGATTCTATATTCGGACCCGACGCTACGGCCTTCATCCGCGATCCTCGAACGCAATAATCGCGGCGCCTCGGCACTCTGGCGGCACGGCATTTCCGGCGACATACCGATTGTTCTGGTGCGGATCGACGAAACTGAGGATCAGGGAATTATCCGGCAACTGCTGCGCGCCCACGAATACTGGCGGATGAAGCAGCTCGCCGTCGACCTGGTGATTCTCAACGAACAGGCCCCGTCCTACGCTCAAGATCTCCAGAGCGCTTTGGAAACGCAGGTCCGGACCAGCCAATCGCGTTTATCGCATGACGGGCATGACCCGTCCGGCAGCGTGTTTCTTCTGCGCGGAGATCTCATTTCGGCTGAGGATCGCAGCCTGCTCCAGACCGCCGCGCGGGCTGTGCTCTTGAGCCGCCGCGGCACCCTCGCCGAGCAAGTCGTGCGTCAGCCGCGCTCCGAGCCCGCTGTGGTTCGACTACCCCGGCGTCTCTCCGCGACCAAATCATTGGATACTTTGCCGCCGCAGCCCGACCTCGAGTTCTTCAACGGCCTCGGTGGTTTCGCTGCGGATGGCCGTGAGTACGTGACCATTCTAGGCGAGGGACAATGGACGCCGGCACCCTGGATCAACGTGGTTGCCAACCCGACCTTTGGCTTCCAGATTTCCGAGTCAGGCTCGGGTTACACCTGGTCACTCAACAGCCGGGAGAACCAACTCACGCCGTGGTCCAATGATCCGGTAAGCGACCCGCCAGGCGAAGCGATCTACATCCGCGACGAAGACACCGGCGAATTATGGAGCCCGACGGTGCTACCGATCCGCGAGGAACCCTGGCCCTATACCGCCCGACATGGCCAGGGCTACAGCCGCTTCGAGCACGCCTCGCATGGGGTCGCGCTTGACCTCCTGCAATTCGTGCCGCTCGAAGACCCAATCAAAATTTCCCGGCTTACCATTGAGAATCATTCCGGACGATCCAGACGCCTCTCGGTGACGGCGTATGTCGAATGGGTCCTCGGCGTGTCGCGGAGCGGTTCGGCGCCCTTCGTGGTCACGGAAATCGACATCGAAACCGGCGCAATGCTCGCGCGCAACACCTGGAACAGCGAATTCGCCGGACGTGTAGCCTTTGCCGACCTCGACGGGCGCCAGACCTCTTGGACCGGTGATCGGACTGAGTTTCTCGGTCGAAACGGCACCCTCGACCATCCCGTATCGCTCGAACGTGGCAACCGACTCTCGGGAAAAGTCGGCGCCGGCCTTGACCCTTGCGGTGCGCTGCAGACGACGGTGGAATTGCGCGCAGGGGGGCGCGCCGAGATCATCTTTTACCTCGGCGAGGCGGCGAGCGCGGCAGAAGCGCGAACCTTGATTGCGCTCTACCGCGGGGCCGACCTTGATGGCGACCCTGCGCACGGTCATGAAGCACTGGGATGACGTTCTTGGCGCGGTTCAGGTATCAACTCCTGATCGGGCAATGAACGTTCTGCTCAACCGCTGGTCGCTCTATCAGACCCTAGGGTGTCGTGTCTGGGCGCGAGCGGGGTTTTATCAAGCCGGCGGCGCCTATGGCTTCCGCGACCAGCTCCAAGACGTGATGGCGCTCATGGTCGCGAATCGAGATGTCGCGCGCGCGCAGATTCTGCGCGCCGCCGCGCGGCAGTTCGTTGAGGGCGACGTCCAGCACTGGTGGCACCCACCTTCCGGCCGGGGCGTGCGCACCCGCATCTCCGATGATCTTTTATGGCTGCCCTACGCGGTTTTCCACTACCTCGAAGTTACCGGCGATGCCGGTCTTCTCGACGAGGTCGTCCCCTTCCTCGACGGGCCGACGCTCGTGGCTGGGCAAGACGAGTCATATTTCGAGCCGCATGTGTCGGCGCAAAGCGCTACCCTGTTCGAGCATTGCGCCCGCGCGCTCGACCGCAGTCTGGCGGTTGGCAGCCACGGCCTACCCTTGATCGGCACGGGAGACTGGAACGATGGCATGAACCGGGTCGGATCTGCGGGGCAAGGCGAGAGTGTTTGGCTCGGCTGGTTCCTCCACACCAACCTCTGGGAGTTTGCCCGGCTGGCCGATGCCCGTGGCGAGTACCAGCGCGCCGAAACATGGCGCGTCCATGTCAGCGCACTCAAAGCAGCGCTCGAACTAAAGGCGTGGGATGGCGAGTGGTACCGGCGTGCCTACTTTGACGATGGCACGCCGCTGGGCTCGGCCACCAATGACGAGTGCCGCATTGATTCGATCGCTCAATCCTGGGGGGTCATTTCCGGTGCCGCTGAGCCGGCTCGTAGAGCACGGGCCATGGCGGCGGTCGAGAGCTACCTGGTTGATCGCGACAACCGGCTGATCCTACTGTTCACGCCTCCATTCAACCGCGCAAGCCCGGACCCTGGCTATATCAAAGGGTATCTCCCCGGCATTCGCGAAAATGGCGGCCAATATACCCATGCGGCGATCTGGTGCGTCCTGGCCTTCGCCGCACTCGGTGACGGCGATAAAGCCGGCGAACTTTTCGCGCTCTTGAACCCGATCAATCATGCTGACAGCCGCGCCGGCGTTTACCGCTACAAGGTCGAGCCCTACGTCGTCGCCGCCGATATTTATGCCGAACCGCCGCATGTCGGCCGCGGCGGCTGGACCTGGTACACCGGATCCGCGGGTTGGATGTATCGCGCCGGCATCGAGTGGATCCTCGGCTTTCGGCTGCGCGGCACGAGGCTTTATCTCGATCCTTGTATCCCAAGTGCATGGCGGAGCTTTGACATTACATTCCGCTATCACTCGGCGCGCTACGATATCAAAGTCGAGAACCCACAAGCGGTTGCCCGGGGGGTGTCATCCATTGAGCTCGATGGTGCGTCGCTCGCAGGCGGTAGCATGCATATCCAGCTCGCCGATGACGGCGCAACGCACCGCGTGCGCGTTGTTCTGGGCACAGCGGATGCTGCAGCTGCGCTCCAAGCTGCGGTGTCTCTGTGACCGCCTAAGCAAACAGTTGCCCGCTTAAGCTACCGGCAAAATCGTCAGCATCGAGAGGGGGATCTGCAGCAGCCAGTGCCCGGTGACGAAGTCGCTACGCGTTCATGACCGCAGCATAGGTCGGGCATATGAGGCATTGCTTTTGCTTATCATTACAGGGGTGAATCAAGAGAAATGTTTTTTAGTTAATTATAAGGAGGACTCGTCATGAATAGCCAAGATTCGTCAAAATTGACCTTCGGACTTTTTGCCGCGGCTTTGGGCGCGATCGCCGGCGCGCTAGCGGTTTTGCTCGCTCGCAAAGAGTCGCGTGAATATCTGCGCGAACACAGCGCCAAAGGAATTGATTATTTGAATCAAACCGGCAGTAAACTGCGCGAGCGCACAGGAGGCATATTGAGCAAGGGCCGCGAAATCATGAGCGGATGCTGCGCCTCGGCCGAGCGGACTGGCGAGAGCGCGACGCCTACCGAGCATAGGGACGAGATCCATTAGTGCCGACGATCCAAGTCCAACGGCGCGCTAGCCCGCATTCGGCGCGCCGTTGGCGGCATTAGCAAATCATTATAAGCTGGCGCAGAGGCCGGTGCGTTGATTTCCAGCTTCGACCCTGACACAAACAGAGCGGTGACCTCAGCGCCGAGCAAAAACGACCCGATACTCAAGATCCAAGACGGTCTGTGCTACGTCACCTTGGCCTACGACGCAGCGCGCTCGATCGATCTCAATAAGGCGGCGGCGCGCGTCCGTGAAGCGACGCAGCGCTCGACGCTGCGCCACAAGCGGCCCGCCCCCAGTTATTTTGAGTATCAGCCGGCGCCTTTGCGTCTGACACAGGACACCGAAGCCATCACGATCGGCAGCTTTCGCACGCGCCCGAGCGTCGACCTCCAGTTCTACGATTTCGGCGCTGTCGCGGTAACCTATGCCGTCGATATCGCCGGGCTGTTTGCCGAACTGTTGACCCTCAGTGAAGCACTCTATGACAATGAGCCCTTGCTCGCCGACTCAGGCCTACGGGTCGGCCAGCTATTGGCCGTCATCGGCGACGCAGCGGTGCAAGCCCATCCCTCGCCGGTGGTCGAAGATTACATCGTCTTTCATATCGCGTCCTTTGCCGAAGCCATCGACGTCAACCGCTTTGACGCCGAGCACGGACAGGAAATCGCAAAAATTCTGCGCGCCGAGCGCCGCCCGTTATCGGAGCAAGAGGTGTCGGACGCTTTCACCGCGCGCATTTCTTACGGATTGGAAGACTTGACCATCGTCGATTGGAACGCCGCCCTGCTCATCGACCGGGACGGTGACGACATTCGAGCGGTTCTCGAGTATGCCAATGTCGAGTTATTGGAAATGCGCTATCTCGATCAGAAACTCGACCGTGCCCTGGATCAAGCCTACGACACGCTTTCAAAACGCACGTTCAGCCTGCCGCGGCTATTGGGTTACTACGGCGCCGATCTACGCACCGTCGCCGAGCTGCAGGTCGACAACGCGGTCCTCTTCGAAGGCGTCAACAACACGCTCAAACTCTTGGGCGATCAATATCTCGCCCGCGTCTATCGTCTGATCAACCGGCGCTTTCACCTGGACGAATGGGACGCCAGCATCCTGCGAAAATTGCAGACGCTGGAGAGCATTTACGAAAAGATTTCCGATCAAGCCTCCAACCGGCGCATGGAAATATTGGAGTGGGTGATCGTCCTGCTGATCGCGTTTTCCATCGCCATAGAATTCATCCGCTAACCAGTTTATGCGGAACGGTGAAAATCGATGAGAACGCTCGATCTCACCACGAAGGACACGAAGAGCACGAAGCTCGGAAAATAATTCCACGAAACCTTCGTGTCCTTCGTGATCTTCGTGGTGAAAATCATCTTATCGTCTTGGCTGCGGGCCAGCCGCTAATTCGTCTTCGCCGGCACCGCGAGCACTGGGCAATGCGCCGCGCGCAGTACCCGCTCGGTGGTGCTGCCGCGCAACGCATCGAGAAAGTCGCGATGTCCCTCGGTGGTAAACACCATCAGGTCCGGCTCCCACAGCGCGGCTTCTCTTTCAATCACCTCCACCGCATCGCCATTCACCAGCCGCTCTTTCCATCGGTAGCCGGGGTTATGCGGCAAGAATAATGTCGGCATGCCTTGGCCGGGGCCGACATGGAGCAACTTGAACTCGACGTCACGGCAGCCCAAACCTTCGGCAAGAAAAAATGCCTCTTCCACGGCGGCCTGGCCATCGGGTACGTGATCCACCGGGATAAGCACCTTTTCGAGCTTCACGGCGCCGTCGGCCGGCGCGATAAAACCCTTGCCATGGCTGGGCACGAATAGGGTCATGGCACGGGACCGACGCGCCAGCGGCTCGGCCACCGCGCGATGCAGCCAGCGGCTCAATCCTTCCCGTTGGTGGGTCGCCAAAACTAATAAATCGGGCGGGTGGTCTTCGCAGTAATGCACCATCGACTCCAACGGGTCATGCTCCGAGTTGAGAATCTTGCGCGCCCGCAATCCGGTTTTTTCCACGTCTTCGCGGGTTGCGCTCGGCGGCACAACCTGCCAACGCGCCAGCGTGGCGCGCACGCCGGGAAAGTCCGTCCAATGGACATCTTTTTCGTTGCCGAGTTTGTGTCCCTGGACATGGACGATTTCCAGCTCGGCGTGGGAAAGCAAGGCAATTTTTAGCGCGTGAGCGAAAGCGATCTGGCTCAAGCGCGAAAAATCAGATGGATGAACGATGCGAAACAGCGGCTCTCCCGCCGCGGCGTTGGCGACACTCATGGCACCTCCGTTAGGCTGCGGCCTCCTCGACGCCGTGCACGCTCTTGGGTTTGACCGTCAAAACTGGACAACGCGCGTGACGCACGACTTTCTCGGCGACGTTGCCAATCACCAGCCGTTTGATGCCGGTGCGCCCGTGGGTCGCCAAGACGATAAGATCGGTCAGGAAATCCTCGCTGGCGTCGAGAATATTTTCGAAGGGATCGCCCTGGCGGATATGATAGTGCACTTTGGCCACGCCGAGCACGGCGTCATGGCAAAACTGTTTGAGGAGAATTTCGGCATGCTCTTCGGTGGCGCGGACGATCTTGGCGCGCCGGGCCGGCTCCGCGGCGTAGGCATCGATCATCGCCGGATCGCTTTCGGTGATCGACGACATATAAAGCTCGTCGAAAGGATTGTGAATGACATGGAGAATGTCCAGCACCGCGCCGCCGCTTTTGGCAAGCGGCACGGCCAACCGCAGCGCCTCCATTGAGAACCCCGACAAATCTACCGGGCAAAGTATCCGCTTGAATTCACTCATCACAATCCTCCTTTGCTGCGTTCAGCGCCTTTAGCAATCTTGCCAATTCTCCTGGTTTCGATTCCGACAAATAGGCAAAGCCCGTGCCCGAAAGGGGCAGCCCTGCTCGCTCGCCAAGATTGCCGTTAGCGAATAATTCCCGCGCTTTCCCGACGCCATCAAAACGACCCTTATCAGAGTTGCGAATTAGCGCCGCTCGGCCATGTTAAATTTGCAAAAAAATATTCGCCAATGGCAAATCTCGCAGATGATTCCGGCTGCGACCGGCGGCACGACAATTGCGCCTCATTCTTTCAAAGCTACAAGAGTTTCGCAATAACGTTATCCCCAGACGATCGACGTGAATCGTACAGGAGATTTTTATGTTCATGGCGCGGTCCCGCGCCGCTCGCGCATCCTCCCTCTGGGGTTTGGTCTTAGCCGGCGGCGATGGCCGGCGCCTGCAGAGTTATATTCGCCAGACCCGTGGCACCGACCTACCCAAACAATTTGTCACTTTCACTGGCGAACTTTCGATGCTCGAACAGACTTACCGCCGGGCCGAGCACCTGATCCGCCCGGAGCACATCCTGACGATCGTCGGCAAACACCACTTGCAGCATGGCGAAGTGAAGCGCCAACTGGCCGAGCGCGACGTGGAGACCATCATCGTGCAACCGCAGAACAAGGAGACCGGCCCCGGCGTGCTTTTGCCGCTCCTGCATCTTTACAAACGCGACCCCCACGCCATTGTCGCGCTGTTTCCGTCCGATCATTTCATTGTCCCGGAAAAGAGCTTCATGGAGCATGTCGCGCTCGCCGCCCAGGCGGTCGCCCACAACTCGGCGCAAATCGTCATCCTCGCCATCGAACCCAATGCTCCGGAGGTCGAGTACGGCTACATCCTGCCGCGCTTGGCTGAAGGGCAAATCCCCCTCTGGGGGACGCACCAAATGGCGAGCTTCATTGAGAAACCCGATCGCCAACTGGCCCAAGAACTCGTGACCGTCGGCGGCCTGTGGAACACCATGATCATGGTTTTCAAAGTCCGCACCGTACTGCGGATGATGCGTCGCTTGTGCCCGGCCACCTATTATCCATTCGCCGACATCTTTGACAGCATCGGCACGCCGATGGAAGCGCCGGCGATCGAAGCACTTTACGATAACCTCAAGCCGTTAAATTTTTCTCGGGACTTTCTGGAAAAGGTGAGCCGCGCGACTCCCGCCGCCATCGCGGTCCTGCCGGTGCTGGGAGTTTATTGGAGCGATTGGGGCTCGCCGGAGCGCATACTGGAAACCCTCGAGCACCTCGAGCAAGGGCGTGGCCTGGAGAGCGCTGGCAAATTGAGCGATACGACAGGATCCCGCCCCCCAACCGAGCAGCTCCACCTGGCCGATCGAACTGCGCTAACAAGCAAAAACGCGGCGGTCATGAAGCGTAAACTTCACTACCGCCGCGCACGCCGCATGACCGACGCTAGCGCAGTCTATGCGGCAAACTTGCTGCGCTCGCCAACCAGACGCGCCACCTGCGGCTTTACCAGGGTTGCGAAGTCTTTGTAGCGCACACACACGGTCTGCACATGATTGCCGGCGTTGAAATAAATATGTTCGTCCTTGGCCAATGCCGGATCGACATAGACCTTTAGACCAAACAAATTACCGAATGGCGGCATCGCGCCGACCTCGCATTCCGGAAAGCGCGAGATGAACTCTTCTTCGGTCGCCAACCGGGCATGTCTCACATTGAGGCTATCCTCGACCATGTGGAGATCGATTTTATCGTTGCCTCGCACCACCCCCATCACCAACTGCTCGTCGGCTTCGATCATGACCACCTTGGCCAGATCATTGCCCGAGACATGCTGCCTGGCGGCAATTTCCTGCGCGGTATAGGCCAACGCATGAGTGTAGATTTCGTAGGGAACCTTGGCTTCATCGAGCATCACTTTTAGTTTTTTGAGGATCGCCATGGCCAACTCCTTTCGTCAAAAAAACTTTCTCGTCAAAATCGCAGACTCAATCACAAGAAGCGCAAGAATCATGCCCCGCCATCATGTTTGCCGACTCGCGAGAAATCTGTTGATTCCCGCCGGATGACGGCTACTCTATACCTGTCATTTCGAGCAAAGCGAGAAATCTATTCGACGCATTTCCACAGGACCAGTACAATTAGCCACGCTCAATGCTTGGCTTGGGGTGGCGAGTATTATCGCCATTGACAAGCAGGCGGGAATAAATTCTCAGCCCTGCGAAGTGCTGGCCGCGGCCATCGATTGAAGGATTATTTGCCTGGTAAATCAATTGGTTTTCTGCCGACGAAACAGCCGCAGCTGGCACATCTCTTGCCGTTTTTTAGCAGCGGGGTAAAAAGAAGTGTTCGCCTGAAGTAATCACAACCGGAGGACAAGAAATTATGAAGATTCCCTTGCAGATCACCTATCGCCACATGGAGGCAACCCCGGCCATCGAAGAGAATATCCGCGAGAAGGCCGCGAAACTCGACACGATCTACGACGGGATTATGAGTTGCCGGGTGGCCGTTGAAGCGCCGCACCGCCACCATCACAAAGGCAAAGCCTATGTGGTGCGTATCGATCTAACCGTTCCCGGCGGCGAACTGGTTATCAATCGCGAACCGAAACGTTTAGTGCCGAAAAAAGCGCTGGGCGGCGGCGAGCCTGAAAAAGACTTCGCCGAGTTACATGAACCCAGTAAACATGCCGCCCGTGAGGATCTCTATGTTGCCATCCGCGACGCCTTCAGCGCCGCGGGACGGAAGCTACAGGATCATGCCCGGCGTCGGCGCGGCAAAGTCAAAGTCCATGAGCCGCCGCCGGTCGCTCGGATCGCCAGCCTGTTTCCCATGGAAGATCATGGATTCCTCCTGACCACAGACGGGCGAGAACTGTATTTTCACAAGAACAGCGTGCTGGCGCCCGGATTCGATCAGCTGGAGATCGGTCATGAGGTTCATTTCGCCGAAGAACTCGGCGAGAAGGGTCCGCAGGCGAGCACCGTGCGGCCGATTGGCCGATGAGAAGTACGGGATCGGGGGCAGCGCATGTTCGATGAAGTGATCGTCTGCCTTGACGGCTCATCGCTGGCGGAAAAAATCCTCCCCTTGGCGCGCGGCATCGCCGCCGCCAAGGGCGGCAAGCTGACCCTCCTGCGCGTGGTCGAGGATGTCGCCGAACTGGCAGCCGAAGAGGACTATTTGCGCGATTGCGCGCGCCAGTACGCGGCGCAGCTCAGCCTGTTGGTTGCCGCTGATGCCGGGTCCGCCATCGCCGCTCATCTGGCCAATCGTAGCCATGCGCTCGCCGCCCTCACCACGCACGGCCGAACCGCCTGGAGCGAAGCGATCTTGGGCAGCGTTGCGCTCCGAGTGATCCGCGAAGCGAAACGACCGGTACTGATTTTTTGTCCCATCGAAAAAGCCGCCGACGCAGCGAAGAAGATCGATAACATCGTGGTCGCCCTCGACGGCAGCGCGCTGTCGGAAAAGATCATTCCATACGCCGCCGACGCGGCCCGATCCCTGGGCGCCGGACTTTTGTTAGTCCAAGTGTTGCCGGCGCGGCCGCCAACGCCGGCAAATCTAGAAAAGGGCGATATCAACGAGGCCGCTTACCTCCACGCCAAAGCCGCAGCCATTAAGAAACGCTATGACTTGGCAGCGCAGTGGGAAGTGCTTCATGGCGATGTCGCCGATGCGATCTGCCAATATGTCAACACCCTGCCCAACACGTTGCTGGCGATGACCACCCACGCGCGCGCCGGCATCGAGCGCGCCATCCTCGGCAGCGTCGCCGCCGCCTGCGTGCGCCGCGCCAACGTGCCGCTGCTGCTCTATTGGCCCCAGGAAAAATAGCCACTACAGATAGTGTCTCTGTCTCAACTCTCTATCTCTAACTCTCTCTATCTCTATCTCTATCTCGATTCTTTCAACCCCCTAACCATCTCCGTCAAGGTCTTATTGGCATCGCCGAACAGCATCATGGTATTGGGCCGGACGAACAGTTCGTTTTCGATCTTGGCAAACCCAGGATTCATGGTGCGCTTGAGGACGATGACCGTGCGCGCCAACTCGGCGTCGAGCACCGGCATGCCGTAAATTGGACTGCTCGGGTCATGCTTGGCGGCCGGATTGACGACGTCATTGGCGCCCACCACCAGTGCAACATCGGTGTCGGCGAACTCTTCGTTGATCGCGTCGATATCATAAAGCCGATCATAGGGAACATTGGCTTCGGCGAGCAGCACATTCATATGGCCCGGCATCCGGCCCGCCACCGGGTGGATTGCGTATTTGACTGTGAGACCGCGCTGTTCCAAAAGTTCCGCCAGCTCGCGCAAAGCGTGCTGGCAGCGCGCCGCCGCCATGCCATAACCGGGAACGACAATCACCGATCTGGCGCTGGTCAAGGCGATCAAAGCATCGCCGATGGTCGCGCCCGATAGCGGCGCTGTCGCCGAGGCTCCGGCTTGCCCGCCGGCACCGCTTGCGCCGCCGAAACCGCCGAAAAGAATATTGGTGAACGAGCGGTTCATCGCCTTGCTCATCACCAGCGAAAGGAAAAAACCCGACGCGCCGTCGAGAGCGCCGCAGACGATCAGAATCGTATTGGACAAGGCGAAGCCGGTCGCCACGGCAGCCAGACCGGCGTAGGAGTTCAACAGTGAGATCACCACCGGCATATCGGCGCCGCCGATGGGCACGACCAGGGAAACGCCCAGCAAAAATGCCACGCCGACCATGGTGTAAAAGACCCGTGGATCGGCGGCATAAATCGTTAAATAGGCGATGGCAACGAGCGATGCCGCCACCAGCGCGAGGTTCAGGCCGTTCTGGAAACGGTGATTTAACGGCCTGTCGGCGAGCGCGCCTTGGAGCTTGCCGAAAGCGACCAGACTGCCGGTGAAGGTCACGGCGCCGAGCAGCACCTCGAAGCCAAGCGCAGCGATCTTCGCGGCGCCGAGGGCCGCGCCATGGCGCCCATACTCGGCGATGCCGACCAACGCCGCAGCCAGGCCGCCGAACGCATGCGACAGTGCGATCCGCTCCGGCATCTTGGCCATCGGGATCACCACCGCCATGGTAATGCCGATCACCGAGCCGACGACAACGCCGGCGACGATCCAATCGTAGCGCAGCAGATGCTTGCCGACTAAAGTGCCAGCCACCGCGGTCGCCATCGCCAAGGCGGCGAGTTGCACACCGCGCCGGCCGCTCTCCGGCGCGCGCAGCTGATGCAAACCTAGAACAAACAGCAGTGCGGCAATGAGATAAGCTAGTTCTGTGAAAGATGTCGTCACGAACGCGGCTCACTATGTTTTTTAAACATCTTGAGCATGCGGTCGGTGATCAAGAAGCCGCCGACGACATTGATGGTCGCGCAGGTAACCGCCACCACCCCCAACAGCGAGCTCGACAGATCGTAATCGGCGCCGGCGAGCACCAGCGAACCGACCAGCGAAATACCGGAGATCGCATTGGTCGCCGACATCAGCGGCGTATGCAAGAGCGGCGGCACACCGGAGATCACCAGATAACCGACGAACGCGGCGAAGAAAAAAATGTAGAGCCAGAAAATCCACTCGGCCATGAGCCTTATCCTTTGAGTGAAGCCAGCGCTTGGCGCAACTCGACGCCGAGCACTTCGCCGTCATGAGTCACCACGCAGCGCCGGGTGATTTCATCGTCAAAGTCCAAGCGCAGCAGACCATCGCGCAGGACATGAGCCAAAAATTTTTCCATGTTGCGCGAATACATCCGGCTGGCATCCTGGGCGACCTCGGCGGCGAGATTCAGCCGGCCGACGATCGTCACGGCGCGCCAGACGAAATCTTCGCCGGCCTTGGTCAACTCGCAGTTGCCGCCCTGTGCGGCAGCGAGATCGACCAGCACCGAGCCGGGACGCATGCACTCGAGCATCTCCCGAGTGATCAGTATCGGCGCGCGCTGGTGCGGCACCAACGCGGTGGTAATGCAGACATCGGCATTGGCCAAAGGCGAGCGGATGGCGTTGCGCGCCCGTTCCAGCGCTGCTTCGGTCAATTGATCGGCATAACCGTCGGCGCTCTCGGCGCTTTGTTCGACCCAAGGTTCAATATACTTGGCGCCCAAGCTTTCGACCTGCTCGCGCACCGTGCGGCGGACGTCGAAGGCTTCGACCAGCGCGCCCAAACGGCGCGCCGTGGCGATCGCTTGCAAACCGGCGACGCCGGCGCCCAAGACCAACACTCGTGCCGGGGCGAAGGTCCCGGCGGGCGTCATCAGCATGGGGAAAAACTTGGCGAGCAGATTGGCCGCGACGATTACCGCGCGATAACCGGCCGCGCTGCTCTGCGAACTCAAGACATCCATCGACTGCGCGACCGTCGTGCGCGGCAGATTTTCCAGCGCCAGGGTGGTCACGCCGCGCGCGGCCAGGCGCAGCGTCGCGTCAACATGAGCACGCGGATAAAGCAGACAAACCAAGGCCGCGCCCCGGCGCAGCGCTTCGACTTCGAGCAGGGTCGGTGGGTTTATTTTGACCACCAGATCGGCGTGCTCGAGCAGCTTTTCGGGCGCAGCTTCGAGCCGCGCTCCCGCCCGCGCATAGTCGTCGTCACTGAACCAAGCGGCTTGGCCCGCGCCGCTCGCGACCGCAACCTCGATTTTGTCGGCAATCAGCCGACGCACCCCCTCCGGCACCAACCCCACCCGACGCTCGCCAGGGAAAGTTTCCCTGGCCACGCCAACAATCACGCCGCCTCCCGATGGACCGATCCGTGCCGCCCGCGTTTTTGCGTCGGCGCGGGGACCGCCGCCGATTCACGCAAACCGCGACGCACATAGTCTGGCTCGAGCGCGAGCAGCTCGCAGACGTTTTCGAACGAGAACAACCAGTGCTCGCCTTCGTTCATGAACCAGTCGTTGACCTCGCGAAAGTGCTCTTTACCGGCGCGGTCGCGCGCGCTGCGGTACTTTTGATAAAGATGAATCGCATCTTCGAGCAGCGCCAGGAGCAACGCCTTCTCCGGCTCCAAGTATTCGCTGCGGCGGAAGGTATCGAAGAATCGGCGTGGAGCATCGTTATCGTTACCGACAATGGCAAAGACCGGTTCGTCCATGGCTATTACTCCTTCTCGGTTTAGCAGCGCGTCGCAGGCTGCTGTAAGACGTATTCGCAACGCTTATGCCACGAGAATTTCGGCGCTTTTCCGCCCCCTCTTCGCAACCTTGCGATGAACATGATGGCTTCTTCTCAGCGTTAGGAATTGCCCCGCTCGGAAAGGCTTCCACCACAAATACTACCCGTTGGCATCACGCGCCAAGCTACTTGGACGACTCACGACGAATTGTGTCATGAGCATGCGCTCGTCTACAGAGTATGAGATCGCCGCCCCCCAGCACCGCTATGGTTCTTCCACTGATTCGTCATGCCGGCGCAGGCCGGCATCCAGGAGGCTGTGTCGTAATGCGCAAATGCCCCACATTTGTCATCCCGAGCGCAGCGAGGGATCTCGTGTTTTCAGCCACATACGAAGAAGAGATTTCTCGGCTTCACCTCGAAATGACAGTTGCGACACAGTCTCAAGGGGAGGGAGGGGATGGATACCGGCTTTCGCCGGTATGACGGAAGCCTCATGCCAGTTCGTCGCCGAGATCGTACCTTTACTTTTGTGGGTCATCGCGTAATCGAGTGGGCGCTGACTTAATGGCAAATTACTCTCCCATGGCCGGTTCCTCCCTTTCGCAAAGGGAGGTTAGGAGGGATTTTTCATGGCTTGAAAGATCGTCTTCTGCACAAAATCCCCCAACCCCCTTTTCTAAAGGGGGGGACCTACAAGAACAGCATTTCTCAACAAATTTCACCCACTCGATTACGCGAAGAGCCACTTTTATTTTCTCCGGAAACTCCATCGAAAATACTTGTGCGGAGATGATCCGCGCAACGAAGAGCCAGCCGCTTCCGTCATACCCGCGAAAGCGGGTATCCAAGCTAGTTTTGCCGAAAACAAACCTCGATTCCCGCCTGCGCGGCAATAACAAGTCGAGGAGAGGAGCCTGTAAAGGAAATTTACTCCAATTATCTATTCTCTGGACGACTGTCAGCTCATGGCCACTTCGTGGTGAATCGATTTTTTGCGTTTCAACCAGGCCCCATACCATGGCATGGCCATTGCGTTTGAATTTAAGTGAAGTTTTCACTGGTTCAATTGATCGGACAATGAAAAGAATTGTCCGTGCCCAAACCGCGGGAGATCCTAGCGATGGCGCAGAAACAAACTGACTTGATATCGTTTCCAATCCACCTAACGCGCGAAGTCGAACGGCTTTTCGATGAAATGATCCACCGGCCTTGGGGCTTCTGCCGCGATGTCCGCGGCTGGAATCCGTCCGTCGATCTGTACGAAACCGAAGATGCCTTTTTCCTCGAAGCCGACTTGCCGGGGGTCAAAGCCGAAGACGTCAGAGTCGAAGCGGAAAACGGCGACCTGGTGTTGCAAGGATGGCGCTCCATCGAGACCAGCCGCAGCGAGGGCCAGTTTCACACCATGGAGCGCTCTTCAGGCAATTTCCTGCGCCGCATCCAACTGCCGTCATCCATCGACAAAAATGCCATCGAGGCCGAGTTTCACGATGGCGTCTTGCACGTGCGGCTGCCCAAACTGAAGGGCACCAAGAGAGGAGAGGGCGATGATCGAGACAACCGGAGTCGTTGACAGCGAGACCAGCAATGAAGCGGCAGGCGCGCCGCGCGAACTGACCGCCGAGGAGCTGCGTTTTGTGCCCAAGATCGAGCAACACTTCGCGTCGACCCGCGAACTCGCCGGCGTCAAAGATTTTGTCGGCCAGGAACGCGCCTTGGCGTCGCTCGAACTCGGTCTCGGCGTCGCCGGCAGCGGCTATAACATTTTCGTCTCCGGTTTGACCGGCGCGGACAAGTTGGAAACGCTGCACCGTTGGGTCGCCGAACGGGCGAGCGCCACGGCGACACCGGGCGATTGGGTTTATGTCCATGATTTCAACCATCCCGATGCGCCGCGGGCGATCTATTTGCGCGCCGGCGCCGGCAACGAGCTCAGGGAAATGATGCATGATCTGGTCAAGACCCTGCGTGAAGAACTGCCCAAGGCGTTTCGCCAGGAAGCCTTCGATAAGGAAAAATCGTCGCTGATGGAGAAGTTCAACAACCGCGCCCAGGAGCTCAACGTTCAGTTCGCCACCCTGGCGCGCGAGCGCGGCTTCCAGGTGCAGTCGAGTCCCCGCGGCCATATTTATTTTCTTCCCTTGGTCGACGGCAAGCCGCTGCAAAAGCCCCCGGACTTCGCGGCGCTTTCGGAGGACCAACGGCATGATGTCGAACGGCGCCAGCAGGAACTCAATGTCGAGCTCGAACGGTTGGCGCGCCGCCAGCAGGAAATCATGCGCGAGATGGAACAGGATATCCGCGGTGTCGAGCGGCGCTTCTGTGAGAATCTGTTACTGCCGATCTTGGGCCGCATCGCCGAGAAGCTCGACAATCCCGAGGTCAACATTTATCTCGACGAGACCCGCGAACATATCCTCAGTAATCTCGACGATTTCAAAGAAGCCGGCGCGAGCCCGATGGCATTGCCCTTCATGCCGCAGCCGCGCGAGCGCGATCCCTATCTGGAATATGAAGTCAACGTCGTCGTCGACAACGCCAAGACCCAGGGCGCGCCGATCCTGGTCGAAAGCGCGCCGACTTATTTGAATCTGTTCGGCACCATCGAGCGGGTGGTCGATCGCTTCGGCCGGGTGGTGACCAATTTTACCCGGATCAAATCCGGCTCCTTCCTGCGCGCCCATGGCGGTTACCTGATCTTCAGTTTAGAAGACGCCATCACCGAGCCGGCGGTGTGGAAGGTTTTGAAGCGCACGCTGCGCAGCGGCCGCATCGAGATGGAAACCTACGAACCCTTCGCCATGTTCTCGGCTTCAGGGTTGAGACCCGAACCGGTCAAGGTCAACACCAAAGTGATCGTCGTCGGCAGCGCCTATCTCTATCATCTGCTCTACAGCTGGGACGACGACTTCCACGAGATGTTCAAGATCCGCGCCGATTTCAATCCGGTGATGCCGCGCGACAACGACCACCAGTCGGCCTACGCCCACTGGGTCGGCAATTTGTGCAACGACGAGGGCATGCCCCACTTCGACGAGAGCGGCGTGGGAAAATTGATCGAGTATGGCGCCCGCGAGGCCGGCGACCGCGATAAAGTCTTGGCCTCCCACGCGACCATCGCCGACCTGGTCCGTGAAGCGGCATTCTGGGCGCGCAAGGAAGACCGCCAGCTGGTGTCGGCGCGCCATGTCGAGAAGGCGCTCGAAAGCCGGGTCTTTCGTTCCAACCGCATCGAAGAAAACATTCGCGAGCTGATCGCCAACGGCACCATCTTGGTCGATATCGACGGCAAGAAGGTCGGCCAGGTCAACGGTCTGTCGGTGATGGAGATCGGTGGCTACGCCTTCGGCCGGCCGAGCCGGGTGACCGCCAGCGTCGGCATGGGTCAGGCGGGCATCGTCAACATCGAGCGCGAGTCGAAGCTGAGCGGCAACATTCACGACAAGGGCATGTTGATCTTGGCCGGCTATCTGCGCAACCGCTTCGGCCAGAACCAACCGCTGGCGCTCTCCGCCAGCCTCTGCTTCGAGCAGTCCTACGGCGGCGTCGAAGGGGACAGTGCGTCGTCGACTGAGCTTTATGCCCTGCTGTCACGACTGGCGAATCTGCCGCTGCGCCAGGACATCGCCGTCACCGGATCGGTCAATCAATGGGGCGAGGTGCAAGCGATCGGCGGCGTCAACGAAAAGATCGAAGGCTTTTACGATGTCTGCCGCGTCGTCGGCTTGACCGGCAAGCAGGGCGTGCTGATCCCGGCGTCCAACGTGCGCAATCTGATCCTGCGCAGCGACGTCGTCAAGGCTGTAGCCGAGGGCAAGTTTCACATCTATCCGGTAAAAGTCATCGACGAAGGGATCGCCATCTTGACCGGCCGGTTCGCGCCCGGCAAGCCGGGCGACGAGACCATCAACGACGCCGTCGCCAAGCGGCTCAAGGAACTCGCAGTGGGGCTGAAAGAATTCGCCGCGCCGGAGAAAAGCGCTGCGACAGACGGCCCGCAATGAGGTGGCGCCGCGGGCAGCCAATTCGCAAATTCGCAAGCGGGCGCCTGCAAATCTTGCACGAATGCGAAACGATTCCGGTGCGGCGCATTTAAACCCTTGATCACGCGGCGGAAACCGCCGCGCAGCCAAGGCACGGCGCTTGCTCATTCAAACACACACCAAGGAGGTAACTGCCATGGAAGCGACCACAATCGACATGAGTTTCAACCGTCTCAGCAAACGACGCGAGCAGTTGCTGACAACCTTGCGCCATCTCGACGCCGAGCAAAATGAAGTCGAACGCAACACCGACTGGGTCGATGAGGCCGCCTATGATAGCCGAGTCGCCTTGCTCGACGGACTGCGCTACGACTACCAGGCCGAGATGGCCAGGATCGATCGCGCCCTCGAGCGCATCGAAAGCCACCAGTACGGCATCTGCGCCGCTTGCAACGATCCGATCGACCCCAAGCGGCTGGAGTCAGTGCCGGAAGCCGAGCACTGCTTCGCCTGTGAAAGTTTCCGCGAAGGGGTAGAGCAGTTCGCGGCATAGAGTAGCGCTCCGCGGAACGCGACAAGGAGTCTGGACAATCAACCGGCGAGCCGACGATCACCGAGAGATGATGACAAGATCGTACGGGTGGTCTAGGCCTACCGGTTCATAGCGGTGCGATCCAGATACCGCAGGCGGCCATGCGCCCGGGGCGGGTCAATTCATGCGGCGAGAATAGCGCCATCCGCAACAGCAAAACAGAAAAATCGCGACCTCAGGGATCGAACCCTCGTGACGAGCGATCCGTCCGGCGCCTACAGCCGCGCCGCTATGCACTCATAGGTTCGAAACTCTTGTCGGCATTCCTGCGCCGCCCATGGCAGAATCCGGCCGGTTATTGTGTGTGAAACTTCAACGGCAACTCTGATATCTCCATGGTCGGTCAGAACAGATCTAGATTCGCCAGATAAACCGCCATCGCACTCGGCAACCGGGTGGCAGTGAAAATCGCAGGTCGGGTATTTCCTGTTCTTGCCGCATAGCGAAATCGTCCAGGAGATCACATGGTCGGCCAACTTCTCGCCGCCGCTGCTTTCATCGTTCTGCTGCTGCACACGCCATCGGCCGCCCAAGAGCGGCCCAAGCTCTTTTTTGGCGCGACCACCAAGACCCTGGGGTACAGTCCGCTTTGGGTCGGTACCAAGCGCGGCTTTTTCGAGCAACAAGGACTCGATGTTCAATTGGTGCTGCTGCGCGGCGTGCCCATGACCTTGCAAGCGTTGGCGGCGGGATCGTTGCAAGTCGGCACCGGCGGACCGGAACCCTATATCGAGGCGAGCGAGCGCGGGCTCGACTTCGCCATCGCCGGCGGTCTCAGCAATGGCATGGCCCAAGTGCTCATCGCCGGCAAGAATTATAAAACCGTGGAAGATCTGCGCGGCGCGGCCATCGGCGCGTCCTCTTTAACCAGCAGCACGGTCACGGCATTGAAAGAGGCATTGAAACAAAAAGGTCTCGATTACCCGCGCGATTACAAACTGCTGATCATCGCCGGTGGATCGGCGAGCAACCTCACGGCATTGCAATCGGGCCAGATCGCGGCAACGACGGTGGCGGTCCCCCTCAATTACGCCGCCGAGGAAGTGGGCATGAATACGCTTGGCCGGCTGCTCGACGCGGTGCCGAACTTTCAGGCCTCGACCATCGTCATCAAACGCTCCTGGGCGGCAAAAAACCGCGCCACCATGATCCGCTTCATGAAAGCGATGGTGCAGTCGCACCGCTGGCTCCACGACAACCGCGACGCCGCCGTCGAATTGATCGCCAAGGAAATGCAGCTCAAACCCGCTCACGCGCTCAAGGGTTGGGAATACTACACGCAGAATCGTCTTTGGCCGGTCGATGGCGGACCGAACATCGAGGGGATGAAACATAATCTGCGGGTCTACGCAGACCAATTGGGGACCAAGCGACCGGTGCCCGATGTAGACAAATCTTTGGAGCTGAGTTATCTGAGCGAAGCGCTGACGGAGTTGGCTAAGCGTTAGCCGAGTAAAGAAAGAGTTGCGCCGGTTGCGTCCGGACTGCTGTTTCCACAGAGACTTAAGCCTGAGGTTACGCCGGGCTAGGAGTTTGCGCTGCAGAAACGATCGTTTTTAGCAGGCCGGATGTGATGGCAGCAACAGCAGAGCAAGATTTTACCTCTCGGTTAACCGCTTGGTGCAGCGCGAACCACAACCAACTCAAAAATGGCGTCGCGCATGCCTATGACACCTCAGCAAGCCGTGGATATTTAGAATTGGAGCGCCCACATGCGGCGCAGGTTGAGCGCCAGACACACCAAGCCCCACTCGCCCGCGACTTTGTCGATCCCTCGTAAACTGAATTGACGAAACCCCATCGCATGCTTGATCCAACCAAATACCGGCTCCACGATCGCTTTGCGCCGCCGATAGTGCGCTTGACCTTCTTTGCTGGCCAGCCGCTCGGCCATGCGCACCGTAGCGGGATACAGCTTGGGATCAATCGCCGCTTGATCTTTTCCCTCCCGCCCCAACGCCACCAACACTTCCATCCCCTCATAATTTTGCGTTGCCAGTTTCGCAAAGCCATCTTCGGAGCGAAAACCCGCATCGCCCAACACTCGTTTGGGCAGAAGGCCGAGATTCTCCTTAACCGCTTCCACCATCGGCACCAATTGCTCGTTGTCCGCCGCGTTGTTGCCCAGCCCAATCGCCACGATCAGCTGACTGTCACCATCGACCACCACCTGCGCGTTGTAGCACTGTTCAAAACTCCCGCCCATCTTCATGATGCGCGACTGGGGATCGGTGAAGTTATCCTGCGCTTTGTCCTGGGGTACCCCGAAGGGCCGCTTGAACGGCCGCCCGGCTCCATCCCCTCGGCGCTGCTCATCATCGGGATGGCGCCCCCGCTCCCGATCGGCTTGAGCTTGGCGCTCTTCCAAGCGTTGCTTGGCCGCTTCAATCTTGGCCAAACGATCTTGCCGTCTTTTGAGCTCCTGGGGCAGCGGCTCTTCGCTCTGATCCGCTCCCCATTGTGCGTCCTCTTGAACGTCGGTCTGTTGCGCTCGCTCCAACAGCGCTTCGATCTCCGCTTTAAGCTTTTGTTCTTGTTCCTTCATCCGCCCGTAGCTCATCGCTTTGTGCTTGCTCGCCTGCGCTTTGACTTTGGTCCCATCCAACGCCACCGTCCCAAGCTTGACCAATCCCATCTCTTTGGCCAGCCGCGCCACCGCGACAAACAACTCTTTAAGCTCTGGCAAATGCCTCATCCGAAATTCACAGATCGTTCGGTGCGATGGAAAATTGCCTGCTCCCAAGACCCGAAACCCTACGTCCTCGTAAAGCTTTCGCGCCAGCTGGCGCGAAGAGAAGACTCGGGTGGCATACCCGTACACCAACACCTTGACCAACAGCGCTGGATCGTACGGCTGGTTTCGCCGCCCGTCTCCTTCGTAGCGGGCATAAAACTTCCCCAACTCCAACCGATCGATGATCTCGCTGACGAAATACACCAGATGATCTTCGGCCAACCACTCCGACGGCGAGGGCGGTAGCAAAAATGTCTGATTCGGCTCGTAGGGAAGAAAAGATGTCGACATCTCCACCTCACACTCAGCGCAACATTTCTTTTCCTTATACGCCCTTGCGAATCAGAGACAAGAATATTTTTCTGCGGCGCAAACTCCTAGACCGTTTTTGTCAAATCAAAATCGGCGAGCTTATAAATCCTCGGCTCGGCGCATTCTTGATTTACGCGATTTTCAAAAAAGGTAAGCAAAAGGTTGGCCACAAGGCGATTCTAATTGCCGTTAAAATGGGTAATTTAACCGCGGCTTACTAAAATCTCCTCGGTAACCTCTTGCCGTCAAAGAAAGGCTTCTCAAATACAACCACTTAGCAGCTCCGGGATAAAGAGAAGAAACGAGTAATCGAGCCTTGCAAAAACTACCCAGGAGCGGCTGAGTTCGCCAAAACCGATGAGGTAGAGCAAGCGCCGGCAACCAATCGTAGGCAATTTATGTCACCTTTGTGACTGAATTGTCCATGCGCTTGGCGGCCGCGCTTTTTGTCTGCCGATGCAGCGTAAATAGGAAATTAATCTGTGAGACCGTGCGGTTATTCCGGGTCGATGGAAACCTGATCGGCCTCGCCCGTCATCTTAATCGGGGCTCGCGTCGGCACCGGAACCTAGCTGCGTTTGGCTCGAACGGCGCGCCGAAGCCAACTGCTTTGCCTTAAATCGATTGCTGCAACGAGAAGCAATTCACTGG
Organism: uncultured delta proteobacterium; assembly: GCA_963816145.1. Lineage (GTDB taxonomy): Bacteria > Desulfobacterota > Binatia > UBA9968 > UBA9968 > DP-20. The sequence goes on from CAWFJP010000001.1 coordinate 162,734, forward strand.
AAAGATGAAACTCGCTAAGCTGTCCGGCTCGACGGTGGTCGACGGATTACGCAGTAAGGGATAAATCGCTTTCAGACGCTGGAGAATTTTTTTGTTGCAACGACAAATCAGCGATGAAATTGTGCAAGCGATCATTTTGCGACTTGGTCAAATGGAGAAATTCCAGTCGCAGATAATTCTGACTCACGTCGCGGGCCACGGCCGCTTCCACCACAATGGTAGGCATATCCTTAGAAGTCTGGAGTGATATGCGAAAAATCGTCCCCGGTGCAAATTTTGCCGCAGCTCGGATGGCGCAGCCAGCGATCGACAAGTCGGCCATCGTTCCCCTAATCTGAACCGCACCGCTCGTAAAGGTTACCGGGAAATTCGACGCCAATCGCTCATAGTTGCGCCGATCGTCCTCGACGCTTAAATATTTCACTCCCCATTGAAGTGACTTGAAACGATGTCCGCAGAGCTGACAGCGGAATGGATAGAAATAGAGTGAATTAAGTAAACGATCTTGGAGCGACTCCCCAGCAACTCGCTTGACATATTCGCTAGAACATTCTGGGCATCTAAGCTGCGACATGGACTTTGATATTCTAATATCTGGTTACTTTTCGGCTCATTTTCCCGTCGAGTTCTATCGATTCATCAGCAATAATTGAGCCAACTGAACGACCGTCGGCTTCATGCCGAGGCGTTCTGCATGGCGTCCATGCTCCAACCCAACTCGCAACGGCTCGAAGACCGCAAGAAATATTCGCAGATTATTGCCGGCTACAACCGCAGCGAGGAGCGCGTCACCATCGAGAAAACCGTCGCAAGCCTGGTGAATATAGCCAAAAGCCTTGACGGGGAATAACGTCGTGCAGGCGAAAAAGGTTTGCGCGAGGAGGATTTCGCGTGCTTCGATATAGTGAAAAACTCAGTAAAGCCGAATGGGTAAGGCTGAAGCAAGCGAGCCGGAGCCTGATCGATTCGCGACGTAAATTAACTGCCTGCCTAAATAATCCGCTCACGCCTGCATCATCTTGCGCCGTTCCGACAGATGGGCGGCGAAGTTGTCAGCCGCGCGCAGGGCGTGGCGATCCGCGTATGCGAGCTGGCGCTCGATCGCTTGATGATTCCCGCCTTGTTCGTGCGCCAACATCGACGCCATGCTAAAAAAACCATCGCCGGTTATCTCGTCCTACCCGTGCGCATCAAATGAATCCTGCATATATGTATGGAGGAATATCCGGCCTGACCAGAAGCCGCTCGTCCGTATGGATAGGATGATGACTATCAAACATGATAATTCCTAAGCGCCATGAAATTGACCGTCCGAGAGTGCCTAGTGTCCCGGCGCAGAAGTTGGTTGAACAAAAGCCGTATCGGTTCGGACGATCCCCCCTTTAGAAAAGGGGGAAAGGGGGGATTTTCTTGCGCGCACACACGTCAAATCCCCCTCGGTCCCCCTTTTTCAAAGGGGGAGGCTCTGAGCCTTTTAGTAAACGAACCTCTGGACCATGACACTCGTGTGACGACGCAAAAGTTCGCTACAAAATTCATCCGTCATTCCGGGCAAGCTGGCGATAGCTAGCGCGACCCGGAATCCAGGAAAATCGCCAACCTGGATGCCGGCTTTCTCCGGCATGACGATATCAGGCCGTCCGACTTGTTTTGCGAACTTCTGGGCCATGACACTAGCGCCGCCGGGCAAAAGTCCGTTTCGGACTTGGTCGAAGAATCGCGACGTTGGCGTGCAAGCCCGCATACAAGCGACAGTGCTGCGATGTGACAACGACAATCTTGGCGATCACCAAGCTGGCTGGCAGCGTCCGGGAAGCACGCTTGGATTTCGCGCTCGGCTCCGGTTTAGATTTTGCGCAAGAAAAAAGCGATAATCGCGCAATCGAGTGGGTCAAAATCAACGATTATTACGGTCGTATACCCGGATGCAAAACGAGAAACACTTGCAAACTACATCCACCCGCGCATCGTTTGGGGAGACCCCGCAACTCGTTTCCCTGCGGCCCGTTTCCGATCGATCCTTCCTCCCTTTTTTAAAGGGAGGTTAGGAGGGATTTTCCACAAATTGAAAGATCGCCTCCAGCACGGACTCTGTCTCTAGCAACACTTGTCGGTCGTCAAAGCGAATGACTTTCAATCCTCGCTCCTCGAGATCCTTGGTCCGTTGAGCGTCGTAGTTTGCTTGTCCGCGTTCCAAATGCTGAGCGCCGTCCAGTTCGATGACTAGTTTTGCTGCCGGTGCATAAAAGTCAGCGATGTAGTTACCGATGGGCTTTTGCCTGTAGAATTGCCCGCCGCGAATTTGTTTTCGCCGCAGGCGATGCCATAAATAAAGTTCGGCATCGGTTGGATGGGCACGCAAGCAGCGAGCTTTGGCCTTGAGCCTTCGATTGTAGGTGAACACCTGACAAATCCCCCCGGCCCCCCTTTTTCAGGGTCATCGCGTAATCGAGTGGGCGATGACTTAATGGCAAATTACTCTCCCATGGCCGGTTCCTCCCTTTCGCAAAGGGAGGTTAGGAGGGATTTTTCATGGTTTGAAAGATCGTCTTCTGCACAAAATCCCCCCAACCCCCCTTTTCTAAAGGGGGGTGAAACCTACAAGAACAGCATTTCTCAACAAATTTCACCCATTCGATTACGCGAAGAACCTTTCTTTATGACGTTACTGCTCCAGCCAGGTGCGCCAGAGGCCGCCTTTGGCGTGAGTGTATTCCTGTCCCGGACCGCGGTCCCAGTTCTTCACTTTGTCGCGCCAGACGAAGTTTCGGTCGTTGGCCCAGCCGATTACGTAGTAGGCGACGTCATCGACAAAATACTTTTGCGCCAGCTTGTTCCAGATCGCCAGCCGTTTGGCGCGGTTCGGCTCTTCCATGTACTGAGTAATCAAATTTCCCAACTCAGCCGTGCAGATTTTGGCAACGTTGCCGACACCGGCTTTACCGCCGGTGCAGGAAATGTACTGCTCGTTGGCGACCAGCGGTTCGCCATTGCCGCCAGCTCCATACACCGAGACGTTCAACTCGCCGGCGACGGTTTTTTGAATCAGCTCAGCGCCGGCGAGGTTCTGAATCGAAAATTTGATGCCCGCCTCGGCCGCTTGACGCGTCACCGCCTCGGCCCAGGGGTCGTCCTGGCCCTGAGTCGATCCCAAAGTGATCGGTTTGCCGGCGTAACCGGCTTCCTTCAGCAAACGCTTGGCTTCTTCGAGGTTGCGTTTCCATTTAAACTTTACCGAAGTCTCCCAGTCGGTTTCAGCCGCCGCCCAGGTCAGTACCGGAACACCGAAGCCAAAGGTCGCTTCTTTCATGATCGCGTCTTTGTCCAAGGCTAAGGCGATGGCTTTACGCACCCGAGGATCCGACGTCGGCGCTAACTGGGTGTTCAACACCAACTGTTTGATGCCGGCCATGCCGATGGATTTGAATTGCATTCCCTTCAGCGCGCCGCTTTTGATGCGCTGCACGAAGGTTGGACCCAAGCGCTCCGTCAAATCGATGTCCCCTGCCTGGATGGCTGAGGCGCGCGATGTCGCTTCGATGATGACGCGGAACCGAACACCGTCCAAGTATGGCGCGCCGCCCCAGTAGTCGTCATTGCGCACGACCTCGTACTCCTGGCCCGGGATCCACGCCTTGAATTTGAAGGGACCGGTGCCGGGCGGCGGATTGCTGCCGATCATCTTTTGCTGGCCCGGCGCCAGCGACTCCTTGGGTGCAATGTGCAAAGTCTGGCTGTCGGCAAAAATCTCCGGCAGCAAACCGCGCGGACCGGGACAAGTGAATTTCACCGTATAGTTGTCCAAGGCAACGGCGTCACGAACGTTGCTCGATAACTGCCCCTGGCCTGCGGCGCCGTTGGCGGGGTTCATGATGTGCTTTACCGACCAGACCACGTCATTGGCCGTCATCTCCTTGCCATCGTGGAACTTCACGCCGCGGCGAATCTTGAACGTCCACTCGCTCGAACTGGCGTTGGTCGTCCAGCTTTCCGCGAGCCAGGGATGAATCTCGCCCTTCTGGTCGAACATGACCAGCGGTTCGTAGACGTTATCTTTCACGTATTGGCTTATGGAAGTGTAGGCAACGAAAGGAATCGGCGTGCCAATGTCCTTGACGATGCCAAACTTGAGCGTGCCACCGATGCGCGGTTTCCCGGCTGCCGGAGCCTGAATCGCCGGGGCGGCGGCCGGTTCGGCTTTGGCAACTACCAACAACAACGCGGCGGCCACCATCAGCCCGCGCGCGACGCCTTTCCTGGTCTGCTGTTTCATTGTCACCCTTTCCTTTTTGTCGCTGCCAGCGCCGCGCGCTTGGCGATCGAACGGCGCCGATGACAGCTTAGATGGCACTCTCGCCAAGCAGCGGAACGCTAGCACCGGGTCGCGACGAGTGTCAAGGATTTCTCAGCGTTTACGCGTCGTGCGCTTGTCATACTTCGGATCTTTGTTGTACGATCCGGCGGCTTTCCGCTGATGACAGCAATTGTTTTCTGTCGCCGCACAGGGATTTTATCAGGAGGATTTGGCGATGCGCCTGCGCTACATCGCGATGCGTTTGTTGCAATTGATTCCGCTGGCCCTGGTGGTCACCATGGTGGTGTTTTTTGTCATGATGATCGTGCCCGGAGACCCGGTCATGGTGATGCTCGGCGCGGTGGACGGCGCGCAAGTTTCCCGCGAGGTCTATGAAGCCATGCGCGTGCGCTTGGGATTGGACCAGCCGCTCATCGTCCAATATCTCCACTGGCTGACGAATCTGCTTCAGGGCGATCTCGGCATGTCCATCACGCACCGGACCGCAGCCCTGGAAGTCATTCTGCAGCGCCTGGTGCCAACCCTGTATTTGATGGTTGGCGGCCTGATCATGGCGGTCATCATCGCCGTGCCCGCGGGCGTGTTGGCAGCGATTCACAACAACACTAAATGGGACCACCTCGCCACGGCTTTCGTTGTCGCCGGTATTTCGGTGCCGACCTTTTGGCTGGCTCTGGTCGCCGTGTTGATCTTCGCCGTCTACCTCGGCTGGCTGCCGGCGATCGGCTATACCCGCCCGCAAGATGACTTTGTCGATTTCTTAAAGCATATCGCCTTACCGATGAGTGTCGTGGCCTTGAATATTGCCGCCACGGTCCTACGCTTTCAGCGTCAGGACTTCCTTGAGCAAATGGACCAGGATTATGTTCGCACCGCGCGCGCCAAGGGGTTGAGCGAGCGACTGGTGCAGTGGAAGCATGTGCTGCGCAACTCGCTGATCACGACATTCACCGTGGTCGGCTTGCAGATGGCCTACTTGAGCGGGCTGATCACCATCGTCGAGTCGGTTTTCAATTATCCCGGCATCGGCTATCTGCTGCTCAACTCGATCCGCACGCGGGATTTCATAGTCGTCCAGGGTGTCGTCCTGTTCATGGTTTTTCTCGTCATCGTCGTCAACCTGATCGTCGATCTACTCTACACGGTGCTCGACCCACGGATCCGCTACAGTTAGCCGTGGAAAAATTCGTCATGAAAGCTCAAACCGTCGACCAATCTGCAAGCTTGGGAATTCCGGCTGCGCGGTCTTCAACAGCGCTGCGCAGCGTCCTTGCGTTGGTCGGCAGCGACCGGCGTTTCATGGTCGGCGGCCTGCTGCTGATCTTCTACATTCTCATCGCCCTGATTGGACCCGGTATCTCGCCCCATGATTTGGATGCCCCCAACCTAGACGTGCGCCTGGGGGCGCCGACGGCAACCCATTGGCTCGGCACCGACCGCATCGGCAGGGACGTCTTGACCCGCATCATCGCCGGCTCTCGGGTCAGCCTGGAAGTGGCGGCGGGGGCGGTGCTGATGGCGTTGATGATTGGCGCGCCGCTCGGCGCTGTGGGCAGCTACGTTGGCGGAAAAATCGATGCGCTGGTGCAGCGAGTGATGGAGGGGATCATGGCTTTTCCGTCGCTCGTGCTTGCGCTGGCACTGGTAGCGCTGGCCGGACCGAGCGTCTTTATGCTCTGGTTCGCCATCGCCTTCAGCTCGGTTCCGCGCTACGCGCGCCTGATCAGAAGCGGCGTGCTGACACAGAAAGAGCGCGAGTATGTGCTCGCAGCGCAGGCCATGGGACAAAGCCCGCTGCGGATCTTGATCAAACAAATTCTGCCGAACATCATGGCGCCCATCGCGGTGCAAGTAACACTCGACTTTGCTCGAGCCATCAGTGTAGAAGCGTCGCTCAGCTACCTTGGTCTTGGCTTGTCAGTTCCCTACATCAGTTGGGGCACGATGATCCGGGACGCCCAAGACTTTTTAGAAGTAGCGCCGTGGTTGGCGATTTTTCCCGGACTCGCCTTGGCGGGAGTCATCGTCGCCTTTACCTTGGTAGGTGACGCTCTGCGCGACCGCATGGACCCGCGCTTGCGCAGAAGCTTGAGTAGGCAACTTAGAGGTCGACATGAATGATCGATTCGCCCCAGAGTGCTCACAAACCGACGTAAAGAGGTCTACTTCGTTCGTATGCTAAAATTCCGCCTTCAGGTTAACTAATCAACCGGGCATTTCGCGATCGGGGTATGAACCCCGCTCGCGACCAAAGGGGATGTTCAACCCCCTTTGGAAACCCCAACAATTTTGTGCCCGCAGCAAGCTGCGGGGAATATTAGATTCAATTAATCCCGAGGAGGTACCATGAGCATCGCGGCAATTGATCACTGGGTATTAGTAGTCAAGGACTTGGAAGCAACCTTCGCTTTCTACCGCAAGCTCGGCCTTGAGGCGGGTTGGCAAGAACGACCCGGTGGGCGGGGCAAACGTCCGATCATCCGCATCAGCGAGACCCAGAAGCTAAACCTTTACGTCGTCGATCGCTATGAAATCGAGAGCCCGACCCACGCGCCGGGGTACGCATTGGGATCGGCGGACTTCTGCCTGCGCTGGGAAGGAACCGTGCAAGAGGCGCAGGACTTTCTCAAGCAGGCCCGAGTTGCGGTGCTCCAAGAGCCGGCCGCCCGCTCAGGCGCTCTGGGTCCGGGGACCAGTCTGTACGTGCGCGACCCCGATGACAACCTGATCGAGCTGATCACCTACGGCGACCCCAAGTATAAGCAGGGTTGATCTTTACGCGCTGGCGCGCACCGCGGGCTTTTCAACTACAGGCTGCGGCCCGACTTTGATCGGTCCCGGATCGTACAGCGGTTGTTTGATCTGAGATTTATCCACATCAAGCTTGTAAAGCCCGATGGCGTTGTCCATCAGAATCTTCTTGCGCTCATCCACCGACACCACGTCCTGAAGCGAGTGAGTCCGGCACCAGACCGACTTGGGCCAGGTGGTGGTGCCGTGCGGGTAGTCGGTGGAGTACATAATCTTGTCGGCACCGATCTCATCGCGGCTTTTGATCCCATGGCGCTCGTGCCAGAAGGTGGCCCACATGTTGGTGCGGAAAACTTCGCTCGGCTTCTTGGTGAGCGTGGTGCTTTTCGCCACCCTGCGCTCGTCAAACTCATGGTCGAGCTCTTCGAGTAAGTATGGCAGCCAGCCGACACCGCTCTCGACACTGATTGCCTTCAACTTGGGGAACTTTTCAAATACGCCGGAATACAAAATGTTCGACACGATCTCCATATGACTGACAAAGGTCATGGAAACCTGCAGGGCGGACCTGGCGCCTTGCTCGAGCGAGCCCCAGGCCGGCAAGGCTGGCAAGGCGGTCGAGTGCAAACACAGCGGCACATCCAGGTCGCCGCATGCCTGGAAGACAGGATTCCAATAGGAATCGTTGAAATGTTTCAACCCGAGAACATGCGGCGCGCCGTGCCAGGCCAACGCTTTGTGGCCGCGCTTCACCGCGCGCTGGATCTCGGCAACGCACAACTTCACGTCCCACATCGGGGTTACGCACTGCGCGATGAACCTGGGCGAGTAGTCTTGCCACTCTTCGATGAGCCAGTCGTTATAAGCTTGAATGCAAGCCAGACGGAATTCTTCACTGCCCTCTTTCTGGAAGTTCTGGTTGGTGATGCCGATGATGTTGGGGAAAAGCACCGAAGCGTCCACTTCCTCTTGGTCGAGAATTTTCACACGCTCGGCGGCAACGTACGTGGACGGCGGCACTTCGTCCCAGGTTCGCACCTTTGGATTCACGCCGGCGATGCGCGCCAGACCGCCGAATCCTTGCGCGTTGCCGCCCAGAGCCCAGGTCTGGCTGCCGTCCGGCAATTCGACGATGTGCGGGATGTCATCGCCAAACTTGGCTTTGGACATCCGCTTGGTCCAAACATCGGGCGCTTCTTGGACGTGATCATCAGCGGAGATGACACCATACTTCATCTTCAGGGTTGCCATTGAATCTCCTTAGAGAATAGTTGAACCCGATTAGTCAGACATTCCCGTGTCAGCCGAAAAGGCGCCGTCGAACCCTGCGGGAGAATAAATTGCACTGTCATGAGCCGTCGCACCGCGAAAGCGAAATATCCGATTTCAATCTGTTCCGGCCCATACCGGCAAACGAATCCGAACTTACTCTCGCCCATGAAGGCTGTCAATTGTTACCGGAGCGATCAGAAGTTTGCACACTTCGCTGGCAGACGCGGCGATGAATTAGGATCGCGGCGCTGCTAGGAACTGCCGATGGTGCCGCCGTTGACCACTAGGGTTTGCCCGGTAGTGAAACGCGCCATGGGCGAAGCGAGGAACAGAGCCGTCTGAGCAATATCCGCTGGCTCACCTCTGAACCCCAATGGGTTGGAACCGACCAACGTTTGATTGGCAGAAAGATCAACCTGGGCTGCAGAGGTGGGACTTCCAGTGTTGATGCCGCCCGGCGCGATGGCATTGATTCTGATCCCCAAAGGCCCGAGTTCAAAAGCCAGCACTCTTGTCATTTGAATAATCGCCGCCTTGGACGCCGCGTAGTGGACGCCTTGCCCGCGGCTGTAAAAAAGCCCGGCGTGGGACGCGATGTTGATGATGCAGCCGGTTCGCTGCACCATCATCAGACGCGCCGCCCGCTGGGTGCACATGAAAGTGCCCTTCAGATTGACCGCAAGCACCTTGTCCCATTCGCCATCGGCGATCTCCAGGAAAGGCTTTCTAAACCATATGCCGGTGTTGTTGACCAGGATGTCGACGCCGGCGAATTTTTCCTGCACGGTCGCGAACAACCGGTCCACGTCCGCGGGCGAGGCAACATCAGTTTTAACCGCCAAAGCCTTTCTACCGATGTGCTGCACACTCTCGGCGATCTTCCGGGCGTTATCTTGGTTGATGTCGGCGATGACGAGATCAGCGCCGGCCCTGGCAAACGTTTCGGCAATCGCGGCGCCGATGCCGCGGCCAGCCCCGGTCACGATGGCGAGCTTACCGCTCAGATCGATGACAGCTTCTGACTTTGACTCCACGGCTCTTTCCTTCGGGATGCCACACAGTTGTTCTCACTCAAGATGGTGCTTTAGCAAATTCATTCTGATTCGCCAACTCACGCGCAATGGCTTTCGCGAACTCATCAGCACCCGGACGCTCCGTCTGCTGCGAGTCGGCGAGCTCTCGGATGATCTCGCCTTGCCGCACGCTCGTCACTTGACCGTAGTTGCAAAAGGTCGTGAGCACTTGTACGTGACCGAGGTTCTGACTCGACGCTTTGAACTGCTCTGGCGTCTGGCATACTTTCTCGCCTAATTGAACTGGCAGTTTGCTGAAAAACTTGATTGGAAATGGTTTTTCATCGTGGTGATGTGATCAAAGGATCGACTTGTGGAAGCCCTATTTATCTCACGTCAAGGCTGGCGTGGTTTTGTCGGTTGATCACTGCCCTCAATAGTGGCGACTTGAAAACCCAAATAGATGTTCCGTGGTTTAGACCCCGAAATTGTCGAAGTGCGGCTAGTTTAGTTAATTTTAAAGAAAGGAGTGCCGTTCAGGTTGCGACCGGCAAAGGCGAGGCCCATTGCCTGCGACCGGAGATTCTTACTCCTAGGTTGTCTTCCCGGTGAATAATCCGGGCTTGGCTACTTTGCCCAGGATACTCGATTGGGCTTACGGAGAAGAGCAGGCAGCTCCTTTTGCTGTGGCATGTCGAGCGCAGAAAAGATGTGCGAGATGCTCTTTTCGAATAACGGGATTGTAGTCTTATTTATCTTGTCGCCCTTTCCCGTCAGCACCACGTGAACCACGCGGCGATCATTCTCGTCTCGTTTACGCGATACGAGTTTTTTCTCTTCCAACCGGTCAACGATGCCTGTCAGGTTGCTCACCGTGACCATCATCTTCGCGCCGATTTCTCCGAAGGGAAGCCCGCCGGCATAACCGATGGTCGCCAGTACGTAAAACCGAGGCGACGTGAGACCCAGTTTCTCGAGATCCTCCTCGAGCTTGTTGTGCGAGAGGAGGCTAAAACGCAGAAACCGGACCCACACGCTCGTCGTGTACGATATAAGAAAGGACGTTTGAAAACGACCACGCGCATCACTGTATTCGCAGGGGAAATAAAACGCAAATCGTGTTTTCTTTTTCGAAAGTAGCGATCTTTGTCCACTAAGAAGGCGCTGCCCTCGCGTAGCCGGTCCCATAAATTTTTAATGATTGGAGCGGGCGATGGGGATCGAACCCACGAGGTCGAGCTTGGCAATTTTGTCATAAAATGAACGTTTTTGATTGACTAACCTTATCTTATAGCACTATAAGATGATGGAATCCTTAGTGTTTGGCGACTATTGATTTAGCTTCGATTCGCTAAAGCTAAAGATAGTTGGTCACCCCGACCACTACCAGCTAATGGACTCTCATCACGCAAACGGTAAAGGAACGATGGAAGCTGATCCGGTACAGAGCCACGAAACTTGCTCATCGATGCCGAGCTTGGTTGGCTTTTATGGGGTCCCGGCATTTCGGATAACGAATACCTGCTATCGGTTTCCATCATAACCCTGATCGATCGCAAACACTCGATATTATGGAGAAATTGTTCGTAGAGCTTTATTTTTTCGGTGAGGACTAACTAATGTTGCGCGCTTTAAGTTCGAACCGACGGAGGTAGCATTGCGCACAAGTGGTGAACACAGAACTGAATTGGAACCTACCCCCACTGAGAACACCGTGGCTTTTCGGGCGGCTGATTTTTCCACGCTATGCGAGGCCCTGGATTACTCAGCCCTGGGACAGACCGGGTGCAATTTCTACGGGAGTCGGGGCGAGTTGTGCGCCGTTCTGTCATATGCGGATCTTCGAGAGCAGGCACTATCCTTGGCGCGAAAGCTTTTGAGCTTGAGACTCGACCGGGGCGCTCGAGTAGCAATCATTGCCGAGACCGATCCAAATTTTCACCGCATATTTTTCGCTTGCCAGTACGCCGGTCTCGTGCCAGTGCCGGTTTCGGCATCGACGTTCATGAGTGGCCGAGAGGCTTACGTCGCACAACTCAGGGCGCTTCTGCGCGATTGCCGAGCGTCCGTCGCGATGGCGCCGTCTGAGTTCTATCCCTTTTTGGCCGAGGCCGCCGAGGAGTCAAATATTGCCCATGTCGGCACACTGGAATCCTTCGAGCGACTGCCTGAGTCTCAAGAGAGTCTGCGCCCCTCGGAGCCGGATGAGGTCGCCTATCTTCAATATACTTCCGGAAGCACGCGATTTCCCCGCGGAGTAATTATTACCCAAAAGGCGGTCCTCGCCAATCTGAATGAAATCATAATTCATGGCCTCAAGCTCCGCCCCGGTGACCGCGCCTTCTCCTGGCTGCCCTTTTATCACGACATGGGGCTGGTGGGATTCGTGCTCGGGCCGATGGTGTCGCAGATCTCCGTGGATTATTTAAAAACCTGGATGTTTGCCATGCGACCACTGTTGTGGTTGTCCTTGATGACACGCACCAAAGCCACCATTTCGTTTAGCCCGTCTTTCGGTTATCAACTGTGCGTGAAGCGTCTCAGGGGGGATGTCGCCAGCACTTTCGATCTCGGCGCGTGGCGGGTCGCCGGAGTAGGCGCCGAAACGATCCGGTCAGCTGCCTTGGCGGAGTTTGCCGAAGTTCTGCAACCAAGCGGATTTAAGGCGAGCGCATTTATGCCCTGCTACGGAATGGCAGAGGCCGCCCTCGCCGTAAGTTTCACACCCGTCGACCAAGGTATCACCGTTGATCGAGTTGACCCGGCTGCGTTATCCGAGCGTGGAATGGCTTTGGCCGTGAATGGGCGTGACCCAGGCTCCGAACGGGTGATATCAAATACAAGACCGTTTGTAATTTGCGGCGTCCCTCTGCCGGGAACTCAAGTCGAAATTCGTGACGAGCAAGGCAGAGTTCTGCCGGATCGCCATGCCGGTGTTATTTTTTTGCGCGGCGCAAACATGATGTCCGGGTACTTCGACAATCTCGAGAGAACTCGTGAGGTCTTGTCCTCGGACGGATGGTTTGACACCCAAGACATTGGCTATCTCGCCGAAGGTCGGGTTGTGATCATTGGCCGCAAGAAAGATGTCATCATTATCAATGGCCGAAAAATCTGGGCTCAAGATTTGGAGCATCTCGCTGAGGAATTGCCCGAGGTGAGAACGGGCGACGCATGCGCGTTTTCGCTACTGAACCCTAATGGGATTGAAATGGCGGCGATGGTTGTGCAGTGGCGCGAGGGGAATTCGACCAGGGAAGGAGAGTTTGCCCATCGCTTGCAGGGGCTGATCGGCGAGCGCTTCGGGATAGACTGTTTCATTGAGATTGTTCCGCCGCACACCCTGCCGCGTACGTCCTCCGGAAAGCTTTCCCGTTCGAAGGCACGGGAAGAATTTCTGAGCCGGCATGATCCGGCTATTCTGCAACGAAAATGGGTCAGGCGAAGCGCGTCCACCGAGGCTCGGCAGGAAGAATCAAATCCATGCGCGGCGTCGTCGCGTTGACGGGAGCGACCGGATTCATCGGTAGCGCGATAGCTCGAAAACTCGTAAACGAAGGGTGGCGCGTCCGCGCGCTCATCCGCGCGCCATCGCGGCGAGCACGCCTCGAGGGAATCTCGATTCAGTGGGTTCACGGCACACTCGAAAATTTTGAGCACCTCGATAGCCTGGTGGGCGATGCGGATGCCGTGGTCCACTGCGCAGGGGCGCTGCGCGGTATCACCGACGCCGATTTTTATTCTGTGAATGTTGAGGCGGTGTCACGGCTGGCGCAAATTGCCACGCTCAGGAGCCCCGCTCCCCGGTTCCTTTTAATTTCATCTTTGGCAGCTCGGGAACCAAATTTGTCGGCCTACGCGGCCAGCAAGCGGATGGGAGAGATCGCCCTATCCCAAATGGCCGGCGGTTTCGCGTGGACCGTGCTTCGCCCGCCAGCTGTCTATGGCCCCGGCGACCGTGCACTGCTTCCCCTGTTCCGCCTTATGCGGCGCGGGATCGCTCCGTTGCTAGGCCGAACTGACGCCAGATTCTCTCTGCTCTATGTCGAAGATCTGGCGGAGGCGGTGCTAAAATGGCTGGTCAGCGAGAGCCGAGAGAGCCGCGTGTTCGAGTTGGATGACGGACACCCAAGGGGATATAGCTGGAGTGAGGTTGCGGAAACGTTCGAGCGGCTTCGCGGAAAACCGGCGTTTCGTTTCCACTTGTCCGAGCTGCCCATGAATGTCGCCGCGAAGCTTAATCAAATCGCCGCATCGGTTATAGGATACGCGCCAATGTTTACCGAGGGGAAAGTGCGGGAGATTAGGCATCCCGACTGGGTGTGTGACAACTCCATGTTTTGCCAGGCGGCCAATTGGAAGCCCACGATGTGTCTGGAAGAAGGGCTGCGGGCGACTCTTAGCCTCACGGCAAGTGGTGTCAGTGGCCTGGGGCAGGGTTAGACATCTGCCCCCGATTGGGGTATGAGGCTTTTAAACAACCTGGCTGTAGGAGGGATCGAAGGTCAACTCTTTTAGCGGAGGATCTCGTGCAGGCGGGGCCAGCGACTCTTGCCCGAGAGGCAAGAATCGCTGCACGCAGTGACGCCACCCACGCCCTCTGCGCATCCACGCAGGCTCGTGAACATCATCGGAGAAGTCGACAAGTCATTTCCAAAGGGGATTTTTCCCAGACCGCACAAGAAAGACCGCGACTATTACTGGAAAAAAGCGACCTCGCTGGCAAATAAGCTGCGGGCCTTTGACAAGAGCGGATGACGCCTGTGCAGCAGCCTGAGAGCCCCTGGAACTGGTTGCGACGCAAACTCTACTGCGCCCGCTTACGCAACAACATGCGCCACATGCGGAAGGCGCATCCGGACTTCCGGCTCGCCGGCGCACATGGGGTACTAAACACCGTCTATTGGCGCGGTAAGCCGGTTGGCCGTATTCTCCCACTCGAACGCCTCACTCGGGCAACCGCGCCAGACTGCTTCATCGTCGCTACGGGCCCGTCGATCAATCAGATCGACTTCTCCCACCTGCAAGGGCGTACCTGCATTGGCGTCAATGGCAGCATCCTCAAAAGCGAGGAATACTCGCTGCCCTTCCGCTCGCACGTGATCGCCGACCGCCAATTCTTCAAGGACCGCTTCGAACTGGTGCGCAAGGCACTGATGTCCGGTGCGGAGTGTCTGTTCTCGTTTCGCGGTCTGAGCGTCATCTGCGAACGCCAGCCTGAGCTGTTGCGCGACGCCCGGGTCTTCCTGCTGGACGAGATCACGGCGCGCTTTGGCCAGCCGAAGCTGAGTGCGGTCAATTTCGATGCGGCGGCGGATCGCGATCCCGACCTCGTTTTGCACCCCTCGGCGCGGCCCTCTAAGGGTTGGGTAGGATTCAGCCGGGATATCCGCAAAGGGGTGTTTACAGGTCAGACTATCGCCTTTTCCGCCGTACAGGTCGCCGTCTGGCTCGGCTACACACGGATATTTATCCTCGGCATGGATCTCGGCGGAACCGGAGACAGGGCGCGCTTTTATGAGTCCGGAGAGAAGGCGGCACCGATACGACTCGACCGTGACTATGTAAGCTATATCCAGCCGGCGTTCGAAGTCGCGAGCAAGCTGCGTGGCGCACTCGGCATCCAGATCTACAATCTGTCGCCGGACAGTCGCCTTCCCGCCGCAATCATTCCAAAATTGTCTTTCGCGGACGCGCTGGAGATGATCCGACAGCCTGCCTGAGCTCTTTCGCCCGCATGTAGATTCGGGTCTTATGTCGATTTCAGCGCGGGGTTCCAGGCGTGGCCGGCAAGCTTTACAAGACAACCGCGTCCGTGATAGAAAAGAATCCGGTGGTGGCGCCGGGGAAAATGCGGCAACTTAAGTTCCCGCGGATAAACGGATCACCTTCGCGGCCTCCCACACGATGAGCCACTACGAGTCGATACTTTCCCAACTCTATGAAATTTTAGGGCCGTATACGCCGGACGGGCAGAGCCTTTCCGAGAACACGGAATTCATATCCGATCTAGGCCTCGATTCGATGAAGGTCATGCAGCTCCTGCTCGATACCGAAGAACGGTTCGACATTTCCATTCCCCTGAATATCATCCCGGACGTGCGGACCGTCGGGCATTTCGCCCGCTGTCTCCAGCAACTCGTTGACCGAGGGTAATGGCCCTCCTTGACAAATTCCAGCAAATTGCCGGCGCCCGCGCGGCGCTGGCGCAATTGGGCGAGGACCCTTTCCGGGCGACGATTGAACGGATCCTGTCGCCAACCGAGGCCATTGTAAACGGCCGTCCAATGATCCTCGCGGGAACGAACAACTATCTTGGTCTCACCTTAGATGCTCAGTGCGTAGAAGCGGCGGTCCGAGCCGTGCGAGAAGAAGGAACGGGAACTACCGGATCGAGGATGGCTAACGGCAGCTATGGCGGGCACGTTGCGTTGGAGAAGGATCTGGCGGACTTTTATGGGCGCCGGTGGTGTGTCGTGTTCTCAACCGGGTACGTTGCCAATCTGGGCGTTATTTCGGCGCTCACCGGGCCGGGAGATGTGATCCTTCTCGATGCCGATTGCCATGCAAGCATTTATGACGGCTGCCGGATGAGCGGGGCAGAAGTTATTCGGTTCCGTCACAACGATGTCGGGGATCTCGATAAGCGCCTGCGACGTTTTGGGGAGCGTCGTGCCGACACGCTGATCGTCGTGGAAGGCATCTATAGCACGCTGGGGGATCGAGCGGCGCTGGCGGAAATCGCGGCGGTAAAACAGGATCATGGCGCTTGTTTGCTTGTAGACGAAGCTCATTCGCTTGGAGTGCTGGGGGAGCGGGGCCGCGGACTTTCGGAGGAGAGTGATGTCGAAAGCAGCGTCGATTTTATCGTCGGCACGTTCAGCAAAAGCCTGGGAGCCACCGGCGGATTTTGCGTCTCGGATCACCCCGAGGCGGAGCTGATCCGATATGCAAGCCGCCCGTATATTTTCACCGCATCTCCCTCCCCGGCGGTGGTCGCTTCGACCAGAGCCGCTTTAAACAGGCTCCGAAACCAGCCTGAACTCCGTGTCCGGCTGTGGAACAATGCGCGGCGATTGTATCAGTCATTGCAGGAGATGGGATTCAGACTGGGTCCCGAGGTTAGTCCGATTGTCGCGGTCCGGTTCGCGCAGCGCGAAGAAGCGTTCGGCTTGTGGAACGCCCTTCTGGATCAAGGAGTATATGTCAACTTGATTTTGCCGCCGGCGGCCCCCGACGGCGGCAGCTTGCTTCGTTGTAGCGCGACCGCGGCGCACACGCCGGACCAGATCGATCGAATCTGCAAAGCATTTGCTACCGCCAGGGCATTATATTGAGCTGACTACCCAGTCGCCTTGGTCATGATAACTTACCGGACATCAGGGTTCCGATTCTTCGATGTTCTCTTCGAACGACACGCGGCAGGACATTAAAGAAGCATGCGGTTTTTGATTACCATCGCCCGGATGTATCCCGGACGGAGCGCGCTCACGCTGGTCGCGCTGTTATTTGCCAGCGTCGCGGAGGGGCTCAGTCTGCTCTTGCTGCTTCCATCGCTCAACCTGCTGACCAACGACGCCGCTCAAGGTCCCGGCAATGGGTTATCGGGGCTCGGACACATGCTGACCGAAGCGCTCTCGGCAATTGGCGTAACGCCGACAGTCGGCGCTTTGCTGGGCATCATGGTCATCTGTCTTGCGCTCAAGGCGGTATTTTTGCTCCTGGCGAACGCCCAGGTCGGCTACACCGTTGCCCATGTCACGACCGACTTGCAACTCTCCCTGCTTCGCGCCTTGTTGGCTGCCCGGTGGGAGTTTTACGTGCGCCAACCTGTGGGCGGCCTGACCAATGCCATCGGCACCGAAGCGCTCCGGGCGTCACAGGCGTATCTTCAAGGCGCCAGGACTCTGGTGGCTCTCGTTCAAGCCATTGTCTTCGCGGGCGCGGCCTTTTTTCTTACGTGGAAGGGCGCCCTGCTATCCCTCGCGGCAGGAGGGATGGTCCTTTATGGGCTGCGCCGGCTCGTCCGCATGGCGCATCATGCCGGCATGCGCCAGACTCAACTGCTCAAGTCTCTCTTGACCCGATTGACCGACAGCCTTCAATCGGTCAAACCTCTGAAAGCAATGGCCCGTGAAGAACTGGTCGGCTCTCTTCTCAGATCAGAAAACAAGCGCTTGAATCGCGCGTTGCGTCAGGATGTGATCAGCACGGAGACTCTGACCGCGGCTCAGGATTTCACGATTGGGCTGATCATCACCTCCGGTTTGTACGTGGCCCTGATTCAGTGGAAGCTGCCGTTCAACGCCGTGCTCGTCATGATTCTGGTCCTTACGCGCTCGATTGTATATATGGGAAAGACCCAGCGGCAATATCAAAAAATGAAGTCCTATGAGAGCGCCTTCTGGTCGTTGCAGGCCGTCATTGAAGACACCAGCCGCGCCCGCGAAACGAATCCAGAGGGCGCTTCTCCCCGCCTTGAGCACTCGGTTCGCCTGAACAATGTCAGTTTCGGCTATGGAAAAGTATCTGTGCTTGGGAATGCGTCGCTCACCGTCCCGGCGGGTTCATTCACTGCCATCATGGGGCCGTCGGGAGCGGGGAAAACCACGATCGCCGATCTGATCATCGGCCTGCTCCGTCCACAGCAAGGCGAAATACTGATTGATAATGTGTCATTGGAGCAGATTGACCTCAGGCAGTGGCGCAGGATGATCGGCTACGTGCCGCAGGAATCTTTCCTGCTGCACGAGACGGTCCTGTGGAACGTGACGCTTGGCGATCCGGAGGTGAACGAGGCCGACGCCGAGGCTGCGCTGCGCGCCGCCGGGGCATGGGAATTCGTCGCGGAACTGCCGCAGCAAATACACAGCTCGGTGGCGGAGCGCGGTATGGCGCTCTCAGGCGGCCAGCGACAGCGTATCGCGATCGCGAGGGCGTTGGCTCGCCGCCCCAAGCTGCTGATCCTCGATGAGGTCACAAGCTCGCTCGACCCGCAGACCGAGGCGGCAATTTGCCAAACGTTGCAAAGCCTTCGAGGTCAGCTGACCATCTTGGCGATCTCGCACCAGCCCGCCGTCGTCGAAGCCGCCGATAGAATTTACCAGATACAGAGCGGCGAGGTTATTTTAGTCCGCGATGGCCGTGAGTTGGATCTCGTCTCCGGCCAGTTACAAAAGTTACGCAGCGCCCAAACATAGGGGAACGGCCGATCGAGCCGCGCCGTTGTTTTAACACGGGCCTGGATCGCCGTTCAAAATTGGGGATGCTATTTTTCTACTTGGTTGGATAGAAGAGTTTTCCCCATACCGTTGAAGAAGACCGGGAAGGAAGTGAACATTGCCGTGAGCGCTGGCGACGCGCTCGGTCCACCGACCGACACCCCTCAGCGGCCGCGGGTTTGGGTGCTCCTCAGCGACCGCGCCGGCGACAACGCGCAATTATTGCGGCTCGCCGAAGCGCTAGGCTGGCGCTTCGAAACAAAGCGCATTCGTTACAACCGGCTCAATCGGTGCCCGAACCTGCTGCTAGGTGCCTCGAAGCTCGCCGTGGATACTCGGCGCTCCGATCCATTAGCGCCACCGTGGCCAGATCTGGTGATCGGCGCCTCACGCCGTGCCGCGCCTCTGGCGCGCTGGATCAAGAAGCAATCGGGCGGGCGCAGCCGCTTGGTGCACCTGCTGCACGCTCAGGCGCCCTTGCATTATTTCGATTTGGTGGTAACCACGCCGCAGTACCGCCTGCCTGAGCGGTCCAACGTGTTGCACAACCTGTTGCCCTTGAACGCTGCGCAGCCGGAAGTTCTGGAATCGTCGGTGGCGCAATGGCGCGGGCGGCTGGAGCATCTGTCGCGACCCTGGATCGCGGTGCTGGTGGGAGGCAATAGCTCCAGCTACCGACTGGACGCGTTCACGGCGAGCCAACTCGGGCAGTTCGCCAGCCGCACGGCGCGTGAAACCGGCGGGAGCCTTCTTATCAGCAGCAGCTCGCGCACACCGCCGGATGCCGCTGATGCGCTGTTGGCCGCGGTACAAGTCCCTGCTTACGTCTACCGGTGGCAGTCGACGAACAAGGACGAAAATCCATATCTAGCTTATCTCGCGCTCGCCGACCGCTTCATCGTCACCGCCGATAGCGCGTCGATGCTCGCGGAAGCCTGCTCCACCGGTCGTCGGGTCGATTTGTTCGATTGGACGCCCCGCAGACAACCGAAGCGGCTGCTCCGCGCGTTTCCTGGATCACAACGGATTGAAGAGACCTTGATCCACTGGGGCGTCATCAGACCGAAACGCGATTTTCAGGCGCTTCATCGCGGATTGATTGAACGTGGGCTCTTGTGCTCTCCCGGTCAGGAGCAATCGCTGCAACCCGCAAAGTCGGACGATCTTGCGCGCGCTGTGAGCAGAATACGCCGGCTCATGGGCGAAGGGGAGAGCGAGCGGGCTCCTACAGAGCCCCAATACCAAGTAGGAGATTACAGCCCCAAAGCCCACCACCGCCTGAATAGGCCGTCATAGGCGGTCATAAAATCGCTGTAACGGATCCACCCGCTGCGCGATGCGCAGGAAATGAAAAAACACCGGCGGACTAGCCGTCCTTCTCGATCACGATAGTTACCGTTTTGCGGAGTGCCGACGAGCCGAGCCGCGACCGAACCGAAATAGCGGTCGAGATCGATGTGCTGCATCTTGAGACATGCGGCCGTCTGCGTGATGAACTCGTGGCTCTTGATCCACGAGTGGAACCGATTCCATGCGGAGTTCTGCGCGAGAAGGCGGCCGTAGTTCTTCGAAGCGAACTTCTCGGACAAGCTCAGCCTGTAGTCAAATTTCGGCAGCACGGTGAAGAGATCGGGTGTCGGAAACGTTCGGGTCAGCTCGTCGCAGAGCGCCGGGGCCGTCTCGGGGCCCAGCGCGATCAGCGAATACGGTTCGTAACGGACGTGGGACGGGACGAAGCTCAGCATCGGAGTCTAGCCCGCACTCTTATCGGACATTGCCCGCTGCGAAGTTGGGATGGGAGCCAGTCCTTACTCTCTGCCGCTTGTCAGGTTCTCCAGGTCGGGCGGCAGGCGGGCGGCAGGATAAATAAGAGTTCCGGCGGGTCACCACTTAGAAAAAAAATTCCTATCATCTCATTTGATTCTTGTCATCCATTTTATTCCGCGGCTGACTGCGGCGGCGGATGAGTCTTTCGAATCTCCTCGGCCACCTCGGCCGCAACCACCGCGTGACCAGCCGGTGTCAGATGCACGTTGGTCCGAAAGTAGAGCGGCCGGGTTGACGGTAGCTTCGCGGCAGCGCGTTGCAGCGCCGACGTGAGATCGCGATACACGAAGCCTGCCTCCCCCGCCTTGCGCGCGAAATAGCCGCGCTGACGATCGCTGAACTCGGTCACCGTCCGCTCGACACCGGCGTCGTGGAAATGCGCCTGGTGCCGGTATGCCGTATAAGCCGACGGGATGTAGACGACGATCGGCGTGAAGCCGTGCTCGCGACCCAGAGCGACGAGACCTCGCAGCGGCGGTTCGAAGAGGTCTAGAGTGACCTCGTCGCGCGCCAGCGCACGGGCATAGGTGACTTCATCGAGATCGCCGTTGCGTGAGTTAAACGTTACCGTGTTGCCGTCCGGAAAGCGGATGTCGTAGCGGAAGTCGATCTCCTTCTTGCCGCGGTTGTACGCGAACCGCCAGATGCCGGAGAGCGCCAGGTTGAAGCCATAGCTGTGGCGTCCGAGGAACCCATGTTTCAGCCGTTCGTGCCAGGCGCAGAGCCTGTCCGACGCGATGGGGCAGGTGTGCTGGGCCTTCGACGCACGGGCTTCCTGGAAGTGCACCGCATCGCGCAGGTCGTTGCCTTCGTAGACGGCGACGACAACGAAGCGCGGACGTTTGGCGAGCGCAAAGGCTTTCAAGGTCTGCACGTACTCGTACAACCCTCGACTCGGCATGCCGAAATTATAGACCCGCAGCCCCGTGCGCTCGGCCAGCACCGCCGGCCATGCGTCGGCGGGGGCGACGCCGAAGCAGAATGTGAAAGAGTCGCCGATCGCGGCGACGTCGAGGCGCTCGAGCTTTTCGTAAGCGGCGGCATTGGCGTTGCAAAAGCCGGCGTTGTCCATGCGTCTGGTGTCGACGATGCCGGCCTCGTCGAACGACTCGGTGACCTCGACACCCGGCTTGTAGATCCACATGCGGTCCGCCGGACCACCGTCGTCACGCGGCACGAGGACCGTGTCTTCAAAGCGTTGGAGCTTGCGCTGCTTGGCGATTGCCGAACGCAGCGTGGGCTCGAACTCGATGAGCAGATTCAGCGGGATAGCGCTCGGGACGAGCCGCAACGCCAGCTCGAGAGGAGCAACGAACGCGAAGGTGACGACCGCCGCCAGGATGATGAAGCGCATCAGGCGCATTTCCCGTCCGTCCAATCCGAAACGCCCCCTGCCCCCTCCATGGCGACCGGATTAACGCATCGCATGACCGCTTTTGCATTCGTTTTGTCTCTGGGAATATCGGCGTCCTTGGGGCTATATTTTGGCAATTGCACTGCGCCATAATCGCATCGGATCATCACCGCGCCTTGCCGCGAGGCGGGCGCCGCGCAAGAGATCGCGGAGCGCAGTAAAATATCCCGGACAGCAGGTCCTGCGGTAGGGCGAGTCTTCGGGAAGCGCGTTCATGAGACGCCGATGGGCCTTTCCCAGGGCGTGATAGGGTAGTGAAGGGAAGAGATGATGCAGGCCATGATAGCGCAACCCCACCGGGAATAGCAGCAACGTGACCAACGAGCTGCGAACGATGTTAATGGACTCCTCAACTTGCTCTGCGAAAGTCATTTCGCCTCCCATATTCGCGTACCGGTGCGCCGCCAGGTTCCGAACCCAGTTCAGCGCGATCGAATAGGTCGACAAGCAATAGAAAAGTCCGACCATCGTCCAAGTAAGGAATCCCTTTAGAACCAAAATAAGAATCACGGCCAACCACAAGAAGCAGACCACGTCCAGTGCAATCCAGAGACGCTGAGGTTCGGTAGGCGGGATGGTGCGGCGGTAGTATGGGTTGATCGCATAGGAAGATGCGCGCTCGAGCAGCCATCGCCGGAGGCAGGGATGGAGAAAAGACAGCGGTACCGCGACGAGGAAGCGGACGATTGCCAGGAGAGGCAAAATGGGGACCTGCGCAAAATACAACACAATTTCTCGGGTCGGCGCCGATGCCAGGGGCAGATATTCGCCATCTGCCGGAGTTCCATGCTTGCGCGGGTTGTGGTGATCGAGATGATTGCTGTAAAGGAGTGAGTGCATCAGCAAAGGCACTCCGCAAACAACATTCCAGGCAACGCGAAAGCCTACCATCGTCCGCCCCGACATGTGAACAATCTCGTGGATGAAGGTCCCCACCCGGAATAGGGCGGCTCCGGACAGTAAAAATGCGGCGACCTGAATCAGCGAGAAGGGCGGCGCCATGATATATATAGCAGCAGAACCGTAGGCGACGGATACCGTGATCAAAAAGTCAGCCCAATAAAGCAAGGGCTTGGGCACGAAAAGATCCTGAATAAGCTCCTTCGTCTGCCGGAGTGAAAAGGTCTGGGACGCCGGCCCAGTGGCAGGCGATCGGCCGCATTGGAGATTGGTTGATGAATTCACCTGGCGCTATTTCCTAAATCCATTGTATTCAGAATGTTCAAACGCTTGCCCTTCAGATAAGCATATCATGCTGCAAGTCTTAAAAATTAAAAGCAGAAGTATCGGCACAGGTGCTTATGTCGTACTATATTCACGCGTCCATAGTCAAAGTCCGGGGGATCGACGGATAATCCGCGACGACGCTGCGGCTTCATCACAGCCGCCGATACAGCCAAACCGCGATACCAAGCATCACTGCCACTGGGCTCAGAGTTACCAGCGGCGCCGGCAGATGAAGCAAAGATCCAAGCTGGATCGTCAGCTGACTGCCGGCATGAAAAGTGGCGCCGATTAAGCCTCCGTGCAGCATGCGCTTACCGGCGCTTACCTGGCGAATCGGGCCGAGCACGTACGGAATGGCGAGAATCACCATCGCCAGCGTCGACAGCGGCATGCTGATAGATTGCCAGAGTGTAAGTTCAGGACGTTCGGCGGCAAGACCGGCCCGCTTGAGGTATTGTACGTATTCGTACAACTCCGAAGGCGAAAGCTTCTCCACCGGCAACATGATTTTAGTGATTTGGTCCGGCGTAAACGGGGAGTCCCACGGTAACCGGGCAAATCGCTCAGTAAAAATCTTGTTTTCCGTAATGATTTGCTGACGCACGTCGTGAAGCACCCACCGGTTTGAGTCCTGAATAACGGCCTCCCTCGCCCATGCCACGAGACGAAGCGCTCCATTGTTGTCGAAATGATAAATTTCGATTTCAGAGGGGATTCGACCATGAAGCAAGCGGCGTACATGCACCACACGTTGGCCATTGCGCGACCAGAACCCCCCCCGGGTATTCGTGGATTCCATGCTGGAAATCGCCTGAGTGCGGCGCTCAAAAGCCAATTGGTCCAACTTCGGCGCCACGAACTCCTGCAAGCCCACAACCGCAAGCATCACTAGAAGCCCGGTTTTCAGCACCGACCAAGCAATGCGCGCCTGGGAGACGCCGAGGGCTTGCATGGCGGTAAGCTCTTCGCCGGCCGCTAATTCTCCCAACCCGACGATCGCTCCCAAGAGCGCCATGGCTGGTGACAGCTCCACAATCCACCGCGGCAACGTCAACAGGACATACAACGCCGCATCGGAAGTCTTGTACGTCCCCTTGCCTACGCTATCCAGTTCGTGTACGAGTGCGATCAGGCTGAACGCGGAGACCAGGATCACCACGATTAGTGCGTAGCCTCTAAAAACCCTTCTCGCGATGTATCGATCAAGTAAACGCATACTTGCTTGTAGCTAGCCCCGAGATACGGGCGTTGCGGTCCTTTGCTGCGCTGGCCCCGGCCGGTTCCAAAGCAGTCCGACAACCAGGAGCGCCAGCAGGAGATCCGGCCACCAGAGACCCGGGATCGGCTTTACGACGCCTTGTTCCACCCAGGTTTTGGCGATTAGCTGCAGGTTGTAAAACACCGCATAACTCACAGCCGATATGAATAACTTGGCGTACTTGCCTTCGCGCGGCCTTGCGCGGCTAAGCGGGAAACCGAGCAATCCCATAAGAAACGCGAAGACCGGCGTAGATAGGCGCCATTGCAACTCTGCGATATCGGGGGACGCGAGCGAATGCGCCAACTGCCAGGTAGGCGCCGCTTTGCGTTTATAGCCGATCGGCACATCATCGGGATTGTCCAGCTTGACGACAAGCTCTGGGCTGACCGTCCACGACATACCATCCTGACTCGATGAAAGGTCGTAGGAGCGCGCCCGAATACACACTAAAAATCCCCCGGCACGCCCGTCGTCCCGTGGCTGATGAAAGGCTTCGTCCGCCGACACGATGGTTACGGTGTCGCCCGAAATTGTTTGCATAAACACCCGCTGCATACGGCTGGAGTCTGGATCAATAGCTTGAAAAAACAGCACACGATTTCCGGACGGGTTTTCATAGAAATGCCCCGGTTTCAAATCGGCGAAATTGAACTCGGCGACGGCTTGCCGCTCAAGCAAATAGCGCAGTCCGTTTGCCCAAGGACGCATGTACAATGTAAGGCAAGCCATCAGAAGCGCGACTAGCAGCGATACCACAGCGACGACGCGAAAAATCCGCATGGGACTTATGCCGCAGGCAAAAAATGCCGTCATTTCGGAATCCGTATAGAGCCGGCTCAGACCGACGACAACCGAAATGTGAAAGCCGATCGGCAGGAGGATCTCCAAGGCCATGGCCAACCCGAGCAGGAGTAGCGGGAGGACAGCATCGGCCGGCAGCAAACCGCTGGCAACCAGGTTCAAGTACCGGATGGCCGTAAAGTTGGCGAAGAGAAATAAGAGCGCTGGGCAGAAAATCAGCAGGGGCTTGGAAATTTCTCCAGCGATGTATCGATCGACGGTCGATGTGAAAGTACTGGGGAACGTCGGGCTGGGTTTTGTCCGTGCGAACTTTCCATCGTCGCGTGACGAATGTCTCTTGGTGCGGGCCAGTAATTCAATCACGGTGATCGGTGCACGGAAATACTTATTCTATCTTGCTTGCTTTCGATGCGACTGCGCACGAGTATAGCGGAATATAGCGCTAGCGTCCGGCTTTGCCAATCATGGCTCAAAACCGATGCCGGTTTTACTGCAAAACGTCCACTGAGAAGAGAAGGACTATCGCTAGCAGCTGTCTTCTATCCTCAACAGTTGTTTTTTAATTGTTTTTTCTTGATTCCGGCGCGGTTTTCTCTTATTAGCTAGACAATTTGCTTCAACCTGGCGCACCACCTACAACACAGAGGCAGGGGCAAGTGCTCATGCCAAAAGGAATAACACGATGGCTATCAGTGTAAGCTCGTTATGAAAGCGATTGTCCTAAACGCAGGCTATGGGAGTCGTTTGCGACCCAACACCGAGGAGCTTCCCAAATGCCTTCTGCCGGTCGACGCAGACCGTCCGGTGCTTGAGCTGCAACTGCGTACCCTCGCGCGATGTGGGATTCGACACGTCACTATCATGATTGGCTATGGGGCCGAAAAGATTGAACACTTTCTTACCACGCACCCCATCGCGTCTCTGACAGTTCAAACTAGTTATAATCCTTTCTTTGCTACGACGAATACGGCCGTGACCTGCTGGCTGGCAATTCGCGACATGACCGAAGATTTTGTTTTGGTCAATGGTGACACCCTCTTTGACGCAGAAATTTTACGTCGGGTGTTGGCCGCGCCGGAGGCCCCACTCGTCATGGCGATCGATCAAAAAGCCAGTTACGACGCTGACGATATGAAAGTTATGCTCACCAACCATGGACGGCTGAAAGCGGTCGGGAAATCCCTTCCAGAGTCGAAAATCGATGGCGAATCGATCGGCCTAATGGCATTTCGCGCTGACGGCGGCGCGGCTTTTCGTTCCGCGCTCGAAACAGCGGTCCGGGAACCTGAGACTTTGCGGCTGTGGTATCACGATGTCATTAGCCGGATGGCCTCTACACTGCAAGTGAACACCGTCCTCATCAAAGGCCTGTGGTGGAGAGAAATTGATACTCCTCAGGACCTTGCGGAAGTTCGTGCTTCGTTTGCGCGCCGAGAGTCGACGAGTGGGTTCCGTGACTTGCCTAGGATCAATACTGTTCCGCTCAAAGTTTGAACGTGCCCCACGCTCGCGCGAATCAATTTCAAATTCGAGCATTGCCTTGCCGCTTGCAACCATGAGCTTTGAATCATGCTCTCACGTTGCTTGAGCGCGTCTTGTGCTGTTGCCATCATTCTGACTCGCGCTGGATTGTGTCGACTTGAACCGCGCGCCCCAAATGCTGAGCGCCGCTGCGCGCCGGAGGTCACGTGAAGCGGTGGAAGGTGAGGCGCAACCTATTTGCCCATCTTGGATTGGTGCTGATGGGCCTGGTGATCAGTGTGTTGCTGGCCGCGCTCGGCATAGAGGTTACGCTGCGCGTGACGGACGCCGTGCGCGAGGTCGAAGAGCCCCTCTCCGGCTCGCACCAGAGCGATGCGTATCTCGGCTGGAGTGGCAAACCCAACCTGCGCCTGCGTTTCCGCCGCGCCGAGTTCGACGCGCTGGTGCAGCATGATGCGGAGGGCTGGCGCCGGCCGAAGCCGCCGCGGCCGGCTGCGCCCACCTCACGCATCCTAGTTCTGGGGGACTCCTTCACCTGGGGCTGGGGTGTCAGCCAGGGACAGGTGTTCACCGACCTGCTGCAGGCCGGTCTGCCCGCCACAGTCGCCGTGTACAACCGCGGTGTCCCCGGCTTTGGTACCGCGCAGGAATACCTGGTGCTGCAGCGGGAGTTGGCCGCGCGAACGTACGATGCGGTGGTGCTGCTGTTCTACATGAACGACTTGTCCGACAATATCAGCGCTAGGCAAGGTCGTCGGCCCTACTTCGAGCTGGTCGATGGGGAGCTGCGCCCGCGCAACCAACCCGCCTTGCCGGTGATCAATCCGATGAAGCAGTTCCTCAGGGAGCGCAGCCGCGCATACGCGTTCGTCGAGTTCAGGGTGGAGTTGCTGAGGCGCCGCTTCTTCCGCGAGGCGAACGACGACCGCGAGTACCGGACGGCGGCAGCGGTCGACTTCCACGACGTGCCCGGCTACGCCGTCACGGCGCGCCTGCTCGGCGAGATACAGCGGCTGGCGCATAAACACGGAGCACGGTTTTTCCTGGTCTACATTCCGCAGCGCAGCGAGATCGAGCTCGACGCCCCGTTTCCCTATGTCCGCAGCATCCACGCGATGGTCGACGACATCGCGCGCCGCGAAAACATCCCGCTGATCGACCTCTCACCGCCGTTCCATCAGCACACCAAGGCCGGGGAACAGCTCATCTACCCCATCGACGCGCATTGGACTCCAGCCGGGCACCGGGTGGCCGCTGCTGCACTGCTGGAGTCACCGATCTTTCAGCCGCTCCGCGATGCTAGCGCAAGCGCGCGGCGCGGCCCGGGCCTGGCTGGCCGCCGTCGGTGACGGGGTGCGCGCCGAGGGGTGATCGTCGTCCTACGCACGTGGCCGCTTGGCTTGTCCCCATATCCGCGCGCCGCTTGTGAAATCACGCGGCTTGCGCGCCACCGTTAAAGACCTCCAGAGCGAGGAAAGGCGGATATGCGACAGGGTCTGCCGACACAGCGCGGACCGCCAAAACCGCCACCAAACATTCCATCTTCTATCGCTCGCTGTATGCCAGCATACTTTGAACCAGAGGCGACCAAGCAATTGCGAGAACGCCGGCTCAGGATAGCAGCCTGCCCGGTGATTCGCCGCCTGCAGGCGCAACAACCAGGTCTCTGCCCATTCAAGATAATTAAGATCCGGTCTGAACCCTCGTTTCCGCATGCTGCGCAACAACAAGTGACGATTCAGGTCGGAATCAGTAAACGAAACTCCGAGGAGGTGGAGTTGCTCTGCATAGATAGCCAATCGTCGCTCTGGCGCCCGATCGGCCTTTTCTTGGCTAAGCTGGTTAGCGTGCATCCGACGACGCACCAAGACTTCAGGCAAAGTGGCGAGCTTGTGATTTGCAGCGATACGCGACCAGAGGTCGAAATCCTCACTGACATCAAATTCCTCTCGATGCCTGTACGCACGCAGCACAACGGTGCGGGCCATACTGGTGGAATTCTCAATTCCTTGTTGGAAGAGCCGCCACGCTGCGATCTCCTCTGGTGAGGTAGGTTTGCGCTTAATCCTGCCCGACGGGTATCCTGCTTCGCTCATCCACTCGATCCAAGATCCTACTGCCGCATAATCTGGGTGGCTATCAAGAAAGGCGGTCTGCTTAGCAAGCCGCTCGGGACACGCCCAATCGTCGCTGTCCAAAAACGCCAGATACTCGCCGCGCGCGAGTTCAATACCTTTGTTGCGGGTCGGCGACACACCGAGATTGGTATCGTTACACACTAGACGAATGCGAGGATCGCCATAGGATCGGACAACGGCTATGCTTCCGTCGTTCGATCCGTCATCGATAACGAGCAGTTCGAAATCAGGAAATGTCTGAGACAATATGCTGTCGACTGCAATACCCAAGTACTTTTCCCGATTATAAACCGGAATGACGACAGTGACCTTAGGGGATTCAGTCATGTCGAGTACCTATCCATTCGCATCTCGCACCGAAAGGCTGACGAATTGACGCTGGGCGCAAAAGTCACGCCGTTTTTACTCATAGCCCCTTGACGGTTCACCAAAAAAGCGACGCACACGGTCAACCATTGTGTTCTGATTCATAACGACAATGAAAACCTTGCGCATATGACCTGGCGGGCAGGTGAGTGCCCGCACGCCATGCCATGACCTTTGGGTTGTGAAGAACAACAGGCTTCGGTTCCCCTGGGCTTCCGCAGGAAACATCTGTTTGAAGTCCTCAAAGTGAGGAGCCGAGTTGTAGGGAAACTTTCCTCCATCGTCGAGAATCACTGTTTCTCCCCCCCAGGCAGGGTCCCAGTCTTGGCTCGTATTAAAGTAAAAAATGTGAGAGCCGAGTTTTCGCCGCGCATCGCAATGGGGAGAAACAGAGCAACCGCTCGGCGTGTAGTGCCAGTGGAAGAGCAGCTCGAACGAGCGGTTTCCGGTGAGCCGAGAGACAATACTTTGGTAGTCTCCCCCTCTGAGTTCTGCAATGAACTCCTTCCACGGCGGGGCGATATCCAGACCATCATGATATTCAAGAGTGAAACGATCATGGCTCTGCTGTTGATATCGACGTTCCACTCCAAATTGGGGGCTGAACAGAGTCAGAGGGGGGAGGCTTTCGCGCAGAAGCTGAAATCCCTCTTCTGTCAATATTCCTTGAGGATTAATCCAGGGGTAGGGCTTCTGCGACCGCAATGCGACCGAATCAATAGCCCGGAGCTGTTCCAAGTCAAGATACTTCATCACCGATTCCTTCACTGTTCTACCATTATTGTGACTTCGGAGCATAGGTCACGGGCACCCCTTGGGATTTTCCCATTCCCATGAGTGTTTGTACCCGCTGAACAATTTCTTCGACTTCTTGGAGTCCTGGAGACTTCGTCATGTCCAAGGGCTCACCGAAAAAACGAGCAATCCCCCGTTGTATCAAGGTTTGGTGTAACACACCGAGGTCCGGCTGCGGCAGGACGACACCACGCTCGACTAGTCGGGCACACAGATATTCCAGGCCTTGCTGCGGACGCACCGTTCCGCGCACGTTCATTCGCTGTAACGAGGAGCGGGCGACGATCCATTCTTTCAGTCGGGTCCACCGGTCGAGCTGTTGCTTGGGAAGGGGATAAATATAGACTGGTTTCCCAGTGGCTGCTGCTTCCGCCAGCATCGATTCGCTTTCTCCGGTCACAATCAGGATGTCTGCTAAAGCCAGGTAGGCGAGATAAGGATTTTCTGATCGATCCGGTTGCCACTCGTACAGATGACAAGAATCACCGAGTCCTTTCGTCAATGCCGCCGTGGCTTGTGATCCCGTGCGGCGGCTCGTCGTGGCAAAGACCGCACCTCTCGTGGCTTCAGCGAAGGCACGGACCTCTACACCTAGACGGTACGCCGTTTCCTCATCGAAACGGCATGCGTACGAGGCCCCCCCCACCAACAGAGCAATACGCGGGCGTGGCGTATTTGCCAATAAGTCATGCCAGCGCTCGGCAGTCTGCCAGAGTTGTTCCGAAGAGACTTCAGTGAGCGGGACGACGGTTTCGATCCGCCGAGAATGAGGCGGCAAGCGAAAGTACCGGCAACTAATCGCAAGATCGTACAGATGCGCGACATGGGTGCCTTTGCGCCCCAT
Source organism: uncultured delta proteobacterium (assembly GCA_963816145.1). Lineage (GTDB taxonomy): Bacteria > Desulfobacterota > Binatia > UBA9968 > UBA9968 > DP-20. The sequence continues at coordinate 193,461 of CAWFJP010000001.1, forward strand.
TTGCACAAGGCGCGTATGATCGTGGCTTTGTTTTTTGATCCAACGTGCGATGTGGGCAGTACGCCACCCGGTGGTAATAACCAGGTCAGGCCAGGGCCGAGTGAGCACAGCCGACTGCGTTCGTTTGAGACCAAGCTGCGTTGCGCCGAAGTATCCGAACAGGAAGTCGTGGAGATGTATGCGCCAGGTAAAATGCAGTTCTTTGACTTCGTATGGCCAACCCAAGGCTTTGGCAAGACCGAGAGACTGTGTGGTGTTTCCCGGGTGATCGTCCGTCAGTACCCACACACTGGGATTGCCGTTAAAGCGGCGGCCTCCTGCGCATGACTGAGTGACTTGTCGTCCCCAGCGATTGCGCGTATGCACGATGAGCTGCCAGTGTCTCCCTGGGTGACGGCAACTCGCAGCTTCAAGCTGTGCCGCCCACCAGGACTCTGGGCGCGGGCAATGAGAAACCTGTATTCCGTGACCTGGCACGCTCGTCCGTCTAGCCGTTGTGACGGTTACCGCCACCTTGCGGCGAGCAGAGCGGAACAACTCATCAAGGACCCACGGTACATCCTCGTCTGGCAAACAATCCAAGACCTCGGTGGAGACGATGTCGGCAATCGGTTTCTTGGAACGGCCTGTCTCCGACAGCAAAACAAGGTCATACCAGGAAACGTTTTGCTGCTCAGGCGCCGACAGATGCTCCTTGGCTGGGTGCTCCTCTGGCGTATGCGTGGATTCGTCGGCCTGACGAATCTGCGTGCATAACATTTTGTACTCCTGGCTTGGGTGCGCGGCAGTGAAGACTCGATACGCGGCGGCGTCTGCAGCACGCTCCAGGGCAAACCATACCTCGCCGGCAGGGTTGTGCTGGTAGGCATAGCGATCCGGCGTTGGCTGCCAGGGTTGCATATGGATGGCGGTGTAATGCAGGAGCTTCGAGTGATGAGGGACATATTCTGTATCACGCGCGTGCCACACTGGGTCGAGTCGTCCATACAAGCCAGGTATTGCCCGTGCCTTCCCCTCCATGAAACCTCTGCGCTGGCTTTGGGCTTCCGCAAGAGTCCATACAGAAGCCATCCGGGCGCAATCGATCAACATGACTGCTGTATCGTGATCGGAGAGGGCCAGAAAACCGTGGTCTCCGAGATCCGCATCAAACAATTCTCCCGGATCGCCAAGGTACACTTGATCAACATCGTTATAGATGGCTTTCCCGAATCCGCCGGCAAAATCCGGAATCGCGAGCCGATAATTGGTGAAGCCCGTGAGCCACCCTCGTCGGTCGAATCCGACTAAATCTTTCATGAGATAAATCTCATAGATCCGGCTCGGGTCGCGGACTTGTTCGATCGACCAGAAAAAGACCCGCTCGGCGCGATACTGTGCGGGTTCGGTACCGACAAAGATACGGACCGGCGGTTTTGGACTCGGGGCTACACCCTCCCGTACGCCTAAGACAACACACTCAGGCTGTGCACGTATGCCTGGTGGACGAGCCACTCTACGGGATTTCTCTAGCAAGGCCATCGTGTCTACGTTCGCGGTCAAACAGTCGCTTCAGGCAACTGTGGCTGGCGCGCTGGCGGGTGGGTGGCGAAATTTTAAAACGGTAAAAAAATACGACGCGCCCAGCGGCCACGCATAGGCAACCAGCATCCAGAAGAGGACCGATTTGTTGCCGAGGAAGCTTGCGAGAAAAATGTAAAACGTACGAATGTCGCCTTTCGTAAACGGCTGAATTCTCCGAAACACAGCGAACCAACGGGTCTCCGCCTGCGTTTTCAAAAAGTCGACGCCCATGGCTTGGATGCTCACGTATCCCGCTCGCCGCAAAAAACGACTGTGATAAACGACGGCGCTCCCATACCATGCGGCGGTTGCCAACGCGACAACAAGATACCCCAGATCGCGATGCGATTCGCGATAACACGCGATGGTCAAAAATACAAACGGAAGCGCGAAGCGCAGGTCGTCAATGAGCATATCGAACCGTGCTCCGGCTTCCGATTCATAATTGCGGATGCGTGCGACCTCACCATCACACCGGTCTAACACCCCGGCAGAAAACTGCCACACAACGGCAAACACGAGCATTGCCCAGTACTGCGGGATGAGCAGAAAAGCGGAGGCGAAGAGGAATAGGCCGAGTTCCAGGATGCTAATCGCGTTTGGGCTGAAGCCAAAACGCACAAATAAGAACGTCAAGGGTTTGGAGAGGTGGGAGTTGACCAGTTTGGAAAATTCCCCACTAATTTCTTTGAAAGCAATACGCCAAAAAAATTCAGTCCGGTCCTCTTGCGATTCTCTTCCAGTAACCGGCAGCCACCAAACATTTTCGACGAACCCCAGCCTGAGGAGTTGCTGCTTGCGCCAGTGGTGGATCAGATCAGCAACATTGCTCCATGAAAGGTGTTCCAAATGAACGCGATGACAAACAACCACGTCGGTGCTGAAGACGCCATTGGAGAGGGTGGAAGAGACTTCTACCGGATCAGCAGGTCCGACATCGAAGCTGTTGCTCTGGAAAACGGTTTTATCGAGCGCAATCTTGGTAAAGGACTCGGGATGGGCAAAGATCACTTTGAATTTGTCCGGGAATGCACTCTCGAAAGCGACCTTCCCTTCATTTAACCACACATTTTTATAGACAGCGAGCACCGGTTTTGGTGATGCGGCAAATTGGGCCAGCTGCGCAAAAAATGTCGGATGGACAACTTTATCTGTTTCGAACAGCAAAAAAGACGTATCCCATGGTTCGGCGAGACGGGACACTACCTCAGAAAGTGTCTCACCGGTACGGATCGGACAAATATCAAAATCCAGCGCAAGTCGGGTTCGTGCCTTCCCGATTAGCGCAACAATCGTTTCACGGTCTTCCTCATGACTAACGATCCCTACGGATCGTATCCCTGCCTTTGACAGAGCAACCAGAGCGCGGGTCAACAGGGGTTCCCCACCGTACACCGCGTCATACGTTGCCTTGGTAGGTGCCGTATTCAGAGCCAAAAGAACGACCTTTGTGATGCCTGCCACTGCCATCCGCGAAACGCTCCGTTATGTCACACTAGTTTTCTTGAAACGCCAGGTCGATAAGATTGCGGCCGCAAGGGATTCCCTTTGGGAGGATCTTGAATATTAAGTTCTCTCATCCTTAAAAAGGTAAATCCCAGGAAATAGAGAAAAAAGGCTATGGCAATACACAACACGATAGCGTCAAAAGAGAAAATGCTTACGCTACCCAGATTAATCAACGGATTGGTGCCGAAATAGAATATGGCGTTCACGCCGAGAAGAAACACGCGAACTTCTGTGGGGCCGATTTTGCCGTAAGAAATTTTGTACACTCCGGATACGGCGGTGTTGATATTCGTTAAAACCCCAAGGTGCAAATAACCGACGAGCGCTAGAAGCGCGAAGTTGAAGTGGACAAACGGAGATAATCCCAGGCCGAGAAAAAATATGGTTTGCGTTGTGATATCAACAGTATGATCGACGAAATAACCGTATTGGAATCGTTCGATTTTGCGGTATCGTGCCAATGAGCCATCGAGACTATCTCCGAACCAATTGATCAGAAGGCCAAGATCAACGATCCATAGAAAATTTTTATTCGCATTGCACAACCAGAACCCAATCGCCATGACTACCCCGCCAATCAAGCCAACCCCAGTGAGTATGTCGGGAGTCATCCAGGCAGGCATGTGTTTACATAGCCACTGCAACGCAGTTCGTTCCAGCGGCGCGAGGAAAGTGTCGTTGACACGAACGTCGGCTGTCTTGGAGGTATCCATCAGCGTTCTCTTTTATCACAAAATCGAGTAACTCAAGCTGTTTTTCTTGCAACCGCAGTTCGCTACTCAGACTGCTTTTTCATAAATACGGTAGCGTTTATACGGGATGCCACCGATCATCGTGAGCATATTCCGCATCGGCATGTTATCTTCCAGAATCCAGGACAGTTCAACTTCCTGAACTCCGCGCCTGATTCCATAGCCGCGCACGGCATCGATAAGCAGGAACCCCAGCGCGGCTCCAAGCGGGCTTCGCTGAAAACGTTTGCGCACTCCCATCAGGACAACGCGAGCCGTTTTCGGAGATTTCACTTTCAGCCGCCACAAGAGCTTGAGCCAGCCAAATGGAAGCAAACGTCCCTGCAGGTCTCGTATCACTTCATTTAAGTTCGGCAAGGCTACGATCATCGCGGCCGGCACGCCGTCCACTTCCGCTATTTGCACGGCATCGTCATCGACTAGCAGTCGCAAGCTGTAGCCTAGATGCCGAACCTCGTCTTTGCTGAATGGAATGAATCCCCAGTTGGTAGACCAGGCATCCTCGAAAATGTCCTTAATAATTTCGAGGTCCTCATTTAACCGTGATCTGCGCAGTGGCCTGACCCGCGCGCGGCCAGCGGCTTTGTTCATAACGGCCTTCATGATCTCGGGGGGGGTGAATTGGGCGGAGAGACGATAGGCCAGCAAGTCTTTTACGCCCTGGTATCCCTCGGCTGTCAGCCGAGCGGCATAGTACGGGCGGGAGTGGCCCATCATAATCATTGGGGGGGTGTCGTAACCGTCCACAAGAAGCCCGCACTCCTGGTTGATGGAAAAGTTGAACGGGCCGCGAACTCGCAACATGCCCTGGTCACGCAGCCAGCCTTCAGCCGTGCTCAACAGTTCGTGAAACGTCCCCGCCTCATTCTCGGCCTCGAGGAACCCAAAAAAACCGGTGGCATCCCGATACCTCTCTTCGTGCAATTCATCAATTTGGGCGCTGATCCGACCGACTGGCCTGCTCCCGCGGTAGGCAAGCCAAAAACAGCAGCGCGCGTGCGTGAAGTATGGGTTGCGGGGAGAAAAGTGCTCGCGTCGCTCTAGCAACAAATGCGGGACCCATGTTGGGTCGTCGGCATAGACCGACCAAGGCACGCGAATGAACCGGCGCATGTCGCGGGAGTTACGTACCGGCACGATTCTTATCGATTCGACAGCGGGACGCACGGCAGGAGCTTACTCGCCGGAACCCGAGCCGGCAAGCGCTGAGACGCAACCGGGACTACAACCCACAGCTCCTTCCGATCGGCGAAATTACAACCTCCACATCCTCTAAATTTTTTTCTTGTAACATCGTTTTCATCTTCGTTCAAGTAAACCTGGTAAACGATAAACCACGTAACGTCCCAATTTTGGGCGGCGACGCTGGAAATATTGAGACAGACGCATCCCAATTCCACTCAGTGGTCATAATAGATTTACGTCAGATATCCTCGCGCTCATTAGGCACACAATGTCTCGCCCCATCGATAATTCGACAGTGCCCTTTGTTTAGAAATCGCGCGTCGTGCCGTTGACGGACAACCGTCAAATGTGTCAAAACTGCCGACAGGCTCACAAATAGTTTGTCCGAGATGAAGCATCGTTTTTCCTTCAAGAAATTTCTCTATTACCGAACAGGGGAATATTGCCTAAGGGCAATTATCTTCCTCGTTCCGAGGATCCCGCAACGCCTGATCGTCCTCATCACGGCGGCGACCGTCCGACTAACTTTCGCTATTTTATGGTCATACCGAAAACTGATGGAAGTGAACGTCTCCATGGCCTTGAGCGACGAATCCTTACCGGTGGAGACGAGAAAGAGCGTGGCTCGTACGACCTGGAGGAATTTTGTCCAGGGACTTTATGAGACTGCCTGCACCCTTTATACCTCCAGGGACGCGATATGTGCCAGCGTTGCTATTGAGGGCGAGGAGTATTTGAAGCGGGCTTTGGAAAAGGGCAACGGAGTGATCGCTCTCGGCCCTCATTTAGGAAATTTTACTATGATTGGTCCCCGTCTTGCCGCGGCCGAATACCCCGCCAGCATTTTAGTCAAGCAACCACCAGACGAAAGATTATCCCGCTTGCTTGACAGCTACAGAGCGAAGGCTGGGGTAAAAACGATATCGGCTAAGCCGCGCAGGCAGGCGGCCCGACAAATCCTTGGCGCATTAAGGCGGAACGAAGTGGTTATTATCCTCCCGGATGCGTTTAAATCTGGAAAAGTAAACACGCAGTTTTTGGGTGCCCCTGTCTATATTCGCCGTGGTCCCGTGACCCTGGCTTTACGCGCGGGCGCGGCGGTTCTTCCTATGTGTGTCACGCGCGACGCTGAGGATCGTCTGACCCTTCGTATCAGCCCTGAAATCGATCTCGTCAAGACAGGAGACCTGCAGCAGGATGTTGCTGCAAATCTCGCCCTGTTTACTCGTCATTTGGAAGACATGGTGCGGCTGTATCCCGATCAGTGGTGTCGGCTTTCAGCGCAAGGAACGGAAAGCAATAATGTCCGGCCGATGTTTTCTGATTTTGTGCAGCCGGCAGTCGAACTGAAAGAGGTTAAAGAACGCCGCTCATGAAGCGTTCCGCTTCCTAGGATTGCTTCACCATCAACGAACAGCCTGAGCAGTTTCACACCCAAGGCCGCAAAGACATTATAAAGCGTTATCCCCAGGTGAAGGTATTGTTTGGCCCTTATCCTCTGTCAGCCCTCCTCATTGTCGGGCTGGTCGCTCTGCAATGGACAGTGGCCTGGCTGCTTTGCGATCAGCCGTGGTACGTGATTTAGCCCGGATTGCCACGCTGACGCCGTTTGGAACCAACCCTGGAAGCGCGGCCAAGTTTGCGTTGGTAACGTCAGCCCTGGGATGGCCTTGACTCTGAGGTGGCGGCGTCATAACGGCTCGGCGGTATGCACCGGCTTTCGAGAACGAGTTTAAACGCCCCGTGAGGTCCGAACGGAAAGCTTTGTTGCCGGCGGGGCCGAACCGCCGTGGCCGCATGGATGCTGAAGCGGCAATGGCGCAGCAGAGCCGCCAGGACCACTTTCATTTCGTAAAAAGCGAACGTTGCGCCCAGACAACGATGCGTCCCGCCGCCAAATGGCACGAATTCAAAAGGTGAATACTTGCGTTGGAGGAAGCGCTGGGGTTGGAACTCACCCGCCGCTGGATAGAGGTCCTCACGCATATGGACCAAGCTGGCGATCGACGCCACGCCATAGCCCGCCGGCAACGAGTAGCCCAGAAATTGGAAGGGGCGGCGCAACAAGCGCGGCACCTCGGGCAATATCGGGCTCAATCGCAAGGTCTCGTTGCACACGGCATCCAGGTAAGGCAACGTCATAAGTTGCTTGAATTCGGCATCGTCTTCCACCGTCGCCAACTCGTCACATAAGTGCGCAAGCACTTCTGGGTGACGGTGCAACCAATAGAGCGCCCATGCCAACGCGCTTGCGAGCGTTTCGTGTCCGGCGGCCACGAGTGACACCAGCTGGTCGCGAATTTCCAAGTCGCTCAATCCGCTTCCATCTTCGTGCCGAACACTGAGCAGCAAGCCGAGAATGTCATCCTCGGAAGACGTGTGGCGAGCCTCGGCGATCAAGCTATAGACCGTGTCATCGAGCTGTTTCATGGCGCGGCAAAATTTCGCCCAAGGTCCGAATCCACCGAACTGATGCCGCAACATCGAAACAAATGTAATGGCGGGACTGGTGGTCTGTTGCACTGCGTGAAGAGAGGTTCTCAAGAGTGCCTTGCGATGTTCTTTGGCACCGAAAAAGACGCGCAAAATGATCTCGAAAGAGAGGGCTTGCATCGCTTCCTGGGCGACAAACGGCTGCCCCATGGGCCACCCGGCCGCCGCCTCGGTGGCGATCGCCTGCATGGTCGAAGAAAACTGGACTACCTGACGGCCATGGAAACGAGGCATGAGCAGACGGCGCATGCGCAGGTGCGATACGCCGTTGGAGAGCATGAGAGACGAAGCCCCGAGAAACGGTTGCACGCTGGATTGGGCAAAAATGTCGAAAGTATCGGGGTCGGCAGCAAAGATGGTTTCAATGCCCTCTGGCCGGCCCGTCACCACGAGAGGGCCAAACGGGGTGGGCATGAGAAACGGGTCGCCATAGAGACGCACGCAGCGGGCATAGAACCCACATGGGTCGCGCAAATAGCGAGCCACAACCAGCGGCATCCAACGCGGCCCTGGGGGAAAGCGGTCCACCACCTGCTCCCGATCACGAGATATGGCTGTCATGGAGAGCCCAGCGGTTTACCGCGAGCATGCCTATCGCCACGCACCGATACCGTGATGATGGACACTTTAGCAACGTTACTGGATACGATCTGGACAGGGCTTGTCATCGCTTTTCTACTGCCGCTCCCAACCTTTTTTCTCAAGGGAGCAGAGCATGCACGGACCGGGTCGATACCTGCCAGACGCTACCGAAGAGATTCCCGACGTCAACGACCTTGCTGCACCGAAAGTTGTTTGCGATCCTAACCAAAAGTAGACTCCATGTCCACACGCCGTTGCCCACGGAGAAACGCCGCGCATGAACTGGGCCCGGCTGCTCAAACGGGTCTTCGACATCGACATCGAACACTGCCCGAACTGCGGCCGCAGCTTGAAGATCTTGCCGCGATCGAAGATCCGCCGGCGATCGACAAGATCCTCAGCCATCTGGGCCTACCGACCCGCGCCCCGCCGCGCTTCCCGGCTAACTCTTCAAAGGTTTTCCCTGCGCTCTCCATCGTCAGCTTCTCTATTATCGCATCAATAGCTCGTAACCGACCTCTCGCCATCGCTCGGCTTCCTGTGCCCGGCGCACCTGCGCTAAATGTACCACTGCTCCCAGACAGACTCTCCCATCGGTGATTTTTGGTTCGAGTCCTGAGCAGGCAGAGAATCCCTGCTTCTCCAAAGCCCCTTGCCAGCTCTTCCTCACTCCTGGGAGCTCAGGGCCTGCTAAAAACAGGTATTGTTTCCCACGATCAGCGGGGCGCTGTGTGTGTAATTCCGTATAGGCATTCCTGTTTATGCTGGTGGAATCTGTCTAACTCGGTTCTTTTCGGCTCGGAGACGGGACGACAATCGCCGCAGACGCACGCTCTAGACCGCACTTTGGCTCGGTCAGCCAATGGCTCAGATCGCGCTGCAGCAGATTGGAGAGCTTGGTCACGTCCTCCGCAAGCGTGTCTCGCAGCATCTGCTTGACGTCGGGAGCCAGAGGTGTTGGGCGCGTGCTAATCGTGTTCCACCGCGCCAACCGTTCCAGCCTAGATTTTTTACCGGTGGCTTTCTTCTTCTGGTCCATCTTCCAGATCAGGTCTAAGGTATCGACCACATGCGCCTTGCTCGCCAGAGGGGCGTAGAGCAACCTCTGTAGCCAATGATAGCGGTAGATACGGCTCCCGAGCTTCCGCTGAAATTTCGTTCTGCCGTCGTACTCAACCCCTATAAACTGAAGCACGTGTTTGTACACCGTCAGTGGGTCGCGCACGAGGTCGTCGAGGAGGAGAACAAGGCAGCGGTCGCGCCCGGCGAGTTGATAGAGGCGCTCGATCTGCAGTCCAAAGCTGGCGACCTCACGGTACATCAGTAGTTGGGGGGCAAAGCAGTGTTTGGGAATCCGCTCGCCTCGTGCTCTCATTTCCTGCAAACTCCAGGCGGTGGCAAAGTCCTCTACATCTTCCATGAAGGTGAAGCGCATCCGCAAATGATACGAGGCAAGCATGTCCAGCGGATTACGTAAGATGGCAATGAACCTGGCCTGTGGGTTGAGGCTCAAAATTCGCCGTAGGGCATCGGGAGAGTAGAGGTAAGAAACAGACCCCTCTCCGATCGCCTTATGACTTTCCCGATAGTGAGAAAAGTAACGCGCCAAGTAGGCGGTCTCTAAGTCGTCGAGCGAGGCGCGCGACGCGAACAACGAGAAATAGTGTGGCTCCTTAGGCCGCGAGAAGCACACCTGCGGGTTATTTGCGAGGTAGTTGCTCAACGAAGTCGTGCCGCACCGCGGTGCCCCGATGAGGAAAAAATCCGGAAAACGCTCTGGCTTTGTCAAGATGTTCCCTCCGCTAGTAATGCTGTCCAAATGCATAATAGATGTAGGACGTGCGCAGCGCGCCCCCCCCGGTGGGTACTCCGCGCCCTAAAAAGCTGCCCACCGCCTCGTCGTTCACCGCCTGTTTCAATTCAGCTCGCTCGGAGGCGGCGGGCCAAAATTTTGCTTGTGGTGTAATCTACCGCACTGCGCTGTTCAGCGCTACCCCGACGAACGGGCCATGATCGTTGTGAAGTCTGCCCGGCTCTCGAACTCCGAATAAAAACTGCCGATCTTACTGTTCTTGCTCAGATGTATGAACCGTGGCGGTTGCCACGGAGATCAGCCCAATCCAAGTGGCGCCCACTATGTCTCATGTGCATGGGTTCGGGCGCTTCGGAGCGACGGGCGCCGTCGACGCGGGTGCCGGGATTCCTTGCTCCTTCCGCCGGAATCCGAGATAATGCGAGGCATGCTTGACGTGGCGTCGGTGACGAGCACCGTATGTGAACTCTTCGGGATTCCCAGACCGGCCGATTGCGTCGCGCCCCCATTCAGCGAGGTCGCTGCATTCGCGGCGCGTCGAACCGTGACGAAGGCACTCGTGTTCGCAGCCGACGCGATCGGTGCGCACATGGTCCGCTCATACGCTGAGGCCTTTGAGCCGGTCGCGCGCCACGCACCAACATCGGTTGAAGCTTGCGCCGTGATGCCCTCGGTCACACCCGTCTGCTTCGCATCGATGTTCACGGGCGCCCCTCCGGACACCCATGGCATCCGCAAGTCCGAAAAGCCGACGCTGACCTGCGACACCCTCTTCGACGCGCTCTCGCGGGCTGGCCACCGTGTCGCCATAGTGGCCGTGAAGAACTCCTCAATCGATCTGATCTTCCGGAATCGGAGGATTGACTACTTCACCGAGACCTACGACGAGGAGGTGGTTGAGCGGACGCTCAACCTCGTCGCAGCGAACCAGCATGACTTCATTCTGGCTTACCAGCAGGAGTACGACGACAAGATGCACGCCACGTTACCACGGAGTCCAGAGGCGCTGCGCGCGATGGCCAACCACGTACGCAACTTCGATCGGGTCGCTCGCGCGGCACGCGAAAGGTGGGCTACCATGTCACACACCGTTGCATTCGTGTCAGATCACGGCACGCACATCGATCCATCGACGGGGCGTGGGACGCACGGCAGCAACCTGGCGGACGACCTCGAGGTGCGTCTCTTCTGGGGAGTTCACTTCCCGGTCTAACGCTCGCAGAACCCGAATGGCGACGTAAAGCGCAGATAATGCGTGGCAACCTAACCAACAAGGATTGAGACGACTTCTGAAGTTGTCTCAATCCTTGTTGGTTGTGCTAGGAGTTTGCGCCGCAGAAAAATATTCTTGTCTCTGATTCGCAAGGGCGTATAAGGAAAAGAAATGTTGCGCTGAGTGTGAGGTGGAGATGTCGACATCTTTTCTTCCCTACGAGCCGAATCAGACATTTTTGCTACCGCCCTCGCCGTCGGAGTGGTTGGCCGAAGATCATCTGGTGTATTTCGTCAGCGAGATCATCGATCGGTTGGAGTTGGGGAAGTTTTATGCCCGCTACGAAGGAGACGGGCGGCGAAACCAGCCGTACGATCCAGCGCTGTTGGTCAAGGTGTTGGTGTACGGGTATGCCACCCGAGTCTTCTCTTCGCGCCAGCTGGCGCGAAAGCTTTACGAGGACGTAGGGTTTCGGGTCTTGGGAGCAGGCAATTTTCCATCGCACCGAACGATCTGTGAATTTCGGATGAGGCATTTGCCAGAGCTTAAAGAGTTGTTTGTCGCGGTGGCGCGGCTGGCCAAAGAGATGGGATTGGTCAAGCTTGGGACGGTGGCGTTGGATGGGACCAAAGTCAAAGCGCAGGCGAGCAAGCACAAAGCGATGAGCTACGGGCGGATGAAGGAACAAGAACAAAAGCTTAAAGCGGAGATCGAAGCGCTGTTGGAGCGAGCGCAACAGACCGACGTTCAAGAGGACGCACAATGGGGAGCGGATCAGAGCGAAGAGCCGCTGCCCCAGGAGCTCAAAAGACGGCAAGATCGTTTGGCCAAGATTGAAGCGGCCAAGCAACGCTTGGAAGAGCGCCAAGCTCAAGCCGATCGGGAGCGGGGGCGCCATCCCGATGATGAGCAGCGCCGAGGGGATGGAGCCGGGCGGCCGTTCAAGCGGCCCTTCGGGGTACCCCAGGACAAAGCGCAGGATAACTTCACCGATCCCCAGTCGCGCATCATGAAGATGGGCGGGAGTTTTGAACAGTGCTACAACGCGCAGGTGGTGGTCGATGGTGACAGTCAGCTGATCGTGGCGATTGGGCTGGGCAACAACGCGGCGGACAACGAGCAATTGGTGCCGATGGTGGAAGCGGTTAAGGAGAATCTCGGCCTTCTGCCCAAACGAGTGTTGGGCGATGCGGGTTTTCGCTCCGAAGATGGCTTTGCGAAACTGGCAACGCAAAATTATGAGGGGATGGAAGTGTTGGTGGCGTTGGGGCGGGAGGGAAAAGATCAAGCGGCGATTGATCCCAAGCTGTATCCCGCTACGGTGCGCATGGCCGAGCGGCTGGCCAGCAAAGAAGGTCAAGCGCACTATCGGCGGCGCAAAGCGATCGTGGAGCCGGTATTTGGTTGGATCAAGCATGCGATGGGGTTTCGTCAATTCAGTTTACGAGGGATCGACAAAGTCGCGGGCGAGTGGGGCTTGGTGTGTCTGGCGCTCAACCTGCGACGCATGTGGGCGCTCCAATTCTAAATATCCACGGCTTGCTGAGGTGTCATAGGCATGCGCGACGCCATTTTTGAGTTGGTTGTGGTTCGCGCTGCACCAAGCGGTTAACCGAGAGGTAAAATCTTGCTCTGCTGTTGCTGCCATCACATCCGGCCTGCTAAAAACGATCGTTTCTGCAGCGCAAACTCCTAGGGCAAAATAACTGGGCATGTCAAGGTGAATTGCTGCACTCGCGCTATGAAGACGTGGACCTCGCCACCGTCAAGGAGATATTGGGACAACGGGAAATCGAGATGACCTTCTTAAGGTATTCCCACCTAGCACCCGCGCACATAGCGAAAGCCGAGGATAAGCTTTGGGGAAACCTTGAATAATGCGGTGCAGAACCGCAAACAGCAGGGCCAAGAACCCCGCGCTTTGGCTTTGAACCTGGCACAAAACAGGAACATTTTCCTGGTGAGAAGCGGTCGCGGACTATCTGTGGCTGAGCCGAAAGAGCCTATAAATCAAGCTCTTAGCCAATCTGCCGATTGGTGGAGGCGGGGGGAATTGAACCCCCGTCCGAGAGTCTTCCATCAGCTATGACTACATGCTTAGCCGTCAATTTGATTTCGCTTTTCGAGCCCCCAACGGCAGGGTTTCTGAAGCTATCCGGCTTAGTTTTCGGCCTTAGCCCCTCCGGCAGAAGAATCGGCCTATCCCACTGAATGACATCTTATCCGGCCTCGCGGGAGAAAACCGGTAAGACGCTAACCGCGATTAAGCAGCTAGTTGATATTCAAAATCGTCTGCGTTTATATTTGCAGATCTGTTTGTTTAACGGGATAACAGAACCCCGGCATGCCACTCTGACTTCCTACCCCCGTCGAAACCACGTCGCCCCCTTATGATTGATAGAAGATAGTGTAGCGTTTTGCAGTGGGTGATACTAGACCAGGCCTTCGAACGAAGGCGGTTCTAGGGTTCAAAGGTTCATGCGTTCAACGTCGGACAACGGAACGATAAATTCCACCGCAGCACCTACTTTGAACGCTTGAACTTTTGAACCTTGAAGCGGCGCCGAAGGCGCCGCTTACCGCCTGGCGCGGATGGACCGGTCCATTTCGCGGGCCGCCTCGTGGCGCTTGAGGGTTTCGCGTTTGTCGTAATTCTTTTTGCCGCGGGCAAGCCCTAGTTCGACCTTGGCCCGGCCATTTTTGAAATACAGCTTGAGGGGGATCAGCGTCAGGCCGCGTTCCTTGGTCTTGCCGGTGAGCCGTTCGATCTCGCGTTCGTGCAGGAGCAGTTTGCGCAGCCGTGTCGGCTCGTGGTTGAACTGGTTCGCTCCGGGATAGGCGCTTATATGAGAGTTGACGAGGAACGCTTCGCCCTTATGAATGCGCGCGTAGCTATCGACCAAATTGGCCTTGCCGTCGCGCAGCGATTTGACTTCGCTGCCGACCAGCACCAAGCCCGCTTCGAAAACCTCGTCGATGAAATAGTTGTGGCGCGCCTGGCGATTGACACATATGATTTGCTCGCCGGCGGACGCGGATTTTTTAGTTGCCATTGATTCGGTACTTACTATCGTCCGGCGTGATCAGACCGCTCGAGGTAATCAGCTTGAGCGCCTCTTCCATCGTCATGTTGAGCACCGTCACCTCGTTGATCGGCACGAGCAAAAAAAAGCCGGCGGTCGGGTTGGGCGTCGTCGGCACAAAGACATTGACCAATTGGGCGTTCTTTTTTTCCTCGAGGGGAGCCCACGCCCGGCCCATGGCGAATCCCACTGTATACACGCCGGTGCGGGGATATTCGATCATGACGACCTGGCGGTTGGCCTGGGACTGGCCGAGAAAGGTCTGCACGAGTTTTTGCACCGCGCTGTAGATGCCACGAAAAATCGGAATCTGCACTAGGATACTTTCCCAGGCGGCAAGGAAGCGCCGGGTGGCGACACCGCGGGTGAGAATCCCCAGGAAGAGAATCAATAGCAGCGTGACTAACGCGCCCAGCTTCGGAATGGCAAACGGCAAGTAGAAGTTGGGATGCAGGGCGTCGGGCATGACCGCCAAAACGCTGTCGAGCAAATCGATCACCCAACCGATAAACCAAAGCGTGATCGCCACCGGCAGAAATACCAGCAAGCCGGCGAGGAAATAGCGCTGCAAGCTGTCACGCCAACGGGTCTTAGGTTTTGCTGGAATTTCTTCTTCCACGGTTACTGTCCGCTAATCTTGATGATTCGATTGTCGATCAAGCGCGCCCGGCCGAAGCGCACCGCCAAGGCGAGCACCGCCGTGCCTTGGACCCGATCGACTTCCTGCAGCGAGTCGGCATCGCAGAGCTTGGCGTATTCGACTTGCGCCAGCGGCTCCCGAGCAAGGTCGGCGGCAACGACACGGAGCAATGGCGCGGCGCAAGTCTCGCCGCGCCGTGCCAGCTTTTCCGCCTTGCACAGCGCCCGCGACAAACAAACCGCAGCGCGCCTTTCTTCAGGTGTCAGATAGGCGTTGCGCGAACTCATGGCCAGACCGTCGGCTTCGCGCACGATCGGATGGCCGACGATCTCCACGTCCATGCTCAAATCGCGCACCAAACGGCGCACCACCTGGAGCTGCTGAAAGTCTTTCTCGCCAAAAACAGCAACATGCGGCTGAACAATATTAAACAGCTTGGCGACCACCGTGGCGACGCCGCGAAAATGACCGGGACGCACCGCGCCGCAGAGCGGCAAGCTCAAATTCTCCACTTCGATATGCGTCTGATAGCCATCGGGATAAATCTCCGCCACGGTCGGGTGAAACAACACATCGGCGCCCAGGCTTTCCAGCAGCGCTCGGTCGCGCTGCAGGTCGCGCGGATATTTGGCGAAATCCTCGCTCGGCCCGAACTGCATCGGGTTGACGAAGATCGACACCACCACGCGCTCGCCCCTGGTTTTGGCGTCGCGCACGAGACCGAGATGGCCCTCGTGCAACGACCCCATGGTCGGCACAAAGACGATGCGGCGCAATTGGCGCCGCTCGCCCTCGCTCCAGGCGCGCATGTCGGCGATCTGTTCGATGATCTGCATGATCGTTAATTCACCCTGTTGGAGTGTTAGCTGGTGCTTCGCTTCGCAAGGATCCCTCTCGACGTACGGATGACGGCTACTCTATTGGTCATTTCGAGCGAAGCGAGAAATCTATTCGACCTCGCTGCCGCAGGGCTCGTGTGAATCCCAACCGCAACCGAGTGTTGGCAACACTCCGATCTCATTTGAACGAATGTTCCGCCGCCGGAAACTTGCGCTCTTTGACCTCGCCGACGAATTCCTTCACCGCGCCGAGCATGGTTTGTTTCACATCGGCGTAGCGCTTGACGAATTTCGGCACGAAGTCGTCAAACAGGCCGAGCATATCATGAATCACCAGCACCTGACCGTCGCACTGCATGCCCGCGCCAATACCGATAGTCGGGATAGTTAAGCGCTCGGTGATCTCGCCGGCCAGGTCTTGAGGGATGCCCTCCAACACGACCGCGAACGCACCGGCCTGCTCCACCGCGACAGCATCGCGCAACAGCGCGTCGCGCCGTTCGCTTTCCCGGCCTTGGACCTTGTAACCGCCGAACTGGTGAACCGACTGGGGCGTCAGCCCGATATGGCCCATCACCGGCATGCCGGCATCCACGATGGCCCGGATCGAATCTTGCACGGCCACGCCGCCTTCGAGCTTGATCGCCTCGGCGCCGGCTTCCTTGAAAAAGCGCCCGGCGTTGCGCAGCGCCTCGTCCTTGCCGGTTTGATAAGACATGAACGGCATATCGCCGATGACTAACGCGCGCTTACGCCCGCGCGCCACCAAGCGGGTATGGTAGATCATCTCGTCCATGGTGACGGCGAGAGTATTGGCGCCACCCTGGACGACACAGCCCAACGAATCGCCGACCAACAGCATCTCGATACCGGCCTCGTCGAGAATCCGCGCAAACGAATAGTCGTAGGCGGTCAAGCAGGTAATTCGCTCGCCGCGCTGCTTCATCTTCAAGATATGCGGTACGGTGATCTTGTCGCCCATGATCTACCCTCCAAAAATAAAAAGCCCTCCAGACAGAGCCGGAAGGCCAATTCTAAAGGGAGAGCCGCCGACTCCCCCCAACCAGCGCCTTTTGGCATCCGTCTCGGTCCAGTTACCTGGATCCAAGCGGTATATAGTGTTGCGTCCCCGAGCCCATGCCGTTGATTTCTTTGATCAAGTCAGCCAGATCCTGGCTGCTTGAGACGAAATCGATCTCCGAAGTATTCACCACCAGTAGCGGCGTTTCGTCGTAGTGGAAAAAAAACTGATTGTACGCCTGGGCTACTTCGGTCAGGTACTCGAAGGTGACGCTTTTTTCGTATTTTTTATCCCTCTTTTTAACCCGCTTGTAAAGCACCTCCGGCCGGGCCTGGAGATAAACGACCAAATCCGGCTTGGGGACGCGGGTATTCAAGAGAGCGTAGACTTGCTGGTAAAGATTCAGCTCCTCGGCGCTGAGCGTCAACGACGCGAAGATTTGGTCCTTGGCAAATAGGTAATCCGAGACCGTCCCCTGGCTGAACAGGTCTTGCTGCCCCAACTCCATCTGCTGATGATAGCGGCTGAGCAAAAAAAAGGTTTGGTTTTGGAACGCGTAGGTTTCCCGCGACTGGTAAAACTTGGACAAAAACGGGTTATCTTCCACCCGTTCGAAGATCCGGCGCGACTGGAACTCGTCGGCGAGAATTTTGGCCAAACTGGTCTTGCCCACGCCGATGGGCCCTTCGACCACGATGTACTTCGCCTTGGTCATTGGAATGAATGAATTTACACGTTGGCCGGAAGCTTGTCTAGGTTATATGATGGCGCATGACCATGAAGACACTGCGGCAAAAAATCGGCCAATTGTTTCTGGTCGGTTGCCAGGGCGAAGCTCTCAGTAACGACGAACGGTTGCTGATCGAAGAATACCAGTTCGCCGGCTTGATCCTGTTCAAAATCAACTGCGGCGACCCGGCGCAGCTGGTATCCTTGTGCCGGACCATCTGGCAGTCGTTCGACGCCGTCCCCCCCTTCATCGCCATCGACCAAGAAGGCGGCCGGGTGCATCGGTTGCCGGCGCCGTTCAGCCACTTTCCCGCCGCCGCGCGCATCGGCGCACGCCACGACCCCGACACTAGCCTATCGCCTTGGCAACGCAAGCGCGGCCGAACTAAGCCTGACTGGAGTCAATCTCAACTTCGCACCGGTGCTCGACGTTCAGTCGAATCCCAACAGTCCGATCATCGGCGACCGCGCGTTCGCCGGCGCGCCCGCGCGTGTGATCGAGATCGCCACAGCCTGGGCCCAAGGACTGCGCGACGGCGGAGTCATTCCTTGCGGCAAACACTTTCCCGGCCACGGCGACGCCGATAAAGATTCGCACTTCGACTTGCCGATAGTGCGGAAATCAATGGACGAGCTCCAAGCCACCGAACTCCCGCCCTTCGCCCATGCCTGCCGCAATCGCATCGAAGCTTTGATGACCGCCCATGTCGCCTACCCTGCGCTCGATCCCAAACTGCCCGCCACTCTGTCCAAAGCGATCGTCACCGGCCTCTTGCGCCACCAATTGGGTTATGACGGGGTCGTTTTTAGCGACGACATGGAGATGAAAGCGGTCAGCGATCGCTACAGCGTCGAAGCGGCCACCGCTCTCGCCGTCCGCGCCGGCGTCGATGTCCTGCTGTACTGCCATGAAATCGACATGGCCGCCGCGGCGTTTGAATTTCTCTGCGCTGAAGCCGAGCGCGACGCCTCAGTGCGCGCGCGCATTGAAGATAGCTACCGGCGGGTCACCGAACTCAAGCGGCGTTATTTAAAAAACTTCACCGGTTTAGCTGAGAACGAAATCACCGCGCGGCTGGAAAGCTTGAACCACCGGGAGTTACTCAATGAATTGGTTTGAATTGGCTACAGAATCAATTGGCTAGAGGCAGAACCGCCCGTCATGCCGGTGCAAACCGGCATCCAGGGTCAAATCCATCGGATGGATTCCGGCCTGTGCCGGAATGACGTCCCGGTAAAGCCTACGGCAGTTTGTAGGCGGTGAAGTCGATCAATTTTTGGATATTGCCGTGCAACTCGCCCTGCCATTTTTCCAGAATGATGTCGGCGGGACATTTGCCTTTGGCCAAAAGCGTCTTGAGCGGTTCGAGATAGATCGTCTCATCGTTGCCCAATTCGTTGACGACGTTTTGCCGCCGCAATCCTTCCGCGGCGATTTCTAAAAACTCCTTGGCGAGATCGAGCAGCGTGTGGCGCCGGAAGCGCGCCGCCAGGGCATTGACATGAGAATCGAGATAGACTTCATTGCGCTCGTCCCAAGTCCAGCCTCTGACCAGATCCCATGCCGCGTGCAAGCAATCGTTATCGTAAAACGCCCCTTTGATCAGCGCCGACAGCGCCGGCATCAGTTCCGGCGGCTGGCTGTCGACCGAGCGCACTTCGATGTAACGCTTGATACGGGTCTCGGGAAACAGCGTGGTCAGATGATCGGCCCAATCTTCAATGGTCGCCCGCTCGCCGTTGTGGCCATACTTCAAATACTCGCGGAAGGTCACACCGGTCATGTCGATGTAGTCGTGGTGGCGAATGATAAAATACATCGGCACGTCGAGCGCATACTCAACATAGTGAGCGAACGATGCGTCCGGCGCGAAGGCAAATTTCAGCAGCCCTTGGCGGCTCTTATCGGTGTCGGTCCAAATATGTTCGCGGAAGCTGCGGTAGCCGTTCAACTGGCCGTCGCAGATCGGCGAGTTGGCGAACAAGGCAATCAACACCGGCGCCAGCCCCATGCCGGTGCGGAACTTCATCATCGCGTCCTTCTCGTCGAGAAAGTCGATGTTGGCCTGCACCGTGGCGGTCTGCTTCATCATGCGCTGGCCAAGGGTGCCGACGGTCGGCATATACGGTCCCATGATGCGATAGCGCTTCTTCGGCACCCACTCGATCTCGTCGAGCCGGCTCACCGGCTGCATGCCGAGTCCGAGAAAAACGATTCCGAGCGGTTCGCACACTTCCAACAGCTCGCGGATATGTTGGTTGAACTCGGCATAGGTGCAGTGAATGGTCTCGCAGGGCTCGCCGCTTAGCTCGATTTGACCGCCCGGCTCGAGAGTGATCTGCGTGCGATCGCGGCTGAGGGCAATGATGTTGCCATCTTGCTCCTCCGGCTCCCAGCCGAAACGCTCGATCATTTCCCGCAGGATGCGATCGACGCCGCGCGGACCGAAGTACGGAATCGCCTGCCCGGTGTTTCGGTCGATGCCGACCTTTTCGTATTCGGTGCCGACCCGCCAAAGGTTGCGCGGTTTGCCAGCGGTTTGAAAGTACGCTTCGAGTTCTTCGTGTTTTTCAATGACTGACATGGCTGCGTATGTTCTGTTGGTACGGTGGATTTATCACTCCACGCTCGGTAATGATAGCCGTGACCAGTTCCTGTGCGGTCACGTCGAATGCCGGATTGAACACCTTCATGCCTTTAGGCGCCAGCGCTTTGCCGAAAATATGCGACACCTCTTTGGCGTCGCGCTGTTCGATCGGAATATCCTTCCCGGACGGGCAATCGATGTCAATCGACGAGGTCGGCCCGGCAACGTAGAATGGAATGGCGTGGCGTTTGGCCAACACGGCGATCGTGTAGGTGCCGATCTTATTGGCGACATCGCCGTTGGCGGCAACCCGGTCGCAGCCCACCACCACCGCATCGACACGCCCCTGCTGCATCAAGTAGCCGACCATGTTATCGGTCACCAGCGTCGCCGGGATCTTCTCTTTTTTGAGTTCCCACGCAGTCAGTCGAGCGCCCTGGAGAAACGGCCGGGTCTCGTTAACGTAAACTTCAAACTGCTTGCCCGACTCTTTCAGCGCGCGAATCACGCCCAGGGCGGTGCCATATCCGGCGGTCGCCAGGGCGCCGGCATTGCAGTGAGTCATGATCTGTTTGGCGTCGCGCAACAGCGGCGCGCCGAATTTGCCGATCATTTTGTTCGCGGCGATATCGTCCTTGAAGATTTGCAGCGCTGCTTGCTTAAGCGCGTGCCGCACGGCGTCGATACCCTGGCTGCGCTGGGCCGAATAGACCGCGCGCATGCGCTGCAGCGCCCAGAATAGATTCACCGCCGTCGGCCGGGTCTTGGCCAGTACGGCAACAATGCGTTCAAATTGCCGGTCAAAGCTTTTGTCCGGCGCACGAAGCGCGCCGAGCGCCACACCCATGGCGGCGGCGACGCCGATGGCCGGCGCGCCGCGGATCACCATATCGCGGATCGCGTCGGCGACCTGAACATAGTCCCGGCAACTCCGGTAGATCTCACGATGCGGCAATAGCCGCTGATCGAGCATGATCACTCGATCGTTTTTCCATTCAATGGTTTTAACCGCCACGCCTAGTTCCTAATTCAAAGGAGACCGAGTATATTAGCCGACCGAAGGAAGCGTCAAGAGCAGCTCGTGGATTTATATCGTCTCATCGGCTACGGCAGCGGACTCCTGTTCCTCAAAGCGGACATGGAGCCGGCCTCCCTATGGCGCACCGTCGCGCTCATCCATATCCTCGACGCGATTCTTTGCGGCGTGGTGGCCAAATACAGCGGCAGAAATAAGTTTCTCTGGACCGTCAGCGGACTGGTCTGCGGCATTTGGGCGCTGGGCTTGGTGTTCTTGCTGCCGGCGAAAAAATCCAGCGGAATCTGAGCTAACGGCTGCCGCGGTGGCCGATGAGTGAATTCGATTTCACCACGAAGTGTTCATGAGCATTCGCTCGTCTACAGAGTATGAAATTGCAACCATCCCACCACCCCATGGTTTTTCCTTGATTCGTCATGCCGGCGAAAGCCGGCATCCAGGGGCGGGAGGGGATGGATACCGGCTTTCGCCGGTATGACGGAAACCACGTGCCAATTCGTCGCCCGGATCATTCCTGCACATGTATTTTCTAAGGAGGACACGAAGATCACCAAGTTCAGAATCGATTTCCCCTTTGCAGCCATAGCGCCTTTGCGCGAAACAATCCGAAACTGGCCGGCGCGCACGGCGCACCCTACGGCAACCTTCGTGTCCTTCGTGCCTTCGTGGTGAGCCGTCCGGCTCAGCGATCATCCTGTGCGATCACATAAGCTAGCCCATGCTGTTTGGTGTGGGTAATCGAAAGAGCCCAACGACGAATACCCAGCTCGGCGGCGAGCTGCGCCGTCTTGTCATGCAAAACAATCTCAGGCTTGCCGCTGCGCGCCCGCGCCACTTCGATATCGAGCCAGCGGACTTTAGCACCCCAGCCGCGGCCGAGCGCCTTCATCACCGCCTCCTTGGCGGCAAACCGCCCGGCATAACTCTCATACTTGCCACGCTGCTTCTTCTCGCAGTAAGCAATCTCGCTGACAGTGAACACCCGGTCGCGAAAACGTTGGCCGATGCGCGGGTGCTCGATGGCCGCTTGGATACGCTCGACCTCGGCGAGATCGACGCCGGTGCTGATAATCATCGACCGGCCTCGGCAACCTCGCGCTGCAGGCCGTGGGCTTCGCCCCAGCGGCACATCGCCTCCACCACGGGCTTTAGACTAGCACCCAATTCGGTGAGGGAGTATTCAACTTTCGGCGGCACCTGGGGATAGATGTTGCGGCTGACCAAACCGTTGCGCTCCATCTCGCGGAGCTGCTGGGTCAGCATTTTTTGCGTCACACCGGTCAATGCGCGCGCCAATTCAGAAAAGCGCTGGCGCCCGGCCAGGAGGTGAAAAATTATTGGAACCTTCCAACGTCCGCCGATCAGCGCAAGGGTGAACTCCGCCGGACAATTTGTCGCGTTCGCTTTCATCGCCCTCTCCTCGGTTACTTTTTGGGTACTATACTACCGGCGGGTACGTACTTAACAAGCCGGCCGGTCGTGGTTAGCTTGGGCCGGGGAAAGGAAAGTTAATGGCACAACCCGCACTTAAGCTCATTGACCATCAAAGCAACGGCGCTGCCGCCAACGGCGGTCAAACTACCGAAGACCACGACGGCGAACTTCTCGACGCCTACTCCCAGGCGGTGGTCGCAGCCGCCGAAAGTATCAGCCCGGCGGTCACCTTCATCGAAGTCGCCAAGGATCCCCCTGCATCGAGACACCGGCCAAGAGGAGAGTCAGGTGCAATGCGCGCTAGCGGCTCGGGTTTCATCTTCACGCCGGACGGACTGATCTTGACCAATAGTCATGTCGTCCACGGCGCGGGCAGACTCGATGTCACGCTAAACGACGGCCGGCGTTTTGACGCCAGTATCGTCGGCGACGATCCGAGCACCGATCTCGCCGTCATCCGGATTTCGGCGCAAAATCTTAACGCCGTCGCGCTCGGCGATTCGGCAAAAACTCGTGTCGGCCAGCTGGCGATCGCCATCGGCAATCCGTATGGCTTTCAATACAGCGTCACCACCGGCGTGGTCAGCGCCCTCGGCCGCTCGCTGCGCTCGGAATCGGGACGATTGATCGACAATGTCATCCAGACCGACGCCGCCCTCAATCCGGGCAATTCAGGCGGCCCGCTGGTCAGCTCCCGGGCGGAAGTCATCGGCGTGAATACCGCGGTGATTCTGCCGGCCCAGGGAATCTGTTTCGCGGTGGCGATCAATACTGCGAAGTTCGTCGCCGGCGAGCTGATCAAACATGGCCGCATCCGGCGCGCATACCTTGGCGTCGGCGGGCAAACCGCAGCGATTCCGCGCGCCGTCGTGCGCGCGCAGCAGTTGCGGAGCGAGACTGGCGTATTGGTTATTTCGTTGGAACCGAAAAGTCCTGCGGAACGCGGCGGACTGCGCGAAGGCGATGTGATCATCGCGTTAGATGGCTGCCCAGTGACCGGCATCGACGATCTGCACCGACTGCTCACCGCAGCGCGCATCGAGTCCCACTGTCGCGTCGAATTGCTGCGCCGGTCAGAGAAACTTTTTCTAGACGTGCTGGCTCAAGAGGCTCAGAGCTGATTGACGGTCACTCCCTATGTTGAATCGATAAATTGGAGGTCAAGATGATTCAGATTAGACGGCAGCAAGAACGAGGCAAGACTAAACTCTCCTGGCTCGACAGCCGCCATACATTCTCTTTCGGCGACTACCACGATCCCCAGCACATGGGCTTTGGCGCTCTGCGAGTGATCAACGAAGACCGCGTCACCCCTGGCGCCGGCTTCCCGACACACGGGCACCGCGACATGGAGATCGTGACGTATGTGCTGGAGGGCGAGCTTGCCCACCGCGATAGCACGGGTACGAGCTCGGTGATTCGTGCGGGTGAAGTCCAGCGCATGAGCGCCGGCACCGGCATCAGTCACAGCGAGTTTAACAACTCGACCGACGCCGGCGTGCACTTTCTCCAAATCTGGATTTTGCCCGAGCGTCCGGCAATCACGCCGGCCTATGAACAGCGGGCGTTTGGCGCCTATGGGAAAGCCGGCAGCTGGCAGCTCATCGCATGCCGCGACGGCGAACATGGTTCGCTAACAGTGCATCAAGACGCAAAAATCTACCTGGCTAATTTGGATCCTGGCGCTTGGCTCGAATTTGAACCCCAAACCAAGCGAAATTACTGGGCGCAGATCGTTCGCGGCGAAGCGCGGTTCAACGATAGCGCGATGACGGCTAGCGATGGCGCGGCGATTGCGAACGAAGCCAAGCTAAAATTTATTGCTTCGGCGCCGGCCGAGATCATGCTTTTCGATCTCGCGTGAAGACTCTGTCTAACCCAGCGCGCCGGCCGAGCGCGATGATAAACTCTGACGGCAATTGGCAAAATGTGAACGAAGCTAGCCAATCCATCATGCGCATGGAATTTATCGAGTTCGTTCTAGCCGACGGTAGCGTCAATTCGGACGATTTGCTATCGTGACGCCATTCTAACTCAAGGAGACAAACCGCCGTGCTAAAAAGATCGTTTTTGATTTTCTTGCTGGCATTGTTTACCGCCATACCGGCTTCGGGTTGGGCGCAAAAAGGTAAAATCAAGATCGCCGTGCAGGCGCCGCTCTCGGGCGAACAGGCCGCGCTGGGCGAGCATATCAAACTAGGCGCGCAGCTCGCCGTCGAGGAATCGGTCAAGGCGTTCAAAGCGCTGGGCTACGACCTGGAACTGGTACCGCAGGACGATCAGGCGAAACCGGAAGTCGGCGTCGCCAACGCCCGTAACATGGTCGCCGATCCGGACGTCCTGGTGATCGTCGGCCATTTCAATTCCGGCGTCGCTTTGCCGGCCTCGGAAGTGTACAAAGACGCCATGCTGGCGATGATCTCGCCGGCCAATACCGCGACGGAAATCACCGACCGCGGTTACCCCAACGTCAATCGCGTCTGCGGCCGCGACGATGTCCAAGGCCCGGTCGGCGCGCGCTTTGCCGCTCAAGAGCTCAAAGCCAAGTCGGTTTACATCATTCACGACAAGACCCTCTACGGCCAAGGTGTGGCGGACAACTTCCGCAACGAGGCGAAAAAGCTCGGCATCAATGTTTTGGGCTTCGAAGGCACAGAAGAGCGCGCCAACTTCTCGCCGATGATCAACCCGCTCAAAGCCAAGAATCCCGCGCTGGTTTATTTCGGCGGCATCTATCATCAAGGCGGGCTGCTGCTCAAGCAGCTGCGCGAGAAGGGCGTGAACGCGAAGTTCATGGGACCGGATGGTTTGGATTCGGCCGAGATGGCCAAGATCGCCGGCAGCTCGGTGGTTGGCAGTTATTACACCAGCGTCGCCGGCCCGCCGGACGCGTATCCTGAAACCGCTGCCTTTGCGAAAAAGTTTAAGCAGCGTTTTTCGAAAGATGTCGAAGCCTTTGGCTTATACGGCTACGATGCCACGCTGGTCGGAATCAAGGCGATGGAACAATGGCTTAAAGCCAATCCAGGCAAAAAGCCCAGCCGCACCGATGTATCCACCGCGGTGCGCAAAATAAAAGGCTTCAAAGGCGTCACCGGGCCCATCGAATTCGACAGCAAGGGCGATCCGGTTAAAGCAAAGTATTTCGTCCTGCAATTCGACAAGCAGTCCTACCCCGGCAAAGTGGTAAAAGTCATCGAACAACAGGCTCCCGCCGCAGCGGCGAAGAAATCGTAAACTAAAGCACTAAAATCGAAGATTGAGGATGGCGGATCGAAGGTCGATTCTCCACCCTCGAGCCTCTATCTTCGATATCGTCGACCTTACTTGCAAGTAATTGAATGAAGAAAAAACTAAGAATCGCCCTCCTCTTCGGCGGCAAGTCCGCCGAGCATGAAATCTCGCTGATCTCCGCCCGCAACATCGTCGCGGCGATGGACAAAAACAAATACGACATCGTCGCCATCGGCATCGATAAGCAGGGCCGCTGGCATCTCGACCGGAGCGCGAGACTTTTACTGGGCGGAGAAAGGGCCAAGGTCGAATTTCGCGACGCCAGGAATGCCGCGGCGATCATGCCGGGTAATAGCGCAACACCGATGGTGCGTCGAAGCGGCGCAGCGGGACTTCCCGGTATCGACGTCGTGTTTCCGATCCTCCATGGACCTTTTGGCGAAGATGGCACAGTTCAGGGGTTGTTAAAGCTCGCCAACTTGCCATTTGTCGGCGCCGGCGTGTTGGGCTCCGCGGTCGGCATGGACAAAGATGTGATGAAGCGGCTGCTGCGCGACGCTGGGATTTCCATCGGCAAGTTCTTGGCCTTCGAACGCGCGGATAAAATCAGTTTTGCCAAAGTGAAGCGAACCCTCGGCATGCCGTTGTTCGTCAAACCGGCGAACTTGGGTTCATCGGTGGGTATCAACAAAGTTACCAAGCCCAGCCAGTTCAGCAGCGCGCTCAAAGAGGCGTTCCGTTACGACAACAAGATCGTTATCGAAGAGTTCATCGCGGGCCGCGAAATCGAGTGTTCCGTGCTCGGCAACGACCACCCCATCGCTTCACTACCCGGCGAAATCGTCGTCAACCGCGATTTCTATTCCTACGATGCCAAGTATCTCGACGCGCACGGCTCGCGCCTGGAGATCCCCGCCAAGCTGCCAGCGAAGGTGATTACGGAAATCCGTCAAACCGCGATCCAAGCTTACAAGGCGCTATGCTGCCAGGGCATGGGGCGAATCGATTTTTTTGTCCAAGCGAACGGCCGGGTGGTGGTCAACGAGATCAACACCATCCCCGGCTTCACCAAGATCAGCATGTATCCGAAGATGTGGGAAGCTTCCGGGATTCCTTATGCAAAGTTGATCGACCGATTGATTAGACTGGCACTGGAAAGGTTTCGTCGCGAACAGCGCTTAAGATCGTCCAAATAGTCCCGGCCGCGCATGGAACGCGCGTGCGTTACATGACATGATCCAAGACCGGCCCCAGGCTTTTGCGCCATCGTAACCGATCCACGCCGGTCCGTTGGCGACCAAGATTTTCTTTAAATCGAAACTCGGCAGTTGGCAACAGGCCAATCAGCGACGCTCTCTGAGGGCGAGCGATTCATTCGCACGGCGACAAATCTTGGTTCCGCGGCACCAACCAAAGCCCATCGGCGGCGCGCAAGCTTTGGCGCCGGTACCCACGCGTATCACCGCCGGAAAATTTCGATTGCTCCTCCAGTGGCTAGCCGGCAGATATCCTCGCCGTCCGTCCCTAGCGGATGCTACGGACGAACGGCACACCGGGGGAGGACCGATGTCGACAGAGGGCTAATCCATCTGCCTTCTTAGGAACGTCGGAATGTCGTACTTGTCGTCATCTTCCTGGTTGGCGCCCAAGGAAAAATTATTCTTGTTGAGCGTCACGGTCTCGATATCTTCGCTGCCCGGTTTCTTGCGTTGCCAGGTCGGCGCATCGAGGTCGTCGACGATGGTACCGAGATGCACTACCTTCTTATTCTTCGGCATGGCGCCGGCGAGGTTCGCGACGGTGACCGCCGCCGGGACCTGCACTTGCACCGGCGCCGCTTTCGTTTCTTCTTTTTCCTCGCCGAAGCCGGTGGCGATGACGGTGATGCGGATCTCGTCGGCCATGCTTTCATCGATCACCGCGCCGAAAATGATATTGGCGTCGTCATGCGCTTCTTCTTGAATCATCGACGCCGCTTCGTTGACTTCGTGCAGGCAGAGATCCGGTCCGCCGGTAATATTGATCAACACGCCGCGCGCGCCCTGAATCGAGATATCTTCGAGCAACGGGCTGGAAATCGCCTTTTGCGCCGCTTCGATGGCGCGGTTCTCACCGCTTGCCGAGGCCGCGCCCATGAGCGCCAAGCCCATCTCGGCCATCACCGTGCGCACATCAGCAAAGTCGAGGTTGATCAAGCCCGGCGTGATAATCAAATCCGAAATGCCGCGCACCGCTTGCAGCAAGACATCGTCGGCTTTGTGAAACGCTTCGATCATGGTCGTCGTCTTGGCCGCGATACTGAGCAATCGCTGGTTCGGAATCACGATCAAGGTATCGACGCTCTGCTTCAACTCTTCGATGCCTTCTTCGGCCTGGCGCTGGCGCTTTTTGCCTTCGAAAATGAAAGGCTTGGTCACCACGCCGACCGTCAGCGCGCCGACTTCACGGGCGATCCGCGCCACTACCGGCGCTCCGCCTGTGCCGGTGCCACCGCCCATGCCGGCAGTGATAAAGATCATGTCGGAGCCCTCTAAGTACTCCCTGATCTGTTCTTGATCCTCTAATGCCGCGCGCCGGCCGATCTCCGGGTTGGCCCCTGCGCCCAGCCCCTTGGTCACCGTGCCGCCCAGTTGCACCCGCACTGGCGCGTTGCTCGCTTCCAAGGACTGCGCATCGGTATTCGCCACCATGAAATCGACACCGGTCAGTCTGGCGCCGATCATGGTGTTGACCGCGTTGCCGCCGCCACCGCCGATACCGATAACCTTGATCCGCGCGGTCATGCTGTTCTGCCGCTCCAATATTTCAAACATATTGTCTCCTCCTCCCACTAAACTTAAAAATCTTCATTCCGGTTTAAAAAAACTCACTGAGCCAATCCGACATGCGGTGCTTCACCTTGGCGAGCATCTTGTCGTCCCGCGGCCGCGCCATGCCGCGCTCCTGCCCCTTCATGCCATGCAACACGAGCCCAACGCCGACGGCGAAGATCGGACTAGCGATGACATCGACCAAACCGTTGACCTGCGTCGGCACGCCCAAGCGCACCGGCAAACCGAGGGTCCGCTCGGCCATTTCAACGGCGCCCGGCAGTAACATCGAACCGCCGGTGGCGACGATGCCTGACGCCAGGGAGCCGTCAAAGCCGGACTTGGCGATTTCTTTCTGAACCAGCTCGAATATCTCTTCCAAGCGCGGCTCGATGATCTCGCAAAGGATTTGTCGCGATACGGTTCCCGCTTCCTTGCCGGCGATGCTGGGAACTTCGACCCGCTCCTCATCCATCGCCATCGCCGCTTTGGCGAAGCCATAGCGCTGCTTGATGCGCTCGGCGTCGTTGAACGGCGTGCGCAAACCGGCGGCGATATCATTGGTCACATGATTGCCGCCGATACCGAGCACCGCCGTATGCTTCACCGTGCCGTCATGGTAGAGCGTGATATCGGTGGTGCCGCCGCCCATATCGACCAAGACCACGCCCAACTCGCGTTCTTCATCGGTGAGCACCGCTTCGGCGGCGGCCAGAGGCGCAAGCACGACTTCGGCGACATTGAGTCCGCTGCGATTGCAGCATTTGACGATGTTCTGCACCGAGGTCACCGCGCCGGTCACCACATGCACCTTGGCTTCCAGACGGACGCCGGACATGCCCAACGGTTCATTAATGCCGTCCTGCTCGTCGATAATGTAGTCCTGCGGCAAGACATGCAGCACTTCGCGGTCCATCGGGATCGCCACGGCTTTGGCGGCGTCGATCACTCGGTCGAGATCGCGCTGCGCCACCTCTTTATTCTTCACTGCGACGATGCCGTGGCTGTTGAACGATTTGATGTGACCGCCGGAAATACCCGCGAACACCGTATGAATCTCGCAGCCGGCCATCAACGCCGCTTCCTCCACCGCTCGTTTGATCGAACTGACGGTGCTCTCGATGTTGATGACGACGCCCTTGCGCAAGCCCGACGACGCATGGGTGCCGACACCAATGATGTCGACACCGCGCTCGGTCATCTCGCCGACGACGGCGCAAACTTTCGACGTTCCGATATCCAGGCCAACAACAATGCTATTTTTCTTCGCCATATCCTTCTATCTGCCGGTTCGAATAATTGTTTCCGGCCCCTCTAATCCCTTTTTCCTCGCACACGGGCCACCACTTGATCGCGAAAACTCATATCCAAGGACGCCAACCGCTCCTCGTTGCCCTTCCACAATTCCAACAAACGATCCAAGCGGGCGATCTTCTCCTCCCAATCGCCCCACCCCAAGCGCCACGCCACCGGAAATTTCGTCGGATACACCACCAAGCGGTCCGGCGCCTCGAAATGAATCTCGGACAGCGTATGCGAGTGCTGCGCCATCAGATCCGTCAAACGTATGGCGTCGCGGATGCGGTTACGTGCCGCCGGATCGCCACGCAGCAGCGTTTCGGCATAGATGCCGGTGATCATCGGATATTTGATATACTCGCCGGAATCGACTTCCTTGAAGACAACGCCGTCGGCGTCGATGTAATAGAGCTTGCCGGCGCCGACGATCGCTTTCGGCGTGCGCTCTTCGACCTCGATGACGACCCGGCGCGGGAAATCGCGGCGCACCAACACCCGGCGCACCCAAGGATGTTTGGCGATTTTTTTCTCGATTGCGACCGCGTCGACGTTCCAGACATTCATGCCGCGGCGCAGTCCGGCGATGGCGACGATCTCGTCGCCGCCGACTTTCTCGCTGCCATGGACTTCGATCTGGCGCACGGCGAAGTAGCGGTTGTCGACGATAAAATCCCGCGTCGAACGCATGGCGATGGCAACCGGACCGCGGAGACGATGGAGCAACGCCACCCCAAGCAGCAACAAAACCAGCACGCCAGCGATCCACCCAACGCGCCGGCCGCGCCGCGCGTCGCGTTTGCGATTGTCTCGGCGATAGAGTTTCAATTGCATTTCGCTTCAACTACTCGGTCGGCCACTCGCCGACAAACTTCACTTCAGGAACCAATTCGATATCAAAGCGCCGGCGCACCTCGCTCCGGGCCGCCTCCATCAGTTGCCGCACTTCGGCCGCTTTGGCGCCGCCGAGATTGACGATGAAGTTGGCATGGCGCGCGGCGATCTGCGCTTGGCCGATGCGATGGCCTTTCAAGCCAGCCGCTTCGATCAGTCTGCCTGCGAAATCGCCTGGTGGATTGCGAAACATCGATCCCGAGTTGGGAAACCCCGACGGCTGGCTGCTTTTCCGTTTGCCCACCAGTTCGCGTAATTTGGCATTCACCTGTGCCGGTTCCTGCCGGTGCAAACGCAATGTCACTCGGGTCACCACGGTGCCCGCGGGCAAATGCGAATCGCGATAGCTGAACGTCATCTCGGTTCGAGAGAAAACCACCGGTTGACCGTTAGGATCGATCGCCTCGACGCGCTCGATCACTTTCTCAAATTCAGTACCGTAAGCTCCTGCGTTCATCACCAATGCGCCGCCGACACTGCCGGGGATGCCTTCGGCAAACTCCAGGCCCGCGTATCCCTTGCGCGCCGCCTGGCGCACCAGCTGCGTCACCGCATAGGCCGCGCCGACTGCAACTTCGATACGGTCGCCGAGTTCGCGCCAGTCAATTTTTTTGAACTCGCCGGCCAAATGGATCACCGCGCCGCGCACGCCGCGGTCACTAATGAGCACATTGCTGCCGTTGCCTAACAGCCACAGCGGTACTTGATGGCGGCGCAGCGCGATGAGAACTGCGGCCAGCGCCGCGCCGGTGTCGACTTCGATGAAATAATCCGCCGGGCCGCCGATCTTCATCGACGTGTAACGCGCCAGCGGTTCATCGAGATTGAGTCTCACGCCGGCAATGGCGGCGAGTTCCGCCACCAGCGGCTCATGGTCAGTTATCTTTGCCATCGCAAACATCGATCGTGAACTGGCGTAATGGAGTGATGGAGTACAGGAGTAGTGTCCCCTCCCTACCCATTGCTCCATCACTCCATTGCTCCAACACTCCATTTTTTCACTGCAGCGCCTCGACCAAGGCCTCGCCGATTTTGTAAATATCGCCGGCTCCCAAGGTCAGCGCCACGTCGCCGGATTGCAGTTTACCGGCGACCTCGGCGACAATTTGATTTTTGTCGGCTATATACGCGACATCCAAATGGCCCTGGCGCTTGAGCGCCTGGTACAACGCCTCGCCGGTGGCGCCGGCGATCGGATCTTCGCCGGCGGCATAAATTTCGGTCAGCACCAGCCGGTCGGCGCCTTCGAAAGCGGTCAAGAACTCGTCGAAGAGATCGCGTGTGCGGGTGTAACGGTGCGGCTGGAAAATCACCGTCAATGGCCGCTTCCAACTGTCGCGAATGGCGCCGATGGTGGCGCGGATCTCGGCCGGGTGGTGCCCATAATCGTCGATCACCATCACCCCGTTCGGCTCGCCTTTGATTTCGAAGCGGCGATGAATGCCGCTGAACGCCGCGAGCGCCTGAGCCACATGGTCGAATGGGACTTCCAGTTCATGGGCCACCGCGATGGCCGCCAACGAATTGGTCGCGCTATGCTTCCCCGGCGAACGCAGGCGCACTTTGCCCAAGAACTTGCCGCGATGGCGCGCCGTGAATGCCACCCCGGCGGGGCTCATTTTCAAATCATCGGCGGAGAACTCGGCTTCCGGCGACAGGCCATAGGTGGTGAAGCGCTTGCGCACCTTGGGCAACAAACCGCGCACATGAACGTCGTCAAGGCAGAGCACGGCAAGACCGTAGAACGGCACTTTGTTGATGAACGTCAAAAAATTCTCCGTCAGCCGTTCCATGGTGCCGTGATAATCCATGTGTTCTTTATCGATATTGGTCACCACCGCGATGGTCGGCGAGAGCAACAAAAAACTGCCGTCGCTTTCGTCCGCTTCAGCGACCAAGATATCGCCCTGGCCCATCTTGGCGTTGCTGCCGAGCATATGCAGCCGGCCGCCGATCACCATCGTCGGGTCCAAGCCGGCGGCGCTCAGCACCGCCGAAACCATCGAAGTGGTCGTGGTTTTGCCATGGCTGCCGGCCACTGCGACGCCAAACTTCACGCGCATCAATTCGGCGAGCATTTCCGCCCGCGGAATCACCGGGATATGGCGCCGGCGCGCTTCCATGACTTCCGGATTGGAATATTTAACCGCCGTCGAGATCACCAGGACGGACGGATTGGCGGCGATATTTTCTTCCTGATGGCCGATAAAAATTTGCGCGCCAAGAGCGCCCAGGCGTCGAGTAGCTTCGCTGGCCTG
Organism: uncultured delta proteobacterium; assembly: GCA_963816145.1. Taxonomy (GTDB): domain Bacteria; phylum Desulfobacterota; class Binatia; order UBA9968; family UBA9968; genus DP-20. The sequence continues at coordinate 226,433 of CAWFJP010000001.1, forward strand.
CAAGTCGGAGCCGCTCACGGCGTAACCGGAATTGAGCAACACTTCGGCGATACCGCTCATGCCGATTCCGCCGATACCGACGAAGTGAATTTTATGTTTCTTCTGCAACATTTAACTTCTACGCCCACTGCCAAGCTATGCCCGAGCCAAGTTGTAACAGGCATCGACGATGCGCGCCGCCGCATCCGGCCGGCCCAAGGCGCGCGCCGCCGCCGCCATTCGTTCGAGCCCTGCCCGATCCGCGAAATAACCGCGAATCCGTTCGGCCAAAACCTCGCCGGTCAGTTCGCGATCCAAGATCATCGCCGCCGCGCCGCGCGCTTGCAGCGACTCGGCGTTACTGCGCTGATGATCGTAAATCGCATAAGGATATGGCACCAAAATCGCCGCCTTGCCGAACACCGTAAGCTCGGCGATGGTCATCGCCCCGGCGCGGCACAACACCAAATCGGCGCCGGCATAGGCTTCGTCCATCCGTACGATGAACGGCGTTACCAGCGCTTCGAACGGTAGCGAGGCGTAAACCTGTCTGATTGCGTCATAATCGAGCTGGCCGGTTTGATGCGTAATGGCGATATCGTTTTTAAGATCGTCCAAGAGTTTTAGCGCATCGATGACGGCGTAGTTGATGCGCCGCGCCCCGGCGCTGCCGCCGAAAACCAGCAGCGTGAACTTATCGCTGCGTTTAACCTGCGGCACTACCGTCCAGCGCACCGGGTTGCCGGTTTCGAGCAGCCGCGCGCCGGGGAAATATTGCTCGCTCTCGCGGTAGGCGGTAAAGACACGATCGACCCAGCGGGCAAGCAGCTTATTGGTAAATCCCGGCCGCAGATTCTGTTCCATGATAGCGCAGCGAATTCGTTTGAGCTTTGCCGCCAATAACACCGGTCCGGATGCATAACCGCCGAGCCCGATCACGCAGTCAGGACGAAAACCGCGCAGGATCGCCAGCGAACGCATCAGCCCCGCCGGCACGCCGTAAAGCGCGTCAACTAAACCGCGCACACCACGCCCCTTCAAGCCTTTGACCGTCAACGTTTCCAGTTTGAATCCTTCTTTGGGTAACACGCGATACTCGATGCCCTGTTCGGTGCCGATAAAAAGAATTTCCGTCTTGCCGTCGCGCCGTTGAAATTCCTGCGCCACCGCCAGCCCGGGGAACAGGTGGCCGCCCGTTCCGCCGCCGGCGAAAACGATCCGCATCGTTAAACTCTCCGGCGCGATAGGCTGAGCAGTATGCCCGCCTCGGCCAGATTGATCAGCATCGCCGAGCCGCCATAACTGATAAACGGCAATACCAATCCTTTGGTCGGCATGAGCCCCATGACCACGCCCATGTGAATCAACGCTTGCAGCCCCAAAAGCACGGTCAAGCCGAACGCTAAATACTGATCGAACGGCTCTTCGATGCGCGAAGTCAGCCGCAAGCCGCGCAAGATAATGACGCCGAACAGCGCCAACACCAGCAAGGCGCCGAGCAAACCCAGCTCCTCGCCGATCACCGAGTAAACGAAATCGGTATGGGCCTCGGGCAAGTAAAATAACTTCTGCCGGCTCTCGCCCAAGCCGCGCCCCCACAACTGGCCGGAACCGAAGGCGATCAACGATTGAATGACGTGAAAGCCGCTGCCCGTCGGATCGCTCCACGGGTCCAGGAAGCTGAGCAAGCGGCGCACCCGGTAGTCCGCTTTGGTCATGATGTAAATCAGCAAGGGCAAGGCTAACAGGCCGGTGCTGAGCAAATGGTGCACGCGCACGCCGCCAATAAACAACATCGAGTAGAGCAGCATGGTCAGGATCAAGGCGCTGCCGAAATCGGGTTCGAGCAAAAGCACTCCGGCGAAGACGCCGGTCACGATCATGTGCGGCAACACGCCGATCGAGAACGTGCCCATCACCGGCTCTTTCTTGGCGATGGAATGGGCGAGATAGACGACGATCGCCAACTTGGCCAACTCCGACGGTTGAAAGGCAAAGCCGGCCAGAGCGATCCAGCGGCGCGCGCCGCCGCGATTGGCGCCGATACCGGGTATCAGCACGAGAACCAACACTACCAGGGTCAGCGCCAACAACGGGTAAGCGAAGCGGCGGTATTGATGTGATGGAATCAGCGAACAAACGATCAAGGCGATCACGCCGCCGCCCATGGCGAACAATTGTTTGCGGAAAAAGAACGTGCCGTCGGCGTAGCGCTCCTGGGAATAGAGATAGCTGGTGCTGAGCACCATGATCACACCCATGGCGAGCAAACCGATGACGGCCAGGAGAATCCATTTATCGACGGCCAATGCGTCTCTCATAGAGCGTGCACCAAATGCTTGAAAGTCTTGCCGCGCTCGGCGTAATTGCGAAATTGATCGAAACTCGAACAAGCCGGGGACAACAGCACCACATCGCCCGGCTCGGCGTGCGCCGCAGCGTCGCGCACCGCCGCGGCGATATCGTCGACGAGCACGGTCGTCGTCAGTTGGCCCAAGGCGCCGGCGATGGTCTGTTTCGCCGCGCCGAAAAGCACCAAGCGGCGAACCTGATTTTTGATGCCATCCGCCAGCGGCCCATAATCGCCGCCCTTGTCGACGCCGCCGGCGAGTAATATGACGCGCCCGGAAAGGCTCGCCAGCGACTTCACCACCGCGCCGACATTGGTGCCCTTGGAATCGTTGTAATAGCGAACGCCGTCTTTCTCGCGCACGAATTCAAGACGGTGTTCGAGACCGGGGAACTCTTCGAGCGTGTGTTGTATTGCTCGGCGCGAAACACCGGCGCACTTGGCCGCCGCGATGGCGGCCATGATATTTTCCACGTTATGCACGCCTTGGATCTTGGCCTTGGTTAACGAAAACCGCTGCTCATCAGCGCCGTCGCGCCAGATGACTTCCGTCGGGGTCGCGCACAAACCCTCGGCGACTTCGCTAAAGCCGAAGGAAACGATTCGCGCTGCGAGTCGACGGCGCAGCGCCCAAACCAGGGGATCGTCGCGGTTGAGGATCGCCACGTCGGTGCTTTGCTGGGCCGCGAAGATGCGCTCCTTGGCCTGGCAATAATCGGCGAAACTCGCGTAGCGGTCCAAGTGGTCTTCGGTGACATTAAGCAAAAGCGCGATGCGCGGACGAAACTGCTCAACCCATTCCAACTGAAAGCTGCTGATCTCGACCACACCCCAATCCCAAGAATCCTCCACCGCGCCGATAAAAGGCGCGCCCAAGTTGCCGCCGAGAAAAACTTTCTTGCCGTCGGCCGCAAGCATCTTGCCGATCAATGTTGTCGTCGTGCTTTTGCCGTTGGTGCCGGTGATCGCCACCAGCGGCGCGCCGAAGTGGCGGTAGGCCAGCTCGATTTCGCTGAGCACGGGAATCTTTCTCGCAACCGCTTCACGCAAAAGAAGAGTTTCCATGGGCACGCCGGGGCTCGGCACGACGTAGTCCATGCCATCGAGCCAATTTTTTTTCTCGCCGCCCAGATGGTAGGACAACGACAAGTCGGCGAGCGCGGCCATTTCCTGGCCGAGTTCGGCGGCGCCGCGCAGGTCGCTAATCCACACCTTGGCCCCCTGCTGCGTTAGAAAGCGCGCGCATTCCCGTCCGGTGCGCGCCAGGCCGATGACTAAAGCCTTTTTTCCTTTGAGCTCCATGTAACATCGTCACAGTTATCTGAGCTTCAACGTGCTCAAGCCGATGACCGCAAAAATGATCGACAGTATCCAGAAACGCACGATAATCTGCGGCTCTTTCCAGCCTTTGAGTTCGTAGTGATGGTGTATCGGCGCCATCAGGAAAACCCGCTTGCGGCGAATCTTGTAGGACGCCACTTGAAAGATCACCGACAGCGCTTCCATAACGAACACGCCGCCGATGATCACCAAAAGAATTTCGTTCTTGGTCATCACCGCGACGATGCCCAGGGCCGCGCCGAGGGACAGCGAGCCGACATCGCCCATGAACATCTGCGCCGGATAGGCGTTGTACCAGAGAAAACCCAAACCGGCGGCGACCACCGCGGCGCAAAACACCGTCAGCTCGCCGACCCCCGCGACGTAAGGAATCTGTAAATACTCGGCGAACTTGAGATGGCCGGTGGCGTAGGCCACCACCCCATAGGCCGCCGCGGCGACCATCACCGGACCTATGGCCAATCCATCGAGCCCGTCGGTGAGATTGACGGCATTGGAGGCGCCGACGATCACCAGCATGGCAAAAGGAATATAAAAGACGTCAAGGTTGACACGCAGCGTTTTGACAAACGGAAAAGCGATCTCGGTGCTGATCTTGGGTTGATAGTAGAGCGCCACGGCGACCACGAACGCGATCGCCAACTGGCCCAGGAGTTTTGCCCGCGGCGGCAGTCCGTTGCTGTTTTTGCGCGTGAGCTTCAAATAATCGTCGGCGAAACCGACCACCCCGGTGCCCACCGTCGCGACCAAAGCCAAAAGCACATAGCGATTGGCAATGTCGGCCAGCATTACAGTCGAAATCAGCAGCGCCAAGATAATCAGCGCTCCGCCCATGGTCGGCGTCCCCGCCTTGGTGGCGTGCGACGCCGGGCCGTCGTCGCGTATCTGTTGGCCGATCTGTTTTTCGGTCAGCACCCGTATCAGCCAGGGGCCGAGCAAAAACGAAATCAACAGAGACGAGAGCGCCGCCATCGCCGCGCGAAACGTGATATAGCGAAAAACGTTGAAGCCGGAGTAGGTGGTCGAGAGCGATGTGAAGAGATAATACAGCACGCGATATCCTACGCCTTCACGCTCTTGAGCTCTTGTAAGACCTTTTCCATTTTCATGCCGCGCGAACCTTTGACCAATAGCCAATCGCCGCGCCGCACCTGTTGGCGCAAGCGCCTGGCGACATCGCCGTGATCGGCACCGATGATCACATGGTCTGATTTCATGCCGGCACGTAGCGCCCCGCTGCGAACCTGGCGCGCTTGGTCACCGAGCAAGTAAAGCTGGGCAATCTTGGCTTGCGCCGCGATCCGGCCCAGCTCGCGATGCTCTTTGCCGCTATGTTTGCCGAGTTCGAACATATCGCCCAACACGGCGATTTTTTTTCCGCGGCCGCCGATCAAGGCCAAAGTCTCCAGCGCCGCCTTCATCGAACCGGGATTGGCATTGTAGCTATCGTTGAGGATGCCGATGCCGCGCCAATTATCCCGTTGCATGCGCATGTTAAACGGCATGGCTTGGGCCAAGCCGCGCCGCACCGCCGCCAGACTAACCCCCGCGCCCAGCGCCAAAGCCGCGGCGCCAAGCGCGTTGGTGACGTTATGCCGGCCCAGATAGTTTAAACGGATGCGCGTCCGTTGGCGTCCGAGGTGCAGATCGAAGGCCATCCCCTGGGCGTCGCGCACGCGTAAGCAGCGCGCGCGCAACTGACCGGCGGCGCCGTAAGTCAATTTCATGCCAGAGAATTTCGCGCCAAGCCGGCGCACCCATGGAGTCGTCCAGGTTAACGGCAATCGTCCCGCCCCGGCGCACACACTGATAAAGCGCGCCCTTTTCGCGCGCCACTCCGGCTAAGTTTTTTAAACCTTCCAAATGGGCCGCCGCCACGCTGGTAATAATGCCGAGGTCCGGATCGGCAATCTCCGCCAAGCGCTGAATTTCGCCGGGTTGGTTGGTACCCAATTCGACCACTGCGACTCGGTGTTTTTTGGTCAGACGTAACAGCGTCAACGGCAAGCCAACTAAATTATTGAAGTTACCCTCGGTCTTGAGAACTCTGCCGCGCAACGGCTGGCCGTCTAACTTGCCCTGCGCCATGATCGCCGCGACCATTTCCTTGGTCGTGGTCTTGCCATTGGAACCGGTGATCGCCAGCACCTTGGGCGCCAGCTGCTCGCGGCGGTAATGCGCCAGATCGCCCAGCGCCCGCAGGGTATCGCCAACCCGCACCGCGGTCGCCGCTCCGAGTGTCGCCGGCCGCAGTGCACGATGAACGACGACGCAAGCCGCGCCGCGGCGCACCGCATCACCGACAAAGCGATGGGCGTCATGGCGCTCGCCTTTGAGAGCAACGAAGATTGAATTGCGTTTGACCTGCTTCGAGTCGGTCACAATCTCACCGTAGCGCTCGCTCTTTCCAGGCCTTGCGACCCTGCCGCCGGTAGCGGCGAGAATTTCTCCCAGAGTCCAACCCATGCCTCGTTAACTTAGCCGTTGGCCCGCGAAGCGATTTCTTCGCGCGCCACCTCCCGATCGTCGAAATGAATCTTGGTCGTGCCTAAGATCTGATAATCTTCATGCCCTTTGCCGGCGATCAGCACGACATCGCCGGCGCTGGCCAGGGACAGCGCCAAACGGATCGCCGCGCGCCGATCGGTTTCGACGTAATAACCGCGCTGTTTTCCCGTACCGGTCTTGTCGGCCACAGCGTTCGATGCAGCCAATTTCGTCATACCGACTTTGCGCACGCCGGCTTCGACGTCATCGAGTATCGCGCCAGGCGCTTCGCCGCGCGGGTTGTCGGAGGTCAGCACCGCGAAGTCGCTCAAGCGCGCGGCGATTTCACCCATCAACGGCCGTTTGCCGCGGTCGCGGTCACCGCCGCAGCCGAAAACCGCGATGAGTTTGTTGTCGGTCAACTGGCGCACCACCTGAAGGGTTTTTTCGAGAGCGTCCGGCGAATGCGCATAATCGACCAAAACGGTGACGCCGCGAGCGTTATCGATTTTTTCCAAGCGTCCCGGCACCTTGTTTAAGCCGGCGATGCCGCGAGCGATGACGTCGTCCGTCAATCCCAAGGCGCAGCCGACGCCGACCGCGCCCAAGATATTTTGCAAGTTGACGGAGCCGACCAGCGGTGAAGCAATTCTTAAACGTCGCTCCTTGGCTTGGATCTCGCCGCGGATACCGTCGACGCCGGTCGTAACTTGCACCGGACGGACATCCCAATCAGCGCCGTCGCCGTAACTCCACACCGCCAATCCTTGCGCCCGGCACGCGACGATCAACTGTGCGCCGCGCGGATCGTTACCGTAAATCACCGCCGCCTTGTCGGGTTTCACCGAGGCCGGTAAGTAATCGTTGAACAACCGGCTCTTGGCGGCAAAATAGTCGTCCATGTCGCGATGATAATCGAGATGATCGCGCGACAAATTGGTAAACACGCCAACATCGAACTCGAGTCCGCGCACTCTTTCCTGCGCTAAAGCATGGGACGACACTTCCATCGCCACCGCCCGCACCCCGCTTTGAGTCATCTCCGACAGCAGCTCCTGCAAGTCGACGGACTCCGGTGTCGAATGATGCGACGGCATCTCGCGGCCGCGGTAGCGGTAATTGATCGTGCCGATCACGCCTGGCTCCAGGCCGGCGGCCTGCAACATTGACTCGACCAAGTAAGTCAATGTCGTCTTGCCGTTGGTACCGGTGACTCCGACGAGCCGAATGTTCCGGCTCGGCCGGCGGTAAAAATGCGCCGACCACAGACCCATGACACTTCTAATGTTCTTAACGCGAATCATTGCCGGCGCCTGAGGCCAGGAGCCCGAGCGTGACACAACCACCGCGGCGGCACCGCGTTTGACCGCTTCGCCGATGTAGTCGTGACCGTCGACCGTTTCTCCCTGTACGGCGAAGAAAACGCTTCCCGCAGCCGCTTTGCGCGAGTCATACGTCAAGCCGATCACTTCCTGCTCCAGGTCACCTTTGGCCTCCTCGACCTCCTGCAGCGCTAAGAACTCGCGGACTCGCATCGGTGTCAGCCTTGCAGATGCACCACCACCACTTGCTCTTCTTGCCGGCGATCGCCCGGCGCCGGAGTCTGCTTCACGACGTAGCCGCTACCCTGCATCTTCAGAGAAATTCTCATCGATTGGGCTTTCTCCAGAGCCTCGCGCATGCTGAGACCGAGGAAATCCGGCACCGCGTCTTCCGTACTTGAAGCCAACTGCACACCCGGCCGCTTGATCGGCCGCTGCGCCGACGGCTCGGCTTGCGCGGGCATGTTGGGGATGACGGCGCCGTCGCGCGGTGCCACCGCAAGCTGGCGCAATGCCCCCTGGGCGATGTTGCGGAATGCCGGCGCAGCGACTACACCGCCATAAACATTTCCCTCGGGCTCATCGACCAGCACCAATGACACCAAGCGGGGATTATCCGCCGGCACGAAGCCGATGAAGGAACTGACGCGTTTTTTCGCCGAATAAACACCGTGCTCGGCCTTCTGAGCCGTGCCGGTTTTGCCGGCAACGTCAAAGCCGTCGACTTTCGCCGCCACGCCGGTGCCGCCTTCAGTAGTGACATTTCGCAGCAGAGAGGCCAGCAACTTTGCGGTCTTTTCGGAGACGACCCGCCGAACAATCCGCGGCTGGTTTTCGACCAGGGTGTCGCCCTGCGGGCTAACAACTTTGCGAGTCACGTAGGGCCGCATGAGAATCCCGCCGTTGGCGATCGCTGCATAAGCCATGATCATCTGCATCGGCGTGGTCGATACACCCTGGCCAAACGCATGGGTCGCCAAATCGACTGCCGACCAATGTTCCGGCTTGCGCAATAACCCCGGAACCTCGCCTGGCACATCGAGGCCGGTCACCCGCCCAAAGCCGAACTTGTCGATGTATTTGAAGTAGCGATCCTTCTTCAGTTTCTCGGCGACCTTGGTAAAGCCGATATTGCTCGACACCTGGAGAATTTTTGAAAATGGCAGCCAGCCCTGCGGATGGGTGTCGTGAATCACCCGGCCGGCATAGAGATACTTGCCCATCTCGCAATAAAAAAGATCATCCTTGCCGACCACCCCTTCTTCGAGAGCCGCAGCCGCTAGAATAGTCTTGAAGGTTGAACCCGGCTCGAAGCTGTCGGTCACGGCGCGATTGCGCCGCTGGTCGGCGCTCTGCTGCGAAGCTTTATTGGGATCGAAGGTTGGATAATTGGCCAGCGCTAACACTTCGCCTGTCGCGGGATCGACGACGATCGCGACCCCGGCCTTGGCGCGATATTTTTGAATCGTCGCTTCCAATTCTTTTTCTGCCAGATGCTGGATCGACGAGTCGATGGTCAAGTGAACATCGCTGCCGGGCGGCACTTGCAGACGTTCCACTCCTTCCACTAAAACACGCCGCCCCAGAGCATCGCGCTCGGACACCGACGAACCCGCCGCGCCACGAATATAATCGTTGTATTGCAGCTCGATGCCCTCGAGTCCCTCGGAATCGCGATTGACAAATCCCAACAAGTGCCCGGCCAAGCCGCCCTGCGGATAGTAGCGGGTCGGCTCAACGTACATGCCGATGCCGTCGATGCGCAGCGCTTGAATCTGTTCCGCCTCGACAGGCGAAACCTGGCGCTTAAGCCAGACGAACGGCTTATTTGCCGCCAGTTTTTGCGCGACCTCTGCTGGTCCCACCTTGAGGATTCGGGCAAGAGTCAGACTGGCCTCACCGGGATTCTGCAACCGGTGCGGCCGGACATAAACGGATTGCGATTCTAAACTCAGAGCCAACGGTTCGTTGCCGCGGTCGTATAGAGCGCCGCGCTTGGGCAAAACAATCCATTCTTTCAGTTGCTGGCGCTGTCCTTGGCGCATCAACCAGTCGCCTTGAAACACTTGCAGCTGAAACGCGCGCCCGCCAACGATCAAAAAAACCAGCAGGAAGACAATCTTCACGCAGCCCAGGCGCAGGCGGTTTCGTTTGGGCGAACGTCTCATGGCAAAACGACGACCTGGCCTTTCTGCGGCGGCGTCAAGCCCAACCGGCGGCGGGCCATTTCATCGAGCCGATCTCGCGTCGTCAAAGTCGCTAACTCAACCTTGAGCTCGCGATTCTCCTGCTCCAAACGGCTTTGCAACTTACTCGCGGTGGAGAGCACATATCCCATGCGCACGACCTGCAAACGCAACCAAACATGGCCCAGCACGACGCCGAGAAGAACGACGATCAGCAAGCCCACGCCCAAGTGACGACGGCGGCGCACCGCCTGGTCCGCGCGGCTACTGTGTGCACGCTTGGGTAGCGCGATGCGTTGATTTTCAATTTTAACCGCAGTTGCCATGGTTATGATGATTCAAACGCGCTCGGCCGCCCGTAATTTCGCCGACCGGGCGCGCGGGTTGGCCGCCGTCTCAGCTTCGCCTGGCACCACCGGCCTCTTCGTCAGAACTTTCACCTTCTGACTCCAACCGCACTGACAAACGAGCGCCCGCGGCGGACATAAACAGGCACGGCTCCATTTACGAAAGGCGTTCTTCACTAAACGATCTTCCAATGAATGAAACGAAATAATTACCAACCGCGCGCCCGGCCGCAGCAACTCGAAACCGTCGGCAAGAAAATGTTCCAACTGGTCGAGCTCCTGGTTCACGGCGATGCGCAAGGCCTGAAACACCTGGGTGGCCGGGTGGTGATCGCGCCGGCGGCCGCCTTTGACGCCCTCGACCAAGCGCGCCAGATCATCCGTGCTCTCGATGGACCGCTGCTTTCGTTCAGCGGCAATCCTTTCGGCGATGCGGCGCGCTTGCGGCTCCTCGCCATAGTCGCGGAATATCCGCATCAACTCCTCCACCGTCGCCGTGTTGACTAGCCGATAGGCGTCGAGAGATTGCCGGCGATCCATGCGCATATCCAATCGTCCGCCTAAGCGAAAACTAAAGCCGCGCTGCGGTGCATCGATTTGCCATGACGAAACACCTAAGTCCAAAATGATACCGTCTGCGCCGACCCAACCGATCTCCGCGAGCACCTCGCGCAACTCGGAAAAACTCGTCTGCCTCAGGATTGATCGAGCACCGAATCGCTGTAAGCGGTGGCGCGCCGCGGCAATCGCTTCATCGTCTCGATCCAACCCCAGCACTTGGCCATCAGGACTGCTCGCGGCGAGAATCGCTTCGCTGTGACCGCCGCCGCCCAATGTGCCATCGACATACTGCCCGCCTGGCGCGGGCCTGAGAAAATCAATCGCCTCTCGCACCAGAACTGAAACATGGACAAACACGATTCAGTGGCTCGTGCCGTCGCCCTCCCAGTCGTCTTCGAAACTCTCAATCGCGTCCTCCAACGAGTGATACTCCTCGAAGAAACGATCCATGCCGACAACCTTGAAGATATCGCGTAAGAACGGACTCATGCCGGATAACTTCAGATCACCATTGACATTGCGCAGCGCCTTGAGGCGCTCGAGCAACACGCCGATGCTCAAGTAATTGATGTGATCGACCGACCTGAGATTGAGCACAACTTTGATGCGATCATGTTCGATGAACGAACCGATGGTGTCTTTGATGCGGATCATTTCCCGAAAATCGATGTCGCCGCTGACATCGATCACCGAGATATCTTGAATCGCTTTGCGCGCCAGCATCCGCTGTTCTCCTTTCGCCCCGCCCCCGTTAATCCCATGCCGCTAAAAACCGATGTCGCTCAAGAAATCGGGATCCTGCATCAGCTTATTTTCAGCCGCGCCGTGAACCTTATTCCAGATCTCTTGGTCCCAAATGCGAAATTTTTCCAACGCCGAAACTAGCGCAACATCGCGTTTGAGATCGGCGTATTTACGCAGAACCGGTGGAATCAAAATGCGGCCATGGGTGTCGAGTGCGCACTCGCAGGCCCCGCCGAGATAATAGTTTTGAAACAACACCATGCGTGAATCGAACTTGGGCCGCTTGCGCACCTCTTCTTCAAATTTGATCCACTCGTCCATCGGATAAACATCGAGACAACGCATGCCATCGACGATAAAGTTGGTGACCATGATGCGCTCGTCACCTTTACCGACTAGGACATCGCGAAACTTCGATGGGATGCTGATGCGTCCCTTGGGATCGATCGTGTGTTCGTAGCTTCCGTGAAACATTGGCGCCCATCTTGTGGGAAAATGAGGGAAAATATCCCACTCTAACCCACCAGGGGCCACTTATAACTTCATAGCGAAAATCTGTCAACAACAATTCGCTATAATTACAGTGATTCTTTGGTATTTATTGGCGCGCGAGCGACACTTTGAATCGACCGCAAGAAATCGCTGGATTTCCAAGTGAAATGTCCGTCTGAAACAGCTTGAAGTGAACCTGTTGAACGCTGATCGGACCAACCACGAAGTCAGGCAGAAATGGCAATTCGGCCGAACCCCAGTAGCGCTGGATATTGGCGGTCTGTGAGAGCGAACATTTGCGGAACCATCGACCGGGCTTCAGACGATAGGCCGAGAGTTAAACCAGGCAGCGATTCACGTCTTGGTGGCAAAAGTGGGCTAAAGCGGATCGGTAAGCCGGATTCTGTAATGGCCTGCAATAGCGGCCACAGCGATCATTCATCTACTCCCTTGATTGCTCAAGGGATCGAGCGTCCATACCCGAGGGCTATGGGCGGACCACCCAACCCTCCTATTTGGCCTTGCACCAGGTGGGGTTTGCCAAGCGTTCGCCATCACTGGCGAACCGGTGAGCTCTTACCTCGCCTTTTCAACCTTACCCGCCGCCGAAGCGGCTGGCGGTATGTTTTCTGTGGTACTTTCCCCCGATCACTCGGAGCCGTCGTTAACGGCCACCCTGTCCTATGGAGTCCGGACTTTCCTCCTCTGCTCGCGCGGAGGCGATCGCTTGATCCACTTTAGCCCACGCTGTCTTATCGTGCGGCCTCGTCAATGCCTCGATTGGCTAGCCGGTCGGCAACTTTGTTATGTTCGCGCCGCACATGAACGATACGATAGGAACCGAACCGACGCAACAAACTGGTCGCGTGCCCAAAAAGCACCTTGAGTTTTTCATCTTTCACCTGATACTCGCCGTTGAGTTGGCGCACCAGCAGTTGCGAATCGCTCTGCACCACAATCCGGCTGCGCTTGAGCTCGATCAACGCCTCAAGCCCCATCAGCAATGCCTCGTATTCCGCGACGTTATTGGTCGCGTGGCCGAGATACCGGCTCAGCTCTCTGACCTCGGCACCGGTTTCATCGTAGATCGCCGCGCCGCAACCAGCTGGTCCGGGATTGCCCCGCGCCGCGCCGTCGACCATCAACAACCATTCTGGCTCTAACTCTGCCATAGAAAACACACCGCCGCGCAGCGCGACCGATCGATATAAAAACTGGGCGCGCAGCTGAGCCGAATCCGAACCGTCAGCAGCGCTCCTGATTGAGCCGGGCTGTGGTTGGGTCTAGAGCGCCAAACCTTTAAGCTGACTTGGCTTCTTCAAGCGGCGCAGGTTTGACGTAGACGATTCGCTGGCAGCTGGGACAGAGATGAATTTTGTCGCTGCGAATGATTTCGTTGCTCAGTTGGGGCGGAATATTCATGAAGCAGCCCTGGCAAATCCCGCCGGCGACTTCCACCACCGCCGTGCCGCCGCGTCGGGAAAAAATCAGCTCGTAGCGCGAGATCAAATCGCGCGCCAGATTGGCCGCGATGCTTTGACGCCGCGACAAAGCTTCGGACACCGCCTGATCGATGCCGCGGATCTGCCCTTCAAGCTCTTGCTGCTGGCTTTGCCAGGCTTCACGCAGCGCCGCCATCTCGGCCTCTTTGCCCTGAATACTCGTCTTAATCGCATCGATTTCCTGCATAATCTTGATCAGTTCCTCTTCCAGGTCGCCGTTGCTCTGGCGCATGAGATCGATCTCGCGTTGCAGGGCCTGGAGCTCTTTGGAATTCTTGATGCGATTCATGCGCATGCGCTTGTCCATCGCCTTCTTACCTTCGTCCTGAAACACCCGGTCCTTGTCGGCGCGCAGTTTCTCTTTCTCGGCGCAGGCAGCGGTCAGCGCATCCACTTCCTTCTGTTTGGCCTGAATTTCGCGCTCTCTGGTTTGGAGTTCGCTCAACAGGCCTTGCTTCAATCCGGTCTGCTCTTTGACCTCACGATCGACCGTTTGCAAAGAAGCTAAGATTTCAATTTGCGCGTGCAATTTCGAATCCCCCATTCAGATAAAAAAAATGCACCCAGTTGGGTGCATTTTTAGACTTGGAATGCTTTTAGTAGAAATTTGTTTAAGTACGCTTTTATTCACTCCAGCAACGATCCCCTGAATAAATTTCTTATATAAAATAGTGGCCGTTGTCAAAGCGATGGGACGGCGCACGACAACCTCCGAAAAGCTCGACTGGCTCGCCGTTTCGAATGTCCAACCTAACTTTACTCATCTATAGCGCGTCCCTTGCCGCAGTTGTTGGCGTTGGAGTTGTTGTCCCATGTTGTTGGTGGTGCGAATCAGGTCGCCAAACCAAACCATCAATTCGTTTAGCCGGGTGCCGTTACTCGCCGCAATCTCCGACCAGGGCAGGCCGCGCTGATAGTCGTCGACGACCCGGTTGAGCGAGCCGCGTCCGAGATAGGCCACGCCGCGCAACCCCGCGTACTGGCCGTAGCCGGTTTGGAGCTGTTGGCGCTCCTGAACGATCGTCTGGGGACTCGTGCGCAACTCGTAGGCCAGGGCTTCGACCACAGCGCGTTCGCCGTTCTGCTGCTCCATGGCGCTGTTGATCGCCGCCATGCGCTTGAGCAGCTCGCGCTCGGACCTAGCCGCCGGGGTATCCAATGACGCCGCCGATGGTAGAGTTTCAAGGCGTGCATTGCTCGGCTGATAATACGACAGGGCTTCCGGCAAGAACGAGCGAATGTTTTGCACCCGGGTTTCATATCCTGGGTGAGTTGAGAGAAACTCCGGCGGGCGCCCCTTGGCAGCCTCCTTCTTCTCCATGGTTTCCATGCGCTGCCACAGGTCGACAGCGACGCGCGGATCATAACCCGCCTTGGCCATGAGGATTAAGCCGATTCGATCCGCTTCGGTTTCCTGCGAGCGACCAAATGGCAACGCCACACCGACACCGCCGACGATTCCATAGGCCTGCAATACTTGGTTGGCCATCGCCGGATTTTTGCCTAGTGCAATACCTAGTCCGACGCCGCCCAACTGCAAGAGCATATCTTGGCTCATGCGCTCCGCTGGATGACGCGCCAGCGCATGGGCTACTTCATGCCCCAATACCACCGCCAAGCCCGCCTCATCCCGCGCCGGCCCGAAAATCCCTGTGTATGCCGCCACTTTACCGCCGGGAACAGCGAAGGCGTTGACCATCTCCGGATCGTTGATCACCGTGAACTCCCATTTGTACTCGGGCTTGTTGGCCACGGCGGCAATCCGCTCACCAACCTTGCGGACAATCCGCTCGGCGTCAGGATTATGCGTGATCACGCTATCGCGCAGGGCATGCTTATAGGCGTCGTCGCCGAGCGAGATTTCCTGTCCCTCCGAGACCAAAATGACCTGACGGCGGCCGGTAAAAGGGGCAGTGGCGCAGCTCCAAACAAACCCTCCGAGCAAGACAAACGATACCAGCCTTTTCATAGAAGCCCTGATAGCCATGTGCGCAATTCAATAAGAAATAGCGTTTAGAAACGAGCCGCGTAACAAATCCCTGGCGCTGACAATTAGACGTTAGCCAAGGTTGAGACCGTCAAGTTATAGCCCCATTTTCCCTGGATTGAGAATATTGTTGGGATCGAGAGACTGCTTGATCTGGCGCATCACTCGTAAACCGTGGCCGTGCTCCTCAGCCATCAAAGGCGCGAGTTTCACGCCAACGCCATGGGTGTACTCCATCGAACCACCCATTTGCTGCACCAAGCGCAGCAGCTCTTCGATCGCCTCTTCCAGAGCCAGCTGGGCGTTCGCAACCGAGCCATCTTCGGCGCCAAGTCGCATGGAGAAAAGTTCCGGCTGCACCCATAAGCCACTTTCCTGTAAACGCACGCCGTGGCGTTCAGTAATCGCCTGTGCGGCGCTGCGGAAAGCCAAGATTTTCGAACTCGGCAAGGCGACATGAATCCAATCACGATAAACCCCATCGCGGCCACGCTCGCGCCGCTGCCGGCGATTGCGCGCGAATCGGCGCGCGATCTCGTGTCGGTCGCGCCAAAACTGCTCTGCGTCACTGCTCGGCAGCTCTTTGCCCCCATGGGCCTGACATAACACCGTCGTCTGCTTCTCCTCCGCCGCGGTCAACTCTAGATTGCCCTCGAAGACTAGATAGAGAAGCGCGCCGCCATGATTCTCGGCGTCGTCACCGAAGTCGAGCAGCGCCGGCCGCAGCCGCCGTTGAAACATTTCTTGAATCGCGCCATAGCCGCGTTCGAATGTCGCGAAAAGATAACCGCGAAACAGCCGGGTTTCGGGTTTCGGGAAAATGCGAATCGTCGCTTCGGTAACGATGCCAAAACAACCCTCGCCGCCGATGAGCAGAGCATTAAGGTTTAGCCCCGCGGAGTGTTTTGCCACCGGCCGCGTGCGCAAGACCTCACCGGTCGGCATGACCGCTTCCAGACCCAGAACCTGCTCGCCCATGGAACCGTAAATCCCGGCGCGATAGCCGACGCTATTAGTCGAGATCGCCCCACCGATGGTCGCCACCGGCACCGTCCACGGATCATGGCCCAAGATAAAGCCGGCTGGGTTCAACGCCAGATCGACGGCTTCTAGCACCGCGCCCGCTTGGACATGGACGGATCGAGACTCGCCATCGATGTGAAGAATCCGGTTCATGCGTCGCAGGTCAATAACCAGACCAGGACGAATCGACAACGCACCGCCCATCAACCCCGATCCACCGCCGAACGGTACAATCGGCAACTTCTCCCGATTGGCGAAACGGACAATCTGCTGAACTTCTTCAGTCGAAATCGGCGCCACGGCGCACAGGGGCGCCGCCACTTCCGGCTGATGGCGGGGATGAAAACGGCCTTCGCTCAGCGCATCCCAAGAAAGCTCGTCCAGATAATCACTGTTGGTCGAGATGCGCTCCGGCTCGACTATTCTGCCGAGTTTTTCCTGTAATAGTTCCATAGACTTGAGGCGATCTTCACGACAAAGACACGCCTCAAACTATACCGCAATCGTTATCGAGGATCGACAGATGAGAAAACTATCACCAGCAAAGTCTAATAGGCAGGGAAAACGCAGCTTCCGGCGTCTGGACACAAAGTGGTCGTAGCATCCAATGGAATCTTGTGCGTACCGGCGAGGTGATCGATCAGACCCACCCGGCTGACAAAACCTTCGTTGTGCAGCACGCAAAAATACGGCTCATTGACCACCACCGTCGGCGGTAGGATGTAGGATTGCGCATAAGGTGAGATCACCACTACCGGTGGATAATAGGGTTGATAATAATAGGGGTAAACATCATGAAATTGGCGCTGGGCACCCACCCGATTGGGCACGCTGCCGGAAAAAAACCTTGCGCCAGAGCTGGCACGCGGCGCCACGATCACTCGCCGCGGCCCCGCGCCGACCTCAGCGACCAGGATCATCCCTAGTGCTAGTATCGTTATCGCGCTCAGTATCGGTTTCATTGCTGCCCTCCCGGCAAAATCCCATGCATTTGGTCAAGCAGTACACAACATTAGACGTTTGAGACGGTAGAATCTTAACGGCATGGCGAGTAACGGTCATTCGGATTTCCCGAATTGCACCGCCATCGACCTCGGGATAAGGTCGCCGTCAACACATCATGCTCGCGATTATCTTCGGCTTATTCGCCTCCTTCTGGTTCGCCCTGTCCATGGTTCTCATCAACCGGGGTGTCCTGGTTATCGATTACTTTCGCGGCCTGCTCACCAACCTGGGCGTCAACGCGCTGTTTCTCTGGCTCTACATCTGGCTGTTTGTCGACCGCATCGAACTGTGGCTTCCCGCCAATCTGATCTTCGTTCTCGTCGGCATTTTTGTCCCCGGCGTCGCGCGCTTCTTCATGTTCAAAGGCATGGAGCGGCTGGGCGCGTCGATTACCTCCTGTCTCACCAATAGCACGCCGCTGTTCGCCACCTTATTCGCTGTGTCACTTCTCGGGGAACACCCGAGCCCGACCAATCTCCTCGGCACGTTCTCCATCGTCGCCGGCATCGTTGCGCTCAACTGGAAAGGCACCAGCAAAACCTGGCACAGCCGCGATCTATTGTTCCCGCTCACCGCCGCGTTTCTCTTCGCCGCCCGCGATAACATGGTTCGCTTCGGTTTGCTGAAAATCCATTCGCCGCTGGTCGGCGCCACCATCGCAGCCACCACATCGTTCCTGACCATGTCGCTGTTGTATATGCTTTTCGAAGAAAAAAAGCCGCTGCAAGCCACCGCCCGCAAAGGCTTCCAACTGTTCGCCGCCGCTGGCTTTCTGAACTTCCTCTCCTACGCCTTCGCCTACACTGCCTTGAGCATGGAGCGTGTCTCGCTGATCTCCCCGCTGATCAACGGCTCCTCATTGTTCGTCCTACCGCTTTCGGCTTTGCTGCTAAAAGATGTCGAGGAACTTACGACAAGAAAGATCTGCGCGACGATGCTAGTGATCCTCGGGGTATTTTTGATTTCCTGGGAAAAGATGTGAAGCTGCGAATCGAGCCGCTAGAAAATTAGGCCGCCAATTCGTCAATGCACCGTCGGGCCGCGATCGTCGTCTTTGCCGCCGGGGAGTACTTGGAAGCGTTTTTTTAGGCGGTTCAAGCGGCGGCGGTCACGGTGATCTTTGAACCATTCCCAGGGGTTGAAGCCGCGCAGGTAGATATAGCCGAACGCCATGCCGCCGAGATGGGCGAAGTGAGCGATGCCGCTTTCACCCGAACTTAGCGACGAGTAAAGCGCGATGGCGCCGATGATCCAGACGAAGTGCTTCATCTTGATCGGGAATAGAAAATAAAAGTAAACGATGCGGTCGGGATAAATCAGCCCATAGGCGAGCAGCAGGCCGTAGATGCCGGCCGAGGCGCCGATGCTCGGCCCCAATTGATTGGGCAAGAACACGACGTTGAGAATCGCGCCGCCGATGACCGTGACAAAGTAATATTTGAGAAAAAACGGCGCGCCCCAGCGCCGCTCCAGATCGCAGCCGAACATCCACAGGGCGAGCATGTTGAACAAAATATGAAACAGGCCGCCATGGAGAAACTGGTAGGTGAAAAGTTGCCAGAGATAAAACTCGTTGAGAACCAAATGCGGCACCAGGCCGAGATAATGGCTCAGCCGGTAGTCGAGGCCGACGCCGATGACGGTCTGCACGACAAACACCGCCACGTTGGCGATCAGCAGAAACTTCACCGCCGGCGTCACACCGCCGCCGCCGAAACTCATCCGTCGGGTTTGATATTGCATTGCGTTTGAGTTTAGCGGTTATTCAGTCCGGTTAAAAGCAAGAGGTCTTGCCACAGAGACAGGGAGAACATAGAAAATAAACCTAAATCGCCTTTGCGACCGCTGCGGTACCATCTACGAGTCCGAATCCGTCAAATTGCCTTCCTTGCGTTCTTTGCGGCCAATCCTCCGAATCCGATTTTTTTTCTCTGTGACCTTTGTATCTCGAAATTTGCGCGGATAGCGAAAATACTCGAATTCAGAAATTTATCCCGCCAAGGCGCAAAGTCGCCAAGTTTGGCGAGGAAAATAATAATTCCTAAGACCGGTTTTCACCCTTATCCTCCGAACTTTGCGGACTTGGCGCCTTTGCGGGAGATATTCCGAGTTTCGCTTGCGGCTGTGCCGCGCTAGGTTCTTTGCGGTGAAATCCTCTTCTACCAACCCACTATCCGCCCAAGTACGCCTGCCGCACCAGATCGCTTCCCGCCAACTCGCTCGCCTGGCCTTCGAGAATCACCGAGCCGGTTTCCAACACATAGCCGCGATGGGAAATCGCCAGCGCCATGGCGGCGTTTTGCTCAACCAGCAAGACCGTGACACCGGCCTTGTTGATCGCGCGGATGTTTTCGAGGATTTGCTCGACGATTTTCGGCGCCAGTCCCATGGACGGCTCGTCGAGCAGGAGCAGTTTCGGCTTGGTCATCAGCGCGCGGCCGATGGCGAGCATCTGCTGCTCGCCGCCCGAAAGTGTGCCGGCGTATTGTTTCTGCCGTTCTTTCAAGCGCGGGAACATCTGATAGACGAAATCGAGCTCGGCGCCGAGACTGTTTTTTGCCCGGGTGTAAGCGCCGATTTGGAGATTTTCCAACACCGTGAAGCGGGGGAAAACTTTTCGCCCCTCCGGCACATGGGCGACGCCGCGGCGAACGATCTCATGGGGCTCGACGGCGCTGAGAGTTTCGCCTTCCAACTTCACCGCGCCGGCGCGCGGCCGGAGCAAACCGGAAACCGTTTTTAACGTCGTGGTTTTACCGGCGCCGTTGCCGCCAAGTAGCGTCACCAACTCACCCTGGGCGACGCTAAACGACACGCCTTTGAGCGCGTGAATCGCGTCGTAGTAGACGTGGATGGCGTCAACGTTGAGCATTTTTCAACCAATCACCGGTGCCGAGATACGCCTCTATGACCCGCGGATCTTGGCGCACTTCGTCGGGATCACCCTCGGCGATCTTCTCGCCGTAGTCGAGCACGTGGACCCGGTGCGACACACCCATGACCACGCGCATGTTATGTTCGATGAGTAGAATCGCTTTGACGTGGCGCCCCATGAGCTCCTTGAACAGCCCCATCAACGACTGCGCTTCGCTGGCGTTCATGCCGGCGGTCGGCTCGTCGAGCAGAAGCAACTGCGGCGCCGCCGCCAACGCCCTGGCGATCTCTAGGCGGCGTTGTTCGCCATAGGAAAGCTGCTGCGCCCATTCGTTTTCCCGGCCGCCGAGCCCAGTAATCTCGATCAGCTCCTGAGCGCGCTGATGCGCCGCCTTTTCGCGTGTGTGAAAACTCTTCGTCGCCAAAAAAATATCCGCCAAACTGGTTTGCAGACGCGTATGCATGCCGACCAAAACATTGTCGAGCACGCTCATATGTGAAAACAGCCGGATGTTTTGAAACGTTCGGCTGATCCCCGCCCTGGTAATCGCCTCTGGCTTCAGTCCGACCAATGAACGATCCCGGAAACGAATCTCGCCCTCGTCGGGGTGATAAATCCCGGTCAATGTGTTGAACAGCGTGGTTTTGCCGGCGCCGTTGGGACCGATGAGCGAGGCGATCATGCCCTCTTCGATCCTCATGCTGACCAGCGACAGCGCTTGCAGTCCGCCGAAGCGTTTGGAGATATCGCGCAGTTCGAGCAGTGCCATGTTTAGACTACTTCTTGCACCAACCGAGCAGACGAAGATCTCTCCCGCAAAGCATGCCCTGAGCCAAGTCGAAGGGGCGCAAAGACGCAAAGGTCGGAATCATTGTCATTTCGACCGCAGGGAGAAATCCATCTTGGATCCCTGGCATCGGCTCGGGATGACGGGCTTTGGCCCGTCACTTGGCGACTTTGCGCCTTTGCGAGAGTCATTTCTTATTCTCCTGTTTCGGCGGCAAGATCCCCTGGGGACGAAAGATCATCATCACGATCAGGATTAGCCCGAAGACCATGCGCTCATACTTGGCCGGCTCGAACTGGGCCGGCAGGTTCGCCAGCGCCAAATCGCCCAGTAATGGGATCGACAACACCGAGCCAGATTGGCGCAGGCCGTTCAACCACAGCGATAACCCTTTGAGTAATTGCAAGTTGAGTATGGTCACGCCGGTGGCGCCGAGGATCGCGCCGGGCACCGAGCCCATGCCGCCGAGAATCACCATGGCGAGCACCCCGATGGATTCCATGAAGGTAAAGCTCTCGGGATTGATAAACACCTGCTTGGCGGCAAACAGCACGCCCACCGCCGAAGCGAACGACGCGCCGACGGCGAAACCGAGCAACTTCATGCGCACAACCGGAACCCCCATTGCCGCAGCGGCGATCTCGTCTTCGCGGATCGCTTTCCAGGCCCGGCCGACTCGCGAGTTCTCCAGTCTCTGAGTTACCAGGATGATAATAAACACCAGCAGCAAGACGAGAAAGTAAAAATACAGCGGGTAAAGCGCCGCGTCGGCAACCTGCACGCCGAAGAACTCCAAGAGCGGCTTAAAAAACAGCGGCGGTTTGGAGATCGGCGTGATGCCCTTGGGTCCGTTGGTCAGATTGATCGGTTTGTCTAAGTTATTGACCAGGGCGCGCACCACCTCGGCGAAGCCCAGGGTAACGATGGCGAGATAGTCGCCGCGCAGCCTGAGCACTGGCAAGCCTAAAAGCACGCCGGTCAGCGCGCCGACGGCGATACTGACAATCAAAAAGACAAAAAACCAGTTGGGCGACAACGGAAACCAGCCGCCGGCGATGAAATGATTCGCCTGGGGCGAGCCGAAAACCGCCCATAGGTAGGCGCCGATGGCATAGAATGCGACGAAGCCGAGATTGAGCAAGCCGACGAAGCCGACAACGATATTCAATCCGAGGGCGAGTGCGACGAAGATGCCGATCTGGATCGCGATTTCAAAATAATAAGCATTCGAGAACCCCAAGACCGGTAGCAGCACCAACAGGACCAGCGCACCGAAAAAACTTTTCACGTGGCCGCTTACCGGCACGTAGTAGAGCAGCAACAGCGAGCCCTCGACGAGCAGAAAGGCCAGCACCGACTGGGGAAAGAAATAGGCGAGCGCGCAGCTCGCCGTGATGTAAAGAGAAAGACCCGCGACGGTCAAAGTCCGCCTCATGCCTTGGTCTCCCGCACGGCCTCGCCGAGCAGGCCTTTGGGCCGAAAGATCAAGATGACGATCAACACGATGAACGCCACCACGTCTTTATACTCGGCGCCGAAGGCGCCGTCGGTGAGGAGCGATAGATACGACGCGGCGAACGCTTCCAACAGACCGAGCAGCATGCCGCCGACCATGGCACCGGGGATATTGCCGATACCGCCGAGCACGGCCGCGGTGAAGGCTTTCATGCCGGGAACAAAACCGGAATAGGGGTTGACCAAGCTGTAATGAATGCCGAACAACACACCCGCCAAGCCGCCCAACGCACCGCCGACGAAAAATGTTAGCGCGATGACACGATTGACCGGCACGCCCATGAGCGATGCCGTATCCGGATCTTGGGCAACGGCGCGAATCGCCATGCCCACGCGCGTGCGGTTGACGAAGAAGTGCAGCCCGAGCAGCGTCAAGATCGCCGTGACGATCACCAGCAGAGATTTCACCGGTATGACCAGCGACGCGCTGATCGGCAGGTTATGATCGAGGAATTCGAGGCTCGGGTAATTGAGATAAAAGGTATTGCGCCACAGGCTCTCGAACAGACGCAAGCCATCCTGCAGAAAGAACGACGCGCCGATCGCCGAGATCAACGCGACCAGTCTCGGCCCGCCCATGAGCGGCCGGTAAGCGATCCGTTCCAGCGTCATCGCCGCCAAGCCACTGATCGCCATGCCGGTCACGATAACGAGCAAAAGAATCACCCCCGGATGGAGAGTCGCCAACAGGCCGGCGCTCTGCAGCAGCAAGAGCACCTCGACGCCGACGAAAGCGCCCAGGACGAAGATCTCGCTATGGGCAAAATTGATAAACTCCAAGACCCCATAGACCATCGTGTAGCCCAAAGCGATGAGCGCGTACATGAAACCCAACACGATGCCGTCGAGCAATACCTGAGGGAGAATTTCTAGTGCGATTTCCAAGCAGTGACGAACCCTTCAGGGACCGCATGCTAACAAATAGTTGTTTGGCTCGCTAGCCGCTTTGCAGCAAAGTTTGGCGTTTGGGAGACACGCCAAAAGCAATTCATGCCTTGCCGCGCAATCTATTGATTTGGTTTAGCCGGTTATTGACGTATAATGATGATCCATAGGAACACCATCATGTCAGACGCGGTAACCACACCGGCATTAGCGCTCCCCGACGGCAACAGGAAATTGAAAAAAGGCCTGCTCATCGGCAGCGGCGTATTTGCCACCCTGCTCGCCGTCCTCCTCATCGTACCCCACTTTGTCGACTTGGGGCTGTTCAAGCGAACCTATTTGCCGCTCATCGAAGACGCCCTCGGCCGGCGCGTCGATGTCGGCGAAGTGCATCTGCGCCTGGTACCGACACCATCGATCCAAATATCCAAGCTGCGCGTCTCCGAGAGCCAATCCTTCGCCGGCAACACGTTCTTCGCGGCGCAGCAGGTGCAGCTCAAACTCCGACTTTTACCTTTGTTGCGCGGCCGCTTCGAAGTCACCGAGCTAGTGCTCGACAAGCCGGTTTTCAATTTGTTGAAGCAGGCGGACGGCAGCTTCAATTATTCCGATATCGCCACCAAGAAGGCACCGTCAACGCCGCGCCGCGAGGCCAGGAAGAAGCCCGAAGGCGGCAGCAAAAGCGTCGAAGCCATACCGCTGGTGCTGCCCAGCCGCATACGCGTCCACGACGGCCATCTGAATCTCGCCACCAAAGGTCAAACACCGGTCAACATCAAAGGAATCGACCTAGCCCTACAGGAAATGTCCAGCGACTCACCATTCCCGTTCCGCGCCTCGTTTCAATATCCCGGACTCAACACCGTCGCCCTGGAAGGCCAGTTGGACTACCAGGAAGAAAAAGCCTTGCTCGAACTCAAAAACAACCGCTTGAAGATCCAAGATTTGACGTTTCCGGTCCAAGGCAGCGTCAGCAACCTGACGACAACACCGAAGGTAAATCTGGGTTTGCACCGCGACGACGTCGACGCCAAGCCGATCTTCCAGATCCTGTCGGTCTTCGGCTTGGCTCCCGGCGACACGGAAATCTCCGGTCCCATGGGGCTGAACATGACGGTTGCCGGTCCATCGAACGCGCTGGTCACCGAGATACGCGGCGTTTTTAAAAACGTTTACGTTAAAGGCAAACGCGCCTTGAAGGGCAACCTGACCGGCGAGGTAAGCATCCGGCTGCCTCTTGGCGGCGGCCGAGTGAGCCAACGTTTGCAGGGTAACGGCAAACTAGTCGCCCGCGACGGCGAGCTGACCAATGTCAACCTGATCAAAAAAATTCAGCGCGTCACCGGCATGATCGGCTTGACGCCGGACCAGCAGCGCGAAGCGACGACTTTCAAGACCATGGAGGGTGACTTCACCGTCGCTGGTGGCGTCACCGATTTCTCGCGTCTCTATCTAGTCAATCCGCAGATGGAAGTCACCGGCAACGGCACCATGACTCTCGAACAACCAACGCTCAATATCTTGCTCAATACCAGCCTGTCGCCGCTCGCGTCAGCACGCACCGGGCGCGGCCGCAGCGCGAGCTTTTTAAAAGACGGCCAAGGACGCATCGTCGTCCCTCTCAAAGTCACCGGCCCGGTGGAAAACCCGACGGTGAATTTGAACGCCGAAAAGCTCGGCGAATCCGGCCTGCCGAAAACATTGGAGAAAGGTTTCACGTCGTTTTTCAAGAATCTTTTTCGCGGCCGATGATTAGGCTGGTCAAAGGCTTTGACGTGACGCCGCGACAGCGGAACGATCGAGATAACCGTCAATCCCGCGCTTCCGGCGGCGGCAGGCTCACAATTAAACTCTGCAAACTTTTCCCCTCCAAAGCTTGGGTTGTTGAAAGATCGATCTTGGCGAGCAGGTCGTCAATCTCATCCTCTTCCGGGCTGCGATCTTCCGGCACTTTGGCTTTCTTGCCGGAGTTTCTGACACAATCGAGAATGGCTTTGATACCGATGGTTTCCGGGTCGCGGCCCAAAACATAGCTCTCGCCATCGTTCAACGGTAACACCAGCCGGGCTTCAGCGAACATTTCCAAGATTTCTAAGACAACCCCCCCGGGTACCTTCAAATGCACCGCCAACTCAGAGACGGTCAAAGGATCGAGACCGTAGTAAAAATTGCGGCCGACGAGGTGGAGCGTGTGCAGCGCCAGCTTCTCGCGCCCCGCTGGGCTCTGGGCCAAGAATTGGCGATCGCCTTGGAAAAAATAGATATGCTGGTGCGCGTAGGCTACCTGCGCGCCGAGCAGAACGAGGACCCAACCAATGTACAGCCAAAGGAGGAACAGCAACAAGATCGCAAAGCTCGAATAGATCGCATAGTATTGCGTTGAAGACGCGACGAACTTGGCGAACCCCCAGCCCACCGATTGCCAGAGAATCGCTGCAATCAAGCCGCCGACCGCGGCGGAGCGCAGTCTTACTCGAGTGTTCGGGATAAAAACATATACAAAGGTGAACGCGCCCCAAAGCGTAAAATACGGCACCAGCCGCAACAATGTCAGCACCAGCTTGCCGAGGGCTTCGAGGGATAACAGCGCGCGCACGATGGCAGAGTTCTGCAAGGTCGCCGTGATCGTCATCGCCACGAACACCAACACCGGCCCGACCAGTATCGCGGACAAATAATCGCTGAATTTGCGCGTCAGCGTGCGCGCCGCCCGCACCCGCCAGATATGATTGAAGCCATCTTCGATGCTATCCATCAAAGAAAGCACGGTAATGAGCAGCGCCACCAAGCCCACCGCACCGAGTGCCCCGGCGCTCATCTTGTCAACGAAACCGATCAGGTAAACGGTGATCTCCCGGCCTTTCTCGCCCAAGGGCGCCAGCGCCTGGGCCAGCACCGGCTCCATGCGATTATGCACGCCGAACGCCTTAAGGATGGAGAACAGCACCGCCAACAGCGGTGCGAGCGATAGCAACGTCTTGAACGCCAGCGCCATCGCCTGCAGGTTCACCAGGTTGTGAAAAAAATCCTGCCACACCATGACGACGATCTTGAGGGCGGAATGAAGCCAGCGCTTGACGCGCGTCAGTTCGCCGAGCTCGGTTTGCATGACCCGCTCGACCATTTGGTTCTTCATCTGCAGAATCGATCGCTTGGGTTTATGAGTTATGCGGCTGGTAGCCATAAATCTGGACTGTTCGTGAAAAAGAAATGTGAATCAGAGCTTACCAGCTTTAACTGCCACCGACAAAGGAACGGCCGGTTGATTGACAAGGCGAAACCTCGCTCGCTATGCTGCGCACAACATGTCATCCACCGGCTCCCCACTGCTAGAAAACGCATCCCGGCGCGGTCTCAATTTCCCCGGTCTCGTCGCCCTGACTTTTTTCTGCGTCGCCGGCGGCGCCTATGGCCTTGAAGATGGCGTCAGTGCCGCCGGGCCACTGGTCATGCTTATGGGTGTAGCGATTCTCCCCTGGCTCTGGAGCTTGCCGACAGCGCTAATGACCGCGGAACTATCGACCGCCATGCCGGAGGACGGCGGCTATGTCGTTTGGGTCGAAAGGGCCTTCGGCAGATTCTGGGGCTTTCAGGAAGGCTGGCTCAGCTGGCTGTGCAGCTTCGCCGACAACGCGCTCTATCCGGTAATGTTCGTCGACTATCTCGTTTACCTGCGCGGTGACATGTCGCCGCTCGAGCGCTGGCTGATCGCCGCGGCGCTCGTCAGCATCATCACCTGGCTCAACATTCGCGGCATTCGCTTGGTCGGCTTGAGTTCCATCGTCTTCACCTGCCTCGTACTCGCCCCCTTCGCGGTCATGCTTGTGCTCGGCCTGCCGCAAGTGTCGCCCGCCAACTGGCTGCAACGAACCGCCGGCACCGACTGGCCGCTGTTGCTGAGTATCTTGTTATGGAACACCTCGGGGTGGGACAACGCCGGCTGCTGCGCCGGTGAAGTCAGCGCGCCCAATCGCGCCTATCCGCGCGCCATGATCCTCACCGTGATTTTGGTCACTGCAGCGTACTTGTTGCCGCTGGCTGTGGGCACCGGGATTGACACCGATTGGCCGCAGTGGAAAGAGGGTTATTTCCCCAAGATCGCCGCGCAGATCGGCGGCCCATGGCTGGGCACCTGGCTGACAGTCGCGGCGCTGATCAGCGCCGCGGGCATGTTCAGCGCGTTACTCTGCACCTCGGCGCGGGTCCCCTTCGCCATGGCGCAGCGCGCGATGCTACCGGGGCCGCTGGCCACGACTCATCCGCGCCATGACACGCCCTGGCGCGCGATTCTCATCAACAGCGCCGGGGTTGCCGTACTTATCCCGTTTTCATTTCAGGAACTGATCGAAGTCGACATGTTTCTCTACGCCGCGGCATTGCTTTTGGAATTCGCCGCGCTGGTGTGGTTGCGCATCAAGCGACCAGAGATGCCCCGGCCGTATAGAATTCCGTACAGCACCACCGGTGTGACCGCTCTGTGCATTGCGCCGGTGATACTGTGTCTGCTCAGCATCGCGCTATCGAACCCAGCGACAAAATACGTCGGCCTGGGCGGTATCGCGATCGGCCTGATGGTTTATCGCTGGCAAACGCGAGCGACGCCGGCGGCGGAAATCGAAACCGCGCCGATTGCATAAATCATTCATACTCAGAGTATTTGCGCTGCGGCATGATCGCCGATCTCAATCGACCGGCCGGCTAATCCGGCAGCGCGGCGAAATATCTTCGGCAGCGCCGTAGTGGAGATGAATTAAACCCGCTTCTCCGGCAGACGGCGCGAACAAGAACAGGTCGGAAAACACGTTGTCGCAAATCGTCGGCAGACTCGGTCCGCCGAGAGCGGCGATAACCCCGGTGACTGTGATATGCCCGACTATGAGCACCGTCTCGTCCTTGTAACGGCGCACCGCCGCCGCAACTTCTTCGACATTCTCCCGTGCCTTTCCTTCCAGCACCGGAATCACCTGCGGCGTGAGACGTAGCAATTTTGCCAGCGGTTGGGCGGTATCGCGCGTGCGCCGCCATTGGGTCGTGATAATCCTGGTAATCCCGGCATCGCGCAGCGTTTCGGCGAGCGCTTGGGCACGGGCTTCACCGGCAGCGACCAGTGGCGGATCCTCTCCCTCCGACTCGCGCTCGGTATGACGCACAAGAAAAACTTGGCGCGGCGCCGTCAGCAAATCGCCATCATGAGGGCGCGTCACGGCGCAACTCAGATTGCTCGCGATCACCCAGAGCAGCAGCAGGCGCCGGATAAATTTGATCGGGGAAGACAGCATCGGTCTTTGAGATCGGGGGAAAGCTGTGAGTACGCCGTATCTTACGCAAACTCCGTCGCCTTGCCGCAGTTGGGGCAAGCCCGCCATTCGACTTGAATCGCGTAGCCGCATTTCGAACAAAGATGGCGCGACATGATGCGCGGCGACGGCTCAGATAGCTGCGGCCCTTCCGCCCAATATACGCCGGTGAACAGACTGGTCTTGCAGGAGGTCGTTATAGACCGGCCGGAACGATCGACGTAAGTGACATCGTAGTGGCGTTCCCCTTTCTCGAAGAACCAGCCGCGCCCGAAGGGATTCCAGGTAATCGATACAACCCGGCCCAGCCTCGTCTCGACCTCGTCTTTGATGCGGCCTTTATCAAAAAAATGCATGGCGATGCGTACGCCGATCACGCCAACGAGTATCAAGAATCCAACATAATATCTTTGATCCATAGCCCTCGGTCCGGTCAACTACTATCGCCCGCCATTTTCCTATGACAGGGACGATCTCGCAAGTTACAATTGCCCGAATTCACTGCTTGTAGATCCGGCTGATGAACCCTTCTTTTTCCAACTCCAAAACCAAACTGTCGTCGACGAGATCGTCCACTTTCAGATAACTGCCGGGTTTGCGCGAAACGGCGTCCTTCACCTGCACATCCATGCCCTCGCGATTAACCAGCGGCACCTGCTCGAACAACTTAGCGCTGCTTTGATAGGCCGCTTCGAGGAATGCTTCGTTGCTATGACGGGTGAACTTCGCCATGATTTTCTTGCTCTCTTCCTTGCGGGTTTTGTAGAAGTGCACTCCATCGATGAGCGCCATCAGCAACCGTTTCACCGTATCGCGGCTGCCTTTCAAAAAGGCCTTCGACGCAGTCGGGCACACATAGGGGAAGGGGAAGCCCTTGGGGAAATCAGCCGTGCTGGCGAGAATCCGGTGCGGCATCCCTTGGGTGAGATGAATGACACCAGGCGGCGCGGGAAATGCGACGATGCGCCCGGTGCGAAAAGCCGCCGCTCTTTCGGTCGAACCGCCGACCTGTAGTATCGCCACATCTTTGTCCGGCTCGAGCTTGAGCTCTTTGAGAAACACCCGCGCCGCCACATCGGACGAACTGCCGATGCGACTAATGCCGATGCTCTTTCCCTTGAGTTGCTGCGCCGATCGAATCGACTCGTGCACGATCAAGTCGTAAGGCAAGGTATTGATGAAGCAGCCGACCGCTACCACACCCGCACCCCCGACGGCGGCATTGGCCGTTGCCCCGCCGGAAATGTTGCCGACAGCAACCGAACCGGCGACCACCGCGGAAATCGTCGTGGTCGATGACGGAATGTAAACCAGCTCGGCGTCGAGGCCATACTTCTTGTAGAGCTGGCGCTCCTTGGCGATGTACCAGTTGGCATTGGGCGAATCGACGGAACTGAAGGCGAGGGAAATTTGCTGCGCGTCTGCGCTCTCCCAGCCAAGATCCAGTGCCAGACAAGCCAGCAGAATCAACGATCCTCGTAGCTGTATGCGATCCATAATACCCCCTTTAGGTTCGACGGGAACTATTAATTAAATTGCAACTGTCTTGTCGAAACGGAAACAACGAATTCGAATTGCTCGCTCGTGGATTTTTCCCCAGCTGCGCGCGCCGCAATGGGCACGGTAATCGTCCAGCATTCAGGGGGGCCTCGTCAATTAAGCCAACGACGCAGGTGGCGCGGCAGATTAGCGCTGTTTCTCAAAACGATAGACGATATAGCTGAGCAATAATGCCGGGGCGAGCCACACATAGCCAAACTCCTCGGCAAACCAAAAGCGCATGACGGCATGAACAATGTTGATCGTAAGATAACAAAGCGCAGCCCAAGAGCGGTACCAGGGCAGTTTCGTTTGCTTGATCCAGGCGGCAACTTCGATGAGCGCCGGAAGAAAAACCACATAATCGTAAGTCCATGCGAAAAAACTCGTCGTCACGGAAACCAGCAGGATTAACGGCAATTCTTCAGACCATTGCCATCTCGCTCTGTTCCTACGCCAGTAATATATCAGCCAGGCAAACCCGATCACGGTTGGCAGGCTCTGCAGCCAACGATCGCTGCGGCCGAACAATAGCGGAAAAATATTTCGCAGTGTCGGCGTCGCCTGGTCGAAGGGCTGGAGGATTCCTTCCAGCTTGTAGAGTTCGAAATATTGACCATAAATGTCCCGGTCAAAATACAGCGGAACCAGCGCAACTAATAGAAATGACATTAAGGCGCCGAGAGCGATCCGCCAGCGTCCTTCTCGGCAAATCCACAAGCACAGCGCGAGCCAAAATAGGTAGAGCAGATGCGGCTTGATTGAGACGACCGCTAATGCTGCTCCGGCGGCCAACCATTTCCCTTTCGATTCAAGCACAAGAAACCCGGTGATCCCCGCCAAAACCATCGGCGAGATCTGACCGATGATGAGAACAAACACCGTCGGCACAAAACTAAGCGCAACGCCCCACTCGATGCGGCAGGTTGCAGACGAATTTCCGTAAAGCCGCGCGAGTAGATTGGTACAAACCAAGATTAACAGAAGTTGGACCAGCAGCCAGGCCATCTGGCCGAGAGAATAACTGAGCATACCGAACGGCAGTGTGAGTGGAAAAGTCCAGGGCGGATTCCACATGATCAGCGCCGTGGACCCAGGCCAGCCAACGGATCGCTGCAACTTCAGCAACTCATTCGGTGAATAAGGATTTCTCCCGTCGAACAATAAACGACTCGCCGACCAGTATTCGACGAAGTCCCGGACTCCAGATTCGTCGGCTTTCGCGACCATCTGAGCGGACGTAATCGATGCACTCACGAGATTAAACAGAACTGCGTTCGCCAAGGTAAAGCAGAGAATGAATATAGCAGTCCGCCAGCGCTTCGTCAGTCTCGCCATAGATAGTGGTTCAAGCGGAAACAACCTTGAGGATTAGTTTTGATTGGTGCGCTTTGCCGATCGAACCGAGGGTCGATAAGCCAGAGTCAGAAACTTTATTTCAATTCTGCTGAATTCCATAGCGGCGCGCGAAAGCGTAGTAAAAAATCGCTACGGTGACGAGAATGGCGGTCCAAATCACGCCGAAGGCGGCGAGCTCGCCGACCTGAGCGTTTTCCCAAAGTTCGAAGATCGCCACGGACACCACTGGTGTTTGCGGGCTGACAAGCAAGACCGACATGGACAACTCTTTGGCGGACAGGAGGAAGATAAAAATCCAACCGCCGAGAAACGACGGCGTGATCAGCGGCAGGATGATGCGGCGCATGGAACTGAACCACGACGCGCCGGCAACGTAGGACGCTTCTTCCAGTTCCTTGTGCAACTGCAACAAACCGGAATGGGTGTAACGGATGCCGTACGGTATGTAGCGCGTGACGAAGGCGATCAGCAATATCCACAATGTTCCGTACACCGGGATCGGCACGAACAGATAAAAGCGCAGGATCGCCAGTCCCATGACGATGCCGGGAAACAACAACGGCAGCGTCGTCATGAGATCGAGCAGCCAGCGGCCACGGATCTTGGTGCGCACCAGCAACCAGGATGCGAGCAGGGTCAGCACCATGACGAAGCTAGCGCTGCCGAGACCGAGCAACACGCTGTTCTTGATCGCATCGGTGATCTTGGGAAAGTGCAGTGCCGTAACGTAATTCTTGAGTGTGAGCTTCGTCAGACCCTCAAGCGACGGCTGCATATAGTAGGGCAACACCGATGCCCAGAGAATGATCAGAAACGGTAGCACGAGCAAAACTATCGAATAGGTAACCAACCCCGCAGCCGCCAAGTAACGCCAGCGGCCGAGATTGATCAGCGTCGGCCGGTACCCTTTGCCGGTCACCGTCTGGTAGCGGTCGCCCTCACGGGTGAGGCGAAAGTAAAAATACAGCGTCGCCGCCACGACGACCATCAACAACACCGAGAATGCTCCGGCGCTGCCATATCTGGGCGGCAGCTTTTGCGCGTCGAGATAGATCGAAGTTGTCAGCACGCGAATGTCACCCGGCAAACCCACCAACGCCGGGATCTCGAACGATTCGAAGGTGCGGATAAAGATCAACAACATGACGGAGAAGAACGCCGGCAGCATCAACCGCAAGGATATCCGCCGCATCGTCTGCCAGACCCGCGCGCCGCATGCCGCCGAGGCTTCTTCAAGGGACGGATCCATCGAACGAAACGCCGCCGCGAGCATGAGAAAGACAAACGGCGACCACAGAAGCGATTCGATCAGAATCATGCCGAACATGGAATAGACGTTGATGACCGGCCCGGTCTGATCGAGCAGGACTTTGAGCCAGTAGTTGACCGGTCCCGCCTTGCCAAGCAGCAACAACCAACCGATGGTGTAGAGAATGAAAGGCGTGCCGAACGAAGCAAACGCGGTAAAGTAGCCCAACCAGCGCAGCGGACTGTCGGTACGAACCACGACCCACGCGATCGAACCACCAAGCAAGGTCGCCAATAACGCGCTGCCGACGGCAAAATAAAAAGTATTGAGAAACGGACCGAGGACCTGCAGCTCGCGCACCAGGTCTTCGTAGTAGCGCAGCGTGAACTGATCGATCTCGCCGGTAAGCTTGGTCGTGAACAGACTTGTTTGGATGACCGAATAGAGCGGCGGGAGGACCAAATAGCCGGTGATCACCGAAACGCAGATCATCACGACGGCGGGTACGTCGAAACGCGAACCGACAGCCCATGAAAAACTTTTCTGCGCGTCCTCGCTCTTGAGCGGCAGATCCAAAGATTCGCTGGATTGTGATTTCGCCATCGTTGCGTCGCGCTACTTCATGAAGACGCTTTCAAAATATTCCACCCACTCATTACCCTTGTCGAATTGCGTTTCGGGATTGATGTAATAGGCGCGCTTGAACCGCCCACCGCCTGGTTTCAAATCGATTTGTTTGGCCGGCACCTTGGGATGAGCCGGCAGATAATTCGCCTGTTGGTAAACCTTCTGTCCTTTCTCGGACAGAATGAAATCGATGAGCAGCATGGACGCATGGGGACGGGTCGTGTTTTTTCCCAGGCCGATGTTATTGATCGTCGCGGTCGCCGGCTCATGGACCTGCCATTCCACCGGAGCCCCAGCCGACTTGCTGATATACGCATGATGGTTGAAGATCTGCAGCGCCAGCGGATACTCGCCGGCGATGGTTAAATCGAGCACTTGCCGATTGCTCGCCGTACTCTTGGCGATGTTCTGCGTTTTGAGTTTCTGTAAATAGGCTTTACCGGCTTCCGCGCCCATGGTGTTAAGTATCGTGCCGACAAACATCGGCGCGCCCGAGCCGCGGCTAGTCGACCACATCATCTGCCCTTTCCAGCGCGGATTGAGCAGATCTTCGTAGCCCTTCGGCACATCGGCCGGTTTCACCATGCGGGTATTGTATCCGGTGGCGAAGAAGTACAGGTTGGTCGCGCCCCAGAAACCTTGCGCGTCCCTTAGCTCCGCCGGGTACTCGGCAAACTGCGGCGAGTAAAACCGTTGCAGCAAGCCGGCCCGTCGCACCATCGTTGGCACCACCGTGCCATCCACCACGTCGTTTTCATAACGTTTGGCTTGGTTCTCGGAAATGATTCTTTGCGCAAGCTGCGCCGAATTGGCGCGAAAATACTCCACTTGAACAAACGGATATTCTTTTTCAAAAGCTTCTTTCACCGGCCGCACCACCTGATCGACGATCAGTGTCGTATACCAGGAGACCTTGCCCTCCTTCCTGGCGCCCTCGACGAGAATTTTTTGCCGGTCGGCGCGGTTCATGAGGGCGATCTCTTCCACGGTCGCGGCACCAGCGCATGGCACCAGAACAAAGACGGCCAGGATAGCCAGCGACGATCGTAAGCAGTAAATCGGCAACGTCATCGCGGCACCTCCTTAGGGCAAGCGAACCGACACATTGCTAGCGAAGCTAGTCTGACTGGCCTTCGGTTGTCAAGGTAATTGGCCCTGCAAGCACTTGCAGTACACTGGTTATGGAACGAAGTTTTTCTGAAAATAATCGAGCCTCGGCAGTGAATATCGCCCTGGCCCGAGGGATCAATCGTACTACCGGCAGCCGCCTATTTCAAAAAATTCTTCTCGAAGTAATCCACCCAGGAATCGCCGTCATTCAATTGCGAATCCGGAGTGTGATAGAGCGCGCGTTTGAAGCGGCCGCCGCCGGGTTTAAGGTCCGCCTGCTTGGCCGGAACCTTGGGATGGGACGGCAAATAGTTCACCCCTTGGATAACCTTCTGTCCTTCTTCCGACAGAATGAAATCGAGCAAAAGCATCGCGGCGTGGGGATGCGGTGAGCGGGTAACCGGCGAGATCGTATTGATGGTCGCCGAAACCGGTTCCAGCGGCGACCACTCCACCGGCGCGCCGGCGGACTTACTAATGTACGCGTGGTGATGAAAAATATGCAGCCCCAAGGGATATTCGCCGGCGATGACCAGATCGAGCAGCTGGCGGTTGCTCGCCGTCGTTTTGGCGATGTTTTGGGCTTTTAGTTTTTGCAAATAGGCCTTTCCCGCTTCTTGTCCCATGGTCTGAAGTATATCGCCGATCATCATCGGTGCGCCCGAACCGCGGCTGGTCGACCACATCATCTGCCCCTTCCAGCGCGGGTTGAGCAGGTCCTCATAGGTTTTCGGCACTTCATTGGGCTTAACCATGCGGGTGTTGTAGCCGACGGCGAAATAGTAAACGTTGCTCACGCCCCAGGCGCCCAGCGGGTCCTTCAACTCAGCCGGATAGTCGGCGAGATGGGGCGAATAGAAACGTTGCAGGTAGCCGCCTTTTCGCACCATCGGCGCGGTCACTGTGCCGTCCATAATGTCGACTTCGTAACGCTTGCCCTGATACTCGGCAAACATTTTTTGCACGATGCGCTCGGAGTTGCCGCGGAAGTGCTCGATCTGAATGAACGGATATTTTTTCTCGAAGGCGTCTTTTAAAGGCCGGACGACTTGGTCAACGATCAGCGAGGTGTACCAAGTGATCTTGCCCTCCTTCTTCGCGCCTTCGAGCAAAACCTTCTGCCGGTCGGGCTTGTTGTAAAGCATAACTTCGTCCACCGTCGCGGCGCCGCAGGTGGTACCGATCCCAATCACGAGAGATAAAACCAGCATGCTTAGGTTAATAAAATTATTCATCGGCTGTCCTCCAGTAGTCATCGCAATGTCCGTGTCCGACCTTGAACTTCTGAACCTTGTACCCTTGAACGTCTATTTCAGTATCGCCTCGGCGAATTTTCCCGCGGGCACTCTCACTCGGGTGTACTTGTCCTCCAGATGATTGCGCAGCCGATGGTACTCTTGAACCGTAATTGTGTCCTTCGCCGCGCTGACACCGACTTTATTGAGCCACTTGGTGTCGACATCCAGACGGCGCGAGCCATTCTCCATGATCTTACCGTACCAGTCCTGGCCCTCGCGGCTGAGAAACCAATTGACGAAAACTTTAGTGGCGTTGGGATTGGGCGGGCTCTTGATAATGCCGATGACGCCGAAGGAATTACTCGCCGGCAGCCCTTCTTTCGGCGCCGGAACCGGCTTGAGCGGCAAGCCCGCGTCGACAAACGGATCGGTCTGACTGCGCCCCAGGCCGAAGGCTATGGCGACTTTGCCTTTCGCCAGGGCATCGGCGAGCTGGCGCAGATCGCGCGTCAAGAAGAGTTCCTGCTGGACCAATCTTTTGAGAAACTCCTCGCCTTTGAGCTCCCACATAAACGACCAGATCGATTGGCCAGAACTCGGCACACGCGGATCGCTAAAACCGATCTTACCCTTCCACTTGGGATTCAAGTAATCGTCGAAAGACTTTAGCTCTTCGGCCTTGGCCAAACTGGTGTTGTACCAGATGCCATGAGTCGCCACATCCGCGAGAAAAGAATATAAAAATTTGTTCGTGCTGACGTTGTCTTCCCAAATATGGCCGCCCCACCACTGCTTGGCATCCCTCACCTCGGGAAGTACCCAGAACGATTCCATCGGTTCCAGCATGCCGTCATGGGTAAGACCCGCCGCCGTGCCGGTGCCGCAAATAATCGCGTCGAAATAATTTACGCCGGCCTTCTTTTCGGCCGCGATGCGGCTGGCGTTTTTCGGTCCCGGCGCTGCGACCAATTCTGCTTCGATGCCGAATTTCTGTTTCAGCACGGTATCGAGCTCCTTGCGCAGCTCGTTGGACGGCGGAATCGCTATGACGATCTTCGCTTCTTTCCTGGCCGCCTCCACGGTCTTGTCCCATTCCGACGGCCGTTTCGCTTCGGCTGCGTTGGCCGGATTGCCAACGATAAGAGTCGACGCCACCGCCAAAACCGCTACAACCTGCCGCAAAATCATAAACTCCTCACAACTAATTTCTTTCCGAGAGCTGTAGAGCAAACCTTAAATGGAGTCAAGGTCGAAGCGCGTATGCGGCGACGGACAACACCCTTGACACTCGAAGGAGCTGCCGATAGAGCTGCCGCATATGCTCACACGCTTAGTCGTTCAACGCAAAGAAGCTTTCGCGGGCGGCCATGAGTTTGCCATCACCGGTGCGTACGAGAAGTTAACCGGCATGATCTACGGCGAAGTCGATCCGAACCATCGGCGGAACCGAATCATCATCAACCTCAACAAAGCGCCGCGCAACCGGCGCGGCCGGGTCGAATATTCCGGCAATTTTTGCATCTTGAAACCGGTTGATATGGCGCGGGGCAATGGGAAAATGTTTTACGATGCGCCCAACCGCGGCAGCAAGCGCATCCTGGGCTTCTTGAACGACGGGCCGGAAGCGAACGATCCGACGACGTTGGAACATGCCGGCAACGGTTTTCTGATGCGTCAGGGCTACACGATTGTCTGGTGCGGCTGGCAGGGCGATTTGATGCCGCTCAAGAACTGGCTCGTGCTCAACGTCCCCGTCGCCAGCAACAAAGACAAACCGATTGTCGCCAAAGTGCGCACCGAGTTCGTTGTCGACGAGAAAGGCGTCAAATCGCAGCCGCTCAGCGGCGACGAGCGCGTCAAGAGCTATCAAGCCGCGTCCCTCGACAAATCCCAAGCCACGCTCACCGTCCGCGAAAAATCCTACGGCAAACGAATACCCGTGCCGGCGAGCGACTGGGAGTTTGCCGCCAGCATGAAAAACCCGCGCAGCGTCAAAGAGATCGTCAAAACGAGCGACACCAATCTCTACCTGCGCGCCGGTTTCAAACCGGGATATATCTACGAGTTCATTTATCCGGCGAAGAATCCGCTCGTCTTGGGCCTAGGCTTCGCCGTCGTGCGCGACTTGGTTTCCTTCTTGCGTTTCGAGTCGAAAAACCGAGCCGGCAAACCAAACCCTCTGCAATCCAAAGTCTCGACTCGCTCTTTTACACTCTCCCCCCGTGACGGGGGGAGACAAAGAGGGGGGATCACTCACGCCTACGCCTGGGGGCGCTCCCAGAGCGGCCGCTACCTGCGCGATTTCATTTACCAAGGTTTCAACGAAGACGAAGCCGGGCGCAAAGTCTTCGACGCCATCGCGCCCCATGTCGCCGGCGGCGGCCGGCTGTACTTGAACTATGAATTCGCCCGCCCGGTCACCTCATCGCAGCAACACACCAACCAGCTCGATCCTGAATTGTTCCCGCACGCCTATAACATCATCAAAGACGCGCAAACTGGCCGGGTCGACGGAATATTAAAACACCGCAAAACCGATCCGCTGATTTTTCACACGCAGACTTCCACTGAATACTGGCAAAAGCGCGGATGCCTCGCCCACACCGACGGCAAAGGCAACGATCTAAAGCTTCCGGACAACGTGCGCCTCTACGTTATCGCCAGCGCCCAACACAACAGCCCCTTCGGCTCCGAACCAGCGAAAGACGATAGCCAATTTCTCGTCAATCCGCTGCCGGCGGGCGACGTTCTGCGCGCCCTGATGGTCGCCATGGATGCGTGGGTGACGAAAGCCATTCCGCCGCCGCCAAGCCATTATCCAAGCGTCAAGGATCGCACCCTGGTGCCGCCGACACGCAACGGTTTTCCGAAGATACCCGGCGTAAACTTCACCGGCCTGCATAACCGGCAACTGTTTCTCGACTACGGCAGACGCATTCTGCGCGGCAAGATGGAGACGCACCCACCGCGACCGCTTGGCAAGGCGTATGAAATCCTCGTCCCCAAGACCGACGCCGATGGCAACGACATCCCCGGCATCCGCCTTCCCGCCATCGAAGTGGCTGTCGGCACTTACACTGGCTGGAACTTGCGGCCACGCGGCCTGGCGGAAGGCGAACTGTCCGGCTTGCTCGGCTCGTTCATTCCATTCGCCAAGACCAAAGTGCAACGGAAAAAGACCGGCGATCCGCGCCGGTCCCTGGAAGAACGCTATCGGAATAGAGCCGATTACGTTGAGCGCATCAGCCGCGCCGCAAGAATGCTAGTCGAACAGAGATATTTATTGTCGGAAGACGCAGAGAGAATTATCGCCGAGGCAGGGAAGGCACGAATTTTTGCGAGGAAAAGGTAATGGGATCAACTAAGCAATTTGCCATTCCCGATCGTCCTTTCTATAATTAAGCCGCGTCAACCGGTTTCTAGAGTTGGTCTGCATGCAAAGAAAAGGACAGGTACCATGAGCGTAACTGATCAGACGATACGCCAAAAAGTCCACGCTTTGGCCGAAGATCTTTCGCCAGATGCATCCTGGGATGACGTAATAGAGGAGGCACGTTTTCGTAGGGCAGTCGAGCAGGGAATTGCCGCAGCCGATCGCGGTGCTTTTGCCACGGACGACGAAATCCGCGAAGCATTTGCCCGTTGGGTCGTGAAAAGTTGAAACTCCGTTGGACACGCCCTGCGCTTGCCGACTTAATCGAAGCACAAAACTATATCGCCCGAGAAAATCCGGTAGCAGCTCAAGCTTTGGCACAGCGCGTCTGGGATGCAGCGCAGAACCTCTGCGAACATCCCCGGATGGGTCGACCCGGTCATGTGGATGGCACACGGGAGTGGATAGTTAAAGACTCTCCCTATCTGATCGTTTGCCGCGTTAGAGACGAAGACGTGGAAATCCTCCGCATGTGGCACGGTCGGCAGAACTGGCAGGTCCGGTGATCCTGAACACATTTCCGATCGGATTCGAGTGTATGGCCCCACGCACGGGTTCTGAATTCTCAATTGGCAATTCTCCATTGTTCATTTCGGCTCATACAACTTCTTGATAAACCCGCTCTTATCCAGCTCCGCAATAAAGCTCGCATCGACAAACTCTTCCGGTTTGTGACTCCGAATTTCAGGGCGGGTTTGGGCGACGTAGTCGTAGGTCGGCTCCAGCCCCTTGGTGATCGGATACGGCGCGGCGATAAAATCCTGCTTGAAAATATTGTACGACCCTTCGAGAAATTCCGGATCGGTGGTGCGGACGTACTTGGTCAGAACTTTGAGAGCGAATTCCTTGTTTTGCTTGTGGAATGCGATTCCTTCAACGTGCGACCGCACGAAGCGCATGACCGTGTCTCGGTCTTCCCGAATGTTCTTTCGAGTCGTCACCACGGATGTCGTCGGAAAAACTATTTCTTTTCTCGCATCGATCAAGACGCGGTAGCCTCTGCGCTCGGCTTGAATGTCGGCGGGATACGCCACGTCGGCGCCGTCGACGACTCCCGTCATCAAAGCCTGCAGCCGTTCGGCGTTGGTGCCAATCGAGATCCAGGCGATTTCGCGGTCGGGGTTGAGGCCATATTTGCGCAGCGCGTAGCGAAACAGAAAATCTCCCAGTGATCCAATACTCGAGGTAGCGACTCTTTTGCCGCGCAATTCTTCCGGTCGCCGGATCTCCGGTCTGACCAGCAATTTGCTGGATGCCGACGCTATCGTGTGAGCCACATTGACCATATCGGCGCCGTTCAAGTTGGCCAGCATCAACTGCGGCAATGCCACCGGCGCGGCAAAGAGGCTTCCACTCAGGAGCGCCTGCGAACTCTGCCCCGAGCCGCGGAGCAGGACGATTTCCACATCGAGCCCGTTTTTCTGATAAATCTTCGCTTCTTTAGCGAGCCAAGGAATCCACATGGCGGCGGACAACGCCGTCATGCCCCAATTGATCTTCTTGAGCGGCTTCTCCTGAGCGCGACCCTGTGTTTGCAAGACAACAAAGGAAACAAAAACCGCGATGATGAACCTACAATATTTCAGTTTCAGCGTCATAATTATCCATTCTCAATTATCCATTATTCATTTCTGCTCGTAGAGCTTCTTGATAAACCCGCTCTTCTCCATCTCTGCGATGAAACTCGCGTCGACGAACTCTTCGGGTTTGCGGTTGCGCACCTCCGGGCGGGTTTGGGCGATAAAATCGTAGGTCGCCTCGAGCCCCTTGGTGATCGGATAAGGCACCGAGATAAAATCCTGCTTGTAGGTCTCGTAAGAATTCTCCAGCATCTCACGGTCGGCGATTTTGAGCGCCTTGCCCAGACACGCGCATGCTGAATTCCTTGTTCTGCTTGAAAAAAGCGATCCCTTCGACGTGAGAGCGGACCATTCTCGCGACCGTATCGCGGTCCTCGACAATGGTTCTGCGCCGGGTCACCACCGACATGGACGGATAGGAGACTTCCTTGCGTAGGTCGAGCAGGATGCGATAGCCCTTTTTCTCGCCCTGTAGATCGATCGGGTAGGAAGCCTCGGCGGCGTCCACCGTGCCGGCCAGAAGACCTTGGAGCCGCTCGGTCGGCGTGCCCATCATGAACCAGGTAATATCGCGGTTGGGATCGAGACCGTATTTGCGAAACGTATGCTTGAGTAGAAAATCGCTCAGCGAACCCAAGCTGGTAATACCGACGCGTTTGCCTTTGAGATCTTCCACCCGCTTGATATCGGGCCGGACCAATAGCTTGGTGGCGACCGCGGCGACGGTGTGGGCGACGTTGACAAAATCGGCGCCGCTCAGATCCGCCATGATCATCGTCGTCAGGGTCACCGGCGAGGCGAAGATGCTGCCGCCAAGTATCGCCGCCGAAGTTTGTCCCGAGCCGCGCAGCAAAATCAGCTGAACATCGAGGCCGTGCTTGTCGTAAATCTTCGCCTCCTTGGCGATCCACGGAATCCAATTGCCCGCCGACAGCGAAGTAACGCCCCAATTGATTTTCTTGAGCGGTCTATCTTGGCTGAAAGCCTCGAGGGAAAGAAGGCTAAAAATGACGAACGAGGCTAAAATCAGTTTGTGCGCAATCGGTTTCATGATGATTTCCTCCTCGCGCCTCAAGCCTCGTGCCTCTTCTACTTCTGATCGTAAAGCTTTTTAATGAAGTCGCTTTTCTCTAGTTCGGCGACGAGGCTCGGGTCCATGAACTCTTCGGGCTTATGATTGCGGACCTCCGGTCTGCGGCTAGCGACGTAGTCGTAGGTTGCCTCCAGGCCCTTCATGATCGGATACGGCGTGCTGATGAAATCTTCTTTGAATATCTCGTAGGAGCCTTCGAGTAATTCGCGGTCGTTGGTGCGCAAATATTTGCTCAATACCTTAAGGCTGAAATCCTTGTGGCTTTTGAAATACGCGATGCTCTCGACATGGGCTTTCAGCAACCGCATCACGGTGTCGCGATCGTCCTGGATATTTTTCCGCCGCGTCACCACAGACATCGAAGGATAAACGACTTCCTTTCTGGCGTCCCATAGAACCCGATAGCCCATGCGCAGCGCCTGCACATCAGTTGGATAGGAGAGATCCGCGGCGTCCACGTTACCCGACGCGAGCGCCTGAAGCCTTTCCGGCGGAGTCCCAATTGACAACCAAGTCACGTCCCGGTTCGGGTCCATGCCATATTTCCGAATGATGTATCGGAAGAGAAAATCGCCCAAGGAGCCCAAGCTAGACGTCGCGATTCTTTTGCCTTTGATGTCTTCCGGTTTTTTGATCTCCTGTTTCACCAGCAATTTGCTTTGAACGCCAGGCACCGTATGAGCGATGTTGATCAAATCGGCGCCACTGAGATCGGCGAGCATCACAGTGGGCAGCGCCACCGGGGCCGCGAAAAGGCTTCCGCCGAGGATCGCCGTGGAAGTCTGACCCGAACCTTTGACCAGAATTAACTCGACATCGAGCCCGTACTTTTCATAGATCTTCGCTTCTTTGGCGACCCACGGAATCCAATTGGACGCCGACAACGAAGTCACACCCCAGCTGATTTTTTTCAAAGGTTTGTCTTGCGCGAATCCATTGGAGTGGGTCGACTCAGAGAGCAGTAAGAATGCAACAACCAAAAAACGAGGAAATAATCTCATAACTATTCCCCTCCGTCGGTCTTTCTAACGCCGGTCGCCTATTGCCTGATGTTCTCGTGTCACTTTTGGCCGTAAAGCTTCTTGATGAAGCCGCTCTTGTCCAACTCGGCGATGAAGCTTGGGTCGGCGAACTCTTCCGGTTTGTGATTGTTAATTTCCGGCCGGCGCTGGGCCACTTGCTCATAAGCGAGCTTAAGACCGGTCACGATAGGGTAAGGGGTTGGGATAAAGTCTTTGCTGTAAATATCGTAGGAACCCTCTAGAAGCTCCCGGTCATCGGTGCGCAAATACTTAGACAAGATTTTCAGGCTGGCCTCTTTCTGAGTTCTCAAAAAATGAATGCCTTCGACATGCGAGCGTACCATGCGCATGACCGCGTCGCGGTCCTCTTGAATGGTCTTTTTACGCGTGACCACCGACATGGACGGATAGGGGACTTCCACTCTGGCGTCCCACAAGACGCGAAATCCCATTCGCTCACCGCGGGCGTCGGACGGATAGGAAAGGTCCGCGGCATCGACCACGCCGTTGACGAGCGCCTGGAGCCGTTCCGGTGGCGAACCGACGGTGATCCAGATCACGTCTTTGTCTGGGTTGAGACCATATTTGCGCATGGTCACGCGATACATGAAATCGCCCAGGGAACCCAGACCGGAACTGGCGACCTTCTTGCCCTTGAGATCCTCGGGTCTACGAATCTCCGGCTTCACCAGCATCTTACCCTGTACGGCGGCGACAGTATGGGCCACCGTGGTCAGATCAGCCCCGCTCAAATTGGCCGTCATCAGCGTCGCCGTGGTCACCGGCGAGGCGAAGATGCTGCCGCCGATCATCGCTTGCGAAGTCTGCCCCGAGCCACGCAGCAAGATAATCTCCATGTCCAAGCCGTTTTTTTCGTAAATCTTCATGTCCTTGGCGATCCAAGGAATCCACTGCGACGCACCAATGGAAGTCTGCCCCCAGCGCACTTTTTTGAGACCTTGCGCCGGCAAGTTCAAAGCGGCGGTTAGGCTAAATATCATTACCAAGGTAAACAGTCGGAAGAATTTGCTGCACATGATTTTGTCTCTCCAAATCTTTCTATGGCCTGTCGCGTCGAGTCGCACGTCTATTTTCGAATAGCGAACGGCTTGGCAAATCCGCTGTCTTCGATCTTTTTCAAAATGCTCATGTCGTAGAAATCCTCGGGATTTGCCGTCGCCGCTTTGGGCTGGCTCGCCGCCAAGAACTG
Source organism: uncultured delta proteobacterium (assembly GCA_963816145.1). Classification (GTDB taxonomy): domain Bacteria; phylum Desulfobacterota; class Binatia; order UBA9968; family UBA9968; genus DP-20. Next base: position 270,578 of record CAWFJP010000001.1, read on the forward strand.
CAACACCGACTTTACGCCGGCAACACTGGCATAGGGCATCACAGGCATAAGATCGAGATAATATTCATAGCCTTCCTCTGCCCGTGATCGATCGCTCATCTTCATGAACTTCATGATGCCCGCGATGGTCTTCTCTTTCTGGGTGCGAAAAAAATGCAGCGACTCGACGTATCCTTTGAGAAAGTTTTCGACCAGCTGCGGGTGGCTCTTAATGTAGCCAACCATGCCGGCGATGGCGGATCCGGCGTATTCGATATCCGTTTTGCGCATATCGATGAGCTCACGGAAACCGAGCTGTCGAGCAATGCCGCTAAACGGCGGTGTCAAGGCAGTAGCCACAACGGAGCCGCGCTGCAAGGCATTCAGACGCCCCTGTTGGCTATCGCCGACGGAAATGAAGATGACATCTTTGCCTGGCTCCAAGCCCCACTTGCGCAACATCAATCGCAAGGCGCTGTCAGCGGACGCGCCCGGCCGCGTCCCGGTGACGATCTTGCCTTTCAATTCTTGCGGACTCTTGATTTCCGGCGCGCTAAGAATGCTGTATTCGAGCTTGTTGGACTGTACGGTAAGCATGGTTATGTCCACCCCGCCCAGATGTGCGCTGATCGTCGCCGTTGAACCGGCGGAAAGAAACTGCACGGAATTCGAAGTCACCGCCGCCAGAGAGTTCATGCCGCCGCCCATGTAGATCGGTTCGAGATCGACGCCGTATTTGGCAAATAACCCGTATTGAGTGCCGACGGGAATCACCGAGGTGTTGACGGATATCGATCCCAACGCCACGCGAACCTTCTCACGCGTCTGCGCCGCACCGATTTGCGGCAAAATCACCAAACCGAGAATCAAAACCAACCTAAGCTTCTTCGCCATTTTCCTACTCATGCCTCGCACCTCACGCCTTCCTAACTATTGCCTATTGCCTTATGCCTATTGCCTAATCTTCCTCGTACTGCTCTTTCAACCGCGCCACCACCGTCGGATCGGCCAGCGTCGTGGTATCCCCCAGCGCGCGCCCATCGGCGATATCGCGCAACAAACGGCGCATGATCTTGCCGCTGCGGGTCTTCGGCAACTCGGCGGCGAAGAGAATTTCGTCGGGCCGGGCGATGGCGCCGATCTTCTTGGCCACATGAGCTTTGAGTTCGTCCATCAAGGCATTGCTGCCATCGACCCCAACTTTGAGTGAAACGAAGGCACAGATCCCCTGCCCTTTGATCTCATGCTCCTTACCGATGACCGCCGCCTCGGCGACATTTTGGTGATCGACCAGCGCGCTCTCGACTTCCATGGTGCTGATGCGATGGCCGGCGACGTTCATCACGTCGTCGACCCGGCCGAGCAGCCAGTAGTAGCCGTCCTTGTCGCGCTTGCAGCCATCGCCGGCGAAATATTTTCCGGGAAAGCGGCTCCAGTACGTCTGCACGAAACGGTCGGGATCGCCGAAGATCGTCCGCATCATTGCCGGCCAAGGTTTGGTCAGGACTAAATAACCGCCGCCGCCCTTGGGCACCGATTTGCCGTTCTCGTCGACCACGTCGGCTTCGATGCCCGGCAACGGCATGGTCGCCGAGCCGGGTTTCAGTTTGGTTAGGCCCGGCAGAGGCGAGATCAGCGGATGGCCAGTCTCGGTCTGCCACCAGGTGTCCAGCACCGGACAGCGCCCGCCGCCGATAAACTTGTGGTACCACATCCAAGCTTCCGGATTGATCGGCTCGCCGACCGAGCCGAGCAGCCGCAGGGATTTCAGATTATGCTTGGCGGGAAATTCCGTGCCCCAGCGCATGAAGGTGCGGATCGCCGTCGGCGCCGTGTGAAAGATCGTCACACCGTATTTGGCGATGATCTTCCACAGCCGGTCTTTGTCCGGCCAATCCGGCGTGCCTTCGTACATCACCTGGGTCACGCCGTTGGCCATGGGTCCGTAAACTATGTGGGTGTGGCCGGTGACCCAGCCGATATCGGCGGCGCACCAGAAGACATCGTCTTCCTTCATGTCGAAGACCCATTTATTGACCAGATGCACGCCGGTGAGATAGCCGCCGGTGGTATGCACGATGCCTTTGGGTTTGCCAGTGGTGCCGCTGGTGTAGAGAATGAACAACATGTCCTCGCTGTCCATCTTTTCCGGCTCGCACCACAGCGGCGCATCGGCCATCGCTTCGTGCCACCAAAGATCGCGCCCGTCTTTCATATGCGCGCCCGCTTCGGCGCCGACCCGTTGCACCACCACGCAATGGCTAATCGACGGCGTATCGGTCATCGCCTCGTCGGCGTTCTTCTTTAACGGCACGATGGTCCCGCGCCGGTAACCGCCGTCGGCGGTGACGAGTATTTTCGCCTGGGCATCGTTGATCCGGTCGCGCAGCGCCTCGGCGCTGAAACCGCCGAAGACCACGCTGTGCGGCGCGCCGATGCGATTGCAGGCGTGCATGGCGATCAACAGCTCCGGCACCATGCCCATATAAAGGCAGACCCGGTCGCCTTTTTTGACGCCGAGTTTTTTCAGCACGTTGGCAAACTTGTTGACCTCGCGCCAAACGTCGCGGTAGGTCAGCACCCGCTCGTCGCCTGGCTCCCCTTCCCAGATAATCGCCGCTTTGTTTTTGCGCCCGGAGAGCACATGCCGATCGAGGCAATTGTACGACGCGTTAAGTTTGCCGCCGATAAACCACTTGGCCCATGGCAATTTCCACTCGTGAACCTTCTTCCAAGGCTTGAACCAGTGCAGCTCTTTGGCCGCTTTTGCCCAGAACGCCTCGGGATTTTTCCGCGCTTGGTTGAAGACAGCGGCGCTTTTCAGATTGGCGGATTTTTTGAACTCTTTGGGAGGCGGGAAATTTCTCTTTTCGTCGAGTAAGACTTCAATCGCTTTGTCGGTGGCCTTGTCTGCCATGGTGTGATCCCTCCATTGGAATATTCGCAAGGCGATAAATTGCGTGGATTCTATGTGAGCCCCAAGTTCTTGGCAAGAGGATAGTCGTTACGAGTTTCGGGTTGAACTCGAAACACGGAACTCGTAATCCGCAATGCCCTTACTGCCCTTGACGCTGCTTCCAGGGTTGGGATAGGTCTCAAGAGATCAAGTAGAAGGAGTCCCCATGAACAAAGTCGCTGTCGTCACCGGAGGTGCGGGAAACATCGGTCAGGCCGTCGTCGAGCGGCTCGCCAAAGACAACTATCGAATCGTCATTCTGGACATGAACCAAGACACGGGCACCAAGGTCGTCGGCGAGTTCGCCAAGCGCGATATCAATCTGGACTTTCATTGCGCCAATCTGTCCGAAGAAACCGCCGTCAAAACGGCCTTCGATGCGATCATCGCCAAGCAGGGACGCGTCGATCTATTGGTCAACGTTGCCGGCGGCAGTTTCTTCCGCCACAAGTTTGAAGACTTTCCGCTCGACCATTGGCGCACGATCATCGACGCCAATCTCACCGCCACTTTCCTCTGCTGCCGCGCCGTGACCGTGCCGATGAAACAGCTAAAGGCCGGCGCCATCGTCAATATCTCCTCGGACATCGCCTACAGCGGCGGTGAAAACCGCTCCGCCTACGCCGCCGCCAAGGCCGGCATCTTGGGACTCACCCGAACACTGGCGCTCGAACTCGCGCCCGCCGGCGTCCGCGTCAACGCCGTCGCCCCCGGCCGTATCGCCACCGCGAAGGTGCGCAGCCACTACACCGATGCCGAATGGGAGAAATCGAACGAACGCATCCCCCTCGGCCACCCCGGTGGAGTGGAAGACGTCGCCGAAGCCGTTGCTTACCTAGCCAGCGACGCCGCGAAACATATGACCGGACAGACGATGCATGTGAACGGTGGGAGGATTATGCACTGACACTGTTACTGACCTTTCACAGAAAACAAAAAAGCCAGAGACCTATTGCTAGATCTCTGGCTTATTGCTGCAGACGAAGTTGTATAACTATGTTGAGCTGCAAGTCCTAATTTGAGAATTTGACCAGCGCGGCTAATTTAAACCTTATTTCCCACCCCGGCGCGCCGCGATCACTTCGAGCATCTTGTCATCGCTGGTGTATTTGAAGTCCCAGGTCTTGCGCGCTTTGGCGGCTTCCTGCTCGGCGCCTTCAAGGAGCTCGACATCCGGTTTGGTCACAACCGTCACGCCCTTTTGCTTCAAAGCGCCGATCAAGCCCTCGATTTTGGCTTCCATCTCGCCGGCCGAAAGACCGGGTTTAGCCGCCAGGTAGTTGTTCACAACCTTCATACCGCGCTCAGCGTCTTGTTTGGCGACGCCGACCAGACCGACACTGGCGTTGCGCGACCAGCCGGCGACAAAGATGCCGTCGAGCACCTTCTTGGTTTCGGGATCATACGGTTGATAGGCCGCCGGGTTGGGATCGCCGGGCAGTTTCTCGGGGTTGGTCACAAAGGCGCCACGTGAGAACGGCAGGCCGAGCGAAGCGTCGACTTGATCGCCGATGGCGTAGATCACGCAATCGACTTCGATACGCCGGGTCTTCCCTGTGCCCTTGGCGACGGTTTTACCGTCTTGCAGAATCATCACGTTTTCTTCGGCCTCCAAAACAGCGACCCGGCCCTGGGCATTGGCGACAACCTTGTTCGGCGAACAGAGATAGCGAAACTTGAGCCGGCGTCCTTCCAACGGCTCGCCCTGGCGCACCATTTTTTGCATGATCGCGCCGACATCCTGTCCGACCGCGGTCAATGACCCGCTGATGCGTTCGATCTCCTGTTTCATATCGGCGTTGTCGAGATACATGTCGATATATTCGAACTCGCTGTCGTCGTAGGCTTTTTCCAGCGGTCCGCGGCGCGCGACCACGACCACTTCGTCGATCTTTTTCAGATTGAGCAGCCAGTTGGCAATATCGACCATGACGTTGCCCATGCCGATGATCGCCACGCGCCGGCCGATCTCGAAGGGCTGCTCGCTGAAAGGCGGCAACGAGTTGTAGTGATAGACAACGTCCTTGGCGTGATACACGCCGACCGCTTCTTCGCCCTCGATGCCTAATTTCTTGGTTCCCTGCGCTCCTGCGGCCACCACCACCGCGCCAAAACCCATGTCTTGGAGATCCTTGAGCGACAGCGGCTGGTTCTGCCCCACCATCACATGACCTAAATAAAACACTTTGGTGTCGGCAAGAATCCTTTTGAACTGCTTGCGCAGGCCGGTTTTCATCTTTTCCTTATCAACAAAGATACCGTACTCCGCCAAGCCGCCCGGTTTGATATCGCGATTGATCAAGACCACCCGATGGCCGGCTTCGGTCAATTTGCGCGTGCCGTAAATACCCGCGGGCCCCGCGCCGACAACCGCAACCAAATGTTGATTAGACATTGCCCTACCTCTTAACCAAAATTGTATTTCTCTCGCCGTTGAGAGATGAGCTGAAGATAAAAAAACTAGAGAGACAAAGGGTGCCGGCGGTCTACTGAAGTTCCCTTTTGCCTTCGTATTCTAGCTCGGTACCGCGGGAGTCCTTATGGGTAAAGGAAACCAGTTCCCAACTGCCATCCTCAAGGGGTCCCTTGAGAATGTAGGAGTTCTCGTCGCTGCCGAGAACCCGATAGTAGCAAGCTTGCTCGCCGTACCAGCGATCCACGCAGGCTTCCACCTTGATGGTTCGCGCTCCGAGCATGAACTGGGTGGGGCTTTCTTGTCCCTTGGAGTCGGCGTAAGATTCGACTTTGACTTTCATCGGTAACTCACTTAAACCCAGCGTTTGGAACAGCGTAATATAACCCAAAATTTCCCCACTTTAAAGGAGTCCTATGTCGACGGTCGATCAACTCAGAAAAGACATCGTCAGCGCCAGCCGGATTCTTGCGCATCTGCGCCTGGTTGAAGGTTTCGGCCATGTCAGCGCGCGCATTCCCGACAGCGATCGCTTCTTGATCACCCCGCGTATCAGTCTGGCAATGGTGCGTGAAGAACAATTGCTGACCCTGAACACGAACGGTGAAGTGGTCGACGGCCACCATCCGGTGCCTTTTGAAGCCTGGCTGCACACGGCGATCATGAAAACCAAGCCGCGGGTCAATGCGATAACCCGCATCCACGCGCGCGTGGCGAATATTTTTTCGGTCACCGACCGCCGGCTCGAGCCGGTGCACAATCACGGCAGTTTCTTTGCCGGTGGGGTGCCGGTTTTTACAACGCCCGATCTGATTTCGTCGGAGAAACTCGGCACAGCCGTCGGCGAAGCACTCGGCGATCGCCCCGCGATTCTGCTGCGCGGCAACGGCCAAGTGACGGTCGGCAGAACGATTCCGGAAGCGGTCATGATGGCGATCTATTTGGAAGAGGCAGCGGAGGTGCTTTACGGCGCGCTGCAGATCGGTAAGCCGATCCCGCTCACCATCGATGAGTCGAGACAGAGACAAATCGAGGCCCTGCCGCCGGTCGATTTGGAGCGAGCTTGGAATTTTTTCAAAAATAAAGTCGAGCGCGAGAGCAGATAAGCAGTTCAAATAAAAAAGCGCGGCACCTGGAAGATGCCGCGCTTTTTTTGCAATTGATTGGCAATGGTTTACTTGCCAGCGATTTCGAAACTAACTTTCGCGTCTTCTTTCGCCTTGACAGTAACCTTCTGGGTGCTCTTGCCGAGCTTCTCATGCCACACTTCGACGGTGTAGCTGCCGGCAGGAACATTGTCTAGCTTGAAACTCCCAGACTTATCGGTAACCGCAAAATAGGGAGTCTCAGTCGCCACCAGCCAGCCATGCATCCAGCCGTGGACGTCGCACTTCACCTCGACAGCTTCGGGCTTCTCGACCTTGACCTCCAAAGTCTTCTTGAACTTGGGCTGGGCCTGGTTAAACGGCGTGTTCACCTTGCTGTAGGAATGGACGTTGTGGAGAATCCCGTCCGGGTTGATCACTTCAATAGTAGAACCAGCAGGAAACGCCAGGACATGGGGATGGTATTCGCAACCATTTTGGTCCAATTGGACCTTTTTTAACTCGATCTTTTTACCCTTTTTGATATCGGTGATCGTTACCACGGCGTTGACGAGGTTACCGTTATCGACGATCAACGATGGATCCGTCTTGGCGGTCTTGCCGCACACTTCTTTATCTTTGCCGACGTCAAGTTTCTTCGGCGCCGGAGCGGTGCCTTTGAACTTAACCGTACCGGAAATCGAGCCGCCATCTTTCACATCGCCGCCTTCATATGCCGCCATGCTGATGGCTGGCGCCGTCACCAACGCCATAGTCAAAACTAACGAACCTAATTTATTCATATTTTTTCTCCTTCAAGCTAACTGGTCATCGGTTGGACGACCGGGTTGTTCCTATATTCACTATTCATGGTTACTTCGTTGGTTTTGCTTTAGCAACCTGTGGCGCGACAGCCACAGCGGCAGGGGCCGCAGCCCGACCGAGCGACATCAAGTAATCGCGTAAGGCCTCGATCTGCTCGTCCTCCTTGCCGCCCAGGATGTTATCGGGCCCGCCGGGGTAGAACGAAGGCATCTTGGCGCCTGGCTGCACCTTCTGTGGGTCCTTGAGCCACTTGATGATCCAGTTCGGGTTCAACCGTTGGCGCGCCATGGCCAAATCTGGCGCCCAGCCTTCTTTCGGCCCTTCTGGATTCTTGCCGCCCTGGACATGGCAACTGAAGCAGTTGAAGTACTCAGGCGAGGTCAACGTCTTGGCGGCTTCGAGATACCCTGCTGGTACCTTACGGTCGTCAATGTAATGGTACGGCTGCTCGACCTTCGACAGTCCGTTGAAATAGTTCACCAGTTGCGTAGCGTGTTCATCGGAAAAACCAAAGGTCGGCATTCTGATTTCCAACCACGGGCGCAGCGTAATCGGCGATTTCAAGAAATTGTACAACCACGGCGATTGTACCTTTTCGCCCTCGCCGTTTAGCACCGGCGGCGCTAGCGTGATGTTCTCCTGATAGTACTTACGAATAAACCCACCGCGTTTCTCGATCTCGTGGCAACCGACGCAATTGTATTGCTGCATCAAACGCCGCCCTTCGACCACTTGTTTTACCCGCAGCCCTTGGTCCGCTTGGTAATGCTGACCGACTTTACGCTCCCGGAAGCCGCCCAACACAGTCCGCACTGCTTTAATGTCTTCATCCTCAAGATTGAACTGCGGCATCAACTGCTCAATTCGCTCGGTAGCATAACCCCGCGGGGTTTTAAGCTTATTATAGGTCCAGTCGTCCCAAGTATTCTTGACGTCGGTGCGATTGCCGAAGAACAGCTCTTCAACCGTTTTTGAGCCAAAGGTGGTCAATTCGGCACCGACGCGGGACTCCTTCTCCATCCCCTTGATGTCATGGCAGCCGAAGCAGCCCCACCTGCGGACCAAAGCTTCACCGCGCTTGATGTTCTTCGCATCGGCAAGCTTTTCCTGGAGACCGGCGACGGGATCAGGTCTACCGCCTAAACTCATTAAATAGTTGGTGATAGACAGCGCCTCGTCGTCAGACAAACGCAAGCTCGGCATGCGCGTGTCGGGAGAAAAGCCGCGTGGGTCTTTAATCCAATGGTAGATCCATTGGGGACCGGTGACCTTGGACGCGACATCCTTAAGATTGGGAACCAGATCTTTTGATTTGCCCAAAGGCGTGGAGAACTCCCCGTCGGCAAAGCCATGACAGCCTTTACAACCGATGCTCTCAACAAGCTTTTGACCCTTGGCGATGTCATTAGGATCGCCTTGGCGGAACCCCGCCGGTGCCGGATGTTCCTGCGTCCACTTGTCGCCCTCTTCTTTGGATTGGGACCAGATATAAGCGGCAATCGCCACCGCGTCGTCCGATTTCAGATCAAAGTTCGGCATGCGCGTGCGCGGCCGGAATTTGTGTGGGTTCTCGATCCAGCGCACCATCCAGCCTGGATCGACCTTGGCGCTGATTTTTTTCAGGCTCGGCGCGATCTTTGGGATATTTTCGTAACCCTTGACCAAATGGCAGCCGGTACAACCGACTTCCTCAAACAGCCTCTGGCCTTCGGCCAGCAGCGGCGCGTCCTCCGCAAACTTCTGGACATCCAGATGACAAGAGGTGCAGCTCGACTGAACTTTGCTGCCGCGCAACAGCGGAAATTCCCACAAATGGACTTCGCCATGCGCCTGCAGGACGCTATTCACCGCCACTCCCTGGCCTTCATGGCAGCTGGTGCAGCCAAACTTATCCGGCGCATGGGCGCTGTCGGCGAGCAACACTTCACGGCGCGGATGGGTCCTGAATGGATGGGGTTCTTTCTCGAAGCCAGGACGGTTGATCGCTAGATGGCAGGTCTGACAACGGTCGACGCGCGCCACTGGTTGATCGAAGCGATTGCGGTCAAATTCCGGTAAGGATACCTGTTGGATTTTGGGGATCTTAAAAAAAGTGAAGGGACCGAGTTTAAAGGTCACGTTCTCCATGACGCGGACCCATTTGTCCCGCTCAGCGGTCATTTTGCCAAGTTCGTTCTCAAGATCCTTGGCACCCGAGCGAATCTTTTTGATCTCTTCTTTGAGCTGATTGCGCTTATCACCTATGGGGGCGAGATCCTTATCCAAGGCCGCTTTCTTCTTGTCCAAACCGGCGATGATTTCGAGATAAGGTTGCGGATTGCGTTTTTGTTGCACCGCATGATCATGCTCGTACCAGGCTTCTTCGAGCTCGCTCTTTACGTCCTTAACTTTTTGGTCGACTTCCTGAAACCTTACCGTGGTGCGCGCTTCTTCGCTTTCAAGCGCTTTTAGCTTCTTGCCGATCTCGCCGCTCGCCAAGCTGGACTGAAATGCCGCCAGCTTCTGAGACAGCTCTTTGTATTTGTCGTCCGCCTGAAGCTTCTTGTCCTCTTCATCGTAAGCGGCTTTGGCCTTGTTGTAATCCAGCCGGTAAAATTTCGCCTGGAAACCTTTCCAAGGCCGGCGCGTGATGTTGTCGTCGAGGAAAGCCCAAAGGGACAACGCCGCCAGTATGCCCGCGCCGAGGACGAAAACACTACCGTAAGACTTCTTCTCTTCTTTTTGGTCGACCCCTCGTTCCGCCATCCCGACTCCCTTACGCTACCTTGCGCTCCAGCGCACGGCCCAACGAAAAAACTGCGAGACCGATGAGCGTCAAAACTATTTCTTCAGCCATGGAAGAATTTCTCATGATGCCGACAAACAAAGCGTATCCGATGTCTGCAAGCCCCAGTGCTTGAAGAATTTTCGCCACGTAAAACATCTAGATATTAATCCAGGGCGTTACCAAGACGTATTTGACATTGAACGCCAAGCGCAAAAACATTTTCGCCGGCAACGACATCATGAGCACAAGAATCACGCCTGTGATAGTGAAACGCACCATGCCCCAGCGCTCAAGAAACTCTTTGCCCTTGACTTTGATTACAAACAAGTAGAAGAGCAGCATGCCGACGACAAAGTAGGCGCCGATCGCGACCAATCCAAACGCGGCCGCCAGCCCATAATTGCGAATTCCGAGCAGATAGGGCAAGTCGACGTTGGTCAAGGCGACAACCTTGTGGGCATCCCAGTGCTGCCACGGCCAGAAAAGATTCCAACCGGGACCGCGGAAAAACGTACCGATGATGATCATCGTTACCCACAAAACGTGAAAACCGAAGATGAAAGTCAGAATCTCCCACTTGCGGTCTTTGAAGCAGTAATAGCCGTTGCCGCGCGGATTGGTGTCGATGAACGGGATCACCATCAATCCGACGATGATCAAAGACGGCAGCACAACGCCGGCATGCCACGGGTCGAAGTAAACCAGCATCTCTTGCAACCCGAGGAAGTACCAGGGGGCTTTTGAAGGATTGGGCGTCCGGGTTGGATTGGCCGCCTCTTCGAGCGGCGCATCGATGGTCAGCGACCAAATGGTCAGTCCGATCATAACGAACAGCGCGACCAGAAACTCCATCCGCACCAAATGCGGCCAAGTGTGTATTTTATCGTCGACCGGAAGTTTTCGTTCTTTAGCGGCCTCAGCCATAGATCAGCCTCGTTTTCGCGTCGCCTATAAAGATGGACCGGAAAACCCGTCGCGCCGGATACGCCAGAAATGCACGGCCATCAGAATACTGGCGACCAGCGGGATAAAAATGCAATGGAGAATGTAGAAACGCAGAAGCGTGTGCGGCCCGATCTCGCCGCCACCGAACAGAAACGCGCGAGCATCGTAAATCGGATTCGCACCGACAAACTCGGCGAACGGACCTTCATAACCCAAGAGCGGCGTCGCCCGGGCCATGTTGGAACCGACGGTCACCGCCCAGATCGCCAACTGATCCCAAGGCAGAAGGTATCCGGTAAAACTCAATAGCAGAGTAAGCACGAGCAGCAAAACGCCAACGATCCAGTTGAACTCGCGCGGCGGTTTGTACGAGCCGGTGAGAAAGACGCGAAACATATGCAACCAGACAAACACGATCATCGCGTGAGCCGCCCACCGATGCATGTTGCGCATGAGCATGCCGAAAGGCATATCGAACTCGAGATACTTCATGTCAGCGTAGGCATATTCCGCCACCGGCCGGTAGTAGAACATCAGATAGATGCCGGTAATGGCAGTGATGAGAAACATGAGAAAAGTGAGACCTCCCATGCACCAAGTAAAACGCATGCGCACCGCATGACGCCGCACTTTGGCCGGATGGAGATGGAGAAAGACATTGGAAGTCACCATCATCACCCGGTTACGCGGTGTGTCGTCGTAACCGTGGCGAAAGATCGCTTTCCAAACTTGGCTCTCAACGATATCGTTTTTAATCTTTTCAAGCAGGCTCATGATTTTTTCCGTTAGGCTTTGAGAATGCTGTCCGGATACTGCTCGTCTGGATCGATGCCTGCAGTACCTCTAAATATCTTGTTCTTATCGACTACGAGCTGGCCATCGTCGCCGAGCGTCAGCTTGAAGCGGTCGAGCGGGCGCGGCGCCGGTCCTTCGAAGTTCAAACCAGACTTATAAAAGCCACTGCCATGGCAGGGACATTTGAATTTGTTCTCGGCGGCGAGCCAACGCGGCGTGCAGCCCAAGTGCGTGCATTTTGCGAAAATGGCATACACGCCGGTTTCTTCGCGGATGATCCAAACTCGCTGGTCTTGTTTATACTTTTCACTGACTTCGCCGACGGCGTAATCCGACGGTAACCCTGCCTTGAATGTTGCCGGCGGTTGAAACAATACCCGGGGAAACGCTGAACGGAGAAATCCAAGGAGGCCCAATCCGCCAAAGATGCCAAATCCGCCCCAGCCCAAGCGCGTGAAGAAATCCCGCCGCGACCAGATACCGCCTTTTTTCTTTTCAGCTTCTGCCATAACTATTTCGCTTTCTTAAGCCAGCTGATCAATCCGCCCCAAATTACAAAAGCTACGCCAAATAACATCAGAAGCAGTCCAACGGGACCAAATATGAACGACAACCCGCCGCCCAAAAAAAACAACAGGACTCCGGTTCCCAGCGGATTGAACGGAGCCGGCGTCGTCCCTACCCCTGGCACCGGTTCATCCTTGTGGATGAACTCTTCGCGCATTAGCGCGGTTGCCAGCTCCTTGAGATCGTGGCGTCGCTCAGGGTCGGCGCCCTGAATCAGACGGCCAAGCTCTTGAGCCAACCTTTCGATCTCTTGTTCGCGCGCTTCCGGCGCTAGATTTGGAGGATCGGATGTCACCTAAGATTAGGGTTGTTGATTATTATAGAAAATATTCTTTGTCAACAATTTGGCCCTTCTTGTGACGTTAACGTCTGAGCAAAATCACCGCAGTACCAGCCATTCCTTGTCCTTTGCCGAGCCATCCGAGCTTCTCGGTGGTGGCGGCTTTGATGCTCACGTCGCTCTCGGCCAGTTTGAGCAGGCCGGCGACGCTTTTACGCATGGCTGGATAATGCGGCGACAGCTTCGGCCGCTGCGCCACCAAAGTTACATCGACATTGACGATCTTGAACCGCTTGCGCCGCATGATCCCCAGCACCTCGCCGAGGAGCTTGGCGCTGGAAATTCCTTTATAACGCGGATCGCTATCGGGGAAATGCGTGCCGATATCCCCTTCACCCATTGCCCCCAATAAAGCATTGATCACCGCGTGCAGAACTACATCGGCATCGGAATGGCCCAACAAGCCCGTTGGCGACGGTATCTCGACGCCGCCGAGGATCAATTTACGACCGCGGCGAAAGCGGTGCACGTCGAAACCATGACCGATACGAAACTGTTTTGCCATCGCTTGTCTGTCGATGGCGGCATCATGTCGCGAACCAAGGCGACATTCAACCGGGTTGCTCGACGAATCGAAGTTACCCGCGGCGATGCCAAAAAATCGAAATAAACTATCGCCTGCCCTGTGGATCGCGGCAAACTTGACCGAGGAATCGTGTTATGGCGTTCCCTCCGGCTATCTGGTATAAATGATGCCAAATTCGATACCCATGCGACCGCGAATGCTGATCATCTGCTCGCTGATCTTTATCGCCCTGCCACTTTATACCGTGCTATCGGGTCAGGCGCCGCAGGGACGCGACTTCCGCACTGCGGACCGCTCCAGTGCGGGGCTCGCGCCGCGCGCGGAGACGACGCCCGAAGCGGTGGTGCAAGTCTATTTCGCCCGCGCGCTCAATTGGCGCGGCATTTTCGGTGTCCATACCTGGATCGCCACCAAACCGGCAAACGCCACTGAGTATACCGTGCATCAAGTTATTGGCTGGCGCATTTACCGCGATCTCCCCGCGGTGGTTTCCGGCCCCGGCATCCCGGACGCCCGCTGGTTTGGCAACGAGCCCACTTTGATCGCCGATTTGCGCGGCGACGCCGCCGCCAAGGCGATCCCAAAAATCATCGAAGCCACCGCCAAATATCCGTACCCCAACCAGTACACGCTTTGGCCCGGCCCCAACAGCAACACCTTCGTCGCCTACATCGGCCGCGCCGTGCCGGAACTGCATATGGATCTGCCGTCCACTGCTATCGGCAAGGACTACCCGATCAACGGGTCACTGATCGACCGCACCCCCAGCGGGACCGGCTATCAACTGTCCATGTTCGGGGTCGCTGGCCTAACCATGGCCCGTGAGGAAGGCTTTGAACTGAATCTTCTGGGCCTCACCTTCGGCCTCGACTTTTACAAGCCGGCGATCAAACTCCCCTTCATCGGCCGTCTCGGCATGGGCGAAAACTAAACGGAGACTGTCGGCGCCGATTTACAAAGCCCTCGGCATGCCAGACCGGTCAACCGTTTCGAGCCTATACCGCATCGTCGTTTTCTTGGCGACGGCGTTTACCGTCGCTGTGTCCATTTTCCTGGTCGATAAAAATCTCTTCTCGCAGTCCGAGCAGTTCCAAGAGTCCGACTTCATCATGACCTTCTACGTGGCCGGCCGTCTGGTTAGCGACGGCCGGTCTAGCGAACTCTATCCCGATCCCACGGCCAAAAGCTTCGTCAACTCACGTTTCGACAAAGCCGCCCATGAGTTTCTTCCCAAGCTACCCCAAAACTCCGCCGGCGCGTACATGTACATCCCACTGGTCGCCGGCTTTTTCACACCATTCGGCAGGCTCGATCCCAACGTTGCTTTGCTGCTGTGGCAAGCAATTTCGGTTCTGGCGCTTCTGTGGAGCTGCCGGCAGCTCGGAGAAGTCACCGGGACGAAGACCAGCGAAATGTTTTTCTTGGCGTTTCTTTTCCTGCCGATATTTCTGACCCTGTGGGCCGGTCAATTGGGACTAGCTTTCGGTTTGCTGCCGTTATCATTGGGCTTCAGCATGCTGGTCAAGAATAGACCACTGCTCGCGGGACTGGTCTGGTCGCTCCTGCTGCTTAAACCGCAATACTTCCTCGCCGCGGCGTTCGTCGCCCTGGTTTTACTTTTGAACCGGCGCTATCGGACATTTATCGGGATGAGCCTGGGGGTGATCGGTCTTTTGATCACCACCTTGCTCGTGTTCGGGCCGGAACTGACTCTACAGTGGCTGCAAAGCCACCAGGTCAGCGACGCCATGTATTCGAGTGGCCAGCAAGGCATTCCGAGCCACCTCATCACCGGCTTGCCGGCCAACCTGATGATTTTGTTTCCGGTGGAGCAACGCGCAGCAGTGAAATGGCCGCTTTACTTCGGTGCTGCCATGCTCTGGGTGGTTGGTTTTTACTTCGCAACTAAGGCTGCCAAAGAACAAGACGACATTTTACGACGTCTCGCCGTCGCCTTGACCATCGGAGTTTGCTTGTCGGCAATCACCCTGCCCCACTTGCTCTATTACGATCTCTGCGTGCTGTTGCCCGCCGGTGCGCTGCTCCTGAGTAAATCCAGGCCGTGGTTGGACCGCAACGACCTGAGGCAAATAGCGATTTACGGGTGGATTTTGATCAGCGGCTTCCTGGCGCCGATGCTGGCATTCACGAGTTCGAAACTAATGCCGCTTTTTCTCGAAACGATTCTAGCCCTGCTGTTCTTCCGTTTGCTCTGGCGACTCGCCCGACACTCTACCCACAGCGATGGCGGGTACACAGCAAGCAACCTTTGAAGACTGTTTGTATTATCACGGTTCCCGCGATACCCGCACGGCGCTAATCGCCGCGCCGATAAAACACAACCCCGCCGCCGTCAGGCAGGCGAAATGAAATCCGCGCATGAAGGCGGCCAAGCCGATCGCGCTGCCATCTATTGCCAACTGCTTGGCGAAAGATTGCAACGACGACGCGCCGGTCGCAGTCAATTGCGCGCCGACAATCGTCGTCGCCAGCGCCGCGCCGATGGAGTAACCCAGGCTGCGCACAATCGACAGAAACGCCGAGCCGACGCCGAGCCGATGGCGCGGCACGGCGGTCATGAGCAGATTATTATTCGGCGTTTGAAAAAGTCCCATGCCGGTACCGACCAGTCCAAGGCAGACCACGATCTGCACGGATGCGGACATGGGCGACAGAAAACTCATAAGCACAAATGCGATCCCGCTTACCGTCAATCCAGCGGCACAGAGCCGCTCGGCAGCAAACCTTTCCGACATCCAGCCGGTGAGCGGCGCTAAAAGCGCCATCGCCAACGGCGTTGGCGCAACCAAAAAACCAGCGCGCAGCGGATCCAAACGAAGCGCGAACTGCAAATAAAAAGGCATCAGCAAGATGCTCACGCTCATGGTGATGAAACTAATCCAGCGCCCAATGTTGCCCAGAGTAAACGCGGGGATACGAAACAGCGCCAGGTCGAGTAGAGGGGCAGTTGCTCGCCCCTCCCAGCGGATAAAGAACATCAGGAGAGCGATGCCAGCCGTCAAGGGTAAAAACACCAGCGCCGATTGCCAGCCACTCTTCTGCGCCGTGGTGAGACCGAACAGAATCAACGAAATGCAGCAAGCGAAGGACAACGCGCCGATCAGATCGAAAGGCTCTTTTTTGGCCGTCGAGGGCTTGAAACTTTCCGGCGGCAGCAGCACACGCGCGGCGGCGAAGCCGCAAAAGGCGAGGAGCGCGGAAACAAAAAAATTCGAGCGCCAGCCGAAGCTATGGGTCAACAAGCCACCGATCACCGGCCCCATGGTGTAGCCGATCGCCGAGATCGCCCCGCCGGCGATGCCCATCGCCCGGCCGCGTTCTTCCGGCGGGAACAGCGCCGTTACCAGGGCAAAATTGTTAGCCATGATGAGCGCGCTGCCGGCCGCCTGCAGGGCGCGAAACACAACCAACTGCACCGCACTCTGGGACGCACCGGCGGCGATGGAACTCAAGCCGTAGAGAATGAAGCCGCCGAGAAACAGGTTGCCGACGCCAAGCAGATCGGACAGCCGGCCGCAGGGTAGATAGAGCGAAGCCGTGATCAACGCATAGACAAGCGCGATCCAGCTCGCCAATGTCAGATCGGCGCCGAACTCAGTAATGATCAGCGGCAGCGCGATGCTTAGCTGCCCGGTATCGGCGGTGACGATCAAGGTGGCGATGGACGCCACCGAAAGCGACCACCAGCGGTTACGGCGCGCGAAGTTATTTGAAGAAGTCGACATGGCCATTAGAATGTCACGGCGGTGATTCTAGCGCGCAGTTCAAGGTTCAAGGGTTCAAACGTTCAAAACTGTCGGATCAAATGCGTGGTCGAAATCCGAACCGTTGAACGTTTGAACCTTGAACCCTTGAACGAAATTCTTGTTACCGCCCCACCGGCCAGTACCGGCCGCCACGTTTGAGCAGCGAGAGCGGCGCACCGTATAGCTCCTGCAACAGCCGCGGCTTGAGCACATCACCGGTCCTCCCGGCATGGAGCACCTTGCCGTGCCGCAGTACCAACGTTTTGTGAAACATCGGCAAGATCTCCTCGATATGGTGGGTCACGTAAATCAGTGCGGGGACCTTCGTGAGCCCGCTCAATTTGCGCAGCGACAGCAGGAAACTCTCACGCGCTCCGGGATCCATACCCGCACAAGGCTCGTCGAGAATGATCAGATAGGGTTTGGTCATGCGCGCCCGTGCGATGAGAATTTTTTGCTGTTCGCCTTGCGATAGTGTGCCGAATTGTTGCTGCGCCAGATATTCGCAGCCCAGTTCTCTTAAATAACGGCGCGCGGCGGCAAAATCCGCCTTGCTCGCCTGTCCCCAATAACCACCGAGATAACCGATCTGCGCAAACTTTCCCGACACCACGGTATTGATAGCCAACTCTTCAAACGGAATCTGGTTGACCAGCGATCCGGTCACCCAGCCGATGCTTTTGCGCAGCTCGGGAAGATAGGTCAGGGTTTCGCCCTTGCGGAAAACTTCGCCGCCGCCGTTGGGCCAAAGATAACCGCTGGCGATGCGCAAGAGCGTCGTCTTGCCCGAACCGTTCGGCCCCAAGATCGCCCAATGCTCTCCAGATTGAACGGTCCACGATATGGAATCGAGAATTTTCTTGCCGCCAGCAAGATAGGATACACCACGGAGTTCGAGCGCGGGAGTCTTTTTCACTCTGACATTGAGTCCTTAACCGACGATCTCTACCTCTTAGACCAAAAACAACCGTGAATAAAGCTGACGGCGATTATCTCGCTGCGCTAAGTGGTTAGAGAGCATCGGGGCAAAAAGTTTCAACCGCTGACGACGCTCTGACGGCGCTGGAGATTTGCGGAAAGCGAAAAACTGCTGGCCCGTCCAACTATTTTTTTACTGCGGCGCAGTGCCGGCCCGCACAAGTGCGACCACACACTGCCGCCCGAGATCGATCACCGCCACTTCATCCGAACTTTCACAGCCGACAAACGCCAGTTCACCGTCAGGACTAAAAGCGATATGGGCCGGCGCGCCGCCAACCAAGAGTCGTGCTCGTGGTTCGAAATCGTGGGCGTCGATCAAGCAAATGCTCGATTCGCCGGTGTTGGAGACGACGATCCACTTGCCATCCGGGCTCAGGGCAAAAAAATGCGGATAGATGCCGACTGGAATAGTTGCGATGACCCGGTGCGTCCGGCAATCCCAGACTGTCAAGGTATCGGCAGCGAAGTTGGCGACGTAGCCGTAACGACTGTCGGAACTCAGCGCCGGCAAATGCGCGCCGGCTCCCGCCGCCATGGTCGCCACCGCTTCATGATCGCCAGTACGGATAACGGTCACATCGTCGGACAGCGTATTGGCGACGTAAGCGAAGCGGCTTTCAGGATCGAAGACAACATGGCCAGGTCCGAGGCCGACCTTCACTTCGGCTGTGACGGTATAATCATGGCCGTCGATCACGGTCATGGAATGCGAAGCAGAGTTGGGTTGGTAAGCCCAACGGCTGTCCGGCGAGACCGCGACATCGTGCGGCGCCAATCCGACGGGTACGGTTTTCTTGAATTCCCCAGCGGCGCTGAGAACGGTTACCGTTCGATCTGGCCCGCTCGGCAGATAAACCGACTCGCCATCTGCGGCCACACACGGCAGCAGCGGCCGTTTTCCCGTCGGCGCGGTCGTTAGAACTTGATCGAACACCGTGTCGATGATCGTCACATCGTTGGAGCTACTGTTGGCGACGTAAAGCCGGCGGCCATCGTGGGACAATTCCAGATGCGACGGATCGTCCCCGACAGCGACATGTTTCACCACTTTGCGTGTTGCGCCGTCGATCACCGCGATGCGATTATCCGTCGTGTTGGTGTAAACACGCCCGTCCCGATGGCAGGCGATGGAATGCGCCCCGCGCAAACCCAAGCGCGGTGTCGAGCCATCCGGCCAAAGCGTCAGCAGATAACTGTCATTGTCCCGCTCAAACGCAACCCGATAACCTCGTTCGAGCATCGATATATACTGGCGCACCGGCAGGGCGCCGACGCGTGCGCGCACGACAGCGGCCTGACCGCGCAGCGACAAATATTGGCGCTTAAGTTCGTCGACCTGCCGGTCGGGAGCCAGTGCGGAAAGATCAATTTGGATGGTGTCGGCAGACATGAGAAGACCTGAAGTGATGGAATTATCGAGTGTTGGGCTTGCCGAAAAGCCTTTACTCCACTACTCCATCACTCCAGCGGATTATTGCTTGAACCGGCTGAACACCGACCGCGCATTCTGGTCGAAGATCTTCGCCTTATCGTCTGCCGTGAGCCAGGGGATTTTTTCAATATTCGGCTTGACATCGTCGTACCATTTGCCGGTGCGCGGATCGGTCTTCGAGCCGGCACCAGGGCGCTCGGTGCCAAACAAGCAGCGCTCCGGCCCGCAGATGCGGAACAACAACTTCAGCGACTCGATGTTATACAGCGCAGTGTCGAAATAGAGCTGCTTTAGCCTCTGATCGAAATTCTCGGTATCGTTCGGACCGCGCAGCTGGGAGCGCCAACGGCCGACTTGATACGGCACCGAGCCGCCGCCGTGGGAAATAATCAACTTTAGTTTGGGAAAATCCTTGAACACATTGGAGTCGACCAAGGAAAGAATCGCGATGCTCTCCTCGGTGATGAAGTGGCCGTGAAACGACTCGCGCGGGTTCTTGCAGCTCGCGCCGTGCACCAAACCGGGGATATCCATCTGCACCATCTTGTCGTACAGCGGATACCAGTATTCGTTGCCCATGGCCGGCGTCATGCCATCGCCTTCGCCAGGATCGGGATTGATCATGATGCCGACGAAACCCAGGTCGTTGATGCAGCGATCGATCTCTTCGAAAGTGTTGGTCACCGGCACGCCGGCATTTTGCGGCAACCCGCCGATGGCGCGGAATTTGTTCGGTTCCATTTTTACTTGCAGCGCCAGCGCGTCGTTGACCGCCTGGCAGTACCAATGAACGATCTTCTCCGGCTTGGCCGAATGCATCATGGTGTAGGGGCGCGGCGATATAAAAGCGAAGTCCGTGCCGACTTCGCCGAGCACTTCGGAGTGGCGGTGACCATGCCATTTCGCTTCCTGAATATGCTTTTCAGTGACGACCACACCGCGCGGCCGGTGAAACCCCGCGCTGTTGATCAGGCCGGCCTGAAAGGTCTGCAACTGCTCGCCGGCGACAATGTGATTGTGAATATCGATAACCATGAAACGATCCTCCTGCGAAAATTGTCCCTCTACCTAACAGACAAACGCGCGCCGGAGCAACAAGGGCGAGAACTCAAGAGCTGGAGTGATGGATATCCGAAACCCACTGCTCCATTACTCCACTACTCCAACACTCAGAGTTGGTTTCCGCGGCGGCTTCAACATCAGACTCAACAGCGCGGACGTCATCAGCACCGCGCCAAAAATCGCGAACGACAACCCGTAGCCGCCCGTGATGTCAAAGAGGAAACCAAAGAATGGCGGTCCCATGGCCGCAAGAACCTGCGAAACCAGCAAACCCATGCCGCGAATCCTTCCCAGTGAGCGCCGGCCGAAATAACCGGCCCATAGGGTATCCGGCAAAACCATATTGCCGCCGAGACCGATGCCATAAAGGAAAAATCCAAGGTAGAGACAAACCATATTGCCCGTCAAGATCGCGATGGCTAAACCGATCGCTTGGATTACAAAGCGCAAGGTCGCCGCGTAGCGCGCACCGATCTTATCGGCAAGCACCCCCCAAACCAACGGCGAAGCCAATTGCATCGAGGCGATAATACTCATCACGGTAGCGGCGATCACCGGCGAATAACCGACATCGGTGACGTAAGAGTAAACATGCAGATTGAGCCCGGTGACACCCATGCTGGAAATGCCGAAGGTGATGACCAGCAGCCAGAACGCCGAGGTCCGAATCGCTTCGCCCCGGGTCCAGAGCGCATCTTGCGCGCCGATTTCAACCGCACCGAGATCTTGCTTCGAACTGGTGTCAGCTGCAGCGAGCGTCTCGGTCCCGCCGTCAGGCAATAAACCCATAGACTCAGGCGAGCGGCGGATCACCAACAACGCCGGCACCAGCAAAAGCCCCAGCGTCATAAAACCGAAAACCAACCAAGTCTGGCGCCAGCCGAGTGTAAGGATGAGCCACGCGGCGAGGACCGGCATGCAAACCTTGGCAAAGCCCACGCCCATGCTGGAGAATGCCAGGGCGCGGCTGCGCTGGCGCGCGAACCACTGGGCGATGATCACGTTGACCACCATATAACCCATCATCGAGTCGCCCAGCGACACCAGGGTCAAGCGAATCGCCGCGAACTGCGCGAAGCTCTCGACATGAGTGAGAAGAAAATAACCGATGGCAACAATCGTCGTACCAATCACCATGAGCCATCGGCCGCCGTAACGGTCGACCAGCGTTCCCACCAGCGGCGCGATGCACGCCGAGATGATCCCTTCACCCGAGCGCAGCAACGAGAACACGCCGCGCGAGATTCCCAGATCGGCGGTGAGCGGCTTGAGAAAAATGCTCATCGTGCTGGCGAGCGCGAACGACGATGCGACGTTGGCAAGAAAGCCGACGGCAACGATGTACCAACCGTAAAAAAACCTGGGCTTGGCTGCGCTCGGGGCTAACTCGGCGGCGGATTCCACATCATGGGTGTAGCAGGAAATGCGCTTCTCCCGCAATTGAATCCATAGCAAGCACGCCGGACACGAGGTGCATTAAAGCGCGTTTGGCTACGAACCTCTGTCATCTCGAACGAAGTGAGAGATCTTTGCTGAGAGGAGATTCCTCTTTCCGCTCCGAGCGCCGGAATGGGCCATCGGGATTCTCTAAGTCTACTGCAAAGCCGGGCGGCAGAACAAAATCCCACGTGCCAAATCAACATGTTCTGCTCCGTCGCGCAGCCCAGCAATACCAAAAGTAATAAATCTAATGAACCAATTCATCGCTGTCTCGTCTAACTTTTGAGGCTATCGTCCCCGCGCGGCAAGACTGGCAGGGGCGATGGAATTACTGTAGCGTTTGATATATCGCCCGGTCGCGAAAGGATCGAAAATGAAGCTCTTGGCTTTGCTCACGGTCGCGCTTTTATCTTCTGCCACCGCGGCCTATTCACAGCAGCGTGCCGAACGGCCGCGACCGCCGTCAATTTCGGTCAGCGGCGAAGCCACCATCGCAGCCGAACCCGATCAGGCGCAGATCGATATAGGCGTCACCACCCAAGCGCGCACAGCGCCGGAGGCATCGCGAGAAAATGCCGAGCGCCTCGCCCGCGTCCTTGCCGAAGTGAAAAAACTCTTGGGCAAAGGCGACGAAGTCAAAACCAGCGGCTACGCGCTCAACCCGCAATACCGTTATCCCCAAGGCGGCAAGCCGGAAATCGTTGGCTATCAAGCCAACAACACAGTGCGGATCAAGATGAGTAAGCTCGACGATGTCGGCAAAGTCATCGACGCCGCCATGCAAAACGGCGCCAATAACATCAACCGCCTGGCGTTCACTTTAAAAGACGAAGACGCCGCCCGCCTGGATGCCCTCAAACAGGCGTCGGCCAAAGCGAAAGCCAAAGCCGAGGCCATCGCTGCTTCGCTGGGTTTGAAGATCGTCAGAATCGCGTCCGTCACCGAAGGCGAGCGCAGTATTCAACCGATTTACCGCGCCGCGCCCATGGCGCGCGCCGAAGGCCTCGCCGCCGCAGCCCCCACGCCAATCGAACAGGGAACCGTCGACGTCAGATCGACAGTGTCGCTGGTGGCGGAAGTAAGCGAGAAGTAATGCGGTGAAAAAGTTCTCGGAAGTTTCGAGATTTTAGAATTTCACGATTTGCCCAACTGCGGACCAAGGCGGGCAGCATTTTTATTTTCTAGCTAAACACCGGCTTCTCTTTCAGATAGTGCTCGCGCATCGCCGGCCGGTGGCGCTCCATCAAATCACGATTCAATTCCAGCGGCGGTTTCTGATCCGGCGGCAACAGCGGCCGATATTCGGTGTCGCCGATCTCTTCTTTGAAAGTCTCCTTCGCCTTCACAACCAACTTTGGATCCATAAACAGATCGAGCGCTGACGCCGCCATCGCTTTAGCGCCGGCGATCGCGCCTTTGTGAGCAATCGAAGTGGCCAATGAAACCCCCGCAGACCAGTGATGGTAAGAAACCCCTGGGACATTCGACGGGAAAGTAATCAGCCCCGTGGGAACCACCCAAGACACTTCACCGGAGTCGTTGGCCGAAACCGACTGCACGCATTCTTTGAGCGGCATGATTTGCGTCGGCATGCCGACGGCCTTTTTGTTGATCTTAGCCTGAAGGTCGCAGACTAACTTCTGCTCGCCTTCGCCCCATTGCGGCATGCCGATCGCTTCGACATTGGCTTGAATGACTTCAGCCAAAGTCCGGTTCGCCCGCGTCGGCCAGACGGCGCTCAGCACGTTCACCGAATAAGACGTGTCGGTCATGATCGCTGCGCCTTCAGCGATACGCTTGGCTTTATCGAACAAAGCACGAGTCTTTTCCGCCGTCGCTTCCCGGAAAAACCACCAGATCGCCGCCTTGTTGGGAATCACGTTGGGTTGGTCGCCGCCGTTGGTGATCACCCGGTGGCTGCGCTGGGTCGGCTCCAAGTGCTCGCGCAGTTTATCCCAGCCGATATCCATCAACACCACCGCGTCGAGCGCATCTCGAGCATTCCATGGCGCAGTCGCCGCATGCGCCGACTGTCCCTTGAAGGTAAACTCAGCGGAGATCAGCGCATACTGGCGCAGACCGTAGACCGTGCCGAAGCCGGTGCCGATATGATCGTGCAACGCCACGTCGACATCTTTGAAATAGCCGTCGCGCACGAAGTAGGGCCGGCTCACCAGTTGCTCTTCGCCCGGCGCGCCGAAGACTTTCAGCGTGCCCTTGAGACCGTACCGATCCATCGCCTGCTTGATCGCGAACGCCGCGCCGATCATAACCGCGCCGTTGACGTTGTGGCCTTCGGTATGGCCTGGCGCGCCGTCGACGATCGGCGTCGGCTCGATCACGCCGGCCTTCTGCGAGCAGGCCGGAGTCGCGTCGTACTCGGTATGCAACGCCACCACCGGCTTGCCGGAACCGTAGGTCGCCACGAAACCGGTGGGCATGCCGGATAGATTTTTTTCGATCGAGAAGCCCGCTTTCTCCAGCAGCTCCATCATCAACCCGGAGGTCTCGAACTCCTGCATGCCGAGCTCGGCGAAATAAAAAATATTGTCGCACAGCCGCGCAATCGCTTCGCCATTGCGTTCGACGGTATCGAAAACAAACTTCTTTTCTGTACTGTTACTCACAACTCGCTCCTCCGATCGCCTAACCCCTTACCCTTCACCCCTGACGGGTTTCCGTCATCCCGCAAATTTCCCCGGATCTTTATAATAGTTCTTGTAATACCACTCCGCGATCTCCCATCCAGTCGTGCGCCATACGCCTTCGTGGGAGCACATATAATCGAGCGCCATTTCCAAATACTTGATACGGTACGGCATGCCGATGACGAATGGATGGAGCGGCAAGCATAGCACCCGACCGCCCGAGACGCTGTCTTTGTAGAGCGTGTCGAAGTGATCGCAAACCATCCGGTAATACTGCTCCGGTGTGTGATTCTCGCGCTGAAAGACACGAATGTCATTGACACCCAGTTCGTAAGGCACCACCACCATGCGCCCGCTCTTCACCCGCATCGCCGTCGGCTGTTCGTCATTGCCCCAGTCGCAGACATACTCGAAGCCTTCGGCGGCAAGATGATCCGGCGTGTCGTGGGTTTCACCCAGGCCGGGGCCAAGCCAACCTTTGGGCGCTTTGCCGGTGGCCTTGGTGATGATCTCTTTGACGTTGTGAATGATCGACCGCTCCTCTTCCGGCGCATAGTCGAGCATCGAGACACTGTTGGTCAGGCCATGGCCGAGCCACTCCCAGTTGCGCTTGTTGCCCTCTTCGATGATCGGCGGATGCTTCTCGCAAACTTCCGCGTTGAGCAACACGCTGGCGCGGATGCTGAACTTATCGAGCACGTCCATGATGCGAAAAACGCCGACGCGCGACCCGTAATCGCGCAAGCTGTAGCCCGGCACATCCGGCCAATGCGTACTCCCCGTGCCGCGGATCGGCATGTTGTAATGAAAATATTCGATATTCGGCGCCACCCACAACGCGATACGGCCATGATTGGGCCATTCGATTTTGGGCCGGCGAATAATGGCGAATAGTCGTAACGACGGTTGTCCATAGTTGCTCCTCTCCTACGCTGTGGATATCGCGGCTAGCCTACGCCAGGCAAGGATCGACCGTCAAACGCCCTAAATTACTGCCCTAAATTACCGCCCTAAAATACCGCTTGACACCTGCGCGTCGCCTTTGTTACAAGCCCGCGTTACCGGCTGCTTCCAGGGTTCAGGCGGCGTTTCCCAACCGCTACCCATAGAGCGCCGGTAACAACTCCCACCCCGAGCGGCGTTCGATCGAAGTAACGCTGAGCGCCACTCGAGCGAAATTCATAAGTAGGAAAATGGTTATTCTCTGGTAGCGACAGATTCAAGAAATAGCATCGAGGAGGTGCGTATGGCTGATCTCTCGGAGGACCAAAAGAAATCCTATTGGCGTTACAACATCTCACTGACGACCGTCCTGTTGATTATTTGGTTCGTCGTCACTTATCTCGTCTCCGGTCTCTGGGCCGCTAGTCTCAACAACTTCTCCTTTCTCGGTTTTCCGCTCGGCTACTACATGGCCGCACAAGGCTCGTTGGCGATCTTCGTCATCGAGATCGCTGTGTACGCCTGGCTTATGAACAAGCTGGATATCAAATACGGCATCCGTGAGGAGGGTTGAGCCATGAGTCTCGGAAAAATCTTTGGCCTTTATACCGTCTGCTTTCTCGGCGTCACCATTTTGATCGGCTTGGCGGAGAAGTTTCTCGGCCTGTCGCCGCAATGGATCGGCTGGATCTTCATGGGCCTCTCGCTGGGCATCTACATCGTCATCGGTATCGTCACGCGCACGTCCAACCCGGATCAATACTATGTCGCTGGCCGCGGCGTGCCGGCCGTGTTTAACGGGATGGCGACAGGTTCGGACTGGATGTCGGCCGCATCGTTTATTTCCATGGCCGGTGCTCTCTCGGCCCAGGGTTTTGCCGGTCTCGCCTACGTAATGGGCTGGACTGGCGGCTACTTGCTGCTCGCCGTGTTTCTCGGTCCTTATCTGCGGCAATTTGGCGCTTACACGATTCCCGACTTCCTTGGCGCGCGCTACGGTGGCAACCTGGCGCGCGTCATCGGCGTCATCGCAGCGATTGCATGTTCATTTACCTACTTGATCGCGCAGGTCACCGGCGTTGGCTTGATCGTATCGCGGTTCATCGGCTTGGATTTTTCGATCGGTGTCTTTGCCGGATTGATCGGAGTGCTCTTTTGCTCGGTTCTCGGCGGCATGAAATCGGTCACTTGGACACAAGTCGCCCAGTATATCATCTTGATCGTTTCGTACCTGGTGCCGGTCGTTTACCTTTCGTACCAGCTATTTTCGATACCCGTTCCAGAATTGAGCTATGGACGGGTACTACAAATCAACAATGGTAAGGCGCTCGAAATCACGCGCGATTCCAAGGAAAAAGAAACGCGCGCGCTCTGGAAGAAAGATGCCGACGACGCTAATGCGAAAATCAAAGTCGGCAATCTCACCGATGCGGAAACCGACAAACTGAAGGCGACGGCTAAAACCGCCACCCAGCAAGCCACCGCGCCCGCAGCGAGTGACGACGCCAAAGTTGGCCGATATTTGACCGTGCCGAGCGGCGTGGGAATGTGGAACTTTCTCGCCCTGACTTTTTGCTTGATGGTCGGCACGGCGGGACTGCCGCATATCCTCACGCGCTATTACACCACGCCATCGGTTCGCCAAGCGCGCACCTCAGTGGCATGGTCACTCTTTTTCATCTTTCTGCTTTATTTCACCGCACCGGCCTACGCCGCTTTCGCCCGGTTTACGATCTACGTCAAACTGGTCGGCACCAATATAGCCGACTTGCCGCGCTGGATCACTCTCTGGCAGCCGGCAGGGCTTTTCGAAGTCGTCGATAAGAATGGTGATGGCATCGTTCAGTGGGCTGATTTCGTGGTCAAGTCAACGGACTTCGTCGTGTTGTCCATGCCTGAGGTTGCCGGGCTACCGTTCGTGATCACCGGTCTGGTCATGGCCGGTGGTCTTGCGGCTGCGCTCTCCACCGCGGACGGCTTGTTGCTGACCATCGCCAACGCCTTCTCCCATGACTTGTATTACAACGTGATCGACCCCAAGGCATCTCTGACCAAGAGACTTACGATCACCAAAATACTGCTGGTCGTCACCGCTCTGGTTGCCGCTTGGGTAGCGACATTCCGAGTCGCCATCATCGTTGAGTTGGTCGCCTGGGCATTTAGTTTAGCCGGGGCGTCGTTCTTTCCGGCACTGGTAATGGGCATTTGGTGGAAGCGGGCGAACAAAACTGGCGCTTGTGTTGGCATGATCGCCGGATTGGCCGTAACCGCCTATTACATGATCGGTAGCCGATTTTACGGTGTCTCTTGGTTCGGCACCCAGACCATCGCCTCGGCGGTCTTCGGTTTACCGGTGGGCTTCGTGGTCATCTGGATCGTCTCACTCATGACCGAAGCACCACCGAAAGAAGTCCAAGATCTAGTCGCCGACGTGCGCTACCCAAGGAGCGGTCAAGCCACCACTGGCGACCCATTGGGAAGAGACGCTGCTGTAGGCGCGCATTAAGAACTCCTTCACACCGGGGCGAGGCGAAATTGCACCTCGCCCCGGCGGACCATCGCTACCTTGACCGATCCCGTCGCCCAAATCATTTTACTGCTGCGTTTCTTCTGCTTCATGGCGGTGTTCTATCTCGCCTTGCACAAGATCATCGCGCGCTGGATCCGCAAGCCGGATAGCAAACTGCTGTGGTTCTTCGCCGTGATCACCGCGCCGCTCACTTCGCCGGTGAAAAAATGGTCAAACCCAGACGCAACCGATGACCAAATCGTCACCTATGCCCTGATTTTTTACGGGCTCGTCTGGATGCTGCTCATATTCGCTGGCCGCTATTGGTTAAATTGAGCTTGCTGAATCAGCGCGGCGCTGTTTGCTCAAGCACGCCTCGTCGCACTAGATTGACACCATGACCCTAAATAGTGATCAGAATCGGCAAACCCTACATTTGCGGTGAGTTCGCACATGACTTTCAACGACGCCACACTCGCCCTGCCGGTAAAGCAACTGATCAAGCGCGCGCCGTTAATCGTCGACCCCGATGTCAACGTCGCCCAAGCCGCCCAAGCGATGCAAACCGCAAGGGTCGGCTCCATACTCATCGGCAGTGAACCGCCTGGTATCGTCACTGACCGAGATCTGCGCGGTCGGGTTCTTGCCGCCGGTCTCGGGTCGGATACCGTCATCAGCCAAGTCATGTCACGGCCATTGGTTACCATCGACTCCGGGGCGCCGGCGTTCGCCGCCCTGCGCCTCATGCTCGAAGAAAACATCCATCATCTGATCGTAACCGAGGAAGGGAAAATCGTCGGTGTCATCAGTGCCACCGATCTATTGCTGCTGGACGGACAGAATCCGCTTTATCTGCGCAGCGTGATTGAGAAATGGGGCGAATCTCACGTAGCTGCGGTGAATTACGCCGAGGAGATCGGCAATCTAGTGCACACTCTCCACGACAGCGGCCTGGCGGCGATTCACATCAGCCAGCTCGTCTCCAGCCTTAACGACGCTTTGGTCAAACGTTTCGTCGCTCTCGCGGTTGAACGACTCGGCCCTGCGCCGACGCCATTTGCCTGGATCGTCTTCGGCTCCGAAGGACGGCTCGAACAGACGCTTCTCACCGATCAGGACAACGCGCTGATTTACCAACACGACTCCGATGCCGCGCGCGATTATTTCGCCGCGCTGGCCAAGCAAGTTGTCGACGCTTTAATTAAAGCCGGTTTCCCGCCCTGCGCCGGCGGTTTCATGGCGACCCATTGGTGTAAGCCGCTCGCGGCGTGGCAAGAACTTTTTACCGACTGGATACGCCTGCCCAAGCCGCAAGCGCTGCTTGACGCGGCGATCTTTTTCGATTTTCGTCCGGTGGCCGGAACCCTTCCGTTAAATGCGTTGGAAGAAATCGTCGGCGCCGCCAAATCCGAGAAACTGTTTCTCTCCCACTTGGCCCGCGGCGCGCTCGATTTTTATCCGCCCTTGGGATTCTTCAATCGCCTGCGCAGCGAAAACGGCAAAATCGACTTAAAAAAAGGCGCCATCGCGCCGATCGTCGGATTAGCCCGCGTCGCCGCCATCGCCGCTGGTGCGCGCGAGCGCTCGACACTCGAACGGCTCGAGATCGTGAAGACTTCCAGCTCCCTGCTGAGCCGCGACGATGCGACAACCCTCGCAGATATTTTCCCAATGCTTTTTCAACTTCGCCTGAGCGCGCAACTCAGCGCCCGTGCGTCGAAGGCCAGCATTGATCACAACGTGCGCCTGGCAGATTTGACAGAATTACAACGACGCCATCTCAAAGAAGCCCTCGTCATTATCAAGCAAATCCAAAACGGCGTTCGCGCAGCCTGGCAGCTTGACCAGTTGGCTTAGTCCTGCCAATCAAACCTTGCCATGATCGCGATATGATCCGACGGTTCTTCCGCCGACGGCAGGATGGTCTGGCCATCGATCCGGCGCACCACTGACGCCTCGGCGTACAGTCCTCGCGAGTAGAATAGATAATCGATCAGCCGCGCGCTGCCGCCGATGTTGCAGCTAGAGACATCCGACATGGAGTGGTGGGCGAATTGCAGGCCCGATTGCAGAACCACCGCGACAATCTCGCTTTCCGCTGTGACATTGAAATCGCCACTGATGATCCAAGCGCTGGCGTCGGCAGCGCGGCTTTGGTATTCCGTCAAGCATTGTTGCACTTGACGCAAGCCGCGCCGGACTTCCCGGCTGGTGTTGGGCGGGTCCCAGGTCAGATGCGTGTTGAT
Organism: uncultured delta proteobacterium; assembly: GCA_963816145.1. GTDB lineage: Bacteria > Desulfobacterota > Binatia > UBA9968 > UBA9968 > DP-20. The sequence goes on from CAWFJP010000001.1 coordinate 300,803, forward strand.
CACGCCGAGTGTCTTGTCGCCGTTACGCAACATTGCCACCTGGGCGATGTAGCCGGTATCCTGCACAACGCCGGCGCCATCAGCGTAGGCGATGATCCGCGAGCCAATCCAGTCAAAGCGCGCCCGCCGATAGAAAACCGCCAGTCCCTCGGGCCTGCCTGCCAGCTTCCGCGCATACTCACCACCATAGCCGCGCTCGCCGAGAAAGGTGCGCAAGGCGACGAAAGTTTCCGGCTCGACTTCCTGCAGGCAAAAAAGATCGGCGTTGAGTTTACAAATATGCTGCACCAACGCCGGCACACGCCATGCGGGATCCAACACCAAAGCCGGAGTGCGCCGGTACCAGGCGCGCTGAATGTACGCGCTGGCAAGAACATTATAGGAGGCCGCGATGAACGACATAGAAGATTGGTTATTCCAGCCCTGCGCCCGATGCAAGCTCATTCCTTTTTTGCGTTCCTTGCGTTGCAATGGTTTAGAATTTGCCTGGGGAATGCAAATGATCCGTGCGGCGAACGCTCTCGGACCCGGGTAATTTTCCCGAAAAGCCTGTCCTGAGCTTCGTCGAAGGGGCGCAAAGTTCGGAATTGTTGTCATTTCGACCCTTGGGAGAAATCTTTCTTAGATCCCTCGTGTTTCCTCGGCATGACGGGCATCGCCCGTCACCTTTGCGGCCTTGGCGTCTTTGCGGGAGATAATCCGAATCCTAATGGACAAAAAAAGGGGGCGGAAGTGACTCCGTCCCCTTTTTCGTCGATGAATTGACGATTCGCTGATCGGCTACAGGAACTTTCCGACAAGAAATTGATTGATCTCCTCGGAACCCTTGATCAGCTTGCCATCGATCACCAACACCGGCACGGTTTTAGCGCCGGTGAGTTGAATCAGCTCCTTCTCGTTGTCCGGGTTTTCCCGGATATTCTTCTTGACGATTTTATCTTCGCAATGAAGATTGACCATGCAGTTGAGCACACTCTGGGAAAAGCCGCATTCATTGTAAAAGTAAAGTTCCATCGCCATGGTCGTTAACCTTGGTTAATTTTTTGACACTCCGTCAACAGCTCTTTGGGATTACGTTCTCCTGCCGGTGTCACCGATACCGCGTAGCGCACGACGCCCTGCTTATCGATAATCACAGTGGCGCGGTCGGTGATGCCTTTGTCGTCGAGATACGCGCCATATTTCTTGGCCATATCTCCTTTGGGGTGAAAGTCTTGAAGCAGTGGGAAGGAGATGCCGCCCAGCGATTTTGCCCAGTTGTCATGGGAGAATCTGCTGTCGACGCTAACACCCAAAACTTGGGTGTCGCAGTCCTTGAACTCGCCCTTTAGCGCTTCGAGTCCAGGAACCTCCTTGCTTCAAGTCGGTGTCCAATCCAATGGATAGAACACCAACATGACATTTTTATGACCTTTGAACTGTTTAAGGCTGAACTTGGTTCCGGCCAAGTGACTTGCCAGCTCAAAATCGGGCGCTTCTTGTCCGACTCCGATCATGATGATTTTTCCTCCTGATAAAATTAAGCGTTTCGTCGAACGCCCGGAGGGTAATATAAGCATCGACCGGCAATTTTCAATGCGGTCGGCGCAGCAAAGCCAAATTGCAATCTAAGTTATTGCTTGCTCGAATAGAAAGAAACGCGGGGATCGTGCGCTGCCCGACGGGAGCATTTGCCCGCCGGGCAGGACGCTTAATTGGAGAAAAACAATTTCACTTCGCAGCGGCTAGAGCGGCGTCGTAGTTCGGATGCTCGCCGATGCTGCCGACATACTCGACATGCTTGAGCTTGTTATCAGCGCCGACGACAAAAACCGCGCGCGCCAGTACACGATCGAGCGGCCCGCCCGAAATCAAAAGGCCGTAATTCTTTCCGAACGAGGCCTCACGATGATCGCTTGCGGTGATGATCTTGTCGACGCTGGAAGCGCCGCACCAGCGCTTCTGGGCAAATGGCAGATCCATGCTGACGACAACCATCTCGACATTGTTCAGCTTGCTCGCCTCTTCGTTGAAACGCTTGGCCTCCAGATCGCACACCGGCGTATCCAACGAAGGCACGGTCGCGATAATTCTGGTTTTCCCTGCACCGCTCGCCAACGTATAGTCGCTCATGTCGGCGCTTTTCTGAACTTTGAAATCCGGCGCAGGCTGACCGACCTTTACCTCGTTGCCCAGCAAGGTCAGAACGCTGTCCTTGAACTTAACTGTAGCCATAATCTTTCCTCCTGTGATTTTTCAATTCGAAACCAACCGCAACCGTTTTACTTAGTTCAACCTAAACTATCAAGGCAGATTATCTCGACCTTCTCGGCTGAATTTGAATTCAGTGCTGACATGCCCCCAAGAGGCAAATCGCGAAAATTCATGCAATACCGTCGTGGTCGGCGGCAGGATCGGAAAATCGCGCCGGTTCATGCGCGCTAACGCCTCGCCCGGCTTGATCCATAGACTGTGCGTCACCTCTTCAGAGCGTGCAAGTGGCGTTTGTCTTGGCGGCAGAACCGCGGCATAAAAACGTGTATCGAAGCGCATCGAATAGATGTCCGGCGTCACCCAATGATCGAAGTAGATGGCCCGTGAAAGATCGCAGTAAAGATTCTCCGACTCCAGAAAGCCGGCGAAGTCCAGCTCCTTTTTTACAATCGCCTGGCGTTTCTGCTCCACCCTCCGTTGGATAGCTTCATCAATCGGCTGAAACGGCGCGCCGGACTCGGTAACGCAAAGCAGAACCCCGACCTCTTCGAACAACTCCCGCGCCACCGCCACCCAATGGCCGATGGCTTCGTCCGGCTCGTGACGGCTGCCGAGAATCTGCCGCGCCTTCGCGCCGGTCAAGTGCCGGCAGCGCCGCAGCATCGCCGCCGAGTAATCGTCGCGATGCACCGTGCCGCCGGGAAAAACATAGAACCCGCCAAGAAAGCGCATCGTCTCCGGTCGCCGCGTCAGTAAAATATCGAAGCCGCCCTGTTCATCAGGGCGCAGCAGAACAACAGTGGAGGCGTTACGCGGTTGAACCATATCTCACGTTAGCGGCCGTAAAGGGTTAGGCGTGAAGGGTAAGGGGATTTTCGGACGCCCTTACCCCTTGCCCCTCACCCCTTACGATTTTCGGCTATTTCCGGCCGATTTCCCGCAGCAATTTCTCCCACTTCTCACTTTCCTTTTCGTACATCTCCACGGTCATGCCGGCTTCGGCATAGAAGCGCTTGAACGCCGGCTTGTTGAGTGCGCTGTCGAGGCCGTATTTGCCGAGAAACTTCTGCCCCTCGGGGCTCAGCAGGAAATCGCCGAACAGCAGCGCCCCGTACGGATGCGGTGCATTCACGGGCACAGCCACACCGCCGGCGTTGGTCGGCACCAGATCCATAGGCAGCCATTTGATCGGCGCGCCCTTGGCGATCGATACCCGCGAATGGCTCTGAAAAACCGTCGGTGAAACACCCAACTCTCCTGAGATCACCAGGTCGAGAATCGCCCGGCCGGATACCGGATGCAGACTGATCTGCTGCGATTTCAATTTTTGGATGTACTCAGCGCCCTTGCTCGCCAGCATGGCCGCAATGACGCGGGAACCGGTGTCGGTCGTGGCAAAACCGATTTTGCCCTTCAGTTCCGGTTTCAGCAGATCGTCGAAGTTTTTCGGAATCGCGTTGCCCTGCACGGAATTCGTGTTGTAGGCCAGGCTAATGTAAGACTCACGGTCGGTGGCCCAATACACCAGCGCCCTGTCTGCTTTCTCCTTGGTCTCGTCCGGGTAAGCTGACAGATAAGGCGAAAAATACGGCTGCAATAGTTTCAGCTCTTGAGTCACCTTCAAAACCGGGAACGTCGTCTCGATGGTATCGACGATGTACCTCTTCGCTTGCGCCTCCTGCATGATCCGCGACATCAAAGCATCGCTGTCGCCGCGATAGACTTCGACGGCGACGCCCGGATATTTGGCGTTGAAGACCTTGGGCATGTCGGTGTTCGGCCCGCCGGTGAGCGATGTGTACCAAGTCACCACGCCTTCTTTCTTCGCGCCTTCATACAGCATCTTCTCGCGGTCGGGCCGGTTGTACGCCGCCAGCTCCGCCATCGATCTCGGCTTGCCGCTCTGTGCCGAACTCGGGATTGGCGCGCAAAGTGGAATTAGCAGTATTAAAACGATCAAGCGCATCAACATTCTCCAATTTTTTTCCGGATTCAGATTATCTCCCGCAAAGCCTGTCCTGAGCTTTGTCGAAGGGGTGCAAAGACGCCAAGTTCGGAAATATGATTTCGGAAATTTGTTCTTGTTATTTTGATAAACTTTGCATCTTGGCGCGTTGGCGGGAGAATCTCTCGATTCCGAAAACCCCTAACCCTTCACCCCTCACGCCTTACGTTCCTATTCTTTAAGTCCCAGCACATTGTACGCTGTCACCGCGCGCTGGAAACCTTTTAGCGTCAATTCGCCAATGGGGTCGACCTCGGCGAGATCGGTGATGCTGGCCAAAAACCGTTGGGGTATCAAAATCTGTCCGGGCTTGGCCTCGCCGCATAGACGCGCCGCGAGATTGCACACCGTACCGATGGAGCCGTAGTCCCAACGCCCCTCGAAACCGATGGCGCCGATGGTCGCGTAACCTTGGGCGATGCCGATGCCCATGCCGATGTCATAGCCGAGTTTGCTCCAAGCGCTGCCTATCGACTCGAAGCGCCCGCGCATCGCCAGCGCCATGCGCACCGCGCGTTCCTGCGGGTTGGGCACCGGCAGCGGGTCGTTGAATAACACCATCATGCCGTCGCCGATGAAGCACTCTAGGGTCCCCTCGTGCTCCATGATCAGTTGGCCCATGGCGGCGTGATATTCACGCAGCACAGCCATGACTTCCTCGGGCTCGGCGGTTTCCGCAAACGCCGTGAAACCGCGCAGATCGAGAAAGACCACTGTGACATCGCGCCGGTGCGTCTTGAGCGGATCGTCCGCGCCGCCCGCGACGATCAACTCGGCCAACTGCGGGGAAAAAAAACGTTTCAATCGTTCCAGTCGTTCCAATTGTTCCAGCTGGGATTGCACGCGCTGTTCCAGCGTCTTGTTCCACTCCGCAAGTTGCCGCAGCTTGCGCTTGCACCATGTCGTGCAGTTCTTTGACACGCAACAGCGACTTTACGCGTGCCAGCAGCTCCGGCTTGATTGATCGGTTTGCTGAGAAAATCGTCCGCGCCGGCTTCGATGCCCTTCACCCGCTCCTGGGACGGATCGAGCGCCGTCACCATCACCACCGGGAGCATTTTCGTCGCCGGTTTCTCGCGAATCGCATGGCAGACCTCGTAACCGCTCATCCCAGGCATAACCACGTCCAACAAAACCAAATCCGGCGACTCGTCATCGATCTTCGCCAACGCCTCCTGCCCCGACGCAGCCGTCACCACCTCATAGCCCTTCACGCCCAGCAGATCGGCCAATAGCTTCACATTGCGCGGCGTATCGTCGACAACCATTATTTTCGCGGGTGTGTTCACGGTAGAATCCCGTAAGGGGTTAGGGGTGAAGGGTAAGGCGTTCGGACATTTCGTCAGTCTGCATTTTAGTTTTGTAAACTTTGCGTCCTTGGCGAGCTTTGCGCAAGATCTCCGTTTTCCGAATCGCCTAACGCCTCACCCTTTACGCCTTACGATTCTCCCCTAGAACTCGTTCCACTTCGCCGAGAAAGTCTTTAAGAGAAATCGGCTTGGTCTGGTAGCCGTCGAAGCCTTCGCCCAACATCGCTGTCCTGTTATTGGTCATCGCCGACGCGGTGATGGCGATGATCGGGATGCTTTGGGTCTGCGGATCGGCCTTTAACTGCTTCATCGCCGTAATCCCGTCCATCCCCGGCAGCTGAATGTCCATGAGTATCAGCGCCGGCGCCTGCCCACGCGCCAGATCGAGCCCCACCTCCGCCGTCTCCGACTCGATCGTCTGATATCCCTTCACCTGCAACACATCGCGGCAGAGCTTCCGGTTCTTCTCGTTATCTTCGATTATAAGTATGAGTTCATTTGCCATAATAGTCTCGGGAAAAAGATATTTACCTCGCGCCAAGCACGCCAAGGTCGCAAAGAAAGTCGATTACATTGGTTAGGAATCTTTGCTGCCTTGGCGCTCATTGCGCGAGATCGTCCCTATCCGAAATCGTTTCTCTTTTGCCAAGCAATAAGACCTACAAGATATTATTCATCCGCAAGTCCGTTAACAGCTCGCGTGATCCCTTTCTTCATTAAATCCTCGCCAAAATTGAGCAGAAAACCTAGCTTGAATCCTGTCAGACGCAAATACGTCTGCAACTGCTTTTTGTGCACCCGCGTAATTTGCTCAACCGATTTCAGCTCAAGAACTACCTTGCCCTCCACCAAGATATCTGCCCGGAACGCCTCGTCGAACTTTACCCCTTGATACTCGATGGGTATCGCCACCTGCCGTTCTGCCCGCAACCCATGTTGCGTCAGCTGATGCGCCAAGATTACTTCATAGACGGATTCCAGCAGCCCAGGTCCCAAGTCGCGATGCACAGCAATCGCTGAGTCCACAACGAGTTTCCCGATTTCATTCTCAGTCATTGCTTAGCGTCCTTGGCGCCGTTCGCGCGAATGAATACCTATCGGACTCGGATTGCCTCGCGCCAAGCTCGCTAAGGTCACAAAGGCCAAGCAGCCCCTCTCCAATATTGAATCCCTTGGCGTCCTTGGCGGCCTTTGCGCGAGACATTCTTACCCGATCGGGAGTGTAAACGTAAAGGTGCTGCCTTTGCCGACTTCGCTTTCGACCCAGATTTTGCCGCCGTGCATTTCGACGAAGCGTTTCGTCAGCGTCAGCCCTAGTCCCGTGCCCTCGCGCTTTTGCGCGTAGTTGCCGCTGGCTTGGCGGAATTCTTCGAAGATCGCTTCCTGGTCCTCCTTGGCGATGCCGATGCCGCTGTCGACGACCGACAGGATCACAGAGCTGTCGCCCAGCCGCGCCTCGACCTTCACTTGCCCGCCCTCCGGCGTGAACTTCACCGCGTTGGTGAGAAGATTTACGAGAATCTGTTTGACCTTGCGCTCGTCGCCGCTGTAGTCGCCCAAGCGCTCATCGATCGTCTGATCGAGCTTGATGCCATGCCGGCTGGCGCGCTCACGCACTAGCAGCATGGCGTTGGTCGATGGCGTCCGGCAGATGAAACGTCGTCACTTCCAACTCCATGCGCCCGGCTTCGACCTTGGATAGATCCAAGATGTCGTTGATCAACGACAGCAAATGTCGTCCAGAGGAGAGAATATCGTCAACGTATTCGTTTTGCTTGTCGTTCAACTCGCCGAAGTACTTTTCCAACAGGACTTCCGAAAAGCCGATAATCGCGTTGAGCGGCGTGCGCAGTTCGTGCGACACGTTGGCAAGAAACTCCGACTTGTGCCGGTTTGCCGCTTCGATCTCACGGTTCTTATCACCGATCTCGCGGAACAGCCGCGCATTGTGAATCGCCAATGCCGATTGCGTCGCGAAGGTTTGCAAGCAGATTCACCACTTCAGGTTCAAACGTCCCGACTTGCCGCCGCCACACGGTCAGCCCACCCATGATCTGATGGTCGCGTAGAATCGGCACCGTCAGTAGGGAGCGATAACCGAGCCGACTGAGCAGCGGCCGATCCGCGAAGTCGAACGATCTCCGTCCGTCGAAAGTATCCGCGATCTGCACCGGCGCGCGAGTGAGTGCCGCCTGACCCGTCGCGCCTTCGCCCAACTTGATCCTCGCCGCTCTCAAACCTTCGACGGCCTCGGTTTCCATTCGATGGCTCGCTCGCAAGTTAAACTCTTGCGCGGCTTCATCGTACTCGTAAATTACACCGCAATCAGTGCCCGACAGATCGACGGCGCGCGCGACGATGGTTTCAAGCACGGTCTCGAGATCAAGGCTGGAACTCACCGCCTGACCGACCTCGCTCAAGGCTTTCATTTCTTCGACGGACTCGACAAGCTCGCGCGTCCGTTCTTGCAACTCTTGAAACAGCCGGACGTTCTCGATGGCGATGACGGCCTGGTCGGCAAAGGTTTTGAGAAGCGCAATCTGCTTGTCGGTAGAAAGGGCGGACTTCGAGTGCGGCGAATAAAGATGGCCCCGATTGCAACTCCCTCACGGAGCAAGGGCGCAACTAAAAGAGTGCGAAGACCAGCGGCTTGTGTAAACGTCCGGCTTTCGGGAAATTCGGCTTGAGCCTCCGGGCTCATCATGTCGTCGACGTGAACGACCGCGCGATCGATCATAGCTCTGCCAGGAGGCAAACCCGCGGATGAGCGGTCTAGGTTTATCGCGGTCGGGGATTGGCATAGATCCGTATGAAGCCACGAGCCGATAACCGGCGCCGTCCATGCGGTAAATGTTGGCGTCGGATGCCTCACATAGCCGGCTGCATTTTCGGCAACGACGTCCAACACCGGCTGAATATCCGTCGGTGAGCTTGCGATGACGCGGAGAATCTCGCTCGTCGCTGTCTGCTGCTCCAGCGCCTCGGTGAGTTGGCGATTGCGGGTGTCGAGCTCGTTGAACAGCCGTACGTTTTCGATGGCGATGACGGCCTGGCTAGCGAAGGTTTCAAGCAGTTTGACCTGCCGGTCGGTGAAAGGCCTCACCCCCTTGCGGCGAAGACCAATCGCCCCTAGCGAAACTCCCTCTCTTAGCAGTGGTGTCCCGAGGTATGTTCTTTGACCGGAGCGTTGTAGAGATTCCCTCGCTTCCGGGAACTCGGTGTCTACCAGCGCAGCCAAGTCATGGATGTGAAGAGTCTTTCGATCGACAAAAATTCGACCCATGACGGAGCCGCGACTGATGGATCTTACCTGAGTCGCGGGAGTTCCCCCGTAATTAGCTGCGAGTCGAATGAGGTCGCCATCGGAACGAAAAATCTGCGCGTCGTCTGCGTCGCAAAGCCGTGCGGCATTTTCAGTCACCACATCCAATACAGGCTGAACGTCCGTCGGTGAGCTAGCGATGACCCCTAAGATTTCACTCGTTGCCGTTTGCTGCTCAAGCAGCTCCTTGAGCTCTTGGAACAGCCGGACGTTTTCGATGGCGATGACAGCCTGGTCGGCGAAGGTTTTAAGAAGAGTGATTTGATTGTCTGAGAACGGCCGGGCTTCGAAACGACGAATGAGAATGTATCCAAGCGCAGTCCCTTCGCGGAGCAAGGGGGCGGCCAGCAGTGTCCTTGTGCCACTCTCTTGGGTGAACGACCAAGCTTCGCGGAATTCAGTCTGGACGTTTGGCGCCAAAGTGTCGGGAACGTGAACAATCTCTCGATCGAGAATTGCTCTTCCTCCCGCGACACCTCGAATGATCGGTCGGCCTTCTTCGACCTTGGGAATAGGAATCGAACCATAATGGGCAGCGAATCGAACCCGCTCTCCGTCGACGCGCCAAATCTGCACATCGACAGCGTCGCAAAGCCGCGCCGCGCTTTCCGCCACAGTATTCAGCACCGGTTGAATATCCGTCGGCGAGCTGGCGATGACGCGCAGAATCTCGCTCGTCGCCGTCTGCTGCTCCAACGCTTCGGTAAGTTGGCGGTTGCGAGTATCGAGTTCGTTGAACAGGCGGACGTTTTCTATAGCGATTACGGCTTGGCTGGCGAAGGTTTCAAGCAGCTTGATCTGTTTATCGGTAAACGGCCGAACTTCGGTGCGGCGAATCAGGATTAACCCAAGAGGCAAGCCCTCGCGCAGCAATGGCGCGCAAAGCAGAGTCCGAACCCCAAAACGCTCTTGGGCGCCCTTGCTTTCAGGAAACTTGGTTTCGACCTCTGCGGCAAGGTCATGAATATGAATCGTTTGCCGGTCGATAATCGCTCGCGAGGGAGCGTGGCCGGGGGTAATGAGCGCACCTCGCCTCCTGACCGCGCGTCGGCATCGACCCATAGGACGCTACCGATAGAAGGAATTCACCCTCGACACGTTGGATCTGAGCATCTGTTGCGCTCGCAAAGTCGCGCGGCATTTTCCGCGACTACATCCAGCACCGGCTGAATATCCGTCGGCGAGCTGGCGATGACGCCAAGAATCTGGCTCGTCGCGGTCTGCTGCTCCAACGCTTCGGTGAGTTCTTGAAACAGCCGCACGTTCTCGATGGCGATGACCGCTTGATCGGCGAAGGTCTTGAGCAGCGCGATCTGGTCATCGGTGAATGGCCGCACTTCTGTTCGACGGATGCGTGAGGCGCCGATGGCAGCGCCCTCGCGTGTGAAGTGGAACCGCCAATGCCGTTCGAATCCCATGCGAACCGAGTTAGGGATCAGTTCAGGATCCACTCCGGGTTCCGTCTGGGTATCGTGGAGATAATCGTGCCGGTCGAGTATCGCGCGCCCACTCGATGACCCACGCGTGATCGTCGCGCCTCGCCAACGCCGAGAACCGGAGAGACACCACCGTAACTTGCCGCCTCGCGCCAAGTCACATCCGCCCGCCAAATCTGCGCGTCCATCATCGCAAAGTTTCGCCGGCGCTCTCGACGATCACGTCGAGCACCGGCTGCACGTCCGTCGGCGAGCGGCTGATGATGCCAAGCACTTCGCTCGTTGCCGTCTGATGCTCTAGCGCCTCGCGCAACTCCGCGTTGCGTTCGCCGAGTTCCTTGAACAAGCGCACGTTCTCGATGGCGATCACTGCTTGGTCGGCAAAGGTTTTGAGCAGAGCGATCTGCTTGTCGGTGAACGGCCGGACTTCCAAACGACGAATGCCGATCACACCAATCGGAACGCCTTCGCGTAACAACGGGGTGGCGAGCAGAGTTCGATAACCTAACCGCGCGCCCCGGCTTTCTGGATAATCCGCGGAGACCTCCCGAAAGTCACGAACGTGAATCGTTTGTCGATCAACGATCGCTCGCCCCTGATGCGAATTGCGATGAGCGGCGTTTCCGTCCCAATCGGGCTGCTAGGCGCTTCGCCGTAGTTGGCGACCTTGCGAAGGCGAACGCCATCAACTTCCATAAAAATTGCCGCATCCGTCGCTTCGCCGACCCGCGCTGCGTTCGCGGCGATAACATCCAGCACCGGCTGAATGTCGGTCGGCGAACTCGCGATCACACCAAGGATTTGGCTCGTCGCTGTCTGCTGCTCTAGCGCTTCGGTGAGCTCTTGGAACAGCCGCACGTTCTCGATGGCAATCACCGCCTGGTCGGCGAACGTTTTCACCAGGTTAGTCTGATTTTCCGTGAAGGGCTTCACGTCGCGCCGCCACATGCCCAGGGCGCCGATCGGGACGCCTTCCTTCAGCAGCGGAACAGCCAGAACGGTTCGAAAGCTAAATTCACGCTGATCGCCGATGAAAACATATTCAGGATCGTTGTTCACATCCTCGATGTGGACAACGTTTCGACGCAAAATCGCCCGTCCAACTGCCGTTCCTTGTGTCGCCGGTGTTGGAAATCGCCTTTTGCCGACCTCAACCTGCTCAGGAGTCATCCCGTGCTGCGCTTCGATGGTGACAAGCTGACCGTCAAAGCGATGGGCGGAACCGAACGATGCTTCGCAAAGCTGTGTCGCGCTCCGCACGATCGCATCAAAAACCGGCTGGACGTCCGTCGGCGAACTGCTGATCACCCGTAGCACGTCGCTGGTCGCGGTCTGCTGCTCCAATGCCTCAGTAAGATCGCGGTTGCGAACTTGCAGTTCCTGGAATAGACGGGCGTTCTCGATGGCGATGACGGCTTGGTCGGCGAAGGTTTGAAGTAGCGTCACGTGCTTCTGTGAGAACGGTCCGACATCGGAATGCCAAACTGTGATTGCGCCGATCGGATCGGTCCCTCGGAGCATCGGCACGGCCAGGACGCTTCGGAAGCCCGTGATATCACTGGCCACATGCTCGGGATCATTCGCCACGTCCGAGACGTGGATGACCGAGCGATCGAGGATTGCTCGTGCCGTGAACAGATGGCGGCCCGGCCGGGTTGGAAAGAGCTGTCGGGATCGCTCCAGGGCCGCCGGTGGGTAGTTGCAATCGGCGACCATGTGGATCAGCTCGCCGTCGAAGCGGTAGACCGACCCGAAAAGCGCACCACAAAGCTTGACCGAATTTTGGGCGATAGTATCGAACACGGGCTGTAATTCAGTCGGAGCGCTGCTAATGACCGCGAGTATGTCACTCGTCGCAGTTTGCTGTTCGAGCGCCTCGGTGAGTTCCTGGAACAGCCGCGTGTTCTCTATGGCGATGACGGCCTGGTCGGCGAAGGTTTCGAGCAGCTTGATCTGCACCGAGGTAAAAGCACGCTTCCTTTTTCTGCGAATGTGGATAACACCAATAGCCACACCGTCGCGCAGAAGTGGCGCCGAGAGTATGGTGCGGACACCCATCGCGATGCCGAGGGCTTTGGGAAATTCTTTCTCCGCCGCAGCCAGGTCAGGGATGTGAATCGTCTGGCGATCGATGACCGCGCGACCGGCAGGCGATCCGCGATCGAAGACCCGGACCTCACCCAAACCAATAATCATGGCGACGGGTCCAAAATGCGCCGCGCTGCGCAACAAGTTGCCATCGACACGCAAGATCGCGACATCTTCAGCGTCGCAGAGTTTCGCCGCCCGCTCGGCGATGCCGTCGAGCACGACCTGGATGTCCGCCGGCGCCCGCGCGATCATCCGCAGGATGTCGCCGGTGGCTGCCTCGCGTTCGAGCCACGCATCGCGCTCGCTGCGAAGCTCCTGGTTCTCCCGGTCGAGCTGCGCGATCGATGGCCGCGGCGCCGCGCGTGGCTTCTTAGCCGGTGTTTTCTTGGTTGCCATCCGCTACCTATTCACTGGGAAAATCCGAAATCCGAATATCGAAATTCGAAACAAACCGCAGCCAAATAAATTCCAAACCGGGAAATTCCAAAACCTCGCATCCAATTCGAGTTTGTTTGGAACATTGCATTTGTTTTCATCATTTTGAATTTGTTTCGAATTTCGAAATTCGTGCTTCGAATTTTTCGGCTCCTATCCGCCACCTCTTACGCCGAGTTGACCGGCAAGGTAAAAACAAAGGTGCTGCCTTTGCCGACTTCGCTCTCCACCCAGATCCTGCCGCCATGCAGCTCGACAAACTTCTTCGCCAAGGTTAAACCCAGTCCGGTGCCTTCGATCTTCTTGGCGTTGTCACTGCCCACCTGACGGAACTCCTCGAAGATCTTCGGCTGATCCTCTTCGGCGATGCCGATGCCGGTGTCGGTGACCGAGATTTCCACCGAGCCGTTGGTCGGTCTGGCGTTGATCGTGATCCGTCCGCCCTCGGGGGTGAACTTGACCGCGTTGGATAAGAAGATTGAGCAGTATCTGCTTGATCTTCCTCTCGTCGCCGACGATGTCGCCCAGCCGCTCGTCGACTTTGACCTCGAGCGTAATCCCATGATTGGTCGCGCGCTCGCGCACGAAGGTGCGGGCGTTGTCTATTGCCAAAGGAAGATCGAACGTAGCGGTCTCCAGCTCCATCCGCCCGGCTTCGACCTTGGAGAGATCGAGGATCTCGTTGATGAGTGAAAGCAGATGGCGGCCGGAGGTGAGGATGTCGTCGGTGTACTCGGCTTGTTTGTCGTTCAACTCGCCGAACAGTCTTTCCTGTAGGACTTCGGAGAAGCCGATGATGGCGTTGAGCGGCGTGCGCAGCTCGTGGGACATATTGGCGAGAAACTCGGACTTGTGCCGGTTGGCGGCTTCGATCTGCTGGCTCTTCTCCTCGATCTCGCGAAACAGCCGGGCGTTTTGGATCGCCAAGACCGATTGCGTCGCGAAGGTTTTCAACAGCTCGATGACCTCGGGGCGAAACTCGCCGGTGGCTTTTCTCCGGACCACCAGGCCGCCGACAATGCGGTCTTCTCGTAAAAGGGGAACGGCCAGGCTAGCACGAAAGCCGAAGCGTTCGAGCAATTGGCGCATGCGCGGGGCGTAGGCGCGCTCCTCTAAGATATTGGGGACGACCACCGGTTCACGATTGACCGCCGCCCGGCCGACCACGCCATCGCCGAGTCGAGGCGGATTATTGCGCAGCGCAGTGATCAGTTCCTCTTCCATGTGATCGGTGGCACGCAGAAGAAACTCTTCGGATTGCTCGTCGTATTCGTAAATCGCCCCGCCGTCGGTACCGCTCAGTTGCACCGCATGAGACACGATGCGCGTCAGCACGGTTTCGAGGTCCAGAGTCGAGCTGACCGCCTGACCGACTTCGCCGAGGGCTCGGAGCTCGCCCACCGAGCGGGTTAGTTCGTTGGTGCGCTCGTTCAGTTCTTTGAACAAGCGGACGTTTTCAATGGCGATGACGGCTTGGGCTGCGAAGGTTTCGAGAAGCTTGATCTGCTTATCGGTGAACGGACTGACCTCAATCCGACGAATCACGATCGCCCCGATCGCGACGCTTTCGCGAAGCAGCGGCGTAGCCAACACGGTACGAAAGCCCAGGCGCTGCACCACTTCCTTACCTTCTGGGAATTCATCTTTGGTCTTGGCCGCGTAGTCCTCGATGTGAACCGTTTGCCCGTCGACCACGGCGCGGCCCGCCGCAGTGCCCCGGTTTACCGGAAATACCGCGTCGTAGGGGAGCGGCCCGTAGCTCGCTACGGATCGCAGTACATCGTCCTCACGCAATCGGATATTAGCATCGCTCGCTCCGCATAGTCGCGCCGCGCTCTCCGCGACCGCATCCAAGACCGGCTGGATCTCAGTCGGTGAGCTGGCGATCACACCTAGAATTTCACTCGTCGCCGTCTGCTGCTCCAGCGACTCCTTAAGTTCATTGAATAGCCGCACGTTCTCGATGGCGATAACAGCCTGCTCGGCGAAGGTTTCAAGCAGCTTGATCTGCGCCGGGGTGAAGGGGCGCACCTCGGTGTGACGCGCGATCACTACTCCAATCAGTTCGCCACGCTGAAGGAGTGGAGCTGCTAAGTGAGTGAGGTGGTTGCCGGAAGAACCGAGGATTGGGAAATCGCTTTGCGCGCGGACATCGGGCACGTGCAAAGCGCCATGCTCGCGCATCCAGCGAAACTGTGGCTCATCGACGCTGATCTCAGGGCGCCCGGTTGGTATGGATCCAACATGAGCCCGCACGACCATCGTGTCCGTATCGCGGAGCCGCAGCACTACATCGTCGATCCCACAAACTCTCGCGGCACTCTCGACGATAGCGTCGAGCACCGGCTGCACGTCCGTCGGCGACCGGCTGATGATGCCGAGTACCTCGGCCGTTGCGGTCTGATGCTCCAGCGCCTCGCGCAATTCTGAATTGCGCTCCTGAATCTCCTTGAACAGGCGGACGTTCTCGATGGCGATCACCGCCTGATCGGCAAAGATTTTCAGCAGAGCGATTTGCTTATCGGTGAATGGGTTGACTTCGGTTCGACGGATGAAGATCACACCGATTGCCGTGCCCTCACGAAGCAGCGGCGTAGCCAGCGCTGTGCGAACTCCTGCCCGTTGGGCTCTGCCCGCGGTCTCCGGAAACTCATTTTCTACTGCCGTGATGTCTTGAATATGGATCGTCTCTCGATCAAGCACCGCTCGGGCGGGAATCCACCCGCGACCGCGATCCAGAGAATCGGCCTCAGCTCCATACTGTTGTGTAAAAGACGGTATGGAACCCTGATGGGCCCTTAAGCGAAGTACATCACCTTCGACTAGGCGGATAACTGCATCATTCGCGCCACATATTCGTGCCGCGCTCCCAGCGATCGTGTCCAAGACCGGCTGGATGTCCGTCGGTGAGCTAGCGATGACACCCAAAATTTCACTAGTCGCAGTCTGTTGTTCTAGCGACTCCTTAAGTTCGTTGAACAACCGTACGTTCTCGACGGCGATCACCGCCTGGTCGGCAAAAGTCTCCAGAAGCTTGATCTGCGGGGTGGTGAAAGGACGCACCTCGGTGCAACGCGCGACCAGCACTCCAAGGAGATCTCCGTGCTGACGAAGCGGAGCGGCTAGATAGGTGCGTGAGACGCCGGCGGAGCCCAGCATCGGGAAATCGTTCTGTGCTCTGACATCGGGAATGTGGAGCGTGCCATGCTCGTTAACCCAGCGAAACTGTGGCTCATCACTACTGATCTCTACACGACCAATGGAAATCGAACCAAAATGAGCCCTCGGAACCATCATATTCCGATCGCAGAGTCGAAGCACCACATCATCGATGCCGCATACCTTAGCTGCGCTCTCGACGATGGAGTCAAGAACCGGCTGCACGTCCGTCGGCGACCGGCTGATAATGCCAAGCACCTCGGCCGTCGCGGTCTGATGCTCCAGCGCCTCGCGCAATTCCGCATTGCGCTCCTGCAGTTCCTTGAACAGTCGAACATTTTCGATGGCAATAACAGCTTGAGCGGCGAAGCTTTCAAGAAGTTTGATTTGTTTTTCGGTAAACGGACGCACTTCAGGCCGGCGAATCATTACGGTACCAATGGGGTTCCCCTCGCGCAGTAGTGGGGTAGCCAGCACGGTGCGATGTCCGGAACGTCGTTGAAATTTCAGACTTTCCGGATACTCGCTTTCGGACTCTGCCGCCATATCGTGGATGTGAATGGTTCGACGGTCGATGACGGCGCGACCAGTCACCAATCCACGACTGATAGATGGACTCTCTTCCCCGGTTGCGTAGAAAATTAGCCCATAATGGGCAACTCTATGAAGGACATTACCATCAATGCGGTGCATAACGGCATCGGTTGCGCCACAAACACGAGCAGCGTTCTCAGCAATTACGTCCAACACCGGCTGGATATCCGTCGGCGAGCTGGCGATGACGCCCAAAATCTCGCTCGTCGCTGTCTGTTGCTCCAGCGCTTCTTTGAGTTCGTTGAACAGCCGCACGTTCTCAATGGCGATCACTGCCTGGTCAGCGAAGGTCTCCATCAACTTGATCTGCGCCGGTGTGAAGGGACGCACCTCGGTGCGACGCGCGAACAATCCTCCGATCAGTTCGTTTTGTTGACGAAGGGCAACAATCAGGAACGTCCGCCAGCCACCGGTACTCGTTATGCGTGAGTCGGTCTCGTCGCTGGCATCGGGAATGTGAAGTGTGCCATGCTCACGGATCCAGCTAAACTGTGGCTCATCAATACCGATCTCGACGCGGTTGATCACTAAGGGACCAAAATGAGCCCGCAACACCATAGCGTTACCGTCTTGGAGTCGCAGCGCCACATCATCGATCCCACAAACCCGCGCAGCGCTCTCGACGATCGCGTCGAGCACCGGCTGCACGTCGGTGGGTGAACGGCTGATGATGCCGAGCACTTCGGACGTTGCGGTCTGATGCTCCAAGGCTTCGCGCAGTTCTGAATTGCGTTCCTGCAATTCCTTAAATAAGCGCACGTTCTCGATAGCAATCACTGCCTGGTCGGCAAAGGTTTTAACTAGCGCAATCTGCTTATCGGTAAACGGACGGACCTGGTTGCGTCTAAGGTGAATCGCTCCAATAGCGTCTGCTTCGCGAAGCAACGGCACTATCAGTGCCGTTCGAACCCCCAAGCGTTCCGCTGTGGCTGAGGATTCCGGAAATTCCGCCTGCGTTTCAGCGCTTAACATGTCAGGGCAGTGGATGATTTGCCGGTCGATCATTGCCCGTGCGACATTTGACCCGCGAGCCATCACTACCGGTCCCACCCGCGGTATGGGTATCGGACCTTTGAAAACCACAGGCCAACAGTTCACCCCGTCGGTACGCCAAATGCCCACATTGCTCGCATCGCACAAACGCGCCGCATTTTCTGCTACGACATTCAGCACCGGCTGAATGTCGGTTGGCGAGCTGGCGATGACACCCAAAATTTCACTCGTCGCTGTTTGCTGCTCCAGTGATTCCTTGAGTTCTTGAAACAGCCGCACGTTTTCGATGGCGATGACGGCTTGGTCGGCGAAGGTTTCAAGCAGCCTGATTTGCTGATCTGTGAAGGGCCGGACCTCGGTGCGGTGGATTGCGATCGCGCCGATCAAATTGTCTTCTTTGAGCAACGGTACGGCGACGTTGGTCCGCATGCCCTCTTCCCGATACGATTCCGGTACAATGCACTCGGGGTCGGACAACATATCCGGAATGTGAACGGCCCGTTTCTCAAGTCCTACTCGGCGCAGCGCACTCTCGCGGCCCGGCCGGATCGGAGTGTTTTCGATATAGGCTTGCAACGCGGGAGAAATATTGTTCGAAGCGACCGCTCGAAAGACCTCGCCATCGAATCTGAACACCGCACCGTTTTGCGCTTCGCACAGGCGAACCGCGTTGTCGAGAATCGTTTGAAAAACCGGCTGCAAATCGTTAGGCGAGCTGGCGATCACACCTAGAATCACGGCTCGTCGCGGTTTGTTGTTCGAGGGCCACGGTGAGATCTCGATTGCGCTCCTGCAATTCCTTAAACAGGCGCACGTTTTCGATTGCAATCACGGCTTGATCAGCGAATGTCCTGATCAATGCCATCTGCTTTTCCGTGAAGGGTTTAACCTCCATCCGTCTGACGTTAATCAGGCCAATGGGAATGCCTTCCCGCAACAGGGGCGTGCTCAGGAATGTGCGTGTGCCGCTCCGTGCCACGAACAAATCATTCCGATCGGGGTACTCGGCCTCCATTGTTGCGCGCAGGTCATCGAAATGGATTTGCTCGCGCTGCAGCACAGCGCGCATCGATGGATTGGTCAATGGGAGGAATGCCGGCGCAACGGAACTTCCGTAAGATGCCACTAACCTCGTTCCGTCACCATCTACTAGGCGAATCTGCGCGTCAGTGGCACCACCGAGCCGAGCCGCATTCTTAGCCACAACATCCAACACGGGTTGAACATCAGTAGGCGAGCTGGCGATGACACCGAAGGATTTCGCTGGTTGCGGTCTGCTGCTCCAACGACTCCTTGAGCTCCTGGAACAACCTCACGTTCTCGATGGCGATCACCGCTTGGTCGGCGAAGGTCTGGAGTAAACTGATCTGCTGATCAGAAAATGGCCGGACCTCGTCACGACGAACCTGTATATTGCCGATCGCGACATTTTCCCTGAGGAGGGGAACACTGAGGGTGGTTCGATGCCCGCGCTCCCGCGCAAGCGCACTGCCTTCCGGAAATTCATCTATCTCAGTCTGCAAATCCCTAATGTGGAACAATCGTCGTTCGATCACGGTTCGACCACCCAACGTTCCGCGGTGAAGTGAGACGTCACCGGCCGGTATCGGTCCGTGATGGGCGACAAGTCGTAAGATCTCACCGTCGACGCGCAAGACCATGACATCGATTGCTTCACACAAACGAGCCGCGGTCTCGGCAACGGTATTCAATACCGGCTGAATGTCCGTCGGTGAGCTGGCGATCACGCCCAGTATTTCACTCGTTGCGGTTTGTTGCTCCAGTGACTCTTTGAGTTCTTGAAACAGCCGCACATTCTCGATCGCGATAACCGCCTGGTCGGCGAACGTTTTAAGAAGCGCAATCTGGCTGTCTAGAAACGGCTGAACTTGAAACCGCCGAATGCGGATCGCACCGATAGATACACCCTCGCGCAGGAGCGGCACCGCAAGAAGCGTACGACTTTCGCCAATACCAAAGGCCGCGCCATCTCTGAACCCTTGGTCATCCGCTGCACGAATGTCGTGAACATGGACTGTCTGGCGGTCGATGACTGCCCGGCCGGCCGCGATTTCTCGTGAAACGGGACGAGTCTCCGCCGTTTGGCGCGATCCATGCGATGCCGCGCGTCGAAGAACATCCCCCTCTAACCGTAAGATCTGCGCGTCATCGGCTTCGCACAGCCGAGCAGCATTCTCCGCCACCACATCGAGCACCGGCTGAATATCCGTTGGCGAGCTGGCGATGACGCGCAGGATTTCGCTAGTCGCGGTTTGCTGTTCCAGCGCCTCGCGCAGTTCCGAGTTGGAGGATTCCAAGCTCAGCGGTTTTGTTGCTGACTTCTTCAAACAGATTTATGTTCTCGACGGCGACACCGATCTGATCGCACATCGAGCTAATCAGCCGGACTTCTTCGGCGATGAGCTTTCTCGGCTTTTTGCCGATGCAGTTGATCGTCCCCAAAAACTGTTCTTTCGATTTGATCGGAAAAATCGCAAAAAAACAGTCATCCCGCTGTTGAGTCGATTTGGTTTGACTGAGTTGCTGATAGCGCGGATCCGTCTTTACGTTCTCGAAAAGAATCGGTTCGCCGCTCTCCGCCACCCTGCCCGTAAGTCCCTGGCCGCGGCGAAAGGCCCGAGGAGGAGGGGCTTCCTCTTGATGACCGAATGAAGCCGCCGCATATAAAGATTCTCTCTGCGCGTTGAAGAGATAAATCGTCACCTGATCAAAACTGAAGATGTCAGTGATCTTTCTCACCACTTCATCAAGCACCGGCTTGATCTCCAGCGACCGACTGGCGGCAGCGGTGACATCATGCAGCGCCGCGAGATCGCGGTTACCGGCCTCACGTTCCTGAAACAGCCGCGCGTTCTCGATGGCGATCACCGCTTGGTCGGCGAAGGTTTCGAGGAGCTTGATCTGTGAGTCGGTGAAGGGGCGGACTTCCGGGCGACGGATCAGAATCGCGCCGATGGAAAGCCCGTCGCGCAGCAACGGCACAGCCAGGGTCGTTCGATGTCCGATACTGCGCGCATAATTCTTGATAACCGGGTACTCGCTATCGACCACGGCAGCAAGGTCGCGAATATGAACCCTCTGCCGGTCCACCATCGCGCGCCCGGCCGGTGATTCGCGGTTGTAGGGCGTGTGTTCCAACGCGACGGGCAAATCGCCGTAAGCTGCCACGCGGTGAATGAGATCGTTCTCGACGCGAAATATCTGCGCATCCTTGGCATCGCATAAGCGCGCTGCGCAATCCGCGAGCGCATCGAGCACCGCTCGGAGATCGCCTGGAGACTTGGCGATCATGCGCAGGATCTCGCCGGTCGCTGCCTGCTGCTCAACAACCTCGGCAAGCTCGCGGCGCAGCGACTGCGGGGTCTGCGCCGGCTTTTTGGACGAAGCCTTTTTAGCCGCAACAGGGCGCGACTTTGCCTTGGTGTTCTTCGTCCCTCTTTTCCTTAATGTCGCCATAGTACCACCGAGAGCGGACTGCTGACTTTTACGCCAGGTCATTGCTACGCGTCAAGGAAAGGAATGGGACGAACGTAAGGGGTGAAGGGTCAGGGGTTAGGCGAATCGGAAAGGAGAATCTCCAACAAAGGCGCTAAGGCGCAAGTCAGACCCCCTTTCGGTTTGACCAGCAGCACTCGCCTCTGAAAATCGTCACTTTGAGGATTTTAAAGTGCGAGTTTAGGATTCTCAAGGGTTGCCCGACGAAAGCAATCTTCGATTGGAAACCTCTTCCCAAAACTTTGCGCCTTCGCGTCTTTGCGGGAGATAATCCGAATCCGGAAAAGAATTTTCTCGCGCAAAGCTCGCCAAGGACGCCAAGGTAAGAAGCAATAAAAAGGGGCACGGATTACCGTGCCCCTTTTTTGTTGCAACTTTGCGACTTCAGCCTGCTAGTGATGCGCCGCCTGTTCGTCCAGCGACAGGTTGACGTAGTGGTGCGATTTCGACACCGCGCCGATGCCTTTGATGATCGTCTGCCAGTGCTCGCCTTCGTCGTCGCTGTAGAAGACATCGCCGTCGGTGGTGCCGGCGAAGATCGCGTAGCCGCCGTTCCAGACATCCATCGCCATGCCTTCGATGTTGGCGCGGATGTGGTCCGGCAAGCCGCCGCTCAGCATGTCCCAATTCTTGCCGCCGTCGCGGCTGCGCGCGATGCGCGCGTCGGCGGTGTGAAGTTTGCGCCAGGTGCCGGGGCCGGTCTTGGCGCCGGCGACAAATAGTAGATTCGGATCCTTCGGATGAACGAAGAACGGATCGACGTAGCCGATGCGGAAGTCGCGCGGCGTCATGCTCTTCCAGCTTGCGCCGCCATCGCCGCTGACACAGAAGCCCGCCACCGTGTCGGGACCGCAGTTGGTCGTCGGCGCGGTGCCGTAGAGCTTGGTCGGATCGTTCGCCGGCACCAAGACGCGATGGGCGTCGGGGTTGATATTGTCCACGGTAGTCCAGGTTTGGCCGCCGTCGGTGCTGCGCAGGAACCCGCCGACTTCGACGGCGACGTAGATTATGTTCGGATCTTTCGGATGGAACGTGATGCTCTTGGCATGCGCAAGATGCGGCTCGCCGGGGAACGTCCACTTCTCGACACCCGGAACCTGACGCAGACCCGGCAGTTCGGTCCAGCTCTTACCGAGATCGTCGCTGAAATATAGATGCGCCGGCTGGGTGCCGGCATACAGGCGCGGCTTGCCGTTGACGATCTGGGTGGCGAGCGAATAGATTTCCTTCTCGCCTATGCCGTTGTCGCGCCGTTCCCAGCTCTTGCCGAGATCGCTGCTGGCGAAGATCTCGCAGCTGTAAGTGCCGCCGAACAGCATCTTGCTGGTCGGCTCGAAAATCACCGAGCTGAAATGCTTGCCCGGCACCATGGTCGCTTGCCGCGCCCAGGCGCCGCCATTTTTTTGAAATGAAAATATCCCGTCCACGGTGCCGACGAGCAACTTATCGGTCTGCGTCTCACCGTTGGTGAGCAACTGTCCTCCAGGCGATAGACATACAAACATAATCGATCTCCTTCCTCGGATTAAATCGTTTAGGTCGCTATTGGAAATACTGATACCAACGAGCTAGGGCACGACTCTACTGAACCTGTCGCCATCTCGTCAAGCTGATTACCGTTTTCGCCACATATCCGACCGGCTCCCGGAACGATTATGCCGCCGCTCGGTCTAGACGAGCCAAATGAGCGGAGTCGGCAACATGGCAGCATTAGCCAATAACAGCGGGTAATCCAAAGCTGTCGCGATTCTCTTCAGCCGTGGTGGTGGCTTGTCCCCCCTTACGATACCCCAAAAGCAGCTCCAATGTGGCTCGCTCTGGTTCACCTGCTTCATGATCTCCGAACCCAAGCCCCCCGATTCCTCCACCGGGCGGATTCTCTTCGGCTTGTTGGTCGCGGCCGGCGCCGCCTTCCTCCAAATCGGGCTATTTGGTGCCAATGGCCTTCCCTGGTCGCTACTTGCCGTCTTTTCCTGACGCTTTATCATCGACCAGCAATTTCCTGGAACAAAATATCAACGCCATAGTCTAATACGATTGGTATCGAAAAATGGCACCAACTGCCCAAAAAACCGGCGTACTCCCGGCACTTCTGCTCGACCATTCGGCTCCCCCCCGGGCGGCGCGCCAGGTTTGCAGCAGTTACGCGGCCAAAGCGGAGACCAATAATAAAACTTCCCAAGTGGTGCTGGACCGAGAGAACGATAGGACTATCACCATCAAGGACTTCCACCGGGACATGTTCGATCAACAGGTCAAGAAAGCCGACATGCGCGCGGTGTTTACCGAATACGCTTGGGACATGAATTGGTGTGACCCTTGCGCCGCAGATCCGCTTTCTCATGAAGAGCTTCGAAGCCTGGGCGTCTTCTGGTTAACCGAAACGCCTCCTGATTTCGTCCCGGGTCGCGGGCCCCGTCCCATCGTGCCTCCGATGGGCCGGGCCCGCGATGTTTTAGTCACGCCCATGCATGTGCGCGACGACGCGCAAAATTTTCCCGAAAACTTGGTGCTTTCAGAAACCGCCGAGATTGCCGGCTCTGAGCTCACTGACATCTACTCAAAAATGAACCTCCGCACCGCTGATGCCGGCACCGACGGCCAGTGGTGGCAAAGACTTTGGACGAGTTAACCGCGGCGGCGTGAGATAGGCTCACGTTCGTTGCCTCCCACACAACGCCCAGGCCGCAAGGCTTGGGCGTTGTGCGTTTTGGGCCCGGAAAATACCGCTTCAACACGAACAACCCAGCACACAACGGCCTCGACCGATTCTCGGAATATCTCGCGCAAAGCACGCCAAGAATGCCAAGTTGGGGGGATTGCATTCTTGTTACTTTGGACGACGGCGACTGCGGCGATCAGACTCGGCGCCGTGGCCGCCGGCCTCATCGGATGGTTGATAATCAAGACGACCATCATCGAACGGACGGTTCTGATCGCCTATCCGAGCCTGATCCAAGATGTCATCGACATCGGCTTATTTGGCTTGGCTGGGCTTTTACATTACCGCCGGCGCAGAGGCGCGGCAATTTAGAGGTTTCGACGGCGGACTAAGATCTGCGCCCGATCAACAGGCCGCAAACAAAGAGTTGCAAACGCTCGCGCTCGCTTTGACGCCACTGGATAAATTCGACACCGGCGATTTGATTATGCCAGTGACGCAGTACCGCCGCTTCGACGATCACCGGCGCGGCGTCGTTGGATATCCTCAGTTCCAGCCGCATGATCGCACCGATGGCAAGCTTGCTCGTGGTGGTGAAGCTACACCCACCCATAGCGATGTTGAGCACGAGGCCATTGCCCTCAAACTGGTCGCCGCGAAACAGCACCGGAAAGTTCATCGCCATCCGGTCGTATTCGCGACGGTCCTCGTCGACGTGGAGGTAGCGCACCCCCCATTGGAGATAACGAAAGCGAAAGCCGCAGATCTGGCATCTGAAGGGGTAGACGTAAAACCAGCCCGCTACCCGTTCCTTTAGTCCGACCCGAGCGACGCGCCGGACAAACTCGCGGGAACAATTCGGGCACTTCAGTTGCGGCATGGGCTGACTCTCCACCAGACTAGACGGCATGGTTTCTCGCACCGACAAGGCATTGTAAATTCACGCCGACAACGTCACAAGCGTATTCTTAGTCAGCTACCCTGAAGCGATCTTAAGTCAATTTGGCAAAAGCCGTAGAGAGTCGTGGGCACTCGCCTCGAAAATCGTGGTAGACGGACATCAATGCCTTCGCTAGATTAGTTGCTGCAAACGAACGCACCAGAAGTCGAGTCGTTGGTTGCGTTTCACACCAGCCCGTATGATTCGCCAGTGAATCCAGCGTTCCACCGGTCGGTCACGACGACTACTCAGAAAGCAGTTTCTTCATCCGATCGGTAATCTCCTTGGGTTGGGAAACGATCTCTTTCGCCAGCGCTTCCAACTGCTCGCCATAATCGGGATCGATCTCAAACTTGCGCGCCTTGACGTCGGCCAAGAAACCAGGGTCAGCCATGGTCTGGCGAAAGGCGTCGCGCAGGATCTTCAAACGATCGGCCGGAATCGACGGCGGCGTGATAAACGGCCGGCCGAGATCCCCCGAGGCGAGTATCGCCACGACCAGCGCGCGAGTCGACGCCGGCGTTTTATACTCCGTCATTAGCTCATGAATTGTCGGCACCTCGGCCATCTTCGGGTCGCGCTTGCGGCCGGTTTGCAACAGGATGCGCACCATATTTTTCTTGCGCCAGGTGGTAAATGGCTCGCGCGCGAAAAAAGTCGGGATGCTCAGCGCGCGGCAAACCACCTCGCCGCGCTCGAAGGCCAAGTCCTGCTCCGAACCGCCCTGATAGCCCATGACGACATTGAACTTTGCGCCGAACGCTTCTTCGAGAAGCTTGGGAATGAAATGGCCGCTGGTACCGCTGCTCGTCGCCGAACACTTGGGGGCCTCCTTGGCCTTGCGGACATCGTCAATACTCTTGTACGGCGTGGTCGTGCTCATGTAAAACAGCCATGGCGTATTCTCCGTCGAACCGACCCAGCCAAACTTGCCCCAATCGAACTTCACCTCTTTCTTGCCGATCACTTGATCGAGATAAAGCGACGGTCCGATGGCAGCCATCGTCAGCCCGTCCGGTTTGGCAACGTTGTAAATATTGTTCGCCGCGATCATCGACCCGGCGCCGGGAGTGTTGACGACCATGAAGTTGGGATTGCCGGGAATATGCTTGCCCATATGCGCCGCCAAGAGGCGCGCCCAGATGTCATATCCATCGCCCGCTTGATAGCCGACAACGATCGTCACCGTCTTATTCTGGTAGAACGGCGCCTGGGCCTGGACGCTAGCCCGTGAGACAAAAATCATTATCAAACCAAGAATCAATTTGTGCATAGAATTCCTCTCCGTTTTCCGAACTCGCGCCTGCCGCCTCAAGCCTCGCGCCTAACTCATCCACCGATCAATTTTTTCATCGCTTCCAGTGACTTGCGCCAGATAGAGCCCGGGAGAAAATGTTCCCATGGTCAAGCCGTCGGGCTTGGCGACGTTGTCGATATAATTCGCCGCCACCATCGAACCGGCGCCGGTGATATTCTGGACAATGAAAGTCGGATTGCCGGGAATATGTTTGCCCATGTGGCGCGCATAGGCGCGCGCCCAAAGATCGTGGCTATCGCCGGATTGGTAGTCGACGACGAACTTGATGGTCTTACCCTGATAGAAATTCGCTTGGCCCGGCGAATCAGGCGGTGACAGTCCGAGCAGTAGTCCAATCAGCGTGACGCCGATGACTATGCGGGTCATAGGTTGAAAAGTCGCCGATAATTTTCGGTTGCAATCGATTGGCGCATCTCGAAGTCAACAAAGTGGTAGGGCACAGAGTACTCCTTAAGAATAAATATTTGCCGCGCACAGCGATGCTATCTTAGGTCGAGTGACGTGGAGAGCCAACCGACAGAGTTGATTGGAGTGATGGAGCGAAGGCGTAGTGGAATTCAAGAAACCCATCAATCCACGACTCCATCACTCCATTACTCCAGTCCGTGCCTATCTACTTCGCCGGTGGCTTTTTTGCCGCTGACGGGTCTTTGCCGATCGCCTTCATCAGCTCGACGTAGGGCACGATGTTGCCGTGAATCGGCAAAATCCGCTCGACCTCGAGATTGAGTCGGCGCACGTTGGCTTCCAGGTTAACCGAATAAGGATTGGGGGTTTTGGGTATGCCGAAAGGTGAAAAGACGTCCGCCTCGACTAACAGTTTTTCCTTGCGCAAGTACGCCATGACTATTCCGTCATGATGCCCATTGCCAACGATTTGATAGAGCTCCACCGAACGCGCCCCGTCGGTCAAAACCATATTATCGCCCATGGTTTGGAAGACCAGTTTCTTCTTTGACTTCGCCAGACGGTCCGGCGCCAAGCTCCAGCTATTTGCTGCCGCGCGCTCGTAGTACGGCCGGTTCAGTTCATGGGTCACGATAGTGACGCCCTCAGCGGCATAGGCACGGATGCCGCCGGAATGATCGATATGATGATGCGTGTTGACCAGATACTTGATCGGCTTATTGGCCACAAGTTTTTTGACTTCGCCCATAACGGCCATTGAACGGAGATCGCCCAACGGCGCTTCGACGACGATGAGATAGTCCTTCATCTCGATGAGGACGCTGTTATAGGAGCCACCGCCAATAAACCAGGTTCCGTCGGCGACTTTTTCCGATTTTACCGTTACCGGCTCGCTGCGGACATTGCCAGGCACTGCAATGTCCACGGTCGGATTCGCTCTTACGGCAGTTACAGTGACATCGAGAGACGGCAAGCCGTCCTGGTATTGAATGATTTTCGCTGGAAACTTGATGCCGCCAAAGTCACGGTAGGGCCCATAGTACGTCACGACCTTCATGTCTCCGACGACCGGGTGGCCGTATGACGACTCTACTTTCTCGATGGCGTTTTGATCGTTCGCATAGGCAACCACTTTAAATTTGCCTTGAACGGTAAACGAGATCACCGCCATTTCCTTTCCTTCGATGGTCCTTTTGGCAACCGTCGCGTTGTTGGCGAAGGCGGCGCGCACCAGCCCGTGCGGCGAGATTACTA
The DNA here is from genome assembly GCA_963816145.1 of uncultured delta proteobacterium. Taxonomy (GTDB): domain Bacteria; phylum Desulfobacterota; class Binatia; order UBA9968; family UBA9968; genus DP-20. The sequence continues at coordinate 328,439 of CAWFJP010000001.1, forward strand.
AGGAATGAGCACGCTCGTTGGCATCTTGCGGCGCCGGGACCGCGTCTTTGCCGGATTCGTTCCAGGCAAGGTCACCGCTCACGAGGGAAATCTGTCGTTGATCGCCTTCGATGGGCTGATAGTCGCCGCCACTCGGCGGGGCTTCGCCTTGGGAACGAACCAATTCATCGCGCATGGCACCCGCGGAAAAATCGTAAACCCGCGTCAAGCTCTTGATATACGCCCTGGGGTTAGCCGCCATCGGGCTGGTCGCCTGCCCAACGGCCCACATCTTGCCATTGCCGGTGAATTGAAAAGTCTTGGTCGTCGACACGTCGAGCGCATCGGCGATTTGTTGCAGCACCGAATCCGCCGCGCTTGCCTTAAACCCGGCAAACACAACGAACGCGAGCGCGAGGACAATCCTTTTAAACATATTAACGCCTCCCGTAGTCTTAGATATTTTCGGCATGCCCGCTGATTATTTGCCGGCGACACTACCTGATGACGTTGTTCACTGTCAATGCCGTCTTGGGAGCTTGTGTCCGGCGCCCCAACTTAATCCTTGAAGCGTCCAATCCACACTGCAAACGCATCGAGGAATTTCTTGACATGCTGACGGGTGTTCTCGTCGGTAAGTTTGCCTTCCGCGTCGAACAGCGCTGCCGCCGACGGGATCTTGATCTCTGGCTGCGACATCACATGGGTCTCGGTAAATACAAACGACTGGCGCAACGCATGCTGACAGCGGATCGTGCCGCCGAGTCCGGGAGAGCAGCCCATGAGCGCCGCGGGCTTGCGATTGAGCACGCACCTGCCCGCCGGCCGCGACGCCCAATCGATGGCGTTTTTCAAAACGCCGGGGACGCCGTAGTTGTATTCCGGACTGACGATCAGCAGCGCGTCGGCCGCGCCGATAAATTTTTTCATATCGGCTACCGGCTCCGGATCGCCGTTGACGAAGACATCGTCATTGTAGGGCGGAATATCGCCCAGCCGCGTGTAGATTTGAATCTCCATCCCCGCAGGCGCCAACTCCGGTGCCGCCCGCAGTAAGCCCATATTCATCGACCCTACGCGCAAACTCCCACAGATTCCGGCAACTCGAATGGACATCCGACCTCCAAACCAAAGATGATCGAGAAATGTATAAGGTGCGAATCGGGGTGGGTCAAGCAGACCGTGAAGAAATTCGGTTCAAAGTTCAAACATGGAACTCAAGACAGCGGGCTGTCCATACGCTCCGATTGAACCCTTGACCTTGAACGCTTGAACCGACCGATTCCCGAACGGTTTGAACGTTCTGAACGACTGGAACGATTGGAACTCTTACTCTTTAATTCAGATACCCGCTCCCGCCGCCTTCCGCTTCGGCCGCCGCCAAATTGTAGCGCACCGCATCGAGATGGGGATGAATTTCCAACGCCCGGCGAAAGCAGATCGCCGCCTCGCGAAACTCGCTGACGGTCATATGACAGAGCCCCTGCCCCGAAGCCGCGCCGAAGTGATGGGGATTGCGCGCCAAAGTCTCTTGGCAGTCAGCGATGGAGCCTCTGAAATTTTCCCGCAGGTAGCGTACCGTCGCGCGCTTGTTCCAGCCTTCGGCGAACGATGGCGAGCGCTCGATCACTCGATCGAAAAATTCTTCGGCCTCTTCGAGCCGGCGGTTCTGCATCGCGTCGACGCCAGCGCGAAACAGCCGGTCCGTTTCTGCATCGCCCGAGCGACACCAAATACCCCACAACATCGCCTCCGCGGTAGCCGCCATTTCGGGATCGTCGCCCTTTAGCGCTAAGAGCGCTTCTTGTTCATTGGTCGGATAAGACATTCGCTCAAAGTTCAATCTCAAGAATCACGGACAGGGATGAATCCGAACCTCCGCCTTTGAACCTTGAACCATTGAACTAGCCATTTCTCAAAATCCATTCTGCCGCCTTCTCGACCACAGCGCTCAATGCCTGCTCATCCGATCGCTTCGCGCTCTTGAGCATGTGAAACGAATGATCGCCGCCTTCAACGACATAGAGATCGGCTTGCTTGCCAAGTGTTTTGCACAAAGGTTTGAGCAGTTTCAAATCCGCCAAACCATCGCGCGAGCCCTGCAAAAACAGCATTGGAATATCGATCGTGGCCAAATGCGCGCCGCGCTCAGCGCCCGGCTTGCCCATGGCGTGGAGCGGAAAACCGAAATAGACCAGCCCGCGCACATTGGCCAAAGGTTCCTGTGCCGCGGCCAGTGAAGTCATGCGCCCGCCCATCGACTTGCCGCCGGCAAACAGCGGCAGGCCGTCGGATAATTTTTGCGCCGTCGCCACTGCCGCGCGCACGGTATCCAACATCACCGCTTCGCTATCGGGCCGCTTGATGCGTTTTTCCATATAGGGAAACTGGTAACGCAAAGTCGCCACGCCGCGCTGCGCCAGCCCGGCTGCGGTATCGTTCATGAACTTGTGCCACATGCCCGCCCCAGCGCCATGGGCCAGCACCAATAGCGCTTTGGAATTCTCAGGTTTTTGCAGCAAACCGGAAACCACGCCAGCCTTTGGATTGATGATAAATTGCAATTCTTTGACGCCTGGATGACTCATGCGCTCTTCATAGCATAATCAAAACTCCAACACACCCGCTTGCTTCTTTTCTTCGTTCCCCGCCGTGCCGAAACCCCAAGTCAGCAGAAGTGCATCGCCGAGGTTCCGAGGACGGAGAAGAATACCGCCAGCGAAAGTTTCACATGCCATGCGCCGACCCGCCAAATCGATCCCGCGCACCATGCCAATGCCCAAAAGCCCGTCGCCGATTTGGTAATTTTGAATTCCCCACGCTCACCTGGCGACTTTGCAGCGAAGCTTGTATAAGAAAACTCGACCCTTTTTTAGCGGCTAATGACACCGGCAAGTAACGACACCCTCTGGACCCGCGCTTTTGTCCTGCTCTGCATCGTTCAGTTCTTAGGCTATGCGCAGCATTTCGTCCTGCAACCGACATTACCGATCTACGTGACCCACTTGGGCGCCACTCCATTTGTTGTCGGTTTGGTGATGGCTTCATTCGCCGCGACCAGTATGGTGCTGCGACCTTTCGTGGGCTACTGGTCGGACCGCTGGAGCGAATCAGGCGTGATGATTTCCGGCCTGCTGATACAAGGCGCGAGCGTGCTGCTCTGCTACCTGCCGTTTATCGGCACCACCATGCTCGCCAATAGCTGCCGCGGCGTCGGCTGGGCCAGCGTCAACTCCGGTGGCTACGCCCTGCTCGCGCAAGCCGCGCCGGCGGCACGCCGCGGCGAAGCATCGGGCTACTACAGCGGCGCCCAGGGCAGCGCGACCATTCTTCTGCCAGCCTTGGCGCTATGGTTGATCGACGCGCCCTTCGGCGGCTTTCACGTTGTCTTCGCGGTTTCTATGATCATCGCAGTCAGCGGCGCAGCTCTCGGCCTTTTGCTGCGCCAGCGCGATACAAAGACAGCGCGGCAACAACGCAACTTCCTCGCTGGTCCGTGGTGGCGCGAGATCGTCAGAATTCCCGACAAGGATATTTTGCTCGCCTCCGGATTACTCTTCGCCTTGCAAGTTTCGCTGCCGGCCGTCGCCGGTTTCCTGGTCCTCTACGCGCGCCAGTTGGGCATCGAGCATTTCGGTTGGTACTACGTCGCCAGCGGCGCCACCAGCCTGATCGCCCGCCCAGTGCTCGGCCAGCTTTCCGACAAGATCGGCCGCGGCGCCGCCATCGCCGCCGGATTCATTCTCGAAGCCGCGGCATTTTGCGTCGTGGTGAACGCCACCACCCTCGGCGGCATGATCGTCTCAGGCGTGCTTTACATGGCCGGCTCATCAATGGGCACCGCCGCGACGTTAGCCCTTGCGTTGCAGCATGCCAACCCCGCACGGCGCGGCCAAGTGATTGCAACTTACTCGATGGCCTACCCGCTCAGCGCCGGCGTCGGCTCCATGCTCGCCGGCGGCGCCATCCAAATCGCCGGTTACACCTGGATGTTCATCTTCATCGCCATGCTCACCCTCCCCGGCCTATGGATCACCTGGAAAAATCGCGCGAGTCTGAAATGAGGACAAATCCTGCTACCCGTTTCCGGAGATACTCACCACGAAGGCACGAAGGACACGAAGGGAAGACGAATTCGTTAACATGATTTTCGAAAACTTAATTTTCTTTTCCGACCTTCGTGATCTTCGTGCCTTCGTGGTGAAGAATTCCTAATCAATGAACGCCACAACCAAAGACACCCTCTGGACGCGCACGTTTGTGCTGCTCTGCACCGCGCAGTTTTTCGGCTCGTCCCAGCATGCGCTGTTGCAGCCGACCTTTCCGCTCTACATCACGTCGCTCGGCGGCACGCCGTTTCAGGTCGGCCTCGTGCTCGCCTGCTTCGCGGTCACCAGCGTCGTTTTCCGGCCGATCATCGGCGGCTGGGCCGACCAGTGGTCCGAACCTGGTGTATCGCTTTGCGGCCTAACCTTGCTGTCACTTGCAGTCTTGTTCTGTTTGATCCCACTGGCCGGAGCCACCATGTTCGCCAACGCACTACGTGGCATCGGCTGGGCCGCCATGAGCGCCGCCGGTTATTCCATGCTGGCATTGAGCGCGCCGCCCCAGCGCCGCGGCGAAGCGTCTGGATATTATAGCGGCGTGCAGGCGAGCGGCACGATTTTACTGCCGGCCGTTGCCATCTGGCTCATTGGCGCGCCCTTCGGCGGATTTCGCGTGGTCTTCACCGTCGCTTTCACTTTGGCCGCCATTGGCGCGATTGCCGCCTTCGCGCTCAAGCGTCATATTTCCCCGCGCGCGCAAGATCGCCACGCCGCACCCATGGGTCCTTGGTGGCAAGAAATCTTGAGCGTGCTCGACCGCGAGATCATCCTCGCCTCGGTCCTATCGTTCATGTCCCATGTCACCTTTCCGGCGGTGGCGAGTTTTTTAGTGCTTTACGCGCGCGAACTAGCTATCAACAACATCGGCTGGTTCTATGTCGTTAGCGGCGCCACCAGTATCCTCGCCCGGCCGTTGCTCGGTAAAGTCTCCGACCGCATCGGCCGCGGGCGCGCGCTCTTCGCCTGCTTCATCCTGGAAACCATCGGCCTGGTGATGCTCGCTTTCGCCGGCAATCTGTTCGCTTTAATTATTTCCGGCGCACTGTATATGATCGGACTCGCCATGAGCAGCTCGACCACACTCGCCATCGCCATGGAACAAGCCAAACCCGAGCGGCGCGGCCGCGCCATGGCGACCTTTTCCATCGCCCTGCCGCTCAGCAACGGCGTCGGCGCGCTGATCTGCGGCAGCCTGGTTCAATGGTTCGGATTTTTCTCAATGTACCTGGTGCTCGCGGCCCTCGCTGGCAGCGGCTTAATGATCACCATCGTCAATCGGGCAAGGCTGAAGTAGGCGGCGGGGCCGTTCAAGGTTCAAGGGTTCAAAAGTTCAAGGATCCCGAAATGCCCTCCAACGTTCTTGACATTGAACCTTTGAACTCTTGAACGGAATTTCTTTCCCATGACCGACACCATCTGGACCAAGACCTTCATCCTGCTGTGCGCCGCTCAGCTCCTCGGCTACGCGCAGCATTTCATGCTCGCGCCGGTGCTGCCGCTTTACATCACGCAGCTTGGCGGTTCGCCGTTCGTCGTTGGCCTGGTTCTTTCCTGCTTTGCCGTGAGCAGCGTGATCGTGCGCCCGATGGTCGGTCATTGGGCCGACCGCTGGAGCGAGGCGGGAGTGATGATTTCTGGCTTGCTTTTCCAGGCTGCCAGCATCTTTCTCTGCTTTATCCCGATGATCCCGGCAACGGCGCTGGCCAACGCTCTGCGCGGCGTCGGTTGGGGCGGGCTCAATACCGGCGGCTATTCGCTGCTGGCGCTGATCGCTCCCGAATCGCGACGCGGCGCCGCTTCCGGAATGTATAGCGGCGTGCAAAGCTCAGCGCAGATATTATTCCCTCCCGTTGCGCTCTGGCTCCTTTACGCTTCCTTCGGCGGCTTCGGTCTGGTCTTCATCGCCACCGCGATCTTCTCCGTTGCCGGCGTTGTCGCCGGACTGTTGATGGCCCCTTCCGTGCCTCGTCCGGTGCGTGCGCACTCGGTCAACCCAAGCCTGCCGTGGTGGCGCGAAATATTTCACTTTATCGAGCCGGAGATATTGCTGCCGTCGATGCTGCTCCTTTGGCTCAATGTGTCGCTGCCGGCAATTACGAATTTCATCATTCTCTACGCGCGCGAACTGAAGCTATCGAACTTCAGTGCCTACTTCGTTGTACTCGGCGCGGCCAGTATGCTGGGCCGGCCCTTGCTCGGGCGGCTGTCCGACAAAATTGGCCGGGCTCGTTCCGTCGCCAGCGGATTTGTCCTGCAAATCCTCGGGCTCTTGTTGATGACCGTCGTTTCCAGCCTCGTCGGCGTCATCATCAGCGGGGTTACTTATATTCTCGGCAACGCTATCGGGAGTTCGACAACACTGGCGCTCGCGGTCGAACGCGCGGACCCGAAGCGGCGCGGCAAGCAGATGGCGACGTTCTCGGTCGCCTACCCGTTGAGTTATGGCCTCGGCTCGTTTATCACCGGCAGCGCCATCGACATCGCCGGCTACCTCGGTATGTTCTTGCTGCTTGCGGTTATCCAAGTAGCAGGATTGTTTTTCGCGCTGGGAAATGGAAACACCCTGGCTGGCGAGAAGGGATAAACCCAGCCAACCTCAAACTTGGAAGCTTGACCGGAAGCGCGCTGCGAGCCTCAAAACCTGCTCACCGGTACAAATGCAATCGAATCAGTCGAATGGAAAACCCAGCCAATAAGCGCCCTTCCCTCTGGACCCGCGGCTTTACTTTGCTTTGCCTGGCCGAGTTTCTCGGCTACGCGCAGCACTTTTGTCTGCAGCCGACCCTGCCGCTTTACGTTACTCACCTCGGCGGCTCGCCGTTCATCGTCGGCCTGGTGATCGCGGCCTTCGGCATCACCAGTGTTATCTCGCGGCCGATCATCGGCTACTGGATCGACCGCTGGAGCGACACGGGTATGATGATCCTCGGCATGATCGGCCAGGCGCTCAGCATTTTTTTCTGTTTCATGCCATTGAATGGCGCGGTGATTTTCTCCAACGCCCTGCGCGGCATCGGTTGGTCGAGCATGGCCGCCGCCGGTTACACGCTGCTTGCGTCGGCCGCGCCGCAGCAACGGCGCGGCGAGGCTTCCGGTTATTTTGGCGGCGTTCAGTCCAGCGCGACGATTATATTTCCGGCCATCGCGCTGTGGATTCTCGACGCGCCCGTAGGTGGCTTCCAAGCGGTTTTTTTCTTCGCCGCGATTTTGGTCGCCGTCGGCGCCGCTGCCGCTTGGGCCTTGTCCACGGTTGCGCCGGGGCGGGCTCATACGCCACACGTCAGCGCCTCGGAGCCATGGTGGCGCGAGATCGTCAATGTCGTGGATCGCCACATACTCGCCGCCGCCTCGTTGATATTTACCTTAAATTTATCGTTGCCCTGTTTCTCCAGTTTCGTCGTGCTCTACGCGCGCCAATTGGGCATCAGCCATTTCGGCTGGTACTACGTTGCCGTCGGTGTTACCAGCGCGCTCGGGCGGCCGCTTTTGGGACGGCTATCGGACAAACTCGGCGCCGGCCGCTCGCTTGTGATCGCCTTCGCTTTAGAGAGCGGGGCGCTCTTGCTCATGCCGCTAGCCACTCATCTCCCGGGGTTAGTCCTATGCGGTGCGCTCTGGTACACCGGCGCCGCCATTGGCGGCGCGCGCACCATGGCGCTGGCCATCGCGCAAGCCCCGCTGGAGCGGCGCGGCCGGGCGATGGCGAGTTACTCCACCGCGTTGCCGCTGAGCAACGGCCTCGGCGCGCTGATCAGCGGCACCCTGGTCGACTGGGCCGGCTACCGCTGGATGTACACCGTCGCCGGCCTGCTTTGTTGCGGCGGTTTTATTTTGATCTGGAAGCAATGGGCGAAGTTGAAGTGAGTCGGATTGAAATGCGAAAACCGGGTCTCACCACGAAGGCACGAAGGACACGAAGTTGAGAAATATTAATTCTTACCGTCGTGCTCTCCTTCGTGGTGAAAAACTTCTTGGTCGCATGAAAGCTGAATCAACGGTGGCCCCTTCTCAATCCGCGCCGCTCTGGACGTCGACCTTCGCGCTGCTCTGCATCGTCCAGTTATTGGGTTACGCCCAGCAGGCGATGCTCAATCCGACCGTGCCTCTGTACATCACCCAATTGGGCGGTTCGCCCTTAGTCGTCGGGCTGACGATCTCTTCGTTTGCCGCGACCAGCGTCATCGCGCGCCCTTTTGTCGGTTACTGGTCGGACCGTTGGAGCGAGTGCGGCGTATTGGGGTTCGGCCTGATCATTCTAGCGTTAAGCATGCTGCTCTGCTTTTTCCCATTCGTAGTCACGGTCTTGGTCGCCAATGCCCTCCGCGGCATCGGTTGGGCTGGTGTCAACGCCGGCGGTTACGCTCTTTTAGCGCGCACCGCGCCGGAATCACGCCGCGGCGAGGCCTCGGGATATTACAGTGGCGCGCAATCGACTCCAACGGTTCTCTTCCCGGCCGTTGCGCTCTGGCTGCTGCAAGCACCCTTCGGCGGTTACAACGCAGTTTTTACCATCATGATCGCCCTGGGCCTCGCCGGCGCCGCCGTTTGTTCTCTGATGGCGCGCCAGATCCCAAACGTTCAAAGTCAGGTGAACCCGCCACAGTCGTCGGCACCTTGGTGGCGGCAAATTATCACACTGTCAGAGCGCGGCGTGTTGTTGCCTGCGGCGCTGATGTTCTGCAACCAACTGAGTTTCCCAGCGCTCACCAGCTTCATCGTGCTTTACGCCCGCGATATCGGCATCGACAGCATCGGCTCCTATTTCGTCGTCAGCGGTATTACCAGCGTCTTCGCCCGGCCAATGCTCGGTCGGGTCTCCGATCGCATCGGCGTCGGCTATTCGCTCATTGCGACGTTCATGCTGCAGTCCTTAGCTCTGATCTTATTAGTCGTAGCTGCCAACCTGGCGATGATTTTGCTCGCCGGCGTGCTTTACATGCTTGGTATGGCCATCGGCGGCTCCGCAACGCTGATTATTGCGATGAATCGCGCCACCCCGGAGCGGCGCGGCCGGTTCATGGCGTCGTTTTCGATGGCCTACCCGCTTGGTTATGGCCTAGGCGCGTTGATTACCGGCAGCGCCATCGACGTAATCGGTTATTCTTGGACCTACCTATTGCTCGCCGCCCTAGGCGGTTCCGGACTCCTGCTGACGCTGATCCACTGGTCGGAACTGCAACAGCAACGGGGATAAATCAAAACTCATTCCGCTCGCCGGCAAACCATGAGAAGATCGATCGAGCCAAGATGGACTGTCTCGTAAGGCTTGGCCGATGGCGGGAGAATCAATGATTTATCCACGGTCAAATCGCGCCGACGGCGCAGCTGTCGCCGCTCACTATGACGAACTAGATCGATTTTACCGAACGGTGTGGGGCACCCATCTGCATCATGGTTACTGGCAGAGCGGCGACGAAAGCACCGAAGAGGCCATACTCAACCTGAGCCGGCTCGTCGCGACACTGGCGCGAATCACCGCCGGCAGCCGGGTTTGCGACTTCGGCTGCGGCTACGGCGCCACCGCGCGGTTTTTCGCGCAAGAGTACGGCGCCCATGTTACCGGCATGACGATATCGCGCCGCCAACATGAACTCGCCCAAAATATGGCGGGAGAAAACGTCGACTTCCTGCTGGGCGACGGCCTGGATAATGATCTGCCGGCGTGTTCTTTAGATGCCCTGGTTGCAATCGAAAGCAGCGAGCATATCGGCGACAAGCCGGCATTTTTTCAAGAAGCCCAACGGCTGCTGCGCCCTGACGGTCGACTGGTGGTCGCCGCCTGGCTTGCGCGCGAGCAAGCGACACCGTTCGAAGCGAGATTTTTGCTCGAACCGATCTGCGCAGAAGGCCGCCTCCCCAGCATGGCCACGGCATCGGAATATCTGGCCATGTTCAAAGCGGGCGGGTTTCGTGACCCAGAGTTCGCCGATCTGAGCCGCAACGTGCGCAAGACCTGGAGTATCTGTGCCTACCGTTTGATAAAAACCATTGGCACCAATGCCGAGCTCCGGCGCGCGCTGCTCCAACGCGATTGGGGCAACCATGTGTTTGCAAGAACCGTGTTTCGCATTTGGCTCGCCTACCGAACCGGTAGCATGCGCTACGGGGTTTTCTCCGCGACAAAATAACCCCGGCACAACCGCATTGCCGGCGTTTGTCGAGCGATAGCTATTCGCCGCGCCATGGGGTAAGAACATTTTCGTTTGCAATCTACCAATTCCACAGGAAATGGTTAGCCATGAAATTTGGCATCTTCATCTTCGGTGACAATCATCCTGAGCTTGGCCGGTCCAACCAAAAATACTACGAAGAAGTTCTGACCATGGCGGAGTGGGCCGAGGAGTTGGGCTTCGACTCGTTCTGGTTGGGCGAGCATCATCTTTACTGGTACGGCACCTGCGTCTCGCCGCCGATGATCATCGCCGCCCTTGGACAGCGGACCAAACGCATCCGCCTCGGGCCGGCCATCGCCGTGCCGTCGTTTCACAATCCATTGATCGTCGCCGAGGAGTACGCCCTGGCCGACAACCTGTGCAACGGCCGCTTGGAATTCGCCCTCGGCAGCGGCTTTTCGCCGGTGGAGTTTCAACAATTCGGCATGTCGATGGAGGAAGCCAAAGAGAAGTTTTGGGAAGCCACCGAAATCATCTTTAAAGCCTGGTCGCAGGACCGCTTTTCGCACCACGGCAAACACTATCATTACGAAAATATTTCGCTCTACATGAAGCCATTGCAAAAGCCGATGCCGCCCACCTGGCTGGCGGCCTCGAGCGACGAGACCTTGATCAAAGCCGGCCAGATGGGCTTACCGATGATGGGCATTCCCTTCGCGCGCTCGAATAACCTTGCGGACGTTAAGGTGAAGAATGATCTCTATCTAGACGCCTACCGAAAGGCCGGTCATAAAGCGCGGCCGGAAATCATGGTCGCCATGCATGTCTTTCTCCATCCGAACGAACGTGCCGCGGTTGAAGAGGCGCGTCCCTATTTCGAACGCAACATCTCGTTTCATAAAACCCACCGCCGCCCCGGCTCGAAGATTCCACAGCTGGACAACATCAAGCAGGAGCGGCTGGCGCTTTTTACCGAACCGGACAACGCCGTCGAGATCCTGCGCGAATATGAAAAAATCGGTGTCAATCATGTGATCGGCATCGTTAATTTCGGCGGTGTGCCAATGACCGACGTGCGCCGGACGATGGAGCTGATGTCTACCCGGGTGTTTTCCAAATTGCACTGATCATGCCAATCATCCTGGGCGAAAGGAGATAAAGGCGATATGTTCAAGACTGTGATTCTGTCTTTAACGATTGGTTTGCTCCTTATCGGCAAGGCGGCCTTGGCTCAGGACCAGGCGCCAGCTCCGACTTACCACAATGGCGATTCCTGGCAATTCAGCGCAATTGAAAAATCGCCGGTGGCATCGAGCACCCGAGCTTTGAATGGCGAGTTTATCATTAAACTGCATCGACGCGACGGCGACGGCACAACTCGAGATCTCGAACTTACCAATTACACTCCTGCCCAATCAGCCAGTCGTTAGTGTCGAAGTACTTCCGTTTCAAGAAACGGTGATTGGCCGGCAACAATCAATCGCCGCCTGTTCCACTCATGCGCCACGACCCAAGGGCGATGTTGGCTGGTATCGTTTACTCATTGACAGCAACGCGGCGTCGGCATAAAGAACTGTGCCAAGGAATTCAACATGGGAGGCCGGTCATGAACATTTCCCGGCGCGGGCTGTTAATTTTTGCTCCGATATTGTTTCTGGTGCTCGGCCGCGAGCAAGCCCGGGCGCAAAAACAATCGACCAAAATGACCGTGAGCTACAGCGCCGCCGGAGGGCAGTATATCAATTTATTTGTCGCCAAAGAGTTTGGCATTTTCGCTAAGCATGGCCTTGACGTAAACTTGAATCAGATCAACAGCAGCTCGCAGGCCGTCGCTTCCTTGCGCTCTAAAAGCGTCGACATCGCCACGGGGCCTGCCGGAGTCATTTTCGACGCCATTGCCAAAGGTGTCACGGATTTTACAATTTTCGGCGAGTGCATGCCCTACACGGTTTTGGAAATTTGGGTGCAACCGAATATCAAGAGCGTCAAGGATTTGGTCGGCAAGACGATCAGCTCGACCAACCCGAACTCCCTCGGCGATCTGATGATCGGCGTCTGGCTCGCCAAGAACGGTATCAAAAAGTCGGACGTCAACGTCGTTTATCTTGGCGGCCTGGGTAATCTCATTAGCGCGATGAAAGCGAATAAGACCGAAGCAACGCTGATTCTGCCGCCGCTTGGCGAACAACTGCTTCCTTCCGGCCAAAAGCGCTTCGGCGATTTGCGCGACATCGCTTACTCCAACCAGGGCTGGGTAGCGACCAAAAGCTACGCGGCCAAAAACGGCGACGCCATGCAGCGCTTCACTGCGGCCGCCACTGAGGGCATTGCTTTCGTCAAACGCAACAAGCAAAAGAGTTTGTCGGTCCTGCCCAAATACGCTGGCGTGACGAATGAAGAATGGAACGCTTACGCATATGAGTTCTTCGCACCGTTGCTAACGGTTATCCCGCGAGTGACTCCCGAAGTAGTCAAGGCGACGCAGGAGATTTCGACCGTCGAGGAAACCCGCAAGCTCAATTTGAAGCCGTATATCAATAACAGTTACGTCGATAAGCTGGTCGCCCAAGGCTTTATCGACAAGTTGTATAAATAGATCGGATCGGATGTGAGCGACGCAAGCGGACATCACCCCACAAGTCAGCTCGTCTCTGTCCCAGCGACACTAGCGACCAACCGATGCTTAACAAAATCACCGCCCGCGATGTCGCTATCGTCTATCGCGGCAAACTCGACCGCGAACCCGTCTTGGCCTGCCACGGTGTCGACCTCGATGTAGCGGAAGGCTCGTTCGTGACCATCGTCGGGCCCAGCGGCTGCGGCAAAACGACATTTCTTTACGCCGTCGATGGCCTACTACCAGTGAATGGCGGTGAAATCCGCGTCAATGAAAAGCCGATCAGCGGACCGGGTCGGGACCGCGCGATGGTTTTTCAAAGCGCGTCGCTTTTGCCCTGGCGCACAGTCTGGTCGAATATTATTTATGGCCTTAAATTGAAGGGTGACTATCATCAGCCCGAGCAAGCGGCCAAGATCGAGAGCTTGATCGATATGGTCGGCCTGCGCGGTTTTGAAAAACGTTTTCCGTCGGAACTTTCCGGCGGCATGCAGCAACGCGCGAATCTCGCCCGCGCGCTAGCGGTCAACCCGGACATTTTACTGCTCGATGAACCATTCGCCTCGGTGGACGCGCAGACCCGCGAGAAACTGCAGGTCGACTTGACCGAGATCTGGACGCGCACCCGCAAGACCATGCTGTTTGTCACCCATGACATTGCCGAGGCGGTCTTTCTATCCGATCAAGTGATTGTTTTTACCGCCCGTCCCGCGCGCGTATGTGCGATCGTCAAGATCGATATTCCCCGGCCGCGCTCCCTCGAAACCAAACATAGCGCGCAGCTCCAAGAGTATGTGAAACAAGTTTGGAATTTGATCGAATCCCCGCAATGATCGGGAGGTTTTCATGTCGTCAAGTATCGACCACGCCGCGCTAGCGAATTCGGCCAAACCAATTCCAATGGTGCCGCCTGTGGCTTGGACCGAACGTTACTTTCGTCTGCTTTGGGGCACGGTCGGCATCACCGGCTGCCTGATCGCCTGGCAAATCGGCTCGTCGGCCGGCTTGCTTGACCCGTTGTTTGTCAGCTCGCCAGTGGAAGTTTTACGCACGGCGATACGCATTATCCCGTCCGCCGATTTCATCGGTCATGTCAGCAATACCGCGCAAACTCTCTTCATGGGATTAGTCATCGCTATGATCGTCGGCGTATTCGTCGGTTTACCGATCGGTTGGTTTCCGCGTTTGAACGCGACCTTCGAGCCGGTCATCGCCGCCGTCTATGGCGTTCCTTACATCGCCTTTCTACCGGTAATCATCATGTGGACCGGTATCGGCATGCTATCGCGGGTGATCATCGTCTTCTGGTCGGCGGTTTTTCCGCTGATCATCAATTCGATTCAAGGTGCGCGTGAGGTCGACGACAATTATCTCCGTGTTGGCCAAAGTTTCTCGGCAACCAATTTGCAGATGTTCTTTACCATCACGTTGCCGTCCGCGGTTCCCTATATTCTTGCCGGCCTGCGCACCAGCATCGGCCGCGCCATCGTCGGAGTTGTCGTCGCCGAGTTTTTCATGTCATCGAAAGGGTTGGGCTATTTCATCAATCTCAAGGCCAACGCGCTGGAAATGGCGCCGGCGTTTGTCGCCATCGTGCTGCTCGCGCTTTTTGGCATCGCGCTGACCAGCATTGTCACCTACATAGAAAACCGTTTCTGCAACTGGTAGAAAAATAGAATCAATCGCCTAGCCCTTACTTTCTGTCCCCTTTCCCAGAGGGTGAGGACCCGAGCGAATCGGAGTGTAGCCATCCATGACCGAAGTCTATTTCCAAGACACCACCATCCGCGACGGCGCCCAGAGCCTATGGGCCTATAACATCCGCACCGGGATGATCGCGCCGATCTGCAGCCAACTCGATGACGCCGGCTTCGAAGCTATCGAGCTCGGCGGTCCCATCGAACTGCCCAAGTGCGTCAAAGAATTGCGTGAGGATCCTTGGGAGCGCTACAAATTAATTATCCCGAAGTTCAAACGCACACCGCTCCGTCTGGTACACGGCTCGCGCAGCGGCTTCGCCATTTATCCCGACGCGCTGCATCAACTCTTCGACACCTGCATGGCCAATGTCGGCGTCAGTGAAGTGCGCATTTCCGACTCGTGGAACGATGCGGCGGATTGGGCCTGGCGGGTCAAGCAAGCCAAGAACGCCGGATTGAAACCGATCATCAATCTGATCTACACCGTGTCGCCGCGCCACACCGACGAGTATTACGCGGCGAAAATTCGCGCAGCGAAAGCCCTCGATGTCTACCGCGTCATTTTCAAAGACCCAGGCGGGATACTGACGCCCGAGCGCACCAAGACCGCGGTGCCGGCGATTCTGCAAGCCGCCGGCGACTTGACTGTCGAGCTGCACACGCACTGCACCACCGGCCTGGGCACGCTCTGCGCCCTGGAAGCGATTAAAGCCGGCATGGTCCACATCAACACGGCGATTCCACCATTGGCCGACGGCTCGGGAAATCCGTCTTTGTTTAACGTCGCCATGAACGCCCGCGCCCTGGGCTATCGAACGGTGGTGAACGAAACGCCGCTGCGCGAGGCATCCAAGTTTCTCACCGCCTGCGCGCGCCAGGAGAATCTTGCCATCGGCAAAACGCCCGAATACGACTACGCCCAATATGTCCATCAAATTCCTGGCGGGATGATTTCCAACCTGCGTCATCAACTGCAACGGGTCGGCATAGAGAACAAAATCGACCACACGCTCGAAGAAGCGGCGCAAGTGCGCGCTGATTTCGGCTATCCCATCATGGTTACGCCGCTGTCACAGTTCGTCGGCAGCCAAGCCGCGATCAATGTCATCGTCGGCGAGCGCTACAAACAGGTCACTGATCAGACTATCGAGTACGCCATGGGTATCTGGGGCAAAGAGGGCGCCGAATTGATGGACAAGGACGTCAAAGATAAAATTTTGAATCGCCCGCGCGCCAAAGAGATCGCCGGCCGGCCTTATCCGACCGACACGCTTGAAGAGTTGCGCAAAAAATACGGCGGCAAGAACGACGAAGAACTCTTGCTGCGCTTCTTTTCCAGCAAAGACGACGTCGACCGAATGTACGCCGCCGGCCCGGCGCGGAGCTATTCGAGCGCCGGTAATCCGCTGGTCAATCTCATCGGCGAGTTGTCGAAACAAAAAGACCGCAGTAGCGTATTTGTTCAACGCCCCGGCTTCACGCTGCGCATGCAACGCCGCAGCGCCGTCTGATCGAAACAACTGGAACCATTGGAACGACTGGAACGATTGAAACCCGCTCCGACGCGTTGAACGGAGCGAAGCGATTGAACCATTTGAACCGCTTGAACGCGCTCAATTTTTGAGAGGTAACCCATGGCACGCGTATCGTTAATCGGCGAGACCGATCACCCCGAGCTCGCCGACACCATCGCCAAAATCAAAGGCGCCCGGGGCGGCAGATTGATCAACGTCTATCGTTTGATGCTGCACAGCCCGACGCTGGCCGACGCTTGGTTCGAGTTCAATCAAGCAGTGCGCTACGGCACCGAGATCGACGGCCAATGCCGTGAGATCGCGGTGATTCGCGTGGCGATCTTGAACAACGTCGAGTACGTCCAACGCGCCCATGGGCCGTCATACGCGCTGAAGGAAGGTTTGACACCTGAGCAAGTGGCCGCCATCGCCGACTGGCAACCTTCGAAACTTTTCAACGACAAGCAGCGCACCTTGCTGGCCTACACCGATGCAATGACGCGACAAATCGACGTAGCGGACGGTTTGTTTACCGAAGTGCGCAAATACTTCAGCGAACGCCAAACCGTCGAACTGACCATGCTCATCGGCACCTACAACATGTTCACAAGAGTTTTGCAGGCACTCAAAATCGACCCGGAACCTGCTTAATTTCCCTCTCCCATCGGGAGAGGGCTAGGGTGAGGGCCACGGGCGACCGGCCGGTCGCCCCTACTTCAATTCGCTCATGGTAGTACGAAAACAGATGCAGGCACCGCAATTATGACACAACCTCGTTACAAACTCGTCGTCGAAAACGACACCTTTCTGCGCTTGATCAATGTCGTCCTCGACCCGTCGGCATCGCCAGAGCGCATCGAGGCGTTTGCGCATTTCTGCCTGCACGATCTGCCCGACTTCCGCGCTTGGTGCGACAAGATCCGCGCGCAGGCCGCCAATCTTTATCCTTCGGAGGTTCGCCTGGTCGACAGCCAGGAAGAGCTATTGGCGAATCTCCCCGGGTCCAGTGTAGCGGTTGTCGAAGAACTTACTTTCGGGCCAGAAGAAGTTGCCGCCGCAGGCACGAACCTTAAATTCGTTCAGAAGTACGGCTTCACCACGCGCAACATTGACCAAGAGGCTTGTGCAAAAAATCACGCGAAGGTCTTGACGATCAGACGCCGGGCGAATATTTCAACGGCGGAACAGGCCTTGATGCTCATGCTCGCCCTGGCGCGCCAAGTGACGCAAAACGCCAATCTAATCAGCGTCGAACAACTCAAAGCCGCCGGCTATCAGCCAACGACGTACAATCGCAAACACACGCCCAACGGCAACTGGGCGCGCATTCCCGGCATGGTCACGCTCTACCAACGCCAGCTCGGCATCGTCGGCTTGGGTGAGATCGGTAGAGAACTGGCGCTGCGCGCCACCGCCCTCGGCATGCGCATCGTCTACCACCAACGCACGCGTTTGCCTGTGGAAGTGGAGCAACAGTATCAGGCGATTTACTTGTCCTTGCACGAGCTGCTCGCCACTTCGGACTTCGTCAGCCTGCACCTGCCGCGCAGCCCGACGACCGTGGGCTTCATCGGCGCGCCGCAACTCGCGGTGATAAAACCGGGCGCGTTTTTAATCAACGTATCGCAACCCAACCTGGTCGAACGCCATGCTTTGCGGCACGCCCTGGAATCGAATCGTTTAGCCGGCTTCGGTCTCGACACTTTCTACGAAGAACCCGGCGACGTCGACGATCCGCTGATCAAGTTCCGTAACGTCATCGTCACCCCGCACATGGGCGGCTCACCGCGCTGGAATTCGCTGGACGATATCGAAGAAGTAATCGTCAACCTCGGCCGCTTGCTGGCGTGATCAAGCTGCAAAATTAAGTTTTTCCCGGTGCCGCCGACGCGGTTGCCCGCTCGCCAAGGATGATAGCGAGGGCAATGCGCAGCTCCTCCGGCGCTGAGGTTTGCGCGCTAGATGTTGACGGAAACGGTCCGAGATAGCACAGCGTGTACTCGAAATGGGTTTGATCGTCCACCGGCACATGCCAGCGTAAGCAGTTCTCCTCTGCCGCGGATTCGCCCCGAGATACCACAAGATTAGGGATGAAGAACCTGTCACGATGGGGGAGCTGTTCGTCAACGTTGACGATCCCATGGAAGTAATTTGCTTTGCGCTCGAGTCTTTTTACAGGGGAGCTCGTCATCGGCTCAGCGCCAAGCTGGCGCAGCGGCAGCACCGGCGGCTCGCCCGGTCCCATGTAAGCAAAAATAATCCCGGCGGCTTCAATGCACGGATAGGCCGGCTGGCCGACATCCCAGCGACGTTCCTTTTCCGGCAGCCATTCGCCGCGCAAGACCACCTTGCCGCAGTTATCAAACAACCAGCCATGGTACATGCAGCGCAGCCCATCCGGTTCGACGCGGCCGTAGATCATGTCGACACCCTGGTGCGCGCAATAACGGCCGATCAGCGCCGGCTTGCCATCGCCATCGCGAAACAGCACCAACTCTTCGCCGAACATTTGTACCGGCAACGGCTTGTCCGCCGCCAACTCTTCCGACAACCCCGCCGGCTGCCAATAGCGCCGCATCAACTCGCCGCAAGGAGTCCCCTTTCCGGTCTGCGTCAACAATTCGTTTTCTTCGTGCGTGATCATCGTCAGGTTCTCAGTTAAATGACAATTGTCATTCACCACGAGGTGTCCATGAGCTTACGCTCGTCTACAGATTATGAAACTGCAGGCCCCTCCACATGGTTTTCCCCTGATTCGTCATGCCGGCGAAGGCCGGCATCCAGGGGTGGGAGGGGGATGGATACCGGCTTTCGCCGGTATGACGGAGGCCACGTGCTAATTCGTTGTCCGGATCGTACTTGCATATGGATTTTCTAAGGAAGACACGAAGAGCACGAAGTTCGGAGATAATTAATCCGAAACCTTCGTGTCCTTCGTGATCTTCGTGGTGAAAATCTCCCTTCCGATTATTATACCGCATGCGCCGCTAGCCCCTAAGTCTTCGGCCCAAAACGATTGAAACAGTTGGAACCATTGGAACGACTGGAACCTATGCGATGTTATTTTAGTAAGATTTCCGCCAACTTCGCTCCCGGCAGCCATGAATTGTTGCATTTGTCTTCGGTGAAATTCTGCACGCGGCGAAACTCTTCCACGGTCAAAACATCCTTTGCCGCTTGCCCGTCCAGCCCCTTGGCGTCGACGTCCAACCGGCGCGACGGCTGCTGCGCAGTTCGATTGTGCAACTCTTGCCCTTCGCGGCTGAGCAGCCAGTTGAAAAACACTTTGGCGGCGTTCGGGTGCGGCGCGCCTTTGACGATGCCGAGGATGCCGTTGCCGCCGCTGACATAGGTGCCTTCTTTTAACGTCGGTAGATGCTTGACCGGCAGGTTGGCGTCGAGAAACGCGTCGAAATCGCGATAGCCCACGCCGATGGTCATCGCCAAGTTGCCCTTCGCCAAAGCGTCGGCAATCTGGCGCGCGTTGCGGCTGACGAACATCTCCTGCTGCGCCAACTTGCGCACGTAGTCTTCGCCCTTGGTGTCGAGGAGAAACGCCCACATCGCCAGACCGCCGCCCGGCACCCGCGGATCGCGTAGGCCGATTTTGCCTTTCCATTTGGCATCGAGCAGATCGTTGTAACTGCGCACATCCTGGGGCTTGACCAGATTGGTGTTGTAGTAAATCGACGGCGTCATCTGCGCGACGAAGCTATAGAGGAGATTATTGCCGCTCTGGTTGTCGGCCCACAGATGGCCGCCAAACCACCTGGCCGGGTCTTTGACCTCGGGCAGGATCATCGCCGGCGCCAGCGGTTCATAGACATCGGACTTGAGCAATGAGTTGCCGGTGCACGGTCCAATCAGAAATGCGTCGACGGTGACGGCGCCGGCCTGTTTCTCCGCGACAATTTTACTCATCAAGCTCGGGCCGGGCGCTTGAACGAATTCGCTGTCGAGATCGAATCGCTTTTTCAGCGCCGCCTGGGCTGCGACTCTGAAATCGCTCCCCGGCGGCGCGCCGATGACCACCTTGCCTTCCTTTTTTGCCGCCGCGACCAAGCGCTGCCAATCGGCGTTGACCTCGGCAGCATTACTTTGCGGCGCGGCGCTTAACTGAACTAAGACAATAATTAGAAACATTCTCCAACGGATCATGGCGCTGACCTTTCTCGATGACATTAGCTATCTGGGTAAAGCTCCTTGTAGTTCGCCATGCCGATCGGCCGCTGGCGATGCTCGATTTCTAAATACACTTTCAGTGTCGCGCGGCACAGCGGCGTCGCGACGTTCAGCCGCTCGCCCTCGCGAATGACCGCGCCGATGATGCCATCGACTTCGGTTTTTTCGCCCCGTTTCAAGCCGCCGCCGGTTTCCTTCTCATCTTTCCAGGTGCGCGCCATCTCCTCGACCGTTGCCATTCTTTGCTCCAGGGACCGGCTCGAGTGGAAATCGTTGGGATCGTACTCGGCGAGTTTTTCCAGCCGGGCACCCGCCGCTTCGCCGACTTTGACGACCTCAGTGATGAAATCAGCGAACAAGCGGCGATTCGCCTCGCTCTGCCAGATCGCCGGCATCTTAGCGTCGGCGATCCAGCTGAGCATGCGCATGCTGGTAAACGTGAGCTTGCTCCACATCACCCCGTACATGTTGTCGGCGATTTTCGTCGGCATGACCGGATCGAGCATGCCGTGCAGCGCTTCGAGCTGGGGTGTGCGTTGTCCGTGAATATGACCGATGTATAGATAGCCATTTTGGTAGGTCCGCACATGGCCGGGCGCGATCTTGATGCTGCGCATGCGCACCACCGCGCCCACCGCGCGGTCGGCGCCGACGCACTCGGCGACCAGCGGCAGATTCATGCCGTTTTGCAACGACACCACGACCGCATCTTCGGTCATATGATTCGCCATCGCAGCCAAAACATCCTGGGTTCCCTCTGACCTCACCGCGATCAGCACCAGGTCATACTTTCCCGACAGCTCGCTCGGAAAAAGAATCCGGGGTTTCACCGTAAACGAGTCGCCTGGCAAATCGACGCGCAAACCGGCGCCCCGCACAGCCTCTACATGCTCACGGTCGACATCGCAAAACGTCAGATCGTGACCGGCACGCACCAGCCGCCCGCCGATGATGCCACCGACCTGACCGGCGCCTACCAAAATCATTCGCATACAATGAGCATCACTTTTCGGCTGCGATCATAATCGCGATTGAGTCGCAATGGCAACTCCCCGGGATTGCGAACATTGTGCAGCGCCGAATAGATTTCTCGCTCCGCTCGAAATGACAAATTATCACCGGCTGTCATCCCGAACGAAGAGAGGGATCTCTCCGAACTGCACCACCTTCCAGATTGCAGTGCATTTCACCAGGCGATATATTCCGCGCAATCACAAATGCCCCCGCCGATCCCCCTCGCCCTTTGGGAGAGGGCGAGGGCCACAGGAGAGGCCTTTGCGTAAATCACTATCGCTGATGGTTGTTATCATTATTGTTGGCTTGGCGTTCGTAATACCCGCCGCCGCCCAGGAGCGCATGCGCATCGCCTGGGCCGGCAGCACGCCATCGAACACGCCGATCTGGGTCGCCGATCAAAAAGGATTTTTCAAGAAGAACGGCCTCAACGTCGAGGTCATCAGCATCAGCGCCAGCACCATCGTGATCCAAGCGCTGCTCACCGGCGAAGTCGATTTCATCATCGCTCCGTCGGCGACCTTGGTTACCTCCAAGCTAGCCGGCGCCGACACTGTCATGGTGTCGACCAATCTGCCGCTCTTCATCGACCATATCGTGTCGCTCGGCAGCATCACGACGGTCGAACAGCTCAAGGGAAAGATCGGCGGCGTCAACCGCTTGGGCACGACCTCCGATATGACGCTCCGCTTGGCGCTGCGCCGCCTGGGAGTGGACCCGGAGAAGGAAACCAAAATCATCGCCACCGGCGAGAATCCCCAGCGCCTCGCCGCCCTCGCCAACAACATCACCCAGTTCACGCTGCTCGGCGAACCGCTGGTGCGCGAAGCGGAAAAACTCGGCTTCCGCGATCTCTACGACATCGGCACGCTGAAGATCCCCTACCACGTCAACGCCGTCGTCACCCGCGAAAAGACGGTCAAAGAACGCCGGCCGCTGGTGCAAAAAGTCGTGCGCGCGTTTACGGAATCGCTGCACTACATCCACACCAACAAAGAAGACACCAAAGCGCTCATCGGCAAAAACCTCAAAACCAAAGACCCCGAAGGTTTGGAGCGCGCCTACAAAGCCTACAACTCAGCATTCCCCGAAATTCCTTACCCGAATGCCGAAGGCGTCAAAACCCTCCTCGACGACATCGCCCCGCGCGACAAAAAAGCCGCCGCCGCCGACCCGAAAAGTTTCGTCGATATGAGCGTGGTGCAGGAGTTGGAAGCGTCGGGGTTTATCAAGCAGCTGTATAAGAGATAAACACCGCAACTATTCGCCCGACTCGACGGCACGGCGTTCCGTTATAATCCCCATAGCCGAAGCTGCTCAGCGGCTCCGCGCTTTAGTCCAACACGTTTTATCCCCTTGGTCTGACTCCCGCACCATCAACCAATTTGATTGCCTCCATGCTTTGAGGGATAAAACGCTATATGTTATCCGGTCGAGAGTTAACGATGAGCAAAGGGTCGCTTCGCCACATAGGAAAGATCTGCCCTCATGGCTTGAACCTTGGAGAAGGATAATCGTAATCAATCTCATATTCCTGGCAATACTTGCTTGTATTGGCGTGGCTTATTTCCTCTTCGTTCGACTCTGCTATGGCATCATTGGTGTTGCGTGTACCGGATTTGATGGCCCTGCAATTGGGTTTCAAGAATCGACAACGATTTCTAATCAAGGCTAAAACGAGAAGGTAGAAAAGGACGGGAGTAAGTTACGGAGCGTGCCGCCGGTTAACCCGCCGCTTGAGCCGATTGCGAGGTCAACGTGACCAAGATATTTCTTAATAACGTCTCAGCGGCATGGCGTTAGGCCCTGGAAGCAGAGAGAGGAGAGCACGATGAGCAACGAACAGGTGGCACCTGAGACGAAAGGTGTTACGGTGAAGTTACTTGCAACGGTTGACCTTGGCCCTGAGATCGAGGGCATGGCAGGGCGCCAACTTCGAATGCGTATGGTGACCATCGAGCCTGGAGGCGTCTTCGGCCCGATTCACGACCATAGAGACAGACCAGGCACCGTCTACATACTGCAAGGAACGATCACTGACCATAGAAATGGAGTCGCTACGGACTATGGGCCGGGAGTGGGCTGGCCCGAGGATAGGAACACCACACACTGGCTTGAGAACAGAGGAACGATTCCAGCGGTGGAGATCTCGGTCGATATAGTCAGGCAAGAGTAAGCTCAGGCCCGATATCCAACACGGCCGGGCCTAACACGCGGCTCAACCGGACGCGCTTCAGTCGGCTTTGCCTCCTTTTGCGCGCCGGTTAGCCACAACGTTAAGCTGCTAGAGGCAATTAGACGCGCCTTCCAAAATGGGTCGTTCGTATCGCGAATGAGCTCACTAAACTCGCCTTGCTGGTTGGTGTCCCTCGGCCTCCATATACGCGAGCAAACGCGCTTATCATTGAAACAGTCGGCCACCGTCGGGTAAACGGCGCCGTATCCCCGTAGGGTATCTCGACGACGGCGGGCGCATCATCGTCGTTGTGGAAGACGGTTCCCGCGCCCAATGGGTCCGCAACGCCCTCGCGGATGACGGCCGCCTCAGACTTCACTTGCGCGGAGTATGGCGCCAAGCCCGGTTGCGGATCCTCGACGCAGACCCGCAAATTTATCTTCGCCGGATGAATCGTGTGCATGCGGCTTTCGTGCGGCTCGAATCGACCACCCCGGCGGTCGTGGAGATCGTACCTGAATGAACGACGCGCAGTGAATCGTGCGCGCATCAAGGTGATTGCGCTAGGCGAGAAACGCGAACCGTGAGTTCCGTGAAGATGGCTCAGCCGCCAAAAGGCGTTCACGGCCGCCTTTGTGACGACTAATTCAACCCGTAAAACACCCGCGGATTGTCCTCGACGATCTTCTTATGCTGCGCCGCGCTGATGCCGCCGCTATCTTTCAGCGTCGTCAGCGCGTCCAGTTCGGTCGACGAATCGGCGTGGCCGTAGTCGGTACCGATCATCAGCGTATTCTCGCCCATGCAGGTCTTGATCAGGTACGGCACGTCGTCGCCGATCTGACAGGTAACGAAGATGCCGGACTTCTCCAGCAAATCGTTGGGCAATTTTCTATTGACCGTGTCCAAGCGCCGGCGCAGCTCGTAGATCACCCAGGGCACCCAGGACGCCGCGGTTTCGATGAATCCGAAACGCAGCTTCGGAAACTTCTGCGGGATGCCGCAGTTTAGGATGCGGAACATCGCGCCGACATTGAATATCCGATATTGATTGAAAAAATCGCGGCTGCCGTCAGGGTTGACCATCATGTCCACCGCCGCGGCGCTGCCGTTGGCCTGGTGCAAGCCAATGCAGAAGTTGAGCTTCTCAGCCAGCTCGTACATCGGAAAAAAGTAAGGATCGCTGATCTGGCGCGCGCCTTCGAGAGGCCGCATGAACACGCCGCAGCCGCCGTTGTCCTTGGCAAACTTCAATTGATCGAGCGCATCGGCCATGCTGAGCAGCGGCAAGCAGGCCATCCAGCGCAATCGCCCGTTGCTATTCTTCCAGACATCGGCCATCCAGCGGTTGAATGCGCCGCACAACGCGACTTCGGTATCGGCGCGCTCGGTCACCTGATCGAGAAAGATGCTGGTGTAGAGCACCTGGATATCGATGCCCAATTCATCCATATGCTTGATCCGCCCCGATACGTCGGCCAAATCGCGGTTGGCCATCGTCGTGCTCACGTCCCGGCCGATCTCGGCGGATTTTTTGTCGAGATCTTCTTTGCTGAAGGTGAAGCGAAACAATCCGCGAATCTTGCCGTCGATGACCCAGTGCGCCTTCTGATTGTCATCCTCCGGCTTGAACAGCATGGGCCGAAATTTTTTCTCCGCCGGCGTCAGATAGTCCCAAGTCAGCGGACTCTCGACAACATGCGCATCAGCGTCTACCCATCCCATGGCGATTTCCTCCGTCAATCCATTTTGGATTTTTGATTTGGGATTTTGGATTGCAAGTCCGAATCCAAATTCCCTGCTAATGCCTGTTGCCTACTGCCTATTGCCTTCTTAAACGCTCTTACTCAAGCCTCGCGCCTCATGCCTCATGCCTAGTCTAGTGCAGCACCGCGCCGCCATTGACCAGAATCGTCTGCCCAGTAACAAACGTGCTCAGATCCGAAAGCAGATACAGCGCCGTGCCGACCAAATCCTCCGGCTGCTCGATGCGCTTGAGAATGCGCGTCGACGCCGAGCGCTCGTAATTTTTGACCGCTTCGTCGGTCGCCTTGTCTTCGCTCATGGTCGAGCCGGGCGCCAACGTGTTGACGCGAATATTGTCCGAGCCGAGCTCGCGGGCGAGCACACGGCTGAAACCCACCACCGCCGCCTTCGAAGTCACGTAGTGCATCATCGTCAAGCCACCGTTGAAAGCCATGTTGGAGGAAATATTCACGACGCTGCCTTGTTTGCGTTTCTGCATCGCCGGCACCACTGCCCGACTGCACAACCACAAGCCTTTGACGTTGACCGCCATGATCCGGTCCCAGGCTTCTTCGGTGATGTCCTGCCAGGTGCCTTTCTCCGCCGGCACGCTCATGAAGATCGCCGCGTTGTTGATCAGTCCGTCGATCTGACCATAAGCGCCGAGAGCTTTCCCGGCCATCTCCTGGCAGCTTGGAGAAATTCGCCACGTCGACTTTGGTCGCCAGCGCTTTGCCGCCCTTGTCGGCGATCGCCTTGGCGACGGCGTCGGCAGCCTTGTCATCGATATCGGCGACCACCGCCGTTCCGCCTTCCCGCGCGATCCCCATACAATACGCGCGGCCGATGCCATGCCCGCCCCCGGTCACCACCACCACTTTGCCGTCGAGTAAACCCATCTAAACCTCTCTTTTACCGCTAATACTTATCGCAACTATCGGCCATCGTTCAATGAAACGGAACCCTGGGCGACATTGAACTTTGAACCCTTGAACCTTGAACGGCTTTACCTAGGGTCTGAGAATTTTTTTCAATTTCGCCTTGAGGTCGGGCGAAAGCCCGAGGAAGTCGTTGATCAATTTTTGCACATGTTGCGCCGAGACCGGCTCGATGTCGAGCTTGCCTTTCTCGGCATCGGCGAGAAATTCTTTGTCGGCAAATGTCCGCGTCAGCGCAGTTTCGAGCGCGGCGCCGCGCTCCGGCGGCGTCCCAGGAGGAATCACGTAGACTTTGCCGAACTGATTGGGCGCCGCCGCGCCAAAACGCAGCAGCTGACGCTGCTCTTCGGTCTTGGCGATCTGCGGGATGGTCGGCACATTCTTCACCGGCAAATCCGCGACCGGGTTGTCGGCCAATTGCGCGAGCAGTTGCCAGTCGCCGCTCTTGATGCGGTCCAAGGAAGTCACTTTCGACGATTCCCAACTGTTCATGATGCCGTCGATCTCGCCGCTCTCCATGGCCAACCGGACATCGGCGGTGCCTTTGTAGCCGCTGACGACTTTGATGTTGGCGCCCAACAGGTCGCGCATCAGCAACGGCCCTTGTTCCACCGTCGAGCCCGGGATACCGCCGACGGTGATTTGCTTCGACTTGGCGCCGAGCAGCTCGTCCAGCTTCGTCACGCCGGACTTGCGCGTCGTGATCAGCAAATAGGTTTCGCCGATGGGCACGCCGAGGTAGCGAAACTTGGCCAAATCATATTGCACTGCGGGATTGCCAAAGAGCTGTTCGAGAATAATCTGGCCGCTGAAGTTGCCGATCACCGTGCCATCCTTGGGGGCGACGTTGTACAAATGGTTGGCCAGCAGGATGCTGCCGGCGCCGGCCATGTTTTCGACGATGACACTGGGATTGCCGGGAATATGTTTCTGAATATGCCGGCCGATCAAGCGAGAATAGGCGTCGTAGCCGCCGCCCGCGGAAAAACCGACGATAATTCTCACCGTTTTACCGTGGTAGAAATCGGCCACGGACTTGTCGTCCGCTGCGGCGGCCCAGGTTTGGCCAGCCAAGCCCGCACATCCAAGTAAGAACAGGACCACCAACGACGAGAATAACTTTTTCACAGTTACCTCCACAGAAGAAGTTCGTTCCTTGTTCTGGCTATCACCCTGCTCCAACGACTGTCAACAGCGCAATCGCGTCAAAGGCTGGCGTCTACGCTCTAGCGTTGAAACGTTTCTCTACATAGACTGCGAGAAAAAGTTGAGATAATCACTAGAGGCCGAGCAGCAATGGCAAACGTTAGTCCGCAGGCGAGGAAGTTCATGAGCAAACCACAAGGCAAATTCACCGAAGTCCAAGGCATCAAGCTGCACTATTTAGAATGGGGCGAGCGCGGCAAACCCGAACTGCTGCTAGTCCACGGCTGGACGAGTTTCGCCGCGAGCTGGAGCGCGGTGGCCGAGCATTTCCAAGATCGCTTTCACGTCATCGCTCCCGACCTGCGCGGCCATGGCGAGTCGGACAAGCCACTGACCGGTTACCGCCTGCGCGACTTCGCCGAGGACATGCGCGAGCTGATCGAGAATCTGGAACTAAAAAAACTTGCTTACGTCGGCCACTCCTGGGGCGGCAACATCGGCACCATACTCGCCGCCGACTCGCCGCAATTGATTTCCCGCGCTTTCCTGGAAGATCCGGTCTACTGGCGCATGATCCACGCCTTCATGACCGCCCTCCCCAACGCCCTGGCGAGACGCAACAAGCCCGAGGCTGAGATCCGCGCCGAGGCGAAGCAAAAGAACTTGTCACAGGCCGACGAAGACATGGAGGTCTACCGCAACCATCACTTCGCCGCCCACGCGCTGACCCGACTGCTCACCGACAACCGCGACTGGGCCCTGGGCTTCGAAGATCCTTTCAAACGCATCGCCGTGCCGACAAAAATCCTGGTCGCCGACCACAAAGTCGGCGGCGCCATCATGCGCGAAGAGATCGACCTATCTTGAACGCATCGCTCCAGCGTTAGTGAAATTGGAATTATGGGAAGGAGTCGGCCATGGCATGAAAGCGGCGAAGCCGACAGAGTACAACCACGCGTTGGAGGCGTGGTTAACAATCTAACGGAAAAACACCGTGGATCATACGCTTCCCTAAGCGTCTTTTCGAACTTCGCAATCATGCTAAAAAACACTCTCGTAAACGCGGCATTAATGGCGTTCGGTGTTTTCTTTGCTCTGAGCGCGTTCGATATTGCGGTTTATCTGTCGCCAAAAGACATTTTGCCAAGTCCTTTGCTAAATCTCGTTCAGCAGATGGAAATGAACTCAGGAAGTCACTACCTCAATCACCCAGAGATTGGCCAAATCCTGAAGCCTGGAACGGATTTTGTCTTTACCGGTGATGAGTTTACTTTTAAGCTGCAAACTCGTTTGAATTATCCCGATGCCGGCTTTCGCGGCGGCACGTTAGGGGGCCCCGCTTGGGGCGCCGCCTTCGGAGATTCGTTCACATTCGGCGCGGGGGTTGATGATACCGCAACGTGGGTTGCGCAGCTTGCTAAACTAACGAACCGGGAAATCATCAATTTTGCTGAGCCAGGTCATGGTCCTCATCAGTACACTCGGATATTCCAAAAATATGGCAAACCCCTACGCCCTCAAATCATCTTTTACACGCTCTACACAAACGACCTCGAAGACGGCCAGCGATTCGAAAAACGCCATAAAAGTCATAAAAGTAGCAAGCGAACTTTCTCAATAAAGCAATTCTTAAAAAACTACTCGGCCAGTAACAATCTGTTTAGGAACTTGACTCGCTCTTTCATAACAAAACGCGGAGATAACACCTGGGGCGGCATCGGCCTAAAACTATTGGAGCGAAAGCTGCGAAACCCCTACGGCATTCCGGATGGAGAATTCGAATCAACCTGGGCGGCAATTGCTAAACAGATAGAAGGCGCGGTCGACGAGAGCAAGCGCATCAATGCAACTTTTGTATTTCTTTACTTCCCCTCAAAGGAAGAAGTGTATTGGCGACTCGACAAGGAAAAGGTCAAACCGATCAAAGACTTCGAAGAACGAATCGAAAGGCTAAGCAAAACCACGCAAAGCTTTTGTCGATTTCGTCAACTCTTGTGCCCGGATCTAAGTTCCGCGCTAAGACATCGGGGGCTGAACGGTGAAACACTTTACTTCCCAGTCGATATTCACTGGAATGAGAGAGGTCACCTAGCCGTCGCTCAAGAACTTTTCAAATTCTTGCGCGAGAAAAATCTAATCAACTAGGCCTCGAGGTTTTGTCGCTAGTCCATCCAGAATTGCCCGGATCTGCCGGCTGTTGGTTGCTCCCTGATGGCGCCGCCAATCCTCTAGTTCAACTGACTGCGCTATGCTTCTTCACCCAGTCGAGAATGACTTCGTTGGTCTCCTCCGGCGACTGCCAGAAAAATCCATGCGATTGGCCCTTGAGCACTGTCATTTCGCCGCCACGGATGCGCTCCATCAGCACTCTGGCTTGCGCGATATGATTGCTACCCACGGTGTCGGCTTCGCCGATCAGCACTAACGTCGGCGCCTGGACATCGCCCAAGCGGTGCGTGCCTTCGAAGTTATGGCGCGCGATGCACAGATGAATGAACGGATCGAGCTTGGCGTGGGTTGCCCAGGCGACTTTGAAGAACTCTTCAACCCGGTCGCGGTGCTGCTCGCGGAAGTCTTTGGTGAAAAACGTGTCCGACTCAACGATCTCGTCGTAAATAAACTTTTCGAAACCCATATCGACTAAGTCGTACACCATGCGATGCGGCAGTCCGGGAACGCAATCCGAACCCGCGCGTCCGGCGGTTCCGGAGCCGCTCGCCGCCATGATCAAACTTTTCACCTTGCCGGGGAAGTTTTGCGCCAGGGATAAGGCGATGCGCCCGCCCATGGAGTGGCCGATGAAGTGGGCCGCCGGCAGTTGCAAATGTTCCATCATGGCGGCGATGTCCAACGCCATTTGCTCGATAGTATATACAGATTGGCTCGGCACCGACCGGCCGCAGCCGCGCGGATCGTGAAAGATTAACTGCAATGAACTTGCCAATGGCATCTGCCACGGCTTCCACACTTCGCCCGAATAAGCCGTCGACGGCACGAAGATCAGCGGCTCGCCCTGGCCGTGGGTTTCGTAATACAGATCGACGCCGGTTGAGAGCTTTACGTTTGGCATGGTTCAAGTACTCCTCTTGGATTTCCCTGCCGGAGTCAGCAAGATTTCTCCCTTCGGTCGAAATGACAAAAGCGAGCGTAATTTCTATTGCTAGATGAAGTCCACATTCCATGTCATCTCGAACGAAGTGAGAAATCTTTCTGATATTTATTTATTTGGCAGCGCCACTTTTGTAGAACCCGTCTTTCTCCAATTGGGCGACAAACCGGGTGTCGAGAAAATCTTCAGGCTTGGCCGTCTTGGCTTTGGGCTCGGTCGGCAGCAACTCGCCGATGATCGTTTCCATGCCCTTGCGCGTTACGTACGGCACCGTCTCGATATAAGCGCGCGCTTCGCCGTAAGTCGCTTCGAGAATCTCCGGGTCTTTGATGCGCGCGTATTTCTGAATGGCGCGGATGCCCGCCGCTTTGTTCACCTTCAAAAACTGCACGCCTTCGCTGTAGCCGCGGATGAACCGGCGTGTCATCTCTTCGTTGGCCTTGATGAATGAGCGCGTCGAGCCGATGGCGACCGACACATACTCGGGGCCGTCCTTGGTCACGTCCATTAATTCCGTCAACGCTGCCTTGCGGGCGCGGAAATTGGTCGGCGGCGACAGCGCACCGGCATCGACCTGACCGGCGACGATTGCGGTGAAAATATTCGGCACGTCGACCAGCTGGAGCATCTGATACTCTTCCGGCTTGATGCCGGCCTTGTTCATCACCCAAAGCGTCACGCTGTGCGTCGACGAGCCAATCCGCGTAATGCCGATTTTTCGCCCTTTCATCTCGGCGAAGCTCTTGATCTCCGGCCGCGCCATGAAAGAAAACACCAAACGATTGGCGACGCCGGCGATGATCACAACGTCGGCGCCCTTGAGCGCCGCCGTCACCGAATTGCGCCCGTCCATATAGGAATACTGTATTTCACCCGCGAGCATCACTTGAATCGCCCGCGAGGTCGACGGGATATGCACCAGCTCGACTTCCAAGCCATTCTTCCGAAACAAGCCCTCTTCCTGCGCCACCCAGGTGCCGCTCATGTTGCTGGCAAACGAAGTCCACGCCACGCGGGCTTTCATCTGGGCGCCGCCGGCGCGCGGCGACAACAAGGCAAACAAAACGATCAGCGCAATCGACCCATATTGAAATTGAAGTTTCATCGAATGCTCCGGCCTCTACACACAAAAGATGGCAGCTCCATATCACAGAACCCTTGTCGAGGTCGAGCCATAGCGGCTTGACGTACTGGTTCAGTTAGATCGAGATCTCTCACTTCGTTCGAGATGACAAGGCGACTATTCTGCTGTCATTTCGAGCGAAGCGAGAAATCTTTCTCAGGCTGAAAACGTCTGCCCACTCAAACTGAACCACTACCCGGCTTGATCTTTCACACGAGGCTGGCATAGATTCGCGCCATCTTGACCCATGTAACGGAGGCATCGAATGATCCGTCTATCGCTCATCGCTAGCTTGTGGGTTCTGCTTTTTAACTCATTGGCCCAATCGGCCGACCGCGTGCGCATCGCCTACAGCTCGATCAGTGCCGCGTACACGGGAATCTGGGTTGCCCGCGAGGCCGGCTTTTTTGCCAAGGAAGGGCTGGAAGATCAGATCATCTTTATTCCCAGCGCCACCCAACTGGCCCAGGTGCTGGTGGCCGGCGATGTCGACATCGCATCCCTCGGCGGCGGACCGGTGATGGCCGCCTCCTTGAGCGGCGCAGATTTGAAAGTCATCGGCAACAACGTCAACAAATTGATCTTCTCCATTCACGCCAAACCGGAGGTCAAGAGCCTCGAAGATCTGCGCGGCAAACGGATCGCCGTTAGCCGCTTCGGTTCGAGCGCTGATATCGCCGCACGGGCGGCATTGAGAAAACTTAATATGGATCCGGTGAAAGACGTAAACCTGATGCAGTTGGGCACCATGGCGAACATGTTCGGCGCCCTGAAGTCAGGTGGGGTCGAGGCTTCGGTGGTCTCGCCGCCGACACAGTTTCTATCCGAAAAGATGGGCTTCAAGGAGATCTTCAGCATCACGGAAATGGATCTCGCCTACCCCAACCCATCGATGGCCGTTCCCGGCGACCTCATCCGCAAAAAACCCGACATGATCGATCGCTTTATGCGCGCTTACGTGCGCGCCATGCAGCGCGCACGTATCGACAAGGAAGGAACTATCAAAACCTTGGCAAAGTATACGACCATTACCGATGCGGATATCTTGAATCGCGCCTATGAATTTTACATGAACAGAGTTCTCGAACGCGCCCCCTACATCAATATGCAAGGCATGCAAAACGCCCTAGACGACGTTGCGAGAAGTGTCCCCGCCGCGAAAAACGCCAAGCCGGAACAGTTCGTCGACCTGCGGTTCCTAGATAGGATCGAAAAAAGCGGCCTGCTGAAGGAACTCTACAAATAGAAGAAAAGAAAACGTTCCAATCGTTCAAACAGTTCCAACGGTTCCAATCGTTGACGGATAAAGATTCTCAGTCAGAACTTTAGCCTCAAAGAATGCAAAGGTAAGTTATTAATGGCGGACCAATCTTGCCCCTTCCCCCGTCGGACGGGGGAAGGCCGGGATGGGGGCCCGATGTTGAACCTTGAACCCGTTCGATAAGCTCAGGGCAGGTTTTTAAACCCTTGAACCGCGCGGCGCCGCGCGGCCGCGCTAATTCGGCAACCAGCACACCGCCGCGATCTCGCTCAATTCTCTGCGCAACTTGGTCCACGATTTCGCGCCGTCGTCGCTGCGGTACAAATAACCGTAACGGCTCGCGGCAAAAATAACATTCGGGTCATCGGAGTTTGTTCCGAAAGTCCACATGGTCGAGTTGGGTTCCTGCGGCAGCGGCAAAATCTTCCAGCTCTGACAAAAATCATCGCTCTGCGCGAGCGCACCAGAGCTTCCCGGTGTGAAATCGCCGAAGCTCAACAGGATTTTTTTCGGATCCGCCGGGTGCATGGCGATGCCGCGCAGATAGTTTTCTTTCCTAGGATAGTCCCAGGGCAGCGACTGCTGCATGTTGCGCGGCTCCCAAGTCTTGCCATTATCGGTGCTGCCGTAGATCTCGCGGTTTGCCATGATGAAAGTCGTTTTGGGCGGGCCGGCAGTGACGGCCACGTTGTGTATGTCGCGCCGCCCGGTCACTTCGACGATGCTCCAACTATCGCCGCCGTCGCTGCTATGACGGGCGCCATCCACTTCGAGGCCGGCCCAGATATGGTTGGGCTCCAACGGATCGACGGCGATCCCGGTAAACCTCGGCGTACCGACTGCTTCGCACTCGGTTGCGACTTCCATGGGGCGCCGATCCCAATTCCGGCCGCCGTCTTTCGAACGGAACAGCATCGCCGGCGTCGGCGTGCCGGTGCCGGCAAACATGATATCCGGGTTGACCGGATCGAACGCGATCACCCACACGTAATGGTCGTCGAGCGCCGACACGACCCGTTTCCAGTTCGCTCCGCCATCCTCGCTGCGATAAATCCCTTTCTCCGTACTGGCGAAGAGAATCTTATGCTGCTTTGGATGCATGGCGATGCAGCGTACCGCCGCTTCATAGGCAAATCCCCGGCGCGGCCCAATGCGCGCCCAAGTTTGGCCGTTGTCCTCGCTGCGCATGATGCTCTGACCGATGGTCCCGACAACTATGGTTACGTCTCGCATATTTCCTCCCAATACGACTGGAACGATTGGAACGGCTTGACCAACTGGAACGTGTTTATATTAGATGTTGACCCGATGCAGATCCTTAGTCCGCGGTCCCGCCGCCGCCCCCGGCGGAAAGATCCCGTCGAGCCGCGCTAAATCTTCTTTGCCGAGCTTCAACTCCACGGCTGTGATATTCTCTTCCAGATGAGCGCGGCTCTTGTTGCTGGGAATGGGGATCACGTTGTCGCCCTGGGCCATCAGCCAGGCGAGCGCCAGTTGCGCGCAGGTGCAGTGCTTCTCTCGCGCCAGTTCTTCGAATCGCGCCAACAGCGCGAGATTCTTCGCCAGATTATCGCCTTGAAAACGCGGATGGTTGATCCGGCCATCGCCTTCGCTCATATCCTTCGAGTCATGAACCAGCCCGCCGAAAAAACCGCGCCCGAGCGGAGAATAGGCCATGAATCCCATTTTGAATTCGCGGCACGCCTGCAAGTTGCCGCCCTCGGGATCGCGCGACCAGAGCGAGTATTCCATCTGTAAAGAAACGATCGGATGTACCTGGCGCGCGCGCCGGATCGAGTTGGCGCTCGCCTCCGAAAGTCCGATGTAGCGAGTCAGCCCGCGCTCGACCAATTTTGCCATGGCGCCCACCGACTCTTCGACCGGGATATCCGGATCGACCCGCGACATGCAAAAAATATCCAAGGCAGCGACGCCTAGCCGCTTCACGCTTTGCTCGCAGTTCTGGGTCAAATACTCCGGCGTGCTGCCGCTGCGACTGCCCTTGGCGTCGGGCGTGCGCGGGCTGCCGGATTTGGAATGAATCACGATGCGCTCGCGCCGTCCTTGCAGCGCTTTCTTGATCAGCTCGTGGTTATGGCCCTGGCCATAGCTGGCCGAGGTGTCGAGAAAGTTGATGCCGAGATCGAACGCCTCGTGCAAGGTCGCGATCGATTCGTTATCGTCCGCCGGCCCATAGGCCCCCGACATGCTCATGCAGCCCAGCGCCAAGCGCGAGACTTTAAATTCCGTCGAACCAAATTGAACGTAATCCATCGAATCCTCCGTCCAGCGCCCAGAGTTACCGCAGTTGAACGGAAGAAGTCAAACCTCGATATGATCTGATTGACAGCAGCATTCCATCTGCATTAGACCTACCTCAGATCGATCCGTGAACGGTCGCGTGACCGTTGGAGAACCATCATGAAACGACGACCCAATCTCGCTGCCTTATGTTGTGCATTTGGTTTGATCCTGGCATCGAGCCCGCGACAAAACGCCGTCGCGGCGGAGAAACTTGACAAAGTCCGCTTCACTTACGCGCCGCTGTCGGCCAGCGGTTTTCTCTGGTTCATTGCCAAAGACGCCGGCTATTTCGAGAAAAACCGCCTCGATGTCGACATGTATTTCGAAGGCGCATCGCCGATCATGGTGCAATCTATTCTCGCAGGCGAGAATCAGCTCGCTGGCGGCTTGGGACCCACCGTAGTCACCAACGTCTTACAGGGTGGAGATGTCATTCCTGTCGCCTGTATCACGCACACGTTTACCACCCCCATGTACGTGCAACCGTCGATCACCAGCTTGCAGCAACTCCGCGGCAAGAAAGTCGGTGTCAGCCGCATCGGCGCCGTATCGCACCTGACCGCGGATTCGATTCTGCGCCGTGCCCGGGTTGGTGATGTAACGATCATCCAAACCGGTGGCATTCCCGAATCCATGGCGGCGATCATGACCGGCAACGTCGATGGTGCCATGGTCAACCCGCCGAACAACATAATTCTCAGAGAAAAAGGCTTTCGCGAGATCGTCGGCGCGAAACAGCTCAAAGAAATGAATCTGCGCTTTCCCGAGAACGGCGTCATGGCCAAGCGCACCTGGGCCGAAAAGAATGCGGATGCCGTCAAACGGTTCATTAAATCGCTCGCTGAGGGCTTGAAGCGAATGCATGACGACAAGGTGTTCGCGATCAAGACCCTGAGCAAGTACACCAAGGTTACCGACGCGAAATCTCTGGAGGAGAGCTACCGCTGGGGCATGGATAGTTTTTTCAAAGACTTCAAGACACCGCCAGAGGCGATGCGGCTCATGGTCGATCAGCTCGCGTCGTCGCGCATGATCGACCTCAATCTCGCGCAAAAAACGCCGCTGACGGCCTATTATGAAAACCGTTATGTTGAAGAGTTGGAGCGCGAAGGGTTTTTCAAGAAACTTTGGCAGTAGGGGGGACGATTACAAATTCCAGATTACAGATTCCAAATTGAAATCCGATTCCGGCAATCTGGAATTTGGAATCTGACATTTGGAATTGCTAGCGACACGAGGTTTCCATGACAAGTAAAAAGTTCGTCACGCTCCTGCTGTTTTTGACGGCTCTGCTCGGTCAGCGTGCACTGGCCCAGGAAAAACCCAAAATTTATATCGGCCCGGCGAGCAAGACGCTGGGTTATAGCCCGCTTTGGGTCGGCTGGAAGAAGGGCTTTTTCGAGCAACAGGGGTTGGACGTGGAAGTAGTTGTTTTGCGCGGCATGCCAATGGTTGTGCAAGCTCTGGCGGCGAATTCTATCCAATTCGGCTGCGGCGGGCCCGAGCCGTTTATGGAATCGAGCGACCGCGGCCTCGATTTCATCATCACCGGCGGCGTCATCAACGGCATGACAGCGGCCATCGTCGCCGGCAAGAAATACAAAAGCTTCGAAGATCTGCGCGGCACGACGGTAGGATCGTCAGCTTTGACCGGCGGCACGGTCGTCGCATTTCGCGAGGCCTTACGACAAAAAGGCTTGGAATATCCGCGCGACTATAAAATATTGGTGGTCGCCGGCGGCTCGCCCGGCAATCTTGCGGCATTGCAGTCAGGGCAGATTTCGGCCACGACCGTGGCTGTTCCGTTGAACTATGCCGCGGAAGAATTGGGCTTCAACACTCTCGGCCGTCTGCTGGACGCCGTGCCGCAGTTCCAGTCGGCGGCTCTGGCCACACGCCGCTCCTGGGCCGAGAAAAATCGCCCGCTGATGGTGCGCTTCATGAAAGGCATGGTGCAGTCACTGCGCTGGATGCACAACAACAAAGACGCCACAGTGGAATTCCTAGCCAAAGAAATTCAGTTGAAGCCTGCGCTCGCCCTAAAAGGCTGGGAATACTACACACAAAATCGCATCTGGCCCTACGACGGCGAACCCAACATCGAGGGCATGAAGCACAATATCCGCACCTACTACGAACAGACCGGCGCAAAAACCCCGGTGCCGGATGTTTTTAAATTTGTCGAGATGAGTTATCTCAATGAAGCGCTCAAAGAGTTTGGTAAGCGCTAATTTCATTCCGGGCAAAAATTCGATGTTGAAGACTTTTCCGTCATACCGGCGAAAGCCGGTATCCAGGTGCGATGGAGGGCGGGAGCAAAGACTGGATGCCGGCCTGCGCCGGCATGACGTTCATGAATTCACCGGCGCGCGAGACACCAATCTCCGACATTGGGATCAAGAATTTCCCCTTACATCCGCCGCACAACCGGCATTACTTCCTGCGCGCAAAGCCGCATCGACTGCAACACCTTATCCTGCGCCAAACTACCGGAAGCGATATTGAGCATGAGCTGCTCGGGATGCATGGCATCGACGTAGAACTTGATCTTCTCGATGCATTCATCCGGCGTGCCCCAGACCGCCATGATGTTCGGCCCTTCGGCGGCAACCGCGGCCTTGGCTTTTTCCGGTGTGCAGAGCTTCTCGAAGGCTTCGCGCGACGCGCTCTTGCTCCCATAGGTTTGAATGGTTTCGGTTTCCACCGGCCGGCTTAATCTGCCGCGCAAAAAGACATCGGCTTGGCTCGACAGCGCGACGGCGCCGTTTTCGATCGCTTCGTGGCGATCGTTGCCGACATGCAAATGAATGCCCAGCACAACGTCGCTCTTGGCTCCCGCCGGCAAATTTTCCCGATAGGTCTCGGTCAAGCTACTCACCAGCTTGAATGGAATGCCGAGATACCCCGGCTGCACCAAGCCCTGGCCCACTTTGCCAGCGAAGCTCGCGCTGTTTGGCGTCGTCGCCGCAGCGGTGTAGATCGGCGGATGGGGCTGCTGGATCGGCGGCGGGCTCAGTTTGAAGTCGCGAATCTGCCAAAACGCGCCGTCGAGCTTTTCGATATAATCGCCTTTGAAGATCTCGACCAGCATGCGGATGCCTTCTTCGAAGCGCGCGCTGCTGGTGGCGGCGTCGACATTCATGCGGCCGATCACCCAGGGATGGCCGCGGCCGAGGCCGAGCATGATTCTGCCGTCGGTCAATAAATCCGCCGCGGCGACTTGGCTCGCCAACATCGCCGGATGATGAATCGGCATGCTGATGATGCCTGTGAGAAAGCGAATCCGCCGCGCCCGCTGCGCCGCGGCGACATAAAGTCCCAGCGGAAACGGCGAGCACGAGAACAGATCCTTGCCGTAGCTCTCGGTGATGGAAAAAAAATCGTAGCCCAACTCGTCGGCCACGGCGATCTGTTCCAACACCTCAGCGTAGAGCTGATGCTCCGACTTCCCCGGATAAGAAAATTCGGTAAACAGTCCAATCTTCATATCGTGCAGATGAAACAAGGGCGGGTCTAAAACCCGCCCCTACGAAGTTCAAATCTTTTTTGCGCTCTTTACGATTAATCCCCCTCCTCTTTCCTCCCCCGCAAGCGGGGGAGGACGAAGGTGGGGGTGACCCTGGTGCCCTTTGTGGTTAACCCATTTGGCTACTTCGTGCGCCGCTGCAGGCCGAAGATCCGGTTAAACTGATCGATGATATCGTTCAGATTCGGCCCAATGGAAGCTGGGCTCAAGAACACGAAATCTTTCTGAAACAGCTCCTGCACCCAAGGCCGATGCTTGATGCCGCGCCGCACCGACAGCCGTCCGACCTCTGCCATGCGTGTTTGGCCCTCTTCCGAGAGCATCCAGTCGATGAACAAGACCGCCGAGAACGGATGGGGCGCGCGCTGCATCAGCGTCAAAAAGTTGGGTTCGCCGGCGTAGGGATCGAGGATCCGATAATCGATCGGCGCGCCTTGCTGCTTGTACTCAGACACGCGCCTAGCGCGCGCCGCGATGGCGATGGCCGATTCGCCGGCGAGCATGAGCTGCACGCGCATCACGCTGCTCGATCCTGGCATGGCGAGATCCTGCTTGGCGAGCGCCTGCATGAACTCAGTGCCTTTCGCTTTGCCCATGGATTCCAGCATGATGTTAAACCAGGTGTACTCTTCGGTGCCGAGGCTCATCCGGCCTTTCCACTTGGGATTGAGCAGGTCGGCATTGGTGCGCGGCGCATCGGCGGCCGAAACCTGCTTGGTATTGAACGCCAACGCCATCGGCGTGACATCGAACGCCTGCCAGTAACCCTCGGCATCGAACGAACCCGACTGCAAGGCGCGCCGCTCAGGCGACAGGTAGGGAGCCGACAACTTGCGCTGCTTCAACTGCCACATCTCCACCGGCGCCGACCCGATCACGTCGGCGGCGAATCTGCCGGCGCGCGCCTCGGTGTCGACGCGGGTGAATACGCCGGATGGCAGGGCTCGGTAGGTGTTGGTCTTGATGAACGGATAGCTCTTCTCGAAATGCGGCAGGATCTTCGGATAATCGGTCAAGCTGAGCGATGTATAGAAAACGATCTCGGCTTCTTTTTTGGCCCCCTCTTCGAGAAATGTCTTGCGCTCGGCGCCGGTAAGCGCCGAGGCCTTTTTGACCACTTCCTCGACGGTGGCGGCCGACCCGCTGCGCCAAGGCGACAGCAATAGCCACACAACGACGAGAAAACGAATAATATTCGGCATAGTCGTTGGGCGCGCTTACAAGTCGTTGCGCCGCACCGGGCCCCATCCGGTGGTGGAAATATCGATCAGGTTGCCGTCGGGATCGCTCGCCCGCCCTTCGGCGTAGGTGGCGATGCGGTCCTTCGGCGCGCCCTCAGGATACACTTCCATGATTCGCTTGGTGGTTTCCTGGGCGTCGTCGATGTGGAAGCCGAAATGATACAGCCCCGCCGGGTGTCCGGGCTCTTTGGGGTCGTTGGCATTCAAGACCGCGAGATTGACCTCGCCGTCGGACAAATGCACCGAACCGTTTTTCGTTCGATATAATTCCTTCATGTCGAATACCCGCTTGTAATAGTCCGCGAGCTTTTCCGGCTGGTGCGTAAGCAGTGCCAAGTGTCGAAGCTTTGCCATGGTCCTGTTCCCTCCAAATCCCGAGTTATTTGAGCCAGCGCTATCACCGCCCAGCAATCCTGTCAACGAGCGAAGTCGCATCGATCTCGACTTCCGTAACGATTGGAACGAGTTGAACAGTTGGAACGATTGGAACTCATTTAGCGCGCCATGCGCGCTAAATGACCATAGTCGTCCCAACACTATTGGGCGTGAATGCATCGGGGAACTCGCGCGCGATGAGATGCGTCGCCTTCCAGCCTGTACAGTGCTGCGGCACAATGACGCTGGGATTGAATTCTTTGAGCGCCTGCACCGTCGGCTGGACGATTGGCTCGAAGACCGGCCCGGTAAGATGAAACCCGCCGATGACTGCGTGGATCTGCTTGACCCCGGTCATGTCGCGCGCGCATTTTAGCGTGTTCACCACGCCGGCGTGACCGCAGCCGGTGAGCACGACGAGTCCTTTGTCTTTCACGTTGATGACGATCGCCTGATCGTCATGGATCCACGGGTCAGGCTGCCAACGGCCATCGATCAACGCGACTTGAGTGGGACTGCCCTTCTCAAACGGCGTCGTCCGCGGAATCTGGCCGGTTACCAAAGCGTTGCCGCCGATCAGCATCGTCGGCCCGCGCTCTTCGATGATCTGCACATCTTCGCCTTCGAGATCCTTCTTGCTCGGCGGGATATGCTCCGACTCGTGGCCGTCGCCCTGAATGTTTTTACGTTGCAGGTAAGCGTCGGGATGGAGCACGATGGGCACT
Source organism: uncultured delta proteobacterium (assembly GCA_963816145.1). GTDB lineage: Bacteria > Desulfobacterota > Binatia > UBA9968 > UBA9968 > DP-20. The sequence goes on from CAWFJP010000001.1 coordinate 369,334, forward strand.
CGCGGCCGGCCATAACGTTTGATGAATCCCATCAGGCCGCGCGTGTGATCGGTGTGGCCATGGCTCAAGACCACGGCATGAAGCTCGTTGCCCTTGATGTCGAGCACATCCATATTGTGCAGCACACCATCGACGGTCACACCGGTGTCGAACAGAAACGAGTCCTTGTTACCGCCGGCATAGGTGGTCACCAGCATCGACACGCCGTGCTCGGCGCGCAGCTGCGGTCCCTTGTGCCCGTCACTCTTGCGCCGGTGGCGCTTGGCCACCGGCGTGTTGCCCATGAGCACGTCGATGGTATTGTCCATGATGCTGAGGATCTCCACGCGGTCGACTTCTTTCAGGGGTACCGGTGCCATAACGCCTCCTATTTTACTTCGAAAAGAAACGGTTTCTGCAATATCCAGTTGACGATCTGCTCAACAGTTTCGGATTCCCTGCCCCAAAAGCCATGTTGGCTGCGCGCTTCGCAGGTTGTCGATTCCGGCGGCAAACCGCCCCACACGGTAATCAGCGGATACTTTTCAGATAGGTGCGCGGCATCGCCGTAGGGCGTGTAACGGCATTGATCGCTGACATGATGCGCAAACAAAATCGGCACCGCAATCGTCGTGAAGTCGAAGCGGCTAAGTGCAGGGCCGGGCTCGTTACTATTTCGCCCCACCTCTCTAAACATAGTCGCGGTGAGAACTATGCCGGCGACTTTTGTACCGAAACGAGCGCCCAGCGCCGCCGCCGATATCGTGCCGCGGCTGGTGCCGATCAAAAACACCGACAAGCCGGGAAAACGCTTGTTGAGATCGGCGACTACCGCGGAAATATCGGTGAAGTGATCGCCGCCCAGGCGAAACTCATCAGTCATGCCCCAACCACGTTGCTGATCCGAAGGCGCATCAAGAATCGCTGCAATGACGCCGCGCCTGACGAACTCGGCACGGCTACGAACCAAAAAATTGCCACCGGCAAACTTCGGCTGTCCGCCCTCGCTGCGCAGCTGAATCAATCCACCGGAACCAGGAAACAAAATAGCAATCGCTTGCAGCTGCTTCGGCGCACTGGTGAGGAAATAGGACTGCGTTACGTTAGCGCGAGTCGTGAGCGCGACGATCTCCTGGGCGGCCGCCAACCCTGTCAGCATCAACAGTGCCGTCACCACGATCAGAGTGCCGATGGCTCGGCGGCGCCAAAGCCTAGACATACGTCATCACATACTTCGTCTGCTTAATTCTTCACCGACCTGTAGGCCGCATCGATGTAGAGGCCCAAAAGGTTCTGGCCATTCCAGTCCGCATACTCGGGCATTTTAAGTTCGGTCTTGATCTCTGCGAGAGACTTGCCCTGCGCCGCCATCTCCCCCACCCGTATAAGCAGCAAGTTGTAGAAACCTTCGTACTCGTCGAAGGTTTTCGTCGTGGTCACCGGACCATGTCCAGTAATAACAACCTCCGGGTTAAGAGCTTTCATTAGCTTATAGCTGGCCAGCACGTCGGCGATCACAACCGACGGCCGAAGATTTTGCAAGCCTTTTACGACAGACGCCGCCGCCGCGAACAGCACTCGCTCTTTTGGCATCCATATGGCAGTGTCAGCGAAACTGTGAACGTTTTTCAGATAAATCAATTCAAAAGTACGCTCGCCAAGATTGATCGTCATCCGGTCCTTGTACTCGACATGCGGCGCGATCATTCTTTCACCCTTCACCGCCTCGCGCATTTCGGGGGATTGCGCGGCAAGAGTTTCGGCTCGCTTGGGATTGTACTCCCTCTTCATCCCCGCCGCCGCTCCTTCGGCGCTAATAATGATTGCTGGCGGCGAGAAAATGAAGTGATTACCGGTGTGATCGTTATGGGTCTCGGTGTCGATGAGAAACACGATCGGTTTATCGGTGACTTTCTTGATCGCCGCCAACATGTTGCGCGACTGCAACGGGTTATTGCAACTATCGATCACCACCACACCTTCCTGCGTCACGACGAAACTGCAAGTCGTCGTGGTCTGGTCCGGTGCGAAGGTATAAATGCCATCCTTGATCTTGTGAAACCCCGGGCCGAGATCTTGCGCGCCCAATGCGCCTACCCATAAGAACGCCGCCAACGCGGCCAAGCTAAGCATACCGGTTTTCAATTTCACGGACTTCTCCTCTATAGGGCAGAAAACACTTCCGATCCGGGCTCAAGCTTACCGAAATGACTCGGAGAGCGTCAAGTAACTATCTTCCGAATGTTTTACATTGACCATTGAGCCCGCGTTGTACTAGAGAAGGCCAAAGCCAGACGGCATTTGTAACACAGTGATCGGAGGGGATATGAAACCATCGTTCCTAGCTGTCATCGTCCTTCTCAACATCACGGCGGTGCAAGCCCAGACGCCGTTTTTCCAAGGCAAGACAATCCGCATCGTCACCGGCTACCCCGCCGGCGATGTCAACGACCTCTGGCCCCGGCTCATCGCCCGCCACATGGGCAAGTATATGCCCGGCAATCCCAGCTTCATCGTGCAGAACATGCCCGGCGCCAGCTCGATGATCGCGGCTAATTACGTCTACGGTGTCGCCAAGCCCGATGGTCTGACACTCGGCTGGATCGGACCGACGCTCTATTTCGACCAAATGGTCGGCCGCAAAGAAGTTAAATATGACTGGGCCAAATACAACTTCATCGGCTCGCCCTCACCGAGCGAACACCATCTCTACATGCGTAGCGACAGTCCGTACAAAACCATCGAAGACGTGCGCAAGGCAAGCGAACCGCCAAAGTGCGGTTCGGGGGGCGCCGCCGGCACCGGCTATTTTTTTCCCAAACTGCTCGAAGACACTGTCGGCGCAAAATTCAATATCGTGTTGGGCTACCAGGGTGGCGGCCCCATCGACCTCGCCGTGGAAAAAGGCGAAATCCACTGCCGCGCCATGACCATCGAATCGTTCATGGCTCGTGAACCGTTCCACACTTGGCGCAAAAACAATTTCGTCCGCAGCCTAGCGCAATCCGGCCGCAAGCGAGACGCGCGCCTGACCGACACTCCAACCATCTATGAACTCATGGACCAGTATAAGGCTTCCGAACAATCACGCCGAGTCGCCACCGTCATCCTCGCCGGCGGGGTCTTCGGCCGTCCACTGGTCGGCCCCGCCGGCATCTCGCCGGATGTAGTAAATACCCTGCGCGCCGGCATGGCCAGCGCCCTCAAAGACCCCGAGCTCAAAGTCGAAGCGGAAAAACGCAACTACGAGCTCGACCCCGTTGGCGGCGATGAAATGCAACGCCTTGCTAAAGAAGTGATGAGTCAGCCGCCGGCGGTGTTGGAGCGGATGAAAAAGGTGTTAGGGGAATAATTCCGGGCCTTTCACCACGTACAGACTGTGTCGCAACTGTCATTTCGAGGTGAAGCCGAGAAATCTTGTCTTCCTATGTAGCTGAAAACACGAGATCCCTCGCTGCGCTCGGGATGACAGATGTGGGGTATTTGCGCATTACGACACAGTCTCGTAGGCACGAAGGACACGAAGGTTTCGGAAGAAAATAACTCCAGACTTCGTGATCTTCGTGCCTTCGCGGTTATTCCGATCTTGGTCATCTACTGACGAACCCATGTTTTCTGAGGAACGCGAGCACATGCTCGTCAAACGTCGCCGGATCCTCTAAACAGCACGCATGTCCCGCGCCCGGGATGGTTCGGTGTTCCGCGCCGGCGATGCGCGTGCTCATGTCTTTGCTGCGTTTAAGCGAATTGTCGAACTCGCCGTTCATTATCAGCACCGGCATTTTCAGCTCGGGTAAGCGCGCGGTCAGGTCGCGGTTCTGCAGGGCATTGAAAATCTCCACGATGGCCGGCGCGCTGAGCCGCGAATCCATCTCGGTGTGCATGCTCAGTAGATAACTCCCCAATTTTGTCTGGGGAAATTCCTTGCTGACCAGGTCGGTGAGGTGTTGAATGTGAAACTTACCGACGCCTTGGTTCATGTATCCGTCGATGCGGCTCTGGTATCGGTCCCCCGGCATGCTGCTGCAGCCGACGAGAATCAAAGCTTTGAACAGCTCTGGGTGATCCAGGCCCAGCTGCAGGCCCATGACGCCGCCGACGCTGACCCCGGCGAAGACCGCCTCGTTCGCTCCTTCTTGTCGGCACACGGCGACCACGTCTTCACAGAGATCAGTCATCGTGACCGGTGTCGCCGGCTTGTCGGAGTAACCATAGGCGCGCAGATCAACGTTGATGACTTTCATGAAGGTTGAGAAGTGTGCGACTTGATAGAGAAACATGCGCCGGTCGAACGGGTTGGCGTGCGTCAACACCAGCGGATATCCTTCGCCGGAAACTTCGTAGTAAGTTTTAACGCCGTTTCTAGCTGCTGTAGGGCATATGGGACCCCGATAATAGCCGTCGTCTTATGAATGAATGAGATTCTTTTTGGAGTAATAACTCTTTGCTGCGTGCTGCTCCCCATCTTACTTCCTCCCCATCGACGGGGGAGGACAGAGGTGGGGGTGCCCGTCAATTTCAATGACGTGCGCAGCACTCCCATCCTTACCTTTCCCCGTCGGAGGTTGTGTCGTAATGCGCAAACGCCCCACATCTGTCATCCCGAGCGCAGCGAGGGATCTCGTGTTTTCAGCCACATACGAAGAAGAGATTTCTCGGCTTCACCTCGAAATGACAGTTGCGACACAGTCTGTCGAGGGAGAAGGAATTGTAAAGAAAAATCTGCCGGTAGAAATTTCGGACGAAACCTCCACGCATCCGCTCATGCTAATCGTTCGCGTGAGCCGCAAACGTCGCCGAGTCTTCGTTGGTGATTTGCAGGCGGAAGCCGCTGGGCTCACGGAAGTAAGTCCCCAGTTGCCCCGGCTTTCTGCCAGCGCGCTCGCCGTGCTCGTCGCGCTCCTCGATGCCGGCGGTATGGAGCTTGTCGACGATGGCGTGGAAGTCGTCGTCCTTCACGTAAAAAGCGAAGTGCCGGCCGCGCCAGGTCGCCTTGGTGACATCGCTGAGCACATCGACCTTGTTTAGAATTACGCTTTGCCCCGACGGCACGACGATTTCGGCCATGGCGTTGTTCTGCGTCCGCGCGGTGCAATTCATGAAGCGCTTGTAGAACGCCACGCTGGCGCCGATATCGGTGCTGTCAAAGTGCAGATGGTGCAGGCGGGTCTTGGCTATGCCCGGCGTCTTGGTGATTTCAAAAAAATTGCCTTCCGAATCTTGGAACACCAAGCCATCGCTCCAGCAGCAGCCCGCGCCGGCTTCGCTCTTGAGTTCCCTGACGAATGGACTGGTCTGGCGAATCCGCTGGACCATGCCATCGTATTCGGCGTCCGGCACTTGAAACGAATGACGCGGATACGAGTTGACGCTCTCGCGTTTCGGCAGCTGGTTCGAGCCCTGAGAAAATAGCCCGATATGATTTTCGCCGAGTTTCATGAATATCCGAGTCATCCTCGGCTCGTTTTCCGATTTCAACGTCCGCGCTCCCATGACCTCGGTAAAAAACTTCTCGGCCCGCTCGGGCTCCATCACCGCGACCACGAAATGATCGATATGACGCACATCGCCATTGGCTTTAACATTGTCGCTCATAACTTTGTCTCCTTTTTCAAGCTCATTTCGGTTGTAAAGACTGCTTGGATTCTGCTTCGGGAAACACGACGATACGGTCCTTCGGCAAATAAGCCGTCACACCGCCTGCCGTCTTGGCCTCATCGGGTAAACTCTTGACGTTAAGAATTCGCTCGCCGATCTTGACTTCGCGCATGACATGATCGCCAAGAAAAAACGACGCGACAACATTGCCCGCTCGGCAGTTTTCCGCTTCAGCCGGCGCCGTGCCTAATTTGACATCTTCCGGGCGAATGCCGACGACCACGTTCCCTTCATACTGCCGCGCCGCGGCGATGACAAGCGGACCGATTTCGGTGTCGACTCGTCCGTTGGCAAGCACTTTGCCATGCAACCAGTTGATCGAACCGAAAAACTCGGCGATCTGCGAATTCGCCGGCGACCGGTAAAGCTCGAAGGGATTGCCAATTTGTAGAATCTCGCCATGGGCCATGACCGCGATGCGATCGGCCAGCACCATCGCTTCGACTTGATCGTGAGTCACATAGAGCGCAGTGATGCCCAACCGACTGGCGAGCTTTTTGATATTGGTGCGCACCTCTTCGCGCAAGCGCGCATCCAAATTGCTGAGCGGCTCATCCATCAGGAGCAGCGCTGGGTTAACCGCCAAAGCGCGCGCCAGCGCGACCCTTTGCTGCTGCCCGCCGCTCAACAAGCGCGCCGGCCGATTCTCGAAGTCGTCCAATTGCACCAAGCTGAGCGCGTGGCGAATCCGCGCCTGCGCTTTGCTCTTGCTCAGCCGCGAGCGACCATGGGTCAGCACCAAGCCGATATTCTCCGCCACGGTCAGATGCGGCCAAATGGCGTAGGATTGAAAGACCATGCCGATCTCGCGTGCTTCGGGCGGCTCGGAGACGCGCCGGCTGCTGGAGAAAACGGTCTTGCCGTTGAGCGAGATCTCGCCGCCGTCGGGCTTTTCCAGACCGGCGACGCTGCGCAGAAGCGTCGTCTTGCCCGAGCCGCTCGGCCCGAGCAGCACGAAGAACTCGCCGCGGGCGACTTCGAGGTCGATACCCTGAAGCGCCGCCACTGCGTGATCGCCGGATTGAAAATTCTTGCGCAAACCGGTGATCGAGATCACGACACCTCCGTGAAGCGGCTGCGTCGGCCGTAGTATAGATAAACCATCACCGCCGGCAGCATGAAGGCGAGCACCACGAGATTCGCCGCCGCCGCTTGATTGAGACTGCCACCCAACCACAAACCCCAAACGATCATCGGCAGCGTAACGTTGCCCTGGCTCGTCACCAGCACCGACGCCATGGTCAGTTCGCGGAAGCACAACAGCGCCATCCACAGCCAGGCGTAGACCAACGCCGGCCGCAAAAGCGGCAACAAGATTTTGCGCATCACCTGCCAGAGCGGCAATCCGCCGACAAACGCAGCCTCTTCCAACTCGGGATGAATCTGCGCCAACGAGTTATTGATGATGCGGGTGGCGAAACTAATTCGGCTGATGGTGTAAACGATAATCAAAATCGCCAAGCTGCCGTAGAGCGAAACCACATCGCGCAACAGAAACAGCGACGCGAACACCGCGGCGATGGCGAGAATCAAATGCGGTACAGCATGGGGCAAAAACGCCACGGCATCGAAGGCCACGCGCCACTTGAGTCCCGAACGCAGCACGGTCCAGGAAATCGCCAAACATAAAACCAGCGTCACGGTCGGCACCGTCACCATGAGCAACACCGTATTCCAGGCGCCGTGGAATAGCAGATTCCACGGCAGGCTGTAAAAATTTTTGAGGGAGACTTGCTCCAACGCCGCCCAAGAGGGCGGCTGAAAATAGCGCAGGAGAGACGCCCAGACCAGCAGAAGAAACGGCAACAGCTTGGCAACGGCAAAGAAGCTGCCAAGGAAAAACCAGGCCAAAAGCCAACCGCGCCGGCCCAACTCCACCAGCCGCGGCCGGTAGCCCTTGCCGGTGACCACCGCGTAGCGATGGGAAAACTTCAAGGTGCGAAAATAGCCCCAGCTCAACAGCAGAGCCAGCACAACCAACAAACTGCTCACCGCCCCGGCCATGCCGTAGCTTGGCAGCTCTTCCTGCGGTTGGATTTTGTAGAAGATGAAAGTCGAGAAGGTAAAGATTTTGTTCGACATGCCGATGATCGCCGGCACTTCGAAGGCCGACAAGCTGATGGTGAAAATATAGATCGATGCGGCGATGATGCCGGGGAAGGTCAACGGCAAAGTTACATGGCGCAGCGTGCGCAAAATTCCCAGTCCATGCACCCGCGCCGCTTCTTCCAGCGCCGGGTCCATGCTGCGGTAGGTCGCGACGATCATGATGAAGGCGATGGAAGAAAGCCCCAACCCCTCGACCCAACCCATGCCGACCAGCGAAGCGATGTTGAACGGCGCCTGCTCCAGACCGAACAGTTCGATCAAATACTTGTTGATGATGCCGATGCGCGGATGCAGCAAAAACACCCAGCCCATGGAGGTGAAAAACGTCGGCACCAGCGCGCCAATGGTCACCAGAGCATAGATGAGATTCTTGCCGGGCAAATCCGTGCGCTCCGCCAGCCACGCCGTCGGCACGGCGAAAAACAGCGCGACTAAAACCGCCGTGGTCGCGAAACCTATTGTATTGAGCAGCGTGCGATAGGTGGAGCCGTCGGTGAACAGTTCGCGATAATGCTTCAGCGTGTAGACCACCGGATCGCCCGGGCTCCCCTGCCAAAATCCCATCCAGAAGATTACCAGCAGAAACGCCAACACCGGCAGCAAACTGGCCACCGACACGGCGACAAACAACCAGCGGCCTTTCATACTTTCTGCATTGCGTCAGCACCCCTATCCTAACCTTCCCCCGTCGAGGGGGAAGGAATCGAAACAGAGTGTCGTCGTTGTTTTGTAACGCTCTTCAATTCGCACCGTCGACAAGCGAACCTTCCCTATTTCCTCCCCCTTGACGGGGGAGGATTAAGGTAGGGGTGAAATCGCCGACTAAACCTGGATTACGAACTACGTCAGACCGATCAATTCTTCAGTTGCCCGCCAAGATCTTTTGAAACTTTTGTCGGATGCGGCTGTGCTCCTCGGCGTTCTTCATGACATCCGACACCGAATACGAGGTGAACTTCACGCCGCGCTTTTCCTGCTCGGCGACAAACTTTTGCATCGGCGTGCCCTTGACCAGATGGGAGCTGCTGCGCTCGGTGTTGTAGAGAATATCCTGGCCGTCTTTGCTCAGCAAAAATGCCGCCAGCAAGGTTGCCGCGTTGGGGTTGCGCGCGTTAGTCGGCACGGTCACATACCAATAAGAAAGGATGCCGGCGTCGCGAAACACCTGGCCATCCACCGGCCCGCCTTTTTCCTTGGCTTCCTGCGGCGCCGCGAGATCGCAGTTAAAGACCAGCATGGCGAACTCGCCGGCGGCGATGCGGTCGTCTTCGCCGCAGCGGATCAACCCGGAAACCTGCTTGACGAATTTTTCCAGGAACGCGGTGGTTTTTTCTTCGCCCCAGATCATCGACAGGCGATCGAAGGAGGCCGCGTACGGGGTCGAGGCGATCTTTCCCTTCCACTTGGGATTGAGCACATCCTCGACCCGCTGCGGGATATCCTTGCCGACAACCATCTTCGAGTTGTAGGTAAACCCCGGCGTGCGCGTCGTCACGATCAAGACCTTATTGTCGAAATCGATCATCGGAGTCGTGATATGGTTGAAGGTTTTGCTCCAGTCGACGCTTTTGAGCGACATGCGCGCCACATGGTTTTCCGAGCCGACGAATAAATCGGTCGACGACGGCTGCCCGGCCTTACCCTCTTGAATAATCCGGCTGGCAAACTGCGGCATGGCTGGACCGGGAGTGTATTTGAATTGAAGATTCAGTCCGTAGGTCTTGTTGAACGCCTTCTCCAGCGTCGCCGCCCCCTCGATGCCGCCCATGGTGCCGGTACCCCAGCTAAGAATCAGCTGGCCTTCCTTCTTCGCCGCCTCGATCAACTGCGCCCGCGTCTGGGCAAAGCAATTGACCGGAATAAATGCAATCCCGATTATCAACGCGCTCAACAGCAAAGGGAATCTTACTCTAACCATGTCAATCCTCCTCGCGGTAAACGAATGGAACTATTGGAACGGCTGGAACCCCTGGAACTCCCCAGAATTAGAGATTCATCTTCTTCCCCAGCCCGCGCTTCACCGCTTCATCGTAAAGCCAAGCGGCAAACGCCATATCGCCGTAGCCGCCCTGGGATTCGCGAAAAATATTAATCTCATCGCGGTCGGCGCGCCCGACCGCCTGGCCGGTGATCACTTCGCCCAGCTCAGGGACTCGGCTCCAAGAAAGCTTTCCTTCGGCGGCGAGTTCGACCAACGGCAGCGCCGCCGATTTATCGGCGTAATTGCGCTCCTGCTCCTGGCTGCCGACCACGGTGCGCCCGGCTTTCAAGTGCAAATCCCGGCTGATCTCCGTGGGCTTGCCCATGCTGCTGACATGGGTGCCGGCGTCGACCCAATTCGCCGGGAATATCGGCGTCAGCGAATTGGTCGCGGTGAGGATTACGTCCATGTCGCGCACGGCTTCTTCCGCCCTGTCGACACCGCGCACGCTGATGCCAAGCACATTCTCGCCCTGCTCGCAAAATCTCTTGCGCCGCTCGGGATCGCGGCTCGACACGTAGATCTCTTTGATCGGCCGCACCGATTGCAGAGCTTTGATAATCCCGAAAGCGTTGCGCCCAACGCCAAACAGTCCGAGTTTCTTGGAGTCGTCACGCGCCATATGTTTGGCAGCGATGGCGACCACCGCCGCCGTGCGCAGCGTGCCGAAAGGAAAACCCATGAACGCCAACAACTCGCCGCTCTCGGCATCGAACAGCGTGGCATACATCTTATCGCCGCCGCCAAGCCCGCTGTTTGGTCCCAGGCGCACACCGACGCGCTTTTGCTTGAGCACCGCGCCGGAGACGATGCGCAAAGTTTTGCTCGGCCCGACGGTGATGTTATACGGCGCATGGGCGACAATCTGCCCCGCCGCCTGCTGCCGATGCGCATCCTCGATCAGCTCGATTGCCTTCGGTAGATCGAGCAACGGCGTCAATTCATCACGACTAAGTAATAGAGGCATATATCTCTCCGCTTTGAATACGTTCCAATCGTTCAAGCCGTTCAATCGCTGCGCTCCGTTCAAATCGTATCGGAGGTTTCAAACCTTGTACGCTCCGGCTCTTTCCTCCCCCGCACCCGCGGGGGAGGATTAAGGAGGGGGTCGAACGACTTGAACGTTTGGAACGTTTGGAACCGCGGTTACGTCCGCGTAACCGCTAATTCATGCGGCCTTTTCCCCAGCCGCCGTCCGCCGTTCTCGGTCACGACCACGGTGTCGCCCCACTGGCAAATATACTCGCCGTCCGCCGAGATCGCCGACGGCTTGCAGATGAAAACCATATTCTCGCGCATCGCCACCGCCAACTGGCGCGGGCTCTTGGCGTGGGGCGTGATAATCGGGCCGTCATCACCCTGCCCGCGCCCATGCATGTTGAGTTCGCCGCGCGCCCCCGCGGCCGGGCCGCTTTTCGGCGCGGCGTTTTGCGCCGTCGATTTGGTCAACTCGGCGAGTTCGCCGACGGTGACGCCCGGCTTCAAGTTTTCCACTACGCGATTGAAAACCTCCCGCTGCACTTTGACCAGTTCGGCTTGAACCGGATCGATGACTTCGACATAGACCGGCTGCACCGCTTGGGCGCGATAGCCGATCCACGACGCTTCGATCTCGTTGATGATCGCGTCGCCGCGCTCCAGCAGGCGCATGCTCGGCCGGGTCAGCGTGCGCTTGGGGTTTTTTCCCGACACCCAAAAGCAATGCACCGGTAGCTCGGAGCCGTTGCGCGTCATGGCGTAATGCATCGCCGCCCACACTTCCCAGTCCTTGACGCCAACTTTGGCCGCTTCGATCTCCGCCTCGATCGGCCAGCTCGTTGATCTCCATCGACTTGGCGAGGACGTCGATCTCTTCCTGACTTTTCACATAACGCACTTCGTCGAGGATCGCCGTGGCGTCGACCAGTTGCGCATGGGGAAAGGCTTCGCGAATCTGCTTCCAGGTGCCGTAAAAGATCGTGCCCTCTGGCGTGCGCGTGCCTTCGACTTCGCCGAGACCGGTGATGCCGATCCGGCCGCGGTCGAGCTTTAATTCTCTCAAACGTTCGACAATCACCCTGCCGTAATTGCGCCGCGCCTCGCGCACATCGACAACCCAATCCTGCACCGTCGGCCAGCGCGGCGCCGCCGAAGTCGCGATCACCGTCACCGCCCCTTCTAGTGGCAACACCGCCGCCAAATCCGGTTCACCGCCGCCGCAGTGAGTCAAATAGCGCGTGTTGGCTTGATAGTCAGCCGAATGGCCGCTGTTCTGCGGAGTGACGATGACGTCGAGATTTTGCTGCCGCATCAACTCGCGCACAGCCTGCCAGCGCCGGTCGCGCTCAGCGAGTGAAAAACGTGGATAGGGATAGAGTTCAGCCACAAAAATTCCTAGAAACAACTCGGGAAGGTAGTCTCACCACGAAGGCACGAAGATCACGAAGTTCGGAATGCTTGTTGTCCGAAACCTTCGTGTCCTTCGTGCCTTCGTGGTGAACATTCCGATTGCCTCGGCACTTAAACATCAATTACGAGCAGCTTCAGCTCGCGCTTGCCCAAACGGCGCGCGCCATTTTCCGTCACCGTTACGGTGTCGCCGATGCTGGCGCGGCCCTTGCCCTGCGTCGGGCGAACCTGTGGTTTGAGAATAAAGGTCATGCCGGCTTGCAGCTCGATCTTGGCAAACCGTTCGATATCCTTATCACCCATCAGCGCCGGTCCGTCGTCGCCCAACCCGCGCGCGTGCATCATCGGATGGTTCCAAGAATATGGCCCAGCACCTTCCACCGTACGCGTGTAGATGTCGAACAAAGTGCCAAAAGTCACCCCTGGTTTCATGGCAGCGAGGACCGCGTCGAAGCAGGCACGCGAGATTTCAACCATCGTCTGAAACGACGGGATCGGTTTACCGACCACGGCGGGGCAGACCGCCTGAGCCGCATAACCACCATACTTGGCTTCGATCTCGTCGATGATCTGATCGCCGGCTTGAATAACGTAATCGGTGGGAACAAATGAGCTATTGAACAGCCCCGGCCCCGCGCTCAAGAAAAACAGCGTCGGCAACTCGCCGCCGTTGGAGAGCATGGTGTGAAGCATCGAGGCATAAACTTCCTTTTCGCTCACGCCGGGCTTTGCGGTCTGCCGCAATGTTTCGATGGCTTTCTCGATGATCGCCGCCGAGCGTTCGAGCATGGCCACTTCTTCGGCACTTTTCACCGCACGAACGTCCTGCATCATATCAGTGGCGTTGACTAATACGGCGTGCGGCATGGCTTCTTGAATCGCCTTGACGGAGGAATAAGGAATGATTCCTTCCGGCGCGCGCACGAGACCTGCGAGACCCGAAATACCGATAGTGCCTTTCTCCAATTTCAATTCTTTGAGGCGCTCGATGGCGTTTTGGCTCCAGCGGTTGCGTCCGTCGCGCACATCCGCCACCCAGTTCTGCGCCTTCTGCCACCAGCCGGCACGATTGAAAACATACGACGTAACTTCCCCTTGCGCAGGGAAACACCGTGAACATCTCGGTGGCGAAACCGCCGATATTGGTCAGATAGCGCGAGTCGCCCTGCAACTGCTCCCAGCGGCCGGTGTTCGCCGGCAACAGCAGCACATCGATGCCGCGCTTGGCCATCTCCGCGCGAACTAGTTGATAACGCCGATCGCGCTCTTGGATCGATAACTGTGGAATCATCTTGTCCTCGCTTTGCTCGGAATTAGAAATTGCCATTCCAAATTCCATATTCCAAAAATTTGGGAATCTGAAGTTCTGCTCGCACACCTCTCGCCTACTTAATCACCTTCGTCGCCCGCGTGAGCAGGATCGGCGGAATTGTTAGACCCAGAGTTTTAGCCGTCTTGAGATTGATCACCAGTTCGAACTTCGTCGGCTGTTCGACCGGAATGTCGGCTGGCTTGGCGCCCTTAAGGATTTTGTCCACCATCACCGCGGCGCGCTGATACGGTTCAACATCGTCGGGACCATACGACATCAACCCGCCATTAACGATCACACGTGATTGCGCGTAAATCGCCGGCAGTCGATTTTTTGCCGCCAGGTTAATGATTTGTTTTTGCACAGACGCGAGCAATGCGCCTGACGTCCCGGCAAGAGCCCCACTACCCGCCTTAATTGCATTTGTGAAGCCGCCGTCCAGTTCAGCCGCGCTGTTTATTTTCAAGGAATGTAGTTGCAAGCCCAGCTCTTTTGCCTGCCGTTGGCTTTCTTCCCATATCTGCGTCGAGCCTTCGTTCTGTGGATCCCACAGCACTGCGACCCGAGAGAGTTTGGGAACGGTTTCTTTCAGTAGCTCCAGTCGCTTGCCGGCCAACGCAAACGCAATCTGGGCAAACCCGGTGACGTTGCCTCCAGGCCGCGCCAGACTGTCAACCAAGCCAAGCGTAACAGGGTCGGAGCCCCCTCCTGTAAATACAATCGGAATCGTCTTGGTAGCATTTTGGGCGGCTCGGGTGTCATTAGCCCCGGGCGTAACGATGACGTCAACCTTTAGCCGGACCAAATCATTGGCAAGGCCGGGCAATCGATCGTATTTCGTATCGGCACCGCGAGACTCGAAAGCTACATTCTTACCTTCGACGTAACCGAGTTTGCCGAACTCTCGAACGAACGACTCACGCCAATTCGATGAGCTGCCTGCACCGGAACCGGAGCTAAGAAAGCCGATCTTCGCCATCTTCGCCGGCTGCTGCGCTGAGACGGGGTAAATAATTGTCGGCAGGAAAATCGTCAGCAGCAAGACCAGGATTTCTTTTTTCATCGGACTTTCTTTCCTGCTAATGCCTACTGCCTATTGCCTATTGCCTTCTTCATTTCCCCGACCGCTGCCGCGCGGCATTAATCAAATCGCCCACCGGTTTCCACTCCATCCAATCGGCGCGGATAATTTCGATGTAGTTGACATCTTTCTTGCGCCGCGCCGCTTCGGGGACGTACTCCAGCGGCAGGTCTTCGCGCATGGAGGTGGTAATTTCGTCCTCGATGGTATTGTTCGCCTGGCGAAAAGCGATCTGTCCCTCGCGCGACAGATACCAGTTGATGAACACCCGAGCCGCATTGGCATGGGGCGCGTTGTTCATCAGCGCGATGGCGCCGTTGTTGGAGCCGATCCCCGGAGCTTCTTTGAAGTGATAGACGCTGGCTTCCTCCACCGGCAAACCCTGTTCTTGGGCCCGGCGCAGGCGGCAGAGGAAGCAAATCGGCGCCTTCCCTGCCGCCAGCCAGTCGGTGCCCTGGCGAAAATCGCTGAAATAAGTCACATCCATGTCGGCGTAAAAGCGTTCGAGAAACTTCGGCCCAATCTGCGGATGGTGATACATAAACAGCAACGCCGTCGACACGTAATTGGCCCGCGGCCACAAGCCGATCATCTTGCCTTTCCATTTGGCATCGAGCAGATCCCAGACCGACTTGATCGTATCGATGTTAACGAGTTTGGTGTTGAAATAAATCGGCGGACCATACTTGGTGCTCTGATAAACGAACACATACTGCCCTTCAGGATCGACATAGCGGTGTTTACCTTTCCACCATTTCGACAAATCGGTCACCTCGGGCAGGATTAACGCCGGCGCCAGCGGATCGAGAGTCTTGCCACGATATAAACTATTGTAAGTCGCGCCCGGCGCGCCAAGCACGACATCCGGGTAATATTGGCTCGCCCGCCGTTCGGCCATGATTTTGGTGACGATTTCACTGGTCGTGCTGATCGGCACTGCGGTCAGCTTGATCTTGGGAAACTTCTTCTTGAAGGCGTCCCAAATCACCGTAAGCTCGCCGACAGAGTTGGTCGCATAGACGCTGACCTCACCCTCCTTCTCCGCCGCCCGCACCACATCCTCCCAGCGCGCCTGCGCCGCTAGCGCCAAGGTGATGTCAACGCACGTAAGTAACACAGCGATAAGAGCCACGACTCGACCGCCCGAATTGCCTATCATAGCCTTACTCATGCCTCTCCTCGCCTCACGCCTTACTCGATGCTAATTTCCTGCCCCAAGCCGCGCCGCTTCGCTTCCTCGTAGGCATAAGCCGCCAAGGTTAAGTCGCCATAGCCGCCCTGGGAGTCGCGAAAGACGATCAAATTGCGTGACAGGTCCGGCACCGCTACTTTACCGGTCACGACGTCGCAATATTCCGCGACGCCATCCCACGAGAGTTTGCTCTGCCGCGACAGGCGAACCAGCGGCTGATCAAGCTTGGTGTCGTAATAATTGAGTTCATGAGCCTTGCTCGTCACGCAGATCAGATTCGCATTGAGATAAACGTCGTCGTCGAATTCATTGGGCCGGCCGATGCCGAAAATCGCCAGCCCTGGGCGGAGCCATTGTCCGAGGACCGCCGCCGCCGGTGAGTTGGTGCTCGCGGTGACAAAATCGGCCTGCTCGATCGCTTGCGCGGCGGACTCCACAGCAACCACGTCAACCCGCAAACGCTCGCGCGCCTGGAGGGCAAATTTCTCGCGATTCTCGGCGCTGCGGCTATAGACCAAAACACGCTCGATGGGACGAAGTGCGCAGGCCGGCTCGAGCGCCGCGAAGGCCAAGCGGCCGCTGCCGATCATCGCCACGGTTTTGGCCTTGGCATCGGTAAACCGCTCGATCGCCAGTCCCACCGTCGCGCTAATGCGCAAATTGCTGAACGGATATCCCATCAACGCGAGCAGTTTGCCGCTGCTGATCTCAAACAAGAGCGCCAATGCTTCCCCGCCTGTCACGCTGACGCGCAAGCCGTTTTTGTTCTGCGCTTCCAGCCCGCCCACCACCATGCGCATGCCGCGGTTCATAAACCGCAGCGGCGCCACTTGTTTCACCCGACCGGCCGCTTGTTCGCGAAACGTCTGCTCCAGCACCGTCATCGCCTGGCGCAAATCAAGCAACCCCGCCACTTCCGACTGGCGTAGAATCAAAGTCATGGATTATTCACAGCGGGCAGCCACAAAACCTCCGAGCTCACGCCTCGTGCCTCAAGCCTCACGCCTCACGCCTTTCCCTTACTGCGCCAATATCTTCTTGATCCGCTCGACAACCTCGGGGGGCTGATCAATAACATCTTTGGCGATTTTAGCGAGGTGCTCGCCGCTGACCGGTGTGATATCGAGCTTTTTTTGCTTCGCCTCTTCAAGCAGCGCCGGGTCGGCCATCGCTTTCATGAAACCGTCACGCAACAGCTTAGTTCGGTCCGGCGGCGTCGCCGGATGGGTCACCATGGGACGGCCCAGTTCGCCTGAACCGAGCATGACCACTGCCACGCGCCGGCTCAATTCCGGGGTTTTATATTCGTTCATCAGGTCGCTGAGCAGCGGCGTATCCGGCAACTGCGGATCTTTCTTCTCGCCGGTTTGCAGGAGTATCCGCACCAAATTGGTCTTCCGCCAGGTGTGATAGGGCTCGCGGGAAAAATAAGCCTGGGTGGTAAATGACCGGCAGACGACTTCGTTGCGCTCCGTGGCGATGTCGATTTCATTGCCGCCGGCATAACCGGTGACGATGGTGAACTTGGTGCCGAGCAGCTCTTCGAGCAAGCGCGGGATGTAGTGACCGCTGGTGCCGGTGCCGGTGGCGCCGCACTTGGGCGGTTCTTTGGCGTTGCGAATGTCTTGCATGCTCTTATACGGGGCGTCGGAGCGCATGTAGAGCAGATGCTCCGACTTGTCCGGACTGGCCAGCCACGTGAACTTCGTCCAGTCGAATTTAATTTCTTTATTTCCCTGGAGCTGATTGAAATAGTGCGCCGGATTGATCGACGCGATGGTCAAGCCATCAGGCTTGGCAACGGCGTAAACGTAGTTGGCCGCGACAATGCCGCCCGCCGCCGGCATGTTTTGCATGATCACGGTAGGATTCCCCGGGATATGCTTGCCGATATGGTTCGCCAACAGGCGCGAATAAATATCGTACGCCGTCCCCGCCCCTGAGCCGACGATAAAGGTAATGGTCTTCCCCTGATAGTAGGGGGTTTGAGCGCGCAGCTGCGCGCCTTGAACTAACATCAGTGCAACCAACAACAACACTCGTTTCATCTCGTCTTCCTTTCGGCAGTGTTATTACCAGAAATACCCATCGATAATGTGCCGATAAACTCGTTACCATCAATTACGACAAATTGCCAAGCTAGCTGTCCGATGCGAAACGGACATTCTTGTCTGCGGCAATCGGCCGTCAGTTCCAATTGAGTCCCGACCGTCAGACGAGCCGAACCCGTTGCATGCAAACGGTGCGTTCTTGCGAACTCTAGCTCCTGACACGATGGCGGCATGGAGCTTGCCTCACAACGCCCCAAACAATTGGTTGAGACTAGCCTTCGCGTCAGTGTCCGCAAGCGCTGGTCACTGAACGTAAACGTTCGTCGCGCCGAGATTTTTAGCGACATTGGGTGAAAGAAAGGGAACAACGCATGCAGGAAAGAAATATTTTCGCACGACGGCTAAGTCACCGACTACGATCGGGATGGATGGCAGTTGGCCTCGCCTTGGCCGCTGCCGTTGCGATCGTCAGCGCAACTTCGGCAACAGCGCAGGCGGCACAGGCAACGTTACAAACGCTCACGGGAAACGTCATCGAGCTCATCGGTCAGCATGGTAAAGCCGCCGATCATCTGAAACCCGCCATTCTGGCGCGCTTGCAGAATATGGCGACCCAACGCCATCAACAACTCGCAACGGCGATCGAAAGCGATCCCGGCGCCGTGCTTCAAGTCGCGCTACCGGGCGCGCTGAGACAGCGCGCTCCCGCGAGCGTGCGCAACTTCATCGAAGAACAGGTCGACATGGACGGCGAGCTGGAAGTCTTGCACGAAGACCGCGATCAAGGCAGCCGCTTCGTTTACAAGCTCAAAGCCTTCGGCCTCGACTACTCGCTCAACTTTCGGAAAAATCCGCCGACCCAAATGACAAGTGGAACCCGCGTCAGAGTACACGGCGTCCGCGTGAATACTGCGCTCGCGCTCGATTCCGGCGCTAGCGTCCAAGCCGCCGCGGCGCCGATCGCGCCGAACACTTTCGGCCAACAAAATACCATCGTCATTCTGGTCAATTTTCGAAATAATACCACGCAGCCCTACGACACCACTGCCGCCGGCGCTGTATTCAACACCACCAGCAATTTCTTCTTGGAGAATTCCTACCAGCAGGCTTATTTGAACACGACCATTCGCGGTTGGTACACCCTCGACATGGACGCACCCTACTACGTCACCAACGCCGATGGCACCAAGACCTACTACTGCGATTACTCCTCGATCGCCAGCAAAGCCGATGCCGCAGCCACAGGGGCGGGCGTGACGTTGTCCAACTACACACGTAAAGTTTATGCCTTCCCGCAAGTAAGCGGCTGCACCTGGTGGGGTTTGGGCAGCGTCGGCGGCAATCCGTCACGCGCCTGGATCAACGGCAGCTTGCAGCTGCGAGTCGCGGCCCATGAGATGGGCCATAACTTAGGCCTATGGCACTCGCATTCCCTCGACTGCGGCGCCGCGGTGATCGGCGGCACCTGTACTTCCAGCGACTACGGCGATGTGCTCGACGTCATGGGCTCGTCTTCCTACCACTTCAATGCTTTTCAAAAAGAACGGTTGGGTTGGTTGAATTACGGCGCCTCGCCGCCGATCACCAGCGCAAGCAGCAACGGCAGCTACTCGATCTATCCGCTTGAAACTCTCGGCAATAATCCCAAGGCCGTGAAGATTCTGAAATCGATCAATACCAGCACCGGCAAAAGCGCCTACTATTATGCCGAATGCCGCCAGCCGATCGGTTTCGACGCCGGTCTGTCGAGTAACGCCAACGTCCTCAACGGCCTGGTCATTCACACCGGTGACGAAGCCAGCGGCAACAGCAGCTACCTGCTCGACATGACGCCGGCGACTGCGTCATGGAACGATGCCGCGCTGGTTACAGGTCTGAGTTTCACCGACTCGGCATCGGGTGTGACGCTGACCAGTGAAGTACCTTGTTCGAACACTTTGAACGGCAACATCGGCGTTACGATCGGACCGATCGCCTGCGTGCGCGCCAATCCAGACTTGACGATCTCGCCCACCGCCAATCAATCGATCTCCGCAGGCGGTTCGGCAACCTACGCGTTGTCGCTTAAAAACAACGACAATAGCGGCTGCGCTACGGGGAATTTCAATCTCACCGCCGCACCGCCAAGCGGATGGAGCGCCAAGCTAGGCAGCGCGGCCCTCGCCATCGCGCCAGGCGGCACGGCGAGTACGAGTTTGACCGTCACCGCGCCGAGCGGCGCCGCCGACGGCATCTACCAGACTTCGGCAACCGCAAGCAACGCAGCAGCGCCGAATTACACGGATACGGCCACTGGTGGAGCGGTCGTTTACACGGTCAGTTCGGTCTCGGTGACGGTCGCCACCGACAAGACGACTTATTCACGCAATCAGAACGTCACAATTAGCACAACGGTAAACGTCAACGGCAGCCCCGCCGCGAACATGCCGGTCAACCTGAGCATCACCAAGCCGACCGGCGCGACAAGCAACGTCAGCGTCACCACCGCGGCCAACGGTGTAGCGAGCTACAAATTCCGTCTTAACCGCAAAGACCCCGCGGGCACTTGGCAGGCCCAAGGCTCTAGCTCCACCGGCGGTGTCAGCGGCAGCGGCAGTAAATCGTTCATCGTGCAGTAGTCGCCTCTTCAAGGCAGCGGCGCTAACGAAAACAAGTTAGCGCCGCTGCTCCAGCTCCTCTTCGATGACCCGCACGAACTGCTCCAGCGGTTGAGCGCCGCCGATCAACCGGCCGTTGACAAAAAACGCCGGCGTTCCGGTCACACCGGCCTTGGTTCCCTCATCGATATCGGTTTCGATCGCCGCGGTAAATTTGCCGCTCGCCAAACAGGTCTCGAACCGCCCCAACTCCACCCCAGCCCGCTGGGCGAAACTCTTGAGATGCTCCGGCGACGCTTTCGGCGCAGCGGCGTAGAGCGCGTCGTGATAGGCCCAAAATTTTCCTTGTTCATGGGCGCAGCGCGCCGCCACATGGGCGAGGCGCGCCTGCGGATGGAGCGCTTCGATCGGATAGTCCTTGTGCACGATGCGCACGCGCTCGCCGTAACGCGCGGCGATCTCGCCAAGCGTGCCCTGCGCCTCTTTGCAAAACGGGCAGTGAAAATCTTCGAACTTGACGAGAATAACCGGCGCATTGTCGGCGCCTTTCGATGGCGCACCGTCGAGATTTAAAGTCACGCGATACACCGGCGGCGCTTTCAAATGAATGGCGACGCTCGACTGGCCGCGCAACCGGGCGACCAGTGCATCGCGCCGCCCTTGCGCCGCTTGATCCTTGAGGTGGGCGCGAATACGCTCGCGCAGATTCGCATCCAACGCGGGCAAGCGCGCCTTGTTGGCATCGTAGAACCACTCAATCTCACTATCGGCAATCGGCGCCGCTTGCGAATCGACTTCACGGTCGAGCAGCTCGGCAACGCTGATTCCTCGCTGCCCAGCTTCCTGCGCCAACAACTGTTCGGCGATCAGCGCATCCAGCCGTTGCCGGCGCAGTTGAAAAATCTGCTCCTCCAACGCCGCCACGCTAGCGCCGAGAGTCCGGTCCACTTCGTTGAGCATGATGTCTTTGCCATCCACGGTGGCCGCAGGCATCGACTGTTGCGCTGCCGTGGAACAACTCATGACCAGCGACAACCAGAAAGCCATGATCGCTAACGGTCGACGTTTGTCTTTCTGCACTAAATTTCTCCTCGCAGGACTACCGGGGCTCCATGCCTAGGCGCCTGAGTATCCTGCTACGTTATACCGATTCTGCACGCGCAACAAATTCGCTCGATATCGCCAGACGCCTTCGAAAACTGTTCATCCTGATACCAGGCGGGCGGGTTCAGGCGGCGAAAATCAGCGGACAAACGATAACAATCCTGGTTAAATATAAGCTGCCAAGGGGACAAGGACTTCTCACGACGGATTTGTTGTCATGATCTTGACGCGCTTGTCGCGACTTTCACCGCATCGTGCAAGCCGTCCGTTCATGGTCGGTATGCAACTTGCTCGGAGTTTATCCAATCTAGTTATTTCAGTGGGGATTTCTTGATGGATGACAATGGCAGCAGGGCGGGATGGTTTGGCGTCAAGGCCGTAGCCGCGGTTGTGGTCGGTGCACTCGGTATGGGAGCGATCTTCTACAGCTCCAGCGTCGGGACCGAGACTTCGAAAAAATCACCGCTCCCGCCGGCCGATAGTCAGACCATCAAACCGGTCCGCGCCATGAATATAGCCCTGGGCCCGATGGTGTTTTTAGCGCGTGAACTAAATTTTACCGTAACCAACACCAAGGGTGATAAGCTCGACGACAGCCGCATCGCGGCCCGTGTCGAGAGCCAACTGCAAGGGATACGCAATCTCTATCGAGGAGAGATCGCCAAGAATCCCAAGCTGGTCGGTAGCTTGAACTTGCAATTCAACGTCACTCCCGCCGGCCAAGTCAGCCAGGTAAAGGAAATAAACTCCCGGCTCAACGATGCTGAGTTTAAACAAACCGTCGCTGCCGAAGTCGGCAAATGGAGCTTCGCCGAGCTCGGCAGCGGTCCCTTGACGGTGCAGATTCCTCTGCTTTTCGTTCAGGAAGGCATGGATATCACCACGTTGATGCACTGGGAGAGTTCGTTAGCCGGTGCGCCTGAAAACCTGGTTGCCGCTCCCGCTGCCAAACCTGAAAGAGCCCAACAAACCAAGGCCGCCGAGACGGCAATACCGCCCAGTGCGGTCGCGAAAACAGCGCCCGCGCCCGAGAAAACCGCTCCAGCCAAGGTCAAGACCGAAGGCGAAGAAGTCCAGATAAAGTTCGTTACGCCATTGCGCAAGGAGCCCAATTTCAGTTCGTCAGTACTTACGACATTTACCATCGGCACCAAAGTAACGGTGGTAAACCGCAGCGGTGATTGGCTCGAAGTCCGTTCGCATCACACTGGACCGAGCGGTTACATTCGCAAAGAATTCGCCACCCCCGTCGACGTTATCGTGCAGCGCTAATTACCGCGCTTTGAATTTAGCCGGCAAGCCTTGCAAATCGGCCTTGGCGCCAGCACGATGGCTCCATGCGGTTGCATATTGGAAAACCTTGGCAACTCACTGAGCGAGAGCTGACACCGGAAAAGTTTTTTCACCAACGCCGCCAACTGATCAAATCCGCCGGCCTCATCGGTTTCGGCATGGCGAGCGGTATGTTATCAGCCTGCGGTCCGGCCGAGGATGCTGTCCGCGTCGGCGCTCAGGAGACCCCCCATAGCCTCGATCTCTATCCGGCACGGCGCAATCCGCAGTTCGTCCTCGATCGTCCAGTGACCTCGGAAACGTACGCCGCTTCTTACAATAATTTCTACGAGTTCAGCGTTTTCAAGAGCCGCGTCTACAAAAACGCCGCGCGCTTGACGACTGATCCATGGCAGGTGGCTATCGCCGGGCTCATCGCCAAGCCGCGAGTTTACGACATCGACGAACTAGTTCGCTCAATGGCGCTTGAAGAGCGCCATTATCGCTTTCGCTGTGTCGAGGCCTGGGCCATGGCCGTACCGTGGACCGGCTTTCCGCTCACTGCGATGATCAATATAGTCGAGCCGCTGTCCGCCGCGAAGTTCGTCCGCTTCACGACCTTCTTGAAACCCGAGCAGGCGACCAATCAAAGCCCGTCCAACGGACCCTGGCCTTACACTGAAGCTTTGACCATGGCGGAAGCGATGAACGAGCTAACGATCCTCGCCACCGGCATCTACGGTCATCCGCTGCCCAAACAGCATGGCGCGCCGCTGCGCCTCGTCGTGCCGTGGAAGTACGGTTTCAAGAGCATCAAGTCGATCGTAAAAATCGAATTCACCGCCGAACGGCCGACAACTTTCTGGAATAGCAACCGCCCCAAGGAATACGACTTCACGGCGAACGTCGACCCAAACACGCCACATCCCCGCTGGTCGCAAGCGACGGAGAAACTGATCGATACCGGTGAGCGCCGAGCAACGCTGCCGTACAACGGCTACGGCGAATGGGTGGCGGGGCTCTATGGGAAAACGTGAGGAGTAGGGGTTAGGGGTTAGGCGGTGAAGCGACAGATCCGAATCGCCTAACCCCTTACGACGGGACTACTAAATGGTAACACTCACGCTTGCGACTAAATCAATTGCTTCAACGCCTTCGACAGCGTTTCAACATTCTCCACCCGCGAGCCATGGCCCATCAGACCGACGCGCCAGATTTTGCCCTTGAGCGGACCCAAGCCGGCGCCGATTTCGATGTTGAACTCGTCGTATAAGCGCGCGCGCACCTTGGCGTCGTCGGCGCCTTCGGGGATCTTGATGGCGTTGATCATCGGCGCGCGGATCGATTCGGCCACCGCCGGATCGATCTCCAGCTTGCGCATTTCGCGGATAAACACCTCGTGGGTCTGCTTGTGGCGCTGCCAAGATTTATCCAGTCCTTCTTCGAGGACGATGCGCAGCGCTTCATGCAAGGCGTAGTTCATCGAGATCGGCGCGGTGTGATGGTAGACGCGCTCGCTGCCCCAGTATTTCTCGATCATCGACAGATCGAGATACCAGCTCTGCACCTTGGTCTTGCGCTGGCGGATCACTTCGATGGCGCGTTCGTTGAAAGTCACCGGCGACAGTCCCGGGGGGCAACCCAAACATTTCTGCGTGCCGCTGTAGCAAGCGTCGATGCCAAGTTCGTCGACCCGCACCGGCGCGCCGCCCAACGAGGTGACGGCGTCGACCACCAAGAGCGCGCCGCTGTCGCGCACCAGCTTGGCGATATCGTCCATCGGCTGGAGCACGCCGGTGGAAGTCTCGGCGTGCACGACGGCAACCAGTTTGTATTTGTTCTTGGCCAGCGCCTCTTTGACCTTCTGCGCATCGAGCGCCGTGCCCCACTCGGCTTCCACCGTGTCCACTTGCGCGCCGCAGCGCTGCGCGACATCGACCATGCGCGTGCCGAAGACGCCGTTGACGCCGATCAACACGCGGTCGCCGGGCTCGATCAAGTTGACGAAGCAGGTCTCCATGCCGGCACTGCCGGTGCCGGACATCGGCAGGGCCAAACGGTTCTTGGTCTGGAACAGCTCGCGCAGCATGGCCATGCTCTGATCCATAATTTCCAAAAACTTCGGATCGAGATGACCGACCACCGGCAGCGCCAGCGCCGCGAGCACGCGCGGGCTGACCGGACTGGGCCCCGGGCCGAGCAAGGTTCGAATCGGTGGATTGGCTTTAGGGGCTGCTGGCATAAATTAACTCCTATCTAATTTAGTAGCGAACCGTCCGGGTCCTCTCCCCCTTGACGGGGGAGAGTTAGAGTGGGGGGCTGTGCTTTATAGAATAGGTTCAAACCGTTCAATCGCTGCGCTCCGTTCAAACCGCTGAACCCCCACCTTGATCCTCTCCCGCGATCGCGGGGGAGGAAAACGGAATTTGTTCACAGCTCAGATTTATTTCTCGTCTTTCACGTACAAATCCATGCTGCCGATTTTCTCTATCGTGCCATGGAGATGATCGCCGTCGCGAAGCTTGCTCACGCCGGCCGGCGTGCCAGTGGTGATGCAATCGCCTGAGCGCAGCGTCAAACAACTGCTCAAGAAGCGGATATGCTCGCGGATGCCGCAGATCATATCGCTGGTGTGGGCGATCATCGCCTCTTTGCCGTTCTGCAGGACCGTGATGCTCAAGTTCTGCGGCTCGTCGATCTCGTCGCGGGTGACAATCCACGGGCCGAGCGCGGTGAAGGTATCCATGCCTTTGCGAATATTGCGCGTGTTGTGCATGCCTTTGCCCCATGGATCGCGTTGACTGATGTCCCAGCAGATCATGTAGCCGAACACGTGATTGAGCGAATCGGCTTCGCTGACATTGCGCGCGCGCCTGCCGATAACCGCGCATAGCTCGCACTCGAAATCCACCAGCTTCGAGCGCTTCGGCAAAATGATCGTGTCGCCCGGGCCGATGATCGACGACGTCGTCTTGATGAAGAATTCCGCCATTAAATCATCTTTGTTGATGACCGGCCGTTCGGCATTACCCATGCGCTCGACCATCTCGGCGCGGTGCGCGCCATAGTTCGCCGCCGCCGCCCAGAGCGTGCCGGGGTTTTGGATCGGTGCCAGGAGCTTCACGGATTTCAAATCGAGCCCGCCCGAGCCATTGGCCGCGTCGCGGGCGATCTGCAGCGCCGCCGGATTATTAGCCAAGGCGTCGATGATTTCGACCATCGTATAACCCTGGCGCGCCAGGCCGGCTTTGACCATCGCGTCGCCGAAGTTGATCACCTTATCGCCGACAACCACGCCGGCTTGATGATTATCATAATGACAGATCTTCATTTTCGGACCTCCGAGTTTGTACGAACGTAGGATTTCCTCTCTTACCTGAAGCACCGGCCAATGTCCAATGACATGTTGCGATGCAAATGCGAGTTACGCCCCGGCCGATTTACACCAGGGTCAAGGAATTCTGATTGACAAGCGCGCAACCACAAGCTTAATAGTGTTTTCTTTGACCGGTGCAAGGGATCGAACCTCTAAACCAGGACAAAATTGATGACACGCTAAGGGGGCATAATCATGGACTGGAATAAAACCATGCAAACAATTGTCGATGTCGGCATTCAAGTCGGCTTCAAAGTCGTTGCCGCAATCGTTTTCTATTTAGTTGGCCGGTGGCTCATCGGTTTAGCGATCCGGTTGGTGAGTTCGGCTTTGGAAAAGCAAAAGGTCGATCCCACCTTGCTGCGTTACATCGGCACGGTGATCTCGGTCACGTTGAACGTCATCTTGGTCGTCGCCATCCTCGGCTACTTCGGCGTCGAGACTACCAGCTTCGCCGCCATCCTCGCCGCCGCCGGTGTTGCCATCGGCATGGCGTGGAGCGGCTTGCTGGCGAATTTCGCCGCCGGCGCGTTCATGATCGTTCTGCGGCCCTTCAAGGTCGGTGATTTCGTCACCGCTGCCGGTGTCACCGGCACGGTGAAGGAGATCGGCCTCTTCGTCACGGCGGTTGTCACGCCCGATAACGTCCTCACTATGCTTGGCAACAACAAGATTTTCTCCGACACCATTCAAAACTTTTCGGCGAACCCATTCCGCCGCGTCGACTTAAAGGCCCAGCTCGCCCATTCAGTCGATCACAACGAAGCGATCAAGCTGCTCAAAGAACGGGTTGCCAGGGTCGCCAATGTCAAAACCGACCCGCCGCCCGATGTCGAAGTGCTTGAGTTCAATTTCAACGGCCCGGTGCTCGCCGTGCGCCCCTATTGCCACACCGACAACTACTGGCAGGTCTATTTCGACACCAACAAAGCCATTCGCGAGACCTGCGGCGCCGCCGGCTATCCCGTGCCCGAACAACATTTCGTCGTCCGCAATCCGTCGTAACCCAGGCCAACACGTACAGCAGTTTAAAAAATGGCGAGTCTATTCAGTTCGGCTCGCCTGACTGCTATAGACAAATTTTATCTCACCACGAAGTGCACGAAGGACACGAAGGGTTCGGATAACCAAGACTCCGAACTTCGTGCCCTTCGTGGTGAAAGACTCTTTCCCATCTGGCGCAGTTTGACCTTCCAGCCCGCCTCGGCGTATGTATCAAAGGCACATCTTCTTAAGAAACGAGTCATTTAATGTTGAGCTTAAAAGTCGGCGTCACCAAGAATCCCCGCTTCGAGCCGCTCATCGACGGCAGCGTCAAATCGGCCAAAGTTGGTCTGAACATCCATGTCACGACGCCGCCCGAGCTGTTTTTCAAAAATCTCAAGAACGACGAGTTCGATGTCTTCGAGATGTCGCTGTCGGAATTTCTCATCACCCGAGAGCAGGCCAAAGGCGACCGCTGGCAGTGGGCGGCATTGCCGATCTTTCCCGCCAAAGCATTTGTCTGGATGACCTTGTTCGTCAACACCGGCGCCGGCATTCAAGGACTCTGCGATCTTGAGGGCAAACGCGTCGGCATCCCCGATTACGTCATGACCGCCGGTCTGTGGTTTCGCGTCATCCTGCGCGAACTCTGCAACATTCAGCCAAAGGACATCTCCTGGTACATCGGCCGGGTCCAAGACCTGAGCCACGGCGGTTTGCTCGGCATGGACACCCGCCCCCCCGCCGGCGTGTCGACAAACTGGCTTACTAAAGAGCAGACCTTTGACGTCATGCTCGACAAAGGCGAAATCGACGCCGCCTACGGCTTCGCGCCGCGCCACGACGCCAAACTTATGACGCTCAACATCGACCGCTATGGCGGCACGCCGCTGGAAGGCAATCCGCGGCTGCGCAAAATGTTCGCCGACGGCGGTCTGTCGATCGTCGAGCAATTTTACAAAAAAACCGGCATTGTGCCGGCGAATCATGTCATCGTCGCCCAGCGCCGCCTGCTCGAAGAAAACAGTTGGCTGCCGGCGGAAATCGTCCAATTGTTCAGCGAGAGCAAACGGATCGCCTACGAGCGCGGCAACTATGGCAATCCCGCTTATCTTTATTTCGAGCGCAGCGATCGCGCCAGCCAAGAAAAAATGGTCGGCACCGATCCATTTCCGTTCGGCATCGCCAATAATCGAAAAATGCTCGAAACGCTCTTTCGCAACTCCCACGAGGAAGGCTTAACCCAACGCCTGGCAAAAATCGAAGAAGTATTTTTCCCGGCCCTGCTCGACACATGACGATCCGGCAATTTGGAATCTGGAATTCGTAATCTGTAATTGCCGACGAGCGCAGCGAGGAGAAACATGGCAAAGCTATTCGGCACCGTCGACGCCGACGGCCACTTGGAAGAAAATCATATCGACTGGAAGGCGCGTCTGCCGGAAAAGTATCAAAGCCTAGCGCCCGAGCGGCGCGATAGCGGCAACGGCCAACTGCGCACCATCATCGAAGGCAAGGCCTGGCCGCGCCCCAGCGGTCTCGGCATCGGCGTTGGCGGCCCCTACAGCCGACCCCACCCGCGCCGCCCCGGCATGACCGATCCGCATGCGCGCCTGGTCGACATGGATAGCGAAAAAATCGATGTCGCGGTGCTGTTCGGCGCTGGACTTGCCGGCACACTTCCGGCATTGGAAGACGCGGGGCTCGCCGCGGCGCTGGCCAGCGCGCGCAACTCCTGGCTCGCCGAGTATTGCGCCGCCGACCCCAGGCGCATCAAAGGCACCGCCGCCCTGGCGCAGCAAGACATCGACGCCAGCGTGAACGAGTTGCGCCGCAGCGTCAAAGAACTCGGCATGGTCGGCGCCTCGATCTTTCCCAACGTCAAAGGCCGCCACCTCGGCGACTCCGCTTATTTTCCGCTGTACGCCGAAGCGGAAAAATTAAACGTTCCCATCTGCGTGCATATGTTTCTCGGCCGCTACGGCTCCGACGCCACCGGCACCGAGCGCGTCGACAAGTTTTTTTACTCGCATCTGTTCGGCCATCCGTTCGAGCAGATGATCGCCCTATCGGTGATCCTGGGCGAAGGCGTGCTCGACCGCTTTCCCAAGCTGCGCTTCGTGTTTTTAGAATCCGGCTGCGGCTGGTTGCCCTATTGGTTTCACCGCATGGACGAGCATTTCGAAGTGCTCGGCGTGCAGACGCCGGACTTGAAAGCGGCGCCGAGCAAACTGCTCGAACGCGGCCAGCTTTATTTTTCCTTCGAGGCGGACGAAAGCGAACTCGCCCATGTCATCGAAGTTTTCGGCGACGATTGGTTGGTCTTCGCCTCAGACTACAGCCACTTCGACAGCCGCTGGCCCGGCGCATCGGAGCCGATCGTCAATCACCCAAGCCTAAGCGACGCAACCAAACGAAAAATTCTGAATGACAACGCGCGCAAGCTCTACCCACTGGACTGAAACGAGGGAGTGATGTTGTTGCGACTTTTGCTTTTATTCGTCCTATCGGTCGGATCCGCCGGATCCCTCGCCCGCGCCGAAAACATCAAAATCGGCCTGCCGTCGGTGACCATCACCGCCATGCCGTTCTTCGTCGCCAAAGAGCATGGCTTCTTCCAACAAGAAGGCCTCAATGCCGAGATGGTCGTGATGCCGGCCTCGCTCAACATCAAAGTGCTGCTCGCCGGCGACATTCAATACGCCGCCACCATGGGTTCCGCCGTCGCCGCCGCCATCCGCGGCATCAACGTGCGCATCGTCATGCTGTTCGTCGACCGGCCGCTGCAGGACCTCGTCGGTGCCGCGAGCATCGCATCCATTGCCGACTTGAAAGGTAAGACCGTAGCGATCTCGTCGCGCGGCGGCCTGCAGGACATCATCATGCGGCGCATCCTGACCCAGTCGAAAGTTGATCTGAATTCAGTGAACGTCATCACCATTCCCGGCCAGACCGCGATGATCTCGGCGCTCAAGACCAACCGCGTCGCCGCGGCTATGTTGAACCCGCCGTTTAATTTTATCGCCTATCGCGAAGGACTCACCAACTTGGGCTTCTCGGGCAACTTCGTGCGGTTGCCGAGCACCGGTGTGGCGACTTTGGGCGAGACATTGGAAGCGATTCGCCGGATCAAGTCCGCCGCCTGACCCGCGCCCTGAGCGCGCGCGCGAACTTTCGCTAAAGAAAACAAAGCGAAAGTCTTCCCATTGCTCAAACGCGTCCTGCGCATCGACGACGAAGATTTACTGTCGAAGATTTACGAACAACACAAACAAGTCGAAACCGCCGACGGCCGCGTCGATGCCCAGCTCATGGCCGACACCATCCGCGACGCCCGCCAAACCGAAAACATCACCAAAGAAATTCCGGTTAGTCAGGTTTTTGATTTTTCCTATTTGCCAACGCGATAAAAAGGGTAGGTGCAAAACCTGCTTGCTGTAGCTGGGTTCTGATCGCCAACGTCTGATAATCGATTCACCCGATCCGCCGACGACCGTCGACATAACCAAGCTCGCATAACAGTTAAACGCGCTTTGTTATTCCACCGCTTTCAATGACCTGTCACAGCCGGCAAAGCCTCGATTCTCGATCAGTCTCATCCGTCGGCGCCCAACTGTGCCGAAACAGATCTTTCCGTCAAGCGATACTTCCACGTTTCGAGAATAACCGAAACGTCAAAATGTTGGCTGGACGAAAAAGTCCTACACACTCTTTTCTAATTAATGCCGAATCAGTCGATAAAGCACTCTCTTTGCCGAGGTTTATTTGACAGGTCAACTTTTCGTACGCAGAAATGCTTAAAGATTTCAGCTCAGAGCATCAATTGCCGCGTCACTTTTATGGGCGCGCGTCTTTCCAGCAAGCTTTGCACGAAACGGGGTCTTATAATGACTCCATTGTTTCCCACTGAATGCCAATTGACCGGCAACTGTTAACCGCTTGGCACTACCAGGCTGACACCTGGAATTCGTTCCGCACTGGCGCGTGCCCGAATATCTCTTTGCGCTCAACTATTTGCCACTCGACCATCCACGTTTTGCCGCTCGGCACGGTGATTGCTTTCTGACGAATTACTGTGAGCCAAGACCATTAAAAGAGCAGGATAGACCAAAATGCGTCACAGAGTAATTAAGGTGCTAATGATCGCAAGCATGCCGCTGGCAGCGACGATAACGCAAGGCTTCCCACTGGAGCTGGGCGGTACAGAGTCCCGTCGATGAATAGGATGGATGTGCTTACCGTGTCTGATCTTAACGATTCACGAACAATCGACGACACATTTGTTTACAAAGGCAGCGAAATTCATTTTCGCTCTCTGGGACAGGGATCGCCGCTGATTTTTGTCCATGGTTTTGGCGCTTCCATGGATACCTGGCGGTTGTTGGTAAAAGATCTACGCGATGAATTTCACCTGGTGTTTCTTGATCTTAAAGGCCATGGCTATTCGGCGCGGCCGCGCGATTCACGCTACTCCATCGAAGACCACGCCGGCGCTGTCCTTGGGTTGATGGAACACCTCGAGCTCAAGAGCGCCGTTTTAGTGGGTCACTCTCTCGGTTCGGGTGTGGCACTCGTGGCGGCTTTGAACGAGCTAGCCAAACCTACTCGTTTGGTGTCGAAACTTGTTTTGCTCGCGGGGTCGGCACATCCGGAGCAGTTGCACTTTTTTGGACGGCAGTTGCACCTTTTTGGAGGGTGGTTGGGAGCGCCGGTCATCGCATGGTTAATGACGAAATTGACTCCAACGCGTTTCATAACCCGAATGGCCCTGCGCCATGCTTTCTATGATCACGCGAAGGTTACGGATTCCCTGATTGAGCTCTATGCGAAATATCAGAGAATACCGGGAACGTTTTATGCTCTAATGCGGACGGTTCGAAA
This sequence comes from uncultured delta proteobacterium, assembly GCA_963816145.1. GTDB lineage: Bacteria > Desulfobacterota > Binatia > UBA9968 > UBA9968 > DP-20. The sequence continues at coordinate 401,299 of CAWFJP010000001.1, forward strand.
CTTCATTGCCGCCGATTTCGAATTCGTGAGACGATCGTTGGGACAAATTCAGATCCCCGTGCTCAACATACTCGGGGAACATGACCGCATCGTGCCGCGATCGACGGCTGAGGCTTTACGCAAGTTATTGCCCCAATGCAGCCTGGAGATCATTGACGGCGTCGGGCATGTTCCTCAGGAAGAGTGCCCGGAAGCCGTGGTTCAGCTCATCAGAAATTTCGTTCGTACCCCTGTAGCAGACCTTTATAATCGACGATCGACACAGTGGTAAGTCGACTCCACCGCGATCCGCGCTATCTTCGATTGATGGGGAGCTGCCCAAGAGTCGGCGCCTACGTCGTAAACATCTCCGTCCACAAATCGAAAACAAATTCGCCATTGATCATTGACGGAAATGGAGTCTTACCCGCCCGGTCTCGTGAAAGCTGATGGACAAAAAGATTCGACGCAGAGACACGGAGGACACGAGAGAGTTTTCGGGTATCCGGTCTCGCGCACTCCGCGTCTCTTGCGGTGAAATACTTCCGCTCTTTTACAGTTTCGCCAGATCGCTGATCTTGCCGCGCCGCCCCGCGTGATAGAAGTTGGGCCACTCCTCGACCTGCGCGTCGTGATAGTTTTCACGGTACCATTCCGCCACTTCGCCGGCGGTAGCAAACCAAACCTTTTTATGTTTCTTGGCGTAGCGAATAAATTCGCGCAAGAGAAACGCGCGGAACGGTCGACCGCCGACAAACGGGTGATTGCCCCACATCATGAACTTCGGATCACTCGCGCCTTCTTCATAAAGACAATCGAACGTGTCGATCCACATCTGCAACAGATCGCGCGGCGTTCTGCCGGCGCGCTGATAGCTGGAATAATCGTTCAGGTCTTGGAAGTAGGACAGCACCGTCAGCTCTTTTTTTCCAACCTTGAGTGTGTACGGCGTCTCCTGATGCTGCGGGTCCATCCAATAGGTATAGCCGCATTCGAGAATCACTTCCGGCGTGGAAAAGCTCGGCGCCACACCGGTGGACAAATAGCCCACCGGCGCTTTGCCGACGACCTTTTTCACCGCCGCCGCGGTTTTCACCAAATCGCGCTTTTCCTGGGCGCGCTTTTTCATGTAGCTGTAGTCATGAATCCAGGTCTCGGTGCCGATCTCGTGGCCGTATTGCGCCGCGTCCTGAAAAATCTCCGGATAGTTTTCCACCGTGATGCCGGTGGGGAAGAAACTGGTGCGGATCTTTTCACTCTCGAAGACTTCGAGCATGCGGTAGATGCCGACGCGCTCGCCGAACTCGCGGTCGGTGATAATTGCTAGATTGCGCTTGGTCTCGGCGTTGCGCGGAAAGCTGCGGCGGTTTTCTTGCTGCAAGGTATTCGGCCCACCCAAGTCTTCCGGCCAGGTTTCAAAGGCCACACAAGGCGTGATCGCGATGCGCGCTCCGTTGGGCCATTTGATCGGCTTGCGTTTAGGTTTAACTTTCATACTGCCTCCCTAGAAGTTCAAAAAATTTTTCTACTCATGCCACAGTTCCGAGCCATTGCCAACTAAACATGGAAAAAGCAAAGGCGGGTTGCAAAACCCGCCCCTAGACAAATCCTAATTCGTCTATATGTTCTTTGCGTTCTTTGCGGCTCATCCCCCTCCGCTTTCCTCCCCCGCTTGCGGGGGAGGATGAAGGTGGGGTGTGCCCTTTGCAGTTCGATTTCTTTCTACCTGAACTGCGGCATGACTTTCTCGGCGAACAGGCGAATGCTTTTTAGCGCCATCTCCTGCGGCATACCACCGAAGTGAAAGGTGCCGGAGATCGTCGTCAAGCCATTGGGCTCGGCCCATTTGCGGATCGTGTCGGCAACCCGCTGAGGATCGCCCGCCAAGACAAACCCTTCCTTGATTTGAGTTTCGGCATCGCGCTGGATCAGTAGGCCAACCTCTTTGCGGTCGGTATCCGCGGCCTGATGAACTACGAGATAGTTGTCCAGATAAGGCCCTGCTTCTTCGATGGCTTTGTCCAGACTGCTCGATACGTAAATGTGAAACTTTCCCAGGATGTCCGTTTTGCCGGCGTCATGCCCGGCTTTAGCTAGATTGTCGCGATAGATTTTTATAAACCCCGGCAACGCCCCCGGATCACGATAAAGATACGGCAGCGTCATCAATTGAAAACCCTTTTCGCCGGCCCAGCGAAACGAGTCTTCGGTGCGCGCGCAGCCGACCCAGAAGCGCGGATGGGGCCGTTGCACCGGCTTGGGAAACACCGGTACGTTTTCATAATTGAAAAACTCGCCCTTGAAGCCCACCGGCTTGTCCGACCACGCTTGCAGCATGACCTCGACGCCTTCGTACATGCGCCCGGTCGCTTCCTTCTGATCGACACGGTACTTTTTGTACTCATGGGCTTCGCTGCCCTTGCCGACGCCGAAATCGAGCCGGCCATTGGAGATCACATCGACCATGGCGTACGACTCCGCCAGATCGATGGGATTGTGCAGCGGTAAGACGCTGATGGCGATGCCCAGACGAATTTGCCTGGTGGTCCGGGCGATCGCCGACATGAACGTCGGCGGATGGGGCAGATCGCCGCCGTAATGGGCAAAGTGATGCTCCGTCACCCAAATATGATCGTAGCCAAGCCGGTCCATCTCTTCCATCTGACCGAACATTTTCTGGTAGAACTCGCTCACCGATCCGTCGAGATCCGGCACGTAGGTCGGTAGATAATGCGATCCAAACTTGGTCACGCTCATTGCTCAAAAACCTCCAACATCAGCTCTAATCATATAAAGTTGTCGCCGGGCAGAAGTCAACGCTGCAATCCCGCCGCCGCGCGCGGGGCGCAAACTATTTGATCCCCAGCTCCTTGTTGATCTCGCGCTGCAATGTGAAATCGAACACCTGCGCCACCGGCACCGGCTGCGCCAAGCCGAGGATCTGAGCATCAAGCGCCAAATATTCCTTGATCTCGTCGTCGCTCGGTATGCCGCTGCCGGTAAAGGCCGCTTTTGACGCTCGATAACTGTCGTTGGCGATTTTGTAGTCCGACTGCCAGATCTTCGCCAACAGTTCGGACGCTTCTTTTTCCTGGTCGAGAAAATATTTATTGGCTTGAGCCCGGGCGCGCAGGAAGCGTTTGATGTAGTCGGGCCGATCTTGCAGCAGCTTGACGTTCACCGCGGCGCCATTCTGGATGCTGGCGAATTTATCGGTCGAGGTTTCAAGAATGTTCATGCCGAACTTTTCCTTGGCGATCTGCGCATAGGGCGGGCTGATCGCCGCTACTTGAATCGAGTTGCCGGTCAACGCCTGGAGCTGCACCGACTCTTCACCGATCTGAATCGAGGTCAACTCCTTGTCGGCGTTGAGTCCATGCAGCGCCAACATCCGTTTCGCCGTAGTGTGCTGGCTGCCGCCGAAGGTGACGATGCCGAGGGTCTTTCCCTTCAATTCCTTGATCGATTTGTATTCGGGCCGCGCGACCAGAAAAAACAGCGGCCGGCGCAAGGTTACGGAAATAACTTTCAGCGGCGTGCCGCGCTGGATCGACCGGATCGCGCTGCCGATGGAGCCCAGCACGTCGACGTCGCCGGAGATCCCCGCGGTGATCGCCAGGTTCGCCGACACACGAATCAGTTCGGCGTTCAAGTTTTGCTGTTGAAAATACTTGAGATCACGGGCGATAAATAAATCGATGGACGTCATGCCGCCGCTCGAATAGCTGATGCGTATCCGCTCCGGCGCCGTCTGCGCCAGCGCCGTGCCGGCAAGCAACAAAACCGTTAGAAGTCCGTTAACCAAGGTTTTCAACATTGCAACCCCCCCATTTGTCACATCGATTTCTCCGGCAAGCTTCCCAACGTCGTCCACAATCTTCAATCTCTAGCGGTCGATTCCCCGTAGCTTGCTGCGTTGCACTCATTCCCATTCCCAAGTCCGTCATTCCCGCACGCTTTTAGCAGGAATCCAGGCGAGTCCGGAATCGGACCCCCGATAAAAACATTCGGAGGTGACGCCTTTGGGAAAATTCTCATCGAATCGTTCTGATACCCTGCTGCTGGTAGCGGAGTTCTTCAATTCATCCTCGACCCCAATCAATAGTCCACGCACTTCGCCATACCCTGGCCCCAAATATCCGCGCCGCCGATCAAGACATCGCGCGCTTCCAACGGCAGCACCGCCCCCGCATCGACCGGCGCCGCGCCGGGAAAAGGAAATATCTTGATCTGCCGGTACGGCCCGATCACTTTGTCCATCGCCGGCAACTCAATGGGGCGATCCAGGCTGCCCGTGCTGATCGCCGCATCCGCCTCTGCCACATTGAAGAGCACCGGACTATCCGTGCCGAATTTGCCGCCGTTTTCATAAGTTATCAAAACCGCCTTGATACCTTGGCGCTCGCAGGCGCGCAACGTGAACATAACATCGACAAAAGCATTGCCGCCGCCGATCCAGGTCACCAGCGCGCCATCGGCGCCCATTGATTTCGCCAAGCGCGCGGCGTTTTGCGCGCCGACTTCCTTGCCATGAGAGGTTTCGAAGCGAATGCGTTGCAACACCACGCCGCCAAAGTTGAGCGTCTTGCCATGGGCCGTGTACAAGCCCAACACCAGCGGATGATTCTGCCAGTCCCAGGTGGTCGGATAGTAGCCGCGCCCCGAGCGCGTCGTGTCGACCGTCACAGCACCATCGAACAGCTCGTTGGGATGAACGTAGGTCGCCAACGAGCTCCGAAGCGACAAGCCGTAATAACCGATGCCCGAATGAACATGCTGCGGATCAGTGATGACGCCTTGGATCAGCATCACCTTGGGCAGGCGGGAATCGGCATCGTTCAATTCGAACTTGACGACGTTCGCAGGTGACAGTTCGGCAGTGACCCGCGCTAAGCGCTCGGCAACTTTGAACTCCGCCAATTGAATCGCGGTGTGTGCATCGAGCTCCGCTAGACCGTCGACGATCTTGAAGCTGATCACCAAGTGGCAGAGCGCGCTGAAGCGCGACAGCGCCGCGCCGGGCCCCGACATGTCGAGGATCGCGCTGCGCTGCACCGTCGTGCCGGCACGGATCGTCCCTTCATAACCTGCCGCGGCGATGACTGTCATGCCGGAAAGCCGATGGGTCCGCCCGGCACCGACATCGGCAACATCGCCAACCACTCCGGCAAATACCTGCCCGCCACCGGAAACTTTGTAGCGCGGCTCAACGATATCGCGAATGCCGGTGATGCGCGTCTTCTCCCCCGGCAGCGCCACCGCCAGCGAAATATCCTCGATGCGCGAGTCCTCGCGCACCAATGCAACGATTTCGCCTTCGTCGATCTCGAGCACCTGATTCTCGTACGAGAAACGGTGGCTCAAGCGAATCTGCTTCACGGGGTAGTCCGCGATCTCAAGTTTCATGATTGCTAGTGCTCGATTTCATTCCGGCAAAACCACTGGAACATTTGGAACGACTGGAACCATTGGAACCTGTTTATTGAATTAAGGCGCCCCCATGATCTTGCGAAAATCCTGGATATAAGTCGGCAAGTTCGCCCCCAGCTTGGGATTCACCACGTAATCGGGCTTCACCTGGAACTCTTTGAACTTGCTGCGCACGCCCTTCATGGCGCTACCCTTGCCCAAGGTGCCGGCCAGAAACCCCTGCGCTTCATCGGACAGTACCCATTCGACGAACAGCAATGCCGCATGCGGGTGCGGCGCATTTTTCATCACGAACAAGCCTTCCGGCTTGACGATCGCCGGCGCCAGGACTTTAAAACCCAACGGCGCGCCCTTCTCGCGGATCGCCGCGGAGGTCTCGCCGTTGATCGCGATACCGATGGGATATTCTCCCGAGGTCACCACTTGAGTCGTCAAGGTCCCGCCGCGCCGGTAGCTCAAGTCCTGCTTCGACAGACGGGTCAAATAATTGACCGCCTTCTCGCGCCCCCAAGCCTCCTCCATCGCCGCCAAGATGTAGCCGGCCTCCGGATCGAAGAGCATTTTGCCTTTCCACGAAGGACCGAGCAGATCCTCGTAACTCTTCGGCGCCTGCTCCGCCTTCACGGCGCTGGTGTTGTACATCAGAGCGGTCGTCAAAGAGTACATGCTGTGCCAGTTGCCGCCGGGATCGAAGGTGCCGTCGAAGTAACGGCTGGCGCCGGGAACTTGATAGGCCTGCACAAGATTGGCGTTCATCAACTGATAGCCGTAGCTCAAGTCGACCTGCACCACATCCACCGCATGACGCCCCGCCCGCGCCTCGGTCAAAGTCCGATTGAGAATGCCGTCGCGCGGTGAAAAATAATGGTTCAGCGCCATGGCCCGATAGCGCGAGTTGTAAACCCGCGCCAACGGCAAAAACTCATCGATCGGCAAAGTGCCGTAGTAGGCGAGTTCGCCTTCGGCCTGCGCCCCTTTGAGCAGATAAGAAATTCGATCCCGGGCTTTGAGCGACTTCACTTTCGCCGCCACCTCGGCAACCGTCGCCGCACGAGCAGGAACGGATCCCGCAACGATGTAGAAACTTAGTGCGCTAAAACAAACAAAAAGATTTCCGAAGCGGCGTCTCATCGATAACTCCTGTGCTCCTTACCAAACGATTGTTTCCAACCACTCCTACCCGAGCTTGGTTGTACAAAACGGCAGGGCGGCGGTCAATCTAGCGGAAATCAGTGGACCACCGTTTATAGCTTCATGTTCCCGCGGCAGGGGTGTGATAGGACTTGATGGCGCCACACCACGACCATGAACCTGACTCACAACGTGGCGCGTACCTAATCGTCATCAGGTAAACCGAGAAACCGATCGTCTTCCGGGAGACACGTGAGGTCTCAACGCTCACTGCGACAAACCGAATATGCCCAAGGACGTCACCCGATCCTTTCCATGCGGATATGCACTCACAGCAGATCGAAGTCACGATCTGCCTTCGGTGGACGAGCCTCAAAATTGAAACCGCCATGCTCGGTCATCACGACAGCAAAAGTCCGCGCGAGGATGAATCTTCCAGATCGTGGAATTCATCCCGTCCGCGGCTTGGAACAAATACCAGCGCCGGATGCAGCCAAGACGTATCACGTGGCTCCGCCGGTAACGGACTAATTTGCTGTTTCGCAGTGAAGACTGGTTTGATCCTTTAGACCAATACTAAAGTGGTAGGTTGGACCAGCAGAAGGCGGAACCCTCGACCTGATAATAAGCGAGGGTTGGCTACATCGTGCAAGACGTGTCAACGTTGCTGAATGGTGGACGCGTGGCGCCATTTCGTGGCTTGGTAACAACCCGCGCCGTAGCCGACCGTATCGATCGTGTAAGGGAGCGCAAATCGAGAGAGACTATTTAAAGGGCGGGATTGAGGACGGAAGCCCAACGCGCATAAAATACCGCGCAAACGCTTGCGAGAAATGTTCGAGGAACGGTGAATCAAGCCGCCAACGATTTCCCAAATCCGTGGTTCGCTTAAGCAAATAGGTAAAGGGCAAGCTAAAAATCTGGCCGAAATCGACTACGAGAGCACCTTGATTATCGTCTGGGTTGTCTGGAGACCCCAACAAATGCAGCCCGGACACCCGGCCCTTACGTACCGTTTCCCACTCGCCCTTCTTTTTAAATTGTGGGTTTTGGTCTTCAAAATCGCGTAAACTATATATCGGACATAGCGCGACAAGATCAACTTTCTGATTTTCAAGATCACACGATTGAGTAACGACGATTAAATCAACTACGCTTACGGGCACTTCTTCAGGCTCGTGGTCACCAAAATTTGGTGAGAACATAGGCACAAGGCAATCTTTCAGTACATCCCCTTGTGCGAGTGAGCGCTCATTAACCTGAATCCAAAACGGTTTTGTCATCGATGCTACTCATCGAGCGGGAATTGGCGCGGTTTCATTCTGCCAACGTACCTATATTGACACCTGACAGATGACACGTGCCTTGGTGAAATGTGACTATATGGAAAATCCTCAGCGCTTTGTATATCTCCAATCAGCGCTTCCGTCCGCTCGCTCCAATGCTGCCGAGCTTCCTTCTCTGCGGCAAGGACCATGCTAGCCTCTCGGCTTTGCGCATACGAAATGTCTGAAAAACGTACAAGCGCGAGAACAACCGGAACACCTCCAGGCGTTTGCCAAGGATGGTAAGTTGCGTAATTTGCTTTCATTGAAAGAGCTTCCTCGCTTCGTCTGTAATACACCCTTCGAACACTTTGTTTTTAGCGTCCCTTAATTGTTCGATTAGCGCCCAAATTTCGTTTTCTGTAGATGGCAACTCATAGGTTCGAAAAACATCTATATCGAGCACAATGGACACCACATTTGGACTAGCCGGGTCCACAAGTGTTTCAGTAATTATAGCAGAGCCGAAAAGGTCTTCGAGCGGCATGACCAGTCTCATGAAGTATCCCGATAACCCTTGAGGTAAGTCCGGCGATACCACTGGCACAGTACGCAAGTACTGCTCGAAGTCATTGAAAGGCACAGGAATATCAATCCGATTTACATATCGCACTGCTACACGCGTAATCTTAGAAGGTCTCGAAACCGCACGATAGATGTCCCAAAGGCGACGCGCCTCTGGACAGAAATCTTGCCAGCGCGGATATGGCGCTAAACGGCTCATAGTGAACCCATTCATCCGAGCCTGGTGGATTTGCTTCCCGTCGCCACTGCGAAACAAAAATCCAACATGTTGCGTACTGGTGTTAGCAACTGCCTGGGGACCTAGCACCAACTTGAACTCTCCCGCGTTTACAATCTCGACAGTTGGATATGACGTTTCTTCCCCTCTCTGCACCTTCGCCAGATCAGCAACGGACACTTCCGGTGATAATTCCACGCGCAAATCGATTACTGCTTCGGTTATTGGGGCGTTAGGATAGGGCGTTTTGAAGGAAGACATAGGCTTCTACACCTGTGGTTACGTTCTTATCTAACAAGGGGAAAAAACAATGCAACAGTCGCCTTTCCGTACTCAAGTTGTGGCCCAAGTTTATATCAATCACAACGTTTGTACCAGAATCGCTTAACGACGGGCGAAGAATTTTCCCACCCCTGAGGATTATAGTCTCCCGCCTTTTGTTATGATCATCTTCCCGTTCTAGCAGTTGATCCGACCGCGTATTTGCCTGTGTCATGCTAGCCCGACTGAAAATTTAGCCTGGTCGACTCCGATTAACTTAAGGTTCTCCACGTAAGAGTTGTACAAACGCGTTTAAAGCGAGCGTCCGCGTGCAAACGATTACAGAATCTCTTCCGAGGCCCCCAGATATTAGCGCGCAAGCGGCGCGTTCCAAATCTTCAACGCCGGAGTTTCGTAGTAATAACCGAGGACACTTAGGGTGGCGGTGTCGAGGAGCAGGCGTTCGCCCAAGCTCGGCGGCTGATCGACCCAGCGCGCAGCAATGATTCTGAGGATATGGCCGTGCGCGAATAGCGCGACGTTGCCACCCGTCGCACGGACTTTAGCGAGCACGCGATCGGCGCGGAGGGCAACCTGCTCCGGCGTTTCGCCCCCGGGACAACCATCGTGAAAAACCGACCAACCCGGTCTTGCGAGCTGAATCTGTTTGGTCGTGAGCCCCTCGTATTCGCCGTAGCGCCATTCCATCAAGTCCGGGTCGACAACGGCAGACTCTTGAATTCCCGCCAACTCGCAAGTCTCGCGCGCTCGCTGGAGCGGACTGCAGAGGACCAACACGAATTTCTCCCGCGCCAACACCGGCTGCAACGATCGCGCGGTTTTTCGCCCCTGCTCGGTAAGCGGCACATCGGTGACACCGGTGTGCTTGCCACTGCGGCTCCATTCGGTTTCACCGTGGCGGATCAGATAAACTTTTTGCGCTTCATCAGCCATCGCTCAAATGGTACTGCTGTCGTTTAACCTAACCTTGTCAGCGCAAATTGTGCGGTCAGCTGACGCCACGCCACCACCCCAGGGCGTATCGCAATACGCCCCTACATTCGGTCTTCCTCATGGATTTTTTTGCGGTCCTTTGCGGCCAATCCCCCTCCTTCATCCTCCCCCGCTTACGGGGGAGGAAAGAGGTGGGGGCAGTGCTCTGTGGAGAATTCCGCTCCGATTATTTCCCGCCAACTTTCTCATTTAGAAACTCCTGCCAGTCGCCGGCGACTTTGTCTTTCAGCTCCCGGCTATGGCCGCTCGACTTGGGGAACTTGTCGCGCCACTCATAGGGCCGCGTCGCGTCGATGATGGCGCGCGAATTGAAGCCTTTTTCGCCAACCGGAATGCGCGGATCGAGCGGGCCGCTCCAGCAGCGGCGCAATATTTCGATGGAATCCACCGGCTCGGAGCGCGAGCTGATCGCCCAGATCACTTCTTCAGTGTTGGTGATGTCGATGTCGTCGTCGACGACGATGACGTAGCGGCCGAGATAAGCGCCCGAGCGGCACTGGCTCGCGATCATCGCCGCCTGTCGCGCGTGCCCGGGATAGCGCTGCTTGATCGCCAGTACCGTCATGAAACGGCCGCCTGAGGGATGCGACCACACCGCCTGCACGTCGGGCACGCCGGCTTCGTCGAGAGCGTTCCAGATCAACGCCGAGAGCATTAAAGAAAAATGCAAATTGTCGCCGCTCGACGGTTTCAATAACGGAAAACCGCACAGGATCGGATCGTTGCGGTGATAGACCGCTTTGATGCGGATCACCGGCACCGCCGGTTGGTTGCTAGCGTAGTAACCGGTCCACTCGCCAAACGGCCCTTCGGGCATAAAATCATTGGGCGCCACTTCGCCCTCGATGGCAATTTCGGAATCGGCCGGGATCGGCAATCCGGTGAGCGGCCCTTCGACGATGTCATGGGGATGGCCGATGATACCGCCGGCATAAGCGTATTCGTTCACCCGGTACGGAACGTCGGTCGACGCAACGAGAAAATTAAGCGGATGATGGCCGAAGGACACCGCGATGGGGAGAGGCTTGCCGTCGGCGTGGGATTTATCGCGATGCACCCGGCCATGCTTGCCCGGCGACATATGCAATCCCATGTGATCGCGGCCGTGGATCATGATCCGATAGGTGCCGACATTTACCCATCCCTCTTCGGGATCGCGGGTGACGACCAAATCGTCGGTGCCGATGTAGCGGCCACCGTCGAGCTCGTGCCATTGCGGCACGGGGAATTTGAACAGATCGATGTCTGCGCCCCGCTGAACATTATCGAACAGCGGCGCGCTCTTGACTTTGCGCGGCTCGATGGGCTGGATCTTTTTTACCTGCTGGCGCCACCGCTGGACGAAGTCGAAAGGGCCGAGCTTTGGATCGATGCCCAGGGTCAGCGCCAGCCGTTGCAGCGACGACAGCAAATTGACCGCCACCCGATGACCGGCCGGATACTCTTTGATCTTGTCGAAGACAATCGCCGGGCGGGTCTTCGAACGCTCGTTGATCAGTTCCGTCAGCGTCGACAACTCCAGTTTCCAATGGGCGTTGTCGACGGTCATCAACTGACCGAGTTTATCGACATCGTCTAACCAAGTGCGCAGATCAGGCATATGATTTTTTCGCTTTCTGTTGAGTTGCTTAAGTAAAAGGTTCCAATCGTTCCAATCGTTCCACCGCTACGCTCCGTTCCATCCCCCTCCTTCATCCTCCCCCGCGACACGGGGGAGGAGCAGAGGTGGGGGATGAAACTTTTGGAACAGTTGGAACGACATGGAACCTAATTCCTCGGAGGAACCGGCACCGCCGGCACCGACATCGATCTCAATGACACGTCCGGCTCCTCGCGGTAATGGCCGAAGGCGCTGACGATCGGCGCATCGTTGACTGAGAACAGTAATGCTTCTTCAGTTTTGGAACGATTGATATGCTCGTGCCAGGCCCAGTTGGGCACGACGAAGCAATCGTTCTTGGTCCATTCGAGCGCCTTATCGCCAACGATCGTTGTGCCTTCGCCGCCGGCGACGAAGTAAACCGCGCTCGAAGTATGGCGATGTTTTTTCGTATGCTCGCCCGGTCGCAGGAGTTGAATCCAGCAGCTGAGCGTCGGCAAAGTCGGCCCGCCGGTGATCGGATTGACGTACTCCAGCGCCAGGCCATCGTAGGGACTGCCGGACTGGTCCGCCAGTGCGCGCAGCTGCGGCTCGATATCTTTCCAGCGGTAGCGCAGTGGTAGGTTTTCCTTTTGCGGATTCTCCCACGCCGGCCGCACCAGACCGGCGCGTTGTTGCAAGTGTTCGCTCGCTTTGGCGCGCACCGCTTGCACCTTGTCGCCGGGATAGGGTTCATAAAACGGCTGGTTGAGCCCGAGCATGAACGGCACGTCGAGCACGTCGACCCACATTGCGGTTTCCTGGGTCGGGTTCTGATGATCGTGCCAGGTCCACTGCGGCGTCAGAATCAGATCATTGGGCTCCATCGGACACTTCTCGCCATTGACCACGGTAAAAACCTTGCCGTCACCCTTGACGACGAAACGCACCGCCGCCAGAGTATGGCGATGCGCCCAGGCGATCTCGCCGGCCTTGATCATCTGAATGCCCATGAGCAGCGTGTGCGTCGTCCCGCCCATCGGCACACCGGGATTGTTGAACAACAAACTGCGGCGCGCCGTGAAGCTTTCTTCGAGCACATCGCAGGCTTCAAGCAGTTTTTCGTTAACCAACTTCCACGGCCAAATGTAGGCCTCACCGCGCGGCTTGGGACCACCGATGCATTGCGTCAACAACGGCTCGTATTGCCACTGGCCGGTGATAAATAACTGCTTTAGCTCGGCGTCGAATTGTTCTAATGTTTTTTTGGCTTCAACTTTGGCCATGATTCCTCCTTGGGTTCCAATCGTTCCAGCCGTTGCAAAAGTTTCAACCCCCTCCTTCATCCTCCCCCGCGTCGCGGGGGAGGAAAGAGGTGGGGGATGGAACGGAGCGAAGCGATGGAACGGCTGGAACGGTTGGAACCGCTCGGCAACGAATCAGCGATTCGTTGTGGAGCGTCTCACCCCTTCATAGTAGAATCCATCGAAATAAATCTGCCACGCCATCATCGACTCTTCCGCCGCGCGCAGCGCCGCCTGCTTCTCGGCATCGCTGGTCAAGTATTTTTCGAGCAGCTTGAGCGAGCCGTCGCCATGGATCTGATCGACGGAATCATGCATCCACCAGAATTCAGTATCTTCCTTCGACAAACCCAACTGGCGGGTCCAATATTCGGCTTGATTGTGCGAGAAGTTGCCGCAGTTGGGGTTATTCGTCCGTTCAAGCACCGACTTTGCCGCGAGGCCCTCGTACCAAGTGCGATTCTTGGTAAGGTTCTCCCAACAGTGCATCGCAACAACAGTCGTAGGTAACGGTGTCGCGCTAACGATCTGATCACGCGTGAGTCCCAATGCCACACCCATGCGTGCGAGAATTTCGAAATGGGAGTGCCCCTCCTGCGCCTCTTCTTCGTAAAGGTTTTCCGCAACCACAAACTTGCGCACTTCGACGATCGGACAATTACCGACCACGTGAGCCCAGCATTGGCGGCTGTGGCGCGTAAAGCTCGACCATTGTTCGATTAACACCCGTGCCGCATCTTTGGTCAGATCGTTTTTGGAAAATCTCACCCACTCCAGTCGCTTGTCACAATCGGCGACGATCTTGTCCATGGCCGCGGCAAAAACTGAACTCATGCAAAACCTCCCACGCGGATCGAACTCAACGATCCTCGGCTCTGAGCCGAGGGGTTCTAAATTTGTCGGCTGAAAGTCGGCATTTCTTTCCGTCATTCCGGCGCAGAGCCTGCCCCGGACTCGATCCGGGGCCGGAATCCAGGTTTTCTTTGACCTTGCAGCGATCCCGAAGATGGATGCCGGCCTGCGCCGGCATGACGAATCTTCACTTCGCCTCAAAACGAGGAATTTCAACCACCCCCGAGATGGACATTCATTGATGGAGTGTTGGGTACCGAAACCCAACACTCCATTACTCCATCACTCCAGTTGTCAGAATCCTCGCAAATTCACGCCCAGTCCTTCGCCCTCGGGCACGGTGAGAATGCCTTTGGTGACGGCGAGGCCGAAGAACGGGTCGCCGGTGATTACCTCGAACTCGCCCAATTCGCAGAGCGGCGCGATGCCAGGCGTGCTCACCGCCAGATGGAGCGCCGCCGCGTCACCGACCACACTGCCCGCAGTGTTGGATAACGCGCAGCGAATGCCGTTGGCTTCGCACAGTTCGGCGATGCGCCGCACTTCGCCGATGCTGCCGACTTTGGGGATGCCGGTGTTGATCGAGTCGACCATGCGGTTCTTGATCAGCATTTGCGCGTCGGCAAAGTTGCGGCAGGACTGATCCGCTTCGATCTTGATCGGCGCGTGCTTTTTGACTTCCCATAACGCGTCGAATTGATCTCGCGGCACCGGCTGTTCGAACACTTCGACGCCAAGATCGGCTAAAGCTTTGGCCAGGCGGATGGCGTTCTTGGCATCGTAGGCTTCATTGGCGTCGATCTTGATGAAGACATCGTCGCCGACCGCCTTGCGCACCGCCGCGACCCGCGGCAGATCTTTCTCGATCCGGCCGCTGACCTTGAGCTTCAACGACAGACCTTCGGCGACCAATCCTTTCGCTTCCGCCGCCATCGCCTCGGGATCGCCGACGCTGACCATCTTTATGACGCGAATCTCGCTGCGGCACTTGCCGCCAAGCATCACCGAGAGCGGTATGTGATAGCTGCGCGCGAGGGCATCGTACATGGCGCCTTCCAATGCCGACTTCGCCCGCGGATGACCGGTCAAAGCATGATCCATTTCGGCGCGAATGCGGCCCAAGTCTTCCAACTCCTTGCCAAGCGCCTTGGCATACAAAACCGTCTCGATGACATGCGCCGCCGTTTCAGGCGTCTCCCCCGAGCGTGGAAACAGGTCGGCATAGCCATAACCTTCGACGCCGCCATCGGTAATGACGGTGACGAGCAAACCGCGCGCGACGGTGAAGTTGTTAGTCGCCGTCACAAGCGGTTTGGTGTAAGGCATTTCGAGCTTCTTGGTGGCGATTTTTTCAATCTTCATCGACCGCTCCTGGACGATTTACATCGGGGCTGCTTTGTAGAAATCTTTAATATTGTTGATCTGACAATACAACCGCTTCCGTCGCACCGATCACCTGGGATATAACCACAGTCAAATGCGCGTCCTCCTCATCCAACCGCCGGTCCAAGACTTCTACGATACCGAAGTGCGCTTGCAGCCCATCGGCCTGTGCTATTTGAAGGCCGCGATCAACAAGCATCTTCCCGCCATCGAAGTCATCGTCAGAGACTATCACGGCGGTGCCAGCCGCATGACCGTGCCGATCCCCAAAGAACTGCGCTACTTGAGCGACTACTACGGCGCAGCGGACAAGTCGCCCTTCTCGACCTTTCATCACTACTATCACTTCGGTCATCCCTTCGACGCGATCGAGGCAGAAATCGCCCTGCTCAATCCGCATGTCGTCGGCATCTCCTCGCTGTTCACGCCGTACTACCGCGAGGCACTGGAAGTAGCCGCGCGGGTGAAAAAAGTTTCGCAGGCCATCGTCGTCATGGGCGGCTCTCACGCTTCGGCGGTGCCGCAGTCGCTGCTGGCCTCAGCGCACGTCGATTACGTCATTCGCGGCGAAGGCGAGAAACCTTTTGTCGAGTTATTGCGCTGTCTGCAAAATCATCAGCCGGTCGAAACCATCGCCAACCTCGCTTACAAGCGGCAAGGTGAATTTATCTTCAATCCGATCGCAGACAATTTCCCCATCGAAGAGCTGCCCATACCGGATCTCAGCGACTTAACGCCGCAAACCTACAAACTCGCCGGTAAGCCGATGACCTTCATGATCACGTCGCGCAGCTGCCCGCATAAGTGTTCGTTCTGTTCGGTGCACACGACCTTCGGCACCGACTACCGTCGCCGCTCGCTTGAACAAGTGCTGGAAGAGATCGAACTGCGCTACCAGCAAGGCTACCGCGTCATCGACTTCGAAGACGACAACCTGACCTACTACAAGCCGACGTTTAAAGAGCTATGCCGCCGGCTGATCGCGCGCTTTCCCAACCGCGAGATGCAATTCGTCGCCATGAACGGCATCAGCTACCTGAGCCTGGATGATGAGTTGCTCGAATTGATGTACCAGGCAGGTTTTTCCCATTTGAATTTGGCCTTGGTCAGCTCCGACAAGACCGTCCGCGAGACAACCAAACGGCCGCATACTCTGGAAGCTTACGTGAAGGTAGTTACCAGAGCCCACGCGTTGGGGTTCAAGATCGTCTCGTACCAAATCCTCGGCCTGCCCAACGAATCCTTGGACAGCATGATCCAAACCCTGGCCTTCAACTCACGCCTGCCGGTGCTGCTCGGCGCCTCGCCGTTCTATCAAACCCCCAACTCGCCCATCGCTCGCGGACTGGAATTGAACGAAAGCGATTTCATCAAAGCCCGCCTCACCGCATTGGCGATCGAGACCGAAAGGTTCAAACGGGACGATATCTACACGCTGTTCGTCAGCACGCGGATATTGAACTTCCTCAAAGGCTTGTCCATCGACGGTCATGCGGCGTTGCCTGAGTTGATGAATCGCCATTGGTTCGACCCGCGAACCCGGATCGGTTTCGACTTGCTCAAGCAGCTTTCCGAAACCGGCCGGCTATGTTTCTCGACCGCGCATGGCCTTGTCGAGAACGGCAGGTTTCGAGTTGAACTTTTCGCCCGTGTCTTGCGTGAGACCGGAACGATTCGATGCCAAGACGACGCGACGATATCCGTTGACGAGTTTAGTCAGAGTTTGCTAACTCGAACGATGCAGCAATCCCCGACAGGCTTCCGAGAACATCTCCACCCAGACGATTTCACGGCTAATCATATTCTGTGATGCATATATCGACATGAAATCGACTGGAGAGATTCCTGATAATCTGCTTGAAGAGGTAGAACGGCTGGCCGCGCGTGCAGGAACGACGGTTAAGGCCCTGATTGAACAGGGCTCTGGACCTACCCCATCCCTAAACCGCGCCGAGTAAAGGGCAGCCGTTAATGTCGCTCCCGAGAATGATTGCAATCCCTTGCCTCCAGACGAAGAGTGAGATTCGTCACACGCGCGAACCACACCCCTCGGGTTCTATTTTGGTTCAGGTTCAAATATCCCTGGATTCCGGCCTGCGCCGGAATGACGGACGGAAGATCCGACTTGAATTCAGAAACGTCGGCCGGACCAACGTGTCGTTCGGTTTACGCCGGGTTTTCGCCCAGAACGATTTGAACGACTTGAACGTTTTGAACGATTTGAACTCCGCAAGACCCGATAATTGAAGCTTGTCAATTCTGCCGCCGTCTACTATACAGTCTCAACTTGGTTCGATTGTGAAATGTATCTACTTTCAAGGAGGCATTATGCGTAAGTGGTTTACCAGCCTGCTGGTTGCATTGGCGATTGCGGGCATGACAGCTGCGGCACAGGCCCAGCCAAGTCTAAAGATGATGATTCCGGCCAACCCCGGCGGTGGTTGGGATCAGACTGGGCGCAGTCTCGCCACGGCAATGCAAAGCGCAAAGCTGGTTTCGTCCGTCCAGTTCGACAACAAGGGCGGCGCCGGCGGCACCATCGGCCTGGCACAGTTTATCAACGCCGCCAAAGGCGACCCCAACGCCGTCATGATCGGCGGCATGGTCATGGTCGGCGCGATTCACCTCGAAGGCTCGCCGGTAAATCTGAGTATGGTCACGCCGGTGGCACGCTTGACCGGCGAATATGAAATCATCGTCGTGCCATCGAATTCGCCGTACAAAACGATGGCCGATCTTGTCAAAGCTTTTAAAGCCAATCCCGGCAGCATCTCCTGGGGCGGTGGTTCCGCCGGCGGCACCGATCACATCCTCGCCGGCCTGATCGCCAAAGCCAGCGGCGTTGACGCGGCGAAGGTCAACTACGTGCCCTTCAAAGGCGGCGGCGAAGCGATCGCCGCTATCGTCGGCGGCCATGTGACCGCCGGTGTATCGGGCATCGGCGAATTCGCCGAGCAAGTCAAAGGTGGCCGTATGCGCGCTCTCGGTGTCTCCAGTCCAAAGCGCACGGAAGGATTTCAGACATTGAAAGAACAAGGGATCGACGTCGAACTAGCCAACTGGCGCGGCATCTTCGGCGCTCCCGATATCACCGCGGCGCAAACCGCGGCCCTGATCAAGATCGTCCGTGGCGCCACCGAATCGGCGTCATGGAAAGAGACCTTGAGCAAACTCGGCTGGTCGCCGATCTTTTTGAGCGGCGACGCCTATAAAAAATTTATCGACGAAGACACCAAGCGGATCGGCGCCATTATCGATTCGTTGGGTATCAAGGGAACAAAATAGTCGGGGAATTCCCCTTGACCACGAAGGACACGAAGCGCACGAAGTTCGGAGACTATCCCATCCGCAACCTTCGTGTCCTTCGTGATCTCCAGCGAAAATACTTTTGCGGCGATGATCCGCGCAACCAAGAGGCCACATGGGTCCGTCATACCGGCGAAAGCCGGTATCCAGGCTAATGCGCGGGAGAATAAACCTGGATTCCCGCGTGCGCGGGAATGACGAGTCGAGCAAACACCATGTCGAGGGAATTCCATCCGTTTCCATGGTTTTCAGACGAGCACAAGTTCATGAACACTTCCTGGTCAGATAAAATCAAGCGTCTCACGCCTAGCGACCCTTTTGCGAAGAAACTTTACGCGCCACAGAGATTCCGTGCCGTATGACAACCAAACCTGCCGAGCTGCTTCTATCGCTTGCCGTGTCCGGCCTGGGAATCGCCACGGCCATCGGTACGGCGCAGTTACCCAGCGCCGGCGGCTACGCGCGCATCGGTCCCAACGTTGCGCCAGCGGTCATCGCCGTTGGTTTGATTCTCCTCGGTCTCTGGCTGCTCTACGAAACGCTTACCGGCGGCTGGCGCAACGCCGTCGCGGACGAACCTTCGGCACGCGGCGAGCATGCCTTCCATCCGGGCGCATTTCTCTGGGTTAGCGCCGGCGTCATTGCAGAGATCCTGTTGATCCACACCGGCGGTTTTGTGCTTGCTCAAGCGGTGCTGTTCGCCTGCGTCGCGCGCGGTTTCGGCAGCGCCAAACTGCCGCGCGACTTTGGCATCGGATTGGTGCTCGGCCTGGCGGTTTTTCTTTTCTTCGTGAAATTTTTAAACGTCAACTTGCCCGCGGGTTGGTTGAAGCCAATCCTCGGCGGCGCCGGCATTTAGAAACTAGGCGAGATACAGAGAAGCTCGAAGCACAAAATCCGAAACAAATTCAAATGAACCAAACGCTACAAATTCAAAACGAGGCCAAATCGAATTCGCTGTTTGGTATTTTCCGGGTTTTGAATTTTTTTGCCCCGGTTTGTTTCGGATTTAGAAATTCGAATTTCGCTTATTCATGCGCCGGCATCTGAGCAGCCTATGACTGAAACTTTCGTTTCGTTAATGCACGGCTTCAGCATCGCCTTGACGCCGCTCAATTTACTCTGGGGCTTCATCGGCACCATGTTGGGCACGTTCATCGGCGTCCTGCCCGGTGTCGGCCCCGCCCTCACCGTCGCCATGCTGATGCCGCTCACGGTGAAGCTCGATCCCACCGGCGCTCTGATCATGTTCGCCGGCATATACTATGGCGCCATGTACGGCGGCTCGACCACGACGATCTTATTGAACACGCCAGGCGAGTCGGCATCCATCGCTACCGCGCTGGAAGGCAACATGATGGCGAAAAACGGCCGCGCCGGCCCGGCGCTCGCCACCTGCGCCATCGGCTCCTTCGTCGCCGGCACCATCGCGACGATTCTGGTCACGTTACTCGCGCCGCTGGTCGTCGAGGTCGCGCTTAAGTTCGGGCCGACGGAGTATTTCGCGTTGATGGTATTCGCCTTCACCACAGTCTCGGCCGTGATCGGCAGCTCCACCGTGCGCGGCTTGACCAGTTTGTTTCTCGGCTTGCTATTGGGCGTCGTCGGCATCGACGGACAGACCGGCAAATCACGATTCGCCTTCGGTGTGCCGGAGCTTTTGGACGGCATCGACGTGGTCGTCCTCGCGGTCGGACTGTTCGCCGTCGGCGAAGCGCTTTACGTCGCCGCCTATTCGAGCCGCCTTGAAGAAAAAATGGAACAGATCAAAGGTTCGCTATGGATGTCGAAGGAGGACTGGAAACGCTCGTGGCCCGCATGGCTGCGCGCCACGGCGATCGGCTTCCCGTTCGGCTCCATTCCAGCAGGCGGCGCCGAAATTCCTACCTTTCTCTCATACGCAACTGAAAAGCGCTTGACGAAATATCCCAAGGAGTTCGGCCACGGCGCGATCGAAGGCGTCGCCGGTCCAGAAGCCGCCAACAACGCGTCGGTTACCGGCGCGTTGGTGCCGCTCTTAACACTCGGGATTCCAACGTCCGCCACCGCCGCGGTGTTGCTCAGCGCGTTTCAGAACTACGGCATCTCACCGGGGCCGCTGTTGTTCCAGATGCAGCCTGATTTGGTTTGGGGACTGCTGGCGAGTTTGTATATCGGCAATGTCTTGTTGCTGATTCTCAACCTGCCGCTGGTCGGCATGTGGGTGAAAGTTCTAACCATACCGCAACCGTTGCTCTACGCCGGCATCTTGGTATTCGCTACCCTCGGCGCCTACAGCCTGCATCAGTCGGTGGTCGATCTCATTACGCTCTACGTTTTCGGCCTGCTCGGCTTCGCCATGCGCCGCTGGGACGTTCCCGTCGCCCCAGCGGTAATCGGTTTGATCCTCGGCCCGCTCGCCGAAACCCAAGCCCGCCGCGCCTTAGCGATCAGCCAAGGTGACCCGTCGGTCTTTATCACGCACCCAATTTCGGCGAGTATCCTCGCCTTGTCTTTGCTCCTGCTGATCTTACCGGTGATCATCAAGGTGCTACGCCGCAGTTGATTGTCTGCGGGATTCAAAATCACTCATTGTCGTCCCGAACGAACGTGAGGGATCCATGGAAAAGATTTCTCGGCTCCGCCTCGAAATGACAACCAGCGGACATTTTGGTTTTCCGAAAACACTTGGAACTTTTGGAACCGCTGGAACGATTGGAACGCATCAATAGCCGCACGGAGCCTTTCTTGGCCAGCGACTCAAAAAGATTCAGATACGAGGCGCGCGAAGACTCGACGAGCGGAGGCGTACTCCTGTACGTTGACGCGAGGAGATCGAGCGCAACGAAGTAGATGAGTCTTTTTCAGTCGCTGGCTACGGATGCTCCATGCCGATGGAGAACATCCGCTCTAGATCGTGACGGGAGTAAACTCGAAACGCGATCAGCGTCTCCGAGCTGGTGATGCCCGGCACGCCGCGGATCTTTTCTGTAACCACCTTGGCCAGTTGATCGTTATCGCTCGCGCGTACGATCGCCGCCAAATCGTAGCGGCCGGCGACCGAATAAACTTCGCTGACACCCTCCAGGTCGGCGAGGGTCTCGGCAACTTGATTGGTTTTGTCTCGTTCGGTATTCAATAGGACGATGGCTGACAGCATGGGAAATCTCCTTCAGCGCAAACACTAACCGACGCACCGCACCCAGGTCAACGCCGCCTTGACCGAAACATCATCGTTCACTACTATCGCCGCGAAACGGAGGTCAACGAAAATGCGAGCCGTAACTCGATTCATTCTCAGCTTTGTGTTCTTTGTGCCCTTTGCGGTCAATTCTCCTTCTCTTGCCCAGGAGAAGCTCACCGTCTCCTACAGCTCCATCGACGCCCCCAGCGCCAATTGGTACATCGCCCAGGAAAAGGGCTTGTACAAGAAACATGGTTTGGATGTGGAATCGATCTTCATCCCGGCCTCGTCCACCAACGTCGCCGTACTGGTCGCCGGCCAATTGAAATTCGGCAACGGCACCGGCGGCACCATCGCCAGCGCCGCCGTCAGCGGCGCGCCCTTGGTCGCCGTCGCCTGCTTCATGAACACTTTGCCCTACGAGTTGATCGTCCAGGACTCGATCAAGACCAAGGAGCAGTTGAAAGGTAAAAGCGTCGGCATCAGCCGCATCGGCAGTTCGTCCGATGTCATCGCCCGGGTGTTTCTTAAATATCTTGGCTTGGAACCGGACAAAGACGTGGCGATGATCCAAGTCGGCGGCGGCGGCGAGCGCGCCGCGGCATTTCGCACTGGCCGCATCGCCGCCTTCCCCGCCCCTCCGGGAGTCCTGCACCTCACCAAAGGGATGCCGCAGCGGGTGTTGATCAGCACCGCGGACTTTCAAAAGCCCTATCCGTTTCCGTACATCTGCGGCACGACAACGAAGTCCTACCTGGCCGCCAATCGCCTGACGGTCAAACGACTGGTCATGGCGCTCAGCGAAGGCTCGCACTTTTTCACAACCCGCAAGGAAGAAAGCAAACAAATTCTCGC
Source organism: uncultured delta proteobacterium (assembly GCA_963816145.1). GTDB lineage: Bacteria > Desulfobacterota > Binatia > UBA9968 > UBA9968 > DP-20. The sequence goes on from CAWFJP010000001.1 coordinate 423,623, forward strand.
CAAGTACTCGCGCCAGAACGACCCCGCCTACCTGGAAGCCGCCTGGGAGGTTAATGCGAAACTTTTCGATCGCGTCCCCTACGTCGGCCGGGAAGGCATGGAGATCCAGCTCAAAGACGCTGTGTCGAAAAAGCCGGGCTCGACTTTGAAGGTTGACGACATCATCGACGACACCATCGTCGCCGAACTGGAAAAGGAAGGTTTTTTCGACAAGCTTTATAAGTAGTGAATGTGTCTCAGGACTGAAAAACTATCCCGAGTTTTTCACGCGGGATAGCAATGATACAGCACCCGGTTTTCCTGGTCTTCAAACGTTTTGAACTGCTTGAACCATTTGAACGACTTGAACGCCGCTAGATTATGCCCCCTTGAGATGTTTATTGAAAAACCCAAACGTCCGCGGCCACGAAGCGGTCGCCGCGTGCTCTCGGTAACCCGGCGAGCCGAAATTGGCGAAGGCGTGGGCGGCGTTGGCGTAGGAATGAAATTCGTGTGCTTTGCCGAGGCGGTTCATTTCGGCGTCGAGTTTGTGCATATCCGCCGGTGATGGATTCTTGTCGTCTTCGCCGAAGTGGCCCATGATCGGGCAGTGAATCTGCGCCGTGCGCTCGAACGGCGACGGCCCCTCGCCCCAGGCACTAAACGGGTCACTGCCGTAATACATCACGCCGGCTTTGAGATTCGGATTCACCGCGGACATGAGATAGACGGCGCGCCCGCCCATGCAAAAGCCAACGATACCGATCCGCGCCGAGTCTACCGCGGCATGCGACTTGAGAAAGTCCACCGTCGCATTAACGTCCGCGATCAGAGTTCTATCGGTCAAGCGCATGCGCCGCGTCGGTGGATCGTCCTTGCAGTCCGCCGGGTCGCGGTGATAGAGGTCCGGCGCCGCCCCGACAAACCCTTCGCTCGCGACCATGCGGGTAAATTGGACAAAATCGTCGACGCCCGTTTGGCCTTGGACGATGACGATTGCCGGAACCCTGGTCGAACCCTCCGGCGCACTCACGTAGGTGCGCATGTTCGAACCATCGACTTTGACGTTTTCCCACGATGAACTCATGTTAAACCTCCGCAGTACAAGAGACGGCCTATCCGCCCTCCGGACGGATGGCCTGAGTCGCCATACTTAGTTTCCCAATACTTTCTTCAATCGTTCGACAACCTCCGGCCGCTGCGACATCATCTCTTTGGCCATGGCTTCCATCTCTTCGCCGGAAGTGTACTCGGCATCGAGCTTCTTGCTCTTTACTTCTTCCAAGAACGCGTTGTCCTTCAACGTTTTCTGAAACCCTTCGCGCAGGATTCTGACATGCTCCGGGCGCATGCCCGGCGGCCCCATGTATGGACGCTGAAAGATTTCCGAGGCGGTTACCACCAGAGCCACCCGACGGCTGATCTCGGGAGTCTTGTATTTTTCCATTAGTTCATTGAGCGTCACCACATCGGGCAGCCGGCTATCCCGATTTTTACCGAGCTGGATTATGGCGCGCGCGAAACCGGTTTTGCGCCAGGTATGAAACGGCTCGCGAGCGAAGAATGCCGTAACACTGAAGGCTCGGCACTGGATTTCCCCTCGTTCCACGGCCAGGTCAACCTCGTTGCCCCCTTTGTATCCTGTAATGACATTGAATTTCGCGCCGATAGTTTCCTCTAACAGTCGCGGTACCATGAATCCGGTAGTTCCGGTGCCGGTGGCACCGCATTTGGGCGGCTCCTTGGCATTGCGCACATCTTCCATGGTTTTGAACGGAGCATCGGTGCGCATATAGAGCATGTCCGTCGTACGCTGTGCATTGCCGAGCCAGGAAAATTTTGCCCAGTCGAATTTGATCTCAGACCGGCCGATCAATTGATCGACGTAAAGGTTAGGATTGGGCGCGAGTAGCGTCAGACCGTCGGGTTTGGCGACGCTGTACACGTAATTTGCGGCCACGATATGCCCCGCGCCGGTCATATTCTGCACCACCATGTTAGGATTGCCGGGAATATTCTTACCCATATGCGTCGCGATCATGCGCGCGTAGATATCGAAAACGTCGCCAGTCTGGCTGCCGGTGATGATCGTGATCGTCTTGCCCTGGTAATACGGCGTCTGCGCCGTTACCGGGGTAACTAAACTGATCGCAACTAACAATGAAATTAGAAACTCTTTGTACATTCTCATTCTCCTTTCGAGAAAATCTCCCACCGCACACCCTGCACGGGCGTATGCCATACGCCCCTACGTCGGACCTCTGATTGGACTTCTTTGTGTGCTTCGCGTTCTATGCGGCCAAGTCTCCGATTCCGAATCTCCGTCTATGTGAACTTTGTACTACTATATCTCGAAATTTGCGCGGGGAGCGAAAATACTCGAATTCGGAAATTTATCTCGCCAAGGCGCAAAGTCGCGAAGTTAGGAAACGGGGAAATGATAATTCTCTCCAATGATTATCTCCGAACTTTGCGCCCTTGGCGTCTTTGCGAGAGATACTCCGAGATTCGGTTGCGGCTTCGCCGCCCTAGGCTCTTTGTGGTTAGATCTCCGATTCCGATTCTATCCGCGTCCTTGAAACACTTCGCCGGCGCGCACGGTCCACTTCGCCGCGATGCGTTGCTTGTGCAATTTCTCGCCGCCGACGGAGTCGTGCAGCGTCACCGGATCGTCGACGATTTGCAGCACGGCGATATCTGCTTCGCGGCCGACTTCGAGACTGCCGATGCGGTCCTGCCAACCGACGGCTTTCGCCGCATCGACGGTGCAGCAGGCGATGATCTTGTCGAAGCTCAGCCCCATCGGGATGAATTTGGTCAACGTCGTCGGCAGATCGCCGACAATGCCAAAGCCCGGTTGTTTCATTTTGCCGTGCAAGTCGGAGCTAATAATGTCGGGAATAATCCCTTCGCCCATCGCTCGCTCGACCAGATCGAAATCGAAGTGGCCGCTGGCATGGCCGACATCGAAGATCACGCCGCGCTCTTTTGCCTTGCGCACCAGCGGCAGAAGCTTTCCTTTGTCGTCGAGGATCGACGGCTTCTGCGGCGTGTAGCAATGAGTAATGATGTCCCCCGGCCGCAGCGTGTCGGCGATCTCGTCCATGCCGATCGCCGTGCTGCCGACATGCACCATGATCGGTGTCCCCGAAGCTTCTCCGGCTTTGATCGCCAGGCGCAAAGCGTCGCGACTGTTCTCGCCGATGGATTTCTTGTGCAATCGAACCTTTATGCCGACGCCGATGTCGCGGTTATCGATGACCGCCTGCGCCGAACCGTCACAATCGGCAAAACCCAAGTTGAGCAGCTCGCCCGGTTCGTTCCAGACGCCATGCTGCGCCAGCGCAACGAAGCCGATCATGCGCGTCTTCGAGCGCTCGTAGACCAGTTTGCGAAAGCCGAGCAAGTTGATCGGACCCGCCGAGCCGGCATCGAGCGCCGTCGTCACACCGGTCGACAGACAAACCGCGTCGAGGTCACAGCCGTAAGGATTCACGCCCCAATAACTGTGGACATGAAAATCGATCAACCCCGGCGTCACAAAGCAGCCGCTGACATCGATGACGCGCTTGACGCTCGTCCGAGGGATATTCGCCTGGATCGCCGTGACCCGGTCGCCTTTGACACCGACGTCGAGTTTCTCGTTGGTCTTGGTCGCCGGATTGACAACCGTGCCGCCGATCAAAAGTAAATCGTAGGTGTCAGCCATGAGACGACCTCTTTAATATCAAACTACCAGCCCTCACCCTAGCCCTCTCCCGCAAGCGGGCGAGGGAATAATTCACAGTGGCGAGTGCGCCCCAACCGTGTCATTTCGACCGAAGGGAGAAATCTCTCTGATCTTCTAAACGAACACGAATCACGAACACGATCACGATTCCCTAATCCACATCCAGCCCGTAAAACTTCGCCGGATTGTAGGTCAAAATTTTGTCGATCACTTTGGGATCGATGTCGCTAGTCTCTTTCAACTTTGCCAAGGCGAGCAGTTCGCTGGCGTTATCCGCGTGGCCGTAGTCCGAACCGATCATCAGGCAATTGTCGCCGGCGTATTTGAGCACATAGGGCAGATCGTCGTCGGTCTGGCAGGCAACAAATAGCTGATCGCTGCCGGAAAGCACGTCGGGCCGCGCCTCTTTGCCTTCGAGCTTTGGGAAACGCAGATTTAAATCATGAACTAGATACGGCACCCACTGCGCCGCCACTTCGATGGCGCCGACGCGCAGCTTGGGAAACTTTTCCATCACGCCGTTGAGAATCATCGAGTGGAAGCCGCCGATGACGATCAGCTTGGCGACGCGAAACGGCTCGCCGCCGAGCATTTCGTTGACCGTGAAGTTGCCGATACCGGAATGAATGCCGATCGGCAGGTTGAGCCGGCTCGCTTCATCGTAGAGCGGAAAGAAATACGGATCGTGCAGCGTATGATGCGTCTCGATGCCGCGTATGAATACCGCGCAGGCGCCGTTGCCCTTGGACCAGCGGAGTTCATCGAGCGCCGCGTCCATGGTCAACAGCGGCAACTGCACCGCCCAGCGCAAGCGCTTCTTGTCCTTCGACCAGATATCCGCCATCCAACGATTGTAGGACTTGCACAGCGCCAGCTCGATGGCCGGATGGTCGGTCACCGGCCGCAAAAATAACGTCGGATACAACACCTGCACGCCGGTGCCGATCTCGTCCATATGTTTCAAACGCGAATCGATGTTGGCCATCTCGCGCGATTCCTTCGAGGTGTCCTGGCCGATATTGTCGCGCCCGCCGATCAAGCGCCCGCCGATGATCCAGAAGTTGCTCTTCTTGCCGCTCGGCATATCGACCGCGATGGGCACCGGCCGGTAGCGTTTGTCGCTGCCTTCGAGATAATCCCAAGTCTTCTCGCATTCGATCACATGCGCGTCAGCATCGATACTCAACATCTGAAACCTCCGAAATGATTACGGAAAATACATACTCACCACGAAGGCACGAAGGGCACGAAGGTTTCGGATAATACATTGTTCCGAACTTCGTGATCTTCGTGTCTTCGTGGTGCAAATTCCTCTCCTCCGAACTTGGCGTCTTTGCGCCTTTGCGGGAGTATTCTTTTCTTATCTCATAATCCGTAAAACGCCGACGGATTGTCCTGCAGGATCTTGTCGATCACCCGTCCGCTGATTTTCCCGTCGGTGCGCAGCTTGCGCAGCGCTTCGATCTCGGCGGCGTTGTCGGCATGGCCGTAGTCCGTGCCGATGACCAGGTTGTCGTCGCCGGCATATTTCAAAACCTGATCGAGATCGTCATCGGTCTGGCAAGTCACGTAGATGCGATTCTCCTTGAGAACATTTTGCGGGAACGGCCGGCCGCGCCGGGCAAAGCGGCGCGACAGGTCATGCACCGCGTAGGGAATCCACTGCGCGCTCACCTCGATGATGCCGATCTTGAGCTTGGGGAAGCGCTGCGGGATGCCATGAAAGACGTAGGAATGAAACGCGCCGATGACCGCCAGTTTGAACTTGGAGAATCCCGGATCGTCGGCAAAAAAATCGTAGGTGGTAAACGCGCCGTTGGCCGAGTGCACGCAGATCGGCAGATCGAGCGCGCTCGCCTGCTCGTACAAAGGAAAGAAGTACGGATCGCTCAAGCTCCGTTCGACTTCCAAGCCGCGCATGTAGACGCCGCAGGCGCCGTTCTCTTTGCCGAACTTCAATTCCTCCGAGAGATGTTCGGTGCTTTGCAGCGGCGGCACCAGCACCCAGCGGAAACGATCGGGCTGCTTTTTGACGATGTCGGCCATCCAGCGGTTGTAGCTGCGCGACACCGCCAGATCGATATCCGGCCGCCGGCTCACCGGCGTAATGAAAAACGTCGGATAGATCACCTGAAAATCGATGCCCAACTCGTCCATATGCTTGATCCGCGCCGAGAGATCGCTCATCTCCCGCGACTCCACCGGCAGATCCCGGCCGACGTTGTTGCGCGGTATCACCCGCCCATCGACCATCCAATAGTCGAACGCATCCTTGCCGTCGGTGGCGCCGACCACTTTCGGTTTGAACGCCTTCTCCGACTCCAGCATGTAATCCCAAGTCGACTCGTTCTCGATCACATGAGCATCCGCATCGATCGTAAACATTCGCCAAATCTCCTAATCCCGACAGACCGTTTAGTGTTTTTGTCTCGCGTAAAGAGTATTTGACGAGCTGCTTTAAAGTCAACCGACCCGCCGAGAATATTGCCGGCGAGCGACGATACCGGCACACATCTTGTGTTCAAATATATTCGGACTCGGATGTTACTCTCGCAAAGGCGCAAAGACGCTAAGGGAAGAGCCGCCTGTCATTTCGACCGAAGGGAGAAATCTATTTCGGACCAATCCATTTCCCCTCCGAATGACGGGCTTCGCCCGTCACTTCGCGCCTTTGCGCCTTTGCGAGAGATAATTCCGGCTTCCGATCGCCGCGCCCCAGGTGTCGCAAAACGACTACACCGAGTAGCAAGTTAGCTACTCGCGCTCTCTATTCAGTTTCGTCGGACGACTCGATTCCCACCATTATCCTCAACGAATTCAAGCCAACTATGCTTTTCGACAGCAAACGACGTCTGGCCCTGCGATTGCGTTATGGAGATCACATGGCGTAAGCATGGAGCCGGCAGCACATACGTATCGGAGGTAAAACTATCAGCGCCCCAGGAACCACCCGAATAGTGTCGATCGGCTAACCTGGCCGCGAACCACAGCAACCCACTAAAGCAATTCGGCAGACTCCGCTCTGGCGTCAATCTCGACGCTCTACCTAAGCCCGAACGGTCTCATACCGTACGGGCTTTTTTTATTTCTCCGAGCTTCAAAGCATCAAGATGACGGGGAGACAAGGCATGAATGGAAAATCTTGGCGCAAAAGACTGAAGTCTTCCTGCACCAATCCAAAATCCAAAATCGCAAATCCAAAATGGGTGGGGCTTGTCGCCATCGTTCTTGTCCTCGCAGGATTTGTGGGTGGGGTTGAGTCCCAGCAGCCAAAGAAGGTCCCGCGGATAGGGTATCTATCGACGACCGATCCAGCTAGCGATTCCGCCCGTGCCGAGGGAATTCGGCAGGCTCTGCTCGAGCTTGGCCATACAGAAGGACAGAACATCGCCACCGAGTACCGATATGCGGAGGGGAAGCTCGATCGGCTTCCTGAGCTTGCCGCCGAGTTGGTCCGTCTCAAGGTTGATATCATCGTGGTAGCAGGAGGGGCCGAGCAGGTCCGGGCGGCCAAGAATGCGACCAAGACGATTCCCATCGTTATGGTCGGGCTCTGGGACCGATCCTATCGTGGCAGGCCTAGTTGAAAGCCTTGCCCGTCCCGGCGGCAACGTCACCGGCCTTACACTCCTTTCCAGAGAGCTAGGCGGGAAGCGGCTGGAGTTGCTCAAAGAAGCCGTTCCCAAACTTGCCCGTGTCGCGGTTCTCTACGATCCGACCGTTCGTGCCCAGTGTACTCGAGGTGAAAGAGCTTCTCCCAGTCGCGGCGCGCGCACTGGGGTTGACTGTTCAGTCTTGGGAGATACGAGACTGCGGACGATTTCGAGAAGGTATTCGCTGCGCTGAGCAAAGTGCGCCCGGATGGACTCTACGTGCTCGGGGGCCCGCTAATGAATGCTAACCGAAAACGGATAACGGGCTTTGCGTTAAAGAGCCGGTTACCGTCGATGTACGGCAACAGAGAAGCTATAGATGCCGGTGGGCTCATGTACTACGGGGCGGACGAAGTGGAAAGCTACCGGCGCG
>CAWFJP010000002.1:0-352244 GCA_963816145.1 uncultured delta proteobacterium
GTCAAATCTTTATCTAAGGCGTAAGCCCTCTTCAAAAAAGAAAGCAGTCAAATTTCTTCCCATGTCATGAAAAAGCGTACTGAACCTATGGAAGAAAAATAGCCTGTCCCGCCGTTTCAGGAGAGAGACGGAAAATTACTCTTTTTAAGAAATCGCGTTTGTAACTGCGGGGCAGGCGACCCTTTAGGCGGCCAATTTCACAGCGACCGAGACACCGGCCTTCGCGCACAGGCCCACGAGATAGTCTAGAGACAGCTTGTCGACCTTATTGCGCGCAATCTCCGAGATGCGAGGTTGGACTACCCCGAGACGCTTGGCAGCTTCCGCTTGGGTAATCCCCTCACGGTCCATCCATTTGCGGAGCGCTTCTGCCAGCTCGCAACGCAGGAGCATCACAGCGGCCTGATGGGCTGGGAAGCCAAGATCCAGGAACACATTGTTTACGCCGTGTGTTTGCTGCGCCCGCTTTTTTTTCATGACGGTCCTCCGATTAATCTGTAACGCTTGGTTGCCAGATCGATGTCTGCCGGCGATGTCTTTCGGGTCTTTTTTTGAAAAGCGTGCAAGACATAAACCGCTTCCTCGAATTTGGCTACGTACACGACGCGGAACGCGCCGCCGGCATCGCGTATGCGAATTTCGTAGGCTCCAGCGCCAACGGTCGGAAGCGGTTTGAAGTCCGCCGGCTCACGCCCGACTTGCACCATGAACAAGTCGTATCCAGCCTGTCGGCGAGCCGACTCGGGAAACGCCGTTAAATCGCGACGCGCTGTGCCAAGAAACCGGGTCGGCTTCATTGCGATGGATTATACGAATATTCGTATGAGCTTGCAACTCACTCGAATGCCTAATGCGGGCGATCTGGGGTTGCCCAGTAAATGATTGTGAATGATTGGCGCCTGGCCTTGCTTTATTGACTATCCATCCTTAAGTATTAGTCGACCGATGAATCTGCCTGGCCGATTCGTTTTCCGCTGAGCCTGTTCGAGCCAATACCCGATCTTTTCACGTAGGGAGTGGTCTTAGGGTGAGGCTTGCTTAATCCTGACAGTTTGGTTTCAGCTCTGCTAAACTTGATCGATTTTGCATTCTCATCGATCCAGCCTATAACAAACACTAATCATGCAGGGATAGTATTTGTCATCACGACAGGGGAGATAAGCCATGAATAAGCTGACTTCCATTCTATTCACCTTCATTTGCTGCACATGGGCGTGTGCGAAGGTGCCGTACCTTCGCTTGACGTGCATGCGCTGCTGCAACAGGCGGCGGCCGGCGGCTGGCGCTCCGACGCCAACAAGGCCCGCGACCAGTACCGCCATCCCGTCGAGACGCTAGAGTTTTTCGGTCTCAAGCCCAATATGACGGTGGTCGAACTCACGCCGGGCGGCGGCTGGTACACGGACATATTGGCGCCGGTGCTGCGCGACCGCGGCCAGCTCATCGCCGCCACCGGAAATCTCAGCGGTGATTTCACCAAGAAGCTCGCGGGTAATCCCGAAGTGTTCGGCAAGGTCAAGCTCCTGCAGTTCGCACCGCCCGAGCATGTAAAAATGGGCGCCGACGGCACGGCCGACATGGTATTAAGCTTCCGCAACCTGCACGATTGGCTGAACGACAGCGCTGCGGAACTGGACAGCGTGTTCCATGCGGCGTTCGATGTGCTGAAGCCGGGCGGCATCTTCGGCATCGAGGAGCATCGCGCGCGGCCGTACATGGACGCGGCGCAGAGTTCCAAGAATTTGCACCGCCTCCCCGAGGGCTACGTCATCGCGCTCGGCCTCAAGAACGGTTTCGTGCTCGCCGGCGTCGCGGAGATTAACGCCAATCCCAAGGATGACGAGAGCGTCAACGTGCATCGCTTGCTGCCGGACTTGGCAGGCGGCAACGAGAGCCTCAAGCCGATCGGCGAGAGCGACCGGATGACACTCAAGTTTGTCAAACCCTGACAAACTGAAGAGGGAAAAATGTCAGACTTTTACTTCCCGACTTTCTTTTGAAATTGCTATGCCCTCGGCGCATGACGCTTTCTTTTCCCCTCTTCAGAGATCGCAGGCTTCAGACCACGACGTGTGTTTACGATGCGCTCAATCGGTCTACGACGGCGATGGGCGCAGGGTCACGCTTGATCTTGTCTATTGTGGGTTCGAGCCGAGCAAACTTCCAGACGCTCATGCTGCGTGGGCTTCACAGGGTATTGCTCAGTTCGCTCGGGTGATCAGCCGGGCATCGTTGGTGCGCACAAATCCCGGCGGATTACCGCGGTTCGACCGCACTTCGAGCCAGTCCCCCGAAGAACGTACGACGTTGATCCGCGTGCCTCTGCCGATTTGCGAGATAGCCCGCGCTGTCGATGACGGATTTTCATAGACTGTCGTCGCCTGGGTTGTTTCATAGACTCCCGGCTCGACTGCTCGTCGTGTCGCCACCGGCTGACTAGGCGACGGCGGCGTGGCCGGCGCCGGCGATGTAGTTCTCCCAGCCGCGACCGGCCGGCTCGCGCTCGAACGACCCGCGTCACGGCTGGCGACGCTTTGCCGCTGCTGGGTTGCCGCGAGTGCTTTCTGGCTTTCCTCAAGTTTACTCTTCATTGCGCCGAGGCGATTAGCGTTCTCGCTCAGTTGTTGCTGCACTTGCGCCAGCTGGGCTTGCTGACTTTGAATGATTTCCTCCTTCGCTCGCAGCTGTTTTTGGTTAGCCTGCGATAACAGCGATAGCTCCCTGCGTTGTCGGTACCCGCCGACAAAAAAGGCGCTCAAAACGACGACGAGCATGCCGGCGGACCAGATAAACTTCGACGGGATTGGGAATTTCTTCCGGCGATTCAAGCCAACGCGGGGCACCGAAGAGGGCTGGTTACGGTTGAGCCACTTAGGAGCCATCCCTGATAAGAGATCGGCTTTGCAATAAGAACATTTCGCGGCGTCTGCCGCGATGCTGTTGGCACAGTAGGGGCAAAGCTGCATCGGCGTGGCGGATTCTCCGATCATGACATTCCATCCTTCGAGTTGTAGTTAACCCTATCCTGGTATTCGCCATGGCGTCATGGGCGTTGTTTCACGAGGTCTTTTCTGAAACGACTTCATGCGACGTCAAGCGCCGCTTGGTTAGACGTTGGGAAAACATAAATGTGAATAGGCTCTCTCTGGCCGGCTTGGCAGATGAGCAGTTGAGCATGGCGAACACGCGCAGACCGGTGCGACGCATGTACTGCGCAATCGACTGATGCTTATCAGGGAAATTGGCCGGCGAAATTGATGCGCTAAATTCAGAAAAAAGGATCTTTTGCGAGTATAGTGTTAAAATTCAGATCGGGCACGAGGTCAGGTAGGGCTAAATCTGGATTCTACAAGCTTGGATCTCAGACGGTGGAGGAGTGTCATTGGGTCAAATTGAGTTAGCCGTCGTATGGAAGCGACCGGGTGCTTTCGCGATCCAGACGCTAAAGGCATTTCGTGCCAATCAGGGACTGCTTTTGGCGGGCGGCGTCGCTTACTACGCGCTGCTATCGATTGTGCCGCTGCTCATTCTTACCGTCATCGGGCTCTCCTACGTTATCGATCAGGCGGAGTTGCTCGATACGCTCGGCCGCTATCTGGAGTGGCTAATTCCGGGGCAATCCAGATTGATCGTTGCTGAGCTGGCGAACTTTCTTAATCATCGCAACGTCATCGGCTGGGTGCTATTGGCGACAATGATATTTTTCAGCTCCCTGGCGTTCACGGTTCTGGAAAACGCCATGTCGGTAATTTTTATTCATCGGGTCGCCATCCGCAGGCGCCATTTTCTCGTCTCTGCGCTACTGCCTTATTGCTACATCTTGTTCCTCGGAGTCGGCGTGTTGTTGGTGACGCTGGTCTCCGGCAGCCTGCAGGCGATGGGGCAGGAAAGCGTGGATTTTTTGGGGCGTAACTGGCCCCTTGGCGGCGTTTCTGGCGTGCTTCTCTATCTGCTCGGATTCGGCGGAGAAATCTTCGTTATCACATCGGTCTACCTGGTCATGCCGGTGGGACGGCTGTCGCTGCGGCGCGCGCTGATCGGCGGCGTCTCGGCGGCGCTGCTTTGGGAACTCACTCGCCATGTGCTCGTCTGGTACTTCGCCACTTTGTCACAGGTCGGTGTCGTCTACGGTTCACTGACGACGGCAATCGCAGTACTGCTGAGCTTGGATCTCGCGGCGACGTTGCTGTTGCTGGGCGCCCAGGTCATCTCCGAATATGAGCGCGTGGGCAGAGCCGATCAGGAGGGATCGCCACAGCCATTGCGCACCCAATAAGCGCTGCTTTTTGGCATTGGCAAGCTGTCAGTACGAGATCGGCCCATCGCGCATGATTTGACGACAGCGGGTTCTAGCCAAACTATCCGCCAACTATTCCCGGTCGGACCGGCGCAAGCTATAGAGTCAGCGTTAGAAGATCGCATAAATTGCCTGGCGTGGAGGCTTGGCGGTCGTGTTTTGGACTTAGCGCGGCCCGATCCGGCGAGATATTGTCTCCCGAGCGCGGTTAATGTGGAGCTCCAACCAAACTGTTTTTTCCCCTTGGTTTTAATTTGGAGACGCAGTAGCATCAACGCCGATTTATAGAATTGTCCTTTGTGAAGGCGCTCGGAGTGTCGTGAGCCAAAAGTTCAGCGGGAGGATCTATGAATGAAATTAAAACAATTCTAGCACCGACAGACTTGTCGACCTTTTCCGTCAAAGGTCTCGTCTACGCGGCAAATTTGGCTAAAGCTCTCGGCGCCCAAGTCATCGTCTGTCATGTCGTGCGAACTGAAGAGTTTGTCGGGCACGCCCGCCTACTGGAAAAAGCCATCACCGCATCCAAGGTCGAAGAGCAATTAGGCCAGTTGCGCGATAGTCACCGGGATTTGTTACACGAGTTCATCAAGCGCCACCTTCCTGCACCGACGAAGGAAGTGGTGATCAAGGAGATTGTCGAGATGGGCGAACCCGACGATCTAATCGTCAACTGGGCCAACGATAACTCCATCGACGTCATCGTGATTTCTACCCATGGTCGTAGCGGACTCCCGCGGATGATTTTGGGCAGTGTTACAGAAAAGGTTCTGCGTAAGGCTCGATGTCCGGTCCTGGCGATCCCGTGCCATGATGAATAATTGTTCGTAAAGTGCCGCCAGCATCGTGATGGTCGGAAACTTCGCTGTCGACTTAGAGCATCAGGGGTAACATGGTCAAGCCTTGCTTTCTTAACAATGAACTTGTCTTTAGCGGATCCATGCCGATAATCTTTAAGCCGCAAAAACTTAACTCCAGGGGGTTGGACGAGCATAAGCTGTTGAGTCAGCGATAGTAGGTTGCATAAATCGCGTGGCTTGGAGGCTTAGCGGTATTTTTCTGGACTGAAACGGACGCTCTAAGACTCGGAACCCTTCGAATCGGCTCAGTGCCGGCGGCCCGTGCATTACCAATCGTCGTTAACCTGACTAACCAAGAACACTTGAGGCTAAGCCAGTGTTACAGTCAACCAGGCTTGTCACGGAGCTTTTTTAAATTTCTCGAACTGAGCTTTGAACTTCTCGCAGCCATCCTTATCGTCAACCCGCGGGGTAAACCAGAGATAGTCAAAGGGCGCCCGTCCCGCTGCGTTTGCCAGGAGATATTTATGCGGCTCAGGCTCCAGCTGGTCGACTTCGACGAAAGCGATGCTGACAACCTGCTGGCCCGGCGCCTTTGCCGTCAGATAAATCGGAATCCCGTAATCGCTGCGGACATGACCCGCTCCGGCCACCAGTACTGCGCCGTCGGCGGTGGCTGCGGCAATCAAGCTCTGCGCCATCTGCGCGTCTCTGGCGCGCTGGACCTGCACCATGGTTTGGACGCTTTCCGCGGAGCCATAGCCGCAGTGCGAATTGCGAATGTCGGCGGCCATTGTCGCGAACATCACGTCGGAGAGCGGCCGATCCAGACCGAGGTCGCGTCGCACGGACGGCTCGAGAGCCAAGCCGTCACGGCTCATTTTCCGCGCGGTGGCGAGCGGCAGATTGGTTGCGAAAATCGCTAGCTTTGCCGCCAGCGCCGCCTCGGCGATGGGCTGATACATCGCCCAGTCAGGCCAACCGCTCTTTTGCCAATTCAGCGCCGGACCCAGGCCCGCGGCATCGCGTGGCGCGCGCGCCAGGTGGTTGGCGATGGCGCCGGCGTCGTCGAGGCTGAACATCTCAAAACCCACGGCGGGACGGCGGCCGGCGGCGATCAAGCCGCGCAGCACCTCAGCCTGCAACCTGTGGTGGTCCGGATTGTCGTGCTTCTCGCCAAGGAGCACGAACTCGGCGCGAGCCAAACGCATCATGAGGTTGTGGCGATCGATGAATTTGCCAGACGCCACTTCCCAGATTCGGCCGGTTAGAGGATGGTTGCGGCCGTAATTGGACTGCCAGGAGGTTGCCGAGCACGCCGACAGCACTGCCGTCAGCACGAAGCAGGTTAAATAGAGCCAATTCAAGCTTGCGGTCGACGTTCCAGCTAACCTCATTCGCATGGTCTAGACACTAACATGCGCGCCCGCCGTGACAAAAAGCTCAATCGCCGCATCTGGACCGGAAGACTTCATTCAATATGAGACAAAGTCACCGGGGTCCGGCTTGGAGGGATTAACAGTTCGTGATGTGAGGGAAGCGGGCAGGATACCGTTACATGGAAAGGCTACCGGCGCGTATGTTAGAAGCCCTGAGCGCCGCGACTTCCATGAGGGCAAATCCATAGACGTGTCCGTGCTCGTGATATCAATGCTGCGGCCCGTTCCAATCGGTCCGCTCAAGACGTTTACTGAACCAGGCCCGTTTAAGCGTTTAAGGGTCAAGAGTTCAGGATCTCACCGCCAGGTTGTGACAAGTCGCAAAATATCGAAACGCTCTATGAAAGCGCGGGATGGCTCGCGACTCCGGGGTGCTTCGTCGGGAAGGAGATAAAACCGTGCAGGACAGCCGACCCGGTCTGAACAGTGGGAGATTGTTGTTCCATGGTGGTATTGATAGACGTGTACAGACAGTTCGGAAACGTATTGCATGGAGGCACTCGAATGAATCAGAACGCTAAACGTAATTTGCAGCGCCGCAAGCGGCAAGCGAACCGACTTTCTAAACGGGAGTATTTCAGGACAAAGAAAGATGCTCTCAATGTGACGGCTGCTGGGAAGGATAAGGCGGCTTAGACCTTTCTTCGTGGCTCTTTTTTAAGAAAACCTGAGTTCAAGCGGTTTTTACTGGGTTGCGGGGCCTGGCCGGTCTTTCTTGCGGACCCGCTTACCATCCACCTGGTTCCCAACAAAGGAGAAATCATGCCGCGCATCCGACCGACAAAGTTCGCTCACGTGGTTTACCGCACGCGCCGCTTCGAGCAAATGCTAAATTGGTATGAGACCGTGTTTGACGCCAAGGTCCAGTACCAGAACCCAGCGCTGGCTTTCTTGACCTATGACGATGAACACCACCGCTTTGCGTTTGCCAACATGTCGCTCTTCCAGCCAGAGGGCAGCGAAACCGATCGTCATGACGTGATCGGTGTCGACCATGTGGCTTACACCTATGCGTCTTTGAACGAGCTGCTCGAGAACTATGCGCAACTCAAGGAAAAGGGCATCACTCCGTACTGGTGTGTCCATCACGGTATCACGGTGTCGATGTACTACGCCGACCCCGATGGCAATCAGATGGAGTTTCAAGTCGATAGCTACAGTTCGAGTGAAGACGCCAACGCTTTTATCAAGTCACACTTCAGCGTTAATCCCATTGGCGTCGAGTACGACCCGGAAGACTGGCTTTCCCGGGTGCGCGCCGGGGCGCCGGTGTCAGACTTTCTGGTGCGCCAGGTGCACGAACCGGTGTCCCCGGTGCGCGGCTCGATAACCAGTTAGGACGCGGCGGCGGTCTTTCGTTTCCAGGTTTTCTTTTTAAATGGCTCCGACCTCGACTTGGTTAAGGAGTTAGAAATGCTGGGAAGGCGCTGGGTCAGGTCTGGCAATGCAATTCTGCTGAGAATCCCATTGTAAATTGTAATTTGACGGCAGCTGAAGTTGTGCCGGTGACCGCGAGAATCTTGCGGCCGAACCAGCGCAAGCTATTGAATCAACGATATAAGATTGCTTGGCTTGGTGGCTTGGAGGCTTAGCGAGCTTTATTTGGACTGAAACACACGGCTCTAAGACACCGAAGAGCGGATGGGATCAGGCTTTTGCGTCTAGACTTTTATTGTCATTAAAAACCACCGTCATCGAATCAAGATAATGCTCCTGACATCTGATAGTGAAGCCCGTGCAAAACCTTCAAGACACACTTCAGAGCTTGCATTTTTACAACAGGCCGAGTTTCGTCACCTGATAAACCGCAGATTACGGAGGCCGATCCATGAAATCCCCGCGCGCTGCCGCTAAATTTATTGCGATTGCCGTGGCCGTCCTGCTCTATGAGGAGGCGATTGCTCAGGAGCGGCCGACGCTGCTGGTCGGCCATGGGACGTTGTCGGGGTCGATCTTGCCGCTGTGGGTCGGTGCCGAGGCCAAGCTGTTCGACAAGCATGGCGTCCAGGTAAAACCGATTTATTTGCCGCGTGCCGCCGGCCGGCCGGCGCTGTTGGCCGGTGAGATCCAGATCTACTTTTCGGCCGGTCCGCCGTTGGTGCAGATGCGTCTGAGCGGCGGTGATGTCGCGATTACCTCGTGCGCAGCGCACAAACTGACTTCGAAGATCATGGTCGTTCCGGCGATTCAAAAACTCGCCGATCTGCGCGGCAAAGTATTCGCGGTCGCCAATCCCGGTTCGGCGAGCGATTTTGCCGCCAAGCTGTTTCTGGCGCGCCAAGGGCTCAAGCCCGGGCAGGATGTTTCGCTTATCTACAGCGGGTCGACCAGCGCGGCATTTGCGGCGCTGGTCAACGGCCGAGTGCAGGCGATCTTCGCAACTTCGCCCAACGATTTACAGGCGGCGCAAGCGGGGTTTAAGGCGCTCTTGGAATTGGGCGACTTGAACATTCCTTACATCGGCAATTGCAGTGCGGCGATGCGTCCGTACATCGCAAAACAGCCTGGACGCATGCGCAGTTTCGTTGCCGGTATCACCGAAGCGATCGCCTATATTCGACGGCGCCCCACTGAGGCGAAGACGGTGTTGGAAAAGTACACCCGGGTGTCCGAGCCGAGCATTTTGCAACACGCCTATGACGCCGATACCGCTTACATGGAGCCGGTGCCGCGGCCAAGTGCCGAGGGAACTCGGACGGTGCTCGAACATCTCGGCGTTACCGGCCGGCCAGCCGACCAATTTGTCGCGGAGTTTATCGACGACCGCTTCATGCGCCAGATCATCGACGAAGGTTTGGTGAAACAGCTCTACCCGAGCGGCGTTCCGGCGCGCTGATTCGTTTGGGAAGACTCGGATGCGGAAATTTATCTCGCAAAGACGCAAAGTTCGGACGTGCCGTCATTTCGACCGCAGGGAGAAATCTTTCCCAGATCCCTCACGGTCACTCGGGATGACGGGCATCGACCCGTCACCTTTGCGTCTTGGCGCCTTGGCGGGAGATACTGCGAATTCTTTTTACCAGTAGCGCACGCCGCCGATATCGACGTGGACGAAATCCGATTTCGGATAGAAACCGACGCCGCCGCCTTTCAAGTCGAGGGCGACTTTGCGTAGGGTGCGTAGGTCGCGGCCGGGGAGACGGATGTCGATGGCTTGGCCGACGGTATGCAAACTATTCTCCGCGACGCCGGTGGTATGGGCGCGCAGGTAGGCGTTGGTGCGATTCGATCGATAGCCGGAGATGACGTGAAACGGTTCGCGGCTGTCGAGTTGGCTGCGAATGGCGCAGAGCAGATCGAGAAGTTTGGGCGCAATCTCCTTGGTTTCGTTGGCCAGATGATCGCGCAACACGTGGTCGATCTGGCTGAGCGCTTCGCCGACGTATTGTCCCTGCTCCCAGTAAGTGACCTTCAAGCGTTCGCCGGTGTGGGTGTTGAAGAACGCCAGCGCGCGCTCCGGGCGCGATCCGCTCGCGCTCGCAGCGAAAATCGGACGCGGTAACGAAGCCGCCGCTAGCGCAACGAAGCCGAGTTGTAAAAACCGCCGGCGGCTATGAACCGGCGTCTTGGCGTCACTGATTCGGTTAAGGCGATCTCGACGGTGCGGTTGATGCGTCATAGTCGAACCCTGGGGTATTTCCTTTGGTTATCTCGCGGGCGATGCCGTACTGTCTGAGGATTATATCGTCGGCGAGCCGCCAATCAACCCGCGCCGCAAGTTTTTCATTTTCTGCCCATTCCCGCAGCTCTTGCTCGACGCTCGGCTGCTTGCCGTAGATATCCCGATGGACTTCAAGGAAGATTCGCTCGCCGATACGCGCGATCAAGAGCCGGCGATAGAGCAGTAACACCGGAGTGCCACGCTCGACGGCGGGAAACAGCTCCGCAACATCATCCGGATGCAAGCGAATGCAGCCGTGCGTCTGAAACTGATAAACGCTCGCCGGCGCGATCGTGCCATGAATGCCGTAGCCGCTGATGCTGAGGCCGAGCCAATGTTTACCGAGGGGATTGTCGGGACCCGGCGGAACGCAGGTCTTGACTTCTTTGCCTTCGCGCTGCATTTCCTCCTGGATCGATTTTGGAACCTCCCAGACCGGGTTTTCTTCCTTGATCGCAATTCTAAATTGTCCGCTCGGCGTCGGCCAATCCTGTTTGCCCAGCGCAACCGGATAAGCGCGCAGCGCTCGGCCTGCTTTAAACAAGTAGAGCATGCGCTGGGGAATGTTGATGACGATGCCGTCGTCGAGCGCTCGCGGCGCGATATGGCGGTTGTCGATGCTTAATTCTTGAGCGATTCTTAACCGCGCGTTGTGCGCCAGCTTGTTGATGTCCGTCAAGATATTCACGCCGACACCGAATCGAGCACCGATGGCGGTGAGCGAGTCGCCCGGCCGGACAATGTAAGTGAATTCCCGGCCGACCAGCTGACCGGATAACAACGATTGCTCCTCGGCGTTGCTGGCAACGACACCGGAAAGACAGGAAAATAGGAATAGTAATACGCCCATCAGGTTTACTGTTTGGGTGCTCGTCGCTCGTGCTCTCATAAAAACTCCCGGCTCGCAGATGTCTCCGTTCGATCGAAATGTGTCCTCGCGCCAAGTTCGCCAAGGTCGCAAAGTTGGAAATTATTTTTCTATTGCTTGGCGTCCTTTGCGTGCTCTGCGCGATATATTCCGAATCTCAATGGCGCCTGACTGCCGCGTTACTTCACCGGTCTTGCGTTGTCGTCGCGGCGCACCAGTTCTTTCATAAAGTCCATCTGGATTTGCTGGATCTCCAAAAGTTTCTGCCACTGGTGCTTGAGCAGGACGTCGAGTTTTTCATGCAGATGGCGGATCTCCAACTCGGCTTTGAGATTGACTTGATAGTCATTCTCCGAGCGCAGCCGGTCTCTGGTTTCGATGCGATTTTGGCTCATCATGATGATCGGCGCCTGGATGGCTGCCAAACAGGAGAGAATCAAATTCAACAATATATAGGGAAACGGATCGAATGGGTGGAGCAGGGTGGAAGCACTGTTGATCGCGATCCAGGCCGCCAGCACCAAGAAAAAAGTTCCAATGAAAATCCAACTGCCGCCGAAGGAGGCGACGTGGTCGGCGATATGTTGGCCGAAGGTGATATTTTTCTCGAAGGCGACGTTGATATTCTCCGTCAGCGTTTCCTGTTCCTTTATGCTGCGGATGACTTCTTGTTCGAGCTCGGTGAGCGCGCCGACTTCTTCCTTTAGCGCGTCCTCGACATACTCCTCGCGCAAAAGATCGAGACAGTCGACGCAGAGCATTCCGCCGGGCGCCCAGCTCGGATCGTGCTTCTTAATGGTCTCTTTGAGCGCGGGCCGGAGCATCTCGCTCGGGATCAGCAGATCGTAGGGGCGCATTCGATGACAATGAAAACATTGTTGATCGGCATGCTGTGGCATGGTTTTCTCTCCGTTCGCCGTTAGCCGAGAAATTCCAATGGGTGGCCTTTGCGGCGGTAGTATTTTTTTACTTCTTCGAACACCAATAGAACCACCGTGCCGTTGCAGGCGAACAGGTAAACATGCCAAGGCACCGGCGCAAAATAGTAAATGTCGGCAAGCGGCGTGTAGAAAAAGAAATAGCAGAGTAACAGTTCGAAAAGAATCCCGAGATCGACGAGCGGGTTGGAGACCAGATTGAAAACGATGTAATGGCGTTCAAGAAACCTTGCCAGCCACGCGGTCGCGGGTGCGAAGATCTCGAACACTGCCGGCGCCTGTCGCGGCCGCCAATGGGCGATGGCGTCCAGGGCCTCACGGCGATAGCCAGGTTGGAGGAAATTGGCCGCGAACAGCGAGGCTTTCGCTGAGCGTTTGCACAACACGTTGGCGATCTGCGTGGTCACGGTGGGGAAAAAGTATGCGGTCAAGGTTTGCAGGTAGGCCGGCGTCGCTTGGGCAAATTGCAAACCGCGCGGCGACGCGGGCATGGCGGCGAAGCTTTTTCCCGCTTGCCAGGCGCCGAGCACCCACCCCATGTAATAGTAAGTCGCGTAGCAACTGAGCGCCAAAAAGCTGCCGTGAACGAAGTAGGCGCGTAGAATGAACGGCAGCGATAATATTTTGTCATCGCGGCGGCGCGGCGGCCGTTCCATGATCCCTTCTTCCGGCGGTTCGATGCCCAGGCCCATGGCGGGAATCAAATCGGTGCCGACGTCGACGGCGAGCACGCCCATCACCGTCATGGCCAGGGGAATATCCGGGAAGAGCACCCAGAAAATATACGGATACATCTCCTGCGGGTTGCTGTTGAGCACATAGGCGGCGAAGCGTTTGATGTTGTCGAAGATCGCCCGGCCTTCTTCGATGGCGGCGACGATCGAGCTGAAGTTGTCGTCGGTCAGGATCATGCGCGATGCTTCCTTGGCGACGTCGTTGCCGCGCACCCCCATGGCGATGCCGATGTCGGCCTTCTTGAGCGCCGGCGCGTCGTTGACGCCGTCGCCGGTGACGGCGACGATCTCGCCCATCTGTTTCAATTGCGCGACAATCCGCAATTTATGCTCCGGAGCGACGCGGGCGAAAATCGTTTCCCCTTGGGCCAGTATGCCGCGCAAACGTGGGTCATCCATCTCGGAGACTTCCGCGCCGGTGAAGGTTTGCAGCGGTGCGTCCTGGCCCAAGCCGATCTGCCGGCCGATGCTGGCGGCGGTGAGCGCGTAGTCGCCGGTGACCATAATGACGCGGATGCCGGCAGTGTGGCAGGCGTGGATCGCCGGTGCGACTTCGGGCCGCAGCGGATCGGATAACGCCGCCAGACCCAGGTAGACGAGGTTTTTTTCTATACCCGCTGACGTGAAAGGCGCGCCGTTCAATTCCGCGCCGTCACGGTAAGCAAACGCCAGGACACGCAGGCCACGGCTCGCCATGGCGTCGTTCTCTTTGAGTAGGCGCGCGCGGTCGAGTTCGCTGAGCGGGAGAATGTCATCGCCCCAGTGGATGCGGTCGCATTGGGCGAGCATTTCCACCGGCGCGCCTTTGACATAAATCACCGCGTCTTTTTGGCGATAGGGGCGCACGACAACGCTCATGCGCTTGCGGATCGATTCGAAAGGATTCAAATGCAGCCGCTGGTGCGTGCCGCGCAGGCCGGCCTTCTCGGCCAGACAAACCAGCGCGCCTTCGGTGGGATCGCCGATGACGTGGAAATCGGCGTCCTTTTTTTCGATCCTGGCATTGTTGCAGATAAAGGCGCAGTCGAGCAGACGGCGCAGGGTGTGCCAATGGGAGATCGCTTCCAGCGACAGAGTTTGACCGTCATGAACGAATTCGCCCTGGGGGCGATAACCGACGCCGGAAACCTCGACCTTTTTGCCGTCGATGGCGATCTCGGTGGCCATCATGAGATTTTGCGTCAAGGTGCCGGTCTTGTCGCAGCAAATCACCGTGGTGCAACCGAGGGTTTCCACCGACGGCAAGCTTTTCACCAGCGCGTGACGCTTGGCCATGCGCTGCACGCCCATGGCGAGGGAAAGGGTGACGGTGGGCAGCAATCCTTCGGGAACGTTGGCGACGAACAGGCCGATGCAAAATACCAAAGCTTCGAGGAAAGTCAGACCGGCCACCAACCAGCCAAGAAACAGAAAAGCCAAGCCCAAGCCACCCGCCAGCGCCGTAATCGCGTAGACGGTTGCCCGCAGTTGTTTCTGCAGCGGACTCTGTTCGCTGGCGATCTCTTGGGTCAGGTTGGCGATCTTGCCGATCTCGGAGCTCATCGCGGTGCCGAAAATGACGGCGCGGGCCCGGCCGCGTAACAACGACGTGCCGGCGAAAAGGATGTTCGGCAGCTCGATCCAGAGAAATTTACCGGCGATCAGCACCGGCTGATCGGATTTATACCGGCGCGCCGGCGACGATTCGCCGGTCAGCGAGGAGTTGTCGACCTCGACTTCGAAGGCTTCGGTGAGGCGGCAGTCGGCGGGCACCAGGTCGCCCTCTTCGAGCACGATGACATCGCCGGGCACCAATGCGGCAGCGGCGATCTCCTGCGTGTTGCCGTCGCGAATGACGGTCGAGCGTTGCGCGATCAGTTGTTGGAGCATCTCGAGGGCGCGGTCCGATTTGTATTCTTGCAAGAACGCAAACAGACCGTTGACCAGGACCACGGTCAGGATGGCGATGCCCAACTGCGGCAGGTCGACACCGGGAACGAAACAAAGCAGCGCGGCGATCCACAAGAGGATGGCAAAGAAGCTGAAGAGGTTGCGCAGCAACTTGAATTGCCATGGCTCGCGCCGGGAGCGCTGCAAGGTATTGCCGCCATAGCGGCTCAGACGGCTCTGGGCTTCCGCCGAGCTCAAGCCATTGATCAGATCGGTCTGCAGCTCAAACTCGATCTGTTCCTGTGTGAGGTTGATGTAGGTCGGCAGCGCCGACTGCTGTTCGGCGCGGGCGATGATTTTGACGATCTCGTCGGCTCGGCGCTGCTTCAGCAGCTCGGCACGGATCGCCGGCAGCAGCGAGGCGATGCGCTGCAATAGCTGCAAGTGCTCGGCTGGGCGCTTGGCCGGAGTGGCGAGCAACAGGACAATATGAATTTTGTGGTCGTTAAAGGCGAGGCCGTCCGCTGCAATGCCGAGGATCAATTCCGGTTCGGCGAGGTCGTCGATGCGCAAGTGTGGCACGGCGATGCCTTCGCCGATGTAGCTGTAACGCTCGTTTTGTTGGTCTGGTGCGTGAGCGTGGAATTGCGCCCCGAACTCGGGAATATGCGAGTGAGCGCTCAACTGGTCGATGGCAGCGGCAAGCTCGCCCTTGAGCCCGAAGACGATCTTGGCGCTGTCGAGACGCTCGGCGATCATGGCGCGACTCGGAAATCACTGGATGATCGCCGCTTAAGCGCCTCACCCAACCCATGGATCAGTGTCGCCCCGATTGCCAGCAACAAAATAGTCAGTTGACCGAATGCCGCGCGCCCGGTCGCTTGGCCGACAATCGCCAGGCAGACGAGCAGCGCCAGGTGCTTCGCGAGTTTGGTCAGGAACGCGCCAAAGACGAGAGCCGATAACGAGCGGCGGAAGGCGAGAACTGGAGGTGACATCGCAATCCCGAGAGCCGCGAATGACCACGGGTCATGTGATATCGGCGATCTTTTTAATGCCGTCGCCCCAATCTTCGACGTTGAAGTCTCTAAACGGTACCACGATGGGCTCTTTTTCCTCGATCACGATCATGCGCGTCTTATGTTCAATCAAGAAAGAAACTTTCAGCAACAAGGAGTCATCCCTGATTTCGAGAAGATTAACCTTCTCTTCGAAGAAGTTATATTCCTTGTTGCGCAGTATCTCCTTGACCCGTTCTTTAGTGAGTACTTCTTTGTCGCCCAAAAAACCGCCCATAGCTCCTCCAGATCCTCGCTGCGCGAGGAGTTTCAAATTTTAGATGCCGAATTCCAGCTCTCACGCCAAGCTTTCGACGTAGCGCAAGATGTCGGTTGTCGTCACTAGGCCGACCACCATGCCGTCGCTGACCACCGGCACGCAGCCGATTTTTTTATCGGCCATTAGATGGGCGACCTCTTTGATCGGCGTGTTGGGCGCCGCGGTGACGACGCGCTTCTTCATCACTTCCTTGATCTTGATGCTTTTCAGCAGCGCCGATTTACTTTTTTGCTTGAGCCCAAAGATTTGCGCGGCGGCGGCGCCGATCAGGTCGCGTTCGGTGACGATGCCGACCAACCGGCTGCCATCGACAACTGGTATGTGGCGAATGCGTCCGAGGGAAATGACATCGTTGGCCAGATCCAAGCTGTCTTCCGGCTTGAGCGTCACCGGACTGCCCATCATGATCTCGCGCACCACTCCTTCTTTTCCGTTCTTCATGTTGATTCCTCCTGTAGCCGTTCGAGATAGCTGCGCAGCACATCCACATAGGAGACGATGCCGACAAGTCCTTCGGCTTCATCGACCACCGGGATGGCGCCAAACTTTTGTTCGATGAGCATTTCCACGGCGTCCTTGAGATCGTCATCGGGCGCCATGGACAGCGGTTCCGTGGTCATGATCTCGCCCACAGCGGTTCCCAAGGCGCGTTCTCTGGCCTCAGGTTCGCCCACTAGGGCTTCGCTTAGAAACGCCCGGATATCGCGGTCCGTTACGATGCCGAGGAGCTCGCGGCCGTTGACCACCGGGATTTGACGGATGTTATTCTCCGCCATGAGTTCATTGGCTTTGCCGACGGTTTCCGCGGCCGTCACGGTCAAAGGATCGTTGGTCATCAGGTCTACGACTTTCATCCAAGGGTACCTCCACTTAGTTGCTGCAATCGTTATTGGTGCACTGTCCGTGCCAAGCTCGGGAAATAATTTATCCCTTGAGTTTGGACCCGGCTGGATGTCGATTGAGCGATTGGTTTTCATAAATGGGAATATTCCGCGGTGTTTCCGCAGCACTGCGAAAAAATCCGGTGTCGGGAACGACAACCTGCTGTTAGATTAGCCGCGCTGCGGGGGTATGTCTCTTGCCATTGATCCTGATCGAAGCTATTGAGAGGCAGCAACAGGAGGTTGCCGTGACCAAGATAAAAAAAATTCTCGCACCGACGGATCTGTCAAAACTATCGCGACCGGCCTTGCGCTACGCTCTAGAGCTGGCGCTTGAGCGTGGCGCGGCGGTGATCGCTTATCATGTGATTAGCGAAGACAGCGAGTGGCTCGGCAGCGACGACAGGCTCAACCCGGCCAATGCTCTATTGCCGCAGCATAGGGAACGCTTGCATGCGTTTATGACAGAGAACTTTGCCGATCTGATCGACAAAGTCGAGGTGATCGAGCTTGTCGAAGCGGGGGTGCCGTACAATAAGATCGTCGAAAAGGCTCAGAACGAGAAGGTTGACCTGATCGTCATGTCGACCCATGGCCGCACCGGCTTCGAACAGATCCTGCTCGGCAGCGTCACCGCCAAAGTCGTCGCGCGGTCAAACTGCCCGGTGCTGTCGATCCGGCCGGCAAAGTCGTCGGCGCATTAGATGATTAGGAGGATTGGCCGCAAAGCTTGTCCTGAGCCGCGAAAAAAGCATTCGGAGTATCTCCCGCAAAGGCGCCAAGGCGCAAAGGTGACGGGCCGAGCCCGTCGCCCCGAGTGACCGCGACGGATCTGAGAAAGATTTCTCCCTTCGGTCGAAATGACAGCGCTTCCGAACTTGGCCCCTTTGCGCCTTGGCGGGAGTCATTCCGGTTTCGCTCCGGCGTTGCCGCGCTGGTAAATGAAGTAGTAAACCAGCGCGACCAGGACGCTGCCGCCGGCGATGTTGCCGAGGGTGACGGGTAGCAGATTGGTCCACAGGGCGGTCCAGTTGAGCTGTTCCGCAGCGCTGGCGGGAACGCGGTCTTTCAGCAAGATCCCCAACGGGATGAAATACATGTTGGCGACGCTGTGTTCGAAGCCGGCGGCGACGAAGGCGGAAATCGGAAACACGATGGCGCAGATTTTATCGACGACGCTGCGGCCGGCTAGCGCCAGCCAGACCGCCAGGCAAACGAGAATATTGCAGAGCACGCCTTTAAAGAATGCTTCTGCAAAAGGCAGCGCGGCCTTCGCCGCGGCAATTTTAACCGCTTGAGTAGCCACCGCAGCGCCGTTCATCTGCGAATGATTCGATAAGTAGACCAGTCCCACGAGTCCCAGCGCGCCGGCGAAGTTGGCGAGATATACAACCAGCCAATTGCGCAGCAATTCTTGGGTCGTGAGCCGATGACTGGCCCAAGCCATTACCAACAGGTTGTTGCCGGTGAAGAGTTCGGCGCCGGCAACGACCACGAGTATCAGTCCGAGGGAAAAGGCCACGCCGCCGAGGATGCGACTGACCGCGAAGCTGAGACTGGTATCGCTAGTGACCAGGGTAAAGTAGAGCGCGCCGAGACCGATGAAGCCACCGGCAAGGACGCCGAGGGCGATCTGCGAGAGCAGCGGTAAGCGCGCCTTGGCGACGCCGATGGTTTCCACCCGTTCGGCGATCTCTTTGGGAGCGTAGGCATCGAAGCCGAAGATTTCTGCCATTAGGGGTTCTCAATTCACACCGCGCTTACGTTGTATTTCGGCGCGAGCGTCTCTCTATCGTGATAGGGCGGCATACGCGACGACAAGCTTGGCATGAAGCTAGGTTGTTCGCGCGCCAGCCTTTGCCATACCGATTTCGCAACTACGCAAAACGAATGCCTCGGGCGTGCGAACTTTTGAATCTCATTTCGACCATAATCTTGTCATTCCTGAGACGTAAAGCCTGTAAGTTTCCCAAGTTCGAGAATGATCCAGCTGCCAGAGAATTTTAAATCTTATACAGAGAGGAAATACTTACTGCTGTTTGATGCATCGCTTGTGCTGCTCTGGCATCAAATCTGCTCCATATTCCAGTGAGACCTACGGGAGGTGCTGCCATGACCGAGAAGGATAAATTCGGCGATACCATGAAACTAGCCGAGCGTGCCCAGGAGGATATTTACATTGCCGAGCTTGATCGCGAGCTAATCGCCAAGCTCAAAGCGAATCTACAGAAGAAACCCAATAAAACCGTAATCGATCTGCGTTGCCCCAAGTGTCCCGGCCACTTGGAGGCTTACACTTTTGAAGGCTTCGCTCTCGACCGCTGTGATAAGTGTGGCGGGATATGGATGGATCGGGGCGAGCTAGAAGACGTGGTGCACAAAGTCAGCCGCGGTCCGTTGGGCGAGTGGATCGATACGTTGACGGCGAAGACTTAGCGTCAACCGGCTATGCAGAAAGATGTCAAGACGGTGTACACCACGAAGGCGCGAAGAGCACGAAGTTGTGAGAAAAAAGTGTCCGAAACCTTCGTGTCCTTGGTGTCTTCGTGGTGCGTTGGGGTTTTGACTGAGAGCAACTAAGGGGAAAATCATGAGAACGGAAGCGAAGCGGTACAACAACAATTATCGGAAGAAACTCGATGTATTCCACGACACGTTCTTGCCGCGCCGATCGCCGGCGGAGGTCATCCAATGCCGCGGCTGTGGGGCGTTCTATCACCGCCGTCGCTGGTCTTTAACCGCACCGCCGGGATTTGACGCGACGGCGCGACAAGCTGAGCTGTTCTGTCCGGCATGTCAAAAAATCAAAGCCCATTCCGTCAGCGGTGAGGTTCATGTGCGTGGTGTGGAGGAGAAGGACCGTGGCGAAATCCTCCGACTGCTGCGCAATGAAGCAGCTCAGGCGCGTGAAAAGAACCCGTTGGAGCGGATTATGCGCCTGGCGGCAACCGGAGATGACTGGATGGTGGAAACCACCACGGAAAAGCTGGCACAGCGGCTCGGCCGTTCGCTGCGCAAAGCGCGCGGCGGCAAAGTCAATTACACCTGGTCGCATAACAACAAGTTTGTTCACGTGGTATGGAATCAGCGTTGAATCGACGTCGCACCTTTAGCCAGCCAAGGGCACCGAGTGGCTTGAACTGAAGGCGGTCTATGGAGACGAAAAAATCAGATTTTTCCATAATCTATTTTATGGTTGCCATGGCGGTGATGTTTGTCGCGCAGTATTTTCTGCTGGCCAAACAGCTGGAAACCATTAGCTACAGCCAGTTCAAGACACTGCTTAAGAAAGGCCAGGTCGCTGAGGTGGTGGTGCGTGACAAGACCATCGGCGGATCGATCAAGAGCGAGGGGTTGAAAGAGATCTTTAGCGCGGAGAAGATCAAAGAACTTGGCGAAGGCGCGAAAAAACCGCTGGCGTTCCTGGCCGTGCGCGTCGATGATCCAGGGCTTACTGCGGAACTCGAAGAAGCCGGGATTCCGTTCAAGGGCGAACCCACTAGCGATTGGTTGCCGACGTTGCTCTCTTGGGTTGTGCCGATCGTGCTTTTCTTTGTGCTGTGGAATTTTTTGTTCAGTCGCATGGGCGGCGGCGCCAGCGGCGGTTTGATGCAGATCGGCAAGAGCAAAGCGAAGGTTTATATCGAGAAATCCACCGGCGTCACTTTCGCCGATGTCGAGGGTATCGAAGAAGCAAAGGATGAATTGATCGAGGTTGTCGAGTTTCTCAAACACCCGGAAAAATATCAGCGCTTGGGCGGTCATATTCCCAAGGGGGTGCTGCTCATCGGTCCTCCCGGCACCGGCAAGACGCTGCTGGCTCGCGCCGTCGCTGGCGAAGCTGGCGTGCCTTTCTTCAGCATAACCGGCTCCGATTTCGTCGAGATGTTCGTCGGCGTCGGCGCGGCGCGGGTGCGCGATCTATTCTCCCAGGCCGCCGAGCATGCACCGAGCATTATTTTCATCGACGAACTCGATGCCCTGGGCAAGGCACGTGGCATGAGCATGCTCAGCAGCCATGACGAACGGGAGCAGACGCTCAATCAGCTGCTCGCCGAAATGGACGGCTTCGACTCCAATAAAGGCGTGATCTTGATGGCGGCGACCAATCGGCCGGAGACCCTCGATCCGGCGCTGCTCCGTCCGGGACGTTTCGATCGCCAGGTACTGGTCGACCGGCCCGACGTCAAAGGCCGCGAGAAAATCCTCCAACTGCACGCCAAGAAAATAAAGCTCTCGCCGGCCGTCGATTTGAGCGTCATTGCTGCCAAGACGCCGGGATTTGTCGGCGCCGACCTGGCGAACATCGTCAACGAAGCCGCGCTCCTGGCGGCGCGCCAGGGCAAGGATGCGGTGGAGGCGACCGATTTCGACGAAGCGATTGAAAGAATTGTCGCTGGTTTGCAGAAAAAAAGCCGGGTCATGAGCCCCAAGGAAAAGAAAACCGTCGCGTATCATGAGTCGGGTCACGCGTTGGTCGCGGAGCTGGTTCCCGGCGCCGATCCGGTGTCGAAAATTTCGATCATACCGCGCGGTCTGGCGGCTTTGGGGTACACCCAGCAAACGCCCACGGAGGACCGCTACCTGATGACCCGATCGGAATTGCTCGGGCGCATTTACGTGCTACTCGGCGGGCGAGTCGCCGAGGAGATGGTCTTCGAAGACGTTTCCACCGGCGCTCAGAATGATTTGCAGCGCGCCACCGAAATTGCCCGTACGATGGTCACCCAGTTCGGCATGAGCGAGACCCTGGGACTGGTATCGCTGGAGGGGCCGCGCCAGCCGCTGTTTTTGCCGATACCGATGCAGAGCACCAAGGAATACAGCGACGACACCGCGCGGGCGATCGATGCGGAGGTCAAACAGATCCTGACTGTCTGCCACGAAAAGGTGAAGGAAATCCTGGCGGCGCACCGGCCGGCGTTGGAAGAGTTGGCCCAACTGCTGTTGAAGAAGGAAGTCGTCGAGCGGCCCGAGCTGCAAGCGATTCTGAAAGTTGTCAGCATCGACCGGGCCAAGGAGCGAAAAAAAACCTTCAGCACTGAGGATCGTGAAGGGACGGCAGGTAGCAAGGAGTAGGGCGATGCGCGGCGGGATTACATTGTCTATCAGCCAACCTATCAGCTCATGCACTGGCGAACTGCCTGGACAATTTCTTTTTCGCCGGCCGAGCTTGTTTGTCTGGCCTACGGCTGGACTACCGTTTCCGGGACGAGATCGATTGGCGATTACTAGTTTTGCGAATCGGCGCGACATGGTTGAGTCAAAAGTCTTTAAGAGTCGGTGCGATCGAATGGTATGGGCAGTGCACACTTGAGAGGTCATCATGAAGAATAAAATCATCCTACTGACTGGTCTCAGCCTGGCGCTGTTATTGTGTGGCACTTCGCCTCGCGCGCTGCTCGCCTATGAGGAAATCGTCGTCAAAGATGGAGCGACAATTCGGGGCACCGTGATGGTTGAGGGTAAGCTTGGGAAGCTCCCGGCGCTGCAGGTGACTAAGTACAAGGAAGTCTGTAAGGACGTGCCCAACGAAAGTCTCGTTGTCGGCCCGGGGCAGGGGTTGCGCTACGCGGTGATCACCTTGGAAGGAATCGTCAGAGGAAAAGCGGTGGAAAAAGAAACTCTCCACGAGCTTGACAACCTTCACTGCCGATTTATGCCTCACGTCTTAGCGGCGAGCGTGGGTCAGTTCGTCGTGTTAAAGAATTCCGATCCGATCCTGCACACGGCCCATGCATCCTTTAGCAGCGCCGAACAACCGCAGTTCAATGTCGGGTTGTATCCTGGGCGGGTTAGCCGCAAACCGTTGATTACCGCCGGTGTCGTCAAGATCCGCTGCGAAGTTCATCCCTGGATGGCCGCGTACATCGTGGTTACCGAGCATCCCTATCACGCAATATCGGATATCTATGGCGAGTACGAGCTCACTGACGTTCCAGCGGGAGTTTATCAACTGAAGGTGTGGCACGAGAGTTTAGGGACGCAAGAGAAGCGTCTCGAGGTAAAGCCGGCCGCGACACAAAAGGTAGATTTTAACTTTACCGCGCCGCTGGGGGTGAAAAAATGAAAAGCTTAACCTCGTGGTTGTTGGTCGCCGTGCTTGTCGGTCTGCCTTCGGTTGCGCGCGCCGCGGAGGCGAGTGGTTTCGGCATCGTCAAGGGGACGATTACCATCGCCGGCAAACCGGCCCCTGATGCTGTTGTCTCCATAGAAGGTCTTTCGAAGGAGCAGATCAAAACCCAGATGTCGCACACCAAGCCGCAGAAAAAAATCATCGATCAACGCAACCTTAAGTTTCTTCCGACAGTTGCCGCGATTACGGTCGGTGAGACCGTTGATTTTCCAAACAACGACAAGTCCTGGCACAATGTGTATTCCAAAGGCGGCGCGAACGATTTCGATCTCGGCCTCTACGCCCCAGGTAAGACTCGAAGCAAGAAATTCGACAAGGTTGGCGTTTCACGCATTCTGTGTAACGCCCACCCGAATATGGAAGCCTTCGTGGTCGTGAAAGATCATCCTTTTTATTCTGCGACCGATAGCCGGGGTAATTACGAGATCAAAAACGTTCCCTTGGGTAAGGTTCGCGTCGAGGTTTGGTATCCCAATCTCGAAGTTACAAGTGAAACCGTCGAAATTGTCCGCGACGGCGAGGTCTTTGCGCTCAACGTCGATCTAAAGAATCGCTAGTTCATGAAACACCGGCTCAGCAGTGGGGAAACATTTTGCACTAATTCTAGCTGCGCTGTAGAGCGCTTCCACAGAGCGGATCCTAACTAAAATGAAAAGCCGCAAGATGTTTCCCCCATTTGATAAGACACCCAAAAATCTTATGGCGCCGGCGCCGCATCGGCTTTTAATCAAGTGTATGAGAGAAAGACAAACTTCCAAGGATTGAAGCCCAAGACAGCAACACCGGTTTGGTAGGGAACTGCCGATGACTTTGACGCTAAAACCCAAAAGCATGAAATTGACCGCAGTGGAGTCAACGCGGCCGAGGTTGATCCAAAATGATGTTGACTCGTGGCGCTGACTCTCGGAGTGAATCGGCCGCCGGCGGGATTGGCGCCTCGCGCAAGCCGCCAAATATAACCGTCGCCGAACAGCGAGTGCTCAGCCTCGTCTCCAGAGCCTGGACCAACAAAGAAATCGCGTCGGCATTAGGAATAAGTCCGGCCACGGTCAAGCGCCACGTAGAAAAAATTCTGACCAAGCTTGGCTTTCGCAATCGGGTTGAAGTTGCGATCTACGGGTTCACTTCTGGCTGTCCGCATCGATCGATCTCCGGTTGCGCGCTGCGTCAGTTCATGCAAGATAGCCCAGTCAGTCGATAGCCATGGGCCGATTGCCCGATGGTTTTGCGTTGCCAAGCAATGCTATAAACGAGTCATTCGTTCGGTTTGAGATTCAAACTGCCAAACTAATCGACGCAGGAGAGATCAATGAGCAAAATTCGTTGGTGCGGGATCGTTTTCGCTAGTTTGCTGTTTTGTCTTTTGGGTTGGAACCCTGCAGAAGCGCAGAATAGCATTCTTCCGAAAGGCTGCGTCGATTGCCATGGCTCGGAGCCGAAGTTCCCTGTGCGCGGGATCCGCAGCCAATATCAGACCTCCGGCCATCGGACCCTTGGCAATGCCAGTTATGCCAACGCCGATGATTGCCAAGGCTGCCACACCAACGAAGGTTTTATCCAGCGCGCCAAGACCGGTACGGTCGATATTAAGAAATTTGTCGCCAATCCTTCTGAGATCGGCTGTTTCACCTGTCATGCGCCGCATGACAACGGCAACTTCGCGCTGCGCGCGACCAACAAAGTGACACTCGCCAATGGCGCAACGTTCGACAAAGATAAAGGCAACCTATGCGCCAGTTGTCACCGCGCCCGGCGCATGCCCAAAGACGAAGTCCGCGCCCGCAATATTCCCACTGATAGTTGGGGCGCGCACCATGGTCCCCAGGCGGACATGCTGGCGGGAACCAACGCCTATGAATTCGCCGGCAAGAAATACTCGTTCTCTGCCCATACGGCGATGCCCAATGCAACTTGCGTCACTTGCCATATGACCTTGCCAAGTGGCCGTTATTCTCTAGCGCCATCGCTCGGCGGCCATAGCTTTCGGATCGCTGGCGAGGTCCATGAAGAGCATAAAGTAAATACTGCGGGCTGCACGACCTCGGGCTGCCATGGCGCCATGGAGCAGGTAAAGGGCACGCACTATTTCGCCAAGGCCGCGGCGCAGGATTACGACGGGGATGGCAAGCTTGAGAGCGCGCAGGAAGAGGTCCAAGGGTTACTGGAGAAATTCGTCAACGGCAAAGGCAGCGGTATTTTCCAGACGATGAAGGAGCCGATGTACGACGCCAAAGGCAATTTCGTCAATACCAAGACGCAGTACCCGGTCGATGCCGTGGCCGCGCTTTATAATTACAAATTTGTTCTCGAAGATCGCAGCAAGGGCGTGCACAATCTTACCTATGCCGTGCAGCTCCTGATGGACTCATTGAAGGCACTGGACAAAAATTTTGACGACTCGACGCGTCCTTGACGCCGAGGCCTACGCCTGCGCATCAGTTGAGGTTGCTTCAGGGATGATCAGCGGCACGCGGATGCACGAGCCGCGGCTTCAGTTATAAGAGCTCTGCCGTAACGGGTTCGGTGCAACAGTCGGTGCTGGCGTTTCGCTTCAGCCAGGAGCGAAAAATAATAAGGTTGCGTCGGACCCGTTCAGAATTCCCGCATCACCCAACGCCAAATCGTAAAACAATCCCGACAGATCCCAGGTTGCGAAATCGCGTCTAAGCGGCGATCTACGACTAGGCCGCAATGGTTGATGCGCCGAGTCGAGTTACGGCTGGGGTTGGCAAAAACTGCTTGCTGGATGCGGAGCTGCTGTGCGACTGTGGGCCATATGACCCATAGACACGCGCGAAATTTCAATGCTATAAGCTTTAAAAATTCTGTAGTTGAGATCAATTTTCTCAGTCTGAGAGATGGGGGCGTCATGAGGCGAATGGTCTTTTTGCTGGCAGCCTGTTTGTTATTGCACGGCTTTTCGCAATTGGCGTTGTCAGCGGAGCAGGAGGCGCCAAAGTCGGGCCCCGTCGCTGAGGCGCCAAAGTCAGGCCCCGCGACATATGTTGGCAATGAAGTTTGCCAGGCCTGTCACGCTCCCGCCTTCGAGAAATTTTCCCAGACGCAGATGGGCAAGATTTTTCTCTTCAATGCGCGCAACGAAGCTGAGAAGCGGGCATGCGAAAGCTGTCACGGCCCCGGCAGCAATCACGTCGCCGCCGGTGGCGGTAGAGGTGTGGGCGGCCTAATCACCTTTCGCAAAAATTCGGGTGAATCCGCCAAGGTCCAAAACGACGCATGTCTTGGGTGTCATCAGCGCGGCATTCAGACCTATTGGGCAGCGAGCCCGCATGCGAACCGAGGCCTTTCCTGCGTCAATTGCCATACCCTGATGGAAAAAACCAGCGGCAAACAGTTGGCCAAGCTTACCGAAGTCACGCCATTCTTTATCAATCGAGCGGAGACCGAAGTATGCGGTCAGTGCCATCTGCAACGTAGAGCGCAGCTCATGCGCTCGTCGCACATGCCGGTGCGAGAAGGCAAGCTGACCTGCACGAGTTGCCACAACCCGCACGGGACGCCCAATCCGGCCCAGCTCAAACAAACGAGCGTGAACGAAAACTGCTATACCTGCCACACCGAGCGGCGCGGGCCGTTTCTATACGAACATCCGCCGACGGTTGATAGTTGTACCAACTGTCACGAGCCGCATGGGACAGTCAATGACCGGCTGCTCAAAGTTACTGATCCTAGAATGTGCACGCAGTGCCATATGATTACCGGGCACCCGGTGACTCCGCGGGGTAAAAACTCGGTTTTCTTCTTTAATCGGAGCTGCACCAACTGTCATAGCCAGATACATGGTTCCAACCATCCCTCTGGGAGATTCTTTACCCGTTAAGGAGTCGTACGATGGAAAAATCAAGGAGATTTGTTGTCCCAGCCCTTAGCTTTGCGCTGATCATGTTTTTGACGTCCGCTGCCTTGGGACAAATAAATATCGGTGATTATACCGTGAGCGGTTCGGCGGAAGTTGGCGGGCTGCCGAGAACGTTTAGCGGCGACAAAGCGAAGTTTGAAGAATACCGAGATGTCCCAGAGAGCGTTATCGTTCCTCAGCTGCAACTCATGATCGGCGGCAAGAAGGAGGATTTTTATCTTAACGCTGACGCCGCCAAGGTGGGTCGTAACGACCAGAACTATATACTTCGCTTTGGCCGATATGGGCTTCTCGATGTGGAATTTGAGTGGGATCAAATCCCGCATCGTTTTAGCGAGGGGGTTGCCAAGACGCCGTATATTTCCTCTAACAACGGCGGGACGCTTACTCTTCCCTCCAGGCCAAACCCATTAACAGCCCCAAACAATTGCGCAAACATCACATCAGTCTGCGGATGGGTCAATAGCACCGCTCAGCCTATCGATCTATCGCTTTACAACGGCATTGCTCGGGTGAATGTTAAATATACGCCCACCCCCGGATGGACCTTTACCGGGGGCTACTGGTCAAATCACAACGTTGGCCAGCGGGCCTTCGGCGCCCTCTTTGGCCCCAGTCCCGGTTCCTACAATATTAGCGAGCTAATCGAACCGATAGATTACCAAACCAATAATGTCGAACTGGGAGGCGAATACGCAGGAAACGGCTGGACGCTGGCGCTAAAATACAATGGCTCTTATTTTCACAACAGCGTCAGCACTCTGATATGGGATAATCCCATTCATACGGCGCCTGGTGGCGTATGTAGGGACTCGGCAACCTACAACAATTCTCTCGGAACTGGCCCTTGCCGCGGACGCATGGATTTATATCCCAGCAATCAGGCCCATACAATTTCTCTCACGGGGACCGCGCAGCTTCCTCTCAAGACCCGTTTTTTGGGAACGATGTCCTACGGTTGGCGATTGCAAGACGATTCCTTTCTGCCGTTTACGATCAATAGCGCAATCACTCAGCCGTCAATTTCTCGAAACAGTCTCGATGGCAATGTGCAGCCGCTGATGATCAACGCCACCCTGGTGAACAATGCCATAGACCGCCTGAACCTTAAGGCCTATTACCGTTTTTACAATCTCGACAATAACAGTAAGAGCGTGGCATTTAACCAAGGTATCATTGTCAACGACCAGGCGCCTGCGGGCTGTCCCCCGGCTTGTCCTGACGCTGGTACGCAAAGCATCCCCTACCAGTATTCAACCCAGAATTTAGGCATGGAGGCCGGCTACGATTTCACCCGCTGGATTTCCACCAAGTTTGTCTACAATTGGCAGCGAAGGCACACGGACAACCAGGATGTCTTGACCTCGGATGAATTCACCATCGGCCCTACGGTCGATATCAAGCCGACCAATTGGGTCTTGTTCAGGGCGGCTTACAAACACTCTTGGCGTAACGCGCCGGATTACAACAATAACCGGGAAGAGGTGGTCGATATCGCCAATATTTCGCGCAAGTTTTACCTGGCCAAGCGTGACCGCGACAAGGTCAGCTTGTACTCGGAAATTTCACCATGGGAACGGGTCAGTTTCCATGCCGGCTTTGATTTCACCGGCGAAACATATCTGGATAGCACATTAGGAACTCAAAACGATTTTAACTATTCTCCTTCTGTGGGGGTTCTCTATACGCCGGCGGATTGGGTCAAATTATTTGCCAACTACAATTTTGACCTCTACAGCTGGAAGTTGGATGCCATGCAGCGCTCGAGCACGGCGCAAGATCCCAACGATCCCAACCCACCGAGCAATTGTAACGCCGACTGCGTGCGGCGGCTTTGGACCAGCCGCGGCAAAGATAAGTCCCATACATTCAGCATCGGCAGCGATCTGGATATCATTCGCAATCTTTTAGGATTTCGCATTCAGTACACATTCTCGCAGGGTCTGAGCCAAGTGCACGCCAGCGGTGCGGGCTGTACGGGATGCACCGCCGCCACCGATTATCCCAATATTACCAACACCTGGCAGGAGGTGTTGGCGCGTTTTGAATATCAATTGCACAAGAATATTGCGCTAAATTTTGGCTACTATTTCAATCGCTACAAGCAAAAAGACTACGGCGTGGATATCATGAAACCGTGGATGGGCGATGTCGACACCGGCGTCAACGTCCAGCGCTCGATCTTCTTGGGCGATAAAAACAAGGGTAATTATACCGCTAATGTTGGTTTTCTGACGGTTAAGCTCAAATTCTGAACGCTGCGCTTGTTCTAAGGCGAGTATCGACGTTGCGGCGGGCGAGCTTTTTTTTTGTGGTCGCCGATGCATAAAAGTTTGTTTTTTTTAGCGATCTTACTTGTCGTGCTGCTCTCTGGCGCAACCGCCCATCTGACTGCTCAAACCAAAGACGATTCCTGCGCGACATGCCACTTGGCGCTTGGGATTGAAAAATTGACCAAACCTGCCGAATTGTACAAAGCGGATATCCATGCCGCCAAGGGCTTTGGTTGCGCAGCCTGTCATGGTGGCGATGCGAGCGTTATGGGTTTGGAGGGCATGGACCGCAAGAAAGGCTATATTGGCAAGCCCGCCGGGCAACAAGTGGTCGAAGTGTGCGGCAAGTGCCATGCTGACGGCGCATTCATGCGCCAGTACAATCCGAGTTTGCGCGTCGACCAAGTTGCGGAATATTACACCTCCGTCCACGGCAAACGGCTCAAAGAGCTGAAAGATCCTAAAGTGGCAACCTGCGCGAGTTGCCATAAGCCCCATGCAATACGACCGGCCAACGACGCACGCTCTTCGGTTCATCCGTTGCACGTCGCCGAGACTTGCGGTTCATGTCACGCCAATAAAGACTATATGGCGTCGTACAAGATTCCGACCGACCAGTTCGAGCAGTATAAGAAAAGTGTGCACTGGAAGATGATCTCGACTAAAGGCGATCTTTCGGCACCGACCTGTAACGATTGTCATGGCAATCATGGTGCCTCGCCGCCGGGAGTATCTTCGGTGGTGAACGTTTGCGGGCAGTGCCATGTGGTTAACTCGGAACTCTTCAACAAGAGCGGGCATAGCAAGATCTTCGCGCAGATGGGCATTCCCGGTTGCGCCAGCTGTCACAGCAATCACGCCATCCAGGACGCCGGCGATGCCATGCTCGGCGCCGGTGACAAATCCGCTTGCGCGACTTGTCATCCGCCAACTTCTTCGGGCGCCACTCTCGCCGCCAGTATGCTCGCTTCGATTGAGCGTTTGAAGAACGATTATGAGAGAACCAACACGCTGCTCGCCACTGCCGAACACGCCGGCATGGAAGTCAGCCAGCCGTTGTTTGAGCTGAATGACGCGAAGACCGCGTTGATTAAAGCGCGCGCGGCGATCCACGGATTTGACCAGGCGATTCTCGACAAAGAAGTTGCGCCTGGGCTAAAAGTCGCCGAAAAGGCGCATAGCCGAGCCGTGCGGGCACTTGAGGAGTTGCAGTTTCGGCGCAAGGGCTTAGCGATTTCGGCGCTAATTATCTTTGCGCTGGTCGTGGGTCTGATTCTCAAGATCCGCCAGATGGAGCGAAGAAGGAAATAGCCGTAAAGGAAATGTTCTAACATGGCCAACGACGAAACATCCTTAGCCGTCGATCACGGACGGAGAAACTGGCTCAACTGGTTCTTGAGCACCACGGCGGGGGCGTTTTTGGTTTCGGTCACCTATCCATTGAGCCGCTATCTGGTTCCACCCGACGTCGAGGAATCGACCGCGCATACCGTAACGTTGGCGCTCAAGCCCCAAGAGGTAAAACCGAACAGCGGGCAGATTTTCCGTTTCGGCAGCCAGGCGGGGATTTTAGTTAAAGACTCCAATGGGGAGCTGAAAGCGTTTTCCGCGGTGTGCACGCACCTGGCGTGTATCGTGCAATATCGTTCGGACATAAACCAGATCTGGTGTGCTTGTCATAACGGCCATTTCGATCTCAACGGCAGAAATGTCGAAGGTCCACCGCCCAAGCCATTGGAACAGTTTGTCGTCAATGTCCGGGCCGAGCAAATTGTCGTGAGCAAGAGAGGCTAATCGGATGGAGCACGACAGCCCAAAGCGCGGCAAACTTTATCTCTGGCTCGATGAACGGGTCGGGTTGAGCGACTTCGCCAAGCTCGCCAAAAAGAAAGAAGTGCCGCTGCATCGTCATACGTTCTGGTATTATTTCGGTGGCATGACGCTGTTTCTGTTCGCGATCCAGGTTGGCACCGGTATTCTGCTTTTGCTCTATTATCGTCCCAGCGCCGGCGAGGCTTTCGAGTCGATCCAGTTCATCATGACCGAGGTGCAGTTCGGTTGGCTCGTCCGCTCGATTCATTCCTGGTCCGCCAATCTGATGATCTTTGCCATGTTCGTTCACCTGTTCAGCGCGCTTCTGCTTAATGCCTACCGGCGCCCGCGCGAAATGACTTGGCTCTCGGGCGGTGGCTTGCTCGGTCTGAGTCTGGCGTTTGGCTTTACCGGTTACCTCTTGCCATGGAACGAGTTGGCTTTTTTTGCCACCCGGGTCGGCACTGAAATCCCCGGAGTTATACCGGTGGTCGGGCCATTTGTGCGCCGCTTGCTGCGCGGCGGCAATGAGGTCACCGGGGCGACCTTGACGAGATTTTACGGCGTCCATGTCGCCATCCTGCCGGCGCTCGTGACCGTTGTCCTTGGGCTCCATCTTTTCCTGGTGCAGAAACACGGCATGAGCCGGCCACCGAGCGTGGAAGGCAGCGGCGAGGGCAAGCGATCGATGCCGTTTTTCCCGAATTTCTTTTTGCGTGACCTGGTAGGATGGCTCTGTGCCCTCGGCGTGCTCGCAGCTTTGGCGGCTTATTTTCCAGCCGAGTTGGGTAAAAAGGCAGACCCTTTCCAACCGGCGCCCGTCGGCATCAAGCCTGAATGGTATTTCATGGCTATGTTTCAAACACTGAAACTGCTGCCGGCGCATATTCTCGGCATCGAGGGTGAGCTTTTGGGTGTTCTCGGATTCGGTATCATCGGGCTAGTCTTGGTGGCCATGCCATTTCTTGACCGGAGGGCGGCACCCGTTAAAGCGTCGAGCCGCTTGGCTGTCGGGTTCGGGCTGCTATTGATTGTTTATTCGGTGGTTCTAACCTATCTTGGCTATACGATGAGTGCGACGAAATAACTTGCGCGGTGTCAAAACATAGCCGG
Organism: uncultured delta proteobacterium; assembly: GCA_963816145.1. GTDB lineage: Bacteria > Desulfobacterota > Binatia > UBA9968 > UBA9968 > DP-20. Next base: position 32,040 of record CAWFJP010000002.1, read on the forward strand.
GACCGGAAGATATCGGCAATGTATTTGAATTGTTTCGCGGTTGACGGCGTCCAATTCGCAGACGGCGTGAGCTCGAATCGGTGCCAACGCGACTGATAAATTTTGTTGATGAAAAGGGAAAGGAAGGAATCGTAATGAGATCTAAAATTGGGCTAACAATCATAGGTTTAGGGATTGCGGCTGGGCTGGCTTCGGGGGCCATCGCGGGTGAAGCTGACAGCGGCAAAGCGATTTACGAAAAATCTTGCATGGGGTGCCACGGTGCGGATGGTAAAGGTAATGAGAAGATGGCGAAAATTCCAGGCTTCGAAAAAGGCCTAAATATCGTCGGTGCCGACGTCAAAAAGAAGTCTGACGAGCAATTGCTCAAACTCATCGCCGAAGGCGCCGGGAAAATGCCCCCTTCCAAGCTTACCAAAGAGGAGCAAAAACAGGCCTTGGCTTATGCTCGAACTTTGGCTAAATAACTCGTTTTCACGACGAGCGATTGTCACACCCAGTGGGGACGACGCCGCGCGGACTTAGTGTCTGTCGGCGTTGACCTCATGCGGTGACAAGAGCGATGAGATAGATCGCTATGCCAGCCAAAACGAGAACGCCGCCGAGAATGATGAAAAGTAAAAAGCTCGTTGGATGAGACCAATTGAGAGATATCCCTTCAACCGCCAGACCGGCGATTAACAAGTAAGCTGCTGTCTTCAGTTTGCGCTGCAAGCGCGATTCGTTCTCGGTCATGCCCCCGGCCCTTTCCATTTCTTTGTTTTATCGATGTTTGCCACGTCGTGAATCTTTGTGTGGCAGGTCAAGCAAGACATATCGTTGGACGTTAGCTGTTCCTTCATTTCTTTGTGCGGCGAGCTGTCTTCATAGGATCGCCCGTTGGCATGGCAATGCAAGCATTCCCGGTTCTTGAACGGTTCGTAAAGCGCCAGTTTTGCCGGCGTGGGCTTGAAGTAATACACATAAAGATGCCTCAAACCGCGCAGCTTGGCATTGACGTCGCCGAACATCGTGTAGTCGGTATGGCAGGTGAAACACGCGTGGTCTTTGGGTATACGGTTGTTTTGGAAATGGGCAGCAGGAACATACTTCGGGTCATCAATGTAAAGGCTCTGGCCATGGGCCTGCATGACGTGGCAAGACAAGCAGAACTGCGTTGACGTCGAGTTCTCTAAATGAATCGAAGTGCCCAAGACCGTCGCCACGATAGGCAGGATAAAGAACGCGATGAAGGCGACAATCTTGCCGCCTTGTGCCGCCGTGATGGAAGGCCGCAGCAGCAATAGGCCGATCAGAATGATACTTAAAGTGATGACGGTAGCGACTGCGTATGTTGCCAAGGATTATTTCCTTTCGGTCGATGTCGGAGTCCCCTGCTCCCTCGATTCGTCGATCCCTTTCAGGATATAACCAATGGTCGTCAAAATATCCAGCAGAAGTTGCAATTGAGTTCTTCCACCAAGGTCATGAATGGAATTGATTTTCTCTCCCAGCAGGGTTTTTCAACCGACGAGTGAAAGTATCACAGCAGCCAGCGGATGTCATTTTCGAGGAACTGGCGGGAGCCGAGGCCGAGCAGATTTTGCGCCAGCTGCAGAATTATCCCGAAGTGAAAGTCGTGCCGCACGTCGATGGCTCGTTCATTATTGAAGCTACGCGCCGGGCGTTGGCGAGAGCGGGCTACGATTTGGAGTTGTTAGAAAAACTTTAGCCGTTGCGCTTTGGTTCCGTGTGTCACCGACGACTTCGTGCGAACTTGACGATCTCAAACCAGAGAGCGCTAAAGATTCCTGCGCCCAGACAAATTGCCAACTCACTGGCGGGCAAGCCAGAGAAACGGAAAACCTCGCGCAGATAGGGCACGTAAAGTACCGCCGCAAGAAAGATGAGCCCGCCGCTGACGACCCACCAAAGAGCCGGGTTGGGTGTGCGCAAAGTGGCGAATGCATGCCGCGACATAGAGCGGTTCGCGAAGATCAAGCCAAGCATGCCTAGCACTAAAGTGACGAAGCTCGCGGCGCGTGCCGCTGCTTCATTGTGGCCTCGGTAAAGCGCAAACCCCAGAACCGCCAATACGCCGAGCAAAACAATCGATCCCTGGAGCAGGCTCGAGCAGATCTTTTTAGCGCCGAAAAGCGGCTCCTGCGGATCCCGCGGCGGCCGGTTCATGACATCCGATTCTTCGGGCTCGGCTTCAAAGGCGATCGAACAGGCGGGATCGATAATCAGTTCAAGAAAGACGATGTGCACAGGTGAAAGCACGAGCGGCCAGTCAAGAATCAATGGCACCAACGCCAGTCCCGCGATCGGCACATGGATGGAGAAAATAAACGCCAGGGCTTTCTGCAGATTATCAAAGATGCGTCGGCCCGAGCGAATAGCATCAACGATGGTGGCGAAGTCGTCGTCGAGGATAACCAGTGAGGCTGCCTCGCGCGCCACGTCCGTGCCGCGCCCGCCCATGGCGATGCCGATATGCGCGGCCTTCAGTGCCGGCGCGTCGTTGACGCCGTCGCCGGTCATCGCGACGATCTCGCCGTTGGCTTTGAACGCCTCGCACCAGTTTCAATTTTTGTTCGGGTAGAACCCGGGCGAAGACCTGCGTGACACCGATGCGGCGGCGCAGTTCGCCTTCAGCCATGCGTTCGATGTCGGCGCCGATAAGAATTTCGCTCCCCGAATCCAGGCCGATCTTACGCGCGATGGCCTGCGCGGTGGACGGATAGTCGCCGGTAATCATGACGACTTTGATGCCGGCCTGGTTACACGCCTTGATTGCGGCCGGAACCGCAGGCCGCACGGGATCGGATAGGCCGACGAGTCCGAGAAACTTGAAATCAAAATCATGCTGGCTGGCTGGCCAGCTGCTGCCGGTAAAAGCTCCGCGCGCAACACCAAGAACCCGCAGGCCGTCCGCCGCTATGGTATCGACCTGTGCCGCGAGCTCGGCGCGTTGTTTGGGATCGAAGTGACAAAGATCGGCAACCGCTTCCGGCGCGCCCTTGGTGGCGATGGCGTACTCTTCGCTGCTTGATAATTGCCAAACATGGGAGAGTGCCAGCAGGTCCGGTGCGAGAGAGTACTCGTGCGCCAGGGTCCAATCTTTAAATCTCGCGCCGTGATCGAGATATCGGTCACCGACTTCCTTGAAAGCTTTTTCCATCGGGTCGAATGGATCGGTCTCGCTGGCGAGAACCGAGAATCGCACCAGCTCGTGAAACTTCTGAGGCAATGTTTCGTCCTGGGTTGTGTCCACCTCATAGAAATCCCCGGCCGGCGAAAAGTTTGCCCACCGACATGCGGTTAAGGGTCAGCGTGCCGGTCTTGTCGACACACAAAACGGTTGCCGAACCGAGAGTTTCAATGGCCGGCATGCGCCGGGTGAGAACCCGTTTCTGCGACATGCGCCAAGCGCCGAGCGCGAGAAAAACCGTGAGCACGACGGGAATTTCTTCAGGGAGGAGAGCCATGGCGAGCGCGATGCCGACCAGGAATCCTTGGAGCCAATTGCCGCGCGTTAAACCATAGAGAATCACCGCCAAAGCGCAGAGAGAGAGCCCCACAGCGGCTAAGTTACGGATGAGCCCGGCGGATTTCTTTTGCAGGAAGGTCTCGTCGGTTTCCAGCGTTTGCAGCGCCTTGCCGATTTTGCCAATTTCGGTTCCCGTGCCGGTCTTGAGCACTCTGGCGACGCCACGGCCCTGGACGAGCATGGTGCCGGAATAGACGAAGGGCAAGTCATCTCCGCCCGGGCGAGCGATTTCTTGCTTGCCGTTCCAATTCGCCTTGCGCACCGGCACAGATTCCCCGGTGAGCAAGGATTCGTCCGCTGCCAGATCGTTGCAGGACAAGATGACGGCGTCAGCGGGCACTCGGTCACCTTCGGTGAGCAGCAAAATATCGTCGGGCACCACTTCCCGCCCGGCAATGCGTATCTGTTCGCCGTCGCGGATGACGAGCGCGCGTGGACTGGAAAAATCTCGCAGTGCCTCCAGCGCTCGCTCGGTTTTTCGCTCTTGAAAAATCGTGATCACCATGATGACCAAGATCGACGCAGCGAGAATCAGGGCTTCCCGCAGGTCGCCGAGAGTCAAGTAGAGAATGCTGGCGGCGATGAGCAGCGCAAACATCGGCTCGCGGGCAACGCTAAGGGCAATGGCGAAGGTGCCGCGGCGGTTGGAGGAAGGAAGTTCGTTGTAACCGTGGGCCCGAAGTCGCTCCTCGACTTCTTGGCTCGAAAGTCCACTGGGCGGCGTATCGTTAGACTGGGTATTCATCGTTGTAAGCGCCGGGTGCGCGCTAATCCGGTTTACGTCAATTCCCCGAACCAGCCGCGCCGTTCCATCCACTTGGCCAGTTCCAACACCGGTAGGATCGTCAATGCTCCACTCAAGACAACGGCCCAGTCTATCATCGGCAAGCTGAAGGTGCCGAAGGGTTGTTGGAGAATTGGCGTATAAATGACGACAACCAGTAGGGCGATTTCCCAAGCGACTGCGCGGTTCAACCACTTATTGGCGAACGGCCGTATGAGCACCGAATGGCGCTCGGAGCGAAAACAATAGGCTTTGAGAAACTGGATGAGCACCAGCGACACAAAGGTCATGGTCATCGCCTCATTGACATCGGACCGTGCAGATAATGCCCAAGTGAATAGCCCGATGTTGATGAGGGCCGACCATAGACCGCCGACGACCATCAATGTGACGACTGGCCGGGTGAAGATACCGGTTCGTGAGTCGCGCGGGGGCCGTTGCATCAGATCGCGCTCAGGCGGATCTACGGCGAGGGCCAATGCCGGCAGTCCATCGGTGGCCAGGTTGACGTAGAGGATTTGCACGGCACTGAGCGGTAACGGCAGGCCAAAGACGGCGGCGCCAATCATGAGGCCGATCTCGCCGATGTTGGACGAAATCAGAAACATCAAATATTTCTTGATATTGTCAAAGACGCCTCGGCCTTCTTCGACGGCGGCAACGATGGAAGCAAAGTTGTCGTCGATGAGCGTCATCGCCGCGGCCTCCTTGCTCACGTCGGTGCCGGTGATTCCCATGGCGATGCCGATGTCGGCTTTCTTGAGCGCGGGCGCGTCGTTAACGCCGTCGCCGGTCATGGCGACGATGTGCCGATTGCCTTGCAGAGCGGTGACCACGCGAAGTTTGTCGGCCGGCGAGACCCGGGCGTATACCTCGATGTCTTCCACTTGGGCGGCCAAATCAACGTCGCTGATCGCCGCCAATTCAGCGCCAGTGATTGCACGGCCATTTCTGAGCACGCCAAGTTCCCGGGCGATGGACTGCGCCGTGAGCGGATGATCGCCGGTGATCATTACCGGTTTGATGCCCGCTTGGCCGCATATCCGGATCGAGGTCTGAGCCTCCGGGCGTGGTGGATCGATCATGCCGGCCAAACCGAGGAAGATCATCTCCTGTTCCGCTTCTTGTGGCGTCGCATTGGGTCTATAGGCAATCGCCAATACCCGAAGCGCTTCACTCGCCATTTCCTGTGAAGCATCTAGGATGAGCTTCTGTGTCGTGCCATCCAAGCTAGTTTCACCAATCTCGGTCAACTGTTTCGTGCAGGAGGCGAGGAGGATCTCAGGCGCGCCTTTGGCGTAGGCGATGATGCCACCGTTGGCCTTGTGCAAGGTGGTCATGCGTTTGCTTTCGGAAGTGAACGGGATTTCATGCACGCGGGGAAAGCGTTTTTCGAGTGCTGTTTTGTCGAGGCCTGCCTTCGCCGCCGCTACCACCAGCGCGCCCTCGGTGGGATCGCCTTTGATCTGCCAACCTCGCGCTGAAGCTGCGCCCGAGTCGCCGCCGTTATCGATGGGCAGCAGATCAGCATCGGATGCGAGCGCCGCGGCGGTCAGTAAAGTCATGAGGGGGCTGGAAGGTTCGATCGTGGCACCATTCCGTGAGAAGTTGCCGTGGGGCTCATAGCCGGTGCCGGTGACCTCGAGCATTTGCCCGGCGACAAATATCTTGCGCACCGTCATCTCATCTTTCGTCAAAGTCCCGGTCTTATCCGAGCAGATGACCGACACGCTTCCCAAAGTTTCGACTGCGGGCAGCCGGCGGACTAAGGCGTTGCGTTTGACCATTCGTTGGACGCCGATGGCGAGGGAGATCGTGACCACCGCCGGAAGGGCCTCGGGGACCACGGCAACCGCGAGGGCAATTCCGAAAATGAACATTTCGAGCAGCGGCTGACCACGCAGTACTGCGAGGATGACGATCATCGCCACCACCGCTAGCGCAGCTTGGGCGAGTATGCGCCCGACTTTGTCCAAGTTGATTTGCAGCGGTGTCCTGCCACTCTGGACGGTTTCGAGTAGCTGGGCGATTTTGCCGAACTCGGTGCGCGTGCCGGTGGCAATCACTACCGCACGGCCGCGCCCGTAAGTGATGGCGGTGCCCGCATGAACCATGTTGCGCCGGTCGCCCACCGGCAGGTCATCCTTCAAGATCGCGTCAGTTTGTTTTTCAATTGGCAGCGATTCGCCGGTGAGCGGTGCTTCATCCGCTCGTAGATTCATGGCAACGAGCACCCGTGCGTCGGCGGGAACTTTGTTACCGGTATTCAAAATAACAATGTCTCCCGGCACGAGATTGCGTGCCGGGATATCGGTTTCGTTGCCATCTCGGATTACGGTCGCATTGGGCGCGGCCATCTGGCGCAGCGCGTCGATCGCGCGTTCGGCGCGGTATTCTTGATAAAATCCTAGCAGGACAGCGAAAAGAACGATGACGGCGATGGCAATCGCCTCAAGGGTGTGGCCGAGGAATGCCGAGAGCGTCACAGCGACGAGCAGGATAATGACCAGAACGTTTTTGAACTGCTCCAGGAAAATCGTCCACGGCGAGACTCGATGCCCGGCCTCAATTTCATTGGGGCCGTACTCCAGCAATCGGCGCTGCGATTCAGCTGCGCTGAGGCCGCGAGTCGCCTCGCTGCCTAGCTGGCGGAGCAGGTCGTCGATTGGCAATTGGTACCACTGAGTCATGTCTCACGATGGTTTGAAAGCCGGGACGTGCGCCTGAAGAAACGTCGTGATGATTTCCGCCAAGTCGGGATGGCTGATTTCTTCAAGGTCGTAGCGCACCCGGCACGCGGGTTTGGGCAACTTGATCAGCCGGGCGAGGTCGATGGGAGTGGCGACGATGATCGAATCGCAGTCCGCTGCTTCGATCGTTGCCCGCAAATCCGCTAACTGCGACGAAGAGTATCCCATCGCCGGCAATGCCCGCTGAATCCAAGGGCAGCGCGCATAAATCTCGATCAGACTTCCTTTGGCGCAGTCTCTGGCATCGACGATTTCCGCGGCGCCGTAACGATGGGCGGCGACGACTCCTGAGCCATAGGCCATTTCGCCATGGGTTAACGTTGGGCCGTCCTCGATCACCAGGACTTTTTTGCCGTTGATCAACTCCGGCCGATCGACGCTGACCGTCGAGCGGGCCTGAATCACGCGTGCGCTGGGATTGACTGCCGCGATGTTCGCCAACACTTGCTGCACGCCGGCTATCGGAGCGGAATCCATTTTATTGACGATCAGCACCTGAGCGCGGCGCAGGTTGGTTTCACCCGGATGGTAGAGCAACTCGTGGCCGGCGCGGTGCGGATCGAGGACGACGATTTCCAAGTCGGAGCGATAGAACGGCCAGTCGTTGTTGCCGCCGTCCCACAGAATCACGTCAGCTTCTTTCTCCGCTTCGGCAAGTATTTGCGCGTAATCAACGCCGGCGTAGACGATCACGCCTTCCCTTATGTGTTGTTCATATTCTTCTCGCTCTTCGATGGTGCAATTGTGGCGGTCGCAATCTTCCACCGTGGCAAAGCGTTGCACCGCTTGCGCGGCGAGATCGCCGTAGGGCATCGGATGGCGCACGACCACGGGGCGGAGACTCCGTTGTCGCAATAACGCTGCAATACGCCGGACCACTGAGTCTTTGCCGCAACCGGTGCGCACCGCGCAGACGGAAATCACCGGCCGCGATGACGCCAGCGAACTGCGCTCCGGACCGATCAAGCGAAAATCTGCGCCGCATGCTAAGACACGCGAAGCCAGGTGCATTACGGCGACATGAGACAGGTCGCTATAGGCCAGGACCGCTTGGTCGACACGGAATTCACGGATCAACGCTTCAAGTTCCCGTTCCGCAAAGATCGGAATACCGTTGGGGTAGAGCGGCCCGCTGAGCGACGCAGGGTAGCGGCGCATCTCGATTCCAGGTATCTGCGCGGCGGTGAAGGCGATCACCTGGAAGATAGCATCGCCGCGGAAGCAAGTATTGAATATGTGAAAGTCGCGGCCGGCAGCGCCAAGTATAATAACGCATTCGGGATTGGCTGGTGTCATCGGAATTCTCGCTTCAATAAATTTCTAAAGCTTGTTTACTGGCGAGTGCCATGCAGAGTTTGAGCAAGAGATATGCCGTATTGGCATCTTCAATCTTCTTCGAAAATACATGTGCAGGGATGAACCGGGAGACGACAGCGCGGAGGTTCCGTCATACCGGCGAAAGCCGGTATCCATCCCCGCCCTTCCATGGATGCCGGCCTCCGCCGGTATGACGGATCAATGAAAGTACCTGTGGAGGGATGCCGGGCAATTTCATACTCTGTAGACGAGCGTACGCTCATGACCACTCTGTGGTTAGATCCCCTGTTGCCACCACGCAGGCTTTTTCTTCGCATTGTTGCCATTCTTACTATCAGTTCTTCTTAGATCTGCGAAATCTTCGGACCGAATCACCGAAGTTACTGGTGATCGCTGGTATTTGTAAACGTCCCACATTGGCATAGGCTGTGCGATCTTCCTATACAGTGTAACTAAACGATTACGACGAAAGCACAATGACCGATCGATCCATCGCATATTTTTCCATGGAAATTGGCTTGGCCGCCGGCATTCCGACCTACAGCGGTGGGTTGGGCGTGCTGGCCGGCGACACGATTCGCGCCGCGATGGATCTCAAAGTTAAAATGTTGGCGGTGAGTCTGATTCATCGCCGGGGTTATTTTTACCAGCGACTCGATTCGAGTGGCTGGCAACGCGAGGAGCCGGTGGAATGGTCGGTGGGAGATTTTCTCAGCGAAATGCCGCAGCGAGTTTCCGTGTCGATCGAGGGGCGCACGGTTTGGCTGCGGGCTTGGAAGTACGAGGTCCATGACTCCGGCGATTTTGTCGTGCCGGTGTTCTTACTGGATGCCGATCTGCCGGAAAACGCTGCATGGGACCGGACACTGACTCACTACTTATATGGCGGTGATCAATATTACCGGCTGGCCCAGGAAGTGATTCTCGGCATCGGCGGTGTGCGGATGCTGCGCGCTCTCGGCTACCGCGATATCGAACGCTTTCACATGAACGAAGGCCACGCCAGCCTGCTGACCTTGGAGCTGTTGGATGAAGAGGCGAAACGCTGCGGCCGCACCAACGTCACGCGCGACGATATCGAGGCGGTGCGCAAGAAGTGTGTGTTTACGACCCACACCCCGGTGGCCGCGGGCCATGACAAGTTTCCCATGGAGTTGGTTAGCCGCGTGCTCGACCGCGGCGAACTCGAAGAGATGAAAGACGTCTTTTGCTGCGACGACTTGCTCAACATGACTTATCTCGCGCTCAATGTCAGCCACTACGTCAATGGGGTGGCGAAGCGGCACGGCGAAATCTCCCGGCTCATGTACGCCGGCTACAATATCGATGCGATCACCAATGGCGTGCACGGGGCAACCTGGGCCGCGGAGTCGTTGGCCGGTCTTTACGACCGGTATATTCCGGGTTGGCGCCAGGACAACTGCAGCCTGCGTTACGCTCTGAACATCCCGCCGGAGGAAGTCTGGCAAGCGCATGTCCAGGCGAAGAAGGCTCTAACCCAGTACGTCAATCAGGAAACCAACGCGGGCATCGATGTCGATGTTTTGACCATCGGTTTTGCTCGCCGCGCGGCGGCCTATAAGCGCGCCGACCTGCTTTTCACCGACATGGAGAGACTCAAAGCGATCTCGGCGGCAAACGGCGGTCTGCAGATCGTTTATGCCGGTAAAGCCCATCCCCAGGATAATTCCGGCAAGGAAGTAATCCAACGGATTTACCGCGCCAAGGAGGTACTGCGCGCCAACATCAAGATCGCCTACCTGGAAAACTACAATATGGAAATCGGCAAGTTGATGACTGCGGGTGTCGATGTCTGGCTCAATACACCGCAACCGCCGCTCGAAGCTTCGGGAACCAGCGGCATGAAGGCGGCCATAAACGGCGTGCCGAGTTTCAGCGTGCTTGATGGCTGGTGGGCCGAGGGTTGCATCGAAGGTGTGACCGGATGGTCGATCGGCTCGAAAGAGATAGATCCGGCCGGCCCGGCAAATCATACCCAAGATGCGGCATCGCTCTATGACAAGCTCGAAGCTGTCATCCTACCGTTATTTTATCAAAATCGCAGCGGCTTTCTTGATGTCATGCGCCATGCGATCGCGCTCAACGGTTCGTTTTTCAACACCCACCGCATGCTGCAGCAATATGTGTTGAAGGCGTACTTTTGAATATCATGAAGGAAGAAGGCGGAAGGATAACGGAAGACGGATGAGGCGGAAGGTTTGGACGGAACGAAAGGATGACACTGAGACACACATCAATTCTCGGCAAAGCGCTGGCGGTTGCCGCACTAACCGGGTTGGTCGTAGCGGCCTTGTGGTTTTGGCTGCGGCCTGTCGAGGTGTCGACCGCCGAGGTTAGCGTTCGCGAGCTTCACCCGATGGTTCAGGGCGTCGGCACCGTTGAAGCCAAGCTTGTGGTTGCCCTCGCCGCTAAAATCACTGGGCGGATTAGCGCAATGAATGTCGATCAAGGTGATGTTGTACGGACTAGCCAGCTGTTGGTCAAATTGGAGAACTCCGAATTGACCGCGGAGGTGGAGCGGGCGGCGGCAAACCTGGAGCGCGTCAAGTTGGGCTTGCTGACGCAAGAGGCGGCGCTGCTGCGCGCGCAAGCCGGACTCGCGGCGGCTGACGCAGCGATCGCCAAGGCGCGCTCCAACCAATTGCTCGCGCAGGCCAACGCCGAACGCTGGCGCAAGTTGGCCGCCACCGACTTAGTGGCGCAAATGGATCTCGACGAGCGGCTCAATGCCGCCAAGTCCGCCGACGCCGAGCTACGCAGTGCCGAGGCTTTGCGTGAAGCGGCGGCCAAGGACGTGTCGGCGCAGGAAATTGCCCTGAAGGCGGTACCGCAAGACATCGCTGCTGGCGTTGCGGCGCTCGCCTCGGCGCGAGCCAGGAACGCGGAAACAAACATCGCCAGTCCTATCGATGGCTATGTCATCAGCCGGGAATTGGAAGCTGGTGCCGCGGTCAATGTCGGCACGCCGATTCTCAAGCTTGCCGATCCAGCGTCGATCTGGGTGACGGTTTTCGTCGATGAGCGAGAGGCGGGATCGCTGTCGGTGGGTGATCCGGCCGATGTGTCATTGCGCTCGATTGCAGGACGGCCGTTTGGCGGCAAGATCACGCGCATCCGGCGCGAAAGCGATCGAGTGACCGAACAGCGCACCGTCGATATTCGCTTCGATGAGCGGCCGCCGCGTCTGACACTCGGCGAGCAGGCCGAAGCGGCAATCCGCCCGAGCGCGAAAAAAGCCTTGGCGTTGCCGCTGGCCGCCGTCGTTCAGTCGCCCAAAGGCGCCGGCGCTTGGACCGTGGTCGATGGCCGTATGCGCTTCAAACCTGGCCGTTTCGGTGTCGCCGATCGCGCCGGCTGGATCGAGGTGATCGAAGGTTTCTCCGGCGGCGAGCGGGTGATTACCGCACCGGGCCGGCTCGCCGATCTCAAAAATGACGGCCGCCGCGTGGCGGTCGTCCACGCGGAATCCGACGCGCTGGCGGCGGAAAAATCGCCGCCATGAATCTCGCCATTCGTGACGTCAAGTACCGCTTGGGCCGTTTCGTTCTGACCGCGATCGGTGTCGGCCTATTGCTCGCCACCGTGATGGCGATGGGCGGCATCTATCGCGGCATGGTCGAGGATGCGCTCAGCATCGTGCGCTCGCCGGGCGCCGACCTGTGGGTGGTGCAAAAGGACACCAACGGTCCGTTTGCCGAGACCTCGCGCATTCCCGACGATCTTTACCGCGTCGTGCGGGCGGTTCCCGGCGTGCGCGAAGCCAGCCCCATCGCATTTCAATCGGTTCAGCTTGTCTACCGTTCGGTTTCCATGCGCACGCAAATCATCGGTTACCGCCCCGGCAATCTTGGCGCGCCGCCGGCGGTGGCGGCGGGGCGGCCGCTCGCCGCGGGTCGTTATGAAATGGTGCTCGACCGCAAGTCAGGGATTCCCCTCGGTGCGCGCCTGCCGCTGGGACGGATGATCTTCACCGTGGTGGGTCTGACCGAAGGGATCGTCTCCAGTTCCGGCGATTCAACCGCTTATGTTTCGCTGCAAGATGCTCAAGAGTTGCAGTTTCTCAAGGCCAATGAGGCGGTGCGCAATGAACGGGCGCGCTTGCAGGCCGATCTGAGAGCCGATCCTGCGCTCGCTGGCGTTTCCAGCGCCGCACTCGGATCGGTAATTCAGAACACCAACCTGGCCAACGCGATCTTGGTGCGTCTTGAGCCTTGGGCGGAGCCGGCTGGAGTCGCCAGGAGTATTGAGCGCTGGAATCACTATCGGGCGATGACCACGGCGGAGCAGGAAGATGTGCTCGCCAAAAACGTCATCGAACGGGCGCGCCAGCAGATTCTACTCTTCAGAATCATCCTGCTGGCGGTTTCGACTGTGATCATCGCGTTGATCATCTACACGATGACCATGGAGAAAAGCCGCGACATCGCCACGCTCAAAATCATCGGCGCGGCCAATTTCAAGATCGGTGCCATGATTTTACAGGAGTCGTTGGCCTTGGGGCTGCTTGGCTATGTTTTTGGTGCGCTGCTGATCAATTTAACCTATGAAAAGTTTCCGCGCCGGGTGGCGATTCTGGGGTTCGATCAAACCATACTGTTCGCGATCGTCACGTTCATCTGCGTAGCGGCGAGCATCGTCGGCATCCGGCGCGCTTTGGCGATCGATCCGACCACGGCCATGGCGGGAGGGACCTGATGTTGGCGGTCGCGGCGGCGAATTTGACCAAGATTTTCGGCCAGGGCGATAGCCAGATCGTTGCGCTCAAGGACGCCCAGGTTTCGGTCGAGCCGGGAGAGATCGTCGCGCTCATGGGTCCGAGCGGTTCGGGTAAGACGACGCTGCTGCGCGCGCTGTCGCTGATCGATCCGCCGACCTCGGGCCGGATAGCGATCGGTGGTGAAAACATTTTCGACGGCGAGCGGGTACTGATCGATGACCGCCAGCTGCGGCGCCAGCGCATGGGGATCATCTTTCAGGCTTACAATCTGATACCGTTTCTGACCACGGTGGAGAATGTCGCGCTGGTGTTGACCCTCAACGGGATTTCCCAACTTGACGCGCTGGTACGAGCTCGCGCCTTGCTCCAGCGCCTCGGTCTTGGTCATCGCGCCGACATCTATCCAACCACGCTGTCGGGCGGTGAGCAGCAGCGGGTCGCGGTCGCTCGCGCGGTGATCAACGATCCCGCCGTGATTCTCGCCGATGAACCGACGGCGGCGCTCGATACCGAAAGAGGTAAGGCGGTCATGGAGCTGCTGCGCAATCTCGGGCGCACCCGGCACGCGGCGGTGATCGTGGTGACCCATGATGAAAGAATGATCGAGGGTTTCGACCGGGTGTATCACATGATCGATGGGCAAATTACCAATCATTGATCCCGGCAGAGGAGGGTTGCTGTATGTATGACTGGCTTTGGTTTGTTGGGTTTTTCGCCGTCTACGTTGTCTTGATGCGCTGGGTGCTGCCGTGGCTCGGCGTGCCGACTTGAATGTCGTCCGCTTGCGGCGTCGAGTCTCGACGCCAAGATGAAGAAAAGAAACCGGAGTCGGTGCGATGAGAGTGCTGGTGCTCAACTGCGGCAGTTCGACGCTCAAGTTTCAGTTGATCGAAACCTCGGACTCTGGTGCAACGGAGCGAAAACTGGCGCGCGGTATCGTCGATCGGATCGGCGGCCCGGCTTCCTACCATTTTGAGACGAACGGCACTAGCGTTGACGAGAAGGCGTTGGCGGTGGCTAACCACGAAGAGGCAGCGCGACTGGTGATCGACTGGCTGCGATCCAAGCCCGGGCTAGAGTCCATCGACGCTGTCGGCCATCGAGTAGTTCACGGCGGCGAACGATTCACCGCTTCGGTATTAATCGACGACAATGTTATCGCTACCCTGGAAGCGCTTTGCGAGATCGCGCCGCTGCACAATCCGGGTGCGGTCTTAGGCATTCGTGCAGCACAAAAAATTCTCGGTGCTGCTATACCCATGGTCGCGGCGTTCGACACATCGTTTCATCACACGATTCCCCAGCAGGCCGCAACCTACGCGATCCCCTACGAACTCTCATTGAAACATAAAATTCGCCGCTACGGCTTCCACGGCCTGGCGCATCAGTACGATATCGCGCGTTACGCGGAGCTTTGCGCTAAATTGCCCGCGCAGGTAAACGCCATCACCTTGCATCTCGGCAATGGCTGCTCGGCGACGGCGATCCGTAACGGCGAATCGATCGATACCTCAATGGGGTTTACGCCGCTCGAAGGGTTGGTGATGGGCACGCGCTCGGGCGATCTCGATCCGGCGCTGGTGACTTTATTGGCGCGGAAGGAGCAGGTGGACGCCGCGGCAGTTGAGAGTTGGCTTAACACCCGTTCGGGGCTGCTGGGACTTTCCGGAATTTCCAATGATATGCGCGAATTGACCGCCGCGTATCGGACCGATCCGCGCGCGCGTTTGGCGGTCGATGTGTTTTGTTACCGGGCGCGCAAGTATCTCGGCGCCTATCTGACGGTGCTCGGCGGCGTGGCGCAGGCGGTGATCTTCAGCGGCGGCATCGGTGAGAATGCGCCGTTGGTGCGAAAGAAGATTCTCGACCGCATGGAGTGGTGCGGCTTGAGCCTGGACGATACGGCGAACGACCGCATCATCGGCTGCGACGGAAAAATCTCTACCGCTCGATCGAAGCTCGATGTCTTCGTCATTCATACGGACGAAGAGGCGGTCATCGCGCGAGAGACGGCGCGGCTCATCGAAGGTAGATGACAGCTATGATTTACACTCTGGTTTCGTGGCTTGGCCGATGAGAAGGACTATTTGTGAAGGAACGGTCGCAACCAGGTTTGGAGCGCCGGTTTCGCAAACTTGCGAGGCGGTTCCGGTGAATTTCGCATGGGCGCAAAGGTTGGTCACCTATGTGCCATCGGGGGCTAGGTATTTCGTGGTATGGAGTTTGCTCTTTTTTGAAATCGAGACGATGGCAATACTGGGCGACGGCTCAAAGCCGCGAATCGCATGGAAGGAAGGTACAAGCCATGCCGTTAACTGAAAATAGCGCCACTGCGACGGAATTGAGAAACGAGCAGATCGAGAAATACTGGGCTGGGGACTTGGCTCGCAGAAGCTACGTCTTTCGCCGCCAGCGCAAGGCGATACTGGAAAATTGCCGGCGTATCGCCGTGGTCGGCGCCAGCGCCGATCCCAACAGCCCGATTTTTATCGCCATCGAAAAACTTCTTGGAATGGGGCTGGAGATTATTCCCGTGTTTCCGGGCCGCGAGAGCCTGCTTGGGCTACGCTGTTACGCCAAGCTAAGCGATGTACCTGGCGTCCTCGACATCGTGCAAGTCTATCCGAGCGACAACATCGATTTTGTCGAGCTTGCCCGCGAAGCGGTGGCGAAGAACGTCAACACGTTCTGGATGGAGCCCGGCCTGGCAGCGTCGCGCGAGGTCGAAGAGATCTTGGTGAATGGCAGAGTTCACGTGGTCGAATACGAGAATCTCGAAACCGAGTATCTCAAGCACCTGCCGTTTACGACGGTGACGGCGGCGTCACGCAAGGACAGAAAAGCCACTAAAGTTAGAGAACGGATGTCCAAAAATCCCGCCACCGTGACACCTGACGGCGGTCTCAAAGATGCGATCTGGAAGATGGAACATGGTCATTTTCGCCACCTCCCAGTGGTGGATGGCCATGACAAGCTAATCGGCATGCTCACCGACCGCGACGTGCGGCAGATCAAACCGTCGCTGGCCTTCACCTCTAAAGAGGACGCGGCGGTGCAGCTCTGGTCGATCTCGGTACAGCAGGCGGCCGTGTTCGATCCGATTAGCGTGAAGCCCGAGACTTCGCTCAAGGAAGCGGCTGAGCTTATGTTGCGCTGGCATGTTGGCGGCCTGCCGGTGGTTGACGATCACGACAGACTCATCGGTATCCTGACCTACACCGATATCTTGCGCGAGTTCGTCGGCCGTGAGGATAATCACTAGAAATGAAGACAAAAGCCTGAAGCGGAGAATTAACCGCAAAGAGGGCAAAAAATAATCGGAATATCTGCCGCAAAGACGCCAAGGCGCAAAGGTCAGTTAACAGGATATTTTTGGACCTAATTATTTATTTACGAACTTCGCGACTTTGCGCCTTGGCGGGAGAATATCGGAATCCAGAATATTAGGTGACTCGTGGCTGAAGCACGCGATTATTTTTACGAAACCGAGATCGAATGGCAGGTGGCGAAACACGGTCAGGTGCAAAGCGCCGGCTTAGCTCCGATCACCACCGGCACGCCGCCGGAGTTTAACGGGCGCGCCGGCGATTGGTCGCCGGAGCATCTGCTGGTGGCGTCCTTGAACAGCTGTTACATGCTGACGTTTCTCGCCATCGCCGAGTTTTCCAAAATCGCCGTCGTGAGTTTTTCCGCAAGCGCCAAGGGCAAACTGGAAAAAGCCGAGGGCGGCACCTATCAAATCACCGAGATCATCGTCAAGCCGCATGTGGTGATCGCCTCGGCCAATGACTTGCCGCGCATGCCGCGCATCTTGGAAAAAGCCAAAGAGAATTGTTTCATCTCCAATTCGATCAAGAGCAAGATCAAGATCGAGCCGCAAGTGTTTCATCACCAGACTCCTGCGTCGCCTTGCCCGTTGGGGGAAGGCCCGAAATAGCGCCAACTTTTGCCGAACCGGTCAGCGTCGCGGCATGGTGCTTGGGCTTGGCCGAGTGATGCGATGCCTGGTTGCATCAGTTTTTGCGGAAGTGCTTTGCCATCCGGCCTCATAGGCAAAATGTACTCATCGATAGCCGGTATCTGATTTTCATCATTCGATCGGGTACGAATTTGTGCGTCCGGTTGAAGCGCCCTGGGCTCCAGGTTAAAACGATTGCGTGTCTTCCATCCTGGAATTGTTCTGGCTTGTTCCCCTGGGTTTTGTCGCCGGCGGTTACGGTACTTTGATCGGAGCAGGGGGCGGATTTATCCTCGCTCCTACGCTACTCTTGATCTACCCCGGTGAAGCGGCGGAAACTCTAACTGTCACTTCACTCAGTGTCGTGTTCTTCAATTCCCTATCGGGAACTCTCGCTTATCTAAGATCGGGACGAATCGATTTTAAGTCGGGATTGATTTTTGCTCTGGCAACGATGCCAGGAGCTGTGGCTGGCGCCTTGACCACCGCGGCGATTAGCCGCGCTCGCTTCAATCTGCTGTTTGGTGTTTTGCTCGTCGTCGTCGCCGTGTTTTTGGCGGTTAATCCACGCAGTAAGAGTGTTGCGGCAATGGCTCAAGCGGAAGGCGATGCCAAGCGACAGCTGACTCGCGGGACGATGATTATCGGCGCCGGTGTCAGCACGATTTTCGGTTTTATTTCCAGCTTCTTGGGGATCGGCGGCGGGTTTCTTTACGTTCCCGCGCTGGTTTATCTGATGAAGTATCCCGTACATGTCGCCACCGCCACATCACTTTTCGTTTTGGCCCTCACTTCCTTGACCGGCAGCGTCACTCACTACGCTGCCGGACTCTTTGACCAAGGTTTCCGCCAAGCCGTCGGTCTCTCTATCGGTGCGATCGTCGGCGCCCAGATCGCTGCGAGATTGTCGCGGCATATTCGCGGAGACTGGATCATCAGAAGTCTCGCCGTCGCCTTGGCGGTGGTGGGATTGCGCTTGGTCGTCTTAGCTGTGTAAAACCGCTAGCTATTCGCCGCCGCAACCGCCGAAATTGCTTTTCCCGCTGGTATTTCTGCCGAATACCTTTCTCTGATCAATTCGCGTTGACGCGAAAAACTGCCGCGAATATTGCAGTTATGAGAGTTTTTTGCCGGATTTCCTTGCCGGTGCGTGGTTCGCTCATGGCACTGCTGTTGCGATAAGCATTGCAGCGTAGGCCGTTAGGCGAATTCCACGAAGAGAGGAGGTGAAATGGATGAAAATGAAATCGTTTTTAGTGGGACTGACGGCGTTGGCGATTGGCTTGGTGTCTTCCGATAGCTTCGCGCAGCGTGGACCGGGGATGATGTGGCGGGGCAGTGGCGGCTGGGGGCCGGGGACGCAGTACAATCGCATGTACGATCCGAAGACGGTGGAAACGATTAGCGGAGAAATTACCGTGGTCGATCGAATAACACCGGTCAAGGGCATGTCGGGCGGTGTGCACATGAATGTGAAGACCGATAAGGAAACCATTTCGGTGCATCTCGGTCCGGGTTTTTACATCGAGAATCAGGATGTGAAGCTGCAAGCCAAAGACAAGGTCGAAGTGAAAGGTTCGCGGATCACGTTCGATGGCAAGCCGGCGATCATCGCCGCGGAAGTGAAGAAAGGCGACGAAGTATTGAAGCTGCGTGACGACGCCGGATTCCCGGTGTGGATTGGCTGGCGGCGCCGTTAACCGTCAGCGCTTGATGCGGAAGATCGCGGCAGGACGACTAGGAAAAGTGGAGGCGTTTGTGTGGCAAACCTTCGTAGCGATCGGCACTGTGGGCGGGCTATTGGCTGGGCTTTTTGGCGTCGGTGGCGGAATAGTCATCGTACCAGCGTTAATCTATTTGGCCGGACTCTCGCAACACCAGGCGACTGGGACTAGTCTAGCGGTGCTGTTACCGCCCATCGGTTTGGCGGCTGCGATCGAGTACTACCGCCACGGCAACGTTAACGTTCCTGCTGCGATTATCCTGGCGATAACCATGTTCATCGGGACGTGGATCGGTGCCGTGATTGCCAACAAGATTTCCGGCCCTCATCTCAGGCTGATGTTCGGCGTTTTTGTCTGGGGTCTGGGAACTTATTTGATCTATGGTGCCTGCCGTCGACTCGGCTGGCTATGATTGGCGGATCTCGTGGGGGAGGGTTGGCATCTTGATTGGCGCGGGGTTCTACTCTGAGGTCTATCCGTTCATTCAAGATAATCTTCTCAAGCTCGGCGATTACGGCAAGTTGACGATTCCGGCACTAGTCGGGGTGGGACCATGGTATGTAATTATCCCATTCGTCATCGTTGTGACTGGCGTTTTGACCATGCTCCACCGTAAAGGTATGTGAAATTGATCGATGGAAGTGGCGTCTGATTCGAGGAGCTTGCCATGAGTTTTCGAAAAATTCTTATTGCGGTGGACGAGAGCGGGTTTGCGGCGCGCGCTGCCGACGTCGGGTTCGAGCTGGCGCGTTCGCTGGGCGCTGAGGTGGCAATTATTCATGTGGTCGATCCCGCCGTTGATGCTTATGCTCCCGAGGGTGGGATTCCGCTGAGCGAACTTGTCACGCTTGCTCAGCAGGATGGGCGAAGACTCCTTGCCGCATTCGCTCAACGCGCTGGGTTACAGCCAGCGCCTCATGAGTTCATTCACGTCGGCAAGACTGCGACCGAGATCGTCAAGGCGGCTAAAGAGTGGCCTGCGGACCTTATCGTCATCGGCAGTCATGGCCGCGGGGGTATCGATCGCCTGCTGTTAGGGAGTGTCGCCGAGGCGGTGATGCGCCACGCGGCATGTCCGGTGCTGGTAGTTCGAGCAGAACAGTGAGCCCACTTGATGAACTGCCGGGACAGCACGCCCCATCGGTACCGACACAGTCCGCTCTCGGCAGCCCCGCAGGTCTCGCGGCGAAGCGCGAGGCTGGTTTTTTTCCACCGTAGAGAAACCTTGGTCGCGACGATGAAGCAACCTCGTGTCGTAACGAAGAGTCTCAAGACTCCCAAAGTCTTTAATCGGAGGTCATATGGTTCAGCAATCTGAGTCGCAATCGACGGGTTCGAGTCAGATCGGTAAGCGCCGTCGGGTGCTGATTGTCGGCGGTGTAGCAGGTGGCGCCTCCTGTGCGGCGCGACTGCGGCGGCTTGATGAATCCTTTGAAATTGTCATGTTCGATCGCGGCCCGTACGTTTCGTTCGCAAACTGCGGACTGCCGTACTACGTCGGCAATGTCATTGCTGATGAAAGCCGGCTCCTGGTGGCCTCGCGAGAAATGTTTCACGAGCGGTTCAATATCGAGGTACACACCGAAACCGAAGTAACTGGCATCGATCGCAACGCTTGCATGATCACGGCGCGCGATCTCCGTACAGCCAACACTCGCACGGAGCATTACGATGCGCTTGTCTTGTCGCCCGGCGCAGCGCCGATTCGACCGCTGCTGCCCGGCGTGGACTTGCCCGGCATTTTCGCCGTACGCACGATCCCGGACTCCCGCCGCATCCGTTCATGGATCGACGACCACAATGCCAAAACGGCGGTCGTCGTCGGTGGCGGTTTTATCGGTCTGGAGATGGTCGAGAACTTGATCCATCGCGAGTTGGCGGTCACGGTGTTGGAGAAGTTGCCTCAAGTCATGCCACCGCTTGACCCGGAGATGGCGGTGCCGTTGATGGAACATCTCGCTGCGAAAGGCATACAGCTCCATTTGGGCGACGGCCTGGCGCGCATCGAAGCGCGCGACGGCGGCGGCTTGATCGTCGTAGCGGAGAGTGGTGCGCGCTTGCCTGCCGATCTCGTCATCCTGGCGATCGGGGTGAAACCAGAAATTATGTTGGCTAAAGATGCCGGGCTGGAAATCGGTCCGCGCGGCGGCGTGAACGTCGACGCGCAGATGCGCACTTCCGATCCGAAAATCTGGGCCGTCGGCGACGTCGTTGAAGTGCAAGATCTTGTCACTGGTCAAGAAACGGTGCTACCTCTCGCCGGTCCGGCGAACCGGCAAGGACGAGTTGCCGCCGAGTCTATCGCCGGGCGGGTAACCCATTTCCGCGGCGTGCAGGCAACCGCGGTGGTTGGAGTGTTGGGCTTGACGGTCGCATCGACCGGCGCCAGCGAAAAAGGACTGCGGCGCGCCGGCGTCACGAACTTCGAGAAGGTCTATCTTCACCCGGGTCATCACGCCGGCTACTATCCCGGCGCACGCCAGATTCATCTTAAACTTCTGTTCTCGGTGCCCGACGGTCGCATTCTCGGCGCGCAAGCAGTCGGTTATGAAGGCGTCGAGAAGCGCATCGATGTAATCGCTAGTGCGATTCAATTCAAAGGGACGGTGCACGATCTTGCTGAGGCCGAGCTGTGTTACGCGCCGCAGTTTGGCGCGGCAAAGGACCCGGTTAACCTCGCCGGCATGCTTGCTGAGAACGTTCTGAATGGCGACATGCCCGTGGCGGATTGGCTCGAACTTGACCGTACCGACGCATTGCTGCTCGACGTGCGCGAACCCGAGGAGTTCGCCCATGGGCACATACCCAAGGCAATCAATCTGCCGCTCTCACAGTTGCGCTCGCGTTACGTCGAGCTGCCAAAAGATCGCGATATCTGGGTGTGCTGCGCCGTTGGACAGCGCGCCTATTTCGCTGCGCGATTCCTGACGCAGCAGGGTTATCGATCGCTGAATCTCTCGGGAGGTTATACTACCTACGGCGCGCTGACGGCCGCCGGCCTTGCGCGGTGACAGCTGAGGCCAACTCCGGCGAAGGTAGAATTCCGTTCTCATCGCGGTCAATAAAATGTTTGCGCTATGATACTTCGCTCGTTGACGATCAAAATTCGGGAGTTTTTCGATGTCCGCCCCGGTGAGATCCGGCGGATCGGTTTCATGGCGGCTTTTCTGTTTTTCTTGCTCGCCGCCAATAACGTCATCAAGGTTGTCAGGGATGCGCTTTTTCTCAGTCGCTTTCCGATAACTCAACTGCCTTATGTTTATCTCCTCGCGGCATTGCTCGCCGGCGTCGTCATCGGCGTCTATTCCCGTTATACGGCGAAGCTTTCACTTGCGCGGCTCATTCTCGGGTCGCTCGCCTTCGTGATATCCAACGTTATCTTGTTCTGGCTAGCGATCACCCTTTCTGACGCCGGCTGGGTGCTTTACGCTTATTATATGTGGTCGGCAATTGGTTGTCTTATTTTGGTAGCGCAATTTTGGATGTTGGCCAACGGAATGTTCAACCCGCGCGACGGTAAACGCCTTTTCGGCATGATCACGGCCGGTGGGACCCTGGGCGCGATGGCGGGCGGGTTTGCGGCGAATTGGGCGGTGAGTTTTCTTTTTGGCACGCGACAGCTCCTCTGGCTCGTGGTCGCACTGCTAGCCGGCGCTTTCGTTACGGCCGGTTTAGCTCTGAGAGAGCGAGACCGGTTGTTCGCTGTCAATCGCCGGGAAAATGACGCGGTCCACGAAACGGTGCCGCCGAACGCGCCGGGCATCTTGCAGGAAATCCTCGGCACGGGCTACCTGCGCACCATCGCCGGGGTGATTTTCGTTTCGGTGGTGGTTTCGACCTTGATCGACTATCAGTTTAAAGCCGCGGCGAAATTCGCCTATCCGTCCGCAGATGGGCTGGCGGGTTTTTTCGGCTCATACTACGCGTGGTTGAGCGCCGTTACCATGGTCGGGCAGGTCTGGCTCACCGGGAAGGTTCTGACGGGGTTGGGCTTAGGCACAAGTCTGCTCTTTCTTCCCTCCACGCTGCTGGCGGGATTGCTGAGCATGCTGGCATGGCCGGGTTTGACGGCAGCCACCGCGACCCGGCTGGCCGAGGCGTCTCTGCGCACCAGTATTAATCAGAGCGGCGTGCAGATCCTGTATCTGCCGATCCCCGACGCGATTAAAGACAAGGTTAAAGTTTTCCTCGACGTGACCGTCGAGCGGTTGGCGGACGCAATGGCCGCGGTGATCATTCTCCTATGTTCGTTCGCCCTGGCGGGGGATCCGGTTAGGTTCGTCGGTTATTGTGCCATCGCTCTCGTGGTCATCTGGTTCGCCGTGGTTTCCCGCGCGCACGCCGGTTACGTTGACGCCCTGCGCCGCAGTTTGACGTATCACGAAGTATCCCTTGAGACCGCGAGGATCGATTTTGCGGATGAGGGGACAATCGATACCGTGCTGGCTACTTTGGACCAACAAGATGAGCCATCGATTCTTTTCACGTTGGACCTTGCGGAGAAGTTCGAGCCGCGGAGCCTGGTGGCGCATTTGCCGCGCGAGCTGCTGCGCCATCCCTCAGCCGAAGTGCGCCGGCGCGCTCTATCGCTGGTGGCCGCTTCCCTTGAGCCCAACGCCTTGGCGGCGGTATTCGAATTACTCACGTCGGAGAGCGCTCAAGTGCGTTCGGAAGCGATTTCGACGCTCGCCGCCATGCTGGAGACTGGCGCGGCTCCATTCCTTCGGCCGCTGTTGCAAAGTCCGCAAGCGCAAACGCGCCGCGCCGCGATCCAATTGCTGCTGCGCAGCGGCGATGAGGCGGCGCGCCAAGAGGCGTTAGCGGCGTTTCGCGGTATGGTCGAGGCGCGCGGCTCCGACTGGGAAAAAACCCGCGTCGAAGCGGCTCGTCTGATGGGGGAGTCGGTGGAGCCTGAGTTCTCCAGCTATCTCAGCCAACTGATCAGGATGGATGAGTCTCCGGCGGTGGTCCGCGAGGCGCTGACATCTGCGGCTAAAGGTAAATATCCCGGATTGGTTGCCGAAACGATCGCTCAGTTGGGCAATCACGCGGTCAGGGCCGCGGCGCGCGAGGCCTTAGCCGATTATGGCGATATGGCAGTAATGGAATTGAGAAACTCGCTGTTCGACAACCGCATGGCCCGCGACCTCCGCCTCGATATTCCTCGGACTCTCAGTAAAATCCATTCACAGTCGGCGATGAACGCCGTCTTGGCTGGACTGCGTGAGGAGGACCGTTCTCTCCGTTTCCAGTCGATTCTTGCTCTGGAAGAGATGGCCCGCCGCTTCCCCAATCTCCGGGTCGACCGCGAGATCATCGAAAGCGCTATCGTCTCGGACGCGATGCTTTATGCTCAAAGGTTCGCGATTTTCTATGTTCTTTTTACTGATCGCCAGCAAGCATCGGTCAAGAGCCCATCGCTCTTGCGCCAAGCGATTCTGGAGAGTATGGAGCGCGTGAGAGAGCGGACAATTTGGCTGCTGTCTCTTATCTATCCAGCCAAAGATATTCGGGGGATTTGGGCTGCTCTCAATTCTGGAGATTCAGCTAAGCAAGCTTACGCTGTCGAGCTTCTCGATAATTTGCTGACAGGGGAAGTAAAGCGATATATCTTCCCCTTTTATGGCGATACACTTGAACCTGAGCGCTTCAAATTGTCTCTCGGATTCCTCGGCTGGGCCAGTCTCGATGCCGCGACTGCACTCCGGATGCTTTTTGAGCAACAGGATACTTGGCTGACGGCAGCAACCCTGTGGGAAATTGGCATCCGAGGACTGCCGGGGTTTGATGACAATATCGCGAAGTATTTGAATTCCGAAAATGATGTGTTGCGTGAAACGGCGCAGCTAGTGACGCACCGGAGCCGGAATTGATGATGGAAGAAAAAAGGCTTGCCGCAATAGAGAAAGTCATTTTCCTCAAATCCGTGGATATTTTCAGTCACGCCACCATAGAGGAACTCGGCCGGGTCGCTGCTCTAACCGAGGAGGTCCGTTTCGAGGCGGGGGAGACGATCTTCCGTAAGGGCGAGCCAACTGATGCGATCTATTTCATATTGGCGGGCCGCGTGGCGATCGAAGGTAGCAGGCGGGAGGTTCGAGAGGCAAGGGAAAAACAAGCTTTTGGGACCGTGGCGGCTCTTGATCGCAAGCCGGCTCTTCATACGGTAACGGCTATGGACGCCGTCCACGCCCTCAAACTCAACGCTCAGGACTTCGATGACATCCTTTCGGTTGATTTCGAGCTGGTACATGTCGTTATTCACGCGCTTTGCCAAATGATCCGCGACGCAGAGTGATGGTCGGTGCCCGTTCGGTGCAATGAGAGAGAGCCTATCTATAATTCGTAATAGCCGTGGAAAACAAGCTGCACTTCTTCAGTTATTCTCAATGTTGCTATTCTGAAGCGGTTTCTTCTCAACCTTGAGAAGGTCGGCTCCACGGATCGAATTAAATTCGGCAAAATCTGCTGGCACATGCCTTGCGCATATCTCGGTCAAGAGACGGGACACACAAATATGGAGCGAATGCGCCCGACGAACACTCAGAGACCATATTTTCGTAGCCGGAGGATAAAAATGAAGAGGAATATTTTTCGACAAATCGCGCCGGCCCTGATTATCGGCTTTGCTCTCATGCTGTTCGTCCGGTCGGATCACACCTGGGCACAAGCTAAGCAGCCTCAGCTTCGTCAAAGCGTGGAACTAAAGTTTGAGGAGTACCGAACGGCTATTAGAGACGCTTATCAGGTAGACATTAAGAACTACAAAGACAAGATGCCAGGAGGTCATGCGGACGGAAAAGCGGTCATCAACTATGATTTGAAACAACTACTCCTAGGAATAAATTTCGAGCGGGACCATACCAAGGATAACATGCTGGCGCTTGAATTGGCGATGGATCATCTTGAACGCATTGCCGATTATTATACGCGACTTGAAAGGATGTATTGGGACTGCAAGGCCGAAGAGCTTAGGAATATGTGAACCATACGGCGCAAGTGTTGCTCCACTACGCAGTGGCAATATTGTGAACATAAAAAGCTTATTTTGGGGGCTAACGTCGATCATTCTTTTGTTCTCTGCTTGCGCGGCAGGGACCAAGGTCCAGCAAGGCCGTATGGCTCTGCTGTACGGTGATCCCAATGCGGCAATCGCGTCATTTCAACGCGCGGCTGAATTAGACTCAAACCATTTGTACTTCAGCGTACTTCCTCAAGGAACCTGGACCTACCTCGGACGGGCTTACTACATCGCTGGAAAGTATCCGGAGGCTCGCCAAGCTCTGGAACGAGCGATCTCGCTTCACAACGACGACAACATGGCGAAGCTCTACTTGGGCCTCACCTTGACGCGGAGTGAAGATCGTCAGAGGGGGCTGAAGGAAATCGAGAGTGGTCTGAGAGGGCTGCACGACTGGCTCGACTATGTTAACCAATACGCCGCATACTCGTACGGACAGTACTGGGACCCCTCAAGAGAAATCCGCACGGAAATCCAAAACACCCTTGCCATGATTTCAGGAAAAGACATCGACAGGCAGAAGCTTATTGCCAGCGCGGAGTGGGTAGGTAGGAAAATGGAAGAGGAGATCGACATCGCCCGGCGGCAGGAGGCGCGAGATCGATACAGGGGCGACGATAGGAGCGGCGATTAGCAAGGGCGAGCACCTTCGACGGACATGGATTTCGGCTTGGAGACGCTGAGGAGATTGAAGCAGTATGAGCCTGATCCTCGTAAAAAGTTTGAGTAACACATACGCAACCGACAGCGTAGAAGTCAAACTTTCACTCCCACTATTAAGTTGCAGGATGGCAGTCTTGTCATAATTCTGGAGCTGGCCGACATTGCCGTAACCAATCTCGATCTTCGGTTTCGGATACAGTTCCTCATTGGCGGGCGAGGAACAGAGTATGGTGAAAAGCAGAACAACAATCGTGTTGAGTTTCGTCTTCGGTATTATTTCAGCCTGGACTCTATTTTGGACTCCATTTTCTGACGGATGATAGTTTTATTCAGTCCTGTGGAGTGAGCCGGATGCAATGATCGGCCACGAACGCAGTCGCCAACTTCCTTCGCTATCCAGCCTCTTCCTGTCTTTTTTAAAATTAGGCGCGACTGCCTTTGGCGGATCTGCGATGATTCCATACATGGACAAAATGGCTGTCGAGCAACGTCAGTGGCTCGAACCGAAAACGTTTCGTGATGGCGTCGCTCTCTGCCAAACGATACCTGGAGCAACGGCGATGCAAACCGCCGCTTACGTCGGCTTCAGGGCGAGAGGCGTAGCCGGCGCTGCGGTGAGTTTTATTGGGTTTGGCCTTCCGGCTTTTTTTCTTATGGTTGGGCTTACAGCCATCTATGTCCGCTCCGCTTCGCTTCCACCGGTAGCTGCGGTGTTCCACGGTCTTCAGGCGATCGTTGTGGCGATTGTTGCGAACGCAACGGTATCCTTCGGCAAAACGTCCTTGAAGGGTCTACGGGACGTAGTTATCGCCGCGATCGCAGCCGCTTTACTTGCAACGGGAATAAGTCCAATTGTGGTGATCGTGTTGGCTGCTCTTTTAGGGCTTACACTTTACAAAACAACTTGTCTCTCGGGTCTTAGCGTTAGCTCCGTTCCGCAATCGTCCACCGCGATACCTGTTTTGACCATCGCGTCAGTCGCGGCTTTGGCGTTGGTTCTGCTATTTTTATTCGAGCGGAAGTTATTCGATCTTGCTGCCATCATGTTCAGGATCGATCTTTTTGCTTTTGGCGGTGGCTTAGGGTCTGTGCCTCTTATGTTCCACGAGATTGTCGAAGTGCGCTCGTGGATGGACGCACAAACATTCCTAAACGGAATCGCCCTGGGTCAAATTACTCCTGGGCCGATCGTAATCACGGCAACGTTCGTGGGTTATATCGTTTACGGCCTGCTCGGTGCAATTGTCGCTACGGTAAGCGTGTTTTTGCCGTCATTCATGATCGTCGTCGGAGTTGTTCCGTATTTCGACAGGTTCCGAAACTCGATCTACTTTACCAGAGCTATCCAAGCTATCTTGGGTTCTTTTGTCGGGCTTCTACTTACCGTGACTCTTAGGTTCGCGTCTAATATTCGGTGGGATGTTCCGGGCGTTTCACTTGCCGCTGCCGCCTTTGTCGCCTTGCTTTTTAAAGTCGAAATTATCTGGATTGTTTTGTTGGGAGCCGTGATTTCGCTCTCGTTGTTGTAGCTTGCCGTTTACATCGGTACGATCGCGCTATGGACTATCCCGTCTGGTATGTGCCCTATTTGACAGCGCCGCTGTTGATTCCGTTGATCGCGGTGCCGCATGTCATCGTCGCTCAGTTCGCCGTCGGCGGTGGCATTTTGCTGGCGGATCTGACACGGCGGGCCTATGGCGGAAATCATGTCGCGATTCTCGATTATTTGCGGCGGCTGACGCGTGTCTTTGTTCTGATCACGGTGGTTTTCGGCGCCGTTACCGGCGCCGGCATCTGGTGGACCATAGGACTGACGAGTCCGGAAACCACCAGTGCGCTCATCCATATTTTTGTCTTCGGTTGGGCCGCCGAGTGGGCGGTTTTCGTTCTCGAGATCGCCGCGGCTTTCGTCTTTTATTATTTCTGGGGCCGGCTTGCGCCGCGCGATCACATCTTGGTTGGGTGGATCTACGGCATCGCGGCATGGGTGAGCTTGGTGTTGATTACCGGCATCACCGCTTTCATGTTAACCACGGGCGACTGGTCGCCGGACAGAAACTTTTTTACGGCGTTCTTCAATCCATCTTTCTTGCCGCAGGTGCTGTTGCGCAGCGGCGGTTCGATCGCCATCGCGGCGCTGGGCATCACGGTACATCTCTCATTTCAGACGGACGCCGCGCTATCGAAGGATA
This sequence comes from uncultured delta proteobacterium, assembly GCA_963816145.1. GTDB lineage: Bacteria > Desulfobacterota > Binatia > UBA9968 > UBA9968 > DP-20. The sequence goes on from CAWFJP010000002.1 coordinate 60,719, forward strand.
TGATCGTTCGCTGGATGTCACGCTGGGCGCTCGCGGGCATCGTGTTCATCTTCGCGGGCGGTCTGTGGTACCTATTCGTCATGCCGGACCATGCCCAATTGAATCTCATGCGCGCGCCGATCTTATTGGGCATGACGGTGGTTAACCTGCTGGTCACCCTGCTTGTCATGGTTGCGCTGGCGTGGGGACATTTTGCCGGTTCGCGTTGGATCACGCCGCCGGCGGCGATTCTGCTGCTTGTCGCGGGAGCGGCCGCGATCACGACGGGCGAGTTCGTGCGCGAAGGCACGCGCAAGCCGTACCGCATCGACAAATATATTTTTGCCCCGGGGGTGCGCTCAAGCGAGGTAAAAGATTTTCAGCGCAACGGCCTCATCCGTCACGCCCCTTGGTTGCAGTACTATCTCGACCGGAAATTCCCGGTCGATGTTTCATTGCATGGGCAGACGCTGTCGCCGGATGACAAAGCGGAAGTCGGCAAGGCGTTGTTCCGCTATCACTGTTCGGCCTGTCACGCCGAATGGGGTTACAACGGTATGGTGCCGATCTTGCGCCCGTGGACGCCCGATCTCATCCGCGACACCACGCGCAATCTGCACCGCGCCAACCCGGCGATGCCGCCATGGATGGGCAACGAGGTGGAACGCGACGCGCTTGCCGTCTATCTCGCGCGCTTGAGCCAGGAGAAACCCTAGTTATGGTCGATCAACTCTTACGCGCTGATCCGCTCGGCCTACCGGTGCCGCCATCCTGGTTGTTTGGACTGAAGGTGTTCGGCTTTATCCTGCACATGATTTTCATGAATCTCTGGCTTGCCGGCATGCCGACGGCGTTGTTGCTGCGCAACTCCCAAGCGTCAGTAGCCGATCGCTTGTTCAAAGCGATGCCATTCTTCATGGCCTTCGGTATCAACGCCGGGATCGTGCCGCTGCTCTTTCTCCAAGTGCTCTATCCGCAGTTCTTCTACCCCGCGACGATTTTGCAAGCGTGGTTCTGGTTTCTGATCATTCCATTGTTGATCGTCGCTTACTACGCCGTATATTTTGCCGCGTTCGGGCGTTATCGGGTGCTCGCCGCAACCGTTGCGTCGCTCCTGCTCGCTTGGATCGGCGTCACTTTTTCGGCGGCGATGACTCTCACGGCCGCGCCGCAAAGTTGGCCGGCAATCTTTATGGCGAACGCCGAGGCGGGCTCGGTGCATGGTTTTGCGCTGTACCTCAATGAAGAGGCGTTGCTGCGATTTTTCATCATGGCAGGAATTTCCTGTGGCACATTGGCGGCGTTTCTGGCACTCGACGCGGAATTCATGACTGCCAAGCGGGAATATCGTCGGGCGGCGCGGCGGCTGGTTGCGCCGCTCTACGTCGTTGGATTTATCGTTTTTGGACTCGCCGGCCTTCTATACGAGCCAACGGTTCGAGATCGACTGCCGGAGTTGTTGCGTCTGGTTACCGGCGCTGCCATGCCGCTTGGTGCTATCTTGTCGATCTTTTATTTAAAGCGACCGTCGCGTGCCGTGGCTGGATCGCTCGTCGCAGTCCATGCCTTCGCGCTCATTTCTAACGCTTCGGCGCGTCAGATTGTCCAGTTTCGCTCGCTTGATAAATGGGCAAAGCTCGACAAGATGCCGGTTCGCGGCGATTGGGATAGTTTCTTTCTGTTTATTATCGTGTTGCTCGTGGTCCTAGTCTGTTTGGCTTGGCTCGCTCGTGTCGCCGTCCGGGCGGCGCGTCACCGGGGTGAACCTGAAATTGCCGAGCGCTAAGTCGTTGCTGGCACTAGAGGGATTCCAAATGAGAGAAAAGCTTGGGCTCATTGCGTTGGTGCTCTGGATCGTTACCATTGGCGCCTTAGGATTTTTCTTCGTCCATGGCTGGACGAGCGAAAGCAGCGACCGGCGCACCGCGATTCATCTGGCGCCGGGGGAACGGGATCTCGTGCTCGCTGAAATGCGCCAGATGCTCCACTCGGTGCATAATTTAGTGACGGGGCTGTCGGCCGGCGATCGTAAGATCATGGAGCAGGCGGCGCGGGCTTCGGGAATGGGCATGGCCGTCGATGTCAATCCGATCATCATGGCCAAGTTGCCGCTTGCATTCAAGCAGCAAGGAATGAGCGTTCACCATGACTTTGATGCGCTTGCCGATACCATCGCCCAAGGGGCCGATCAAGCGACCGTGCTACGCGAATTTACCGGCATCACGGCACGCTGTGTCGGGTGCCATGTCAGTTACCGCTTGCCGTAGTAATCGAGTGTTTCGGTTGGGAGTCTCGAGCAGCTGATTCCCATCTCCGCTAAGCCCGGGCTAGTTCAAAGTTGACTCGCCAGGAACCGAGCCGCCTCCGACAGGTTGCCGGATAGCGCTTCTGTTACCGGATTTCGCGAAACTAATCACGTCGGTCGCTAAATACAGCAAAACTTTTGCAGGTCTGAAATGACTTTTTGTAATTTTTCTCAATAATGAAAAACTTGCCCGCCTAACCTTTTATTATGCTTGCAATGATACTGGCACCGCCATTGCGATAGTTAAATACCATGGGTCGATGAGTTGCCGGAGGTGGAGCATGACCGGGATAGAAGATGGACGTGAGCTGGAGATTCGGAGAGAAGAGGGTTCGTTCGATGCTGGCGGCGATACCATGGAAGCAGCGACATTTGAGCAGGACAGGCCAGAGGAACGGGCGCCGCGATCGCGTCTGCCGTGGATCGGTGCTTTGGAGAATCCGCGTTTGGGGCCGATGGTCGTACTCAACGAGAGCGGGTATCTGGTACCGTTGTTGACGGCCGGAGATCTATTGCGCGGCTGCAAGTATTTTTGGCACCGGTCGCAGTATTAGCATGACCTCATTTCCTTTTCCCGGTATCCCGACGACGGCCGATGGCTCAGAAGCGGTGGTTTGGATCGAGACTCACATTACCCAGGGAGCGTGCGCCTACCCGATCACCCCGTCGACGAACATGGGCGGCGGCTATCAAATGGCTGTCGCCAACGGTCAGAAAAACCTCTGGGACGAACCCTTGGCTTTTCTCGAATTGGAGTCGGAGCATAGTTCGGCGAGCACCTGTGAAGGATTTGCCTTGGCCGGCGGGCGGGTGGCGAACTTCACCTCGGGTCAGGGTCTGATCTTGATGAAGGAAGTTCTCTACGTGATCGCCGGTAAGCGCTTGCCGGTGGTGTTTCATATCGGCGCGCGCGCTCTGACGTCCCAGGGATTGAATATTCACGCCGGCCACGACGACGTGATGGGTGTCGCCGATTGCGGTTGGGGCATGCTGTTCGCGCGCAACGTACAAGAGACGGCCGATCTGGCGTTGATCGCGCGGCGCATCGCCGAAGAATCGGAGACGCCGTTCTTCAACATTCAGGATGGTTTTCTCACCACGCACACAATCGAAAGCTTGTGCTTGCCTGAACTGGAACTGATGAAACAATTCGTCGGCGATCCGAATAACGGTCATCGCCTGCGCAATCTGATGGATCCGGCCCATCCGGTGATGAGTGGGGTGGTGCAGAATCAAGACAGTTATATGAAAGGCAAGATCGCCCAGCGCTTTTTCTACGATCGAATTCCTTCGATCATGAAACGGGTGATGGACGAGTTCTATGCATTAACCGGCCGGCGTTACGGCATGATCGATACTTACGCGTTGACTGATGCCGAGTACGCGATTGTGGGTTTGGGAAGTGTCATCGAGACGGCCAGCGCCACGGCAAAATATCTGCGCCAGAAAATTGGCGTCAAGGTTGGCACGTTGCACGTGACGAGCTTCCGGCCTTTTCCTGGAGCGGAGATCGTCGACGCACTGAAAAATGTCAAAGCGTTGGCGATCCTCGAGCGGATGGATAATCCCGCAGCGCAGTCCAACCCCTTGACCAGTGAGATCAAAGCGGCATTTGCCGACGCTTTATCCGGCGCTCCCGGCTATCCGAAAATCGATCGCGCGCCGGTGATCTACTCCGGTTCCGCCGGTTTGGGCAGCCGCGATGTTCGCCCCGGAGATTTCGTCAGCGTCATTGAACACCTGCGCAACGCCGGTAAGCGACGCTTCTTCGTCCTGGGTATTGAGCATGAGCTTGCCCTCCCTGTGGCCGATGAGCCCGATGTCCGGCCCAAGGGCGCATTTTCCATGCGCGGCCATTCGATCGGCGGTTACGGCTCGGTGACCACCAACAAAGTCATTGCGACCATCGTCGGCGATCTTTTCGGTCTCAAAGTGCAGGCCTACCCGATGTACGGGTCGGAGAAAAAAGGTTTGCCGACGACTTATTTTCTCACCGTGGCCGAAGAGCCCATCGGCGCCCACGCCGAGTTGCGCCACGTCGACTTCGTGCCGCTCAACAATGTCAATGCGTTCAATATCGGCAATCCGCTCGCGGGTCTCATTCCCGGCGGCACGGTATTCATCCAACACCCGAGCCGCGATCCGCAGCAAATCTGGTCGACGATCCCGGCAAATGCCCGGCAGTTCATCCGGGAAAATCGTATCCGCGTATTGGCTCTCGATGCGGTCAAAGTGGGCCAGGAAGTGAGCAGCCAGCGCGAACTGGCGCAGCGCATGCAAGGGATCGTCTTGCTCGGCGTGTTCTTGCGCGTGGCACCATTCGTTCAGGCGCGCGGTTTAAGCGATGCTGAGGTCGATGCGACAGTGGAAAAATCGCTGCGCAAGTTCTTCGGCAAGCGCGGTGAAAAGGTCGTGCAGGAGAATCTTGCAGCGGTGCGGCGTGGCCGGAGCGAGGCGATAGAAATTACCAGCGAAGTGATGGTTTCAGCGCCATCGGAAGGCAAACCATGAGCGACGTAAGGGTACAAGACTGGATGCACCGCGGTGTGGTTACGTGTCAGCCGGACACGCCGGTGGCTGAGGTTGCGGCGACGATGGATACCAAAGACATCAGCGCTCTGGTGGTGGTCAATGAGCATGGCGCGGCCGTCGGTGTGATCTCGCGCACCGATTTAATCAACGCCCGCTTCGTACAACCGTATATGAAACATTGGCACGGTTTGAATGCGGAGCATTTGATGACCAAACCGGTGATCAGCGTCGCACCTGATACCACAATCAATGAGGCGGTACAGATGCTCAACGAGAAACATATCCACCGATTGGTTGTGGTCGAGAAGGCGAGCGACCATCTGCGACCGATCGGGATTCTCTCGGTGACTGACCTGGCCAAGCATGTCAGCGACATGCCGATGGGCGAGGAGTGAAAATGGCGGATCAAGAAACTGTCTTTAACCCCTTGGAATCGGAAGGCCGCGAGCCGATCGCGCTGCCAGGAATCAAACAGCCCGGCGCGGCGATGGAGACCCATGAAGCGACCTTCGCCGATACTCATCTGATCGAGCTCGATCTTGATAAGTACGTCGACGACTTCAACCGGCGCGTGATCGGCGCCTATCAAGAGGGCAAGGGCTCGGCGATTTTGGCCGCCGATCTCGGCGTGGCGCGCAGTTTGATTCCCGCCGGCACCGGCGCCCTGCGCGACTTCAGCTACATTGCGCCGGAAATTCCCGAGTTCGATTTCGAAAAATGCGTCGGCTGCATGACCTGTGTGACCGAATGCCCGGACACCGCGATTCTTGGCAAAGCGATTCCAGAATCCAAAGTCGCCAAGGCGCTGAGTGAAATCAGCGATGACAAAGAACGAGTGTGGGTGAGTTCACACTGGTCGCGTACCAAAAAATATTATGACGTTCCGGCAAAGAAGGGTGACGAAGGCGCGTTGTTCGGCATCTTTATCGATCCGACCAAGTGCAAAGGCTGCGCTGAGTGCGTCCAGGTTTGCGACGAGCTCGACTATCACGCGCTCAAGATGGTCGCTAAGGATGAGACCACGCTGCCGCGCTATCGCTCCGCCTTCAATCTCTTCCGCCAGATCGGGCCCACGCCGGAAGAATATATCAATCAAAAAGCGCTCGCCGACTTCATGCTCGCCGAACAGGCGTCTTTGCTCTACGTCGGCGGCGCCGGCTCGTGCATGGGCTGCGGCGAGGCGACGGCGATCCGGATGATGCTCGCGGCGACGGGATTCGTCCATGGACCGGAGAACCTCGGCATTGTCGCGGCCACCGGCTGCAACACGGTTTACGGCTCGACCTATCCTTACAATCCTTACATCGTGCCGTGGACCAATTCTCTTTTCGAAAACGCACCGGCGGACGCGATGGGCGTGCGGGCGCGCTGGAATCAACGCGGTTGGGAATACAAAAAACTCTGGGTCATCGGCGGCGACGGCGCGATGTACGACATCGGCTTGCAGAGTTTGAGCCGGATGCTCGCGAGCGGTATGGATATCAAGGTGCTGGTCCTCGACACTCAAGTTTATTCAAACACCGGAGGGCAGGCTTCGACCGCGACGTTTACCGCACAGGACGCCAAGATGGCGTCATTCGGCAAAGAAGGGCGTGGCAAGCGCGAACGGCGCAAGGAATTGTCGCAGATTTGCCTGGCCCATCCCGATGTCTTTGTCGCGCAGACCACAGCGGCGCATATCAATCATTTCTATAAAGCCATTATCGAAGCGAACGATTATCCCGGCCCAGCGGTGATCAATGTTTACACCACTTGTCAGCCGGAGCATGGCGTGCCCGATTGCAATTCCGCGCGCCAAGCCAAGTTGGCGGTAGAAAGCCGCACGTTTCCGCTGTTCATATACGATCCGCGCAAGGGCGACAAAATTCGCGAGCGCTTGAGTCTGGTGGGCAACCCGGCGCAGAAGGAGGATTGGTGGACGCCGCCGCAAAGCGATCAGCCCTGCACTTTTGTCGACTTCGCGCGCACCGAAGGGCGCTTCGCCAAACAGTTCGATCGCGACGGCCAGCCATCGACAGCGCTGCTACTGACGCAACAAGATCGCTTACAGAACTGGCATGCGCTGCAAGAACTAGCGGGGCTGCGCTAGCACCGAGGAAATGAGGTGGCGTTATGGCAAAAGCGAAAATGTTTGTCGTGGCGATCGATTTTTCTCGCGGGTCGGAAAAGGCCTTCGATTATGCACTGCGCTCGGCGCGCGAAGGTAAAGCGAAGCTTGTGGCGCTGAACGTCGTGCCGGCGGAACTGATCTATCCGCCGACCGGGGGGCAATTCGACTTCTACGGGTTGATGGAACGAGATGCCCGCGATCGCTTTGCCAAGTTGGTGAAGCGCAAAGCCATCAAGCCAGGAGAGTGCAAGCTCGTGTTGGCGCGCGGTACCGATTTCGCCGCGGTGATCGTGCGGCAGGCCAAGAAGCTGCGAGCAGAGTTGATTATCATGGGCAGTCATGGCCGAACGGGTTTGCGCCGGTTGCTGTTGGGCAGTGTGGCGGAGCGAACCTTGCGCTACGCCGGCTGTCCGGTGCTGATCGTCAAGTGATGGTCCGGAAGCGTGCTTGCGGCGGTGGGGAATGGCATGAAGTTGCACGGTTTTTTCCTTCGTTTTGGCCCGAACGCTTTACGGATCGCAGGGACATGCCCATGCGGTTGATGTGGCCGCAGAGCCGTTAGTTCGTAAGACGATCTTCGGGGTGCTGTTGCACGATCGCGGTCCGTTTAACGATCGTAATGAAAACGGCGTTGATCCCAACTGGAAATTGGAGCTTAATCCGCCGAAGTGGTCAGCTTGGCGCTGGCTTGGCTCGCCCGAACCGATTCTCGGTGTGACGCCTAATTTCAGTGGTGACACCAGCGCCTTCTATGCTGGGCTCAATTACGAATTGAGCTTGTCCAATCGCTGGACCGACGAGCTAACCTTGAGTTTGACCAAGCATATCTTCGTTGGCGCCAGCAATAAAAACGGCTGCAAGGAAGAGAGCGATTGCGGCTTCGGCTATCGTGTGTTGCCGCGTCTCGGCTTCGAAGTCGGGGGTTATCTCTCGGCGAAACAGGGAATTTCAATTTTCTACAATCATATGTCGCACAAGGACATACTGCCCGGAGAGAACGAAGGCCTCGATCACATCGGCAGCCGTTATCACTTTCTGTTCAATCGCCGATGACGACTTCGTCGGATCGCTTGAGCCTGCGGGAACGTGATCGATCAGGCGACGCGAATTCTCGCGTCGACGATCCAACAGCCTTGTCCGGGCGGGAGGGCGATTACCGGATTCAAATCTAACTCTGAAATGTCCGGGATCTCTTCTACCAAGCGGGCGACGCGCAGCAGCAGCTCTTCGATCGCCGCAAGGTCAGCCGGTGGGTGGCCGCGATAACCTTCGAGCAGACGATAGCCGCGGATGCTGCGGATCATCTCCTTGGCATCGCGATCAGTGATCGGCGTGACGCGGAAGCAAACATCTTTGAGAATCTCGACATGAATCCCGCCGAGGCCGAATCCAATCAGAGGGCCGAAGGATGGATCTTGTGTGACGCCAACCATGAGCTCGACACCGCCGCCGATCATTGGTTGTACCAGTACCCCGTCGAAGGCATCGATACGATGTGCCTCGGCCAGCCGTTCGTGAATTGTTGCAAAGGCATGACGGACCGCTAATTCGTCTTGCAGGTTGAGTTCCACTCCACCGAATTCAGTTTTGTGGACGATCTGGCGTGACGCTAGTTTGAGCGCCACCGGAAAGCCGATGGCGCGAGCTGCTTCTACGGTATCGTCCACCATACGGCAAATTGCGCTGCGCGGCAGCGGCAAGCTAAAATTTTTGAGAATGGTTCGCACTTCCTCGGCGCCGAGCCAACCCGCTCCGCGATCTCGTAGGATTGTATGGCAGAGCGCGCGGGCGGGTTCCACTTGAATATCGTCGAAGTCGGGAATCACTCCCGGCGGCTGTTGGCGCCATTCGGCGTAGTTCGCCATTTTCCCCAGCACTCGCGCCGCGTTTTCGGGGAAGGCGTAGTTTGGCAACCGCTCATCCGGCGATTCGCCGACGGAGCTGAGTTTGTCACCGTCCATGATGCAGGTAAGGACAGGTTTCGCCGCGCCTCCCTCGGCGCGCACGGTAGCAACACCGTTAGAGATGCCTCGGGCGATGGCTGAGATATCCGCGAGTCCGACGTGGATCGTTAGGACGATAACGGCGTCGACTTGTGGATCGCGCAATAAGATCTCGGTTGCCGCACGGAAATGCTCCGCGGTCGCTGACGCGATCATGTCGATGGGATTCGACACGCTTGCTGTGGTTGGCAGGAATTCTTTCAGTTGAATCTTGGTCGCGTCGCTCAGTTCTTGAACCAGCAGATCGTTCGCTTCGCAAGTGTCGGCGCACAGAATGCCCAAACCGCCGGCGTTGGTGAGGATGGCAACGCGTCGGCCTTGCGGTAAAGGCTGACCGCTCAACGCTGCGGCGAGATCGAACATCTCGTCGAGAGTTTCCGCGCGGATGACGCCGGTTTGGTGAAACAGCGCATCCACCGCGACATCGCTGGCAGCCAGCGCGGCGGTATGTGAGCTGGCGGCCCGTTTGCCGGCGTTGGTTCGCCCGGCTTTTACCGCAACGATCGGTTTGTGCCGGCTGACTCGGCTGGCGATCCGCCCGAACCTTCTGGGATTACCGAAGGATTCCAAATAAAGTAGGACGACATCAGTGCGGCTGTCGATCTCCCAATATTGCAGCAAGTCGTTGCCCGAGACATCGGCTTTGTTGCCGACACTGACGAAGTTCGATAAACCGAGGCCGCGCCGGCGCGCTAGTGCAATGATCGCCAACCCCAGCGCGCCGCTTTGGGATGAGAAAGCGATGCGTCCGGCAGGCGGGAAATCCGGGGCGAACGAGGCGTTCAACCGCACGGCGGGGTCCGTGTTCAACAAACCCAGGCAGTTTGGACCCACCATGCGCATGCCGTGGCCACGCACTTTTTCCAAAAGCCGCCGTTGCAGTTCGCGCCCTTCGGCGCCGATCTCGGCAAATCCTGCGGTGATAACGACCACGGCACGCAGCCCGCGTGCGGCGCAGTCATCGACCACTCCCATGACCGCATCGCGTGGCACGGCAATCACCGCTAGATCCGGCGCTTCTGGAATATCGCGCACCGAGGGGTAGGCGCGCAGAGATCCAATTGCCGTGGCTTTCGGATTGATCGGATAGAGTGGGCCGCGAAAGCCGGCATCGACGGCGGCCTGTAAAAGCCTGGTGCCGATATTGGCCGGATTGCGCGAGGCACCGATGATCGCGACGGACCGCGGCTGAAAGAACGGCCGCAGAGAAGCGGCTGTCGATACCCGGTCGCGCAGTTCGGCATGTGTCACACTTGCCGCGCTCGGCGTCAGATCAAGATCGATTTCAACAACGCCTTGGTCTGCTTTAGTTCGGCATGCAAAACCCGACTTGCGAAAGACGTCGATCATTGGCTGGTTTTCGAACATGGTCATCGCCCAAAAATGACGAATCCCGTTCACCGCTGCGATGAGCGCCAGCCGTTCGAGTAGTAAAGTGCCGATGCCTTTGCCTTGGTAGGTGTCAGCGACCGCCAGACCGATATCAGCGGCGTTGGCGTCTATCACGACGTAAGAGCCCACAGCGATGATGGTTTCCACATCTCCAATTAATTGGGTGACGACCAGGGTGAGTTGCTTGCGGGCGTCGCTGGCATCGCAAAAGGAGATTATGATTTTTTCATCTGGAAGCGAGTGCGAGAAAAAACGACGCAACCGCGATTGCTTCGATAGCGAGGCAAAGAAGTTTGCCATCGTCGCCAGGTCGCTGGGCCGAGCAGCGCGAATGGTGGCCGACATGCCGTCGCGTAAAGTTAACCGGCCCGACCCTGGCGCATCCTGCGTGGGGATCGGCACAAAATGAGGACGAACAGATGCCATAAGTCCTTACTAGGCTTCTGCTTCGGTATTTTCAAGGAAATGCTAGGCCATCAAATAGCTGCGCAGAACATTTCGTACCATGGGAAATTGCAGCGGCTTGTAGAGAACCTCGGCGGCGCCGGCAGTACGGGCGCGCTCGACGCGTGCTTCGATATTGCAGGCGGTGGTCCAACCGGTATTGATGACGACCGGGATGTTTCGAGTGCTCCTATTCGACTTGAGCCGCACGGTTACTTCATCGCCGTTCAATCCCGGCAACTGGACGTCCAACATAATTAGATCCGGTCGAATACTGGAAGCCTTATCGATGGCCTCCGGACCCGTAGCGCCTTCGAAAACTTCATGGCCCAAGCCTTTGAGAAAGGTTCCGAGGGCGGCTCGAACGGTGGCATTGCTATCGACGATCAATACTTTCTTGTTGGTGTGCTGCATGATCAGGAACTAGAGCACGAAAGGTGCCAGGGCCGGCAATCCTGGTCCCTGGGGCAATTACAGTCCGGTCGCCGCATTCCAGTGCCAACTAACGATGGGTTTCGCCGATCCCCGCATTTCATCTGCTAAGTAAGAATTTCCCTTCTTCGGTTAGTTTTACTTGGCTGAGATCAGGTAGCGAGGCAGTGCGAAGGTTAAGAGATCGCCCGTGGAGCGGTAAGATGGTGAATTGACAAGTTCCGCTAGGGGTAGATAATGACTCCAGGATTGCCCGATGGGTTCAGAGAGGAGAAGTTTATGAGCCGTTTCGTTTCAACGTCTTTGGCTTCCATTCTGCTATCGTCTGTCGTGGGTTGCGCCGGAGTCGCGCCGAATACTGCCGTGGTTGCAACCCAGGAAGTGGCTCGCGGGGACTACTGCCATAAAATATTGCCAGCCGTGGGTCCCGCGTCGCCGACGATGGCGCAGCCCTCAGCTGGGGATATCATCGATTATTACGGTCCTTGCGACGGCCCATCGGTCAGCGAGCAGATTCAGCAGCAGCGGCGTTTCGAGTCATATCGCTTCGGCAGAGATTATATGGATGAAGGGTAAGATCGCCGTTTGAGTTCTCTAGTGATTAACCTGCCGTGGGCCTTAGGTTTGAAGTCCGCGGTGCCGTGTATCGCGCCTAGTTGAATCCTTTTAAATCCTTTAACAGGCCTTAGCTTCTTTCCCTGGCTTAGCGTTGGTTCGCGCGGTTTCTGGCCAATTTTACCTGTTGGAAAAGCGCTCTGGAGTTGGTATCGGTGAGGTGCATAACCACCACCGCCAAACCAATGGGCGGCTGGTTACAGGTTTTGTCTGATTTTCAGCTGCAGTGATTTCAAATAATTTGCCTGGCTAGCGAAGGTTCACCGCCAGATGTCGCAACCCGGCAAGGGTTTGGAATTTTGCCAATTTGCGTGATCGCTCATGGTAATCACGGTGCTTACTATCACACCTGGAAATGATAGTTTTTCTGGCAAACTCGTCAAAGTTACCGGCAGCGGGTAACGTGACGCAGACGGCAAGGGGTAATGCAGCCTTGGCACAGGAGATGCTCTCCACAATGGCCTGGAGTTGAACGATGGCATATAGAGTTCTACTTATTGAAGACAACACCGACTGCCGCGAGCTATTCGCGATGATGGTACGGCACTTGGGTTTCGACGTCCTACAGGCCGATGACGGCGAACTCGGCGTGCAAAAAGCCATAAGCGAGAAGCCCGATCTAATCATCATGGATATAGGCATGCCCAATATGAACGGCATGGAGGCGCTCGCTTGTTTGCGCGAAAGCACCGTAACCAAAACCACACCGATTGTTGTCTACACGGCGTGGGTTGGCGAGAATTATCGCGATGCGGCGCTGAAATCCGGCGCCCACGAATTCATCACCAAGCCGATTTCGTTTGAAGATCTTCAAAGAGTCCTGTTGCGCTATATTCCCGTACCTAGCAACTGCGCTGACGTTCAGTAGCACAGCGTCGCGGAGCGTCAATGTCAGCCGGTCGTTTGGTTCATTCTATGTGTAAGCGACGGTTTTCTTAGATTGATTCTGCCACGCTCGCTTGACAACCCTTTGACCGATCAGCTAGGTCTACAAAAGCAGTCAAAATTATTTTACTTAATGGCTCTGCATCGGATCTGGGCGGTTGTCACGAATGGTTCGCCTGGGTTCCGAGCGGAGCGGAGGAATATTTATGAAACCACAGGAATGGCGCCAACAATTGGGTGAGTGCGTGCGCGATCTGTTTCGCTCGCCGGAGATGGAGCAATTTTATTCGCTTCCGATGACCCTCAATCGGGCGCGGATCTACCTGCTTCAGCTCGGTTTGTACGTGCGTCAGCGGCGCAATTTTTGGCCTCAGGTTGCGGCCAACTGTCCGGAATTCGAAGTGAAGCAGCGGATCATGGAACATGAGCACGAAGAATTGGTCGAGGATGAGTTCTCCAAGGCGGGCCATTTGGATCTGATTTTTCGCCAAGGCAAGGAATTAGGTTTGAGCGTCGACGAAGTTATGAAGGCCGAAGCGCTGCCGACCACCAAGGCGGCGATCTACGGCTGGTTTTGGATCGCACGTCACCGACCGTGGCAGGAAGCGGTTGCCGCTTCGACCATCGCCGAGTGGACCAACGATGACCGGCTTTTGGGCGACATCGGCGGCGGCAACTGCACCCGCCTGTATAAAATTTGGAAGCGCGATATGAATTTTTCCGATGGCCAAATGCCCAACTTCACCGCTCACAGCAAGGCCGACGTGAGACATTCCGACATGTTCATCGACGTCCTTGAGAAGTACGTTACCCCAGGACGAGAACAAGACGTGATCGATACCGCGAAAGAGTCGATGGACCTGCACCGTGCCTACTTTGGCGGCATGGCACACGCGATGTCTAAGGTCTGATAACAAAGCTCAGGGACCGTCGCGATGAAGCTCGAAGAACTCGACAACCAGCTCGAAAAGAATCAGCTCTCCGGATTCTGGCGCACTCGAGTGCCTTCGCATTCGTCCGAGGCGCCCTACCTGTGGAAGTGGGAGCCGCTACTCGACGGTTTGCTCAAGGCGAGCGAGACCATCGGCATCGATCAAGCGGAGCGGCGGGCGATTCGCCTGGTGAGCCCGCATCTGCCGATCAAGTCGACATCGCATACGCTGCAGATCACCTTTTCCATCGTCAATCCCGGCGAGGTCGCCAAGGCGCATCGCCATAACATGGCGGCGATCCGTTTCGTCGTCCAGGGCAAGGGCGCGTACACGGCGGTTGACGGCGAGAAGTTTTTCATGGAAGAGGGCGATCTGATCTTGACGCCCAATTGGACTTGGCATGACCATCATAACGAGTCGGAAGATCCGATCATCTGGCTCGATGGATTGGATGGGCCGCTGATTCAATCGCTGAACGTGCTTTTCTTTGAAGATGCGGAAAAGCCCGAACAAGAGATTACCCGACAGACCGGTGAGTCGCTTTCTCGAATGGGTTTTGCGCGGGCGCCGAAGCAGGAAGAGGTCCATCGCCGCGGCGTGCCGTTTCGCTATGCTTTCAAGGACACTTACAAGGCGCTGAAGGCGATGGGCACGGCGGACCGCGACCCCTACGACGGAACCTTGCTGCGTTACATCAACCCGGCCACCGGCGGTTACACCTATCCGACCATGTCGTGCGAGATTCAGCTCTTCAATGCCAAGGAATTGACCAAAGCGCACCGGCACACCAGTTCGGCGCTTTATCATGTCGTCAAAGGCCAGGGGCGCACCAAGGTCGGAGATAACTATCTGGAGTGGCACAAAGGCGACACCTTTGTCGTGCCGCTGTGGCACTGGCATGCCCATGAAAATTTCACCAACGATGAAGCGATTCTGTTTTCCTTGAGCGATCGGCCGGTAATGGAAGCACTGCAACTCTATCGCGAAGAAGTCGGCAAGTAGTGTCTTCTGGTTGCCGTTCTCAAGCCGTCGGATTGACTTAAGTATGGCTGCAAACGTAAAAGTCCGCCTCGCGAGCCGCGCCTACGACGGCACCTTGCCGATCCTGCGCGGCCAGATGACCATTCCCGGTTTCGAGCTCGATATCACCGAGACCGAGGATGTGCCCGGCATGTTCGCTGGCATGTACAAGGGGCAGTACGATGTCTCGGAGATGTCCCTTGGCGAATTGATTTCCTACACCTCGCGCGGCAAGGCTGACTTTGTCGCGATCCCGGTGTTTCCATCGCGGATGTTTCGTCATGGATTTATTTTCTGCCGAAAAGATTCGGGAATAAGCCGGCCGTCGGACTTGAGCGGTCGCAAGATAGGTTTTCTCCGTTGGGTTCAGACCGCGGCGATCTGGATGCGCGGCATGCTGATCGACGAATATGGCGTGTCGGCCACGGATTCCGCGTGGTACGTCGCTTCGATGCACCACTGGGACGATCACGATCCTGATGCGACCGTGGTGCCGCGCGATGGTTCGGTGATCCGCATGATTGAAAACGGCGGCAAGAATACCTCTGAGCGGGCATGCCTGGCTTTGTTCGACGGTCAGGTCGATGCGCTTGGCGTTACCGAATCCCAGCTTCCGACGCTGTTGACGAACAACAATGTGAGAAGGCTCTTCGAAAATCCCCGGGAAGTGGAAGCGAGCTATTTCCGTCGCTGCAAGATCTTGCCGATCATGCATGTGCTGGCGGTGCAGAAGCAATTGATCGATCACCATCCAGATTTGCCGGCGCAGCTGTTTCGACTTTACGTTGACGCCAAACGCTGGGCGCAGCGCTGGCGCCGGGCGATCCCAAGCTTGGTCGAAGCCTGGCCCAATCAGTACCTCAGCGACGAAAAACGGATTTTTCAAACCGATCCATGGGCCTACGGTCTGGAGGCGAATCGGCATGTGTTGACGAAGTTTTTCGCCTACTGCCATGCCCAGGGAATATCGGGCCGTAGCATCGCTGTCGAAGATATTTTCCATCCGAGTACGCTCAAGCTGAGCGAGTAGTTTTACGAGAGAGCTAAAAGGAGTTCCTATGTCCACGGCGTCCGCGATCAATACCAATGCGAACGGCAACATCGATCTGCGCGATTGGCTCAAAGAGGTCAAAAGGCTGGAGCAGTTGGAAACTATCTCTGGTGCCCATTGGGATCTAGAACTGGGCGCACTGACCGAGATCATTCTCGAGCGCATCGCCACGCCGCCGGCAGTGCTATTTGACAATGTCCCCGGTTCGGAACCGAACCGCCGGGTATTGGTCAATATGTTGGAAACTCTAGAGCGCACCGCACTGACGTTAAACTTGCCGTTAGACTTGAAGATCATTCCATTGATCGATGCCCTGCGCGCGCGCTTGCGTGCCATGCAGCCGATTCCGGCTAACGTCGTTAAGACTGGGCCGGTGTTCGAAAACATCGCCCATGGCGATCATATCGATTTAACCAAGTTTCCTGTTCCGCGCTGGCATGCCGGCGACGGCGGGCGCTATCTCGGCACGGCTCATTTGGTAGTGACCCGCGATCCGGAAACCGGCGTCGAAAATATTGGCTGCTACCGGGTCATGTTGCAGGACAAAGATAAAGTCGGCTTGTATATTTCTCCGGGCAAGCACGGCAAGATTCACTACGAAAAGGCTATGAAGGCCGGCAAGACCTTCCCGGTCGTGATGGCCTTCGGCCAGCATCCTTTGCTCTACATCGCCGCCTCCCAGGCGGTGCCGTTCGGTGTTAATGAATACGATTGGGCCGGCGGACTCATCGGCCAGCCGGTGGACGTGATCGAAGGGCCCGTGACCGGACTACGATTCCCAGCCAATTCCGAGATCGTCATCGAAGGCGAGATTGTTCCCGGCGAGTCGATGCAGGAAGGTCCTTTCGGCGAGTGGCCGGGATATTATGCCAGCGCCCGGCGCGCCGAACCTTTCGTGCGTGTCAAGGCGCTCTACTATCGCAACGATCCGATCATCACCGGCGCGGCACCGTTCAAACCGACAATTCACGGCATGTACCGTTCATGCTTGCGTGCCGCGACCGTGTGGAACGGCATGGAACAAGCTGGCGTCCCAGACATCAAAGGCGTCTATCTGCCGCCACCGGCGCAGCGCTTTATGATCGTCGTTGCTATCACTCAACGTTATCCAGGGCATGCGAAACAAGCCGCATTGGTCGCCAGTCAATGCCACGCCGGTGCTTACCTTGGCCGCTACGTTATCGTTGTCGACGACGACATCGATATCACCAATACTGACGAAGTGATGTGGGCGATCTGCACCCGCACCGATCCGGCGACCTCGGTGGATCTGCTGCGCCGCTGTTGGAGCGGTCCCCTCGACCCAATCATTCAACCGGGGCAGAAGGGCTTTAACTCGCGCATGATTATTGAGGCGGTCCGGCCTTGGGAGTGGCGCGATAAATTCCCCGCCACTAGTGCCATCACTGACGAGACCCGCCACCAGTTTTCGTCAAAATGGCAGAACCAGCTAGCGCAGGTTCAGGCACGTCATACCCAGGTGCGTTTTCGCGGCGATTGATCGGACAATTCAGTGCCGTAGTCGCGTTTGCTGAATGGTTCTAAGTGCCGCGTGATTGCCCCTGGGTGGTGAACTTTCGCTGATTCTCTCCGAACGCCAATTCCGGTTTCCGGTTACGGAAAACGACGCTGGGATTGGGCGAAAAGCGCATCGATTGAGCAATATTGTCCATGAATGCTGAACCCTCCCGACCCCTCGCGGGACCCCCTTGTTGGGGAATTCTTTGGAAATATCAGGCTTTATCCGACGTTAGCAGGGTCAAATGGCAATTGGCATGAGTCGTGCTGATGCTAGACCCCGTCAAGAAGTGCCTAAGGTATTTCGACAAAGAAAAAGGAGAAAATAGCGATGGAAGAAATTATGACACCGTCGGAAGTGGCTTCGCTGCTGAAGATTCATCTCAAGACGGTCTACAAACTTGCCGAAAAGGGCGTTATCCCCGGTAACCGCATCGGCCGTAGCTGGCGCTTCAGCCGCGGTGATGTGTTGGAATTGGTGTCGACCAAATCGATGAACCTTTCCGAGTCGGGCGATGGCGATATGAAAATCGCTGCAAACGGCAAGTAACCAAGTCCTGATAGCCTGCTAGTTTGCTCGATGGACCAGGATCCAATCAAGCAACTGCAAAGTTTCCTCGACGAGCGCGGCAAGATGCTGGAAAAGATCACCAGCATTCACTCCGTGCTTGGGCCGCTGCGAGGCGACCCGCCATCCGCGTCGGCTTTGCAGCCCGCTCCCAATCCTTCGCTTGACGTAACCGGGACAGGGTTCGACGCGCACTTGCAGCGGCTATTGCAAGCGCTGCAAGAGATGCAGGTGCAGATCGAACTACGCGTGCGTCCTGCGGTGCAGCTGGTGGTGCAAAACCAAGTTGACCAGCTGCGCGGTCAGTCCGATGAAAAAATCGTGGCGTTGCGCGACTGTCTAGGTCAGATTGATAGGAGTGTTTCGCAGTGTTTAGCAGGTCTGGACGAATATCAAAAAAGATATGCCGATCTCGATACGCTCAATAGAAACTTGGCCGGCCTCGGTGCCTCACCTGAACCGCTCCCCGAAAAGATCTCCATAGAACAGTTGAGCGAATCCATTAGCGCCCGGCTCGCCAATTTGGGTAGGGGTTAGCATTCCATCCGTGATCTCGATGCGCGGCGCAGATATTCTCTGTTGGTCAGTACCGTCAACGGTTCGCCTGATCGTTTCTTGATCGAGTTAATTCCGGCGAAGAATTATAGCGATATGGTGCGCCCGACAGGAATCGAACCTGTACTTAGGGTTCCGGAGACCCTCGTGATATCCTTTTCACTACGGGCGCGTGCAAATTTTTCTATCACCGGGTCGGCGATCAGTCAACGCGCACGGTCGCAACTGCGCCGGTGATGCGCGCCATTTGCGGGTGAATGAGCGCATTGGCCGCGAGCGTTTCGCTGCCGCTGATGTCAAACCGTTGGCCGCGAAAATCGCTGAGTTTGCCGCGCGCTTCGCTGACGATCAAACTTCCCGCAGCAACATCCCAAGGTTTCAGTTTCAGCTCCCAGTAGCCGTCGATGCGGCCGCAGGCGACATAGCACAAGTCCAGGGCCGCGGAGCCGTTACGCCGGATGCCTTGGCAGCGGGTTAAAAAGGCATTGAAGTAGCTCAAATAGTAATCCGCGTGCTCGCGTCTGTCGTAAGGGAATCCGGTGGCGAGCAAGGCTTTATCCAAGTCATCGATGGTGGAGCAGTGAATGCTCTGGCCGTTGAGAGTTGCGCCGTGGTCTTTAATCGCCCGAAAGCATTCGCGCCGCAGCGGATCGTAGACCAAGCCAAGAATGACTTCACCCTCCTGTTCGAGGGCGATCGAGACGCAAAAATGTGGGTACCCATGGGCGAAGTTGGTTGTACCGTCGAGCGGGTCGACGATCCAACGGAAGGAGTTTCCGTGACGCTCCAAAAGCGCTTCTTCCTCGGCCAAGATCGAGTGCTCGGGGAATCGCCTGGTCAAAATTTCAACGATCGTGCGTTCGCACTGGCGGTCGGTGTCGGTCACCAGATCGATGACGCCTTTATAGTCAATGGTCTTGGGTTTGTGCCAGTTGGCGCGAATGATCTCGCCCGCGGCCTCGGCCGCTTGCCATGCAGTTTCAAGAAATGCGCTACAGTTTTGCGTCATGAAATGGCGGACTTTCGCAATTGTCCGTCGGCTATGTTAACTAATGGCGCGTGAAGATTCGAGCGCCGGCGAAAATCAATTTAACTTTGCGAGTGGTCGGCAAACGCGCCGACGGCTATCACCTGCTCGACACGATCATGGTGCCAGTGTCGCTCTATGATGAAATCGAAATTCATCAGATGCGCCGATCGGCGTCGCGCCGGCTTGGGGTGCCTTCGCTAATTGCAATTCGCTGCAACCACCCGCAAGTGCCGTTGGGTCAAGAAAACATAGCGTATCGCGCCGCCGAATTGTTGATGCGCAAGGCTAAAATCTGCCGGCCGATAGCGATCCGCATTCGCAAACAAATTCCCGTCGGTGCTGGGCTTGGCGGTGGTAGCAGCGATGCTGCTGCTGTGCTGAAAGGGCTCAACCGTTTGTGGCGGTTACGATTGTCGGTGCGCCAACTGGAGCAGCTCGCGCTACAACTGGGCGCTGATGTGCCGTTCTTTATCCGAGCCAAACCCGCGCGCGCGCGAGGGATCGGTGAAAAGCTCCGGTTACTTTCGAAGCTGCGGCGCCGCTGGCTTGTCCTGGTCTATCCGGGATTTCCGGTGGCGACCGCTTGGGTATACCGAAATCTCCCGTCAAAGTTGACAAGAGTTAGCGTAAATACTAGCATTGCAACGCCGCTGGAGAGCCTGGATAAACTCGACAAACTGCTAATCAACGATTTAGAGCAGGTTACGGTGAGGAGATATCCTGAAATAAGTCGGGCGAAATCGATGCTATCTCTAGCTGGTGCTGCGGGTGTCCTGATGTCCGGCAGCGGCTCTTCGGTGTTTGGCGTTTTCGAGTCGAAGCGATTGGCGAAACAAGCCTTTCGCCGGATGCGGAAAGAGGAGGGGGTCCAAGCGTTCCTGGCGCATGTTTTGAATTAAGGTTAGCCAAAAGCCCATAAAAAGAACTCTACCGGCGCAACATCTGGCTCGTCCAGAAGGGGGTCCCTATGCAAGTCACAGAGGTTAGGGTCTTTCCTGTCGAAGAAGATAAGCTCAGGGCTTATGTAACTATCACTCTCGATCACTGTTTTGTGATCCGGGACTTAAAAATCATACATGGTGCGACCGGGTTGTTTGTCTCAATGCCCAGCAAAAAGCGCAAGGATGGAACCTATAAAGACATTGCGCATCCAATCAATAACGAGACGCGCCGGATGCTCGAGGAGAAAATAATCGCAGAATACCAAAAAGTGCTCGCCAATGGCGGGGCACCAACGTCGATCGATGACAATTGATCGAATGTTCTGCGCGACCGGATGAGCTTCCTGTGGGGGGGGGTCAGGGATGGGCGGTCGCCAAGCGGTAAGGCCCCGGCCTTTGGAGCCGGTATCGAAGGTTCGAATCCTTCCCGCCCAGCCAATTTTTCATGCGAAGTTTAGCCGGCTGGCCTTTGCGATAGAGATTTAGTAGAAGTTGAGTGGCGCCGTTCACAGAGGGACGGCGCTCCTGTTTTTTGGCGGTCGAAGTCGATGGGGTTAAAATTAGATTAACTTTCACTGTAGGGGTCGTGGGAAGCATGGGCCGCACAGCCGATCTAAAAATTTTCGCGGGAAACTCCAATCCGCCGCTGGCCGCTGAGATCAGCCAATATCTCAAAGTGCCGTTAGGTAAAGCCACAGTGGACACTTTCAGCGACGGCGAGAGCAAGGTCGAGATCAAGGAAAACGTCCGCGGTGCTGATGTATTCGTTCTGCAATCGACCTCGGCTCCGGGCAACAACAACTTGATGGAACTCCTGCTCATGCTCGATGCCTTCAAGCGCGCCTCCGCGCAACGCATCACTGCGGTCATGCCTTACTACGGCTATGCACGCCAGGACCGCAAGGTCGTGCCACGGGTGCCGATCAGCGCCAAGCTGGTGGCCGATTTGATCACTCGTGCCGGCGCTTCGCGCATGCTGACGATGGATCTTCATTCAGGACAGATTCAAGGATTTTTCGATATTCCCGTCGATAACGTTTACGCCACGCCGGTGCTGTTGGATTATCTGCGCAAACAGCTCAATCGTAACGAGGTGACCATCGTCTCGCCGGACGCCGGGGGTGTGGAGCGAGCACGGGCGATCGCGACGCGCTTGGATGCGTCCTTGGCGATTATCGATAAACGCCGGATCGGCCCAAACGTTGTCGCCGAGATGAACATCATCGGCGAAGTCAAGGATCGCGTCGCTATCTTGGTCGACGACATGGTCGATACCGCTGGAACTTTGACCATGGCTGCCGAGGCGCTCAAAAAAGAGGGCGCGAAGAGAATCATCGGTTGCTGCTCGCATCCGGTGTTGTCCGGGCCGGCGATCAAACGCATCGAAGAATGCCCACTTGAACAACTGATTGTCACCAACACCATTCCCCTTGGGCCGCAGGCCCAGGGATGTAGTAAAATCAAAATACTGTCGGTCGCGCATTTGATCGGTGAAGCGATTCGCCGAACCCATGAAGAAGAATCGATCAGTTCGCTATTCGTTTAGTCGCAGGAGGTTGTTCCCTTGGAGACTCTGGAAATACAGGTTGAAGCACGCGATAAGCAGCGTAAACGTGATGCCAAGCGGTTACTCCGCGCTGGCAAGATTCCGGCTATCCTTTACGGTCCGAAAACCGCAGCGGTAGGCTTGGCGCTCGACAAGAAGGAATTTTCTCGGCGCGTCGCAGGTTTGCAAGGTTCGCACCTTGTGCGTTTGAAATCTGGCGCTGCCGCTCTGGCGGAGAAAGTTGCGCTGGTAAAGGATATGCAATTCCATCCCATCAGCGGAGATGTGATTCACGCCGATTTTTACGAAGTCGATCTGACGGCGAAAATTCAGGTGCATGTGCCGCTTCACTTTGTCGGCAAAGCGGTGGGCATCGCGCGCGGCGGCATTCTGCAGCCCATTGTCCGGGAGATCGAGGTCGAATGTTTGCCCCTCGATATTCCGGAATTCTTTAACGTTGACGTGACCGCGCTGGATATCGGCGATTCAGTCCATATTGAAGACTTGCAGATGCCCGACGGTGTCGCGTCTATGGCCGAGGACAATATGGCGCTGGTGACCGTTGTGCCGCCGACTGTCGAGGAGGCCCCGACGGCCGCTGCACCGGCAGCGGAAGTTGCGGCTGCGCCTGCAGCTCCAGCGGACGCGAAAAAGGAAAGCGCCTCTTAAGCCGACCGTTTTGCGCGGTCAACGAGATCGGATGGGTGAAAATCGTCGTTGGGCTGGGCAATCCGGGGAGCAAGTATGACGACACGCGGCATAATATTGGATTCCGGTTCATCGACCGGTTGGCGCGGCAGCAGGGCATTGCTCTGGACCGGCATCAATGTGATGCACTGACCGGGCAAGGGAAGATTAACGAATCTCCGTTGCTTTTGGCCAAGCCGCAGACTTTTATGAACCGCAGCGGAGTGGCGGTTGCAGCGCTACTTCAATCGCATGGGGCTACGGCAGCAGATTTAGTCGTTGTTTACGATGACCTGGATTTGCCCTTCGGTCGAATCAGGATTCGCACCCACGGTAGCGCGGGTGGCCACCTCGGCGTGAGTTCGATCATCGAACATCTGGGCGCGGTAGAGTTTTGCCGTATCCGTCTAGGCATAGGTCGTCCGCCCGACGGGGCCGATGTCATCGATTATGTGCTGGCGCCGTTCGCTGAAGCTCAAATTGGCGAACTGTCTAAGGTCGTCGACCGCGCCACTGAGGCGCTCTGCTGTTTAGTTCATCAGGGAGTTGCGGCGGCAATGGGTATTTACAATCGAGCGGACTGACGAAAGCGCCACATTGTAAACGCCAAGTCCGTATGTTACAAAGACAATCTTCTTGTGGAGGGTAGTCACACGGTTACATTATACGAAACCCTTTTTGTGGTGCATCCGGAAAAAGGGCCGAGAAACAAAGAATTTATCGAGCGATTCAACAAGGTCGTCGAAGGCCAAGAGGGCACGATTGTACAGGTCGAAGAGTGGGGACTTCGCGATCTCGCCTATCGTATCGAGAAACAGGGCAAAGGTTTCTACACCTTGATGCGCTACAAGGCTACAGGAAAAGCGGTTGCTGAACTTGAGCGCAATCTTAAGCTCACCGACGGCATCCTGCGTTACCTGACGACGCGTGCGGATGAGGACAGTCCTATGACCAGTCCGTCGGCACCGCGGGCGTACAGCGACGAACCGCCGCGGCGAAATTACGATGATAGACGTAACTACGACGATAATAGATCGCGTGGGGGCGAACGAGAGCCCTCGGCCTAGACCGGTCGTGGCGTCGACTTGGGCTGCGTGCGGTCGGTCTATAGTGTACCGATGATTCGAGTTCCGGAGCAATTACACAGTAGCAAAATGGTTGGACTTCCAGTCGCTGGATCTCGGCATGGCTAGGAAGAGCAAGACGAAACAAGAGGTAGCGTAAATTATGGCACAGTACGAACGGAGCCCGAGACCTAGCCGCGAGCGTTCCGACGATGACAAAGGTGGCCAGCGTCGCCGGCCGATGTTCCGGCGCAAGGTATGTCGTTTTTGCGCCGACAAGAGCCTACGGATCGATTATAAGGACTTGCGCACGATATCTTCGTTTGTCACCGAACGCGGCAAGATGACGCCGAGCCGGATCACCGGCAATTGCGCGCGCCATCAACGGCTGCTGACGACGGCGGTTAAGCGCGCGCGCAGCATCGCTTTGTTGCCGTTCACCACCGCGAACAATTAAATCCGTTTCCCAGGCGACCACCCATGCAGCGGCTGGAAGTCATTACCCGGTTTTTTTTGGCTCTAGCCTTGAGCGTGTTTCTATTCATGAGCGGTATCAGCTTGCCGCCCATCGGCGCGCTGCTGCTGCCGTTTGTCACTCAGCCCGTGCTGTTGTTTGGCTTCAAATACGGTATCGGCCATGGTCTCGGCGTGGTGCTCGTCGCGCTCTTGCTGTTGGCGCTTTTTGCCGGCGAAGAGTTGAGCTTGGTGTACGGTATCTTTGCCATCTTGGCAGGTGTCCTGCTTGGGCTCATCGGACGAGTACGGGCGGTTGAGTACTTGGTGGTTGGCGCGGCTTCGGCGATGTTTGTTTGGGCGCTGGGCGTGGCTCTTTATTTTTTTGGCTCTTGGGCCGCACTCGTGGGTGATATTCGTACCGGATTGACTCAACAGTTTGCGGCTGCGACACGGATGCAGGAGCAAATGGGTTTCTCCAAGGATAGTTTGGAGCTGGTAAAAGAAAGAATGCCGCAGTTGATCGATATGACATTGCAACTCCTGCCCGGGTTGCTATTTTTGACGTTCGCGCTCATCGCGTTGATCAATATTTTTTCGCTGCGCCGGCGCTTTCCGGAACGCCGTTCCGCGTGGTTTGCAATCGAAAACTTTCGCGATTGGAAAGGGCCGGAATCACTGGTTTGGGGGCTGATCGCGAGCGGCTTTAGCTTGTTTTTCCCGGTTCCCGATCTTGCGCGCATGATCGCCATGAACCTGTTGTTGATCGTCGGCGCTTTTTATTTTGCCCAGGGGTTGGCGGTGATCGCGTTTTTTTTTCACAAAAACAACGTGCCGCGGTTCCTGCGCGGCATTACTTATATCTTGATCGTTTTTCAGCAAATATTTACGCTGATGGTTGTTGGTCTGGGGCTGTTCGACCTGTGGGGCGATTTTCGCCGCTTGGGTAAAGATAAACTCACTCCGAGCCAAGCGTCCTAGCGGAGGAATTATGGAAGTTATACTCAAAGAGGATATCGCCAACGTCGGCAAAATCGGCGAGGTTGTACGCGTGCGCGACGGATACGCGCGGAATTTCTTGCTGCCGCGCGGATTGGTGCTGGAGGCCAACAAGAAGAATCTCAAGACCTTCGAGCATTCGAAAAAAATCATTTCCGATCAGAAGCAAAAGGTCCTGCGCCAAGCTCAGGCGGTGGGCGATCAATTGGCCGGAGTGTCGCTGGTGATTCCGATGAAGGTCGGGGAGGAAGGCAGGCTCTTCGGTTCGGTCACCAACATGCAGATCGAAAAGGCCCTCAAGGCCAAAGGCCTGATTGTCGACCGGCGCAAGATCCACTTGAACGAAACCATCAAAGTCGCCGGAGAATACGAAGTTCCGGTGCGGTTGTCGGCCGATCTCACGGTGTCGCTCAAAGTGTCCGTCGTATCCGATAGCAAAGATTAAGCGATTCGCTAGTTCAGTCGAATTATTTGAATCCGATGGGGTGGGCCTCTGCGTCCCGCCCCATTTTTATTTGTAAGCAGATATTGCTCGTCCTTTTCTAAACGACGCGCGGCCGGCGCGCTAGGAGCCCTGCACGGCGCACAGCCAATTCCCGCCAATGCCATCCACAGGAGCTCATCTCGCGTCTAAATTTCCGCTTGAGCGCGGTCGTTTGTTTATTCTCGCTGCCGCGATTCTCTGGAGTCTGGCCGGTGTCTTCATCAAATTTCTGGATATTCACCCGCTGGCGATTGTGTTCTACCGCAGTCTGTTCGCGGCGTTGGTATTCACGCCGTTTCTGAAGCGATATGATTTTCGCTGTAACGGGACGATCCTGATTTCAGTCCTGAGTTACACCGCGGCAATCAGCGCTTTCGTTTCCGCCAACAAGCTCACCAGCGCCGCCAATGCCATCGTGCTGCAGTACACCGCGCCGATCTTTGTGTTTTTGTTCTCATGGCTGGTCCTGCGAGAAAAAATCGCCAACGCGAATATCTTTGCGCTTGCCGTGGCGATGATCGGCATCGGCATCATTTCCCTCGACAGCGCCGGTGAGGCGGAGATGGCCGGGGTCGCGCTCGCGCTCCT
This sequence comes from uncultured delta proteobacterium, assembly GCA_963816145.1. Classification (GTDB taxonomy): domain Bacteria; phylum Desulfobacterota; class Binatia; order UBA9968; family UBA9968; genus DP-20. Next base: position 86,852 of record CAWFJP010000002.1, read on the forward strand.
GAGCGGTGTGCTGTTCGCGGGTTACATGATAAACCTGCAGCGCACTCAAAAAATCGCTCCCGTCTATTTGACGTGGGTCAACAATCTTGTTTGTGCGTTTTTAGTCTTTTGGGTCGTTCAAGCGCAGCTGACGCTGACGGTGAATCAAACCTTGACTCTCGCGGTCATGGGTGGGGTGCAGCTCGGCGCCCCTTATTATCTTTTTTCCAAGGGGTTGCAGACGGTGGCGTTGCCGGAGGCATCGCTGATCGCGTTGATCGAGCCAGTGCTCAATCCGCTTTGGGTCGCGTTGATCGTCGGCGAGTTACCGTCAACCGCGACGGTTTGCGGTGGCGCGATGGTCCTGTTCGGCCTCGGCGTGCGCTATGTTTGGCCGTTAATCGGCTCGCACGCCGAAGCCGAAGACCTCAATTCGACGAATTGAAGTCGTTTGTTTATCCGGCGATGCGCACGTTGCCGGGATGACGGATCTTATCCATCTCTTCTTTGGGTAGCGTCTTGATGTCCTTGCGCAGCTCGTAGTTGATATGTTGAATCGCTTCCGAAGGTCCGGAACGGTTGCCCATGAGCACCATCGGCCCGGTGCCGGTATTCTCCAACTGATAAAACGAGCCGCCGGTGATGGTCGCCACCTTGCCCGGTGTCATGACCACCTTGCCGCCGTCGGGGAAATGCATCGTGCATTCACCGTCGATGACGTAAAAGGTTTGGTCGGCGTTGTGGCAATGCATATCGTCGGCGTCGCCGGGCTTGGGGTAAACATGCACCCAGGCGTGAAAACGGTTGGTATTGAAGATGACTTGGCGTTTGCCTTCGCCCGCCTTCTTGACCATATCGACAATTTCAATCGGCATACTTCCTCCTTCATAAATTTAGCCGTCAAAGTATAGCTCTCCGGCTACGCTGTCAAATTCCACCGCGGCTGGGATTCACATTCAGAATCGATTTGTGATAGTTTTTGGCCCATTAAGCTTATATTTGAGGAGGCTGTTATGTCAATGCATTGGGGAATGGCAAATCGTTTGGCGCGAATTATCAAGCCGGACGGCCGGGCAGTGATGCTCGCCGTCGACCACGGTTACTTTCTCGGACCGACCAGCGGTCTGGAGGAGCCGCGCAAAACTATCGAACCGCTTATGCCGCACGCGGACTCGATCATGCTGACGCGCGGCGTGTTGCGTACTTCAGTGGACGCCAAAGCCGACAAGCCGATCGTTCTGCGTGTCTCCGGCGGCACCAGCATTCTCAAAGAGTTGTCCAACGAAGAGATTACCGTATCGATCGAGGAGTGCATTCGCCTCAATGTTTCGGCGATCGCGCTGTCGATCTTCGTCGGTTCGGAGTTCGAGAAAGAGACTTTGGTGAGCTTGGCCAAGCTGGTCGACGAGGGGGAGAAGTACGGCATTCCGGTGCTTGCCGTCACCGCCGTGGGTAAAGATATGGCGCGCGACGTACGCTATCTCGGCCTGTCCTGCCGCATCGCCGCCGAGATGGGCGCACATATCGTCAAAACCTACCACTGCGACAATTTCGAAGAGCTGATCGGCAGCTGCCCGGTTCCGGTGATCGTCGCCGGTGGTAAGAAGACGCCGGAAATGGAAGCTCTCGAATTGACGTATAACGCCGTCAAGGGCGGCGCCGTCGGTGTCGACATGGGTCGCAATATCTTCCAATCCGATTCCCCCGTGGGGATGATCAAAGCTGTGTGCGCGATTGTGCATGAGAATGTTTCAGTGAAAGAAGCGCTTAAAATCTATGAGAGCGAGAAGAATTCAAAAGCGCGCAAAGCTAGCTGATCAAGAAATATCGCTGCATCTAATCCCGCGAACCATGAACATGCGCGTTGCAATGTACTACAACAACCGGGATGTTCGGTTGGAGGAGCTGCCAGTTCCTAACATTGGTCCGGGTGAGTTGCTGCTGCGCACGCGGGCGAGCGGGGTTTGCGGCAGCGACTTGATGGAGTGGTACCGCATCAAAAAGGCGCCGTTGGTGTTGGGGCATGAGATTACCGCGGAGGTTGTCGAGGTTGGCGCCGGAGTTTCGGAATACAAACTCGGCGATCGCGTGTTCTCAACCCACCATGTGCCGTGCGGCACATGCCGTTATTGCAAGGGTGGGCATCAATCCGTTTGCGATCTTCTGCGCACGACTCATTTCGAGCCCGGCGGATTTGCCGAATACATTCGCGTGCCGAGGATCAACGTCGAGCTCGGCACTCTGCGGATTCCGGATTCGATGACCTTCGATGAAGGCTCGTTTATCGAGCCGCTGGCTTGTGTCGTGCGGGCGCAGCGATTCGCCAAGCTTGCAGCAGGGCAGACTGTGTTGGTGATCGGCAGCGGTATTTCCGGCTTGCTACACATTCAGCTTGCAAAAGCGCGCGGTGCGGCACGCGTCATTGCCACCGATATCAGCGTCTATCGATTGAATGCAGCGAGACAGTTCGGCGCCGATACGACAATTCACGGCGCGGAAGACGTTCCAATGCGGCTCAAAGATGTAAACGGCGGCCGCCTCGCCGATCTGGTTATCGTTTGCACCGGTGCCATGCCGGCGATCCAGCAGGCGATCAAATCCATTGACCGCGGCGGCACGCTGTTATTTTTCGCGCCAACCGCCGCCGGTGTCGATGTGCCGATCCCGCTTTTTGAATTTTGGCGCGATGAAATCAACGTGGTGACTTCCTATGCCGGCAGCGGCGACGATTTGAAAGAGGCGCTGGAGTTGATTCGCGACCGTAAGGTGCGAGTTGCTGACATGGTGACGCACCGATTGCCGTTGGCGGAAACGGGCGTGGGTTTTCAGTTGACGGCGAGCGGGCAGGATTCGATCAAGGTGATTATCGATCCGCTGCTTTGATGGCCGCCAACGGGCGCAGCCTGATGCGCCCCGAAACGCTATTTGACAATCCCCAATTCCTTGCGCGCTTTGTCCAGAAAGCTGTAGTCGACGACATCGGCCACGGTCACGGGTTTGGTTACTTTCGCGCTCTCGCGGGCGAGGTCAATGAGGACTTGGACGGATTCGGGTTTGACGTAGGCGTCCTTGGTCAAAACGCGACCGACTTGGCGCGACATTTCGGCTGCCATTTTGCGGTCGCTCACCTTCCACTGTTTCATCAAGATATTGGTCACCGCTTCGGTGTTGTTCTTGTCCCAGACGAATTGCAGCCCGCGCAGCGTGGCGCGCACCATGCGGTAGACTTCGTCTGGGTTCTCGCGGATCTTTTTCTCTGAAGTACCAAATCCGTTCTGGGGAAATTCGATCACGTCGCCGAGAAAAAGTAATTCGTGATAGCCTTTTTCTTCGGCGATGATGTTTTCCGGCACCGAGATTAGCGATGCTTCGACGACGCCTGATTCCAATACTGCCAGCCGGCTGGCGGCGTTGCCGGACATTTGCAGAACAGAAACGTCCTTGCCTGGCTCCAGGCCGATCTGTTTGAGCGCTTGATTGGCGAGTAGCGTCGCCGAACCGCCGGGCGAACTACCGGCGATTTTTTTGCCTTTGAGCTGCTTCAAGTCTTTGATGTTTTTCTGTGCCATCAAGAACAGCAGCGGCTTTGACACGGTGAAGAGCAGGACTTTCATCGGTCGGCCTTGGACGGCGGCGCCGATGGTGCCGGTGACCGCGCCATTGAAATCGACGTCGCCGTTCAACACCGCCGTGCTCGCCAAGTTGGCCGGCATGAAGATGATTTCCAGATCGATGCCTTCGTCTTTGAAAAAGCCGCGGTGCAGAGCCGTGTAGAGTGCGAGGAACGAAACGTTGGTCGACGAACTCGCCATGCGGACCTTTTTGAGGGATTGGGCGTCGGTGGATGGCGCGAGCAGGAATGCCACCGCGAGCAGAAAGACGAGAATGCCAATCGATCTACGCTTTTTCTTCATGATTTCTACCTCCATCGGTCTAGGCGTCAAATAAACCTGGTTTCCCGCGTTCGCGGGAATGACGGATAAACGCGCGAGTTCCTCAGTTGCGGTCTATTTCTCAATCGAGCTGGCTCCACGCTTTGAATTCTTCAAGACCCAGTTGTTGCAGCGTATCCATGAACGGGCGGCCGGTGTGTTCGTGGCGGCCGGAGATTTTGTAATATTCGTAAACCAAGCCGGGCAGCCACTTGGCGATAGAGAAGCCTTGGTACTTTCCGTCGGGGATTGGTTCCAAGAATCTCGGGCCGACATCTTGCCAGTCATGCTCGGCGATCCAGCCGCGCTGAGTGCCGAAGACGCTTTGTAAAATAATCGCCCGATGGCCGGCGTCGACGAGTTCGTCTAGGCTGACGTCCCAACCTGTGGTCGCGTTGAGCGCGTCGAGCATGCTCTGCACGCCGTCACGCGGCTTGTCGTTCAAGGCAAACCAGCAGCCGCCCATGATGCCGCAGGCTTGACGAACTTTCTCGGTGATCAGGTGCGAACTCGTCCAACCGTCGGGTTGATTGGGATCGAGGGGGCCCCACTTCTCGCGATATTTTAAATCGGCGGGTGGTTCGGTGCCGCCGGCACCTTGCGGCTTCATACCGCCGCTGGCGACCAGCTCGCGGAGCATTTGGCTCAACAGCGGGCGCCACTCATGTTGCGCCGGGGTGCCGCCTTTGGTGTGCACCACCCAATTCTTCGCTTCACCACCCAGTTCTTCTGCCAACTCTTTGGGACCGTCGGCGAGAATGTTACCGAGCCAGGTTTCACGCCGGGCGCAGCGTTCGAGCAGAGTCTCGACCGCTTCCAGGTTGCCCCATTCCAATTTCAAACCGTCGGTCTTGTCCGGGCCGAGCACGCCCTTCTCCCAGGCTTCGAAGGCAAGTCCGGCGCCGCAGGCATAGTGGCTGCACTCGATGCCGAGGTCGTTGATTCGTTCGGAGAGATAGAGCACGTCGTTGCCTTTGAAACCGAGGTTGTAAAACGTGTCCATCCACTCGCTGCCGGCGTTGAAGTGGCCGATCTTGCCTTTGAAGCGGCCCTCGCCAATCTCGACGTCCCACGGGCACATGCGCGGGCATTGGAAGCAGGGGCGTAAGGTGACGCGATTTTGATCGAGGCCTTTGGCTTCATCGGTGATGATGGTGCTGCGCCAATTCAACTTGGTTATGGCGCCCCAATCCTCGCCATGGCCGACGCTGGTGAGACGCTTTTTAACCGTGGTCTTGCGCGAGGCGATCGCTTTGGCCCAGCGCTGGCCGGCGTCGATTAGCTTGTTCTTGTCGTGCAAGCGCGGCCGCTTGGTGCCCCAGGCGACAAACGCCTTGAGTTTTTTTGAACCCATCACCGCACCCAAGCCATGCGCCGCCGTATGATTGTAGTCGTTGACCAGCATGGCGGCGCGGACGAGATTTTCGCCCGCCGGTCCGATGGCGCCGACTCGGGCGTCCTGATGGCCGGATTCTTTGCGCAGTGTGTCTTCGGTCTCGCGGATGCCTTTGCCCCAGACATGGTCGGCATCGCGCAACTCAACTTTATCTTCACCGATGTAGAGATACTTCGGCGCCTGCGCCGCGCCGGTGACGATGATGCCGTCGTAGCCGGCGCACTTTAACGAAGTGCCGAAATAGCCGCTGGTGGCGCCGCGGCCGAGGGTATATTTCGTCGCCGGGCTCAAATAGACGAAACACATTTTCGTTCCGCCGGGAGTAAACCCGGTGCCGGTGATCGGGCCGGTCATGCCGACGATCACATTGCGCGCATCGTAGGGATCGATGTCGAGCGGCAGCTCGTTCAGCAGCACGTATTCGGCGAAGAGCTGCCCGCCCCAATATTTGCGTAGCAGCGGCTCATCGGGAAGGTTCACATCGGTGAGCTTTGCCGTTGTCATATCGACGCGCAGGATTTTTCCCATGTAGCCGCCCGGAAGGCGGGATTTCCGAACGGACGGAAAGAAATTGGCGTATTCAGGATTGGCCATGATCGTGCCTCGATAATCTAGATTTGTTACAATCGTTCCAATGGTTCCAGTTGTTCCAAATGTTTCAGATGCGTGGTTCTGTTACTGCGAGTTCTAAAACAATTGGAACTTCTGGAACCTTTGGAACGCGAACGCGGAGCGTTCGCTATTCGGAAGCCGCCCACAGTACACGGTCGGCGGGCAACTCGATATCCAATCTCTCCCAGCTGTCCCCCCGGTCGCGGCTGATCATTAGATCGCCGGCGCCGCCCGATCCTGAGGCGTGGCCGCGGGCGACGTTGCCGAAGCCGGCGAAGACCGCTTTGTGATCGGTCGGATGATGCACCAGCGCCCAGACCATCGAGTCGAGTTCTTCGGCGAGGCCGTTGGTGACGCGGGCCCAGGACTGTGCGCCGTCGGTGCTTTTGAAGATCGCCGCGCGGGCGCCGCGATTTTCCCGGCGCCAAAAGCCGGGCGAGGCGTCGGCTGCGCCTATGAGCATGGTTGCTGGTTCGCCAGGGCTCTGCGGATTCAAGAATAGAAAATCGTGGAAATAGTCCCGGGTCATGCCGTTTTCGGCGCGAGTCCAGCCGTTTTCGGGGGTGTCGCTGGTGAAAAAGCCGCGGGCGCTGGCGACGTAGTAGCGGTCGTGGCGCTTGGGAAAGTTGGCTATCACATGAATGTCGAGATAGTCGATGCCCTTGCTGACATCTTCCCAGGCGGCGCCGCGGTCAAAGCTGCGGACGATGCCGCCATGCTCCAGGCATAAGTAAATCGTCTGCGGATTGTCGGGATGGATATGGATGTTGCGCACATGGCCATGGTGCGGCACCTGCGGGTACCACCAGTTTTTGCGCACCGATTGCGGCAGTTTTTTTAATTCGGCGATTTCTTGCCAGCTGTCGCCGCCATCTTCGCTGCGAAACAGACCCACGGGTTCGATGCCGGTATAGACGACTCTATCGTCGCCGGGGTCGACGGTGACCGAACGGATGTCGCCTTCGAACACCTTCGCCCAACTCTTGCCGCCGTCCAATGTTCTATACAGCCCGTCATGGGTGACGCCGACGAAAACCTTTTCCGGCGACCGTTTGCAGCCGTGGATCGAATCGATGATGCCGTCTGCAAAATGACGTGCGACTTCCTGCCAGCCGGAGTCGGTCGACTTCCAAGTGATCAATCCATGTTGAGTGCCTGCGTAGAGACGGACACCTTCGCTCATAAAACCTCCTTGGTTCCAGTCGTTCCAGAAGTTCCAATTGTTCCAAAGGTTCGGACTCCGGCCACACCTGGAACCACTGGAACATTTGGAACCATTGGAACGTTCCATTCTTACGGGAACAATTCGATTTTCCCCGTCCCGCCTTGTTTGTCCCATTGCGATTCGATGCGCGAGAAAAACTCCCAGGCCCGGTTGGCGCGGCGCTCGAAGTCGATCTCGGCATTGAAGATTTTGCATTCATCGGCGCTGAAATGCTCCACCGGGCCGAGTGGCGCGGCTTGCATGGTTTTCTTGGCGTCGTCTTCCAGGATCAGCGACGCGAACAGGACTTCCGCCAAGCTCTTGCCGGCGACGACGATGCCGTGGCCGCGCATGAGCAAGGCGCGGTGGCCGCCGATGGTTTTGAGCATGGCGTCGCCGCGTTGCGGCGTGGTGACCAGATGAGCTTCTTTGTAAAGTGGCACGCCTTCGCCGAAGATCGTGCCCTGCAGCGTTACCGGATGAAACTCGCGCTTGGCGATGGCGAACAGTGTCGCGTAGGGGGTGTGCAGGTGGGCGACGGCCAGCGCATCCGAGCGCGCCGCGTGCAGCGCTGTGTGAATCGGCCACTCTACCGGCGGCGGTATCGCGCCGGTGATGGGCTTGCCGCTCAGATCGATGGGAATCATGTCCGGCGCGGTGAAGTGAGCCTTGTCCGAACCCGAACCGGGGGTGACGAAAACCGTTTTGCTTTCGGGCTGAAATACGCTGACATGGCCGAACAGGCCGATCAGCCCCTGCATGGCGAAGATCCTTGTGCAGGTGGCCAGCTGTTCGCGCAATTCTTGTTCCGTTGCCATTTACTTGGTTCTCCTTTGTGCGGCTTCCGATTCCTCTTTGACTTCCTTAGACCAGCTGCAGTTGCAGCAGCCGCTCGGGTGGAATGTCCTCTTTGAAGCCAAGCGGGATTTTAATGTCGTATTCGAGAAAGTTCTTGATTCCCTCAGCGGACGGTATGACCGGCGCGCCTTTGAGGGCAGCGCGCATACCGCTGCCGCCGCCGCTGAAATCAACGTCGCCGCTGAGCAGTGCCGCCGTGGCCAGCGGCCCGGAGATGACCACGGTTTCGTTCTCCAAGCCTTCGTCTTTGAAATAGCCGCGACCGTCGGCGACGTAGATGGATAAGTAGTTTAAGTTCGCCTGAGGAATGGCGGTGCGGATTTTTTCGGCGTGGGCGTGTGTTTCAATCCCGACCGCTATAACGGAGAGGAATGCAGCGACGATTACTCTAGCAATTCGCGATGTCGGAATACGATCTCCTCCCCCTTGATGGGAGAGGATGAAGAGCCTGCCCCGGACTCGATCCGGGGTGGGGGTGCCCGTCAATTTCAACGGAGTGCGTAGCACCCCCATCCTGGCCTTCCCCCGTCGAGGAGGAAGGTAGGGGTTCGGAAGGAGGAGTGATTGAGATAGTTGATGCAGTGTTACCGTCACGAGAAATACCGATAGACTAGTCGCTTCGGGTGCGTGATCGCCAGCCACAGCGCGCGCATTTTGCCGGCGACGCCACAACGTGGCGTAAACAAATCCTTGAGCATCAAGCCCAAAGGAATGCGATGCTTGGGAAATCTGCCGGCGGCGATGTCGCGCACACCGTATTTGTCTTTGCCTTCTTTCAAGATGTAGACGACGCTGCCGCCACCGGCTTCTTTATCGCCATAGATGTAACCGCCCACCGATTCGGCCTGTTTTTTGGCTTTGTCGGCAATCTCTTCGGTGAGGCCGAAGTCGAGCGCATTGACCGGGCAGGCCTGAACACAGAAGGGCTGTTTGTCTTCGCTGATGCGGTCGCTGCACATGGTGCATTTGCTGGCTTTGCCGGTAATCTCATTCTTGGTGATGACTTCCCAGGGGCAAGCATGGATACAGTACTCACAGCCGATGCAAACATCTTTGTTGATGACCACTGCGCCTTCTTCATATTTGGTGATCGCCTCGACGGGGCAAACCGCCGCGCAGGCGGCGAAGTCGCAATGCATGCAGCTATTGCGCGCCCAGATCGGCGACAAACCTTCGAGCACCGGCGGTTCCATGGTGATCCAGTTGGTGCTGGAAAGTTCGTAAAGACTGGTGCGATCGTGATCGTTCCAATCTTTGCAGGCCTGAACGCAGTGGCGACAGCCGATGCATTTGGTTGCGTCAAATAGTATGCTGCGCGGCTTGCCGTCGAGCAGCCGGCCGGTTGGAACCAGGTTGCCATATTCTCGGGTTAGAGTATCCGTCGGTTTTATCGCCATGCCGGTCCTTTCGATCTCACGTTCAGCGTGGGTGTATCATTTAAGATTTGCGGGCGTCAACAGAGCGGCAACGGGCAATGTAGAATTGATAATGGAGAATGGATAATGTTCGTGCGCAGATAGCTCTTGTGTTTCGCTAGCCGTCCCGATTAGCATGCGATCAGCTCAGTGCGTCGGTTCGGAAAGGAGAATTTTCATGGCTTCTGGAACTTGGCGAGGGATTGTCGGCGTGGTGAAACCGACTTACGGGTCGGGATCGCTAGTGGAGTTCATTCGGCTCTTGCCGGAAGGGGTCGGCTGCATACCGATGTATGCCGGCATCAAGGAACATTCCGAGCGCGGCTATCTCGGCGCGATGGAGACCTACCATGTCAAGGTCGCTGAGCTCGCGGAAATCGGCGTCGATCTGATGCATCCCGAGGGCGGACCGCCGTTCATGGTGCGCGGCCATAAGGCCGAGCAGGAGATCGTCAGCGCTTGGGAAGCCAAGTATAAAGTGCCGATCTTTACCTCGGGCATGTCGCAGGCCCAAGCGCTGCGCGCTTTAGGCATCAGGAAGTTTGTCGGCTGCACTTATTTCCGCGATCAGAAGATGAACGATGTCTTCACACGGTACTTCACCGACTGCGGGTTTGAAGTGCTCGGCATGGAGGGCATGGACACCTCGCCCAGCGAAGCGGACGGAGTTTCTAACGAGACGATCTATCGGCATCTCAAAGCGTCCTTTAACAAACATCCGACGGCGCAGGGTATTTACCTGCTCGGCTCCGGTGCCTGGGGGATCAAGGACATCGTCACTGCGGAGAACGATCTCGGCGTGCCGGTGGTTCATCCAGTTGCCGCGCGGGTTTGGTACGTGCAGAAGCTCCTAAGGATTAAGAATCCGTTGAAAGGGGCGAGCCGGTTGTTGGAGGAGTTGCCAGCAATTGTCGGCTAACGAATTTGCGTCAGTCGAGCTGGCTCCACTCTTGGAATTCTTGAAGATCTAGTTTCTCCAACGTGTCCTTGAACGGCCTGCCGGTGCGCTCGTGGCGGCCGGAGAGTTTGTAGTAGTCCCAAATCATACCGGGCAGCCATTTGGCGATGGTGAAGCCTTTGTATTTGCCGTCCGGGATGGGTTCCAAGAATCTTGGGCCGACATCTTGCCAGTCGAAATCGGCAACCCATCCGCGCTGGGTGCCGAAAAGGCTTTGCAGGATCATGCTGCGGTGGCCGGCGGCGAGGGCTTCGGCGATGGAAAAATCCCAGCCGGTGATCGCGTTGAAGGCGTCGACGATTGAATTCAAGCCGTCCTTCTTGTGGGCTTCCTGGGCGAACCAGCAGCCGCCGAAGATGCCGGTGAACTGGCGGTATTGCTCGGACAAGACATGCGACCAAACCCAGCCCTCGGGGTTGTCCATTTCCAGTGGGCCCCAATGTTCGTTGTCACGCAGATCGGGCGGCGGATTTTTCGAGCCACCGCCTTGCGGTTTCATGCCTCCGCTGGCGACCAACTCTCGTAACATTTGACCGAGCAGCGGGCGCCATTCGTGCATCGCCGGCGTGCCGCCTTTGGTGTGGACTGCCCAGTTGGGCGCGTCGCCGCCGAGGGCTTCGGCCAATTGCTTCGGCCCCTCGGCGAGCAGATTGCCGAGCCAGCCTTGGCGGCGTGCCGCCAAATCAAGAAGTTTATCGACCGCCTCGACACTGCCCCATTCGAGCTTGATGCCATCCGTGCGGTCGGGACCGAGCAAGCCTTTCTCCCACGCTTCGAACGCGACGCCGGCGCCGCAGGAGAAGTGGCTGCACTCGATTCCCAGATTATTGATCTTCTCTGCGAGATAGAGCACTGCGTTGCCTTTGATGCCGAGGTTGAAAAAAGTATCGAGCCACTCGCCGCCGGCATTGAAGTGAACGACCGTTCCTTTGAATTGACCCTCGCCCAACTTGGCATCCCACGGGCACATGCGGGCGCACTGAAAGCAGGGACGGAGCACGACATCGTTGTCGGCGAAGCCGGCGATATGCGCCGGTTGAATGTCAGTGCTGCGCCAGTTCAAATTGTTGAGCGCGCCCCAGGCGTCGCCGTGTCCGTACTTGGTTTTCTTTTTCTTGACATCGTGTTGCTGCAAGACGTTGCGCCAACGTAAGCCGGCATCGGCCAGTTTCGTTTTGTCGCGATGGCTTGGCCGCATGGTGCCGGAAACCACAATGGCTTTGAGTTTTTTCGAGCCGAGCACGGCGCCGCCGCTGTGGGCGGCGAAATGATTGTAGTCGTTGGCGAGCATGGCGGCGCGATTCAAATTCTCGCCGGCGGGACCGATGCAAAGGACTCTGGCGTCGCGGTTGCCGACGATCTCGCGCAGACGGTCCTCAGTGTGACGGGTGCCGAGGCCCCAGACTTTCGCGCCATCGCGCAATTCCGCCCTGCCGTCTTTGATATAGAGATAGACCGGCTTCGCCGACACGCCTTGAACGATGACGCCGTCGTAACCGGCGGCCTTGAGATAAGTCGCCCAGTAGCCGCTGGTGGCGCCGCGGCCTAATGTCTTGTTGGTCAGTGGGCTGAGATAGACTGCGGTCATTTTTGTGCCGCCCGGCGTGAAGCCGTTGCCGGTCAGCGGGCCGGTCATCATGACCACTTTGTTTTCCGGGCCGAAGGGTGTCGCGTCGAGGGGCAATTCATGCATCAAGATATAGAGTGCTAGCGCTTGGCCGCCGATAAATTTCTTTAAGATCGGCTCTTCGGGCAGATTCTCGTCTGTGAGCGTGCCGGTCGTCAGATCGACACGGAGGATCTTGCCCATATAGCCGCCGGGGAGGGGGGTGGTACGTTTGGCGGGAAATAAACTCATCGTTGGCTCCGTGAATTGCGTGTCAAAAGGACGAAGGATGAAGGCGGAAGGATGAATTCGGATTGTCAGTGATTCTTAACTTCATCCCTCATCCCTCCGCCTTCATCCTTGCCTATCATCTTACTCCGAAAATCGCGCGCATTTCTTCGCCCGCCGGGCCGTATTCTTTTGCCATGCGCGGGTCGCTCGCTTGCAATTTCACGTTTTTCAGTGAAAACACTTGAGGGTCGACGTCGCGATGAGCGGGAATTCTCCCCTGGTCGCGCAGCATGCGTTGGCCTTCGATGGAGAGAATAAAGCCGATCAGCAGTTTGCCGGCGTTGGGGTGCGGCGCGCTTTTGGCAAGAACCATCGGGTGCACGTAGGTGATCACCGGCTCGTCGAAAACATATTGCACCGGACCGCCTTGGGCTTTAATGCGCGCCGCGATGTGGGCGTAGGTGTTGGTGACGGCGTGGAATTCACCGGCGGCGAGGAGTTGCGCCGTGATGTTATGACCATCGCGCAGGGCCGGTTGTTGGGCGGCCAGCGCTTTCAAAAAAGTACGCGTTTTGTCTTTGCCCCAGCGCCGCTGCAAGTTGACGTACCACTCCGGGTCTTGGAGATTGACGCCGATGCGTCCCTTCCAGCGCGGCGCCAAAAGATCTTCGTATTTCTTCGGCGCTTCATCGGGTCTGACGAGCTGGGTGTTGTAGGCCATGGAGTTGAGCAGCGAATGGACGTTGACCCAGTGGCCATCGGGATCTTTGAAGCCTTCGTCGAAAGCTGCGGCTTCAGGCGGCACATAGCGCTGGGTGAGCCCAGACTCCTTCATCAGCTGCACCTGAAATCCCGCAGAAGTCACGACGTCGACGGCGAAGCGGCCGGCCTTCGCTTCGGTGCTGGCGCGTTGCAGCACCCGTTCGCTGGTGCCACGGTAGAACGACGGCTTGATCGCTGGATATTTTTTCTTGAAGGCGTCGACCAGGGTGACGATCTGCTCGTTGTTGAGGGAGCTATAAAGTACCACTTCGCCTTCGGCGCGGGCGCCCTCTTCGAGGGTGGCGGCATGCGCGGGAGGGAATAGGACTGATACGACAAATAGGACCAATAGTGATCGAAGCATCATCACGTTTGGGCCTCACACATGGCCGATGAAAAGATCATCCATGGGCAGCATGATTTTCATCAAGCCCTGTTCGATTTGGTAGCGGTTCATAGCCGCGAGGGTGCGCTTTTCGTTGTCGCCCATGACGTAGGCGTAAGGATCTTCGCCCAGCGCGTCGCGTTCTTTTTGATAGCCGGCGATCTCCTCAGGCGGCATGTACTCGGTCGAGACATCGCGCGCTGCCATGAAGGCACGGGTGAGCTTCGCCGGGAAGTCGGGGTGGCGATCGACCACCTCTTTGCGGATCGACAATACATGCATGATCGGATTGATGCCGGTTCTCTTGACGTAATCGAGAATCTCCTGATTGTCGTCGAACAGCGGTTTTACCCCAGGGTAAGCGGCCATCATCGGCGGGGTTTCGCCGCCGCCGAAGAAGCCGGCATAGCCGTTGTCGCCCGGCACAACCGCGCCGTGCAGTTCACCTTCACTGAGCATTTTCGACAGCACCAGCTTCTCGCCGCCGAAGGGTGGCGGCGGCTCGATGCGCTGGACCTTCACCGGCAATTCATGGCCGATGAACACCTCGCGGCCGGACACGAACCACTGCATGTCAGTGGTCTTGATGCCATGGGCGTCGAGTAAATAGCCGCGCGCCCAGACCACGGCGGTGGCGCCGTAACGGAAGCAGCCGAACTTTTTGCCTTTGAGTTCCGACGGATGTTTCAGATGTTTGTCGCAGTGGTAAATGTTGCGCTGGCGCGGACCGCGCTCGAAGAACACCGGTATGGCGAGCAATTGCTGCCCCTTCTCGATGGCGCGCATCAAGCTCGCCGCCGAGACTTCGCCGACATCCCATTCGCCATGAAGATATTTGTAGTGGCGCTCGCCGGAGGAGACGAAGTTCGGATCGACGTCGAGTTCGTAGCCGTCGATGCCGACTTTGCCGTCGATGATCGCCTGGCAGCGGGGGTGGTCGGGAAGACCTAGGGTAATTTTAGTTTTGGTGGCCATGAGTTTGCTCCTTCAAGATTTTGGTTCCATTCGTTCCAATGGTTCCAAATGTTCCAATCGTTTTCGAACATCTGGAACGACTGGAACGGCTGGAACGATTGAAACTCCCCGGCGCTACCGCGCGCCGGGGAAGATCTCTCGATACCGGTTGCCGATCTGTTGATAGCGTCTTCCTATATCGAAAATATCCGGCATGCGCACGTCTTGGCCTTCCAGGAGTTGGCTCTCGGGGGATTTAACTTTGGGATGAGCCGGCATGCGATTGGTGGTGACGATGATTTTCTGGCCGTCTTCCGAAAGCAGGTAGTCGGTGAACAGCGCGCCGGCGAAGGGGTGGGGCGCATTGGCGCTCATGAAGACCAGGCTCGGACTGAGAAAGTAGGGTTGGATCGGCGCGAAGCCCAGCGGCGCGCCCTGTCGACTCAAACTGAGCACCGAGTTGAGATTGGTCTCCACGGCGATCTCATGCTCGCCGGCGGCGAGCAGTTGAGTCATCAAGCGGCGGCCGCGCGAGTGCTGCAAGTTTTGCTCGTTCAAGCGCTTCATGAAGCGCTGGCCGTTCTCTTCGCCCAGGTACTGCATTATGGTGCCGAACCAAACGTAGGATTGACTGTCCATCACCAGTTTGTTTTTCCAGCGCGGCTTCAAGAGATCTTCGACGCTGCGCGGCAGTTCGTCTTTTTGGACTAGCCGGCTGTTGTAGGCGCTGACCATGACGTTGGTCATGTAGGTGGTCCACAGGCCGTCTTTGTCTTTGAAGCCGTCGCGCAAGGTTTCCCGTTCCGGCGAGCGGTAGCGCGCGGCGACGCGCTTTTCGATGGACGCGAGCACGCCCAATTGGCCGCTCAAGACGACATCCGACAAGGGTTTGCCGACGCGACTTTCGGATTCGATTCGCGTGATGATCGCGGCACCGGAGAAATGCACGCTGGTGGCTTTGACCCCGGGGTATCTTCTCATGAAGCCGTCAGCGAGCGGCTTCATCGCGGTTACGTCCATATTGGCATACACGACCGCTTCGCCGTCATTTTTCGCGGCTTCCAACAAACGCTGCCGACGTTCCGCCGCCGGCAGTTTTTCCAATGCAGCGAGTTTAGTCTCGCTACTCTGGGCCCAGAGCACCGATTGGGGCGCGAAAAATGACAGCGCCAGAAGAAAGATCAACGCCAAATGCATGCCGGCCTCATTATTTCCTTATACCCAATTCGCGCTGAACTTCGTGCAATAACGAGAAGTCGACTAGCTTGGCAATCGGCGGTTGTGCCGCAAGTTTCAGCGGTTGGGTGATGGTCAGGTCGATATTGTTGCGCAACGATTCGTCGCTGGCGCCGCCCGGGTTTCTCGGGTCAATGGCTTTGATGCAGATATTCGCCGCGCCCTCGGTGATATCGCGCGGATGTTTGAATTCGGCCTGGGCGATCTTGTAGGTCTCCTCGGGCCGCGTTTGCATGAGTTGCAGGCTCTTCACCATGGCGCGGGTCCAGCGTTTGAGTTTGTCGCGCCGGTTGGTCAACAGCGCATCCGAGGTCGAATAGCCCGCCCAGGGCCAGGCGCCGAGGTCGGCTAAGACTGCGAGTTCGGTAAAGCCCTGCTTCTTCAAGATGAGCGCCGCGTCGGGATTGAAGGCGCGGGCGTGGATCACGCCATTGCGCATGGCGGTGATGGAGGTTTCAGCGCCGCCGATGGTCATGAAGGTCACGTCTTTTTTGGGATCCATGCCGTTCGCCTGTAGCACCATGCTAGCGGCGATTTCAGTGGTCGCCCCGGGACCGGTGGTGCCGATCACCTTGCCGCGCAGATCTTGAACGCGCTTAATTTCCGGCGCGCCGAGAAGCACGAACAGGCTCTTATAGTAGGGAAAAAAATTGGCTTTAAGCGGCGCGCCGCGCGCGGCGGCGCGCATCGACGAGCCGGCGATGCCGGCGACATCGATCTCGCCGGCCATCAGCGCGGTGACGACGACGTTGCTGTTGACGACGATCCACTGAATCTCCAAGTTCTCCTGGGCGAAAAAACCGGAGCGCATGCCGACGAACAGCGGCAGATAGCCGAAGTCTTTTGTTGATAGAGCGACTCGGAAGAGTTCGCCGTGGCTGTTGCTCACTGAGCCGAGGAGGATGGCTGCGAGGGACGCAGTCATTGCTAGTCTATTGAGGCAACGGTGCATGAGTGTTTTCATGGCGCTAGATAGAAGTGATTTATCGGAGATTCTCCCGCCAAGACGCCAAGCGCGCAAAGGTAAGAATTATTTGCCTGAACTTAGCGTCCTTAGCGGCTTTGCGGGAGTGACTCTTAATCAATATAACCCTTCTCGCGAAAATATTTCTTCGCCCCCGGATGAAGCGGGATGTTGAGTTGTCCCGCTTCGCCGCCGCGGCAAAATTCGCGGATGGTCATCGGCCGTTTGTCGAAATGATCGACCGGGATATGTTTGTGGCAAAGGTCGACCGCTCTGGCCATGTGGTAGGCGACCTTGTCAGATAAATCGGCATGGCAGAAAAATGTCCAGCCGCTGAAATCGACGCAGCGAATGGCTTGATCCAATTTCGGGTAATGCTTGCGCGTCAGCATGGCGCTGGGAAAACCCAACTTGGACATATGTTTGGCCGCGTTGTCGTCGATGGGCAAAAAGCGCATCCCGGCTTTGAGCGCTGTCGGCCCCCAGCTTTTCACGCCTTCGTCAAATACCGCGTCGGCCTTGCCGGATAAAATCGCGTCGCGCCGTTCCGGGCCGCTCGGATTGGGAGCTTCCATGATCTTGCCGCCCCATTTCTCAATATCCCGGTAACTCATGCCATACGCCTTGAGCACTTCTTCGATAGCGTAGATCGTCGTTGCCAGTTTGCCGCGGCGGCGCGTCGAGATGCGTAGAGGATACTTCTGCTTTTTGACGTCTTCCAGCGATTTGATGCCGGTGTCTTTGCGCACGGCGAAGATCAAGCGGTCCCAGGTCGGGAACACGCCGATGGCGCGCAGCGGGATTTTCTTCTTATAAAAGCCGCAGCCGAGATAGGCCATCGCCGACAAACCCACCGGATTGCCGAAACCGAAGGTGTATTTCTTGTTGCCGACGAGGATCGCTGGCCCGGTGCCGCCCAACTCGGAGTCGCGCCAGCCCATGGCGATGTCGAGCTGCGACTGGCGCGGCAACTCAATGCTATTGAAAAACGTATAGCCGACGACGTTGGCGATATCGACGCGTTTCGAAGTTGCGGCAATGGAGAGTTTAATGGGTTTGTCCATGATGTCGTCCTCGTGAAATGTTTTGGTTTAATGGGTCGGAATCCTCACCACGAAGAGCACGAAGGACACGAAGGTTTCGGATAATTGTTTTTCCGAACTTCGTGATCTTCGTGTCCTTCGTGGTGAACCAGTATTTTCCTCGCTGGCGATCAACTCGCCTGCCGTGGACGCCGACCGCCGGGGCGGGCGAAGTGGAGCTCGAGATAATTGCCTTCGGAGTCGAACATGTAAATGGTGTTGCCGCTGTCGCGCTCGACGCTGCGGTGGAATTTGCCAAGCTCTTTGGCCTGTTTCAATGCCGTGTCGTAATCTTCCCAGGCCACGCTGAAGGCTTGGTGGGTGATGCCGTCCTGATCGACGGCGTCGCGGTTGAGCGGACGCGGCCGGGCGAACAGGACGATGTCATAATCGCCGCAGTGCAGCCGGTCGAGCTTTTGCGCCACGCCGTGCACCGGAAATGAATCCGGATTGTTCGGGTTGCCGCCAACCCGGCCTAAATATTCCATGCCCAACACCTGGGTGTAAAACTCCTTGGCGCGATCTAAGTCATCGACCGGGATGCCCATGTGGTAAACTTTGGTGAGTTTCATTGTGTTTGTCCTTTCAAGTTCGCTGGATCAAAACGCTCGCCGTGATCGGCGGGCGGACATGCCAATCTGGAATTTATATAATAAACTGAGGAATCTGCAAACTTCCGTCGTTCAGCTCGGCTCAGTGCAGAGTACCCGCTCTGCGGATCTACGTGATGGTCGTCGATTCAAATTTGGTGAAATTTCGCGAGTTGAGAAAAACGGGCGGGTGTCAATGTCACGTCATTCTAAAGAGAAAGTCCGCAAATCAAAGTTCGCCCCGGTTCCCGAACCGGTATTCATGATCAATTTATGCGCGGGTCATCGCTCAACTGGGATGGGCTCCGCGGCACTGGCCGCACGTGGTGTGAATCCTTCCATTGAGACCGTGTATTTGTTGGCCTGAGCATGGTAGCGGGTACAAGACTGGGTGGTGTAGTAGCCTCTGACATTCACGGCCGGTGGTGACTTTATCGGGAAACAAGCGGCGGGCCGGCTCAGCATGCACTCACGTGTTAACATTTCCTCAACGAAGGTGACGTGTCCGTCATAGGCGCCATAGATCCAAGTTCGGGTAAACTTCTTGCCGTGGAATTCAGCGCTCGTCGGGTCGATCAGGTGATTGCCCATTGCCGGCGCCACCGCTGCGGCATTGGTATGGATTTAGCCGTATGGTCAGTTGCAGGATGAAGGCGGTACGCTGACGGTTCGTCTTGATTCGCGGTTACAGTGTTGCGTTATTCAAACTTCTCGTATGGCAGGCCGACATAATTTTCCGCAAACACAGTTCTCCCGGCTTCGGATGCGGTCAGGTAATCAAGCTCGGAGATTTGTAAACGCCTGCTCATGGGATCGTCGTCAAATTTATGCAGAAGGGATGTATACCACCACGAAAAGCGGATCGCCTTCCAAACGCGGCGCAGGGCTGTTTCAGAATAACGATCGAGCAGGTCAGTTCGTTTTTCTTGATAATAGGCGCGCAGGGCACGGGAGAGATAATAAATATCCGAAGCGGCAAGGTTCAATCCTTTTGCGCCTGTCGGCGGGACGATGTGCGCGGCATCGCCTGCCAGGAAGAGCCGACCAAAGCGCATCGGTTCAGCGACAAAACTATGCAGGGGCGTGATGCTCATTTCGAGACGGGGACCGGTTGTAACAGAATCAGCCGCATCGGGAGGAAGGCGGCGGCGCAGTTCATCCCAAAAGGCATCGTCGCTCCAATTATCCACTTTATCTTCGGTCTCGCATTGAACATAGTAGCGACTGCGGGTGTGGGAGCGCATACTGCACAAGGCAAAGCCGCGTGCATGGTTGGCATAGAGGAGTTCATCCATGACAGGCGGCACATCGGAGAGAATTCCCAGCCAGCTGAACGGATAGGTTTTTTCAAAGGTTTTGATTTTATCTGCTGGGAGGCTTTGACGCGCAACGCCATGATAGCCATCACATCCGGCGACAAAATCGCAGACGAGTTCCCGGCGTTGGCCGTTTTGCTGGTATAGGATTCGTGGGGAATTCGTATCGCATCCTTCCACGTTGATGGCTGGCGCGTCGTAGTGGACCATTCCCCCTGCCTCTTCGATATGCGCTTTCATCAGGTCGTGGGTGATTTCGGTCTGGCCGTAGACCATCACAACTTTTCCATTGGTATGTTTGGGAAAATCAAACCGATCCAGCCGGCCGTCAAAGGCGATATTGATACCCTCGTGGATCAAACCCTCGCGATCCATACGTTCGCCCGCTTTGGCTTCCCGCAACAAATCCGCCATGCCTTGTTCAATCACACCAGCGCGAATCCGGCCGAGCACATAATCGCGGCTGCGACTCTCGATAATGACCGTGTCGATTCCTTGCAGATGGAGCAATCGTGCAAGCAGCAGGCCGGCTGGTCCTGATCCGATGATTCCGACTTGAGTTCTCATGTTTGTTCCTGTCACTTATTCAATCCCAAGCTCCGGATATTTCAACACTCCAATTCTATCTGGCACTCGCCTTCATGGCGCAGGTCGCGAACCTCGTTGACGGTATTCGATAAGCCGGTTCTATACAAACTTAATCGGCTTGGATAGACAGGGATCAATCTTTCCTCAGGCTAGGGCACAGAAAACGGAATTTAGCTGGAAGTTAAGAAGTATAATTCCTAGCCAGCAACCGGTGCGATTTACCGGACATGCGACTTGAGGAATTACCGAGTATCTCAAATACCAAGTCGCCGCCATGTTCGAGTCAACTTGTAAACGGTTGGGAGCGCGTCCCGAGTTGGCAGATCCAAGTTCAGACGCAACAATCTCGGCGCCTGGCGCGGTGAGCGGTTGAAACAAACCACGGAGCAAGCCGAGAAGTTTCTTCACTCAATCAGCGTAACCGATCCAAGAATACGGCGACGCCCGCATCGGCTCCCCTTGTCAAATCACAGGTCATAAGATAATTGGAAGCATGGTCCGAAAAGATATTTTCAAATTCGCGAGATCGCAGACCTAATCTGCGATTCCAAAGGAGATATCATGTCGTCCATTCGCCCGACAAAGTTCGCCCACGTGCTTTACCGCACCCGCCGTTTCGAGCAGATGTTGCGCTGGTATGAAACCGTTTTCGACGCCAAGGTCCAGTACCAGAACCCAGCGCTGGCGTTCCTGACCTATGATGACGAACACCACCGATTTGCGTTTGCCAACTTGTCGATTCTCCAGCCTGACGGCGCCGAGACCGATCGTCAGGGAATGATCGGTGTCGACCACGTCGCCTATACTTATGCGTCCTTGAACGACCTCTTGGAAAAATACGCGCAACTCAAGGGGAACGGAATCTGTCCATACTGGAGCGTCCATCACGGCATCACGGTTTCGATGTACTACGCCGATCCCGACGGCAATCAGATGGAGTTTCAGGTCGATAGTTTCAGTTCGAGTGAAGACACCATCGCTTTCATGAACAGTCAGTTCAGCACCAACCCCATCGGTGTCGAGTACGACCCCGACGACTGGCTTGCACGTCTGCGCGCCGGGGCGCCGGTGGCCGATTTTCTGAAGCGCCAGGTACACGAACCCATGTCGCAGATCCGGGGCTCGATTTCCAGTTAGTTCGGCACCTCAATACAATTTACTCAGTCGGCGTAATATCGTCGTTCCGGGCAGCCTTGGGCGTTGTTTCAATCACCCCGGGCTTTTGCTGCGTCAGTTCATCGAAATCCAAGGTCGGTCCGTGACTCTGGCGCTTTCCAATCTAACTGAATGCCATCAACTTCGAACCCGCAGCTTAGCTTTATGAAAATACTTCCCAGCCATCAACTGAGTTGGATTGTCGCCGTGGTCTGCATGGCAATCACGACTGTTCTTTGGGCTGCTGCTCGATTTCCCGGGGCGATGCCGGCTAACTATCTGCCCTGGCGTGCGCTTTCACAGCTTACCATTCTGTGGTCAGTAACCTTAATGGCGATCGCCATGATCGCGGTTGTGCGCGCCCACGCCTTCGAGCCGGTTTTTGGCGGTCTCGATCGGGCCGTACGTTTCCATAGAATCGTCGGGCCATCAGCGATCGTTCTTCTCATCGCACATGTAATTCTTTTGGCTCTTGACGCGCTTCGAAATGGCGCTTCGATCGGCGATTTATTCATCCCTTTTTGGTCGCAGTCGGCACGTTCGATCGATATTCTCGCCTTCTATCTGCTCTTACTGCTCGGAGGCCTTGCCTATGATCACCGTATGAGCTACGAGCGCTGGCTGTTTCTTCATCGGTTTCTCGGCCCACTTTTCCTCGCTGGCACGGCGCATGCGGCCATGGAACCTGGAACGATCGCGGATTTCGAGCCGTTGAGGACGTGGATAGTGATTCTCGTACTGGCTGGAGGGGGCGCGTGGCTCTATCGCGTGCTGCTGTTCGACCGGCTGGGGCCACGCTATTATTATCGTCTCGCAGCGGTCACTTCACGCGGAAACGATATCGTTGAACTGGTGATGCGTCCGGTCGACCGGCGCATGATGTACGAACCCGGGACTTTTGTCTTCCTGCGGGTGCCGGATTTGGAAGGGCCGAAAAAGAACTTCATCCATTTTCCCTCACCTCTTCTCCGGTTGATCGGGACCTGCGCTTGTCGATCCGCATGATCGGAGATTTCACACGCCGTTTAGTCTCGCTCGACACCGGCAAGCAGGTTGAAGTATATGGTCCGTTCGGCGGCTTCACCCCGCACCGCTTTGCTCGTTACCGTCGTCTCGTCTGCATCGGCGCAGGCGTTGGCATCACGCCATTTCTCGGCATGCTCGCTTTTGAAGTTAGTAATCGGGATTTCCGGAGGATCTGGCTCTACTACGTCGTCCGCAACAACGAGGACGCGGTCTACGACACAGAAATTAGCCAGAGCTACTTGAATGCGGAATCCTATGTTGACTATGTTTTGTGGGCAACGGCGCGCCAGGGAAGGATCACCGCCGCTGCAATTGCCGCCGAGATCGCACCCCTGGATGACTACGCCGTAATGCTGTGCGGCCAGATAAGCTTCGTTTCGGAGCTTACCTGGCAGTTCCGAGAGCTCGGCATACCGTCCGACCGGATTATCACCGAAGAGTTCGAATTTCGCTAGCCGTTGCAATAACTCTGAGCGCGGTAAAGATAGAGCGGCGTTACCGAAAGCTATTCAACGCCTCGTCTCTTGAACCCAGTATCGAAAGAATGGAGAAAAAGCCGACGATGTCAAAGACTTCCTTGACGGGTTCCTGCAAGGAGCAAAGCACCAGCTTGCCCCCCGCAGGATTCAAACGTTTGGACGCGAGGAGAAAGACTCTGAGCCCCGCGCTGCTGCAATAGTCGAGCTGGGAGAGATCAATCACGAGTCGTGTTTCTCCCGCGTCGATCGTCGCAAGAGTTTTTTCCTCAAACATCTTCGAGGTGATGGCATCGAGGCGTCCTTCCAGACCGATAATTAGCACACCTTCGTTTCTCTCTTCGTAAATGTTCATGGTTGAGCTCCTTTCAAATTTATTCTCATAACCAGGCGGTTTTTGTCGTTCTGCCTGCGATATTCCAATTCATCGATCAACTTGCGCACAAGGTGAATTCCCAAGCCGCCGATCGGTCGCGCCACGAGTGATTGTTTCGTGTTCGCCTCGGGGGACTCTAAAGGATTGAAGGGCCTGCCGCCATCCTCCACTTCGGCGGTCCATTTTCCCTGTTCCAGGGAGAAGCGAGCGGTAATGTGATGCTCCCCGGGATCGTCGTAGCCATAAGAGATAACGTTGGTCAGAATCTCGTCCAAAGCGAGTTTCATGTTGTATACGATTTTCACCTCGATTTGATGGCGTCGGCCGAAATCGTCGACTATACGCGCGAGTCGTGCTATCTCGGAGAGCTGGTTTTTGAGATCCACAGCGACGACTTCACTCATGATTGCGCCACTTTCAGCAGGAATTTCAAGGCCAAGACGGTAATGTCGTCCGACTGGGGAGTGCCGGCAGAATGGCTCCTTACATTCTCGACGGTGCCGTGAACGATCTCGGAAACGGAGGAACTGTTGGCCCGATGTAAAAAATCCTCCAAACGAAGTTCAGAATATTGATTCCCGCCCTCATCCATCGCTTCGGTTACGCCGTCGGTGTAAAGAAAAAGTCGATCCCCGCCCTGCAGCCTGACTTTCTCCGACCGGAAGGTCGCGTCTTCCATAATACCCAGCGCCATCCCGCCGGTATTCTTCAAAGGCTTGATTTCATCCTGGCTGACAAAGTAGGGAAGATTGTGGCCGCCATTGCTGTATTCCACCTCTCCTGTGCGAGTATCCAAATTGGCGCAAAAAACGGTGACGAACATGCATGAATCATTGTCCTGGCACAGCTCGCGATTTAACAAGGACAAAATTTCATCCGGCCGGCTCACTTTGCCGGCAGTAGTCCTAAAAAGGGTCCTGGTCACGGCCATAAATAAAGCCGCAGGAATCCCTTTACCCGATACATCGCCGATCGCGAAATAGAGGTGGTTGTCGTCGATGAAAAAGAAATCATAAAAGTCTCCCCCTACTTCCCGCGCCGGAACCAGCGTCGCGTAAAGGTCAAACTCGGGTCTGTGCGGAAACGGAGGAAATAGCTTTGGCACCATGCTCATCTGGATGTCGTGGGCAATTTTGAGTTCGCTTTCAATCCGTTCTCTGATCGCCGTGGTTTCCTTGAGTTCTTTCACGGACTGCCTGAGCGAACGCTCCATCGTAATGAAAGATTCGGCCAGTTTTCCCACTTCGTCGCGGGAATTGGCGGGCAAATGGCTGATCTCCGACGGCCCATTCTCCGGTTCGGAAAAGTCCTGAGTGGCCAACGTCCCGGCGTGGTCCGCGAGCTGTTTGAGCGGTTGAGATATCCGCTTCACCAGCACATAGGCAGTGAGCACGCTCAATAGAAAAATCGCAAACATGAGCCCCTGCTGGGTCGCCACGGTTGACCAGATGCGCGCACGGATTATGGTCCTATCCATTCCGACATGCACGTATCCCGCGACGCCAGCCAGAATTGGCAGGGCGACATCGAGGAAGTCACCCATTCCTTCAATGCTGAGGTTGCTCGTTACCGCGCCGCCGTTAAAGGCTTGAGTTTGAGTCCGTCTCTGCAGTTCCACAACATCACCGGGTACCGCAGGAACAAAAGTATGGGAGATGGCCTCCCCTTGTCCGTCGAAGACGATTACATAGGAAACTCCCTCGATCTCGGTGAACTGGTCCACCACCGACTGGATCGTCGACACATCGGCATTCAATAACAGTTCGACACTTGAGTCGGCGATGCTTTTTGCGATCGCCACGCCCTTGCTTCGATACTCTTGGGTAAGGTTTCGGTAAAGGTTCCAGCCCGATAAAATCGACGTGGCGGTGGCAATGATCCCGAACAAAACAACGATGAGCACAAGGGTCTTGGTAAAGAGGCTCGCCCGGGTCATTTCTCCCACCCCCGCCAATCCGACAACGGAACAAACCGTTCCCCTTTCATTGTGGTGTAATAGACTTTGTCCAACCCCTGGTGTTTCTGCGGTCCGAAAGCGACCGGCGCATCGATTCCCAAATCGGCACTTTTGATGCTTTCGACGGTTTCTTTAATGCGGCTTTTTGTTGGACCTGGTCCCATTCGTTTCAGGACTTCAACGAGAAGTTTTGCGTTAAGAAAACCCTCGAAACCGACATAGCTGTGAGGCAGCGGTGCATATCCCACTTCGGTAAGATCCTGAGGCGGGAGTGGTTGGTATTTATCCATTAGCTGGCGATATTCCCGCACCGCCGGCAGAGCGGTATCCTGATAACTGGGCACCACCTGCGAATTGATGAGATCTTTCTGAAAGTCCTTGCCCGCGGTCCGACTGCTTTGAAGCAATAGCTCCGCCATGTTCTCACTGCCGACAAAAGAGAGATTGGCGATCGGAATATTGAGCCCTGCAATCCGCGCATCTCTGATAAACGCGGCGCAGACGGCGTAAGCCCCGATCGAGATGATAACATCAGCGGACGCTTTCTTGATGATCTCGACTTGCTCCTTGAAACTCTCAGAGTATTCGGCTCCTCTCCGATAGGTCGCTTCGCCAACCAATTTAAGACCAAATTTTTTCGCTAGAGCTTTTTTGACGCCGTCCCATCCGCTTCTTCCATAGGCATCGGCTTGATAGAAAACCGCGAGCCTGCTTCTGCCAGCAGAGACAAAGTTGTCGACCAACCCCTTGGTTTCATCGCTGTACGAAGCCCGCAGATTGAAAACATATTCTCCATAAGGAGGCTGCCTGAGGGGCTCGGCTCCGGTAAACGGAGTAAAAAGATAGACGAACCTACCTTTGTAGCTCTTTAGGAGGGGCAGCATCCTCGTCGCTGTCGGAGTCCCGACATAGTTGAAAAGCAGAAATGCATTGTCCTGCTCAATGAGTTTTATGGTGTTTCGAATCGCAGGGAGGGGGTTATAGCCGTCATCGTAGGCCTTGATAACGATCTTCTGGCCGTAAATTCCTCCCGTTCGATTGACCTGCTCTAGGTAGGCGATCGAACCCCGGTAAAGCTCGATGCCGAGGCCTTTCGAGGGACCGGTAAATGCCGCGGACATGCCGATCACGATGTTTTCAGCAAGAAGTCTCGCGGGAAGAAACAAGAGAAGGATCAAAAAAATGATCGGTCGAATTCGATCGTTACTCATGCGCGGCCAACTAAATTGACTGGAGCGCTGGTAGTCTCATGACGAATTCGGCACCACCACTTTCCTGGTTGCATTCGAGGCTGCCGCCGAGCCACCCGAGGGTTCTGTTGTAGAGATCAAGGCGGCGTTTGCCGAACGCAACTGGATCCATCCGTTCCCGGCTTGAAAGTCGAATTTGCACTTGGCCTGACGCTACACGAGTGGCAATGCGAATATGCTTCACGCCTATTCCGGCCATTCCTTCCATCAAGTTGGTCAATATATCGTCGAGTCGCTCCGCTCCTATGTTTGCGTTCGTTTCCTGCGGTGCGGGCGTGAATTCGAAATCGATATTTCTCAGTGGCGAATGCGCCTCCAACCGGCGCGTGAGGGCCTGTAGAAAAGCTTGGTCATCGTCGACCGCTTCCATCAAATCGTTGGGTTGTGCTGATTGAGCTCCCTTGGCCCGTTTCAGCAGCTCCGCGATCACTTCGTTTGCGGCTTTCGGTTGTTCCGTCCGGAGAAATTGTAGGCCGTGCACGACGCTCAGGAAGTCCAGAAGCCGTCGCTGGGCTCGGTCAACGAGGTGGAAGTCCAGGATTTGCTGCACATGCTCTGCGGCAAGGATCAGTCTCAGTGACCTGGCGACCTGCACCCCCTTAAGCACTACGGTCCATTCGGGTACGGCGCTAGTGTTGAACGCTTCCGCGATGCGGCGAAAGTCGGACAGGATGCCGTCGATCCGGTCAATATCCAAGGTCGCAAGAATGCGCCCGGCCGCGCTCTCCTCCTCGAGCAAGGATAGATAGTAGGAGATTGTGTACAGGCGGCCGGAAAAGATTGTCAACAGCGCTGTCGTATCTTCCAGCAGTTCATCCACGTAGATCTTGAGAGCGCTGATGCGTTCGGCGTCCAAGAGCGGGACATCGGTCAGATCGGAGGCCTCGGCTTCCATCATCCGGAACTTTTCCCGCATGCTTTGCGCCGAAATACAGTAACCGTGGCCGGGACAGCAAACTGCCATTTCGGATGTTTCGAGAAGCCAATTCACCTTGTGCAAGCTTTGCAATAGATCGGCATGGTTCCAACCGTTGAGGCCACACACACCGGGATTGGCAGCAAAGGGCAAATCCCCAAGGATAAGCAACGATCCAACTCGCAGCGATATGCTGCAAGGCGAATGCCCGGGAGTATGATAGATCTCAAGCCGATTGCGGTCACCGAGAGAAAGCCATTGGCGTTGCAGCGTTGCGCCATCGGGCATTGCGATTGGCTCGGTATGTAGTTCGATTCGTCGACCGTCGTCCAGTTCGAATGCTGATGGCTCGGACTCAGGGCTTGAGCGAAATAAGATTCCCTCGAATGGCGCGGCGCATATGGCGGGGTTCCCAAGGTAAAGATAGGCAACCGTCAAGTTGGGGTCTCGGTTTTTCATCGCTTCGACTCCCGCCTGGTGGGCGAAGCGCTTGATTTCTATTCCCTTCGGAAGCTCGAGACCGCCCGCCTCCTGTGAGTGGTCTTGATGGCAGTGAGTAAGGAAGACGAGGACGGGCCGTCGCGCTAGCGCCAGGGCATCGGTTAGAACTCCGCTTATCTGCCGCGTTTGCTCCCGGTTGGCGCCGGGATCGACGACTACCAGCGCGTCGGGGGCGGAAAAAATGTAACAATTGGAGGAAACGCAATTGGTCTTGGGTATGATCGGAAAGATTTCGACGGAGTCGGCGCCGGGCACTCGTTGCCAAACGTTTGCTTCGATCTTAATGCTGGATTCGCGCATGGCGCTGGTTTCCTCTCGACGAGGCATGCGAGGTTACGAGTTCACGTCAATGAATGATGTGAAACCTGCTAGATTTAAGAGACTATGGATTTGTTGCGGGACGTTTAGGAGTCGCAACCGTTCGCCTCGTTTTTGCAGCGCCTTGGCGGCCAGCAGCAAGACGCGTAGACCGGCGCTGCTCAGGTACGAGACCTGCGCCAAGTCGAGCTGCACCGCGCCGCTTGGGCTTTCAGCGGCATGCAGCAGTGGTTCCTGCAGCGCGGCGGCGGTCGTGCTATCCACCGGCCCCACGGCATGGAGAACGATAGTCGACGCCAATTGCTCAAACCTGACTTCCAGCTCTTTCATTCTTTTGCCCCTAATGATCGTTGGTACTGGACGTTATCGAAATCGGCAGCAGATATCCAGGTTTTTTCGTAAGCCAAGGCCAAGGCGGCAGAGCGATTTCTTGGCATTGCGTAACCGGTCGAACGGCAAGAGGCCCGGGGTTCCGTGAGCTGTGCAGGAGCAAGCGGGTCAGGTGACCGTCGCAAGGTCGAAGTTCATGACAGTCCAAGAACTCCTGACAACCACACTGACAGTAAGCGCTATGAATGTGAACGCAGCAAGGCGCCTTGGAATCGACGGCGGCATACAAGCCCCGATCTCTTTGAACAAATGCCAGATCAAGGCGCTGCGGGCGTTGCGGGCGGAGCGCCTTTGAAGCTGTTGCCCAGCCTTCGGTTGTCTGCCGAGCGAACTCGGCTACCGCATGCGCCGCATTGTTGAAGGCGAAGTTGCCGGCCTCGATCGACAGGGTCATGCAGTCCGTGTTTTTCGAAACGATTTCCATTGCGGTAATATCAATGAGCGCCAAGATACAAGCTCTGCTCTTGTTCCAATCACCCGCGTCACATCTACCCCAGGCGAACATTGATTGAAAGACATAATTCCCCCGCACCGTCCTCGTAACGCTTTACCTTGCGTTCACAAACGTGTTTTTATATAAGCCCCCATGGGGAGGCTATCTGAAAGATTTTTTTAAAGTTGAGACGCCGCAGGAGGCGCGCAGAATTCTGCTCGAACTTTCTCCCGTGGGCACGGAAAGTGTGGCCACGGTTCGCGCCAGAAGCCGAGTGTTGGCCGAAGATCTCTTCTCCCAGGTCGATTTGCCACATTTCCACCGCGCCGCCATGGACGGTTACGCCGTCAAAGCCAAGGACACCTTCGGTGCCAGTCAAAGTTTACCGGCTTATTTGAAACTCGCGGGCGTTGTAGAGATGGGCAAAGCGGCGACCCAGACGATCAACCAGGGCGAGGCGATCCGCATCTCTACCGGCGGAATGATGCCGCCGGAGGCCGACGCGGTGGTGATGGTCGAATACACTGATGAAACCGATCGGGGATTGGTCGAGATTCACCGAAGCGTGGCGCCGTGGCAAAACGTCATTCAGATTGGCGATGATATAAAAAAGGGTGAGCCGGTGTTCTTCCAAGGCCGGCGGCTGCGCGGCCATGACTTGGGCGCGCTTACGGGCGTCGGCATTTCATCGATTACGGTCCATAGACGCCCGCGCGTCGCGCTTATCTCTACCGGCGACGAGATCGTCGATGCCGATGTCGAGCCGCAGCCCGGACAGGTGCGCAACATCAACCAGCATTCGCTAGCCGGCATGATCGAAGAGGCGGGCGCGGAACTCAAAGATTGGGGCGTGATCGGCGATGATCGGGCGCAACTCACCGAGGCAATCGGTGCCGCCTTGGCATGGGCCGACGCGGTGCTTCTTTCCGGCGGCAGCTCCATGGGCGCCAAGGATATCGCCTTGGAAACGATCTTGTCTTTTCCCGATTCTCAATTCATCTTTCACGGCATTTCAATCGCGCCGGGTAAGCCGACGATATTCGCCAAGGCTTGCGGCAAGCCGATTCTTGGTCTACCCGGTTATCCGGTATCCGCCTCTGGTGATCTTTCGATCTTGTTTGGCGCGCCCATGCTGCGCCGTTTGGGCGGCGAAGGTCTCGACGCGCTACAACGCTTTAGCCGAACGGTGCGGGCGAAGTTGACGACCAATATCTCGTCGCAACTCGGTCGCGAAGACTATGTCCGAGTCGTCATGAAAGCCGACGGTGCAGGCTTCAAAGCGACGCCGTTGCCAAGTAAGTCGGGTGCGATTTTCACTCTGGTCAAAGCCGACGGCATGGTTCGCATCGGCATGAATCAGGATGGTCTCGAACAGGGCGAAGAGGTAGACGTCATTTTATTTTAGTTACCGGTATTGTGTTTCGAGTTTCGGGCTTTGAACCGAAACCCGCAACCCGCAACTCAAACCGCGAAGACCATGGCTCGCAAACGTTACCTCAAGAAAACCCCTCTCAAAGAAGCGCGCGAACTGTTTTTATCGACAGTGAATCCAGCTGCGCTGGCGACCGAAGAGATTCTCATTGATGACGCTCTCGATCGCATCACCGCGGAGCCCGTGTTTGCCAAAATTTCTTCGCCGCATTATCACGCCTCGGCGATGGACGGGATTTGTGTGCGCGCCGAAGATACCTTTGGTGCCACGGAGTTCATCGGCAAAAAACTCACGCTCGTCGACGCAGATGCTCCTGGCAGCGACGCTTTCAAATATCTCGATACCGGCAACGCGCTACCGGGCTGGGCCAATGCCGTAATCATGATCGAGAAGGTCCATCAGCTCGATGCCGAAACCGTGGAAATCTTCGAATCGGTGGCACCGTGGAATCATGTGCGTCTGGTTGGCGAAGATGTGGTGGCAACCGAGCTACTGCTGCCGCGTGCGCATCGGCTGCGCCCCTACGACATGGGCGCGTTACTGGCAGCCGGTCATACCACGGTGCGAGTCAAGGCGCGGCCCAGGGTCGGCATCATTCCTACCGGTGATGAACTGATTCAGCCGGGGGACGAACCCACGCCCGGGGCGGTGATCGATTTCAATTCGACGGTGCTGGCGGCTTTTGTTCGTGAATGGGGCGGTGCGCCGGTGAAGTATCCGCGCGCTAAAGACGATGAGCATCTGCTGCGTGCCGCACTGGAACAGGCCGCGGCAGAATGCGATCTGGTGACGATCATCGCCGGCTCATCGGCGGGCGAGCATGATCTTACCTCCGATGTGGTTGCCAACGCCGGTGAATTACTCGCCCATGGCATCGACGTGATGCCCGGCAAGCCCGCTGTGCTGGGTTCGCTCCGTGGCACACCGGTGCTGGGCGTGCCGGGCTACCCAGTGTCGGCGATCGTCATTGCCCGCGAGATTCTCCGGCCGGCGCTGGAAAAATTCTTCAGCAACGCGGCGCCGGCATTGCCGTCGGTGCGCGCGGTAGTGCCAAAAAAGATCGCCTCTCATTTAGGTCTCGAAGAGTTTATTCGCGTCACCTTGGGGCGGGTTGGCGAGAAGCTGGTGGCGGTGCCGTTGGCGCGTGGCGCCGGCGTGATTACAACCATGGTCCATGCCGACGGTTTGATGCGCATCCCAAGTTTGGTCGAAGGTTTCAACGCCGGCGAAACTGCTGAAGTGGAGCTGTTGCGGCCGATGGTCGATATCGAGAACACGATTCTATGCACCGGCAGCCACGACTTGGCGATTGGTGTGCTCGAAGACCAACTCAAACTGCGCCATCCGGAATTGAAAATTGCTGCGACTAACGTCGGCAGCTTGGGCGGCCTGCTCGCCGTGCAACGCGGCGAGACTCATATCGCCGGCACTCATCTGCTCGATCCCGAATCCGGTGTCTACAATATTCCCGATATTCAGCGTGCGATTCCCCAAGTTCCGCTGGTCTTGGTGCATCTCGCCCATCGGGAGCAGGGCATTCTGGTCGCCCGTGGTAATCCGAAAACGATTCGCAGTCTGCAAGATCTTGCGCGCGTCGATATTCGCTTCGTCAATCGTCAGCAGGGTTCCGGCACCCGAGTGTTGTTGGATTACCAGCTTAAGCAATTACGCATCGATGGCGCTGCGATCGCCGGTTACGAGCGCGAGGAGTTCACCCACATGGCAGTCGGCGTGGCGGTGGCGAGCGGACTGGCCGATGCCGGTCTTGGCGTGCGCGCCGCGGCGCAAGCTTTGGCGCTCGACTTTATTCCCATCGCCAGCGAACAATACGATTTGCTCATTGAACGGCGATTCTTCGAATCCGCTCGCGGCGAGGAGCTACTCGCGACGATCTGTTGTGACCGTTTCAGAGCCGCAGTGAGCGCTCTGGGCGGCTATGACACGGCGAAAGCCGGTGCGGTGCTCTACCGCCAGTGAAACCCCGTCATTTGTTTTAGCTGCCAATTCTTCACCTGGTACGGGTCGCCCGACTCCTTGATTGCGGCGCACCAATCCTTCCACGACGGCATTTCTAGGCATTCAAGTGGGTGATGCTTGAATCGGCCACTGTGAGCCGATTTGTCAGGTCAAGCGTCCGGTAATGGACCTCGCAGTATCGATTTGTTCAAATTTGTTTCCAGGGACCTCAAATCGCACCATCGACCCGCGACAAAAGTATTAAATTACAACGGGTTAGGTTTTGGCTCGATGGCATTACCATTGCGTTTACTGGTGAGCGCGAAAACTATGGAAAGAACTAACGAATCCCTCCAGCTTTTGACCCTCACTGAGGCGGCTCAGTTACTCCATGTCTCAACCAAGACTTTGCAGCGAATGATTCGCAGCGGCGATCTGCCAGCGCTTAAAGTCGGCGGCCAGTGGCGCCTCCGTGAAAGCCAGCTGATTAGTTGGATCCAAAGCCGCGAAGGTCAGTCACAGTCTTGACCCACGAAGGCGGTTAAGCAGCAGATCATCGTCTCCCAAATGGAAGTGGGCGACTAGCAAACCAATCTGACACCGGGACGAAAAAGTTGGTGCAACTTCAAATCGAAAAAATCGCTCAATTGGCAACCGGGACGTTTTTGCGCCAGTTGCGGCGGCGCCTGTTGCTGATGATCTCGATCGCTGTGGTGCCGATCGTTGCGGTCGTCTTGTATCAGGCGAAGTTGCGCCGCGATGTGCAGATATTGGAAGTCCATGAGGCGGCGTGGCGCCTCACCAACGTGATCGCTCAGCGCCAGTCGCAGCTAGTCGCATCGGTGAAGCAGCTGCTGGGCTTGCTGGCGCAGTTGCCGGAGATCGGCAAGGGGGACTCGTCGGCGTGCGGCGAGCTCTTGCGTGGGCTGTTAGCCAGAAAACCAGCCTATTTCGATGTCGGCCTGGTGGACGCGACGGGCAGTCCAGGTTGCCGCGCACGCGACTCCGGCCCCGCAATTGATCTGGTGCACGATCCTCTGCTGCGGCGAGTCTTCGAAACTAAAGACTTTGTCATCGGCGATTTTCAGCTGCTCGGCAATTGGCAGCGCCGGGCGCTCATGTTTGGATATCCGATTCTAGATCAGTCAGGCGCGGTTCGGGACATTCTCTTTGCGGCGCTGGATGTGAAATGGATCGATCAGCTCGCCGCCGAGACTCACCTGCCTGCCGGCATGGCGCTGACCATCCTCGATGGTAATGGTACGATTCTGACGCGAGTTCCCGATCAAGCGGAGTGGACCGGCAAGCATATGCCCGATGCGCCGCTCTTAGAATTGACCCAGCTGCGCAATCAACCCACGAAAGAAATCGATGGGCTGGACGGGATCACAAGGCTCTATGCATTCAATACCGTTGGTGCCGGGCGCGGGCGCGGGCAGCTCCATGTCATCGTCGGTGTGCCTAGGACGGTCGCTTACCGTGAAGCCGACCATGCGCTGCTATGGAGTTTGATTTGGATCGCCATGCTTACCGCGATCGCCAGTGGGGTCGCTTGGGTCGTCGGTAGCAAATCGGTTGTCGAGTACGTCAAAAAACGCGCCGACGCCGAAGATGCTCGCGGCCGGTTAGCCGCCATCGTCGATTCTTCGGAAGATGGCATTATCGGCATGTCTCTCGACGGGGAGATTATCACCTGGAACGACGGCGCCGAACAAATGTATGGCTACGATGCCGCAACCATCCTCGGGCAAAACATCGCGGTACTGACGCCGCCCGAGCATCGCGGCGAGATTCTCGAGCTGATGCAGATCGTGCGCTTGGGCAAGGGCATCAATCGCTACGAAAGTGAACGGATCTGCAAGGATGGCCGACGCATAGCCGTTTCCGCGTCGCTTTCGCCGATTCGTGATTCCCTCGGAAAGATCCGCGGTGCGGCGACGATTACCCGGGACATTACGCTGCTGCGCAAGGGTGAGGAGCAGATGCGCTCTCACGCCAACCAGCTGGAAGCACTTCAATCGATCGCTCAAGGAACCGCACAAACGCTTTCGCTGGCTGAAATGGTGCCGCAGTCTCTTGAGAAGCTTGTCGCACTGGTGCCATGCGATTATGCGATTACCTATTTCATCGGCGCCGATGGCGCGGTCAATGCCTTCTCGGCGGATAGTGAGGCCGTAGCCAAATCCCCGCACAGCCGTTTGGTTGATGACATAGCCCAGGCCGTCACTCAATGTACCGGCGAGTGGTTCGTCGACGATGTGAGGTTGGTGCCGGAACTTACGGCATTGTCGACGCAGCATGGTGTCAGATCGATGGCGGTCGTACCGATGACGCGCAAGGATCGATGCCGGACCACCTTGGTTTTACTGTACAATACATCGCGCTCGTTCGCAGTGGGCGAAACTCAGTTTATCAAGGCGCTGGCGCGGACCATTGCGCTTGGGGTGGAGAACGGCCAACTCTATGAGTCCTCGCTCAGTCTGATCGATGCATTGGCAGGCCAAATCGACGAGCGTACAAGGGCGGAAAAGCAGTTGGCAGATTTCACTGCCATGGTGGTTCACGACCTGCGTTCGCCGCTTTCCAACATCGTCTCGATGGCCGAGTCGGTCAAGGAAGGGTTGTTCGGCGCAGTCAACGATTTGCAGCGCAATTGGTTGGGAAAGATCGAAACCAATTGCCGCAGCCTCGTCGATCAGGTGAGCGACTTTTTGGACTTCTCGCGGATCGATGCCGGCAAGCTGATACTCAAAGGCGGACGGGCAAATATTGGCTGGCAAATCCGAGAGATTGTCGCGGAACACTCCATCGAAGCCGAGAAACGCAACATTCGATTGACGGCAAAAATTGACGAGCAACTGCCCGTGCTCTGGGCCGATTCCCGCCGGATTGGACAAGTGCTGACCAATTTTCTGAGCAATGCTTTAAAGTTTACCGACGACGGCGGCATGATCGAGGTGTCGGCGTGGCAGGGCGAGGGCTCGGTTGTGGTTTCTGTGCGCGATTCTGGCCTCGGCATCGCCGCCGAGGAGCAGAAACATATTTTCCAAATGTATAGCCAGGTGTCGAGCAGTGAAAAAAGCCCAAAGCGCGGCACCGGGATCGGGCTGGTGATTTGCAAGAAGATTATCGAAGCCCATGGCGGACGTATCTGGGTCGAAAGCGGGCTGGGGCAGGGCAGCAGTTTTTACTTTTCGTTGCCGGCGCAGGCCGACACCGAAGAATGGCTTACACCGGCATGAGACCGTGTTTTTTGCGCGGCCGATCTTCTTTCTTATTCGTCAAGATTTCCAAGGATTGAATCAGCCGCTTGCGGGTCTCTGCCGGCCGGATCGCGGCTTGCGCGAATTGCTTGGAGAGAGCTTCGAAGGGACCGCTGAAGCGTTCGAGATATTCCGCGAGTTTTTCTGCGCGGGTTTTTGCCGGATCGGCCGATTGGTCGATCTCCTTCTTGTAGAGCACGTTCACCGCGCCGCCGCCACCCATCACCGCGAGTTCGACTCCCGGCCAAACGAACAATTGATCGGCGCCCATCTCGCGGGTGCACAGCGCCTGTTTGGCCCCGCCGTAGCCTTTTCTCAGCACGATGGTGATTTTCGGCACGGTCGCTTCGGCGTAGGCGTAAAGCATCTTGGCGCCGTGGCGGATAATGCCTTTTTCTTCCTGCTGCTTGCCGGGGAAGAAGCCAGGTACGTCCATCAGGGTAATGATCGGCACGTTAAAAGCATCGCAGAAACGAATAAAGCGCGCCGCTTTATCGGAAGCGTCGACGTCCAAGCTACCGGCAAGAAACATTGGCTGATTGGCGACGAAGCCTACCGCATAGCCGTTGAGCCGGCCGAAGCCGATGACGAGATTGCGCGCGAACTTGGCTTTCAATTCGAAAAAATCGCCGTCGTCGACAATCGCTTTGATCACCTGGACGATGTTGTAGGCGCGTTTCATGTCCTCCGGCACAACTTTTTCTAAATTGTCGAGGCTACGTCCAGGGTCGTCGGTGGTTTCTTTGCGCGGCGCTTTCTCCTCGAAATTGGCCGGTAAGAAACCGACCAGCCGGCGAATCATCGCCAGACATTCTTCGTCGTTTTTCGTCACCAAGTCAGTCACGCCGGATACTTCCGAATGAATCTTGGCGCCGCCCAACTCTTCCATGGTGACGGTCTCGCCCAGGACTTCTTTGATCACCGCCGGGCCGGTGATGAACATTTGGCCGGAGTTTTGTACCTGGAAAATGACGTCGGTCAGCGCCGGCGAATAGGAGCCGACGCCGATGCAGGGTCCCATGATCGCGGAGATCTGGGGGATGCAGCCGGAGGCGATACTGTTCTCAAAAAATATCTTGCCGATGGCGGAGGTGACGCTGAGCCCTTCCTGGATTCGCGCGCCGGCCGAATCGTTGAGACCGATCACTGGCACCCCCAGTTTGCGCGCGGTCTGGATAACGTAAGCGATTTTCTCCGCGTGGGCCGCGCCTACGCTGCCGGCCAGTATCGAGCGGTCTTGGGAGTAAACATAAACCGGCCGGCCGTCGATTTTACCAAAACCAGTGACGACACCGTCGGAGGGTTGTTTGCGCTCGCCCATACCGAAGTCCAAGCAGGGCGTCTCCGCCAGCATGAATTCTTCGACGAAGGTGCCGGGGTCTAAAAGTTTGTCGACGCGCTCACGAGCCGTCAGATTGCCTTGGTCGTGCAGCTTCGCAGTAGTCTTCGGATCGCCCGCAGCGACCTTCTGTTCCAGGCCGGCGAGTTTTTTTTCTAGATCTTCTCTCGACTTTGACATGGGCGCCGCCTAATCATCCACCGACTATTCCCATTCCCTGCAGCACCGAAAGCATAACTGCCGCGGCGATCACCGAGCCGATCTGGCCGCCGGCGTTGGCGCTCATGGCGTGCATCAGCAGATAACTCTTTTTATTGTATTTCTGTCCTTCGGCTTGGACCACGCGGGCGGACATGGGAAACGCCGAAATACCCGCGGCGCCGATCAGCGGGTTGATCTTGCCGCCGGTGAGAAAGCACATCAATTTGCCAAACAGTACGCCCACCGCGGTATCGAGGCTGATGGCGATGAAACCGAGCATCAGGACCAGGAGCGTCTGCGCCTTTAAGAACTTGTCAGCTTCCATGGTGGCGCCGATACATAGTCCAAGTAGCAGCGTGACGATGTTGGTGAGTTCGTTCTCAGCGCAGTTTTTGAGACGATCGACGCAGCCGCTTTCTCGAAACAGATTGCCGAGCATGATCGTGGCGATTAGCGGCGCGCCTTTGGGCGCCAAGATTGAAGCAAAGATGGTGACCACGATCGGGAAGGTGATTTTGGCGGTTTTCGAAATCGGCGCGGATTTGGCCGCGCTCATGATGATTTGTTTTTCCTTGTCGGTAGTGAGAGCGCGCATGATCGGTGGTTGAATCAGCGGCACCAACGACATGTAAGAATACGCCGCTACCGACACGGCTCCGAGCATGTGCGGCGCGAATTTGGAGCTCACATAGATCGCCGTCGGGCCGTCGCAGGCGCCGATAACCGCCACGGCGATGGCGTCGAGCTTGTCGAAGCCCAACGCAAGCGCGAGCAGGAGGGTGAGGAAGATGCCAAACTGGCCAGCGGCGCCGAGCAGAATGATTTTGGGATTCTGCAACAACGGTTGAAAATCGGTCATGGCGCCGATGCCGATGAAAATCAGCAGCGGAAATACTTCTGTGAGCACGCCGGCGTCGTAGAAATAACGCAGGAAGCCGTCCTTGCCCATCATGTCGGCCAAAGGGATGTTGACCATAATCGCGCCGAAGCCGATGGGCACCAGTAATAAGGGCTCGTAGCCTTTGACTATGCCGAGATAGAGGAGCCCGCAGGCGACCGCGATCATGAATGCTTGGCCAAGGGTGAGACTAACAATGCCGGCAACCAGGCCCTGCAGGCCGGTAATTAACGCTGCTTCCATGTGGGATGGTTAACCTTTCTAAGTCTCTAAGGCGCTATTTCTCGGGCTGGAAGGGAAAGACTTTCTTGATCAATAAAATCAGTAGGCTCAGGATCCACAGGACGAACATAGTGCCGCCCATGCCGATCACAGCCACAGTCCAGCCGAACGTCCAGGTATCCATGCAGACTCCTTAAACGAAAAAAACAGTGGTGAAGAACCGGTTTACGAGGTTATTCGATGACGGCGAGAACTTGCTCGGCTTCGACCGCTTGGCCGGGGGAAACCTTGACTTCTTTGAGCACCCCGCCGGCCGGAGCCACGACGGGAATTTCCATCTTCATAGCTTCCATGACGATGACCACATCGTCTTCTTCGACCCGGTCGCCAACTTGTTTTTCGATTTTTAGAATTTTACCCACCATGGGTGCTTCAATCGTCGTTGCCAAGCGAGCTCTCCTTTTTTTCCGTACGCAGTCTTTAGCCGGCGCCAGGGCGCACCGACCGTAGCCGCCATTTAGTAGAGTTTGCCCTTCAAAGTCAATGCTATAAACCGCTTCATCGACGAGTTGCGAAAGGTTTGCCGTGATCTTGGCGTGAGCGGTGGCGCGGCGCGAGTCACCTTGCTTTCGCCATATCGATACGATATTAAATCGACAAGTTTTTGCGGAGGGAATTTATGTCGAAACCAGCAGAACAGACCGATAACGTGATGGATAACATCCCCTTTTACGATAAATGGCAGTTGGATGAGGGGATTCCGATCATCAAGACGTTTTTCGTTCAGGATCTAAAGAAAGTCGACCTCAAACCCTGGGCGCGCACGGGCGGCAGCGGCGCGTTCATTAATATGGAGGGTGCCGAAGGGGCAACCGGCGCCTATGTCAGCGAGATTCCCGCCGGCAAAAAATTAAATCCCATGAGGCATCTCTATGAGGACTTGCACTTCGTCCTCAAGGGGCGCGGCGCGACGACGATCTGCAACGACAAGGGCGCCAAGCAGACTTTCGAGTGGCATGACGGCAGCTTGTTCGCGTTGCCGCTCAATTGCACCTATCAGCACTTCAACGGTTCCGGCGATGAGCCGGCGCGATTTTTTTCGGTCAATAGCGCGCCGATCGTCTTCAACCTCTTTCATCATGAGGACTTCGTCTTCAACACACCGCGCGATTTTTCCGACCGCTTCGACGGCGATCCGGAATATTTTAGCGGCAAAGGTAAAGCGTATCCGGGCCGTGTCTGGGATACCAACTTCATCGCCGACGCGCGTAGCTTTGCGTTGGAAGATTGGATCGAGCGCGGCGGCGGCGGCAAGAACGTCATGTTGGAAATGGCCAATGGCTCGATGGCCGCGCATATCTCAGAATTCCCCGTCGGCACCTACAAAAAAGCCCATCGCCACGGCCCGGGGTTTAACGTCATCATTATCAAGGGCAAAGGCTTCTCGATGTTCTGGCGTCAGGGCGAGGAACCCAAGCGTTACGACTGGCAGGATGGCAGCGTATTCACGCCGCCGGCGATGATGTGGCACCAGCACTTCAACACCGGCGCCACCGGCGCGCGCTACTTGCCGCCGCGTTTGGGTGGAATCAAATACAGTCTCGGTGAAGGCTTCGGTGATATCACCAAAGTCGACAAGGACGTAAAAGCGGGCGGTAACCAGATCGAGTATTACGATGAAGATCCGAATATCCGCAAGATGTTCGAAGAAGAGCTCGCCAAGTCCGGTACGACGACTAAGATGGATCCGAATTTTTACAAACGATCGTAACGATTCGGCGCCGTTTTGTTTCAAAAAGCCCTGCAGGGATTCACCCCGCGGGGCTTTTTGCGTTTGCTGATGCATTTGCAGAAATTCCGTTGAGCCGCAATCCACGGTTGTGTTAGATTAAAAACATGTTGGCTGGCCGTCGGCACTTTTGCCGCTGCATTGTCGCGCTGGTGTTATTGGTGAGTTCAGAGAACGCGTCGGCCGCTGAAGCGGTTGCGCAGAAGGCTACCGTGTTCGGCACTCCAACGGCGAACTTGCGCGCCGGGCCGGGAGTGGAGCAGGCGCTCAAACGGACCCTCAAAGAGGGAGATCCGGTTACGATTGAACAGTTGGAAGGTGAGTGGTTCTTAGTCACTGCCGCCGATGGCCAAAAGGGATACATTCACAAGAATTTATTGAAACCGGTGGACAATGCCCCCGCGCCGCCGCAAGTTGCACCGCCGCAAAAGAGCGGCAAGGCCAATGTGCCGGCGGCAGCGCCGGTCGCTGGTAAAGCCCAATCCATTTCTACGCCCGCGGCGAGCGCCACCAAGCCGCCGCCCCCTTCCGTATCCCCGTCCGCTGAGTTAGCCAAAGCCAAGACAACCGATGGCAGAGCGCCATCCTTACTGCAAATGCTCGACGCCCATGCATCGGAAGTAAAGCTTGGTTTACTCGTCGCTGGTATCGCTTTCGTGATCGGCTGGTTTTGCGGCGGTCATTACTACATCCGGCGCGAGCATAAATACCGCCGGCGGCTTCGTCTGTAATCTCGCGTATGATTGCCTCGGCGTTGACATGCAGATCCTCGCTCTAATCGGTTTCGCCTACCTGCTCGGTTCTATTCCTACCGGCTATGTTTTGGGGAAATTATCTGGTGTCGATGTGCGACAAATAGGCAGCGGTAACGTCGGCGCGACCAATGTCGCGCGGGCGGTCGGCAAGTGGCAGGGTGTCGCGACGCTGCTGGCCGACGCTGCTAAGGGAATGGTGTCGGTGGCCATCGGTCTTTGGATCAATCTGCAGCCGGAGGCGATCGCAGCGATCGCCAGCGCGGCATTCCTCGGACATCTCTATCCGGTTTTCTTGAAATTTCACGGCGGTAAGGGAGTCGCCACAGGGTTCGGCGCGCTTTTAATTATTTCGCCGTTGGCAACATTGATACTGGTGGGGGTTTTCGTTGCGGTGGCTTTTCCCACCCGATTAGTTTCGTTGAGCTCGATAATCGCCGCCGCCATGGCGCCGCTCGCGCTTTGGATCTTCTTTCAGCCCCCTGCGATCGTTTCGATGGGCGCCTTTCTCGCCGCGATGATCGTCTGGCGTCATCGCGGCAATATTCAGCGGTTGTTGGCCGGCACTGAGCCGCGTTTCGGCGCGCGCTAGTTCTCGATAATCACTTCGACCCGGCGATTCTGTTGGCGCCCGCTCTCGGTGTCGTTGCTCGCTACCGGGGCGCGGGTGCCGAGTCCCTGAGATGAGATGTTTTTGCCATTGACGCCGTTTCTTTCCAAGGCGTCAGCGACAGTGTTGGCGCGCCGTTCGGATAAGCGCTGGTTATAAGCTTCCGCGGCAGCGCTCTCCCGGCTGGCATGGCCTTCGACGGTAATCCGGCGGTTGGGTGCATCGCGTTTTATGATACTGGAGATCTGATTGACCCGGTCTCGGCCGTCGCGTGAGAGATCGGCGCTGTCAAATTCGAAGTTGACACTAGGCAAGTTGACCATGACGCCGCGGCTGGTTTCTTTCGCCTCGATATTTTGCTTGCGCAATTCTTCGATGAGAGCGCGGTTTTTCTCAAGCTCGGCGCGCTGTTGGTCGATGGCTTTCTGCTGTTCTTTCTGGCGATTTTCCTGGCCCTGGAGTTGATCCCCGATTAGGGCGCCGGCGCCTAAGCCCAAAGCACCGCCGACAGCCGCGCCGATTCCTGGATGGCCGGTTGCAGCGCCAATCAAGCCGCCTGCGGCGGCGCCGCCCAATGCGCCGATGCCGGCGCCTTTTTCACGCGTGGTGATTTCGCCGCCGGCGCAGCCTGATAAGACTGCGGCGATCAATAGTGTACTGACGGATAGTCGATTGGTGTTTCTCATAATTCCTCCTCGGCCTTCGCTCCCAGGACCTTAGCCGTCTATGGTTAGACGTACATTAACGATAAATGGAACATCCGCAATTGGTTAATTCCCGGATTGTCCTCGATAGACGCTTTGGCGCTAATCAGTATTCGCCCTGACGGCGGCACTTTTCGATTTCTCGCCTTTGCCGTTCGATTTCGGCTTGGTTGCTATCGATCTGGCGCTGCTGATCGGATTGCCTAATCTCCTCGCCTTGGAGTTGATCGCCGACCAGGACGCCAGCGCCTAAGCCCAAAGCGCCGCCGACAGCCTCGCCCACTCCAGGATGGCCGACAGCCGCGCCAATCAAGCCGCCTGATGGGCGCCGCCCAATGCGCCGATACCGGCGCCTTTTTCGCGCGTCGTGAGGTTGCCGCCGGCGCGGCCGGAGACTGAACTCAGCGCCAGGACGGCGACCAACGATGTGCGAGCTAGTTTCATTGAGACTCCTGGAGAGATAACATTACGAGGCAGCAAGTGCTTGTAAATATTATCAAACACGTGCGAATGCAGCAAGGAACAAGTATTGATTTGTTGTGATCTTGGTTTAATCGACGGAAGTTGACAGCGAGTTTCACGGCACGAGAGATGATATTATTGACATCGTGGACCTTATAAGTCTATAGTTCATTCGCATCGAGAGGAACCGCGTGGAAAATATTTCTCATGAAACAATTATCGAGGCGCTGCACAAGGTCCAAGACCCGGAACTGCACCGTGACATCGTCAGTCTCGGAATGGTCAAGGATCTGGGCATCGACAACGGCCGGGTACGCTTTACCGTAGAACTCACTACCCCGGCCTGTCCGTTGCGCGAAACCATTGAGACCGACTGCAGGAAGGCATTGAGCACGATCCCCGGCATCACGGGCCTGGAGATCAACTTCGGGGCACAGGTGCGCGGCAGTAAGGCCGGCGCGGGGCAAACCGACCTTCTGCCGACGGTCAAAAATGTCGTGCTGGTTGCGGCGGGAAAAGGCGGCGTCGGCAAATCGACGGTGGCGGCGAACCTGGCGGTGGCTCTCAAAATGCTCGGTGCCAAGGCTGGCTTGCTCGACGCCGATATTTACGGGCCATCGGTGCCGATCATTATGGGCGTTAAGGGCGAGCCGAAAAAAATCGAAGTCGGAGGTGTGCAAAAGATCGAACCGACCATGGCCCACGGCGTGCCGGTAATGTCCATCGGCTTTTTCCTCGACGCCGATCAGGCGGTGATCTGGCGCGGACCGATGCTCGGTAAAGCGCTGCACCAACTAATGGGCGATGTGCACTGGGGCGAGTTGGACTATCTCATCGTCGATATGCCGCCGGGCACCGGTGATGTGCAAATTACTTTTTCGCAACAGTTAAAGGTGAGTGGGGCGGTGTTGGTCGCGACGCCACAGTATGTCGCTTTAGCCGACGTGGTGCGGGCCAAATCGATGTTCGACAAGGTGATGATCCCGATTGTTGGCTTGATCGAAAACATGAGCTACTTTATCTGCGACGGTTGTAACAAAGAGCATGATATTTTTTCCCGCGGCGGCGCCAAGCAAGCGGCCGAGCGGTTTAAGATTCCCTTCCTCGGTGAAATTCCGATCACGCCGGCACTGCGCCAAGGCGGCGACGAAGGCGTGCCGATCTTGATTCAGGATGCCAATTCGCCGGTGAGCAAGAGTTTCTTGGATATCGCCCGCAAGCTGGCCGGACAATTGTCGATCGCCGCCGAACGGGGCAGCAAGGGCCAAGGGCCAACGATCATTACCACGCATTGAAACGGATAACTGACGGCATTCGCCGCGAGGAGACCGAACATGATCACCAAAGAACAAGTTTACGAAGCCTTACAGGAATGTTACGACCCGGAGATTCCCGTCAATATCGTCGACCTTGGGTTGGTTTATGACGTCGTAGTGATCGACGACAAGGTCGCGGTCAAGATGACGTTAACCGCGCCCGGCTGCGGCATGGGGGGCATGATCGCTGCCGACGCAAAACAGAAAATCATGGCCCTCGACGGCGTTAGCGATGCCACCGTGGACTTGGTCTGGGAGCCGGCGTGGAATCCGAGCATGATCGCTGAAGAAGCCAAGCAGCGGCTCGGTATCGTCTAATTTATCAGGCAAGACTCGAGTTTTCCGCTGACTTTGTTCATGGACGACAAACCGAGAGTTCGCGCCATCGAAGCTTTTCCCGTCCAACAAGATGGGAAAAGCCTCATCTATCTTAAAGATCCGCTCAACTTCGCCACACCGCTCGGTATTTCACCGGTTGGTTATTTTCTTCTGGCCCATTTCGACGGCCGCCATGATTACGGCGATCTTAGAGAAATTTTCGCGCAACGGTTTCGCGCGCCGTTGGCGCGGGGCGAGTTCGATCAATTCGTCGAGATGCTCGATCAACACTATTATTTGAAAAGCGAGCGGTTTGAGAAATACCAGCAAGCCGTGATCGCTGAGTTTCGCAGCCGGCCTAGCCGCGCGCCGGCCCATGTCGGCGGCGGTTACA
Organism: uncultured delta proteobacterium; assembly: GCA_963816145.1. Lineage (GTDB taxonomy): Bacteria > Desulfobacterota > Binatia > UBA9968 > UBA9968 > DP-20. The sequence goes on from CAWFJP010000002.1 coordinate 131,374, forward strand.
AGAACGATCCGGCCGACTTGACGGCACAGCTCGATAGCTATTTTAGCACGGACAAAGGTCCTGGGTTGCCGTCGACTGCGAATACTGCCGCGACGCCGAAAGCGATCGTCGCACCGCACATTGATTTTCACCGCGGCGGCCCGGCTTACGCGTGGGCGTATAAACCGCTGGCGGAAAGCGCCGGCGCCGATCTCTACGTTATCCTTGGCACGTCGCACTGCGGCGGACAGACGCCGTACATTCTCACCCGTAAAAGTTTTGAAACCCCTCTGGGTTTGGTCGAAACCGATGGTGAATTCGTCGAGAAATTGCAATCACATTGCGCCGAGGACTGTTTCGCCGACGAGTATCTCCATCGCGGCGAGCATTCCATCGAGTTTCAGGTGTTGTTTCTAAAATACATCGCGCAAAAACGCGCGGCGCTCACCGGCGGACCGGAGAAGCCGTTTAAGATCGTGCCGATCTTGGTTTCGTCATTCCATGCGATGATGGTAAGTCAGACACTGCCGGAGCAAACCGCCGCGGTGGGTAATTTCTTGAGAACGCTGCGTCAGTTGGCGCAACAAGATGCGCGGCAAATCTGCTTCGTCGCCGGGGTCGATCTTGCCCATGTCGGCAAACAGTTCGGCGACGAAGAGCCGGTCAATGACGATTTTCTGAAATGGGTCGAAGCGGAAGATCGCCAACTGGTCGAACGCTTGGCGCGGCTCGATGCGCCGGGATTTTTCAATGAGATCGCCAAAGACGAGGACAAGCGCAAGATCTGCGGCTTCTCGCCGCTCTATTCACTGATTCATTTGCTCGACGGCGCGCGCGGCAATCATCTCCACTACGGTCAAGCATTCACGCCGGAGACCGGTTCGGCGGTGACGTTTACGAGTTTGATCTTCGAGTGAGATAACGAGATAGAGTCTTGAGATAGAGACAGAGATTTCCGATCACTGGCTTTTGTCTATCGCGAGTTTCTATGAGTCTTTTTTTTGCAGCCGCGCAAATGAAAGAGCGAGGTGTCGAGGCCTCTCAGGAATTGCCCTTACGGCTGATTCGACACGGATCTGCAAACCGATGGGCATTGCGGAGATGTACCGATTTGACTGAGTTTCGGAATCTCAAATCTCTGTCTCTCGTCTCTATCTCCTCAATGCATATTCATGCCGCCGTCAACGACGATGGACTGGCCGGTCATGAAGTCGCTGTCGTCGGAGGCGAGGAAGATCACCGTGCCGACCAGATCCTGCGGGTATTGATCCCGTTGAAGGGCGCGGCGTTTCCTGCGGTCGGCGAGTTGTTCTGGACTCGTCACGCCTTCTTGGTTTGGGCTTGAGATCGTCAGGCCGGGCATAATGGAGTTGACGCAGATATTGTCGCCGCCGACTTCGCGCGCGAGGGCGCGAGTGAAGCTCAAGACGCCGCCTTTGGAAGATACATAATGCAGGAAAAACGGCGTGCCGGTCTGGGTCGTGCCCGACGAGATGTTGATAATCTTGCCTTTTTGCTGCTGCTTCATCGCCGGGTACACCGCTTTGACGCAGAGAAACAGTCCTTTGACATTGACCGCCATGACGCGGTCCCATTCGTCGGTGTCGATTTCCATAAAGGCTTTTTTCTTGAGTGCAGAGTATAGACCGGCGTTGTTCACTAGGATGTCGATGCGGCCATAAGCTTTAAGCGCTGCCGCTGCCATCGCTTGGGTTTTCTCCGCCGAGGTCACGTCGACCGCCACAGCGATCGCTTCGCCGCCGGCCGCTTTGATATCAGCAGCCACTTTTTGCGCTTCGGCCTCTTGAATATCGGCGACCACGACCTTCGCACCTTCTTTAGCGAGGCCGTGGGCGTAAGCTTTGCCGATACCGACCCCGCCGCCGGTGACGATGGCTACCTTATTTTGTAATCGCATGGTGGCCTCCTTAAAATTCATTAAGAAATGTTTCACGCAAAGGCGCAAAGTTCGGAATCTAATCTTCTAACCTTAGCGTCTTCGCGCCTTTGCGAGAGATACTCTTCTATTCTTCAAATCTTCAGCCGGTAAAAATCTACTGGATTGTCGTGCAATATCGCTTTTTTGTTTTCTTCGCTGATGTCGTCGCGTTCGAGAAATTCCGGGATATCGCGTTTGAACATGTCGGGCAGCCGCTCGTGCGGGTAGTCGGACGGCCACATGAGGCATTTTGGATTGAACTGCTGGATGACGAAAGGCAGGGCTTTTTCTTCGACTTCGCAGCTCGTCCAGATCTGGCCGTTGCGGATCAGCTCGCTCGGTTTTTGCTTCAACAGCGGCGCTTGGACGCGGTAGGGTTTTTCCATTTCCTCGTCCATGCGGTCCATCATGTAGGGCAGCCAGCCGCAGCCGGCTTCGAGGAACGCTACACGCAATTTGGGAAAACGCACGAAGACGCCCTCGAAAACCATGTTGGTAAATTGGATCAGAATCGCAAACGGATGTTCGAGGGTATGCACTTGCAGAAACTTGTTAAAAAAATCGAAGCCCATGCCGCGGCTGGGCGCGCCGTGGATGGTCAGCGGCATATCTAAGCGTTCCGCCGCTTCATAAATTGGATCGAAGTCGCTGTGGCCGTAGCCTTTATGCAGCGAGGTCACCGCCGGCAGTAAACCGGCGACATGGCCCAGTGATTTGGCGCGCTCCAGTTCCTTTGCTGCCTCGAGAGGTTCATGCACGGGTAGCAGCGCCACGCCTTTGAGACGGGGACTTACGTTGATGAAGCGATCGGCGAGCCAGGAGTTGTAGGCGCGCGCGAGCACACAGGACCACTCAGGGTTCTGCACCAAGCCCAAACCTAATCCGCCGGTCGGATAAAGCACGGTGGTGTGGACGCCCAACTCGTCGAGAAACTGCAACCAGCGCGTTGCCGGGGTTTCCGGATCTTTGCCGGGAACACCCGTACCGCGATTCCAGCCGTCTAGCGATGGAAAATAAGCGTAGGTTTCAAAGCGCGGCGCGCTGCTGTAGCGGCCGCCGAGATAGTCGTGCAGCTCTCGGTCTTTCTCCAAGACATGACCGTCAGCGTCGATGATCGGATAAGCGAGGTTCATAAAATCTCCGTTGCAAAAGTTCCAGTCGTTCCAAAGGTTCCAATCGTAGCTGCATTACAGAAAGGATATACCACCGTCGACGTTGACGGTTTGCCCAGTCATAAAATCGCTCAGCGGCGAGGCTAGGAACAGCATGGCTCCGACGACGTCTTGCGGGACTTGGACGCGCTTGAGCGCGCGCAGGCCGGCGGAAGATTCGCGCAGGCGAACGGTTTCTTGGCTAGGATTCTCTTCCGAGAGCGTATTGCCAGGGGCCAAGCAGTTGACGTTGATGTTATCGCCGCCGACTTCGCGCGCCAAGGTGCGCGTGAAACCGATGGTGGCGGTTTTTGACGTGACATAATGAATACGCCCCGGACTGCCGGCAAACACCGTGCCCGAGGCGATATTGATGATCTTGCCGGAATGCTGCACGCGCATGGCCGGCAGCACGGCGCGGCAGCAGAAAAATAAGCCGCGCAGATTCACCGCCATGAGCTTATCCCATTCCGCCGGATCGATGGTTTCAATCCTGCCGCGGTTCATCGGCACGACGGAAAATACCGCAGCGTTGTTGATGAGAACATCGATGCGGCCGAAACGATCGAGAACCTGCGCGGCCATTTTCTTGGTCGCGTCTTCATTCGACACATCGACTTGGACGGGAAGCGCTTGGGCGCCGATTTCGTTGGCCGCCGCTTGGGCGCCTGAGTTGTCGATGTCGGCGATGACGACGCGCGCGCCGGCATCGCCGAAGCCTTTACAGTAGGCTTTGCCGATGCCATGGGCGCCGCCGGTGACGATAACGACTTTGTCTTTCAGTCCTGCGATCATGGAAACAAGTACATGGAGTGTTGGAGTCATCGAGCGATGGGTCGGGAGGCCCAATACGTCAACACTCCGGTACTCCATCACTCCATGGATTTTATCCCAGCGCCGGATTGATCAAGGCTTTGGTCGGGAAGGTGCCGGGCACTTCGCCGCCAATCGAGCGGATGCAATGCTCGATCTCTTTCAAGGGGAAGATATGGCTGACCATCTGTTCTACCGGGAACTTGGTTTCCTCGATAATCCGCAGCGCGGCTTCGGTGGCGTCGTTGTCGGCGGTGAAGCAACCTTGCAGTTTGATCTCGTTCCAGACCAGCTTGTCCATCAACATCGGCGTTACGGTGGTGTCGCCGGTCAAGCCGCCGAGCACCATGGTCGATTGACGGTGCAGGCAGTCCACCGATTTCAAGATCGCATTTGGATTGCCCGACACGTCGACAACGACATCGCAGAGCTCGCCGTTGGTTTCCTTGCGGACCACTTCGACGACATCTTCTTCCTCGACGTTGATGACCCGCGTCGCACCGAATTTCTTGGCCAGATCGAGACGCGGCTTGTCGCGGCCGATGCCGCTGACGAAGATTTTCGCCGCACCGGCATGTTTGGAGGCGAAGGTGCAGGAAAGTCCTTGTTGGCCGGGTCCCTGGATGAGCACATAATCACCCATCTTCACGCCGCCGCGGCGGATCGCCCACTGAAAGCCGTTGGCCATCACCGAGCCGACCAGCGCCGCCGCTTCAGCGGAAAGGGATTCACCCACTTTGGTGCACAGAACGTCGGGTGCCAAGTATAGGTAGTCGGCGAAGCCGCCGAACAGATGAGGCGGTTGGTCGCACTTGGTGCGACCGCCGTAGTTAGTGCGCTGGCGGCAAAAGCGTTGATTGTTGCGCCGGCAGTCGGCGCAGCGGCCGCAGCCGAGCGCGCCTTTGAGAATGACCCGGTCGCCTTCCTTGACATGGTGAATCGCCGCGGCGTTCTTGCCGAGCTTTTCGATCCGGCCGAGAATTTCATGGCCGAGGATGATCGGGTAGTCGACCTTGAGTTTGCCGTGCAGATATTTGACATCGGTGCCGCAGACACCGCCCATTTCAACTTTGATCAATCCGCCATCGGCGGGAATGTCCGGAATCGGATACTCGCGCAGTTCGAGTTTATCGGGACCGAGCAGTGTAGCGCCTCTTGAGCTTGCCATGGTTCATCCTCCTTAAGATATGCCGCAAAGACTATTTTACGTTGTATTCGCGCCCCAGCTTGTCGATGAAACCGCTATCCTCTATCTCCTTGACGAGCGACATGTCGGCAAAATGTTCGGGATTCTCCTTCAGGACTTTGGGATCCTTCTTGCCCACTTCTTGGATCGGCAATTCAAAATATTCTTTTGACGGGTAGGGCTTGGTGGGAAAGTCGTATTCACGAAAATTTTCTTCGAGCACTTCACGATCCTGCAGTTTCATGTATTTTGCCAGCACCTTGAGGCTGAATTCTTTGTTCGACTTGTAGAGGTGCACGCCTTCGATCATGGCTTTGGTGAAGTTGACCATATCCGCGCGCGACTTGGCGAGGTACGGCCGGCGAGCGACGAACATCAGACTGGAATACGGAATGTTGAGCTTGGATGCGTCGATCAACAAGGTCAAGCCTAGTTTGCGCGCTTGCAGGGTCATGGGCGGCGTCAACATGGCTGCGTCCGCGTTGTTGGTCTCCACCGCGACGATGCGGTTTGACTGATTGCCGACCTGCAACAGCGCGATGTCGACGTCCGGCCGCAGCCCTTCACGTTGAATCAAATATCTTGCCGCAAAATCGGCGTTGCTGCCGAACCGGCTAATGGCGACGCGCTTTACCTCCTTAAGGCTCTTGATGCCTTTTCTGACGTAGATCCGATTGTCCATGGTATTGCCGAGCCGCCCGAACATGACCAAATCTAGACCCGGCGTCGAAATGACCACCTGCGGCGAGAACATGCCTACCTGAGCATCGCCGGAACTCAACGCGGCCGCCGCCGATGCGGCGCCCTGGATAAAAATCAACTGGACGTTGTTGCCATACTTTTCGAAAAGTTTGGCTTCCTTAGTTACCCATAGGGGGGCGAATTGACCGACTTCGCTAGTCCATACGACGTTGATGTTGGCAGCGGAGGTCGCTGTTGTATGCACGAGAGCGATGACAAAGACACTCAATTTGACGATTAATCGCATTATAGCCATTGTGATCTCCTCTGAATTGAACTTGACCGGTTTGACCTTTCCCGTATACTTCCGAAGCGCACTTATAATCAAGATGGTGGGGACAAATGATTCGAGCAATTGCCTTCGTGTTGGCTTTGATCGGTGCAAGTGGATTGGCGTCCGCGCAATCCCTGACTCGAGTGATGTCCGGTTACGCCGCGACCTCCGGACCGCATGCGGTACTCTGGATCGCGCGCGATGCCGGTTTGTTCGAGAAAAATGGCTTGCGCACCGATGTTGCCTACATTCGTAGCGGCTCGACCATGGCGCAAACCCTGGTCTCCGGAGATATCCAAATGTCGCAGATGGGTGGGCCGGCGACGCTGGCAGCAGGCGTTGCCGGCATGGATGTGACATTTGTCGCGGTTGCCCTGAACACGACGCCGATCGTGATCATGGGAACGGTCTCAAAAATCGCAGAGTTGAAGGGCAAGGCAGTCGGAATCACGCGTTACGGCTCTAACACCGATATTTCTGCGCGCTACGCAATTCGCAAAGCTGGTCTTCAGCCGGAGAAAGATGTGGCACTGGTTCAGCTCGAAGATTACGCGGGTATTATGGGCGGCATCGCCTCGGGCCGCATTGCCGCGGGTGCCCTCGCCGATCCTTTTACCGATGCGGCGAAGAAACTTGGCTATAAGGAGATCGCCGACGTTGCAGCTATGGGCCTGGAATTCCCCTTTGTTGGGATCGCCGCTAAAAAATCATACATCAAAGACAATCTCGATACGGTGCAGCGTTTTGTGCGCGCTTACACCGAGGCGATAGCGATCTACAAGAACAATCGTGAGCTGGCGATGAAAATCACCGGCAAGTACACTGGCATTAAAGATCAGGCTATCCTCGGATCGACTGTCGATTTTTATGCGCCGAAGTTACAGCGAGTGCCACTCGCCACCGTTGGCGGGCTGCGTTTCGTTCTCGACCAGGTCGCGGTGCGCGATCCGCGCGCCAAGAATTACACACCGGAGACTTTCATGGATATGCGCTTCGTCAAGCAGTTGGAAGATAGCGGTTTCATCAAGTCGCTCTATCCGAAGGGCTGATTGCACTGCATCCAGTTATCTGTCCTACGAAAGCGCGACCTTATCCCGTGCCAGAAATAGGCTCGCGATAAATAGCGTACATAGAGCGACGGCCATGATCGTTGGAATCAAGTAGTTGACGGAGGGTAGAATCGCCAGGACCACCAAGCCGATGCCCATCGCCGGCGGCACTTGAGATTTGACCAGGCTAAGCAATAGCGCGCAGGGAACGATGAGTAGCGTGAGGTCGTGAGTGAATAGATGCGGGAGCCCAATCAGCAGGCCAAGGCAGTTCGCGATCCAACGGGTCGCGTGATCATCGCGATGCTTAACCCCGCGCCAATTGACCCAAAGCAAAATTCCGACCACAATCGCGCTTAGGACCCACCAAGCCGCGGTATGCCAAGCTTGTGGTAACCCGTAGATGACCAACACGCGTAAATTGTGCATGCCACGCCATTGATTCCACCAATCGCTATCCGCGGTTACCATCCGCCGTGCCAGCTCAAAATACTGCGCTGAAGCGGCGAAACCGATCCAGAGAAACAGGCCGATTATGAATAGCGTGCCGACGGCCGCGCCGACGAAAAATTCGCGCCAGCGCTGCCGCACCAGCATGATCAAATGGGGGATTGCGAGATATTGTGGCTTGATACAGAGTAATCCCGCCCAAACTCCTGCAACTGGACGCTCTGCTTGCCTCTGAGCGAGCACATGGTGCGTTAGAAAAAACAGGACAATGGCCGATGTTTGACCGTAGAAGACGACGCCGTGGACGGCATAACTACAGAGTGTGAATAACAGCAGCCAATGAGATTGATCGGTGGATAGATTCAAACCGCGAATCAACAATCGCAAGCTCTGCCCGATCAGCAGCAGATTCACCAGCGTCATGATCAAGAATGCGGTGGAGAAATTGAACAGCGCCAGGGGTGCGAGAAACGCCGCGGTAATCGGCGGATAAACGAAAGGTAATACCTTTTCCACCGGCGCGATGCGGTTTTGATAGGCTTGTTGGCGATCGAGATCGTAGAGCGATTGGCGATCGTCCCAGATCAGTTGCGCAGCCGCGTAGAAGGTGACGAAGTCGGCAACGCAGTTGTCGGTGCTGCACTTGGGAACATGATGGGTATAGATGTTCCACCAGTTAATGCTCATCAGGAAGGCTAGACCCACGCCGACGCCAACAAGGGTCGCCTTGATGCGGTTGACTTGACTTGTGCTCGCCATCATTGGGACTCGGACAAATTCTTGGCGATCGATGAGCGTGATTCGCTCGGCTGTTGTCAGCCTTGGGCTAACGCCAATCCAAGTAGCACCGCCACCGGGCCGAGTCCGGCGTTGAGTTTGAGGAGCATGAACCAGCGGCGCCAGTCGCTCAGCAATGGCTCTGGCCAGACCGTTGCGCTGGGGTTAATTGCTGCGGTTTGTCGGGCGATGCTCGGTGCGTATTTGAAAACTTGCAGACAATGATGAACCGTCATGGCCAGGAACACGAAGAGTTTGCCGCCAAGCAGGATCATGTAGGCGTTGCCCGGCGCGGCGGCAATGGGGTCGCGCAGCGCGAGATTGGCGATGCCCGTGACAAACAGCAGGCCGATGCCGATCCATGAAATCGTTTCGAGGCCGATGCGGCCGCGGTCCATGGTGCGGATGGCGATGCTCGGGTCCATGTCATGCACCGCCGGCCCCATGACGACTAGAAAAAAAACCATGGCGCCAATCCACATCGCGAAGGCGACTAGGTGCAAAAATAAGCTCACCGTGTGCCAGGTAGTCATGATGAAAGTTTGAACAAACGCAACTTTGTCAGTACCATCGGCGCCAAACCATTGCAAATCTCTGGCTATACTTCTTGAAATGGCGCTATCGCTATGTTAGCTAGAACCTAGTTTTTTTCTTACAACTTCCAAATATAACAAGGATGGTTGGATAAAATGATGCAGTGGTTGCCGGAGAATGTGTCGACGTTCGGAGCTGAGATCGACTCACTTTTTTATCTGATCTATTACATCACCGCGGTGGTTTTCGTTTTGGTTACCGTGTTGATGGTTTTGTTCCTAGTCATGTATCGCGACACCGGCGCCCGGCGCGCCACTTACAGCCATGGCAATACCACGCTGGAAATCATTTGGACGATCATTCCCGCGGCGATTTTGATCGTGTTGTCGTTCATGAGCGTCAATACTTGGGCGAAGGTGAAACGGCATGCTCCGGAAAGCGACTTCGAAATCGCGGTGGCGGCCAAGCAATTTAACTGGGAAGTTTCTTACGCCGGTCCCGATGGCAAGCTTGGCACCGACGATGACGTGAAGTTCGATAACGATATTCACGTGCCGGTCAATAAGCCGATTCGAGTGCAGCTCTCTTCAAAAGACGTCATTCATAGTTTCTTTCTGCCCAGCTTTCGTCTCAAGCAGGACGCGGTTCCAGGCCGAACCATTTTGGTTTGGTTCGAAGCGACCAAGACCGGCAAGTATGAGTTGCCCTGCGCGGAGCTTTGCGGTTTCGGTCATTCGGGCATGAAAGGTTGGCTCTACGTGCACACACCCGACGAATACAAGAAATGGGCAGACGAAACACTTGCGCCCAAGCCGCAGTAAACAGCCATTCATCATTAGAGTTCGTACGACTGCGCTAACGGAGGATATTTAGGATGAGCGATACAGCAGCCGCGCACCCCGCGCAGGCCCATCATCAGGAATTAGGTTTCATTCGAACCTATATTTTCTCTCTCGACCACAAAATGATTGGCCGACAGTTTCTGTTTCAGGGGCTGTTTATGATTGTTGTCGGCGCCTTGCTGGCGATGCTGGTGCGCTGGCAGCTGGCCTGGCCGGAAACTCCCGTTCCGGGGCTCGGCTTTATCTCTGAACCTTATATTTATCCGGGTCCGAACGGTGGCGGCATTATTCCGCCGCAAACCTACAATGCGCTTTTCACCATGCATGCGACGATCATGATCTTCTTCGTGGTCATGCCGATCATGATTGGTACGTTCGGGAATTTTCTAATTCCGCTGATGATTGGCGCCGGAGATATGGCTTTCCCGAAGCTCAACATGCTTTCCTTTTGGGTCGCCTTCGTGTCCGGTATTGTAATGTTGTCGAGTTTCTTCGTTCCCGGTGGACCGGCGGCAGGCGGCTGGACTAGTTATGCGACCCTGTCGGCACGAGCGCAGTATACGGGCGTCGATTTAGGGCAGAACTTGTGGATCATTGCGTTGCTCATCAACGGTGTTTCCTCGCTGATGGGCGCGATCAACTACATCACGACGATTGTGAATATGCGCGCCCCGGGCATGCACTACTTTCGCATGCCGTTGACGGTCTGGTCGCTATTTATCACCGCCGTACTTTTGCTATTGGCGCTGCCAGTTTTGACCGCGGCGTTGGCAATGTTGTTGTTCGATCGGGTCGCCGGCACCAGCTTTTTTCTTCCTGAAGGCGGCGGCGAACCGCTGCTCTGGCAGCATATGTTCTGGTTCTTTGGTCATCCGGAGGTTTATATTCTGGTTTTGCCGGCGATGGGAGTGACGTCCGACTTGCTCTCGACTTTTTCGCGCAAGCCGGTGTTTGGCTATCACGCCATGGCCTTTTCTATGATTGCGATCGCATTTCTCTCGTGGGTCGTTTGGGGCCATCATATGTTCATCAGTGGCATGAACCCGCTGCTTGGTACGGCCTTCATGATGACGACCATGGTCATCGCGATTCCGTCCGCGATCAAAGTCTTCAACTGGCTCGGCACGCTGTGGGGCGGTACGATTCGCTTGACGGTGCCGATGCTCTTTGCCTTGGGTTTTGTCTCGAACTTTCTGATCGGCGGTCTCAGCGGTATCTTCATGGCTTCGACGCCGGTCGATATCTTCATCCACGATACCTATTATATTGTCGCCCATTTTCATTACGTCGTCGCCGGCATCGTGTTCGCTTTGTTCGCGGCGGTTTATTATTGGTTCCCGAAAATGTTTGGCCGTATGATGAACACCGGGTTGGGCAAGGTTCACTTCGTCTTGACCTACATATTCTTCAACGGTGCGTTTTTCCCGATGCATTTCTTGGGCGTCGCGGGCCATATGCGGCGCATTTATAACCCGACCCAGTATGAATTTCTCCAGCCGATGCAGCACTGGAATGTTTTCATTACGGTCAGTGCTTTGCTTTTGGGTGCGTCACAAATTTTCTTTGTCGTCAACTTTTTCTGGAGTTTGTTCGCCGGCAAGAAGGCCGAACAGAACCCCTGGCAGGCCAACACTTTGGAATGGACGGCACCGACGCCGCCGCCGCATGGTAACTTCTTGACTCAACCGATTGTTTACCGCGGCGCGTATGAATACAGCTCGCCCGAAGTGAAAGAGGACTGGTTGCCGCAGGATAAGAATCTAGGCGCGAGCGCCGCCACGCGGGCGCATTAGGCAAAAGTCGGAAAAATGAAGGCGAAAAGATGAAGTCCGAATCGGAGCGGGTGAACTCATCCTTCACCCCTAGTCCTTCGTCCTTTTCCCTCTGGCCGCACCGGCTCGCGCTGTTGCTCGCCTGTGCGACCTTCCCACTGCTGTTTATCGGCGGTCTAGTCACCAGCCTGGGGGCCGGGCTGGCGGTTCCGGACTGGCCGACGACTTTTGGCTACAACATGTTTTTTTATCCCTGGTCGAAAATGATCGGCGGGATTTTCTATGAACACAGCCATCGCCTGATCGCATCTTTGGTTGGTTTGATCACCATCGCGCTCGCCTGGACGTTTTGGACTAAGGAGAAGCGCGAATGGCTACGATGGCTTGGTGTCGCAGCGCTCGGACTGGTGGTCGTTCAAGGCGTGCTCGGCGGCCTGCGCGTGGTTTTGCTGCAACAGACCTTGGCGATCATTCACGCTTGCACGGCGCAGGCGTTTTTCGCTCTCGCGGTAAGCCTCGCGCTATTTAGCTCCACCGAATGGCGCGCACCGGTGAGGGAAAAGCGGATCGCCGATGGCGGCCGCTTGCGCCGGCTAGCGACCATTACCACCGCTATGATCTATCTGCAGATCGCTTTCGGCGCGGTGCTGCGCCATACGGGCGAGCGCATTGATGCCCATTTGGTGTTCGCGGCTCTGGTCGCGCTGCATGTGGTTTTGCTCGTGGTCCGCACCGTGCGCCTGCATGCGGACCATGCGAAACTGCTGCGCCCGGCTTATTTATTAACCGCGCTGTTGGCGCTCCAACTGATTCTTGGCAGCGCATCGTATTTCAGTAAGTTTAGCGTCGTGCTACGCTGGCCCTACGAAATAATCGTCTTGACGACCACGACGCATTTGATCGTCGGTGCTTTGATGTTAGTCTCCAGTTTAGTTTTCACCATGAGAGCCTATCGCTTCTCCGCTTCAGTGTCAGACTCGCTTAACGCGAAGGTGCTAACGGAGCAGTTTTCCGTATGAATTCCCCTACAAATACCGCGGCGCTCACCAATGCCGGCGCGCTGCGGCGCGTGGCTGATTTTATTGAATTGGCCAAGCCCCGAGTGGTGCTGATGGTGTTGATCACCACGTTTGTCGGATTCTATCTGGGCTCGGCAGACGTGCCGAACTATCTGCGTTTGCTGCAAACGTTGTTCGGCACAGCGCTGACAGCCGGCGGCACGCTCGCGCTCAATCAGTACATCGAGCGCGACACCGATGCGTTGATGGATCGAACCAGGCGCCGACCGCTGCCCGATGGGCGCGTGCAACCGGGCGAAGCGTTGTGGTTTGGCATCACCATCGCATTGGCGGGCCTTATTTATCTCGCTCTCGCGGTGAATTTTCTCAGCGCCCTGGTCACGGCTTTCATTACGCTCAGCTATCTGGTTCTTTATACGCCGATGAAGCCCCGTAGCTCGTTATGTATGCTGGTCGGTGCCGTGCCGGGTGCGTTGCCACCCGTGATCGGCTGGGTCGCGGCGCGCGGCAGCATGGACAACGCGGCGTGGGTGCTCTTTGCCATCATGTTTCTTTGGCAAGTGCCGCACACGCTGGCGATCGCAAGGTTGTATTGCGAAGATTACGCCAAAGCCGGAATCCAATTTTTGCCGGTGATCGAACCCGATGGCGAAAGCACCAATCGGCAGATTGTCAGCCACTCGGCGGCGTTGCTTGCCGTCAGTCTACTGCCCACGCTGCTCGGTTCCGCGGGGCCGTTTTACTTCGTCGTGGCGTTCGTCCTCGGCGTGGTTTTTTTGTCCTACGGCATTCGTCTCGTGCTTCAATCGACGCGCCAGCGGGCGCGCCAACTGCTTTTTGCGTCGCTAATTTATTTGCCGGTGCTGTTATTGGTGATGGCACTCGACCGCATACCGTTATGATTTCTGCACTGACAATGGACAGGCACGATGGCTCGCAGAAACGGAATCTGCGTCTAGGTTTGGCGTTGGGCTTATTGGCCCTGCTTTATGTCGCCGCTGTGATCGCATTTCTTGTTATCTATTGAACGGAAACCATTGTGGCCAAGGATTCCACCGCAAGAGTTTTGCCCGAGTTTGAGCCGCCGGTAGCGCCGCGCAAGAATCAGTTTGGCGGTGGTGATCTGCCGCCGCCGGCGCGGTCGAGCGTTCCGGTCGGCGCCAATGCGTGGTTGGCGGTGGTGATGTTCCTTGGCGCCGAGGCGATGTTCTTTGCCGGTTTGATCGGTGCCTATCTGGTGTTTCGCGTCGGTGCGGCGATCTGGCCACCGCCGTTTCAGCCGCGTCTGCCGGTGATCGTCACCGGCATAAACACCGCTGATCCTGCTTTCAAGCGCGCTGACGATGCGCTTGGCGATCCATGCAGTTCGCCGTGCCGATCGTTCGAAATTGGTGCGATTTATCGGTGTCACGGCGCTGCTCGGAGTGATTTTTCTCGCGGTGCAAGGATATGAGTGGTTGGAGCTGATTCACTTCGGCTTGACGGTGTCGAGCAGTGTCTATGGCGGACTTTTTTATACTCTGATTGGTTTTCATGCTGTACACGTCTTGGGTGCTTTAGTCTGGCTCGGTGTCGTGTTTCACTTAGCGCGCAACGGCCGTTACTCGAAGGCCAACCATGTGGGCTTGCAAACTTGCGCTATGTATTGGACGTTTGTGGTCGGGTTGTGGCCGATTCTCTACGGTTTGGTTTATCTCTACTGAGGCAGTTTGGTTGACAGGGGAAACCCCATAGGCTAATTTTTGACTACGGTGAATTATGAAAATTAAAAATTGTCTTGGTCTGTTCAGCGTTGCCGCCGTTTTGTTTGCCTCGCAGGTGATCGCGCATGCCTGTTCGGTGTGCTTGACCGGGGCCAACGATCCGACTGCGGACGCGTTCAATGCCAGTGTGTTGTTTTTGATGGCGACGCCCTATGCGGTCGTCGGCTCCATCGGCGGCGGGCTCTTCTACGCCTACCGGCGCAAGCTCGCTAAACCTGAGCCGGAACCGATCGAACAGCCAGTCGTGCAATTGCGATTGAATCAGGAGGAAGTGGGCAGATGAGTGAAGCAGTGGCGGTGCATGGAGGAGCGGAGGCTAACGAGACTCCTTTAACCCCGGAAAACTGGGGCAAACTCGGCATGTGGTTGTTTCTTGCCGGCGATGCCATGTCGTTCGGCTGTTTAATCGTCGGCTACGGTATTCTCCGTCATGCCAGCACCAAGTGGCCGATTCCCGCCCAGGTACTGGGCATTAATTTAACCGCGTTCATGACCTTTTTACTGATCGTTAGCAGCGTCTGGATGGTTTTGGCGTTGGCGGCGATTCAAGAGGGCAACAAGGCCAAGTTCAACAAATTTCTCGGCTTGACGATTTTGGGCGGGGCGATGTTTCTTGGCTGCCAGGCGTACGAATGGACCCATTTACTCCAGCACCGGTTGCCTGAATTGAATATCTTTTTCTCGACCGATCTGTTCGCCACGACGTTCTTCATTCTCACCGGATTTCACGGTCTGCATGTCACCGGCGGCGTGATCTATAACACATGCGTCTTGGCGGCGGTCAACCGTGGGCGTTATCAAGCCAAGCATGTCGAGATCGCCGGTCTGTACTGGCATTTTGTCGATCTCGTGTGGATCTTGATTTTCACTTTCGTTTACTTGCTCTAGTTCCCATCTCGAGGAAACCGTTATGACAAGCGAAGCCCATTCGACCTCCAACTACATCAAAATATTCTGGATTCTCTTGGCGCTCACCGTCATCGAGGTCGCTATCGTCTATATGGGTTTGCCGAAAATGCTGCTAGCCTCACTGTTGGTGATCTTTGCAGTCTGGAAAGCTGCCTTGGTGGCGATGCATTTCATGCATTTGAAATTTGAGAAGAAGACCCTCACCATCGTCGCGCTCGCGCCGTTCGTGCTTTGCATTTTCCTGGTTCTCATGTTGATGCCGGATATTTTCCCCCAT
This sequence comes from uncultured delta proteobacterium, assembly GCA_963816145.1. GTDB lineage: Bacteria > Desulfobacterota > Binatia > UBA9968 > UBA9968 > DP-20. Next base: position 146,849 of record CAWFJP010000002.1, read on the forward strand.
TGATTTCCATCGCGCAACTTCCGACTCTGAATGCGGCGCTGAACAGTCTCAGCGCCGTTTTTCTTTGTGCCGGCTATTTCTTCATTCGCAGCAAGAACCGCGATGCCCACCGGCGCTGTATGGTCGCGGCGCTCGCTTGTTCGACGCTATTTCTGATTTCCTATCTCGTCTACCATTTCCAAGTCGGTTCGGTGGGCTTCAAAGGTCAAGGCTGGATTAGGCCGGTCTACTTCACTATTCTCATCACCCACACCCTGCTTGCGGCGGCTATCGTGCCGCTGGTGCTGGTAACCCTGATCCGCGCGCTACGCGAGCGATTCGACGCTCACCGGCGCATCGCCCGCTGGACTTTTCCAATCTGGTTGTACGTTTCGATTACCGGCGTGGTGATTTATCTAATGCTGTACGGCATCTGAGAACCGTAAGCGCCCATAACACGGCTTCGGATCTGTAGGCGCGATACCTACTGAGCATCAATGGCCGTCGGGTATCAGCGGCAGTTGGCTGGGGGGGAGCGGCTGTGCTGTCGGTGGAACCAAGAGGATTTGCTCGTCGTTTTCTAGTCGGAATTGCCGCCCAGTTTTTAGGCAGAACGCCTTGTGGCCCTGTAGCGATAGTGCTTGCGGCGGCATCGAACGGCCGACAAAGAACTCGGCGAGGCTTTGTTTGCGATCCGGCCCCTGAGTCAAGTGAATCTTGGTGTGGATCGTGTGCTCGCGTTTGCAGTCGTCGCAACGGAAGTAGATCTCGTAGGCCGGCATAGATCTCATCTACCACTACGCCGACGGTTTGCCAAGTTTGAAAGCGACTATTTTGGCGCACGATCCGCTTGTTTTCGGTCGCCCTTCGGGCGACATCTTGTGCGCATTGAGATTGTTGTCTCTTGGTCTGTCTCGGTTGCGTGATTTTGCCTAGGTTGTCCGGTTGCGACCGCGAAGATTGACAGTGCGAAATGCTTCAAGCTAGATAGATTATTCGATTCATCAAAGCCGAAAGGTGGCGGACTCAAAACATGGCGATCAAGTCAATGGGAATCGTCGGATGTGGTGCGATTGGCCAGGCGCTGGTGCGCGCGGTGGAAGCGGGCAAGCTCGCGGTGCGCATCGCCGGCGTCACCAGCCGGTCGGAGAGGCGCGCACGGGAATTTCTCGAGGCGTTTAACAATCCGCCGCCTTATCTGCCGTTGAACGAGCTGATCGACGACTCCGACCTACTTGTCGAAGCGGCGGGCGGCCATGTGGTCGCAGAGCTAGCGCGCAAGACTTTCGCCGCCGGGAAAGATCTCATGGTCATCAGTGTCGGCGCCTTGCTCGAACATCCCGAGATAATGGCGCAGTCGCGGCGCACCGGATGTCATCTCTATGTTCCATCGGGCGCTATCGCTGGGCTTGACGGCATCAAATCCGCTTGTGTCGGCGCGATTACCCATGTAACGCACACGACGCGCAAACCGCCGTTGGGGCTTGAGGGCGCGCCGTATTTGGTCGAGCGCGGCATTTCGCTTGTCGGCTTGCAGGAAGAGACAGAGGTCTTCTTCGGCTCGGCGCGGCAGGCCTGCCGCGGCTTTCCCGCCAACGTCAACGTTACCGGCGCCGTAAGCTTGGCGGGCATCGGTCCCGACGAGACTCGCGTGCGTATCCTCGCCGTGCCCGGCTTGTCGCGAAACTGCCATGACATCGACGTCGAAGGCGAGTTCGGCAAGCTGCATGTGCATATCGAAAACATTCCAAGTGAAAATCCCAAGACCGGCAAGCTGACCGCCATGTCGATCGTGCGCGCGGTGCAGGATGTCATCGACCCGGTGCGGATTGGCAACTAGCCGATGGTCGTTCACGTCGCCATCCGCAATGAAGATTTCACCACGAAGGTCTCGAAGGACGTGACCGATTCGTCATGCCCAGATGCGTATCGCTTGCTAACGAACGAAGAATCTCGCGAGACTTCGACTGACTGCTCTTCGTGTCCTTCGTGGTGAGTGAGACGGTCAGTTCATGAACAACAGCGATCTCATCGTCCGCACACTTGAACAGGCCGGGGTGCGTTGGGTGTTCGGTGTTCCGAGCGGGCCGGTATTGCCATTGATCGAAGCGCTGCGCCAGCAGTCCGCGTGGCTTTCGTGCTCACGGCGAGCGAGACTTCGGCGGCGTTTATGGCTTCGGCGGTCGGTTATTTGACCGGCGTTCCCGGTGTCTGTGTTTCCACGGTGGGACCCGGCGCGACCAATCTAACCACCGGTGTTGGCTGCGCTTGGTTGGACCGCGCGCCGATCTTGGCGATCACTTGCAACGTCGCAACCCCTTGGCTCAAACGGCGCATTCAGATGCGTATCGATCATCACAAGCTGTTCGAGCCGCTGACCAAGGCTTCGTTTGCTTGCCGTCATGGAAACGTCGGCGCGATGTTCGCCGAGGCGATTGTCATCGCGACCCATGAACCGCCGGGGCCGGTGCATCTCGATCTTCCCGAGGATGTCGCCCAGGCGGCGGCGCAAGAATCTCGGAGCTCGCAAACGGCACCAGCGGCGCTTGCAGATTTGTCGAGGGAAGCCGTCGCAGCCATTGCCGAGGCTTTGAAAGATGCCAAGCGCCCGTTGTTGATTACCGGATTGTCGTTTACCCGCAGCGCGGCGAGTCAGTCTCTGCGCCAATTCGTCGAGCGGCAACGGATTCCCTTCGTCACGACTTTGCATGGCAAAGGTTTCTTACCGGAGAGCCATCCAAACTATGCCGGCGCAATCGGCCGGGCGCGGCGCAGCGATGTGAAAAAATTCACCGACCAAGCCGACCTCATCCTTGCCGTCGGATACGATCCCATCGAGATCAACTACGAAGAGTGGGTGAAGCCGGGGACGCCGATCGTCCACGTCAGCAGTGAAGCGGCCGAGCAAGGCAGCGGCTTGAATCTGCTTTGGAACAAGGCATGCGACTTGGACGCGGCGATTGGCGCGATGAGCGCGATCGATGCGGCAAGCAATCGCTGGTCATCGCAGGATTTCCGCGACCATCGCGACGCGCTGGACCAAGCGCTCCGCCCAGCCAGCGCTGGCTTTGCCCCGTTCCAAGCTTTGGATGTTCTGCGCGGAAAGTTTCCCGCTGACGGTATCCTCGCTTACGATGTCGGCGCCCATACCCATCAGATCGCCTCGCAGTGGCGCACCGATCAGCCGCGCACTCTGCTTGCCACCAACGGATGGTCGTCGATGGGCTACGGCATGCCGGCGGCGTTTGCGGCGAAAATAGTTTATCCCGATCGTGCAGTGGCCTGCGTGGTCGGCGACGGCGGATTTCAGATGACTGTTGGAGAGCTGGCATTGGCACGCCGCTTGAACTTGGCCGTGCCGGTGATTGTCCTCAATGACGGCTGGCTAGGCTTGATGAAGGTCAAACAGGAAAAGCGCAGCTATCCGCTTTCGGGTGTGTATCTCGGCGCGCCGCCGCAATCGCCGGCGCATTATTTCGGCGTGCCCTGCCGCGCCGCGAAATCTCCCGGTGAATTCCGCCAAGCTCTCGATTGGGCGTTTGCCCTCGGCGGGCCGAGCGTCATCGAAGCGTTCGTCGACGCTGAGACCTATTCCGCCACCGTTTTCGATTGAACCCACTTCATGTCTGACACCGCTCCCGCGCGCGATAGTTTTCGCTGGGCCATCCTCGCGCTGGTGAGCGTTTCCCATGTGATCGGCGCATCGGCGCAATATGGCATCAATACCTTGGCGCCGTTTTACCAAGACGAGCTCGGGCTTTCGCGCGCGCAAGTGGGGCTGTTCTTCTCGGCCTTTTACTTGGCGATGACCGGCGCGTCGTTCGTCGCCGGCTGGCTGGCCGACCGTCTGGGCGTGCGCAATACGACTCTGCAAGGTCATCTGATCGTCGGCGTCTGTACTGTCGCTGCATCCTTCGCGCCGTCCTTCGCCTGGGCATTCGCCTGGTTTTTTCTCTGTGGCTTGGGCTACGCCTATCTCAATCCGGCATCGACCAAAGGCGTGATGGCGTGGTTTTACCGCGACGAGCGAGCGACGGCGATGGGTATCAAGCAGACCGGGGTTCCCACCGGTGGGTTCGTCACCGCGTTAGTCGCGCCGCCGTTGGTTTTGGTCGTCGGCTGGCGCGGCGCCTTCGTCGCATTGGGCGTAATAAACTTTTTCTTCGGCTTTGTTTTTTCGTTTCTCTGGCGGGAACCCTTCAATGGTGCGGAACCTGGCGTGGTGAAGCAACAGGCACAAACCCCGGTTCACACGCCGCTCAACGTCGGAGGTTTTTTACCGGCAAGCTTCGGCACGGCGATTTTTCTGATCGGGCAGATGGCGCTGATTACCTACGTGCCGCTATATCTCAAAGAGTCGATGGGATTCTCACCCTATTGGGCGAGCCAAGCGCTGGCGATTGCCCAAGGCGGCGCGATGGTTGGCCGGGTGGGTTGGGGTGTGGCCAGCGACCGGATCTTCGGCGGCCGGCGCAAGATCGTGCTGATCATCATCGGCCTGTTGAGCATCGTGCTGATGACCGGATTGAGCCTCATGACCAGGCAGTCATCGATCCCTTTACTGTTGGCGATCGTTTTTCTATCCGGACTGTGCATCGTCGGCTATCAAGGGGTTTCCTACGCCCTGATCGGCGAGCTCGCCGGCACAACTCGAACCGGCGTGGCGATGGGGCTGATGATTACCATCAATGCCGGCGCGGCCACGCTCGGCACGCCGCTGTTCGGCTACATCGTCGATCGCACGGGTTCCTACGCGCTCGCTTGGCAGTGCCTTGCAGGCGCTATCGCGCTCGGCTGCGTCGGGATGGCGATCTTTCTCAAAGAGACTGTGCGCACCCGTTAGCGTAGCGCATGCTTATCAAGCGAAGCGGCTTGCCGTGATGTTAGTTTGTCAGTCCGAGGCTCGCCGGCAGTGTCGTGAGATCGGCCCGCACATGCTTGATACCGGGGACCCCTTCGATGTGGGTGACCACCTGGCGCGCGGTAACCCATTCCGGCACTGTTCCGCAGACGAAAACATCGCCGTCGTTGGCATCGATCTCAACGCGCACTTGAGACAAGTCTTCGGCGAGCGCCAAGGTGGCGCGTACACGGGACGCCAAGGCAAAATTTTCAAAGGCCCGCTTGGAGGCCGGGGTCATTTGATAGTCCGGCGCGTGGGCGGCATCGACGATCAATTGTTTCGCTGTCGTTAAACTCATGTGGCCGAGATTGACGACGAGGTCGTAGCGGCTCGCATCGCGCCAATCGGTGCCGAACATACCTTGCAGCCGGCGTGTGCGCGCCTTGTCGACCTCCTCGACGTAACGGCGCGCGGCGAGTTCATTGAGCTTGTGGCGTGCGCGCACTTGCTCGACGCGCATTTCCATGGGCGCGGTGAGCAGGACTTTGAGAACATGTTGAAATTTCGGAACTAGCTCGTGGCCCAGATGGCCGTGGTAGACGACGCCTAGATCGCGGGCGAGCTCGCAGAAGGCCGCTTGTAAAGCGATGCGATAGGGGTCGAGATTGTGCGTGAAGCTCGCCCACCAGCTCGGTTCCCGCTCGACGATGTCATTGAGTTTGGTTTCGGGGATGCCGTATTGCAGACTCGCCTGGACAAGCACTTCGCGGTCGACGCAGCCATAGCCCAACGCTTGGGCTACGCTATCGGCCAACTCTTCACCGCTGCCGGATGCACCCTGGTAGATGGTGATGATTTGCATGGTTTCCTCCTCCGCGGTACCGCTTAGGGTCAATCCCGGGCGACACGGCGAACATCGGACTCGATGCGTTAACGGTCCCCGACGTTAACTCAGTGGACGAGAACTCGTGGCAGCACCAGGCCTTCGCGAAACGCCTCGGCCGCTTCGTCCTCGAACAACGGTCCGACAACTTCTACAGAGTGAGTGCCTCTGGCGAGGACATCGGCGCAATGTTCGAAAAGCTGCTCCGAACGATGACCGATCAGCTGCCTGAGCCGGTCATTGCTGAGACCGAATACCACGCGGCCCACGCCGCTCCAAAAAATCGCCCCAGCGCACATCGGGCAGGGCTCGGCACTAACATAAAGCGTGCAATAGGCCAGCAGGTGGCGGGGAAACTGCTGCGATGCTTGGGCGAGCAGCCGGGTTTCGGCGTGGCCGGTGCAGTCGTGGGTGACGTTCTCGATATTTTCCGCTTCGATCAAGATTCGGCCGCGATTGCTGACCAGGACAGCACCGAACGGACGGTCGCCGTGGTCGCGCGAACGTTCGGCGACCATCAAGGCATAGCGTAAATAACGATGATCCGCTTCGATCATAATCTTCTCCCCGGCCGATCTGTATGAAACTTCGGTAGTCCGTTATCGGACTGAAATCATTCCGACGTCAAGAATGGCGAGGGCGCCCCTTGGTGAATAGGGCGCCCTCGCGGCGCATATGCGCTCTTGACTGCTATGTTCAATTTACCATCGGAGCCGCGATCAGCGGTCTGATAGGTTTCGATCCGAATTGCGCTCACGTGAGTAATCTCCGCGTGTCATACTACCTGCGACCTTCCTTAATATGTCGCCAAGGCGACGCTTTGCCTACAGGCAATTTAGTTGAGGTCCGGTTAGTTAACGCCGCTGCGTGAGGCGGGATATGGTTCCGGGTCAAAAACCGCCCGCCGACAGCGGGCAGGAGTGGTTCGGTGGATTTCCGTCTTGCATAGCAAAGACCTCCTTTCACACCTTGGGGCTTAACTGTTTTCCGCGATCCACTCGCCCCTACGCCTGGCAGCGTTCAGTGAATCTGCTTCCGCTCTACGTCTGCGCAATATGAATGTCAAGAGCAAAAAATATTCGTGCAAAAAATATTCGTCGTCCAACGATTCGCTTTATCGTTTGTGACGAGCCCACGACCAACCAGGTTGACTTCACGGCGCGGCGGAGCTTTACTTTTTGTCAGCCAATCTTATGCCTCGCGAAGCGGAGGTGAATCTGCAGCGCAACGGGTTTTTCTGGGGGGTGGCCTTGCTGTTGTTCGTGACTGCTCCAGTGATGAGCGCGGAGCCAGAGCGGTCGAGGCCGCCGATACCCGAAGAGTTGTCCGAGTCTTGGGAGCGCTTTCAACGCGCGCTGCACGAGTGGGGCGGGCGCATGTGGGAGCGCTTGGGACCGCGCGGGGCCCGCGAAGATCGCCCAGTGATCAGTCAAATGCTCAACAACAAAGAGGCGTTGGGGCTTTCCTCGGATCAAGTGCGCCGGCTGGAACAGTTGCGCGATAATTTTCAGCGCCAGACGATCCGTAACGAAGCGGACTTACGCATCGTGGAGCTCGATATCGCAGCCCTGCTGGATAGCGAGCCAGTGGACATGACCAAGCTCGAAACGAAAATGCGCGAGGAAGAAAAGCTCCGCACCGATCTGCGGATCGCGCGCATTCGCGCCATTGAGCAAGGTAAGGCGCTGCTCAACGCCGATCAAAAGAAAAAGTTGACCGAGCTGATGCGCCAATCGCTAACGCTGCAATATCCCAAGGCAAGTCAAAACCCTTTCGCTACGGAACGAGGACAACCTTCCCGGTAGTCTTTCTGCCCTCCAACAACCGATGCGCCTGGGCGGCGTCGTGCAGCGCGAGAGTACTTTCGATGCGCAGCTTAAGTTTGCCGTTCGCCTTCCAATTGAACAAATCGTTGGCGCGCTGCGTTAATTCATGTCGATCGAGCAGGTAGTGCGCCAGGGTTGGGCGGGTGAGAAAGAGCGACCCCTTCGCGGCCAATTTGCCTGGATCGAGCGGCGCCACCGGACCGCTCGACTGGCCGAAGAGCACAAGGTAGCCGCGCGGGCGCAGACAATCTAGACTCTTGTCGAACGTGGTCGCGCCCACCGAGTCGTAAACCACATGAACGCCCTTGCCATCGGTGAGTTTCTTCACCTCAACGAGAAAGTCGCTCTGTGTGTACACAATTACTTCGTCCGCGCCGGCTTGTTGCGCAAGCTGCGCTTTTGCTTCGGTGCCGACCGTGCCGATGACGCGCGCGCCGCGCATCTTGGCGATTTGAATCAGCAACAGCCCAACGCCGCCTGCTGCGGCGTGAACTAGCGCGATGTCGGGCTTTTTCAATTCGTAGGTGCTGTGCGTTAGATAGTGTGCTGTCATGCCTTGCAGCATCAGCGCGACTGCCGACTTTGCGTCGATATTCGCCGGCAGAAGCGCTAGCTTCGTCGCCGGTACGATGGCGTACTCAGCATAGGAGCCAAGAATCATCGCGTAAGCGACACGGTCGCCCACTTTCACTTCAGTGACACCCTCGCCGACAGCATCGACGATGCCGGCGCCTTCCATGCCTAACGTGAACGGCGTCTGCAGCGGATAGAATCCAGTGCGCTGATAGATGTCGATGAAGTTGAGACCGATCGCCTCGATCCTAACCCGTGTTTCGCCGGTCTTGGGTTCGGCGATAGTGACGTCTTCGTAAGATAAAACTTCTGGACCGCCGTATTGGTGAATGCGGATTGCTTTCATGATTGAATCTCCCCTCAGCATCGATTGTTTACGGCCTATCCGGTTGAAAACAGAAATTCAATGAACCTGCCTCGAGCTCGGCCGGCGCGGTGAAGTTTCTCTGGCAGACGAGACCACGAACGTGACGGTCCGCGCAGACGTGTTTAGGCAAAGTTTTCCATGCAAGTGATCAAAAGCGGCTTGGATATGCTTTCGCTGCAATACCCGCAGCCCAAGCAAACCGATCCGAACTTGATTTTCGATTCATCGCTGTTCAGACGTATCGACCAAAGCGGTTTCAACGATGCGCTTTTAAAGAAGTAAAATCGCCACGTGCCAGTTTTAGGATTTGCTCCCGTATATTAATTCTGCCCATGGTTCGGAGGTTGAGGTAGACTGGAGAAAGCGCGGCCAGCGGCCTTTTCCCGGTTTGTGGTTTTCTGCGGGAGGGTGTTAGAAAGTATCTAGCTTGGCGGATTAGCGGGCGCATCAACCTCTCGTCGTCTGGAACTTGTTAATGTTTACCAAATTTGGATTCTCGTCTTTGGCCCATTGGTTCGCGCTCCTCGCGCTCACGTTGACCATGCTCGTTCATAGCGGTGTCATGGTTTGGGCCGCGGAATCGCTTCGCCTCGGTTTTTCCGGAGCGACCGCAACCCAGTTGGCGGGCTCACTGGCGGTCGAGCATAAACTGTTCGAGCTTTACGGCGCCAATGTTGAGTTTATCCAATCGGCGGGCACGACCATGATTCGCGCTCTCGATGCCGGCAGTCTGGATGTCACCATCGTCGGCGGCGGGCAGGCGCTGAGCGCTTATCTCAAAGGCGTTGAGGTGCGCATCATCGGCGGGCTCGTCAATACCGTTCCCTATCAACTATGGGCGAAGCCGGAAATCGTGCAGCTCAAGGATCTCAAAGGCAAGATGATCGCCAACACGCCGCCGGGCACGTCGCTCAACTTGGCCGCGGCGGTTTTACTGCAACGCGCGGGGCTTGATCCGTTGCGGGATGTCAAGCTGATCGCATTCGGCCGATTGGGGTTGGTTGCCCAGTCACTTTTCACCGGCGTGGTCGATGCCGCGCTGTTGTCGCCGCCGGAAACTATCGAAGCGAAAAAATTGGGACTGCGCATGATCATCGATCTCGCCGCCGCTCGGATTCCATGTATGTTCACCTCGGTGGTTACCACCCGAACGGTACTGGAACAATCGCCGCTCGGCGCTGACGCGATTTCTCAAAGGGCTCTTACATGGGCTGAAACTTGCGTTGACCAATCCGGATATGGCAAAAAAGACCATCAGTCGAGAGCATGCGGCTCAGCGATCCGGAGGCGATCGAAGAGGTTTATCAAAGAGTCGTGGTGCTCTACGAGCGTATGCCGATGGTGCCGAAAGAGGCGTTTGATACCGTGGTCAAGCTGTCACCTGAGTCGTCGAATCGAAGTCCGTTCGGCGTTCTGGACCTGAGCCTGCTCGAGCGCATCGATAAGGAAGGTTTTGTGCGGTCACTTTATGCCACAAAGTAGAAAAACTTTTGGAGGTAGTCATGGCAGATATCCGAGGCGTTGGCAAAAAAATCACCTATAGCGAGGACAATCCGATCAGCGCGGAGTTGGAGGAGTTTCGTAAGAGCCGCGATCATGTGAAGCGCCCTCCTAAAGACGACGAGGAGCGCGAACGATTGGCCCGTTGGCTGGGCCATCGCGGCCGCGACGAACTTGAGATCACCGTCGGCACCGCTTGCTACGCCATGGCCCATTTCGAGATGGACGCCGAGTGGCGCCATCATCTCGGCGAACATATCGGCACGGAAGCGGGCCACGGCTGGGGGTATATCCGGCAAGCGAATTCGATTGACCCGCGCCGCGACCACTCTAAGGCCGACCCGGAGTTCGAGCGTCAATACGGCCTGACGCCGCGCACCGAGCACCACCAAATCATGAAGCGCGATTTTCTCAGTTACATTTTTTCCGGCAACCTTTGGCCCTACGGTCATTGCACGGCGGCGAGCATACAGAGCATTCAAATCACCACACCCAAGTTGCTCGATTTCGAAGAGCGCGTAGTGCATGCCGAAGAGCGCACCCACCACGACGCAATCTTGCAGAAGATTCACGACCATGTCTGGGAACAGATCGAGATTTACGGCGAAGCGCCGATTCGCCGGCGCATCGGCGAGATTGAAAAGCAGGCGCTCAACAGCCGGCCGCGCACGGTTTTCGATCCGCCGCGTCGCGACTTCCTGCGTAAATATTTTAACGTGCCGGTGGATAACGTGCGCTTTTTCCCGGCTTGGCGCGAGTATCTCTATTTGAATGTTCTCGGTTTCCCGCCTGAGCCGGTTCATATCGATAATTGGCCGGCGGAAGTTCCCCAACCCAAAGCCGTAGCTTAAGCGGATCGCCGTTATTCGCCGATGTTGAGCAAATAAAAAAGCCATCAGCCAAGGAGGAGTTATGTTTCGAGTCGATGTCGATGCCCATATAGATGAATGTGATGCCACCTGGGAATATCTCGACGACGGCGCGCGCCGCTTCAAACCGGTACTGGTCGATCCGGGATCGGCGACCGCGCCGGGCGACGCCCGGCCGCACCGCCTGTGGCTGATCGATGGCACGATCCAACTCAAGCGCTGGCGCGATGACCAGCGCACCGGCACCGTGCAGGCGACCCGGGAACTTCTGGACGTCGATGCTCGGGTGCGCCATATGGACGAGTTGCGCGTCGACGTGCAAGTGCTCTACCCGACGCTCTTTCTGCACGCTTTCACCGCTCGACCGGAGATCGATGTCGCGCTTTGCAAATCTTACAATCGCTGGATCGCTACCGCTACCGAGAAGAGTCGCGGTCGGTTGCGCTGGGTCGCGGTGCTGCCGATGCTCGACATTCCTCGGGCTGTAGAAGAGCTGCGTTGGGCCAAGGAGCACGGCGCCTGCGGCGTGTTCAAGAAAGGCATCGAAGCCGGCGGCCGCGCCGCCAGCGATCCGCATTTTTTCCCGATCTATGACGAGGCGAGCCGCCTCGACCTGCCGATCTGCATCCACAATGCCAACGGTTTCATCGAGTCCGCCACCACCGAAGGCACCGGGCTGGGCGGCGGTATGATCGCCATCGCAGCATTTAACGCGCTGGCCGAGCATGGCATCCCGGATATGTTTCCGAAACTCCGAGTGGGGTTCATCGAAACCGGCGCGTCCTGGGTGCCCTTTCTCCTTGCCGATCTGATGGCAAAGAAACTTCGCCGCACCTTCCTGCCCATCGACCTCAAGGCAGACCTGTTCCGTAAAAACCGTTTCTACGTCGCCTGCCAGACCAATGACGATCTGCCTTACATTTTAAAGCACGGAATGGAAGATAATCTGATGATCGGTACGGACTATAGCCACGCTGACCAGTCTGCCGAGATTCGAGCCCTGGACGTCATCGAGGAGCGCGGTGCAAAGGGCGAGATCCCGGCGGCGGTGGCGCGCAAAATTCTGGACGATAATCCGCGGCGGTTCTACGGCCTATAGGCGATCGTGCAGACTATCTCGAAAGTCATTGGACCCAATATTTAGGACTCGATCATGACCGCCCTCAGAAAACTCATGGCGATTTTTTTGCTGATTTACCTCGCCGCGCTGGCGCCTAATCCTGTGGCCGCGGCGGATGACAAGACGATCGATCTCGCCAAAAAAGAAGGCCGGGTGGCCTTCTACACTTCCATGGGCGCCGATGAAAGCAAGCTGGTCGCCGATACTTTTCAAGCCAAGTATCCGTCGATCCGTGTCGAAATTACCCGTTTGGGCAGCGAGAAACTTTTGCAGCGCATCATCACCGAGAGCCGCGCCGGCAGTCATTTCTTCGACGCCGTTACCAACAGCGGCATGGAAATCTACTTGCTCGGCAAAATGGGTTTGCTGGCGCGCCATCTGACGCCGGATTTCTCCTTATTTATGGCGGACTCGAAGGATTCGGCGGGACGCTGGGTAGATATGTATTCGAATCTGCGCTTGATCGCCTACAACACCAGGCTCGTGCCAAAGGAGAAAATTCCTAAACGTTACGAAGATCTACTCGAGCCGGGATGGAAAGGACAGGTTGGCTTTCCCGAAGGACAGTTCTCCTGGTTCGCCACCATGTTAAAAACCATGGGCGAAGAACGAGGCCGGAATTTTTTTCAGGGACTGGCGCGGCAGGAGCTTAACTATCGCGGCGCGCAGGTTTTGGTCACGCAAATGATCGCCGCCGGCGAGTTCAATGCCGGTTTTTCCTACGATACCCAGGTGCTGCGCTTTCGTAATCGCGGCGCGCCCATCGAGGTCGCGCCGATGCCTTTCGTCACCAAGAATATTCACCCCATCGCGCTCGCCGCCCACGCGCCCCATCCCAATGCGGCTAAGGTTTTTATCGACTATGTCCTGTCCAAGGAAGGGCAAATGTTTATCAAAAACCTCGGGCGGGTGATTTCGCGCAGCGATGTTCCCCAGGAGGAATTTGCCCGGATGAAAATCATTTCCGAGGACGTCACCGTCGCCGATCGGCTAAATTCGGTCATGGACGACTACAAGAAATACTTGCGCTAGGGTGCTCACCGATTACTTCGACGAACCGGCTTCGCATCAGATCGGCGCCGGCATTTGTCTTTTCCCCGTCTATCCAATAGCCTATTCATGAACTCGCAGTGGTCAGAGCGATTCTGTGTCCCCGGTTGCGCTTGAGAGTGTCATGAAACCCTTCAGGCAAAGTAGAATTCGACAATTCACTTTGGGTGCTGCAGCTGTCTTCCAGGCGCTGCTGTTATTTATATCCGCAGCTCATGGCTCTTGCCGTGATCCGGATGTCGCTCGCAGTTTCGGCTCGCTCGCCTACGCGGCCAATGTCGACGCGACGATTCAGTACTTCGGTCATAATTTCTTCCTCATTACGACCGGCAAGGGTACGCGCATCGTCGCCGATCCCTTGGGACCTGGATGGTATCCCAATCCGAATGTCGCCGCCGATGTCGTCACCGTCGGCAAGGAAATGTTCAACCACAATGCCGTGCAGATCGTCCAAGGCAACCCGCTGATCCTGCGCGGATTGAAGAACTACGGCGCCGATTGGAACATGGTCAGCACGAGCGTAAAAGACGCCTTCATCTACAGCGTGCCGATTCACCAGAACGCCGAGTTCATCCAGGGGATCCACGGTTCGGCATTCGTCTACGACCTCGGCGTCCTGTGCATCGCCCACTTGGGCGATTTGAGCCAAAAGTTGAACGAGCAGCAGATCAAAGCTTTCGGCAAAGTCGATATTGCCCTCACGCCCATCGGCGGCGGCCGAACCATGGGGCCGGACCTGGCGAAGGAAGTGCTTGCCCAGCTCAAACCGAAAATCGCCATTCCCATGCATCATCGCGATAGTCCCTACCTGATCAAGCAATTCGCCACCGGCATGAAAACGCAGCTCGTCAACGGCGACACCTTGGCAGTGAGCAAAGATTCGCTGCCCATGCCGACGGAGATCCGCGTGCTGGTGCCGCGCGGCGCGATGAATTACCGGTGAGGTGGGTTAGCTTTAAGCGAACTTCAGGGAGGGGGACGGGCTAGATTTTGAATCTTGGCGTTTGAGCTTGGGCTGTGATGTCGTTCGAAGTTGGCAATTTTCCCCGCCCCTCGCGTTTCGGGATGCCGCTAAGCATTTCTACATCTGATGTCCTGTGATTCGCAAACAATTCCGGACTACTACTGCTACCGTTGTCCCCAAGGCATGACGATCGTTTCGATTGGCTGTGGCAGCTCCGGCTTGGAAATTTTCAAGATCGGCGCGCTGAGCATCTTCACCCGTGTCAAACCCTGGGTGTATTCCTGGACGGCTTGGTCCCACCAGAAGTGTTTAGGGATGGCGATTTTCGGGTTGACCAGCTTGGTGACTTCGCGCGCTTCGCTTGGCGTGACGGTGAAGTAGCCGCCGGCGATCGGGACGAGCAGGATATCGATCTTGCCCATCATCTTGAGCTGGTCGGGGGTGAGTACGTGGCCCAGGTCGCCCAAGTGAGCGATGCAGATGTCGTCGACCTTGAAAACAAAGATGGCGTTCTTGCCGCGCTGCATGCCGCGACTTTTGTCGTGATAGGCCGGGACGACGTAGACCGAGACGTCGCGGATAGTCGTCGAGATCTTCTGCCAGTTTTCCCCGCCTGGTGTTAGTCCGTGCAAGATCACCGGCGAGCCGGGCGCCATGTGGACGCTGTTGTGCGGACCGTGCTGATGGCTGGTGGTGACGATATGTTGCGGTAGTGTCGGGCGCGGCAGGTCGAAAGCACCATGGGGGTCGGTAAGGATTCGGGTTCCTTTTGAAGAGGTGATCTCAAAAGTCGAATGGCCCAACCATTCAATGGTTACTTGGGGTGCGTTGCCCAGTGCCGCGCGAAGAATTCCTCCCCGCTGAACAACTTCAAGCTCGTGGCAAAATGATTGAACGCGCGCCGGCAGTCCGAGCAGCGCGAAAATGACTATGATCGTGCGCAGGTTTCGATTCATTGTGCGCATTTCATGGCGCGTTCGACGGTTTATAGGGGCAACCCCCTGTGGTTGCCCGGCCCAGGGTAGGCACAGGGGCCTACCCCTACCTCATATCAATCCCCACTTCCTTCTCATCCACCATTCGACGCTGAGCAGCACGAGCACGATGGCGAAGGGCCAGAGCGTGCTCCACAGCTGGGTTTGGCGCTGCTCGACCAGCTGCGACGGCGCGATGGTTTCGAGTTTGGCGGCAATCTTCTCTAGCGATTTGTCGTTCCAGTCGTTGATTGAAAAATATTCGCCTTTGCTGTTCTCGGCGATCTGTTTCAATAGATCGAGACGCGGCAGGCCGTCGTCGGTTTCGCCGTAGGCAAACGCGGCGCTGAAGCTGCCGCGGTCTTTGCCCAGAACTTTGCCGCCCAAGCTTGCTTCGGCTTCGACGCGGTGAGTGCCTTCTTTGGTCGGAATGAATTCGCCGGTGTATTCGCCTTCCTCGCTGTCGGCGCTGGCGGCGACCACCGTCGGCTCGCCTTCGGGGCCGAAAACGCGCAGTTGCACGGTTGCCTGGCGCGTCGGCGTGAAGTCGTCTTTCAGCACTTTCAATTTGATCTGGCTTTTTTCTCCCGGTTGCACCGCCGCGATGGGGCGCAACTGCACCTGTTCGAAGGACGGCTCCTGAGCGAGCCAGCGCGCCGCTTGACGCACCAACTTCAAATGATTTTGCGGCGATTCTCTATTGCCGACGGCGATGAAATTCCAGCGCCAGGCGTCGTCGCTCATGAGCGCGAGGGTGCGCCCCTTGCCGAAGCGACCGATGGTCAGGAGCGGCGCGCCGCCGCCTTCGCCGGTGCTCGTGATCAACGTCTCGCCGCGGGCGGCGCGCACTTGATTCATGCCGGTGAGCGCCGGCATCTTGCTCCAGGCTTCTTCGTTGGTTTTGGGGTCGGGCAGCAAGCGGGTAATCGGATGGGCCTTGCCGGCGGGAGTGAGCGCGATGTTGATCGCTGCCGCGGTCTGAAAAGTCCCTTTGCCGTCCAATTCCACCGGCAAGGCTTCTTTCAAGGCGCTTTCACCGTAACCGCCGGCATCGAAGGAGCGCGGGCCGCCGAGCATGGCCAGGCCGCCGCCGTCGCGGACGAAATCGCGCACTCGTTCTAAGTACGACGGGTTGAAGTAAGCGCGATGGGAAAAGTCGTCGAAGAAAATCACGTCGAAGTTCTTCAATTCTTCGAGAAAAATATCGTCGATGGGAAACGGAATTAAACTCAACTGGCTTTCGGGCACGTCGACGGTGTCGGTGGGCGTGCGCAGAAACACGAAGGAGACCAGCTCGATCAACGGATCTTGCTTCATCGCCATGCGCAGAAAGCGGTAGTTCCACGCCGGCGAGCCGGACAACGTCAGGATGCGGATCTTGTCGCGCTGGACGTCGACTTTAAATTCCTTGCTGTTGTTCTGGGTGATCTGTTCGCCCGCCTGGGCCGGTATGCTCACGGAAAATCCATGGGTACCGAGATCCTTTGGCGTGAAGCTCAGCGTGATCTTTTGCTCGAACGGATCGCCATCGATGGCCACCGTGCGCGTGGTGACGATATTCTTGCCGCGGTTGAAGAAGAGCGGCACAGACTTGCCTTTCATGCCCGAAGCTTGAATCGTCAGATCGATTTTGAACTCACGGCCGCGAAAGGCGAACTCCGGCGCGCCGACTTTGCCGATGCGCACGTCGGTGAATCCCTCGGCCTCGCCGACGCCGACGGCGAACACCGGCACCGTCAGCGCCGGGCCGCCGTCCAAAGTCTTTTTGTCGCCGTTGGTAATACCGTCGGTGAAAACGATGATGCCCGCCGCTGCCGTGTTGCTGTCGCGCGCCGTGGCTTGCAGCAATTCTAACAATCTTGTGCCGGGATCTTGCGGTTTCAATCCGGTAAGGCCGCCAATTGAGATCGGTTCGAGGCTGGTGCCGAGGCGAATCAGTTTGAGATCGTAGTCGCGATTGAGTTTTTGCAAAAGCGTCTCGCCGGCACCGGCGGTGAGTTTCTCACGCACCAGATCGAGGCGGCTTTGGGCATTCTTATCGCCCGGCGCGCTCTTCGAACTCGCCGGAAAACCCATACTCTGGGAACTGTCGATCAGCACCGTCAGGGGCCGGCGCAATTTGGTCACGCGCTTGTCGATCAGCGCCGGGCCGAAGAGAAAAAAGATTAGCACGCCGTAGACCAGGGCGCGCAGCGCGGTGAGAAAGCTGGTCTGACTGACGGGCAGCCGTTTCTTCAGGCCGAAGAATTGTTGCACCAGCAATGCCAACGTGGCGACACCGATGAGCGCGACCAGCCATCCCGGCAAGGAACCGATGAGATAGAGATCGTTCATGGTTTACCGGGTGAGGCGCTTGCGGATGAACGGCACATGGATGAGATCGTCTTTGTAGTTCTCGGTCATGGCGTAAAGGATCAAATTAATGCCCAGATGAAAGGCGTCGCGCCGCTGCGGTTCTCCGCCGGGCGTGCAGGCATTGGTCCACTTGCCGACTTGATCGCGCTCCCAAGCGGCGCACAGGCCGTTCTGACAGTAGACCACCGGTGTCGAGTTGCCGAGGGTGATGCCGTCGAGAGCGGGGCTGACGATGCGCACGCCGCCGATGCTGCGCAGCAAATAGTAGCTGCGCAGCGCCGCGTGGCCGGCCGGCAAGCGTTTGAATTCGTTGCCGGGAAACACCCGCAGCATTTCGCGGCGCACCGCTTTATCGAAGCCGTAACCGGGCTGGCCGAGGGCGTCGTCGATCAACATGAAGCCGCCGTAGGTGAGAAAACGGCGCAGTGTGTCGATCTCTTCCTGGGTGAAGGGATCGAATTCGTATTTGCCGGTGAGATAAAGAAACGGATAATTGAACAGATCCTGGTCGGTCAAGCTGGCTTCATGGCGCACCGTCGCCGCCTCGACACTGGTGCGCGCCATCAGCTCTTCCATCAGCGGCGTCACCGATAACGGATGCGGGTTCCAATCGCCGCCACGGTATTTCAACTGGGCGAAGACAAACTGCAGCCGGCGCTTGTCGGCGGGTTGAGCGGCGGCGGCGAAGTTTGGCAGAAGTGCTGTGCCAATGATCCCTCGGAACAGTAATCTGATGAAGTTGCGGCGATGCATCATGATAAAAAATGGATCATGGAAAATGGATAATTGATAATTGAAAACGGGATCCGGAAGTGTCCATTATCCATTATCAATTATCCATTGATTTTCAAAAGCGCTGTCCCAACCACCCTTCTAACAGCAACGTTATTATCAACAATCCGAGCAACGGCAGCGCCAGATCGACGCGTTTGCCGCCTTGCTTGAGCGCGCTGACGTCGAGCACTTCGGTGCGGATCGGTTTCAATTTCGCGGCGAGTTCGGCGGCGCTGATTTCGTCCAAGCGCGATTCCAAAAACGGCGCGTTGACGGCGTAGATTTGCGGCGCGCCGCTGTCCTTTTCGCCGCCTGCCGGCAGCGACAGCCGGTAGATACCGGACTGGTCGTTATCTTCGACCGCCGCCGCGGCGCGGTCCTTTTCGCCGGCAATGGCGACTTCGGTGTTTTGCTTGTCGGGTTTAGTCACACGCAGATTGCGGCCGACGAAGTTGGCCGGAAACCACAGCTCTTTGACGGCGCCGACGGCGATGCCGGCGTCGAGGTTGCCGCGTTTGCCGCCGGCAAGATATTGGGTCAAGGATTGAATCAACGGCAGGAAGACCGTTTTTACCGGCAGGTCGCTCCAATCGCGGTCGGCGCTGGTCGTTATCAACATCACTTTGCCGGCACCGACCTTCTGTTCAAGCAGCAGCGGTTCGCCATTGGCAAGCGAGATGAGCGGCTTGCCGGCAGCGCGTTGATAGCCCCACACGCGCACGGTTTTGATCGATTCCTGCAATATACTGTCGGTGAGACTTTGCAGCGCCGGATGGGTGAGATCGATTTTATCAATCTTCTCGCCGCCTGCTTCCGGACCGGTTTTCCTGTCGCGCAACTGCGCCGGCAACGCGGCGCCGAGTTTCTGATTGTAACTGTCAGCTTGCAATTTATCGCCGGCGAAGATCAGCACGCCGCCGCCTTGGCGGAGAAAGTTTTGCAGCTTGGTGACGAACCCGTCGGGCAGCGCGGCCAGGTTGGAAAGAATCACCACCTGATAGGTGTCGAGGGTCGCGGCGTTCAGTCCGTCCGGCACAACCACCGTCGGCAGGAACAGCGACGCGTCGCGCTCGCCGGAAGGATTCAAGGCGCGGGTGAGAAAAAACGTTTCGCTTTGCACCAAGGATGTCTGCGGGTCGCCGTCGACCAGCAGGACTCTCAACTTGTCCTGGGCATCGAGGGCGAAGTTTGCCACGGGGTTGCCGGTGAGGCCGTCTTTCTTGAGGGTGATTTGCCCGGCGTGGGCGCCGGCTTGGCCGATGCGGGTTTGGAAGGTGACCGAGGTTTCGCTCTTGGCGGGAATCGTCGTCAACTTCTGTTCTTTGTTCTGGCCGTCGATGCTGAGCTGCACCAGCAGCTCTTTGATTTCCGTGGCGCCGAAATTGGCCACCGTCGCTTCGATCTGCAGCGGCAGATTGACGCCGACGCCTTGGCCGCCGAGGCGGATTTCTTTGACGGCGCCGTTGAGCGGCTGTTGCTTTCTACCGATGCGGATAACTTTCAACGGAATCGACGGATCGGCTTGCTTAAGCGTTGCGACCGAGAATTGATCCCAGCCGGTGAGCGCCATGTCGGTGATGACGCGAATCTCTTTTTGCCCCGCCGGCTGGTTGAGGAGCTCATAGGCTTTGCTCAGCGCGGTGGGCAGATTAGCCGTGCCGTCGGCGATTTCAACGCCGGTGATCTCTTTCAGCAGCACATCCTTTTGGTCTTTCAGGCGAAAGACTTCCTTGGCGCTTATGTTGGTCGGAATCACGGCGGCGCGATCGCCGTCGTTCAAGCCGCCGATCAAAAGACTGGCCGCTTCCTTGGCTTGTTTGAATCCATTGCCATCGCCAGACCAGGTCATGCTCAGCGAATTGTCCAGTATCAATACCATCGACACCGGGCCGCCGCCGGCGAACAGGCCCGCGCCGGTTTGGAAAATCGGATTGGCGAGCAGGAGCGCCAGGCAGATCACCGCCAGAGTGCGCAGCGCCAAGAGTAGCCAGTGGCGCAGGCGGTAGCTGCGCGAGATGCGTTTTTGCGATAACAGGATGAACCGAACGGCGGGAAAGCGGATGCGTTTCAACCGGCGCCGATTGAGCAAATGAATCAGGATCGGCAGCGATGCCGCGGCCAGGCCGAAGAGAAACAGCGGGTAGAGAAAGAAAACCGACATGCCGGGCCTACCCACGCCAGCTCAGATAGCTCGCCAGCGCCTGGTCCAGCGGCGTGGCGGTGGAGATCAGTTGATAGTCGATGGCGCTGTCGTGACATTGCTTGCGCATGTCGGTGACGAATTCTTGGACGACCTGTTTGTAGGTGGCGCGGATGGTGCGCGGGTCGGCGATCACTTGCAGATTGGCCGCTTCCAAATCTTCGAACAAAATATTGCCGTCGAAGGGCAAGTCAAGCTCGGCTTGATCGAGCAGGTGAAAGACGATGACATCGTTGCCCTTGAAGCGGAACTGGCGCAGCCCTTTGACGATCTGCTCGGGCTCGTCGAGCAGATCGGAAATTAACACGATCAAGCCGCGCCGGCGGATTTGCCCGGCCAGCTCTTCGAGGATCTTCGCGACATTGGTCTCGCCCGCCGGGCCGCGGTTCTCCAGGGCGTGGATGATTTGCAGGAGATAGTCGCGCTTTGAGCGCGGCGGGATGAAGGATTCGACTTTGTTCGAGAACGTGACTACGCCGGCGGCGTCCTGCTGTTTCAAAATCAAATACGCCAGCGAAGCGGTGAGCGTGCAGGCGTAATCGAACTTGGTGATGCCGTCCGAGGCGTAATTCATCGACGCACTGCCGTCGACCAGCAGGTAGGCGCGCAGGTTGGTTTCGTCCTCATACTCCTTGATCATGTAGCGGTCGAATTTGCCGAGCGCCTTCCAGTCGATGCGGCGGATCTCATCGCCCGGCGAATACTCTCGGTGCTCTTCGAACTCGACACTGAAGCCCTTGGCGCGACTCTTGTGCACACCGGAAAGCAAACCTTCGACCACCCAGCGAGCGCGCAGAGCGAGATTGGCGATGCCCGCGAGGACTTTGGGGTCGAAATAGTTCTTGTCGCTGTCGGCCATGGGTCACTCACGTGAATTACAGATTACAGATTCCATATTCCACATTCAAAGAATTCGGATAATTTGGAATCTTAAATTTGTAATTTGGAATGGGCGGCGCGCTAGCGCGCCGCCTTGCCATCGGTTGAAGCTTTAACGTCGGCCAACAATCGGTTGATGATGTCGAGGGAAGAGATGCCTTCGCCTTGGGCTTTGAAGTTGGGCACGATGCGGTGGCGCAATACCGACGGCGCGATGGCTTGAATATCTTCAATGGACACGGCGTAGCGACCCTGCAGGATGGTGCGCGCCTTGGCGCCGAGGATTAAGAACTGCGAAGCGCGCGGCCCGGCGCCCCACTCGACATAGTCCTTGACGAACTGGGCCGTGTCAGCGCTTTGCGGCCGGGAGCGTTGGGCGAGCGCCACCGCATAGGACACGACAAAATGTGACACCGGCACTTTGCGCACCAGTTCCTGGTAGCGCAGGATCGCCGGACCATCCATGATTTTCTTCGGCGCCGGCTTGGCGTTGGATGTGGTTTGCATGACGATCTGCACTTCGTCATCGAAATCGGGATAGCCGATTTCGATGTTCAGCATGAAGCGGTCGAGCTGGGCCTCGGGCAGGGGATAGGTGCCTTCCTGTTCGATGGGGTTCTGCGTCGCCAGGACGAAGAACGGCAGATCGAGCGGATAGGTGCGGCCGCTGGCGGTGATTTTGTACTCTTGCATCGATTGCAGCAGCGCTGCCTGGGTTTTGGGCGGCGTGCGGTTGATCTCGTCGGCGAGCAGAATGTTGGTGAAAATCGGTCCCTGTAAGAATTGAAACTCCCGGCGTCCGCCGGCGGCGTCTTCTTGCAGGATATCGGTGCCGGTGATGTCCGACGGCATCAAGTCCGGGGTGAACTGAATGCGGTTGAAGTCCAAATCCAAGATCTCGGCGAGGGTACTGATCAAGAGAGTCTTCGCCAGCCCCGGCACGCCGACCAGCAGGCAATGGCCGCGGGCGAACAGCGCGATCAGGACTTCTTCAATGACCCGGTCTTGGCCGACGATGACCTTGCCGATCTCGCTGAGCATGGCGTCGCGTTTGTCGGCGAACTCTTCGATCTCGGCGATCTCATGTTGCTGTATCTCGGTGGCTTCCATGATGTGCTCGGGTTCTTCCTTCTGCCCTAGTTGGCGCGGGCGAGGCTGTCCAGGGTGGTTTTCGCCTGGCGGGCCTTTTCGGCGTCGCCGAGAGCGCTGTAGACTTCGGTCAATAGGCGATAGATCAGCGGATGATACGGATTTAACTGGATCGCTTCTTCGAGAACGACCCGGGCGTCTTGGAAATTTTTCGTTGCAAGATAGCCGCGCCCCAATTGTACGTAGGTAGTCGAGCTATCCGGCTCGATCTCCAGGGCTTTCTTCAACAGGGCGACGGCGTCATCGGCGCGGTTTTGCTCGATCAGCACGCGGCCGAGTTTGTTCAAGATCACTGGCGACTGCGGGCTTGCTTGCAGGGCGCGCTGGTACTCGTTCAATGCCGCCACCGGGCGGCCCTTGGCGAGCATCTGGTCGGCTAAATGGGTGCGGTTGCGCGCGATCGCGGATTGAATTTCGCGCAGTTCGACCACTTCTTCATCCTCGCTTTGATCTTTTTTGACGCGCAAGCGGCGCACCCGCGTGCCTTCGATGGGCTTCAAACCTTTGGCTTTGAGAAATGCCTTCCACTTGGTCTCGAAGGCGTCGAAGCCCATGCCGTAGACTTTTTCCACCGCTTCCGGCGTCGGTTTGTCTTTGAGCGTGGCGAGCAGGTCGCGCACGCCGGCTTTGCCTTTGCTCTGATTGATGAAATCGACGGCGGAAGCGGCTTCGGCGTAGGCGAGCTGGACTTGTTCGGGCGTGTCCAAGTGAATCAGCGACGGTTCCATTTTCTTAAAACCGACGAATTGGTTTTTTTCCAGCGCTTGCACGAGCAATGTCTGATTGGCCGGAGTCAAGTAATCCTCATGGCCTTCTTTGGCCGGCGCCGGTTTGCGCCAGCGGGTTTCGTAAAAGCGCGCCATGCCCTCGTGCAGCCAAATCGGCGCTTGGTTGTTCGACAAGGAGACGATGGCGTAGTGCAGATACTCATGGCTCAGC
Source organism: uncultured delta proteobacterium (assembly GCA_963816145.1). GTDB lineage: Bacteria > Desulfobacterota > Binatia > UBA9968 > UBA9968 > DP-20. The sequence goes on from CAWFJP010000002.1 coordinate 170,093, forward strand.
GAATCGACCCAGCGATAACCGAAACTCAGCGCCCGCGGTGAGATGATCATCAGTTTGTTGAACTTACAGATGCCGACGGCGCCGGTCTCTTCGATGTCGCGCAGCGAAAGCGTCGAGATGGCGTTGAAACTGGTCGCGTCTGGCGCCACTTCAACCCGGACCTTCTCCTTGGGAAAGTAGCCCAGTTCAGCGCCGATCGCTTCGTAGGTTTTTTCCAGGGCATCGAGGGCGTGGGGCACCAGGATGGCGTCGCGTTTCTCGTCGACGAACAGAATGAAGTGAGCGCTCTCGTAACGCTTGAACGATTTATGAACGTCGAGGGTCAGCTGGGTGAGCAGCTTCATCGCCTGACGCCGCGGGTCTTTCGAATCGATGGCCAGAGCGCGGTCGAGCACGGTCAGCGCTTCTTGGTAGCGGCCTTGATAGAACTTGATGCGGCCGTCGAACTCCAAAGCGGCGGCGGATTTGGGATTATCCTTGAGCGCCTTGGCGGCGATGGTTTCGGCTTCCGGGAAGCGCCAAGCTTCAAGAATGTCTTCGCCGGCCTTGAACTCCCGCTCGGCTTCGGCAGCGGAGAGCGGGCCGGCCCATAGGCAGAGGAAAATGAGAAGAGGCGCAATTCGGTACTTCAAGCGGCGATCACTCGGAAAGATTTTTAAAATAGCGCTCGATCTGCTCTTTCATCTGCCGAGGCACGCCCTGCTTGAGAGAATCGAGAATTTCTTCGCGGAAGTTGCGCGGTGCTTTGTATTCTTCTTTGCCGGGCAGGCGGAATTTTTCCGTGTCGAGCCCGGTGAAGCCCTGTTCAAAGTCGAACTCGGGAAATTGCGGCATGCCCGGCAGCGGCGTCAGGCTGCCGAAGGGCATGAAGCGCCCTGGGCCGCCCTGGCGGAACAAACGGGCCATCGGCATGTTGCCCATTTGCCCGCGCTGGGCCATCTGCTGCATGGACTGCTGCATCTGCTGCTGCGATTGGGCCAATCGTTCGAGCGCTGTGCGCTCCGGCGGCACCGCGCCGCGGGAGTCGAGCTGGCCCAAGCGGCCCTGAGCACTGCTCATCGCTTGGCCAGCTTCGCCGATTCCCTGCACGATCTTGGGATCGAGCTGGGGAAAGAGCTGAAACAGCGATTCCAACTTTTCATGCAGCGTCTCGGTCCGTTCTTTCAAGACATCTTGGCGCTGGGCTAGTTCGCGGAGCGCGCGTTTATCGGCGTCGCTCAAGGCTTGCGCCGGTTCGTTGAGCAACGTCTCTAACTCCTTTTTAATGTCGCTGATACTTTTGTCAGCCCGCTGGGCTCTCGGCTCCTGCACCGGCGTGCGCTTCTTCGCCAGCTCCTTGCGGATGTAACCGTCGCCTTCGTTGAAACCGGGAAAATCCTTCTGACTGAGCTTGGCGATCAAGTTGCGCAAGAGCGCGTTCATGGTGGCGTCGTCCAAATTGGTGAGCAGGTTGGGATCGTCGGGTCCCTCGCGGTCCGGGAACAACTCAGTGAGTTTGCCGAGCTCGGCGATGGAGCGGGCCAGGAACTGCTCCAACTTCGACTTCAATGCGGCGTCGCGTTCGGTGAGGCCGGCGCTATTAAGGTTTTCGGTGTTGACCAAGATTTCCTGCTGCTCGCGGGCGATCTCCTGTAGCTCGCTGGTCTGGCGCTGCATTTCGCCCTGCATGCGCCCCATGCTGGAGGCCATTTGCGAGCGCTGCATGTTTTGCATCGCCGCGACCATCTGCGCCATCTGGTTGAACAGCTCGCGCGCCAGCTGGCGTGCGCCTTCGATATCGCCGGCCTGGAGCTTTTTACGGATCTCGTCGAGGGCCTTGAACATCTGGTCCATGCCGAGCCCCTGCATCTGCTCGGCGTTCATAAAATCGTCGGGCATCTGCTGGGCCAACTGCGCCATCGCCTGCTGCAGGTCCATCAGCGATTTGGCCATATCGGCGATCTGCTTCATGATCGCATCGAGATTCTTGTCGCCGCTTTGCAGCTTGTCGAGAGAATCCATCAGCCGCTCTTGGTTGCGCGCCAAATCCTGCGCCGTCGAAGCGAGTTCCTGGGCCTTCATGCGCTTGCCGATGTCCTCGGATAGCAGCGACATGCGCTCTAGCTCGGCCGATATCTCGTCGCGTGTTTTAAGCTTATCGTCCGTCGTAGCGGCTTGCTCTTGTTTGCGCAAGAGTTCCTCTTGGGTGAACTCGAGATTGCGCTTGAGCGCCTGAAGGTCGGAGTAGGTCGCGAAATCGGTCATGCGGTCCTTTTCCGTGCGCCGCATGATCTCTTCGGTGCGCTTAGCGGCGTCGGCGAGGTTCTGCTCGAAACGCTGTTGGGTTTCTTGAGACAGCGGCGTCGGCTTTTCGCCGGGATTGGGCGTCTCCAAATGATCGGCCAACAGATTCATCATGCGCGCGTTCAAGTCCTTGACCATCTCGGCGATCTGCTGGTGTTCGCCTTTCAAGTTCTTCAACTTCAAGCGCACCGATTTTGAAGTCCCCAGTTTGGGACCGGAGATGGTATCGTTGTCGAACACTTGCAGGAAAAATACCGCGTCGTCTTGGTCGCGCAGGCCGAGCCGGCCCAAATCCCATTTATATTGATCGCGCAGGATCAGCCGCTTGGCGTCGTCCCTGGCGAGACGAATCTTATCTTCGCGGTCGCCGATCTTGACGATGAGATTGACCTCGGCGATGCCGAAATCGTCGCGCGCGCTATATTCCAAATTCAAAACCTCGTCGCCGTTGATTTCCAGGTCCTCCGTCGGCCGGAGCAGATCGACGGTGGGGAAGCCATCGGGTTTGACCCGCAGCTCGTAGCTGATCGGCGAGTTCTTAAAGCCGTGGCTGTCTTCGACCAGTATTCGATACGACTGCGACTGAAACAGCACAAGATTCGCTTGCAACTTACGGCCGTCGATCTTGAGCGGAATCTTCTTGCCGTCGTCCATGACGATCTCGGCTTTGACGACATCTTTGGTCGTCACCGCATCGAGGCGCACTGACGAGCCCTTGAGTCCTTCGATGCTGCCCTCCGGCGACGAGATCGAACCTAGGCCGGTGTAGGCCGGGGGATAGAGCATGAGCTGAACGTTGGCGATCTCCGGGGTGTCCACCGCTTCGGCGGTGAAGGTAGCCGAAGTGAAAGCGCCGGTCACCACCCGGTAGCGCAGGGTCTTGTCGAGGCGGGCGATTTTGCTTGAAAACTTGCCGCCGCCAAGATTTTCCATGGCGACCTTTTCCTGGCCGATCAGCTCGCCCTTGGCATTGGTGCCTTGCCAGGTGATCAGTTCGAGAGACTGCGGTAGCGCGCCTGCGGTGGCGGCTTGGATCGTCACCGGGCTGCCGCGAACCACGCGAAACCCCTTGGGTTCGACATCTATTGTCGTTTGGCTCGGCGGCAGATGCTCCAGCGGATTCGCCAACATATTCAATGTCCCGCCGACCCACGATGGATTGAGAATGATGCTAGCCAACACCGGGACAATCAAAAACCCCAGCAGCCTGGCGCTAGAGCGAATCCGGCTGTGGTCGAGTAATTCGTCGATCTTGAGCGCTGCGACCTGCTTGCGGGTCGCGCGCAAGAGCGCGAACACCATGGTTGCCGAAAAGCCGGGAGTGTTCTTGGCCTCGGCAACCTGCGGGTAAAGTTGCAGCGAGTTGATTAAGTTGTTGCGCAGCTTGGGCTGCTTCTGTTCGATATAGAGCGCCGCGCGCTCCTGCGATAAGCGGCCGAGAAAGCGCCACAAAGTCCAGCTGATGGCGGCGAGAAGCACTATGCCAGTCAATATGGAGTAGACGATGGGCGCGTAGGGGAGGAGCTGGCGCAGTTGATAGATACCGAGACCGGCGCCGAACAACAGCACGGCACAGATCGCCGTGAGGCAGATACCCTCAATTCCTTGGAGCAGCTTGAAGCGTCGGCTGAAGCGCTTCAGGAACGAAGAAAGCTCTTGATATTCTTCCTGTCCCATGACGGTTGGACCGAGGGCATCTTATCCCCGTTTCGGGGAGGAAGTCCATCCCGCGCGGCGGCATTTTTTGCTTGTTAAGCGGTGCGACGGAGGCGTGAAGGCCTGTCGTCAGCGGAAATACTCTAGCGCGGTGCCGGCGCAAGCGAAATTCGGAAGTTCTTGCGCAAAGCAGGCAAAAAAACAGGGAATCAGTCATTACGACCGAAGGGAGAAATTTTTCTGAGATCCCTCGGGTTGCCACACGAAGACCGGCCAAGGCCCGTCACTTTGCGACCTTGGCGTTCTTGGCGCGTGATGTCTCCCAGTCCGGGACGTTTTAGACGCAGAAGAGAAGAGTTAGGGTCGGGTAATGCGAATTTCAAACCATCGTATAGGTGCCGCCAAATAGGCGTAGGGAGTCGCGACCGATCTGCGCTGGCCCAGTGCTTCGACGGTGCAAGTGAATAGCGCCAATAGCGAAATCCAAACCAACGGGTAAGTTGGTTTTATCGACGATCCGCCAATTTTATGTGCAGCTCAAGATGGTCACGACTTTTACCCAACTACGGCCAAGAAGCCGGTGCTTGGGCGATGCTAGCGTGAGCGGGTCGGGGCATTCAGTGAGTGGCAACGGCTATCCGCATATGTTATGGGAATCGGATACTTAAATGACTCTGAGAAGATGCAGAAAGGACTAGTAGCGCGCATGGATAATGTAGTGAACGAAGAAGAGCTGAGATTGCATGAAGGACATGATGAGGACTTTGACGATGACGAAGCGATGATGGATGAAAACCATCCGATGTGGCGGTCGGAGCGGATCACGCTGAACTCCGTCGGCATCGATATCGGCTCGTCGACTTCACATTTGATCTTTTCCCGATTGACGCTGCGGCGCCAGGGCGTGGCGTTGTCCTCGCGATTCGTCGTGGTCAACCGCGAGATTATCCATGAGTCGCCGATCTTGCTTACCCCTTATGTCGACAAGACGACCATCGACACCAACAAGCTGGGCGATTTCATCCATGAAGCCTATCGGGTCTCCGGGTTGACGCCTGAGGACATCGACACCGGTGCGGTCATTGTTACCGGCGAAGCGGTGAAAAAGAAAAATGCCGAAGCGATCGCCGCGCTGTTTTCCGCCGAGGCGGGGAAATTTATTTGCGCCACGGCTGGGCATAACTTGGAGTCGATCTTGGCGGCTTACGGATCGGGCGCAGTGCATATGACCTATCATGAGGGCGGGGATTTCACGGTCATGAATGTCGACATCGGCGGCGGCACTAGCAAGGTCGCCATCGTTAAAGAGGGCCGGGTGATCGACACCTGCGCCGTCGAAGTAGGCGCCCGGCTGGTGGCCATGGATGAAAACGGCGTCATTACCCGTCTCGAAGACACGGCGCTCAAGTTCGCCAAGATGGCCGGCATCGACGGCCTCAAGCTGGGCGGTACCATGAGCGAGGAGCAAAAGGACAAGTTCTCAGAGAAACTGAGCGATTCGCTGTTCGAAGTCTTGGAGCGCGGCAAGTTGTCGCCGGAGGTGGAGAACCTCCTGCTCACGCCCAACATCGAATACAGCGATCCGATCCACGCGGTGATGTTCTCAGGCGGTGTCTCCGAGTTCGTTTACGGCTACGAAAAACGCAATTTGGGCGATCTCGGCGCCTATCTCGGCAAGAAGGTGCGGTTGAAGGCCAACCAATTGGGTGGCGGCAAGATCCCCCTGCGGCCGGCCGAAGTGCGGATTCGCGCCACGGTCATCGGCGCGTCGCAGTACACTGTGCAGGTGAGCGGCAACACTATCTATTTGTCACATCCGGAACTACTACCGTTGCGCAACCTACAAGTCGTCACGCCGCAGTTCGAGCAGAAAGAATCGATCAGCGTGACCGAAGTCAAAGAGGCGGTGGAACGGGCGCTGCAGCGCTTTGACGCCGACGATATTGACCGTTCGGTGGCGTTGGCGATCCGCTGGGAGTTGGGACCTTCTTATCCTTTGATTCGCACTCTAGCCGAGGGCTTGGTCCAGGCGATGAAGGGCCACATCGACAACGGCCAGCCGTTGGTTTTGGTCTTCGACGCTGATATCGCCAAGCTGATGGGTAATATCATCGAGCGCGAACTGATTCCGGGCGCGGGGATTATCTCCATCGACGGTATCGATCTGAAGGATTTCGATTTCGTCGATATCGGTCAAGAGTTGCCCGATGCCAAAGCAGTGCCGGTGGTGATCAAGTCACTGATCTTCCGCAACACCGAGCATGGCCGCGGCCATCATTCGCAGCATTAACCACTCAATCGAGGATAGTGATGATGGAGTATAGAAGATCGCCCGGATTGGTTGGGACTATCAATCCTCCATCGTCGATCCGTCATCCTCGGCCTGTTCTGACATTTTGTCACATTGACTTCCGGCGGGATTTCTAATATTTTTTTTGAAAATCCTTAAAATACGAGTGTTTAACTTTTATGGAAGAACCAAGCGGACTGCACAACTTTCTCGAGATCGTGACCAAACCCGACAACATTCCGATCGTCGCGATGTTGATCCTGGTGGTCTTTTTTACTTGGCTTGGACTGAAGGAAGCCTTTAAGAACGACAAGCTGATTGACGAAGGTAGAGAAGACGAGATTCCCAACGAAATGTGGAAATAAATGGCGCATAAGTGGCTGGCGGTGCTAACCGCTGCCCTCGCAATCGCTTCAGCGATTCCTTTCTCCCTCGCCGCCGAATTCACCGCCCCTTTCGCAAACGACAAACGCTGGGAACAGGCGCGTAAGGATCTTGCCCAGGGTAAGGCCGCCGAAGCTAAAGCCGCATTCGAGGAGCTGCTCAGGCAATATCCCAATGACGCCGACTTGCACCTATTCCTGGGCATGTCGCTGTTACGGCTGCGCGATCCCCAGGCGGCGATCTTGTCGATCAAGCGGGCGATCGGCATTAACGGCGATCATGTCGATGCCCGAACCCTGTTGGGCTATGTCGAGTTGGAAATCCGCGGCGATGCCGCGGCGGCAATCAAAGAATACCGCAAGGTCATTGAGCTGCGGCCCAACTCGCCCGAGGCCCATATCAATCTGGCGGTGGCGCAAAAAAAACAAGGCGAGCTCGACGCCGCGGTCGTCAGTTTGAATAAGGCGCTCGAACTCAAACCCGACAGTGTTGGCGCGCTGACGACACGGGGTAGTATTTTCGCCGAACTCGGCAAATGGAGCGAAGCCCGGCGTGATTTCGAGCAAGCGCTCAAGATCGATCCAAACGACGACGGCGCGCTCTACGGCCTGTCGCAGGCGTTGCGCGAGGCCAAGGAGTATGCCGGCGCCCAGAGGGCGTTGAGCGATTTGATTTCCCGGTCGGGAAATTTCGTTTATTGGCTCGAGTGGGGCCGCATTGTGATGATCCGTTATTGGTGGGTGCTTTTGCTGGTGGCAATCGGTTGGGCGGCCAAGGGCAGGTTAAGGGGCAAGTTCATGAAAGCGAGGACGGAAGCGAATGGCTGAGGCAAAAAAACGCAAAGGTACGGCCCTATTGGCGGTGATGGACGAGAACTGTTCGAGCTGTGCGGGATCGCCGATCTGTGAAGCCCACTGTCCGGTGGACGAATGCATCAATCTACTCTATGAGGAGCTGCCTGGCGGCGGTTTGAAGCCCTATCGGGTTTTTGTCGACAACGACAAATGCATCGGTTGCCAGATGTGTTTCAGCGACGATCTCACCAAAGTCCAGCAGCATAAAGAAACCGGCGAGATATTCTATGAATACGCCAACAAGTTCTACGACGCCAACCGCAAGCCCGTCGATGCCGATGCCGTGCCTAAACGTATTCAACTGCAGCTGATCGGCACGGAGTCGGAAGACCGTCTGGACAAGAAAATCTGCCCTTGGGACGCCATCAAGATGTATGAGTTCGATGAGGGTTTGGTGCAGTCGGAGTATTTTTACGATCAGAGCAAACTCAAGCAGGTCAACGGTATGTACGTCATCGACGCCGAGGAAAAGGCCCGCTTGGAAGACAAACAGAGCGACCTCTACGATTAAGCCGGCAACCTAGGGAGCCAACACATATGGCGGGCAAAATCGAAATCATGGAAACAGTCTTGCGTGACGCGCACCAGTGTTTGGTCGCGACGCGCATGCCGACCGAAGACATGCTGCCGATCGCAGCGGCGCTCGACGATGTCGGCTACTGGTCGCTGGAGACCTGGGGCGGCGCGACTTTCGATGCGACGCTGCGCTATCTGAAAGAATGCCCCTGGGAGCGCTTGCGCAAACTGCGCGCGGCCATGCCCAAGACCCGCTTTCAGATGCTTTTGCGCGGGCAAAATGTGGTCGGCTATAAAAACTACCCCGACGATATCGTCCAAGCCTTCGTGCAACGCGCTGCCGCCAACGGCATCGACGTGTTTCGCATCTTCGACGCCATGAACGATGTGCGCAACATGAAGACCGCCATCGAAGCCGGTCTCAAGACCGGCAAACTGGTCGAAGGCGGGGTCTGTTACACCATCAGTCCCGTGCACTCGCCAGATTATTTCCTGCATGTGGCGGAAAAGCTCGCCGATATGGGTGTGCAGATTATCTGCCTCAAAGACATGGGCGGATTGCTGGCACCTTACGCGGCTTATGAGATCATCAAGAAGATCAAGTCGCGCATCGCGCTGCCGCTGCATTTGCATTCACACTGCACCGCCGGTTTGGCGCAGATGACTTACATGATGGCCATCGAGGCGGGCGCGGATATTCTCGATACGGCGATTTCGCCGTTCTCCCAAGGCACGTCCCAGCCGGCCACCGAGCAGATCGTCGCGGCGCTCATGGGCACGCCGCACGACACCGGACTGGATCTCGCCAAGCTCGCCAAGATCGCCGAGTATTTTTACCGCATCCGGCCGAATTACCGTGAGTTCGAGAGTCCGGTGAACAATCAAATCAAACCCGATGTTCTGATCTCGCAGATCCCCGGCGGCATGCTCTCCAACCTGGTCGCGCAACTGCGCCAGCAAAAGGCCGAGGACAAGCTCGAAGCGGTGCTCGCCGAGATGCCCCATGTGCGCAAAGATTTAGGTTATCCGCCGTTGGTGACGCCGACCAGTCAAATGGTTGGAGCCCAAGCTGCGCTCAACGTCATGACCGGCAAACGCTACTCCGTGGTCGCCATGGAGACCAGAAACTATGTCATGGGGCTATACGGCGAAGCGCCGGGCAAGATCGCTGAAGAGATCAAAGAAAAGGTGCTCGGCAAAAAAGAGCCGATAACCTGCCGTCCAGCGGATTTGCTGAAACCCGGGCTGGAAAAAGCCCGCAGCGAAGCCGGCAGCATGGCCAAGAGCGAAGAGGACGTGCTCACCTACGCGCTGTTTCCGGATATCGCGAAGGATTACTTTCTGCACCGAGACAGTGGTGAGGGAATACAGCAGGCAGCTGGCCTAAGCCAATAGCAAATGCTTCTTGTCGGGAGTATTGCCATCCCGTCGCCTGCAATGGGCAGTTACCTGCCTAGATTATCTTATTTAGCGGATATTCGATAATTCCCACGGCTCCGGCTTCGATCAACTTCGGTATTAGATCGCGCACTTTGGTTTCTTCAAGCACGCTTTCGATGGAATACCACTTAACGCCTTTCAAATTGGGCGAAGGGTGGAGCGTCGCTACCGTAGGTGCGGTGATACTGGGAATCAACTCAACAACTTTCTCCAGGCTGCCTTCGGGAACGTTGAGTTTGATGCCGACTTTGTTTTCGGCCGAGAGCGCGCCCAGTAAGAGCATTTTGATCTGCTCGATCTTGGCTCGCTTCCACGGGTCCTGCCAGGCGGTTTTATTAGCGATCAGTTGCGGGCAGGACTCCATGAGTTCATGGATGATGTGCAGGCCGGCGGCGCGGATGGTGGTGCCGGTCTCGGTAACTTCGACGATCGCATCGACGAGTCCCTCGGCGGCTTTCGCTTCGGTGGCGCCCCAGGAAAATTCCACTTCCACGGGAATGTTCCGCTCGGCAAAATAGCGCTTGGTGAAGTTCACCATCTCGGTGGAAATCCGCTTGCCCTTGAGGTCTTCGATTTTCTTGACTGGCGATTCGCGCGGCACCGCCACGACCCAGCGGGTCGGGCGAAAGCTGGTTTTTGAATAAACCATCTCGCAGACGACTTGGATATCGGAGTTGTTTTCGATCGTCCAGTCTTTGCCGGTGATCGCGACATCGAGGGTGCCCATCTCGACGTAGCGCGACATTTCTTGCGGGCGCGCCAGGCTGCAACGGATCTCCGCGTCGTCGATCGTCGGAAAGTAGCTTCTGCTGGACGATGAAATCTTCCAACCGGATTTTTTGAAGAGCTCGATGGTCATGCCTTCGAGGCTGCCTTTGGGGATGCCCAACTTGAGTTCTTTCTCGCCAGCCATATGAAAGCCTTGTTCTTACTTTTTGTAAACTTCCTTGGGATCGAAGACGCGTTCGCCAATGACTTTCCAGTCGGCGCCCGCGCGTTGGCGGAAAAAACAGCTCTTGTAACCCTCGTGGCAGGCGGCGCCGCCGACCTGATGGACTTGAATCAAGATGGTGTCGGTATCGCAGTCGATAAAGGCGTCTTTAACTTCTTGAAAGTTGCCGGATTCCTCGCCCTTGAACCATGGGCCTTTGCGCGAACGGCTGTAGTAATGGGCTTTGCCGGTTTCCTGCGTTTTCTGCCACGCTTCCTCGTTCATGTAGGCGACCATCAGCACTTCGCGGCTTTCATGGTCCTGGACGATCACCGGCACCAAGCCATTGCCCTTGGCAAAATCGATTTTTACTTCCGACATGGGAATTTTCTCCGAAACTGTTTAGCTAACATAGATGGGGGGGGGCTTCAACCAAAAGACGGAAAGGTGGAAAGGCAATAGGCATTAGGCATTAGGCACTAGAAAGACTCGCTCGACGGTTTCCGGTTCTTGCCATTGCCTATTGCCTAGTGCCTCATGCCTTCCCATAGATTGACTGCCCATCGTGCTGGGTTGTAAGATTGCCAGTAATGTCGGAATTGATCGTAGTTTATGTAACCGTGGGGTCGGGCGAGGAGGCGGACCGCATGGCTCAAGCTTTGGTCGGCGAGCAGTTGGCTGCTTGCGTCAACCGGGTGCGCTCGATTCAGTCGGTGTACCGCTGGCAGGGCAAGGTCGAGCAGAACGACGAAGAACTGTTGATCATCAAGACTCGCCGGCAGCTTTTCCCGGCTTTAGAAAAGCGTGTTAAAGAGCTGCACAGCTATTCGATTCCCGAGATTATTGGATTGCCGATCATCGAGGGCAGCGCGGACTACTTAACTTGGCTGCGCGAGCAGGCCTTGGCCAAGCCGCCGCAGGAGGAAAATATCCGCACGGTTAGAGAGGTCTCTGCCGGCGGAGTGATCTACCGGCGCAGCGGCGAGTTGGCCGAAGTCGCACTCATTCATGTGCGCAACCGTTGGGGTTTGCCCAAGGGGCATGTCGAGGAAGGCGAGCGGGTGGAGGAAACGGCGCTGCGCGAGGTGCGCGAAGAGACCGGTCTTGAAGGCAAACTGGTGCGTAAGCTGGGCGACATTCGCTACTCCTACCGCGATAAATCCAAAGAGGGCGAGCCGATCCGGATTTACAAGCGGGTGCATTTCTATCTAATGCGTTATGTGCGCGGCGATGTGCGCGATCACGATCATGAGTCTGACGATGCCCGCTGGTTCGCCATTGAGCAGGCGATGAAGCAGCTCAAATTCGCCACCGAACGCAAGATGGTGTACCGCGCCATGACCATGCTGACGGCGCGCCCGGCGGCGCCGCAAATCCCGGCTGCGGAAGGCGGCGCCTAAGCCGCAGCAAAAAATCTGTCAAACTTGCGGTTTTCATGTTATGGGCTAGCTAACGACGTAGCCTCTTCGAGAATTTCTTACGATGGCTGGTGAATCGACTGGTGTGACGTTTTCCGTGCCTTATGAAATGGCGGTGGTGCGGCCGTTGCGGCAAACCACCGAACAGGAGCGGCAAACCGCTCTGGCCGAAGCCCACTACAACACCGAGCTCATTTCGCAGGAGCTCATTTATATCGACTTATCGACCGATAGCGGCGTGAGCGCGCGCAGCACCGCACAACTGGCGGTATCGGCGGCGGCGAATTCCGTCGAACCCGGCATGGGCCTGGCTTCGGAAGGAAGCGCTGCTCATGCCCGGCTCGCCGCAGAGGTTCAGCGATATTTCGGCTTCGATTACTTTGTGCCGACGACCCAGGGGCGCTCGGCGGAACGGATCTGGGTCAAGATCAATGTTAAACCCGGCAGCATCGTCGCCGGCAACATGCTGTTCCCGTCGACGCGCACGCATATCGAGATGAGCGGAGCGCAGATCACCGACGTGATCGGCGACGACGCTCACGATTTTCTTTCCGACGAGCCGTTCAAAGGGAATATCGATATTGCGAAGCTTGAAAGCCTGATCCAGAAAAAGGGCGCCGGGCAGATCAGCTGCATTTATGTCGAACTGAGCGTCAATTCCTGCGGCGGCCATCCGGTGTCGCTGGCGAATCTCAGAGCCGTCCGGGAGATCGCGTCGGCGCACAAGATTCCGCTCTTTCTCGACGCCTGCCGAATCCTTGAGAACAGCATTCTCATAAAAGAGCGAGAAGCGGAGTTCCGGCAGCGGACGCTCGCAGAGATCGTGCGGGAAACCTGCGCCCTGGCTGATGGCGGAACCATGAGCGCGCTCAAAGATTTTCTCGTCGGCGCCGGCGGTTTTGTTTTTACCCGCGACCGCGCGAGTTACCAGAAGGCGGCGATGCAAAGTTTTCTTGACGGCGTCCAGCTTCCCGCCGGCGATATGGAATCGATCGCAGTGGCGCTGCCGGATATTTTTGCCAGCGACGCGCACGCGAAACAACGGGTAGAACAGGTGAAATATCTTTGGGGCAAACTCGCTGACGCCTTGCCGGTCCTGCGCCCGGCGGGCGGGCACGCCGTGTTCATCGATCTCAAGATGTTCTTCGCCGGGAACTCGCCGCCAGCCTTCGGCGCCGAAGCCCTGGCCGCTTATGTTTATCTAAAGAGCGGTATTCGCCTCACCAAGGGGCCGCCTTTGGCGCCAAGCCAAGCGGCCCGCGGCGCTGAGCTCTTGCGCCTCGCCGTGCCGGCGCGGAAATATTTGAACGGCCATATGGATGACGTCGCCAACGCGCTGGGCGACGCGTACGCGCACCGGCATCAGATCCAAGGACTAAAAAAACTTGACGATCCCGCGCGGTCGAAATACGATCCGGCGCATTTCGTCAATTTATGAATCACCCTGATCTAGCCGCTACCGGCCGTCATGTCGGCCAAATCTTTTTCCAACGGGCCGCCGAGTTGGGCGACCGGACCTTTATCAAGCTGCAAAAAGGCGAGTGTTTCGAAGAGATCTCGTGGCGCGCGTTTGCCGCCATGGTGAGTCACGCCCTGCTCGGGTTATGCGGGCTCGGCATTTTGCCCGGTGATACGGTCGCAATCATCGGGGAAAATAGCTTGGCGTGGCTTGCCGCCGACATGGCGACGCTCGCCGGCGGATTTACCAACGTGGTCATCTCGCCCAGTCTTTCCGATGTCATGTTCGCCAAGGTGCTCGGTCATGCCGGCTGCCGAGCCGCGTTTGTTCAAGATGCGATTACTGCCGGTCGCCTGCTCAATCTTCAGGGGCAGTTGCCGGCGTTGCAGCAGTTGATCGTCCTGGACGACAGCGGTGCGTCTGTGCCCAATGCGCTCAACTTCAATCAGCTTGCTGCAATGGGTGCTGCCGCCGGCGGCGGTCGATCCGCCACGCTTGTCGAAGCGGTGCATGGCGGCGATTTGGCGACGATCATGTATACCTCCGGTTCGACCGGTGAGCCCAAGGGAGTCATGCGCACCCAAGACAACCTGATCGCCAATATAACCAACGGCGGCCCCCTTACCGTCAGCGGCCCGGAGGAATTGACGGTTAACGTGCTCAGTTTAAATCATCTGTTCGGCCGCTTCGGCTTTCTCAAAAGCGCCGTGACCGGCCGAACCACGGCGCTCGTCGAGGCGGCGGAGACACGAGTAGACTTACCCGTGATCGAACAGCTGGCGCCGACGGCGTTGGCCGTAGTGCCGCGGGTGATGGAAGGGATTTGGGCTAGTCTGCTGGCTCAGGACGGCGCGCAACAATTGTGGGACGAGTTGGAAAATCTTGACGCCAAGATGTCTGCTGGCGCGGTCAGCGATCGCGCGACCAGTCACGTTGAGGAATTGAAAGGCCAACTCAAAGTGATCGTTCGCCGCGCCCTCGGCGGACGGATCCGGTATATCGCCTATGCCGGCGCGGCCATGCCGCCGCGGATCATGCGATTTTTCGAGTTGATCGGCATCCCGCTGATTGGCTCCTACGGCTCCACCGAGTGCGGCGGGGTGACTCTCTGCGGCATCGGCGAGAACCGTCCGGGCAACCTGGGCAAGCCGTTCGCCAATGTGCAAATTAGCATCGCCGCCGACGGTGAGATCCTTGTGCGTGGTCCCACCGTATCGCCGGGCTATTTCAAAAATCCCGAAGCCACTCGCGAGGCGTTCGACGAAGAAGGCTGGTATCACACCGGCGATTTAGGCCGCCTCGAAGCCGATGGATCGCTGCGTATCACCGGCCGGAAGAAAGATGTCTTCAACTGCGCGGATGGCTCGAACATCTATCCCGGCTTCATCGAACTACAGCTAGAAAACGAGCCCTTTATCAGCCAAGCGGTGTTGCTGGGCGATCGCCGGCCGTTTATCGCGGCGTTGATTTTTCCCGACCGCCAAAGGATTACCGAATCGCTCGGTCGTGATATAGCATTTTTGTCGGACGCGGAAATCACCGCGGCATTGTGGCCGCAGATCGAGCGCGTCAATGGCCGCCTCGAAGCGCACGAACGGATTCGTCAGATCGTCGTTATGCCCAGCGGGTTTTCCGCCGAGGTCAGGAGTATCAACCATTTTCAAAAGATCAAAGTGAATCGCGAACAGGTCGCGGCGCGCTTTCGGCAACAGATCGACGCTATTTATGCGACGGCGCCGGCGGGAGGACAACATTGAGTCAGGTAGCTTTGATTACGGGCGGGGGCGGCGGCATCGGCGGCGCGGTGGCCCAGCGCATGGCCGCGGCGGGAATTATCGTCGTCATCGCCGATTACGATGGCGGCGCGGCGGAGCGAGTTAAGGGCGAGGTCGCCGCGGCCGGCGGCACAGCCGATGCTTTGGCGATCGACGTCACGGTGGCGCGCGAAGTCAAAGCGGTGGTCACCGATGTCGCCAAGCGCTATGGGCGCATCGATATCTTGGCAAACATCGCCGGCGGCAGCCGTTACACGAAACGAGTCGAAGAGTTTACCTGGGCCCAGTGGAAAGAGGTGATCGACGCCAATTTGAAAGGGACGTTTCTCATGTGCCGCGAAGTGGCGCCGATCATGCAGAAACAGAAGAGCGGACGAATCATCAACACGGCATCGAATTACGGCGTCACCGGATCGGCATTGCGCACGCCCTACGCCGCAGCCAAGGCCGGCATCATTACTTTCACCAAGTCTCTGGCCTTGGAGCTGGCGCCGGATCTCGTGCTCGCCAACACCGTCGCGCCGGGACCGACGGACACGCCGCGGGTGATGGAAAAGGAGTCCCCCGAAGCGCGCAAACAGCGCTGGTGGTCGCAGATCCCGCTCGGGCGCACGGCATTGCCGGAAGATTTGGCCGAGATGTATTATTTTCTCACCACGCCGGAGAGCGCAGCGATCACCGGACAAACCTTTCACGTCAACGGCGGGGTGGTGATGCCATGAGACTCAAGGATAAAGTTGCGGTAGTGACCGGCGCGGCGCAGGGCATCGGCCGGGCGACGGCGCTGATGATGGGGCGCGAAGGCGCGAAATTGGTGGTTGCGGATCTCCAGGGCGAGAAAGCGCAGTCGGTGGCCAATGAACTCGCGGCGCTGGGTGCCGAGTCGCTTGGCGTCGCCGTCGATGTGGCGAGCGAAACGTCGGTCAAACAAATGGCCAAAGCGACCTTCGAGCGCTTTGGCCGCGTTGACATCCTCGCCAACATTGCGGGAATTTATTTTCCGAAAAAATCGGTGGTCGACCTGTCGGAAGAGGACTGGGACCGCACCATCAACATCAATCTCGGCAGCAATTTTCTCTGCTGCCGCGAATTCGTCCCAGCCATGCGCAAGCAAAAAAGCGGGCGCATTATTAGCGTCGCCTCCGGCATCGGCCACTACGGTATGCGCCAGTTCTCCCATTACGCGGCCTCCAAGGCCGCCATTATGGGGTTCGTCAAATCTCTTGCCCGTGAAGTCGGTCCGGATGGCATCACCGTCAACGCCATCTGCCCGGGCTCGGCCAACACCTCCATGCCGCGCCAGCATCGCTCCGAGGAAGAAGTCTTGGAGCGTCTGCAGGCCACGCCACTGCCGCATGTCCTCGAGCCCGAAGACATCGCCGGTTCCATCACGTTCCTCGCCAGCGACGCCGCGAAGTTCATCACCGGGCAGTCGTATAACATCAATAGCGGGACCTATATGTTTTGAGCACGGACACGCACCACGAAGGACCAATACCGCGTCGTTACAACCGAAACTCGGAATATCTCTCGCAAAGACGCGAAGGCCGCAAAGGTCGGAATATAAGGGTGAAAATCATTCGTAAGAATGATTATCTTTCCGTTTCGAACTTGGCGACTTGGCGCCTTTGCGAGAGGAAATCTTGCTTCCGAGTGGTTCCAGCTTTCAGATCATTTGCGCAGGCCGCGCAAATTGTGAGCTTGGGTAATACAAGGGCCACAAAGTATGGGCGCGATTCGTCGCGCCCACGGATCGCAGCCCGAGATTGATTAACCGCAAAGCACGAAAAGCGATGGGGAGCTGTCATTTCGACCGAAGGGAGAAATCTTTCTGAGATCCATCTCTCTTCTTTCGGCATGACGGCTGCGCTGAATTTGTCATTTTGAGCGCAGCGAGAAATCTCTTCGACTTCCAGCCGCGGGACGGCTACGGCACTGAACCACGAAGTGTTCATGAGCTTACGCTCGTCTACAGAGTATGAAATTGCCGGCACCCCTCCACAGGTTCTTTCATTGACCCGTCATGCAGGCGAGGCCGGCAGCCAAGGGAGGGAGGGGATGGATACCCGCTTTCGCGGGTATGATGGAGCTAGGCAATCTAGTGGTTCCGCAGATCATCTCCGGACGCGTATTCTCGACGGAGAGATTCTGGATTCTCTATCGGTAATAACCTAACCGCCTAACGTAAGGCGGTTAGGCTCATGCCTCGGTCAAAAATTTCCAAACTGCGAATCGGTTTTACTGTCCAAGAACGGGAATTGTGCTACCGTCACGGTATCAACTGCCGTTATCTGTCACGACCGTAAGCGAAACAGCGGACGCAAAGGGGGATCGTTATGGCTGCAAAAACAAACGAATTTGGTTTCGTCGAGTGCGCTGATCTGATCAACGGGCAGAAATACGGTGCGGCGTTGAAAATATTTCAGCAAGCGGTGGCGAATTTCCTCGATGCCAAGACGACGCCCAAGCGCAGCGAGATCGCCCGGCAGTTGTTTCAGATCGGTTCAACCCTGGAGGAAACTTTGAAGCATGCCTTCGGCGATAAATGGGAGTCGCAGATTCCCCAATTCGCCGATGACAACAAGCTGCTCACCTGTTCTTTCTGCGGCAAGAATCAAAACGAAGTGGGCAAGCTAATCGCCGGCCCGTCGGTGCATATCTGCAACGAGTGTGTGCGCACCTGCGACGAAATCCTCACCAAGGAAAATATCGAGGAGACGGAAACCAAGTTGAAAGCCGCCGCCGGTGTGGCGGAAGAGCGGCTGTGCGGCATCTGCATGGAAGCGCGCGAGACCGACGAGCTGATCTTTTTGCCGCACGCGGCGTACATGTGCGCCAGCTGTTTGGAAGATATTCAACTCGTGCGCGACAAGCGCGAAGGGGCGTGAAAGGCCCAATATGATTGCACCGGAGATCTGCGATGCAGATTGAAGTCTACGTGTAACTTCCAATTCTATCCCGCCGACAGATGAGCCAAGTCCTCATTCAGCAATATCTCAACCAGCTCCAGGACCTGAAAAAGGTCTCCGGTACGCATCGCGAGTCGGTGGTCCGCGAGGCTTTCAAGGATCTGCTCAAGGGTTGGGCACGCTCCCGCGACCTGATCTTCGTTCCCGAATACGAGATCGCCACTCCCGCCAAAGACCGGCGTTACGTTGACGGCGCGCTGGTGAATCAGCTGCGCGTGCCGTTCGGCTATTGGGAGGCCAAGGAGGAAAAGGACGACCTCGACGCCGAGATCGACTACAAGTTGCGCCGCGGCTATCCGCAGGACAACATTATTTTCGAGGACTCCACCCGAGCGGTTTTGGTTCAGGAGAAAGAGGAGGTCTACCGTTGCGCCGTCGATGAAGTCAAAGACCTGGAAAAGTTACTCAATCTGTTCTTCGACTACGAGCGCACCGAGATCACCGAGTTCCGCAAGGCGGTCGAGCAGTTCAAGAATGACCTGCCGGTGGTGTTGGAAGCGCTGCGTTCGATGATCGAGCGCGCGCACCAGCGCGAGCCGGAGTTTAGAAAAGCGGCGGAAGAGTTTCTCAAGCACGCCCAGGAAGCGATCAATCCGAGCCTGACCGAAGCGGACGTGCGCGAGATGTTGATCCAGCACATCCTCACCGAGGACGTTTTCGCCGCCGTCTTCCCCGGCACGCCATTCCACCAGGATAACAACGTCGCCCGCGAGCTGTACAAGCTGGAGGCGAATTTCTTCAAAGGCGACACCAAATTCCAGACGCTCAAAGGCATGGCGCCCTACTACGCCGCCATCCGCTCCGCCGCCGCGCAGATCGGCACGCACCACGAGAAGCACCATCTTCGCGCGCGCTGCAATGCCAAAGAAATCCTGGATTCCGGCCCCGGATCAGGTCCGGGGCAGGCTCTACGCCGGAATGACGACAGTGAAGAGTTGACTTCTAGTCGACGAATTCAGGAGCCCTGCGCTTTAAGCCCAGGGTCGTTCAGTTTGCCGCACCGAGGTTTTAGCACTGCGCAGATTCGCCGGAGTTCCAACAAAATTTCCGCCGCCCTCTTGAAGATTGCTGTCATGCGGGAAATATTCAAGGCTAATCAATTTTCGGAGGCATCATGGGTAATTCACAACCCGGTATTCTGGCGCCGTGCCCGAAGCTGGCGCGCTATCTGAGTTTTTCGCTTGAGGCGGGGGCGAAGCCTGGACGGGCGCTCAAGGCGTTGGTCGAACTTGCCGATGGCGATTCTGTCGTGGTCGGTTTTGGTCAGCCTTTGGTGCGTGTTCTCGGCGGGGAAATCCCCGGGCTCCGGGTATTCCCAACGCAATTCGGTTCGGGCTTGATTCTGCCGTCATCTTCGGCGGCGTTGTGGTGCTGGCTGCGCGGCGATGATCGCGGCAAGCTGCTCCACTCCGGGCGGAAAATCATCGCCGCGGTTTCGAGCGCTTATGCGCTCGACTCGGTGATCGACGGTTTTCAGTTTGACAATGGCCGCGATCTTACCGGATTTGTCGATGGCACCGAGAATCCCAAAGGCAAGAAAGCATCTGTCGCGGCGATCGTGCGCGGCGCAGGGGCTGGGCTCGACGGATCGAGCTTCGTTGCGGTGCAGCAGTGGATTCACGATTTTCAGCGTTTCGAGGCGATGTCGGCCAAAGACCAGGACAACGCCGTCGGCCGGCGCCGCAGCGATAATAAAGAACTGTCCGGCGCGCCGCGCTCGGCGCATGTCAAACGCACCGCGCAGGAAAGCTTTTCTCCAGAGGCTTTTATTTTGCGGCGGTCGATGCCGTGGACCGATGGCGCCGCCGGCGGTTTGAACTTCGTCGCGTTCGGCAAATCGTTCGATGCTTTCGAAGCCCAGCTCAAGAGGATGGTTGGCGCCGACGACGGCATCACCGATGCGCTGTTCAAGTTCACCCGGCCGCTGACCGGCAGTTATTTCTGGTGCCCGCCCATGGCCAAGGGACGATTGGATTTGCGCGCCTTGGGTTTCTAGTGGAGTGGAGGTTTGAAGTTGGTGGATATGTAGCGACAATCCTTCCCGCCGAACCGTTACGTGGACAAGCCGTAGAGCTTCGCCGCGTTGTCCCGGCCGAGTTTCCGTTTGATCTTCGGCTCGATGCCTGCGCAGTTGCGGTCAACCGCATCTTTCGAGTAGGGCCAGGTGGTCACGCCATGGGGGTAGTCGCTGGCCCAGAGAAAGTTATCCTCGCCGTAGACCGGCGTCGTGAGCACGCCGGCGCGGTCGTCTTGGTAGGTGAAGAAAATATTACTCTTAAAATACTCGCTGGGCGGCCGTTGGTTCATGTTGCGGTCGGCGTCGAATGTGCTGGCGCGGCCAAACCAGTAGTCGACTTGCTGGACCATGTTGGCAACCCAGCCGACATCGAACTCGGCGCAGACAACTTTTAGCTTCGGATGGCGATCGAAGTTCCCCGATAAAATCATGTTGCCGATAAATTGCTGGGCCGGAACCTGTTTTCGGGCGAAGCCGATCGGCTCTTTGACCGGATCTTCCTGCCGGGGCCCTTCATAGTGGGTGCGTGCAACACCCTGGGTGACGCTGGTATGGACGTTGACAATCATGCCGGTTTCTTCGAACGCCTGCCACATCGGCTCGTATTTAGACTCGTAATAGCCGCTGTCTTTGATCCGTGTCGGAATCTGTGCGCCGCGAAAACCCAGTTTGGCGTAGTGGTAAATATCCGCCACGGTATGTTCCATGTCCAAGATCGGGATCAGCGCGAGACCGAGCAGCCGCGTGGGATTGTAGCTGCAGAATTCGTGCAACCAACTGTTGTAGGAATGGAATATCGCGCGCTGGAACGGTTCGTCGACGATGCTGTAGAGCTGACGCACGGCGCTGGAAAATAACACTTCGGCTTCGACGCCGTCGGTGTCCTGATCGTTGCAAGCCGCGCCCTGGGCTCCCAGCCGCCGCGATAATCCTCGTAGCGAAAGGTTTCGTTGAAGCGAATCGTCTCGAAGTGTTTTTCCTGATCGACCTCGCTGATGCCGCGGTTCTTGCCGACGGCTAGTCCTTTCGAATAGTGCGACAAGCCCACCGGCGGCAGACCTTCGATGATCAGCCAGATGCCCTTGGGCACGCCGGCTGGGTCGCGGACGACTTTCGGCGCGCGATCGCCGTATTCTTTCTGCACCCGTTCCCATGCGGCCGGCGGTTCGTTGACGTGACTATCGGCGGAGATCAATTTAAAATCTGGCATGCCTCACCCCCAAGGGTTTATTCAATGCTAATGATGGCGTGTCCCGTTCGCTGCTGCACCAAGGTCCCGAACGGCGCCGAGACGCGCGCAACCCGATCCAAGATGCTCTTCCCCAGTTCGCCCTCGGCGAGCATGGGCCGGCCGCGCTGGGCGCGCGGTTGGCCGAAGCCCATGTCGACAGGATAAAGTTCGATTTGTTTCAGTTCTCGCTTGTCGAAACGGCATAGCGCAGCCACCGATTGCCAAAATTCCGCCGACGCTGGGTGGCCTTTGGTGCCGTTACCGGTGCGATGATCGAAGAAGTCCGCCGGCGTCGCGCGATTATCGAGACCGAAGCGGTCGAAGGGATAAGCGGGCACATGATTCAATGTCTCGTTCTGCATCATGAGGTTGCCCAAGCTGTAGAAGATCGGTTTGCCGCGGTAGATCTCGATGCCCATCAAGAGATGGGGCCCGTGGCATGCGAAGACATCGGCGCCGGCTTCGATGCAGCGATGGGCGAAGTCGTGGACGAAATCTGGTTGCTCGGTGACTTCGGTGCGCTTTTTTGCGGTGAGCCAGCTGCGGCCGATCAATTCTTGGCTATGCAAGCTGACGATTACCCAGTCAGCTTGGCGGCGCGCTTCGCGAATCTGGCGCAAATTCTCTTCGACGTCGTTTTCATCGCAGGCGGTGCGGATGTCGAAAGTTTCGCCGAGCAGGTAGCGGTCGCCGCGGTATTTATATTCGGTTTGCGTCGCTGCGCCGATTTGCGCGTCGGAGTGAAAGCCGTGGTCTATCACCCGTTGGCGCTGGTCGTCGAAGCCGAGGGAGATGCCGAGCCGTTGCAATGCTTGAAACGATGCCTTATCGACGACGAAAGTCGTTTCGAAGCCGAGTGCGTTGACGCCGGGTTTGCCGCGAAAATCGACGCGTTGATTGGCGGCGCGATTTTGCTCGGACGGCAAATGGGCACTGGCGGCGATGAGCGCTATGCGGCCATTGGGCGTGTCTAAATAAGCCGGACTGCTGGCTTGGCGCAAATTCTCTCCCGTACCAGCGTGAGCGATTCCCGCGGCGTCGAGATACCGGTTCTGCAGTCGCAAACCTTGTTCGCCGAAGTTAAGCGAGTGGCTGTTGGCGCAGCTCAGCAGGTTAAATCCAAACCACTTCAAGTCTTCGAGGAGCTTAGGTTCGGTGACCATATGGGTGCCGGTGCGGATCGCCGGCGTGCCTTCGCCGTAGCGCACGACCATGCTTTCGAGATTGGCGAAGCAGGCGTCGGCGCTGCGCAGAATTTCGCGCAGGGCGAGAAACTCCGGCTCGCGATAAACCGCCAATCGCCGCGACGGCATGATGTCGCCACAGATCGCTAAGGAGGCTTGTCCCTGTTCAGCTGTGTAAAGCATTATGGAAAATTTCGTCTACCGACGATAGGAGAGTCGGCGCCAGATTGTCAAGTTATCGATGGTTTCCCGGCGCGGAAACATTGACAAGGGGCTCTGCTCTAGCGTTATGCTGGATCCAAAGTGAGCTAGCGAAAGGATTGATGATGCAATCGTGGGCCAGACTCTTACTTTTGTTGATTGCGGTTGGCTTAATCGCCTATCCGATGAAGCCGCTCCATGGCGCGGCCGCTGACCGGGAGAAGATCCTCGAAGGCGCGAAAAAAGAGGGCCGGTTGGTTTTATACACCGGTATGGAGACCGACGAGTCGAGTCTGTTTACCAAAGAGTTTGCCAAGAAGTACCCCTTTATCAAGCCGGAAATTTTTCGTTCCAGCGGCGAGAAAGTTCAGGCGCGTTTCATGGTCGAATATCGCGCCAACACGCACTTGGCCGATGTTTTTCAGACCAGCATCGTGCAAGTCTACCAGCTTAAGAATGCCGCCATGCTGGCACGCTATCTCTCCGCTGAAGCGCCGGCTTATGCCGATGGTTTCAAAGATGCGCAGGGCTATTGGACCGCGTTCTATCAAATCCCATACGTGATTGGTTACAACACCCATATGGTCTCGGCCAAAGATGCTCCGGCCAGTTATGAAGATCTACTCCAGCCAAAATGGAAGGGTTTGATCAGCCTGGAGACTGAAGAATATCAGTGGTTTTATCACGCCATGCAGCTGATGGGGCGGGAAAAAGGTCTCGACTTCATGAAAAAGTTCGCCGCGCAGAATTTACAAATGCGCAAAGGCCACACGCTGCTGGCGCAGCTGGTTGCGGCGGGTGAGTCGGCGATCGCGACGGTGGTTTACTCCAATCGTGTCGAGCGCATGAAAGCGACCGGCGCGCCGATCGATTGGGTGCGCTTCAAAGGACCGACGATAACTGCGATCAATGCGATTGCGATTCCCGACAAAGCGCCGCACCCGAATGCGGCGCGATTATTCATCGACTTTGTGCTGTCAATGGAAGGCCAAGGTTTACTGCGCGGGCTGCGGCGCATCCCCGCGCGCACGGAGGTGCCGCCCGATCCACCGAGTTTGACCCAAGGTTTAAAGCTTTACCCGGCGCGGCCCGAAGGCATGATCGAAAACTACAACCAGACGGTGGCGCGCTTCGACGAGATATTTAACAAGACGAAGTGAACATCCGCGCGATGAATACCATGCGGGTGCAGTTGCCCCCCCCTTTTGTGATTAGCCCGAATCTCAACCGCCACCAAACCCGCCCGCGTTTGGGAAGAACGGCAAGTTTTTTTGCCTTATACCTGTAAGCCGAAAGTAGGCGTTGGCCACCGCCGGTGCAATGGGCGGAACTCCCGGCTCGCCGACGCCGCCGACATACTGTTGTCCGCTCTCGACGATGACCACCTCAACCGTCGGCATCTCGCTGGATTTCAGCATGCGTGCGGTGTTGAAATTTTTCTTGACCGCCTTGCCGGCGACAAATGTCTGCCCGCCCCACAGCGCGGCGTTAAGACCATGGACGATGCCGCCTTGCATTTGTTGCTCGATGGAGCGCGGATTGATCGCCACGCCGCAGTCGATGGCGCAGGCGACCCGATGCACTTTGATCGAACCAGCGACCGGCTGGGATATGTCGACAACCTCGCAGACCAGCGAACCATAGGCCTCGGCGTAGGCGATGCCCCAGGCATGGCCGGCGGGAAGCGAATTGCGCCAAAGGCTTAGATCGGCGGCGGCGTTGACGACGGCCAAGGCGCGCGCGGCTTTGGGATTCGTCGTGTTGGCGGCCAAGAGTTGCCGGCGCAGCTCAAGCGGATCGATCTTGATTTTATCGGCGAGCTCATCGATGGCGCTTTCGAGCACGAAGGAATTGATCGAATGGCCCACCGAGCGCCAGTAACCCACCGGCACGCCCGCAGGATGCCAGACATGCTCGACCTGGCGCGCGAGAAAGCCGTAGTTCGATGCCGCCGCTCCTTCCACTGCTAGACTATCCGCTGTGGCAAGCGGCAACGTTGGGTCAGCCTGGCGCTGCTGGCGAATGCTCGGCGATACGGCGCGGTATTTCAAACTGACGGTGCCGTTGTTCATGCCGAGTTGGACCCGCACCAGCGACATCGGGCGGAACTGATCGTAAGTGAAATCCTCGTCGCGCGGCCACATGATCTTGACCGCTCCGGCTCCGGTCTTCTGATAAAGTTGTATAGCGGTCTGGATCGCTTCGCTGACGAAGTCGACCTCGAACTTCCGCCCCAATCCGCCACCCAAGAAAGTTGTGTGGACAATAATTTGATCCGCGTTGAGTGCCGGCAATAATCCTCTGGCAGCGGTCGCCACCGCCCCAGCGCTTTGCGTCGGCGCCCAGACCTCGCACTTGTTGCCGGTAAAATTGACCGTGCAGTTGAGCACTTCCATGCAGACATGGGGAACATAGGGCAGGTAGTAGGTCGAGTCGGTCTTATTGATCGCGCTGGTGATCTCGCTATCGGCATTGCCGATACTTTCCGCGACTAACGGTTTGCCAGTCTGCATCAGCGACTGCGCCTGGTTGAGGATCACTTGGCTATCGATGCTTGCCGACGCGGTGGGAATGGCCCAATTGAGTTTCACGCTTTTAGCCGCTTGCATTGCGGCCCAGGTATTGTCCGCCAGCACGGCAACTGCATTCGTAGTTCCTCTGCTAATGATGCCCCGGGTGAGCTCCGCTTTCAGTGGGAAAACATAGCGGGCGCCTGCCGCTGTCGTCGGTGTGCTGGCTAAGGTGCCGCCGAGGGTCGGGCAATGTTTGATGACCGCGTAGAGCATACCGGGAAGGCGGACGTCGAGGCCGTAAATCGCCTTGCCGTTGGTTTTGAGCGGGATATCGACGCGTGGAATATCTTCACCGATGATGCGGAAATTGGCCGGGTCGGTCAAGGTCACGGTTGCCGGACAATAGCTGGTATTCGCGGCCACGCTGGCGAGTTCACCGAAGGTTTTGAAGGTTTGCGTGCCGTTGACGACGACCGTGCCGTCGACGGCACTGCACTGGCTCGCTGACACGCCCATGGCCTGCGCGCCGGCGTTGATCAACATCGCCCGCGCGGTAGCGCCAGCAGCGCGCAGCGCGCTGTAGCGGCCGCGGGTCGCGCTGCTGCCGCCGGTGAGATAGACGATCGATACCGGTTTTAACGTGCAGGGGTCGATGACGATGGGATACGAAACGCCTCTACCGCTCACCGGATCGATCGACGCGTCGGACTGGATTACGTTAGTTTGATTCCATGCCGCTCCAAGTTCTTCGGTGACGATTTGCGCCAGGCCGGTCATGCTGCCCTGGCCGAATTCGCAGCCGCCGAACAGAATCGTGATGCGATTGTCCGTGCCGATGCGAATGTAGGCGTTAATTTGATATTCGCTCGCGGCATTGGCTTCGCCGAGCAAGCCGTTCTTGGTCATCTGGAAGCCAACGCAAAGCCCGCCGAAGCCACCGATCGTCGTGATCAAAAAATTGCGCCGCGTCCAACCTTTGTTGTTAGTGGTTTTTGCCGTTGGGTTGATTGACATGGGGATGCTCCTTATTTCACGCTGCTGGCCGCTTCTTTGATGCGCTGGTAGGTGCCGCAAACGCAGAGATTGCCGATGGTGCCGAGCTTGTCTTCCTTCATACGCGCCGCATAGGCCATGATCTGTCCCGACTGGCAGTAGCCGCACTGAGGTACCTGATGTTCGACCCAGGCTTTTTGCAGAGGATGGTCGTTGTTCGCCGACAATCCTTCGATCGTGGTGATCTTGCGACCGACACCTTCGGTGATGTTCACCACGCAGGAATGCTTCTCTTCGCCATCGATCAAAATGGTGCAGGCGTAGCATTTTTCGATGCCGCAGCCGTATTTGGTGCCGGTAAGGCCGATGATGTCCCGGATCACCCATAACAGCGGCATGCTCTCGGGCACGTTGATGTTAGAGTAAGTCTTACCGTTGACGTTAAGCGAGTACGCCATGTCGCCCTCCTGCTAAATGTTTGATTACCTTTCAACGCTCGCGTGGTGGAGCGTCGAAAATGTTGCAGCGAGCAAGCGCAATCGCGATGCCAAAAAAAAAGTCAGAGCAAAAAACTTTGGCAGGCAGAGGAAGATCGCGGTAAAAAATACCTAATCGCGACTATTTATGAAGCGAATTGATCGATTGCCAAGGCCGGTTAGACTTAACCGATTATCTCAAACGATTTCTCGCGGGGTGCTGCGAAGGAATAGTCAGACGGCTACTCCCAATCGGGTGTATCCTTTGCCAACCACTTTGGGAAAAATTGTAAACGATCCATTCCGTGGTGGTGTGAAACAAGAAAAACTAGCAACGGACAAAATCGTGCGCACCTGTTCGCTGCCGGACCACGCGCAGTGCGGTCAATTCCAAGTATAATAGTTATAAAAAAGGTGGCCAAACCAAGAAGGCGAGACCGTGAATAATTGCAGTAAGAGTTTTCACCACGAAGAGCGCGAAGGACACGCAGGTGTCGGATATTTTAGATTCCGAACTCCGTTGAAAATACCTATGACGGCATGTTCTGCGAAACGAATAGACCACCTCAGTTCTGTCATACCCGCGATAGCGGGTATCCAGGCTAATCCGGCGGTGAATCACCCTGGATTCCCGCCTGCGCGGGAATGACAAATCGAGCAGAGGGCATATGGGGGGAGTCCCGCCAATTTCATAGTCTGTAGACGGGCGCAAGCTCATGACGCACTTCGTGGTGGAGTTTTTTTGGCGATTTTTATTTTAGAATCTCTTTCAGCTTGGCGACCTGCGCCGGTTCGAGCTTAAACATTTCTTTGATGTTGGCTTCCAAGCCCGCGCCGTCGTCGGGGTTGATGTCGAGGTTGGCCTTCTTGGCTTCGGCGATCAACTCCGGATCTTTCCAGGTATCCATGAAGGCTTTGCGCAAAATTTGCACCCGGTCATCGGGGGTTCCCGGCGGCGCCATGAACGGACGAACC
The DNA here is from genome assembly GCA_963816145.1 of uncultured delta proteobacterium. GTDB lineage: Bacteria > Desulfobacterota > Binatia > UBA9968 > UBA9968 > DP-20. Next base: position 197,658 of record CAWFJP010000002.1, read on the forward strand.
GTCGGGCTATTGGCGCGCAGGACTGTCGCCAGCAATTTTCTCGCTTCGTCGGTTTTCGCCAAATCATACGCGACCGGAATCTGTTTCAACTCCGGATGGGATTTGAGCGTCGCTTGGAGCACGACTCTCAACGTGCCCGAATCAAGCTCGTTGCGCCAGGTCGATTTGGTCGACTCCCAAGCGTTGCTGGTCGCTTGGACTTCGCCGTTATTGAAAGCCAGGCGCGTTTCCGCCGTGCCTTTGTAGCCGGCCACCACCTGCGCCGGTAGATTGATGGTTGCGGCCAAGATTTTCGGGATATCGTCGCTGCCGGCGCCGGGGCCGATGCCGCCGAATTTGACCATCTGTTTCGAAGCGATCCAGGAATTGACATCGGTAATCCCGGTAGCCTTGTGCACGCCGATGATGAAGCTGTCCTGGGCCGGCACGCCGATGTATTTGAACTTCAGGGCATCGAACTCGATGCCGGGCTTGCCGAGCAACTGCTGCAAGGCGATGCCGCCGAGATAATGGCCGATGGTCAGGCCGTCCGGTTTGGCGATCTTGTAGAGGTGATTGGCCGCGATGATGCTGCCGGCGCCGGTCATGTTTTCGACGACGACGGCGGGATTGCCGGGAATATGATTGCCCATATGGCGCGCCAGCGTGCGCGCGTAGAGATCGTAGCCGCCGCCGGCGGCGAGTCCGACGATAATGCGCACGGTTTTCCCCTGGTAGAAGTTGGCGGGATCGGCAGCGTTAACCCTGCTGGCGAGAAGCGCCAGCGCAAACAGGACCAAACTCATCGGACGTATTGGTTTCATATTTTCTTTCTACTTTCGTTGGCCGTTGTGAGATCGCGACCTACTTTAGAATTTCTTTCAGTTTAGCAATGAGCGCCGGGTCGAGCTTCAAGATTTCTTTGACATTGCTTTCCAGCGTCGCGCCGTCCTCGGGGTTGATATCGAGATTCGCTTTTTTGGCCTCGGCGAGAAAGTCGGGGTCTTTCATGGTGTCCATGAAGGCTTTGCGCAGGATCTGCACGCGATCCTTCGGGGTCTTTGGCGGCAGGGCGTAAGGACGAACGCTCGGGCCATGCACGCGCGCGACGGTGGAGATCAGCTTCTTTGCCTCGTCTGTCTTGGCGAAGTTGAGCGCCATCGGCAGCTTGGGAAGCTCGGGGTGCGGTTTTAGGGTTGCCTGAAGCACCAGTACGAGTTCGCCCGAGTCGAGTTCCTTGCGCCATGTGGATTTGGTGGATTCCCAAGAGTTGCTTAGGCCCGCGATCTCACCGCTGTTGAAAGCAAGCCGTACGTCGGCCGTGCCTTTGTATCCGGAAACGAGCTGTAAGGGCAAGCCGATCGTGGCTTTCAGCACATTAGGGATATCGTCACTGCCGGAGCCGCTAGCGACGCCGCCAAATTTGACGATCTGCTTGGAGGCGAGCCATTTCTCCACGTCGGTGATGCCGCTCGCTTTCGACACGCCGATGACAAAGTTATCCTGTCCCGGCACGCCCAGGTATTCGAACTGCGCAGCGTCAAACTCGATGCCCGGTTTGCCGAGGATCTGTTGGAGAAACAATCCGCCTATGAAGTGGCCGACGGTCAAGCCGTCGGGCTTGGCGGCCTTGAACGTGTAATTGGCCGATATCATGCTGCCGGCGCCCGGCATGTTCTCGACCAGGATGGTCGGATTGCCGGGAATATGCTTGCCTAGGTGGCGGCCGATTGTGCGGGTGTAAAGATCGTAACCGCCGCCGGCGGTGAAGCCGACGATGAAGCGGATGGTTTTGCCTTCGTAAAAGTTGGCTTGGCCGGAAGCAGGCGCCAACCAGGTTAAGCTAAATAGCGCCAGCACCAGCGCGGTGACTTTCAGTTTCATCGGTGTGAACCTCCTCTGCGGATTAGACGACGCGGCGGTCGATTACTGACAAGTTATTTCGGACTGAGGATGTCATTCAGTTTACCGGCCATGGCCGGGCTGAGTTTGAATAGCTTGCCGACGATGTTGGCCAGTTCATTGCCGGTGATGGGCTCGATATCGAGCTTGGCCTTTTGTGCGTCGGCTAGGAACTCCGGGTCTTTCATGGTCGCGTCGAAGGCTTGGCGCAGGGTCTCGACACGCGCCTTGGGCGTGCGCGGCGGCGCGACATAGGGCCGGTAGTAGTCTGCCGGGTCCTGGATGCCGGCTTGGATCAGTTGGCGTGCTTCCTCGGTCTTGGCGAGGCTTTGCGCAAGGGGGACGTTGGGCAGTTCTGGATGAGGTTTCGACAACGCTTGGAGTACGACGATCGCCTCGCCTGACTGAATTGCTTTGCTCCAAGTCGAGCGAATCGAATCCCAGGTCCAGCAACCGCCGGCGAGCTCGCCGCTCTCCGCAGCGAGGCGGATCTCGGACGTGCCTTTGTAGCCGGCCACCAACTGGATCGGCAACGCCGTGGTGGCCGCCAGCATGTGCGCGATGTCATCCGGCGCGCCACCGCCGATACCGCCGACCTTTACCGGCGTTTTCGACGCGAGCCATCTTTCGACGCTGGTGATACCGCTGGCTTTGGTAAACGCACAAGCGCGGCTCTCCTTGATCGGCGAGCCTAAGAATTCAAACTTGGCCGCGTCGAATTCGATGCCGGGGCGTTTAAAAACTTGATAGAGAAACCAGCCGCCGTGAAAGTGGCCGATGGTCAGGCCATCGGGCTTGGCGACTTGATACATATGATTCGCCGCGATCAGGTGGCCGGCGCCGGCCATGTTCTCGACGACGATGGCGGGTTGTCCCGGCACATGCTTGCCGAAATGGCGCGCGATCGTCCGGGTGTAGGTATCGAAGCCACCGCCGGCAGAGGTGCCGACGATCATGCGGATGGTTTTGCCTTTATAAAAATTCTCTTGGGCGCCGACAAGGTTTGCCAAGGCTAAGAGCAAGCTTAAAAAGAGCAGCGCCAGTTTTTTCATTCTTATTGTCATGCTTGCTCCTCCTCGCGTCGAAGGCTCGGCGAATGTAAGGAATAGGTGAGGTTGTGTCAAGGAGATTTGGCGAGTTTGACACCCCGATGCTGCGCCTGTAAATTTTCCCGCAGTGACGACCATTCATCTAGGTCAGACAAACTTACAGTAGGAGATCCGTTATGATTCACACTACCGCGCTGGCGGCGACACATATGGAATGCCGCAACCTGCAAGAGTCATTGAAAGTGCTGACCGAGCTGTTGGCCTTCGAGAAGCTTTCCGAGAAGCCCGGCGAAGCGACGCTCAAACATCCCAACACCCATTGGAAGCTGGTGGTGCATGAAGCGGGACCGGACGCTCCGGCAAAGCCAATGCACAATCACTGGGGCGTGCGCGTGGTCAGCCCGGAAGAGGTGGACCGCGCTTACAATTATTTGCTGGCGCATAAGGCGGCGTACAAATTAGGCGCCATCGGTAAGCCGACCTGGAGCCATGGATCGTACTCCTGTTACTTTGTCGAGCCCGGCACAAACGGCTGGGAGATCGAGTGCTACGAGGCGTTCAATCGCAAACAGGCGACCGCGGAGCGCTTCGGCGCGGTGAAGATGGCGCACTGGGATCAGCTATTACCGGAAGAGCGGTTTCCTGGTCGAGGATATATACCGCAGGGGTTTACTCATGGCACCTTGGTCGCCACCGATATCGAGGTGAGCAAGAGTTTTTATACCGACGTATTGGGCTTGGACGCGCACCGTTTCAGCGATCATGTGGTCTATATCAAGCATCCGACGACCAAGACCTTTGTGGTCTGCGCCCTCCGGCAGAATGCGCCGGTGTTCTCGCCCAACTTTCGCAATACCCTGACCGTCGCGTCGAAAGACGCGGTGAAAGCGGCCTATCGGGAATTTGCCGAGGCAGGCAAGACTTTGGGCGTGAGCGAATTATTTGAACTTAAAGAAACCGGCACTTCCGCGTCTTTTTACTTCCGCGATCCGGGGAGCAATTGCTGGGAGATTGCCACCGCGAATTGACGTGTCTTTTCTTACCTCCTCTCCCTCTGGGAGAGGATAGAGGTGAGGGCGGTTCGGACGGGCGACCGCCGGTCGCCCCTACCGCAAGATCGCTCGCTGGGCTTCTCCGGCGGGATTACCGCAGACAAATGACCGCAAGCAGTTTATAATTCACCAAATAAGCAAGGCGAGGCATTCATGACTGACAAACTACTCGAACAGATGGGGTTGCGCGATCTGCGCGGGATCATGCGCCAGAAGGCGCCGGCGGAGGCGTGGACGCATTTCAACGGCGCGGCTGAGACCAAGTCGACTTTTCACCGCAATCCGCGGGCGTTCCAACGATATCTATTTCGGCAGAAAATTTTTCACGATGTCGCCGATCCCGATATTTCCATCGAACTGTTCGGCAAGACGCTACCGATTCCGGCGATCACCGCGCCGGTGGGCAGTTTTATCCTGTTTGGCAAAGATGGCGAGCGCGAGGTCGCCGAGGGCACGGATCATGCCGGCGCCATGATGTTTGTCAGCCAAGCGGCGAAGTTCAACTTGCGCGATTGGCGCGCCGCCGACAAGTCGCCGCTGGTGTTCATGGCCTACATGAACCGGGGCAAACCGGAGGTCGAAGAGTACGCCAGGAGCGCGGAGGACTTGGGATTTGCCGCCGTCGGCATCACGATGGATACGGTGAAGCCGGTGAAGATCGGCGACGAGGTGCCGCTGTCGACTAAGGACGGCAAGCCGCGCAAGGGCCACAAGTCGACACCCAAAGACATCGAGTGGATGAAGCAGATCGTCAAATTGCCGGTGGTGGTCAAAGGCATCATGGGTGCGGACGACGCGCGTGTGGCGGTCAATTCCGGCGCCGATGCGCTGGTGGTGTCCAATCACGGCGGGCGCATCCTCGACTTCAACCGCTCGGCTTTAGAAGCTTTGCCCGAAGTCGTCGACGCCGTCGGCGACAAAGTTCCCGTGCTTCTCGACAGCGGCATTCGCAGCGGCGGCGATATCGTCAAAGCGATGGCTTTGGGCGCGAAAGCGGTGCTGATCGGCCGTCCGGTAGCTTGGGGCCTTGGCGCATTCGGTGCGCGCGGCGTCGAGCGGGTTTTCAATATCTTCGCCGAAGAGATGCAGCGCGTGCTGGTAATGACCGGTGTCGGGCGGGTGCGCGACGTGACCAATGACATTCTTATTCGCGACGAGTGGGGAAAGGTGCGCTCATCATGATCTTTGTCATCTGGGGCATCGTTTTTGTCGCCGGTATCTGGATCATCTCGACCTACAATACGCTGACCGCGCTGCGCTTGCGGGTGCAAAACGCTTGGCATCAGATCAACGTCCAGCTCAAGCGGCGCTACGATTTGATTCCCAATCTGGTTGAGACGGTCAAAGGCTACATGCAGTTCGAGCAAGACACCCTGCAGAAAGTTATCGATGCGCGCAGCAAGGCGATGGTTTCGACCGGCGTCAAGCAGGCCGCCGAAGCCCAAGGCGCGTTGAACGATTCCCTCGGCAAAGTCTTCGCTTTGATGGAAAACTATCCCGATTTGAAGTCCAACAAAAACGTTCTCGATTTGCAGGAAGAGTTGGCGACGACGGAAAATCAAATTGCCTTTGCGCGCCAGTACTACAACGACTTGGTCACCCAATATAATACCAAACAGCAGGTTTTCCCCGGCAATCTGATCGCCGGTTTCTTCAAGTTTCAACCCAGCGAGTTTTTCTCGGCGCCCGAAGCGGAGCTGGCGCTGCCGAAAGTCAACTTATCGCTGCCCCGATAAGCGTCGCCGCGCACGCCGTTGATCGATTTCGCGCAACGCCAGGCCCATAATCAGCGCTGCAGCGCGGCGCTGGTGGGTGGCTTCATCATGGTCTTTCTCGTCATCGGCGGCGCTGTCGATTATTTGTATCTCGATGGCTTCTCGTCCGCGGGAGCGCCCTTCCCAATCGCCACGGTGATGGCGCTGGGCTTCGCGACTTTCACGGCACTCACCGCCTACTACGGCGGCAGCGGCCTCATCCTCGGTTCCCTGGGCGCCGAAAAACTAGACATCCAGATTCCCGAGCATCGTGAACTGCGCAACATCGTCACCGAAATGGCACTGGCATCCGGATCGGCGATGCCGCAGCTCTATGTGATCTACGATCCGGCACCCAATGCCCTGGCGACGGGCACCAATGATAAGAACGCGGCGATCTGCGTTACCACCGGCTTGCTGACTCTGCTCGATCGTGAAGAGACCCAGGGCGTGGTGGCGCACGAGATGTCGCATATCCGCAACGAAGATATTCTGCTCATGACACTGGTAAGCATCTTGCTCGGCGGCATCGCGATTCTCGCCGACTTCGGCCAGCGCGGTTTTTATAGCACGCGCTCCGGGCGGCGGGTGGGCCAGAAAAATCCGTTGATCTTTTTGCCGTTGATCTTGCTGATCGCCTTATCGCCTGTGATCGGCAGGCTGTTGGCGATGGCGGTTTCGCGCCAGCGCGAATATCTCGCCGACGCCAGCGCGGCGCAGTACACACGTAATCCGCGCGGTCTGGCGCGGGCGCTCGAGAAGATTCGCGACAGCGGCATACCGTTTCAAAAAGCCTCGCGGGGAACCGCTCATCTGTTTTTTACCAATCCGTTGCGGCGGCGTTTGGACGACAGCGAAAGCGGCTTGGCAAATCTGTTGTCGACCCATCCGCCGATCGATCGGCGCATCGCACTGCTGTACGAGATGGCGGGTATGCCTCGGCCGATGGTTCGATCGTTCATGGGCCTGAGCCCGGAGCAGAGGTAGCAACGATGGTCAAGTGTCCCGAATGCGACCGTGAAATGGTCGAGGTCATGGTGCCGGCGAATCCGGGACAGTTGATCATTCTAGACCAGTGCCACGAGTGCGGCGGGATTTGGTGCGACAAATGGGAGCTATTTCCGATCGATTCGGCCGCCGCGCAAAAGTTGGAGCGCGCCGACGAGGCGAAACTGCGCCAGCCAGCTGCGGTCGTTCCGCCGCACGATCTCTTCTGTCCGCGTTGTACCGCCAAGCTGATCGCTGCCCGCGATCCGTCGTTGCCGGCGGATTTGCGGCTGCGGCGTTGTTTTAAGTGTGACGGCATTTGGCTCAACCGCGGCCAGCTCTCGCAGTTCAAGGCGCATCAATCGAGTGTCCGCCAAAGGAATTTAGGGAACGAGGCGCTGGCCAGCCGAGTGAGCGCCGTCATGCAAGATCCCAAATCGTGGGTGGTGACCGGCACGGAGGGTATGTTCGCCTATCCGCATGGCGAGGAAGAGAATCTTGAAACGGTCGGAGATTCTCTCAAGAACGCTGTAAAGCTGATCGTTCAGACGCTCGCACGTATGGTGGTGGGCGTCTGAAGAGTGACCGGTGAAATACGCAACGCCATCAGTTCAATATTTAATTTGGCCCGCGCGCCAATAATCAAATGATCGCGATGAGATCGATCTCGACCAGCGCGCCGCGCGGTAAATCCGCCACCGCGACGGTCGAACGGGCCGGCTTGGCCTTGCCCAAGTATTCGCCGTAGACTTCGTTCAGCGCCGCAAAGTCGGCCATGTTTTTCAAGAACACCGTGGCTTTGATGACCTTGTCGAGGGACGATCCGGCGGCTTCCAAGACGGCTTTAAGATTTTCCAAGACTTGGCGTGTCTGTTCGGCGATGGTGCCGGCGATCAAGTTACCGGTTTGCGGATCGATGGGAATTTGCCCGGCGGTGTAGACGAAGTCGCCGATTTTGATCGCTTGTTCGTAAGGGCCGATGGCCTTGGGTGCTTTGTCGGTGCTAATGGTTTCTCGAATCATCCTCATGCTTCCTTGTTCGGGACTTTTCACGAGCTATAGCATGACCTAATCTAGCGCAACGGTTGTTGGTCCATGCGCACTTGAACTTAACGGTCCCGCTGTGATTGATTAGCAAGCAAACGATGAAACTCCTTACGGCCCACAAGATCTTAATTACCAGCGCAGTGATCTTCTTTGTCTTCTTTAGCGGCTGGGAGTATCGCAACTACGCCGCCGGCGACGCATCGGCTGCCTGGCGCAGCGGGTTATATCTGATCGTCGCCGGCGGATTTGCGATCTATCTTAAAAATCTCAAACGGTGGTACCGCTAAAAAGCTATTGTTGATGGAACCCACTCCATTTCTGGTCGAAGTCTCCGCGGCCGAGATGCGCCGCGAGCGGCAGAAGGCGCGCGAGTTGCGCCAGAGCCAATGGTGGAAGCGCAAGCTTTCGCGCGGTGTTTGCCACCATTGCGGCGCCAGGTTCGCGCCCGCGGAGTTGACCATGGATCATCTCGTGCCGGTGGTCCGCGGCGGCAAGTCGACTAAGGGCAACGTGGTGCCGAGCTGTAAACCCTGCAATTCGGCGCGCCGGCATAGCCTGCCGTTCGAGATTAATCCTCGCTCCGGCGAGGACTAATCGCGAAATTACAAATTACAGATTCCAAATTCCATATTCCCGATGACGGAGCATCCCGGCAAATTTGGAATTTGTAGTCTTGAATTTGGAATTGTTTAACCCTTGCCACCTTCAGCAGGCTTCAATAGTATGCGTTCCAGGGAGGGCAGAGCCATGAATAGCGACACTTTTCTCGTTCGGACGATGTCCGATACGGTGGAAACCGATATCGAGCGGGTTCATGTCATCGCCAATGAAATCCTGCCGCGTTACAACCTGCCGCCGATCACCTTCGAGCAATTGAGAAAAATCGCCGATGGGCCCTTCGATTTGTTTTTGATCCCGCTTATCTTCGCCGCGGAGTATGCCAACGACCGCAACCTGCCGTTTAACGAGGCCAAGCGCGTGGAGATTCGCCGGATCGCATTGGAGATCGCGCGCCGGCATGGCTACGATGTCAATCCGCCGGACTTCCAGGCGGGCATCGAGCAGTCGTTAAAGGAAACCAAAGCCGCCGGTTTGCGCAATGTGCTAATGACCACCGGCGGCCGGCGTTATAAGCATCAGGCGATGGAGAAAGTCGGGCTCGGCGGTTATTTTGAAGAGATCATCGATCGTGAACAAACCTACTACGCCAAGGAGCAGGGCTTCTATTACCTCTACCGCAAACAAAGAACGCCGCACATCCGTATCGTCGCGCTGAGCGGCACGGCGAATTACATTAAAGCTGCTAACAACGCCAATGGCTGCCAGGTCGGCGATACCCGTCTCGAAGTCATTGCCATCGCCCTATCGACACCCCATTCTTACAATGACGAGGAAACACTCCGTGCGGCGGCACCGAAAGCCGTGATTCAAGGATTCGCTGAACTTTTGCCAACGTTGAAAAAACTGGTCCCGGTGGGCTAAATTCGAACTTTGCGCGCTACAAGATGTTGACGGCCCGCCCCGCTAACAGCGCAATGATGAGAAGCGACAGGAGCGACTGGAGCATCATCAAGACTTTTGCCCAGCGTGCCAACACGGGTACATCGGTTGGTGAAAATGCCGTGCTGGTGTTGAAAGCTAAAAATAGGTAATCGACAAAATTCGGCGACCAGCCCCGTTGACCGGTTTCTCTCAAGGCTTGGTCGCTCATGGTCATCTGCGGAAACAGAAACGCCCCTTCGAGATGAGCCGACCGATTATCGCGCTGGTTCGGCCCGCCGGCGTCCAGCCGCCAGTACCACAGGGCGAAAACGAGAATGGTGGTCGCCCAGAGAGATGCCGCTGAAAGCAGCAGCGCCGTAGGCGTTTGTTTGTGCATCGGCAGTGCGGCGATTAGAAGAATGAGGGAAATAATCAGTCCGGTGGTGAGCACGCCATCGACCACAAATCCGATAAACGTGTTGAGCCGATGACTACCGGTGTGGTGAGACACTATGTTGGGAATCAGCAGCACTAAGACGACCGATGGAAAGAGCCAACGCGGGCCCATGGTCAGGACTTCGGGTAGCGCCGCATAGAGACCGCCTACCGCCAGTGCGGCTACGAAGGCTGGCCAACGCGGTTCGGCGTCTCGATCGTCGACCGGTGCTTTGGTGCGGGTTGACAATTCCAACGGATTACCTCGATGATTCGTTCACCTGTATTCGTTCTTAGCACCATTTAGCTTGCCGGATTCAGTCTCGGGAGTTAAATCCACTTGGCTTTGCGAAAGCGCGAAAACATGTAGATATCGATGGCGACCATGGCCGCAAGGCTGAGCGGATAACCCAGGGGGGAGTTGATCTCGGGCATATGTTGAAAGTTCATACCGTAAATTCCTGCAATCAAGGTCGGCACGGCGATCAAGGCGCCGTAGGAAGCTAGCTGTTTGGTGACCTCAGTCTCCTGAATCGTAATCAGCGAGATCGCTACCGAAATCGCGGTGGTGACCATGTCGCGCAGAGTGTCGATGGATTGATGCAGGCGCAGCAAGTGATCGTAGACATCGCGGAAATAATCTTGCAGTCCGCCCACCAGGTGCGGCACCCGGCCGCCGAACAGCTTGCCAGTGGCTTCGAGCAACGGCTCGGTGGCATGCTTGAGCGTCATCAGCTTGCGTTTCAGATCATAGAGCGCCTCGATGTTGGCCCTGGCGGTTTGGTTGGCGAACATGCGGTCCTCGATATTTTCAATTTCGGTTTCAAGGCCATCAAGGATTGGAAAGTAACGGTCAACGACCGCGTCCATCAGGGCGTAGAGCACGTAGCCTGAACCATGGCGCAGAAGTTCAGGCTCGCGCTCGCAACGGGCGCGCACGTCGGTGAAGCCGCGCGCGGCGCCGGAGCGCACCGATAAGACATAGTTGGCACCGATGAAGATGCCGACCTCGCCGACGTTCAATTCGTCGCCGCTGCGTTCGATCATGTGCAAGACGACAAATAGGAACCCCTCGTATTCTTCGATCTTTGGCCGCTGGTGGCCATGCTGGGCATCTTCCAAGGCGAGATCGTGGAGACTGAATTCCTCTTGCATCGCCTGAAGCTCTTCCGGGGTCGCGTCGTTAAGCGCCACCCAGACAAAACAATCGGCGTGAGATAGATATGAATGAATCTCGCTCACCGGGATATTGGTGAGTCGGCGGCCATTCTGGTAGGCGACACAGTTGACGATCATCGGCGGCTCTTGGGATGCAACAAACTAATTCGCGCTACTTTGGCTCGATTGGCGCATGGGAGTCAAGCTGTAGGCGCGTGCCGGTGTAGCGTGTGATTTAATTTGTCGATACTCGGCGTGACGTCGTTCGTGGAGCATGGCGAAGCTGCAACCCAGACTCGGAATATCTCCCGCAAAGGCGCCAAGGCGCAAAGGTGATGGGCCGATGTCTGTCATCCCGAGCAAACGCGAGGGATCTAATTTGATTTCTCCCTACGGTCGAAATGACAACAATTCCGAACTTGGCGACTTTGCGCCCCTTCGATGAACTCAGGGCAGGCTTTGCGGGAGGAATATCCGATTCCGAAGGTCTTCGAAGTCCGTAGAATTCGCCCAGGCGTCGCAAACGCTCACCGATAGTAATATAACGCGGAAGAGATTATGACTGCGCTGAAAACCTACTTGTCGGGCCGAGTGGTGGTCAAGGTCGGCGACATTACCCAGGAAGCGGTCGACGCCATCGTCAACGCGGCGAACGGATCGCTGATGGGCGGCGGCGGCGTGGACGGGGCGATTCACCGCGCCGGCGGACCGGAGATCAAAGCGGCTTGCGCGGAGATTCGCCGCACGCAGTATCCGCAGGGCTTGCCGACTGGACAAGCCGTGATCACGACGGCGGGTAAATTGCCGGCGAAGTATGTGATTCACACCGTCGGTCCGGTCTACGGTAGCGGTGGCGCGGACAAGGCCGATTTCTTGGCGGCATGCTATTTCAATTCGCTAAGTCTGGCGGCGTCGAGCATGGACTCAAGTCGATCGCTTTCCCGGCGATCTCCACCGGGATTTACGGTTATCCGATGGCTGAGGCGGCGGCGGTGTCCTCGCGCACCATTGAGCAGTTTCTGCTCGTCGATAAATCGATTGAGGCAGTCAAGATTGGTCTTCTTCGCCGCAGGCGATGCCGAGGTGTTCTTGAAACATCACAGCTTCACGGGCTAGAAAGGCATAGGCATATCCATTTTGGATTTTCGATTGATGGACTAGGGGAGAACAAATGACAAAGACAATTCGAATGCAATTTCGGTGGCTTCGATCCGACAATCCAAAATCCAAAATCGAAAATCTAAAATGGGTGGGGATCTTTGCTCTCGTTCTCACAATCGCGTTCTGTGGGGTTGTGGCCCAGGCGCAGCAGCCGGCGAGAATTCTCCGGGTAGGAATTCTGGCCGCGCCGACCGCGGCCTTCTATTTGCCCCGGGTCGAGGCATTTCGCCAACGGCTGCGCGAGCTTGGCTATGTCGAAGGGAAAAACATTCTCATTGAGTACCGCTATGCAGACGGGAAACCCGAACGGCGGCCTGACCTTGCAGCCGAACTGGTCCGTCTCAAAGTTGACGTCATCGTCACCGCCGGAGTCCAGCCTGTTTTAGCGGCTAAGAAGGCGAGCGCGACAATTCCCATCGTATTCGCCGGTGCTGCCGATCCAGTAGGAACTGGGCTTGTCTCCAGCCTGGCGCGACCAGGTGGGAATATCACCGGGCTTTCCAACATTGCGCAAGATCTAGATGGCAAACGGTTGGAACTGCTCAAGGAAGCCTTTCCTAAGTTTGCCCGCGTAGCCTTCCTCTGGGTATCGGGTGGTAGGGGAAACCTGCCTCTCACAGAAATGGAGGCCGCGGCCAAGGCGTTGGGACTCAAACTGCTATCGCTTCCGGTGCGAAGCCTTGACGATTTTGACAGCGCATTTGCGCGAGCGAAAAGGGACGGCGCCCAGGCGCTCATTACGAGCACCGGTGGACTTATCGCTACTCAGCAACGCCAAGTGTTGGACTTCGCGGCGAAGAACCGATTGCCGGCGATCTACCACTACAGTGAGTTTGTTGAGGCCGGCGGCTTGATGAGCTACGGGCCAGACAATACGGACTTATGGCGGCGCGCCGCTGACTTTGTGGACAAGATATTGAAAGGCACTAAGCCCGCCGACATCCCCGTCGAGCAGCCGACGAAGTTTGAATTCTTCGTCAATCTCAAGACCGCGAAGCAGATCGGCGTGACGATCCCGTCGAGTGTGCTGGCGCGGGCGGATAGGATCATACGGTAAGGGGTTAGGGGTGAAGGGTAAGGCGACTCGGAGAGGTTCTAGATTGAAGATCGGATAACCCGGAGAATTTCACTTTTAGAAAGTTATAAAACATGGGACAAACAACGACACCTAATCGGGTTGGCATCGATGGCGTTTCCTATTCGCTGGCCCATGTGCCGGATTTGGTGCGCTTTGGCTCGAAGCCGTTGCGCGAGTTGCGCGGCAATCCGGTGCTGGCGGCTGATTTAGCTAGACTTCTGCGCGACTTTCCCGCGGCGACGGCTTACGCACCGCACCAAGTCTATATTGGCAACATCGGTCCGGAAAAGCTGCGCGATCTACCGCAGCCTTGGTTTGAGAAACTGATCGAAGGTGCGACGGCGCAGGGCCGCTTCGGCGATCTGGTCGATCAAGCGAAGTTCTATGCGTTGCTCGCCGGCGCGGATCAGTTCGATTTGATTTCCTTTGAAGAGAAATGGTTTCAAGCCCACGCGGCGCAGCATGCCATCGGCCGAGCGGCGCGCTTCAAGCCGTTGACGTGAAATTCAAAATCTCTGCGACAAAGGTGCGTTGCCGCTTTATTCAGGATCTCAACTCGTTGGTGCTTTTGAGGCGGCTCATGAAGAGGACGCCAGTCTGGCCGCTGAAGTGCTGCTGGAAAATCTATCCGGCAAGGTTTCCGCGGCCCACGCCTTGCGCCTGGTGTTGGCCCAACTCAAACTTAAACCTGATGACATCGATTTCGTCATCAGTTGTTCGGAAGAAGCGGTCGGCGACCGATACAATCGCGGCGGCGGCAATCTCGCCAAGGCAATTGCCGAAGATGTCGGTTGCGGTAATGCCTCGGGTTGCGATGTCAAAGCGTTCTGCGCCGGGCCGATGTACGCCATGGTGCAGGGCGCAAGCATGATTCAATCCGGTGTGGCGAAAAGAGTCGCAGTAGTGGCCGGCGGATCGCTTGGCCAAACTCGGCATGAAGTTCGAGTCCCATGTGAAAAAAGGTATGCCGATACTGGAAGATATGCTCGGCAGCTTTGCGGCGATTCTGAGCGCGGCGAAGCCGGGCCAGGTGTGCATTCGGCTAGATTCCGCCGCGTTTCACCCCGTGCGCGCCGGCGGTTCGGCCCAGGCAATGGCCGAAGAGCTGGCTGAGAAAGCGTTGACCAAGCTCGGCATGAAGCTCACTGATGTCGACCGCTACGGCGTCGAGCTGCATAATCCGGAAATCACCCTGCCTTCGGGCAGCGGCGACGTGCCGCGGACTAATTATCTTACCCTCGCCGCCCTGGCGGTGATGCGCGGGCAGATTCAAAAGAATCAGATGGAAGATTTCGTCCGCAGCCGTGGCATGCTAGGCTATGCGCCGACCCAGGGACATATTCCGTCGGCGATCGTTTATTTGGGCCATGCCAAGGCGGCCTCGAAAGCGGCGAGATTCGCAACGCACTGCTGATGGCTAAAGGAAGTTTATTTCTCGGTCGGATGACCCAGCTGTCGGATGGCTGTTCGTTTCTGGTCGATCGGAATGATGGGTAAATCCGAAACTCGAAATCCGAAATTCGAAATTCGAAACAAATCCAAATGACCAAAAAATACAATGTCCCAAACAACCTCAATTTGGATTCGATGTTTTGAATTTTCTTCGGGTTTGGGTTTATTTGGCCGCGGTTTGTTTAGGATTTCGTGCTTCGGATTTCGAATTTTTTGTTAACTGGAGGTCAAATGCTTAAAGGAAAGAAAGTAATCGCCATCGGCGAACGGGACGGTGTCACTGGCCCGGTCATCGCTGAGTGTCTCGAAAGCGCGGGTTACGAGGTCGTGTTTCAGGCCACTGAGTGCTTTGTTTGAACTGCCGCGGGCGCGATGAACTTCGAGAACCAAGGAGTCATCAAGCGCCTGGCGGACCAGTATGGTCCGGAAAATTTGACAGTAGTGTTGGGCAACGGCGAGGCTAATGGCGTCGAAGTGTTCGCCGAGACGGTGACCGAGGGCGATCCGAGTTTCGCCGGGCCGCTGGCCGGAGTCGCGCTCAAAATTCCCGTCTACCATGTGCTCGAAGCGGATGTCATGGGCCAGGTGCCGGAAGCGTTGCGCGACGAAAAATTGCAGCTCTCGTCGCTGGTCATCGACATCGAGCCGATGCATCAAGTTTTAGAAGCTTCGCGGGCGAAGCTTTAAGTCGGTTCCAAAGGTTCCAGTGGTTCCAAATGTTCCAACGGTTTTCGGTCCGGACTGGAACCCGTGGAACGATTGGAACCTTTGGAACGGTTATTTCCGATACAAACCCTTTAATAAACCCCGAATCTTCCAATTCTTTGACAAATCGCGAGTCGATATAATCTTTCACGTTGGCCTGGGCAGCTTTGGGATTTTTTTCCGCTATATCATTCAGTACCAGTTGGTAACCGTCGATGGGCGGGTAGGGCGCTTCGGGCATGAACTTGGCGTGCCAATCCCAGGCGTCTTCCAAAACCCTGCGGTCCTCCACGCGGGAATATTTACGCATGATTTTGATAGTGTCCTCCTTTTGGGTTTTGTAGAAGTGCAGCGCCTCGACATAGGCGCGCATGTAGCGGCGCACCAAGTCGGGGTTCTCGCGGATCAGCTTCGTCGATGTATAGATGCCGTTTTGCGGAAAGGGGATTTGCAGGGTGACCATATCGACAACGGTCGGATAGCCGAGTCTCTCCGCCTGGGCTTTGCCGGCTTCGGTGACCACGGTGAATTGGACGATGCCCTTTTGCAGCGCGACCATGCGCTCGATGGCGCCGCCGATGACGCGCAGGCTGGTATCTTTGAGCGGGTCGAGGCCGATTTTTTTCAGCCCCACTTTCAAGGCGAACTCCGCAGTGGTGCCGGCGATATGGGTGCCGCCGATTTTGCCTTTCAGATCCTCATGCCGTTTGATGCTCGGATGGGAAACCAAATAGTAGGGCAGGACGTTGACGTTGCCGGCGATGGCGACGACATCGCCGCCGGCGAGGCGCGCGCTGGCGAGTCCGGGTCCGCCGCCTTCGCCGATGGGAATCTCGCCGGCGAGGATTGCTTGAATGCCGCGAACGCTGCCGGATATGAATATCACGGTGGCGTCGATGCCGTTTTTATCGAATAGATGGGTTTCCTTGGCGACCTGGATCACCGTCGATGTTCCGGGTGTGGTGGAGATATAAGCGGTGTTGAGTTTCTGGGCGGCGGCAAAATTCGGTAACGCGAGTAAGGTCATTATGACCGCAGCCAATGCACTGACAGCATGATTCCGAGCCATACGAGTACCTCCAGAGTTTTAGCTGGGTAGGAATTCCATCCGATCCATGAGTAACACTTTCGTTGCCGTTGGAAAAGCAGATTTGACAGGGAGGGTCTTGAGGTCTATTTTGCTGACTCTCCGATGAAAAAATCCCTGCAATTGGTGATGTTTGACCTCGACGGCACACTCGCCGATACCGGCCACGATCTTGCCGACTCTGTAAACTTTACGCGTCGAGAGTTCAGTTTACCCCGATTGCCGGACCATGCGGTCTACGCGAACGTTGGGCGCGGTGTCGAGCATCTGCTCAAGCAGTCGTTTCCGGAAGCGGGGCCGGAAAAGTTTCCCCGGGTCATGCAGGTCTTTCTGGCTTATTACGAAACGCACTTGCTCGATCGCACCGTGCTTTATCCAGGCGCGCAGGATGCCCTGCGTTATTTTGCCTCCAAGCGGCGCGCGGTGGTGAGCAACAAAATGCACCGGCTGACGGTGGCGGTTGTGCAAGGGCTGGGGGTGGCAGGGGAGTTCGACGCGATCTTGGGCGGCGATAGCGTTGTCGAGAAGAAGCCGCATCCGGCGATGTTGCAGTTAGTTTTAGAACGGTTCCAAATTGCTCCCGCCGATGCGCTTATCATCGGTGATGGCGATACCGATATCGAAGCCGGCAAGCGCGCCGGCGTGATCACCTGCGGCGTGACTTACGGTTTGGGCGACAAAAACGCGTTGCGCGCCGCGCGGCCGGATGTCACCATCGACAGTCTCGCTGAATTGACCGATTACTTTTGCTGAAACAAGTTTCGACTGAAACTGGAGGTTGGTCATGGCCACGACAATTCCCGAGTCCTTCAAAGATCTTTTTAGCAAAGTTGCTTTCGCTCATCTTGGCACCTTGATGGCGGATGGCGGCCCGCAGGTGACGCCGGTGTGGTTCAGCTACGATGGTACGCATTTCTGGATCAATACGGCAAAAGGCCGGCTCAAGGACAAAAACATGCGGCGGAACAAACAGGTCGGGCTGTCGATCCAAGACCCAGAAAACTCCTATCGCTATTTGGCGGTTCAGGGAGAAGTCGAGGAGATCACCGAGAACGGCGCCGATGCGCATATCGATGCCCTGGCGAAGCATTACTTGGGCAAAGACAGCTACCCGTTCCGTGCTCCCGGCGAGGTGCGGGTGATCTATAAGATCCGTCCGAAGAAAATTTCAACGATGGGATAAGGCGATGGTTTTTGCATCTCAGCCAGTTGGTTTCAGTTCGGGACCACGCCGCATGCCGCTTCAGCTGGAAATTTGTTGAGCGCCGCCAGCGCCGCGACTTTGTAACACTCCGCCAAAGTCGGATAGTTGAAAACCGTGTCGACAAAATAATCGAGTTTGCCGCCATGGGCCATGACGGCCTGGCCGATGTGCACCAGCTCGGTCGCGCCTTCGCCGATGATATGGACGCCGAGGAGTTCCCTGGTCTCGGTATGAAACAGCAGCTTGAGCATGCCGACGGTGTCGCCGATGATCTGGCCGCGGGCGATCTCACGGTAACGGGCAACGCCGATCTCGTACGGAACGCCGTCGCGAGTGAGTTCTTCTTCGTTGCGGCCGACCATCGAGATCTCCGGAATTGAGTAAATTCCATAGGGCAGCAGATGGGTCGAGGTCTCGCAGGCTAGGCTGTAGGCATGGCAGGCGGCATGGCGGCCTTGCTGCATGGAGGTTGACGCCAAGGCCGGAAAACCGACCACGTCACCGACCGCGTAGATATGGTTCATGTTAGTCTGGAAGTTCTCGTTGACTTTCAGGCGTCCGCGCTCGTCCGCTTCGACGCCGATCTTGTCCAGACCGAGACTGGTGGTGGCGCCGACGCGGCCCGCTGAATAAACCAGCAGGGGCGAGCGGATCTGTTTGCCGCTCTTGAGTTGCAGTGCGACGACATTAGTCGCCGCCTTGGTCACGCCGACCACTTCTTCATTGAGACGCAGCGTGATGCCAATGTTGCGCATCTGATATTGCAGCGACTCGATGATCTCGCTGTCGACGAATTCGAGTAGGCGCGGCCGCTTCTCGACCAACACGACGGGAATTCCCAGAGTGGCGAGGATACACGCATACTCGCAGCCGATGACGCCGGCGCCGACGATGGTCAATGACTTCGGAAGCCGCTTCAACGACAACAAACCATCGCTGTCGATGATCAAGTCGTCGTCGAAGGGGATATTCACCGGCCGCGCCGGTTCGGTGCCGACACCGATGACGATGTAATCCGCGGTGTGTTCGTTAGTCTCCGAGTCTTGTTTGATCTGAAGCCGATGCGGGTCGAGAAACGATGCGTTACCGACGATGAAATCCACCGAGTTGCGGATCAGTTGATTTTGAATGACTTCTTGCTCGGCTTTGACCACATGGTCGCAGCGCTGCGCAAGATCCTCGAAAGTGATATCTTTTTTAACCCGGTAGCTGGCGCCGTAGAGGCTGCGCTGTCGGAAACCGGAAAGGAAGAGGACCGCCTCGCGCAGCGATTTGCTCGGGATTGTGCCGGAGTTGATACAGATGCCGCCAACGACTTTTTTGCGTTCGACGATGCCGACTCTTTTACCGACTTTGGCCGCTTGGATCGCCGCCTTTTGGCCGGCCGGGCCAGAGCCGATCACGAGCATGTCATAGTGCGCCATGGGTTGTCCTCAGCTTTGCCTTGTCGTCAGAGCGATTGAGCGAGTCCGCTATCCTTGAGCCGTTCGTAAGCTTTGAAGCCGATTGCGACATCCATGATGCCGGTGCCTTGCAGCTTGAAAAGGGTGATTTGCCGATCGTCGCTGCGGCCGGCCACTTGACCGAGCAATAAGTGGGAAATTTCGTGGACCTTGTCCCAAGCGATCACTTTGTCGCGCACCGCGCGGAATATATCGCTTTCGTTGACACAGACGGTCTCTTTTGACGTTACGAAGATCGGGTCGGCAAGACGCAGCACCGTTTCATCGAGTTCCTGACGTGTGCGGGTTTTATCGCCGTTGGCAATGGAGGTAATGTGCATGCCGTCTTTCAGACTCCGGCTGCCAAATACCGGCGTTCGCGAATTCGTCGCGGTAATCAGGATATCGGCATTGGCCATTGCTTCCTCAGCGCTTCCGGCAACGTGAAGCGGAATTTCTAATTCGCGTCCCATCTTGGCGGCGAACGCCGCGCGGCGCTCGGGCGACGGGCTATAAACCCAGGCTTCCAGCAATTTCCTGACGGCGGCAACCGCCTTGAGTTGGGTCTCGGCGTGAACGGCGCTGCCCAAGACCGCGACGCGGCAGGCGTCACGACGCGCCAGATATTTCGCGCCGATGCCGCCGGCGGCGCCGGTACGATATTCGTTGATCGAACAGTCTTGGAACAGGATCAGCGCTTCACCGCTCTCGGTGCTGAAGACCATGACGTTCTCGTGGTGGATTTTACGGTCTAGATCGGTCTGAATATAAGCGCCCATGGCACCGTGGACCGAGCCGGGCAGAATACCGAAAATCATCCGGTTCGGATGGTGAATGCGCCGCCGCGGCAGCTCAAATCCGCGCCCCAAGGCGATCTCCATCAAGGTATCCTCGATGGTTTCGATCATTTCGCTCATCGAAAGTATTTGATCAATGGGAGTGTTTTTGAGAAACAGCATGGCGGTTCTCCTGCGCCAGCCATACTGCAAGCGGAAAGAGACCGTCAAGTTAAATCTGCGTTGATGTTGTAGCAAAGTGAATCTGACAGGGTCTAACAGCAACGTAATTATGTCAGGGTGGAAGGATGACAACCCTGACAATGAAAGACGAGAAACGACTAGACGTAATTCAACGAGCGTGTCGCAGCGAGCTCACCGTGCTGCGAGTAGCATGGGTGATGAGACTCCGTGAACGGCGCTTTTACCGGGTCAAAGCATGAGTCGGTAAGGCCGCAGCCAAGCGAATCGTCGATATTTAGCTCGATGCGCGGCAGGCAAAGAAGCAGAGTCAGATTAAAAGGCTATTAGTCTTAGCTGCCGCTAATCTCTCTGGTGCTATTCAGACTCGCCGGCAAGGCTGGTTATGGCACTTTGCGTTGTAGTTTGATGAATCGCTTCTTTTCGGTCGGGTAAGCCACGAGATCGTGTTGCTCGACCTGATCAAATTGCAGTAATCCGGTGATCTGGTCCAAAACATAGTCTCCAGTCATTGGGTTGCTGCGATTAGAGAAAGTGAGGAATTCATAGTTCTCGGGGAACAGACTTCGAAGTTCTTCATCACTTTTAATGCTAACCGGACTTTTGGGATTTGCGGATAGTTCAAACTCTACGATCGGTCGGTGTTTGCGAAGGGTGCGTTCTAACCCCTTAAGAGCCAACTTTTCATAGCCCTCAATGTCCATCTTAATCAGATCGACTGAAGTGACACCGGCCTGTTCAAGTACATCGTCGCCAATGCGAATCTCAAGACTATCTTCCGGCGGGTTTGGCGAGCCAAATTCCTTAACGAACGAGCCCATTCCCAAATTACTTTCGGGAGGAGCGTAAAACGGCTTCTTTGAATTTTCATTTCCCAGTCCGAACGAATGGATGACGACGTTCTTGAGCCGATTGATTTCAATGTGCCGGCGAAGCTTTTTTAAGACAGGCTCCCATGGCTCGAACGCGTGGATTTCTCGAGCATAGCGAGACATGAAGAGGGAATGCTGCCCGGTGTTCGCGCCGATGTCGAGAAATACGCCTTGATCGGGATATGCCGATGTCATGACGTCTCGAAGGAAAAACAATACCGGCTTTTCGTAAGCTCCATAAAAAAAGATATTTTTGTCGATAAGGTTCCCGGTATTTCCTTCGTAGCGGACCCCATTAATTTCAGCGGTGAAATCAAAATCTTTAGCGCCATAGCAGGCGGATATATTTGTCGCGCTTTCCCAGCACCGGTATATAAGCGAGAACTGCGGAAAATCTAAAAAGTAAAAATAGCTAAGGAATCCAATAGCCGTAACCGCGGCGGCGCCGAGTAGTTTAATAGCTTTCAGAACAATCTCCTTTCCGTTGGTCGCTCCAATGGGCTAACTCCCGATGCTCCGCTCGGTTGTTCTTCTTCTGCTATCGGTTGAGTTCCTTATTATATTTTTTGGACCGAGAAATCGCTTCATGGCCAAATTTCCACGGCCATATTACTGCATTAGGTTGGCGACCGCTACAAAAACCAAGGACCACGTCGGCGACTGAAACTCATCGGTTAGCCAGCCGCGATTCTAAGCGGCCGGCGTAACGCGACATGGCGTAGCTGCATAGCCAATAGACGATGGCGATAAACAGATAGAGCTCGAAGGGTCGGATTTCTCGGTTGTTGACGATCTGGGCGGCTTTGGTGAGGTCGACGTAGCCGATGATCGAGGCCAAAGAAGTATCTTTCAAGAGAACGATGAATTGGGTGAGTAGCGCCGGGATCATATTGCGCAGTGCTTGCGGCAAGATGACATGGAGCATCAGTTGATTCTTGGAAAGACCGGTGGCGGTGGCGGCTTCGACCTGGCCCCGCGGCACGGACTGGATGCCGGCGCGGATGATTTCCGCCAGGTAAGCGGCTTCGAAGATGACAAAAGCGGTGAGGGCGACGGCGTATTCCGGCAGCGATTTGCCCGCCAAGGTCGGGATGATGAACCAGAACCAAAAAATTACCATCACCAACGGCACGCCGCGGAAGAATTCTACATAGACCTTCGCCGGAGCGTAGAACCAGCGCGATTGCGACAGGCGCGCCAAGCCGACCAGCATGCCGAGTATGGTTCCCAAGACGATGGCGGGGATGGCCAAGCGCAAAGTGCCGCCGGTAAACGCGCCAATGCCAAGAAACCCTTGGACGATCAAGAAAACGAAATTATTGGCGATGACCTGAAAGTCCATCTCACGATGCTCCGGTCTGTCCGTGGGCGATCATGCCGGGGATAGCGACGCGCCGCTCGACGCTGGCCATGATCGACGCGATGGCAAGGCAGAGAACCAAGTAAATAATCGTGCCCGCGGCTAGGGCTTCGAAGGCTCTGGCGGTGTAGGTCTCGATCTGCCGGGTTTGAAAGGTCAACTCGGCGACGCCGATGGTGAGCGCGACAGAGGAGTTCTTGAGCAGGTTGACGGCTTCATTGGTTGCCGGCGGGATGATTAAACGGAGGGCGATGGGGATAATGATGAGCCGGTAAGCCTGGCTGACGGTGAGGCCGGTGGAAAGCGCGGCTTCCAACAGGGTCTTGGGGATCGACTGAATGCCCGCGCGCATTACCTCGGAAAAGCGCGCGCCGTGGTAAACGCCCAAGGCGAATACGCCGGCCCAAAACTCGACGCCGTTATTGAAGAGCCAGTCTTGCATCGCTTGCGGCAACAACGGCGGCACACCGAAGTACCAAAAAAACATCCACACCAGCAGCGGCACATTGCGAAAAAATTCGACATAGCCGCTCGCAAGCCAACGCAAAGGCGCAATCGGCGCGGTCCTCAGTGCGCCGGCGACGGTGCCGAGAATGATGGCGATGAGCAGGCCGAGAACGAAAATGTGCAAGGTGGTGAGAACTCCTTGCAACAGCCAGCCGCCCGACTGCCCGGTCCAGAGTACGCTCCAGTTGAAGTGGTAATTCATGGGAAACTAGGCAACAGGCATCAGGCAATAGGCAACAGCAAGAATTCCGATTGATCTTAGCGCGGACTATTGCCTGTCATGCCTTGTGCCTATTGCCTGTTTCTATTTCGGCACCACTTGCAGTTGCAGGAAGCGCTTGTTCTCCGGGGTGAGCGGGTAGGGGACTTCACTTTTGGCGCCGAACCACTTTTCGTAGAGGTCGAAGTAGAGTCCGGAGGAGATTGCGTCCATCAGACCGACATTGACCACGAGGCGAAAATCCGAATCGTTTTTGCGCATCGCCATGCCGTAGGGATCGTAGGAGAAAAAATCGCCGACCACTGTCCAGTCATCCGACTTAGGCGCCTTGGCTTTCAATCCGGCGAGCTGAATGCCGTCGTTGGTGTAGGCGTCGACTTGGCGCTGGGAGAGCGCTTGAAAGGCAGCGGGTTGGTCCTGGAACTCCACGAGTTTGGCGGTAGGCACTTTTTCCCGGATGATCTTGGCGTTGGTCGAGCCTTGCTGGGCGGCGATGCGTTTGCCGGCGATACTCTGAATGCCTTTGACTGGGCTGCCTTTGCGGACAAGAAACTGTGCACCGGTGACGAAGAAGGTTAGGCTGAAGTCGACCTGCTCGCGTCGCACCTGGGTGTCGGTCATGGTCTCGGCGATCAGATCGACGGCGTTGGATGTTAGCAGCGGGATGCGTGTCGGCACCGTCGATTCTTTCTTCTCGAGTTTGATCTGTTTGTTGAGCTTCTTACTGAGGGCCGGCAGTATCGCTTGCTCGACCAGACTGATGGAGAAGCCAACCCACTCGTTGCTCTTGTTGACGTAGGCGAAAGGCGGCGATCCGGTGCGCGTGCCAATGATCAACGTGCCGCTTTTGTCGATTTTCTCCAGAGTGTTTTGGGCAAAGCTAGAGCTCGTCGTCGCTACGGCGATAAAAAGCGCGACGAGGAATGTAACCGATGGTTTCATAGATCGCTCCTCAGTGTGAAAGTATCTTGCTCAAAAATTGCTGGGCTCTGGCCGACTGCGGTGCCGCGAAAAATGTTTCCGGTTCGGCGGTTTCGACAATTTTCCCCTGATCCATGAAGACGACGCGGTGGGCGACACGTCGGGCAAAGCCCATCTCATGGGTCACCACCACCATGGTCATGCCGTCTTTGGCTAGATCGGTCATGACTTCGAGCACTTCGTTTATCATCTCGGGATCGAGGGCGGAGGTCGGCTCATCGAAAAGCATGACCTTGGGTTTCATCGCCAACGCGCGGGCGATGGCGACGCGCTGCTGCTGGCCGCCGGAGAGATTAGCCGGATAGACCTCTGCTTTGTCGGGAATGCCGACGCGCTCCAATAATTCTTTGGCGGTTTTTTCGGCTTGGGCGGAGGCGATGTTTCTGACCTTAACCGGCGCCAACATGATATTTTGCAACACCGTCATATGCGGGTACAGATTGAACGACTGGAACACCATGCCGACGTTGGCGCGCAGCTTGGCGGCGTCGAGTTTGGGGTCCGTCAGCGACAACCCGTCGACGATGATCTCGCCGGATTGAATGGTTTCGAGGCGATTGATGCAACGGATAAGTGTGCTCTTGCCGCTGCCGCTCGGGCCGCAGACCACGACCACGTTCCCCGCGGCGATGCTCAGGTCGATGTCGCTCAGCACATGTAGCGCGCCGAACCATTTGTTGACCTTGCGAAATTCGATCACGATGGTTGCAGACTTGGAGAAAGAGTTGATTGCAAAACGCTGGTCGGCATACTATATCAACAACGGCTTTTTGCAAGAATAATTGGCGCTTTCGCCGATCTCGGTCATAAGCTTGCAATCGGCCAATCCGGAAAATACTGAGTGGTTCTTGGGAACTGAGCAGCGAGGACTTGGGCGGCCGTGGATTGTTATCTGATGCGCCATGGGGAGGCGGTTTCAGGGGTGCCTGACTGGCAACGGCCGCTGTCGGACAGAGGGCGCGCCCAAGTCCGTGCGGTGGCGGGACGCGCGCGCAGCCGCGGCGTCTCGGTCACTTGGGTCTACCATTCCGGGATCTTGCGAGCGCAACAGACCGCTGAGCTGGTCACGGCGGTGCTGGCTCCCGAACAGGGCGTCCAGGAAATCAGCGGACTATGCCCGGACGACGACCCTGTGATCGTCAAGGCCCAGGTCGACGACGTTGCTCGATCGGTGCTGCTGGTCAGTCATTTGCCTTATCTCGGCCGACTCGCCGGTTTGATGACGACCGGCAACGCCGAGCATTCGGGTATCGAGTTCGCGCCGGCGACACTGGTTTGCCTGACCCGGCATGCCAATGGGTGGAAGTTCGACTGGTCGTTATCTGCGGCGTCGCCGTGACCCGGTTGACCGGCGCATGGCGATGGTCTAATAAATAAAAAAGGTGAACGAGCTCGTGGTGGTGAAAGGTAAATGCCAATGGCTTCAGAGACTTTAACGATTATCGACAACCGAACCGGAAAACAGTACGAGATTCCGATCAAACACGGCGCCATCAAGGCGACGGATTTGTTCCAGATAAAAATCTCTGAAGACGATGGGATCGTCAGTTACGATCCGGGTTTCATGAACACGGCGTCTTGCCAAAGCAAGATTACTTATATCGACGGCGACAAAGGCATCCTGCGCTACCGCGGCTATCCGATCGAGCAAATCGCCGAGAAGAGCACGTTCCTGGAAACCGCCTATCTGATTCTCAACGGCGAACTGCCGACCCAGGCGCAATTGGACGACTTCTCGCACCACGTTACATATCACTCGATCATTCACGAAAACATCAAAAAGCTCATAGACGGCTTCCATCACGACGCCCATCCGATGGGCATGCTGGTCAGCACCGTGGGAGCCTTGTCGACGTTTTACCCCAGCGCGAAAAAGATCTTCGACGCGCAGAACCGGCGCGAGCAGACCTATCGATTAGTCGGCAAGATGCCGACTTTGGCGGCGTTCGCCTATCGCCATAGCCTAGGATTGCCCTTTTCTTATCCCGACAATGACTTGAGCTACACCGGAAATTTCTTGAACATGTTGTTCAAGATGACCGAGCTCAAGTACAAGCCCAATCCGGTGCTGGAACGTGCTTTCGACATCCTTTTCATCTTGCACGCCGATCATGAACAGAACTGCAGCACCAACGCCATGCGCGGCATTGGCAGCTCGCAGGTGGACCCTTATTCATCGGTAGCCGGGGCGGCGGCGGCGCTCTATGGGCCGCTCCACGGCGGCGCCAACGAAGCGGTGTTGCGCATGTTGATGGAAATTGGCTCCAAGAACAAAGTTCCCGAGTTTATAGAAAAGGTTAAAGGCGGCTCGGGACGCTTGATGGGCTTCGGCCATCGAGTTTACAAGAACTACGATCCACGCGCGCGCATCATCAAAAACATCGCCGACCAGGTATTCGACGTGATGGGCAAAAATCCGCTGCTCGAAATCGCCCTGGAGCTGGAACGGATCGCGCTGAGCGACGATTACTTCATCAAACGCAAGCTCTATCCTAACGTCGATTTCTATTCGGGTTTGATTTATCAGTCGATGGGCTTGCCAATGGATATGTTCCCTGTGCTATTCGCGATTCCGAGAACTGTTGGCTGGATCGCCCAATGGGAAGAAATGCTTACCGATCCGGATCAAAAACTGGCTCGGCCCAAGCAGGTTTACCTAGGTGCGCCGACGCGCGACTTCGTTGAAATGTCTAAACGCAAATAGCGTTTAGCGCAGAGACCCGCGAATTCCGTCAAGAATAACCCGAAGCTTCTGACCGATTTGCAAACGCGCTGTGGTTAAGCCGTTTAGCTCCATGAGCGAGCTGACGGCTTGGCCGTATCGTGCGGCAATCGACGCGAGCGTGTCGCCGCGCTTGACCTCGTGAGTAACCACCTGCACTGGTTCAGTTTCCTTGCTGCGTTGGTATTCGCCGGCTTTGGCGAACACCAGGCCTTTGCCGACCGGTACCCGTAAGCGATACCCGCGCGATCCTGGCGGCGTAACACTGCGGAGCAGCGCCGGATTGAGTTCTTTGATCATCGCGCGATCGGCCTCGGCCATCTCTGCGGCGGCATCGAACTTGAGCAAGCCTTCCGCCTCCACTTCGTCAAATTCCAGCGGTTCCTCGTAGCGCAAATTATTAAAACCATATTTTTTCGGATTGGTGGCGATCAACGCGACGGCGACGAACTTGGGCACGAAGTTGCGCGTTTCTTGGCTGAGCTGGGCTTTTTCTTTGATGCCCCAAAAATCCGACGCGCGGCTGGTCTGCAGCGCTTTGTCGATGATCGCCGGCCCGGCGTTGTATGCCGCGGTTACGAGGTACCACCGGCCATAGTAGCGATGGAGATCTTTCAAATATGCAGCGGCGGCCTTGGTCGATTTCACCGGATCGCGCCGTTCGTCGACCCAGTCGTCGATACGCAGGCCGTATTGGCGCGCCGTGCTTGGGACGAATTGCCAAAGCCCTGCGGCACCCGCTTGAGATGCCGTATCCACCTGGAACTCGCTTTCGAGCAGGGCAAGGTAGGCCAACTCTTCAGGAAGCCCTTCTTCGCTCAAGACTTTGGCAATGATCGGCATGTACTTGCCGGAACGTGCTAGTAACGTTTCGAAATAACTCTTGTTGCTCACTGAATATTGGCTGATGAACTGGCGCACGCGCGGGTGTTCGACGACATCTTTGGAAAATTGTAAACGGCGGCGCTCTCTGGGCTGTTCGACCGCCTTGTCGATATCTTTCTCTAACAGTTCTATTAGCCGGTTGTCGCTCGGCGGCGGTGGGGCTACGCTTGGGGTGGCTCGTGCGATCGATGTCGCGGGTTTGTCGCGGCTATCGGCGCGATCACTCTTGGCTACGAAGGGCGCGGGTTGCGGCTTCGGCATGGGCGGTAACTCAACGGTTTCAACAGCTTTCGGAGTCTCACTGATCGTCGGCGGCTGCGGTGTAGTCGTAATCGATGTTGGCTTGGCAGTTAACGGAAGGACGCGGGCGATGGGCGCAGGTGCTGAAGAAGCAGCCGCACTGTAGTATCGGCGATCTGTGCTGGCGCAACCGGAGATTCCAACAATTGCCAACAGCAGATAATAGACGATTCTGCTCGACCGCATAGGCAAACCTTAAAACCTTCGGCACCTTACCGAAATTAGCCGTCGGGCACAACCCTTAGGTGAAAAAAATTTGCGTGATTTTTATAAGGCGCACGGCTTGTTATGGTGTGTCTAAGCAGGACTCGGTGCCACTTGGCAAAATATAAAATAATTCGGCTATGAGAATAAAATTTCTCGAAGAAAACTACGACCAAATTCGGGTGACAATTCCGCTCATGAGCCAATAGATTACCGATCGTTTTGAAAAAATCCCGCGAGTGGTCTGAGTCGCATTTGACGGTGATTCGACGGGTAGTTCGCGCGCAGAACTTTTTCTCGGTGTGAAATATGGAACGCGCAATTGTTTTCGAAGCAACCGGCGGTTGGCCCGCGGTCTTGTCTCCCGAGAACCCAATGAGCAGATGACTCCGCAGTGAATCGCAAATAGTGCGTGTAGCCCGCGACGGTTCGAATGTTGCGCTACGGTCAACGAGCTGTCGCTTCTTCGATGAATTGGAAAAACTCAGGGCGGGTGTTCATCCCTGCTCAGTATTCGTAAGCGATGCCATTGGTCAGTGTCGGCCAGAGCGCAGCTCAGTTTTCGTCGTATTCCGTTGCCGCGCGATCATTAGGCGTCTACCGTCCGTTCGACATCTCCAAAACTCTTTATTCACGCGTCGCTCATGCTTCAAGGAACGGCGACGTCCAGTTTGAACTTGGGTGCGCAACAGGAAATCGCAGATTGGCGACGCGCGATGGAACTTATCTTGCGTGAGCGGAAAATTCGCGGTGATCAGCGGTCAGTCTGGAGGGGTATGGATTGGCCAATTACAGCTTTGATCGGGGCGACACTTTCAAAGAACCGCCCATGGCGGCGTCGAATTCAAAACTCATTTTCACGCGTCGCTCATGCTTCAAGGAACGCGCGACGTCCATTTTAACTTGGGTGCGCAAAAAGGAAATCACAGGTTGGCGACGCGCGATTGAAACTAACTTGATTGAGTCGGAAAATTCGCGGTGGTCAGAGCTCAGTACTGAGTGGTATGAATACGCTAGATTCCTAGCGTTACTCAGAACGACACTCTGGATTAAGAACCTCTCCTCCGGACTTCAATTCTACCTACGGATCGTGATAAGCCGTTTAACGAAGGTGACTTGGAAAAGTACCGTCGGCGATGAAGAAGTATTATCTCAATAAACCCGCGGCATTTAAGTAACTCAGAGGGACGAGTCACCAATTTGATCTTGTGCATACAGAAACCTCGCCCTGGAAAGAGTGCGCGAACTTAGTTGCAGGAAGAAACACATGGCAAAGAAAATTCGTGAATTCATGACTCACCGCGAACCGTCGGAGCATATCTGGATGGAGCGCGACGAGAGCGCGGTGATCGGTACGGCGCGCATGGGCAAGAGAACCGTGCCGCATATCCGGCCGTTCGATCTGGTGCGCAACACGCCGCTTACTGGCAACCGCGCGAGGGTGACCGTGTTCGAAGGCGACGCACTGCAAGTGACGACCGAGTATGTTGCCGGGTGCGAAACACAGCTCACTCGCGCAGCGGATTACGATATCGTTTATCTGCAATTTTGCGGTCGCTCGAAGATTGAAAGCGAGAGCGGTGTGATCGAAATGGAGCCGGGCGAGATCGCCTTGGTGCCGTCGGCGATCTCCCACCGCACCACGGGCATGGACGATTGTCTGCGGGTGCGGGTGGCGACTCAGGAGGCGGTGAGCGAAGGCGTCGATCCGGAGAAACCGACGACTCAAAATAAGTTCACGGTAAAGCCCTCCGAGCCCATTGGCGCGGCTAACGGTCATAAGACCGATGGTGCGGCGGAGCGATCGGTGCTGGAGCATATCAGCTTTTGGGATCCACAGTCGGACCTCTGGGTCGAGCGCGATGTTGCGGCATTGATTGGCTGCAAGCGCGAGGGCGGCCGGCCAGTGCGCAAGCTGAGCGCGTTCAATTATTTCACTGGCATGACCGGCAAGGGCGGCGCGCGCGCGCCGGTGCTCTACAACGCCAATCAGTTCCGCGTCGACGTTTACAATCTCGAAGAGGAGCAAAACGGTTTTCATCGCGGCTGTGACGAGGACGAAATTTGGTTTCAATTCCGCGGCCACTCGCTGAACCACACCGAGTGGGGCGCCATGGAACTCGACGCCGGGCAAATGTCCTATATCCCGCGCGGCGTAGCGCACCGCATCACCGGCAGCCCCGGATTCCTGCGCATGGTGCTCTACAGCCGCAAGCTAGTCCATCCCAAGGCGTTCAATAACGTCTCGGAGCGCGCGACACGTTTCGATGTGCAGTAGTTTTTTGGAACGTTGGCTAGCCGGTGTATTCGTCACGAGGACACGCCCCCACCTTCATCCTCCCCCGCAAGCGGGGGAGGAAAGAGGAGGGGGTTAAGCGCAAAGGGCACAATGAAAAAATGATGCGTAAAATTGTCGCACTAATTTGGTTCTGGCTAATCGTGATCGTCGGCAGTCACAATTATCTACATGCGCAGCAGCCATGGCAGGCGGAGTGGGACAAAACGGTTACGGCGGCGAAGAATGAAGGCAAGGTCGTCATCGGGCTGCCGCCGAGCGCGGAGCTGCGGCGCGAGCTCGAGCCGGCGTTTAAGGCGCGTTTCGGTTTCGAGATGGAGATTTTTTCCGCCACTGGGCCGCAGATCGCCAATCGCGTGGTCACCGAAGGCAAAGCCGGCATGCGCTACTTCGATACATTTATTTTCGGCTCCTGCACCGGGGTGCCGCTGATTAAAAGCGGCTTGTTCGATCCTGCGGAAAATTCTTTCATTCTTCCCGAGGTCAAGGACGCGAAGAATTGGTGGGGTGGCCATGTTTTTATGGACAACGTCACCAACTCGCGGCTGTTTTACTCCTTCATTTCAACCAAGAGCACCGAAGGCTTCTGGCATAACACCACGCTGGTGAAAGCGGACGAGCTGCGTTCGCTCGACGATCTGCTCGACCCCAAATGGAAAGGCAAAATCGGTCTCAGCGATCCGCGGGTTGCCGGCTCCGGCTTATCGGTTTGGTCTTATCTGTGGGAGAACAAGGGCGAGGAGTATTTGAAAAAACTGGTCGCCCAGGACTTGTTCGTCACCCAGAATCTGCGCCAGCTGGCCGAGGCGCTGGCTAAGGGCAAACTGGCGATTACTCTGGGCATCGGCATGGCGCAGACCGAACCGTTTCTCAAAGCGGGTTTGCCGGTCAAAGACTTGCCCGAGCCGCGCGAAGGCACGCCGTCGAGCAACGGTTACGGTACCCTCGC
Source organism: uncultured delta proteobacterium (assembly GCA_963816145.1). Classification (GTDB taxonomy): domain Bacteria; phylum Desulfobacterota; class Binatia; order UBA9968; family UBA9968; genus DP-20. The sequence continues at coordinate 228,905 of CAWFJP010000002.1, forward strand.
AATACTCAAGAATCCGCCCCATCCCAACGCCGCCAAAGTATTCGTCAACTGGCTGCTCGGCAAAGAAGGGCAGGAAATCTACAGCCGGGTGCTGTTGCACGGCACGCGCCGCCTGGATGTCGAGACCAAGTGGATGGCGAAGCAAGGTGTGGAAGCGTCGAAGGACGTGCTGAGCCCGAAGGAAAACGAAAAACTGCGCAATTATCTTGAAGACAAGTGTGTCGATATTCGGTTGAAGGCGCAGAAGTTTGCCGAGAAGATCTTGCAGTGAAAATTGAGTGTCGCGTGGTTCAGTGGCTTTGTGATCCTGGTTCGTCCTTCCGGCGCAGAGCTTGCCCCGTACTGGATACGGGGCCTGAATCCAGGAGAGAAGAGGGGATGGATACCGGCTTTCGCCGGTATGACGATTCGTGCGATTGAAATCGACGCGACCAAAAGTCAGCTGTTTTCGTCGCATGCAGGTTTATTAGTTGGAGACCCGGAATGGATACACTTCCTTATCACGATTTTCGCGGCTTCATCGAGGAGGCCAAGAAGGTCAGCGCCTGGCGCTTGATCGAGGGCGCCGATTGGGACAATGAAATTGGCGCGCTGATCGAGGCGACCGCTGAGCTCGATGACCGGCCGATGCTCCTGTTCGACAAGATCAAGGATTATCCGGCGGGCTTTCGTCTGGTCAGCCTGGCGTTTGCCAACTACAAACGGACCGCGTTGGCTTTCGGAATTTCGCCGGAGAAAACCAAGCTTGAAGTTGTGCGCTTGCTGGCGCGCAAGATGAAGTCCGGCAAGTCGATTCCTGCCGCCGAGGTCAAAGCTTCACCGCTGATGGAAAACGTCATGCAGGGGCACCAAGTCGATCTGCTGAAATTCCCCGCGCCGCGCTTTCACGACGGCGACGGCGGCCGCTACATCGGCACCGGCGATTGTTTGATCAACGCCGATCCGGATAGCGGTTTCATCAATGCCGGCACCTACCGGATTCAGCTGCACGAGAAAAATCTCCTTGGTCTGTGGATGAGTCCGGGGCAGGACGGCCGGTTGATTTGCGCAAAGTATTGGCAGCAAGGGAAAAGCTGTCCGGTGGTGGCGACGTTTGGCAGCGATCCCTTATTGTTCACTCTGGCGCATACCAAATTGGCTTATGGTAAATCGGAGCTCGATTATGCCGGCGGTTTGATGGGCCGGCCCCTGGAATTTATCCGCGGTCCGGTCACCGGTTTGCCTATACCCGCCGGCGCGGAGATCGCCATCGAAGGCGAGATTCCGCCGCCAAGCGAAGAGGCGCGTGCCGAGGGGCCGTTCGGCGAATGGCCGGGCTATTACTCCGGCGGCACCGTCGGCACCGGCGAGGCGCAGCCGGTGATTCGGGTCAAAGCAATTTATCACCGTAACGATCCGATTCTTGAGGAGGAGGCGCCGCTGTGGACCGGCGCGATGAAGATCGACGGCAATCCCACCGCCGGCATTCTCTGGGATCAACTGGAAGCCGCCGGTGTTCAAAACGTCGTCGGCGTTTACAATCATTCGCCGTACATGACCGTGGTGGCCATCGAGCAGAAATTCCCCGGCCACGCTAAGCAGGCGGGCCTCGCGGCGGTGAGTTGCGCGGCGTCGGCGCGCAACGGCCGCTACGTGGTGGTGGTCGACGAGGACATCGATCCGACCAACATGAAAGAGGTGCTGTGGGCAATGATGACGCGGGTCGATCCGCCGACCAACATCGATATCGTCGACGGCGCCTGGTCGACGCCGCTCGATCCGCGTATGCCGCCGGACAAGCGCGATTCGAAGGACCATACCAACGGCCGGGCGATCTTTTACGCGGTGCGGCCGTTTCACTGGAAAGATAAATTTCCTAAGGTCAGCCGGTCGAGCCGGCAGTTGCGCGAGCAAGTGATCAAAAAATTTCGCGCTGTTATTCCGTTTCCGGGAGCGTAGACCGTGACGAATTTTTTCACCAAAGTGTTATCGCTTGTCACAACGATGTCGCTGCTTGCGACTGCAGTATTCGCCGCCGAGAGACAGAGCGAATGGAATCGAACCCTCGACGCAGCGCGCAAAGAAGGCATTGTCGTCGTCGGCATTCCCGCTAGCACCGAATTGCGCATTGCCATCGGCCAGAAGTTCAAAGACAGGTTCGGTATCTCCATTGAACTTTTGGCCGCGCGCGGGCCGGAAAATGTGACTCGTATCATCACGGAGTTTAACGCCGGCGTGCGCTATTACGACGTGCTCGTGGCTGGCGGCGCGACGCCGCTGTCGATGATTGCGGTGGGTGCCGCCGACGATTTCAATTCGTACATGATTTTGCCGGAAGTGAAGGATCCTAAGAACTGGTGGGGCGGTCATATTTGGGAAGATAACCTGAGCACGAAAAAGCATGCTTACGCTTTTCTCTGTTACACGAGCGAGACCTGGTGGTACAACAGCAGCCAGGCGGAGCCCAGTGAAACCCGCTCTTTCGACGACCTGTTGAATCCCAAATGGAAAGGGCGCATCGGTCTGCTCGATCCGCGCAATCCCGGTTCGGGACAGAACACTTGGTCGTTTATCTGGAAAACCAAAGGCGAGGAGTATCTGACTAAGCTCGCGCAACAAGATTTGCTGGTTAATCAGAACCTGCGCCAGCTCGCCGACGGCTTGGCGAAGGGCAAACTCGCTTTTACACTTGGCTTGAGCCACTACACCTACGAGCCATTTATCAAAGCCGGTCTGCCGGTGAAGCCGGTATCGCGCGTCAGAGAAGGCGCTCACGCCAACAACGGTAGCGGCGTGGTGACCGTGGTAAAAAATCCACCCCATCGGAACGCAGCGAAGATCTTCGTCAACTGGCTGCTCAGTAAAGAAGGCCAAGAGCTTTACGGCAAGGCGATGACCCAGGGCACGCGCCGGCTCGACGTAAGCACGGCGTGGCTCAAAGAATACGGCAGCGAGGGCTGCAAAGATGTCATGACCGTGGACGATTATCTACGCTTGGAAACCCATCTCGAGTCGTCGGTGAAGAAAATTCGAATACCGGCAATTGCTTTGGCGACCAAGCTTTTGAAATAAGTACCGGGAAAGTTGGCAATAAGGTCATGATTACCAGCGAAGAAAACCAACTGTTGACGCAAACCAACCATGGCACCCCTGCGGGAGAACTGCTGCGCCGCTATTGGCAGCCGGTGGCGTTGTCCGCGGAGCTGCCCATGGGCGGCGCGCCGCTATGCGTCAAGATTCTTGGCGAGACGCTGGCTTTGTTTCGCGACGATCAGGGGCGGATCGGCTTGCTCGGACTGCATTGCTCGCATCGCGGCACGGATTTGAGCTACGGCCGCATCGAAGACGGTGGGCTGCGTTGCCTCTATCACGGCTGGCTCTACGATATTAACGGCCGCTGTCTGGAACAGCCGGGCGAGCCGGGCGGCGGCGCCAACCGCGACGCAATCAAGCATCGCGCCTACCCGTGCCAAGAAAAGGGCGGGGTGATTTTCACTTACATGGGGCCGGGCAATGCGCCGTTGTTGCCCAATTACGAATTTCTAAACCAGCCGCCCGGGCACTGCTGTGTCTACAAAGTTTTTCACCAGTGCAACTATCTTCAGGCCAACGAGGGCAACATCGATCCGGTGCACTTGTCGTTTCTCCACAAATTTCTCGAGCACAAAGACGAGCGCTACACCGGCGTGCGCGGCAGCGAGGAGTCGCACTATAACTTAATCGCCAAAGCCCAGCCGCCGGCGTTGGACGTCGAAGTCACCGACTATGGCGTGCGCATTTATTCCGTGCGCCAGATGGGCGAAGATAAAATTTACCTGCGCGTATCGAATTTTGTCTTGCCGAATCTGAGCACTTTCCCAGGTCAGACCGGCGGCCAAGGTTATGGCATCAACTGGCATGTGCCGATCGACGACACCCATCACTGGAAGTATTGTTTCTTCTTCAACCGCGAAGCGCCGCTCGATCAAGCGGTGGTCGACAAGGCGCTATCAGAAGTCGATGAACACTACCGGCCGGTGCGCAACGAGTCGAACCACTTCATGCAGGATCGTGAATCGATGAAAACGCAGACCTACACCGGTATGGGCAGCGGCTTTCAGACTCACGACGCCTTTGCCACCGGTAGTCAGGGCGCAGTGCAAGACCGCACACAGGAGCATATCGTTTCGTCCGACATCGCGATCGTGGCGGCGCGCAAGCTCATGGCAAAAGCCATCCGCGACGTTCAAGAAGGACGTGAGCCGCCACATGTGATGCGCACGGCCGGAGCAGAATAATTTAGCGCACCTGTTGGTGATTTCGGATTTGGTCGAGGGCGTGAGCGATTGGAAGGCTTATACTAGGCAACAGGCAACAGGCAGTAGGCAATAGTAAGCTTCCGGAATCTTTTTCCGTCCGAACTATTGCCTGTTGCCTCGTGCCTATTGCCTTCTTCTCAGGTTTTAAAATCCGGATACCCCGCCTTGGCGGCTTTGGCTTTGTAATCCGCCACAAGTTCGGGGCGAGCTTTCTCGTGTATCCAGACCGCTTCGGTGAAGCTCCAGAGTGTGAACGGATGAGCGCCCAGAGCGTAAAGCTTGCCGTAGTCCTTGGTCGCCAGCGCTTCGCGTTCTTCCGCCGTCAATTTTAGCTTCTGAGTCTTTTCCCACTCTTCGACGAAGGCGCGCGGATTGGCGCAATACTTTTCTTCGGCTTTCTCGTCCATGTTGACGAGGTGGATCAGTTTGTTCATCAGGTATTTGCTCATGATCGCTCCCAATTAGGCCTTGACCAGAGTCCAGATGCCGATACCGATAAAACCGATTCCCGCGATATACTGCAAAGTTTTCTCACTCACGTACTGTGACATGATGGAGCCTGCGGCGACACCGATGGCGGAGGTGACGACGAGCGCAGCGGCGGCGCCGAGAAAGACTGTCAGTTTGCTGGTGTCCTTATCTGATGCAAACAACATGGTCGCGAGCTGAGTTTTGTCGCCAAGCTCGGCGATGAAGACGGAGGTGAATACGGTGGAGAGTATTTTTAGATCCATTAGCGGTTCTTTCGATGATTAAGCCTTAGGTTGTTGGTCCCAGCTGAAAAACGGAATTGCCGGGAAGCCGGCGTCGAGTCCTTCGGCATACGATGGCTTGGCACTGTTGGCCAGCCCCATCATCATGATGAAGTTCAAATAACCGGTGGTCATATTGCCGTATTGGATGACTTTGTCCGGCGCGCAGGCTTCGGCCGCGGCGTCGATGTTGCCGTTGACGATCCAGCCGACCGCGTTGGCGTCGAAGGTGGGGTCGGTGAGCTTGGGTTCGAACATTTTCGGGCCGCCGATTTCCAGCGATAGATGGCCGCTGACCAGCACGCCGATTCTCTTGTTTGTCGGCAAACTATCGATGGCGGCACGCAGCGCTTTACCGACTTCGAAGTAGCGTTTGGGCCGCGGCATCGGCGGGGCAATGCAGTTGGTCAAGATCGGCACGATGGGGATATCCATCTCGGGACGGACGAACATCATCGGCACGATGATCGAGTGGTCGATGGTTAACTCGTTGGAGTAGGAAAAATCGACGCCGCGGTCGAAGGCGCCTTCCATGATAGCGTCGGAGACGTCGAGATCGCCCTGAAGTTTGCACTTGGGTAAGCCAAACTCGCGCTCTTCGTCGTAGAAAGTGCCGTCGTACTGCTCCATCTTGCCGATCATGAACGCCGGCATGTTGTCCATGAAAAATTGATGCAGATGATCGTTGCCGATGCAGACAAGCACATCGACTTTGGCCTCGGCAAGTTTTTGGCGCATCATGGCGATACGTTCTTTGACTTTGGCGGCGCCGGGCGGCTGCTGCGGCTGCTGAAACAAACGCGGCATGAACGGATTGTGCGTGATGCCGATGATCGAGACGATCTGGGCCATGGTTTCCTCCTAAGAATGGTTCAATTGTTGTTTAGCACGATGACTTGATTGTGTAAACGGCGTGAGGAATTCGGATTTGTCTCTCGCAAAGGCGCAAAGCTCGCAAAGGTGACGGGCCGATGCCCATCATTCCGAACGAACGTGAGGGATCCAAGAAATTTTCTCCCTGCGGTCGAAATGACAGCATTTCCGAACTTAGCGTCTTTGCGCCTTTGCGGGAGAAATTCTTAACCCTTCTCTGGTTCTAGAATCATTTTGCCGATGATCTGATTATTCTCGACGATGCGATGCGCTTCAGCGGCTTGGCTCAGAGCCATTTTGCGGTGGGAAATCGCTCGGATTTTGCCGGCGCGCACGATGCAATCAAGGGTTCGATTGACCGATACGGAATGAACTTTGATGACGATTTCGCCGAGTGCGGCTTTCGGTTCGGCGACCTCTTCGAGGCGCATGACATCTGGCGTGCCGAATTGTCTAATGACGATGGCTTTCATCTGAACGGGCAGCTGGCAAGTTTACAAAGACGTATTTCTCACCACGAAGGCACGAAGGACACGAAGGTTTCGGAAACTAAATCATTCCGAACTTCGTGCTCTTCGTGCCTTCGTGGTGAAGCTTGCGGGATGAATGGGGCAGCCAATTTTAAATTTGCAAATAAATTGCGCCTACCGCGAGGATGCTCAAGCATTGAAATACGAAGGTCATAAAATTCAAACTTGCCCGTCTTGATCAGATCGTGCCGCTCTACTTATTACGAGTTCGCTGTCTTGCTCGTCAGCGCCCCATGGATTTGAAGAACCCAGACGCTTCGAGCTCGTTGTAAACCGAAGAGTCCATGAATTCTTCCGCTTTGTGACCCTTGGCCTTTGGGTCTGTTTCAAGCATCGACGCGAAAATATTATCAATCGCCTTCACCGGCAATCTCGGCGGGCGTTCGATGAAGTTGGTCGCGTACTCATAGGAGGATTCCAAAGTCTCGCGGTCCTGCGTGCGCGTCCACTTGCCAATTGTTCGGATAAATAGCTCCTTGTCGCGGAATAGGCGATCCACGGCTTCGCTATAGGCCATCAGAAATCGCTTTACGGTTTCGCGATCTTTTTTGATCGTCGAACGGGTCGAAACCAGGCTCGTTGTTGGATAATCGATCCCTTCCTTTGCGAAGTTGGCGAGGAGGGCGAATCCGGCTTTTTTGGCCTTGAAGTCAGCGGGTGACGAGAGAATGCCCCCCTGTATGACGCCAGCTTGCATGCCGGCAAGGATTTCCGGCTGCCCGCCCATGGCGAGAATCTTGACTTCACGATCCGGCTCCAAGCCATATTTTTTGAGATAGGCGCGCAAACTCACGTCCGTCGACGCGCCATAGCGCGTAATTCCCAGGGCTTTGCCTTTCAGATCCTCAGTTTTTTTGATCGCCGGCTGCGTGATGAGATAGAACGACGGCACATTGACGACGCCGCCGATGACGACGATATCACCGCCCGCAAGATTGACGTTGACGATGTTACCGCCCGCGAGAGCCAAAGCGAACTCCCCGGCGATGATCGCCTGCGCCATTCGGCTGCCGCCCGCGACGTACACCGGATCGACAGTGAGACCGTACTTCTCGAAGATTTTTTCGTCCTTAGCCACATAAAAGCCGGTTTGCGTCGCGCTGATCGCGCTGTAGCCGGCGGCGATCCTTTTGGTTTGCGCCAGTGCATTGCCATGGCCAATCAATAGCGCGAGGCTCAAAGAGACAAGAATTGGTTTCACGACAGACCTCCTTTATGCCCAAAACTTCAAACCGAACTTGCGTACGCGGCTTACTACCATAATGGGTTAGTCCAGCCAATATAGCCGCTAATATTGACTCAAACCAGCGGGAATTGTATGCCAGCCGAACGCGCCGGCAACAAATTGGCGTAAATCCAGCGCACAGGGAGATTTGGCGAACTATGACTGTTGCTGACATACAGGCTGCTAGCGAAAGTTGGAACATGCGGGTGATCGGCCACCATGACTTGAACGGTCATGGCGACGGTATGCAACTGGTCAAGCACGGGCGCTATATCTATCTCGCCCACCTTGGCACTTCGCCGATGGCATTGAGCATTCTCGACGTCGCGGAACCGAGCGAGCCGCGTTTGATCACCCAGATGCCGCACGCGGATAATACCCATGCGCATAAGGTGCAGATCGTCGGCGACATTCTGATTCAAAATCAGGAACGGCCTTACTTCGACAAATCAGTTCCTGCCAGCGTGCCCAACGAGGCGGGCATCAAAATTTATTCCATCGAAAATCCGACGCAGCCGCGCGAGATCGGTTACTTGAAACTGCCGGGCAAGGGCGTGCACCGCATGTGGTTCAGCGACGGCAAATACGCCCATGTCGGCGCTTACCTGCCGGGCATCGAGGAGCGCGCATACTTGATCGCGGATATTTCAAATCCGACCAGTCCCAAAGAAGCGGGGCGCTGGTGGATCCCCGGCACCAAGGAAGGCGAAGCGACGCCGGCGGATTGGACGCCCTTCGCCGGTGAACATTTCTACGTCCATGGGGCGATTCCCCATGGCGACCGTGCCTACGTGGCGCTGGTAGATGCTGGCATGGCGGTCCTCGACATCTCAGACATCACCAAGCCGAAGACCATCAGCCACATCGACTGGAGCCCGCCCTTCGGCGGTTACGCGCACACGGCATTGCCGCTGCCGGGACGAAAGCTGGTCGTGGCCGTCGATGAATCGGTTAAGTATGACTGCAATGAAGGCGAGAAGCGGGTGTGGATCATCGACGTGCGCGAAGAGCGCAATCCGGTGATCGTCAGCACCTGCCCGGTGCCGCAGGGGGATTTTTGCAGCCGTGGCCTGCGCTTCGGCCCGCATAATGTGCACGAGAACCGGCCGGGGTCGTTTCAGAGTGAAAATATTATTTTCGTGACTTACTACAACGCCGGCCTGCGCGTGTTCGACATCCGCAATCAGTATCGCCCCGAAGAAGTCGGCTTCTTCATTCCGCCGGCGCCCGAGGGTCAGAAGGCGCCGATGTTCAACGATCTTTATGTCGACACCGATGGACTCATCTATGTTACCGACAGGATCAAAGGCGGCCTGTATGTGCTGGAGTACAGCGGGCCGAAGATACAGTAGCAAGGGGTTTTGGCTGGAAACAACGCGATGGCATTAATAACAGAAAAATGGTTGACATAGATATTTTCGATGACAAAGTAGCGCCGTTAGATTTAGGCGGTGTCGAATCGGCTTAGCGAAAAGGCTTCAAGGGAGGTTGGTGAGATGAATAAATATTTGATCTTGAGAATTTGGCTTATCGTATTCATGGCGTTTGCTGCCTGGGGCGCTGCCGTCCACGCCGCCCCGCTTGACGACTTGATTGCCGGCGCTAAAAAGGAAGGCACCATCGAGTTCTACGGTCCTTCCACCCTTGGTCCTGAGGGCGCTCAAGCGATCGTTTCCGCCTTTAACAAGAAGTATGGTTTAAACATCAAAGTGAACTTTACTCCTTCCGGTAACATGACGCGGGATACCGCAAAAGTAATTGGCCTGTCAGCGTCAGGACAACCGCCGGAATGGGATATTATGGTCGTCACGGATGCCCATCACGGCTCGCTGTGGCTGCGAAAGTTGCAGAAGCCCTTCGATTACACCAGCATCGGTGTCGACAAGCAGCGAGTTGAATACGACAGCGGCACGGTTTCGGTCGCGAACCAGTTTGCTCTGCCGACCTATAACACAAAGCTGGTTGCGGCTAAGGATGTGCCACAAAAATGGGAAGACCTGCTCGATCCAAAATGGAAGGGCAAGCTCGGCGTGATCAACTCGACCCACCACTTTGGTCGATTAGCGGCAGGCGCCTGGGGTGACGAAAAAACCCTCGATTTCGTTAAAAAGCTCGCCGCGCAAAAGCCGCTTTTAACCCGTGCTGGAGAAATGGCCCAACGATTGATCTTAGGCGAAGTGCTGGTGTCGGCGACCTTGCAAGACAGCCAACTGCACGAAGCCAAGGAGTCCGGCGCTCCGTTGGCTTTCGCTGAGAAGGTTTCTCCGGTGGTCTCGCCCGAGTATCACGTCGGTGTGATAAAGAATGCGCCGCACCCAAACGTCGGCCATCTAATGGTGGCTTTTATGGCTTCCGCGGAAGTTCAACCCGCGTGGCTGAAGTACACCGGCCATACCTCTGCCTATGTGCCTGGAACCGCGGCTTACAAATTCGTTCAGGGCAAGCAGGTGCTTTACATGAAACAAGACCAAGCCGCTGAAGTTGACAAAATTTCGCGCCAAATCGGCAAGATCCTCGGCTTTGATTGACAACTCCGCCGCGCTGGCCTGCAGGAAGGACAGATATGAAGGTCGAGTCCCGCGCCGAATCGACGGAAGCCGCCTGGGAAGGCTGGAGCAGTTTTCTGCCCCAGCGGGTCTCGGTATTTGCCACAGGTCTCTCGGCGTTCTTGTTGCTGCTGATCGGGCTGCCGGTGTTGATGGTGATCCTCATGAGTCTTCGCACCGGCTTCCCGGGCGAGACCGTTCCCTTCACCCTGGAAAACTTCTCCACTGTTTACCTGGAGCCGCGAACCTATGAGGTGCTGTTGAATACCCTGTTCTTCGCGGTATCCAGCGTAACCATCGCCCTTTTGATCACGGTTCCGCTTGTGTGGATTCTTATGCGGACGGATATCCCGTTCAAAAAAACCATCTATGTGTTGCTCACGGTTGGGATCCTGATCCCGGTCTTTCTGCGCACGATCGCATGGATCTTGCTGCTCAGTCCGAGGATCGGCTTGATCAACAAGTGGCTGCAACAACTCTTTGCCCTAAGCGAGCCGCCGTTCAATCTGTACAGCGTAACCGGTATGGCCTTCGTCCAGGGAGTGTCTTTCGTTCCCGGCGCGTTCTTCATGCTGGCCGCCGCCTATCGATCCATGGACCCCTCGTTGGAAGAAGCGGCATACACTTCGGGGGTCGGCAAGCTCCGGACGTTTTTGAAAATCAATATTCCGATCACTTTGCCGGCCATTGCCGGTGTCATGGTGTACTTGTTTATGACCGCGATCGCGGTCTTTGAAGTGCCCGCAATCATCGGACTGCCGGCGCGTATTCACGTGCTTAGCTCGCTCATTTTTACCTCGACGACGCCCTCCACCGGTTTGCCGGATTACGGCATGGCGGGCGCTTATGGCGCGATCATGCTCCTGCTCGGGCTTGTGCTCGCCTATCTGTATGTCCGATTGGTCAAGCAAGGAAAGAAGTATACGGTGATCACTGGGAGAGGGTATCGGCCGCGGGAGATCGCCCTCGGACCGTGGAAATGGGCGGCACTCGCCTTTGTTTTCTTTTATCTGTGCATCGAAGTTTTTGTCCCCTTCGCCGTGTTGTTGTGGGCCTCGGTCCTGCCTTATTTGCAATTGCCGAGCGCAGAGGCCTTGGCCAGCATGACGCTGAAACACTACCGGGAGATGCCTCAGTATGTCGGTCCGCAGCCGTTTATCAATACGTTAATCCTGATGGTAGCAGTGCCGACGCTGACGATGGTTCTCAGCGTGCTGGTTTCCTGGGTGGTGATTCGCACGCAAGTCTCGTTTCGCGGCTTGCTCGATACTCTGGCATTCATTCCTCATGCGGTGCCGGGAATCTTGATGGCGGTGGGGCTGGCTTATTTGGGCCTGGCCTATCGCGACATCTTTCCGATCTACGGCACGGTCCTGATCATTATTGTCGCGCACACCATCAATTGGATCGCTTACGGCACGCGCACCACCAATAGCGTCATGATCCAGGTCCATCGCGAGCTCGAAGAGGCGGGCCGAGTCGCCGGCGCTTCGTCGTCACGGGTGTTGTGGAAGATAGTTTTGCCGTTGATCGCCGCGGGCGTGCTCAACAGCTGGGTCTGGATCGGCCTGTTGTCGTATCGCGAGGTGACCATGGCGTTGACGCTCTACACGCGGGGTAACGTCGTGATTTCCACGGTGGTGTGGCAGTTCTGGGGCAGCGGCTGGGTACCGCAAGTGGCAGCCTTGGGCGTGGTCTTGATTCTTTTCGCCGCGCTGGTGGTCGGCGCCGTCCGTTTGGTGCTATCGCGCATCGGCGAGATCGGCGCCGCATCATGAGACATGATGCGGCATTCCAGATTCCACGATTCCAGATGGGATACCTTTGGGGTGACGGTAGTTCGAAGGATTTGGCATTTGGAATCTGTAATTTGTAATTCCGAAGGCCAGTGAGGATGAATGATTAGCATCCGGGCTTTGCAAAAATCTTTTCGTGCGCAACAGGGTCGCGTCGACGCGCTCCGGTCGATCGATTTGGAAGTGGCCGAGGGCGAGTTCTGCGTTTTGCTCGGACCGAGCGGTTGCGGCAAGACGACGACCTTGCGCTGCGTCGCAGGCTTGGAGCGGCCCGATGGCGGCGAGATCGAGATCGCGGGCAAGCTGGTCAATTCTCCGGCGCGGCGTGTCTATGTGCCGACAGAACGGCGCGAGCTGGGAATGGTGTTTCAATCCTACGCCATCTGGCCGCACATGAGCGTGTTCCAAAACGTCGCTTTTCCTTTGACCCAAGGGCGCACCCGTTATTCCAAGAGCGACGTTGCCGATCGAGTCGACAAAGCGCTCAAGCGCGTTCAGCTCGACGGCCTTGGCGAGCGGCCGGCGACGGACTTGAGCGGCGGCCAGCAGCAGCGCGTGGCGATGGCCCGGGCAATGGTGACCGAGCCGAAGATACTCCTGATGGATGAGCCGCTGAGCAATCTCGACGCGCGCTTGCGCGAACAGATGCGCGTGGAATTACGAAAAATCACCAAGTCGATCGGCGTGACGGCGCTCTATGTTACTCACGATCAGGCCGAGGCTTTGAGTCTCGGCGACCGCGTCTGTGTGATGAACGCCGGCGAGATTCTTCAAATCGCGCCGCCGCACGATGTTTACGAAAAGCCGGCGAGTCTGTTTGTCGCGCAGTTCGTCGGCGAGATGAATTTTGTCAATGGCACGGCGGCGGCTAAGGATCGAGTGGATTCGCCGATGGGCGCGATTGCCGCGGCGGTGCCGAAGGGGATCAGCCCCGGCGCGGCCGTGACCTTGGCGATCCGACCCGAGCATGTACAAGTATACGCGGCGCCTAGTGATGGTGCTGCCAGCACCGTCGGCAAAGTGACAAGCAAAAATTATCTCGGCGACGCCGCGCTTCTGGAAGTCGAAGTGAACGGCGTGACTCTGCTCGCCAAGCTCGCCGGCGACACGGAGGTAAGCGTCGGACAGCAGGTGGCCGTGGAGTGTCCGGCGCAACGCTGGCAGGTGTTTTCGGAAAAAGAGGTTTAACCGCAAAAAACGCAAATCAAAACTCTTCGTAACTCACCCGGCAAAGACACAAAGTAAGGGAAGCAAAATTTTCGAATTTAGCGTCTCTGCTTCCTGGTAGTATTAATCCGATTCAAGTTTCTATTCATCCGACACCGCACGACTCTACATACCTGCTTGCTGATTCTTGCAGTCACCTGGTGTCTATGACATAGCATTCAAATCTCGAAGCAGAAGGAAATCACATGGCTACATTTTCGGCGAAACCGGTTAGCAACTTACTGCGGGCGAAGTCGGTGGCGATCATTGGTGCGTCACAAAAAGGCGCTTGGCCCCAGGGGATCTATCGTAATCTGAAAGGCGCTAAATTCCCTGGCGGTGTATATCTGATCAATCCCAATTACCAAGAGCTTTACGGTGACAAGTGCTATCCCAACCTCGCTGCGTGTCCGGAAGTTCCGGATGAATTGCTGATCCTGATTCCTACCCGGGCTGTGCTTGGCGTTTTGGAAGAAGCGGCCAAGCTCGGCACTCGCTCCGCGACGATCTACACTGCGGGATTCGGTGAAGGCGATGATGCCAAGGGCAAAGAGCGGGCGCAGCAGATGCGCGATTTGTGCGACAAGACCGGTATGGTGATCTGCGGTCCCAATTGCATGGGATCGTACTCCGTCGGCGAAGGCTTGTGGACGTTCCCAACCGCGACGCCGCTGCTCAAGAAAGGTCCGGTGGGTTTGATTTTTCAGAGCGGCGGTTCGCTCGGTAACTGGATCAAAGGCGCGACGGAGCGCGGCATCGGCTTCAGCTATGCGATCTCCAGCGGCAATGAAGTGAGTTTGGATTTGGTCGATTACCTTTCCTTCTTAATCGATGATCCGGACACCAAAGTGATCACACTGATGGTCGAGGGCATTCGCCGGCCCGGCGAATTCATGTCGGAGGCAGAGAGAGCATTACAAAAAGGCAAGCCGATACTCGCCGTCAAGCTCGGCCGCTCGGAGATGGGCAAGCGCCAGGCGATCTCGCACACGGGTTCTCTCGCCGGCGCCGACGAAGTGTTCGACGCCATGTGCAAACGCTTGGGCATCATTCGCTGCCCGACCTTGGAAGACATGACCGAGATTACGCTGGCGTTCATGTTGGGAAGATTCCCCAAAGGCAGCCGCGCGGCGATCGTCGTCAACTCCGGCGGCATGAAGGGTTTGATCTGCGATCACTGCGATGAGCTGAATACCAACCTGGCGCAGCTAAGCGACAAGACCAAAGAAGCGGTGCGGCCGTTGATTCCGCCGGAATTGGCGGTCGAGAATCCGCTCGAATGTGGCGTTGCCGGCTTCGGCGACGAGGCGGGGTTCATCAACATCGTCAAACTGCACGCCGAAGATCCCGGTGTCGATCTCATGGCGATCCACGGCGAGCTGCCGCGCGGCCAGACCAGAAACGCCGGCCTCTTCAAGAGTGTTCTCGAAGCGACCGACAAGCCGGTGCTGGCGTTCGGCCGTTCCACCTACAGCTGCACGGACGAGAGCCGCGCGTTTCAGGAAGAAGCGGGCATGCCGTTCTTGCAGGCGATCAAGCCGACCCTACGGGCGCTGGCGGGCTTGGGGTTGTACGGCGAGCGCAGAATCGCCGGCGTTCCGGCATTGCCGGTGGCGAATGGCAATCCGGCTGTTCTCGACGGCGACATGTTGGATAAACTGTTGCAGAGCAAAGGCATCGGCCTGCCGAAGCAAACGCTGGCGGATTCAGCGGCTGATGCGGCGGCGCGGGCGAAGGAGATCGGCTTTCCGGTGGCGCTTAAGTTGATCGCCGCCGATGTCGTTCACAAAACCGAATCCGGCGCGGTGGTGCTCGGTTTGAAGAACGCCGATGATGTGCAAGCCGAAGGGCAAAAGCTGTTATCCAAGACTTCCGGCAAAGCGCAGTTGCTGGTCCAGGAAATGGTCCAAGGCACTGAAGTGCTCATCGGCGCGCGCACCGATCCGCAGTACGGGCCGTTTTTGATGGTCGGTCTCGGCGGCATCTTCGTCGAAGTCTTGAAGGACGTTTCGATCCGCTTGCTGCCGGTGGACGAAAACGAAGCGCGGGTGATGTTGAAAGAGCTGCGGGGCTATAAGGTTTTGGAAGGCGTGCGCGGCCAGGGGCCGCGCGATGTCGATGCGCTGGTGAAAGCGATGGTCGGATTGTCGGAAGTTTTCGCGGCGCACAGAAATTCACTGTCGGACATGGAGATCAATCCGATCATGGTGCGCGCCCAGGGCGGCGGCGCGGCCGCGGTGGATGTGCGGTTGGTTCGGAAATAGGAGCAGAGAAAGATTTAACCAAGAAAACACGAAAGTTTGGAAATCCTTTAGACCCTCTTTTCGTGCTTTTCGTGGGTGAGCTTCTTCTATTTTAGTTTTTTCAAAAACCCTTCGTCGTCGATGGCTTTGATTAGGCTCGGATCGACCATCGTCGCGGCGTCGTATTTCAACACCTCGGGGCGGGTGCGGCCCATTTCATTCAATATCGTCTTCATGCCTTCGAGCGTCGGATAGGGCAGGTCGGGAACGGCGCCTTTGACATACGTATAAGCGCTGTCAAGGGTGGTTAGGTCGGTCTTGGCGTATTTTTTCAAGATCGCTAAGGTCTGCGCTTTGTTGTTCTTGAAAAAATGAATCGACTCGACAGCGGCGCGGCCGAAGCGCAGCATGACATCGCGTCGTTCTTTGAGCAGCTTCTGGCTGCTGATCAAGCCGCTGTGCGGGTAGGGTATTTTCTTGCTGGCGAGATCGGCGACGACTTTGAGTCCCATCTTCTCCGCTTCTTCGCGCTCCGTCGAGCCAATAATCGTAAAGTCGGCTTGTTTTTGCTGCATCATAATCAGCCGCAGATTGGTCGCGCCGACGACGCGCAGGTTGACGTCCTTGTCCGGGTCGAGACCGATGCTTTTGAGGCCGAGACGAATCGCGAAATCCGCCGAGGTCGCGGCGGTGTGGTTGGCGCCGATTTTTCCTTTTAACTCTTCGGCCGATTTGATGTTCGGTTGCGCCACCAAGTAATAGGGCAGGAACACTTCAAAGCCCATGATCATACTGGCATCGGCACCGCGCACTTTGGCGCTGGCCACCGCCGGGCCTGTGCCGGCAACGACATGGAGTTCGCCGGCGAACAGCGACATAAGCGCTTTCGGCGTGCCTTCGATGTAAATGACATTGACATCGAGGCCGTGCTTTTTGAAAATGCCGGCGTCCTTCGCGATCCAAAGAACGGATGATGATCCGGCATTGGGTGATATGTAAGCGAAGTTGAGTTTGTCTTGAGCCAAGGCTGGCCGGGACACGCTGAGCACTAATATAGCAACGAGCACGATTTTTATTGTTATTCGCATGGGCGGTTACGTCCTTTCGCGATTGAGTGACGGCACAATAGCGGAAAGCTACGAGCCGCGCTACTTGGTGACGAGCCGGTTGGGCAATTCGTCCTTGTCGTCGGCTTGGCGCGGAAAATGAGTCGCCAGGATGTCGCCGCAGCGCCCGATGGCGTTACAGAAGGCGTCGCAGGCTTGGCCGGATTTGATGCCGGCTGTAATGATGTGCACGACTTCGTCCCAGGTGCCCTGGGCGACTTTCAGATTGATGCCGCGATCGGCGAGCACTTCGACTCGATGTTCGAGCAGTGAGACCAGGATCAAGATGCCAGTGTGGTCTTTGGTATAGTGCAGCCCTTGCTCGGTGAACGAAGCGAGGCCAAGGGTGTGGACTGCTTCGGTGATGCGCCGACTCGGCGCCAGCAGTCGCTTCAGATCGGGAATTCTTCCGAGTAAGAAACCTATCAGCGCACCGAATACCGGCCAAAGTTGGAAGTAGGGCGAGCCCCACGGATCGCTCCAGAACCATTCGATGACCATGCCGGCGAAGAGCCCGGCGATTAGGCCAAGCAGTTCGATTTCAGTGTAGCGCGCTGCCGACGTAACGATCATCGGCACGATTTCACCGGCGCTTTTGGACTCGGCGTCGACCACCGCCTGACGGATGCGTTCCTTTTCTTGTTCGGTGAAGAAGGTTTCAGCTTTCATGGCTACCAACTATCGGATGAGCCGCCGCCGCCAAATCCGCCGCCACCGCCGCTGAAGGTGTCCGATCCACCACCGCCAAATCCGCCGCCTCCCGAAAAGCCACCGCCGCCCCAACCGCCGGGCCCACCGAAAATAGTCGGCCCACGGTGCCGGCCACGCGTGGCCCACATGCCGCTGCGTTGGCGGTTTGCGTTGGCGGCAAACGCCATTAATCCGAAGACCGCCAGTGTGATGGCGATCATGAGGGGGAAGCTTATGTTGTCGCCGCGGCTTTGAACTTTTTTGCGCGCCGATTCCGGCAAAGGTTCTTTGCGCAGAATTTTGTCGACGGCAGCGATCCCGGCAACAATGCCGCCGCCGTAATCTTGCTGGCGGAAGTATGGCACGATGTAGTCGGCGGTGACGCGTTTGGCGATCGCATCAGGCATGACGCCTTCTAATCCGTAGCCCACTTCGAGGCGCAGACGGCGATCTTTGACGGCGACTAAGAGAATCGCGCCGTTGTCGAAGCCCTTTTTACCGATTTTCCACGACTCGGCGACACGGATACTAAAACCCTTCGAGGTCTTCGCCGTCCAATGTCGGTATCGTTAGTACGGCAACTTGATGGCCGGTGTCGCGCTCGAGCTGAGCAAGCTGCGCTTCCAAAGCTTGAACTTGATTCGACTGCAGCACGTTGGCGTAGTCGTTGACGCGGCCGCGGAGCGGCGGCACATCGAGGGCGACGGCAATCGATGTGTTGGTCAGAAAACAAAACGAAAGCAGAATACAGCGACACAGCATTACCGCATGGCCGTGTCGCGAATCATGAAGTGAACTCAGAATTGTGTTCAGGCGAGGAACCTGTGATCGGCTCGATGCCACGTCAATTAGAACTTCACCTGTGGTGGCTTCTGCGCAGCTTCGTCGGCGCTAAAGCTCTCGCGCACTTTCAGGCCAAGTAAATATTGGGCGGTCAGGTTATTCGGAAACGAACGCACAGCGGAATTATAAGTGGTGACGCTCTCGACATAGCGCTTTCGCGCGACCGCGATGCGGTTTTCCGTGCCTTCGAGCTGAGCCTGCAGGTCGCGGTAGTTTTGGTTCGCCTTTAGATCGGGGTACTGTTCGGCAACCACCAGCAGTCGCGACAAGGCGCCAGAGAGGTTGCGCTGGGCGTCTTCGAACTTCTTAAATGTGGCCGGATCGTTGAGCGCTTGGGCGTCGAGTTTGATCGAGGTCGCGGCGCTGCGCGCCTCGATTACTTTCTGTAGAGTCTCTTGCTCGAATTGCGACGCGCCCTTGACCGTCGCGACCAGGTTGGGAACGAGGTCGGCGCGCCGCTGGTACTGGTTCTGAACTTCGCCCCAAGCTCCTTTGACTTGCTCGTCTAACCCTTGCAGTTCGTTGTAGCCGCAGCCGGAAACAACAAACAGCAACGCCAAGGCGGTGGAAAATGCAGTGATTATCCTGGTGACATGTTTGGTCATCGATCGTCTCCTGAGCGGTTTCGATCAAATGTAAGTCGATCGATGCTAAAGGGCAAGGGGAAATTGATACGGGTATGAGATTTCGCCGGCGTTGCGAAGTAGCGTGAGAACAGCAACTCTAGAAATACAAAGGGCCCGAATTTGATCGGGCCCTTTGCGGTTTCATATACGGGGATGAAAATTTCTCAGCGCTCAATCCATGGCGCCGACTTTTGGCCGCCACTTATCAAACCGCCTTTCCACCCTACTCAGTACTTCGGTACCCAACATGCCGGTAAGGGCGAAAATCAGGACGCCGACAAAGACCTTATCGGTTTGAAAGGTCGCGCCGGCGACGGTGATCATAAAACCAATTCCCGCGGTGGCGGCATAAAGTTCTCCCACCATAACGCCGACAATAGCCCGCCCGAGCCCTTGCCTCAGGCCACTGAGGATGAACGGGACGGTTGAAGGGAGGACGACAGCCTTGAAGAGCATCCATTCCGACGCATCAAAACTTCTTGCGGCGTTGAGGAGATTCAGAGGCGTGGTTTTTACGCCGTCGCGCGTGTTGATCATGATCGGGAAGACTGCGCCGAGAAATATAATTCCGACTTTGGAAAGTATACCGATGCCCAACCAAATGATGACCAGTGGTAAAAGCGCCACACGCGGGGTCGCGTTCATCGCATTGATGAAGGGGTCAAAAACATAGCTCATTTTTTTGTACCAGCCGACCATGATGCCGAAGGGAATGGCGAAAGCAGCTGAAAGGAGATAACCGCCGAAAAGCTCGGTGCCGCTGATATACAGGTCGTTGTAGATCTCCCCCGTAGAAAATAGCTGCACCCCGGCTTTGAATATGAGCGAAGGCGCGCTCATAAACATGGGATTGATGAGTTGGAAAACGTTGCCGACAAGCTCCCAGATCGTTAGAAAAATAATCACGGCGCTGCCGCCGAGTATCGCCTTCTCGCGACGCAGATAGAATTTGAAGAGGCGCGAGGCTTCGGCAATCTTTACGTCGAGCAAAATGTCCTGGGTGGTTTCGTTTTGGTTATCCATGGTCACGATCCTTTCTTGGTTGGCGCGATACTTTTTGCCCGTTGAGCTCTTTGGTTCTCCGTCGGAAGGCTGGGACTCTGAATGTCGTCGATCAGAGTTTGCAAAATCTTGACAAACTTGGGTCCGGTGGATTGCAGTTCTTGCAGGTGGTGCAGCGAAAGTTTGTCGAGAAACTCTTCGCCGTCATGGGTTAATTTAACCAAAACTTTTCGCCGGTCGTCGGTTGCTCGCAGGCGGCACAGAAAGCCTCGGTCAGCCAGCCGATCGATGAGCTCGACCGTGCTGTGATGTTGCAATTGCATGCGTTCCGCCAACACGCCGACCGTTGGTTTCAGGTTGTCGGGCAGGCCTCGCACGGACAACAGCAACTGGTGTTGTTGGGGCTCGATGCCGGCTTCGCGGGCGGTGTTCTCGCTGAAACGCAAAAATCGGCGGATCTGATAGCGCAGTTCCGCCATCGCTTTGAAGTCCGGGGTGTGTTGGATTTCTTTCATAAATATATCGTTAGACGATAGTATCGTTTAGCGATATAATATGCCCGCCTTCGCATGTCAAGGCTATTGTTGGCCGCAGTTCAATGCCGCGGGGCCGGTCTAGCGTCACAGCGAGTGGATCGCTTCATGCTGATGGTCAAATACCCTCGCTCGGCGGGATCTAACTTCACTGCCGATTGCCCTGGCCATCGGTCGCGGTTTGGCTGGAATCCTGAAAAAGTGGGGAACCGGGGATAGGTTCCTTGCCCTGTTGCGGATGACGATGAGCCGTCAACTGTTCGATCGATTGAATACGCGGTTGTTGCTTGAATTGAACAAGCGGCTTTTTGGCCGATTTGTTGACTTTGGTGAGATTTTCCCTTAAAACTTACGCTTCGGTAAAAGCCTATGAAATATGCAGTAATTCGAACTGGCGGTAAGCAATACCGCGTCTCTGAAGGCGACGTCGTCAAGATTGAAAAGCTCGACGCTGAAGTGGGCGAGAAGATTACCCTGGAAGACGTTCTGTTTGTCGGCAACGACGGCGACGTCAAGATCGGCACTCCGTTGGTGGCCAACGCCAAAGTCACCGGTGAAATCGTCGATCAAAGCCGCGCCAAGAAGATCATCGTTTTCAAGAAGAAACGGCGCAAAAGCTACAGCCGGCAGCAGGGTCACCGGCAGTATCAAACGGCTTTAAAGATCACTTCCATCGAAGCGTAACTCGGGGGCGGAAATGGCACATAAAAAAGCAGGCGGCAGCTCGCGTAATGGGCGCGATAGCAATGGGCAGCGGCGGGGCGTCAAGGTGTACGGTGGCGAAACCGTGCGCGCCGGCAATATTCTAGTGCGCCAGTTGGGCACCAAGATTCACCCCGGGACCAATGTCGGCATGGGGCGCGACTACACGCTGTTCTCGCTCATCGACGGCGTCGTTAAATATGGCCGCTACGACAAAACTCGTAAAAAAGTCGAAGTTGTCCCGGCGCAGTAATTTTCTCATTGGACTCCGATGAAAGAAGCCCCTTTCGGGGCTTTTTTTTTGTCCGGATGATGCGAGTAGTTGCCAGTCCTCAGTTGCCAGTTTTCAGCGGATGCTGGCGGTTCGAGGTTATTTCGGTCATGCTGAATTCATTCTGATTACTGATAACTGGCTGCCGAGAACTGCTTATCAATGAAATTCATCGATGAAACCAAGATCCGGGCCAGCGCCGGTGACGGCGGGCCGGGAAGCGTGAGTTTCCACCGTGCGAAATTCGTCCGCCGCGGGCCGGCGGATGGCGGCAACGGCGGCCATGGCGGCGATGTGGTTGCGGTGGCGGACCCGCAGCTATCGACCTTGCTCGACCTGCGTTATCGCAAAGAATGGAAAGCGAGCCCGGGCCAGCGGGGCGGCGACGCCGACTGCGACGGCCGGCGCGGCGAAGATTGCATCATCAAAGTCCCGGTGGGGACCTTGATCCGCGATTCTGTCAGCGGCGAGCTACTGGCGGACTTAAAAATTCCTGGCGAGCGGGTGGTGGTCGCTGCCGGCGGGCGTGGCGGCAAGGGTAACGCCCACTTCGCATCTTCGACCAATCGCAGCCCGCGCTTCTGTCAACCGGGCGAGCCGGGCGTCGAGCGCGAGTTAGAGATCGAGCTGCGGCTGCTCGCGGACGTAGGTATCATCGGCTTGCCCAATGCCGGCAAGTCGACGCTGATCTCAGTGATCTCGTCGGTGCGGCCGAAAATTGCCGATTATCCGTTTACCACACTGGTGCCGAACTTGGGTGTGGTCAGTTATGGTGAAGGCAAGAGTTTTGTCGCGGCGGATATTCCCGGACTCATCGAAGGGGCGCATCAAGGCCATGGCTTGGGCGACAAATTTCTCCGCCATATTCTACGCACCCGCGTCTTGGTCCATCTACTCGACGCCTCGCAGCTCGATGACAAAGATCCGTTGGCGCAATGGAAGACGATCAACCGCGAGATGGAGCTTTTCGATCCGGAATTGATCGAAAAACCGCAAATTGTCGTCGCCAACAAAGTCGATTTGCCGGAGGGCCGGGAGTTGGCCAAATTGCTCGGTAAAAAACTACCCAAAGCCTATCGTCCCTTGTATGAGATCTCGGCGGCAACCACCGAGGGTGTGCGGCAACTGGTCTATGCGATCGGCCGCAAACTCGACGAAGTGAGGCAACAAAGCGAGACCGACAGTGACCCAGCTGGAGCATAAGAAGCCGATCTTAAAACGAGTGCGCCGCGTGGTGGTGAAGATCGGCAGTCAGATTCTATCATCGCAAGACGGCATCGAGGAGGCGCGGCTGCGTGGCTTGGTGCGCCAGCTGGCTGAATTGCACGAAGGCAAGCGCCAGGTCGTGGTCGTCAGTTCGGGCGCGGTGGCGGCTGGAATGACGCAGCTCGGCTGGAAAGAGCGGCCGAAAACGATTCCCGAGAAACAGGCGCTCGCTGCCGTGGGGCAAATTAAATTGATGGCGCTTTATGAGCGGATCTTTTCCAAGTTCGACAAAAACGTCGCCCAGGTCTTGCTGACCGCCGCCGACCTCGCCAACCGCCAACGTTACATCAACGCTAAACATACTTTTCAGATGCTCCTGGAATCGTCGATCATTCCGATCGTCAACGAGAACGACACCGTGGCGGTGGAGGAGATGAAGTTCGGCGATAACGATCATCTATCGGCTTTGGTGGCGACGCTTCTCGAAGCCGACTTGCTGGTGATCCTGAGCGATGTCGAGGGCGTCTACGACAAGGATCCGCGGGCGCATGACGATGCTGAGCTGATTCCCTTGATCGGCGCAGCGCGCGGTTTGCGCCAGGCGATCGGCGGCGCAAGCGTCAGTGCCGTGGGCACCGGCGGCATCGCCACCAAACTTGGCGCCGCCGAAGAGGCTGCTGCGGCGGGCATCCCGACAATCATCGCCAACGGTATGCAACCCGACGTGCTGAAGCAAGTCTTCGACGCCAAACAACAGATTGGCACATTGATTCTTCCCGAAGAGAAATATCTGCGGCGCAAGAAGCACTGGATCGGTTTTAACCTCAAGCCGGTGGGGACTGTGGTAGTTAACGAAGGGGCTTATCTCGCGGTCGTCGACAAGGGCAAGAGCCTGCTGCCCGCCGGCGTCGAGAAAGTCGAAGGATCGTTCGGTGTCGGAGATTGCGTTCGCGTCGATTTTCACGGCAAGGAGTTCGCCCGCGGCTTGGTCAATTACGACAAATCGGAGTTGAATCGGATCAAAGGATTGCATACAAGCAAGATTGAAAAAGTTCTAGGTTATAAAGCCCATGACGAGGTCATTCACCGCGACGATCTGGTGATATTGTGAAACGCCAATGACAGAGACAGCGCTCAAACAACAAGCACTTCGCCTGGGTAAGCAAGCTAAAATCGCCGCGCGCCGGCTGGCGCCGTTGTCGTCGTCGGATAAAAATCGCGCGCTCCTGCTGATGGCCGAGAAGCTCGAAGCCAAGAGCGGCTTTTTAGTCGAGGAGAACAAAAAAGACCTCGAATTCGCCACGGCTAACGGCGAGTCGAGCGCGATCCTCGACCGTATCGAACTCAACCCGAGCCGGGTGCAGGCAATGGCCCAAGGGCTGCGCGATGTCGCGGCGCTTCCCGACCCCGTTCGTGAAGTCGTCAAGATGTGGCGCCGTCCCAACGGCTTGCAAGTGGGGCGCATGCGCATTCCGCTGGGCGTCATTGGCATCATCTACGAAGCCCGCCCCAACGTCACCGCAGATGCCGCGGCGCTCTGTCTCAAGTCCGGAAATGCGGTGATTCTGCGCGGCGGCAGCGAGGCGCATCATTCCAACCAAGCGATCGGCGCGGTGCTGCGCGAAGCCTGTGCGGAAACCAGCGTGCCGCAGGACGCCGTTCAGGTGGTGCAGGTGAAGGATCGCGCCTTGGTCAACGAGTTGCTGCAATTGGAAGAGTATATCGACCTGATTATACCGCGCGGCGGTGAGGATTTGATCCGCGCCGTGGTGGCCAATTCGAAGATCCCGGTAATCAAACACTACAAAGGCATCTGCCATGTCTATGTCGACAGCGACGCGTCTTTAGAGATGGCCGAACGGATTTGTTTCAACGCCAAGGTGCAGCGGCCTTCGGTGTGCAATGCCATGGAGACTCTGTTGGTACACGAATCGGTGGCACCGAAGTTCTTGCCGGCGATGATCGAAAAATTTCGCGCCGCCCAGGTCGAGGTGCGCGGCTGCGCTAAAACCCGCGCTTTGGTGCCGGGAGTCAAGCTCGCCACCGAGGAAGACTGGTCCACTGAATACCTCGAGCTGATCCTGTCGGTGCGTATCGTCAAGGACATGGACGAAGCCATTAGCCATATCGAGCAGTATGGCTCGGAACATACCGAGAGCATCATCACCAACAACTATCAAAAATCCCGCGAGTTTATCGACCGCGTCAACTCATCGGCTGTGATGGTCAACGCGTCGACGCGCTTCAACGACGGCGGCGAATTGGGCCTCGGCGCAGAGATCGGCATCAGTACGAGCAAGATTCACGCCTTTGGACCCATGGGGCTGGAAGAGTTGACGACGACCAAGTTTATCGTCTTTGGCGATGGGCAGATTCGCGAATGACCGAGTTGCCGATCGCCACTCAACTGGATCGATTTCTTCTGGAGTCTAGCGTCTGGAGTCGCCGGTTGACGCTAAAGCCGGGACTGCAAACGCAAGACTTCTTTCTCCGCTGCTCAGTAGCAACCGCCGACGACCTGCGAACTAACCGAGGTCGCACCGAAAGGCTGTGCGCTCTGCTAATGAAGATCGGCTTGTTCGGCGGCACCTTCGATCCGATCCACTGGGGCCATCTGCGCAGCGCGGAAGAGGTCGGCGAGACTTACGGTCTCGACCGGGTGTATTTCATTCCCGCGTCGATCCCGCCGCACAAAAGAGGCAAGACCACGACCCCGGCCGAAGACCGGTTACGGATGGTTCGACTCGCGGTGGCGCGCAATCCGCGCTTCGCGGTATCGACGGTCGAGTTAGACCGGCCGGGGCCATCCTATTCCATCGACACGATCCGCGAATTCGTCAGCCGACTGACCAAGCGCGATTCGTTATATTTCATCATCGGGTTGGACGCGTTTCTCGAAATCGGCACATGGAAGAATTTCAGAGAAATTTTCCCCTTGTGCAACTTCATCGTCACTTCACGACCCGGCAGCAAGGAGAACGACCCGCTCAAAGGCGCCGGTATTGCCGTGAAAAAACTGTTTTGTTATGATTTTAAGAAACGTAACTACCGCCATCAAAGCGGCACCCGAGTGTATTTTATCGAACTCACCGATATCGCCATCTCAGCTTCAGAAATTCGCGCGCTGGTGCGCAAAGACAAGTCGATACGTTATCTGTTACCTTCGTTAGTGGAACGATTTATTAAACGCCGCCGGCTTTACCGCGGCCGCAGGGAGAGTTCGTGAAGGTAAAAGCATTGAGTGCATGGGATAAAGCGCTGTTGCTGACGCGGGCGGCGCTGGATAAGAAAGCTGGCGATCTGGTCGTGCTCGATGTTCATGCGCATACTTCGATCGCCGAATACTTTATCGTTTGTTCCGGACGCTCGGACCGCCAGGTGCAAAGCATCGCGCAAGGTTTACAAGAAGAGGCGGCGCGCGCCGGCGTGCGCCCGTATGCGGTCGAAGGCGCCCAACGCGGCCACTGGGTGTTGATGGATTTTTCCGACGTTATTGTGCACATCTTCTACGAGCCAATGCGGCAATTCTACGATCTCGACGGTTTGTGGAGTCATGCGCCGCAGGCGAAGCTGCCTGCCAGCTACAACAAATTGATCGCGCAACAGCACGCCAGCGACGCGCAGTTGTCCAACTAGCCTGGCAACTGTTAATCGGGTTCTATTAAATTTACTGTGATGATGATTTCACCACGAAGGACACGAAGAACACGAAGTTCGGAGTTTTCATATCCAGGACCCTTCGCGTCCGTCGTGTCTTCGCTGTGCAAAACGAAAATTGAACCCGACATCCTAACCAAACAAGACCTGAAGAATCGTTACATCGGCTCCTTCGGTTCGCCGCCGAACTCAGAAAGGAATTTCTCGTGAGCATAGTCCAGCCGGTGGTATTGGTGATTCTCGACGGCTTCGGCATCAATCCGCGCAAGGAATTCAACGCCATCGCCAACGCGTCGAAACCGAATCTCGATGCCTTGCTGCGCGATTATCCCAACTCGCGTTTGTCGATGTCGGGCGTTGACGTCGGTCTGCCGGCGGGGCAGATGGGCAACTCGGAAGTCGGCCATATGATTCTCGGCGCCGGGCGGATCATCTATCAAGATTTGACCCTAATTCACAAAGACATTGACGATGGCAGCTTCTATAGCAATGCGGTCTTGCTCGACGCGCTGCGCCGGACCAAGGCAAAGAGCGACCGGCTGCACTTGATGGGGCTGTTGGGCGACGGCGGGGTGCATAGCCATCAGCGGCACATGGAAGCGATTCTCGAGATGGCCAAGCGCGAGCGGCTCGCCCAGGTCTATCTGCATCTGTTTCTCGACGGCCGCGACACGCCGCCTAACAGCGCCGAGCAGTTCATGCTCGACCTGAACGAGAAACTGAGAAACCTTCCCAACGTGAAAATTGCCACGGTGAGCGGGCGCTACTACGCCATGGACCGTGACAAGCGCTGGGATCGCGTCGAGAAGGCGTATGTTTGTCTGACACAAGGCATCGGCCACCGCGCGCCATCCGCGCTCGAGGCGATACGCGCGAGCTACCAAGCCAAGGTTACCGATGAATTTGTCCTGCCGACGACCATCGACGGCGTCGTGCCGGACGGCCTCATACGTAGCGGCGACGGTGTGATCTTTTTTAACTTCCGTGCCGATCGGGCGCGCGAGCTGACGCGCGCCTTGACCGATCCGGAGTTCAAGGAATTTCCCCGCGAGCGGCGCATCGAACTGGCGACCTACACGACGATGACCCAGTATGACGAAACGTTTAAGCATCCGATGGCCTACCAGCCGCGTGAGATTAGAAAGATCTTGGGCGAAGTAGCGAGCCAGGCGGGAATCAAGCAGCTGCGGATCGCCGAGACGGAGAAATATGCCCATGTGACTTATTTCTTCAACGGCGGCGAGGAAAGCAAATTCCCCGGCGAGGAACGAATTCTCATTCCTTCGCCGAAAGATGTCGCGACCTACGATTTGAAGCCGGAGATGAGCGCGCGGCCGGTGACCGAGGCGCTGGTCAAACACTTGCGCGAAACCGATGTCGGCATGGTGATCGCCAACTATGCCAACGCCGACATGGTCGGCCATACCGGAAACTTCGAAGCGTCGGTCAAAGCGGTCGAAGTCATCGACGAGTGCTTGGGCAAGGTGGTCGACGCGACGCTGGCCAAGAAGGGCAAGGTTATTATTACCGCCGACCATGGCAACATCGAGCAGCTGATCGACTATGACACGGGCATGCCACATACGGCGCATACCATCAATCTCGTGCCGGTGATTCTAATCGACGAAGCGCATCGCAAGTGCCGGCTCAATCAAGGTACCGCCATCGACGTCGCGCCAACGGTGCTGCAATTGCTCGGTTTGCCCCAGCCGGCGGAGATGACCGGCCATTCTTTGATTGTTGAGTCGTAAGCCTCACCTTTCAGCTTTGCGCCTTGCCGCAGGGATTTGCTAAGGTCCCTCTCGACATGGTGCTTTCCGTTAATCCACGGTTGCCTGAGCGCATCGATTGGCTGTTCGATTGGCTCTATCCGCCGCGCTGCCGGGCTTGCCGCGGGCGAATCTTGGGGCGAGACGCCGAGTATTTCTGTGCGATCTGCCGCGAGAATATCCAACTGGTTGGCCATCCCCTGTGCGATGTTTGCGGCCGGCCTTTCCCTGACGCCAGCGGCGATGATCACACCTGTGGGGGTTGTTTGGAGCGGCGGCCGCACTTTGTCGCGGCGCGTGCTTGGGCCTGTTACCCACGTGAAGAGGAGCATCCGCTGCGCGCCGTGGTGCAGAAATTCAAATACGCGCGCAAGGTCTCGCTGGGAAAGCCGTTGGGGAGGTTGATGGCGCGTGGCTGCCAAGAGTTTCTCGCCGTGGTGAACGCCGACCTGATTGTGCCGGTGCCACTCTACCCGAAGCGGTTGCGCTGGCGCGGCTTCAATCAATCGGTGCTCTTGGGACGCGAGGTTTCCCGCGCTTACGCTATCCCGATGGATCCGTTCCTGTTGCAGCGCCGGCGCGAGACCGCGGCGCAGACCCAGCTGCCCGAGGACGAGCGGCGGCGCAACGTGCGCGACGCCTTCGCGCTCAATTCGGACCGGGCCGTCAAGGATAAACGCATCTTGCTGATCGACGATGTTTACACCTCGGGTTCGACGGTGAATGAATGCAGCCGAACGTTGAAACAGGGCGGGGCCAAAGAAGTGTATGTTCTGACTCTGGCGCGCGCGGTGTACTGAATCCGAGCTAGAAAATAGATGTCGACGAACGACCGAATTCGCTGGGACAGGCAGTATATGAATTCACCGGGTGCTGAACAGCCGTCGGCTTTTCTGCGCGAGATTGTCGAGTGCGACGCATGGCAGGTTCTAAGCGGGAAGGCGCTTGACGTCGCCTGCGGGAATGGGCGGAACGCGATTTATCTGGCGCAATGCGGATTCGCCGTGACCGCGCTGGATATTTCCCAGGTCGCCTTGGCGGAAGGCCGGCGGCGGGCGCAGCAGCAGAAGCTGCAAATCGATTGGCAGCAACGCGACTTGGAAGCGAGCGAGCTCGATTCTGGCGATTTCGATTTGGTTATCAATTTCAACTATCTCCAGCGTTCGTTATTCCGACCAATTCAGCAGGCGGTGAAGCGAGGCGGCCACGTGATCTTCGAGACCTATCTGATCGACCAGGCGGAGTTCGGTCAGCCGAAGAACCCCGATTATTTATTGCAGCATAATGAACTGCTCGACTTATTTCGCGCTTTTCGCGTTCTGTCGTATCATGAGGGACGCTGCGAAGATGGTGGTGCGCCGTCGTTTCGCGCCGGGATTTTCGCGCAGAGGGCTAAATGAATAATCTTGCGGCAGCGACACAAGGCAGGTTAAACGGCTCCTTCGATATCCAGGAATTCCGCGCGTGGTGCGCGCGATGCCGCCGTCCCAGCGTGACCTGTTACTGTGCGCTTCTTGAACCCTTCGACTCAGTGCCGCGTTTCGTGATTCTCAGCCAGCCGCGCGAGACCAAGCACCGTCTTGGCACCGGCCGGATGGCCCATCTGGGGCTGGCCAATTCACTTTGGTACGAGGGCGTGGATTTTTCACAGCATCCTCATGTCAATCGGCAGATCGCCGATCCCGCCCACGCGCCGATGCTGCTTTATCCTGGGCGACACGCTGTTAATCTTTCGAAGCTGAACGCGCTTGAACGCAGGAGTCTGACCCCCGAGCCGCGCAATCCGTTGGTTTTTGTTCTCGATGGAACGTGGAAGAGCGTGCGCAAGATGCTCCATCTGAGTGGTAATCTGCGGCGGCTGCCGACCATTTGTTTCGAGCCGCCAACGCCGTCAGCTTATGGCTTCCGTCGCGAACCACGGCCGGAGTGCTACTCGACCATCGAAGCGATTCACCAAGTCATCGAACTCTTCAACGGCCCCGACATGGAGGACGGATCGGTGCGCCGTCACGACCGCTTGCTCAAGGCATTTCACTTCATGGTCGCAATCCAACTGGCCTACACGCCGTCGTGAGCCTTTAAATAGGATCATTCTTCTCGCGATTGTCGTCCGCCAAAGCTTCAGCACCGCCGCACCGCCGTTAGGTCGCTGAGTCATTTCGAGTAACGCGATAAATCTATCCCATCCCGACCATCATTGTCGCAGCCGGTGCCCGGGCTTATAGCCGCCTTGCGGTTGTTAATATCACAATATCCGCATATAATCATAAATATTGAGCTAAACCGATGGATTTCGTACGCACACTCAAAGCCCTGGCCGATCCGCTGCGCTTGCGCGTGCTCGCCGCGGTCGCCGAAGAGGAGCTGACCGTTGGTGAAGTGCAAGAAGTGGTCGCGTCGATGCAGTCATCGGTATCGCGCAATCTGGCGATGCTGCGTGACGCGGGTTTCGTGCAGGACCGCAAGGAAGGCACCAGTGTCTATTTCTCGGTGCGGTCCGACATGGCGGAGCCGGCGCGTGAGCTATTCGAGGCCCTCCAACCCAGATTCAATGAGATTCCTGAAATCAAAAAGGACAGGGCGCGCTTGGCAGAATGCCGCCGCCGCCGTCTGCACCGCTCGCAGAGTTATTTCGAGTCGGTGGCCGGCGACTGGGAGCGGATTCGCAAGAGTTACTTCGACGACCGCGTTACCTCGCTGGCGATTGAGAAATTGCTGCCGCGAAATCTTGTCTTAGCCGATATCGGCTGCGGCACTGGCAGCTTGACCTTCGAGTTGGCCCGTTTCGCGCGAAAAGTGATCGGCGTCGATCTATCCGGCGAGATGCTGCGACGCGCCCGCGCTCTCGCCAAAGAGCGCGCGCTCGACAACGTCGAGTTCCGCCAGGGCGACGCGCTCCAGCTGCCAGTGGAATCGTACAGTGTCGACGCGGCGTTTTGCGTGATGGTGCTGCATTTTCTCCCCGATCCGGCGCGGGCGATTGCCGGCCTCTGCCGCATCGTTCGGCCCGGTGGCACGGTGATTCTCGTCGATTTGGTCGAACACAAGCAGGAATGGATGCGGGAGCAGATGGCGCATCAGTGGCTGGGCTTTGACCAAGGGTCGATCGAGGGCTGGTTTCGCGCCGCGGGAGTGGAGTCGGTTGACTACGATCTGACCGGTTCATTTGCCGGCGAGAAAATCGCTCGCAACGGCAACCGGCCGGTGGAGATTTTTGTCGCCCGGGCGAGTCTACCGGCGAAAAACGTTTTAACCACAAAGAGCACAAAGGGCACAAGGTAAGAAGAACTCGGACAGGAGAATTAGGCGCGAAGAGTGCAGCCGGCGTATAAAAATTCCGAGAAGACCTTTCGGTGCAGGGCTAAAGCGTGCCTAGCTCGCAGTTCTTTACCTCGATTTAGAAAAAAACACAGCGGAAAAGAGCACTTCATGAATCAAACCGAAGCAACCCTGCGCAGACTGCTGGCCGAGCGAATCGTCATTCTCGACGGCGCTATGGGGACGATGATCCAGTCCCATAAACTTAGCGAAGCGGATTTTCGCGGCAAGCAGTTCGCCGATCACCGCAAAGATCTCAAGGGCTGCAACGATCTTTTGTGTCTGACCCAAGCCGATTTGATCACCGACATTCATGCCGAGTATCTCGAAGCCGGCGCCGATATCGTCGAGACCAACACTTTCAATTCCACATCGATCTCGATGGCGGACTACCAATTGGAGTCAGCGGTCTACGAGATTAACGTCGCCGGCGCGCAGGCGGCGAAAATTGCCGCCGAGCGGGTCATGGCGAAAAATCCGGCGCGAATCTGTTTCGTGGCCGGCGCCATGGGGCCGACCAACCGGACCTGTTCGATCTCCACGGATGTTAACAGCGCGTCGAGCCGCGGTGTGATCTTCGAAGAGTTAGTGGATGCCTATTACCAGCAGGCGCGGGGCCTGGTCGATGGCGGCGCCGACATCTTACTGGTTGAAACCATCTTCGACACGCTAAACTCGAAGGCTGCGTTCTTTGCCATCGCCAAGCTGTTTGACGATCGCAAAATCTCCTTGCCGTTGATGGCTTCGGTGACTTTCATCCAACCCGGCAGCAATCGCGGCGTCACCGGCCAGACGGTCGAAGGTTTCTGGAATTCGATTTCACACGTGCCACTGCTCAGTGTCGGCATGAACTGCGCGCTCGGTCCGAAAGAGATGCGCCCGCTGATCGAAGAGCTGGCGCAAATCGCGCCGATTTACATCAGCACCCATCCAAATGCAGGTTTGCCGGATCCGTTGCTGCCCACGGGATTTCCCGAAACTCCCGACTCGCTGGCGCCGCAACTGCGCGAGTGGGCCGACAATGGCTGGCTCAATATCGTCGGCGGTTGTTGCGGCACGACGCCGGCGCATATCCGCAAGATCGCCGAGGCGGTCAACGGATTGACGCCGCGGGCGCTACCTCAAGTCGAACCGTACTTGCGCTTGAGCGGTCTTGAAAGTTTGACCGTGCGGCCGGAATCGAACTTCGTAAACGTCGGCGAGCGCACCAACGTCACCGGTTCGCCGGTGTTCGCCAAGATGGTGCTTGCCGGCGACTTTGAAAAGGCGGTCAGCGTGGCGCGCCAACAAGTCGAGGGCGGCGCGCAGATTATCGACGTCAACATGGACGAAGGCATGCTCGATTCGAAAGCGGCGATGGAACGATTTCTCCGGCTGATCGCCGGCGAGTCCGACATCGCCCGGGTGCCGGTGATGGTCGATAGCTCCAAGTGGGATGTAATCGAAGCCGGTCTGCGCTGCATGCAGGGCAAGGGTGTGGTCAATTCCATCAGCTTGAAAGAAGGCGAAGAGAAATTCATCGCCCAAGCCAAACTCATTCGCCGCTACGGCGCGGCGGTCATCGTCATGGCCTTCGACGAGCGCGGCCAGGCGGACACCTATGAGCGCAAGATCGAAGTGTGTGCGCGCACCTACAAGATTCTCACCGAACAGGTCGGCTTCCCGCCCCAGGACATTATCTTCGATCCCAACATTCTCACCGTCGGCACCGGCATCGAGGAGCACAATAGCTATGCCGTCAATTTCATCGAGGCGACCCGCTGGATCAAAGCGAACCTGCCGCTGGCGAAGGTCTCGGGCGGGGTGAGCAATATCTCGTTTTCATTTCGCGGCAACAATCCCGTGCGCGAAGCGATGCACTCGGCGTTTCTCTATCACGCCATCAAAGCCGGCATGGACATGGGCATCGTCAATCCCGGCATGCTCAGCGTCTATGAGCAGATTTCCGCCGACCTGCTCGAACTGGTCGAGGACGTGTTGCTCAACCGGCGCGCCGATGCCACCGAACGTTTGGTTGCATTCGCCGATACGGTCAAGGAGAAGGGCAAGGTCGCGGTCAAAGACGATTCCTGGCGCGACGGCTCGGTGGAAGAGCGCTTGTCGCACGCGCTGGTCAAAGGGTTGACCGATTTCATCGATCACGACGTCGAGGAGGCGCGGCAGAAGTACGGTAAACCGCTTCACGTCATCGAAGGGCCGCTGATGGACGGCATGAACGTGGTCGGTGATCTGTTCGGTTCCGGCAAGATGTTTTTGCCCCAGGTAGTCAAGAGCGCGCGGGTGATGAAAAAAGCCGTGGCCTATCTGACCCCCTACCTCGAAGCAGAAAAGCTGAAAGCGCAGGATACGTCGGTGCGCACCAAACTAGTGTTCGCCACGGTCAAAGGCGACGTCCACGACATCGGCAAGAACATCGTCGGCGTGGTGCTCAGCTGCAACAACTACGATGTGATCGATCTCGGCGTCATGGTGCCGGCGGAGAAGATAATCGACACCGCCATCGAAGAGAAGGCGGATATCATTGGCCTCAGCGGCTTGATCACGCCATCGTTGGACGAGATGACCCATGTCGCCAGCGAAATGACCCGGCGCGGTTTGAATATTCCGCTGCTGATCGGCGGCGCGACCACTAGCAAGCGTCACACCGCGGTGAAGATCGCGCCGTCTTACCAGCATGAAACCATTCACGTGGTCGACGCCTCGCGCGCCGTCCCGGTGGTGGGCGCTTTGATGAAGCCGGAGACGCGCCAAGCGCTCGACGCTCAGAACCGCATGGAGCAGGCGGAGATCCGCGTGCAGTTCGAGAACCGCGCCGGCACGCAGCTGCTCACCTACGAAGAAGCGACCCGCCACAAGCTCCACACCGAGTGGGACGATCATCACATCGCTATACCCGAATTTATCGGCCGCCGCGCGCTGAAAGATTTTCCCTTGTCCGAGCTTGTGCCGTTCATCGACTGGTCGCCATTTTTTCACACCTGGGAAATGCGCGGCCGCTATCCGGACTTGCTCAGTGATCCGGCGCGCGGCCCAGCGGCGCGCGAGCTGTTCGCCAATGCCCAGGAGTTGTTGAAAAAGATCGTCGACGAAAAACTATTCTCCGCCCAGGGGGTGTACGGTTTTTATCCGGCGAACAGCGACGGCGACGATATCATCGTCTACGCCGACGTAACGCGCACGAAAGAATTGGCGCGCTTGCACACGCTGCGCCAGCAAAAGGACAATCAACGCGGCAAGCCGCAGTTGGCCTTGGCCGACTTCATTGCACCGCGCGAGAGCGGCCATGTCGATTACCTCGGTGCCTTCGCGGTCACCACCGGCCATGGCACCCAGGTGCTGGCGGAGAAGTTCGACAAGGATAACGATCAGTACAATTCGATCATGACCAAGGCGCTGGCGGATCGCTTGGCCGAAGCTTTCGCGGAATATTTGCACAAGCGCGCCCGCGCCGAGTGGGGCTACGGCAGGAACGAACTACTCAGCAATCAGGATTTGATTCAAGAAAAATATCGCGGTATCCGCCCCGCGCCCGGCTACCCTTCCCAGCCCGACCACACCGAGAAACCGCTAATATTCGATTTATTAAACGTTAGCGAGGCCACCGGCATCACGCTGACGGAAAATTTCGCCATGTATCCGGCCGCGTCGGTATGCGGCCTCTATTTCGCGCACAAAGAGGCGAGCTACTTCGCCGTCAGTTCCATCGGCAAGGATCAAGTCGAGTCCTACGCCGCGCGCAAAGGGATGAAAGTGGCGGATGTGGAGCGCTGGCTTTCGCCGATCTTGGGTTATGATCCGGCGAAGAAGTGAGCGTGCATGCTGGGCCGCGCTTTGCGCCGCGCCGTCAAGGTTGCGCGTAAGACCTCGCGCGTGGTTGGCACGCCAATTTACATCTGGAAAGATGGCAAAGTCATCGCCGAAAAGCCGTAAGCAGGCTCACTCGATTCTCCAACTCGCAGTCGCATAATTACTTGGCAAAGCCCAGGGTGACTGTGTTAGAGTTCTTCGGCTGGTTGAGAATTCCGACTCATTACAAATGGATAGAACGAGAACCATGGAATAGGAGCAAGCTATGCCTACGAAAAGTGATCCGATTATCATCGAGGCGGCGGGGATGCGGATTTGGGTGGATTACCGGCGCGGCATCGGCGGCGATGAGGGGCTGACCTTCGATGTCACAACGGTGGGCGACAAAGACGGCGACAGAATTCTGCGCTTCGATTGCTTCAGTAAGACGCCGCATTATCATGTTGGCTCGGCACCCAAGAGCCCCGTCCATGACATGAACGCCGAGGGCATAACCGACCCGGTTCGCTGGACTCTGGAGCAGCTCAAAACTCGCCTTCCTTCGATGGTCGCCGAAGCCGGCTATGGCGACATCGCCAAGGCGATCGACCAACCCGCGATCGCGCAGAGCCTAGCTCGGGTGGAGGAAGATATTTTCGCCAAGCTTTAACAGCACGGCAGTTAAGCTCGGTTTTTCAGAGGTAATTGGCGACCGCTTGGCGGGCAGATTTAAACCATTGCCTGGCGACGACTAGTATTTCTTTGTGATCTTGCCGTAGATTTGCAGGACATTCAGATTCCTATAAACCACTTCGCCATCTTGAGATTCTTCTTGACTGCGAACGGATTTGACCACCGCCCAGATCACCGCCGGAATCAGCAACAGACCTGCGAATAATAAGGAAAGCCAAATTCCCATCTGATAAATCCCGCCTCGAATCGACGAGTTGCTCCCGGAGTTCGGCCCGCTCGCCTGTGGATTTTTCGACGCAGCGCCAAAAGCGAATTTGCCCTCATTACCGCTTCCCGATGCAGATCCCGCAACAGCGCCGGAATCCCTGGCCGCTGCGTCGCTCGAAACGCCGTCCGAAGCCCCGCCTGAGGCCGCCCCGTTGCGACCGCCTGAGCCGCTGCCGGAACCTCCTCCAGAACCTCCTCCAGAACCTCCGCTGGAGCCACCACCAGATCCGCCAACACCGCTGTCACCCGAACCGCCGCCGGCGCTTCCGCCACCTGCACCAGCGCCAAAGGCACCGCCGGAACCACCTGGGGAGCCACCATTAAATCCGCCCGAAGAACCGCCTCCAGACCCGCTGCCAAAACTCCCGCCTGAACCTCCACCTGCACTGCCGCCAGAGTTGCCGCCTGAACCACCGGACGAGCCGCCGCCAAATCCACCACCCGAGTTGCCGCCGCCTGTCACGCCGCTGGAAGAACCACCTCCTGAGCCGCCACCCGCGGCGCCGCTACCAGATCCGCCCGAAGAACTGCCCCCAGATCCGCCACCGAAACTCCCGCCTGAACCACCTCCGCCTGCACTGCCGCCAGAGCTGCCACCTGAGCCACCAGAGCTGCTACCAGATCCGCCCAAAGAACCGCCGCCGGACCCGCCGCCAGAGCCACCGGATGAACCACCGCCAAATCCACCGCTGGAGTTGCCGCCGCCCGTCCCGCCGCTGGAACCTCCTCCTGTGCCTCCACCTGTGGCGCCATCGGAGCTGCTACCGGATCCACTCGACGAGCCGCCGCCAGATCCGCCGGCACCACTCGCTCCACCGGAACTCGAGCCCGATCCGCCGCTGGATCCGTTGTCGGTGGTGGGGGAAATCGAACCGCTGACGCCAGTCCAAGCGGTCTGTAAGCCTTGACCAAAGTCTGTATCGCGGATACCCAACCAAAAGACGAAAGTGACGAGGAGGACGACAAGCGTGTACTCAACTAGCGCTTGGCCGTCGCGATTGAAAATCAGTCGTTTCTTAGTAAGGCAAATGTTGTCCATGCGACGCGTTTCCTCTTGAGCCATGCGATTGAGCAACATCTAGGCCGTATTGATCGGCTCCCAAGCGCGGTGAAAAGCACTCGCAGTATCACCGGATGACAGCCGGGTCGTTGGAATCAAGACCCGATTAAAGCGGCTTCGGGCTCTAGCGCCACAAGTTTCTGCCAGCATTCGTGAAACGATTGAGACCGACAAGAAACTTTTAGGAAGAAAACCGCCCGCCCATTACTTTCAGGATCCGTTATGAACGTCGATATTTTTAGACAGCAAATCGTTTGCCTTCACCCAAAGGTCCAGTGGAAAGCATCCGCAATCAGCTGGACCGCTCGCTGTGCGCAGGATATAACCGCATTCACTGAAGCTGGTGTCAGGGCAACAATCGAAACGATCGAAGGAGGCAACGAAACATGGCGCAGGATTTTGTCGGGACCAAACGCTGGATACGTCCGGCGACTCCCTATGAGCTTTACATGGAGGAGCAAAATCTGCCGATCCATCGCGGCGCCGTGGGATTCTATGACATCCGCGATCTAACCTTGGCGCCCTGGAATCGCATGGGCGCGCAGGGCGCCTTCATCGAGCTCAACGGCTGCGGCGGACTCCAGGGCATGTACGTGATCGAAGTGCCCAGCGCAGGCGTGATCACTCCGGAAAAACATATGTACGAGGAGATCTTCTACGTGCTCGAAGGGCGCGGCACGACCGAGATCTGGAACGAGGGCGATGGCAACAAGAAGCAGACCTTCGAATGGCAGCAGGGCAGCCTGTTCTCGCCGCCGCTCAACACTTGGCACCGCATCGTCAATGCCACATCGAGCCCGGCCTTGCTGCTCGGCGTGACCAACGCGCCGCCGATTTTTCATCTGTATAGGAGCCAGGATGCGCTGTTCAACAATCCTTATCAGTTCAAAGATCGTTACGACGGCGGCGCGGAATATTTCAAAGCGCACACCGAGCTCGGCAAAGATCCGCGCCACGGCCGGGCGCGCAACTATGGCAATATCATCCCGGACGCCGATCGCGTCGAGCTGCCGCTCGACGGCCAGCGCGGCGTGGGGCACCGGACCTTCTTTTGGAACCTGTCCGGCAATAGTTTTCAGGGCTTCATCGCGCAGTACGCGCCCGGCCGCTACTCGCGCTGTCACAACCATGAAGCCGGCCCGGTGCTGCTCTGTCTCGGCGGCAAGGGCTACACCATCACCTGGCCCGGCGATGCGGGGACGACGCCGTGGAAGGACGGCAAAGGCGAATTGGTCCTGCGCCAAGACTACAAGCCAGGCGGCATCGTCAGCGCCGCCCCCGGCGACGCCGGCTGGTTCCACGGCCACTACGGCGCGTCGAAAGAACCGTTGCGCGTGCTCGCCTTTCTCGGCGGCTTTCCCCGGCGCGTGATGGGTGTGCCTGGTGTCGATTGGCGCGGCTTGAATCTCGACGTCAAAGAAGGCGGCAGCACCATCGAATACCGCGACGAGGACCCGTACATCCGCCAGATGTTCAAGGAGCAGTTGGCTAAGGAAGGCGCGGCGTTCAATATGCCGGAGGAAGTTTATCGGTGAGCTATGTGCGCGCCGTAGATTGTAAAGACTCTTATGCCAGATCCGGAAGTCGCAGCGAATTCACGTTGGGTATTACTCCCCGTTGTTCTCCGCTAAGTGCGCAAAGCGTTTTTTCATGAGATCTATTTGCGTGAGATAGCGCTGCAGGCTGTGTGTGCCGCAAAGTTCGCCGGGCGCCGGGCGGAAGCCCCGGGCGGCGAAAGTCTCACCGCGTTTCAAACCACAAAGGTGGATCACCGCAGCCAGTTTTTGTTTTTGTCCAGGGCTAACTTTGACTGCGCGGCGAGCCGCCAGCGAATCGACCACGCTCTGGTGCAGATAGCCGGCGGTCAGTTCGACCGCATGGCTCGGCAGCGTTCGAGTATAGAGACTGTTGAACCAGCAGGAACCCAAATTGTCCCGCGCATCTTCGCTCGCCACTTGATGATCGCGGATGCAGTACTTGCGCGCTTGGGCGAAAGTGCCGTCGGTGAGTTGAAACATGCCGAGCGCGCTCGAGGCCGGACGATAAATTTCCAAGGGATTCCACGACCACTGCCAGCGCCAGTAGGTGCGCGCAACGGGATTGCCGTCGCTCTCGACCTGCGCCAGCGCGGCGAGCAATTCCGGCGAGATAATACTGGTCGAATATTTTTCAAACAGCGCGCCGTAACTTTGCCAGGTGGCTGCGGGATTTTTCGCGAAGGAGCCGCTGACCGGAGCGAACAGCTCGCCGGGCTTCCGTATCACCTGATAGACCAAGTTAAGCGTGAAGAACGCGGCAAGCCCAACAACGCACCACCAGACGATGCTTCGTTTGCGGAGCAGTTTGGCAAAGCTTCTCGACCTTCGCCTGCGGTATCGGACGCCGCTCAGAACGGTAGCTGCCACGCGAAAAGATTAACCTCTCGGTGATTTTGCATCAAGGCTGAAGTGAGCTTTGAACAATCTGGACTAGCGGCAATCATCGCCCATGAGCGAAAGCTACTGACGATGGGGTGGCGCGCAAGAAATTTGGACGGGTCTCAATGATTGTGGAGATTGTTGTGCCCGACCGCGAAGCATCCACCGCAGCACATAATGTGATGAGCCTCAGACTAGTGGCGATGCTCGATTTATCCATAAAGCAGTACGTCACCTTGATGTTGTTAAGGCAGTTAAGTAGGTCGAGCCAACTGTGATTTATAAACTAAGCAGCCAAGAGAAGGGAATTTGATTCTTGCTCGAAGAGCCAATAGTTTGACTTAGGTTCCGAAATAGGGTGTAAAAATCCACATCGTACACCTAACTCATCTCGACTTGATTGGAGCACAAGTGGGCATCGCTCTAGAAGTTTATCAAACGTCGATCTTGCTCTCGTCAGTTCTCGCAACTCGGCATAAGCATGCAATTGGATTATCTGCGCAATTGGTCTGACTGTAGGATAAAAATCGCGACGTAGGAGATCGACGGCTTGCTCAAATTGTGACTTCCGTAGTCTTGCGCCTGCGAGTGCAGCTTCAAAAAAGTCTTTTTGAGTAAACCACGGATTTTCCTTTAACCCACATTCGAATGTCTCTATAGCTGCGTCGAGTTCACCTTTTCGTAGAGAAATTGTTCCACGAATATGAAAAGAGATCCATTCCGAAAATGTGGCGGGACTGTGAATGGGTAACAAGCTTAGAGCTTCGTCAAACTGTCCTTTTGCGGCTAACGCCGACGCTATACCATTCCGAGCTATAAGGTTTCCGGGGAAGCGATTCAGATTCTCCCGGTAAGCTGCAATTGCATCGTCAAGCCTATTCTGTCTTCTCAGAACATCCGCGCGGCCATTCCGACCTACGACATCCATTTTAAACCGCACGGTCAATTCGTCGTAAGCGGCCAAGGCTTCATCAAAGTCCCCCAAATCCTTAAATACATTTGCTCTTCCAAGGCGGCATACCCGATCCAGAGGAAAGTGTGCTCCAATATAATCAAATTGTTTTAGTGCGTCGTCAAGATTACCGAGCTGTTTTACTACTTCCGCCTTCCCGTTGAGTGTAACTAACTCAGATGGAAATAGCTGAAGGGTTTCATCATAGGCGGCCAAGGATTCTTTAAGCCGGCCTACATCCCTAAGTATGGTGGCGCGTCCGTTCAGTGGCACCACTTCATAGGGGAATTTGTCTAGAACCGTATTGTAGATTTCTAAAGCTTCGTCTAGTCGACCCATTTCTCGCTTCACTTCTGCGCGGCCACACTGCGGCGAAGATTGATCAGGAAATGCTTCAGCGCAAGATTGAAAGATCTCAAGGGCCTCTGTTAGCTCTCCCAGATCCTTCAACACTTCGCCCCGACCACACATAGCTATTGCTGTGTCGCCTAGAACTCCAGCTCGATAATATGCCGCTAGAGCTTTCTCAAACTCTCCAAGAGATCGGTAAGCGTCCCCTAGCTGCGCATGGGCCCACGCATCAGTCGGTAATTCCTTAGTCGCCCACTCTGAAAGCTCCAATTGTAATTGGATATCTCCGATACGTTTGCAGTATTGCGCGAGGTCGCACAACGATTTCGCAATGTGCTCCGGTTCACTGCTTGAACGCTGACTTACAACAAGTTCTTGAATGCACTTCCATGCCAGGTCACGGCGGTCTTCCAATAGAAATGCTTTAATAGAGTTTTTTTGCTTTTCTACGTTCAAAAAAATTTGATACCCACCGCTCGATCGCGCATGTCTGTCGGCCTGTGCGCTTAGATTTATATGGTCTTCATCGTCAACAAACCTTATATTAGAAACTTTTTCTTTGAATGGGGCCGCCCACTCCATGAAAATGCGTCTATCCTTCGCTTTACCTCGGAACTCGGGAAGCGCAAGTATTTGTAGCAGTGCGTAATCACTCTTGAACCGTTCAGTGACAAACATGCGAAATGCACCGGCCTTGACTGCCGCGACGCGGAAACTTTCTTTGGCATCTCCGCTGCCAAAGAGATCTTCTGGTAAAGCATTCCAGGCCACAACGCGTCGCGCGATTTCGTCCTGATCAGCTTCTAATATCATCAAAAACTCTTCTACATTTAAGCAATGATTTTGACGGGCGAACTGAATGGCGCCTGGCAAATCACCGTTCTTAGGCAAGGGAGCTGAATAAAAATAATTTGCTAGATAATCAACAGTCTCAGCTGTTAGCAATTCCGAAAGGCAATCGCACGCTGACTGGCGAATTTCGACATCCTTATCCCGATCTAACAAAAGCAGTAACAGTAACATTGCACGATCGCGAGTCCATGTCGTCTCCAACTCCTGCACCACCTTCTGTTGCGTCACGTCTTCAAATGATTGAATGTCCGTCAAATCACGTAAAATCCAAGATGCTTCCACTTCTGTTCGTTCAGTGAGTTCGTCTGGGTAGTTTATTCCAATCGACCTGATTTGGTCTTGGTCGTAGAGAATCGCAACACCAGCTTGTCCGGAGATGAGTGCCTTCAATTTTCCACCGTTATTTGGGCTTTGATCTCAGTTAATGTCCGTTTAACTGAAGCTAACAAGATCTTGTCTGCCTTTTTGGTTGGTTGCTTAATCACCACAGCCTTTATTGCACGACGATGAATAGGACCGTAAATGTGGACTTCAACAAAATCGGGTGTTTCCTTAGTGTTTACCATTAGGATATTCGGAAAGTTAGTACTTCCCGTATCCTTATCAAGCCGACTCCCCAATTTGGCAAGCGCGAGGCGGCCACGATTCGACCAAGAAGTTCGAAACCCTGCGGGAATTTGAGCACCGATGGTGAATTTGTTTTTCTGGAAAAATTCGAAAGAGTTTTCTTCGAAGACAGATGCGCGGTCTCGAATCGCGCTCTCCTTTAATACGACAGAACAGCCGCCATAAGAGGTCGGTCCTTGACCATCTAACGTGAGTGCTGCAAATCGAATATGCTGGTGATAATTGGGGAAAAGAGTGTTATCCACAGCCGTTCTGGTGGTATCGTAGACGTTCTTCTCTGGCAAGCGTGTTTCAGCGTTTACGAGTTGGTAGTATGTTGCATATAGCGCATTATCGCTTTCAATCAGTTCTAGAATTTTGGGAAGTGATCGGCAGAACACAGCTTCTGAATCTTTCAAAGCCAGAAGAAATTGTTCCATAACACCTTGGCAATCTCTTGTTCTGCAATCCTCGACAGATGTTTGGAAGCGTTTTTCAACCGCCTCAATTTCTTCCGATCGGTCCGCTTTTCTCACATTGGGATAGCCAGCGTCGGTGCCACATACCACGCAATTACGTTGATAATCCGGCACTTCCTCCCGGCATTCCTTGTTGGGACATATCATCTTTTTAACGACTGCAATTGCTAAGCCAAACATCCACTCAAGCGCTAGACTCGCGATCGAATAGGGCATCGAGGCTAGGACTTCCCATTGCCCACCCAAATTTCACCCCTAACCTAGTGCAGACGGCGGATGGAGGTCAAGAGAAGCGTCGGCTCAGGCATCGATGTCAGTTTATCTTACCATCGTCGAGTAGTGGAGTGGACCTGACGATTCAATATTTTAAATTGACGAGCCAGCTTCGTCTCTGTTTGCTTATCCCGATGCACCCGGTACGCCAATTCCTCGGTAGTGAACCGACTCCATTCCCGCCAATTAAACGAGCTGCGCTTCGTCCGCGGCCCATACAGCTAGAGTCCCGCTTGCATGAATATTTTACAGTTCAATTCCCGCGAGGCACAGATCGCTGCCAATAGCAGGACGAATCCAACCCGCTAGGCGTTTAAATCGATCTCTTCAGGAAACAACCGCGATCGCGTTGATCTCCAGCAGCAGCTCGGGGCGCGCCAACGCTACCACCTGCACCATCGTGCTGGTTGGAAAGTTCGATCCCAGGAATTCGCGCCGGGTTTCGTTGATGTCGCGGTGATTTCGCACGTCCGTGGTGAAGACGTTGAGCGCGACGACATCGTTGATCGTACCGCCGGCGGCTTCGACGGCGCGTTGAATCTTTCCCAAGATGAAACGCGTCTGTGCCCGGGCATCGCCGACGCCGACGACCTTGCCATCATGATCTGAAGCGGTCTGGCCGGCGATGAATACCATCCGGCCCGGCTGCGCAATGTTGACCAGCGAATAACTCCCGCGTGGCACCGGCAGTCCATCGGGATTGAGTGTGGTCTTTGCCATGGTCATGTCCTCCTGCGAACGTAGTGAGCTTTCGATCCTTAATGTCCCTTTCGGGGATGGTTGAAATCCCTCGACTTGAGGCGAAGAGAGGTTTGTCATGCCGGCGCAGGCCGGCATCCATCTTCGCGCGCGCTGCAAGGCCAAACGAAACCTGGATTCCGGCCCCGGATCAAGGCCGGGGCAGGCTCTACGCCGGAATGACGACCCCGAAAAGTCGACTTTAAGTCGACAAATTGCTTAAAGCCGAGGGTTGTTCAGTTGATTTTGCTACGGCTTCGGCTTAACGCGTGTATAAAGTATTCGCGTGTTCGTCAACACATGCTCAAGGAGCAAAGCGTCATCATCGATGCTAACGATTTTGTGCACTACGGCGCCCTGACCTCCGCCCAGATCAAAAAACAGACGGTCTCCCTCGATTCTACATGGATGATACTGGGAGTCGCTGTCAAGCCAAACCAAATTGCCCGTGATCGCGAAGTCGGCCGTCGGGTTCTTGAAGTTGGACCACCACGCCCCTTGCAACTGGTCGAGACTATAGATGGCCGAACATGAAACCGACGCCGCGGCCATGACGGCCGCGACGATGCCGAGTACGGTCTTGTTAGCGTGCGGGTAAATTCTACGCTCCATCCCACGTATGCGAGCCAATCATCGAGATGTTTTAAGTGTCGTTTGTAGCGCTAGTCTCTCTTACTTTCGTTACTCTAG
The DNA here is from genome assembly GCA_963816145.1 of uncultured delta proteobacterium. Lineage (GTDB taxonomy): Bacteria > Desulfobacterota > Binatia > UBA9968 > UBA9968 > DP-20. The sequence goes on from CAWFJP010000002.1 coordinate 273,240, forward strand.
TCCAACAATTCTTGGCAAGCCAGCCTGGCTCCTTCGGCCAATGCGTAGAGTTTCGCAAAAGCTAAACTGGCATCGGGGAGATGGCGCAGGCCGCAGTCGGTGCAGGCGATGACGTTCTCTTTGCCGACCAGTTTCGTCTCAAAAGACGAACTCAAGGCGATCATGCCCCCCCGATGCGATTCCGGCGGCGGGCACTTACATCGTCACCCTCACGTTCGAGGAGAAGATTTTCCAGAGTCCCATCGCGCGCATCTGATTGTCGAATTTAAGCCGTAACGGCTATTTTATCCGATTGTAGTTGAGTGTTTGCGTGGTCCCGAGGTCTTTCCTTATCGGGGACAGTCCGCTGCTTACGATACCGGCTCTAAGTTCATGAAGCCTTTTAATCTCTATGGGGTTAATTCCCCGCAGCTTGCTGCGTTGCATTTCCGACGTAGGATGGGTTGAGCGTCAGCGATACCCATCATCTCCAGACGGTGGGTATCGGCGTTCCGCCTCAACCCACCCTACGAATGAATGTTATTCTGACCTGATATGCCGCTGCTTGCGGCGGGGTTCTTCATTCCCGCGTCCAATTCTCGCTGAGGCAAATCGCCAATCCGTGCAATTCATGGCGCCCAATGCGACCTGTTGACTGAGGTTTCAGAAGGGATTACTTTTCGCGCATATCAAACTATAGTCGTAATATACTCATTATGCTATCGTCTAGCTAGGACTTATGTAGTAGTAATGCAAGGAGGTTATTGCCCGCGCGATCGGAACGAAACCTATGCCTAGAGTTCTCGTTATCGAAAAGCACGACGCGGCTCGGAAGTTGATCGAGAATCAACTTAACGGCAGGTTGTGCGTCGATTCAGCGGAATCTGTTCGAGCTGCACTTGAGCGGCATAACCGCGAGCCGTTCGACATCATCATTTGGGATTCAGTTTCAGCGCCTTCGGACTGTTTCAGCTCCGCAAACACCGTCAGAAAGTTTCTCCGCAAGCCGGCTCACATGAGGGCCATTGTCCTATCTAATGTCGCTGAACCGGAGATTATCTCCGGACGCAAGCTGCGTTGCGATTGGTTGCAAACGCCGGTGGACGAAACGGAGTTGCTCGCGGTGATAGGGACGGCCTTGCGTCACGATGCATCGACTTACAGATGCGCGTCCACGGGAGAGCTTTTTATTCCCACCGAGTTTGAAGGCATACTCTCCTTTACGCTGACGATGAAAGGCGTAATCCAGCAGGTTCTTGAGGCCGCCAAGGATGATATTCCGGTTCTAATTATCGGCGAAACCGGCACGGGCAAAGATCTTGTTGCCACGGCGATCCACAAGCGCAGCGGTCGGCGTGGAGCACCTTACCTACCCGTAAATATGGGTGCGATAGCGTCTGACCTTATCGCCAGCGAACTGTTCGGCCACGAGAAAGGCGCCTACACAGGAGCTTCGGAACGGCGCGCTGGCCTTTTTGAACAGGCGGAAGGCGGAACGATCTTTCTTGACGAGATCACAACCATGGATGAGAAAGCGCAAGTCGCCCTGCTCCGTGTCCTCGAAAACAAAACGATCCGAAGAGTGCGCGGCGAACGAGACATTCGGGTTAACGTCCGGGTGATCGCGGCAACGAATGAGAACATCGAAGAAGCGGTAAGGCAAGGCCGCTTCCGCGAAGATTTGTATTATCGATTAGATGTGTTTCGGATTCAGCTCCCCCCGCTTCGGGAACGAGCAGCTGCGGTCAGTTTATTCGCCGACCACTTCGTCGCTCATTTTGCAAAGCTATATAAAAAAGACATACGGAGCATCTCGCGGGATTGTTATCATGCTCTACGCCAGCATCATTGGCCCGGCAATGTGCGAGAACTGAAGAATGTGATTCAGCGCGCTGTCCTGCTCGCCCAACAACCCGAGTTAACTCCCGATTTGTTGCCCTCAAGGATTCTGCAGGCTATCGGTTCGGTCGCACCAACGGACTGCGAGCCCTCGCCCATTCGACAGGGAATGACCCTGGACGAAGTCGAAAAGGAATACATCAAGCTCACGCTTTCTTTGATGAATGGAAATAAGGCGAAGACCGCTTCCTCGCTTGGGATCTGCCGCCGCGCTCTCTATAGTAAGCTCAAGCGATTCGGCATGCGGTAAACCGTGCAGCCTTTACACATCGGGCGCCATCCGGGTCCCATGAGTTTTTTTATGCTGCATACAATTTTCTCACACCAACCTTCCCGCCTGCTTTGACTGTGCATAATTTACTCGGTTTCCTCCCCCCGGCTCGCCTCCCCGCTAGCTAAACCGCTTTAACTCTCTGATCAGACACAAGTTTCTCTTCTTGGTCCAGTTGTTGCCATGGTTAGACCGTGGTGCGGGATAGTCCCGCGCCGTCGCGCCTCGTGGCTGACGAAGGAATACTGGCCATGATCGTAGCCGCGTGAAAACCGTTTTGCTGGTTTGTGCCGGCAATTGCCGGAAGTTGAATACTCGACTGGCGCGCGCAGGTTGCGCAGTTATGAACGTCAGTGACGGCCCAACCGCAGTGTCGCGCGCCCGGCACGAAAGAGTCGACGCGTTCGTCCTCGCATCAACGGGAAAAGAAATGGATTTGACCGAAACCGCATTGAACCTAAGAGACATCCATCCAAACGCCGAAATCATCTTGCTCACTGGCTCGGAAGGTAGGACTGCAACAACAGCCGATATGGGTCCAATCGTCCGTGCGCTGCCCGAAACACAAGTTCTTTCAGCAGGTGATTTGAGCAGATATCTGGCATCTCCTGATAGGCAAGCAGCCCCGCCGAAAAGGCGCGCCGGTGAAAGCGATCGCGCGTGCGCAAGCGCTTCAACGAGGAGAGATAAATGAACCGAACCAATTCCCTCTCCGGATTCTTTCTGGCGGCTGTAACATGGGCCTTGGCCATCGGCCTGCTCTCATCAGCATGGGCTGAAGAGCGGGTCCGCTTGGCATACATCTCCGACTCTCCAGGATCATCGGCTCCTTACTGGATCGCCAAAGAAGCCGGTCTGTTCAAAAAGTACGGGCTTGATGCCGAGCTGATCTTTATCAACGGCAGCACGCGAGGCATCCAGGCCCTGCTAGCCGGCGACTTGGACTTCGCGGGAGCGGTGGGCACCTCCGCGATCAACGGCCGCTTGGCGGGCGGCGAGGTGCTGATCGTGGACAGCCTCGTCAACACGCTTCCGTACTACATTCTCGCGAGGCCGGAGATCAAATCGCCCGAAAGCCTCAAAGGTCGAACCCTCGCAACCCATATCCCCGGTACTTCTGCTGATTTTGCCGTGCGGCTGGCGCTGCGCAAATACGGCATCGACTACAAGGATATCAAAGCAGTCACGGTCGGTGGTGCCACGGCGCGCGTCGCTGCCGTGATCAACGGCCAAACCGATTTCACCATGGTGACCGATTCGGGGAAGATCCAGGGAGAAAAAGCCGGCCTGAAGGTGATCATCGACATGGCAAAGCTCAAGATCCCGTTTCAGTTCACCTGCACGGTAACCTCGGCAAAATTGATTAGAGAGAAACCGAAAACCGTCGTCGAGCCGATGGCTAAGGCGGTCGCTGAGGCAGTGCACTTTTTCAAAAACGACAAGAAAGAAACGATCGCGATCATGGCGAAATACACACGCGGCGCGCCGCCCAGCGTGCTCGAAGGCTCCTGGCTCGCCTACCAGGACCTTTTGCAGGAAGACACCTACCCGACGTTGGCAGGGCTTAGCGACACTCTCGCCGTGCAGTCGAATTGGGATCCGAAGGCCGCCACGGCGAAGGCTGAGGACTTCGTCGATTTACGCTTTGTCAAAAACCTAAAAAGGTCCGGCTTCATCGACAAGCTCTATGGCCGCACGCATGTGACTCAAAATTAACGAACGTACGGAGGGTACATGAAGCGAGCAGCTAAGTTCGGATCGATTTTCGTATCGGCCTGCATCGCGCTTGGTTGGCCATCGTTTGCTTCGGTGCTGCACGCGGGATCGAATCCGCAGCTCATCGAGGCGGCAAAAAGCGAGGGTGTTGTTTCCTATTACACGACGATGACTTTGTTGCAGAGTAAAAAAGTCGTCGATAAATTTCAACAAAAATACCCATTCATCAAAGCCGAGCTGTTTCGCAGCGGCGGCGATGCGATTTTGAATAGAATTGAGAATGAGGCGCGCGGTGGTCTGAATGCCTGGGATGTTGTATCGACGCGCGGCGATCAGGTTCTGCCGCTGAGGAACTCCAAGCTGATCACGTCCTATCGTTCGCCTGAAACTAAATTCATCAGCCAGGACTTGGTCGATGATGAGGGATACTGGACTGCTTATTACGTCAACCCGTTCGCGCTGGGATTCAACACCAACATGGTCAAAAGAGACGAAGTGCCCAAGACCTACGAGCAGCTGCTCGACCCGAAATGGAAAGGAAAAAAGATTTCAATCGACGATTCAGCGTACGAGTTTCTCGCCGGGCTCATGCGCGCTTGGGGCAAGGAGAAGGCGGTAGATTATTTAAAAAAACTCGCAGCGCAGGAACCGGTTGTCATGCGCGGCAACACCAATCGCGTCCAGCTCACGATGGCGGGTGAATACTATCTGATCATCGCCTATGCGCCGACGATTCAACGGGAGACTTCAAAGAACCATCCGATCGATTGGGTTCCGCTCGAGCCGGTGCCGGTTCAGGTCAATCCCATGATGCTGGCGGCCAAAGCGCCGCATCCCAACGCAGGCAAGCTCTTTATCGATTTTCTCCTGTCAAAAGAGGGGCAGAAAATGCTTGTCGGTTTCAGACGGATTCCTGTGCGCGAGGACGTCGACCCCGATCCGCCGCGCCTGTTCAAAGGCTACAAGCGAGTAGTTGAACACCCGGAGGACTCTAAAGACGCGCCCGTGGTCACCAAGCTCTATCAGCACATTTTAAACATTCGATAGGGCCTTTCGTGCGGAATAGTGAAGAGCCTGCAAGGCGTTTAAATCAGGAGGTTGCGATGAACAAATTAAGACTGCTGCTTACACTAAGGATCGCGATTTACTGCGCCATTTCTATCCTCCTGCCGTCCCTGACCGCGGCAGAAGACTTCTATAAGGGTAAAACTCTCCGCTTCGTCGTCGGCTACGCTCCCGGAGGAGGCTACGACACGTATACGCGCGCCGTCGCGCGCCACATCGGCAAATATATCCCAGGCAGTCCGAGTGTTGTTGTCGACAACATGGAAGGCGCCGGGAGCCTTCTGTCTGCTAATTACATGTTCAATAAAGCTGAACCCGATGGCCTCACGGTGGGTAATTTCAACAGCGGCATGGTCACTCAGCAGGCGTTAGGCGCAAAAGGGATTCGCTTCGACGCGCGCAAGTTCGGCTGGATCGGAGCGCCGGGGAAGGGATGGCCCACCTGCATGGTGATGGGATTTACCGGGCTCAAAACCCTCGATGACGTCATCAAGTCGGGCGACAAGCTCAAGTTCGGAGGAACCCGCGCGGGCGCGTCCTCTGACGATTTACCGAAGCTGATGGATGCGCTGATGGGCACCCACCTGCAGGTTATCTCCGGATACAAAGGCACCGGACCGATTCGCGTCGCGCTGCAGCGCCGGGAGATCAATGCGCTCTGTTCCGGTTGGGAATCGATGCGGGTCACTGCGCGATCCATGCTCGACGCCAAGGGCGATGACAAGTTAATTCCTTTCGTCATTCACGGCTACCCCGAAGACCCTGAAGTCAAAGATCTGCCGCAGTACACGCAGGTCATCAAAGGAGATGAAAACGTCAAGGCGTTTAAAGCCTGGGCGAACCAGTATGATTTTCAGCGCCCGCTGATGGTGCCGCCGAAGACGCCGAAAGACAGACTGCAAACATTGCGCATGGCGTTGCAAGAAACAGTCGCGGATCCGAGAATTTTTGGCCGAAGCCAAAAAGAGCAAGATGGTCATCGACAAAGTGACCGGCGAAGACATCGAACGATCGGTGGAGGAGATTTTAACGATTACGCCTGCGATCAAGAAAAAACTCATGGTTCTTTCACCCGGGAAGACGACAACAAATTGAGATCTGCGATCCGAAAAATGCACGAAGGAGAATCGTATGAAACACCCACTTTGTATCTGGGCAGCCACAGCCGTTGCGTGGTTTATATGCGCCGCGGGCTCAAGCGCCATCGCTGATGATTTCTACAAGGGCAAAACCATTCGCGTCACCGTCGGGCTCGCTCCCGGCGGAGGCTACGACACCTATGCGCGCGCTGTCGCCCGGCACATGGGAAAGCATATTCCAGGCAATCCGAGTTTTGTCGTTGACAACATGGAAGGAGCGGGAAGCCTGATTGCGGCCAATTATACATACAACAAAGCCGACCGCGACGGGACATTCATCGGCGTTTGGAACAGCGCTTACGTTCTCTACCAAGCGCTGGGCGACAAGGCCGTTCGATTAGACGCGCGCAAGTTGAATTGGATCGGCGCGCCGATCAAAGGCTCGCCAAGCTGCAGCATCATGGGCTTTACCGGCCTGAAAACGATGGACGAAGTTGTCAAGTCCGGCAGAGAACTGAAAATGGGATCGACCCGGGCGGGTTCGACCTATAACGATTTGCCGATGATCTTGAACCAGACCGTCGGCACAAAGTTTAACGTGATCAACGGCTACAAGGGCACATCGCTCATAACTGTTGCCATGCGGACCAAGGAATTGGACGGCGGCTGTTGGGGCTGGGAGTCGGCGCGGGTCACCGCGCGAGCGATGCTGGACGCCGAAGGCGATCAAAAACTCATACCTATTCTCGTGCACAGCAAGTGGGAGGACAAGGAGTTAAAGAACGTTCCGCTGGTTCGCGACTACATCAAAGCCAAAGCGGGAGAAGATGGCGTTCGCCTCTACAACACATGGATCGCTCAATACGAGTTCCAGCGCCCCTGGGTAATGCCTCCAGGCGTGCCGGCCGATCGCGTAGAAATTTTTCGCAAAGCCTTCAAGGCAACGCTGGAGGATCCGGAATTCGTCGCCGAAGCAAAGAAGAGCAAACTCGAGATGCAGTACGTGCCGGCGGATGAAATCAACGGGCTGGTAAATGAAATTTTGAACATCTCAGCCAAAACAAAACAGGGGCTGCAATTTTTGGTGAAGAAAGAAAAGGCGGTCACCCAGAGATAAACGCCACAGCCAACGTAGCTACGGTCGCTGGAGGGCCATATGCTTGAATATCTGCACGCATTCAATCAGGGGCTGATAAACGTCCTGCCTTATTTTACGCCTCACGGTACCGAGACCTTCCTCTACATGATGTTCGGCATGGCGATCGGTTTTGCCGTCGGCATCCTCCCCGGTCTGGGCGGCGCCACCACACTCGCGCTCATGCTGCCGTTTATCTACAACATGGACCCGACGACGGCGTTCGCTTTTCTGCTCGGCTCCAATGCCGTCACCGCCACCACCGGCGATGTCACATCGGTTCTTTTCGGAGTGCCAGGCGAAGGCATATGTGCTGCGACCATTGTCGACGGTCATCCCATGGCCAAAAACGGCGAAGCGGGCCGCGCGCTGGGAGCGGCGTTGATGAGTTCTCTTGTCGGCGCGGTCTTTGGCGCTTTTATTCTCGCTCTGGCAATTCCGATCGTTAGTCCGCTCGTGCTCTCCATCGGTTCGGCGGAGTTTTTCATGCTGGCGGTGCTGGGCGTCACCTTTGTCGCTTCGCTCAGCGGATCCAACATTCCCAAGGGACTGCTCGCCGGTGGTCTTGGGCTAGTGCTGGCCATGGTGGGGCTGGACCCGATCGAAAGTGTGCCGCGCTTCACCCTGGAAGGGTTTTTGGGCGAGGACAACGCGCTCTTTCTGTGGGATGGCATCTCACTGATCAGCGTGACCATCGGGCTCTTCGCTATCCCGGAGATCATCGATCTCGCGGTGCAGGGAACCAGCATCGCGCGCGAGGGCACGCCAACCAAGCTCGGTGGCGTTATGGAAGGAATCAAGGATACGTTCCGCCACTGGAAGCTCGTGCTTCGCTGCAGCGGTATCGGCGCCTACATTGGTTTGATCCCCGGCATGGGCGGCGGCCCGGCGCAGTGGCTTGCTTACGCCCACGCGGTGCAGAGCTCGCCGGACAAAGAACGCTTCGGCAAAGGCGCGGTGGAAGGCGTGCTCGGCCCCGGAGCCGCAAACAATTCGAAAGAAGGCGGATCGCTGATCCCAACCCTTGCCTTCGGCGTGCCCGGCAGCGTCTCCATGGCGATTCTCCTGGGCGCCTTCATCATCCAAGGCATCGTGCCCGGCCCCGATCTTTTGAACCCAGCGAAGTATTTGACGCTGACTTTTTCCTTTGTCTGGATCATCGTCATCACCAACGTCATCACCGTCCTGATCTGCCTGCTCTTCCTTAACCAGCTCGCCAAAATTACTTTCGTCAAAGGGACCTATCTGATTCCGTTTCTGCTCTTTCTCGTTTACCTCGGTGGGTTTGCGACTAAAAATAGTTTCGGCGACATGCTGATGGTTGTCATCTTCGGCGCCATCGGTTGGCTCATGGTCAAGTTCGATTGGCAGCGCCCGCCGCTGCTGCTCGGCTTGGTTCTAGGCGGGATCGCAGAGAACAATCTTTTTATCGCCAGCCGCATTTATGGCTACACCTGGCTTTGGCATCCGGGCGTTTTGGTCATTGGCTTTATCATCGTGGCCGGCACGGCTTTTCCGTATCTGCAAGCCTGGTTCAGGCGTTCACGGCGGACCACAGATCCATCCGACATGGTTCAGAAACCAGTTTCCTTCAAGATCGAACGGCTGCCGTTGGCGGCCCGCATCGGCCAGAGTTTATTCGCGCTCTTTATTCTCTTGGTCTTCGCCTACGTCGTCTACCAGGCGAAATTTGGCTTCGGCGCGTTCGAGCCGCGCGCAGCGCTATTTCCCTGGGTCATCGGGCTACCCTGCTTCCTGCTCGCAATCTATGTGTTTAGCAATGACGCTCTCCAATCCACACGTAAAGTTAAAGTAGAAGAGACAGCTTTGTGGAGCGAGCCCGAGATTGACCCCGTGCTCGAGCGCCACAGAACTCTCGCTATCGGCTCATGGATCGTCGGCTTCTTTTTAGCGATTTGGACCTTGGGCTTTGTCCCCGCATCCGCCATCGCCACGTTCCTCTATTTGAAATTTGGCGCGGGAGAGAAATGGCCGATGGCAGCGACACTCACCATCGCTTGCTGGCTGTTTTTCTTCGGCGTGTTCGCTTACGCGCTGCAACTGCCGTTTCCCCACGGCGCGATATTCGACTTCGTGAATATTCATATCCCGGCAGTGCAGGATCTTTTCGCCGCCGGCGCTTAGCAGTTTTTAAACTCATCGCTTCAGGAGGGCCAAGTGAAAAGTTTTAGATTCATTTTTTCCCTTACGATGATCGCATTCATTCTGGGAGCCGCCCCGAAGCTGTACGCCGGAAGCGAGTCTCTTTACCAGGGCAAATCGATCAAGATCATCGTCGGCTTTACATCGGGCGGCTTTTACGATCGCTGGTCTCGCCTGCTGGCGCGCTACGTTCCGAAATATCTGGCCGGCAATCCGGAGATGATCGTGCAAAACATGCCTGGCGCCGGCGGAATGATCGCGGCGAATCACATTTACGGCGTCGCCAAGCCCGACGGATTATCCATAGCCATGCTTTCCTACGGTTTGTACCTGGATCAGCTCGTCAGCCGTAAAGAGGTCCAGTACGACGTGCGCAAACTCAACTGGATCGGCTCGCCGGAAAAAAGCGAAGTGCTCATGTACATGCGCGCCGACGCGCCGTTTAAAACCATCGAGGACATTCGCAACGCAGCCACGCCGCCCAAGTGCGGCTCCACCGGAACCGCGGGAACCGACTATATTCTCGCGCGCCTGCTGGAAGACACGCTCGGCGCCAAGATCGATACTGTGCTCGGCTATCCCGGCGGCAGCGAGATCGATCTCGCCGTCGAAAAGGGCGAAGTGCAGTGCCGCGGCCTTACCGCGGCGCCGTTTTTCGGCCGGGAGCCGTTCATCTCCTGGCGCAAAAAAAACTTTGTCAACGTTCTCATTTACGGCGGAGTAAAGCGGGATGAACGCATCCCCGACACGCCGAGTATTTATGAAATTTTCGACAAAGAAAAAACGCCGGACGAAAACCGGCGCGTCGCCGATGTCATTCTGCGCGGCGGCGACTTCGGCCGCCCTTGGGTAATGCCGCCGGAAACGCCCGCCGAAATCGTAAAGACCATGCGCGCGGCCTATGCAAAGGCGATGGCGGACCCGGCGCTAATCGAGGATGCCAAGAAAGCCAAATTCGAAGTTGAATTCGTTTCAGGTGAAGAACTGCAAAAACTGGCGGAAACTATGATCAATCAGCCGCCTGGAGTAATCAAGCGTGTCAAAAAGCTGCTCGGGCAAAAATAGCGGTTAAGCGCATCACTGGGATGGAGAAGCGATTTGCCTACCGGAGGCGTGGATCAGGACAGGAGAGCGTAATGAAACTCGTTCAGATTTGGCTAGCAGTCTGTTTAGTTCTCGCACTGCCAACAGCTGGCACCGCCCAACAAGGAGTCGACTTTCCCGTAGCCGCTTCATCCAAAGTGTTAGGTTACGGGCCGCTGTGGGTGGCGTCGGGGATGGGCTTTCTCAAACGCGAAGGCCTCGACTCTGAGGTTTCGGCGATGCGCGGCACCGCGCCCGCCATGCAGGCTTTGGTCTCGGATTCCATCCACGTCGCGTTGGCGGCCAACGATGGACCGATCGGGTTGGTGGAGAAAGGATTGGACATCGCGATGATCGCCTGCGGCAGCAAGACAACCCACATGATCATGGGCGGAAAAGGATTCAAGACCTATGAGGATTTGCGCGGCGCCACCATCGGCTCATCGACGCTGACTTCCGGCACGGCATTTCTGCTTAAGCGCGTGTTGAAATCCAAGGGACTCGAATATCCCCGAGACTACAACCTCGTCAACGTCGGCGGCAGCGGTCCGGCATTTACCGCGCTCGGCACCGGCAACATCGCCGCGGCGATTCTCGCCGTGCCGATCAATTTTCGCGCTCAGGAAATGGGCTTCAATCTGATCGGCAAGGTCACCGATGTTTTTCCCAATTATCTACTTTCCAGCTTCTCGGTCCGGCGCGGCTGGGCAGAGGCGCATCGCAAAGAGGTCGTTCATTTCCTTAAGGCGGTGCTGCAGGCGCGCAAGTGGCTCGACGAGAACAGAGAAGCGGGGGCGGAATTTTTAGCCAAAGAATTAGACATAAAACCCAAGCTCGCGCGTAAGGGCTTGAATTACTACCTCGAGAGTAAAGCCTGGGAACCGGATCTCAGTATCGATATCGATGGGCTCAAAACGGTTGTCGATATTTATGCCGAACAGGCGAAGCTCCCCGGCGGCCCGCCCAACCCGGAAAAATATCTGGACATGAGTTACCTGCACGACGCGTGGAAAGAGTTGGGATGGAAGTAAGCCCATGGAACTCACCAGGCGCGCGCCCCTTCGATCGGTTCAATTTCCAAAAATTCCATGGGCGTGGATCCCTTTGAGCGCGCTTGTCGGGCTGTTGATCGTAATGCTCGCCTACCCGCTGGCGCTGCTGTTCATCAAAAGTTTCGCTGTGACACGCCCCGGTGAGCCGACCGTCTGGGCGATGACAGGCTGGGTCGAAGCGTTTACGGACAGCAAGCTTGCCGTCGCCATCGGCAACACCTTCTACCTGGCGTTTCTTAGGGTCGTCATCACCACTGTGCTGGCAATTTTTTTCGCCTGGGTCGTAACCCGCACGGACACGCCACTCAAGGGCTTCATCGAAGTGACGCTCTGGCTCGGCTTTTTTTTGCCGCTTCTCCCGATGACCATGGGTTGGATTCTGCTGCTGGATCCTTACAACGGACTTGCCAATAAGCTTCTTATGCAATCCTTTGGTCTCGCACGGCCTCCTTTCGATATCTTTTCTTACTGGGGCATTGTCTGGTGTCACCTGGCCTTCAGCACTTCGGTAAGATTCCTGTTGCTGACGCCCGCGTTCACGGCCATGGACGCGGCTCTAGAAGACGCCGCGCGCACCTCCGGCAGCAACAATATGGGCGTGTTGCTACGCATCACCATACCAATTTTAGCGCCCGCCGTGCTCGCCTCCACGGCGTTGGGATTCATCAGGAGCCTCGAATCGTTGGAAATAGAAATGGTTCTTGGCATTCCCGCGGGCATCTACGTGGTGCCCACCAAAATCTGGGACTACATTCACTGGGAGCCGCCGCTTTACGATCGGGCCACTGCGCTGTGCAGCGTCTTTCTGCTTTTCGTCTTCTTTCTCATTTGGCTGCACCGGATTTTTCTCCGCGGTAAGGAATTCACTACGGTCAGCGGCCGCAGCTACATGGTGCGGATTTTTCCGCTCGGCCGCTGGCGCTGGGTGACCTGCGGGTTCTGCCTTCTCTTTATCTTCGTGATGATCATCTTGCCGCTCGCGATGTTGATGATGGGCACATTCATGGAGTTCTTCGGCAACTTCACGACGGAGAAAGTATGGACGGTTCATCACTGGACCGCGGTCTTCACCGATCCGGTGTTTTTAGGTTCATTGAAAAACACCCTGGTCCTTGGATTGGGAGCCGGCATTGTCGGAACGATCCTCTACTCAACGATCAGTTATGTCATCGTGCGCACAAAGCTGCCGGGCCGCGGTGTCGTCGACATCCTGTCCTGGCTACCTTGGGCTCTGCCGGGAGTACTCATCAGCCTGGCCCTGCTATGGGCTGCGCTCGGATCTGGCGATTATGTGAAGCTCGTCTACGGAACCGTTTCTCTTTTGGTGTTGGCGATAATCATCAAAGAGATGCCGCTCGGAACCCAGATCATCAAGGCAAGCGTGCTCCAGATCAGCCGTGAATTAGAGGAAGCTTCCAGCGCCGCGGGCGCCACACGGTTCACCGGTTTTTGCCGCATCATGCTACCGCTGCTGAGGCCAACGATGCTCTCGGTGGGGATCATAGTTTTCATCTCCGCCGCGCGTGACATCCCGACGGTGATCTTCCTGTCGACGAGTCAGAGCCGGACACTGTCTTTACTGATGCTTGACTACATCTCCGATGCCAACCAAGAGAAAGCCGCGGTGCTCGGTGTCTTTTTGGTCTTTCTCATCTTCGCTTTATTATTCGTCAGCTGGCTATTGGGTTTCCGGCGGAATGCTGTGCGCTCATGACAGGTAAATTTGCGCGGCTAAGTCCAGGGGAGGAGCTATGATACGAACGTTTATTATGGTGATTGCAATTTTGTTCACGCCGCTGGTCCTCAACGCCCCATCGGCTTGGTCTCAAAGCGAGGGTGCATGGCAACAAAAATGGAACGCAGCGTTGGCACAGGCGAAGACGGAAGGAAAAGTTGTGGTGCTGGGCCCTCCGGGAGACAGAATCCGAGACGCCATCATGCGGAGCTTCACGAAGGCTTTTCCCGATGTCAACCTGGAATTTTCCGGCGCGCGCGGTGGTGAACTAGCGACCAGGATCAAGGCGGAACGGGATGCCGGCATTTACAGTGTCGACATCATCATAAGCGGCACCAGCACCGCCGATGCTTATTTTAAACCGATGAAGGCGCTCGCTCCGATAGAACCGGCGTTGCTCTTGCCCGAAGTGATCGATGCCAAGAACTGGCGCGATCATCGCCTTGAATTTTCCGATCGCGACACTCGTTTCGATTTCATCTTTGCCACACAGAATAATGTACCGCTGATTTATAATCCGGCACAGGTGAAAGCGGAGGAGGTAGACGAGCTAGATAAAATCCTGGACCCCAAATGGAAAGGCAAACTTGTCGTTCAGGACCCGATTCCCTCCGGGACAGGAAACGGTGTGTTTCGCTGGCTGTGGCATGTGCTCGGTCCGGAAAAAACCAAAGATTATTATCGCAAACTCCGCGCCCAGGCCGGCGCCATCGACCGCGATCAAAGACGGCAGATCGAGTGGGTGGCGCAAGGCAAATATCCCCTGCATCTGGCCCCCGGAACGGTCATGTATCAACTAGAAAAGCGCGGCCTCAAGTTCGGCGTGATACCCTACTTCAAGGATTACGGGGCTTATCTTACCCCCGGTTTCGGTAGTGTCATGCTGATTGACCGGGCGCCCCACCCGGGCGCGTCAAAAGTTTTTCTCAACTGGCTTCTCAGCAAGGACGGGCAGACCGCCTTCAGCAAGGGCATGGGATACGTCAGCCGGCGCTTGGATGTACCCAGCGATCACGTGCCCGCCTACTGGGTGCCGAAACCCGGAGTTAAATATTGGGCCGGCTACTATGAGGAAGACGCGAGGATGAATTCCGATCAGGAAACATTTCTTAAGACACTTTTCGGCAGGTAAAAATTTTTTCTCTTTTATGGTGCAGTCAGCAGGATCGTGCTCGGCTCAGGGAGATGTGCAAAGCTCACCAGGATAGCGAAGAGGTCTACGGAGCGACCAAGACATGGCGGGCGTTAAAACAGTCCGGCACGTTGTGCGGCAAGCATCAAGTGGCGCGGCTGCGGCATCAGGCAGGGATCGAGCTGCGGCCCGAGCGCAAATTCAGACTGGCCTGCAAGGCTTGTAATACGGCGCCTGCCCGTCATTTTCTACGCCGGCCATTCATAGCGGATTATCCCGAGTAAATCAGGATGACCGCTGTCACATTGACCGACTTGGCTCGCGTGATTCCCGATTCCGCGAATTGCCCCGACACGATAGCGTTTGAGCACGGCGCTCGTTTCTAACTCAGTTCCATAGTTCTTGGGTCGCCAATCGGGCGCCCTCCGCCAGCGCATAGAGTTTGGCAAAGGCGAGACTGGCATCGGGTAGATGGCGCAGGCCGCAATCGGTGCAGGCGATGACATTTTCTTTGCCGACCAGTTTGGCGAAGCGGACGATGCGCTCCGCTACCAGTTCCGGATGTTCGATGAACAGGGTGATGTCGTCGATCACGCCAGGAAACAGAATCTTGCCCTCCGGCAATTTCATCGCTTGCCAAATCTTCCACTCATGGCCATGGCGCGGATTGGCCGATTCGAGGGTAATACCCTCGACATTGGCTTGGAGCACGATATCGATGATATCGCTGAGTGCGATGTCGCGGTGGTGCGGCCCTTGGTAGTTGCCCCAGCAGACATGGATGCGCACCTGTTCAGGCGGGATCATCTTGAGGGCATAGTTCAGACACTCAACATGTTTCTCGATGACTTTGCGAAATTGTTTGACGCTCAGGTGGGCGTAGTCGGTGTTGGCGCCTGAGGCCAGGTCCGGGCAGTCGAGCTGCAAGACGAATCCAGCATCGACGATCGCTTGGTACTCATGACGCATGACATCGGCGACCGCCTGCATGTAGGTCTCTTCGTTGGGATAGTATTCGTTGCGAAAAAAGCGCACGAAACAGCCGGGCGAAAGCGCCGACATGAAAACGTCCTGGGGTTGGGTCGTCGCGACTGCCGCGGCCAGCCGCGCAATGTCGGTTTCCACCGCGGCGAAATCCCCCCAGCCTATGGGACCGGTGCAGACGTAAGCGAAGCCGCCGTTGTCGTGACCGTCGCTCTGGGCGCGCGCCAGGTCGTAAAACTCGGCGATGTCGGTGCGGTAGTGGCGCGGCGCGCCGTCGATGTCGCGTCTGACTATCCCAGTATCGCGCGGCCGGACAATCCCTTGGGCAACGCGCCATGGTTCGGCGCTCTGGGCGCGCGAGCGCAGTTTTCGCTCTAGGCCGCTGACCCTGTGCACGACATAATCATTCCATGCGGTTTTGCTGAATTCGCCGTCGCCGACGATGTCGATGCCGACTTCGATTTGGCGCCGGACCACATCGTCGATGGCCGTGGCCAGTGCGGCGTCGATCACGGTCTGATCGTAAGACTCGCCGCGGCGCTTGGCCGCCAGCGCTTGGCGCACTTGCGCCGGCAGCGGCAGGCTGCCGGTATGGGTGGTGAGAATGCGGTCAGTGCTGCGCTTCATCGGAGTGCTCCTCGGCGTTGTACTTATTACCGACGTAGGAATTTTACAAGCAAAGGGAATCTGGGCGTCTCGCTCACGGGGGCTGCCGCTTTCACCTTCACCTAGAAGATCCTGCCGGCACAATCAAATTCCGTCATGCCGGTGAAAACCGGCATCCATCTTGGCTTACCCACCAAATTGAAGAAATCCTAGATTTCGGCCGCCGCCGGAATGACAAGATCTGGAGTTGACTTATAACCGGCCGATCCGCCGATGGCATTGTCCTGTTTGGAGCGTTATAAAGTTGTCGAGGAAATTTGTCGTTGAAAGGTATCGGAAAAGCAAAGCAGCGCTGCGCGGCATGCGGATCCTCGCTGACACTGTGCATGTGTGCGGAATTGCCGTGGTTGGAGTTGCGCACGAAGGTCGCGCTGGTGATTCATCGTCACGAGCTGCTGCGCAGCAGCAACACCGGCATGCTCGCCGTCAGAGCGCTGGTCAATAGCGAGCTGCGCATTCGCGGCGCAAGCCGGGCAACGCTCGATTTGACCGACCTGTTATCGCCACACTATCGGTCGTTGCTGTACTATCCCAGTACGGATGCTGTCGAACTCACTCCAGAGCTAGTTGCGCAAGACCCGCGGCCGATTCAACTGATTGTCCCGGACGGCACCTGGCGCCAAGCGCGCAAGATTCATTCGCGTCAGCGCGAATTAAGAGACGTGCCGCGGGTGAAGATCAGCACGCCCAACGACTCAACCTTTCAGTTGCGCGCCCAGAGCCGGCCGGAGGGGATGGCGACGCTGCTCGCCATCGCCGCAGCCTTGGGTATCATCGAAGGTGAAACGGTGGCGCTGCAGCTGATGCAGCTCTATCAGGCGCGGGTGGCGCGAACGCTCAGCGCCCGCGGCCTTCTAAGACCAAGTTAAAGATTAACCAGGCGCCAATACACGGGCGGACATTTTTAGTATTCAGGCTTCCGTGTGAAGCAGGGCTAGGAGATTACACCGCCGAGGCGCGGAGAGCGCAGAGTAAAGATGGTTTGATTAAATAAAATGCTTCGAACTCTGCGAACTCTGTGCCTCTGTGGTGAATGTTTTGGACCACATCCGGGG
Organism: uncultured delta proteobacterium; assembly: GCA_963816145.1. Lineage (GTDB taxonomy): Bacteria > Desulfobacterota > Binatia > UBA9968 > UBA9968 > DP-20. Next base: position 290,254 of record CAWFJP010000002.1, read on the forward strand.
GCCAGTTCTGGCAATCACGCATCAAGCGATTCAAAAGTCGGACTTACCTATCTTAAGAATCGAGCAGGGATAGCTCGACATCTTTCTGCGACAATCTGTCAGAGATCTTTCCTCCGCAAATCTCAACTCATTAGTGGCCGAACTTTTTGAACGCGCTTTTGCGCTATCAATCGCCTTCGTCGTACGGCACCGTTACGAGCTGGTCTTTCGCCGATCTCGCGTCCTCGTTCCACATTTCCAGTAGCTTCGCGCTGAATGGTCCGGGTTTGCCGTCACCGATCTTTTGTCCGTCCCATTCAACCACCGGCGCGATTTTGATCGAGCTTCCGATGAGCATCATCTCTGCTGCGTCGCGACCTTCTTCGACGGGAAGATCAGCGATTCGCACGGCGTTGAGCACGCCTTCGTTGCACGAGCCGCTGAGCGAAAGCGAGAACTCTCTGAATCGTGATCCCCGATAGGATCGTGTCGAAGGGGGGATGGCGGAACACGCGATCCTTAGTTACGAAGGCTACGTTCATGTTGGAGCTTTCCGCCACCATACCACGCTGGTCGATGAAAACGCCGTTGTCGGCGCCGCGGTCTTTGGCCTCCAGGACGACGAGCACATTGGGTAAATAATTGGTCGACTTGATGCGGGCAAAGAGCGGCGGCTTGATCGGCACCTGGCTGGTGACGAGTTTGATGCCCAGGCGGTAGTAACTCTCCGGGTACGCTTCCTGCTTAAAGACGATCACGTAGAAGCTGCTGCCGACGCACTCCGCGGGACCGAGGCCGTAGCCGCCGGGACCGGCGGAAAGCCAGTAGCGGACGGATCCGTCGCGCTGGCGGCTCGCCGCCGCGGTCGCCAAAATGATCTGGCGCAATTGCTCTCGCGAAAATGGCAACGTAATGCGCGCGCCGTCGGCCGACTTGATCAAGCGATCCAAGTGCGGGTCGAGTTGATAGAGCATTCCGTGCGTCAGCGTGGCCGTATCGAAGACGGCGTGGCCGCGGTGCACCATGTGATCGTCGAGCGGCAGCACCATGAGCGCGGGGTCGGTGACGATGCCGCCGAGAACGCTCGAGTACATCGCGTAGAAATTGTTCGCCTTCGCGTGGACCGCCTGCCGCAAACCGGCAATCGCTTCCTCTGAGGTAAAGACAGGGATTGTCGCCATGGTTTATTTCCGCTTTCGTCTCAAATTCAGCTTGCTCGATACATTGTCTGGTAGGAAAAGGTCACGACCGTTTCCCGCTGCAACCATCCTTCGATCTAATCTCTAATATCCTGCAAGAACCAACTCGTCGGAATCTCCTGTCCCAAGCCGCGCTTCTTCGCTTCACGCACGACGTAGCCCGCGGTTGACGCAAACTGCAATCCTTGGGTGCCGCTGTTGGCGAAGAATGTGACTTGGTTCTTGTCGGTGCGGCCTTGGCGCTGGCCGGAGATCACCTCGGTGAGGACGGGATAATCTCTGGAGAAGATGTCGACTTTGGGGTTGGCGATGCGCTTGATCTCTTCGGCGTTGCCGGCGACCACCGCGGCTTCGCCGCCGATGCGCAGCTGGCCGACGTCGAGATTCAGTGTCGGGCGGCCCATGCGGATCACGACGTCGGAATTTTGCACGATCTCGGGGCTCCACTCGTTGGCTTTGACGCAGGTGAGGTGCATGCCGGACTCGATCAGATCGGGATCGCTGACCAGAACTTGGATCGAGTCGGTGCAGGTGGCGACGATATCCGAGCCGCGCAGCACTTCTTCCGGCTTGTCGACGGGGATGATTTCCAAACCCAGTTTTTTGCCCATCTCGTCGGCGTAGGTTTCGCGATTCTTCTTCGTCGGGCTGTAGACTTTGACCTTGGTGATCTTGCGCACTTCGTTAAAGGCCAATAGATAGGTGCGTGCCATGCCGCCAGAACCGAAAATGCCGACGGTCTTGGAATCTTCGCGGGAGAGATATTTCACGCCGAGACCGGCGCAGGCGCCGACGCGCATATGTTGGATGATGCCGTCGTTGATGATCGCCAGCGGCTCGCCATTCTTGGTCGAAAAGACCATGACAAAACCGCAGAACGTGCCGGGCTGGACGCAATACTTTTCCACGGTCTTGCCGTCGGGCCATTCGAGCATGTCGGACTTCATGCGGATGGCAAACGTCTCGAAGGAGCGCGAGGCGCCTTCCATGGTGCCCCAGCGATACATCAGCTTGGGGTCGTCATTGGGGACGAAAAAGTCGTAGCGGCCCCGGTAGTTGGCGCGTTCGTTAACCAGGTCGCGGTAGCCGGTGTCGAGGGCTGCGACGCAGCCCTTCATATCGAGGATCTGTTCGACGACTTTGTTATTGATCAGCAGCATGGAGCCTCCGGTGTCAGGGCACTGACGATTCTATTTCGTACAAGCGCGGCGAATGCAAGCGCAGATATGCCAACGCCGGCTCTTGCGTCGCAGCGGGACGAGATTTCTCGCTTTGCTCGGAATGACAGCGTCGTTCATAAGGAGCGATGTAGTGAATGTTGCTTGCTCGCGTGCGCAAGCAAAAAGGCGCCGCTATGAGCGGCGCTTGGGATGAACAATGCTGGGGGAAGCGAAAGGTTAGCTGTCGAGCTCGGGCTTGGGCAGCGGCATGCAGGGCACGCCTTCTTCGGCGAGTTCTTTGACTTCGCTGAGGGTGGCGGTGCCGTGTATCGGCCGCTCTTCCGCCTCGCCTTTGTGGATCTGCTTGGCTTCTTCGGCGAAGCGCGGGCCTACGTCTTCGAAATTCTCTTTGACGTAGTGATGCACGCGCAGGAGCATCTCTTTGAATTCCGCTGCGGTCGGCGGCGGCGCGGGAACCGGGGTGGTCTTCTGGGCCTTTGCCGGCAGCGCGGGCGGCTGCTCTTTCTTTACATGGACGGCGCAGGCATGGGGCATTTTTTCAACTTTGGTGGTGCCGCAAGTGGGGCAAGAAATGAGCTTCCTGTCGGCCTGTTTCTGGAAGTCTTCGAAGCTCGGAAACCAGCCTTCGAAGCTGTGATTTTTCTTACAGAGGAGGTTGTAGATGACCATAGGAATTGACCGTTGTGATAATCAATAAGGGTGCCAAGGCAGCTTGTCAAGGGTGGCCGGTGCTTGCGAGAAGCGGCAAGGCGCCAAAAGCGGTTTGGATTCCAATCCTTTGCGCAAAAGTATAAAAAGGGCGGTGAAACCGTTAGGATGAAAGCAATGGCGGATCAAATCAGCTTGCGAGTGGTGCAGAAGATTGCCGGAGTGGCGCGCGAACGTTGGGATGCGCTGGTCGGCGAGGCGACGCCGTTTCTCAAGTGGGACTGGCTCGAAAGTCTGGAACAATCCGGTTGCGTCAACGATAAGTCCGGCTGGCTGCCGCATCATATCGTGGTCGAAAAGGGCGGCGAGCTGATTGCCGCCTGCCCGATGTATTTGAAGCTGCATAGCATGGGCGAGTTCGTCTTCGACTACGAATGGGCTGAGGCGGCCCAGCATGCGGGCATTCAATACTATCCCAAGATGTTGGTGGGCGTGCCGTTCACACCGGTGACCGGCCACCGGTTTGTTACCGCACCCGGCGAAGATCGTCCGCAGTTGATTCAGTTCATGGGCCAAGCGTTGGCGAAGATCGCCGCTGACAACAAGATCTCTTCAGTGCATGTGAATTTTTGCCTGGCCGACGAACGCGAGGCGTTGGAAGCGGTGGGGTTCTTTCCGCGCCATGGCATACAGTATCATTGGCAGAATCGCAACTTTAGTTCATTCGACGATTACCTCGCCAGCTTTCGCAGCGATCGGCGCAACAAGGTCAAACGCGAGCGGCGCGAGGTGGCCGAGCGCGGCATCACGATTCGCGCCTATGAGGGTGAGGAACTCACACAAAAACACCTGCGAACAATGTTTAGCCTGTACAAAGGGCATGTCGACCGGCTTTACTACGGCCGGCAATATTTGACCCGGGAGTTTTTCGACGAACTACACAAGCGTTTTGCGACGAATTTGTGCTTGATGCTCGCCGAACGCGACGGCAAGATCATCGCCGGCACGTTCAACGTGCGCGACGACAAGGCGATGTACGGCCGCTATTGGGGCTGTTCCGAGGAGCATCCGTTTCTCCATTTCAACGTCTGTTACTATTCCGCCATCGAGCATTCGATTCGGACCGGGCTCGAACGCTTCGAAGCCGGCGCCGGCGGCAGTTTCAAACAGCTGCGCGGCCTCGATCCCGAACATACCACCAGTGTGCATTACATCGTCGACGGCAAGTTTCGCCGGGCAGTGGAGCGCTTTCTCGCCCAAGAGCGGGAAATGATCCGGCGCAAACGCGAGATGCAGCTGGAGCATAGCCAGTTAAAGCGGGAGCAGGAAGAGCCGTAAAGCCGTGATCGCGGTTCCGCGATCACGGCTGGTTCAAGGTTCAAGGGTTCAAAAGTTCAAGGTCGGATTCGGAACGGAAATTCATCGCGGAGATTCTAGCTGCTTCGTTAGAGTAGGGTGCCGCTCAGGACCACGGCGGCGACGGTAAAATAGATCACTAGTCCGGTGACATCGACTAGGGTTGCGACAAACGGCGCCGACGCGCTCGCTGGGTCGAAGCCCAGCGATCTCAGGATAAACGGCAGGATCGATCCCACCAGCGAGCCCCACATCACCACGCCAACCAAGCTTAACCCGACCGTCAGAGCGATGAGAAAATAGTGTTCGCCATAGGCGTTAAACAAGAATTGCCAGAGCAGTATTCGAACCAGACCGATGGCGGCGAGGATGCTGCCGAGTGCCAGCCCGGTGGCGAACTCGCGACGGATGACACGCCACCAGTCGCGCAGGTGCACTTCGCCCAAGGCCATGGCGCGGATGACCAGTGTCGTTGCTTGCGAGCCGGAATTGCCGCCGCTGCTGATGATCAACGGCACGAACAGCGCGAGTATGACCGCGCTGGCGATCTCCGCTTCGAAGTATCCCATCGCCGTCGCGGTCAGCATCTCGCCCAAAAAGAGCGCGGCCAGCCAGCCGGCACGTTTGCGGATCATCTTGGGCAATGAAACCTGCAGATACGGTCCGTCCAACGACTCGACGCCGCCGATTTTTTGAATGTCTTCGGTGGCTTCTTCCTGGACGACATCGACGATGTCGTCGACGCTGACGATGCCCTTGATGCGCCCCGCGCCATCGACGACGGGAATCATCAACAGATGGTGGCGCATAAACAGCTTGCTCAAGGCCTCTTGGTCCATCTCTTCGTTTGCTGAAATGATCTGCGTGCGCATGACCTCACGAATCGTCTTGTCGGCCAGAGCGACGATCAGATCGCGAAACGTGATGACGCCGAGCAATCGTTCTTCGTGGTCGACGACGTAGGCATAATAAGTAGTTCGCGCCCGCGTTTGGGCGTCGCGGCGCAGGTAGCTGATCGCCTCGCCGACCGTCATGTCGGGACGCAGACGCGAGTAGCGGGTGTTCATCAAGCCGCCGGCATCGTCCTCGGCATAATCGAGCAGCCCCTTGACTTCCCGCTGGGTCGCATCGTCGAGCAGCTCGAGCAGCTCGGTTCGCTCCTCGCCTGGAGCTTCCTGGATGAGATCGGCGGCGTCGTCGGGGGCGAGCAGACGCATCCATAGCCGCCGTTCGCCTGGCGGCAGGCCGAGTACCAAATGGGTTCGATCGCGAAGGTTTAATTGAAGGAAGAACGATTCGGCATCGTCCCGCCGCAAATATTCAAAGCCCTCTGCCCGTTCGGGCTGGGAGAGGACCGGCCAAGCGTCGTAGAGCTCTGTGGGGGTGAATGTTTTTTGTGCCATCGCGCGCCTGTTTGAGCGACTACTTCGCTCATTCCTAACACATCATCTCGCTCGTGCAATCGATTACGACTGGCCAGTGTGTATCGAGCGTGCTATCGAGTCGAAAACATTCCTCACGCCGGCAATTTCTTGACTCCACTGCGGCTTTCCATTAACGTCGGCGCCAGTGCAGCTGTGAAATCTTCCTGGAAAAATGTCGCCGAGCCGGTGGTTTTCTTCACTGTCCTACTGATATTGTGGGAGATCCTGGTCGAAGTCATCAAGGTTCCTTCGTTTATTCTACCGCCGCCACGCGACCTATGGACGGCGTTTTTCAAAAAGCTGCCGATACTCGGCCACCATTCGTTGATTACTTTCATCGAAGCCTTCGGCGGCTTCGCCTTGTCGCTGATACTCGGCGTCGGCTTCGCCATCTCGGTGGTTTATTCGCGCCATTTGCAAAACACCATCTATCCGTTGATCGTCATTCTCTACGCCATGCCCAAGAGCGCCTTTGCGCCGTTGATGGTGATCTGGGTGGGTTACGGGCTGGTCTCGAAAATTTCGATCGCTTTCCTGGTGGCGTTTTTCCCCATCGTGGTAAATACCGTGGTTGGTTTGAAGGAAGTCGAACCTGAACTTCTGGAGCTGGCGCGCATCAACCGCGGCACGGCGTGGGATGTCTTTACGAAGATTCGCCTGCCCAACTCGCTGCCCTATATGTTCGCTGGCATTAAAGTCGCCATCGTGCTCTCGGTCACCGGCGCCATCGTCGCCGAGTTCGTTGCCGCCAATGAAGGGTTGGGCTATCTGGTGCTGCAGGCCAACTACAGTTTGGACACCGCGTTTGCCTTGGTGATCTTGCTCATTCTCGCGGTGTTGTCTTTGGCGCTGTTTTGGCTGGCGGAGTTCTGTCAAAGAAAACTCGCGCCCTGGAGCGCGGCGGTGCGCGAAGTTGAAGGTTCGTTTTAATTTCCGGTCTGCGGAGGAAACATGAAGTATTGGTTTACGACATCGATAGCGGTTGGCTTGGCACTCGCGATCACCGGTTCCGGAGTTTCGCTCCAAGCCGCTGAATTGACGCCGGCGAACATCCGCATGGATTTTATCATCGGTGGCAAGCATGCGCCCTGGTACGTCGCCTTGGAAAAAGGTTTCTATGCCAAGCGCGGCTTGGCAGCGACGATTCAGGCGAGCACGGGTTCGGCGGATACCGTGCGCATTGTCGGTTCCGGCGGCGCCGACTTCGGCTTTGCCGATGCCGCGACCATGATCGTTGCCAGGTCCCGCGGCACACCGGTGCAAGCCGCGGCGCAGTTCGGTTATGTCGGCGCGACGATCTTGTGGCGCGATGAGGGCGTGATCAAAAGCATCAAGGACCTCCCCGGCAAGTCGTGGGCCATCAGCCCCGGCCAGGCGCAGTGGTATCTGATGCCGGCCTACGCGCGCATCAATAAGATCGATTTCAAAGCAATCAAGATTCAGGAAACCGCGGCGCCTATCCAACCGGCGGCGTTGGCGACTAAGAAGGCCGACTTCATCATCATGTACCGCGCATCCAACGATGAGGTTGCCGAGCAGGCGGCGGCGAAGGTCGGCGTCAAGCTCACCCGCGTGTTTATGAAAGACACCGGCCTGGATATTTACGGCACCAGCCTGATCGTCAAGGACGAAGACGTCAAGAAACGGCCGGAATTCGTGCGCGCTTACGTTGAAGGGACGTTGGAAGGACTGCGCTACGCGCGCGACAACCAGGAAGAGGCGCTGAAAATCCTGCTTAAGCACAAACCCGAGCTCGACTCGGCGCTGACCACGCAGCAGCTCAAGAACGCGCTCACCGAAGTGTTCCTGCCGCTGGAATCGGTCAACGTCGGCATGGGCTACATGAAGCCGGAGATCATGGAGAAGACCGTCAGGACGGTGAATGACTACTTCGATGTCGGCCGCAAGGTCGCGGCCAAGGAAGTTTATACCAATCAATTTGTCAAGCGTTGACCTGCTCTGGTTGAAAGTAATGACGTGCCGCCGCTGATCGCCGTTTATCAAGTCTCGCGAGTGTTCTCGACCGCTAGCCGCACGGTTACGGCGCTGGATAATGTCTCCTTCGACATTCAACCGGGCAACTTCGTGTCGATCGTCGGCCCGAGCGGCTGCGGCAAAAGCACGTTGTTGAAGATCATCTCCGGCTTGATGCCGACGTCCGCGGGCGCTGTCACCGTGGCTGGGCGCCAGGTCGACAGCCCGCTGGAAAATGTCGGCATGGTCTTTCAATCGCCGGTGCTGCTCAAATGGCGCTCGGTGCTGGGCAACATTTTGTTGCCGGTGGAATTCGCCAAATTCGACCGTGCAAATTTCGCCGACAAGGCACGCGCGTTGATCAAGCTCGTCGGTCTGGAAGGCTTCGAGGAAATGTATCCGCACGAGCTATCCGGCGGCATGCAGCAGCGCGCCTCGCTGTGCCGCGCGCTGGTGACCGACCCGCAGCTCCTGTTGATGGACGAACCCTTCGGCGCGCTCGATGCCATGACCCGCGACGAGCTGGACATGGAACTGTTGCGCATCTGGGAAGAGCGCAAAAAGACGGTCCTGTTCGTGACTCATAGCATTCAGGAAGCGGTGTTTCTCTCTGACTTGGTTTACGTCATGTCGGCGCGGCCGGGCCGCTTATTGGAGACCATCGCCATCGATTTGCCGCGGCCGCGCACCATGGAAATGATGAGTGCCGTGAAATTCGGCGAATACACCCTAAGAATTCGCGCCCTGCTCACCTCGGCCAGTGGTGCCAATGCCACCACGGCAATCGGTTCAACCATGTGAAATTCTGTTTCCAGTGCGCTATGATTGGGCAAATGGAGCAGGGTAGTGCGCCTGTTCAAGGCTCCGAACATAAGTCGTTATTCGAATGGCACCTCCAAAAGGACTCACCTACGCTCAGGCTGGCGTTAGCATCGAAGCCGGCGATGAATTGGTGCGGCGCATCGGCCCCATCGCGAAGCGAACCAAGGTGCCCGGCGTGCTCGCCGGCGTCGGCGGTTTCAGCGCGCTGTTCGACCTCAAATCGCGCGGCTACCGCAACCCTGTTTTGGTTTCCTCCACCGACGGCGTCGGTACCAAGCTCAAGATCGCCTTTCAAACCGGCATTCATGACACCATCGGCATCGATTTAGTTGCCATGGGCGTCAACGATATTTTGACCCAGGGCGCGGCGCCGCTATTTTTCTTGGACTACTTTGTCTGCGGCAAGCTCGACGTAGAAATCACCGAAGCAGTGATGCGCGGTATCGCCGCCGGCTGCCGCCAGGCTGGCTGTGCGCTGATCGGTGGCGAGACTGCCGAGCATCCCGGCGATTTTTCGAAAGGCGAGTACGATCTCGCCGGCTTCATCGTCGGGGTTTTGGAGAAAAAGCGGATTATCGATTCGGCGGCGATCGTTCCGGGCGATGTTTTGATCGGCATTCCGTCCAGCGGATTGCACAGTAACGGCTATTCCTTGGCGCGCAAGGTTTTGCTCGAACGGGGCGGATTGAAACTTCACCGTCGTATGGCCGAGCTCAGTCGTAAACTCGGTGAGGAACTGCTCGAACCGACGCGGATTTACGCCAAAATCACCAAGAAGTTGTTCGGCGAGTTTCGCATCAAAGGCGTGGCGCATATCACCGGCGGCGGTATCACGGGGAATCTGCCGAGAGTGTTGCCGCAAGGGCGGCACGCGATAATCCAACGGGCGAGCTGGCCGGTGCCGCCGGTTTTCAATTTAATTCAAAAAATTGGTGCGGTTAGCCAGGCTGAGATGGACGCGACGTTCAATATGGGCCTCGGCATGATTCTCGTCGTGGCGAAAAAGGACGCCGACCGGGTTGTCGGCGTGCTGCAACGCATGCGCGAGCGCTGCTTTGTTATCGGCGAGGTTCGCCAAGGATCGAAGGGCGCGACGATTCGTTCGTAAAGTTATGGCAAGGCAAGTTCCCATCGGTGTGTTGGTTTCGGGTGGCGGCACCAATCTCCAGGCGATCATCGACGCCATCGAGACTGGGACGCTCGACGCTCAGATACAATTCGTCTTGAGTAACAAAGCCGACGCTTTCGGACTAGCGCGCGCGCAAAAGCACGGCATTCCCACCGAAGTCTTGGACCACAAGGCTTATTCGAGCCGCGAGGCCTATGACCAAGCAGTGGTCGACCTGTTGCGCCGGCGCGGCGTCGAATTGGTGATCCTCGCCGGCTTCATGCGGCTGCTTTCTTCCGTGTTCATCAAGGCCTACTCCAACCGCATTATGAACATTCACCCGGCTTTGCTGCCGTCATTTCCCGGCCTTCACGTGCAAAAAAAGGCCGTGGATCACGGCGTGCGCTTTTCCGGCTGCACGGTCCATTTCGTCAACGAGGAGTGCGACGAGGGGCCGATCGTCATCCAAGCAGTAGTGCCGGTGTTTCCCGACGATAACGACGAAACCTTAGCCGCACGGATTCTCAAACAGGAACATCAGATCTATCCCCGAGCTATTCAGCTCTACGCCGAAGGCCGCCTCCATGTGAGTGGTCGGCGGGTGCTGGTAGACGGACTGACCAAGGATGAGGGCGCAGTACTCATCCAACCGCCGTTGGAACGATGAAAAAAGCCAAACCGGTACTTATCTTGTTAGCGAAGTTGCTGGTTAGCGGCGGGCTCTTGGCTTATTTCATCTCGCGGGTTCATCCAGAGAGATTTCTCGATACTTTCGCGACGGCGAAATATTCCTGGATCGCGCTGGCGCTGGTCACCTATTTATTTGCCCAAGCGATTAGCGCGGTACGTTGGGCTGCGCTTGCACGGCCGTTGGGGATTGAGACGCCGTTCAAAGATCTTCTCAAATACTACTTGATCGGCATGTTCTTCAATCTCTTCGCGCCTGGCACGGTCGGCGGCGATGTCAGCCGGGTGTTTTACCTCGTGCGCGATGACGAGGCCCACGCCGAAGGACGCGCAGTGACGACGACGCACGCGGCGATGTCGGTGCTGATGGATCGCGCCATCGGAATGATTGTGTTGGTGTGGTTAGGTGCAGCGGGGTTGCTGTTGTTTCCCATATACGCGGTGCCGGGGACGGTGCGTTCGATCACGTTGCTGCTCGCGGCAGGTTTTGTCGCCGCGGTTCTGCTAATTCCGTTGCTCAGACGCTTACTACCCGAGGATGGTCATCCGATGGTCGTCAAAATCCGCTTAGCCTTGCGCAGTTATCGAACCCAGTGGCGCGCATTGGTGGTCGCGGCTTTACTCTCCTTGATCGTTCATTTAATCCAAGCCTGGATGCATCTGGTGATGGGGCGGGCGCTCAGCTTAGAGATACCGTATTCGTATTGTATCATTGTCTATCCACTCGTGGGCACCTTTGCGGCGATCCCAGTGAGTCTAAATGGCTTGGGGTTGCGCGAAGGCGGTTACATTTATTTGCTCGCCGTGATCGGCATTAGCAGTGAAAAGGGCATTGCCTTCGGTCTGTTGCTGTTCTTGATCGTTGCGATCGACAGTTTGCTCGGCGGTGTCTTGTTCTTGCTGCAAAAGTCGCCAACGGTGGCGCGTTCGATGACCGAAAAGGCGGTCTAATTCAAATAGCCACGGAATAACGTCGCCAGGCCGAGGAACGAAAGAAACCCAAACGCATCGGTAAGTCCGGTAACGATGATGCCGGAACCTAGTGCCGGGTCGAGTTTCATGCCTTTTAGCAATAACGGAATCACCGCGCCGGCAAACCCGGCCATCAGGCCAAGGTTCAATAACATCGCGCCGGCGAGAACCAGTCCAAGATAAGGATTGCCCTTCCAAAAACCAGCCGCCAGCGCGATCATAGCGCCGGCAGCGACGGCGATGCAGATATTGACTGAGATCTGTTTGACGATCGCTTTCCAGGCCGAGGAAAACTCCAGCTCGCCCAAGGCGATGGCGCGAATGATGACTGTCGCGGTCTGAGTGGCGCCGTTGCCGCCGACGCCGGCGACCACCGGCATGAAGGTCACCAGCCCGATGATGTCATGGAGCGTGCCTTCGAACAGGCCGACAATGGACGCCGCCAGGGTTGCCGTCAGCAGATTGAGGATGGTCCAGGGCAGGCGCATTCTCACCGAGCGCGAGACCGGGGTGAAGACGCGGTCCTCCTCGGCCAAGCCGACCATCTTGTACATGTCCTCGGTGCTTTCTTCTTTGATGATATCGATGACATCGTCGACAGTAATGATGCCCTCCAAGCGGCCGCCCTCGTCGACGATGGGCAGCGCTAAAAGCTCGTACTTGGCGACGATGCGCGCGGCATCTTCTTGATCCATGAAGACATCGGCTTTGATCGGATCGGCGATCATCATGTCGCGCAATTTGCGCGCCGGCGGCGCGATGACCAGGTTGCGGATCGGCACCACGCCCACCAGCTTGCTGTCGTTGTCGACCACATAGAGATAAAAAAAACTCTCCAATTCGCCGCGCTCGCGAATCTTGTCGATGGCCCCTTGGGCGGTGGCGTCCGGTGGCAGGGCCATAAAGTCGGTGGTCATTAGGCGTCCCACTGTGCCGTCGGGGTAGTTGATGATCTCGCGCACTGCGGCCCGGCGCTCGGGATCAAGCAGTGCGAGCACGCGCTCCCGGCGCGCTTCCGGCAGGCTGTCGATGAAGGTGACCGCGTCGTCGGGGTCGGCGCGGACGATCAGGCGGCCAACCTTTTCATCGTCGATCAAGGCGAGAATGTCGGGTAACAATTCGGGCGGCAGCTCTTTGAGCGTCTTGGCGGCGCGGCGCGACGAGAAAAGTACGTCGAAGAGTTGGCGCACTTCGGCTGGATCGAGCCCTTTGAACAGCAACGCAATGTCGGCAGGATGGCTTTTGCCGATGAAACGCAGGACGCGATCCGGAGTCGCGGTGCGCAGCATTTCACGCACGGTATCGTAATCGATGGGAGCGGGTTTCATGGCTGTTTTCGACGCTGGCGGATGGTTCCTTCATAGACACTGAGATGGTTATTTGCAAATGTTTCGGCCTTTGGTGTCGCGATTTCACCACGCGCTGGAAATTTGTTATTGTCTAGGCAAAGTGTGGTCTATCGAGGATTAATCGCTGATGGTTACACGAGATCGATTGGTGTGGCGCCGCTTATTGAAGGTCAGTCTGCTCAGTTGCCTGGCCGGGTTAGGCACTCAGCCGATTCGCGATGCCGGCGCGGCCAATTTGGCGGCCTTGGACGGCAACCGTCCACCCTCGTTTGCCAGTATCGCCAAAAAGACCATGCCGGCGGTGGTCAACATTTCGACTCTGACGCAACGGTCGCCGCGCTCCGGTTCCAACGACCCCATCGAAGATTTTTTCAATCGATTTTTTGGCGATTCGGCGCCGCGGGAGAACAACTCGCGTAGTTTAGGCTCGGGAATCCTCATTAGCCGGGATGGTGAGATTCTCACCAGTTATCATGTCGTGCGCAGCGCCGATACGATTAAAGTCAAGTTAGCGGATCAGAGCGAACACGAAGCACGCTTGATCGGCAAGGATGATCGCACCGACTTGGCGCTGATCAAGATTCGCCGCTCCGGCGGCAATATGCCCTTCGCCAGGCTTGGCAACTCGAGCCAATTGGAAGTCGGTGATTGGGTGATGGCGATCGGCAATCCGTTCGGTCTCGAGCATACCGTCACGGCGGGAATTGTCAGCGCCAAGGGCCGGGTGATTGGTGCCGGTCCCTACGACAACTTCATCCAGACCGACGCATCGATCAACCCAGGCAACAGCGGCGGACCGCTGATCAGCGCAGACGGCGAAGTGATCGGTGTCAACACCGCGATTTTTAGTCAATCCGGCGGCAATGTCGGGATCGGCTTCGCGATCCCCATCGATCTGGCGAAAAAGGTTTTGGACCAGCTGCGCAAAAACGGCAAGGTGGTGCGCGGTTGGCTTGGCGTGCGCGCCCAGGATCTCAGTGCTAGCCAATCGGCTTCGCTGGGGGTCCCCCGAGGCCCTGCCGATCTGGCCATCGTGACGGAAGTTGCCGACAAAAGCCCCGCGGCCGAAGCGGGCATCAAGACCGGCGATGTGATCGTCGAGTTCAACGGCAAACCGGTGCCAAAGAGCAATGAATTTCCCAGCGTCATTGCCGATATCGCGCCGGGGCAAAAAGTCTCGCTGAAAATCTTGCGCGAGAAAAAAGAGCAAACTATCGCCGTGCGCATCGGCGAGCTCGCTGACGATGCCGACGCGAATCAACAAGCTGAGGCGCGCGATGCCGAACTCGGACTGCGGGTTCAACGCATCACGCCAGAAGCAGCCAGGCGCCTAGGGCTAAGCTCGCCTAAAGGCGTGCTGGTGGTTGAGGTGCAGCCGGGCAGCCCGGCCGATCTCGTGGGTATCGAACCGGCAGATGTGATTCGCGAAGTCAACCAGCGCGCCGTGACCAATGTTAAAGATTTTGAACGGGCGACCCGGCAAGGCCGGCGCGGCGACCGCATCCTGCTGCTTGTACAGCGGGGCGATAACGCGGTATTCTTCGCTGTGAAACGCAAAGGTTAGGAGGACTCATGTTTGGACTTGGTGTACCCGAGCTTATGGTAATCCTGGTGATTGCCCTGGTGATCTTCGGCCCAAGTAAGCTGCCGCAGATCGGCAGCGGACTCGGTAAGGCGATCCGGGATTTCAAAAAAGGCGTGACGGAAAAAGAAGATGAGGAGGCCGATGCTAAAAAAGACGGCAAAGATCTGCCGCGCTAGTCGCGATCGGCAAAGCTACAGCCTTTCCTCCGGCGAGCCCATCTTCCGCCATCGTTCGCCGACGTGAAATTCCCACTCGATTGATTATTTCAAATCCCGATCGATCCGCAAGTGGACCAAAAACCGCGCTGATTTCGCGCTGGACGGTCGTTCCGACGCTTAGTGATAGAGCGCGCGATAACCTATGTGTGGACTGCCTAGAGTTCGCGCACGTGGTGAAACCCGTTTAAGCTTTTTCGGCCTAAAACCACGGTGTAGAGGGAAGTCTTGCTGAGCTTGTAAACTCTTTCCACCGTCAACTCGGTTGAGGTGATAAACGGTTTGAGTTTGAGGTCGGTACGCCACCCCAATAACCTTGTCAGCGGATCGATCGCTTGAGTGATCGATCCGAGTACCGGCATATCCGTGGTAAAATGATTCAAGATCACGATGCGGCCGCTCGGTTTACAGACGCGCTTGGCCTCGGCGATCATACGGACCGGATCGGGGACGACGGTAACGACATGAAAGGCCATTACGTAATCGAACGAATTGTCGGGGAACGTTAGATTGAGCGCATCCATTTCCATGACTTTGAAATGATGCCAGCCGTTTTCGTGAATTTTTTGGCGCGCCCGCGAAAGCATATCGGGCGCCAAGTCAACGCCGGTAACTTCGCAGTGGTTCGGATAGGCGGGGAACGAGGTGCCGGTGCCGGCGCCGATCTCGAGTATCTTCGCGCCTACTGGGATATAGAGATTTTCAATCACCCGTTCGATGCGATTGTAGAAAATCTTACCGAAGATTTTGTCGTATAGAGGGGCGAACTCTCCGTAAAGTTTGCTCTCGTGCGCCTCGATTTCAGCCATGCGCCCCAACCCCAATCAACCACGTCCGACTAGGCGTCGCGGATGTCCTTCGGTTGTTTCTTGTAGAAAATCGAAATATCGCGCTTGCGGAATCGCCATTGCTTGCCTTTTTTGAAGGCCGGGAGAATGTTCTTCCGGGCAAATTCATTGACAGTGTCCGGACTCATATCGAGAATCACGGCGACCTGTTTGCTATTGAGCAGTTCTTCGTCTCGATCCACCATAGACTCTCCGTGCAGTAAACGCCAGTACGCGAAAAAGTTCGTTTTTTCTAACAAGTTCGTCTAGGGCTGTCAAGGCAAGAATTGCGCGGTGGTGGCGCACGATTTGAAAACATTGCGAGTCGAGAGAACCGCGCACCCACGGGCTGTATTCCCGCCACTTACGGGAGCGCGCTCGTAACTCTGGGCGAGCGCATCCGGGTTGCCTTTCACTTGCGAGTACGGCGAACTTCCTTTAGCATGACGATGATTTAGTTCCTTGCGATCCCACCGAGGAGGGGTAACCGCCCGAAGCGATGAAGCGCGTCTCTGTTTGGACATGAAAAAGCTCCTCAAGATTGGCGCGTTCATTAGCATTACCGGCGTGCTTTTTTTTATTGTTTGCACGGTTGCGTTCTACCATCTGGTCAGGGTCGGCGAGCTTCGTAGTTTTCTCATCGAGGAGATCGAAAAAAACACCGCACTTAAAGTTGACCTCGGCGCCGCGGACCTTGAGGTCGGTTGGGTCACTGGAGTCGGTTTTCGCGACGTGTCGATTGCCATGCCGGAAAGCGCCGCGCCGGAGATCACCGCCGCGCGGATTACGGCTAGAGTGGCTTTACTGCCGTTGCTCCATCGCCAAATCATTTTCTATGAAATTCGTTTGCAACAGCCGACGGTTGCGTTGGTCGGCGACACCGAGGGGCATTTGCCGCTGCTCGACAAACTGCTCAATTTGCCGTTGCTCAAGCGCGAAAATTCGGACTTCAGCCTGGATCTGCAATCGATCAAAATTCACAACGGCGCGATCGATTACGTCGATCGGCGCACGACCGTTAGTGTCGGCGAGTGGCGGCTGCGCAAGGCCGACATCGATATTGAACGAGTGCGCGGCCAGAAGTTGCGCGAGTTCATGACGGATCTAATCGCGCGGCAGGCGGGGGAATCCAACGGTGCGGCGCTGCATTTCGCACTGAAGGGCGAGGTCGAACGAGACCATGCGTCGATGCAGCTCAACGCCTCCGGTCGGTTGGTGTTCCCGCAGGAAGCTCTGGTGCTTAACCAAGCGCGCTGGTACGCCGATATCGATCTCGTCGATTTTCCCGCGGAATTGATTAAGGCCCAGCTAAGCGCCCATCTGCCGATCAAGTCGGCGAGCGGCCATCTAGCTCAACGCCTCCACGTCGAGGGCTATCCTGATAAGCAGCTGCGAATGAAAGGCGATCTCGAGTTCAAAAACATCGCCATCGATGCGCCCGAATTGCTGCTCGCACCGTTGACTGGCGCGAGCGGCCGGACGACATTCGAAGCGGACTGGAGCCGGGAAAAGTTGGCTATCAAGCGCGCCGATCTGCGCATCGGCGATGTCAAATTCACGTTTGCGGGAAGTCTCGGCGCGCTAGAGGGCGCGGAGCCGCATTTATCGCTGCAACTATCGGAGCTGTCGGCGCCGCTGGCAACTCTGCGCCGATATCTGCCGGTGAGAATCATCGAATCGCCGCAATGGGAAACCAGCCTGAACTCGATTCAGACCGGCCAGGTGGTGCTGAAAGGCGCCGGCGTCAATGCGACTCTTGGCGAATTGCGCCGGTTGGCGCAGACCGGTATCGGCAAGCAACTTTGGTTCGATGCCGAATTGCGCGACGTCTCGGGCAGTCTTGCGGCGCGCGGCACGTTGCCGCTGCGCGGCGTCTCGGGCCGCGTGAGTTTGCACGATGGCCGACTGACGGCGCGTGATCTCAAGGGCGCCTACGGCGATTCCCAACTACTGGATGTTGACGGCAGCTATGATTTGACGCCGAGCGGCCGCGGCGGCTTTGAGCTCGCGGCCCGCGGGGATTTCAATTTAGCCGAGCTGCGCGAACAACTCAAAGGCGAGTTTATTTCCGAAAGCGTCGGCAAGATTGTCGCTTCGATTCACGAGCTTGACGGCCGTAGCCGCGTCGATTTGACACTAACGCGAATGGCCAGCGAACCGCTGCAATTTGCCGGCAAGGTCGCCTTGGACAATGCGCGGCTGCGTTACGAAGATTATGCCTTGGACGAAATTAAGGGAGAACTGGCTTTTTCTCCCAAGGAAATCAAAGGCGAGAAAATCCGCGCGCAACTGAGCGGCTCGCCGGTGCAGCTCCAACTCACGCTTAAAGACTACGCTGCTGACGGCGGCAGCTTCGACCTGGGAGTCGAATCTGGCGGTGTGCGCGCCGGCGTGATCACGCGCCTGTTACTGTCTCAAGGCACGCTCAACGATCCCGGCATCGTCCGCGGCGCGGTGCGCTACCGCGGCGCTTTCGCCGATAAAAACACGCATAAATTCACCGGCGATCTCGAACTGACCAATGTCCAGTTAATGCTGAAACCGCTTTTGCAGCCGCTGCGCGAGCTCAACGGCAAGATCAAGATCGACGAAACCGGCATCGACTTCCAGAGCGTCAAGGGGCTGCTGGTCGGCGCGCCGGCCAATTTCAGCGGGCGTTGGCGCTACGCGGAAAAGCCGCCGCTGCTCTTCAACTTCGCCGCGCCCAATCTGGACGTGACTTATTTGATATCGCAAATCGATGCCGAGGCCAGCGAGTTTTACGCCAAACTTCAAGCCGAGGGAAAAATTACCCTGGCAAAAGGGCGGATCAAGAACTTCGAGTTCAATGACATGAAGTGCGATGCGACGATCGACCGACGCGTCTGGCGACTGACCAATCTGACCGCGCGCTCTGCCGGCGGCACGGTCGTTGGTGGGACCACCATTCACGACCGGCCGGACACCCTGGGGATCGTCGCCGAGCCGAAGATTCAAGGCGTCCCGGTGCAGTCGTTTCTCAAATGGTTCGACCTCACCAATACCGAGATGACCGGCCGGGTCAATATTACCGGCAAGCTCGAAACCGTCGGCAACTCCGACCCGGAACTCAAGCAAAACTTGAACGGTGCGTTCAACATGCGGATCGAGGACGGCACGATCAATCGTATGCGTGTGGTGGTGCAGCTGCTCAACCTGCTTGATCTGTCGCGCTGGTTCACCTTGCAGCTGCCAGATTTGACCAAACAGGGGATTCGTTTTCGCGCCATTACCGCCGATTTCAAAGTCGTCAAAGGCGTCTACGCGACGGAAAATCTTGTCGTCGATAGCAGCGATCTGCGCATGACCGGCATCGGCAAAATCGACGTGCCCAAGGATGAATTGGATTTCGTGGTTGCGGTGCGGCCGTTTGCCGGCATCGATTCGGCAATTAACCAAATTCCGATTCTTGGCCGGGGCATCGCCGCCATCAAGAATTCCTTTCTGGTTGCAAGTTTTAACATCACGGGAAGGATTGACGACCCGACAATTACTCCGGCGCCGCTGGGCACCCTCTCGGAAATGTTCTGGGGCGTTCTTGGCATTCCAAAATCAATAATTACCCTTGGCGAGCCGGAAAAAACGGACGAGCCGGCGGAGCCGGCGAAACCGGCGCCGAAATGAAAGCCAAGCTGGCGCTCTACACGCGGCGGGATTGTTGTTTGTGCGACGAGATGAAAGCGGCGATTCGACAAGCCGCCGCCGCGGCATCGTTCGATTTCGAGGAGATCGACATCGATACCAACCGAGAGCTGCAAGCGCGTTTTAACGATCAAGTGCCGGTGCTCTTCATCGACGGACGCAAGGCGTTCAAATACCGCGTCACCGCCAAACAGCTGGCAAATCGAATCAGCCGAAAACGTTCGAGACTTTTCACGGGGCTCGCGAGTTTACTGGGAAAGGGGTCATCATGAACGCAAAGCGTCTTCCGCTCTTCCTGCTGATCGTAGTGTTGACTCAAGCGCGCCTAACCTCGGCCGCCGATCGTCTGATCGGCGCACAGTCGGCGCGGGTCATGTCTCAATCGATGCCGTGGATCGCCGAGGAAACCGGCATTTTTCGGAAGTACAATTTAGAATTTCCGCTGGTCTACATCGGCACCTCGCCGCTGGCGACGGCGGCGATGTTGGGTGGCGAGGCGCAGCTCTTGATCGACGGCGGGGTCGGTTTGGTGCGCACGGTGGTGGGCGGTAACAACGATCTGGTGTTCATCGCCGGCATCAAGAATCATTTGACCCAGAGCATACTCGCCAAGCCGGAGATCAAACGACTGGAAGATTTGCGCGGCAAGAAGATCGGCGTCACGCGGATCGGCGCGACGACGCATTATTTCGCGATTCAGGCTTTCAAGCGGCGCGGCATGGAAGCGGGCAAGGATTATTCCATGATTCAGACCGGCGGCGCGCCGGAGATGTTGGCGGCGCTCCTGTCGGGCGCCATTGATGCCGGGACCATGTCGGCGCCCTGGGATGCCCGGGCGATTTCCCAAGGCTATGGTTACGTTGTCTATGGCCCCGATCTGGCCATCCCGCAAGTGGCCGTGTCGTTCATCACGCGGCGTTCTTTTATTGCGCAAAACTCGCCGCTGCTCGGCCGTTTCATGCGCGCCATGGCCGAGGCCGCAAAGATTCTCCATACTGATAAAGAAATTGTTTTCAAAGTCCTGAGCAAATATCTGCGCATTGACGATCGCAAGGTGCTCGAGCAAGCCTATAGCGCTGAGATCAAAGCTCTCGAGCCGCGCATGGAGTTGCGCCTCGAAGCGGTCCAGGCGATCCTCGACGACATTGCGCCCACCGATGCGCGGGCGCGGAAATACAAACCGCAGGAACTTTACGACCGGCGCTACTTGGACGAAATGGAAAAGAGCGGGTTCATGGACAAGTTATGGAGCGGGGCGGTGGCGCGATGAACGTCGAAGGTCTGACGAAGCTCGCAGGTAGTTCTGCTTAATTATTGTGACGCGGAGACAGAGTTAATTTTCGATTAGAATTTGAGCGGTATCAGGATTCTAGGGTTCGATTGATGGAGAATTCAGTTCAATCGTGGATTAATGCTTTGCGGCTGAGCGGCATGTTTTACGTGGTGCCCTTTCAGGCCGCGTCTTAGATCGTACGAAAACACTGACAAAACCAGTGAAGCACCCGGTAGAGTTTGGACCGCTCCCCCCAAAACGAAGTCGCACCGATGCAACCAGTCGTAGCCGTTTGAGCTTTCTGAGATCAGGTTGCTCGTCTGACGGGAAATTGGTGCAGCGCCCTCGATAATTGTAATACATTCTCGGAGGCGGCATCTGTTCGGTTCACTCCAAATATTGGCAGTTTTCAACTTCCCTCAACAGTCCTGCATCCGGCTATCGCTCGCGGTGAGCAGCGCGGCAGAGCGGCGATCAGGGTACTGCGAAAATAGTCGGGTTAGAACAAATCACGCTACACGTCGTCCGTGGACATAGTCACTAAGCGTTCGTCGCAGATTATCGTACAACACTGGTTTTTGCGAACAAACCCCGATTCCGCATCGATTGAGATCGGAAACATCGGGCATCGGATCGTTTTTTACCATTCCGATGACGAATATATTTGGCCTTCTGTCCAGGGCAAACTGCACAATATATGTCCATTCCGGCATATCAAGATCCACAATCAGCACAGCTGGATCATTGGTTCTGAAATAGGAAATTGCCGTTATCGGGTTGTCTGTCTGGAAGACGCGATAGCCATCGCAGCTAAGCACGGCTGCAAGAATTACTCTTGAAATCGTCTCATGTTCGACGACGATGGCTGTGATAGGAAACCCGCTGACAAGTTTCCGTTGTTCATTTGTGTTTTCGTGCTTTTCCAAAATAAGTGCGTCTGGCGTGAACATATTTTCTCCCTTCGTTAAACTTACCATCAACGTTGATACGGATTCAGCTGGTATTGATTTGGACTATGTGATCGAAAGTTGTTTCTGTTTTGGTACTGTTCCAAGTAGCGATTGGGATTACCCGCAGCTGGTTTTCCGGTGTAAGGGTTTACCTTTCCAGGATATGACCGGTTGTTATAAGGATTACCGTAGGGCCTACTCCGGTAGTGCCCACCCACGTAGGTTCCGTCTTTCCGCGTGTATGGATCAACCCAGACCTGAGCACTCGCCACGGTGAGCCAAGTAAAGACAATAGCAACAGTGAGAATGCAGATCTTTTTCACCTTCGATCTCCCTTCGAGCGATCCGCCTCTAATTTCGAGAGCAACCGTCGTGCCGATCCCGCATCGAATGAAATCGAGCACTTCGCTTGTATCGTTGTCGCCACTACGTGTCACGATGGCAAAGCTTGGCAGAGACAATCTCCGGTGAATGAGACTCTCGAACGTTTTTACGAATACTTGGTAAAATCTCGCCGGGCAGCTTTTGGCAATCAAGAACCTTTCCGTATCGGAGCACACAGGGGCGAATAAAAGGAATTCTTGTTTGCGTGCTGTTATTCGCCGTCGCGGCATCACAAACAACGGCTCACTCTACTGGGTTCGAGACCTGGGCAAGTATTTGCCGCAGGATTGAACTGTAAGACGCTGTAGCACGATCGTATTATCGGGATTAAAGAAGTTAAATGGTCCGATGGTGGAAGTGCATGTGCCGGCCAAAGAGATCGGGGTGATGGTTGTGCCCGCGGCAATTTGCCAAAGGCAGTCGCACTGATCGCAGACTCGCCATGAGATCGCTCTAGTGGGTTTGAATTTTCTATCTGCTCCGGAGGCCGGTTATGAGAGCTAACAGATCAAGTGGATTCAGCTTGGGGTTAGTAGTTTTGTCGGCATCGTTGATTGTTCCTGTTCACCTCTTTGCCGCGCAACCAGCTCAAGCGCCGGCGGTCAAAGAGCCGCCGAGGCAGACTGCGCCGGCGAGTGATAAGAACACGACTTGGAAATTGGCTGGGCACTCGCCAGCGATTGCGCGCCGCTGGACATCCTGAGCAAGCGGGGACCGGCTCAAGGTGACATCAAGAGTCTTAAGCAGTTAGCCGACATGCTCAAGGACAACGGGCACGAGGCGGAGATGAAAGAATTTAAAGCCGGCATCCGGCCGGCGGTGGAAGTGCGGTCGCCGTCAGCCGGGATTCACGTCATGTTCATACACCAAGAGCACTGTGACAAGAAACCGCCGGCGGTTGAGAAGAAGTAGGGCTAATCTTCCTGTTCGTGGCGCCGCCGCGGCCGGTCGGCCTGTTTGAGAATCTTCTTGCGCAGCCGAATCGACTGCGGCGTCACTTCCACCAATTCATCGTCGGCGATCCATTCCAAGGCGGCTTCCAGGCCCATTTCCCGGTGCGGTGAGATGATGATGTTTTCGTCCTTGCCGGCGGCGCGCATGTTGGTGAGCTTTTTCTCTTTACAGACGTTGACGTTAAGATCGTTTTCGCGCGAGTACTCGCCGACCACCATGCCTTCGTAGACTTTGGTGCCGGGCGCGATGAACAAGACGCCGCGTTCCTGCAAGTGATATATCGCGTAGGGCGGGGCCACGCCTTCGCGGTCGGCGACCATGGCGGCGTTGGTGCGCGATTGAATCGGCCCATGCCACGGCTCCCAGCCGTTGAACAGCGCGTTCATGATGCCGGTGCCGCGGGTGTCGGTGAGAAAGCGCGAGCGAAAGCCAATCAAGCCGCGCGACGGCACGGCGAATTCCAAGCGCACGCGGCTCGTGCCGGCGTGGATCATCTTGGTCATCTTGCCCTTGCGCATGGCCAACAGCTGCGACACCACGCCGATAAAATCTTCGGGAATGTCGATCACCAGCAGTTCCATCGGTTCGTGGACCACGCCGTCAATTTCACGGGTGATGACCGTGGGCTTGGAGACCATCATTTCGTAACCTTCGCGGCGCATGGTCTCGATGACGATGGCCAGAGCGAATTCACCGCGCCCGGTGACTTGGAAGGCATCGGCGGTGGCGGTCTCTTCGACGCGCAGACTGACATTGCGCCGGGCCTCGAAGAACAAGCGTTCGCGCAGTTTACGCGAGGTGACATGCTCGCCTTCACGGCCGGACCAGGGCGAATTGTTGGCGATGAACAACATTGCGATGGTCGGCTCGTCGATGCGTAGCGGCGGCAGGGCCAGCGGCTTTTCCCGGTCGGTGATGGTGTCACCGATGCCAATGTCTTCAATGCCGGCAATGGCGGCGATGTCACCGGCTTGCACCGAGGGGACCTCGACGCGCTTGAGCCCTTGCCAGCCGTAGACTTGGGTAATTTTGACGACCTCTTGCTTGCCGCCGACGCGGCAGAGCATGTATTGCCCCGGCGCTAGGGAGCCGTTTTTGACTCGGCCCACGGCGAGCCGGCCGACGTAGTCGTTGTAATCGAGGTTGTTGGCTTGGAATTGTGTCGGCATCGCCGGGTCATAGCTGGGCTCCGGCAGTGTGTTGACGATTAGCTCGAACATCGGCTTCAAATTTTCACCAGGGTGTTTCAGATCCAATGTCGCGGTGCCGGCGCGGGCGTTGGTATAGACGACCGGAAAGTCGAGCTGGTCTTCGCTGGCGTCGAGATCGATAAACAGATCGTAGATTTCGTCGAGCACCTCGGCGATGCGCGCGTCCGGCCGGTCGATTTTGTTGATGCAGACGATCGGGGTGAGTTTGGCTTCGAGCGCCTTTTTTAAGACGAAGCGGGTCTGCGGCAGCGGGCCTTCCGAGGCGTCGACCAGCAGCATGACGCCATCGACCATCGCCAAGGTCCTTTCCACTTCGCCGCCGAAGTCGGCGTGGCCGGGGGTGTCGACGATATTGATCTTGACGTTGGCGTAATGGATCGAGGTGTTTTTTGCCATGATCGTGATGCCGCGCTCGCGTTCGAGGTCCATGGAGTCCATGACCCGCTCGGCGACCTGTTCGTTGGCGCGGAAAATGCCGCTCTGGTGCAGCAAGGCGTCGACCAAAGTGGTTTTGCCATGGTCGACGTGGGCGATGATCGCGATGTTGCGCAGATCGCCGCGGTGGGCGAGTTGAGCTTGAGTCATAACCGAGTGTTATTAAAGTTCGACCGTGCGAAGTCAAGCTGGCAAGGAAAAGTCCCGCAATTCTCAGGCATTGGAAGTCGTTACCTTGCGATTGCCGGTGTCGTAGAGTATTTTTAAAGATTACATGGGGCGGCTGTGGCAATATCTAAGGCGATACTCGAAGCGCTACTTGATTGGTGGGGTATGCCTGCTCGGCACCGCGACCCTGGTCATGATGATTCCCTGGTGGACCCGGGCTGTGGTGCGCATCATCGAGCAGGGAGGGTCGCTTGGCGATGTGAGGTTTTACGCCTTGCTAATCATCGCTGCGGCGGTCTTGCAAGGTTTCGTGCGCACCTACTCGCGGGCGTTGATTTTCAACGCCGGCCGCGATGTCGAATACGATCTGCGCAACGATCTGTTCTCGCACCTGGAAAAACTGCCGCTGGCTTTTTATCAAGCCAACCGTACCGGCGATCTGATGTCACGGGTGATCAACGATATCTCCGCCGTGCGCGTCATGCTCGGCCCCGGCGTGCTCAATTTCGCCAACGCGCCGCTCTATTACGTCTATGCGGTCGTTCTCATGCTGTCGATGGATGTGCGCATGACTCTGGCGGCGTTGGCGCCTTTCCCCCTGCTCATGTTTGTCGCTCGGGTATTTCGCGGTCGGATCATGAAGAGTTCGCTCGAAGTGCAGCAGCAGATGTCGGTATTGAGCAGCCATGTGCAGGAAAACTTGAGCGGCATGCATGTGGTCAAAGCCTATTCCCAGGAAGAGTTTCAAACCCAGCAGTTCGTCGGCCTCAACAAAGACTACGAAGTCAAAAGCATGCAGATGGCCAAGATGCGCGGCATTGTCAATCCGGTGATGCAGGGAATTAACGGCCTCACCGTGCTGATCGTCATCTGGTACGGCGGCGTGCGGGTCATGCGCGGCGATTTGTTGGTGGCGGATATCGTCGCGTTCATCGCCTATCTGAACGTTTTAGCCTGGCCGACCGCAGCCTTTGGCTGGATGCTATCGCTGGTCGAGCGCGGCCGGGCAGCGATGGGCCGGCTCGAGGAAATTCTCGAAACCGAGCCGGCCATCGCCAGCCCAGCGGCGCCGTTGCCCGTGCAAGGACTTAAAGACGGCATCGAATTTCGCAATGTCTCGTTCGCCTACAATAGCCAACGCAACGGTCACTCGGCTCTCAAAGGAATCAGCTTCAAACTCACAGTCGGCAAGTCGGTCGGATTGGTCGGCCGCATCGGTTCGGGCAAGAGCACGGTTGCTCAACTGGTGCCGCGGCTGTTTGACGTCAGCAGCGGCGAGATTCTCTTGGACGGCCGCAACCTCACCCAGCTGACGCTATCGGATCTGCGCCGGATGATGGGTTATGTGCCCCAGGACCCGTTTCTGTTTTCGAACACGCTACGCCGTAATATTGCCCTGGGCCGCGAAGAGTATAGCGAAGGAGAGCTTGACCGGGCGATCAAGATCGCCAAGCTTGACCGAGATTTGGAAATCTTTCCCAAAGGTTTGGAAACCATGGTCGGCGAGCGCGGCGTGACGCTATCCGGCGGGCAAAAACAGCGCGCGACGTTGGCGCGGGCACTGATCATGGACTCGCCGGTGTTAGTGCTGGACGACTGTTTGTCGAGCGTCGATGCTCAAACCGAGGCGGAGATTCTCGCTGGGCTAAGGCACTTTCTCAAGGAAAAAACCTGCCTGATTATCTCGCACCGCATTTCGGCGGTGAAAGCGGCCGATGAGATTCTGGTTCTCGACGAAGGCGAGATCATCGAGCGCGGCGATCACGAAGCCCTGGTGCGCCGGGGCGGCGTCTATGCGGATCTCTACCAGCAGCAACGCTTGAGCGAGGAGCTCGAACAAATCTAATGGCCCAGGCAGCGGAGCAAGAGGAAGTCCTCGGCAAAGCCTACGACCTGCGGCTGATCCAGCGCTTGTGGAAGTTCATTATTCCTTACAAGCGGTTGTTTTACTTCACCATGCTGCTGTTGCCGCTGCAGCAAGCCTTCGGCGTGGCCCAGCCCTATTTAATGAAGATTGGTATCGACCGATACATCGCCGGCAAGGATCTTTGGGGTTTGAAGAATGTCATGCTGCTGTTCCTCGCCGCCCTGATCGGCGAGGCCGTGGCGGCGTTCGCGCACCAGTATTTCTCCATGCTGGTGGCGCAGCGCTGTTTGGCCGACATGCGGGCGGCGGTTTTTGCCCATGTGCAGAAACTGCCGATGAGTTATTTCGACCGCAATCCTGTGGGCCGATTGGTGACGCGCATGACGACCGATGTCGACGTACTCCAGGAAATGTTTTCCTCAGGCGTGCTGACCCTGCTCTCCGATTTTATCATGGTGGTGTGGATCGTCAGCATCATGTTCTATCTGAATGTCGGCTTGGCCTTGGTGTCCTTGGCGTTGATCCCGCCGATGATGTTCGCCATCAACTTTTTCCGCGTCAAAGCGCGGCAGAACTACCGCCAGATCCGCGAGCGCATCGCCCGGGTGAACGCCTATCTGGGAGAGGCGATTTCCGGCATGACGGTGATCCATCTGTTTTCTCGCGAGGCGAAAACCTACCGCGAGTTCGAAGAACTCAACGCCGATCATCGCGACGCGTATCATCTGTCGAACACCTACGAGGCGGCACTCTATTCCATGGTCGAGGCCGCCGGATCGGTGAGCTTAGGGCTTTTGCTCTGGTACGGCGGCGGCGAGGTTTTGCACGGTATCATCGGCATCGGCACAGTGGTGGCTTTCAAGGAATACGTGAACCGGTTCTATGTGCCGATGCGCGATTTTAGCCAGAAGTACGCGGTCATGCAGTCGGCGATGGCGTCGGCGGAGCGGATTTTTCAACTGCTGGATACGCCGGTCGATATTCAAAATATCCAAAACGCCCTGGTGCCCAAGCCGTTTCGCGGCGAAGTGGTTTTCGACAACGTCTGGTTCAACTACAAAGCCGGCGATCCGGTCTTGAAAGGCGTCTCGTTCCGCATTGCGCCGGGAGAGAAAGTCGCCGTCGTCGGCGCCACCGGCTCCGGCAAGACGACGACTATCAAGCTGCTCAACCGCTCCTACGATATTCAACAGGGTTCGATCAAAGTCAGCGGCGTCGACGTGCGCGAGTGGGATCTCCACGCGCTGCGCCGCCATATCGGCGTGGTGTTGCAGGATGTGTTTTTGTTTTCCGGCGATGTGCGCGGCAACTTGATCCTGGGCGATCCCACGGTTTCCCAAGAGCGCGTCGAACAAGCGGCGAAGCATGCCAATGCCGATCAATTTATTCGCCAGTTGCCCGACGGCTACCTCTCCCAGGTGCGCGAACGAGGCAGCAACTTCTCGGCGGGGCAACGGCAACTCTTGTCGCTCGCGCGGGTGCTGGTGTTCCGGCCAGAAATATTGGTGATGGACGAGGCGACTTCTAGCGTCGACACCGAGACCGAAGCATTGATCCAAGATGCGCTGGAGAAAGTCATGCGCGACCGGACTTGTCTGTTGATCGCGCATCGGCTGTCGACGATCCGCAATGCTGACCGGATTATCGTGCTGCACCATGGCGAGGTGCGCGAGATGGGTTCCCACGCCGAGCTGATGGAACAGCGCGGCATCTATCACCGGCTGTACCAGCTGCAGTACGAGCGCGAGGAGTTAAAGCTCACCGGCCATGTCGAATCCAAGGTTGTTGCCTAGCAATCTCGTGCGCGCTGTCCTTGGGAGATCATTGCGGTTTGTTCGTCTAAATCGAGCGGCCTCTTTTCAGTCCATCCGAGTCGGAGTATTGGTAATGACGCTCATGTCTTTGCTTTCCGCCTGTTCTCCGATCTACGTTCTGCGCGCCGCCTATGAAGAGGGAAAAATTCTCTGGCGCCGCCAACCGATCGCGGAATATATCCAGCAGCCGGATGTTAACGCCGAGACCCAGGAGAAGCTCAAAACCGTTCTGGCGGTGCGCGAGTATGCCCGCGATGTTCTCAAGCTCAACGTCGGCGGCAGCTATGGGAGCTACTCCTACGTCGATCGGCCGGACCTGACCTACGTTGTCGTCGCCGCGCCTAAGACCGAGCTGCGGCCTTACACCTGGTGGTTTCTGATCGTCGGCAGCGTGCCGTACAAGGGTTACTTCTCCAAGCAAGATGCTGAGGAAGAAATCGAACGTTTGAAGGCCGAAGGCTACGACACCAATCTGCGCACCTCGGCGGCGTTCAGCACTCTCGGCTGGTTCGACGATCCGTTGTTATCCCATCTGCTCAAGTACGACAAAGTCGGGCTTGCGGAAATTGTGTTTCACGAACTGTTTCACAACACGCTCTACATCAGCGGGCAAGGCGCTTTCAACGAAAGCGTCGCCAACTTCATCGGTCATCGAGCTGCGATTGAGTTTTTTCGCGTCAAATATGGCGCCGACAGCGCTGAACACAAGCGCGCGCTCGAGTGGTGGAGCGAAGAGCGGGAATTCGGAGCGTTTGTCGCGGAAGTCGTGCGCGATTTGACTGAACTGTACAAGAGCGAGATCCCGCGCGCCGACAAACTGCGGCTGCGCGAGCTGGTTTTTAGCCGCAGCAAGGCCGAATGGGCGCGCCGCATCGCCGAGCGGCCGACGCACCGCTTCCGCGGCTTCAGCCAACAGCCGTTCAACAATGCGGTACTGATGCACTACGCGGTTTACTTACAAGATTTGGACTTGTTCGAGTTGCTATATGACACCGCTGGACAGAAGCTGCCCAAAACCATTGAGCTATTGCAACAAGCCGTGGCGAACGGTGGCGATCCATTCGAGGCAGTGCGGCAATTAGTGAAGAATAATTAGCCGCAGCGCTCCGATTGAGGTTAACCCGCGATCAAATGCGAAGATTATTATTTACCACGAAGCGCGCGAGGGGTTAGGATAATTAAAATTCTGAACTTCGTGATCTTCGTGTCCTTCGCGGTGAGATAGTATCTCCCTATGCGGCTGGTCAGCTTACCGCAGTTACTAAGGCAAATCGCCGGATCGCTTCGATATGCGCCGACGGCGACATCAGTCCCGACTTCATGGTGTTGAAGCTCACGTGGGTCGCGCCGAGATTTTTCCACGCTTCTAGATCTTTCTGCCAAGCGTCCGGTATGCCCTGGCCGTAGCTGATGCGACCTTCGATGCCGATGGATTGCGGCTCACGGCCTGCCGCCTTCGCATCATTGCGAATCTTGTCAATCATTGCCCGGCATTTTTCATCCGGTCCGACGAGCGGAAACCAGCCGTCGCCAGTACGCGCCAACCGGCCCAACGCGCGCTCATCGCTGCCGCCGAACCAGATCGGTATCGGCCTTTGCACGGGCAGGGGATTGATGCCGGCGTCGGTGATCTTATGCCACCGCCCTTCGAATGTTAGAGTCGGATGGGTCCAGAGTTGGCGCAAGACTTCGATCTGCTCTTCGGAGCGGCGGCCGCGATTTTTGAAATCTGCGCCGAGAGCTTCGTATTCCACCGGGTTCCAGCCTATGCCGATGCCGAAGCGCAGCCGGCCGCCGCTCAAGACATCGAGCGCCGCGGCCTGTTTGGCGACCAAGACGGTTTGACGCTGGGGCAGAATGATGACGCCGGTGCAAAATTCGATTCGCCGGGTCACACCGGCGAGATAGCTGAATAAAACCACCGGCTCGTGGAACATGTCCAAGTGGCTATAGGGCGCGCGCCAGTTGGGCCGACTCACCGGGTTGGCACCGATCACATGGTCGTAGGCCAGGATATGGGAAAAGCCCAACTCTTCGGCGGCCTGGCCGTAGTCCTTTATATAGTTTGGATCGGCGCCGATTTCGGTCTGCGGAAACACTACTCCGGCTTTCATGGAAAGTTCCTCCATTGGAAACTATTGAATACTCGGGCAATTCCGCTTTGTTTTGAAACGACGGCCTTGAATTTCAGCTTGGCCATGCGCAGATTCTCCGTATGTAGAATTGTAACTTGACTTAACCTAAGCGTTTCGTAGGATACTTTCTAGAAGCGGAATAGGAGTAAAAGCTATGAACGGTTTGCGTACCACGATCCTGCTTGCGATGTTGACGGCGTTGGTCGTCTGGATCGGCCAGATGGTCGGCGGCCCCAATGGCGCGATGATGGCGTTGATCTTCGCCGGCGCCATGAACTTCATCAGCTATTGGTTCAGCGATAAGATCGTTCTCAAGATGTACCGCGCGCAGGAGATAACCGCCAACGATGACCCCGAGCTTTTCGGCATTGTCCAGGAGCTGGCCGGCCGGGGGGGCTTGCCGATGCCGAAGGTTTATATCATCCCCGAAGAAGCCCCCAACGCTTTTGCAACCGGGCGCAATCCCGAACATGCCGCTGTCGCGGTGACCCAAGGGATTCGCCGGATTCTCAATAAACGGGAACTCGCCGGTGTGCTTGGCCACGAACTCTCCCATGTGAAACATCGCGACATACTGATCAGCAGCATCGCCGCGACCCTCGCCGGCGCGATCAGTTATCTTGCCCAGATGGCGCAGTTCGCCGCGATATTTGGCGGCGGGCGGAGCCGCGACGATGAAGGCGGCGGTGGCGGTGTGTTCGGGCTTCTGTTCATGATGATCGTCGCGCCGATCGCCGCGATGTTGATTCAGATGGCGGTGTCGCGCTCGCGCGAGTATATGGCGGATGACGGCGGCGCGAAGTTATCCGGAGATCCACTGGCGTTGGCTAGCGCGCTGCGCAAGCTGCAGATGGGCGCGCAAAACATTCCGCTAGATGCCAGCCCGGCGACGCAAAACGCCACGGCGCATATGTTTATCGTCAGCCCGCTCAGCGGCAGCGGCTTCGCTTCGCTGTTCAGCACCCATCCGGCGATGGAAGAGCGCATCGCCCGGCTCGAAGCGATGGCAAAAGATATGAGTTACTTGAAAGCCTAACCCGTCTATTCACCGCATTTAGGTTTGTACGGGCGACCGGCCGGTCGCCCTTACCTTTTCTTCCAACCAGACCGAAAGATCGTAAAGCCCTCTGGGCCTAATCTCGTGGCCCATTTCATACTCCTTAAAAGTCAGTGGCACTTTCAGCTCGCGCAAGCGCGCCACCGAGTCACGCGCACGGTCGACCTCGATCTGCGGATCTTGGGTGCCATGTTGAACCAAGACTGGCAGCGATTGCACGGCGGCGCTGATAGTTAGCCGCGGTGTCAGTTCTCTCGGCAGCCAGGTGCTGAGCGCGGCGAGGCCTGCGAAACGCTCCGGTTCGGTCAACGCCAGGCTGTAAGCCATCACACCGCCTTGGCTGAAGCCGAGCACGGCCAATCTGGTTGGGTCGATGGGATAGTGTGCGAGGCAGTCATCGAGGAACTCTTGCAAGGCCTTGCGGGACTCCAACATACCATTGATGTCGGGCACGCCCCCTTTGCTGGAGTCGTACCAAGCGTAACCCACCGCTTCGGGGCCGATCGGGGTTTCCAGCGGCGCCTGTGGGCAGATAATCAAGAACTGCCCGCCACAAAGATAGGGCGCAAGGCCGAGGAGATCGAAGGCGTTGGCGCCGCGGCCATGCAAAGTGAGAATGGTCGGATGGGGTCCAGCGCCGGGTGGTTGATAGATGGTGTGGATGAGGTTCATGGATGGCTCCTGCGAGTGTCGTTTTGTCGCAATTACTGCCGCAGCGAATGACTTAACTTCGCTTGCGCTCAATCACCCCTACTCTAACTCTCCCCTCGTCGAGGGGGAGAGAATCGGCTAGCTGCGAATAGGCTGAGCCAGCTTATTCTTTTAGCTGTTCCAAATGTTTGATGCCGACGCGTAGCGCTGTGACGACGGTGACGATGGTGACAGCTAGCATGATCAGCAGCGACGGTGCAACGACGGAATACTCCGGTAGAAAAATCCGGCCGCGTTGAAACGCGCGCATGGCCAGAGTGTAGATCGGCCAGGCGACGATCATTACGGCGATACCGATAAAGCCGATGCTGAAGATCATGCACACCGCGCCGCCGAAGCTGGTGGGGATCTCGGCGGCATTTTCGTAGTTGAAGTTGGGATAGAGCGCGCCCAAGCCGACGCCGATGGCGGTGATGCCGAAGGTCATTAGAAACATTGTGATCAGCGACAGGCTCATCATCCAGCCCGGCACTTTGAGCATTAGGTTGCTGCAAAAGATCAACAGCTCGCCCAAGAATAGCAACGGCACGAAATTCAACCAGAACTTGCTCCACAACAATGCCCGCAAGGAGATTGGCGCGGTCTGGAGGAGCCAAAATGCTTTGCCCTCCAGGCTGACCGCCGGAAAGGCGAAGCGGATCGCGATGGCACTCAGCACAAAGCCGGCCAAGCCCAGGTTGGCGAAGGAGACGATGGTGCGGATGGTTCCCGCCGGCATTGGCGAGCGGTCAAGGGGCAGAACTTTGAAGTTATAGAGATAGACGACGATGAGGGCGGCCAACAAAAATAACTGCGACCATTGGGTCGTGTCGCGCAGGAACGTTTTCATGTCCTTGAGCATAATAGCCCGAGTGATCTCAGGAAAAGGCCGGGTCGATAGATCGAGCAGCCGGTCGAACCAGGCCAACTTGCGCCGCCCCTGGCGAGACTCCTGAGCCTTCGACCAGCCGTCGAGATAGACTGCGCTGGAACACCAGCTGGCCGCCAACGGCAAAAACATCGCGTAGCTCGCGAGCAGGGCGAAAAAGAAGCCCGATTCGGTGTCGCGCTTGAACAACGTGCCGGCGAGGATCTCGGCCAACCAGCTGCTCGGCAGAAATGGCGCCGACGGCGTTTCCATGGCGCTTAAGAACTGCATGAAATTGCCGAACGATTCCGGCTGGACCAAGCGCTCGGGTTGGGAGAAACGAAACAGAAAATACATGATCAGAAACGCGAACAGCCCGATGAAAAAGAGCAGGTCGCGGACGCGTTTGGCCGGCATGGCGTAGACCAAGAGATGGGTGACCAGTGCGCCGATGGCTGCAGGGATGAGCAAGAACAGTGGGAGAATTGCCGCGATCCAAAAATAAAGCTTGACGCCGCCGCCGAACACCGAGCCGTAGGCTGCGAAGATCGGCAGTGAAAAGAACAGCACCATCCAGGATGAATTGACCGTCGTGGCGATCAAGCGGGCGAAGAAGAAGCCGTTGGGCGATACCGGTGTCGCGTGGATTAGATCGAGATCGCGAGCGAGAAAAAACGTCGACAACGCCGCCACCAGGTTGCTGAACAGCAGCATCGATAGAAAGGTCAGCAATATTATCAATAGCAATTGGTAGGCGAGGGCCGGTCCGAGTTCGTAGACGGTTTCGAAGTAGCGCAAGACCCGGCGCACGACCAGATAGGTGCCGATCCAGAACAGGCCGGCGAGAAGCGCCAGTGAGAGTCTTCGGGTCCACGAGTGGGCGCCGCGAAAGAAACTATTCTTCCACGACAGCCAAAGCGGCGAGAGTAGTAGCGCCACCGAACTCATGTCAAAGCGCTTGTGCCGCCGGCGCCGCCAAGTCCTGCTCGCGGGTGAGTTCCAAGAATGCGCTTTCGAGATTGCCGTTGTTGCCGTCCGTCTGGGCGTGGATCTCGCTCATGGTGCCGCAGGAGATCAAGCGGCCTTTGCGAATAATGCCGATGCGGTGGCAGATCTCCTCGGCGACGCTGATGCTGTGGGTCGAGAGAAACACCGTCGTGCCGTTCTTAGCCAATACGCCGAAGAGATCTTTGAGGGTGCGCGCCCCTTTGGGGTCCATGCCGACCATCGGTTCGTCGATGACCAGGATCTTGGGCTCGTGAATCAAGGCGCCGCAAACCACCAGACGCTGCTTCATGCCGTGGGAATAACTTTCAACCAACTCATCCTTCCACGGCGTCAATTCCAGGTGATCGAGAAGTTCCGCGATGCGCTTGCGCAGCCGCGCCGGGTCGACCCGATGGAGTTTGCCGACGAAGGTTAAGAACTCGCTGCCGCTGAGTTTTTCATAGATAAACGGCCGGTCGGGAATGAAGCCGGAAATCGCTTTGGCCTTCTGAGCCGCGCCGACCACATCGTGGCCGTCAAGCAGAACTTGTCCCGAAGTCGCCTTCAGGATGCCCATCATGCAGCGGATCGTCGTCGTTTTGCCGGCGCCATTGGGGCCGAGAAAGCCGAAGATCTCGCCGGGCGCGACTTCGAGGTTTAAATTATCTACCGCGGCCAGTTTGCCGTAGTGCTTGGTAAGATTTTTGATTTGAATCATTAAATTTTGGATTTTAGATTTTCGTCTGCGGGGCCGCTTTTGGATTGCCGGATCGAGGCGAGGGCCAGTAATCCAAAATCCAAAATCGAAAATCCAAAATGTTGCTCCTTGTCATAGGACTTCGATTTTCAGATTGCCGATGAGTTGCAAAATATCGATCTGCCGGTCGATCTCGCCTTCGAGAAACTTCACATGGGTGACGTCAGCGGGAAATTGGTTCAGCACCGAGTCGAGGGCGACCCAGCGGCCGAGCCAGACTTCTGACCAAGCGTGATAGTAAAAGGCGCCGCGCAGATAGACGACGCCGACCACCGTCTTGGCCGGAATCCCGGCAGCGCGGGCGAGCGCGTTGAACAGCACGGTGTGTTCGTTACAGTCGCCTTTTCTCGCCTGCAGGACTTCGAGCGCGTTGGGAATGCTCACGGTGGGCTCTTTGGCGAGCTCGCGATAAACCCAGTCTTTGAGCTTCACCGCCGCTTTCATGGCGTTGGTTTCAGCACCGACGATGCGCGCGGCGAGGGTCATGATGCTCGGATGGTCCGACTGCATGAAAGCGGTAGGCTGCAGGAAAGTTTGCAAGCGCACTTCTTTTACCGGAATCCTCGTGGCTGCGAGCTTGGTCAGATCTTCGCGGATTATCTGCAAGCGGTCGCCGGTGAGTTTCTGCCTGCCGCCGTCGAGCGCGAAATTTGCCAGGTTGACGCCGCCAAGTTTCAATTCGACCGCCGCAAGGGATTGGGCGCTGGCGATCGGCGTGGCCAGCGGTATCGCCGCCTG
Organism: uncultured delta proteobacterium; assembly: GCA_963816145.1. Taxonomy (GTDB): domain Bacteria; phylum Desulfobacterota; class Binatia; order UBA9968; family UBA9968; genus DP-20. Next base: position 325,528 of record CAWFJP010000002.1, read on the forward strand.
AGCGATCATGTCCAAGGGCACGGAACGTGGGGGCAGAAATTTCGCTTCCTGTCGGCTTTGCCGGGTCATCGACATGCCCGCCGGCGATTCCTCTTTCAATGTCCGGCCATGAACGTCGACCCAGGAGAGCACCGAGATGCCGCCGAAGCTTTGGCGCATTTTAATCGCCGGTTCGAGGCGATTGCCGATGCGAATCTGTTCACGGCCTTCGATAACGATGGTCGTAACCTGCTGTGACAGCGTCGACGGGTCGAACGTCGAGAAGTAAAATTTCTTGCCGGTCTCCAATTGTTGAGTGACCACGTAGGGCTTGAGCGAAGCGAGCAAGTAGGGAGCCTGGGTCAAAGTGATTTCGCGGGCCGAGCGGTAGCCGGCGGAGTCGATATCCAGCGTCAGTTTGTTGTCTTTCACAGCGCCGCGTGCCTTGAATCCGATCTCCTTGGATTTCAGCGCGAAATCGAAGCGCTCCAAGATCCAGTCGTCGTTGGCTTCCATCGCCAAGCGGGTTTCGGCGGGCTGGACGGTACCGAGCAGATTTAGATTGAGCTGGGAATAATCGGTGAGCTTGTAACCTTTGGCTTTCGGCTCGATGGACTGCGAGGCGTAGCCGATCTTTTCACCGCGGTAGTAGATGCCCCACCATTCCTCGCTGGCTTCGGTGATTTTCTCCGTGCCGCGCAGCGTCAGGACCGGCGCCGGCGCAACGCTCTGGCGTTTTATGAGGAGAAAATTCATCGTTCCCCAGAAGAGAACAATGCCGATGCCGATGGATCGCTTAACAAGCATACTCTAGAACGTATATGGTAAGGCCCCGGCGCTTGTGAATCAATGTGAATCTAACAATCTTGCAGTATGAGTAATAAAGAGGTTCTTTTCGCCGCCGATCGCATGTTGGGCCGGCTTGCCAAGTGGCTGCGCATTCTTGGCCACGACGTCATTTACGGCCAGCATCTCTCCGGCCACGGTCTGATCCGCGCGGCGCGCGCCGACGGTCGGTTGATTCTGACGCGCGATCGCAGTCTGGCGCGCAAACAGCCGCCGCCGTTTCTGTTCATCGAAAGCAATGACTACGTCGAACAGCTGCGCCAGGTGTTGCGCGTCTGCGATTTGCGTCCCGGCGAGGGGCTCTTTACCCGTTGTTTGGTGTGCAACTCGCGATTGCAACCACGCATCAAGGAATCGGTGGACAAGCTGGTGCCGCCCTATGTCTTTGCCACGCAGGAGCGCTTCTCTTGGTGCGGCCGCTGTCAAAAGCCCTATTGGCCAGCCACACACCAGCAAAAAATGCTCGACGCTCTCAAAAAAATTGCCGTTACTTGATTATCGACGCCACTTCTTATCGGATGCGGTTTTGACCGGTTCACGATTATAGGGATGCGCAAGCGATTTTGGAAACCCCCGCAATTAAGTTCCCGCCCCAAGAGGCAGGGTTAATTCGCCTGGAACTAGAAATCCATCTGAGCGTATGCTAAAAAATGCTCCTGTTCTTTTGCTTCCCCGGTAGCTCAGTTGGTAGAGCAGGTGACTGTTAATCACCGGGTCGGGGGTTCGAGTCCCTCCCGGGGAGCCAGATATTCATATAATCAGATACCTCGTTTTGGCTGTCGGATAAAGTTCGTTTTTCGAGCGTAGCCTTCGGATTCGCAAGGAAAGCGAAAACCTCAAACCCACTCTATAAAATCAAGATTTTATTTATCTGTTGGTTTAAGATTGCAGTCTTGCGGCCGTGTTTCGTGATGAGTTCGTCCTACACTCGAAAAGGTTAAAGGGTGCGCTCCATGGTGAAATCAGCTCTCACTGTTCTTCATCAACTCGTTGAAAAAGCGATTGCTGCGATTTCGTCAAAGAGCCTGTCGATTGTTTTGGTGGCCGTCCTTGCATTGGCGGGTTGCGCGACGATGGGATTTTTGCTGGGCATTCGGCAACCCCAAAGTCACGACGAGTTCAGCTACCTGCTCGCCGCCGATACCTTTGCTCATGGCAGGCTGACCAACCCGACCCACCCGATGTGGGTGCACTTCGAAACGCTGCATGTCATTCACCAACCGAGCTACATGTCCAAATTTATGCCGGCGCAGGGAATCATTCTCATGCTCGGCAAGGTTCTCGGCGGTCATCCGATCGTTGGAGTTTGGTTCTCCATGGCTTTCATGTGTGCCGTTATTTGCTGGATGTTGCAGGGGTGGTTGCCGACCCGCTGGGCTTTGCTCGGCGGCATCTTTGCAGTGATTCATCCGAACATTGGCGTTGGCAATTACTGGGCGCAAAGTTACTGGGGTGGCGCGCTGCCTGCCGCCGGCGGTGCGTTGCTCCTGGGAGGCGTGCGCCATCTCATGGTCACGCCGCGCACGGGTTACGCGGTAGCTGCCGCAATGGGTTTGGCGCTTCTCGCCAACAGCCGGCCGTATGAGGGTCTGGTTCTCAGTCTCCCGGTTGGGTTGGTATTCTTCAACTGGTTGGTCGGCAAGAATCGGCCGCCGGCGCCGGTTTTGATTCGCAGCATCCTGCTGCCCTTCGTCCTGATCGGTGTTCTCACGGTCGGCGCCATGGCCTACTACAACTACCGTATCACCGGCAACGTCGCGCAAATTCCGTACCTTCTACATACGCAACAATACATGATGTCGACACTTTTTATTTGGCAGCCGCTGCCGCCGAAACCTCACTATCGCCATCAACTCATCGAAGACTTTCATGCCCGATTCGAGCTCCCGTACTATCTGGAAAAACGTACTCTAAAGGGCTTTGTCACGATTAACTTCTTATCCTTTGCTTACCACATTGTTTTGGTCGGCAGCGTGTTCGCGATATCACTGATCGGTTCGGCTAAACAATTACTCTCATGGGCATGGAACGACCCTTGGGGGCGATTCGCGCTGTTTATTTACGGCTTTTTCATTTTTGGCATAATGATAGAAACCTACGCGTTGCCGCACTACTGGGCGCCGGTCACCGCGCTCAGCTACCTTTTTCTTTTGCAAGGTCTTCGACTTTGGCGCGAGCGCAATCCTCGGGTCGGGCAAGCCGTTTTGATCGCGCTGCCCATTCTGGCGCTAGCGATCTTGATCATGACGACATACCACTTGGTTGCGACCCGTGATGAGTTCACGCCTCCTAGGCAGCGAGCACGGTTGTTGCAGCGATTGAGCGAAGGCGACGGTCGGCACTTGGTTCTGGTCAAGTATGGACCGCACCATTCGTATTTCATGGAATGGGTCTATAACGACGCCGACATCGACGGCTCGAAGGTCGTCTGGGCCCGCGCCATGGATGATCAGGAAGACTGCAAGCTGGTGGCCTATTTCAAAGACCGTAAGGTCTGGTCATTGGCCATCGATTATGATGAGTCGCCGGTACGGTTGGAGCCCTTGCCAACGGAATCTTGCCGTTGATGCGCTGGGGCCGCGCGCCCGCAGTGATCGTTTCAAATTCGCGCAGCCGCTGAGGCCTTTTAATTTGTTGAATTTAGGGTGGGCATACGTTACTTTGACCACGCCTCTGGATAGGCTTGACGTAGACGGTGGAGAACTCGCGCTTGGTTTGCGGACGCGCTTAGACTACTGCTATGCGTCACACGCGATCTAATGGCGCCCATAGAAATTTTTTTAGAGCACGGTAGGAGGTTTTTTCTGATGGCATCAACGAACCAAGTCGTCGGTAATCCAACCCCAAGAATCGAAGGCGAACTCAAGGTCAGCGGTCAGGCCAAGTATGCGGTGGACGTGACCTTGCCCGGTATGCTCTGGGGCAAATTGCTGCGCAGCCCGATCGCCTCGGGTAAAATCAAGCGTATCGATGCCAGCAAGGCGGAAAAACTCAAAGGCGTGCGTGCGATTGTCACGGGAGCGGATTGCTCGGGCCTAAAAATCGGCCGCAGACTCTATGACATGCCGATCATCGCCGACGGCGAAGTGCGCTTCATCGGTGAAAAGGTTGTGGCGGTGGCGGCGGACAGCGAGGACATTGCCGAAGAGGCGTTGAATCTGATCGAGGTCGAGTATGAAGAGACCGAACCCTTGCTCGATCCGGTCGAAGCGCTCAAGCCGGGGGCGAAACTCCTTCATCCCGATGTCATGAGTTACAAAGGGTTACCCAATCCGCTCAAGGAGCCGACCAACGATTTTGTCTACGTCACTTGGGGCAAAGGCGATCCTGAGGCCGGATTTCGCCAGGCGGACGTGATCGTCGAAAACACTTTTACCACGCCGGTCGTGCATCAGAGTTACATCGAGCCCCATTCCTGTGTCGTCAGCACTGCGGCCGACGGTTCGGCGGAATTCTGGTCGTGCAGCAAAGTGCCCTACGGCGTGCGCGAACAAGTCGCCAACGCGCTCAAGCTGCCGCAAGAAAAACTCAACTTTAACCCCGTCTATATCGGGGGTGACTTCGGCGGCAAGGGCGATTTCATGGATCTTGCCGTGGTTTATCTCTTGTCCAAGAAAGCCGGACGGCCGGTCAAGATGGTAATGGACTACGAAGAGGAATTCACCGCGGGCAATCCGCGGCACGCGTCAATCATCCACGTTAAAACCGGCGTAAAAAAAGACGGCACCCTGGTCGCACACCGCATGAGTTTTATTTTCGACAGCGGCGCCTACGGCGCATTTAAACCCAACGCCTTTCTCAACGGCCCGCACCTGTCCGCTGGGCCGTACAAGATTCCTCACGTATTTATCGAGGAACATATGGTCTACACCAACAAGATCCCCTGCGGCCATATGCGCTCGCCTGGCGACCCCCAGGGATTCTTCGCTAATGAAAGTCAATTGGACATGATCGCTAAAAAGATTGGCATGGACCCGATCAAGTTGCGCCAGAAAAACCTCATGCACGACGGCGATATCGATCCGACCGGCGAGGAGTATAGTTACATCAAAACCGACGAGACGCTCAAGAAAGCGCTGGACGACTCGGGCTATCAAAAACCCAAGCCGAAAAACGTTGGACGCGGTATCGCGCTGGTGCAGTGGACGCCCGCCGGCGGGACAGGCACGGTCGCGATCTCGATCGATGAGAAAAGCGTGGCGACGATTTCTTCCGCCATGGCCGATCAGGGCGCGGGCACTTACACCGTGCTCAGCGAAATCGTCGCCGAAGAGCTCAAGATCCCGTTGAGCCAAATCAAAACTCAGCAACTGGACACGCAGAATGGCGTAAAGGATACCGGGGTCGGCGGCAGCCGGGCGACACGCGTTTACGGCACGGCGGGTTATCAAGCGGCGATCAAGGCCGTCAATGCGATTAAACAAGCGGCCGCGAGTCAGATGGGCGTGCCGGCAGATCAGATCATCCTCGCCAAGGGCGCGGCGCTGCATCCGCGCATGGAGCGCCGCTTGACCTACGGCGAGATCGTCAAGGCGAACGGCGGGCCAATCGCGGTGGATGCCACGTTCAACGACAACAAGAAAATTCATGCCGCCTCCATGTGCGTTCAGGTGGCGGAGGTGGAAGTGGACCCCGAAACGGGTCGGGTGGAGCTCAAGAAATTCACTTCGACTCACAACACCGGCACCGTGCTCAATCCGCTCATGCACCAGGGCCAGATTGAAGGCGCCAGCATGACCGGCATCGGCTACACGCTGATGGAGGAAGTGATCATCAACGACGGTAAAGTCGCGACGACCCACTTCGGCGAGTACAAGATCCCCACCATCAAGGATGTTCCGGTATTCAAAGGCTCGGTTTCGGAAGCACCGCACGGAGCGGGCCCGTATGACAGCATGCCGATCGGCGAGACCGGTAATATTCCGACGGCGGCCGCCATCGCCAATGCGGTGGAAGACGCCTGCGGTGTGCGCATCACCAGCCTGCCGATTACAGCGGAGAAGATCTACCAAGCGCTGCACGGCGCCAAGTGATGCATGGCGTCATTTCCGGGAACCATCGATCTCGGAAAGTTTCGGGTCGTTTATGAAGAAGAGCGGGAGCGGCCGTCCGATGGAACGGACGGCTACCTCCTGCAGCAGCGCGCCGTCATTCGCCTCAACGAAGAGCTGGTCAAACTCGAACAGCGCGACGACTACACGGTCTACTGCGACGACGAGAATTTCAAGAAACAGCACGGCAAGCGGCCGTCGCCGCTGCAATATTTCATCGCCTCGATCGGTTTCTGCATGTTCAGCCAGTTCAAGCGGCTAGCCGCCAAAGCGGAAGTCGCCGTCGACGACCTCGAAATGGAGCTGCGCATGACCTACGACTTGAGCGGTAAGTTTCCCATCAAAGATTTTTCCGATGCCGCCCAAGGAATCGCCTACGTTTTCAAAATCAAAAGCGCCGCGCCGCTAGAAAAAGTGCTGCCCGTGGTCCAGGCCGCCGACAAAGGCTGCCATACGGTGAATTCGATGCGTAAACGCGTGCCGGTGTCGGGGAGATTCGTTCTCAACGAATGCATCTATGATTTAACCGATTGATCGATTGGCGAGTTTTGTGTCGGGACAAGGCGCGCCTTGCCGTTGTGCGCGTTACGGAATAAATCTTCGTAGACTGAACCAAAGGAATACCCATCCATGGCAAAACTGACGGTGGGCGACCAATTTCCCCCGGCAAAACTAAACGACATCGACGGTCTTGCCGTCAACTTCCCCGCCGTATTCAAAAACGCCCCAGCGACGGTGGTGTTTTTCTACCGCGGCCGCTGGTGACCCTGGTGCCGGGCCCAGGTGACGGCCTTTGTTTACGAATGGGAGCGGTACCTAGAAGGAAACGTACAGATCCTCGGCATCAGCGTCGAGCCACCGGAGGAGGGCAAGAAACTTAAAGAGCGCGTGACGCGCGACTGCCAGGAAGACCGTCCGCATATTTCGCTCGATCCCTACCCGGTGCGTTTGCTCAGCGATCCCGATGCGACGTTGATCCGCGCGTGCGGCACGGAAAACGAAGGCCACTGGGCCGGAACGATCGCTGCGCCGGTGACCTATGTCGTCGGTCCCAGCGGTCTGGTGAAATGGGCCTACGTCAGCGATAGCGCCGCCGACCGGCCGAGTCCGGTGGCATTGGCCAAAGCGGCGTGCGCAGTGGCGGCGGGTCACGCGCCACCCGCAACCTATCCGGGGAAATAGTTAACGCCCACGATATATGAGTGAAGCCGGATCCGTGAGCCGGTCGATGACGTTTCAGAATCACGCGCAGGTTTAAATGAGCTGTAGGAACTGCACGATTCTAATCGCGCCTAAGCGAGAGTTCTAGCGGCAATCTAGAGAATTTACTGTGAGGGTGGCGGGAATAAACGATTCTGCTTCTTGCGCAACGTCCTAAATTTCAAGCGCTCTTGTTTATGCAAGCAGCGTGCGCTCTTGTCGCTCGAATGTTGCAGCGACCGCTAAGAGGCCATCCATTCGGACACTGTTAGGGCCTTGTCACCCCTAACTTTCTCACATAAGATCGCGCCTGAATTTGTCTTGAGGAGTAAATGACCCGATGATTCTCGACGGCACCATCGATCTTAACGCCCCGGTGGAAAAGGCCTGGGACTTTTTGATCGATATCAACAAATTTTCCACCTGCTTACCGGGTATCGACTCGGTGACGCAGATCGACGACAAGACCTTCGACGGGATCATTTCGGCGACGGTTGGGCCGATTTCCGGCAAGTTCAACTTTCGCTCGACGATCGTCGAGAGCATGCCGCCGGCGCAGATGGTGGTCAAGACCGAAGGCCAGGATACGGTGACCAAGAGCACGGTCAACGCCGACATGACGGTCGATCTGCGGCGGGTTTCCGACACTTCGTCGCAGATGGACTACAAGGCCGATGTGAAAATCAAAGGCCGGCTGGGCATACTCGGCGATATGGTGTTGCGGGCGACGGCGACTTTGATTCTGCAAGAGTTCACCAAGAGACTGCATCAAGGGCTTGGCGCGCAGAGTTAATTTTAGTAAGGGATGGGGGATAGATCTCGCACTGCGTTCGAGATGACAATCTAGCGACCCTGTCATTTCGAGCATAGCGAGAAATCTCATCGGGTCAGCAACGACAGACTGCGACAAAGCAACGAGGAGTTTTTCATGGCGGATAAGTATGACGTAATCATAGTCGGCGGCGGTTCGGCCGGCTGCGTGGCAGCGACCCGGCTGTCGGAAGATCCCAATCGAAAAGTGTTGCTGCTCGAAGCGGGTCCTGATCCTTGGCCGCTGCCGGAGTTGGTTGCTGAGTCGAAGAACCAAACGCGCTTGTTGTTGGAGTCCGATTATGTCTCGATGTTCGGCACCCAGCGCCACTTAGACGGCAGCACGTACTATGCGCTCGCCGGCCGTATCATGGGCGGCGGGTCGTCGGTTAACGTCATGTCGGTGCTGCGGCCGCAGCGCTACGATTTGGATCAATGGGTGGCGGCGGGCAATCCGGATTGGACCTACGAGCGCTGTCTGCCGTTCATGAAGAAGATCGAGGCGGATCAAGATTTTCCCAACGACCCGATTCACGGCAAAGACGGGCCGCTCTACGTCAAGCGCCAGTACACGCTCGACATGCCGATGTCGCCGCCGGCGCGGGCCTTCATCGACGCTGCCTACGCCATGGGATTGCCGAAGTGCCCGGACTTGAACGTCCCCGAGCCCTACGGTGTGTGCGCGTCGCCGTACAACATCAAAGACGGCAAGCGGCAGTCGACGGTGGTGGCGTATTTGAATAGCGCCCGTGAGCGGAAGAACCTGACGATCATCGACCAAGCCACCGTGCATACGCTGAAGCTCAACGGCAAAAAATGCGAAGGCGTCAATTATGAGTGCGACGGCCAAATGCACAGCGCGCTCGGCGGACAGATCCTGCTGACCTCCGGAGTTTACGGATCACCGCAGATTCTCATGCTCACCGGCATCGGCGAGACGGAGCAGCTCAAGAAACATAACATTCCACTGGTGCACGAGCTGAAGGGTGTCGGCGAGAATTATCAAGATCATCCGGTGGTCTTTATGACCTTTGAGGGGCCCAAGGAATCGAAGGAAGACTGGGTGGTGCCGCGCTTCCGTTTGATCATCCGTAAGAACCCGATCAGCGAAGCGGCTAATTTCCACATCAATATGCGGCCGCCGACGGAAGTGACCGGCTTGAAGCGGATGATGCCGATCTCGGCGCATTTGCTTGAACAGCGCAATCGCGGCCGGGTGTTTTTACAAAGCGGCGATCCGCATGATCAGGTCGGCATCGACTCCTGCATGCTCGAACATCCCGAGGATTTGAAAGCGATGGTCGAGGCGATGCAGTTCATTGACGAGTTGGTGCACCGGCCGGAAGTGAAAGAATACTATGGCCCGCTGATCCAGCCGGGGCCGGGTGAAGACTGGGGCGAATTCGCGCGCAAGACCTACGATAGCTACCACCACGGCGTCGGCACATGTAAGATGGGGCCGGCGAGCGATCCGATGGCGGTGGTCGATCAGCGTCTGCGCGTGCACGGCATTCAAAACCTCTGGGTTGGCGATGCGTCGATCATGCCGGTGGTGAGCCGGGCGAATACCAATCTCACTTCGATCATGATCGGCGAGCGCTTAGCGGATTTTGTCCAGGAGGTCGCTTAGCGACCTCGGTTCAAGAGTTCAAGGTTCAAAGGTTCAAGGTTTTCGGATAAGAATTGGAAGTTGCGGAACCTAGAGCTTGGATTGGTACTCTGGCAGCGGGGCTTTGAGGTTGAACTTTTGAATCCTTGAACCTTGAACGATTCTAATTTGAGGAGGTTCTCATGTCCGACTATCCATTGACCGCTGCGGCGATCAAGAATGAATTCAAACGCGCCGGCATCCAGTTCGTTGTCGCGCTGCCGGATCGCGTGACGAGTCATCATTTGCTCAAAGGCCTGATCGCCGATCCCGATTACAAAGTCGTCCAGGTCTGTAAAGAAGACGAGGGCGTGTCAATTTGCAGCGGTCTGTACGCCGCCGGCCATAAGTCGGTGTTGATGATGCAGTACACCGGCTTCCTCGATTCCATCAACTCGATCCGCGGTATCGCCGTCGAAGGCAAATTCCCCGTCTGCATCGTCGTTGGCTTGCTCGGCAAGGAGCCCGATGTCGCGCCGTCCAAGTCGAAGAAGTATGGCGTCAAGATCATCGAACCGATCTGCGAGGTCATGGGCCTTGAGCATTGTCTTGTCGAACGGGACGCCGATACGCCAAAAATATTTTCCGCCATCGAAAAATCGTTCGCCAACTCGTCGCCGAGCGTAATTATGATCGGAAGGGAGCCGCGCTAACATGATGAAGCGAGATGAGATGCTGAAAGCCTTTGCGCGCCAGCGCAAAGATGAAATCGTTGTAGCGGTGTACATGGCGGCCCAGGAGATCACGCATATCTCGCCGAGCGAACTCAACTACACCTTCATCGGCGCCATGGGACAGGGGTCGTCTCATGCGCTGGGCTTGGCGCTGGGCCGGCCGGACAAGAAAGTCGTCGTGTTCGACGGCGACGGCAGCTTGTTGATGAATCTGGGTTCGCTGGTGACCATCGGCAATCAAGCGCCGAAGAATTATATTCATTGCTTATGCGAAAACGGCTGCTACGAAACCAACGGTTCGGTGCTGACGCCCAACTCGGGAAACATCCGCTTTGCCGAGTTCGCCAAGACCGCCGGCTACAAGAAAACTTACGAGATCGCCGACCTCGCCGAGTGGGAACAGAAGCTGCCGGAAATTCTCAAGGCTGAGGGGCCGGTCTTCGTTACGCTGAAAGTCGAGCCGGGCGAAGCCTACCCCGAGAACTTCCCGCGCCTCTACAGCACCGAACACCGGGAAAAGTTTCGCCAGACGCTGGCCAAGAGTTGATGTCTTAAGGTCATTCGCGGTAAGGGTTGAAATCCCTTGTCTTCAGGCGAAGCGAAGATATGTCATGCCGGCGACAGCCGGCATCCATGTTCGCATGCGCTGCAGGGCCGAAGAAAACCTGGATTCCGGCCCCGGATCACGTCCGGGGCAGGCTCTACGCCGGAATGACAAATTATAGTCAGGACTTTAGCCTACCCGTCGCCGCCGCGTGATTGCTCATCTATGACGTCGGAAGCGACGGCGCAAATTCTCGCGCTCATCACCTCGGTCTTCTACGCTGCGGCGCTGGTGTCGGCGCGGGCGGGCATGCGCTACTCGACACCGACAACGGTGACCCTGGTCTCGATCCTGATGCAAAATTTGCTGCTGTGGACGGCGGTGTTCGTCACCGGCGGCGTTCATGCGGTGCCGCTGACGGGCATCTTGTTATTTACCCTGGTCGGGGTTTTTCAGTTGGGCGTGCGCCTGTTCGCCTACACCGGGGTCGAGAAGATCGGCGCTTCGCGCAGCAGCGCGCTGCAGTCGGTCAGTCCACTGTTCAGCGCAACCATCGCGATCTTGGTCCTCGGCGAGCAGACTTCGACGCTGATCGTTCTCGGCACCTTACTCGTGGTATTGGGTATCATTCTGGTGTCGTGGAAACCCGAGCGTGAGATCGCTAGTTTCCGTCGCTGGCATCTGCTGCTGCCCATCGGCGCGGCGTTTCTCACCGGCATGAACCACCCGATTCGCCGCTATGTTTTGACCATGGCCAACGAGCCGTTGTTTTTCTCCGCGCTTATGGGCTTGGTGTCGTTCGCTGGATTCTTAATTTATTTGGCAGTGTCGCCGCGCTCGCAGCGGCTGGTGTGGAATCGCCAGGCGCTAAGGCCGTTTCTCACCACCGGATTGTCCGAAACTTTTTCGATCTTATGCATCATTACCGCCATCAGTCTGGGCCGGGTCGTGATCGTCGCGCCGATCGCCGCGAGTTATCCGGTCTGGTCGCTGGTATTCGCGGCGCTGTTTTTGCGCGATGTCGAAGCGGTCAATTGGAAGGTGATCGTCGGCATTATCAGCGTGGTGGCGGGGAACTTTGCGATTCATTTGGGCCGATGATCGACTATGAGAAGAACGGAGCTCACCACGAAGAGCGCGAAGGACACGAAGGTTTGGGATAATTGTTCTGAGCTTCGCGCTCTTCGCGTCCTTCGTGGTAAATTTATTTCTGGCAACTCGGACTTGTGACACATTCGTGGCTCGAATAGGATCGCTTGTGGGAGACGCTAACATGAAACTTTACGATATCTCTTTGACCCTTTCGCCGGAGTCGATTCGTTGGGTGACGGCACAGCCGCTGGAGTTGATCGGGCGCAAGCGCATGAGCAAGGGCGACACCAACAACTCGTCATCGATTCACACCAGCGTCCATGCCGGCACTCACGTCGACGCGCCGTTCCACTTTTTGCCGGATGGGATCACCATTGAGGCTTTGCCCTTGGAGACTTTTATCGGCCCGGCGCGGGTGTGCGCCGCCGAACCCGGCACGCATATTACCGCCGCCGATGTCGCCAAGGCAAATCTCCAGGGCGAAGCCCGAGTGCTGTTCAAGACACGCAACTCGCAGCTCCTGAAGAAGGGGGTCTACGATGCCAGCTTTGCGCCTTTCTCCGTTGACGGCGCCAAGGCTCTGGTCGACCTCGGGGTAAAATTGGTCGGGCTCGATTACCTGTCCGCCGCCGGAGCAAGCGAACAGGTGCCGGTGCATCGCGCGTTCCTCGATCATGGCGTGATCTTGCTCGAAGGTGTCGACCTGTCCGAAGTGCCGCCGGGGCGCTACGAACTCTTCTGCCCGCCGGTGAAACTCGCCGGCTCCGATGGCGCGCCATGCCGGGCGGTGCTGCGGGAGCTGGCGTGAATGTCGCACATCGGATCTATTCACCACGAAGGACACGAAGTGCACGAAGGTCGGAGTTATAATTATCCGAACCCTTCGTGTCCTTCGTGCTCTTCGTGGTGAGATCGACTTTTCCCTCAAGCTAGAAAAATAGGACATGATTCAATTCACACCTTCGATCATCGTTCATGGCGGTGCGGGGCCGATCAAAGACGACAGTCTGGCGGCGCGGCGTGAGGGCTGCAAGGCGGCGGCGCTGGCGGGGTGGGAGATTCTCTGCGCCGGCGGCAGCGCCGTCGATGGCGCCGAAGCCGCGGTGGCCGTCCTTGAGGATGATCCGCTGTTCAATGCCGGGACCGGTTCCACCCTCAACAGTTTGGGTCAAGTCGAGATGGATGCGGCGATCATGGAGGGCGCGACGCTGCGCGCCGGTGCTGTGGCAGCGGTCAAGGGTATCAAGAATCCCATTAAGCTGGCGCGCCGCGTGCTCGAAGATGGCCGGCATATCTTGATCGCCGGTGAAGGCGCCTCGCTGTTCGCCCGCGCTATAGAATTCCCGGAATGCGATCCCGCCGCGTTGATTGTCGAAAGCGAAAAACTGCGCTGGAACAGCAAGCATGGGACTGTCGGCTGTGTCGCTTTCGATCAAGACGGCAGATTCGCCGCCGCGACTTCCACCGGCGGTATCTTCAACAAGCTTCCCGGCCGCGTCGGCGACTCGCCGCTGATCGGCTGCGGCACCTACGCGAATAAGTTCGGCGCGGTCTCATGCACGGGGTACGGTGAAGCGATCATTCGCGTCCTGATGGCGCGCGATGCCGTGCAGTTGCTCCAGGACGGCATCGAGCCCACCGAAGCCGCGGGCATGGTGTTAGATAATCTTAAAGATTTGACCGGTAGCACCGCCGGCTTGATTCTCGTCGACGCCCGCGGTCGGGTCGGCTTCGGGCGCAACACGACACATATGCCGGTGTGCTATGTCACCGTCGGCAGCGACCCGAAAACTGCTGTGTGAAGCAACCGAGACGAACGATCAACATCCGGCCGAACCCTGCCGGAAGTGCTCGGTGAAGTTCTTACTAGAAAATCTTACAGCCGGGAGGGATGTCGTTGCGCAGGGGAATGAAAACCGCTATTTACGACCGGTGTTATCAACGCCGTTTTTGTAAGTTGACAAGCCGGACTAGATAAATGGCAATGGCCCAACGCCGCATAATTTGTATCGTCGGCATGCACCGCAGCGGTACGTCGATGATTGCACGTATGCTCAATATTTGCGGTTTGGATCTCGGGCCCGCAGATCGCTTACTCAAGGCTGACAAAGCCAACCCATTAGGCCATTTCGAGCACCGTGGGTTCCTCGACATCGACCGCAAACTGCTGAAACACTTTCACGCCACTTGGCAAGATCCGCCGGACTTGCCGGCAAGATGGGAAGACGATCCCAGCTTGCACTCACTGCTGCGCCAGGCTCGCGCCCTGGCGGCGAGCTTTCCAGCGGAGAATTCATGGGGTTGGAAGGATCCACGAGCCAGTTTGTTTTTACCATTCTGGCGCAAAGCGATTCCGGACATGCGTTTTCTTATATGCCTGCGCAACCCTCTGGAGGTGGCGAGGTCATTAGAAAAACGCAACGGCATGGGCCTCGAGCACGGCGCTCGGCTTTGGTATTGGTATACCCTTTTGTCCTTGACCGATACGCAAAAATACCCCAGGTTGTTTTCGTTGTTTGACGATTATTTCGAAAGCAGAGGCGAGGAAGTCCGGCGGGTGCTTGCTTTTTGCGGTCTTGGAGACTTCAAGCACACCGCGCTTCTTGAGTCGGCCATCGCCGGCGAATTGCGCCATCATGAGAGCAGTGATCAGCTATTGCGCGACGAACCTGCGATCCCGGTGGAATGCAAGAAACTTTACCTGGGTTTGCGCACCATCCTGGCGCAGAAGGATCTGCGGAATACCACTGGAGAGGAAACTAAAAGCGCGGCACTGTCGTCCGCTGTCAATGCCTTCGCGGCGGAATTCGATGCCCAGGCGGGGTTCAGCTATTTTTTGCGGTATCGTTCGACCAGCGCTCAAAGTTCACAGCGCGGGAAAGGACTACAGAAATTTTTGCGAACTCTGCGCGGGCATTCTACGTAAACCACCGTCCATCGCCGATGGCGAGGTGGCGCCGACGACATCGGCAAAGGCTTAGACGCGGTTGATGCGCGTCGACCACGTCAATCAAGATCGATCAAAAACCAAAGTTCGGTAGTCGCCTGCATCCCACCTTCGCTGTGATCAAGCCGCGATCGCCGCGCTGCTTTATCGATCGATTTTCGCGACGTGCTGCAGGGCTTTTCTCAATGGGCTTAGACGCGATGATCAGACGCGCCGGACGTGAATCGAAGTGACGAAGGCCGCAGATTTGTGGTACAGCATGACAGTGTAACGACTGCGGTGGATGGCCGTAAAGGCGCCTTCGGTAGGCCGCCGGATTGTGCGTCTGCCGAGAGGAGGAAACATTGGTCATCGATTTCGAACATCACTATATTCCCGCCGAGCTTGGACGGAAGCTCGGTATGGACCCGACCAGGAAAGACGCGGTGCGGACCGGCGACGCGTCGATTCACTCCCAGCTCTTCGATCTTGACGCGCAGATCGCCGACATGGATCGCGCCGGCATCGATATCGCCGTGCAGAGTTCGATTCTTGGCTGGGACACGACGTTGGAAAACTGCAGGCTGCTAAACGACTGCACGGCGCGGGCACAGCGGGAGTATCCTCAGCGTTTCGTCGGCCTGGCGCATTTGCCGCCGCTCGACGGCGCCGACGCGCTCGCCGAGCTGGAGCGCGCCGTCGGCGTGCTGGGATTGAAAGGCGTAACCATCTCGTCGCAGGCCAAGGGACTGTCCCTCGACGCCAAGGAGTTCACGCCGTTTTACGATGTCGTGAACCGGCTTCGAGTACCGATCTTCGTCCATCCGGCGCTCGGCCCCAAGGGGTATGACTTGATGAAGGACTATATGTTGCCGGTGATTCTCACCCGCGAGTTCGACCTCGGCGTGGCGGTGACCCGCCTGATCGCCGGCGGTGTGGTGGAACGGTATCCCGATTTGCAATTTGTCTTCGCTCACTTCGGCGGCGGCTTGGCCGGCTACAAGGAGCGCATCTCGCGCTCGTCCTATCGTTTCAAGTTGCCCAAATCGTTTGACGACTATTTCAACCAACTCTATTTCGACATGGCGGGATTCGAAGGCAGCCCGATTGCGCTGCGGTGCGCGCTCGAAGTGATCAAGCCGGAGCGCATGCTGTTCGCCACCGATTATCCGCAGAACTTCAATGCCAGCAATCCTGAACAAGGCAAGAGCATTGACGGCGTCGGCGACTATATCGCCGAGATCCGCGGGTTGGCGCTCGATGGACAAATCAAAGAGGATATGTTGGGTGGAACGGCGGCGCGATTGCTGAAGATTTAATTCGACCGCGCGCCGAAAACGATCTAAGAGAGGATTATCATGTTGCGAATCAAGGGAGCATCGAAGGAAACCGCGCCGAAAGAAGTGCAAGAGGTCTTTGCGGCGCAGGAAAAACAATACGGCACGATCTTGAACACCGCGAAGGTCTACGGCCTTGCGCCCGACGATCCAGCAGGGTGTGCAGGCGCTCCAAGCCGGCATCGTGGCGTCGGGCTTGATCAGCCCGGAGTTGCGCCACTTGTTGTGCATGAAGGCCGCCAGTATCAACGGTTGTCCGTATTGACTGGACATCAACGCATCCAGTGGGATGCAACATGGTGCGTCGGCGGAAAAGGTTGAGGCTGCGTTGGGGGATTACAAAAAGAATCCGATCTTCTCCTTGCGGGAGAAGCTGGCGCTGGAGCTATGCGAGCGCATGACCTACACCAGCAAACGGGTCACTGACCGCTTTTTCAATCGGCTCAAGAAGCAATTCTCAGAGGAAGAACTCGTCGAACTGGCGGCGGTCATCGCGCTGGAGAATTTTCGCAGCAAGTTCAATCCGGTGTTCGCCGTCGAGGCGCATGGCTTTTGCCCGGTGCCTTTGGTCAAAGAAGTCGCCGCCGAAGCGGCGAGCAAGTTTCACGAATGAGACAAGGTGCTTTGCCGCAACCGAAGCTCGGAGTGTCTCCCGCAAAGGGAACGCAAAGGGCGCAAAGTTCGGGAGGAAAGGCTCACCACGAAGGACACGAAGCGCACGAAGTTAGAAACCATGGCTATTGGAACCTTCATGACCTCCTTAGAAAATAGATGTGCAGGTATGATCCGGGCAGCGAATTGGCACGAGGTTTCCGTCATACCGGCGAAAGCCGGTATCCATCCCCCTCCCGCCCCTGGATGCCGGCTTTCGCCGGCATGACGAATCAAAGAAAAAACCATGGAGCGGTGGGATGGCTGCGATTTCATACTCTGTAGACGAGCGTAAGCTCATGAACGCTTTGTGGTGAGTCAAATGGTCTTAGTTAAACGCGAGAGGTTAGGCAGACTGATGTTCGTACGAAATGTCATTCGCAATACGTTGATTGTTCTGGGACTGTTGTTGCCGCTGCAAACGGCGCATGGCGCTTCCGCGCCGACCAAAGTCACGATTCACGTGCCGTCGAAGAGCTTGTCGATCATGCCGTACTACTTCGGCAAGGACAAAGGCTTCTTTGCCGCGGAGCAGATCGAGCCGCAGTTGATCATGATGGCGCCGCCGACGGCGATCGCGGCGATGGTGGCGGGCGAGTTGGATTTTTCTTCGACCACCGGCGCGGCGACCTCGGCGATCATGCGCGGCTTGCCGATTCGAAGAATCTTTTACGTTCAGTCCGATCCTGTTCATGTGCTACTCGCCCAGCCGGAGATCAAGTCAGTTCAGGATCTGGTCGGCAAAACGTCGGCGTCACCGCGCTGACCGACGCCGTGGGCATGTCGGCCAATGTGATCCTGCGCGCTCACGGGATCGAAGCCGGCAAGGTGACTCTGCTCGCGTGTGCAGGTCACGGATAATGCGATCAAGTCTCTCACCAGCAAACGCATCGCCGCGACTTGCTGGCGCCGCCCTATGTGGAGGAGCTGGAGGCAAAGGGATATGTGCATCTGGCAGATGCGCGGACTTATGCGCCGCTGAGCTTTATTGGATTGGTTACTTCGATCGAAACGATGAAAAAATCGCCGCAAAAAGTCCAAGGCATGATTGCCGCGCTGCATCGGACGATGAATTATATTCTCAATCCCGCTAACCGAAGGGAAGTCGTCGAGTATGTCTCGACCTACCATAAGCTCGATCTAGCGCTGGCCGAAAAGGCGATGGCTGCGCAGATGTTGGGTTACAGCAAAGACGGCACCAAGCCGCGCGCCGCGGTGGAAAAGGAAATCGAGATTTACCGTGAGGCATTGAAGGTCGCGAAAGCGTTTACGCCGGACGATTTGGAAGACATGAGCTTTTTGCGCAAGGCGCAGGGAGCCGTGCAAGCGCGGTAGTATTTAGCTGAATGGACGAACGGTCGAGGTACGTGGGTTGACAATATTCTCCCCGTTGTAATAAGTGGCTTCAGTGCAGTTAGATTCTCTCACTTTAAACTTACGCTGCTGAAACTTAGAGGTTGCCATGATCAAACCGGTCGGGTTGGTGCATGGACATTACGAATGCCGCTCCTTCGAGCAGTCGGTGCCGATTCTGGAAGAGTTGTTGGCGCTCAAGGTCGTTTCCCACGGAAACGGACAGTTGATCATGAAGCATCCGAATACCGACTGGCTTCTCCTCATGCATGAAAACGCCGGCGCCTCGAACAAACAACACTACCACCACTACGGCGTTCGCGTCGCCACCGACCAAGAGGTCGACAACGCTTACGAGTACCTGCAAAAACGAAAAGATGAACTCGGGCTCAAGATTATTCCGCCGGAGACCCGGCGCATCGCTCACTCCGTGCATTTTATCGAACCGGGTGGCAACTACTGGGAAATCGAGTCTTATGAAGGCGGGGCGAAGAAACACGGGCTCACGAGTGAGGTCGCATATCCGTGGCGCAGCGCTCTTGTGGACAGCCGTTTTCCGGACAGAGGTTACGTTCCTCAATGCCTGAGTCACGGAACTACCTCATGCTTCGACCTGGTTAGAGCGAGGCAGTTTTATCGCAGCGTCTTGGGACTCGATGTGATGCATCCGTTTCCGGATGCTGATCCATATTACATCAAGCATCCAGCGCATCCCTGGTACATCGTTAATTTGCAGACGCCGAGCAAGAGCCGTGTGCCTTCAGGACTGCACCAGCGCTTCACGCTGGCGTTGGAATCCAATGCTGCGGTGGCGGAGGCTCATCGTTGGCTCAGTCAAAATGCCGCAAGCTTTGAGATCGCGCAACCTCTTGCCCTTTGCGCAGACTCGGACCGCGCTTCGTTTATCTTTACCGATCCGGACGCCAACTATTGGGAAATTGTCGCTGCGTCAGCTAGCCGGACATAACCATGAAAATGACCAAGCTGCTTTGCAATCCCTGTTTGATCATTTGCGCAGTTCTGCTGATTCTCTCAAGTCGGGACGGCCGAGCGCAATCGACCCCGAAGCCCATCGCGCTGAATATGGTTTACAACAATTTAAGTGTCGGCTCCGGCCCGCTCTGGGTTGCGCAAAATGCCGGCATTTTCCAAAAACATGGCCTCGATATGAGGTTGAGCCTGGCGCGTGGGAGCTTGTCGGTTCAAGCCATGCTGGCTGGCTCTTTCCCAGTCGGCATCGTCAGCGCATCGGGGATAGTCAGCAGTCACTTGAGCGGAGCGCGCTTGAAGATTGTCGCCGGTGTGATCAATACCTTGCTCTACACCGTCATTGCCGCGCCGGACATCACCTCCGGCAGCCAACTAAAAGGCAAGCGCGTCGGTATCAGCCGATTCAATGATTCATCTGAGCTGGCTACCCGGATCGCGGCAAAGGAGCTCGGCCTCGACCCGGACCGTGACATCGCCATGGTTCAAGTCGGCAGTGGTCCGGATCGTTTTAATGCCTTGCGCGCCGGGGCGATACAGGCGGCTGTCGTCGGGCCGGCCGAGGTGGTTCGCGGTAAAAAAGAGGGTTTTAACACACTGATCGATCTCACGACGAAGAACATCGAATACCAAGGGTCGGTGATGGCGATGACCGAGGATCTCATTGCGCAAGAAGATACGGCATTGAGGATCATACGGGCGATGGTTGAAGGTCTGCACTTTTTTAAGACCCGCAGAGACGAGTCGGTTCGCATCATGAGCGCCTATTTGAAGGGCGCCGACATTGAGGCGATGAAGCAAGGATGGTCCGCATACGCGGAACGCATCTTCCCGGTCAAGCCCTATCCTTCGGCAAAAGGCATGGAACTGGTGATCCGCGAGGTCGCAGCACAGAATCCGGCCGCAGCCAAAGTAACGCCCGAACGACTTTTCGATATGCGTTTGGTTGAACGCATCGATCGCAGTGGCTTTATCGATAACCTGTACCGCGAACGGCCGATGACGATCACCAAATGAACGAGTCTGAAATCGACTGAAGTGCCAAAGCGGAACCGACGCAGCCAGCCGTCACTTGACACTTTGAGTTGTATTGATTCTCTCGGCTGTATTATAAAGCCGCAGCGGCATGTTACCGGCTACGAATACCGAGTCGAATTCCAGGAGGATCGAATGATTAAACCGATTGGACTCACCCACGGCCATTACGAGTGCCGTTCGTTCAAGGAGACAATTCCAGTTCTTGAACAGATCCTGGCGTTTGAAAAGATCGAGGAAGCCGACCGCACCATCGTCATGAAGCATCCCAATACGGCTTGGCTCCTTGTGGTGCACGAGGGCGGGCCTAACGCGCCGGACAAGCCGCGCTGGAATCATTACGGCGTGCGGGTGGCAACCAATCGAGAAGTCGATAACGCGCGGGAATTCCTGCTGGCAAAACAAAGTGAATTTGGCCTGGTTGAGGTCGATAAGATGCAGAACCGACACCTGGCGCATTCTGTCCATTTTATCGAGCCAGGCGGCAACACCTGGGAAATCGAATCCTACGAAATGGCGGTCAAAGTAGGTTTGGGGGCGAACGTCAGCGTGCCGTGGAAAGAGCCCATCGCGCCGGAACGTTTCCCCGGCCGAGGGTTTATTCCTCAAGCTCTCACCCATGGTACCATCACATGCGTGGATCTCGACGCGTCGCGCCGGTTTTACCGAGGAGTTCTCGGGCTGGAAGTTGTCAGTCCGTCGCCCAGCGTCAGGCCCCATTACATCAAGCACCCCTCGACCCCCTGGTATGTCGTCAGTCTGCAAAAGCCGGCGGCGGAGCGCCGGCTGCTGACGCCGTTGCAACGTTACGCGATCACGGTGGAATCTGCCGCCGTTGTCGCGGAGGCGCATCGCTGGCTCGAAGAGAACGGCGATGATTTAGGCGTGACCCAGCTCGGCGCAATCGAAGAGCGTGGCGGCACGGCATCGTTCATCCTGAGCGATCCGGATCGGAACTGGTGGGAGGTTACGAGTCCGGTCATACTCAATTAAAAACATCGTCGATAAAAATCTGTTGTCGAAGGAGGTGTTATGCTTAAACCGATCGCTCTGGTCAACGGTCATTATGAGTGCCGCTCGCTCAAGCAGACCGTGCCGATCCTAACTGATCTGCTCGCCCTTGAGGTGGTCGAGGAAAACAGTGGCGAGGTCACGCTCAAGCATCCAAACACCGACTGGCTGCTGATATTTCATGAGGGCGGGACGCAGGCGCCGGATAAACCGCTGCGCAATCACTACGGCGTGCGCGTCGCGACCAATGGCGAAATCGAAAAAGCCGACGCCTATCTCGAAAAGATGAAGGACCAATATCAAATTGAGATCATGAAGCCGAGAAACCACCACTTCGCGCGTTCGGTGCACTTTTTCGAGCCGGGCGGCAACTGGTGGGAGATCGAATCTTACGAGCTGGCCGTAAAAGCCGGAATGGGGGAGAACGTCTTGCCGCACTGGAAGAGTTTGCTCCCTGAGGAAAAATTCCCAGGCCGAGGCTACGTGCCGCAGGCGCTCAGTCATGGCACCATGGAGTGCTATGATCTCGACCGCTCGCGACAGTTTTACCGAGAGGTGCTCGGCCTCGAGGTCGTGGCGCCGTCGCCCAGCGCCAAACCGCACTACGTCAAACATCCCGCAACTCCCTGGTACATCGTCAGCTTGCAGGTGCCGCTCAGCGAGAAGAAAATCCTCGGTCCGCACCAGCGCTTCACGCTGGGCCTCGAATCCACACGGGCGGTGGAAGAAGCGCAGCGCTGGCTGAAGGAGTCCGGCAAGGAAGCCGGGATCACCGGGCTCACGGAAATCTCCGATCGGAACGGCGCGGTTTCGTTTATGTTAAGCGATCCGGACAGCAACTGGTGGGAAATCGCCAGCCCGCCGCAATGAATAGTAACTGGAGCTCGGTCATGGAAAAAATTTCCGCCGTAGTGCTGGCAGCGATGGGCATGTTGTCGGTTTCCATCGTAGCATTCGCCCAGGGAGAGGATAGTCTGATTGCCGGAGCGAAAAAGGAAGGCCAGTTAGTGTGGTATACGACGACGGCGCAGACCGACAACAAAGTGCTGCTCGACGCCTTCATGAAAAAATACCCATTCATCCGAGCGCAATCTATCCGCGCCGGCGGGCCCGAGTTGGCCGAAAAATTTCTCTTCGAGCGGCGCGCCGGGAAATACCTTGCCGACGTCATCCGCGTTCTCGATTTCGACGTGGAGAGGTTCAAACGGGAGAACCTGGTGGCGCGTTATCAGTCACCCTCAGCCGAAAAGTTTTCTCCCGACATGAAGGATCCGGAAGGCTACTGGACGACTGACGACTACACGATCAAGGTTATGGGATATAACACCAAGCTTTTGGCGGCCAAGGATGCGCCCAAATCATGGTTCGATCTGCTCGAGCCGAAATGGCAAGGCAAAACTGTTGTCGAGGTGCTCGATTATCGTCTCTACGCCGGGTGGGAGCAAAGGCTGGGCGTCGAGAAGGCGACAAAATTGGCTGAGGGGATGGCACGGCAAAAGCTCATCTTACGCCGAGGCGCAAGTCAAATTGCCGAACTGCTCGCCGCCGGGGAGTCGCCGCTGGCGCAGGCCTATGTGCATCATATCGAGGTGCTGAAGGCGAAAGGTGCACCGGTGGATTGGATCAGAACGTTCGATCCGCTGGTCGCGCTGCGCGGCGGTCTGGCGATATCGAGCAACGCGCCCCATGCCAACGCAGCGCGGCTTTTCGTCGATTTCTACCTGTCCAAGGAAGGGGCGCAGATCATTCGCACTTGGGGTAAGGTGCCCGGTCATCCCGATGTCGAGCCCTTTCACAAGGCGCTGCAAACCAAAGAGCTGAAGATTCAGTTTCTCGAGCCGAAACTGACTGCGCAGAACTACAGCCACTACGCGGCGATGGCGAAGAAAACCTTTTATCGCTAGCCGCTGTCCTGCCTGTGACTAGTTTCGTCTTCGGCAAAAATATCCTGCTCGCGGTTCTTCTCGGGATCGTGGTCTATTTGACCGTGATCCCCTTGGCAATGATTCTTTATGGTACTTTCCGCGACGGTCCACCCGGCACAGACGCCTCTTTTACCCTGGCCAATTACGTGCGAGCCTATGGCGACGCGAGTATTCTCGTACTAGCCGCGAATACGATGGTGTTCGCCGGCGGCGCCGCGATAGTGTCCTTCGTCCTTGGCGGTTTTCTCGCCTGGGTGACGGAGAGAACCGACACGCCGCTCAAGGGTGTTATCTATGGGCTGGCGCTTTTCCCCTTCGTTATTCCCGGCATTCTGACGACAATCGCATGGGTTCTTCTGCTCAGTCCAAAGATCGGGTTAATTAATCGATTGCTGATCGATAATTTTGCTCTAGCGCAGGCGCCTTTCAACATTTATTCGATGGCGGGGATGATTTGGATTTTTGGCATCGACAATATCACTTTGCCGTTTTTTCTCCTGGCTGCGTCGTTTCGCTCGATGGACCCGGCGCTGGAAGAGGCGGGCCGAGTCTCGGGAATGGGCGCTTTCGGTACTTTTTGGCATGTCAATTTGAAACTCCTGACGCCGACTATCTTCGCCGTGTTACTATTGCTTATCGTGCGCGGCATCGAGACCTTCGAAGTGCCCGCTGTCATCGGATTGCCGGCGGAAATCAAAGTTTACGCCAGCGAGATTTTCTTGGCGCTGCGCATGTTTCAACCGCCCGATTATAACCTGGCGGGAACTTACTCGATTTTTTACCTGGTAGTGGCATCAGCCGGAGTGGGGCTCTACTTGCGGGCGACCTCGTCGGCGGAGAAATTCGCCACGATCACGGGAAAGGGTTATCGGCCGCGCACCCAACGGCTCGGCCGCTGGCGCTATGTCACGGTTTCGTTGGCGTTGGCGATCCTGTTCGTCGGCGTGATCCTGCCCTTTTTGATCATCGGCCTAACGTCAATTCTGCCGATTTACAAAAGGCCATCGTGGGATATTGTTGCGTCGTTAAGCCTTGACCCCTACCGCACGGTTCTGCGCATGGAACTGTTCCATCAAGCTCTGGTCAACAACATTGTCGTTGGCGTCATCAGCGCGACGGCGGCCGTGGTGCTGGCGATGGCGGTGACCTGGGTCGTCGTGCGCACGCAACTGCGCGGCCGAAAGCTTCTGGACATTGTCGCCTTCACCCCCATGGCCTTTCCGGGGATCGTCATCGGTCTGGCGCTACTGTGGGTGTATCTGACCCTGCCGATTCCGCTCTACGGGACACTGTGGATTTTGATGATCGCCTACGTGACCAAATACGTTCCCTTTGCGCTGCGCGCCTGTCACACCGCACTGTTGCAACTCCATCCCGAGCTCGAAGAAGCGTCGATCATTTCGGGCTCGTCCTGGCGCAGAACTTTTGTCCGCGTGGTGCTGCCGCTGATACTGCCGGGCGTCGCTGCGGGGTGGTTCTATGTTTTAGCGCTCACCTTCAAGGCTTTGTCATTGCCGGTGTTGTTGAGCCATCTGGGTACCGAAGTGCTTCCCGTAGTGATATACGGCTTCTATGAATCCGGGGATTTTTCCGAGCTCTCTGCTCTCGGCATGATACTCGTTGGCGCTTTGAGCTTGGTCGCCCTCGGCACGCGAATCTTTGCAACGCAGTTTTCGCTGCACGAGAGATAGCGACATGATCACCGCAAACAATCTGCGCAAAATATTTTACGATGGCGCCAAAGAGGTGAGAGCCATCGACGGCGTCTCATTCACAGTCCCGGCGGGTAAGCTGTTTACGCTGCTCGGGCCCAGCGGCTGTGGCAAGACGACGACGCTCAGGTGCATTGCCGGCTTGGAAACGCCCACCGACGGCGAAATCACCATCGGCAATAAAGTCGTGTTTGCCGATAAACTCGGCTTGGTCGTGCCACCCAACAAACGCAACATCGGCATGGTGTTTCAGTCTTATGCGATCTGGCCGCATATGACAGTTTTGCAAAACGTTTACTATCCGCTGAAGAGCAAGGGCTTTGCACGAGCCGAAGCCCGGGATCGCGCGCGCGCGGCGCTCGACTCCGTAGGACTCCTCGATCTCGCTGACCGCCCGGCGCCTAAACTGTCTGGAGGGCAGCAGCAAAGAGTCGCGTTGGCGCGGGCGTTAGCGGGTGATCCAGAGGTGCTGTTGCTCGATGAGCCGCTGAGCAATCTGGACGCGAAGCTGCGAGAAGAGATGCGCTCGGGCATCCGTGCGCTACAGAAGCGCATTCAAATTACTTCTCTCTATGTCACCCATGACCAGATCGAGGCGTTGACGATGTCCGACCAGATCGCCATTATGAACGCCGGCAAGATCGTCGAGATCGGCAGCCCGCAGGATATTTACCTGCGTCCCCAGACGCGCTTCGCCGCCAACTTTATCGGCATGACCAACGTGATCCCTGGGCAAGCGAAGGAAGCAAGAGAAGGATTGTGCGTCGTTCAAACATCGCTCGGCGAAATCCATTGCCGCGTGGATGAAAGTCAGTTGTCTGACGATAAAGTTTTAATTCTGGTAAGACCCGAGAGCGTGCATCTGTCCAGTCATGGTCAAATAACCGGGAAAAATATCTGGCCCGGCGAAGTCAAAGGGAAAGTTTTCATGGGTGATTACATCGATTGCGAAGTCGCTTGCGATGGCCTTTCCCTGCGCGCCAAAATCGATCCCTACAGTGATCTTCGTGAGACCGACAAGGTTTATGTCTCGGTGGATCCCAGCCGTTGCGCGGTAATTCCGCTGGCTGAATCGTAATCATCCTTGAACCATGGCCGGGAGCAGAGCAAGGCTGCGCCGTGGAAAGTTTTGTCGGCGCGGGCAAATGTTTCTCGCCGATTGACCGCCGCTGCACCGCCACCGGGCGTATGCCATACACCCCTACATGCGGGTTTCTCTGGGAAATTCTTGGCGTGGCGCCAGTTCCTTCGCATGCGCTCAGGACAAGCTTTGCAGCTAATTCTGCGTTTCCGAATCGTCTTTCGTTGCGGCTCTGCCACGCCGCTCTTAGCGCCGGTAGTTCTCGCTGCCCCAGATTTCTTTCATGAACCCGGTTTTTTCCAGATTGTTGACGAAACTATTGTCATAAATCTCTTCGGGCTTTCTCCGGATCGGCGTGCCGTCTTGCGCGCGATCTCGATGGTCTCGGCGACCGACTTTGCCGGGGACGACCATGGTGCGGTCGACGATTTCTTTGGCGTAGACGTTGTAGGAGGACTGTAAGGCTTCGTCGTCGTTGGTTGCATGGCTTTGCGATCGCAGCTTTCGCCTTGTCGGGATTTTTTTCGACGAAGTGACTGCTTCCGCAAATGCGGCGACAGTGCGTTGGACGATCTCGGGACGGTCGCGCAGCATCTTGTAGCTGGTGTGGAGCGGTGCTGTAGATGAACGGGAGTTCGAGATCGATCAGCCGATAGATCACGTTGAAGCCGGCGTTCTTGGCGCGGCATCCAAGGGCGGTGTGACGGTAACAGCCTGGACGATGTTGGCCGCCATCGCTTGGTAGCGCTCTCCTTGGCTGCCGCCGATGGGACGGATCGACACCATGTCAGGCGTCAAGCCGAACTTCTTGACGACCGCGCGGGTGAGCTTATCGCTCAAGTCTCCAGCGCGGGC
>CAWFJP010000003.1:0-903847 GCA_963816145.1 uncultured delta proteobacterium
ACGGCCCTCAGATTCACTTTGCTACAACAGTCTGAGTTTTTCTGCTTGACAAACCTTTTTTGCTAGAACTATACGACTTTCATCTTGTTCTTAAAGTTAAAAACGGAACACTATCAACGCTAGTGCGGGGCTAAGATCTACGTCGCCGTTTGTGTTTGGTCGGTCGAGTTCTCGACCGGAGGTCGGCTAAAGCCCGGGAGGGAGAATTTGAATTACCCGCGGCAAAGCCGAAAAACTAAATCGTATCAACAACGCGACGTGAGAGTGAAGCCAGTGTAAACGGGAAACCATAGTGTCAACGATAGCCCTGCGCAAAGCCGAATGGCGACTATCTAGAAGAGTCCGATACCCCACTGCCACGGAGACACCTATGTTGGAAAGATGGTTGATCTTTTCACGGGGATACCCGTAGAGACGGTAGGACGGCGGTGGTATCAATCCTAAAAATAACACAAGCAATAACGAGGAGTAAAGCTATGAAATCAAAAGTTTTGAATGCATTACTTATCGCGTTCGTATTGAGTTTAGGATGGTCAGTGGCCTGGTCGGCTCAAGCGCCGTATCCGGCAAATGCAACTTTTACCACGCTCATTACGACTCCGTTGGCCATAGAAGGTTTAACGGGGGACAAATCCGGGAATTTGTATACAGTAGGGCGCAGACGCAGGTGCGGGAGTCTCCTGCCCTGTCTGGAAAATCAATGCCAAATATCTAACCCTTTGCTCGTGGTGGTTGGCTATATCCCCACCACTAGTTCTACCGCTCAGTGCGCTCCATCCGGACTAGCGTTAAATGCCTCAGGCGACATGTTCGTTTCCGACGGAGATAGAATTTCATATTTTACCCCCAACGCTGTAACCCCTCCGACTGCAAATGTTTACGCCACAGGAGTCCCTGGCACCAACGGGCTTGCCTTTGACCGCAAGGGCAACCTCTGGACCGGGGACGGAACGACTGGTCAGGGAAGAGTCTGGAAGATCAAGGGTCCTGGAGCCAACTGCGCTAGCTCTACTAACTGTCTGGAGGTTTTCCGCATCCAGCCGATGCGTAATAGCACGGCCTTAGGTGGAACCCTTTCTGGCGATGGAATCGGGCGACAGGCGAGAACCTTTCTGCCAGGGACACTCACGATCACGGTTCCAGCAAGTGCAACCCCTACCGTAGTCACGCCTGCTGGCGGACAGGACTTGGTAGCCAATGGACTTGCTTTCAATGCGGAGGGTAATCTGTTAGTGGCGGACACCGCAAGAGGAGCGCTGTGGTTAGTCAAGTTCGACAAAAATGGCAATCTTGTGAGTAAACTCGGTTGTGACGACACGTTCGCCACCAACACACTTTGCCTAAAAAACCTCTATCGTGCTGATCCTCGACTAGAGGGAGCTGACGGCATCGCTTTGGACAACAGCGGAAATATCTGGGCGTCGGTCAATGAGCGAAATGCTATCGTTTACACCGTTTTCTACGGAACGAGCAACTCGGTCGAAGTTTTCCGAAATCCAGTTAACTCATCTGGACTTAGAAATTCAGCCGCCGATAATACCCGCATTCTAGAATTTCCGACTAGCCCGTTTCTCTCCGGAACGAAATTCTGCACAGCGAACAGCGATGGTAATCGGCGCGACAACTCCCCAAGTACCGCGGGGGAGATTGGAGGAACCGGCCTGCCCCTAGGGAAAATCTCGTGCATGGATCAGCCGCTGGGAACTACCGGTATGCCATTGCCTGTCCACTAAAATCATTCTCTGAAACAAACAAGGCTCCTGGGCGATGTTCCCGGAGCCTTGTTTTCAGAGTTGCCTCAGATTTTTGTGTTCCAGCAATTGCCCAGCTAGACCAACGCTGCACGTACAACTCAAGCCGGGAGGAGTTATATTCTCCCGGCTTTTGTTCATTGGCAGTTTAGGATGGGACTGAATTCTCCCACAACGCTAAAGGGAGCGGCGTTATGGATAGGGGCTCGGCTTTAGAGGTTCTGCAAGCGGCTGTTGATCGCTGCTCCAGCGAAGATGCTCTAGCGAAGATGTTGACACGGCGGAGATCGGGGCGGCGATGGACTTTCTGCAGGAGCGCAGTAAGGTTGCTGGGCCGTTCGAGCAGTTTCGCGCGGCGCTCAAGACTAAACCGGGTGAAGATTGGGAAATTGAAGGGCGGCGGCAAATCCTCAGTGCGTCTTTGAATGGGATTCGGCGCGCGGTGTGATTGAATTGAATTTGGTACCACACAACCGTGAAGTGAAGTGTTGGGCCTAAATGACTCCCGACCCCATTATCTCCCCGGACAGCTAACAAAAAGCATCGCAATTACGCTTGTGTCTCACGGTCCGTTTGATTGACAATCAGTCGACCGCTACCTTCCCACGGAGACAACTTATAACCCCCTTCGCGTCACGAGCCGCCCGACTTGGATCGTCAGAATTAGCAGTGGCGGGTCGATTGGTTACTTTTTACTTTCCTCACCGCGACTCGACGGATGAACCGTCATGCCAGGATTGGTTCCCCCTGGAAGGCAAAGCCATTTTTCAGTTATCGTTGTAAATGGGGGTTCGTCTGTTGACCGAGTGGAAGTCCTAAAGCCGGCGTTTAATTCAATTAACCTTTTTTCAGTCCCTTTTGTGAATATCTTAGCCATTTGTTCGGCAGCGGCTTTACATATCTTTAAGTCCTCAAAAGCATCCTCCACTCTCCAACTAGAAGTGTCGCCTTTGACACTTGAGATTTCTAAATAGCTCCACAATACCCAAGCAGTGTTTTGGGAATAAGCTGTGTGTCCATAAAGCAAAAACACTGCGCTGAGGCAGATTATAATCTTGTTCATTCGAGTAAATCCTCGCTATTTCGTGCGCCGCTCTTGGACGCCCCCCCGCTTTACCACCGGCGCCGGACGGATGGCAAGACTAGGGGTTACCGAGGACTCTATTAAATTCCATGGGCGCGGCTCAGCGGCGCGATAACAGTGTCAAGGAACTGAATTCACGATCGAATAAATCCTGAGAGATGAGAGGGTCGTGAGAGATGAGAGGGTCGCATCTTTACCTGTAGCGTTCGTAATAACCAACTTCGCGGCGATCGGTCATTATACCAAATCTAGAGTATGGTAACGCAAATCCTCACGACCAGTTAGGTTCCCTTCTTTGCGCACGGCTTTGCTATAACCTGTCGCGAGTTGAGAGCCGCGCTAACTGCTATGGCCAATCGGAGCCGTTCTCGTAGTTGGACCAATCGGAATGTTCGAAAGTTTGAACAAACAATGGCACGAAATGTTCCGTTCGTTGCTGCGATAAAACGACGTGTAGGACTTTCACAGCGAGCGGTTCTCGCATCTGGCGCACGTTATGAGCGAACCCGACATCCCGTGAAAAGCAAAGGTCATAATCCTTGGCTATCTCACGATAAAGCGTTGTGTCCGCAATGCCTTTGAGTCCGAGGTGATTGATTGAATCAATCTGATGCCCAAGGCGCCGTAGCGCGGGCACCAAGGATTCAGGCATGTTCTCGTCGAGAAGGATTTTCACGTTCCGCTAGGAGGTCGGAGTGAGCTAGTTCTGTGAGTGTCCCGCGAATGGATTCCTCCGTAAGGCTGGGGTACTCGGCGACAATTTCAGCGATGGTCATGCCCGCTGCAAGCCACTCCAAAAGAAGTGAAACGGCGATCCGAGTGTCGCGAACCCGAGGCCGGCCGCCCAAATGTTCATTGTCCGAAACGATCCAACTCATGGATTGAGCTTACCACAAATCGCTACCGTTGGGCCAACTCCTGAACCGTAGACGTCGCGGACCTCGGTGACTCTGGAAGGTAGGATGTTCTGGGGCCTGGCCTTTCAATCCTATCAATCTTGAACGCGACTTTCCGATCATCCGACGCCGGGTCGGACCGAGGCAAGTTCTTGATTTGCCAATATACGATGGCTTAAAAGGCTTTGTTTAAGAGCTTAAAGATAGCTTTTCGAAGCGAAAAAGCGACCTCTAAGAAAACCGCTGCCACGCGCACCAAACAGGCATGAGGCACGAGGCGACAGGCAGTAGTAAGATACAACACGTTCAGCCGTTTCACTCAGTTCAAGCCGTTCAATCCTCCGGATCTAGTTCGGGGCTCCGTTCAAGACGTTGAAGTCGGTTGAGACTTGCTTTAGGAAAGTTTGACGTCGCGAAAGAGATCAGTTAATTCCCGCTTGCCTGATGCCGAATCACTTTTACCTCGTGCTCGAACCGGCGCACCAAGCCGCATTGTGGCGTAACGCCGAGTCGCCCAGGGCAAGCTAGGGAGCGAACATGGCGCCCAAGAGCGCTAGCACTTTTTGCGCGGTAAGGTCATCGATTTTACCCAACCGCTTTAACAATCGGCTTTTGTCCACAGTGCGAATTTGATCCACGACGATTTGTCCGGATTTTCGTTGGAATCGGACCGGGATCCGCGTCGGATACGCTCGTCCTTGTGTGGTCATGGGAGCTACGATGACGGTGTCGATGTGCCGGTTCATCTCGTCGGGAGAGATGACGAGGCAGGGACGGGTTTTGCGGACTTCGCGCCCCTCGGTAGGATCGAGGCGAACCAGGTATACCTCAAAGCGGAAGGCTACCACCGCCACTCCGTGCTATCCCACTTCGTAGATGCGAGCGACTCCCAGTCAAGCAGCGCATCGTCGCCATGCTCGGCCATGGCGCGGAAACTCTCGTCCCAACCGCTTCGGGGCTTGCTGATTGACCGGACCACCAAATAGTCTTTATGTGCTTCGAGTTCGACGGTGTCTTCCAAACGGCACTCCTCGAGAAGTTTTTTGGGGATTCGGATACCGCGCGAGTTGCCGATGCGAACCACGTTGGTTTTCATGACAGGATCCTTTCATCACTTTGTGCCTACTAAGTAATTACATTGAACGATCCCCCCGGTCAAGAAAGTGATGACTGCATATGAGGCTCTGGGGCCAGGCCCCGCATTCTAAACAAATTGAGGTTTGGGCAATGTCTCGTGGCTTGACCCGGTTGCTGTGTTATCCAATGCTGAGAGGGTTGCCAAGATCGAAGACAGCAAGATGTGCGGCACCGGTCCCGAAAGGTACGCGTGAGTTAGCCCCGGTGGCGCGGAAAAGGGGACAAGCTACTTTTCCGTTAAAAGTTTGACTTGGCGGGCTTGGGATCTGCGGCCTGGCCTTTCAATCTTGATAATACTGAACGTGACTTTTCGATCATCTTGCCTAAAGTAAATTTGTCCTCGCCAAGTACTTCAACTCGATCGATTAAAAACATACGCCTTCCTAGAGGTAATGCGGAAGGCGAGCCGGGAGCAGGCGCCGAACGATAAGCGGCAAGGGGCGGTGTTTTCGGAGGTTGTGGAAACGCTTGCGCCTTAGGTAAAGATTTTACCCTACGGGCCTTCTCTATTTCTGCGGAATGATCTCGGTAAAACCGGCGATCTTAACCGATGTCTCGAATCGCCAGCCGGCAAGGTTCGGCAGCGGTGGCGACGGCTTGTAAGTGAAGTTAATTTTCTGTCCAGGTTGAATGGTTTCGTTCAACGTATAATAGGTCGAGGTGCCCGGGTCGTTCTTTCCCGGATGGCGCTCATCGTCCCAAAGCCATGTGTAACGAATGAATAATTGCACCTCGCGCACATCGCGGCTGCTCTTGTTGCGCACTTCCCCTGTTATCACACCGTTTTGCCCAGCGGTCTTTTCGATCACCACAATGCGCGCGGTTTCTTCGTCGGAGCTAACTTTTTGCGACTGCGCCGTGGCAGGCCGCGAGACCATGGCCAGCGCTATCGAAATGCAAAACACGCCGATCAGCCGCAAGCTAGATAAGTTGATCCTAATCATCATTTTGCTCCTCCAGCTTGCTTATCCAAATCGGCGTTGCCGTGCCATAATTTCTGCCTGACCGGCCGACGCGATGGGTCGGGGCACGCCGGCGTCGGCACCTTGATGGGCAACTCCAGGGAGTTTTTCAATTCCAACAGCCGCTGCGGCGATCCCCAGTCGCTCCAGGTGACCTGCAACACGGGTAGCACCGAAATCTCCGCATGGACGCCCGTAGCGAGTTTTTCGAGAATATCCTTGGAGAAATTGAGCCGGCCTAGATGGCGATAGATTTCCTCTACCTTGCGGCTTTCGGCCGCTGTGCCAATCGCCTGGGCGAGCCCGTGAAACAGACCTGCCACATCGGGATAGGAAATTGGGATGTGGCGCAATAACCTTTCGACTTTGAACACCATAATCATGGTGTTCCAAAGCGCGCCGGCAGCCACCAGCAAACGCGCCTCGGCTGGGTTTGGTTTCTCGACAAAATGAGCGGCTTTGCGGCAGCCGCAAATATTGATATGGCCGTCACTATCCAGCGGTACCACATAACCGTATTCGGTTTCCGGCCACTTGGCCTCCATCCCTAACAACACGATCTGC
Source organism: uncultured delta proteobacterium (assembly GCA_963816145.1). GTDB lineage: Bacteria > Desulfobacterota > Binatia > UBA9968 > UBA9968 > DP-20. The sequence goes on from CAWFJP010000003.1 coordinate 6,395, forward strand.
GACGGCTCATAGTGCACCGCACGGGCCGCCAGACTGACATGGTCAAGAAAGCGATCTTCTTCGAGAATAAAATGATCTGATGGGAAGACGACGACGGTGGCATCGGGGCATCGCTTGTGAAGATAAGTTAGCGGAAGCAGCAAGCCTAGTCCGGTATCCTTGTTTTCTGGTTGAACTATTACTGTTCCCGCTGATCGACTCGACAGTTGACGCCGGACATCGGGCAGTGAGAGATGATGCTTGCTCACGATGGTGAGAATGCGCTGGCGGGGGATCAATCGCTCGGCGCGATCGAAGGTGTGTTCGAGCATGGAACGGGTGCCGATAAAATTGACATATTGCTTGGGCAGACTCTCACCGCGCAGTTGGCGGACGTAGTCTTCCAGTCTTTTGCCCTCGCCCCCGGCCAGTACCAGTCCCCAGACGTCGTGCGAGTGCGCCGCCATTGGATCGATCATTGGATACACTCCTTTGGCATGCGAAAGTTGCCCAACAAAACTTTGTCGCGAAACTTAAACAGTAGTTTGCTGACCATGAAAGACGGCAAGCGCCATGCCATCTCCAAATAGTGAAATCTGCTAGCTCTCGGGCGAAATTTGCTTTCGCTTTCGCAACTCCGCCAATACTATCCCAACCCTTATTACCGATGAGAATTAGAGTCCCAGTCGCGGGCGTTTGGAGATGATTCCTTGCTTGATGTACTCGTGAGCCTGTCTTCGCCGCGGCGGTGACCGCACTATCCAAGTGTTACGTATAGGTATAGGGCAGCCTACCGTTTACATCATCGGCCCATCATTCCATCTCCCGCCATCCCTTGCATGCGCAGGATCATCCAGCCGCGTTGTTCTTCGCCGAGCATGTCGCGCGCTGAAACCTTATGCGCGTCGGGCACGAGGGTCTCCAAGTAATCAACCAGCGGCCAAATTTGTTTGCCGTCCAGCGCAGCGGCATAAGCCGGCATCGACGTGCCGTTGAGGCCGCTGGCGATCGTCAGGTAGACGTCGTGCCGTTCTGAGCCGCGTTTCAGCGGCCGCCAGGTGAGGTCGCTAGCCCGAAGGGGCCAACCCCAGTCGTCGGTTAGTTCCGAGCTGGATATGCCCTTGCCATCGCCGCGCTCGCCGTGACACTTGGCGCAGTCCGAGTCTCGATAGAGCTGGCGTCCTTGGGCGACGAGTTCTTGGCGTCGTGCCGGTTCGGGCGAAATGATGATAGGTGATGGTACCTTCTCATTGGCGAAGCGTGGCGAGAAAGTCTTGATATACTGAACCACGGCTCGGCGCTCCGAGTCCGTCAGGTCAGCGCGGCCGACCATCGCGGTCCAGCGGATGCCCGCAGTGATGATTTTTACAAGATCGTTGTCCGTCGGCAAAGCTCCGGACGGCGTCGAGCGAAATTTAAAATTCCCTGGCTGAAAATCTCGCGGCTGTGTAACCAGCATATGCGCCGCTGCCCCTCTGCCATTGCCGTTCTGGCCGTGGCAGACTGCGCAGTTAGTTTCGTAAACGCGCTGCCCGATCAGTAGCTTTTGGCGTGACGTTATGGGTTGACCGACTGTACCGCTCGGCCCGGTTACGCTGCGGAACTCGGCGTCGAATCGAGGAATGAAAATTGCGCATAATTCACAAGCAGTACCCGGTGCCTGTAGTTTGCTTTATGATCGACTAGACTGGTGGATGGGATGCCGATAACGACAAACATCAGAAGCACTAGCAAGTTGGCATAACGAACGCCGCGGCTCTGGCGGTGGCAGCGCCGTGGGCCATTCGGATGGGGGGAGTCGCCGTCACGGCGCGTTAGGACTTGGTGGGGCGGCGCTGACCGGTGATCGCGTGCAGGTGGAGGACAAATACCGACCTGGATAAACAGATCAAGGACAGTGAATCGGAGTGGCCAGGGCAACGCGAGGAGTTCGAACGACTAAGGGAAGTGACCGCAGAAGGTTACGGAGGCCGATTATGGATCATCGCGACAAGAAGCACGGGATGAATATCGCGTTATTGCTCACATTTCTGGTCTTTGATCCGGTCGGTTACGCCTTACCGCAATCGACTGCCCGGGCGGCACAATTCGCACCGGCGATCGTCATTACGAGGGGAAAAACCGAGCAGGGGTTTAACTATTTAAGCGGCGGCGTCGGCGCGGACGAAAGAATTGCGCTTGAGGAACGCGCTAAAGCGTTCAACGTGAAGCTGGTGTTCGCCGAAACCGACGGTTCCTTTGTCGCGGATGTGAAACTAGAGATCGTCGGTGTGAAAAATGAAGTAATTCTCTCAACGACAGCAACCGGGCCATGGTTCTACATTCAGCTCCCGCCAGGAATCTATAACGTGAAGGCAACCTTTGCCGGACAAAGCAAAGAAGTAAAAACGCTCCGCGTGACCAAGGACAAGAGTACGCATCAGGTGTTTGTCTGGGATTTGGTAGACGCACCCAAAACCGCGCCGAGACCTAAAGCATAACTAGCAGCAACAATGCCGGGATCGTCGACACTTGTTTGATAATTGAATGGGAAATACAAATGACCGCCTGGCGATCAGTCTTTTTGCCGAGGCGGGTAGCGTCAACGGGGATGTCTACGTATTCGATGGACAGCTCATCATCGATAGCGAAGTAATCGGTGATCTGTTGGCGGCAGGAGGTCTCGTGAGAAAATCGGGCACCATTTCGGAGGACGCGCGTGTCATTGCCTATTACGCTGAGAAACGGATGCAGTTTTAGACCGCCGGCAGCGGGTCCTAACTAATTGCCCAACAATTTCATCATCCGATCGACCACGTCCGGCGGCTGTGAGACCACCTCTTTGGCCAGCTTTGCCAACTCCTCGCCGCCGATCGCATCCACCGCCCAACGGCGCTTCTTTAACTCTTCGAGCAGCGCCGGATCTTTCAGCGAGCGGTGGTAAGCGTCGCGCAAGATTTTCACTCTATCGGGCGGCAGGCCCGGTGTGGCGACCATCGGCCGGCCGAAGACCGCGGGAGCGAGAAGCACCGTGGCCACCCGCCGGGTCGCCTCCGGCGTTTTGTATTGGTCCATCAACTCGTAGATAGACGGTACGTCGGCAACCAGAGGATCTCTTTTTTTTCCCGTTTGTAGGATGGGCCGGACAAACCCCTTCTTGTGCCAGGTCAGAAACGGCTCGCGGGCGAAATAGGTGCTGATCGTAAGATTGCGGCAGTGCAGCTCACCGCGCTCGATGCCGAGGTCAATCTCACCGCCGCCGGGATAGCCGCTGACGATGTTGAACTTGATCCCCAGCCCTTCGTCTAAAAATTTCGGCATGTAATACCCGGAAGTGCTCGTGCCGGTGGCGCCGCACTTGGGCGGCTGCGCGGCCTTGCGCACATCCTCGATCGATTGGTACGGGTTGTCCGTTCGCATAACCAGGATAAATTCTGTTTGCTCCGGTGTGCCGATCCAGGTGAATTTCGCCCAGTCAAACCGGACTTCCGGGCGCCTCGCCAGTTGGTCGAAATACATCGACGGACCGAATGTGCCGAGGGTAAGACCATCGGGCTTCGCCACCGAATAAACATAGTTGGCGGCGATCACTCCTCCCGCTCCAGTCATGTTTTGCACGATGAAGGTAGGATTTCCCGCGATGTATTTGCCCATGTACTGGGCGAAAATTCTCGCCCAAAGATCGTAGGCGTCGCCGGCAAGATTGCCGACGATGATCCGGACGGTTTTGCCTTGGTAGAAGGGCGTCTGAGCCGGCACATTGGTGACCGATGTCAGCAGAAACAAGAGCGCGCACGCGAAGCGTTTCATAGCACCCTCCAAACCGCCTGGAACCAAGCCTCAGGACCGATTGTCAGAGCACGAAATCACCCGCGAATCATAGGGTGGGACAAGCGAAAGTGTCAAGGACTACTGGACAAGTGTCGTAGCAACGTCGATATATCGTCTTAACAGCAACGCGAAAATGTCAGGGCGCTCTCTTCGGTTGAAGTAGGAGCTGAGAGTACCCCATGGGTTCGCATCTTAATCTACGGGGAAAGCTGCCGCGAAATTGAAACCGTAACTCATTTTACCGGACGATTCGGGACCACGCCCGGGCGCAGTTGCGGGTAATCGCAAAGCCCATTCTGCGCTAGTACGGCTATCGGATTGAGCCGGCGGCGATCCGGCTTTTTTACGTTCTGTTAGATTTTTGGTTGACGCTATTGGCGACGGTGAATATAACAATCTCTGGTCAATTTTGGCGAAGAGATCTGGGCATGAATGTGAACTTCAAGCCCTTCGACAGCAAACTTGTGCGCCAGGCCATCAACTACGCCCTCGATGCCCATGTCATGTTGAAACATATCTATGACGGCAACGGCGCCGTGGTGAACGGTCCGTTGGGCTCGACTTGGGTTTGTTTTGATCCAAAGATAAAGCGCTATCCTGACAACCTCAAAAGGCCCCGGGAGCTTCTCGGCAAAGCAGGTTATGCCAACGGTCTTGAGATCAAGCTTTATTTTGCCCCGGACCGCCATCTCAAAGGCAACGAGGTGTGCGAAGTCATCGCCAATCAGGCGGGGAAAGTCGCCATCAAAGTGGACTTGGTCTCGCAAGAATACGCCGTCTCTCGGCGCAAGGACGGCGTCAATCGCGGCAAGCTGCCGTTTTACTACGCCGGTAGCAGCGGCAGCGATGCCGATAGCTATTTCGAAACGTATTTTCGCACCGGTGTGTCGAAGAAAATCAACTACAGCAATCCGGAATTCGACAAGCTCACTGATGAGGAGCAAAAAATCGGCGATCAAAAAAGGCGCGTGGCCATCCTACAGCGGGAGTGGCGTATCCTGATGGAGGACGTTCCGTTCGCGCCGCTGTCTTCGTTGGCGGAGATTTGCGGCTTGGCCAGAAAGATTGTCTGGAAAGGTACTCCCGACAATAAATTTCTGGCGGCGGAAATGAAAATCAAACCTTGATCAAACGATGCGCGCATGCCCAAGCCGGCTCCAAACGTTCCATCGCGCTGCTCGGTACCAGTCGTTTAACGCCGGAGAGTAAAAAGTTAGTTAACGTTGTCGATATTTGCATTTGGCGATACTTTGCGCGCACGAGTCCGGCCGCGCAACGAATCGCAGAATCACCAGCATTTTTGGGAGGTAAATTATGCATTTCACAAGCAAACATTGGATAATTTATACGAGCGTTTTTCTCGTGATGACGCTGGGGATGCTGTCGGCAGCGAAGGCTCAGGACAAGCTGCTGATCTCCTACGGCGGTCATAACGAGACCGTCGGCCCCATGTGGGTCGCGGCGGACAGGGGCATTTTCAAGAGATACAATCTTGACGTGAATATGCTCCAGGTGCGCAATGGCCAAATCAGCCTAACGGCGGTGATGGCAGGGGATGTCCAGGCGTTTTGGCCAGCTGTTTCTTCGGTCATCAGCGGCGTCTCCGGAGGAGCCAAGCTCGGCTGCGTCGCCAGTCCCTTCAACAAGATCGCGCGGGAGCTGATGGTGCGACCGGAAATCGATTCGCTTGCCGCGCTGCGGGAGAAAATCTTCGGCGTGCAGAGCATTGGCGGCGGGTTCTGGTTGCAAACGATGATCGTTTTGGATCGGCTCGGTGTCGATGCCGACAAGTACAAATTACAGATGCGCCTGATCGGCGACGAACCGACGATTCTCCAAGCGTTGCTCGCCTCGAACATCGACGCGGCGGTGATCACCCAGGCTTCGGCCGCAGTGGCGAAACGGGCCGGTCTGCGCTCGCTTGCAAATACCACCGAGCTGAAGGTGCCTTATCAAGGTGTGGGCGTCTGCACGCGCAGCGACCGCATCGTCAATTCCCCGGACCTGATCATGCGCTTGGTCAAAGGCATGGTCGAGGGCGTGGTCTTTATTCATAGCCCGCGCAACAAACGCGAGGTCATGGAGGTGCTGAAAAAGCATCTTCGGCTAGCCTCAGACCAGGACGCCGAGACCTCTTACAACGCGCTGCGCACGGTATCTTCCCTCGATGTCGCCCCCGATCCCGAGGCTTGGAAAAATATTCAAAAGTATGTGGCCCGCGTGACTCCTAAAGTGGGCCAGTTGGATGTCCAGCAAATCATCAACGGCCATTTCGTCAAGACGCTCGAAGAAACCGGCTTCATCGCCGAAGCGAAAAAGCGCTACGGCCTGTAGCGGTAAAAAAAGCGCGCCGATGAAAGAACCGGTTTGCCAGTCTAAGCCTTATTCACTGGCGTAACCTACGTCACTTGCTGGAGGGCTAAAAAGAAATGTTGCATTGTCGTTTTTCGCGGTCATAACAATTAAATCTCAGTATCAACCGCTTAGAACGAGCTCAGCCGCCCGCTCCAACCGCGTCTGCTAGAGCACCCGATTGGGCGACATGACCAAGCTTGCGAGCGAACCCATCATGCAGATAGGGCATCAGCAAGAGCACGAAGCAGTTTTGCCCCGTCGCCACGCCATGCGCTGCCGTGCATGCAGGCGAGGGTTGTTGGGTTGGTCGAAGCAAGCCGCTCGATCATCACCCGCGCATCCCTCGTGTGCGAGTAGTAATCCATTTCGCGGCGAAACGCCTCGCTTGGCCCAAGAATGTCCGACTCCGTGATCGGCGGAAGACCGTTGCCACCCTGCGTGAACAGGTCGCCACATAGCAACGTAGAGGTTCGTTCTTCCATCAGAAAACCGCACTCCCACGCGTGTGGCAAATGCGGCGTGTCGAACCAACGCACAAAGTGCTTGCCCAGAGAGAGCAGCTCTCCATCGGCTAGGGCTCGAGGCGCCCGATCAGCAAGATCGCTGATCGACACCATGGCAGCAACAGTGCCGCACAGGGGTACGGACCGCGGAGCGGCACCAAGCCATTGGTTGAGCGAGCCGCACTCGTCGGCTTCCACATGGGAAAACCCAATGTAGCGAAGCCTTTCGACCGGCAAAATGCTCGCCACCGCTTCACACACCAGCGGAAACATCTTTCGCGGCCCGGTGTGGAAGATCAAGGGTTCATCATCCGTGATAAGGTATTGATTGAAACAGAACCCGCCTGCACCTTCGATCACAACTGGCGTACTGATGCGATAGATCCCGTCGGCAATCTCATGGATATTTGTTCCGGACTGTGTGTTTGTAATAGCGATGGAGATCTCCTTGTTTGATTGAGCAATCGGCGTTCGGCTATCTGTCGCCTCACGTATAGCAAATTATTCCCCAAAGCATCAAGGCAATTAAGCCGGTGACCCGTGGCCGGTGTTCAAGGGCTTGGGCCGGCGATCTTGTGTGGCGATTAGTCGGAGCAATTGTCGATCGAGGTTTGGCTCAAGTTTTCGGATGGCTCGTTCGAGTGCTGGTATTCGACAAGATCTCTGCCTGAGGATAAGCTGGAGAGTGAAACAACTGGAGCCGACTGAGTAACATTGTGACCATGCATCGCTCGAGTCTATAGTATGGCTCGGATTGGAGGTCGATCATGAATATCGAGTTCGCGCGCAAAGCGCTTCTGCGGTGCGCCGTCATCAACTACGGAATACTGATAGTGTGGTTTCTGGTCTTCGTTCTGGCGCACGATTGGATCTATCTGCTGCACGGCCAGTGGTTTCGTTTTTCAGTTGAGCAGTTCGACATGCTTCACTACGCCGGGATGGCGATCTACAAGCTCGGTATTATCCTCTTGAATGTGGTTCCCTACATCGCCCTCCGCATCACTGGTCAGCCATGACGACGTTTTTGTTTACGGATCAAGAAATTATCGGATCGCAGTGCCTTGCCTAATCTACTGACGCGGTTAAGGGTCAATACCCAGCCGGCGAGGAGCTGTCGAGGGGTTTCTCTCGTTGCACAGGCTGGAGCTCGTCCAACTTGAGCAGCGGCACCAAGAGCCAGCATAGGGCGGTAAAGGCGGAGCTGATGAAAATCAGCCGGGTAAAGCCCACCTGATCGTAGAGCCAGCCGCCGGTGATCTGCGACAGCTGTACCGCGCCGTTATAAACTGACATCAGGAAGGCGAAGAAGGTGGCTTCGGCCTGCTGCGGGCAAGCTCTGGCGGCGAGATCGAGAAATGTCAGCTGGATGATCATCGCGACGGCGCCGAAAAGCAGCGATAGCACGACTGCCGATGCTTGATCCCGATAGCCCAGGTAGGCGAGCGTGGCGGTCACCCCGGCAGCGATGGCGAAGTGGATCAAGCGCTTAAACGAAAAGGACTTCGAGAACGTGAAATACAGCGCGGTGCCGATCAGTCCCGAGGCGTACGAGAGCGAATCCAGGGTGCCGAGGAAGAACTTGGAAAAGTGGAGTTTGTCGGTGGCGTAGTAGACTAGGGCCGGGCCGAAGGAGGGACTGAAATTATAGAAAAAGATAAACCCTGCGACGATCCACAGCGTGCGCGAGCCGACGGCACTGCGGATCGCTGTCCAAGTCTCGCGAAACTGACGCTCACCCGCGAGGACGCGTGGCTCCTTGATCAAAAAGATCGCCATGGCCAGGGTTATGACCGGAAAGACCGTCGCGATCAAAAAAGTAAGCGCGAGAAACCGGTGCTCAGCCAACCAGCCACCACCAATGCCAACTAGGATCGAGGCGCATGAGATTGCCGCCCACTGGACCGCCTGGAACGGCCCCGTGAGTCCGAGCCGCTGGCCGTTCTCGACCATGAGCGCGTCGGTCAGCACATCGGTGAAGGCCAAGCCGAGACCCATCAATGTGAAAAAGATCGCCACCCCCCAGTAGTCATAGGATCCCTTCATTGTCAGAGCTAAGCCCATCGCCGCGGCCATTCCGGATGTTAGAATAAAATAGCTCTTGCGCCTTTGACCGAATAGCGGGATGAAGTCCGAGATCAGGCCGTATACCGGCTTGATCAGCCAGGGGATGACTGTGACCGAAAAGAAGGTGGCGGTTTGAGCGGCGCTGAGACCGAAGGTGTCTTTGAGTAGAAACGTGATCGACAGGTTGGGCAGGTACCACATCCCTTGGGCAAAGTAGACGATGGCAAAGACCAGCGCGAGGCGGCGCGCTTCCGGATTATTTCTGAACGGCTGGAGGGTCGTAAGCTTCACCGGACGATCTTAAACTGTCCGGCGTAGGGCGACAAACAACCTTTGGACCTGGCCTTGCTTCATTGACTATCCTTCGCGCCGGATGAATCCAATCGAATAACTTGCTTGGCCGATGCGATTTTCGCTGGACCTGATGGCGTTGGACGAAATCTACGTGCCTACTCGTGCTCATGAACGACGAGTGAAAAACCAAAAAGTATATGAGGAATCACCGTGCAAGCTGGGGATCCCGACGGCAACGTTTGAACCATTCTCTCTCCCGCCTACTGTTTCAGCGCCGAATAATCTCTTCGGCAAAAACCTCCGCTCATGCTATAAACATTAACCCATGCTAACCATCCGCCGCTCCACGGTAAACGGCCTTGAGAATGTCAGTCGAGAGGCCGTGGCCGAGCTTTTGCCGCGCGGCGACGCCAATCTCTGGTTTCATTTCGATAAGCCGACCGAACAGGAGCTGCGCTTTCTTCAAGAAGATTTGCGGATCCACCATCTGACCATCGAGGATGTCGTCAACCAGAACCAGCGGCCCAAAATCGAATCGTTCGAAGATTATGTTTACCTGGCGATTCATCCGTTGATGCATAGCAAGAAGTGGCAGATCGAACCCTCCGAGCTCGATCTGCTGCTCGGCCGTCACTGGATCGTCTCGGTCCATTACGGCCCGCTGCCCGGCCTGATCGAGAACGGCCATATCCATGAGCGACTCGCCAATGCGCTCGGCCGAGGCACCGACTTTCTGCTCTATACTCTGGTCGATCTGGTCGTCGACAGTTATTTCCCGATCCTCGACGAAATCGAAGACGAAATCGATTCTCTCGAAGAGCGGCTTTTGGCGCAGGCGAAGTCAGCGGATATGAATCGGCTGTTGGCGTTCAAGCGTTCACTGGTCCATGTCCGGCGCGCCGTCGGGCCGCAGCGGGAAGTGTTCAACCAGCTCACGCGCCACGAGTTTCCCTTCGTGCGCGCGGAAAATCTGGTTTATTTCCGCGACGTTTATGATCATTTGCTGCGCATCACCGAGGAACTCGACAGCCTCAGAGATATTCTTTCAAGTGCCCTCGAAGTCCATCTCGCCTCGACCTCGAATCAGCTCAACGTGACCATGAAGCGGCTCACCGCCTGGGGCACGATCTTTGTCGTGATCACCGCCATCGCGGGCATCTATGGCATGAATTTCAGATTCATGCCTGAGCTGGAGTGGCGCTACGGTTATTTCGCGGCGATTTTCACCATGGCTGTGATTTCGCTGACTTTGTGGTTTTACTTCAAAAAAAGAGACTATTTTTAGCGGTTCTGCCGGTGCCGGCCGGTCGCCACGCTTCACTCGATCATACGTCCGCAATGCCTTGACTATGACCCAAGCTGGGCAAATTTATCTGCGCGTCACCGCCGACCAGCGCCTGGCCGAGGAATGGGAGCTTGTGCTCCTGGCTCAGGGGTTATCACCGAGGCTGCGGCGGACACCGGATGGCGTCGTTCTTAGCGTCTCGGAAGCAGAGCGGGACCGAGCGTTGGCCAGTCTGTCGGCATACGATCGGGAGAATTCGCAAAATTTGGCGGCGCGAGTCGAGCCGATAGAGTCGGGCAGCTGGGTCGCCGCAGCCGCGGTTGGGCTGGTGCTCTTGCTATTTTATTCCATCACGGTGCAGTGGCTGCCCGCACTGTCTTGGTTCGCCCGCGGCGCCGCCGATGCCGAGAGGATCCTTCACGGTGAGCTCTGGCGCACAGTGACCGCTCTCACGCTCCATGCCGATGTCGCCCATGTACTGAGTAATGCTGTCGCCGCGGCAATATTTCTCAGCGCCGTATTTAGCCTGGTGGGGATGGGGCTCGGTGGCGCACTCGTCCTGCTTGCCGGCGCGGGCGGCAATCTCGCCAACGCTTTTCTCCACGACTCGGCCCACACTTCTATCGGCGCCTCGACGGCGGTTTTTGCCGCGGTCGGCTTACTCGGGAGCCTCGCGGTGACCCGGCGGCGCCGCAGCGCTTTAAGCCGGTGGCGCGCTTGGCTGCCGGCGGCCGCGGCGCTTGCCCTTCTCGGCATGCTCGGCAGTAGCGGACAGCGTGTCGATATTTGGGCTCATCTCTGCGGTCTCGTGGTTGGCGCCGTGCTAGGAATGCTCATCGCTTGGGTTACGCCGCGCGCACCGGGATTACCTATCCAATGGGTCTGCGGCACTGCGACAGTCGCCACGCTCATCCTCTGCTGGATAGTTGCGTTCCGTTGAAGGGATCACTGGCAAAGTGATTCGAAGATAGCCAAGGAGCCGCCAAGAGGGGCACGCCTTTATCTAACGCGCTGTGCCTTGGGATATATCAGCAACGGCAAAGAGGCACCTGGGGAATAGACCGTCGACGTCGATGTTTTGACAAGCCAGTAGACTGCGAAGGTCCTCTCCGCCCTAAACCGCCGCTGCCTGAGAACAGGTCGGCGCAGGCCGTTGCCGGCGGTGAGTCATCGCAGAATCCGATGATTTCTTTAACGCGGTCTGGTTACTGGGCCTTAGACAGGGTCTCCAGCGCATTCCGCAGGGACCCGGCCCAGTTCTTGAGGGTCGATTCACTGATCTTACCGTCCGGCGTGTTAACGCCGACTCCATCGGTGCTGATATCCAACAAGATGGCTTCAAGGTCGGCAACGACCTTGTGATACTTGATGTCGGTTAAGACTTTATAGTTTTCCGGCACTGACTTATAGATTTTCTTCGCCGGCGCGTTCTGCTGGTTGACTGAGGTTGTTGCGGACGAGAGGATAGCAGGGGCGATGTTCAAGGGCTGTCTCCTTTTGCTTGTCGGTAATGATCCAACACTACTCAGCGATAACATTACGCAAGTTGTGCGCCAACCGGCGCCGAAGCGCCCAAGCCCATGTTTAGCTAATGAAAATTTTGACACATGCGGCTCGCCGGCCGTTCATTTCTCCAGAGTTTGGGAAAGCGACCTTGTTCTGTTCTTATTCTTAGAAACATTTGCTCGCCGTACACGCTTAATGCTGCAGCCATGGTTAGGGCGGCTGTGATCGCTGCCTCGGCCGAGTAGCGCGAAGGGACAAAACGCCGTCTGCATGATCGTAAAGCGTGGCAGGATTGGCGGCGATTTGATGTCATTCTCCCAAGCGGGGCACCTATCAGCTGACGGTAGATTAGGCGCAGAAATTCCTGCGGAGAAGAATTTGTTTCACTTCCCCGCTTGCCATAGGTCGAGGTCGGACGCTGGTCCGCACCAGCCAGCCAGCGGTCTCAGCGCCGGCGGATCAGCGGGCGGGGGCCGCGCTTGCGAAGGGTATCACGAGAAATTTAGGCTCGCTCAGTCAGGGCGCCTGAGGCGTGGCTACCGGTTGATGGCTGCAGCGAAAAATGCTGGTGATAAGTCAGAAAATGGAGCACAAGGACTCACAAGGTTATCGCAGGATGCGGAGGCCAGCTGTTTGAAGTCCTTCGACACGACTCACGGCTAGAATTCGATTTCATCGCAGGAACGAACCGTGTAAAACGGCTGAGTTGCCGATCGAGCCGCGGCTTTTCTCAACAAGCAGTTGGTGACATGGTAGAGTCGTAGCACAACTCGATTATTGGTTTTGGCAAGGAGGCGGAGATGTATAAAAAAATCTTGGTACCGTTGGACGGTTCGGCAACGGCGGAAGCGGTGTTGCCCTACGCCCAGGCGTTAGCTGCCGGATTCAAGACCACGGTGGAGCTCTTGTCGGTCATCGATATTGGCGCGATGACGACGCATTTGTCGCCGGATAAAATTCGCCACTTGGACGGCATCATCGCTACAGAGGAAAGAAAGTGCGCCACCTATCTGGAGGATGTCGCCAAAAAATTTTCACACTCGCCGACCGAGTGCCGGATCGTGCGCGGTACACCGGCGGAGATTATACTTGAAACCACCCGTCAGGAGCGCGATGCCTTGATCGCCATGGCGACGCACGGCCGCTCCGGAGCGAAGCGCTGGTTGTTGGGGAGCGTTGCCGAGAAAGTGCTGCGCGGCACGACCGATCCCTTGTTCCTGGTGCGGGCGGCAGCGGCGAAGACATCGCCGCAGCAGATCGTCAATTCGATCGTCGTTCCCTTGGACGGTTCGCAGCTGGCCGAGAAGATTCTGCCGACCGTATGCGGTTGGGCGCGCGCGCTCGATGTCGAGGTGACACTGATTCGCGCTTTCGAGTTTCCAGCGGCAGCGTATTATAGCAGCGAGACTTTCATACCCGACTACGACGAAATGCGCGAGGAGGCGCGCAAAGAAGCGGCCGACTATCTCAGAGTAAAGGAAGATTCTCTGGTCCGGGAGGGCGTGCGCACGGTGTCGATTCTGACCACTGAAGGCCCGGCCGCCGAGGAAATTATTCGCCACGCGCAGACCGTGCCCGGCGCGCTGATCGCCATGTCGACCCATGGCCGCTCCGGCGTCCAGCGTTGGCTACTCGGCAGCGTTACCGAAAAAGTCGTGCGTCATGCCGACGACCCGGTTCTGGTGGTGCGGGGCGGATGAAAACACGGCGAGCTGTGAGTAGCTTTAATTTCTATGGGGTTAATTCCCCGCAGCTTGCTGCGATTGTGTGATCGATTCGATCCGATACCCCGCTGCTTGCGGCGGGGTTCTTCATTCTAAAGACCATTTTGTCATTGACCCCATCCCGTCAGTGCGCCGATATTGATCTAGGTGCCGATACTCGTAACCTGGAAGCTCCCCTTGGAGCCGCTCGATATGACCGTGCAGGTCACTGACGCTAGGATTTGGCGCATCGAGGTCGGTAAGCGACTTATTGCCATTATGCCATCATTTATACTTTGTTCCGATGATGCGCGGGGTTGCACGCATCTGTCAGCTGTTCGTACTGCCGTGACCGCTTTTCGATATTAGAGCGCTGATCGGGCATTATGGCGGTTGCAGAAGTGCCGAGAAAGCGCACTAATATGACAACAGCGCCCAAGTTGGTTCCAATTGAACCTTAGCCGCTATCAGTGTCATTTGCTGGAATACCTTTTGCGCAAATACCTGATGCGACAAAAGCAGATGAAGTGAACTGACCGCCCTCCGTGCGGTCGGATCGGTGATAGCGCGTGCGAGAGGATACGGGTAAGGGCTCACTTCTCTTCCAGTGATTTCTTGGTCATAAAGAGGCCGTTCCAATATGATGATGTCACCGGCACAAGGCGCTAGGAAGAAGCGCTCTAACGCGTGGCACGCGAAGTGGAGGCGATGTCAGACGGGGAGGCATAACATTGGTTGCCAAAAACACTGTTCAGCGATGACAAATCGAAACCTGTTGCCGATATCTCTCGTTTATTCTTTTGTCGGGGTTACGAAATAATCAATCAACCATAGCTTGTAGAAGCTAGAAAACACATGCACGACGAAAAAAACAACACGATCTATAGATTACTCAGCGCGCAGGCAGAGCACGCTCCAGAAGCGATAGCTATTGGCGCACCTGGTCGGAGCGCTCTGACCTACCGCGGATTGCTCAATCAGGTCGAGCGCGTTGTGAAATCTCTGCATACCAGAGGAGTTCGCCGTAACGACCGTGTCGCCATCGTGCTACCCAATGGCTCGGACATGGCGGTCACCTTTCTTGGTGTCGCCGCCAGCGCGATTTGTGCACCGTTGAATCCGGCCTATAGCCGTAGCGAATTTGAATTTTATCTCTCCGACCTCAATCCCAAAGTCTTGATTGTTCAGTCGGGCATTAACTCTGCCGCTATCGCCGTCGCTGAACTGCGTCGGATTCCAGTCGTCGAGTTATTTCCGATACCTGAGGCAGCCGCCGGTGTTTTTGCTTTAAACGATAACGAGCAGCCGCTAACCGCAAATGTTGACTTTCCCCGGGCCGACGATATCGCGCTGATTCTGCATACCTCCGGGACAACTTCCCGCCCCAAGATGGTTCCCTTGACCCAGGCTAATCTTCTGGCCTCAGCCGGGAACATTGCCTCGACTTTGCGATTGAGTGCAGCGGATTGCTGCCTCAATGTGATGCCGTTGTTTCACATTCATGGTCTTGTGGGGGCACTACTTTCATCGGTGACGGCTTGCTCTAAGGTAATCTGTACTGCGGGCTTCGACATCGAGCAGTTCTTTCCTTGGTTAGAGGCGTTTCGTCCGACTTGGTACACGGCGGTTCCGACGATTCATCACGCGGTACTCACGCGCACCCAAGCCGACACTACGGCCATAAGAAATCATTCGCTCAGATTCATCCGTTCTTCATCTTTCGCGCTACCCGCACGGGTCCTGCAGGGATTAGAGGATCTATTCGAGGTACCTGTAATTGAGTCCTACGGTATGACTGAGGCGGCGCATCAGATGGCTAGCAATCCCTTGCCGCCCGGTCAGCGTAAGGTCGGTTCGGTAGGGCTCGCGGCGGGACCGGAAGTCTCCATCATGGATCAGGCCGGCAGCTTATTACCCACCAGTGATATTGGCGAAATCGTCATTCGTGGCGCCAATGTCATGCACGGTTATGACAACGACAGCGATGCCAACGGCGATGCATTCACACGGGGGTGGTTTAGGACGGGCGACCAGGGGTATCTCGACAAAAATGGTTATCTGTTCATCACGGGCCGTCTTAAAGAAATCATAAATCGTGGCGGAGAAAAGATCTCGCCACGGGAAGTCGATGATGTGATTTTGCAACATCCGGCGGTCGCTGAAGCTTTTAGCTTTGCGGTGCCACATAAAACTCTCGGCGAGGATATCGCCGCCGCCGTTGTGTTACGGAAGCAGGGTGCGGCAACTGAATTGGAACTCCAACAATTTGTTGCAAGCCGTTTGGCAGACTTTAAGGTCCCGCGCCAAATCATCATCGTGGAAGCCATTCCAAAGACTGCAACGGGAAAAATCCAACGCATCGGTCTGGCAGAGAAACTTGGCCTCGTTGACGCGCAACAAGAACACAATACTCGCCGAGCAGTTGCTATCACGCCTGGGACGCAGACAGAAAAGGCGCTCACCGGCATTTGGTCTGCCGTCTTGGGATTGGATGTTGGTCCCGACGATAATTTATTTCGCCTCGGGGGAAATTCAATCCACGCGGCGCAAATCATCTCGCGTATAAGGAACTCGATCGGTGCGGAGTTGAGCTTCGCTGCGTTCTTTGAATCACCGACGGTTGCGGCTATGGCAAAAGCCATTGAAAATACAAGTCAGAAATCCTGCCTCGTAAAGACTTCGCCGTTTCCAGAGGATGCCATCGGCTCCCTTTCGTTTACCCAAGAGGCCCTGTGGTTCCTTGACCAACTCGATCCTGGCAATACCGCTTACAACCGACCGGTTTTTGCGCGCCTGCAGGGGAGCCTCAATCTATCAATTTTGGAAAAATGCCTAAGCGAAATTCTCCGGCGTCACAGTTCCCTACGGACCCGCTTCCCTGCCAAGAATGGCGAACCCTTGCAGCATGTCTACCCTGTTGAACGCTTTTCGGTACCGTTAACGGATATTAGTAGTCTTTCGGTCCCCGAACGAGAATCACAACTTCGGCTGCTCGCCGCCGAGGAGGCGCGCAAGCCCTTCGATTTGGCTAAAGGTCCAACATTTCGCGCGAAGTTGGTTCGCGTCGAGGAGCGGTTGCACATTTTATTGGCGACGTCACATCACATCGTCTTCGACGGTTGGAGTGCCGAAATATTCCTTCGAGAGCTGCAGACGCTCTATGACGAATATTCTGCCGGCCGCGCTACTTCGCTGGCGGAACTGCCCATTCAGTACCTAACCTTTGCACGGTGTCAGCGGGACACCGCAAATGACGAACTCATGAAGGCGCACGTTGATTACTGGAAGCGCCAGCTCAATCCGGGCATTCCGCCTCTCGACTTAGCCACTGACCGCCCAAGACCTCTGATCCAGACCTTCAACGGCGCACAGCGAGTATTCACACTACCAAACGATCTCCTAGCCGGACTCAAGGCTATAAGCCACCAGGAGAAAGCGACTCTTTTTATGACGCTCCTGTCGGCATTCAAGATCCTGTTGCACCACTACTCGAGGCAGCATGACATCATCGTGGGCACACCTTTCGCCGGTCGTAATCAGATTGAAACTGAAGAAATGATCGGCAATTTCACAACGACATTACCCCTGTACACGAACCTATCCGGCAATCCCAGTTTTCGCGAGCTATTGGCACGCGTGCGCAAGACAGTGCAAGAAGCGCACGCTCATCAGATCATTCCTTTTGAAACAATCGCGCCACAATTGCGCATGAAAAGGGACAGCAGCCGCCCGCCGGTGTATCAAGTATTGTTTCAACTGCGAAACTATCCGCAGGAGTTTAGACAAACCGGCGAGCTGCGTATCGAAAAATACGAGCGTGAAAGCGAAACCTCGGCTTTTGATTTGAGCGTGAGCATTTCGGATGACCGAATCGGACTAAAGTACGACATCGTTTACAATACCGACCTTTTTGAAGATTCCACCATCGAGCGAATGGCGGCACAGTTTGGCAATTTGATTAAAAACATTGTGACCGATCCGGAACAAACACTTTCCGATTTTCCATGGCTTACCGCGACCAAACAAGGCGCATTGGAGTTATCGAAACTGATCCACGCAGAAGCACGTCCATTTTTGGCTGAGGGAAACAATATCATGGTCGCTACCGTCGCTGATCCATTTAGACAAGAAATCTCTGAAGTACAGCTAGAAAAATCTAGCATCGATAGTAATCCTAGAGTCGCCGTCAATCTTCATCCCGCGCACGAAGCCATTGGCGCAAAATGTTTCCATCCAACGGGTTCCTTCGTTGCATTTCAAGCTGAGGAAGTCGAACAATCGATTCCATGTCGGTTCGAAAAAATTGTCAGCCAATATCCTGACCGAGTTGCGATCAAATATAAAGATAGAGCAGTCACCTATGCGGAGCTTAACACGACGGCAAATCGCATCGCACATACGATCTTGGCTCTGCGTGGTGAAAAGGAAGAACCTGTGGTTCTCCTATTTGATCACGGCGTGGATGTCGTTGCCGCAATCATCGGAGTGTTGAAGGCGGGCAAGTTTTTCGTCGCACTCGATTCACAGGATCCCATAGCCAGGAATCTATCGGCGCTCAAAGAATCGCGGGCCGAATTGATGTTGACCTGTTCCAGCAGTGCCTCACTTGTCAAAGGATTTGGCGAGCTGAACATACAAATACTACACAGCGATTTCCTCCCTGCCAATGTGTGCAGTCAGAACCCGGAACTGCATATCGCGCCAAGCGCGTTGACCTACGTCGGGTACACCTCTGGATCAACCGGCGTACCCAAAGGAGTTATGCAAAACCATCGAAATCTGCTGCAGCAAACGATGGTTTACACTAATACTCTCCACATAAGCGTCGAGGACCGTCTAACCCTCCTTCATTCCTGTACCAATGGTGCATCTACGCCACATCTGTTTTCAGCGTTGCTAAACGGCGCTACGCTTTTCCCCTTTAACCCCAGAACAGAAGAAACCGAAAGTTTGGCCAGGTGGCTTATACGCGAGGGAATTACGATCTACCATTCCGTATCCGCCCTCTTCAGGGATTTCACTGACATATTGACGGGCTCAGAGGATCTGTCAAAGGTTCGAATCGTACATCTTTCAGGCGATACGGTCACCAAAAAGGACTTGCGCCTGTATCAGAAGCACTTCTCGCCTGACTGCATATTTGTAAACCGATTAGGTTCCCGGGAAGCAAATACCGTCTTATTGGGACTTTACGACAAATCATCGGCGATTTCCGAGAGCATATTGCCGATAGGCCCGGCGGTCGAGGGCAAGGAAATTTTGTTGCTCGGTGACAACAATGAGCCGGTTGGCGGTCAGTCGGTTGGTGAAATTGTGATTAGGAGCCGTTATCTGTCACCCGGTTATTGGCGTAATTCCGAACAAACAAACACCGTATTTGAATGCCCGGGGAATGGTGGCGACGAACGTCTCTATCGGACAGGAGACTTAGGGCGTCTTCTGGTCAACGGTTGTTATCAGCATCTCGGCCGAAAGGACTCCCGGGTAAAGGTCCGGGGCTTTAGAATTGAGCTTGCCGAGATTGAGATCGCGCTACTCAATTTAGCGATGATCAAAGAATCCGCCGTGTTAACCTGGGAACTCCCCAACGGCGAGATTCGGCTTATCGCCTACGTTGTATCGGCCCATCAACCGGTACCGACCTCCAGTGAATTACGCCGTCTGTTACGCGAGACGTTGCCCGATTATATGATACCTGCGTCCATCATGTTTCTGGATCGGTTGCCGCGGAACCTCTTCGGCAAGATCGATCGCCGAGCGATACCTGCTCCTACCAACGCTAGGCCCGTTCTAGACACACCATATAGCGCACCGAGAACTCCGACGGAAGAACAATTATCCCGAATCTGGGCCGAGATTCTTTGCCTCGACCAGGTGGGCACCGACGACAATTTCTTCGATCTAGGAGGCCATTCGCTGGCCGCCACTAGGGTCGTTTCCCAAGTTATCAAAATGTTTCAATTGGCGGTGCCTCTTCGGTCTCTGTTCGAAGCACCCACCGTCGCCAAGATGGCAGCCGTGATTACAGCCAATCAGGCGCAAAAAGACGTTGTTGTTCCTGCTCGAACTATCATCCCACGAAGACAAGCCAGCCAGACGACGGCGCTTTCGTTTGCTCAACAACGGCTTTGGTTTTTGAGCCAGCTTGATCCCCAAAGCCCGGCTTATAACCAGCCGAAGGCGATCAGAATGAAGGGTACTCCCGACATCGAGATTCTGAAAAGGAGCCTTGAGACCATCATCGCGCGTCACGAAGTCTTGCGCACGACTTATTCCGCCATCGACGGCCAACCTTCGATCGCGGCGTCGCATGACGTATCAATTGAGGTGCCGACAATCGATCTTAGCGGCTATTCGGAGACCGATCGAGAAGCCGAGCTGCAAAGCCGTATTGCAGAGTTAACCGAGCGGCCCTTTGATCTTTCGCGGGATCTGACATTACGGACTACTCTACTCAAGCTTGGTCCCGCTGAATTTGTATTGCTGTTGGTAACGCATCACATCGCTTCTGATGGTTGGTCGAATGAAGTACTGCGGCGCGAGCTCACTATGTTGTACGAAGCTTTCGTCGCGGGTGAGCCCAATCCACTGCCTGAGCTCCCGATTCAATACGCCGATTATGCGGTTTGGCAGCGCGAGTGGGTTAAAGGCGAAATCTTAGAAAAACAACTGTCGTTTTGGAAAACTCAGCTCTTGAATATCCCTGTGTTGGAACTCCCCACAGACCGGTCTCGACCCGCTATTCAAACCTCCTGTGGCGCCAGGCAATCCATGGTCTTATCCAGAGTTCTTTCTGACCAGCTCAATGATCTGAGCCGTAATCAGGAAGTAACTCTCTTTATGACCCTACTGGCAGCTTTTCAGACGCTGCTTTGCCGCTACACGGGACAAGACGACATTGCGGTCGGCTCCCCGATTGCGGGTCGCACCCGTTTTGAGTTTGAGAGCTTGATCGGCATCTTTGTTAACACGCTGGTCCTGAGAACCGATCTGAGTGGCAATCCATCATTTCGTGAACTCTTGGCTCGGGTGCGCAAGGTTGCCTTGGAAGCATACCAGCACCAGGATGTGCCCTTTGAGAAAGTCGTCGAAGAAGTCAATCCCGAAAGAAACCTTAGCCATACTCCTTTGTTCAAGGTAAATTTTGCCTTTCAGAACCTCCCTAGACAAAGCCTCGAGCTGGCCGGTCTCACCGTTAGCCTGACCGAAATCGAACGAGAACCAGCCAAATTTGACCTTACTTTGTACGCCTGGGAAGAGGACCAGGGACTCAAGATTTCCGTGGTCTATAACACGGATGTCTTCGATGCATCGACTATGACTCGGATGCTGGTTCATTTTGAAACTCTGCTGAAAGGCATCGTTTCAAATGCCGATCAGCGCATATCCGACCTACCGATCCTCACGGAAAAGGAAAGGCATCAGCTGATAGTTGAGTGCAATGAACCCCGCAGAGACTACCCGAAAGCGTGTATCCTAGAGTTATTTGAAAAACAGGTAGGGAGGACTCCCGATGCTGTAGCGGTTATTTTTGACGACCAACAGCTTACTTATCGAGATCTCAATACCAGAGCCAATCAACTGGCTCACTGCCTGAGGAGGAGAGGTGTTGGCCCAGAGACGTTGATAGCGATCTGTGCGGAACGCTCGCTAGAAATGGTAATCGGTCTAGTTGGTATTCTGAAATCTGGGGCAGCTTATCTGCCGTTGGACCCCAACTACCCAGCTGAACGAATCGCCTTTATGCTCGCCGATTCCGTTGTTCCCGTGTTGTTGACGCAAAAGTGTATCAGCACTGGCCCCTTGTCATTTGTAATTAACGGATCCTCCACAAGGGAAACCATCTGTTTGGATTCAGACTGGAAGATAATTGCTCAGGAGAGCACAGAAAACCCCTCAAAAAACGTAACACCAGAAAATCTCGCCTATGTGATCTATACTTCAGGTTCAACGGGCAAACCTAAGGGCGTGATGGTTACGCATGCCAACATCGCGCGGCTCTTTTCTGTGACGAATGCATGGTTTACCTTCAACGACCGCGATGTCTGGACGTTGTTCCACTCATATGCATTTGATTTCTCGGTGTGGGAGATGTGGGGAGCCTTGTTATATGGTGGGCGCCTAGTCGTAGTGCCCCACTGGGTCAGCCGTTCACCCGGAGCATTTTGGGAATTGGTAAAGAAAGAAAACGTGACGGTGCTCAACCAAACGCCGTCGGCATTCCGTCCGCTCATGTCATTCGCAATCGGGAATGTTGGTGCAGACCCGCTCTCCCTTCGGTGGATTATTTTTGGCGGTGAAGCTTTGGACCTACAGAGTTTACGTCCGTGGATGGATTGCTACGGGGATCATCATCCGCAACTTGTGAATATGTACGGAATCACTGAAACGACGGTGCATGTAACCTATCGCCCGTTGACACTAGCCGATACGCGCTCAGGTTCAGGAAGCTTAATCGGAAGACCGATTCCAGACTTGCAACTTTACATTCTGGATAGACATCGGCAACTGGTCCCTATCGGAGTTCCGGGTGAAGTTTACGTCGCCGGTGCCGGAGTCGCTCGTGGGTATCTAAATCGACCGGAATTGACCGATGAACGTTTTATCCTGTGCTCGTTTGACGGACAACAACAGGCGGTCAGACTTTATAGGAGCGGGGACCGGGCTCGTCGGCTATCCAATGGTGATTTTCAATATCTCGGCCGCGTTGACAATCAAGTGAAAATTCGCGGCTTTCGCATCGAAATCGGCGAGATCGAGGCAGTACTTAACCATCATCCCGCGGTGCGGGAGGTGGCCGTCGTAGCACGGGAGAACCGAGCGGCTGAAAACCAGCTCGTGGCGTATGTCGTCTTGCGGCAACAAGAAACGACAACCGTCGGCGATCTCCAAAGCTTCATGAAGGCCAAGCTTCCCGACTATATGATCCCTGCTGCATTCGTATTTTTGGATATTTTACCTCTAACCCCAAACGGCAAGGTAGATCGGCGAGCACTACCCGAGCCGGATCCAGGAAGGCCCGAGCTTGAACAAGCATTTGTCGCACCGCAAAACGACTTAGAAAATAATATCGCAACTGTTTGGCGCGATGCGCTACACTTGGAGAAAGTTGGCATTCACGACAATTTCTTTGATTTAGGCGGCCATTCGCTGCTTCTCGTTCAAGTACACAGCCGCGTCCAAAGATTAGTGAGTCGAGACCTGTCTTTGATTGAGATGTTTGAACACCCGACCGTGCATTCTTTGGCTAACCATTTAAGTCAAGGAACGAGAGAGTTCGTTAAACAGAGTCAAGATCGCAGTCAAAACCGGATCGATAATAAAATTCGCATCACCAGGCAGCGGTTGCAGCGGCAGCGACTCTCGCAGGGAGAATGACACAGTGAATGATTCCGTAGAAGCGGTTGGTTCCACCGGTTTAGAGATAGCCATTATCGGTATGGCTTGTCGAGTTCCAGGCGCTAAAAATATCGATGAATTTTGGCACAACCTCCGTAACGGCGTAGAGTCCATTACTTTTCCAACAAGAGAGGAGCTAGAATCCGAGGGTGTCAATCCTTTGCTGCTCGCCAATCCGAATTACGTGAAAGCGAGGGCGAGCTTGGATGGTATCGAATTGTTTGACGCTTCATTTTTCGGCTTTACGCCCAAGGAAGCTGAAATGCTCGACCCTCAACAGCGGGTTTTTTTGGAGTGTGCCTGGGAGGCTCTCGAGAATGCCGGTTATGACGCGGAAACTTATAGCGGTGCAATCGGTGTCTATGCCGGCGCTGCTAAGAACATGCACCTCCATAGCATCGTTTCGAGCATGAATTCGTTGGAGCCCGGGGAGGTTTATCAAATCAACCTCGCCAACGATCGAGATTTCATGCCCACACGAGTCTCTTACAAGTTGAATCTCCAAGGACCCAGCTTAAATGTTCAAACCGCGTGTTCTACCTCCTTGGTTGCCGTTCACTTGGCCTGTCAAGGTTTGCTAAACGGCGAATGTGACATAGCTCTGGCAGGCGGCGTTTCAATAAGTGTTCCGAAAAGATGCGGCTATATTTACCAAGAAGGCATGATCCATTCACCGGACGGGCATTGTCGGGCGTTTGATGCGGAAGCGCGCGGCATGGTCGGAGGTGACGGTCTGGGAATCGTCATACTTAAGCGGCTAGAAGATGCCCTAGTCGATTGCGACTCTATTTATGCAGTTATCAAGGGCTCCGCTGTTAACAATGATGGCTCGCACAAAATCGGCTATACAGCACCAAGCGTGGATGGCCAAGCAAAGGTAATCAGAGCCGCTCACAGTGTTGCCGAGGTGAATCCAGAGACAATTACCTATGTGGAAGCGCATGGTACCGCTACAGAGCTGGGTGACCCCATCGAAATAGCCGCCCTGACAAAGGCCTTTCATGCGCGTACGAATAAGAAGGGTTTTTGCGCCATAGGCTCAGTGAAAACGAATATTGGCCATCTAAACACAGCAGCTGGCGTTGCGGGATTGATTAAAACTGCCCTTGTGCTCAAAAATAAGCTGATTCCGCCGAGTCTAAATTTTAAACATCCCAATCCTAAAATCGACTTCGCTAACAGTCCGTTTTATGTCAATGCGAAGCTAGCGGAGTGGCTGAAAGGTCCTACTCCGCGACGTGCGGGAGTCAGTTCGTTTGGCATTGGAGGAACGAACGCGCATGCGGTGCTGGAAGAGGCGCCCGAGATAAAATCCGATGCCCCTACGCGCCGTGCGCAATTACTGGTGCTTTCTGCGAAAACCACCACTGCGTTGGAGGTTGCTAGCAGAAACCTTGCTAACCACTTACGGGAACATCCTCAACTCGAGTTGGCCGATGTCGCTTACACTTTGCAGGTTGGCCGACGACGGTTTAACCACCGCCGTGCAGTGGTTTGTAACGATATCAATGATGCGGTGGCCGTTCTTGAGTCGCCTCAATCCAAGCGAATGATCACAGAACATCGAGAACGACAAGATGCTTCCGTCGCGTTTATGTTCCCCGGCCAAGGTGCTCAATATATCGATATGGGCCGATCCCTTTACGAGACGGAACCGATCTTCCGTGCAAGCCTTGATGACTGTGCCGAATTCCTTAAACCTCAGATCGGTCTCGATCTGCGAACCATTCTTTACCCGGAGCCGTCACAGACAGTAATTGCCGAGAGAAAAATAACCGAGACTTTGATCGCACAGCCTGCGCTGTTCGTCGTTGAGTACGCATTATCTCAGCTTTGGCTCGAATGGGGCATCGAGCCTCAGGCGGTGATCGGCCATAGCCTAGGAGAATATACGGCAGCCTGCGTCTGCGGGGTATTGTCCCGGGATGATGCTCTGCGCTTGGTTGCTGGACGCGCAAAGCTCATGCAGCAACTTCCCCAAGGAGCGATGCTCGCCGTCCGGTTGCCTGCAAAGGAAGTGGAACCGCTTCTGAGCGCGCCGCTGTCTTTGGCCGCCGTGAATGCTCCTTCTCTCACTGTTGTTTCGGGTCCTCATAAGGCAATTCAAGCCTTGCAGAGCCGACTTGAGGAGCGTCATGTAGGAGCGCGTAAAGTATCGACCTCTCACGCGTTCCACTCTGAGATGATGGATGCCATCCTAGAGCTGTTCGCAGAACTTGTGGCGAAGGTGAATTTAGGCTCTCCTCGGATTCCTTGGATTTCTTGTCTGACCGGCGATTGGATTACCTCGGCGCAAGCAACCGATCCAAACTACTGGACGCGGCAGCTACGTGAACCGGTCCGCTTCGCCGACGCCGTCCAAAAGCTGTTCTTGGATCCTCACCGGATCCTGCTGGAAGTTGGACCGGGTACGACCCTAAGCACTTTCGCCAAACAATGTCCTAACAAGTCGGCGGATCACATAGAGCTAACGTCTTTTCAACAACGCCACGATGCATTCGGTGAGACGCAATCATTGCTTCAATCGCTTGGTCGGCTGTGGATCGGCGGCAAACAGGTGGCTTGGCCTCGGGTGCAAGGTGGGGGACAACGTCAGCGGCTTAACTTACCTGCCTATCCGTTCGAACGAAAACGTTTTTGGATTGAGCCACCGGCGACGAAATCTGTTCAGAACGAGCACGCCCCGGTCGCGAAGGGTGTGGATGTACCTTCGAGGCGACTCGATTCACGGAACGAGACTGGAGAAACCGATATGGCGGGAGCCTCCATGGTGTCGAATACTACGTCCGACCACCAAGAAGAAATCAGGTCGAAGCTTCGAAGGCTCTTTGCTGATCTCTCCGGCATTGAGGGCGCCAAACTGGACGTCTCTGCCAACTTTATGGAACTGGGATTTGATTCGCTATTTTTAACTCAAGTCGCTACGGCAGTACAAAAAGCGTTCGGTCTCAAGGTGTCGTTTCGACAGCTCATCGAAGAACACTCGACTATTGAATCTCTAACGGATTATCTTGCTCGGATGACGGCGCCCGATCATTCGGCCGGGGACCGCTTAAGTCAGGCCGCCGTATCTCAGGGCGAGTTTAAGGAAGTTGCAGCTGGCGAATCAGTTCCCCCGACTTTGGGATTGCCGAAACGCTTAGAACCCCTGACATTAAGTTCCGAAACGATGGAACGAATTGTGAGCAAGCAGTTAGAGATCATGTCACGACAACTCGAACTGCTCCGAAATGGGTCTGTGGTCCCATCCTCAGTAACTGCGGTAACGGCGGATCAAAAGGGCCACACCAGTCGGCATTCGAAAATTCTGAGCACATTTCCTGCCGCAAACGCGACAAGCCTCGGGGAAAAAACTACTCTCGAAGTCGAAGGGAGCGACGCCTCTGCGTTTGGACCTTATAAAGCGATCGAAAAGGGTTCTCAGGAAAACTTGACACGAGAGCAGCGGAAACACCTCGATGAGCTACTCGATAGATATGGAAAACGCACGAAGGCATCGAAGCGTTACACCGAAGCCCATCGCCCTCATCTCGCCGACCCGAGATCGGTTACGGGATTCCGTTTGTTGTGGAAGGAGACGACGTACCCGATAGTCGTTTCGCGCTCCTCGGGTTGCAGACTCTGGGATATCGACGGCAATCAATACGTCGACCTCGTCAGCGGGTTTGGCTCAAGCCTTTTTGGGTACGCTCCTCGGTTCATTAAAGACGCCATCGCGGCCCAACTGGAGGCGGGGATTGAGATTGGTCCGCAGTCGCCGCTCGCAGGTGAGGTGGCCAATCTGATCTGCGAGTTAACGGGGATGGAGCGGACGGCATTCTGTAATACGGGGTCCGAGGCCGTGATGGCGGCGCTCAGGGTAGCCCGAACGGTCACAGGACGTGACAAAATCGCGCTGTTCTCCGGATCCTATCACGGGATATTTGATGAAGTACTGGTGCGACCCACGCGAATCAATGGGGTTGCCAAACCAATACCGGTTGCGCCTGGAATCGCTGGAAACATGTTGGAGAACGTCATCGTGCTCGAGTACGACAGCGGGCGATCCCTGGAGCTTTTACGAGAAACTTCCCAGGATCTGGCGGCTGTGCTGGTAGAACCGGTGCAAAGTCGTAGGCCCGAGCTGCAACCGAAGCAATTTCTGCATGACCTTCGTGAATTGACCGCTGCTTCGGGAACCGCGCTTATATTTGACGAAATGGTCACTGGATTCCGCAGCTGCCCCGGGGGGGCGCAGGCGCTGTTCGGTGTCAAAGCTGATTTGGCGACCTACGGTAAAGTCGTGGGCGGTGGTTTGCCGATCGGAATCGTCGCTGGTCAAGGCCGCTTCATGGATGCGCTAGACGGTGGAAAGTGGAGTTATGGCGACGATTCACTTCCGGAAATCGGTGTGACGTTCTTTGCTGGAACTTTTGTACGGCATCCGTTGGCGTTGGCGGCTGCGAAGGCTGTTCTTCGCCACCTCAAAGATACGGGCCCGAGCCTGCAATCCCGGCTAAACGATAGAACGGCGGATTTTGTTGCGACTTTGAATGCTTATGCGAAGCAAGTGGACGCGCCAATTCATCTCACGCATTTTAGCTCATGGTTCTGCATCAACTTATCCCATGAGTTGCCGATGTCGAGCTTATTTTTCATCTACATGAGAGAGAAGGGAGTTCATGTCTGGGAAGGTCGGCCCTGCTTCCTTACCACCGCACATACAATCGCGGATCTGGAACTGGTCGGCAAGGCATTCCAGCAGAGCATTGCGGAGATGCAAGAAGCCGGTTTCTTTCCTTCGCGAGTCCGCGTTACGGACGGAAAGGGACAAGCCCGCCCAGAGCAAGTTAATTGCGGATCAAGCCTGCCCTCGACCGAAGCCCAACGCGAACTTTGGCTGGCCGCACAGATGGGCGAGGATGCCTCACGTGCCTTTGTCGATACTCTCCGAATCCACATGCGCGGCCTGTTTCAAACGGCGTCTATGGTTGAAGCCATTCAAGAGCTTGTCGCACGGCACGATTCTCTACGGAGCACGTTTAGCGAAGATGGAGAAGAACTACGCGTAGCAGCGAGCCTGAAGCTCGATGTATCTGTTAGCGACCTTTCAGGTCTTGAAGAGACTGAGAGCGGTACACAGTTGGCAGAGATAGCAGCTAAGCAGAGTCGAGCACCTTTCAATCTCAGTCGAGATCCTCTTCTTCGCGCCCACATCGTCAAAATGAATGAGCAGCACCACGTGTTGGTGCTTACAACGCACCATATCGCGGTCGACGGATGGTCTATGGGAGTCTTGCTGTCCGAGCTCGGAGCCATTTATTCGGCACACTGTAGAAACGAGGCGGTCGGGCTCCCAAGCTCGTCTCAATTCGTCAACTACGCGCGGTGGGAAAAAAGCCAGCGAGAAAGAGGCGAGACTTCAGAGAGCGAAACCTACTGGCTGACGCAGTTCAAAGATTTAGCTCCGGTGCTCGATCTGCCAACCGATAGACCACGTCTCGCGGTTAAGACGTACGCCGGAGCTAGGGAGCGAGTCGTAATACCGACATCCCTTTGCCGAGACCTCAGGCGAATTGCCGCTAGAAAGGGAGCTACGTTGTTTGCGACGCTGCTCGCTGGCTTCTATGTATTATTACAGCGCCTGACGGGCCAGCATGACATCGTCGTCGGAATTCCCGCGGCTGGCCAGCTGGCCTTTGATGCCCGAGATCTTGTGGGTCACTGCGTGAATTTTCTACCGCTACGCAGTCGAATTGATGAGAGCGCGTCTTTCTCGAATTACCTCGCCTCGATTAGAAGCCTCCTCCTAGATGGCTACGAGCATCAAAATTACACTTATGGAAGCTTGATACAAAAGCTAAATATTCTCAGAGACGCCAGCCACTCACCGCTTGTGTCAGTAAGTTTCAATCTCGACAAGGACGGAAGTGCCCCCGACTTTGCCGATCTGGACGTTGAAGTTTCGAATCAGCCGAAGACCGCCATCAACTTCGACTGCGAGATCAACGTCCTGGAGGCGGGCGACGAACTCAGAGTGTCATGGGATTACAATACCGATCTCTTTGATACAGATACCATCCGTCGCTGGCTACATCACTACCGTTGGTTGCTTGAAACGGTTGTTACTAACCCTGATCAGCGCATTTCAGAACTACCGATGCTCACCGAAGCCGAGCGGCATCAGCTACTCGTTGCGTGGAACGACACTCGGAGAGAGTACCCGAAAGATAAGTGTGTCCATCACCTTGTTGAAGCACAGGAAGAAAAAACTCCTCACGCCGTCGCGGCAGTATTTGATGATCAGAACCTCACGTACCGAGATCTCAATGCCAGAGCGAATCAGCTGGCGCACTATCTTATAAAATTAGGAGTGGGGCCGGAGACTCTCGTTGGGATTTGCATGGAGAGATCCTTGGACATGGTCGTGGGTCTGCTCGGTATTCTCAAGGCCGGAGGAGCCTATGTACCTCTCGATGCGGCTTATCCCAAAGAGCGCCTTGAGTATATGCTCCAAGAGGGCCGAGTCCAGATCCTTTTAACCCAACAACGGTTACTATCGATACTCCCTAGCGATCACGGAGCACAACTCCTGTGTCTCGATACAGATTGGGCACTAGTTGCTGAACAGGTAGATAGCAATCCGGACAACACTACCACACCTGAAAATGTCGCGTATGTCATCTACACCTCCGGGTCCACAGGCAAACCCAAGGGCGTGAAGATTTCACACAATGCTGTGGTGAATTTCTTGAGCGCCATGCAACGGGAGACCGGGATTGCGGCCAATGACACGCTGCTGGCAATCACCACGCTATCGTTCGATATCGCTGGGCTAGAGCTTTATTTGCCAATTACTGTAGGCGCACGCGTCGTGCTCGTTTCCCGGGAGGTCGCCTGGGATGGGGTTCTGCTGGCCGAGCACTTAGCGAAATCCGGCGCCACGATGATGCAGGCTACTCCCACCACTTGGCGGATGCTGATTGAGGATGGATGGCGTGGCGGCAGTCACTTGAAGATCTTGTGTGGAGGAGAGACTCTAACTCCCGATCTCGCCACCCAGTTACTGACAAGAAGCTCTACGCTATGGAATGTGTATGGACCTACCGAGACCACCATCTGGTCCTCGATCTTTAGAATCGAAGCACCCAATGGACTCATTCCCATTGGTCGGCCAATTGCCAACACCCAAATGTATATTTTGGATCGCTATCAGCAGCCACTCCCCATCGGCGTTCCGGGAGAGCTGTACATTGGCGGGGCCGGTTTAGCACGGGGCTACTTGAACCGTCCCGACCTGACGGATGAATACTTCATCGCCAATCCCTTCAGCAACGATCCTGAGAGCCGGCTTTACAAGACCGGGGATCTGGCCCGTTACTTGCCCGATGGCAACATACTGTTCCTCGGCCGAATCGACAATCAGGTCAAGATTCGCGGTTATCGCATCGAGCTCGGCGAGATCGAATCCGTACTCGCTCAACATCCCGCCATCCAACAAGCGGTTGTGCTTGCAAGAGAAGACATTCCGGGTGACCGTCGCCTAGTGGCCTATACCGTGACTACTGATGGCTCTGCGCCGTCGGCTCACGACCTGCGCAGCTTTGTCCAGCTCAAGCTGCCCGACTACATGGTGCCGTCCGCTTACGTGTTCCTAGACTCGCTGCCGCTAACTCCCAACGGCAAGCTTGACCGAAAGGTGCTGCCGGTTCCCGATCACAGCAGACCCGAGCTAGACGATGCCTTTGCCGCCCCAGGAACTCCCGTTGAGAAGATTCTCGCTAACATTTGGGCCGAAATCCTCAAGCTCGACAAGGTCGGTATCCGCGACAACTTCTTCGAGCTGGGTGGACATTCGTTACTCGCCACGCAAGTTGTATCGCGAATCCGCAGTGCTTTCTCTATTGAATTCCCATTGCGTCAGCTTTTTGAGTCTCCAACGGTGGCCGAAATGGCGATTATTATCACCTCAGACCAAGCGAAGCGAGCAGGTGAAGCTGCGTTAGAGCAGATGCTCCGCGAGGTGGAGGGGATGAAGGACGAAGAGGCACGGAAACAGACTACCGAATCACGCATGCGAAACTGAAGTGGCGTTGAAAATAAACCATTCGCTTAAGCAAAGCGGAACATTAACGCCGGAGCGGAAGGCGAAACGGCTGATTGCTCTCATCCAATAGGGACGTTCGTCGATTCTTCGATTGAAGATGTCGATTATCCATCCCGGGCGGTTTGAAGCAATTGCGTGGATGTATCCCGAACGGTTTGCGGTTAAGATACGAGATCGAGCTTTTGCCTATGACGAGCTGAACAAAGGCGTAAACTCCCGCGGATACCTAAGCGGTGATTCGACTGACGTATCGGCACCCCGGGCAGGGCTTGATCGTTATTACGTTCCGCCTTCTTCAATATTCCTCATCGTAAGCGCAAGTTCAGTTAATAATTACTCGTCTATTTTCAATAAACCGAAAGCGGCATCACAGACTTACGGGTTCTTGCAGTTTGCTTTCGAGAGATACACGGTTTGGTTATCCTAACACGTTTTTTTGGGTCGCCGAATTCGACGTCAATGTCCATCTCGGGCATGGATGAAATCGCTCCCTTCAGACGAAGAGTAAATTTACCATGTAAACTCGACCGGCATTCAACTTTCGGCGGGGCGAAATCGGCAGAACCTGGTTTCCCGCGTTCGCGGCAACCACAGTGAAGTGAAAATTTACTTCCATTGGCAGTAAATTTACGATGCGCCTGAGTCCGCCTGTTTTGGGACTCCGCAACGGGTCTGCACATCTGCAATGCTTTCAACTAGGGCAGGCTCGCGGCGGTAGACGATACCCGGCTAGAATCGGGCAAAAAGCGGCCTGCATTGCGCATGGCTAACCGCAGAGTTAGAGTCCATGACATCGATGTCATAGGGTTATTACCGGGACGGAGGGTTTCTTGAGTTTAACATTAAAACAAGTGGCGATTGGGCTGGGCGTGGCGCTCGTGTGTTTTACGATTTTTACCGTTTTTAACAAACAATACCGACACGAAACCGAGGTTATCTTTAGCGATTTTATCGCCGCGGTGGAACGCGGCGACGTCGGCGAGGTGGTGATCGAAGGCCATCAGGTTCAGGGCCAATACAAGAGCGGGGAGCAGTTTAAAACTTTTACCCCCGATGATCCGCAACTGGTGAAATCGTTGCGCGCTATGAACGTGAAAGTCGCCGCAAGAGCCGAAGGTGCCTCGCCGTGGTACGTGACGCTATTAGTTTCCTGGTTTCCGATACTGCTGCTGATCGGCGTGTGGATATTTTTTATGCGCCAGATGAAGCTGGGCGGCGGCAAGGCGATGTCCTTTGGCAAGAGCCGGGCAAAACTACTTACGGAGAATCAACATCGCATCACCTTTAGCGATGTCGCCGGTGTCGACGAGGCCAAAGATGACCTGCAAGAGATCATTCAATTCTTAAAAGATCCGAAAAAATTCACCAAACTTGGCGGCAGAATACCCAAAGGCTGTTTGCTCGTCGGCGCTCCGGGAACCGGCAAGACTCTGTTGGCGCGCGCGATCGCTGGCGAAGCCGGCGTGCCGTTCTTCAGCATTAGCGGTTCCGATTTCGTCGAAATGTTTGTCGGCGTCGGCGCGTCGCGGGTTCGCGATCTATTCGTGCAGGGGAAAAAGAAAGCGCCATGTATCATCTTTATTGACGAAATCGACGCCGTCGGGCGCCACCGCGGCGCGGGCTTCGGCGGCGGCAACGACGAGCGTGAGCAGACGTTGAATCAGCTGCTGGTGGAAATGGATGGCTTCGAGTCCAACGAAGGGGTCATTTTGATCGCAGCAACCAACCGGCCCGACGTATTGGATCCGGCGTTGCTCCGGCCGGGGCGGTTCGATCGCCATGTGGTTGTGCCGCGACCGGACATCAAAGGGCGGGAGGGTATCTTGCAGGTACACTCCCGCAAGGTTCCCTTGGCAGCGGACGTCGATGTCAACCGATTGGCGCGATCGACGCCTGGGCTCACCGGCGCGGACTTGGAGAATCTCGTCAACGAAGCCGCTTTGCTGGCAGCTCGCAATGACCAGGAAAAAGTCAATATGATCGACTTGGAGCTGGCCAAGGACAAGGTCATGATGGGTGCTGAGCGGCGCAGCATGATCATCAGCGACGAAGAAAAACGCACGACCGCCTATCATGAGGCCGGACATGCCTTGGTGGCCAAGCTCCTGCCGGGCACTGATCCTGTCCACAAAGTGACGATCATCCCGCGCGGCATTGCTCTAGGTCTGACGCAACAATTGCCGGAAGACGATAAGTATACCTACGCCGCTCAATATCTGCTCAATAATCTGGTCATCCTATTCGGCGGCCGGGTCGCCGAAGAGCTGGTGTTCAAGCAGGTCACCACGG
This sequence comes from uncultured delta proteobacterium, assembly GCA_963816145.1. Classification (GTDB taxonomy): domain Bacteria; phylum Desulfobacterota; class Binatia; order UBA9968; family UBA9968; genus DP-20. Next base: position 39,668 of record CAWFJP010000003.1, read on the forward strand.
GCGCAGGCAATGACATTGAAAAGGCCACCGACCTGGCGCGCCGGATGGTATGCGAGTGGGGTATGAGCGAAAAATTAGGGCCAATGACCTTCGGCAAGAAAGACGGGGAGATTTTTCTCGGCAGAGAGTTTACCCAAAAAGAAGGCTATTCCAAAAACACCGCCATTGAGATCGACGCTGAGATCCGGCGCATCATTCAGGAGAGCTACCAGCGGGCACAGGACCTATTGAAGACTAATCTCGGTCTGCTCCACAAGATTGCCCAGAAGTTACTCGAAAAGGAAGTTCTCGACGGTTCGGAGATCGACGCCATCGTCAAAGCCTTTGGCGCTATCGCTATCGATCGGTTCGCATCTGCGAGCGTGGCGGCAACGGCTTAAAGTCGCTAAAGCGAGGTGCTGGCGTCCTTACCTGAGATCACCAAGTCGAAATCCGTCATTCCCGCATGTGTTAGGCGGGAATTTAGACGAATCCGGAACTGGATGCTCGCCCCCATCAATGTTACTCGGGGCGTGCTTCAGCCGGAGAGAAGTTACGTCAATAGCGTCCGTGCGGGTATCATGCGGGCAGGAAGGAAAACACCCTGCCTGGATCCCTGCTTTCGCGACAAAGACGAAAAAGCGCAAGCTGACCTGGAGTCGACGCACTCAGAATCCCTCGGCTGATAGCCTGGGGATGACTACTGCATCACCTGATCTAGTATCACATCGGCATTCTTCGCCCTCCCCACCTCCGCTGGATTCTTCTTGTATTCGCCGCTGAGATCGCCGGCGTCGCGGGTGGTGGGATTGCCGTCTTTGTCTAGGCGGACAGTGATATTAATCTTGCCGCTGAAAGGCGTGCCTTGCATCATGACGTTTTCTTGACTGAGGGAGTAGCTCAGCGGGAACTTCGGCTTGTCTATTTTCTTGACGGCAAGCGGCGGGCCGCCGGCGCCGCCGGCGGGACGGGCGATGATAAATAATGCGGCGTTGGGGTCGATGTTCGATTTTAATTTGGCATCGATGGTGATGGTGCCGGAAACGGTTTGGCCGGATGTTGCCGCGGTTGCCGGTTGCGCTGCTGCAACTGCGCCGCCGGATGCAGGAATTTCGGCCAGCACTTTGGCGATTTCATTGCGCTCGTCGCCCGGCGGCACCATCGCCAAGAGCCTTTCGAAAATCGCCCGGGCGCCGGCGAAATCTTTTTTGTCCTGGTAGAGCACCATGCCTTTGCCCCATAGCGCCATGGGAAAGTTGGGCGCCCGCGACAGGGCTTTTTCGAAGGCCATCAGTGCGCCGTCGCCGTGGCCGGCCTGCATGAGAATAAATCCCATGTAGCTATGCGCTTCGGGATTTGTTGCATCGGCGGCCAGGACTTTTTTGAACGCCTCGATCGCTTTGGGATACTCCTGACGCTCAAACGCTTGCTTGCCGTCGGCTAAAGCTGCGCCAGCCTCACCGCTGACTGGGCTCGTGCCGGTCATGAAGCCGCCGGTCATGGTATCGCCTTCGCCCTGGCGCGGCCGGATCGATTGGGTCAGCATGACGCCCAGGGTGAGACCGAAAAGCATGAGAAAAATTCCACCGGTGATCAGTTGCCAGCGCTTGAAGCGGCTGTGCGCGGCGAGATCCTGCGGCTGTTTGTTTTTTTTCTCCTGCGGCTTGACTTTGGTTTCGGCGGGCAGGGAAGAAAGTTGCTGTAGGACCGGCCCGCCTTTGGTTTCGATATCCCGCTTCAACGCCGCGTAGTCCGAGTCCGACAGCTTGCCCGACTGAAAATCGAACTCTAATTCGTTCAACTCGTCGCGCAAACGGCCGCGCTCGCGCAGCAGTTGGGCGCGCTGCGTCTCATCTTCGATATCCGGTAATTGGAAATCTTCGCGCAGCACATCGCCCTGGGCTTGGCTCTCGGCGGCGCTTGCTTGCGGGAGAGTGTCGGACCGGCGCTTTTTCGCGGTCCAGCGGCGGATAAAGCAGAGCGCCGCAACCACACCGATGCCGAGCGCGACGTAGGGCAAAATCCACAAGAGCGCGCTGAAGCCGGTGGTCTTGGGACGGAGCAAGACCCACTCGCCGTATTTCGAAACGAAGAACTCTTTGATCTCGTCGCTGCTCTTGCCGGCTTGCACCTGTTCGCGGACGATTGCGCGCATCTGCTGCGCCATCTCCGATGGCGAGTCGGCGACCGAGAGATTTTGACAGACTACACAGCGCAACTCGGTGGCGATCTCGCGGGTGCGGTCGTCGATGTCGGCGGGAGCCGCGGCGTAAAGCGAGGCAGTGGCGAGAAACAAAAGAGCGCCGACAAATGATAATTTGCAGTAGCGCATCGCCGTCAGCGCACTCCCTGATAATCGCCCCGCCCTTCTTGGGCGCTGGCGATGCCTTTGGCGGCTTCCTCGATCTTGGTCAATACCAATGAGGCGCGGATGCCGCCGACATGCTTGTATGTAATGCGCCCCTGCGGGTCGATGAAAAAACTCTCGGGGATGCCCCAGGTGCCATAGTCGACGCCGATCTTGCCGGATTCATCCCGGCCGTTGGGATACGTGATGTTGAATTCCTGCAAAAACCCTTTGGCGTTGTCGTCGAGATCTTGCAGCGCGACGCCGAGAAAGATCATGTTCTTGTCTTTGACCTTTTGCCAGGCGGTTTCAAGATCCTTGGCTTCAGCGCGGCAGGGCTCGCACCAGGATGCCCAAAAATTTAAAAACACCGCCTTGCCGCGTAAATCCTCCAACGTAACTTTCTTGCCGTCGTAAAGCGTGACGGTAAACGCCGTCGCCGGCTTGGCCAAGAGGGGTGACTTGATGTATTTAGCATCGCGGGTGAAACCCCAAGCCAGGAGCGCCAGGATAGGCCCAATGACGAGCAGAGTGATGATTAAGCGGCGGACCGGCATCAGGCGCCCTCGCCGAGAATCGAGAATGGACAATAGAGAATGAATAAAGTACGAATGATTTTCGATATTGGCCGGTTCATTGCTAGTCTTCTTGGGGTTTCAACTTGCCCATCGGGATCAGGCAGATGATCGTGCCGAAGGCGATGACGAAGCCGCCGATCCACATCCAGATCACCAGCGGGCGGACCAGGACCTTGAGCGTTGCGTGATTGCGGTCGACTTCACTGAAACCGGAGAGGATCAGATAAATATCCTCGCTCAAGCTGCTCTGATGCACGGCGCGGCCGATCGGCGACTGTTGGGTCGGGAAGAATTTCAACGCCGGGGTGACCAGGCCTTCGTCCTGGCCGTTGTGAAACACACGAAACGATCCTTCGACGCGGAAGTGGGTGGGCTGCTGGGAGCCCGTGAGCCCTTCGAATTGAACCTTGTAATTGCCGATGTCGAGGGATTGATTGACCGCCAGGGTGGCGTCTTTTTCGCGGCTGTAGGTCATCGACCCGGCGATGCCCATCATGATCAGCACCACGCCCAAGTGAACCACCAGGCCACCATAGCGCCGTTGGTTGCGTCGTGTCAGCGTAACCAGGCCGCGCAGGATGTTTTCGCCGGCGACGCGTTTGCGCGCGCGCAAGGCCAAGGCGGTGTCGTAGACGATCGTGGAGACGACGAAGGCGAGCAGGGTGAAGCCCAAGAGCGGCAGAAACTCTTTGACCTTCCAGACAAATAGAAACAGACCGAAGGCGAGGGAGGCTGCGGCAGGCCAGAGAAAGTTGCGCTTCAAGTTGTCCCATGAAGCGCGCCGCCAGGCGATGATCGGCCCCACCGCCATCAAGAAAACCAAGAACAGAAACAACGGCACCGTGACGGTGTTGAAGTAAGGCGCGCCGACGCTCACCTGGGCGCCGGCGACGGCCTCGGAGATCAACGGAAATATCGTGCCGAGAAAGATCGTGAACAGTGCCGACACCAGGACGATGTTGTTGAGCAAGAACGCCGACTCGCGGCTAACCATGGAGTCGAGCTCGGGTTGTTCTTTCAAAAGATCGGCGCGGTAGGCGAGCAGGCCGAAGGAGCCGAGCAGGACGAACGCTAGGAAGCCGAGAAAAAACACACCGACGGGTCCCGAGGAAAATGCGTGGATCGATGAAATGATACCCGAGCGCGTCAGAAAAGTCCCGAAGATGGTCAAGCTGAAGGCGACGATGATCAGCGACAGGTTCCACACTTTCAGCATGCGGCGGCGCTCCTGCACCTGGATCGAGTGGAGAAACGCGGTGGCCGGTAGCCAGGGCATGAAGGCGGCGTTCTCCACCGGATCCCAGGCCCAGTAACCACCCCAGCCGAGCACATGATAGGACCACCAGGCGCCGACCAGATTGCCTGCGGTGAGAAAGAACCAGGCGGTGATGGTCCAGCGGCGGGTGCTGATGATCCAGGCTTCATCGAGCTTGCCGACGATCAACGCCGCCATGGCAAAGGCGAAGGGCACGGTGAGACCGACAAAGCCGGTGTAAAGCAGCGGCGGGTGGGTCATCATGTTGGCGTCTTCGAGCAGCGGGTTCAAACCGCGGCCGTCGAGCGGGATCGGCGCGATGGTGTCAAAGGGGTTGGACAAGAAACCGATGACGCCGAGAAAGAACACCGAGACGATGGAAAAAATCATGATCACCCAGGGCATCATCTCGTGATGACGGTTACGATAGACCCAGGCGACGATGCCGGCGAAGATGATCAGGAGCCATTCCCAGAGCAGGAGCGAGCCTTCCAGGGCGCCCCAAAGACCGGTGATGCGATAGTAGGTCGGCGTCGCGCGGGTGGTGTTGAAGGCAACGTACTTGATCGAAAAATCGGTAGTGACCAGGCCGTATATGAGCGCGGCGGCGGCGATGGTGACGAGGATGAATTGGCCAAGGATCGAATAGCTCGCCACGATGCGAAAACGTTCTCCCGCCGAGCGCGCCGCTACGATCGGGCTCAGGATCCCGATCAGCGCAGCCACGAAGGCCAGGAGGATCGCGGTATGCCCTAAACTAGCAGTCACTTGGCGCCAGCTTCCCGAGCGGGAATAAAGCTTTTGCTCGCTGTCTTGCCGTCGGCGTGGGGGCTATATTCTTCGGCATGCTTGGCCATGATCGTCGTGGCGTGAAATATGCCGTCGTTTTCCACGCGGCCTTCGACCACGGCGCCTTTGCCTTCGACGAATAGATCGGGCGGCACGCCTTTAAAATAGACAGGGAAGCTGGTGTTTCCATCGGTGATTTGAAATTTGTAGGTGAGGTTTTGCAAATCTTTTTCCATCGAGCCCTTGACTACCATGCCGCCCATGCGAACAAACTTACCCTTCATCGCGCTCTCTTCGGCGCGCAGTTCCGACGGCATTTTGAAATAGACCAACGCCTGCTGCATGCCGCCGTAGATGATGTAGGCGAGCGCGGCGAGGATGACCGCTCCGCCGATGAGAAATCGTTTAGTTTTTGTCATGGTTGGCGGCCGCCTCCGACGACCTTAACCGGCTGAGTTCTGTTTCGGCGGCGCGGTAACGACGCTTCAACAAGAACCAATACACGACGAGGATGCCCCAAACAATTCCGTATGCCAGCGAAACATATCCCCAAGCACCCATCAGACCCCTCGCTCCAGGCGCAAGGCCTTGATCTCTTGGCGCATCTCGCCGACGCGATAGCGCAGCGACAATAAGTAAAAGTACAGCAACAGAAAGCCAACGAAGCTGATCGCCAGGGCGGTCAACATGGCCGGGTGGACGTTCTCCCAGGGCGCTTTGTCGGGGCGCAGGATCGACGGCGGCTGGTGCAGTGTGCGCCACCAGTACACCGACATGTGAATCAGCGGGATGTCGAGAAAGCCGATAATCCCCAAGATCGCCGCCGCGGAGGCGGCGCGTTGCTGATCGTCGATCGACGAGCGCAGCATCAAATAACCGGCGTAGATGAGCAGCAGGATCGCGGTCAAGGTGAGCCGGGCATCCCAAGTCCACCAGACGCCCCAAGTCGGTTTGCCCCAGATCGAGCCTTCGATGATAGTGAGCGCGGTAAACAGCACGCCCAATTCGGCCGCGGCGTGGGCGAGCAGGTCGTCCTTCTGCTCGTGCTTCCACAGATACATGCCGCTGCCGATGAAGACGAGAAAATAGGACAGATAGGCGGTCAGAATGCTCGGCAGATGGAGGTACATGATGCGCTGCACTTCACCCTGATAGGCGTCGGGCGGCGCCACTAGCAAACTCCAGCACAGCCCGGCAGTGATTGCGGCCAAAGCCAGGCCGCCGAGTATGCCTTTGCGTTTTTTTGCCGCATTGGTGGACTGCGCCAAGTGTCTCATGACTAGCTTTCAATCACCCAGTCGAAGATCAACACGCCGATGGTCAAAAAGATTACGTCGAAGCCGATGAGTAGCCGCAGCCAAGGTGTTGCGTCGCCGAAGCCGCCGGTCTTGAGGATCGCTTCCATGCAGCGGATCGTTGCGAGAATTACCGGAATCATCAAGGGAAACAACACCAGTGGCAACAGCAACTCGCGCGCTCTGGCGCGCAGGGTGATCGCCGCGGTGATCGTGCCCAGAACACAAAAGCCCACGGTGCCCAGTAAAGTTACCAAAAAGAGCTGCGGTAGCAAGTTCCACGCGGACAAATTGAACAAGATCCAAAATAACGGGATGACGACGACCTCGACCGCGAGCATGAGAAGAAGATTGAATCCGCTCTTGGCTAAGAACAGCGCGCCGCGATCGAGCGGCGACAGCAGCAAGGCATCTAGGCAGTGATTGTCGCGCTCGGCTTGAAACAGTTGCGCTAGACCCAAGGTTCCGGTGAACAGAAACGCTAACCAGAGGAGAGCGGGAGCGAGCTCGGCGACTTTGTCCGGCGGCATATCGAAGGCAAAATGAAACACGAACAGCAGCAGCGTGCCGAAAAAGAACATGGTCAGCAGGCTGTCGCGCCGGCGCGCCTCCAACAGCAGATCCTTCCACAAAAGCAGGTGCGCTTGCTTGAGAAGCGTCATAGGCCGCCGCGCGGTAAGAAGTCGCCGAAGGCGTGGTCGAAAGCCGGCCAGGGAGTTTGTTTCGGTTCGTCAAAGTGCAAGCGCCCTTGATGCAGGATCAGCGCGCGGCCGCACAGATTGAGCGCACGCGCGACATGGTGCGAAGCCAGGATCACAATATGGCCTCGGGCGCAATGCTCACGCAAATAGGTTTCTAACAAATCGACCCCGCTGCCGTCGAGAACGCCGTAGGGTTCGTCGAGCAGCAATAGTCCGGGGTCGAGCAGACGCCATTTGGCGATGGACAGACGGCATTTCATGCCAGCGGAGAGGTTGCCGGCATATTCCTGGGCGCGCTCAGCGAGACCAACTTCGTCCAGCGCTGCCTGCAGCGCGCCGGCTGAGGCAGACTTGTTGTAAAGAGCCGTGAAGAAGCGCAAGTTTTCCAGTACCGTCAATTGATCGTAGAGATGCTCGGCGGGGGTGAGCAGGCCGATCTTGCCGCGCACCGCATGGGCGTTCGCGCTGAGCGGTTGGCCGTCGAGCTCGATCGCTCCGGTGGTCGGCGTGGTCAATCCGGCGAGCAGCTTGAGCAGGGTGGTCTTCCCAGCGCCGTTGGGACCGAGCAGGGCGACGAACTCGCCGGGGGCGAGGGCCAGATCAAGATGGCGCAGTGCCCAGAGGTAGCCATAGGCTTTGGCGAGATTTTTGACGGTAAGGCGCAAGATTCGATCCGTTGACGGTCCGCGAGGTTCGCTTCGCTGTGCGAGCCGCTCGACTATAGTGATGGGCGGTGATGGATTCAAGTATCGAGATAATATTGTTTCTTTTTGGCATTTGGTTGACTTTTTGCGGCTGAGACCACTATGTAAATAGTCAATTCTGTTCGCCACCAGTGGAGGAGGAATCAATGAATCCCGTGGTTACGGTCACCGGGTTTTGGGACGCATTCACAACCAAAATCGCTGTTTTTCTGCCTAACTTGCTGTTTGCCATCGCGACCATCTTGTTGGGTTGGGTGATTTGCAACGTGATCAAGCGGGTCGTCGTGCGCGTGCTTAAAATTTGCCAGTTCGACGTTCTCGCCGAACACTCCGGCATCAAGCTGATCCTCGAACGCGGCGGCGTGCGCCAGACGGCTTCGGATATCGTCGGCTTGCTGGCGTTCTGGTTTCTCTTCCTGATTGCGATTGTCACCACGTTGGAGACGCTTAACCTGAGCGGCGCCACCGACACGCTTCATACCATCTATCTTTACATCCCGAAGATTGTTGCCGCCCTGGTTACGCTAATCCTGGGACTCTATTTTGCCAATTTTCTCGAGTCGGTGACTCGGACTTCCTGCGCCAACGCCGGCTTGGAAGCCGCAGCGTCGATCGGCAGGGCGGCTTATATCGGTACCAGTATTTTCGTTATCGCCGGCATCTTCGAGATCCTCGATATCGCCTCGGAGATCGTCATTTGGGCGTTTATTTTGGTGTTCGGCGCGGTCTGTTTGGCGCTCGCTTTAGCGTTCGGTCTGGGTGGCCGAGAGGTCGCCAGCCGATTCCTCGAAAGGTGGCTAGAGCAGAAGAAAAACGAGTAGTTAGTCACCTTGACTAGCTGTAGCTAATCAGTTAGTTTCTACCAGTTCACAATCTATTTTTAAGCAAATAGCCTAAAGCGCGCGGAATTGTTCGTCGCTGTTAGGCTTTTTTTGCACATGAGGAGACTATGGCAGATTACAAAGTGGTAAAAGTTCCGGCCGGCGGCGCCAAGATCACCATGGGAACCAACAAGAAGCTCCAGGTTCCCGACAATCCGATCATTCCGTTCATCGAAGGCGACGGCACGGGCCGGGATATCTGGCGGGCTTCGGTTCGAGTTTTTGACGCGGCGGTGGAAAAAGCCTATGGCGGCAAAAAGAAAATTCACTGGATGGAAGTCTACGCCGGTGAGAAGTCCTTTAAGCAGTATCATAGCTGGCTCCATGAAGAGACCGTGCCGGCGTTCGCCGAATTTCTTGTCGGCATCAAAGGCCCTCTCACCACGCCGATCGGTGGTGGCATGACATCGCTTAACGTGGGCTTGCGAAAGCTGCTCGATCTCTACGTCTGCCAACGGCCGGTGCGATATTTTAATGGCGTACCTTCACCCGTGAAGCATCCTGAATCTGTCGATATGGTGGTGTTCCGCGAAAACACCGAAGACATTTATACTGGCATCGAGTTTCCCAACGGCACCGAAGCCAACGCCAAGTTTAAGTCGCTGGTCAAAGAAGCTTTCCCCAAGGAATTTGCCAAGATTCGCTTTCCGAACAGCGCGTCAATAGGCTTGAAACCGGTTTCCGTCGAAGGCACCGAGCGCTTGGTGCGCGCGGCGATTCAATGGTCACTGGCGAACAAGCGTAAGAACATTAACTTTGTCCACAAGGGCAATATCATGAAATACACCGAGGGCTCATTTATGGAGTGGGGTTATGCCCTCGCTAAGCGCGAATTTCGCAACGACGTAATTGCCGAGCGCGAGTCGTGGATCTTGGGCAATAAAGAAGCCAACCCGAACATCAGTATCGAGGATAACGCCAAAGCGATCGATCCCGGTTTCGACATGATGTCGCCGGATCAGCAGAATGAAATCAAAAAAGAGGTCGAGGCAGCGCTCAAACTGTGGCCGACCCATGGCGATGGTAAATGGAAGTCCAAGCTGATGCTCAAGGATTCCATCGCCGACGTAACCTTGCAGTTCGTCTTGATCCGCCCCAAAGATTACGATGTCATCGCAACCATGAATTTGAACGGCGATTATCTCTCCGACGCCCTTGCTGCGCAGGTGGGTGGTATCGGTATCGCGCCAGGCGCCAATATCAATTACGAGTCGGGCCACGCGGTATTTGAAGCAACCCATGGCACCGCGCCGAAGTATGCCGATTTAGATAAGGTGAATCCCGGGTCGGTCATTCTCTCGGGTGAAATGATGCTACGTTACATGGGCTGGAATGAAGCGGCGGACTTGATCATCAAGGGTATCGAGGGTGCGGTCAATGCTAAGACTGTGACCTACGACTTCGAACGGCTCATGCCCGGGTCCAAGTTGGTCAGCTGTTCCGGCTTCGGCGATGCGATCATTGCCAACATGAAGTAATCGGGATCGATTAATTAATTTTTTACCATAGGAAAGATCGTAGCATGGCTAGGAAGAAAATTGCACTGATTGGCGCGGGCAACATCGGCGGGTCGATGGCCCATTTAGCGTTGCTTAAGGGTTTGGGCGACGTGGTAATGTTTGATGTCGTCGACGGCTTGCCCCAAGGCAAAGCGCTCGACCTATCCCACGCCGGCCCGGTTGAAGGCTTTGACGGCAATGTTATTGGCACCAACAAGTATGAAGATATTGCCGGCGCCGATGTCTGTATCGTGACTGCGGGTATCGCCCGCAAGCCGGGCATGAGCCGGGACGATTTGCTTGGCACCAACTGTAAAATTCTCGGTTCGGTGGCCGACGGCATTAAAACCCACGCACCCAATTCGTTTGTCATCGTCATCACCAATCCGCTCGACGCCATGGTGACATTGATGCAACGCAAGCTGGGCTTTCCGAAAAACCGCGTGGTCGGGCAGTCGGGCATTCTCGATTCGTCTCGATACCGGTCGTTTATCGCCAAAGAGCTCGATGTTTCGGTGAAGAGCGTCCAGGCAATGGTGTTGGGCGGTCATGGCGACGATATGGTGCCGGTGCGCAGCTCCTGCATTATCGGCGGCGTGCCGGTGGAAAAATTGATCTCCGGTAAACGTCTCGATGAAATCGAGGCGCGGGTGCGCAACGCCGGCGGCGAAGTCGTCGCCTTGCTGAAGACCGGTTCGGCCTATTTCTCACCGGCGTCGGCGGCGATCCAAATGACCGAGGCGTTTCTTTTCGATAAGAAGGAAATTTTGCCATGCGCGGCGCTGCTCGAGGGCGAATATGGCGTTAACGGTTATTACTTCTGCGTGCCGGTGCAAATCGGCGCCGGCGGTGTCGAAAAGATCATCGATATCGGTCTGAGTGCGTCGGACAAAAAAGCGTTCGATGAGTCGCTCAATCATGTAAAAGATATCGTCCAGGCGATGGACCGGGTCTTGAGCGCAGCGTAAACCAACCCAGGCAAGCTTAAGCGAGACCCTGAGGCCGTCTGTTGGCCCCAGGGTCTCGCTTTATCGAGCATGTGAGCGCATGAATATTCACGAATTTCAGGCTAAGGAAATTCTCAAGCGTTTCGGCGTAGTGGTGCCGCGTAGCATCGTCGCAACCACGCCGGAAGAGGCCAAGAGGGCCGCCCAGGAACTGGGTGGCGGGATCTGTGTCGTCAAAGCACAGATTCATGCCGGCGGCCGGGGCAAGGGCGGTGGTGTGAAAGTCGTCAAGTCGCCCGATGAAGCGGCTGCCAAGGCGGGCGAGATGCTCGGTAAAAATCTCGTCACCCATCAGACCGGCCCCGATGGGCGCCGTGTTCGCCGGGTTTTGGTCGAGCAGGGGCTCAACATCGCGCGCGAACTTTATCTCGCCATGGTGCTCGATCGGGCGCAATCCCGGGTCACCGTGATCTGCTCATCGGAAGGTGGCGTCGAGATCGAAGAAGTCGCTGAAAAACACCCGGAAAAGATTCTCAAAGAAACCATCGATCCGGTCATCGGCTTAACGGCATTTCAATGCCGGCGGGTCGCTTTCGCATTAAACATCCCGGCGGAACTCACCGGCAAATTCGTCGGCGTCATGCAGGGGCTTTACCGCGCTTATGACGAGTGTGACGCCGCCTTGGCGGAGATCAATCCTTTGGTTCTGACCAAAGAGGGCCAAGTCTTGGCGCTTGACGCCAAGATGAATTTCGACAGCAACGCTTTTTTTCGTCAAAAGGATATCGTTGCTCTGCGCGATACCGACGAAGAGGACCCACGCGAAGTCGAAGCGAGCAAGTTCGATCTTTCCTATATTTCCCTCGATGGTAACATCGCTTGTATGGTGAATGGCGCCGGTTTAGCGATGGCGACCATGGACATTATTAAGTTCTACGGCGGCGAGCCGGCGAACTTTCTTGACGTCGGTGGCGGTGCCGACAAGGCTAAGGTCGCCAACGCTTTTCGCATCTTGCTCGCCGATGACCGGGTCGAGGGTGTGTTGATCAATATTTTCGGCGGCATCATGCGCTGCGACATCCTGGCTCAGGGCGTCGTCGATGCCGCTCGCGAGTTGAGCCTCAAAGTCCCGCTGGTCGTGCGCATGCAAGGAACCAATGTCGAGCAAGGGCGAAAGATTCTCGCTGATTCGGGACTGACGATTATTGCCGCCGAGACGATGGCGGACGCAGCCGAGAAAATCGTCCATGCAGTAAAATAATTTTGCATTGTCGATTTTGGTCATCAGGAAGGGAAAAGAAGAATTGACTTCGATTTCATTATGGCACTGGTCGGATAATCCAAAATCGAAAATCCAAAATCCAAAATAATTCTATGTCCATTCTAGTTAACAAGAACACGCGAGTTTTGACCCAAGGCATCACCGGTGCCACTGGACAATTCCACACCAAGGCTTGCAAAGACTATGGCACGCAAATGGTGGCGGGAGTGACGCCCGGCAAAGGCGGCTCGGCTTACGAGGGGATTCCGATCTTCGACACTGTCGAAAAAGCGGTCCGTGAAACCGGCGCCAATGCCACGGTGATTTATGTGCCGCCGCCTTTCGCGGCGGATGCGATCCTTGAAGCGGCCGACGCCGACATTCCGTTGATCATCTGTATCACCGAGGGTGTGCCGGTGCGTGATATGATTAAGGTGAAACGATTTCTTGCCGGACGGATCTCTCAACTACTCGGCCCAAATTGTCCTGGAACGATTACTCCCGGCGAATGTAAGATCGGCATCATGCCGGGTCATATCCACCGCTCTGGGACCATCGGCGTCGTTTCACGCAGTGGTACGTTGACCTACGAAGCAGTGGATCAGTTGACCCGCTTGGGCATGGGCCAGTCGACCTGCGTCGGTATCGGCGGCGATCCGGTGCATGGATTTGACTTCCTTGATGTGGTGAAATTGTTCAACGACGATCCGGGCACCGAAGCGGTGGTGATGATCGGCGAAATCGGCGGCAGCTCGGAAGAGGAAGCGGCGGCGTGGATTAAGACCAACATGAATAAGCCGATGGCCGGATTTATCGCCGGCCAGACGGCGCCGTCGGGAAAGCGCATGGGCCACGCCGGCGCGATCATCTCCGGTGGTAAGGGTACGGCAAGCGAAAAAATTGCAGCGATGAAACAAGCGGGGATTCGCATGGCATCGTCGCCGGCGGATATCGGCCGCTCAATGCAGGAGGTATTAGCAAAGTAATATGGCTATCGAAAGAACCTTATCGATCGTTAAACCAGACGCGGTGGCGCGCAATCTGATCGGTGTCATTCTCAGCAAATTCGAAGCGGCCGGACTGAGAATCGCCGGCGGCAAGTTAATTCGGCTTACGCCGGAGCAGGCCCAATCTTTTTATGCCGTGCACAAGGCCCGGCCGTTTTTTCAGGGTTTGTGCGATTATATGTCTTCGGGACCGATCTTCGTCTCAGTTCTCGAAGGTGAGAATGCAGTTGCCAAGAATCGCGAAGTGATGGGCGCGACCGACCCGGCGAAAGCCGCTGCTGGTACGATTCGCCAGGCTTTCGGCCAGGACATCGAAAAGAACGCCGTGCATGGTTCCGACGCGCCGGAAACCGCTGCCACGGAAATCGCTTTTTACTTCAAACCCGAAGAAACGTTTTAGCTATTCGCCTTATTGGGTGGGTTAATGTGAAGGCGGACGGCAAGCCCAGTATCAAGGATTTGAGCTTCAGCGAGTTTGCCGAATATCTCGCTGCAGCCAACCAGCCTGCCTACCGCGCTAAACAAGTTTGGCAATGGCTGTTCCGCGAGCATGCCACCGATTTCGCGGCGATGACTAACTTGCCGGCGGAATTGCGCGAGCAATTGGCCGGCGCTTTTACCATCGGCCGTTTGGCGATCCTGCGCCGCCACGAGTCCTATGACGGCACGGTGAAATTTCTTTTTGGCTTGACCGACGGCAAGAGCATCGAGAGCGTCTTAATTCCAGAAAAGAACCGGCTGACGATCTGCGTTTCGACTCAAGTAGGCTGCGCCTATGGCTGCGCCTTTTGCGCTACCGGGCTTTTAGGGTTTAAACGCAACCTTACCTGCGGCGAGATCGTCGAACAGATTATCGAAGCCAACCGCTCGCTTTCGGACCCCCGGCGCATTACCAATGTCGTCCTCATGGGCATGGGCGAGCCCTTGGCGAACTATACGCAGACTCTGCGAGCCATCGAGATCATGGTCGACGCGGCGTGGGGAATGGAAATCTCGCCGCGGAAAATTACCCTGTCCAGTGTCGGTTTGGTGCCGCAGATCGAAAAGCTCATGGAGGAGACCAATGTCACGCTGGCGATCTCGTTGCACGCCGCCACCGAGGAACTGCGTGGCCGCTTGATGCCGGTCAATCGCAAATATTCTCTCGAGCAGCTGATCGACTGCTGCCGCAATTTGCCGCTACCACGACGCAAACGCATTACCTTCGAGTATGTTTTGCTCGGCGGTGTGAACGATTCAACCGCGGATGCGCTGGCCTTGTGCCGGCTCTTACGTGGGGTGCCAAGCAAGGTAAACGTGATTCCGTTCAATCCCCATCCCGATAGTGAATTTTACCGGCCCTCCGACAAGGCGGTGAAACGGTTTCAACAAGTACTGTTCGATCACAAGATACAAGTCAATTTGCGCCGGCCGCGCGGCGACGACATCGCGGCAGCCTGCGGTCAACTTCAAGGGCAGGCGCAAAGTGAATCTCTCAGTGCCGCCCAACCGGTCGCGGCGAACTAAATTATTATGAGTCAGCCAATCATCGGCGTCATCGGCGGCAGCGGCCTGTATCAGATGGAAGGCCTCAAAGGAGTACGCGAAGTAGCTGTCACTACACCGTTCGGCAAACCTTCCGATAAGCTCGTGCGCGGCAAGCTCGGCAACAGCGACTTGGTGTTTTTGCCGCGTCACGGCAAAGGACATCGCTGGTTGCCCACGGAGGTTAACTTTCGCGCCAACATTTTCGCCATGAAGAAGTTGGGCGTCGAGCGGATTATTTCGGTCAGCGCGGTCGGCAGTCTTCGCCAGGAAGTCGCGCCCGGTCATCTCGTCGTGCCGGACCAGTTTATCGATCGAACCAGCCAACGCCCGAGCACTTTTTTTGGCAGGGGGCTGGTCGCCCATGTCAGCCTGGCTGAGCCATTTTGCAATCATCTCTCTGGAGTGCTGGAACGCTCGGCGCGCCAGGCCGGGGCGACGGTGCACCGCGGCGGCACCTATCTATGCATGGAAGGGCCGCAGTTCTCGACTCGAGCGGAGTCACATCTGTATCGCAGTTGGGGCGCCCACGTGATTGGCATGACCAATTTGCAAGAGGCAAAGCTGGCGCGCGAGGCGGAGATCTGTTTCACCACTTTGGCTCTGGCGACCGACTACGATTGTTGGAACGAGCACGCCGGCGACGTCGAAATCGAGCAAGTCTTGGCGGTGTTGCAGAACAATGTCACGTTAGCCCGGCAGACGATCGTTACAGCGGCGGCTGCGCTAACCGAGCAGCGCACTTGTAGCTGTGCGAGCGCGTTAAAGGATGCTATCATAACCGAACGCCGCATGATTCCACGGAAACTTCGGCAGGATCTAAAGCCCATAATAGGAAAATATCTATGAGCGTACTGGTTGTCGGCACGGTTGCTTTCGATTCCATAGAGACGCCCTCGGGCTCGGCCGAGCGGATCCTCGGCGGCTCGGCGTCTTATTTTGCCTTGGGTGCGAGTTATTTTGCGCCGGTGCGTGTCGTCGGCGTCATCGGTCAAGATTTTCCTCAGGATCACCTCGACTTGTTTACCCAGCGCGGCATCGATATCGAGGGCATCACGCGCGAGAAGGGCGACACTTTTCATTGGCGCGGCCGCTATCATGAAGATATCAACCAGCGCGATACCATAGAACTTCACCTCAACGTTTTGGCCGGTTTCAAACCCAACCTCCCGGAAAGCTATCGCGACGCGGAGTACGTCTTTCTCGGCAACATCGATCCGGTGATACAGATGGAGGTGGTCGAGCAGATTCGCCACATGAAGCTCTTGGTGTGCGATACCATGGATTACTGGATCCGCGAGAGCAACGAAGCGCTGAAAACGGTTTTGCAGCGCATCGAGATGTTGGTGCTGAACGATTCCGAAG
This sequence comes from uncultured delta proteobacterium, assembly GCA_963816145.1. Classification (GTDB taxonomy): domain Bacteria; phylum Desulfobacterota; class Binatia; order UBA9968; family UBA9968; genus DP-20. The sequence goes on from CAWFJP010000003.1 coordinate 55,800, forward strand.
CGCGGCTACTGAGCGGCTACGACAACATTGTCAAAGCCGCGCGGGCGATCCTGCGCATGGGACCGAAGATGGTTTTGATCAAGCGCGGCGAGTATGGGGTTTTGCAATTTTCCAATTCTTCAGTTTTCGCCACACCAGCGTATCCTCTCGAAGAGGTTTTCGACCCCACTGGCGCCGGCGACTCTTTTGCGGGTGGCCTCATGGGTCAGCTAGCCCGTTCCGGCGATGTCAGCCAGGGCGGCTTGCGCCGCGCCATCGTCTATGGCTCTGTGGTGGCGTCATTCACCGTGGAAGATTTTGGGGTCAAGCGGCTCACCGATGTTTCCCTGCCGGAAATCGAAGATCGCTACCAACGATTTATCGAGTTGACCGATTTTCATTCTTGAACCGATGGATCTTTCTGTTGTCATTCCCGTCTACAACGAGGAAGAAAATGTCGAACCGCTGATCGTCGAGATCGAGGCGGCTTTGGCGCCGCTTGGGAAAAGTTATGAAATTGTCATGGTCGACGATGGCAGTAATGATGCGACTTTCGCTAAACTAAGATCGATTCACGAGCGCTTGGGCCAACTCAAGGTCGTTCGCCTCAAGCGCAACTTCGGCCAGACGGCAGCGCTGGCCGCAGGACTAGCGCGGGCGCGCGGCGCCGTGGTGATTCTTATGGATGGCGACGGGCAAAACGATCCCGCCGATATTCCAGCGCTTTTGCGCAAGCTTGATGAAGGCAACGATCTGGTGGCCGGCTGGCGGCACAATCGCCAAGATCCCTTTCTCAATCGTCGGTTGCCCTCGATGATCGCCAATCAGCTGATTTCCTTTACGACCCATGTGAAATTGCATGATTACGGCTGTACCTTAAAAGCGATGCGCCAGGATGTCGCGAGAAATTTGCGCCTGTACGGCGAAATGCACCGCTTTATTCCGGCCATCGCTTATGAGCGCGGCGCGCGCATCGCCGAATTGAAGGTCAATCACCGGCCGCGCCTGCGCGGCACTTCGAAGTATGGTATTAGCCGAACTTTGCGTGTCGTGTTGGATTTGTTGACGGTAAAATTTCTCAGCAGCTATTCGACCCGACCGTCCCATGTGTTCGGCCCCATCGGCCTGGGTAGCGCGCTTCTCGGTTTTATCATCGGACTATACCTGTCTGCGCAGAAACTGTTGTATGGCCAGGATATCGGCGGCCGGCCGCTGTTGTTGCTCAGCATTCTGTTAATATTCATCGGTTTTCAATTTGTCACCATGGGTTTATTGGGCGAGATGTTGGCGCGCACCTATCACGAGTCTCAGGACCGGCCGGTATACGTGGTCGGCGAATTTCTAGAGGGAGGAATCGGCGCATGAAGTTGGCGGTAGTGGGAACCGGGTATGTCGGCTTGGTGGCGGGAACCTGCCTGGCCGAGAGCGGCAACGAGGTGATTTGCGTCGATATTGACGCGAAGAAAATCGACATGCTCCAAGGCGGCAAAGTGCCGATCTATGAGCCGGGCTTGGAAGAGATGGTGCGGCGTAATGCCGAGGATCAGCGCTTGAGCTTTACTACGGATCTGCCCGGCGCGGTGAAAAAATCGGAGGTTATTTTTATCGCCGTCGGCACGCCTCAAGGACCGACCGGCCACGCCAATATAGAATTCGTCAAGGCGACCGCTAAGGACATCGCAAAAGCGCTCGACTCGTTCAAAATCATCGTGACCAAGAGCACCGTGCCGGTGGGGACGGCGGATCGAATCATAACGTGGATTGCCGAAGAGACCACACATCCCTTTGCGGTGGCGTCGAATCCAGAGTTCATGAAAGAGGGCGCGGCGGTGGAGGACTTCATGAAACCGGACCGCGTGGTGCTGGGCGGCGATAACCCGCAAGCGCTGGCGACCCTGCGCGAACTTTACGAACCCTTTGTCCGAACCGGCAATCCAATACTCATCATGGACAGCCGCAGCGCCGAGATGAGTAAATATGCCGCCAATGCCATGCTGGCGACGAAAATCTCGTTTATCAATGAAGTCGCCCGGCTGTGCGAAGAGATGAATGCTGACATCGGCGAAGTGCGCCGGGCGATCAGTCTCGATCGGCGCATCGGGCCGCATTTTATTTTCCCCGGCGTCGGCTACGGCGGCTCCTGCTTCCCCAAAGATACCCGCGCCATGATCGGTATGGGCGGCGATCGCCAAGAGATGGTTCTGCTCAAAGCGGTCGAACAGGTCAATGAACGGCAGAAACAGTTATTATTCGACAAAGTCCGGGGTCATTTTGGCGGTGAACTCGCCGGGCTGACGTTCGCCGTTTGGGGTTTGGCCTTCAAGCCGCGCACCGATGACATGCGCGATGCGCCGGCGATTAACATCATTGAATCTTTGCTCACTGCCGGCGCCCGGGTGCAAGCTTTCGATCCCGAGGCTATGGAAGAGGCGCGAAAAATCTTCGGCGACCGCATCCAGTATACGCACCGCAATTACGATGCGCTCCATGGCGCCGCCGCGTTGCTGATCGTCACCGAGTGGAATGAGTTTCGCCGCCCCGATTTCACCCGCGTGAAAAAACTTCTCACCAACTCGGTCATTTTCGATGGCCGCAACATTTATGATCCGGCGGATCTGCGCAAGCTGGGATTTACTTATTACTCGATCGGGAGAACTCATGGCTAGATATTTGATTACCGGCGGCGCGGGTTTTGTCGGCTCGCACCTTTGCGAGCATTTTCTCAATCAGGGGCACGAAGTCTTGTGCATGGATAACTATTCCACCGGCGCCAACGAAAATATCGGCCAGTTTCAGAAAAATCCCCGTTTCCGCTTTATCGATCACAACGTGAGCCGGTATATTGAAGTCCAAGAACCGTTGGACTTCGTCCTACACTTCGCCTCGCCGGCAAGTCCCATCGATTATCTGGAGTTGCCGATTCCGACCCTGAAAGTGGGCGCCTTGGGCACCCACAACACCCTAGGCCTGGCTAAGGCCAAGAACGCGACTTACCTGCTCGCGTCGACTTCCGAAGTCTACGGCGATCCGCTGGTGCGGCCGCAAAGTGAAGAGTACTGGGGCAACGTCAATCCCATTGGACCGCGCGGAGTGTACGACGAGGCGAAACGATTCGCCGAGGCAATGACCATGGCGTATCATCGGTTTCACAATCTCGACACGCGCATCGTGCGCATTTTTAACACCTACGGGCCGCGCATGCGTATCCGCGACGGCCGGGTAGTGCCCAATTTCATCATGCAGGCACTCAAAGGCGAGCCGCTGACGGTCTACGGCCAGGGGCAACAGACGCGCAGCTTTCAGTATGTCGACGATCTGGTCGCCGGGCTCGACAAGTTATTGAAGTCCGATCACCACCTGCCGGTCAATATCGGCAATCCGTATGAGATGACCGTATTGGAGTTCGCCAAGAAAATTATCGAGATGACCAAGTCCAAGAGCGAGATTGTTTACAAGCCGCTGCCGGAAGACGACCCGCAGGTGCGCCAGCCCGATATCACCAAGGCGAGGATGATCCTTGGTTGGGAGCCCAAGGTGAAACTGGAAGAAGGCTTGGTCAAAACCATCGAATACTTTCGCACCAAACTTTAGGATCTACCCTATGCGAATCGTGGTTACCGGCGGCGCCGGCTTTATCGCCTCGAACATTACCGACGCTTATATTGAGCACGGTCACGAGGTTCATATATTCGATGACTTTTCGACCGGTCAGCGAGCGAACCTCAACCCCAAAGCCACGCTGCACCAGATCGACATTGCCGACAGCAAGAGCGTTACGCTGATCGAGCAGATCAAACCGGATGTATTGAGCCATCACGCCGCGCAAATGGATGTGCGCCACTCGGTGGCGGATCCGAGCTTCGATGCGCGGGTGAATATTCTCGGCTTTATCAACTTACTTGAGGGCTGTAAGAACGCCGGCGTCAAGAAAGTGATCTTCGCTTCTTCCGGCGGCGCGGTGTACGGTGAGCAAGAGAGTTTTCCCGCGCCGGAAAGCCATGCGACGCAACCCGCCAGTCCCTACGGCGTGAGCAAGCGGACGGGCGAGTTGTATCTGTCCTGTTATCACCAAACCTTCGGTTTGCCCTATATCGCCTTACGCTATGCCAATGTTTATGGCCCGCGCCAGTCGACCAAAGGGGAGGCCGGCGTGGTGGCGATCTTTTTGTCGCTGCTCTTGACTGGAAAAACTCCGGTCATCAATGGCGACGGCAAGCAGACCCGTGACTATGTTTATGTCGGCGATGTCGTCGCGGCCAACGTCGCAGCGCTGACGAGCGCTTTCGTCGGCCCGGTTAACATCGGCACGGGTATCGAAACCGATGTAGTGACGATCTACCATCATTTGCGCGACGCCGTCGGCAGCCGGCTGCAAGCCCAACATGGCCCGGCGAAAGCAGGCGAGCAGCGGCGCAGCTGCATCGACAATCGGCGCGCCGGTGAAGTACTGGAGTGGCGGCCGCAAGTGGCGCTGCCGGACGGTTTGCAACGCACCGCAGTCTATTATCGCGATCATTTGAGCCAATGAAACTCGAGCATATTCGAAACTTTTCAATCATCGCGCATATCGACCATGGCAAGTCGACCCTGGCGGATCGGCTATTGGAGTTCACCGGCGCGGTGAGCGCGCGCGAGAAGACCGACCAGATTCTCGACAGCATGGAACTCGAACGGGAGCGCGGGATTACGATCAAAGCGAGCCCGGTATGCCTGCGCTACCGCGCCAAGGACGGCAAGGAGTATAAGCTCAATTTGATCGACACCCCGGGCCATGTCGATTTCACCTATGAGGTTTCCCGCAGTCTGGCCGCTTGCGAAGGCGCTTTGCTGATCGTCGATGCCGCCCAAGGTGTCGAAGCTCAAACCGTTGCTAATGTTCACATGGCGATCGATCTCAATCTCGAAGTCTTGCCGGTGATCAACAAGATCGATCTGCCGAGCGCCGAACCGGAGCGGGTTAGACAAGATATCGAAGATGTCATCGGAATCGACGCTTCCAACGCCATCCTCGCCAGCGCTAAAGAGGGCATCGGTATCGAAGAGATCCTCGAAGGCGTGATTCACTTTTTTCCGCCGCCCGAGGGCGATATCGATGCGCCGCTGACCGCATCGATTATCGATTGTTGGTTTGATCCATACCATGGCGCGGTGGTGATGGTGCGGGTGATCGACGGCCAAGTCGCCAAGGGTTCGCGGATTCGCATGATGTCGAGTGGGCGGAGCTTTGAAGTGACCCGAACCGGCGTTTACTCACCCGGCCCGGTGGAAACTACGGGACTCAGCGCCGGCGAAGTTGGTTTTATCATGGCCGGCATCAAAGAAGTCTCGGAAACCCGGATCGGTGACACCATTACACTGGACGACAATCCCGCCAGCAAAGCGTTACCCGGTTTCAAACCGATGAAACCGATGGTGTTCAGCGGCCTCTATCCGACTGAGGCCCATCAGTATCAGCCCCTGCGCGATGCTCTCGACAAGCTGCGCTTGAACGATTCGTCGTTTACTTTCGAGCCGGAAACCTCGCAGGCGTTGGGCTTCGGCTTCCGTTGCGGCTTCTTGGGCTTGTTGCATCTGGATATCATCCGGGAACGGCTCGAACGGGAATTCAATCTAAGTCTAATTACCACCGCGGCGACGGTTGTTTATCGGGTGACCAAGGTGACCGGCGAAGTGTTGCTGATCGACAACCCGGTGCGCATGCCCAACGAAGGTGATATCGAAAAGATTGAAGAGCCGATCATCGATGCCTCGATCCACTTGCCCCAGGAGTTTCTCGGCGGCGTCTTGGGACTCTGCCAGGAGAAACGCGGCACCCAGAAAGAGATTCGATATCTCGGTCCGAAACGGGTGATGCTGGCCTACGAACTGCCGCTCAACGAGATCGTCGCCGACTTTTACGACCGGCTAAAGTCGGTGAGCCGCGGCTACGCCTCGATGGAGTATGAACTCGCCGGCTACCGCGAATCCGACCTGGTCAAGCTCGACGTCCGCATCAACGGCGACCTCGTCGATGCCATGTCGATGATCGTGCACCGCGACAACGCTTATTACCGCGGCCGCGATCTGGTGCAAAAGATGCGCGAACTGATCCCGCGGCAGATGTTCGAAGTGGTGATCCAGGCCGCCATCGGCAGCCGGATCGTCTCCCGCGAAGCGGTCAAGGCGCTGCGCAAGAACGTCATCGCCAAATGCTATGGCGGCGATATCACGCGCAAGCGCAAATTGCTAGAAAAGCAAAAAGAGGGTAAGAAGCGCATGAAGCAGGTGGGCAAAGTGGAAATTCCCCAAGAGGCTTTTCTTGCCGCGCTAAAGGTGTAAATTGGAGTCTTCATGGCTGAAAAAGTAAAAGAACAAGCTGTTAGCGAGGGCAGCGTGGGACAGAAAGTCAAATCGACGTTTCGCGAGTACGCCGAAGCGATCTTGATGGCGCTGCTCCTGGCGCTGTTCATCCGCACCTTCATCGTCCAGGCGTTCAAGATTCCCTCGGGCTCGATGATCCCGACCTTGGCGATCGGCGATCATATTCTGGTCAACAAGCTCTCCTACGGCATACGTATACCCTTTCTCGAAAAATATCTGGTCGAGTTCGGCGCGCCGGCGCGCGGCGACGTCATCGTTTTCATCTATCCCGAAGACCGTTCCAAGGATTTTATAAAGCGGGTGATCGGCGTCGCCGGCGACAATGTCGAAGTGCGCAACAAAAAGGTATACATCAACGGCAAAGCGGTGGAGGATAGCCACGCCCACTTCGAGGGCTACGATCCCCAGCTCGGCGGGACGGTGAACGGCGACAACTACGGTCCGAAGGTGGTTCCCGAAGGCCATGTCTTCGTTATGGGCGACAATCGCGACCGCAGTTACGACAGCCGGTTCTGGGGTTATGTCAGCTTAAGCGAAGTGCGCGGCAAAGCGTTTTTGATCTATTGGTCTTGGGACGGCACCGACCGCTGGGTGCGTTGGGAGCGTCTCGGTAGCTTGATCCGCTAACCGATGACGCCTTCGCGAGCGATGGAACCCCGAATGAAAGGCTAATCGATGAGATGACGAAAACAGTAAAAATACTATTGACCGGATTGTCGGTTTTGCTCCTGCTATTGGTGTTGGTCAATATCTTTATCGGGTTCGGCAACCAATCGATTCAGAGCGAGGTGAGCGAACGCCAGCAGGTCATCGCCCAGACCATGCAGCTCGAAGCGCTCAACCGGCAACTGATCAACGTGCTCGCCAATCTGGCGCTGAAGACCAACGACGAGCCACTCATGGGTGTGTTGGCTTCGGCGGGCATCAATCTGCAAACCGCCCCGCAAACTAAAGCGCCGGCGAAATGAGGCAAGTATGGACGGAGAAAACAATCTCGATAATGACACAGCTGAAGCGGTTGGCGGCGAACCGGCGCCAACTCAGTCCAATCTGCCGCTAGTGATCACCTTGGTAGCCCTGCTCACTTATTTCGGCTTTCAAACCTTCTCCCTGCTCGCGGAACGGGGCAACCTGGGCCATGTGAAGAGCAGCCAAGAAAATGCACTCCAAGAAGCCCAGAAGATCCAGTCCCAATTCCGAACCCTGGTGACCAAGACCGGCGAGCTCGCCGACAAAGGCCACTCCGGCGCGAAGTTGGTGATGGAAGGGTTGCAGCGCCAGGGCATGGGCATGGCCGGTCCCGCTGCTAAGGCTGCAGAGAAAACTCCAGAAAACGTTCCAGAAAAGGCCGAAGCGAAACCCGCCAAATAGTTTTCTCCAAGCCATTCAGTTAGCCCCTCTGACGGGTTAGCGCAACGTAACGCGAGAATTGGTTTGCGTTAAATCAAATGAATTGTCGATAGCGTCGGGTAAGCTGCGCTAATCCGACCTATACCTGCTGCCGCATCCCTGACAATTTGCCATTTCTTATTGACCCTCCGCAAAATTACCTTTAGCTTGAAATTCTCCATGCAGCGGGGAATTCCAGCTTGAAAGATTTGTTCCATCCGTTAATTCAGCGCTGGTTCACCGAGCGCTTTCACGAGCCGACGCCAGCGCAGCTCCAGGGTTGGGAGTCGATCGCCGCGGGGCAGGCGACGTTGATCGCGGCGCCGACCGGTTCCGGCAAGACTCTCGCGGCATTTCTTTGGTCCATCGACCGTTTGGTCAAGCAGGCGCTGTGCGGCGCGCTGGGTGAGCGCACCAGCGTCGTCTATGTCTCGCCTCTCAAAGCTCTTGGCAACGATATCGCCAAGAACCTACAGGCGCCGCTGGCGGAGATCTATCAACTAGCCGGACGCGAGGGGATACTCTTGCCGTCAATCCGGGTGGCGGTGCGCTCGGGCGACACACCGGCGCAGGAGCGCCAGGCGATGGTGCGCCGGCCGCCGCATATTCTCATTACCACGCCCGAATCGCTGTATATTCTGCTCACCTCGGCGCGGAGCCGGGAGTTCCTGCGCTCGTGCGAAACTCTGATCCTCGATGAAATTCACGCCATCGCCCAGGACAAGCGCGGCGCCCACCTGGCGCTGTCCATCGAACGCTTGGCGGCCTTGGCCGAGTCGGCCGCTCCAGCGCATCGGTTTGAGCGCGACGCAAAAACCGATCGATGAAGTGGCGCGGCTCTTGGTCGGCACCAAACGGATTCGCCGTGACGGTACGCCCGACTGTGCCATCGTCGATGTCGGTCATAAGCGCGAGATGGAACTGCGCATCGAAGTGCCGGATGAGGAGCTCGGGCCGATTATTCGCCAGGATATCTGGGCGGCGGTTTACGACAAGCTGGTCGAACAGATCCAACTCCACCGCACAACTTTGATTTTTGTCAACACCCGGCGCCTGGTTGAGCGGGTGTCGCATCAGCTGAGCGAACGCTTGGGCGAGGGTAAGGTTGGCGCGCACCATGGCAGTTTGTCGCGCAAGACCAGGCTGGAGGTCGAAGAGAAGCTCAAGTCTGGCCTCTATCCGGTGGTAGTTGCCACCGCTTCCCTCGAGCTCGGCATCGACATCGGCCACGTCGATGTCGTTTGCCATATCGGCGCGCCGCGCAATCTGGCGGTGTTGTTACAGCGGATCGGTCGTTCAGGCCACTGGATGGGCGCCATCCCCAAGGGGCTGTTCTATCCCTTGACGCGCGACGATCTCATGCAGTCGATTGCCGCGATCCGAGCGGTGCGGCAGGGCCAACTGGATAAGCTCAACCTGACTTACAAGCCGCTCGATATCTTGGCGCAGCAGATGGTGGCGACGGTGGCGAGTTCGGAGAATTTAACCACAAAGAGCACAAAAAGCACAAAAAAATTGCCCCCACTTTCATCCTCCCCCGCAGTGCGGGGGAGGAAAGAGGAGGGGGATGGCTTTTTAGTCAACTTCGATAAGCTCAACATGTTCGCTAGGTCGCAACACGCAACGAAGACTTCAGAAGAGGGCATTGCTGAAGAGGATCTTTGGCAACTCATGCGTAGCGCTTATCCGTATCGCGATCTCTCCCGAAAAGAGTTCGAGGAAGTCTTGGACATGCTCTGCGAGGGAGTTGAGACTCGGCGCAGCCGGCGCAGCGCCTATATTCACCGCGATCGCATCCATGGCATGTTGCGGCCGCGGCACGGCGCGCGCTTGACGGCGATCACCAACGGCGGGGCGATCCCCGATACCGCCGATTACAACGTTGTCGAGTTCGCCACCGAGACCTTCGTCGGCACGGTGAACGAGGATTTCGCCATCGAGAGTTTGGCCGGCGATATTTTTCTCTTAGGCAATCGCTCCTGGCGCATCCGGCGCGTCGGTTCAGGCAAGGTCTGGGTCGACGACGCTCAAGGACTGCCGCCGAGTATTCCCTTTTGGATGGGCGAGGCGCCGGCGCGCACGGTGGAGTTGTCTCAGGCTGTATCCGACCTGCGCGCTGCGGTGGCGGAGCGGGTGGGCGACCGCACCGCAGCGGTGGCATGGCTTCTAGGCGAAGTCACGATGGCGCCGGCGGCGGCCGAGCAAATCGTCAGCTATGTTGCCGATACCGTCGCAGTCCTCGGCACCGTGCCAGGGCAGGATAAGATTATCGCCGAGCGTTTTTTCGACGAAGCCGGCGGTATGCAGTTGATTCTTCATTCGCCCTGGGGCGGTCGCGTCAACCGCGCCTGGGGCTTGGCGCTGCGCAAACGTTTTTGCGTGAGTTTCGACCGTGAGCTGCAAGCGGCGGCCACCGACGACGGCATTTGTATTTCGCTGGTCGAGCAGCATTCGTTTCCGTTAACCGATGTGTTCGCCATGCTCAAGCCGGCGATCCTCGAATACAATCTTACCCAAGCGGCGCTCGCCTCGCCGATGTTCACCAACCGCTGGCGCTGGAACGCCACCCGGGCCCTGGCGCTCAAGCGTCATAACGGCGGCAAAAAAGTTCCGGTAGCGATCCAGCGCATGCGCGCCGAAGATTTGCTCGCCGCGGTGTTTCCCGAACAAGTGATGTGCCAAGACAACCGCAGCGGTTCTGTGGAAATCCCGGACCACCCCTTGGTGCGCGAAACCATGGGCGATTGCCTGCATGAAGCGATGGACATCGACGGCCTTTCGGCGATCCTCGCCAAGATCGACAGCGGCGCAATCCAGACGCTCGCCATCGATACGCCGGCGCCCTCGCCGATGGCCCATGAAATTTTGAACGCCAACCCCTACGCGTTTCTCGACGATGCACCGTTGGAAGAGCGCCGCGCCCGGGCGGTGTCGTTACGTCGCGTCGATCCCTGGCTGGGGCGCGAGTTCGGCCAGCTCGATCCCCAAGCGATCGCGGAAGTCTGCCGACAAGCCTGGCCCGAACCGCGCAATGCCGACGAGCTGCATGATTTGCTGTTGGGCGTTTGTCTGTTGCCGGTCGATTGGCGGCGCGATTGGCATTCCCTGGCCGCCGCGTTGATCGATACCGGCCGCGCGACCGTTGCGGCATGGCAAAATTCACAGGGCGTGCAGCGCGCCTATGTCGCCGCCGAGCGTGTCGATTTGATCCGAATCGCAATTCCCGAAGTGTCGATCGCTCCCGCCATCGCCTTGCCGCTCGGTTTTACCGAGACCGTCGCGTCGGAGGAAGAGGCCGTCAAGAAAATCGTTCAAGGTTGGCTCGAAGTGAGCGGACCGGTGAGCGCCACGGCGCTCGATGCACGGCTCGGTCTGGCGCGAAATAGAGTTGACGCCGGACTTCTCGCTTTGGAGAGCGCCGGGGTGGCGATGCGCGGCCAATTCACCGGAAAATTTCTTGGCCCCCAAAATGCCGAAGACGTCGAGTGGTGCGACCGGGTTTTGCTGGCACGCATCCATCGATTGACTCTGGGAAAGTTGCGCCGCGAAGTTGAACCGGTATCGGCCGCCGACTTTATCAAGTTTCTCACCCATTGGCAGCATGCCACACCCGGTGCCAGACTGCGCGGCCGAGACGGTGTGTTGCGCGTCATCGAACAGCTGCAAGGCTTAGAACTACCGGCGCCCGCCTGGGAGCAGCATGTGCTGCCGGCGCGCATCGAAAACTACGATCCGGCCGATCTCGAACACCTTTGCTTGAGCGGCATCGTCGCCTGGGGGCGGTTGCGCAACGATACCATGCCCGAAGAACTCCGCGGCGGCCCAAAGACTTCGCCGGGCAAGCGCATGAAACGACTGCTGGCGCCGGCGCGCAACGCGCCCATCGCGTTTTTGCTGCGCGAGGAAATGGCAAACTATCTGGAGCCGCTACACAGCGAATTCAAGAACATACCAAGTCTATCGACGATGGCTTTGGAAGTGGCGCGCTATCTTGATCAGCACGGCGCGTCGTTTCTTGTCGATATCGCCAAAGAAACCGGTCTGTTGAAAGTCAAAGTTGAAGAAGCTCTCTGGCAACTGGTCGCCCATGGACTAGCCACCGGCGACGGCATCGCCGGGTTGCGCGTCCTGTTAACTGCGGAACAGAAGCGGGTCGGCCGGCGGCGCAGTTTGCGGCTCATCAGCGGCGGCCGCAATCCAGAGCGGGCGATGCCGGTGGGGCGGTGGTCGCTCTGGCGCACAAAAATTTCTCAACTGGATGTTAGCGACGAGAGCCGGATGGAACGGCAAGCGCGTCAGCTGTTACAGCGCTACGGCGTGATGTTTCGCGATTTGTTGGCGCGGGAATCGTTTAGTGGAAGTTGGCGCAACTTTTTGACGATCTATCGCCGCTGGGAAGCGCGCGGCGAGATCCGCGGCGGGCGTTTCGTCAACGGTTTCGTCGGCGAGCAATTTGCCTTGCCGGAAGCGGTGCAGCGCTTGCGCGAGCTCCGGCGCGGCAAAAACGAGGCGAACGAGCTACTGATTGCTGCCGGCGATCCATTGAATTTAGCCGGAATTTTGACCCCCGGGGCGCGCATCTCACCCTATTCGAACCAAATGATCGCTTACCGCAACGGTGCTCTGATCGACTCTGGCTTCTTGGGTGAACTGGTGAGCCGGCTGCAACCGTCAGAAGGTCGTAATCTGACTTGAATTCTGCCTATGACTTAAGGCGCAAGTTGCGGGCGAAAATTGCCCGGTGTTAGCCAAGTGTATAAAAACTGGAAGGTGAATACCGGGAACTTTCAACTTCCGGTTTGCATCGATCCGATTACGCGGAAAATGGCTTGCTTTGCTCGACACGACCGCTGGCGCCATTGACCTTGCCGGACATGGGCGAGCTCAATACTTCTTTTAAAACGCGAATCTCCACAATATCTTCCTGCAACCGGGTCAAACCTTCTTTGGCGCGGTGAATTTCCGCGAGCATCGAGTCCAATTCACCAATCGTGATGGTTTCCAAGGCTTGGCGAATCTTGCGGTTCATGCCGAAGAGATTCTGCACGCCGCCTTTGTCGGAGATTTTGTTGTCGAGTTCGGTGTAAACGCGGGTCACGCCTTCCATCTGGCCTTTAACGTCGTCCATGGGATTCCTCCTGAGATGCTTGCGGTGAAACTTAGCTTGATGTAACTCTCTCTCAATCATAGTTGTGATGCGAAAACAAGAAGTGATTGCGTCAATGAAAAATCTTGAGCAACTCAAAGCCGTTAGCGATGGGGGCAAAAAAGTTTTTGTTGCTTTCATCGAAGCGAGATAGGAATAATTGCATGAACCAGATGCGTAGCATTGGCATTCCGAGTCCGCGCGTCGAAGGCGAGCATAAGGTCAGCGGTGTCGCCCAATACGCTGTCGATGTCAATTTACCCGATATGCTGTGGGCAAAAGTATTGCGCAGCCCGCTCGCCCACGCACGGATCAAGAAGATCGATGTTGCCAAAGCGCGCGCGCTGCCTGGCGTCGTCGCGCTGTTGACCGGCGCCGACCTCGCCGGCGCCAAGATCGGCAAGAAAATTATCGACATGCCGCTACTTGCCGACGGCGTGGCGCGTTTTATGGGCGAGAAAATCGCCGCGGTGGCTGCAAAAAGCGAAGAGATCGCCGAGGCGGCGCTCGATTTGATCGAAGTCGAGTATGAAGAACTGCCGGTAATCATCGACCCGCTGGAAGCCGCCCGACCCGGGGCGCCGTTGATTCATCCCGATGTCGCCGATTACAAAGGGCTGCTGCACAAGATCGACACGCCGAGCAACGTATGCGTCAGTCTAACTTGGAAAAAAGGTGTGGTGGAAGAGGGCTTTCACCAATCTGATTTGATCGTTGAGAATACCTATCGTGTGCCGGCGATCCATCAGGCTTATATCGAGCCGCATTCTTCCATCGTGCGCGTCAATGCGGACGCCACGGCGGACATCTGGTCCTCGAACAAGAGTCCATTCGGCATGCGCGATGCGGTAGCCAACACGCTGCAGATCGCGCCGGCGGGTCTGATCATTCATTCTTGCTATGTCGGCGGCGATTTCGGCGGCAAAGGCGATGGCAACGATGTCGCGCTTTGTTACGCCCTGGCTAAACGAGCCGGCCGACCGGTAAAACTCTTGATCGATTACACTGAAGAGCTGACCGCCGGCAATCCACGCCACGGCGCGGTGATCAAGATCAAGACCGGCGTGAAGCGAAACGGCTTGATGATCGCCGAGCAGATCGAGTTTTACTTCGACAGCGGTGCCTACGGTTCTTACCGGCCGCAGGGCTATTTGGTCGGTGCGCACGATACGCCTGGCCCTTATCGCGTCCCCAACTGCTTGATTGAAGAAAAATATGTCTACACCAATACGATGCCGGCGGGGTACATGCGCGCTCCGGGGCACCTCCAAGGCATGTTTGCATCCGAGAGCCACATGGACGTCGTCGCCAAGCGCTTGAACATGAATCCCATCGAGTTTCGCCGGATGAATTTCATGCACGATGGCGACCCGTCGCCGTTGGGGCATGTAATCCCGCATGTCAAAGCGACTGAGACGCTCGCTCGCGCAGTCGAAGCGTCGGGGTTCGCCAAGCCCAAGCGAAAAAATAGCGGCCGGGGCTGCGCTGTCGGCGACTGGGTTTCCAAGGGCGGCGAGTCTTACGCGCGGATTAAGATTGACGAGGAAGGTGCGATAACTTTGTCTTCGGCGGTCACCGATACCGGTCCCGGTGTCTTCACGATGATGCGCCAGATCGTCGGCGAAGAGCTGAAAGTACCGCTCGATGCCATTGCAGTTGAAATGCTGGATGCCGATAAAGTCGTCAAAGATACCGGCGTGCGCGGCAGCAGCAGCACCCGTGTCCATGGCGGCTCGGCGTTAGATGCCTCGCAGCGGGCGCGCGAGGAGATTCTCAAGACAGCCGCGGCGGCGATGCAGGCGACGCCCGAGGAGTTGATGCTGTTCGACGGCGGGGTGACCCACGGCCGTGCCGAGCGACGCATGACCTACGGCGAGATCGCGCGCGCCAATGGCGGCCCGATTTTGGTCGAAGGTCATTACGCCAATATGTCGGACGGTCCGGAAGCCTCTCTGGTCGCCCAAGTCGCCGAAGTCGAAGTGGACGAGGAAACCGGCGAGGTGCGGGTGATTAAATTAACCACCGCGCATAATACTGGCGCGATTCTCAACCCGCTGACCCACCAAGGGCAGATCGACGGTGCGCTGGCGATGGGATTCGGCTACGGTTTGATCGAACACCTCGGCTACGACGAGAGCGGCAAAGTTTTGGCGGCGAATCTCGGCGAATACAAAATTCCCAACATCAAGGATATACCGCCGCTGCAGACAACTATCCTGCAGTCGGATTTCGGCAGCGGGCCGTACAACAGCATGAGCATCGGCGAGACCGCTTTGATACCCACCGCGGCGGCCATCGCCAACGCGGTGGCGGATGCCGTCGGCGTGCGGATTACGTCGCTGCCGATTACCGCTGAGAAGGTACTCAACGCGCTAAAGGGACGGGGATAGGCAGAGGGACGAGTGAGTTAGTGATCAGCGATTTAGAGACGCTAAAGCAAGACAAGAACCATGGCGCACTTTCCAACGGCATGACCGGAAACGATATCAGCCCTCTGGAGCGGTTGATCAACGCAACCAGGAATTCGCTGAGCGGGCTGAGCCGCGCCTGGCGATCCGAGGCGGCGCTGCGCTATGAGATCTATGTTTTAGTTATCGCGCTACCGACGGGGTGGGTACTGGGGCGCAACGCGATCGAGCGCGCGCTCATGATCGCCAGTGCGCTTCTGGTTGTCATTGTCGAAGTGCTTAACACGGCCATCGAGGCGGTGGTCGACCGCATCGGCCCGGATCGCCACGACTTGTCCGCCTTGGCAAAGGATTTGGGTTCCGCCGGGGTTTTATGTTCGATCGTTTTAGCAACTGCAGTTTGGGGGATCCTGCTGTTCGGTTAGGTGAAGTGCAATACTAAACAAATAGGTGAGGAGATGAATACTTTCAAAGGATTGTCCAAGGTCGGTTTAGCGTTGGTGTTGATGGTACATCTCAGTGGAACGCCGGCACTCTCGGGGGAACCGTTGGAGCTGGTCAAGTCTTCGGGCGAAAAGGTTATTGCTATACTGAAAGATCCCAAGCTGAAGGCGCCGGACAAGAAACAAGAGCGGGTGGAGCGGTTGAAGGAGATTATCAACCCGATTTTCGACTATGATGAAATGGCGCGTCGCACCCTGGGCGCGCACTGGCGCCGGCGCACGCCGGCGGAGCAGCAGGAGTTTCTCAGACTGTTTCACGCTTTCCTGGAGAAAGTTTATTCCGAGAAGCTCGATCTCTACGCGGGCGCGGGAGCGGTTTTTGGCCGCGAAACCATCGAACAGGACTACGCCGAGGTTGAATCGAAGGTGACCAATGGCAAAGGCGAAGAGAGCCCGGTACTCTACCGTTTGAAGCGCGCCGACGGCAAGTGGAAAGTCTACGACGCCGTGGTTGAAAACATCAGTATCGTCAACAACTACCGTTCGCAGTTCGACCGCGTGATCACCAAATCATCCTTTGATGAATTGAAGAAGATGTTGCGGGAAAAGGGCGCTTGAGCCGGGCGGTTCAATTATCCTTCTTCTATCGCGCCGCCGAATTATTCCGCCGACCATGCAATTTCACAAACAGTTCATAGAACGATCCTAGACTGCGCTCTTCCAACTCTGGATAGCCTGCCTTATTGCGCGCCAAGATCGTGAAACTGAGCTGTTTTTTGTGCAACTCAATCAGCTCGGCATTTCTGGTTTCCAGATAGGCGCCGACGGTGCGCAGGGTGTTGGGCAGACTGTGAAAGTCCGGGAGCCGATGGCTTTTTGTCCGGTTGGCCGATCCCTGGCGGTCGAGTTCGTCGAGATCTTGGTTCGTATACGTTAGCGAAGTTGTCATGCCTTCACTGCGCAGCCGTTTCTGCCAGTAGCGCAGTGTCGATAAGAGCGATGTTTCTTTTTCCGGCTCGCCGCGCACTGTGTAGTTCTCGCCTTGATGAGTTAGTTCGAATACCCAGATTCGCTGCGCTTCGAGGGATTGGCCGATGCTGCGCAGTTGCCGTTCGTAGGATGGTCTGTTCGCCATTGATGAATCCTCATTCATCGCAGATTGGCGCCCGGTGTAAGGTCGAGATGCTCGCCACCCGCGTCATAGCACTGTCGTTCCATTGCTGACAAGAGCTAAACCGGCGATTTGTTGACAAGGTTTAGGGCTGAACGTAAGGTGGACCAACTTCAATTTTGCTGTCAATTGTCAGGAGGATTTCATGGCACGACCGGAACGAGTTGGCGCGAGCCATAGCACAGTGACTTATCGCGGACTCCGCGACTGGATAGACCAGGTCGATAAAATGGAGGAGTTGCTGCAAGTTAACGGTGCCCACTGGGACCGCGAGATGGGCGCGATCACGCAGATGCTCACGGAAGGCGGCAAGGGTAAAGCGCCGGCCATCTTATTCGATGAAGTGCCGGATTATCCGAAAGGCTACCGGACGTTGTACGGCCAATTTTCAACCATCAAACGAGTTGCCTTAACTCTCGGTTTGCCGCTCGAGTACGAACATAAAGCCGATATCGTCAAGGCCTACCACCATGTCATGACCGACATGAAGTTGCTCAAACCCAAGATGGTCAAGACCGGACCGATCTTCGAAAACGTTTTGGAGGGCGATAAGGTCGACGTGCTCAAGCTGCCGGTGCCGATCCACCATCAGCGCGATACCCACCGGTATGTCGGCACGGCGGATATGTGCATCACCAAGGACCCGGATGCCGAGTGGTACAACTTCGGCGCCTATCGCTGCGAAGTCTACGACGGCAAAACCATCGGCTGCCAGATCACCGAGGGCAAGCATGGCCGCATTCACCGCGACAAATACTTCGAGCGCGGCCAGAGCTGCAAGTTCGCTATCGTCTGCGGCCAAGATCCGCTGCTCTATATGCTCTCCGCCAGTCCTTTGCCGTCGGGAGTTTCCGAATACGATTTCGCCGGCGGCATCCGCGGCGAGCCGGTGGAAGTCGTCAAGGGTCCGTACACCGGCTTTCCGATTCCCGCCGACGCCGAGATCGTCATCGAAGGCGAGGCGGTGCCGGGAAAGAGCCAGCCCGAAGGGCCGTTCGGCGAGTGGATGGGCTACTATTCCGACGACGTCGTGCCGCGCCCCTATCTCGATGTTAAAACGGTCATGTACCGCAACAATCCGATCCTCACCTGCGCGCCGCAGCATAAGCCGGTGGACGAGACCGGCCTGCTCAAAGGCATTGCCGGCGCGGCGGAGATTTGGAATGCGCTCGAAGCCTGCGGTCTCCCCGACATCCTCGGCGTTTGGAATCACGAAGGCGCTCCGGCGACCCGTTTTACGGCGATCCAAATTCGCCAGCGTTATCCCGGCCATGCTCGCAACGTCTTGCATGTGGCATCCAATTGCATGGCCGGCGCCTACAACGGCAAATGGACGGTAGTTGTCGATGACGATGTCGACTGCTCCGATATCGATCAAGTGCTGTGGGCCATGGGCACACGCTTCGACCCAATCACCGATATCGATTTGGTGCAGAAGGCCTGGTCTTCCGGGCGCGATCCAATGTTTTTGCCGGGCAATTTCAACAACCGGATATTGATCGACGCCTGCCAGCCTTATAACCGAAAGTTAAAGGGCGAGTTTCCCAAGGTCGTCGAGGTGCCGGAGGACTACCGGGCGAAAATGAAGGCGAAATTTCCGCAGCTCTTCAAATAACGAAGACGGTTCCAGCCGTCCCAATCGTTCCAGAGGTTCCAATGGTAAAACCGGAATCTCCGAAACAAATGGAACGACTGGAACCGTTGGAACGATTGGAACTGATTTTATGGTATTCACCAGCTGGCGCGGCGTAGTCGGGGTCGTCAAACCCACCCATCGGCCGGGATCGTTGGAAGAATTCATCCGCTTGATGCCGGAAGGCGTCGGCGTAGTGCCGGTGTACTTGGACTTCAAGCGTGGTACTGAGGACGAGTTCGGCTCGGCACTCAATGCGGTTCACGAAAAAGTCGCCGAGCTTGCCAAAGAGGGCGTCGACTTGATCCATCCTGAAGGCGCCCCGCCGTTCATGATACAAGGGTTCAAGGGCGAGGCGAAAATCACCAAGCAGTGGGAAGACGAATTCAAAATCCCCATTGTCACAGCGGCGCAGACCCAAGTCGAAGCGCTACGCGCGCTGGGCGTGAAAAAGTTCGTCGGCGTGACTTACTTTGTCGGCAGCATCAACGATATGTTCACACGCTATTTCCAGGAGGCGGGTTTTGAAGTCCTGGCGATGGAGGGGATGAAGGTCGACTTCGCCGACGTTGGCCGTCTAGCTTCGACAGAAATCTACGGCCACACGCGCCAAGCCTTTCTCAAACATCCCGAAGCCGACGGCATCTATATGCTCGGCACCGGCTGGCGCTGTCTGGATATTATCCGCCTGCTCGAAGAAGATCTGCAGGTACCGGTCGTCCACGCTGTCCCGGCGCGCGTCTGGTCGGTGCAGAAGCGGCTGCACATCCGCCAGAAGGTTAAAGGATTCGGCAGGCTGCTCGAAGAGATGCCGTGACCTCCGAAGACTAAGGGTTCAAAGAATCCCAGTTCATTGACTGGTCAACGTCCATTATTGAGAACCGAGCCTAGCCGCGAAAGGCGAACGATTGCGGCCCCACCAAGCTGGGACCTCGACCACCGGAGTGTCCAAAAGGTTGAGCGGATTTGTCCAGGTATTCACCAACCTCACATTAAACGAGAACGACAGGGGCATCGTCCGCGTCATCAGCGGACGTTCGCACAAACCGAGCGTCGTGACCCGCGGCGATGTGCTGTTCCTCAACGCCGGCAGCGCCGGGCCGAGGAGATTTAAGTTGCTGGTGACCGTTGCGCAACTAAACATTCAGCCCCAAACTTTGTGCTCAGAAATTGTCGAACTGCTTTAGTGAAGCTGTGACAATGCGACTAAACTCCAAGGTCCGCTAATAAGTAGCGGTTATAATTCTGATGATCGGTACGGGATAAATAAAGTGTGGTTAGCCCGGGTTTTTAGAAAAGAAAGTTAAGGAACCACGTGAGTTGGCCGTCTCTATTCTCCCGCGTCATTTCTGGGTTCTGCAAAGGGAAACCGGTTATCTGTACTAAAACCTCCCTTCGCGGGCCAATTTTCTTGTGATGTCGTCGACAACCAAATCATCGGCCTTTAGGCGCCGTACTTTTTCGTTGCTGACTCCGAGAAGTCGGATTCCGTTGCGAATCCCGTCAACACTCGGATAGATTTTCTTTTCATAGAGTCCGACAACGCGCCGATAGCCTTCTTCGGCATCTTCCGTCCGTGCCAGCCGAATCCCTTTGATCAAGCTTTTCAACACCTCCGGTTTATTTCCAGGATTGCGGATGAAATCAACGCTATCGAGTAGCGCTCGTAAGACGTTTTCAATTGTCGAGGGTGATGAGGTGATGAAACTGCGCCGAACGATAATTCCCGATCCCTGATACGGAATGGGTAAGGCGCCTAGATCAGCTAGGAGGCGAAAACCCTTGTCCTGCACGAGCTTGCCGAAAGTGTAGCCCAGGTAGGCAGCGTCGACGATGCCAGTTAACAGTCCCTGGGCGATGACCGGTTGATCGCCCAGGGTTCGAATCTGGATTTTGTCCCGTTCAGGCGCCAGCTTCCAGTGATCCAGCGCGAGCATGGTGAATAACCATCCAGCACCGCTCAAGCTATTCAGGCCAATTATTTTACCCTTCAGCTCTAACGGATTGGATATCTTGGGATGCGCCATCACTGTGCCTGTGAGCTTATTGATAAACCCCGCCACAAAAACCAGATCGGCACCTTCGGCGATTGCTCCGAGATTGGCGTTGGACATCGAGCCCCAGTGCATTTGCGATTCTCCGCTGCTCAGCGCGGCCGTACCGACGAGGCCACTACGGACGTGCACCAGGGCCACATCGATACCGTATCGGCGAAAAAGACCTTGGTCTTGAGCGACATAGAGCGCCGCTTCACGCTCGGTTTGGGAACCTGTGGTGATGACGATATTCGTGATTGGCGTCGCTGCTTGGGCGAACTGATATCCGGAGACCAAAAGAGGGAAGAAGAGGGCTACGACAAAACTGAACGGCTTGACCATAGTTGTTCTACCGTTGGTAATGGTAATCGATGGGGCGGTCAAAAGGCAACCGTGCCGCGGTCATGAATTGCAGCATCTCTTGAAGACATAACAGTGTCCTTGTAACATTCCTCCGGTTTGAGTTTTCGCTGGAATGACATCTATGCCTACAAAACCAAATGACGCGGGCATTAGTCAAGATTTGGAGCTGCCGCTGGAACAGCGGAAGCTTCATGCGAAGTGTTTCCACCGGACTGGAATAATCAGTGAATTTGCCAAAGCCGACATTGAACAATCCGTAGACAATCGGTTCGAACAGATTGTCGAGAGATATCCTGATCGGATCGCCGTCAAAACATCAAAACAATCTGTGTCCTATGCGGAACTCAACTTCATGGCCAATTGCGTGGCTGGCGCGATCGCGAAGCAACAAGAGCACCGGTCGGGCCCCGTGGGGATTTTATTTAACAGCGGATATGAACTGCTGGCGGCGATGCTGGGCGTATGGAAAGCGGGGAATACCGTTACCCTTTTGGACCCCATGTTGCCGAGCGCCAGGATTGCGGCGATGTTAGAAGAGTCCGAGGCTAATCCTCTAATTACTGACAAACAAAATACTTCCTTAGCCCTGGACGCGGTGTCTATACACCGATTGTTGCAGTTTGAATCTATTGAACGATCCACCTGGCCTAAAAGTTTGCAGAGGCACCTCTCGCCCAAAGCATTCTCCTGCTTCGTTTATACGTCGGGTTCAACGGGCCAAGCAAAAGCGGTGATTTTGAGTCACCGAAACATGCTCCATCAGACAAGGCTGTTTACCAATGCATATCATCTGTGTCCGAATGACAGAATAGCCCTGTTGACTTCCGGCACCAGCAACACAGTTCACACTGCTCTATTGGCTTTGCTCAACGGTGCCACGCTTCTGCCATTTGATGTGCGACAAGAGGGCATAACCCGCGTTTCCGATTGGCTTGTCCGGGAGGAAATATCGATATGCCTGCTCAGCTCGCCGCTTTTTCGAAGCTTCTGTCAAACGTTGACGGGCAACGAGATGTTCTCCGATCTTAGACTCCTCCGTTTAAGGAGCGAAGCCGTTTATAAGAGAGACTTCGAGCTCTACAAAAAATACTTTCCCCGCCAATGTCTGTTAGCGAGCGGCCTGGCATCTACGGAAACAGGACTCTCGCGGAATTGTTTTTTCGATCACGACAGCGAAATCGCTGCTGATGAAGTTCCCGTGGGGTATGCGGTTGAGGATAAGGAGATAGAATTGCTAGATGTTGAAGGCAGGCGGGTTGGCTTCCACGAAATTGGCGAAATCGTCGTGCGCAGCCAATATCTTTCGCCTGGTTACTTGCGCCGACCTGATCTGACGGAAGCTAAATTCAGAGCGGATCCGCAAGGCGGAGAGAACCGGCTATACTTCACGGGCGATTTGGGTCTGATGCTGCCTGATGGTTGTTTAATTCATAAGGGACGGAAAGATTTTCGCATCAAGATTCGCGGCTACGGAGTCGAAGTCGCCGAGGTGGAAAGGGCCCTGCGCGCCCATGCGGCAATCAGAGACGCTGTGGTGGTGGGACGAGACAAGAAATCGGCGGAGACGCAATTAGTTGCCTATTTCACCCTGGCACAACAGAGTAGTCCAAGCGTAAGTGAGCTGCGGGAATTCTTGGCTACATCGCTGCCCGCGTACATGATTCCTTCAGCCTTTGTTAAATTGGATGCTCTACCGCTAACCCCGCAGGGGAAAATCGCTCGGCGGGCGTTACCTGACCCTGAAAAGAGCCGGCCGGAATTAAGCGTTCCCTACGTCGCGCCGCACAGCGACATGGAACTGCAACTCGCAAGAATCTGGAGTAATGTACTCAGCCTCGATCGAGTCGGTATCCATGATAATTTCTTCGACCTGGGGGGGCATTCGTTGGCAGCCACTCGGATAATTTCCCGGGTGGTCCAAACATTTCAATTTGAACTCCCCGTCAGGTCTCTCTTCGATGCACCGACAATCGCTGAAATGGCAGTCATCATCAGTCAGAACCAAAGCAAGCGGGCAAGCGACGCGGAGCTAGCACAGATGTTACGCGATGTGGAGACGATGACGGAGGAGGAGGCCCAGCGGCATGGGGAGGAAATGACTTCGACAATCTCCACCAAGTAATTTGCAGTTGCCCGCCTTTTGTCGGCGTGTGAAATCTTCTCCACAATGTTTAGGCGAGATTTGCTTCAAGGCATCGTCGTCGAGTCGATCTACAACTGGTACTGGCTGGTCGACGGGTTGATGGATAAAGGGCACAAGCTTCATCTGGCCAACACCGCCGCGATCCAGCAGTACGCGGGACTCAAGTACACCGACGACAACTCCGATGCTCGATGGCTCGCCCATATTCTAAGGCTCGGAGTTTTACCTCAAGGCTATTTCTATCCCAAACATGATCGAGCGGTGCGCGATCTTTTGCGCAAGCGCAGTCAAACGTTAAAGTACGAGGTGCTCAAACGCACGATGCGATCGGCAGGAGGGTGGGCGGAAGTGAAGTCCCAGAGGCGGCGTCTAAAGCCGCAACCGTCCGACGAGCGGGTCTTGGGAGGCGGAGAGTTCGTCGAGCGCATCTTGAGCCAGGCTGATAAGGAGGTGCAACGCCAGCAAGCGGCGCGCCGGCAGGGCGGACGGATCGAGCGGTTGATTGCCGCAATGTGTAAGGATAAGGGAGTCTCGCTGACCGAGCTCAGAAGTGGCAGCCGGCGCGGGGAACTCCCTCAAACTAGGGCTGCGTTGGTGGGCAAGTTGATCGAGGACTTCGGCGTCGCGGCCGCCGAGGTTGCACGCCAAGTGGGGATATCGACTTCCGGGGTTTCGAAGATATTGAGCCGACGTTTGTCCAACTAGTCAACAACGTCCCCATGCTTTCCCCTAAGATTAGAGGTCGCTGGGTATACTCCTCTATACGCTTTCATCAAGGCACACGGCGATTCATCTGTCATTTCGAGGCGAGCCGAGAAATCTCTGCAAACCCGAGATCTCTCACTTTGTTCGAGATGACAGTCAATAGGGGAATTATAGGCGCTTCGCTGAATTTCCACCGCTGTAAGAATTTAGAACTTTCCTTCCTTCTCCAGCTTCCTGACGAACCGGTCGTCGACTAAGTCCTCGGCTTTCAGCTTGCGGATCTTTTCATTGGTTTGCCCGAGCAGGCGAATGACATTGCGCACACCGTCGACACGCGGGTAGATTTTCTTTTCGTAAATATTGGCGAGGGTGTCGTAGCCTTCCATCGCTTGTTCGACTTTTTGCAAGCGCAAACCCTTCATCAGACTCTTCAGCACGGCCGGTTTATTTTCCGGCTTTTCGAGGAACTGCAACGCATCGATCATGCCTCGCAGGACGTTCTCGACGACCTCAGGGTTCGAGTTCATGTAGCGCCGGGTCGTCATTATACCCGTGCTCTGGAATGGGATGGGCAGTTTGGAGAGGTCGCCGAGATTGGTGAAGCCCTTGTTGAGCAGCGGCGCGGAAAAGGTGTAGCCCAAATGCGTCGCTGCAACGGTGTCGTTGGCCAACGCCTGGCTGCGCACCGACTCGTCGCCGAGAATACGAAAGGTGATGCCGTCGCGCTTGGCGTCGAGGCCCCAATATTCGAGTGCGAGCGTGGTAAACATCCAACTGCCGCCGCTGGCGCTGGTGACCGCGATAGTTTTGCCTTTCAGGTCGGCGGGGGTTTTAATTTTCGGCGAGGCCATGATGTTGCCGATGAGTTTGTTGATGATACCGGCGACAAAGACGATATCCATGCCCTCGGCGGCGGAGCCGAGGGTGGCACCGGTGGCCGAGCCAGAATGGAAGTGCGTTTCACCCGATGCGAGGGCGGCCATGCCGACCGGGCCGCTACGCACGACGACAAACGACACCTCCAAACCGTAGCGGCGAAAGAAACCCTGGTCCTGGGCCACGTAATTGACCGCATCGCGTTCGCTAAACGACCCGCTGGTCATGATGAGTTTGGTGATCGTTTGAGCACCGAAAGCGGGCGCAGCTGTGAACAGCAGAACGCAAAGAAGCAATCGCCGGAATATTCGATAAAGTGTCATAAAGGACCTCCGCGACGCCGAGAGTAAAGTAAAGCTATGGCACGGTCAAGGCGAAACGCCGGTCGCGGATCGGTGTCATGATTATGAAGGGACAGATTTATCGCTGCGCGCGAAATGACAGAGCCTGAGTCGCGTTGCGGCGAACCCAGCGAGGCATCCCGCCCAACTGCGCCGCCAGGAAATTCCCTTAGGTTGGCGACCATGCTATAAAAGTGGATAGTCTCAAGCAGTCTTTATTAGAGCATGAGTCGACAATGATCCTTGAACCGGAAAAATTTCGTAGTTTCGAATTAGCCGGCTGGCAGGAAATTCCTGCCGGTTACCACGACGCCTTCGGTCCATTGACCGCGCAAGCGATCGAACCGCTGCTCGATGCCGTGCGGTTGAAGAAAGGCATGAGCTTTCTCGACATAGCCAGCGGGCCGGGCTATGTCGCAGCTGCTGCCGCCAAGCGCGGCGCCACCGTGCTCGGGGTCGATTTCTCGGCAGCGATGGTCGCCCATGCGCTGCAGTTGCAGCGTGGGGTGGAGTTTCGCGAAGGCGATGCCGAGGCGCTGCCTTGCGGTAATGGTTTATTCGACGCTGCGGCGATGAACTTCGGCATTCTTCATCTCGGCCAGCCGGAAAAGGCGCTCCTCGAAGCGCACCGGGTTCTGCGCGCGGGCGGTCGCTTCGCGTTCTCGGTATGGGCCAAATCAGAAGAGACCATCGGCTTTGGCATTGTCCTGCGAGCCGTGGAACTTCACGGCGAGCCGCGCGTCGAGCTGCCGGAAGGGCCGCCGTTCTTTCGCTACAGCGACCCTGAAGAGTGCAAGCGCGGTTTGATCGTCGCCGGCTTTGATTCGCCCAGCGTCGCCAAGGTTCATCAAGTCTGGCGCTTGCCAGCCGGCGACGGCTTGTTCAATGCCATGAAGGAGAGCACGGTCCGCACGGCCGGTTTGCTGCGCGCGCAGAAGCCGTCGGTGTTGGCAAAAATTCGCGATGAGATGCGCAACGCTTTGGGAAAGTACACCAAGGGCGATGTTGTTGAGTTACCGATGCCAGCGTGGGTGGCGTCAGGGGTGAAGGCTTAAATTAAGCCCGTTCAAAACGTTTTCCGGATAGATCGGACAGTTCCAATCCGTCATGCCAGTGAAAAACGGTATCCATCTTCGGTTTCGATTACTTACGAACCGTGGATACCGGCTTTCGCCGGTATGACGAGTGGGAGGCGTTTATCGCGTCGTTAACTGACCGCCTTTTCGTTTTCGATGTCAGGGATCGGAGTAGGAAATTCAAATTCCTCAGTGCTCGCGTTTTCCAGTCCGTAGCGGACCAATTCGTTCACATCCAACTTCGATTCATCGGATTCGACCTCGTCGAATCGCGCCTTGGTTGCGGGGTGTTTGGGGACGAACAGTTGGCAGCAGTCCTGGTCGGGGATCGAGGAAGTCTCAAAGGTGCCGATACGGCGCGCTTGGTCGACGATCTCTTGCTTGTCCATTCCCACTAGCGGTCGCAGGATCGGCAGGGTGACAGCCTGTTGAATCACGGTCATGTTTTCCAGCGTCTGCGACGCCACCTGGCCGAGACTTTCGCCGGTAACCAAGGCGCGGGCTTTTTCTTTACGCGCGATGCGTTCGCCGATGCGCAGCATCATGCGTCGGTACAGGACGACGCGCAGCGGCCGCGCCACGGCGGCGACGATTTGGCGTTGGATCTCGCCGAAGGGAACCATGTAGAGCCGCGATTGAAACTGGTGGCGGGTCAGCAGCTTGACCAGCTTGCGCACTTTGTCCTGGGAAGTCTTGTCCTGATAGGGCGCGCTGTGAAAGTGCACGAAGATCACCCGGCAGCCGCGCTGCATCATGCGATAGGCCGCCACCGGCGAGTCGAAGCCGCCGGAGATCAGCGACAGCAACCGTCCGCTGGCGCCGACCGGCAAACCGCCGGCGCCGGGTAATTTATTGAAACCGAAAAAGGTATCCTTCGGCAGGATTTCGACATAGACGGTGAATTCCGGATTGGTGAGATCGACCCGAGCGCCTGACTTTTCCTGAACGGCTGCGCCGAGTTGGCGATTGATCTCTGGCGAATTCAGCGGGAAGTTCTTGTCGCCGCGTTGGGTATCGATACGGAAGCTGGAGAAATGCGCGCCATTGAGTCCTGCCAGGATTTGGCTGCGCAGTTGGTCAATATCGCGCTCGCTGCGCTGGACTAGAGAAAAGTTGGCGATGCCGAAGACGCTGGAGATGCGTTCGCTTAACGTCTGGGGCTCGATTTCGTTGCGAAAAGTCAAAACTAGGCGGGCCGGCAAACTGCGGATTTCCTTGGCGCCCAAATCTTTGACCGACGCGAGGATATTACGCTTGAGCATCTCAGTAAAATAAGCCCGGTTGCCCTTTTTGAGAGCGATTTCGTGATAGCGGATCAGAACGGAGTCCATGCACGAGAACTAACAGATTCAACCGGCTTTTGCATGCCGTCGACCCTATGGTAGTATCGGCGGCAGCAATCAAGAGGAGTGATCCATGAGCAACTTCAAAAAACTATCCGATGCCAAGAGCTTTTCGGCGGATAAGATGAAAAAGAATAGCGTCTTCGAAACTGAGCACTTTTTCTGCGATACTTATTGTTTCGAACCCGGACAGGAGCAGAAGCCGCACACCCACGCTCATGAAGACAAAGTCTATTACGTGCTCGAAGGGCGCGGTTCCTTTAACGTCGGTTCTGAAGAACGTGAACTGGGAGCAGGGGAGATCGCCCTGGCGCCGGCCGGGCAGAGCCATGGAGTAGCCAACCGCAGCCAGTCGCGTCTAGTGACTTTGGTCTTCGTGACGCCGAAGCCACATCATTAAGCCGTAGCTGGCGGTTCAAGGTTCCAGGTTCAATGTCAATTCGGAGCAAAACTTCACCGTATGACGTTCGTGTGTGCGGCTGAATGAGGAAGATCATGGCCGACGAAATCCAAGCCGTCGCTCAAGCGAACCAAGCTTTTTACCGTGCCTTTGAGACTCTTAAAATCGAGGCGATGGAACAAGTCTGGGCCAAAGACGCCGACATCCAGTGCGGTCATCCCGGCTGGTGCATCCTGCGCGGCTGGGGCCCGGTGATGGAGAGCTGGAAGCGGATCTTTGAAAACACGCCATCGATGCAGTTCACTTTGACCGACGTGAATATCCAGGTGAGCGGCGAAGTTGCCTGGGTGACGCTCTATGAAAACTTGAACAGCTCGATCCAAGGGCAGAACTTCTCTGCGGCCATTCTGACCACCAACGTTTTCCAAAAAACTGCCGATGGTTGGCGCATGATCCTGCATCACGGCTCATCGGTTTCCCAGCCGATCGATCAGGATGAGAGCAATACGGTGCATTGAAGCCTACCCTAACTTTCGTCTACGGTCGTTCGATATGAATAGCTGGATTCGCCGCATTTTGGCTTCGCTAGCGATTATCCTCATTTTCGTCGCCTTTATGTTTTTCTATCCTGTCCTCTATAATTCGCTTGGGAGAATTTTGGCGATGTCGATGTGGTTGGTATTGATTTTCATGTGCGAGGTGCTTTGGAACTTTGTATGCGATAATTCAAAACGAAGTGAATGAATGTGGTAACAAACTCTTTCGCAGGAAAAATCGCGTTGGTCACGGGTGCAGGGCGCGGCATCGGACGCACCATCGCGATGAGCCTCGCGAAGAACGGGTGCGAGATCTGCCTTACTGCCCGAAGCCTAGATCAGCTTGTCACTGTGCAGTCGGAGATTCAGGCTCTGGCTGTTAAAGCCAACGTAGTCCAAGCCGATCTCACCCGCGACGATGATCTGCATTCGTTGGTTCAAAGGTGCGGGCCGGTAGATATTCTCATCAACAACGCCGGTTGGGGCAAGCGCGCGCCGGTGGTCCGCTCGCGCGTCGACGACTGGGATCAAACCTTCCGGCTCAACCTGCGCGCGCCGATGATCCTCGCCAAAGAGTTTCTGCCGGCGATGATCAAGAAGGGAGATGGCGCGGTCATCAACATCGGCTCGGTGTCCGGCAAGAGCGGCGAAGCCAACGGCGCCGCGTACTCAGCGTCGAAGTTCGGCCTGATCGGCTTCACGCAATCCCTTTATGAAGAAGTCCGGGAGCATGGCATCAAAGTCGCGGTCATCTTGCCTGGCTTCGTCGACACGCCGATGATCCCGCCGGTGAAACATCTGGATCGTAGCAAGATGATTCAAGCGGAAGATGTCGCCCAAGCGGTGCTCTATGTGCTCGACGCGCCACCAACAGCGTGTCCGGTCGAAATCACGATCCGGCCGCAGCGGACACCGTATCGGTGATGGAAAAGGGTTGGCTCGGCATGACGCAGTAGTTTCAGCGCGTCCGTTCGTCCAATCGTGGGCGCCGTCAGGGTTTCCGACGCAGACCATCGGCTTTGCGCGGGTACGAAATGTTACGCACCATGGATTCGCTTGGCTCAACCATCCGACGGGACAGCTTTAGGCGTGCAACAGGGCGTGGGTGATGCGCCCGTAAAGCGACAGCATATCGCCGTTGACTCCTACCTTCGCGATTTGACAGGAAAAATCAGAAACTGTAACCCTATTGGAAAGAAATTTTAAAGTTATTTGTGGAGGAGATCCGATGGCCATGATCGATGCCGACACTCACGTCGATGAGTGCGAAGAGACTTGGAAAAAGTTGGAGGGTACGCCGTACGCCAAGTACATTCCGGTGACCACCACGATGCCGCCCGATGAGGCCAAGCGAGCCGGATACAATGCGACTAATAGCCGCTGCTGGGTGGTCGAAGGCCGGCTGCAGAACCGCGCCATCCGTGATGATATCAATCATCCGCTCCGAGTCTTCCGCGAACTTGAAGATGTGCCCGGCCGGGTCGCGCATATGGACAAGATGGGGGTGGCGGTGCAGGTCATCTTCCCGACATTTTTCATTCGCTACAATACCGGTAACGCCGAAGCCGAGTGGGCGTTGACCACGACTTACAACCGCTGGCTGGCCGAGAAATGCGCGCCGACCAACGGCCGGTTGCGCTGGGCCGCGGTGCTGCCGCTCCTGAGTCCCGACAGAGCGGTAACGGAGTTACGCTGGGCAAAAGAGCATGGCGCCTGCGGCATCTTCAAACGCGGCTTCGACCTTGACCGCTATGTGACCGATGCCGCACTTCTTTCCAGTTTATGAAGAAGCCAGCGCCCTCGATCTGCCGCTGTGCATCCACACCGGCCACCCGCTGCCTGGCCATGAATGGGATCGCGGGTTTCCGATCATGTACTCCTGCGGCGCAGTGGTTAGCTCCGGCATCGCCAAGCAGTTTCCCAAGCTAAGATTTGGCTTCATTGAGTCGGGAGCGTCGTGGATTCCTTATACGATCTCCCAGTTGGGGGCGGTAAAACGCCAATCGCTGCGCGGTAAAGCAACGCGCTTGCCCAACCTTTACGAATTGGAACCGGATATGTTCCGCGCCAACCGGTTGTTCGTCACCATCGACCCCATCGATGATATCGAGTCGATTCTAAAGTTCGGCACCGAAGACAACTTGATGATCGGCACAGACTACAGTCACACCGATATCTCGGCCAACCTGAGCGCGCTCGACGAGGTCAAGGGCTGGGTCGACGAAGGCCGGATCAACAACACCCAGGCGAAAAAGATTCTCGAGACCAACTCCAAGGAGTTCTACCGGCTGTAAAGAAAGAGATTTCGGAAACGGATTATTCCCGCAAAGGCGCAAAGACACCAAGGTAGGAAGAGGCTAAGGCAGCACAACGCAGACTGGATAAGGCGCGGCGAGAATTCGTCATGCCGGTGAAAACCGGCATCCATCTTCGACTTTGGCGCACCGATGATAGCCCTGAATTCCGGCCTGCGCCGGAATGACGGAGGGAGGCGTCAGCTGTCAGTCAATGATTTCTGAGCCCCCTAGCTTGGAACCAAGGCGGTTCATTCCGATTAGGCACAGAGCTGCGCTAGACGGGTCAGTTCCACTTCCTCGAGGCTATTTACGATGCTGTCGGCGTCTCGTAGCAGCTCGGCCGGATGCGAGTTGGTGACCGCCAGACATTTCATGCCGGCCCGCCGGGCGCCTTTGATGCCTTCTTTGGAATCCTCGATGACAACGCATTCGCTGGCATGAATGGCATCGTTATTTTGCGCATTCAACGTTGCCAGCGCTTTGAGATAGATATCGGGCTCGGGTTTACCCCGTTCGATATCCTCGGCGCTGACGATGGCTTTGAAGTGATGAATTAAGCCGACGGTGGTAAGGATGGTTTCAATCTCGTGGCGCAGGGCGCCGGATGCGACCGCCAGCGGCAGGTTGTTGGCCAAATCGGCGACGAGTTCTTTCACCCCCGGAAAGATCGCGACATGGTTGCGGATCGCTTCCTGGTAGTAGACCGCCTTGCGGTCAATTAATTCTGTCAGTTTTTCATGGTTTAACGGCCGGTTGTGTTCGCGATAGCCAAAACTGAAGGCGCCGCGGTCGTCGAAGCCTAGGTAGCGTGCATAGTAGGCCTCTTTGCTCAGATCGATGCCTTCCTCGGCAAAGACCTTCTGGAACATTTCAAAGTGGATCGGCTCATCGTCGACGATGATGCCATTGAAGTCGAAAATAACCGCGCGCAGCATGATTCTAACGTACAGGATTCGTCTTTTGTTTCAACGCGATCTGCGCTAGAAAAGCATCTATGGCAACAGATCATCATGAGGCGCACCACGCTGGCCACGGGCATGGCCATGTCGAGTATCGCTTCTGTCCTAAGTGCGGCGGCGGTTTGGATAAGAAGATCGTCAAAAGCAATGAGCCCCACCGGCTGGTCTGCCAGGCCTGTTCGTTCATTTTCTACCAAGATCCCAAGGTAGTTGCCGGCACCGTGTTTACTTTGAACGGCGGCATCGTCTTGCTCAAGCGCGGTGTCGAGCCGGCGTTGGGCAAGTGGGTGTTTCCCGGCGGCTACGTCGATCGCGGCGAGAGTGTCGCCGACGCCGCAGTGCGCGAGACCAAGGAAGAATGCCTGCTCGACGTAAAACTCGGCCCTTTGCTCAATGTCTACTCCTACGCCCGCTCACCCAACGTGATTGTGGTTTACACGGCTGAAGTTATTGGCGGGACGCTCACCGCCGCCGATGAGTCGACCGATGCCGCGGTCTTTGCGCCGACAGACTTGCCGTGGCATGAACTCGCCTTCGACAGCACCCAGGACGCGCTCAAGGATTATATTCGCGCGTACCTGAAATAGGAAAATCCTCCTCGATCCCCCTTTGTCAAAGGAGGGATGAATTCGCAAATCAAAGCAACTCGATTAGAAGGCGTCTTGTCTGCGGCTTGCGACGACAAGAGAACGCGGCTTCGCCGAGGAGTGACAACCGCAATCGGGATCAGTACAATTTCCCGCTTCGAAAAAGATGGGTTAGGGAGATTTCTGGATTGATGAAGCGCCATATAACGAAAGGCCCGCGAGCCTGAATGACGCTGCGGGCGTCGTTAAGTGAATGGGGATTGAGTTACCCTAAGTCAACCAGCACGTCGTCGCCTTCAACTTGAACTTCGTATTTCTCCGTCGGCAGGGCGGGGAGGAGTTCGTTTTCACCGGTGGTGACGTTGTAGCGCCAACCATGCCAGGGACAGATGACCGTGGTGCCGTCTATCTCACCTTCGGCCAGTGGACCGCCGCGGTGGCCGCAGACATCGTTGATCGCGTAGAATGTGCCGTCGATATTGAAGACGCCCACCGCCTTGCCGTTGATCTCTAAGCTTTTGCCGCAGCCGCCTTTGACATCGTCGGTTTTGCAGACTTTTACGAAATTGGCCATTGCCCAAGTTCCTTTCTGATCTGGAACAAATTTCCGCTTAATATACGGACTTGAAGCGTGGTTTCAAGGGGCGGGGTGACGAGTGGTGACAATCGGCCTCGTACTCACCGTCGCGCCGAATTCGCTGCCGTCGTGATGCACCGACAACTTCGTGCCCGGTGTCCAGAAATCTTTGTTGACATAACCCAGGGCGATCGGTTTTTGGAGTGCAATCGAAGCCACCGAACTGGTGATTTGACCTATTTCCTTACCCCCCGCGCTGAGTTTGTCACCGGGACTTGCCGGCGTATCGCCTTCAACCAGCAGGCCGCAGAGCTTCTTATTGACATGACCGCGCGAACGGATGCGCTCGACGACCTCCTGGCCGAGATAACAGCCTTTATTGAAGCTTACGGCGTCGTCCAGAGCGACTTCGAGCAGCAAATAGTCTTCGGAAAAATCCACTCCATAGCGGGGGATGCCGGCTTCGACGCGCAAGGTATTCTGTGCCTGCGCGCCGACCCATGCTGCGCCCCGGTCGATCAACCGTTGGGCGAATGCCGAAAGCTGTGCAGTTTGGACGATTAGATCGAAGCCATCGTAGCCGCTGCGGTCGGCGCGCACGACGCAGACCGGAGCGCCGTCGAACTGCACCATACCATGGTGATCGGGCTCTGCTGGCAGATCGGCATTACCAAAGACTTTCTCCAGGATCGCTCGCGCCCGCGGCCCCTGGAGCGACAGCATCTTCCACTGCTCATTGGGGTCGTGGATCTCCACCTCATCGGCGACCAGGTAGCGATTGAGATGAGTCAAAATCTTTTCTTTGAGCGGTTCCCAAAAATCCAAATAGAAAGAGTTCAACGAGCACAACACTCGGACATCGGCAATCACTTTGCCCTGCTGGGTGAGGATCGTCGCCTGCTGGCCGTCGAACATCTTCAGCGGTCGCAGATCGTTGGAGAGCATGCCTTGAAGATAAGACAGCCGATCGTCGCCTGTGAACTGAAGCATGGCGCGATTGGCGAGATCGAACAGACCAGCAAACTTGCCGACCGCTTGGTATTCGCGCGCCGGATCGCCGAAATGGTCCGGCAAGAGCCAACCATCTTGTTCGATGAATGCAGCCCCTTGGCGTTGCTGCAAATCGGAAAGGGTCGATCGCTTTGCCATTGCTGCGAATATATACCGTCAAGCGCTGCCGTTGACAATGCCAATTGCTGGCTTGCGATCATTGATAGATAGATTAGCGGTGTGATAGACAGACAGTATCTTATTACGGAGGTGCTTCATGGCAGGACTCGAAGGGCAAAAAGCGCCGGCGTTCACTCTCGCGGGGAGCGACGGCAAACAGCATTCGCTGGCTGAGTACGCCGGCAAAAACGTTATTTTGTGGTTTTATCCGAAAGACGACACACCTGGCTGAACCAAGGAAGCGTGCGGGTTCCGCGACGCTATCGATACTGTAACCAAAGCCAATACCGTGGTTGTCGGTGTCAGCCCGGATGGCATCGATTCGCACAATCAATTCATCAGCAAGTTTAACCTGCCCTTTGTTCTGCTCGCCGACCAGCAAAAAGAGACTATGAAGGCCTACGGTGCTTGGGGACCGCGCAAGAACGCCCAAGGCGAAGTATCGGAAGGGACGATCCGTTCGACGGCATTGATCGGCGCCGACGGCACGATTAAGAAACACTGGATTCCCGTTACCGATGCCGGCGCTCACCCGGCGGAAGTTTTGGAATTCTTAAATAAATAGATTTTCACTCCATCGCTCAGGGAGCGCTCCGTTCAATTCGCCGGTGGCGCTCCCTGAGCTACCCGCTTCACCTATTCCATGGCCAAAGTCAAAGCCGATCTTGATCTCCACAAACTAGAAATTTTCTACTGGGTGGCTGAACAGAAGAGTTTTTCTCAAGCTGCCGAATTGTTATCTCTGCGCCAGCCAACCATAAGTGCTCACGTGCAAGAACTCGAGAAGGCGGTGGGCGGCAAGCTGCTCTACCGCATGCCGGGGAAAGTCAGTCTGACGCCGCTCGGTCTCATGCTCGCCGAACGGGCGAAGAATCTGCTCAGTTTCAAGCGCGAAACCATCGCCGCTGTGGAACAGTTTCACGGCACGCTTAGCGGCGAACTTTGGGTCGGTGGTAGCAGCATTCCCGGTGAATATCTTTTGCCGCAGAAATTGGGCGAGTTCACCAAGAAGTATCCGAAGGTGAAACCGATCCTGCGCATCGGCGATTCCGCCGGTATCATTACCGAACTGATCGAAGGGAAAGTCGAGATCGGCTTTGTCGGCTTTAAAGGCGACGATGGCCGGCTCACCTTCGAGAAGATCTGGGACGATGAAATGGTCGTGGCGGTACCCAAAGGTCACCCCTGGACCAGGCGTAAAGCCATCGAAGTCGCCGATCTGCGCAATGAAAAATTCATCTCACGCGAACATGGCTCGGGAACTCTGGACTCCTTACGCCAATTGCTAGCCAAGCACAAACCACCCGGCGAGCTTTTGAACATCACCATGGAACTCGGTAGCACAGAGGCGGTCAAGGAAGCCCTGATGGCCGGTTACGGCTTTTCGATCTTATCGCGCATTTCGATCCAACACGAGTTAGCCGACGGCAACATCGTCGAGGTGCCCATCCGCGGCCTCAAGATGGAGCGCGGCTTCTATCAAGTATTGCACAGCCGCCGGCCGCTCCATCCCATCGCGCAGACCTTTCGCGTCTTCCTCAAGACACAATAATCGCGGCCAATTTTTTCAGGAAAAATTTGCCTGCGGGCTCTTTCATAGCTATTTCCTATTTAGTATATAGCTCAAATGAATTCGCGGAGGGCTGAGACATGGCACTGTCGCTGAAGAGCCGGGGACCGAGCGCCGCCGAGCAGTTGCGCGAGAGATTTGCCGCCGCTTGGGCTCGGTCAGATCAATTGTTCGCCATCGTGGGCGACGCGCAAACGTTGGCCAAGCCGATCGTTTGGCGCCATCCGTTTATTTTCTACATTGGCCATTTGCCGGCGTTCTCTTGGAACCAAGTGTGCGGCGGGATTCTCCATTGGCCGTCGTTCAACAGCTATTTCGACGATCTGTTCTGCCGCGGCATCGACCCCGATGTCGACACTGGTGAATGCCATTGGCATCCCGAAGTACCGGACCAGTGGCCCACACTCGCAGAGACTGTTTATTATCGTGATCGGGTTCGCAGGGCGCTGCTCGATTCTACCGATGCGCTTGGCTATTGCCCTTCCACCGACCTGCTGGCTCAAGGCGGGCGCGTCTTCGAACTGATCTTGGAGCATGAGTACATGCACCAAGAGACCTTGATGTACATGATGCAACAGATGACGTCCGACGCTAAGCTCCGGCCGCGCAATTTTCCGCGCTATGCATTCGGACGAGCCGCAGCGAGGGAGACCGTACGGATTCCCGCGGGGAAAGCCCGTTTGGGGACGCGCTTCGATGAACTA
The DNA here is from genome assembly GCA_963816145.1 of uncultured delta proteobacterium. Classification (GTDB taxonomy): domain Bacteria; phylum Desulfobacterota; class Binatia; order UBA9968; family UBA9968; genus DP-20. The sequence goes on from CAWFJP010000003.1 coordinate 92,012, forward strand.
ACCTTCGGTTGGGATAATGAATTTTCCGAGATCACTGTGGACGTGGCTGGGTTCAAGATCGACAGTTTGCCGGTGACCAACGGCGAATTCTTTGAATTCGTCACTGTCGGCGCCTATGCCGATCCGCGCTATTGGCGCCCCGAGGACTGGCAGTGGAAGGAGCTGGAGCACAAACAGCATCCAACTTGCTGGCTCAAACAAACCGATTGCTGGTTTTATCGCGCCATGTTCGACATTTTGCCCCTCGAACAAGTGGCGAGCTGGCCGGTGTATGTGAGCCTGGCCGAAGCTCGCGCCTTTGCGAAGTGGCGCGGCCAACGTTTGCCGACGGAAGCCGAATATCAGCGCGCGGCCTATTACGGGCCCAGTGAACGTGAATCGACCTATCCGTGGGGTGATGGTGAGCCGAGTCCGCGCCACGGCAACTTTGACTTTGCCGCGTGGTCGGCCCATCCGGTCGGATCTCATCCCGCCGGAGCGAGCCGTTGGGGGGTGCAGGAGCTCATCGGCAATGGCTGGGAGCTGACCGACACACCGTTCGCGCCGCTGCCCGGATTCACGCCATACATGACGACCTATCCGGACTATTCGAAAGATTTTTTCGACGGCAAGCACTTTGTCGTCAAGGGCGCGTCATGGGCCACAGACAAGCAACTTTTGCGGCCAAGCTTTCGTAACTGGTACCAAGCCCACTATCCTTATGTGTTCGCCAAATTTCGCTGTGTCAGTGATTGATATGGCCGGAGCGAAAGGAATCATCATGAAAGCAATTTGGGAAGATGCCGTTGTCGCCGAGTCCGACCAAACCATTGTGGTGGAAGGCAATCATTATTTCCCGCCGGATTCGATCAAGAAGGATTGCTTTGGTCCCAGCGACACGCATACGACGTGCCCCTGGAAGGGTGTCGCTAGCTACTACAACGTGAAGGTTGGCGAAAAGGTCAACGCGGATGCCGCTTGGTTCTATCCCGATCCCAAGGAAGCGGCTAAGTCAATCAAGGATTATGTAGCGTTTTGGCGCGGCGTAAAAATCGCGGAATAGGGATCCCGTCGATGAAAGTTTTGCAGCTCGCCTCCTGCATGGCGGAAAATACCGAACCCTTCTGTAGCGCAATCGCCGAGATCCTCGAGATCGAGGTCGGGATCCCGTTTGAATATGTCACGGGAATTCCTTGGCAAGAACGCGAGCGTTTATTCGACTTGGGCGAAATCCAGATTCTTTGGCTGTGTGGCCTGCCCTATGTCAGCAAAGCCGATCTCGTTGACAGCGGCATGGAACTGCTTGCAGTGCCGGTCCCAGCGGGGCCGCGCTACCATGGGCGGCCGGTGTATTTTTCCGATGTTATCGTGCATCGAAAAAGCTCATTCGAGTCGTTCGTCGATCTACGAGGCGCCGCCTTCGCCTATAACGAGCCGCGTTCCCATTCTGGATTCAATGTCGTGCGCGCTTACTTGGCCGAACTCGGCCAGCGCGACGGTTACTTCGGCAGCGTCGTCGAATCCGGCGCCCATGCGCGGTCGATCGAAATGATTCTATCGGGCTCGGTTGATTGTGCGGCGATCGACAGCACTGTATTGGAGTGGTTCCAGGCTCAGCGATGGGTTTTTCGCGACGAGCTGCGCGTTATCGAAACCATCGGCCCTAGTCCGATTCCGCCCTGGGTGGTTTCGACGAAATTGTCCGCCGATCTACGCTGCCAAATCCGCCAGCTGCTGCTGAAACTCCACTTACTTCCACGAGGCCGGGCCGCGTTGGCGCAGGCGCAACTGGCGAAATTTATTTCTGCCGAGGATCGCGACTACGACCCGATTCGCCGCATGGCGCGCGTGGCGGAATCGGTTTTGCTCGCTTAGAGTCTATGCTAGAACATTCACCGTGCGCAGGAGCACATCGCTAAGACAAGAAGGAGGTCAACGAGAATGGCGAGTTTAGAAGGCAAGAAAGCGCCGGCGTTTAGCCTTGAGGGCAACGATGGCAAGAACCATTCGTTGGAAGATTACAAAGGTAAAACGGTGGTGATGTTTTTCTATCCAAAAGACAGCACCCCTGGCTGAACTAAGGAAGCTTGCGGGTTCCGTGATTTGAACCCCTCACTCAAAAAGAAAAATGTTGTCGTTCTTGGCGTCAGCAAAGACACCATCGAGTCGCACAACAAGTTTGCCGAGAAGTATCAGTTGCCCTACGTGCTGCTGTCGGACCCCAAAACCGAAGTCATGAAAAAATACAGCGCGTTCGGCAAGAAGATGATGTATGGCAAGGAAGTGCAGGGAACGATTCGCTCGACCGTTGTCATCGGCCCTAAAGGCGATGTAATCAAACATTGGCCGACGGTCAAGAAGGCCGAGGAACATCCGAAAGAAGTGCTGGCGTTCCTCAATGGCTAATTCGATTCCCTCGGTACTTTACATGAGCGCAATTGCGTCCGGTTTCATCGTAATAAATTAGGATTGACATCGGCTCATGGCGTGATATTTTTCCGTCATCGTAAATTTCTATCTCTTTAAGAGGGTGAAACTATGCATCGACGGGAGTTTTTGAAGCAGGGATTGAGCGCCTCGGCGGGATTGGCCTTGGCGGGCATGCCCAGGTTTGCCGGTTGGGCCTACGCAGACGACCCGACCAAGTGGCGCACTTTTGAAGTCACAACGATTATCGAGGTTAAGGATGCGGTGGGTGGTGTGCGCGCCTGGGTTCCGGTGCCCTTAACCACCAATACGGATTATTTCAAACGCGAACCCGATACCTGGACCGGCAACTTCAAATCCGCGCGGGCGGTGCAGTATGACAAATATGGCACCGGTATTGTTTTCGCGGAATGGGCTCCGAGCGAAAAGGCCCCCCAGCTGGAAGTAAAAAGCAAGTTCATGACCCGCGACCGGGCGATCGATGTGAACGGCAAACCGGCGGCCGCGGCAAAAGAAAACGCCGCGGTGCTCAACTATTTCCGCCAGCCCTCCAAATTGATCCGCACCGACGGTGTCGTCGCCAGCACTTCGAAGAGCATCGTGATGGGGTATAAGAACGATGTCGATAAGGCCAAAGCGATTTACGAATGGATTGTCGACAACACCTTCCGCGACGCCAAGGTCAAAGGTTGCGGCATCGGCGATATCTCAACCATGCTCGAAAGTGGCTACTTAGGCGGCAAGTGCGCCGATCTAAATGCGCTCTATGTCGGTCTCGCGCGCGCCGCCGGTTTGCCCGCCCGCGATGTCTACGGCATTCGTGTCGCGAATTCTTCGGAGTTTAAGAGCTTGGGGCGCGCTGACGACATCACCGGGGCGCAGCATTGCCGCGCCGAGGTCTATCTCAATGGCCTTGGCTGGACGCCGGTGGATCCTGCCGACGTGCGCAAAGTCGTCCTCGAAGAGAATTTGCCAGGCGAACCGTTACCGTTGACCGATGCCAAGGTCAAACGGGCGCGAGAGAAATTGTTTGGCGCCTGGGAAATGAACTGGCTGCCGTACAACTACGGTCACGACATCAAACTGCCCGGATCGAAGCTGCCAGAAATCGCCTTCCTAATGTATCCGCAATTGGAAACCGCCAACGGCCGACGCGACAGTCTGGACCCGGCGAATTTCAAATACACGATCAAGTCGAAAGAAGTCTAAAATTCTCATCCTGAAGCGGGTTTCGTAAGCGAGGCCTCCACATTGTGGGGGCCTCGCTTTTTGTAAGAGCTGGGCTGGAGAAGAGGGGGAATATCACCACAGAGGGCACAGTGATCACAGAGAAATTGAATCTTATCTCTGTGTGCTCTGTGATCTCTGTGGTGACAAATCCTGCCGCTTGATGCGCGACCCCTCACGGTTATGAGGGATCACCGGCAAATTACCGGCTCAAAGCTTCTTGGATCGCACGAGCGACATAAACATGAGTGAGATGAGCGCGGTATTCGGAAGATCCGTTGATGTCTTCGATCACTTCGATATTGCGCGTCGACTCGGCGGCCGCGTCCTCAATCAATTTTGCGTCGAGCTTCTTGCCGCTTAACATCTGCTCCGTACGCTCGGGGCGATAAGCTTTGTCGCCGACGCCGGTAACGCCAATCGCCGCGTGGGTGCATATGCCCGCGCTATCGACCGCCATGCGCACGGCGACGCCGGTAACGGCGAAGCCCGAGGAGCGCGGCGCGGCTTTCTGATACGCGGTCTTGTCGTTGCCGGTCACCGGCACTTTGATGCCGGTGACGATCTCGTCGGCTTCCAACACGCTCATCAGCAGCCCAAGAAAAAAATCATCGCACTTGACCCAGCGCTCGCCGTTTGGCCCGAAAACGCGAATCTCGGCGTCGAGGGCGATCACCGCTGCTGGCCAATCGCCGGCCGGATCGGCGTGGGCGACGCTGCCGCCGATGGTGCCGCGGTTGCGCACTTGGACGTCGGCAATGGTGGTCGCAGTTTGCGGCAGGAGGGGACATTTGACCTTGAGCAAGTCGGAATATTCGATCTGTTCGTGGGTGACCAGCGCGCCGATCACCAAGTTGTTGCCCTCTTCGCTGATCGTAGCCAAACCGGGGATGCGGCCGATGTCGACGACGTACCCTGGTTTCGACAGGCGCATCTTCATCAATGGCAGCAGACTCTGGCCGCCGGAAAGTATTTTGACGTCGTCTTTATGGTCCGAGAGGAACTTGACGGCGTCGGTCAAAGAACGGGGCGCGTAGTATTCGAATGCACCGGGAATCATGACTAGAAAGTCCTCCGCTCTTTTTCCGGATTGTGATTGATCAGGCGCCACACTGCCTCCGGCGTGATCGGCAGTTCGCAAACCTTGGCGCCATACTGTTGCAGTGCATCCTCCACGGCGCTGGCGATTGCGGCCGGCGACGGTATGGCTGCGCCTTCACCAGCGGCTTTCTGGCCGAGCGACGTAAACGGCGACGGCGAGGGTTGATGGATGACCTCGACACGCGGTGTTTCGGCCGCCGAGCATTTGCCGTAATCAAGATAGGTGATCGTCAGCGGTTGGCCCTCGGGGCTGTACATGAAACCCTCGCCCAAGGCAACGGCGATGCCATGGGCCGCCGAGCCGTAGACCTGGCCGTTGACGACATCGGGATTGATCACCGTGCCGTTGTCACCGACGATCAAATAGCGCAGCACGTGCACCGAACCGGTGTTCTTGTCGACTTCAACGATGGCGGCATGGGCGCCGGCGGAAAAGGTGAACTGCGCACGCACCTTGCGGTCGGCGCCGGGAACGATGTTCGGTTTGGCGTGGGGGAAGGTATAGTAGAAAGTCGCTTCCAATCCGGCTTCCATGCCGTCGGGGATCAGATGCTGGTTGTTGTAGGCGATGCGGCCCAACTCGGCGAAGGTGATTTGCTTCGCCGCCGCGCCGGGAACTTTGACCACGCTGTCTTCAATGATCAGTTCGGACGGTTGGGCTTTGAGATTGAAGGCGGCCAACTGCAAGATCTTCTCGCGCAGCTTGGTCGCCGCGCCATGGATCGCGCCGATGTCGTATAAGTGAAAGTTATTGCCGCTGTTGGCTGCTGCCACGCCCCATGCCGACAGGTCGCTATCGAAGGGGATGCTGGTGGAAATTTTGTCCGGCGACGCGCCGAGAACATCGGCGGCAACCTGGGCCGTCGTTGTTTCGTGGGCCTGGCCGCAATTGGGCGAACCCAAATTGAGAGTCAATGTGCCGTTCTTTTCCAGTTTAATTTTCGCGCCGTTGACGCCGCCCGATCCGGGCGGTTCCTTCATCTCGGGAAAGATCGCCATGTCGCGGGCGGCGTTTCTTCCGCCGGGTTCGACGCCGACGACTACACCGACGCCCAGGAGCCGGCCTTGCTCGCGGGCTTCTTTCTGCTCGACCAGAAGATTGTCGTAGTCGATCTTTTCCAGCAGGGTTTTCAGCAGTCCGGGGTAGTCGCCGCTGTCGTAGACGTTGCCGCTGATGGTGCTGTATGGCATTTCATTGGCCTGGATCAGATTTTTTCGGCGCACTTCGATGGGGCTCAAATTGAGCGCTTGGGCCACCCGATCCATCATCCGTTCCCAGATGAAACACATGCCCGGCTTGCCGATGCCGCGGTTTGGGATGACCGGGCACTTGTTGGTCACCACCGCGTTGCCTTCCATGTAAATGGCCGGGGTTTTGTAAGTATTCGACAGGTTATTGAGCTTGTTGGTGAAGTGAATCGTCAGCGTGCTGATGGTGCCACCGACGTCGTCATATTCTTTGAACTTGAGACCGAGCACGGTGCCGTCGTTCTTCACCGCCGCCTCGGCTTCGACTTCCTGGTTGCAAGCGTGACCGCCGGCCATCATATGCTCGGTGCGGTCCTCGACCCACTTTACCGGCCGCCCGGTTTTCATCGCCAATAGCGAAACCAGCACGACGTACTTGCGGATCAAGTGAATTTTTTGACCAAAGCCGCCGCCGACATCGGGAATGATCACTCGGACGTCCTGCAGCCCTAGCGCTTCGCGCAGGCCGTCATAAATCACTTCCGGTACTTGCGCGGTTACCCAGACCGTCAAGCGTTTGCTCGCCGCATCATAGGACGCGATGACGTTGAAAGGCTCCAATGGCGTCGAGCTGTAGCGATGGATTTTTAGTTTCTCGGTAACCACGCGATCGGCGGACTTGAATGCCGCGTCGATGTCGCCGTATTGCAGCGAACCGGTCCAGGCGAGATTGGTGCCGAGTTCGTCAAACAAAGCCGCCGCCGATGGTTTGATCGCCTCGTGAACGTCGACATTCGGACGCAGCGGTTCATAGTCGACTTGGATCAACTCCAGGGCATCTTCCGCCGTGCCGCGATCCCACGCGGCGACCGCCCCGATCGGTTCGCCGACATAGCGGACTTTGTCCACGGCGCCGGCGTACTCATCGATCGGGCGCTTCAAACCGGCGGCATAGCGGCCCGGCTTGAACGGCTTGGTCATTTTTTTAACATCGTCGGGGGTCACCACGGCAAACACGTTGGGTTGTTTGAGCGCTTCGGAGGCGTCGACCGACAGGATCTTGGCGTGGGCGTGGGGACTGCGCAGGATCATCGCCTGAAGCATGCCCGGCAATTTGAAATCATCGGTGTAGAGACCGCGGCCGGTGACATGGCGCGGCCCCTCTTTGCTGCGTGAACGGTTGCCTACGAACTTAGCCATTTTTCATTCCCTTTGCCGCCTCTTTCACGGCGTCGACGATCTGCACATAGCCGGTGCACATGCAAAGATTGCCGGCCAACGCTTTACGGATTTCGTCTTCCGATGGATTGGGGTTTTTCTGCAACAGCGCGTAGCTGGTCATCACCATGCCCGGCGTGCAGTAGCCGCACTGAAAAGCGTAGTTTTTGACGAACGCTTCCTGCACCGGATTGAGCTCGCCGTCTTTGGCCAGTCCTTCGATAGTCGTGATCTCGCGCCCATCGGCCTGCACCGCGAAATGCAGACATGACTTGACGACTTTGCCATCGAGCAGCACCGAGCAGGCGCCGCACTCGCCGATGACGCAGCCGACATGGGTGCCGGTCAGACCTATGGTCTCGCGCAAGAAATGCGCGAGCAAAATACGCGGTTCGACCTCTTCTTCGTAGAGCCGACCGTTAATGGTCACACGAATGGTTTGCTTCATAAGGAATCTAACCTAACTTTTGATACTGCAAGCGTCAACTAATCCGTTGGCAGGCTTCTTGAGCGGCACGGGGCACCAAGACTTTTACCAGCTCACGTTTGTAGTCCGCCGAGCCGCGGTTGTCGTCGGTGGGGTCGCATTCGCTGGCGGCGACTTCGCCCATTTCGCGGAGTAGGTCGTCGTTGATCGTTTTGCCGCGAATGACGGCTTCTGCATTCTTGGCGTGGACGATGGTGGCGGAGACGGAATTTAAACCCAAGCGCACGTCTTCGCAGACCCCATTTGTCACTCGCAGCGTGATCGCGACGCCCACGGTGGCGAAATCTTCGACGCTGCGCGGCGTGAACTTGATATGCGCCCAGCCGGTCCGACTCGGTGGAGGGACATGGATCTCAGTCAGCAGCTCGCTGGGCTCCATGGCGGTTTGATAGTAGTCGATAAAGAATTCGTCCAGCGGCAAAGTCCGCTGGCCTTTGCTACTGGTGAGCGTCACTTCGGCGTCTAACGCAATCAAGCTCGCGCCGGGATCGGTGAGCGGGTCGCCGCCGGCGAGGTTGCCGCCGATAGTACCCATGTTGCGGATGCGCGGTTGGGCGACTTTGCGGAAGGTTTCATGGAGCAGGGGATAGTGCTGCTTCACCGCTTTCGACAGCTCGATGTCGCGATGGCGCGCACCGGCGCCGATGCGCAGGCCTTCTTTGGCGTTATAAGTAATCTTGTCGAACTTCGGCAGCCGCGCCAAGCTGATCACGACTTTGGGGGTGAGCAGTCGTTGGCGCATCATGATGATCATCGATGTGCCGCCGGCCATGACCCTGCCGTCGTCGCCGTGTTTTTCCATCAAGGCGAAGACTTTTTTCAGCGTCGTCGGTTCTTGGTAGTCGAATCTAATCATGCGTCTGCTTGCCCGTGGGCCAAAAGAGGTTCTCACCACGAAGGACACGAAGAGCACGAAGTTCGGAACAATCATTAGTTTCTCTAAACCCTTCGTGCCCTTCGTGAGCTTCGTGGTGAAAGATTTTTTCGCTTTCATGTCTCGTGTGCGGCTTATTTACTACTCTGTTTTTCCTTTAGGGCGCGAAGTATCTTTTCCGGTGTGATCGGCAAGGTCTTCACGCGCACGCCGACGGCGTCGAAGATGGCGTTATTGATCACCGCTGCGGTCGGATCCATGTTGAGTTCGCCCAATCCCTTGGCGCCGAAGGGGCCGGTGGGCTCGTAAGAATCGGCGAAGGCATGTTGCAGCGGCGGCATGTCGCGCATGGAGGGAATACGATAATCGGAAAAATTGGGGTTGATCGGCCGCCCTTCCTCGATCTGCAAACCTTCGGTGAGCGCGTAGCCGAGGCCTTGGGCCAAACCGCCTTCGACCTGGCCTTCGGCGCCGATCGGATAGATCACTGTGCCGCAGTCGGAGGCGACGACCATTTGCAGGACTTTCACCTGTCCAGTCTGAGGGTCGACGTGAATCTGCGCTGCTTGCACGCCGTAGTTGTACGCGCCCGATTCGTTGCCGAAGCGGGTGCTATCAGGGAGCACGGAGTCGGCGTCGAAACTGCCGGAGCCGACGATGGGCGCGCCGTTATGGCGGAACAGTCTGGCGCGGGCGACATCGGCGACGGTCACGGCTTTACCTTCGGCGCCCTTCACGAAAATCCTGCCATCCCGCGACATCATGTCGGCGGCGTTGGCTTCTAACATCTCGGCGGCCTGCTCAAAGAGTTGTTGTTTAACGTTGGTGGCGGCGTTCTTGACCGCGTTGCCGCTGACATAGGTTAAACGGCTGGCGAAAGCGCCCAGGCAAAAGGTCGTCAGATCGGTGTCGGCGCGGGAGATTTCCACATCTTCCACCGGCACGCCGAGCTCTTCGGCGGCGATCTGGCACATCGCCGTGTGCACGCCCTGGCCGCATTCGCCTTCGCCGCTCAGGATCAGCGCCTTGCCGTCTTCGTTGATTTTGATTGTCGCCGAGCTGCCGTCGTAGTCGCCGAAGTGGCGTTTGCCGCTGACGTGAACGGTGCAGGCCAAGCCCAACCCCGTGTTCGGCGCTTTGTTGGCGCGCTTGGCTTGCCAGTCGATCATCTTCTCGGTCATGTCGAGGCACTGCTTGAGCTCGCAACTGGTGACGCGATTGCCGTGCGGCGAGACGTAGCCGACTTCGGCGGCGTTGATACGGGCGATTTCCAATGGATCGATGCCGAGGGCGTGTGCGCCCAGGTCGATGGCCTGCTCGACCGCCCATTCCGCCGAAGGATTGCCGAAGCCGCGGAACGCTCCGGTGGGAATCTTGTTAGTGTAGACAAGCTTGGCTTCGAGCTTGACGTCGGAATACTTGTAGCAAGTGTCATGGCGCATCGCCGCGACGCCGGTGATCGCCGGCGCCTTGGCCGAATAGGCGCCGTTGTCGGCGATGACTTTCAGTTCTTTGGCACGGATGCGGCCGTCCTTTTTAAATCCCATCTTGACGTTGATCTTCATGAACACACGCGGTCGGCAGCCGGCCAAAAACTCTTCTTCGCGGCTGTTGATCACCCGCACCGGTTTGCCGGCTTTGCGCGCCAGCACGGCGCAGACCAGCGCATTGTTATCGTCGCAGGACTTGCCACCGAAGCCGCCGCCGACCGCGCTCTGAATAATCCGCACGTCGGTCTCGGGCACGCCCAAGGCCGTGGCGATGCGGTAGCGCGCATTGAACAGCGTCTGGGTGTTCATGTAGATCGTATATTTACCGTTGGGCGCATACTCGACCACGCTGCCGATGGTCTCGATGGCACAGTGCCACTGCGGCATGCTGGTGAAGGTGTCCTCGACGATGATGTCTGAATCGGCGAAGGCTTGGGCGATGTTGCCGCGTTCGAGATCCAAGTGCATGGCGATGTTATTCGGCTTGTCGTCGTGCACCAACGGCGCGCCGTCTTGCATCGCTTCATCGGCATCGAACACACCCGGCAACGGCTCCCAGTCCACTTCGATCAAATCGAGCGCTTCTTCGGCGATATCGGGATCGATGGCCGCCACCGCCGCAACTTCTTCGCCGACGTAGCGGGTTTTACCGACCGAGAGAATATATTGGTCGGCAAAAAATGCGCCCCAGGGGCGCTTGATCGTGTCTTCGGCGGTGACCATGGCGCGGACGCCGCGCAGCTTCTCGGCCTTGCTGGTGTCGATGCTGCGGATGCGCGCGTGGGGATAGGGGCTGCGCAAGATCCTGCCGGTGAGCATGCCGGGCAAATGAATGTCGGCGATGAATTTGGAGTCGCCGGTGACTTTGTCGAAGCCCTCGACGCGCTGGACGCGCTTGCCGACGACGGAGAATTGAGATTTAGCCATATTGGTTATCGTTGAGCGTATTCTTTCGGATTATCTCTCGCAAAGACGCTAAGCTCGCAAAGGGAAGAACAACTTCTTGGGTCTTAATACTTGGCGTCTTTGCGCCTTTGCGAGAGATTGTCTTAATCTTAGCTCGTTTTTGCCACCGGTTTATAAACGTCGAGGCTCTGAATCTTTGCTGTGGTCTCGCGTTTACGAAACTGATAATCCGGATCGGTTTTGCCATTGATCACGGCCATCACCGATTCGAGAATCTTGTAATATCCCGTGCAGCGGCACAGATTGCCCGACATCCACTCCTTCACCTCTTCTTCACTCGGCTGGGGATTTTCATCGAGCAGAGCTTTGGCAGCCATGATCTGGCCTGGAGTGCAGATGCCGCACTGAAAGCCGCCATATTCAATAAACGCCTGCTGCAGCGGATGGAGCTTGCCGTTTTTAGCCAGTCCCTCAATGGTTTCGATATTTTTGCCTTCACAGCCAGCAGCTAGGGTCAGACAGGAACTTACCAGGCGGCCATCGACAATCACGCTACACGCGCCGCAGACGCCGATGCTACAACCCTCTTTGGTGCCGGTGAGGTCGAGGCTGTCGCGCAGCACTTGCAACAGCAAGCGGTTGGCTTCGACTTCGACCTCGTAATCTTGTCCGTTGACGGTGAGAGTCAACTGCTTTTTCATGTCGCCGACCATAGCGTTTGTCGCCAATAGATTCAACGTTTCGGGCGCATAAAGGCTGGCGTGAATCGCCCGGGCTCCGAGACATTTTCCCAGGAGAATTGAATCCAAGATTCGTACTCGCCTTGCCTAGTGATTGGGCAAGCTGCCCGGATATTCGGCATTGGATGAATCACGATCTGTCCAATCCAGTTGTGAACCGGGTATATCCTGAGGGTTTCGAGATCGTACTAAATGATTTTGCCAATACGACGGTGGCGTGAAATCTTGCTCCGAAATTTCCCTGAGAGTTTTAATTGGACTGATGATTCAGTTGTGATATGGCGTCAATGTGGGTCGGGTTGCCTTACCATAATCCTGGTCGTCAGGGTTTCATTCGAAATAATTTACCGGTCGTGGATAAGGAGAACAGCGTGACACATAGAAGCATTAGATTCTTATTCCTGGCGCTGGTCGCGCTCATAACCCTTAGCGTCGAATCGAAGCGGGCCGACGCGCAAAGCGGCGGCGCTACTGATCCGCGCTTCGAAAAGCTCGCCAAAGACCTATATCCGAAAGCGAAAAAAGAAGGATCGTTGGTCATCTATACGATCTGGGACGTCGAGCATATCCGCTCAATCCTGGCGGTTTTCAACAAGCGCTTTCCGGACATCAACACGAGCTATTGGCAGGGCACGCGCTCCGAGATCATTGCCCGCACCTTGACCGAATTTCAGGGTGATCAGAAAAGCACCGACGTGATTCTCAGCGAGGGCGCGCCGGTGGTGCTGCGCGCCGCCGGCGCGATCGAGCCCTATAACACTGTGCAAGCTAGTGCGCTGCTGCTGCACGATCCGACACTGCCGACGGTGAGCCTGCAGATCATGGCGCTTTCGTATAACACCAAAAAACTTAAATCCGAAGATCTGCCCAAGAGCTGGGAGGATGTGATCAATCCCAAATATAAAGGCATGGTGGCGCTCGACGATCCACTGCGGGCTGGACCGTTGAGTGGCTTGCTCGCCGGAACAAAAGAGTACTGGAAAGACGATGCCCGCTGGACCAAATACGTCAAGGGATTGAAGGCGCTCAACGTCACCTTGCACAAAAGCACCAGTGCGATGTTTCGCTTGCTGATTGCCGGCGAGTATTCCATCGCCATGCCTTCGCTGCTGCACGACGTGGTCGAAGAGAAAGAAAAGAGCAGTCCGGTGGACTACGTGAGAAGCGCCGCGCCGATTATTTCGGCGCAGCAGTTGGGTATTTACGGCAAGGCGCCGCATATCAACGGCGCCAAGTTATTCGCCGAGTGGATGATTGCGCCGGAGGGACAGCTGGCGGTGGCCGCAGTGGGCCGTGAGGTGTCGCGCAAAGGAGTGAAATCCAAAGCGTCGATCGAGAGCGCCTGGGATAGCAAGGTCAAACCGATCCCGCTAATCAATAGCGCTTATTCCGAAGACCCGCGCAAGTGGCTCGACGCCAACGTCAAGCCATTGTGGGAAAACTAGCCGGGTTAGCCTGCCTCGCGCGCTGGCAACTTAACAAAGATCAAGAGTCGTGCTGGCGCGTGACACTGCAAAAGGTGTAGAGCATAAGACCGATGATAAGCAAACGGGAACAAGCCGAAGTCATCAAGCGCATTGATCGTGACGAGCTAGCCGCGCTCACCAAAGATCTCGTCGATATTCCAAGTCCGACCGGTTCGGAAAAAACCCTCGGTGATTTTATTCTTGGCTGGTTCGCGCGCCATGGCATCAAGACCGTGCGCCAAGAGATTAACCCCGAGCGACTTAATGCCGTTGGCATTGTCGAAGGTGGTGCCAACGGGGTTTCGTTGATGATCAACGGTCATATGGACACGAGCTACACGGGCACCGCGGAAGACGCGATGTTTTGCCGTACCCTCGAGCCCGATGACGATCTCAAAGGCGCGGTGCGCGACGGCAAGGTGTTCGGCCTCGGCGCATCCAACATGAAGTCGGGTCTGGCCGCGTTCATGGTCGCGGGAAAGGCGATCCGTGAAAGCGGCCTCAGACTGAAGGGCGATCTTATTTTAGCGGCGGTCGCCGGCGAAATCTCGAGAACTCCCATCGGTCCCTATCAGTCAGAAGCGTATCGCGGCGAAGGCACCGGTACGATTCATTTGTTAACCCACGGTATTCAGTCGGACTATGCCATCGTTGCCGACCGCTCGGGCCACTCGATTGTCTGGGCGCAAAATGGCGTGGCTCAGTTTAAAATCAGCACCTTCGGCGATCCCCATGCGGCATGGGGCGTGACTCGCGAAGAGAAATCACCGGAAGCCTCCAGCGCTATTTTGAAAATGATCAAAGTTTTGCAAGCAGTTGACGGCTGGGCTGGCGAATTCGAACGAGCTCACGTTTATGCCTCGCCACATGGCCCGCTGGTGCCAAAGGTCAACATCGGTTCGATTCAGGGTGGCGCGCCGTTCCGGCCCAACTATTATCCCGGGGTTTGCTCGATCTATGTCGACGTGCGCACGCCACCGGAATTGCGGCCTGTGCAAGCGCAGCGCGAACTGAAGGCGGTACTCGGCAAGCTCGGCATCGAATTCGAGTTGGAAATGTACGCGTCCAAGATGGGCTATGAGGCAAAAAAGGTTGATTCGGTCATTAAGGTTCTCGAAGAGAGTTATCAGGCGCTGCTCGGCAAGAAGACGCCGACACCGACCGGCGTGCACGCGAGTATTTGGACAGACACCAATATTTACAACGAAATGGGCATTCCGGCGTGCAAATTTGGCTTGGGCGGGGGACGCTGGAAGTTTCGTTCCGAGCAGATCGACGTTGAGGATATCTACCAGGCGGCTCAGGTTTATGCCTGTGCTGCACTGGAAATTTGCAACTGGGACAAGCCGCGGGATTGATTTCGTTCCATGGGCTTTCCGATGGAAGAGCAGCTGCGAAAAATCAATCGGGATTATGGATTCAATCTAAGCGAAGCGGAAATTCAAACCATCGCGTGCCGAGCCGAGGAGTTCGAGCGCTTGTTTCGTTGTTTATATGAAGTCGATCTGAGCGAAACGGCGCCGCTGCTGAAACTAGATAAAAGGCCGTAGCCATGGCCGAAGACGGCGAAATAGCGACCATCAGTGATTTCGCGCCGCGCATTCGACGCAAAGAAATTTCCCCGGTGGAGCTGACACGGCTCTATCTCGAAAACGTGGCCCGGCTCAATCCGGTTCTCAATGCCTATGTTACGGTAATCGAGGATCAAGCCGTCGAAGAAGCGCGTCAGGCGGAGCGGGAAGTTCTCCGCGGCCAATATCGCGGTCCGCTGCACGGTATTCCGTTCTCGATCAAAGACAATCTGGCAACGCGCGGAGTCAGAACCACCGCGGGATCTAAAATCCTCGCCGAGTGGATTCCCGATTTCGATGCCACGGCGGTGCAAAGATTGAAAGTTGCCGGCGCGATCCTGCTGGGCAAAACCAACATGCACGAGTGGGCGCTTGGCGGCACGACCATCAATCCGTTCTATGGCACGACGCACAATCCCTGGAATGTCGACCATATCGCTGGCGGGTCAAGCGGCGGGTCCGCCGCCGCGGTGGCGGCCGACTTGTGCCTGGCTTCGATCGGTACCGATAGCGCACAATCCGTGCGCAACCCCGCTTCAATGTGCGGCATTGTCGGACTAAAGCCGACCTACGGGCGGGTGAGCCAGTACGGCACGGTTGCCGGCACCGGCGCCTATTCGACCAATCACACGGGCGTATTGACACGGACGGTGGCGGATTGCGCGCTGGTGCTGCAATGCATCGCGGGCTACGATCCCAGAGATCCGCTCAGCGCCAACGCGCCGGTAACGAACTTTTCGGCCAGGATCGGCATGGAAGTCAAAGGCATCAAGGTTGGCATTCTGCATGGCTACTTCGATGAATACATCGCCGGTGAAGTGAGTGAGCGTTTCTCCCAGGCCGTGGCGGCGTTGACTTGGCTGGGCGCGCAATGCGAGGAAGTGACGACGCCGCACCTCGATCTGGTTCCGGCGATCAAAGTTTGCACCAGCCGAGTCGAGAATGCCGCCGCCCACGATGCATATTTGCGTACCAAGGCTCAGGAGTATAGCAAGGCGACGTTGCACAGTTATATCGCCGCACTGCTGACGCCGGCCTCAACCTATGTGATGGCGCAACGGGCGCGGCGGATCGTCTGCGACGAATTCGATGATTTGTTGAAGCGGGTGCAGTTGCTGATCTTGCCGACAATCGGCTTTCCGGTACCGACGATCGAACAGTGCAACGAGGGGTATGTCGAATTCGACGGCAAGAAGCTGCCGCGGCAAGATTGCCGTGGCGGCCTCGAAAGCCTTTGCTGCATTCCGTTCAACGTCACGGGATTGCCGGCGATCAGTGTGTGTTGCGGTTTTTCCCAGTCGGGATTGCCGTTGGGTCTACAGATCGTCGCCGGCTCGTTTCAAGAGCCATTGCTGTTTCAGCTCGCGCACGCTTACGAGCGGTTAACTGAATGGCACACGCGGCGACCGGCTTTACCCAGTTAAACTCCGGCGTCTTTACACCGATCGTCCCGAATGGGTTTTGCCCCAGCGCGCGCGCATGGTTTTCATGGTGTCGCCTTCGCCGACTTCGACGCGAGTCTGTTTGAGCCGCTCCCAAACCTTCTCATGTTCACTTTTAGCTGCTAGATCCGCTTCTTGCGACAGGTCGTCCGGCCAGTAGCCCATCAGATAGCCATGCCAGGGCTCTTGCGGTTCCAGTGCTGGTAAACCCAACTCTTCCCAAAGCTGTTTCGCCCGCACCATGAATTCTTTCTTGGGCAGCGACAGGGGCGGAAAGTCGGCCTTGCGCGTGGCGTCGATCAACACCGACGACTCGCAATTATCATAGCGGCTCGACGGATGGCTGCAGACCATGCCGATGGGCGTGGCGCCGAAGGGCCGATCGGGAATGATTTTGAAATCCTTGTGCGGCTGCGAACGATGCGTGATCGCCCAAGTGACCGCCACGGGATCTTTGATGTTGATGTCTTCGTCGCAGGCCACCACCATCTTGCCGACCCGGTCACCGTAATCCAAGATCGCCTGCATCACTTTTCCAGGTTCTTCGTCGTTGCGTTTTTTGAGACTGACGGCGACGTAGGGGCGCAGATTCACCAGCGGTTCGATCAGATGGACATCGTGCACGCTGTCGAAACCCTTCTTGATCAAGTAGCGCTTGATCAAGGTCGACATACCCATTGCCTTGATCTTCGAGCTTTCGCTCGGCGTCACCTGGCTGATGATCGACACCCAGATGGGATTTTTTCTGTGCGTGACGCACTTCAACTCGAAAATAAAACTCAACGTGCGCGGATCGATATAGCCCATCGACTCGCCGTAGGGGCCTTCTTCTTCCATGTACTTAGTGGGAATAATTCCTTCCAGGACGATTTCCGCGGTCGCTGGCACTTCCAAGTCGACGGTCTTGCACTTGATCAGTTGCACCGGCGCGCCCTGCAGGCCGCCCGCCAAGGCCAGTTCATCGACATCGGGCGGCACTTTCTGAGTCGCCGCATAGGACACCACCGGGATGGTGCCGACGACGATGGCGACCTCCAAAGGCTTGCCCATACGCCGGCATTTCTCCCATTGATTGGACAGGTCTTGCGGCGTGCCGGTCATGAGCCCGGTGCGATCGGGTCCCTTAATCAATCCGCGATAGTTGCCGACATTGCGCTGGCCGGTTTCAGGATCCTTGGTGATCCAGTGGCCGGCGGTGATGTAAGGGCCGTTGTCGAAGCCGGGCGTGGAGATCGGCACGGCGAATTCGTTGATCCCGCCATGGGCGAGCAGATCCGCGCCCATATGGACTTCTTCCTGGGCCGGTCCGCTGTCGACCATCACCGGCGCGATCAGATTATCGAGGGCGTGGATCCAACGATCGGGCACTTCCTCCGGCTGGCACTTGAGTCCCAGCGAATAAATCGCTTCCGAACCGGACAAGCCGCCGACCAAGACCGAGCAGTCGTACTTATGGCCTTTGCCGTCGACGACGTTGTCGAACAAGAAACCACGGCGCTGCGATTCGGCGATGCCGCCGCGATACTGCCAGCGCACCAGCGGTTGCAATTCGCTGTCCTTGTTGATCTCGCGGCGGATGCGATAAAGCTTTTCATGCTTTTCCAGTTCGCCGATAAATTCGCGCAAATCATGATAGGGCTGAGCAAAATTCATAGAGTTTTGGTCTATGTTTTTTTTTCTGGTTTATCAAGGCCAGTTGGGCCATTTTGCTTGCAAATTTACCGGCGCATCGTAAGATTGGGCGTCCCCGCTCATGGCACTCAAACTCTTTAATACTTTGACCAACGGGAAGGAATCGTTCACGCCTCTTACACCTGGGAAAGTGCGCATGTACGTCTGCGGCGTGACGGTATACGACTCGGCGCATGTCGGCCACGCGCGCTCGTTTTTCACTTTCGACGTCATCTATCGCTATTTGAAGTTTGCCGGCTTCGACGTTGAGTACGTGCGCAACTATACCGATGTCGACGACAAAATTATCAAGAAAGCCAACGATGAAGGAGTGAGCTGCGATACGATCACCGGACGTTACATCGCAGAGTTCGCTCAGGACGGCGAGAGCTTGGGCTGGCTGCGGCCGTCGCACGAGCCGCGCGCCACCGACCATATCGCCGAGATCATCGCGATCATCGAGAAACTCGAGGCCAAGGGTCTCGCCTACCGGGTCGACGGCGATATGTATTACGCCGTGTCGGGCTTTGCCGACTACGGCAAGCTGTCACGCAAGAAAATCGACGAGCTGGAGTCCGGCGCGCGCGTCGAAGTCGACGAGCGCAAGCGCTCGCCGCTGGATTTCGCTTTGTGGAAGGCGAGCAAACCTAACGAACCGACCTGGGAGAGCCCGTGGGGACCAGGGCGGCCAGGTTGGCATATCGAATGCTCGGCCATGAGCACCAAATATTTGGGCCAGCCCTTCGATATTCACGGCGGCGGTCGGGATTTGATCTTTCCCCATCACGAGAACGAGATCGCCCAGTCCGAGGGCGCATTCGGCCTGCCGCTGGCGCGCTATTGGATTCACGCCGGCTTTCTCAACATCAATCACGAAAAAATGTCCAAGTCGCTGGGCAATTTTTTTACTATTCGCGATATTCTCGGCGACTTCGATGCCGTGGCGCTGCGCCATTTTTTTCTCGCCAGCCACTACCGTAATCCGCTGGATTTCTCTAAAGATGGTTTGGAAGAGGCGGGCAAAGCGGCCGACCGGATCTTTGACACCTTCGAGCGGCTCGCCAAGGTGGTCAAGCTTGACACACTGGCGACCCCCGACGGCACTCTGATGGACGCGTTCCGCCAGGAAATGGACGACGATTTCAATACGCCGCGGGCGCTGGCACTGATCTTCGATGAGGTGCGCGCGCTCAACAAACTACTCGATGAAAAAACTACTAAAGGGATCGGGGCGCGCTATGCGGCGCTGCGGGCGATGTGCGATGGCCTGGGATTGCTCCAGGAAGGTTATCTTGAACGCAAGAAACAGCGTTGGCTGAAAAAAGGCACCTTAGCGGAAAGCCAGATCGAAACCGCGATCGCTCAGCGCAATGATGCGCGGCGGGCCAAGAATTGGCCCGAAGCCGATCGTCTTCGCGACGAACTCAATCGCCATGGCGTTTCGATCGAGGACACGCCGGAGGGGACGATATGGAAAGTAAGATGATGGGAGCGGCAGGCGGCGGTTTCCTGATTGCCTTCGGACTATGCGCTGCGCTCGCCTGGATCTCTTCAGCGTCGGCGCAGGAGTCGCCTGCCGGCGGGCAGGCTGAGATCAACATGCGTCGATCGGCGCAGAGCCGGCCGTACCAAGGGCGTGAAGTTGAGGGCGAAGAGCGTCAAATCGGACCCGGCGACAGCCTCTGGCGCATTTTGGTGCGCGACAAAGGATTGCCTGGGGAAAAGTTTCACAGTTATTTGGTAGTGATTCGCGGACTCAATCCGCAGATCAAAGATCCGCAGATCCTCCGGGTCGGCGACAAGATTTTTATTCCGTTGCGGCCCGATCAGGTAGCCAGTTCGCGCCCAGCGTCGGACAAACGTGAAGACTCCTCGAGCATCAACCGGGGCGGCACGACCAATTATCGGGTCAAGGCCGGCGAGCATCTCTATCAAATCCTCCGTGAGCAACTTAAACTCACCGACGATCGCAAGGTGGCGCAGTATTATGCGCTGGTGAAGGATCTAAATTCCGAGCGCAAAACTTGGGATACCCTAAACGAAGGCGAAATCATTCGCTTGCCGGCGATTGGCCAGAGTACGCAAATTACGACAGCACCGGCAGCAAAGCCGCTGCGCCCCACGGAAACCTTGCCAGCCGAAAAACCTCTGGCGACAGAATCTCGCCCGGGCGCCAGAGTTAGCGGCGACGGAGATGGCAGCCAAGCTCAGACGACAGCGGCAGGAAAGTCCCAACGACCGGCAGAATCTCGGCGAACAGTCGAAACTAAACCGGCGGCGCCGGCTCTCGATCGCCGTCAGGCGATGCAGGCGCCGGCGAAAGAACAGATGGGGCTTTTTGCCAGAGTTGCCGAGGCGCTTGGCGGCGAGGTTCAGAACTCCGGCGAAGAAGTATTCTCGATCGAAGACGGCAGCATTCGCTTGGATAAGAGCAGTTACCCTGTCGTCTATAGTCCAGTGCTGCGACAAAAAGTAGTCATCGATCCGGACGGCAAGATTCCCGCTTCTCTGCGCAGCAAGTTGGCGGACCCGACGCTTGGCACGCCGATCGTGCCAATGGCCAATGGCGTATCCATCCGCGAAGCGGTGGGGCAACTTTTGGCCGGTTTGGGCTATCAGCCGCTGCCAACCGACCGGCCGGTGACCATTCAAGAAGAAGGCGTGTCCTACGAAGCCAAAGGCGGCTGGATGGCGCTGGCACCGGAGCAGAGCAACAAGACTCAGGAAATTTATGTGATCAGTTTGACCGAAGAGAGTGGAGAAATTCCCGATTACTTGAAAAGCCAGCTACAAAAAAATGGTCTACATCTAAAAGATATCCTCTTGCCTGGTTCACAAAGCCAGTTGTCACAAAAAGCCCAGGCCGAGGCCAAAGAAGTCCGCAGCCAGGTCAAATCTTGGCCGCGCGATAAGCGCGAGATGGTCGATGCGCTGTTGTTTTCCTTCGGTGTGCCGTTTGGCGTGGCGGAAAATATCTCCGTGAAATTAAGCGACGGCTTGCGCATCGATACTCGCACGGACCGGGTATTTGAACTCGCTGGTAAAAAGACTGCACTGTTCTTTCAGCACCCTGATCCTGAAATTGTTAAAGCATTGCAGGAGACCCAGGGGGTGCGCGCCGTCGAGCTCGATCTCACGAACCTGTCCTCGCGGGATCTGATTGGCCGGGTGTTGTCCGTGCTCGGCGAGCAGAGCAGCTATCGCGAGCATCGATTTACCGCCGCCAATGGCGCGGCGAAAGAACGATTGACCGTAACCGCTTGGGGGTTTCATTTGCAGCGGCGCTCGATGTTTGTCACAGACCGCCAGATACCTACGGGACTACATCGTTTCTTTTTTGAAAAAGGGCTTGAGATCGTCTATTTTCAATGATCGGTCCTACGCGGACGCGCCTGTAGCTCAACTGGACAGAGCATCAGACTTCGGATCTGAGGGTTGGGGGTTCGAATCCCTCCAGGCGCGCCATTGTCCAGCAACTTGCCGTCTACACTTAAAGTCATTTCTAGCCGTTGTGTCCAGAATGTGTCGACAGAATCAGAGCGATCGTTTCACGGGAGGTTATACTTCGGACGCGGATCTCGATCGAGCGTCCGCTGCGCGCTTTCACATGATTATATCGGAACGCATGCTGCTCGGACGGTAGTGCGATGACATTCTCATCGAGTCGTTCATATCGGGTGCTCCGCTAATTTCGCCGGCTGGTTTCGTAAACTTTCTGTGCTTCGTTGTCCGTCATCGCTTCCAGCTCTCGAAGTAGCTGTGTCAGCTCCAGCTTGCTTGCGCCCTGGGCTTGCTGTTCCGTGATGCGCATCGCGAGGTCGGCCACGGTTGGAGATTCAAACATGCAGCGTAGCGGCAGTTCGATACCAAAAGCACCGTGGATTCGAGAGACAATTTGTGTGGCTAGCAGGGAGTGGCCGCCCAGGTGAAAGAAGTTGTCATGGATACCGACCTTGTCGTGTTTGAGAACCTCGGCCCAGATGTCAGCGAGAATCTCCTCGACGGAAGTTCGTGGTGCGGCAAAGGAGTTTTCTAGCTCGGCTCTGTTGTGATCCGGAGCCGGCAGAGCCTTTCGGTCGAGTTTGCCGTTGGGCGTTAGCGGTAGGGAGTTCAAGAAAACATAAGCCGACGGCACCATGAACTCGGGGAGTTTCCGGTGTAGAAAGCTGCGCAGTTCGTGAGCCGATGGGACAGAGCCGGCAGCAGCAACGATATAGGCGACCAGGCGTCGGTCATCGGGACTATCTTCGCTGGCCAAGACGACAGACACTGTTACCGACGGATGCTGTGCGAGCACCGCTTCGATCTCTCCAAGCTCGATGCGGTAACCGCGGATCTTGACTTGAAAGTCCTTGCGGCCGCAGAACCCGATGCTCCCATCCGGCAACAGCCGGCCCATATCCCCCGTCCGGTATAAACGTCGGGTCCCTCCCTGCGGATCGGTCAGGAACGAAGCCGCGGTCAGCTTCGGTCTATCCCAATACCCCAAAGCCACATGCTCGCTTCGAATGCCGATCTCGCCATAGACCTCGGTAGCCATCCCGGTCTCATCCAGCAGCACCACCTCTGTATCCTCAACCGGATAGCCTACCGGAACCCGATGTGCTGAGAGTTGGGTCTTATGGGTGATAAAGTGTTGGAGTGTCAGTGTCGATTCGGTGGGGCCCAACCCGTTGACCAGAATGCACTCTTGCGAGCCATGCTTTTTAAACAGATCGACATCTGTTTTCTGAACCTCTTCTCCGCCCAGAACGATCATTCGTATTGCTGAAAGATCTTCCTGACCACTCAGGCCGCTAAAAAGATAACGATAGACCGTCGGTGTAGAATGGTAGATGGTGGCGGTCTGCTTAACGATCTGCTCGACCAAAGCGGCGGGGGCTAGGGTTTTGACATCGAGCGGGCAAAGAGTCGCCCCGTTCAACAGGGCGCCGAAGATGTCCTGGACCGCGGCGTCAAACCCATAAGTCGAAAGAAGCGTCAACTTGTCATCGCAGCCGATGTGCAGGTTATTGGTATAACAGCGTATATGGTGCAGCACATTGCGGTGGTTTTGCATCACCCCTTTGGGCTGTCCGGTAGAGCCGGAGGTGTAAAGGATGTAGGCCAGAGCATTCGGGGAGACCGCCAGAGCTGGATTGTCGATCGGGGTCGCACCGTCAATGTCATCGACATCGATCACCGGCACGGTTCTGTTGCCAAGAGCCAACGCCTGGGCCAGGTTATTTCTGTCGCTGACGAAAACTGCCGTGCGACAATTCCCTGAAATATAGGCAAGACGTTCTTGTGGATGGAAACGATCTAGCGGAACATAAGCATTGTTGCTTTTGAGCACTCCCAGGATCGCGGCGACCATCGGCGCACCATGATCGAACAGCAAGGCGATTCGCTCGCCTCCCTGGCCGCAGTGCTTGAGTAGCGTGTGGGCAATCCGATTGGCTTGGCGGTTTAACTCGGCGTAACTCCACTGATGCTCTTGAGTTGTGAGCGCCAGTTTTGTTGGAAACAACCTCGCCTGTTGCTCGAAACGGCTGCACAGAGATTGCTCGATATCTTGTTTCCTGAATTGAACAAACCGATGGTTCGGAGCAATGGGCTGGCTTTGGTTGGTAAAATCACGGCGTTGGTTTTGGGTTAAGAGTGAATAGCGCGATATCTGACGATCGGGATTCTCGACGATCCCCTCGAGCAGGTTGCAGTAATGGCCGAGCAGATTGCTGATCGTATCGGACTCGAACAAATCGGCATTGTAGGCCAGAGTGAGTTTAAGCTTCTCGTCTTGTTCACTGACATACGTCGTCAGATCAAACTTTGAGTCCGCGTCGCCGGTTGCGATTCGCTCTGCACTTAATCCCTTAAGGCTAAATTCGCCGTCACCGGGCCCGAGCATGTTAAAGAAGACTTGAAAGAACGGCGTGCGACTTAGATCTCGTTCCGGCTGCAGTTCTTCGACCAGCTTTTCAAACGGCAGATCCTGATGCGCATAAGCCTCCAGTGCAACTTCCCGCACCCGACCCAGCAACTCCCGAAACGTTGGGCTGCCGCTCAGATCGGTTCGTATCACCAGCGTATTGACGAAAAAGCCGATCAAGCTCTCGGTCGCATGGTGGTTGCGGTTGGCGATCGGCGAACCCACGGCGATGTCAACCTGCCCGGTATGACGACGGAGCAGGGCTTGGAACGCGGCCAATAGCGTCATGTATAGCGTTACACCATGACTACCGCTGAGCACTTTGAGCCCTTGAGTCAGTGCCTCGGACAGCTCGGTCGATTGTTTTTCTCCCCGATAGCTCTGCACTGCCGGTCGTGGCCGGTCGGTCGGTAGTTGCAGCACTTCGAGTTCCGCTAACTGTTCTCTCCAATAGGATAGTTGGTGCTCTAACAGCTCTCCTTGCAACCACTGCCGCTGCCATACCGCGAAGTCGGCGTACTGGATCGGCAGCGGCACAAGCGGCGACGGCTTACCGTTTGAAAAAGCCTCGTAGAGAGCCGATAGTTCACGATAAAGCACTGCCATCGACCAACCGTCCGATACGCTGTGATGCAGCGTTAAAAGTAAAATGTGATCCTGGCGAGAGAGACGAAGCAATGGTGCGCGAAACAGCGGCCCTCGGCTGAGGTCAAAAGCTCGCCGGCTTTCTTCTCCCACAAACTCAAGCGCCTCCTGCTCAGGCTCAGCCCTCGCGCTAAGATCCACTATGGGCAGTTTTAGGGGCAGTGAGGGCGCGATGACTTGAACCGCTTTGTCGCCCACGGTTGGGAAGCTTGTTCGCAAGGCTTCGTGGCGATCGACAATTTCTTGCAAACTTTGCTCCAGAGCTCTAACGTTCAATTCTCCCCTGAGCCGAATCGCGCTGGGAATCGTGTAAAGCGATTTCCCAGGATCCAGCTGATCTAAAAACCATAATCGCTGCTGGGCAAAGGACAGTGGAAGGTCCTTGTCCCTTGAAACCGCAAGGAGGGGGGGGATTTGCGGCCCTTGTTCCTTGTGACGTATTTTCTCAATGCGCTCCGCCAGACCTGCCACAGTGGACGATTCGAACAGCGATCTCAAGGGTAGATCAAGTTTGAAGGCATCACGAATGCGCGAGACGACCTGAGTAGCGAGCAGGGAATGGCCGCCCAGACCGAAAAAGTTGTCGTGGATGCCGATCTTGTCGAGCTTGAGCACCACAGCCCAGATATTAGCGAGGTTCTCCTCCACCGGGGTCCTTGGAGCGGCAAAGGCATCCTCCAGCTCGGGTCTGCTGTGATCTGGAGCTGGCAGAGCGTTTCGGTCGAGCTTGCCGTTGGGCGTTAGCGGCAATGAATCGAGGAACACGAAGGCGGACGGCACCATAAAGTCGGGGAGCTTGTGTTGGAGAAAGCTGCGCAGGTTTTGAGCCGAAGGGTTGGAGCCCGCAGCAGCGACGGTATAGGCCACCAACCGTTTGTCGCCCGGACTGTCTTCTCGGGCCAATACGATGGACTCTTCTATCGATGGATGCTGTCCGAGCGTCGCTTCGATTTCGCCCAACTCGATGCGGTAGCCGCGGAGCTTAACCTGATTGTCGATGCGGCCCAGAAAGTCGATAGCGCCGTCACGCAGGTAGCGAGCCGAATCTCCCGTCTTGTATAGTCGTGCTCCCGGTTCATTGCTAAAGGGATCGGGGATGAATTTCTCAGCTGTTAATTCCGGGCGCATCAAGTAGCCACGCGCCAAGCCGGCGCCGCCAATGTGGATCTCTCCAGCCACACCTACAGGCACGGCCTGCAGGTTCCGATCGAGGAGGTATATCTGCCGGTCGGCCATGGGACGACCGATCGGTATTAAGTTGCCTTCGGACCCGGTCGATGTAATTGGATTGATTGCCGCCCAAACCGTCGCTTCCGTGGGCCCGTAAAAATTCCATACGGGAACGCCGAATTCCAGTGACTTAGAGGCTAGGTCCATCGGAAAGGCCTCACCCCCACAAATGATCAGCCTAATGTCCAACTCACCGGCGCTCTTTAGAGTTTCCGGCAATTCTCCGATTAGCTGCCGCATAGCCGAAGGAGTTTGGTTGAGCACCGTCACACGCTCGCGGTGCAGCAAATCGCGGAAAGCCGCAGGCGATTGGGCCACCTGCAACGGAACAACTACCAGCCGACCACCCTGAAGAAGTGCTCCCCAAATCTCCCAAACTGAGAAATCGAAAGCGTAGGAATGAAAAACGGTCCAAACGTCGTGTTCGTCAAAGCCGAACAGCGGTCGAGTCGCTTCAAGCAGTCGGGCAACGCTACGGTGGAGGATTTGAACCCCCTTCGGCCGGCCGGTCGAGCCTGAAGTATAGATGACATAGGCGAGGTTCTCGGATGTCATCTGAACAGCAAGGTTTTCCTGGCTTTCTTCGGCAATCATTTTCCAGTCGGCGTCGAGAGATATTACCGCAGCGTGTGCCTCAGGAAGCCTCTCTTTGAGATGCTGTTGAGTTATCACAACCGGTGCCTGGATGTCGTCCAAAACGTAGGCTAACCGCTCCGTAGGGTAATTCGGGTCGAGCGGCACATATGCCCCGCCCGCCTTTAGGATTGCGAGCAGTCCGACTACCATATGGACGGACCGTTCAACGCATATTCCGACCGGTACTTCCGGTTGTACCCCGAGCTTCCTTAGATGATTCGCCAACTGGTTTGCCCGCCGATTCAGCTCTCGGTAGGTGAGTCGCTTTCCTTCGCAGACCACCGCGACTGCGTCTGGCGCACGCTCGACCTGCGATTCGAACAATTCATGGAGGCATTTGTCGCGCTTCTGCTGGATCGCCTTTCCGTTCCATGCGTCCAACACTTGTTGCCATTCTGTTTCCGTCAAAATCGATAGGGTCGAGAGACGCTGGTCGGGGTCAGCCGTAACGCATTCCAGTAACGTTTGAAAATGTCCTAGCATTCGGGTGATAGTCGCTGCATCGAAGAGGTCGGTGTTGTACTCAAGGGAGCCAATCAAACCTTGCGGCTGCTCGCGTAAGTCGAGTGCTAGGTCGAACCGGGCCGTCCCGTATTCTACATCCAAGGGATCGACAACGAGGCCAGGTAATTTTAACAAGGTCGGGGGAGTATTATGAAGAGCGAACAAAACCTGGAACAGCGGATTATAACTCAGGTCTCGCTCCGGCTGCACAAGTTCGACCACTTTCTCAAAAGGTAGCTCTTGGTGATTGTAAGCTTCCAAAGAGACCTCTCTGACTCGCTTCAGCAGCACTCTAAACGTCGGGTCGCCGGACAAATCGGTGCGTAACACTAGCGTGTTGGCAAAAAAGCCGATCAGTTCCTCGGTCTTGGCGTCAGTGCGTCCGGCGATGGGAGTGCCCAAGACAATGTCGCACCGATCTATGTAGCGTGAGAGCAAAACCTTGAATGCCGCCAGCAGCGTCATGAACAATGTAACGCCTTCCCGCCGGCTTAAGGCATTGAGTAATTCGGAGAGGGACTTTGGAAGAGTCACAGGCTCCCTTGCCCCGCGAAACGACTGGACCGGTGTCCGTGGCCGGTCCGTTGGCAATTCTAGCATGGCGGGCGCCCCCGCCAGCTGTTGTTTCCAGTAGGCTAGATCTCGTTCGAGAGCCCCGCCTTGTAGCCACTCGCGTTGCCAAACAGCGAAGTCCACATATTGAATCGGCAACTCGGCCAGAGGCGAGGGCTGCCCACGGGAGAAGGCTTCGTAGATGACCGACAATTCCCGGAAGAGTATGCCCATAGACCAACCGTCACTGGCGATGTGGTGGATTGTAATCAGAAGGACATGCTCATCTTGGTCCAGTCGCAGCAAACATGCACGCAGGAGCGGACCGCGAACTAAGTCGAAAGAACGCCGCGCCTCCTCAGCCGCGAGCCGCAAGGCCAGAGCTTCCCGTTCGTTCTCATCTTGCTCCTGAAGATTCAGCAATGTCAGCTTGATAGGCTCGAACGGGAGGATGACCTGAACAGGTTGCCCGTTGACTTGCGGAAAGGTCGTTCGCAGGGCGTCATGGCGACGGAGGATTTCGCTGAGGCTCCGCTCGAATGCGGTTACGTCCAGTGGCCCGGTGAGCCGGAGGGCAACGGGAATGTTGTATGCAGAATATCCCGGTTCGAGCTGATCGAGAAACCAGAGTCGCTGCTGTGCAAAAGACAAAGGGACTTCACTACGCCGAGGCGTCGACACTATCGGTGGTATTCTTTGTAAGTCCTCTTCTGTCCCAAGGCTGGCACCAATCGAGGCTGCGAGGGTGGCAATCGTTGGAGTCTCGAACAACCTACGCAACTGAATTTTGACCTGGAAAGAATGATTTACTCTTGATAAGACCTGCGTGGCTAAGAGCGAGTGCCCGCCGAGTTCAAAGAAGTTGTCATGGATGCCGACTTTGTCGAGTTTCAGGACGTCGGCCCAGATGCTTGCGAGAATTTTTTCGACCGGAGTCCGAGCGGCGACAAAAGTTTCGTCCAGTTCAGGTCTGCATTGATCAGGAGCTGGAAGCGCGTTACGGTCGAGCTTGCCGTTGGGAGTCAGTGGTAACGATTCCAAGAACATGATCGCGGAAGGCACCATGTATTCGGGGAGCTTCTGTTGCAGAAACCTGCGCAGGTCCTGAGCCGAAGGGTTGGAGCCTGCAGTAGCGACGATATAGGCCACCAACCGCTTGTCGCCGGGACTGTCTTCTCGCGCGAGCACCACCGTGTGTTGGATCGCGGGATGTTGACCGAGCACTGTCTCGATCTCTGCCAACTCAATCCGATATCCGCGAAGTTTCACCTGATCGTCGATTCGACCGAGAAACTCGATGTTGCCATCAGGCAAATAGCGGGCGATATCTCCGGTCTTAAAAAGCCGCGATCCTGGCGTGTCGCTGAAGGGGTTGCTTATGAACTTCTCCGTCGTCAGTTCAGGCCGATTCCAATATCCCCGTGCCAACCCCTCACCGCCTATGTGAATCTCTCCGGCCACTGCTATCGGCACAGGATTCAGATGTGGGTCCAAAATATAGACCTGCGTGTTACCAATTGGGCGGCCGATGATGATCGGACTATCGGGATGTAGCCTTGCGACAGTCGCGTTGACGGTGGCTTCGGTCGGACCGTAGAGATTCCACACATCGAGGCCGGGATAAGTAGCAAAGGTTTTCTCCAACAGTTGTCTGCTGGGGTTTTCGCCACCAAGCAAGAGCGAGGATAGAGCCTCTGGTGGTACAAGATCCGGATCAGAATCAATTGCGTCAGTGACTGCGTTCCACAAAGAGGGCACACAGTTCAGGCTGAATCTATCGCGGCAACGGATCGCTTCAAGTAGATTGGCGGGCTGATTGATCGCCGCATCTGAGACTAAGAAGACCTGGTTTCCATGCAGCAGCGGCGGGAACAATTGCTTCAGCGATGCATCGAAGGTCAGCCTAGTGGTTACGGGTAGATTGAGAGCTTTCTCGGCCAAAGGAGATTCGCTGAACCAGCAGAGATAATTGACCAGGCTTCGATGCTCAACCATGACGCCTTTCGGGTTTCCCGTGGAGCCTGATGTATAAATCACATAGGCTAGGTTTTCATTTTTAGCGCCGTTGGTCGGATTCTCCGCGCTCTCCTGAGCCACGGTCTTCCAGTCTGTGTCCAGACAAATGGTTCGATTTTGGATCGATCGCGTAGGCAACTGTTCAAGGAGCTTGCTCTGAGTTAAGACCACCGGAGCCTGGGAATCGCCAATCATGAAAGCTAAACGCTCTTTTGGATACGTTGGGTCGAGCGGCACGTAGGCGCCGCCCGCTTTGAGAATAGCCAAGAGACCGACGATCATCTCGATGGAGCGTTCCAGGCAGATGCCGACGAGCACCTCGGGACCAACGCCAAGTTTCTGCAGGTAGTGAGCCAGTTGGTTGGCTCGGTTACTGAGTTCTCGGTAGGTCAACTGTTGCTCTTCGAAGACCAGAGCTATGGCATCGGGTGTTTTCTCCACCTGAATTTCAAACAGTTCATGGACGCACCGCTCCTTCGGATATTCCGCATCGGTGTCGTTGAACTCCACCAGGAGTTGATGGGACTCCGCCTCGCTCAGCAGATGAAAGTCGGCGATGCGCCGGCCGGAGTCTGTGGCTATGTCCCGCAGAAATCTATCGAGCTGACCCGATATCCTCCTGACGCTGTCCTCTTCCAATACCCTCGCGTCATAGACCAAACGACATTCTGCCCGATTCTTTGGGAGAAGCAGGGTTAACTCACTGCCGGTCGCTGGTTCGTAGCCGTCCGGCCTTTCTGTCTGATCTACGATGACCGACAACGTGTGTGCTCCCGGCAACCTCGCCGACGAACGAAGGACAGGGTAGCGCGCCACGACATCCCGGGCGTAAGTCTCGTGCTGCCTGACCAACTTCACCTGCTCCCGCAGGCCATGGAAAAACTCCGCGAAACTCCGCGTGCAGTCCGCGTTTACCCTCAGAGGGAGATGGGATGCAAAAAATCCCTCCAAACCAACCAGGTTGCGTCGCAGTTCGATGTCGCTGAACCCGATATCGAAAGGGCGATCTCCACCGATGCGGGAGAGATAGGCGGCGAATACACCGAGTAGAAAGTCCTCCGTGCTCCAGTCTGCACGGCGATGTTCGAGAAAGGCAACAACCTCTTCGGCTAGGGGGATTCGTACAGTTGCGTATTGCGCCGGTTTCACATCCGATGTATTTCGGCCCGCGTAGGGGAGTCTCATAGGCTGTAATTCGTCCAGCCTCTTCACCCAGAATCCTTCATGCTTACACGCCGACGCGTAACAATCCGTGATTCGCCTCGCGATCTCCGGATCAAGGTCCGTGAACCGATCCCCTTGACGCAGCTCAAACCGTGCCACAAGGTCGGAAATCGGTAGCGGTTGACCGTCGATGGTCAGCGCCATGCGCAGCGCGATATCGCGGTCCGCTGTAGATACCTTGAGAGAGCCGCGCTCTATGGCTGTAATGGTCCCTGGGGGGGTGTCGGATGTAGAGTCGAGAACGGCAATCTTCGTAACGATGAAGAACGCTCTTCCCTTGGCGAGCTTCGGGAGACCCAGTGGGTTGGGATAACGTCCGAAGTCCAAAGCGCGAACGAAGGCATCGATATCATGGGCTCGGCCGTTCCAGCTAAGAACGCATCCCGCAGCGGGTCTCTTGTACCGCGGGAAGAAAGAGCGTTTGTCAGGGTCTTGCTTCCGCACCGACGCGCGGTCGGATGACAGGTCTTCGACCAGCTCAGCGAATGAACGAATGGCAGCGTCGTAGCATTTTGCATTGAGGGTGAAGGCGGTTTCGTCATCGGCGATGTCCACGCTACACTGTTGCAGTATATTGCCCGCGTCGATCAAATCTGTCATCTCGTGCCAGGTGACCCCATGGGTCGTCTCCCGCTGCATGATGGCCCAGCTGGTAGCGTGACTCCCCGCGTACTTAGGTAAGAGGGCATCGTGGTAGTTGATGGCATACCTGCCCGGCAGCTCCAATAAGTTTTTGGGCAAGATCCGGCTGTTGACGATACTGAAAAGATAATCGAAAGAGCACCGGCTCATGAACAGGATAAGGTCATCCGTTGGCTCCATGTGAGCAACGGCCTTACCCTCCGCCCAGCGAAGAATCGATGCATCCCGGGAGATAATGCCGCAGATCTCGTGTCCACGATCTAAAACTATTTCCCCACATTGTATCGGTAGGGTTCCCTCTCCGACAATAAAACAACGGAATTGATCGCGTTTATAGATGCTCTTCGCCGCAGCGATTTCACACTGCTTTTTCTCCGGAGATTGCTGCGTCGGCACTGAGGGTCCGTTTCTGATATGATCGGTCATAATTCTCACACCCGCCGGCGCTGCAAGGATTGAATAGAAACTCCGGTCGCCGTCATAACTTTATTGCTTCTTCCGTTCTGACTCAGCGCGCGGTCCCGCTGGCGTTTTTGCCCAGCCCACAAAAGTGTCTCGATGCGCTCGGAAATCGTTTGTTAGTTTAAATGCGTCGATTTCGAGATGCTGCAAAGTTTGACCGATGCACCGAAGAGCTCGGGCGAAATTGTGACGCTGGCATAATGTTATCACGTCGACCTCTCGGTTTGGTTCTTTCATAATTAAGTTTCGGAAAATTCATTAATCATAGCATATTTCGTGCCGTTTTTATTATTTCGGACATTGCAGCAAATTTTTCACATGATTTATAATCTGTCTTAAAATCTCTGACACAACTGGAGGTATTATCCGTACTTTTCCCCCTCCAGGGCGTTGTTAGTCTTTTTCTAGACGGTCTAAGAAAAATCGAAGCTAGAAACTTCGTGTTCACGACGGTCTGTTTGTAATTTTCAACTCCTCCGGTCCAAGGTCTTAACCGACTGCCGGCCGCACTCCATGCGGTTACCGTGGGTCGAAGCGCGCCCACGTAGACTTAAACTCCGGAAGCGGCGGCGGCGCGCTGGGGTCCATTTCTCCAAAGGCGCTATGTGAAATTGCCAGTGGTAAAGCGAGCGACTTGAATCCGTATGCTAAGGCGTAGCTCGTAACGCGGCAACGTGAACCGTATGGTGCGGACGATTGAGGAGTGTTGACATTCGATTGAAGCGTCGTTCGATTTTTGTTTCCATCGGTGTTTCCACAAGGGTTGGAATCACAACGCACCAGCACGGAAGCGAGAATGCCTAAGCGTTGAATTTTGCTTGTTGCTGATACATGCTGATCAGCGTTCGAGACAACTTCGGATCTGAGGGTTGGGGGTTCAAATCCCTCCTGGCGCGCCATTTGATAATCATCATCAACATCGCCCGCACCATGAATGGAAAATCCGCTGCGCAAGCAAATTGAAGTCGTCGCCGGGTTAATCTTCGATCGGCACAAATTGTTGGTATGCCAGCGCCATCACAGCGCCGCGTTTCCACTCAAGTGGGAGTTCCCCGGCGGCAAGATTGAAGCAGGGGAGTCGGACACGGCGGCGCTGGCACGGGAGCTAAAAGAAGAGCTTGATATCCGTGCCGGTAGGATGAAACAGCTTCATCGACATCTCCATACTTATCCAGACGGCCCTGTTGTTTCTCTGAGCTTTTTTCACGTCCTCGATTACCAAGGTGAGATCAAAAATCTGGTTTTTGAACAGATTGCCTGGTCCGAGTTGGCGAGATTATTGAATTTTGACTTCCTCGACGGCGATTTGCCCTTGGTGCAACAGCTTGTGCAAGGGAAATTCTCGGCAGATCTCTTTGGCGGCGGGGGATATTAGCATTGAGGCGGATTTACCGAGCCATATTGGATTTGACAGCCCGGCGCGGTGAAGCTATCCTGTGGTCACTTCAAAGCTCCTCAACATCTCATGACCCGAACACTCGTCGCTCTTAGCGTGTTGTCAATTTTCGCTGCCTTGGTTCAGCCTGTCCAGGCGGATGTCTACATGTACAAGGACAAGCAGGGGGTTTTGACCTTCACTAATGTGCCGAACCATACCGGTTACAAGCGCATTCTCAAAGAAGGTCCCGCCCGGTCGGGTAGCGGCAATGCAACCAGCGCATCCTTTGACGACCTGATTCTCTCCGCCTCGGGCCGCTACAATGTCGACCCGGATTTGATTCGGGCGGTCATCAAGACCGAGTCCGATTTTAATACCAATGCGCGGTCGAATAAGGGCGCCATGGGTTTGATGCAGCTCATGCCCGACACCGCGCGCTTGAACAATGTCAGCGATGCCTACGACCCCAATGCCAACGTCGAAGGCGGCGTGCGCCATCTAAGAATGCTGCTGGAACGCTATCAAGGCGATCTTGAGCTCTCCTTGGCCGCCTACAATGCCGGCGCCGGCGCGGTCGAAAAGCATGGCGGCATTCCACCCTACAACGAGACCCGCGAATATGTCCGCAAGGTACTGCGCTTCTACGACGCCTTTCGCGGCACTGGTCTCAACTCTCTACAACAAGCGCGCCAATAGCGCTTCGCATTTCACTATCGTTTCTTTGAGGCACCGATGGTTTGGACACTGCCGAACCTGCTCAGTCTATTTCGCATTCTGATCATTCCGCTGCTGGTTTATTTGCTCAGCTTTCCGGACCGGCGCTCCGCGTTATGGTCGGCGGCGCTCTTTGTGGTGGCCGCGATCACCGATTACTTCGACGGCTACTTCGCACGCCGCAACAAAAGTGTTTCCGAGCTTGGCAAGATACTCGATCCGTTGGCGGACAAACTTATGGTCGCATCGGCTTTGATCATGCTCGCGGCATTGGACCGCCCGGGCGAGCCCAGCGTGCCCGCCTGGCTGGTGGTGGTGATTTTGGCGCGTGAAAGCGCCGTCACGATCATTCGCGGCATCGCGCTTAGCGACGGCATCGTCATGCACGCCGAGACTTTGGGCAAGTATAAATTCATCCTGCAATCCTACGCGATCGTCGGCTTGCTGGTGCATTATCGCTATTGGGGCTTCGACTTCTTCGTCGCCGGGATGTACTTCCTAGTGCTATCCGCCGTCATCGCGGTCTGGTCCGGGGTCAACTACCACGTGCAGTTCTTTCGCCTGCGCTTGGCGCGCAGTGCCAGCTAATCCGCCGGCGAAATTGACAAAGCGGCTGCCTTCATGTAGAAATTTATTCACTGCGGGTGTAGCTCAGTTGGCTAGAGCGTATGCTTGCCAAGCATAAGGTCGTCGGTTCGACCCCGATCACCCGCTCCACTTTCAAGCCCCTGGGAAACCAGGGGCTTTTTCTTTTTTGAGGGAGTGGGGGGAGGAACCTGGCTAGCAAGACGGTTTCACCTGGGTTGAACTTTTTCCGGGAAAATCTGCTTGCAAATCGAGGGGGGCTTGACCGAGTTTTCGCGGCTCTGATTTTCGATGAAATCGCGCCGCGTACCGCCGTCCTCGATGTATTTGGCGTAGTCGGCCTCAAGCGTTTTGGTGCTGTCGCCGCTCTGCTTCGAGATAAAACTGGAGCTGGCGCCGATCGACTGGTTGCGGCGAGAGATGGTGGCGACGCATGATCGGCCTACCTTAACAAAGTCGAGTAATTTATCATGCGCGAGTGGAAGCTAACACCTAATAGTAATCGCCTAAAGGTGACGTTGCTTAACATTCTCGCCCGGAACGGCTGCTTTTTGTTTGTGAGAGTCGAGAAGAGTTCGGGAAACCCGACGTTCGACGATTCGGCAGTCCAAGCAGTACGGCGTGCCAGTCCATTTCTCCCGCCGCCAAAATCATTTCCTATTGGTGACCTCCGCATAATCCCTTGAACCGACGCGGCCCGTATCAGCGAATCCGCTGCCCAACAAGCTTCCAAGGCAAGAGATTTCAGCTATTCAGGTCGGAGGACCAATCTTTTGCTGCGAAACGTGCTCGAATGATCGCCGAGAAACTGGCGAGTCATATATCTGAGTGTGTCGAAGCCTCGTACAGCTCAATCCTGTAGCGAAGTTGAGCATTCGCACATCACGACCCGTGAAGGAAATCTTCGATAGTTGTCCAACCGCTAGTATACCAACCTTGGTCTTGATCACCTTATCTGCTGTTGTCATCTCGCCTCGCTTCCTTCCTGCAGCTCTCAGCTGCCTTTTGGACTACGAGGACTCTATCATGACTGGCAGATTTAGTCTTAGCACTTACAAATCAAGCGCTATTCGTTGTCGTCACTTGCGAACTCTAAGGCAGCTTCGTCTTTATGGCACAGGCTCCCTGCCTACAAGCGACGCTCTGACTAAACTGACAACCATTTTATCGCTGCATTCTAATCGACAAACTCTCGAACACGATACGAACCCACGCCCAAGTTGCAGCAGCGTCAAATCTTGGTAGTTGCTTTCACTCCATAGAAGGATACGCTCGAGTTGGGACGCAAAGCCAAGCAGCCGAACGAGAATAGTTGTCGCGTTTATTCCCTAAACGGCAATGATTGTCTCAAGAGTCGTAAGCCGTACATCGCTCCTCTTGATTTTTTTGCTCAAGATTGCAAAAAGCTAGGACCGTATCCGCTAGTACGCGGCTGCAACTTGTCGAATAGATGCGCTATGAAATGAAGCGAATTGCAATGGAACAAACAAAAGCAACACGAGGTGTGAACGAGTGCTAAATCACGAACAACAATATTCGATTTGGCCAGTGAAAAAATCGATTCCTCTCGGTTGGGAAAATGCGGGGAAGGAGGGGCCCGAGGGCGGATTGTCTGGCTTATATCAAGGAAGTGTGGACCGATATAAGATCGCTACGCTTGAAAAACATCGTGAGAAACAACTCCAAGGAATAGCAACGCGGCTGGGTTTAATGAAATCCATATTTATTTGTTAGTGGCGTACACTTATCGAAGCCGGAAAGTTTTTGTCTTATGCAGATTGAAGACTCGTACCCTCTGACGCCAATACAACACGGCATGCTCGTCCATAGCTTGTCGGCGCCGCAATCGGGTGTTTATATCCAGCAGCTCGTTTCCGTGCTTCGCGAGAAATTGAACCTCAGCGCTTTTCAGCGTGCCTGGGAGCAAGTCTTGCGCCGCCATCCGGCTCTGCGGACAAGCTTTTTCTGGGAAAACACGGAGCAACCCGTCCAACGAGTCCATCGAGATGTCGTCCTTCCCTTGCAAAATTTAGATTGGCGAGATCGCGATCTTGATGATCAAGAAAACCAGTTAGAAAGGTTTCTGCAATCGGACCGGCAGCTCGGCTTTCACCTGGATCAAGCCCCGCTGATGCGATTGACGCTGATTCGCTGCGCTCAAACCGAATACCGATTAATTTGGACTTCTCATCACGGTCTATTCGACGGCCGCTCGCGCGTCTTGCTCCTTAACGAAGTCTTCGCGTTCTACGAAGCCATTTGTCGTGGCGACAACTTAAACTTAAGCAATCCGCCGCCCTATCGGTCGTACATCGACTGGCTTCAGAAACAAAACATTTCCAAAGCGGAGACTTTCTGGCGCACGAGGTTGAAAGACCTCAACGCGGGGCAAAGTCTGGCGGAAAATCATCGCCAAGCAACGCCGCAGCCGGCGCAGAGTTATGGGAAGAAGACCGTCCGGCTTTCCAAAACCGATACACGCGCCCTGCGCTCCATGGTCGGACGGTACCAGTTGACCCCTAACACCTTGTTACAAGGAGCCTGGTCATTGCTCCTAAGCCGCTACAGCGGCGAGGAAGTCGTCGTCTTCGGCGCAACCCGGGCCGGCCGTCACGCGGCGTTCGAAGGGGCCGATTCCGTCGTTGGACTTCTGATCAACACGGTTCCGGTGCCGGTTCATGTGTCACCGAACAGCAGGCTGCTGCCATTTTTGCAGTCGCTGCGTTCGCAATGGATTGCCATGCGGGATTATGAGCATACGCCACTGGTCAAAATCCATGAATGGAGCCCGCTTTCCCCGGGTCAACCATTATTCGACAATCTGCTGGTTTTTGAAAATTACCAGCTCAATGCCTTGATGCGCGAGCAAGGCGAGCAGTGGAAAGCCCGCGATTTTCACCTGCGCGGAACGACCCATTATCCGTTGACGGTTGCCGGCTATCTAGGACCACATTTATCCCTGGAAATCACCTACGATCACCAGCTTTTTGATGATGAAACCATCGAGCGGATGCTGGATCACCTGCGCACTCTGCTTGTGGAAATGATCCACCAACCGAACCGCCAGTTAGTGGACATACCGCTTTTAAGTCCGACCGAGAGACATCAGCTGTTATGCGAGTGGAACGAGACCAAGACCGACTATCCGAAAGACGAGTGCATCCATGAGCTGTTTGAAATACAGACCGAGAAAACTCCGGACGCCATCGCGCTTATCTGCGACAACGAGCAGCTCACTTACCGGGAACTCAATAGTCGCGCCAACCGGCTTGCTCACTTCTTGGACAAACTCGGCGTCGGTCCCGACATGCTGGTCGGCATCTGCATGGAACGCTCCATAGAAATGATCGTCGGGTTACTGGGCATCCTTAAAGCCGGAGGCGCCTATGTTCCGTTTGATCCTTGCTATCCCGAAGAGCGGCTGGAGTTCATGCTGGGGGACACGCATGTCCACATTGTTCTGACCGATGTCATTGGGCTAGCGAGCCTGCCCGCCACAAGCGCCCGCGTCGTCTGTCTGGACCGGGACTGGGAAGCGATAGCGAAGGAGCCGGAAGTCAATTCGAGCAGTAGAAGCACTGCCGACAGTTTGGCCTACGTCATTTACACCTCCGGCTCGACAGGTTTACCCAAAGGAGTGGAAGTGCGCCATCGAGGCGTTGTGCGTCTGTTGTTCGGCGTTGATTACGTGCAACTTGACAGAGCGCAGACTATTGTCCAATTGGCGCCGCTCTCCTTCGACGCGGCGACATTCGAAGTTTGGGGCGCATTACTGCATGGCGGCAAGTGTGTTTTGTTCCCAGAAAAAGTGCCGAGTCCCGGAGAACTCGAAGAATTACTGAAAAAATATCAGGTCACCACGCTCTGGTTGACGGCGGCACTGTTTAACCTGGTGATCAACGAAGAGCCACAGGCGTTATCCGGTGTGAAGCAGCTACTGGTCGGCGGCGAAGCGCTCTCCGTGCCACATGTTAGAAAGGGACTCGCCGAGTTACCGGGCACGGAAATCATCAACGGCTACGGGCCGACGGAAAGCACGACGTTTACCTGCTGCTATAGAATCCCGCGTGAACTTGACGAAGGTTTATCTTCTATTCCGATCGGCCGGCCGATCGGCAACACGCAGGTTTACATTCTCGATCCCTATCTAAACCCCGTGCCCATCGGTGTAGCTGGAGAGCTTCATGTTGGCGGAGACGGTTTGGCGCGGGGGTATTTGAACCTTTCTGAACTAACGGCTGAGAAGTTTGTTAAGCATCCGTTCAGCAACGATCCGCACGCACGTTTGTATAAGACGGGAGATCGGGCGCGGTATCTGCCCGACGGCAACATCGAGTTTTTAGGCCGCATCGACAATCAAGTCAAACTGCGCGGTTATCGCATTGAGCTGGGCGAGATCGAGACGGTGCTCAATCAAAACCCAGCGATTCGCGACGCGGTTGTCACTCTCCGGGAAGACAGTCCCGGAGACAAACGCTTGATCGCTCATGTTGTAACACACCAACAGTCGAGTCCGACCAACAACGAGCTGAAGAACTATCTTAGAGAGAAGCTACCCGAATACATGGTGCCGTCGGCTTTTTTATTCTTGGAATCACTACCGCTAACACCGAATGGCAAAGTAGACAGAAAGGCTCTGCCGGGTCCGGATCACAGCCGGCCCGAGCTCGACGTTGCCTTTGCCATCCCTGCCACTCCGGTGGAGGAGATACTCGCTAACATCTGGGCCGAGATTCTCAAGCTCGACACGGTCGGCATCCATGACAACTTTTTTCACCTGGGTGGTCATTCCCTTATCGCCACTCAGATCGTCTCACGCATAAATCAATCGTTCCAGATCGATTTCCCGTTGCGCAAATTGTTCGAGTCGCCAACCATTGCAGGCTTGGCCGAGCGCATCGATCAATCCCTTGGCCAACAACAGGTACCGACTCTTCTCATCCCTGCCGTCCCACGAGCGAAAGATCCGCCGCTCTCCTTTGCGCAGCAGCGGTTGTGGTTCTTGGACCAGTACGAGCCGAACAGTTCGGTTTACAACATCCCCAGCGCACTGCGTCTCAAAGGATCATTAGACATCGCGGCCCTGGAGCAAAGTCTTAACGAGATCGTGCGGCGCCATGAATCGCTGCGGACGACCTTTGCGGCGGTTGACGGCGAACCGCTTCAGCTGATCGCGCCGGCACTGAGGATGTCGGTGCCGATAACCGATCTGACCCATCATTCCGCAAGCGACCGTGAGCACGAAGCGCAAAGACTGGCGACCGAGCAGGCGCGCGAGCCGTTCGATCTTTCCCAAGGCCCGCTGCTCAGAGTCCTGCTGCTTTGTCTCGGCCAAGACGATCACGTTTTGGTTTTATCGATGCATCATATCGTATCGGACGGCTGGTCGAGGGGGGTGTTTTACCACGAGTTGTCCATGCTCTACCAAGCCTACACCCAGGGCAACCCCTCGCCGCTTTCCGAGTTGCCGATTCAATACGCTGATTTTGCCGTCTGGCAGCGCCAGTGGCTGCAAGGAGAGGTGTTAGAGGACCAGCTATCCTACTGGAAAAAACAACTTGCCGGGGCCCCGGCTTTGCTCCAACTTCCCACCGATCGGCCGCGACCGGCAGTGCAGAGTTATCGCGGCGCGGTCCAATCGATAGAACTGTCCCAAGAGCTGGCCCAGGGACTCCAAGCGCTCAGCGCTCGACAAGGGGTGACCTTGTTCATGACTCTGTTAGCGGTCTTCCAAACCCTGCTTTACCGCTACACAGGACAAAACGATATCGTTGTCGGCTCGCCGATCGCCAACCGCAACCGGGCTGAGATCGAGGGGCTGATCGGGTTTTTTGTCAACACCCTGGTCATGCGCACCGATCTCAGCGGTAATCCGACATTCAAAGAGTTGTTGACCCGAGTTCGCGAGACCGCTCTCGGCGCCTACACGCATCAAGACCTGCCCTTTGAAAAGCTCGTCGAAGAACTCCACCCCCAACGCAGCCTCAGCCAATCGCCGCTGGTTCAGGTGCTGTTTGTTATGCAAAATACGCCCGACATAGCCGCTACACTTGACGGACTCCGGGTCGTTGCGATGCCGATCGACGCAGAGACCGCAAAGTTTGATTTGACCTTCAGTTTGGCTGAATCCTCGGAGGGACTCAAAGGTTTTTGGAAATACAGTACGGAGCTGTTTGATAAGACGACGATCGACACAATGATCGGTCATTTTCACGTCCTGCTCCAGGCGATTGCAGCGGATCCGGATCGACGCATCGGCGAATTGCTCCTGCTGAGCGAGGAAGAGCGGCGGCGTCTCTTGGTGGAATGGAACGACACCGCGCGAGACTATCCTAAAGATAAGTGTATTCATAAACTCTTCGAGGAGCAGGCCGAACGATCACCGGATGCCATCGCCGTTGTCTTTGAAGATCAACGGCTGACGTACGAGCAGCTTAACCGCCAAGCCAACCAGTTGGCGCGGCACCTGATGGATTTGGGGGTGGGACCGGAAGTTTTAGTGGGCATCTACCTGGAGCGATCCCAAGAGATGGCGATCGCGCTCCTGGGCGTACTCAAAGCGGGCGGCGCCTACGTGCCGCTTGATCCGAGCTACCCCAATGATCGCCTGGCCGTCATGTTGGAAGATTCTCACTTGGCCGTGGTGCTGACTGACAAGAAGTATTCGGGCCGATTCGGCCACGCCGCGATGGTGTGTTTGGAGCGGGACCGGGCAAAAATTGCCAGAAGGAATGATACCAATTTCGAAGCCAAAGTCTCGGCAAAAAATCTTGCTTACGTGGTCTACACTTCGGGTTCTACGGGGAAGCCCAAAGGCGTGGCCGTGGAACACCAGTCGCTGGTGAACTACACCTGGGAGATCGTGCGGCGATTGAAGCCGGCTTCCAACAACAGTTTCGCGATGGTTCAACCTCTTACGGTGGACTCTTGCATCACCATGATATTTCCCTCGCTCATAAGTGGCAGCGTGCTCCATGTAGTGTCCAGGGAAAGAGCTCTAAGCGCTGACGAACTGGGCGACTACTTACAACGCGAATCTATCGACTTTCTCAAGATAGCTCCCTCGCACCTAGGCGCTTTGCAACAGGCCGGTTCCCCACCGCAGCTGATGCCGCGCCGCTGTCTCATCATCGGCGGCGAGGGTTCGCGATGGGAGTGGGCGCGATCGTTGCAGACACTAGCTCCGAACTGCACCGTTCTCAACCATTACGGCCCGACGGAGACGACGGTGGGGGTGCTGATATATCCGATGCGCCCGGCAGATTCGAACCAAGAACATCCGCTCGGCACGCCGCTGGGGCGCCCGATCGCCAACACGCAGGCTTACGTATTGGATGGCAGTTTGCGGCCGGTTCCCGTTGGGGTGACCGGCGAGTTGTACATCGGTGGCGACAGTTTGGCGCGCGGCTATCTCAATCAGCCAAAGCTGACTCGGGAAAGATTTATTGCTGATCCATTCAGTGAAGATCCGGCCGCGCGGCTGTATAAGACCGGTGATGTTGTGCGCTACCTTTCGGACGGCAATATCGAATTTCTCGGACGCATCGACGATCAGATTAAGATTCGCGGCTTTCGCGTCGAGCCGGCCGAGGTCGAGGCCGTGTTGCTAAAGCATCCGCAAGTCGCACAGGCGGTGGTCGCGCCAGGGGATACGACCGAGGCTCAAACCTTGATCGCTTACGTGGTTCCCGCGGCGGATCGACAACCGAGTCTTTCCGACTTACGCGACTTTGTGAAAACCAAGTTGCCAGAGTATATGGTTCCGTCGAACTTTCTGTTGTTGGATGCTTTGCCACGCACCGCGCATGGCAAGGTCGATCGAAAGTCGCTGCCGCCCCTGGATCGGAGCCGGAGGGCGCCGGAAGCAAGCGATGTAGTCCGCCGGAAAGCCACAGAAGAGTTGCTGGCAAGCATCTGGACCGAGCTGCTCAACCTAGACGAGGTCGGCATCCAGGATAACTTCTTTGACTTGGGAGGCCATTCGCTTTTGGCCATGCAGCTTATTTCTCGGATTCGCGATGTTTTTCGGATCGAACTTTCTCTACGCAGTTTGTTCGAGGCCCCAACGGTCGTCGGACTAGCCAGGCGCATCGAATTGGCAAAACAACAAAGCTCGATGTTTAAAGCTTTGCCGATAACGCCCGAGGCTATCGATAATCATTGTCCTCTATCCTTTTCTCAGGAACGGTTTTGGTTCTTCGAACAATTGGCGCCCAACAACTCAGCCAACCATTTGACCCATGGATTTCGCCTCACCGGTCCTTTGAATATCGAGGCTCTGGAGCGATCTTTCGCAGAAATCGTGCGCAGGCATGAGACCCTACGCACGACGTTTCAGCTGAGAAACGGCAAGCCGGTACAGACAATCGCGGGGCATTGGTCCTTCCGGATATCGATTGCAGATTTATCAAAGGAACCGCCCGACGATTTGGACAGGGAAATTCAACGACTTTTTGAAGCTGAGCAGAGGCAAGGTTTCGATCTAACGGCGGATCTCATGCTGCGGGCCACACTGCTGCGACTGAGCCTCAATGATCATGTGCTGTTTTTTAGCAGACATCACATTGCCTGGGATCACTGGTGCCTTGAGCTGTTTTACCGGGAACTTTCCAATCTGTATCGCGCTTTCTCTAACGGCAAACCATCTCCGCTTCCGCAGCTGCCAATTCAATACAGACACCATGCGCTATGGCAACGAAAGGCCTTTGAGGAAGGCGAGTTCGAGCGTCATCTGGTTTATTGGAGGCGGCAATTGAGCGGGACGCCGCCCGGTTTGAATTTGCCGCACGACTATCCACGAAAGCCGCTGGGAAAACGCCGCGGCAGCCGGAAACGCCTGGTTCTGCCTAAATCCCTATCTGGAGGGCTGAGGGCACTTAGCCGCGAGCGCGGTGTGACGTTGTTTATGACCTTCCTGGCAGCTTTTCAGACACTACTTCACAGATTGACAGGTGAGAATGACATCGTGGTCGGAACTCCGGTTGCGGGAAGAGACCGCTCCGAGATCGAAGGCCTTATCGGTTTGTTTTTAAATACCCTCGCCCTTCGCACCGATTTTTCAGACGATCCAAACTTCCTCGAGCTTTTGCGGAGGGTTCGCGAGGTTGCGCTTGGAGCCTATGATCACCAAGAACTCCCGTTTGAGAAATTAATAGAAGAACTGCAACCGCAACGAGATCTGACCCAAACGCCGATTTTCCAGCTGTTCATCAACATGTACAACTTCAATGAAGCCGGCGTCGAGCTTGACCGGTTGACTGTAACGCCGATGAGACCGGTTGAACAAGGGCCACAGTTCGATATCGAGTTTTTCGTTAGGGAACATGACGATGGCACGCATTGCATCTTTCTCTACGACCTAGATCTGTTCGACGCCGCCACGATCGATCGGATGCTGGGGCATTTTCAGATTCTGCTCGAGGGGATTGTGAGGGATCCCGATCGGCGCGTTAGCGAATTGCCTTTGCTCACAGACGCCGAGAAGCAGCAACTGTTGATTGAGTGGAACGACCCCAGGGTCAACTACCCAAAGAACCAGTGCATCCACCAGTTGTTTGAACAACAGGTCGAGAAGACTCCAGACACCGTCGCGATAGTCTTTGACGACCAGCAAGTCACTTACGGGGAAGTTAACAACCGTGCCAACCAGCTGGCGCACTACTTACATAATCTCGGCGTCGGCCCTGAAGTGCTGGTTGGCATCTGTGTGGAACGTTCTTTTGAGATGATCGTCGGGATTTTAGCGATCCTCAAAGCCGGGGGCGCCTATGTGCCACTGGATCCGTCTTATCCTAAGGAGCGACTGG
This sequence comes from uncultured delta proteobacterium, assembly GCA_963816145.1. Lineage (GTDB taxonomy): Bacteria > Desulfobacterota > Binatia > UBA9968 > UBA9968 > DP-20. The sequence goes on from CAWFJP010000003.1 coordinate 136,104, forward strand.
CCTTTATCCTCGAGGATAGCCGGGCAGCGGTGCTGATCAGCCAAAGCTCGCTGATCGCGGGACTGCCGGTTCACAACGCAACGGTTCTTTGTTTGGATCAAGACTGGGGAGAAATTTCGACCCAGAGCCAAGACAATCCGCCGCCTTTAACCACCCCCGACAATCTCGCCTATGTCATTTACACTTCCGGATCGACCGGAACACCTAAAGGGGCGCTGATCCCCCATCATAATGTCGTGCGACTCTTTCGCGCCACCGACTCCTGGTTTCACTTTGGCCCGGATGATGTCTGGACGCTGTTTCATTCCTATGCCTTTGACTTCTCCGTCTGGGAGCTTTGGGGTGCCCTTGTTCATGGTGGACGGCTGGTCATCGTGCCCTTTGACGTGAGTCGATCGCCGCGGGAGTTCTACGAGCTGTTATGCCGGGAGCAAGTCACGGTTCTCAACCAGACCCCCTCGGCGTTCCGACAGCTCGTGCAAGCGGAAGAGTCCATTACCGACACTAGCCGGCTCGGACTTCGTCTGGTGATTTTCGGCGGTGAAGCGCTGGACTTTCAGAGTCTCAGGCCATGGTTCGAGCGCCATGGCGATCAAAGGCCCCGGCTCATCAACATGTACGGGATCACGGAGACCACCGTCCATGTGACCTACCGGGAGATCAAGGAAGCGGACCTGAGTGTCGGCGGGTCTAGCCTGATCGGTGCGCCGATCCCGGACCTGGAACTTTACGTTCTCGATTCCCATCGCAACCTGGTACCGATCGGCTTACCCGGAGAGCTTTATGTCGGCGGGGCCGGTCTAGCCAGGGGGTATCTGAATCGGAGCGGGCTCACCGCGGAGCGATTTGTCGGTCATCCTTTCGATGATGGTGAAGGGCGAAGGCTGTATCGGTCCGGGGATCTTGTTCGGCGGCGCGCCGACGGGGACATCGAGTACTTGGGCCGCATCGACAACCAGGTCAAGATCCGCGGCCATCGCATCGAATTGGGTGAAATCGAAACTGTGATCGCCCAACATCCTGAGGTGCGCGAGAGCGTGGTCTTGGCCCGCGAGGATGTAGCAGGGGATAAGCGATTAGTGGCTTACCTCGTAGCGCGGCAGGACCTCAGTCCCGGCAACGCGGAGCTTCGCAAATTTATCAAGCAGCGACTGCCTGAATACATGATCCCCTCCGCTTTGGTGCTGCTGGATGAATTGCCATTGACAGCAAATGGCAAAGTCGACCGCAAGGCCCTGCCGGCACCGGAGCAAGTCAGATCGAACTCAGGAGCGATCTATAGCGCGCCTCGGACTCCAGCGGAAGAATTGCTCGCCGGTATCTGGGCCGAGATTCTCAAGCTCGACAAGGTCGGCATCCATGACAACTTTTTCCACCTGGGTGGCCATTCCCTGATAGCCACTCAGGTCGTCTCGCGCATCAATAAAGCGTTCCAGATCGATTTCCCTTTGCGCCGATTGTTCGAATCGCCAACCATTGCCAGCCTCGCCGACTCGGTCCAGGCTAGTATGGAAATCGAGAAAGACTCACGCACAGTTCGATCCATCGTGCCGGTTCCGCGCAGCAACCACACCCCGCTCTCTTTCGCTCAAGAGCGTTTATGGTTCTTGGACCGTCTCGATTCCGGTCGCCCAACCTATAACATCCCGGCAGCGTTCCGCTTGGCCGGCGATCTCAACCTCAACGCTCTGGAACAAAGCCTCAATGAACTCGTGCGCCGCCACGAAGCTCTGCGCACGGTCTTTGCCACCGTCAATGGCAATCCAGTGCAAAAGATCTTGCGGTCGTTGGTTTTTTCGCTGACTCCCATCGACCTGAGCGAGCTTCCAGAACACGAACGCGAACCGGCTCTACAATCCTTGCTCAAAGAAGAAGCCGAGCGGCCCTTCGATCTTAGCCGTGGGCCGCTGATACGGTCTCGGCTTTGGCGTTTCGCCCCGCACGACCACGTGCTCGCCTTGAACATGCACCAAATCGTTTCCGACGGTTGGTCCATGGGCGTGCTCTACCGCGAGCTCTCGGCACTTTATCGAGCCTGCTGCGCGGGAGTGCGTAATCCCCTGCCCGAGCTCCCGATCCAATACGCGGATTATGCCCTCTGGCAGCGCGATTGTTTCCAAGGCGAAAAACTCGACGAGCAAGTTTGCTACTGGAGAAAGCAACTCGACGGTCTTTCGACCCTACAGCTCCGCACCGATCATGCCCGTCCGGCCATGCAAACTTACCGGGGATCGAGCCAATCCATAGAGCTTTCGCCGCAACTTTCCCAGGCGCTTAAGGGCCTGAGCCAGCGCGACGGCGTAACCCTGTTCATGACCCTGCTGGCGGCCTTTCAAACCTTGCTCTGCCGCCACTGCGGCCAGCAAGATATTGCCGTGGGCACTCCCATCGCTGGCCGTGCCCGTCAGGAGAGCGAGGGACTGATCGGTTTTTTCGTCAACACCCTGGTCCTGCGCGCCGATCTTTCCAACAACCCGACCTTCAAGGAACTACTGGGGCAAGTCCGCGAAACGACTCTGGAAGCCCATACTCATCAAGACCTGCCGTTTGAGAAGCTCGTCGAGGAACTCCATCCTGAGCGCAACCCCAGCATCTCGCCATTGTTCCAGGTCTTTTTCGAACTCCAGAACGCCGGCGATCCCTCCTTGGACCTTGGAGGACTCAGCGCGATTCCGATTCACACCTCTAGCAGCACCGCAAAGTTTGACCTCTCGCTTACCCTAACCGATCGGCAGGGTGATCTACGAGCCTCGCTCAACTACAATACCGATCTATTCGATGCCTCCACGATTGCGCGTATGCTCGCTCATTTTCAGACGTTGCTCGAAGGCATCGTCGCTAACCCGGACCAACGGGTCAGCGAACTGCCGATTTTGACCGAAGCCGAAAAGCACCAACTGTTAGTCGAGTGGAACAACACCCAGTCCGATTACCCCAAAGACATATGCATTCACCAGATGTTTGAGGAGCAGGTGGAGAAATCTCCTGATGCAATCGCTGTGGTCTTCAAAGACCAGCAGCTCACCTACCGGGAACTCAATTGCCGCACGAACCAACTCGCGCGTTACTTACAAAAGCTCGGCGTCGGACCCGATGTGCTCGTCGGCATCTACGTTGAACGGTCCATAGAAATGATCGTCGGGGTGCTAGGGATTCTCAAAGCAGGCGGCGCCTACCTGCCAATCGACCCCGACTATCCACGCGAACGGATTGAATTCATGCTTGAAGATAGCCGTGCTGCTTTTTTGTTGACTCAAGCGCAGATCGATGTACTCGAGCCAACCTTTGCCGGCGTTCGCATTGCTATTGACCAGGACTGGCAAGAGATCGCGCGTGAGAGCATAACCAATGTCGGCCAACAACTTGACCCTAAAAACCTCGCCTATGTGATCTACACCTCGGGTTCAACCGGAAAACCCAAGGGAGTCATGATTCAACATAGCAGTGTGGTTAATTTGCTGGCTTCGATGGCGCGCCAACCCGGCTTGAGCGAAACGGACATCCTACTTGCGGTCACTACGTTCTCCTTCGATATCGCCGGACTGGAAATGTACTTGCCGCTAACCGTAGGCGCGCGCATAGTAGTGGCGCGCCGAGATGTCGCCACCGATGCTTTGAGACTGGCACAGCTATTGTCAGACTGTGGCGCGACGGCAATGCAGGCAACCCCCGCAACTTGGCGCATGCTTTTGGCAGGTGGTTGGCAAGGCAGTCGAGAATTGAAAATCCTCTGCGGCGGTGAAGCGCTTGCTGACGACTTGGCCATGCAGCTCGTGCAACGCTGCGCTTCGCTCTGGAATATGTATGGTCCCACGGAAACTACCATCTATTCGGCCATCCAGAGAGTGGCGACGAATGTCAGCAGAGTTACTTTGGGGCGGCCCATCGCCAATACCCAGCTTTATATTCTTGACGGCAACCTTCAGCCCGTACCCATTGGAGTGTCAGGAGAGATCTATATTGGTGGAGACGGCTTAGCCCGGGGTTATTTAGGCCGTCCTGAACTGACCAGAGAAAAATTCATAGCCAATCCATTCAGTGTCGATACTACAAGCCGCCTCTATAAGACCGGCGATCTAGCTCGCTACTTGCCTGACGGTAACATCGAATTTTTGGGACGAATGGACCATCAGGTGAAACTCCGCGGTTATCGCATCGAACTCGGTGAGATCGAGGCGGTGCTTGGACAACATCCCGCGATCCGGCAGGCGGCTGTGCTCGCACGGGAAGTTGATCCTGAAGATCGTGCGGTTTCGCCCGGAACCGACACGCGGCTGGTGGCGTACGTGGTCGCTCGACCAGAAATTTCGACGAATGAACTAAGAAGCTTTGTGAAACGGAAATTACCGGAATTCATGGTGCCATCGGCGTTCGTAATGCTCGAAAGTCTACCGCTCACCCCCAACGGCAAGCTAGACAGAAAAGCCCTGCCGGCAGCGGATCAGGGTAGACCGGATCTAGAAGTAGGCTACATCGCCCCTCGTACAGCTACGGAGGCGTTGTTGGCCGGGGTTGCGGCCGGGGTTCTGAAGCTGGACCGGGTCGGCATCCATGACAACTTCTTTGACTTGGGCGGTCATTCGCTGCTCGCCACCCAGCTTATCTCCCGCATATGGGAAACCTGCCAGGCCGAGATCCCCTTGCGCTTCCTGTTCGAGAGCCCAACCATCGCAGGCTTGGCCGAGCGCATCGATCAAGTTCGTGGTCATGGAGAGAGAAGACATGCCCGCCTAAAGTTTTCTACCGACCCGCGAGGAGAGAGTTCCGCTCTCCTTTGCGCAGCAGCGGTTGTGGTTCTTGGACCAGTACGAGCCGAACAGTTCGGTTTACAACATCCCCAGCGCACTGCGTCTCAAAGGATCATTAGACATCGCGGCCCTGGAGCAAAGTCTTAACGAGATCGTGCGGCGCCATGAATCGCTGCGGACGACCTTTGCAGCGGTTGACGGCGAACCGCTTCAGCTGATCGCGCCGGCACTGAGGATGTCGGTGCCGATAACCGATCTGACCCATCATTCCGCAAGCGACCGTGAGCACGAAGCGCAAAGACTGGCGACCGAGCAGGCGCGCGAGCCGTTCGATCTTTCCCAAGGCCCGCTGCTCAGAGTCCTGCTGCTTTGTCTCGGCCAAGACGATCACGTTTTGGTTTTATCGATGCATCATATCGTATCGGACGGCTGGTCGAGGGGGGTGTTTTACCACGAGTTGTCCATGCTCTACCAAGCCTACACCCAGGGCAACCCCTCGCCGCTTTCCGAGTTGCCGATTCAATACGCTGATTTTGCCGTCTGGCAGCGCCAGTGGCTGCAAGGAGAGGTGTTAGAGGACCAGCTATCCTACTGGAAAAAACAACTTGCCGGGGCCCCGGCTTTGCTCCAACTTCCCACCGATCGGCCGCGACCGGCAGTGCAGAGTTATCGCGGCGCGGTCCAATCGATAGAACTGTCCCAAGAGCTGGCCCAGGGACTCCAAGCGCTCAGCGCTCGACAAGGGGTGACCTTGTTCATGACTCTGTTAGCGGTCTTCCAAACCCTGCTTTACCGCTACACAGGACAAAACGACATCGTTGTCGGCTCGCCGATCGCCAACCGCAACCGGGCTGAGATAGAGGGGCTGATCGGGTTTTTTGTCAACACCCTGGTACTGCGCACCGATCTCAGCGGTAATCCGACATTCAAAGAGTTGTTAACCCGAGTGAGAGAGACGGCTCTCGGCGCCTACACGCATCAGGACCTGCCCTTTGAAAAGCTCGTCGAAGAACTCCACCCCCAACGCAGCCTCGGGCGGTCGCCGCTGGTTCAGGTGCTGTTCAACTTTCTTGAAACACAAAACGACCGGCTGTCCCTTCCCGGTTTAGATGCATCGCCGTTCGGAGCCATTGCCATACCCTCTAAATTCGACTTAACGCTGTACGCCGTCCCGAAGTCGGAGCGGCTCACTTTGACAGTCAGTTACAATGTTGATCTGTTTGACGACACAACCATTAGCCGCATGCTCGGGCACCTTTGCTCGCTTCTGGCGGCTGTCACAGCGGACTCCGATCGTCGTTTGTCGGAACTGCCACTTTTGACCGACGACGAAAGGCGCCAATTGCTGGTGGAGTGGAGCGGCTCGGAACCTCACACACCCGAACATCGCTGTATCCAGCACCTCTTTGAAGCTCAGGTTCAGCGAACCCCGGATGCCATCGCGCTCACCGACGAGCACCTTAGCTTGACCTACTCCGAGCTCGATGGACGGGCTAATCAGTTTGCCCGTTACCTCAGAACGCGCGGCGTGGCATCGGAAGACTTGATCCCGATCTTTATGGAGCGCGGCTGCGATATGGTGATCGCGGTGCTAGGGATTCTCAAAGCCGGCGCCGCCTACGTGCCGCTGGATTTTGACTATCCCAGGATGCGCCTTGCCTACATGCTGGGAGACACGCGGGCGACTCTGCTGGTAACCAGTGCGCCGTGTCTCAACCGACTACCGGAGTACAAGGGAGAAATCATTTGCTTTGATCGGGATCGGCACCTCTTTGAGAAAGAATCTGCTGGCAATCCTAGTTGGGCGACGAGTGCCGCCGATCTTTGCTATGTGTATTACACGTCGGGCTCCACGGGAACGCCTAAAGGAGTCCTCACATCGCACAGAGGACTCGCGCGCTACTGTGATTTTCTCGCCGACGCTTACAATCTCAATAGTACAGATAGCGTCCTGCAGCTGGCGTCCTTTTCTTTCGACGCTTCGGTCCGCGACATGATCGCTCCGTTGACGGTCGGGGCGCGGGTCGTGCTGGTGAACCAACAGGGAGCCAAAGACCCGACGGTGCTGATCTCCAAGATCAAGCAAGAACGGATAACTTGTCTGCTCAGCACGGTGCCGCCGATGCTCAACGAGCTGGCCGAAACCATGCTAGCTGAGGTCAGCCCGAGACACGACAGCCTCCGTCTCATCCTGGTGGGAGGCGAGGCTCTGCGCGGGTCTTTATGCCGCAAGGTTCATGAGGTTTTTGGAGAAAATACTTTGTTGGTTAATCAGTACGGTCCGACCGAATGCACAATGACCTCGAGCTATCATCCGATCTCGTTGGCCGACCACCAGCACCCGACCGCGCCGATCGGTCGACCGATTCCGCATACGCAGCTTTATGTATTGGATGACGACTTCAACCCAACGCCCGTGGGAATAGAAGGCGAGCTATACATAGGCGGCGAAGGGTTAACCCTAGGGTATCTCAATCGTCCCGATCTAACTGCTGAAGGATTTATTCCCCATCCCTATAGCAACAAGCCGGGGGAGCGGCTGTACAGAACCGGAGACGTTGTTCGGTATCGCTCCGACGGCATTTTCGATTTCGTCGGTCGCCGTGATGGGCAGGTCAAAATCCGCAGCATCCGCATCGAGCTGGGAGAGATCGAGTCGGTGCTCGGCCAACATCCGAAAGTACGTGAAGCCGTCGTTCTAGCACCAGAGGATAGCACCGGAGAGAAGCAGTTGGTCGCTTACGTTGTAGCGCAACAGGAAGCCGCACCCACCGATTCGAAGTTACGCGACTTTCTCAAACAGCGGTTGCCCGAACACATGGTACCCGCGTTTTTCGTGTTCCGTCCTGCTCTACCGCGTAGCCCCAACGGCAAGGTGGACCGTAAGGCGCTTCCTGCCCCGGACTTTAAACGCCGTGAAACCAATGCCACCTTCGCGGCGCCGCGTAGTGTCTTTGAAATCAAACTCGTAAAACTCGCCGCCGAGATCTTGAAAATAGATAAGGTCGGCATTCACGACAACTTGTTCGACCTGGGCCTACACTCCTTGTCCGCCACACAGCTAGTATCCCGCGTGCGCACCAAGCTGGGCAGAAAACTGCCACTGCGGCATATTTTTGAGGCGCCGACGATCGCCGGGCTCGCTAGGTTGATCGAGACACTCGCCGATGAGAACAACCCTGAGCCGATCGCGAGCGGCCAGAAAGCCGAAACGGAATTGATCCCTAAACGTATCCCGAACAAGACCCTGTCTTCTCAACGGGTCAATGGCGACGCCAGGCCGCTATCGATCGAACGACGATCGCTGCTGTCGCTTCTGTCCGCCGGAAAGATCCAGCCCGTCGATGCCGCCGCGTTGAGTTATTTGTCGGAGGACTTTTTCCAGCACATGGGGTTGTCGCCCGATGCGGCTCTTTATGACTGGTTCGACGAACTACCCTGCGTGTTCGGCATCAATGAAACCCACCTGGGCCGGATAGCCAATATCGGGTTGCCTCGGCTGCGCTCCCGCCTATACGACGATCAATCGGATCTCGTCAGCTTGATTCTCGACGCCTTGGAAATATCCCATCGCATCGGGGCACGTGTTGTTTCCTTGACCGGCTTGCTGCCCTCGGCAACCAACTACGGGCAGGCTGTCGCGGAGGTCATTTCCGCAAACGATCGCTATCCTCTCGTCACCACCGGTCATGCGACGACTGTGTCCACCGTCGTCATGACCATCGAAAGGATTTTGCGCGAAGCGGGCAAAATCCTGGCGGAGGAAAAGGTCGCATTCCTCGGGCTGGGATCCATTGGTTACACCACGCTTCGCCTCATGCTTCACAGCCTGCCCCATCCAAAGTCGATTACGCTTTGTGATATTTATAGCAAGCTCGATCACCTAAAAAGCATTCGCGACGACCTGATTCATGACTTGCAATTCGCCGGCTCCATTCGGATAGTCGAGTCCAAAGGAGAAGTGCCTCGGGAAGTTTACGCCGCCGGCCTCATTGTCGGAGCCACCAATGTGCCCGATGTGCTGAATATCGAACAGATCAGACCAGGAACCGTGATCGTCGACGACTCGGGTCCGCATTGCTTCAATCCCGATGAGGCTGTGCAGCGCTTTAAAGCCGACGAGGATATTCTATTCACTGCCGGCGGCGTTCTTCGGCTCCCGGAACCTTTCCAGCGCACTCTGTATTTGCCTCAACGGGTGCAGGAACAGATGCCGCCAGCTGTCCTCGATGCCATATCCAGATACAATCCGGTCAATCTCGGCGGCTGCGTGCTTTCAGGGCTGCTCACGGCGCGTTATGAACATTTGACGCCGACGATCGGCGTGGTCGATGACGCGTCTTCAAAGTCGCACTATCAAGTGCTCCAGGGATTAGGCTATCAGGCGGCTGCCCTGCAGTGCCGCGGCTATACTCTGCCCGAAGAGTCCGTGCGAAAATTTCGAAAACGATTCGGTTATGTATGAACTCCGCCGCTATCCGTGGATGAATCCAAGTGATGTTTACGCACCAACTTTTTGAAGCCCAGGCCAGAGAGACGCCGGACAATGTCGCGCTGGTTTATGGCGAGGATTCACTTACCTATCGCGAACTCGATTGCCGTGCCAATCAACTGGCGCGCCGCCTGCGCTCACTCGGGGTGGTTCCAGAGGTGCCAGTGGGCATCTGCATGGAGCGTTCCGTGGAATTGGTGATTGCGGTCCTGGCGCTGCTCAAAGCCGGCGGCGCCTATGTCCCGCTGGACCCGTCGAATCCCCAAGAGCGTCTATCTTTTATCGTTAATGAAACTCGGCCCAAAGTGCTGCTCGCTCAAGAACGGCTGTTGCAATGTCTTCCCGAAGTTGACGCAAAATCAATCTGCTTGGATACCGATTGGAGCACAGTATCCGCCGAAAGCGTCGATCCTGTTGAAAATTTAACTAACAGCGAAAACCTGGGCTTTCTGATCTACACTTCGGGTTCCACCGGAGAACCCAAAGCGGTAATGCTGCCCCATCGCCCGCGTGATCCGCGCACTTCCCATGAGCAAAAGCTTTACCAAATGACCGCCAAGGACCGCCATATCCTAAAAAGTTCGATTAGTTTTACGCTGATACTTCGCGAACTTTTCTGGCCGCTTTTGACTGGCGCTCGTTTAATCATCAGTCCACCGGGCACGGAAACCGATATGGACTATCTGCTTCAACTCATCGCGAAACACCAGATTAGTATTATCACGCTGACTCCTTCCACGCTTCGAGCCGTCCTATCCCAGAATGGGCTTGAGCGCTGCGATAGCCTGCGACACATCGTCTGTTTCGGCGAGCCTTTGACCGCGGATCTGCAATCGCTCTATTTTGCCAAACTGTCGGCGGAATTGAGTCTCTACTACGGCACCACAGAGGCTCCGAGCGCTACCTACCGCAAATGCCAACCGTTCGAATCGCAAACGATTACGGAAATGGGGCAAACACTACCGGGCGTGCAATTGCGCTTGCTCAACGAATCTCTGGAGAGTGTTCCGGACGGAACCTGCGGTGAAATCTATCTGGGAGGGAAACTGGCCCGCGGCTATTTCAAACGTCCAGACCTGACGGCAGAAAAATTCATTCCTCATCCTTTCAGTCAGGAGCCAGGTGCACGCCTTTATAAAACCGGCGATCTCGGTCGCCTTTTGCCCGGCAATAGCATCGAATTCGTCGGTCGCGTGGATGATCTGGTCAAGGTCCGAGGTTTCCGCGTCGAGTTGGGGGAAATCGCCAAAACCATTCGTCAACATCCCGAGATTAATGATGCTGTGGTCGTCGCCCTTGATGCCGATTCCGATCGCAGCCGGATCGTGGCCTATGCCGTGCTCAAACCGAGATCGACCATCGGCGCCACCGATCTTCGCTCGTTTATGCGATTAAAGTTGCCCGACTACATGGTCCCTGCGAGATTTATTTTCTTAGACGGTTTGCCGGTATCGCGTAATGGTAAGATTGACCGTAAAGCACTTCCTATTCCTGGACGGTCGAGGCCGGAGCTGAATACGCCGCTCATCAGCCATAGAACGCCTCTTGAAAAAGATCTGGCGCGAATTTGGTGCGACGTTCTTGAGCTGGATCAGATCGGCATACATGACAATTTTATTGATTTGGGAGGGGATTCGTTGGCGGCCACACGAATCATATCCCGGGTAATTGCCAACTTTCAGATAGAAATTCCTCTTCGGGCCTTGTTCCAATCACCAACCGTCGCTGAAATGGCGTGCGTCATTTCTCAACACGAAGTTAATAAACTGGAGCAACACGATCTGACAAAAATCCTTGACGAACTGGAGTGTCTCGGAGAAGAAGAGGCGCGTCGCTTGGCAAATAAAGTAACTTTAAAGCCGGCGAAAAAATGAACAACTGCAGGGGATTCCAACTGGACACCCCTCCGCAAATGTTTATGCCCATCATCCCATCACAGCCCAAACCGCACGGTTTTTTGTCAGTTGGTCATGACTCGTGTCAAGCCCGGAATTAGCTTCAGCGAGCATGGGTTTTAGGGAAACAAAAGTTAACCGTTATTTCCACTTGTAGAGGTGATTGCGACGGTTTACTTAGAACTAGTTCGGCAGGCGGTACCCGCCGAGCTTCGAGAGATCGCAAAATTAATACGCGATGAAAATCGGCTTTTGACATTAGATTAAGTGGCGCAGCGATTATCGGTCTCTAAGGATCGGGTCTAGCGGTAGGGGAAACAGATCAACTTTCACGAGAAAATTGGCTCCGAAACTGGTTCGCTTTTCTGAAGGCGCTGATGTTCGTTGACAGTGCACCGACAGTTCCTTAGTGGAACTGGCGCGGTTCACGCTATTCGGCATCGAACTTGAGGCGGAGGCCGTCGCTGCGTTGTTATGGCGGGAACTAGCTAAGCTGGTGGTTATTGTGTCCCAGCGGGAACTCCATGGGCATGCAGCGGGATATTGAGCGGCGGGAAAACAAGCCGGCGTATCGCCGTTAGAAGGCTTACGCTCGGCCTTGCATCAGCGCGGGATTTAGCGATATGAGTGCGACAGGAGAAAGGAGGTCCTATGCCCGCATACGACATTACAGCGCGTTGCCAGGATTGCGGCCGCGATCACCCGGTTCTCTTGAGGTTGCACATCGAAGAGGGTCCTGACCGCAAGCAAAGCATTACTGATTCTTTTCGCGGGCGTTCGGTTCCTCCACAAGTTAAGGCCATTCGATGGCACACTGCGCTCTGTCCCATAACGGGTAGAAAATTCCCGTTGGAAAATGATAGCGAAGTGTTTTTAGTGCCGCCAGAGGTATTCAGGCGCGAGTCCGCCGGTCACTGAAATCGTGACTGAATCTCAACTTTGCTTCCTGTGCAGCCTTTCCCGCCCGGGCATCCACCCGCCAATCATGATGCTCCGCTAAGCCAGTGTAAATGCTTGTATCAAATTGAACATCCGGCCGCTGAATCACGATTCCAGTGGGCGCGAAAGTGAAGTCGCCAAATCGCAAACCGTGGGCAGTTCAAAGATCAGAGTGAGCGGCAGATCCACCCGATAACAACGAAGGGGACCAGCGGATTCGGAACACAGGATCCTTCCACCCTGACTTATTCACGTTGCTGTTAGACCCTGTCAGATTCACATTGCTATGACACTCCGGTCCAATTCCTGTTGAAAGAAAACCCCGCTCTGTGCAATACATGGTGGCCCAATACATGTGCATGGGGCCACCATATGACTGTAAATGAGATCAAAAATAGGTCGAGAGAAATCGAATTCGGAGTCCTTCTCCATACACGGCATTTGATTCGCAACGACGGACTAGCGCCTTCGTTTAAGACCATGTGGGAAGAGGCCGCACTTGCTGAAAAGCTCGGCATGGATCACGTGTGGATTGGCGATAGCGTGACCGTATTAGACAGGGCGAGGGGTGACTGTCTAACCCTGATGGCTTCCCTTGCGATGAAAACAACCCGCCTCAAAATTGGCACTGTGCCTCTTCTTCCCGCCATGCGTCCCCCGGTATTGCTAGCTCACACTCTCGCGACGCTCGACGTGATCTCACAGGGCCGTGTTCTAATTGGCGCCAGTGTCGCTCCGTCACTCCCCTACATACAGCATCAGTTCGAAGCATGCGGCGTTCCGTATTCCGAAAAGGCCGGTCGACTTAGCGAATCGATCCAAATCATGAAGCGGTTATGGACAGAAAAAACGGTAAGCTTCGAAGGCAAATATCACAAGCTCCAGGATGTCGGCATATTACCCCATCCCATTCAACAGCCGAGTATCCCAGTGTGGGTGACAGCGGACCGTAGCGAAAACGCTTTCAAGCGCGTCGCGCGCTTGGCCGACGGTTGGTTCACGTCGGGTTCTCGCCCAGTGGAGAAATTTGCGATAAACCGGAATAAAATTCAGGCTTACGCGGAAACCTATGGCAGACGAAATTGGGATTTGCCATCGGGTATTTATGCCACGTTCAATCTGGATACAAACCGGGAAAAGGCCATAGAAGAGGGATGGAAGTGGGCGATGGATTTTTTTCTTCAACCGAAGGCGAATTTGGATCATCTCTTTACTATCTTTGGAACACCGGATGACTGTGTCCAACTTCTCCAGACGTATGTTGATGCGGGGCTTACGGTAATCGTTGCCCGTTTGGCTTCCTCTGATGTTGAAAGGCAAATGCGACTGTTGATTGAGGAGGTAAAGCCTCGGCTGAGACCCCGAGTTGTATAGTTCGGCGCTCGTCACGAAGGAACGCAGAGCGATCGTTGGAAGCTGTTCATGGAAAGCGCGGTGGCTGGGTAGTCTACGCCCATCGACCGGCTCGAAAAATGAGATTGTCCTGAAATACAATTTCTCAGAATAAAAAAGGAGTGAGCTATGAGTAAATCAACCCCTAGCGTTATCCGAATCGATCACGGCGTTATTCCGACCAACGATTTAGGAAAGTCGCTGTCTTTTTTTACCGATGTCCTGGGTGCTCGCTTTAATGCTCTCGTAAATGTCAACCTGCGTGGGCTTAATCGTGAAGTTCCGGAGATTGCGTTCTTTACGTTAGCAAACCACCGAGGATTCGGTCTTTCGCTCGAAGATCAACCCATTCCGCCACCGATTCGCCCCTTAGAAGGACCTGTATGGGGATTCGAGGTCGACGACCGCGGTTTGGCAGGTGTAATCGCGGCTTTAGACCATCGTAAAGTCGCTTACGAGGGACCCGTAGAATATGCCAAGCCCAGTCCGATTGCCGCGTCCCTCTTCATACGAGATGTCCATGATTTCAACTACGAGTTTTCGGTGCGGCGTGACGGACAAAAGAGCACTGACCCCGGTCAGGGAGACTTGGGACTTCGTCGCATCAACCATGTCCGACTCGAGGTCACGGATTTACCGCTTGCTGAGCGTTGGTACCTGGATACGCTGGGTTTGGGTCGAATCGACCCGGTACCAGGGGATCGCCAAGCATCACTGGTGGTAGCGGAGACGGAGCAGATCTTTATCCTTCATGAAGTGTCGCAGATGACGCAACGAAGCCACTACTGCCGTGGCCCCCACGTAGATGTCAAGGTTCCTATTGGGTCATTCGAGCCGTTCGTCTCGAACTTAACCAACGTTGAGAAATACTGGAGTCCGTTCGGCAACCGCATCCCGTGGCATGAGCCAAATATGCAGACGGTCTATTTCTACGATCCATTCGGCAATCGTCTGCAGGTGAGCGAAAATAGACCGCATCATTGAAACGGCGCGAACATTGCCGCTATGCCGCCGGCTGTTGGCGAACGCTGATCACGGTGATAATCGCTGAAGTCGTCGGTTTAACAATGGGGCTAGTTGTTCAAGTTTCCAGTTCAGCGCCAAGCACGATTAACTCCTCGCTCTCGTCGGTGCTGAAAAGATTTGCAGGTGGTTAGCTGTTGCCTATCGTGTGGCCCCATGGAGCCTTTGCGGGAAGACTAAAAAGGAGAAGAACTATGATTAGCAGTCCGATCTCCGACATGATGCTCGGAGTCAAAAACATGATTGAGGCGGCGGATATCCGGACCGGAGACCAAGTGTTACTTTTGGCAGACCGTCGAAGCGACCCCATGAGTATCGAAGCTCTCACTGCAGGGCTCAAAATGCACGGTGCCATCCCGATGTCGTTGATGACTGAGCCGATTTCCCGCTACGGGCATGTTCCCGACGCGGTGCTACAAGCCATGCATGCTTCGGACGTCGCTATTTGGGTTTGGCCAGTTTTCATCACCTTCACCCCAAATCATCGAGCGATGGGCCGCCAGCGCGAAGAAAGCGGCACCCAGCTCAAGGAGCGACGGCTAAAACCGTACTTCGTTTACTTCGAGGGCACTCCCGGTCTCTTGGCGCGCGATTATGCGAAATTTCCTAACAAGGTTATGTGGAAGTTGGCTGAGAAAGTACGTGAGGTCGTGGCCTCCGGACGGGTGGTTAGAGTCGAAGACGATCTGGGTTCTAAATTGACCGCTACCTACGACGGCAAACGCCTTTATGGCATGCAGTTTCGCGCCGGCGATCCACCGGGCCGCTGCCATTTTCCGTGGGGTCGTTGCGGTGTTTTCAACGGCGACGGAAACGCAGATGGAGAAATATATTTAAGTTGCGTCCAAGGTGTGGCCGGCATGCTGGCCGAGCCAATGCACTGGAAGGTCAAGGACAGCTGGGTGGTGGAAGTTGATGGTGGGGGAGAGGTCGGAGAGGAATGCCGCAGACTCTTTGAACAGGTTCCGGGTTCAAATCGTTTGATCGAAATTATGTTTGGCTATCACCCTAAGGCTTCGATCGCCCACGGGATCGATGATCCGATGCACTGGGAACTCATTAGCAAGATGCCTTGGGCTGGCCTAGGTACCGAACGGAAACACCCGAACTTTCGACATGTGGACGGCTCGGTCATGAACGCTCGCCTTTACATCGATGATCGGCTCGTTGTTGACAAGTACGGGATGCTCGATCGGTCACTGCTGCACCATCCTGAGGTGTTAGATGTGGCTAGCCAATTCGGCGACCCCTATCAGGTGCTTGCGCCGGTATCACACGAAGCCCACGGGTCGAACACATCATGGTAGCGCAAAACTTTCATGCTAAGCGGTTTGAAAACTTTCTCTCGTGAACAACATAACACGCATTGCCTCAGCCCCCAGTTAGAAGTCGCCCAATAAAGATATCACGCAACTGTCAAAGGGTATTTAAAATGATTCCAGAGTTCACAGAGAGATCTTACCGAACGGAGGCCACATTTCTTTGAAGCAACTGTGACTACTTGTAGTGGCCCTCGCTCGACGCTGATTTTAGGCGGTGCAGAACCGGTCGCGTGAACGGTGCTTCGACAAAAGGCGGAGCGTCGTACTAAACGAACTGCAAATCAACAAACAAGGAATAACGCATGCGTAAATTTCGATGGAGCGCCATTCTCAGAGTTGCTGCTGCATTGTTAATTATTACATGGATTAGCTCCGCCCGTGCCGAAGAAGTGAGCGTGTCTTACGCTACCTTCACTGCGTCCTACATGGACCATTTGGTTGCTTTCGAAAGAGGCTACTTCACCGAAGAGGGATTGACTCTGAATAGGATTACGGCGGGCGGCGGAATTGCAACCCAAACTCTTGTCGCCAACAAATTGGATTTCAGCTCCTCTGGCAGTTCGGCGATGAGTGCTGCCATCCGCGGCGGACCTGTCAAGGTTGTTTATACCAACCTTTCACGACCCGCGTATAAACTGGTGACGAACAAACCCGAAATTCGGACAATGCAGGACCTGATCGGTAGAAAGATTGCGATTAACACCCATGGAGACACCGGCCACCTCGCAACGCTTTTGCTGCTAAGAAAACACCACATTAATCCTAAATCCGTTTTGTTCATCGCAGTGCGCAGTAACGATGCAAAGCTTCCCGCGTTTCTCGCAGGTGCCGTCGATGCCGCGCCACTGACTGCCGGGGAAATCACCAAGATAGGCCCGGACAAAGGGCGAATTTTTGCTGATTTTCGCACGGAGATACAGATGGTGTACACCGGTGTGGCGGTTTCCAACCGGTTTCTCGCCGAAAGACCGATGACTGTGGAACGCTTTATGCGCGGGCTGGCCAAAGGGCGCGAATTTGCGAGACGTTTCAAAGAACCAACGGTTGCCATTATCGCTAAACGTAATCCGCTGCCGGTGGAAGCCTTGTCGCTCGATTATGACATCGCGCTGGGAAGCATGACCGAGGAGGGATGGATTAGTGATGAAACGCTTAACGAAGAAGTAAAGACCCGTGCTGAGTTGGTTAATGCTACCAAAGTTCCGGATGTGGGGACTATTTTCGACTATGCCCCGATCAAAAAGGCATATGCAGACTTGAAGAAAGAGGGGTGGAAGCCGACGCGGTGACCCCATCAGCAATTCCGTCCAATGCCGGCCGCGTCGCCAGCGGTCTTTTCGTAATCAATAGCTATTTGTTCACACGTCAATCTAGCGTCTTCGACGGGATTTGAAGCCGAATATGAGAACCGGGACGATGGTGACTAACTGGACAAAGTCGAATGGAAGGAGGGCCGATAGATCTGGAGGCTACAGGCTCAGACCAGGGCAAGAGTGAGGAAGTGACGTTAGGTCTCGCTGTAGAGCAAAAATCCTTAAGTTCAATGCTGTGGGCCGGCGCGTCCCTGGGCCTCAGCCGTCGGGCACGGGCAATGAGGCCCACCAGATCTCACCACGTCTCATCAGAAAGCGTTTCCGCCTGAGCTTTCTCGATGGCGGGATCGACCGCGGACGAATGGCGGCTATAGACTTGATTGAGATATTTCGTGATCGACTTTGGATCGTGCGAGGTTACGTAAGAGGCTAGTGCCTCGGCATAAAGGCGGCTGCGGGGTTTCTTGAGCTTTCTGGCCAGACTCTCGGCGCTCTTAAAGATCGGATCAGGAATGGAGACGGCAACTTTCATGGGTTGATGGTATCACCACGAAATTAACCTGCCAAGGCGAATGGTTCTGGGAATGGATGGATCGCGTGAAGGTGAAAAGGTAGTGGGTCACGGTCCCGGGGGACCGCCTTCGGTCACTGCGGGATCCCTTCACGGGACTGTTAGCGCCAGTCCTGTGCACCGTGGTAGAAGTGCAGGACTTCGACAGTTTCGCCTTTCACCCTGTAAACCACAATGTATGGAAGCGGTGATAATACCAGCTCTCTTGTGCCGCTACGGTGGCCGGGCCTGCCCCGATTGGGCATGGTTTGGAGCGAACGGACGTGTTCGTAGATGGCCCGGACCGTCGACTCAGCAAATTGAGGATAATGCTTTTGGAGGTAATGGTTGATGTTCGTTAAGTCATCCGCGGCGGGAACAGTCCAGCGAATACGCATCAGATTTTGAACATCGCCTCAAGCCGGGCATCCATTTCCTCTTCTTCGATAAACTCGCCACGCTCTGCCGCGTCGATGCCTTTCTGTACCGCGGCAAGAAAACGGGATTCCTCCTCCAGATAACGGGCAACGACACGTGTCGCCAATTCATCGGGTATCGTCCCGGACTTTTGGGCCAGCTGCGTAAGCTGGGCTTGCTGCTCACGTGTAAGGTGCAGTTCCATGAGGTTAGCTTAAGCAAAAACCAGAAATCTTGCAACGTGAGCAAGTCCGAACCTTTTTGATCGGCGTCGAATTCAAATCGGCGCGTCTCTGCCATGAGAGACCGGCACAAACCGGCGCCAATGACGAAACCGGACGAACGGCGGGCGTATGGCGGCGCGATGGTTCCTACTCACCGTTTCGATATTGGAGCGGCGTTCTAAAGTCACTGGACTTCCGGTTGATTTTCAAATCCAGCACCAGACTCATGCAAATGAGCAGCATAAAGGACCGCGCCATTGCATCGGCTTTCGGATAGCGAAGGAATCACCCACGCCTTTGTTCTCTTGTTGGGCGTGACAAATCCTCACGTGGGCCTACAATAGCACACCGGCCATTTTGGGTACTCGTAATTTACTAGTAAAGTTGCAGTCTAAGATGCTGTTCTTCGCAAGGAATTTATTTGGCGTCCCCGACGGGATTTGAACCCGTGTTATCGGCGTGAAAGGCCGGTGTCCTGGGCCGAGCTAGACGACGGGGACGTAATGGTGAGCCGTGCTGGATTCGAACCAGCGACCCTCTGTTCAAAAGTGCGAGCAGTAGGGAAGTTAAGACCGACACCTTACTAGACTACATAGGTTTTTCAACCCTTTCCGCAGTAAAAAACAACCCGCAGCGAAACCCTTTCGGCGACAGTTCACGGACAAAAGACGGACAATTAGATATCCAGAAACTTCTTGTCAATTGCCCTACGAAGAATCTTTTCCGTATAACTTTTTCGAAAATGGAAGGTCGTTTGGCTTTCCCATCGCCACCGCTTCTCTTTCTTTTCCTTACGAAAATAACCGAAGCGTATCATAGGCTCTTTTGCACCTGGCCAAAGGACTCTTTCGATCACCATAAGGTAATTTCCGCCCTTGCCGGAACTTCCGGTTTTCGAGTCGAGGGCGCGCTGTCTAAGGCGGGCGATTTCCCATCCATGGTCATCAAGGCAGCGCAAGAAGGTGGCGAGGTTCTTCCTCTGCGTTTCCCGCGCCGCTTGGCCAGGCGGGCGCGTGGTGTTTCCTCCGAAACGGACCTCCGTCTTTAGCTAGTGAAAATATTCGACGAGACCAAGAAGGCGAATCGTGAGTACAAAATCTCAGCACGAGCAACGGGATGTTATCCGTAAGGCGAGGTGGCAGCGCAAAGAAGAAATACACGAGGCCAAAACTGCACGAGCGATTTGAATGTGAACGCCAAAGGCAAGCCGTAGGCGCAATCCTTCGAACGAAGTAATTCGATGGGTTTTCATTCGAGCATCTCGACCGCCATCGCAATGACAGTGACAATGACCAGCCCTAAAATTATGCCCATGATCCAGTCCAACGTATAACTTTTTCCTGGAAGTAGACGTTGTGATGGGGATCCCTTGTTCGTAGACCTGCAGATTATGGCGACCAGTATTGGAATCCCGAGTATCGAAATAACGAGACCAATTACGTCGAGCATTCTGTCTTGCATACAACTTCCTCTTTCGCGCCTAGCCGACCCCCCGCTAGAAGATCACCAAGATCTGCTATAGGGTGGCGTTAATATCTATTTCTACGTTATAAATAGCATTATAATATATTTATAACGTAGAATAAGGGGCTGATACAACATGAAAAAGGGGCGTCCTCCGAAATTTAAAGAACCGCGCCGTCCAATCACAGTGACTCTTCCTGAAAAGACTCTCGCGCAGCTCGCGGCTATCGACCCTGATCGTGCCCAGGCAATCGTAAAGGCAACCAACGCGGCGGTGGCGCCTGACGCGAAGGAGCGCAAGCCGGTTGAACTCATCGAGATCATGCCAGGGCTTGCCATTATTGTCGTTGGACCTAGCCGATATCTTCCAAAGATTACATGGCTTCGCTTGGTCGAGTTGGCGCCGTTACGTTTTCTCCTAACCATTCCCTCAGGCACTGCAGTCGATTCCGTCGAGTTAGCGGTTATCGATCTGCTCCAAAACCTGAAACCGAACGAGGAGTGGGAAAAATCCATACTGGAGGCGCTCAGAGACTTGATGCGTCACTTGCGGCTCAATGGTAAACTGTCTAAGGGAGAAATCCTGTTCGTCGACACGAACCCAATCAATAACATAAAACAGAGAAGTCGAGCTTGAGTTGTTGACTCCAACGTGGCGCACAAACGAAAAAGACGTCCATATTCTCGCGGACGCCTCTTTGCTCTCGTGCATTCCCGTGGAGACGGAAAACTGCAAGTAAGACTTCAACTTTGTCCTGCCCGTGAAGTCAAGGTTTTTTTTGGGTCGCGGCGCTCCGAATCGCCCGCTGATTTCGTCCGATAGCCTCGACTTAGGACTGCCCGAGCGCACGTTGGCCTTGAATCTGTCGAACTCCTCGACGCCCTTGTAGGTCTCGACGAGACGTTTCTGCTCCTGGGTGAACGGCACCTTACTTTTCGCGAGGGAAGCGCATCTTCTTGTAGACGGCGTTGCCTTACCCATCGGTGGCACGCGGAAAGTTGTTGTGGGGGGGGGGCGGCGACTATCCGTGCAGAAGTTGGCGCACATGCGGGCTGTTTCCTGAGCACAAATAGTCTGCGACACTGTTGCCACGCGCACCCGTTGAGGTCCATCAGGTGCCCCCCACTGCCGCCTCCGCCAAGGCCAGCATTGTCACACGGGATAATGTTCCAGGCCATTGTGTACGGATTTACCTCCTAGCCCGCCCGCTTTCCGGCGGGTCGAAACTTAAATTCAATCCTCCATCTTTTCGGCGGAAGATTCTCGTCGACTGTTCCTATAGGGTGTTCCCGCGATGGATATCCTAAATACTCGCGCGCGGAGCCGCCGGCCTTCGAGCGTTCATTCTTAAAGAGCCGGCGAAGGGCAAGAAAAAGCGCCAGCGGAATAAATACGCCGGGCTCGTCACTCACGACTTACCGCACTGCGCTGCGCGCAACTTGTCGCGCGCCGGCGTCTGCGAGCAAATCATCAAGTCAGTCACGGGGCACAAGACGCCGAGCATGTTCCGGCGCTACCGCATGATCGACGAAAAGCAGATTCGCGAGGCGCTGGAGAAAACTCACTAACACTTAAGCGAAAAACTCGCGGCCAACACGGGGCGAATATGAGAACACGGACTAAACACGGACAATCGTCCGAATCGCTATCTGAGTCGGTGCGGCAACTGCTTGAAAAATTTGGGGTTGAATGGTGAGCCGTGCTGGATTCGAACCAGCGACCCTCTGCTTAAAAGGCAGATGCTCTACCGCCTGAGCTAACGGCTCGTCGCTGGCGGAAAAATCGAACTTCTTTCTTAACGGGATTATTGCCCTAAGTCAAACAACGACAGTAATTTCGTCGGCTTAAGCCGGGCAGACTTAGAAGTTTCATTTTTGTTTTGGGTCGAGGATATCGCGCAAACCGTTGCCCAACGTGTTGAAGCTCAAGATCGTAAAAAAAATCGCCGCGGCGGGGAAGGCGATCATGTGCGGATAGCTGCGCATGGCGCGGTAGCCGTCTTGGGACAGCGTGCCCCAACTTGTGCCCCAACTGCTGTAAGGATCGTTGATGCCGATGCCGATGAAGCTTAGCGTCGATTCCGCCAAGATCGCCGATGGGATACTAAAAGTCAGGGTGACGATGATCGGACCAACGATGTTTGGCATGATATGCCGAAGCAGAATTCGTCCTCTTGAAGCGCCTAATGCGCGCGCGCTTTCGACAAACAATAATTCTTTTGTCTGCAATACCTGGCCGCGGGCGATGCGCGCGAAGCGCACCCAGGACACCAGGCCGAGGGCGATCAGGAGGCCGCCGATGTTTCGGCCGAACAGTAACGATAGCAAAATGAAGATCAACATGTCCGGCAGGCCGTAGAAAATGTCGACGATGCGCATCATCAGATGATCGCAATTGCCGCCTTTGAATCCGGCCAAGAGGCCATAGGTCGTGCCCAACAGCAGTGAGATGAACGCGGTACCGAGGCCCACGGCAAGTGAAACCCTTGCGCCATAGAGAACCCGGGTGAACAAGTCGCGCCCGAGACCGTCGGTGCCCATCCAATGGCTGGCGCTCGGGGTTTGCAGCATCTGCTTTTCTTCCAGACCGCCAAGGCCGTAGGGGGCGATCCACGGCGCCAGACAGGCGGCGACAAACACAAGGCCGACGAAGAGCGCGCTGAGGGAGATGATGAGATCGAACGGTTTTTGTTCGGCGTTCATAGAAACTATTCGACACGGATGCGCGGGTCGACGAAGCTGTAAAGCAGATCGACGACCAGGTTGGCGCACACCAATAGCGTTGTGTAGACCAGCGTGACGCCCATGATGAGTGGATAGTCGCGATCGGTGACGGCGGTGATAAAGAAACGACCCATGCCGGGAATGGCGAAGACGTATTCGACGACGAATGAACCGGTCAGTAGCGCCGCTACCAGGGGACCCATGACGGTCAAGACCGGAATCAGCGAATGCAGCAGCGCGTGCTTGGCGATCACCACGGACTCTTTCAAACCCTTGGCCCGCGCGGTTCGGACAAAATCTTCCCCCATGGTTTCAATCAAGGTCGAGCGCAACAGCGATGCCAGGAACGCCGTCGGCGCCGCCCCTAAGGTGATCATTGGCAGCACTATGCTCGACCAGTCGTCCCAACGGCCGATCTGTAGCCAGCCCAGTTGCAGCGCCACCGCCCAGATCAAGAGCGCGCCCAAGACGAAGTTGGGCAGCGAAATGCCCAGCGCCGCGAGCGACATACACAAACGATCGATGATGGAGTTGCGATAATAAGCGGCGAGAAGGCCGGCGGGAAACGCGACGAACAAAGCGAACAAGATCGCCAAGCCGCCGAGGACGATGGAGGTCGGCAGCGTGTCGGCAATGATTTCCGTGACGCCGCGATCGAGATATTTATAAGACGGCCCCAAATCGCCCTGAGCGATGGAGCCTAAGTAGCGCAGGTACTGCTGCCAAACCGGTTCGTCGAGATGATATTTGGCTTCGAGGTTGGCGATCACTTCCGGCGGCAGCTTCCGGTCGCTATCGAAAGGGCCGCCGGGGGCGATGCGCAGCAAAAGAAACGTCAGCGTGGCGACAACCCAGAGGACCAGCAGACCATGCAGACATCGTTTCAACAACAAGCGTAGCATGGGAAAAAAGATTCTATCTCACCACGAAGGCACGAAGGTCACGAAGTTCGGAATATTAATTGTCCGAAACCTTCGTGTCTTCGTGGTGAAAGGGAATTTCGTCATCACGCCGTAATTGTCGCGGAGTACTCCTCAAGCTTCTTTTCCAGCCAACGCGTGTTCACATTGCCGCTGCGGTAATCGTCGTCGGCGATGACGACTTTCAGGAATGGAATCAACGTATCGATGCCTTCGACGTGAAAGTTATCCAAAGCGCGATTGGTTTCGTCGGCCGATTCCTCGCGGCTCTTGCCGTGAACGATGAGCTTCGCCAAGAGCGAGTCGTAATACGGCGGCACGAAGTAGCCCGAATAGCAGTGGGTGTCGAGTCGAATGCCCGGACCTGTTGGACCTTGCCAGCTCGATATCAAACCAGGGCAGGGGCGAAAGCCATGCTGCGGTGATTCGGCGGTGATGCGGCACTCGATGGCGTGGCCGTTGAAGCTAATATCGGATTGTTTGAAGGTCAGCGGCTCGCCGCGGGCGATGCGCAACTGCTGCGCGACCAGATCGACGCCGGTGATCATCTCGGTCACCGGATGTTCGACTTGGATGCGCGTGTTCATTTCGAGAAAGTAAAAGGCGCGGGTGTCGTTGTCATAAATGAACTCGATGGTGCCGGCGCTCTGGTAGCCGATAGTGCGCGCCAGGGTCGCCGCAGCGTTGCAGATCTGCGCGCGCACTTCCACGGGCACGGCATAGGCCGGTGCTTCTTCGACGATCTTCTGATGGCGCCGTTGCAGCGAGCAATCGCGCTCGCCTAAATGGATCACGTTGCCATGCTGGTCGCCAAGAATTTGCACCTCGATGTGACGCGCGTTGCCGACATAGTGTTCCATGTACAGCGTGTCGTTGC
This sequence comes from uncultured delta proteobacterium, assembly GCA_963816145.1. Lineage (GTDB taxonomy): Bacteria > Desulfobacterota > Binatia > UBA9968 > UBA9968 > DP-20. Next base: position 160,404 of record CAWFJP010000003.1, read on the forward strand.
CGAACGCAGCGCGCGCCTCCGCAGCCGCTGTGCGAAAGGTGTCTTCGATCTCCTGCTCGTTCCACACGAGCTTAATGCCGCGGCCGCCGCCGCCGGCCGAAGCTTTGAGCAGCAGCGGATAACCAATCTCTTTGGCGAACAGCGCGGCTTCATGGGGGTTGCGCGCATGATCCGAACCCGGCACCAGCGGGACGCCGGCGCCGCGGGCGATCTTACGAGATTCGAGCTTGTCGCCCATCATCGTGATGTTGTCGGCGCTGGGTCCGACGAAGGTAATTTTATTATCGACGCAAGCCTGGGCAAGCGCCGCCCGCTCTGACAGAAAGCCGTAGCCGGGGTGGAGCGCGTCGCAGCCGGTTCCGTGCGCTGCCGCAATGACGTTCTCGACTTTGAGGTAGCTATCGGCGGAGCGGGCCGGACCGATGCAGACGGAGCGATTGGCCATCTTCGCCGCCATGCTTTCGCGATCGGCGTCCGACACCGCAGCGACGGTTTCGATTCCTAGACTTTGGCAGGCACGAATCACGCGCACCGCGATCTCGCCGCGGTTGGCGACCAACACTCGGGTAACACTCATGAATACTCCGGAATGGAAATGGCGATAGGCCAGGTCTATTTTAACGGGTCTTCAGACTTTTCTGTGAAGCGCGGCTCGGAGATTGCACCGCCGAGGCGCGGAGTAAAGCGCTTTTGCTTAAAACATTCTCCGAACCCGGCAAACTCTGTGCCTCTGTGGTGAATCCTTCTTCACGGGAAACCAAGACCAACCATTTTAACAAACGCAATCCGTCCCCAGATAATTTGAAGCTTACGGTTTGACGATAAACAGGGGCTGGCCGAATTCGACGAAGCCACCGTTGGCCGCGACCACTTCGACGATGGTGCCTTTTACGCCGGCACGAACGCTATTGAAGACCTTCATCACTTCGATCAAGCCGCAGGTGGTATCTTCCGTGACTTGCTGGCCGACCTGAACAAAGGGCGGGGCGCCGGGCTCGGGTGCGACGTAAAAAGTTCCCAGCAGCGGCGCCGTGACCGCTAAATGGCCGGCGGGAATCGCCGCGGCTTTTGGCGCGGCGGGTGCCGGAGCGGGCTTAGGCGCCGCTGCCGGGGCGGCTGCGGGTGCCACGCCGATGGCGACGGGTTGCGCGCTAGTACCAAGGGGAATCGGATCGCCTTTGCTGACGGTGATTTTTAGTTCGCCGACTTCGAGCTGAAAGTAGTCGAAATTCGATTCATCGATCAATTTCAAGATATGTAAGACATCGTCTTCGCTCAGTTCCATGACTTCTACCTTTCTCTCTGTTGTTTGCGATCAAGCAAGGGTTGCAAGAAGCACTTCCCGGCACCTAACATGAAATTTCCCCGGATGGCAAATTGTCCGGCGGATATTGCCGGTCTATCGGCCTCCGTTCGCTGCCGGTTTTACGTTTCGTAAATCCATGCGCGCCATTGAGTTGTATTCCAAACCGGTGAACTTGGGACTCAGCATGGTCGCTTCGGCTTTCCAAAATAGCGGCGCGATGGCGGCATCGGTCTCGGTAAGCAAACGCTGCGCTTCGTCGTAGAGTTGCGTGCGTTTGGCGCCATCGGACTCGCTGGCCGCCAGGTCGAGCAGTCGATCATACTTGGGATTTTTCCAGCGGCCGTGGTTATTGCCGCTGTTGGAGGTAAACAGCTTCATGAAGTTGTCGGGGTCTGGGTAGTCGGCGCCCCAGCCGGCGCGGTGCACCGCAAAGGGGTCTGTCTGAAGCTTTTTGAGATAGACTTTCCATTCCTGGTTTTCGATCTTGACCACGACGTTCAAGGTCTTTTGCCACATCGCCTGAATCGCTTCCGCAACCAGCTTGTGGTCCTCTTGGGTGTTATAGCCGAGGACGATAGGCGGCAAGCCTTTGCCGTCGGGATAGCCAGCCTCGGCCAAAAGCCGGCGCGCTGCTTCAGGATTGTAGGATAAGCCGATCTTTGGATTATGTGCCAGCATGCCCGGCGGAATCCATGAAGTTGCCGGAGTATTACCGCCTTGAAGGATTTGGGGGAAAATCTCCCGATCGATGGCGAGGGAGAAAGCCCGGCGCAGTTTCGGGTTGTCGAAGGGTTTGCGGTCGACAGCGAAGCCGTAATACTCGCCGCGCAATTGCGGCACCAGTTTATACTCGGGCAGTTTGGCCAGACGCGGCTTGTCGAGAGTCGGAATGCTGTGGCTCTCGTCCATGAAATCCAAATTTCCCTGCTCGTACATGGTCAGCGCGGTGGTCTTCTCATTGATCATGTACATGGTGACTTTGTCGATCGCCGGTTTGCCGCGGAAATACTTAGCGTTGGCGCGCAGCTCGATCTCGTTTTGCTGTTTCCATGAAGCCAGGGTAAACGGCCCGTTGGTGACGATATTACCCGGTTGGGTCCAACGGTTGTCATGCTTTTCGATAATATCCTGGCGCTGCGGATAGGTGACTTCAAAAGTCGTGATGGCGAGAAAATAAGCCGCCGGATGGCTGAGCGTGACGATCAGAGTTTGGTCGTCTTCGGCTTTGACGCCCACCTGTGACGGGTCTTTGAGCTTGCCTTGGGCGTAATCGGCGGCGTTGACGATATCGAACAGGATGTAGGCGTATTGCGAGGCAGTCTTCGGATCGAGCAACCGTTTCCATGAATACTCGAAATCCTGGGCGCGCACTTTCTTGCCGTCAGTCCATTGAACATCATCGCGCAGCCTGAAAACAATTTTTTTACCACCGTCGGATACTTCCCAGGACTTGGCGATCACCGGCGCAGGCTTCAAGTCCTTGTCGAACTCGGTGAGGCCGACCATAAGATTAGCAATCACGTTGAACGAAACATGATCGGTGGCGATGGACCAGTCGAGACTTGGCGGCTCGGTGCCGAGATTGACTCGGATTTGGCTGTCGGAGCCGCTCTGGTTGGCGGATTTGCAGCCGGCCAGCGCCACGAAAGTAACTACAAAAAGGGCGAGGAATCGATGGCGACGAGTGAGGTGATTCATTCTTGCTTGTCGTTGGTTTAGCGGCTATTAGTAGCGCAGTCAGTCGACTCCTTCAAGAAAGCGCAGGGTTTTATGGACGCCAAAGAACTTCTCATGAGCAGCCTTGTGATCGAAGGCCACCGCGACGTTTACGAACAGATCTATCGCAAATCCGTCGGCGAAGAGTCGCCGATCCGCGACGCCGTCGCGCCGCGCTTGATCCGCGACGGCATCAACATGACGGTTTACGCCATCTCCGGCGATTCTTATTCGCATTCACAGAACACCGGCCGCTACCTGGAAACCGCCCTTGAACAGATCGATCAATTTCTCGAAGAAGCGCCGCGCTCCGAAGGCATGATCCAAATGGTCAAGACCCGCGGCGACCTGCCGGAAAAGCCGCAGCCCGGCAGCGTGAAGTTTATGCTTCACTTCGAAGGCTGCATGCCGCTGCGCGGTAGCATCGAGAACTTGCGTAATTTCTATCGCCTGGGATTACGCTCGATTCAGCCGGTGTGGAACTTTCGCAACGAATTGGGCGACGGCGTATGGGAAAACCGCACCGGCGGCGGCTTGACCAATTTCGGCGTGCAGGTCATCAAAGAAGCCAATCGTCTGGGCATGGTGGTCGACCTCTCACATATGAACCGCGAAGGTTTCTTTCAGACCCTCGATGCCGCGACCGCACCCCTGCTAGTCAGCCACGCCAACGCCTGCGGCATGCTCAAGAATCCGCGCAATCTCGACGACGAGCAGATCAAAGCCATTGCCAAGCAAGGCGGATTGGTGGGCATTCTCGCTTTGCCCGAACGAGTCGGCGAAGGCCAGGTCGGCATCGAAGACATGCTTAAGCACATGGACTACATCATCACCCTGGTCGGCGTCGAGCATCTAGCGCTGGGCATGGACTTCGTCAAATACGACGGCCCGCGCACGCTCAAAGACCGCCATCATCCGCTGCACAAAGATCCGCTGATCAAAGGATTCGAGGAGATCGAAGATCTGCCCAATCTCATCAACGGGCTGCAACAGCATGGCTACAAGGACGACGACATCCGCAAGATCCTCGGCGGTAATTATTTGCGGGTATTAAAAACCATCTTGCCAGAGCAGTCGGTGATCTGAAATCCTGTCGCGAATAAGGTATGGCGTTGCTGTTCGCACTTCGCGGCCCTCTCCGAAAACTTCTTTCCTCCGCCGCGACGGGGGAGGACAAAGAGCCTGCCCCGGACTGGATCCGGGGTGGGGGTGCCCATCATGTCAATTTTAAGCGTAGCACCCCCATCCTGACCTTCCCCCGTCGGAGGCTGTGTCGTAATGCGCAAACGCCCCACATCTGTCATCCCGAGCGCAGCGAGGGATCTCGTGTTTTCAGCCACATACGAAGAAGAGATTTCTCGGCTTCACCTCGAAATGACAGTTGCGACACAGTCTGTCGAGGGGAAAGGAACTCGGAACAGCGCTCGCTTCCCGGAAGATTATCATGACCGTCGGCGCCGCCACTCCACGCGTCGACGGCATCGAGAAAGTTACCGGCGCCGCGAAATTTACTGGCGACCTGCGGTTCCCAGATCTTCTCGACGCCAAGGTGCTGCGCAGTCCGCTGGCGCACGCGAGAGTCGTTGCCATCGACACCCGCAAAGCAGCGGCGCTGCCTGGCGTCGTTGCCATTCTCACCCGCGAAGACCTCCAAGACATCGATCCTTATTATGGTAATTGTCTGCGGGATCGCGCGGTGGTCGCGACCGATAAAGTGCGCTTCGTCGGCGAACCGGTGGCGGTGGTCGCTGCGGACAGCGGTTTGATCGCCGAAGCAGCACTGGCGCTGATCGACGTCGAGTATCAGGAGCTGCCCGCCGTCGGCGATATCGATGCGGCGCGGGCCGAGGGCGCGCCGCTTTTGCACGAGAGCCAGTCCGGCGCCGGCGAGTTTCACGATGTCGCCGGTGTCGGCGAAACCTTCGGCGGTAATATCTGCCATCGCGAACGCTTTACCAAAGGCGATCCCGATCAAGCTTTCGCCGCCGCCGATGAAATCGTCGACGAAACCTTCACCTTCCCGATGATCTATCAGTACGCCATGGAGCCACATAGCGTGGTGGCGCGGGTGACGGCGGAAAGTATCACCTTGTGGAGTTCGTCGGCCCATCCGTTCCTGGTCCGCTCCGAGCTGGCGCATATGTTCGGCTATCCGCACGCCAAGGTCGAGGTGATCGTCCCCTATGTCGGCGGCGCCTACGGCAGTAAGTCCTATTTCAAAATCGAACCTCTTGCCGTTGCCATCGCCCGGAAAACCGCCGGTCGTCCCGTGCGGATAGTTCAGAGCGTGACCGAATCGATGCTGACCACGCGGCGCCATTCGGCGCGTATGCGTATCAAGACCGGGGTCAAGCGTGATGGCACTCTGATCGCCCGCGAAGCCGAGGTCTTGATGGACACCGGCGCCTATGCCGACAACGGGCCACGGGTGGCAAAACGGGTGATCAGCCGCATGCTCGGGCCGTACAAGCTCGATCATTGTAAAATTGACGTTGTGGCGTTTTACACCAACACCGTGCCCGCGGGCTCTATGCGTTCCATCGGCGGCCCGCAATCGATTTGGGCGTTGGAATCGCATATGGATACGATCGCGAATCGCCTGGGTATCGATCCGCTGGAATATCGCATGCGTCTCTTGCTCAAGCGCGGCGAAGTGCTGAAGCCTGGCGCCACGGCGATCGACGCAGATCTGCGCCAGGGCACACAAGCGGCGGTCGCGCCGCTTAATTGGAAAGACCGCATCCGGGATAAGACAAGTGGCGTTGGCGTCGCCGTTGGCGTATCAGACTCAGAAGCCATGCCGGTCTCGGTCGCTCTCATCCGTTTACTTGCCGACGGCAGCGTGATCGTTCTCGCCGGCACCACCGAAGTGGGGCAGGGCGCGCGGACGATATTGAGCCAGATCGTCGCTGAAGAATTATCGATCCCAATCGACCGCATCAGTATGCGGGGTACCGACACCCTAACCACGCCCTTCGACCGCTCCACCGGCGCCAGCCGCTCGACAACCGTAATGGGGAGCGCCGTCAAAGCCGCCGCCGAGGACTTGCGCAAACAGTTGCTTCAGGCCGCAGCCGAAGCGTTCGACACAAGCACCAACGCGATCACGTTACGCGACGGCCAAGTTTGTTGCGGCGATCAAGAACTTAGCTACGCCCAAGTGGTCAGCAAGTTCTTCGGCATGCCCGGCGGTGAATTGATCGGCCGCGGCTACATGCGGCCTGATGGCGCGCTGGGTAAGACTTTTCCTTTATTCTGGGAGACCGGCATGGGCTCGGCCGAAATTGGGGTTGACTTAGAAACTGGGGCGATCACAATCCACAGTTATGTAACGGTTGCGGACGTTGGCGTGGCGATCAATCCGATGCAAGCTGAAGGACAGGACGAAGGCGCGACGATCCAGGGACTGGGCAACACGCTCTTCGAATCCCTCGAGTACGACAACGGCCAGCCGGTGAATGCCACACTGGTCGACTACCGCGTGCCGCGCTTCACCGACCTGCCGGAGTATTTCGAATCAGTTTTGATCGAGAACCGCGACGGCCCCGGCCCCTACGGCGCCAAGGGCATGGGCGAATCCGGCATTGTTTCGATCGCTCCGGCTGTCGGCAATGCGCTCTTCGCCGCCTCAGGCGTGCGCATTCGCGATTTGCCGCTGACGCCGGAGCGGGTCTGGCGCGCGTTGAAGGAATCGCAGTCAAGTTAACCACACAGATTGTTTTTACGACAAAGAAGTTCTTTAACCGATCTAAGGAGAGATGCCATGAAACAGTTGAAGCGCTTATTTCTGCTCTGGTTACTGTTGTATGCATCGCCGGGCGTGAGTGATGCGCGCATTACCATCGGCCTGTCGTCGGTGAATATCGCGTTTCTGCCGGTCTACGTGGCCCAGGAGAAAGGATTTTTTAAAGACGAAGGTCTCGATGTTCAGTTCGTCATGTTCAACGCCGGCTCGACCAATCTGCAGTCGCTCATGGGCGGCGACATCCAGATGATGGGCAGCGCTTTCGTCGAAACCTTAGGGGGTCGTTCTGCCGGGTTCGATATCAAGAATTTCTGGGGCATCTGCAACTTGATGCCCTTCGAGCTTTACTCGAACACCAACTTTCGCTCGATGAAAGAAGCCAAAGGCAAACGCTTCGCGATCAGCCGCTTCGGCTCGCTGACGGACTTTTTGACCCGGGCGACTCTGCAACATCATGGCGTCGACCCGAAGGATGTGACGATTCTGCAAATTGGCAGCACCCCGGCGCGCTTTGCCGCACTGTCCGCCGGCGCGGTCGACGCATCGGTGGTCTGGTTTCCGGTCACCGAGATCGCCAAAGGGCAGGGCTTTCGCAAGCTCTTCGATCTGAAAGAAATGTTTCCGGAATGGCCCTACGAGACTTTTGCCGCGCGCGAATCTTGGCTATCCAAGGAGCGCGCCGACGTCATTAAATTCCTGCGCGCCTATCAACGCGGCGTGAAGCACACCTGGGACAATAAAGACGACGCCGTGCGGGCGATGCGCAAGTACGTCAAGATCGACCCCGCCTTTGCGCCGGCGGGCTATGATGAATACCGCGATTCATTTCCGCTCAACGGTCAGATCGCCGAAAAGGTGATTCCTGTGGTGATAGATGAAGAGTTTCGCACCGGCAGATTGAAACGCAAACTCACGGTCGACGAGATGGTTGATCGCACGTTCATCAAGTTGCTCGGGGGCAAGTAGGGCGCCGCGATGTTCTACACACGCAAACCTTACACGGCGCACGAGCGTGGACGATAGGCGGCGAATGTCCTTAGACCGTCGGTGACTCGCTAGCGATTCCAATGGAGTTGATCCTCGCAGCGTTCATCGGACTGATCGCGGCCCTTGTTTTGTATCGCTACCTGAGGCAGCGCAACGCCACGCCCCAGCAGCGCGTCGCTGTCATGCTGCGGCAGTTCGACGCATTGGCCAGAGATGGCCTTTCGGAGCGCGAAGCACTGCTGCGTATCTTGCTTAGCCGATCGGATTGGCAGAAATTGCCGGTGGATTTTCTCGGCGAATTGATCGGTCGTTTGGCGAGCAAAGAAGCGGTCTTGCGGTTTGTTGCGCTAGCGGAAGATTGTGGTTACACCAAGGACCAACTCCCAGCCATCGTCAATCACTCGCCGCCGGACGACCAGATGGAGCGGTTGGCCTGTATGCTGTCTCGCTTCGGTTATCAGCTGCAATCGGATCAACGGTTCAAGGAGGCGGAGTTCGTCCAGAAGCTCGCCTTGGCGCTAGGCCCTGATTGTTACTTCACCAACCTTCCGCTGGCTACGACTTATCATAGGACCGGGCGCTGTACGGAGGCGCGCCCTTTATTCGAGCGAGGTATCGCCCTGCTCCACACTGCCGGTGAGACGGCTTCCGCTTCAGGGCGGTTCACTTTCGCGGATTGTTTCGGAGATGGCGTCGAGGCAACCCGGTTGCGTGCTTTGTGGTTGATGATGTATGACCAGTGCGTTAAGTCGACGACGTAGAGAAGATCAGGGCTGCTGTGAACCGCCTGCGAGCAATTCATATCGAACGCGTCTGGGTGACTGTCTCTCTCGGGGATGGGCGAAATCCCTCGCCCCCTTGACCGTGCTCAGGGCGGGCTTCAAGACAAGGTTTGTCATGCCGGTCCTTCGATAGCACTCAGGATAAACTCCGCCCGGCATCGATCTTCGCGCGCTGCTTTCCAAAGCCGTTGTGATTGAAAATTAGGCGAGCGCCCAATTATTCAGCATACTCTGCAAATTATATAGGCATAAAGTCTTTCATCGCCTGTTGAATCCCATTGATTCAAGGGGGTTAAGTTATTTCTCCGGCGATTCATGTCGCGGCATGGGTGTTGCTAAAGTCTTACAACCAAGTTTGGAAAGCCACATGGACTCGCCCTTGAGGTAACAAACGATCAACATTGCCGGGAGCAGCGAATCCGCAGAGGAGGATTGCTAACTTCGTTTCTGGAGTAGTGGAACGGGCTGGGCGCTTGTCCTGTGATCTTTTCTACAAGCTCAATTTGATCGCAAATCCACCGCTCATAAGGGCGGATTGAATATTTCATCTTTGGCCGCAACGTGAAACTGCAGCGCAAATGCAGCTTTAGTGACAACTCGAATTTTCGCGGCTACGCGAAGGCCTGCTATGCCCATGTTTAAGACTCCAACCGCGGTTACTGTTCTTGGGGTGCGAAAATGGCGGGATTCAATAAATCGATTATTGACGGTTAACTAATCAGGGAGGAGCTTCATGATGGAGTCATTTAGAGAAATTAATTGCAAGGGTAGGTCAGGCCACCGCACCTTTTTGAAGCAGCTGGGCGCCCTCATGGGAATCGCCGCGATGCTTATCGCACCGGTGCCGGTCATGGCGCAAAGCAAGGATACGATCAAAATCGGCGTACTGCACTCGCTCAGCGGCACTATGGCGATCAGCGAGACGGTGCTCAAAGACGTCGTGTTGATGGCGATCGAAGAGATCAATGCCAAAGGCGGTGTGCTCGGGAAAAAACTTGAGCCGGTGGTGGTTGATCCGGCATCCAATTGGCCGCTGTTCGCCGAGAAGGCGCGCCAGCTGATCACCCAAGACAAGGTCGCGGTTGTCTTTGGCTGCTGGACCTCGGTATCGCGTAAGAGCGTCCTGCCGGTGTTCGAGGAGTTGAATAGTTTGCTGTTCTACCCGGTGCAATATGAAGGCGAAGAGCTTTCGAAAAATGTTTTTTATACCGGCGCGGCGCCAAACCAGCAGGCGATCCCGGCGGTCGAGTATCTAATGTCGAAAGACGGCGGCGGCGCTAAACGCTTCGTTTTGCTCGGCACCGACTATGTCTATCCGCGCACGACAAATAAGATTCTCCGAGCATTTCTTAAATCGAAGAACATTCCCGATTCCGACATCATGGAGGAGTACACGCCGTTCGGCCACACCGACTATCAGACTATCATAGGCAAAATCAAAAAGTTTGCCGCCGAGGGTAAAAAGACCGCGGTGATCTCGACCATCAACGGCGACTCGAACGTGCCATTCTATAAAGAGCTGGGCAATCAAGGGTTGAAGGCGAAAGACGTCCCCGTGGTAGCGTTCTCGGTCGGTGAAGAAGAGCTGCGCGGCGTCGATACCAAGCCGCTGGTGGGTCATCTAGCGGCATGGAATTATTTCATGTCACTGAAGAATCCGACCAACGAAGAGTTCATTAAAAAATGGACAGCGTATGCCAAGGCGAAAAATCTTCCCGGCCACAAGGATAAGCCGCTGACCAACGATCCGATGGAAGCCAGCTATATTGGCGTCTACATGTGGAAACAGGCGGTGGAAAAGGCGAAATCGACTGACCCGGACAAAGTTATCGCCGCGATGGCCGGACAGACATTTAAGGCACCGTCGGGCTTCATCGCCAAGATGGATGAGAAGAACCATCACCTGCATAAACCGGTGTTCGTCGCGGAAATTAAGGCGGATGGGCAGTTTACCGTGGTCTGGAAAACCCCAGGGCCGGTGAAGGCGAAACCCTGGAGTCCTTATATTGCCGGCAATGACAAAAAGAAGGATGAGCCGGAAATGGTAGCCGCGAAAAAGTGACCGCATCGGTTGCGGCGTCGGCGATGAGATCGTACCGCCGGCGCCGCAGCGAGTTTGATTGTCAGTGAATTACTGCGCTACGTTGTTAGTATGATCAGTCATGCCCTGTGGCAATGGAGCCGCGTAGCCATCGTTTTCTTTTGCCTGTTCTCATCTACGTTTCCGGCGAATGCCCTCGACCCAGTCCTCGCCAAGCAGCTCGCCGCCGAAGACAGCGATGCCAAATTGGAAGCAATTAACAGTATCGCTGCCTCGGGTGACGCTGCGGCCATTCCTCTATTGAAGGCCATGCAGGACGATGCATTGCAATTATTTGGCGAGCGCTTAGTTATAGTCGCCGGAAGTTCGGCAAAAGATGCGCTCACCGGCGAAGCGGTTGACGCGCCAGCCGAAAAGCTAACGGCGATCGTAGTCAATAACCGGGTGCGCGGGGTGCTCGATGCCGCCCTGGCGGCGCTTAAACTTGTTTCCCCGCAGCGCGAGGAGCGGCTCGCAGCGGCGAAAATTGTCGCCAGCGATCCCGATAGCGCGATGTTGCCGTTGATCAAAACGGCACTGGCCAAGGAAAGCGATGCGGAACTCAAGACGCTGCTGGAGCTGGCGCAGGCGCTGATCGAGATCAAGAGCGAGGACGCGACGGCGCGGCGTGCCGCCGCCAAAGTGTTGGGAGAGAGCAAGAGTTCCCAGGCCAAGCAGATTCTCACCGCGTTGATGCAAACGAACTCCGACGGCAGTTTCACTGAGAACGATGCCGGCGTGCGCGCCGAAGCTCAAAAGGGCATTAAAGCGATTGAGCAAAGCTTTATCGTGCCGCAAATTTTAGGTGTATTGTTCAGCGGTCTGAGTCTCGGCAGTGTGTTGCTTTTGGCGGCGCTGGGGCTGGCCATCACCTTTGGCCTGATGGGCATCATTAACATGGCCCATGGCGAGATGCTGATGCTCGGCGCCTATACCACTTATGTCACGCAGACTCTGTTTCGTGCTTATTTGCCGCAATCTTTGGATTGGTATTTGATCGCCGCGATTCCCGCGGCATTTGTGGTCGCCGCTCTGGTCGGAGTGGCGCTCGAACGCAGTGTCATTCGCTTTCTCTACGGCCGGCCATTGGAGACCCTGCTCACTACCTGGGGCATCAGCCTGATTTTAATTCAGTTCGTCCGCACACTGTTTGGCGCGCAAAACGTCGAGGTCGCCAACCCGTCTTGGATGTCCGGCGGCTTCAACCTCGGCGCCGATATCGTGCTGCCGTACAACCGCATCGCGATTATTTTTTTCGCCGCTTTCGTGGTGTTTTTAATGTGGCTTTTTCTTGCCCGCACACGGCTCGGGCTATACGTGCGCGCCGTGACCCAGAACCGCACCATGGCCGATTGCATGGGCATCCCGACACCGCGGGTGGACTGGCTCACTTTCGGTCTCGGGTCAGGTATCGCGGGCTTGGGCGGTGTGGCGCTGTCACAGATCGGCAACGTCGGACCCGACCTGGGCCAGAGCTATATCGTCGATTCGTTCATGGTCGTGGTGTTGGGCGGCGTCGGTCAGCTGGCCGGCACCATCATCGCCGCGGTTGGTTTGGGAGAGATCAATAAATTTCTCGAACCCTTCGCGGGCGCGGTGCTCGGCAAGATTTTCGTGTTGATCCTGATCATTTTGTTTATCCAAAAGCGGCCCCAGGGGATGTTCGCGCTCAAGGGGCGCATGGCGGAGAATTAGCATGGCCTGGGCTTCCGGGATCGCTAGACTTTACGATCGGCGCGGCTGGCTATGGCTGGCGTTGTTTGCCGGGGTAGTTTTGCTTGTCATTCCGCTGTTGCGCTTAGCCGTGCCGCCGGCCAGCGCGTTGCATGTTTCCGATTACTACGTGCTCTTGATTGGCAAAATCATGTGCTTCGCAATGATGGCGCTGGCACTCGATTTGATTTGGGGTTATGCCGGGATACTTTCCCTCGGTCATGGCCTTTTTTTCGCCTTGGGCGGCTATTCCATGGGCATGTATCTCATGCGCGAGATCGGCAACGAAGGCCAGTACCGTAGTTACTTGCCGGACTTCATGGTGTTTCTCGATTGGAAGACGTTCCCGTGGTACTGGGCCGGCAGCGAATATTTTGTCGTGGCCTTGGTGAAAATCATCCTGGTGCCGGCGCTGCTCGCTTTCACCTTCGGTTGGTTCGCGTTTCGCTCGCGCATTAAGGGCGTCTATTTCTCGATCATTACCCAGGCGCTCACCTTCGCGTTCATGTTGCTGTTTTTTCGTAACGACACCGGTTTTGGCGGCAACAACGGCTTCACCGACTTCAAACGAATTCTCGGCTTCTCGTTGGCCCATCCGGCCACCCGCATGAGCGTGTTTATGATCACCGGGTTCCTGCTCATCCTGACTTTGGTGCTCTGCCGCTACATCGTCACGTCTAAATTCGGTCGCGTCCTAACGGCGATTCGCGACGCAGAATCGCGCACGATGTTTTCCGGTTACAACACGCGGGACTACAAACTGTTTGTCTGGACTTTGTCGGCGATATTGTGCGGCATCGCCGGCGCTCTCTACGTGCCCCAGGTGGGCATCATCAATCCCAGCGAAATGTCGCCGGCGAACTCGATCGAGATCGCTATCTGGGTCGCCGTCGGCGGACGGGGTACGCTGATCGGCGCCCTGGCCGGCGCCGGTATCGTCAACGGCGCCAAGAGTTATTTTACCATGGCCTGGCCGGCGTTCTGGCTCTACTTTCTTGGCGGTTTGTTCGTCGTGGTCACGGTATTTTTACCGAAGGGACTCTTGGGCTGGCGCCGGAGCGAAACTAAGTAATGCCCGCAATGGCAGAAATTAGCAGCGGCACCGAGGAGATCGAGCAGGCGCCGCTCAAAGTGGACAAAAACATCGACCTTTCGCACGGTGTGATTCTCTACGTCGACGGCGTTACGGTTAGTTTCGACGGCTTTCGCGCGCTCAACGATCTGTCGCTGGCCATCGATGCGGGAGAACTGCGCTGCGTAATCGGTCCCAATGGCGCCGGTAAAACCACCATGATGGATGTCATTACTGGTAAAACCCGGCCCGACTCCGGCACGGTTTTTCTCGGCCAGAACGTCGACCTCACCACCTTGCCCGAGTACGAGATCGCCCGCTTGGGTGTCGGCCGCAAGTTTCAAAAGCCCTCGGTTTTTGAAAATCACAGCGTCTTTGAAAATCTCGAGCTGGCAGTGAAAGGCCCAAAAGGAGTGTGGGATACGCTGTTTCACCGGCGCGATTCCGCCGAGGAAGATCGCATCGAAGCCATGCTCAAACAAATCAATCTCAAAGAGCGCATGCGCCAGCCGGCCGGGCTTTTGTCCCACGGGCAGAAGCAGTGGTTGGAAATCGGTATGTTGTTGATGCAAGAGCCGCAGGTGCTCTTGCTCGACGAGCCCGCCGCGGGTATGAGCGACGAAGAGACCGAGCGCACGGCGGAACTGTTTTTATCATTGGAGGGGAAGCATTCCTTGATCGTCGTGGAGCATGACATGGCCTTTGTCGCCTCACTGGCGCGCAAGGTTACCGTGCTCCATGAGGGCAGCGTGTTGGTCGAAGGCTCTATGGCGGCGGTGCAAAACGACGAACGGGTCATCGAAGTTTATTTGGGGCGCTAATCATGTTGCGGGTCGAAGGCTTAAATCATTACTACGGCGGCAGCCACACGTTGAACGACGTCTCGATTGAAGTCGGCGCCGGAACCTGCACGGCGGTGCTCGGCCGCAACGGCGTCGGTAAAAGCACCTTGCTCAAGTCGGTGATGGGAGTCGAGCGCGTGCGCTCGGGCCGGATTGTCCTGGACGGCCAAGACATTACCCACGCCGCGCCCTACGCGCGCGCCCGCCTCGGGCTTGGCTACGTGCCCCAGGGCCGAGAAATTTTCCCCTGGCTCACGGTGGAGGAAAACTTGCTCACTGGATTGGCCGGGCAAAAAGCCCGCGCTATCGATCCGGAAATTTTCGATATGTTTCCGGTGCTCAAAGATATGCTTCGGCGCCGCGGCGGCGATCTCTCGGGCGGACAGCAGCAACAATTGGCGATTGGCCGGGCGCTACTGACGAAACCCAAGTTGCTGATTCTTGACGAGCCCACCGAGGGGATTCAGCCATCGATCATCCAGCAAATCCAGAAAGTGCTGCATCGGGTCAAAAGCGCAAAGCGGGAATCGCCGGATCTCGAAGCGATCAAAGCCGCGGTACGGCGCATCAAAGAGGAAGGCCGCATCGCCATTCTGTTAGTGGAGCAATATTTGGACTTCGCTCGGGAGATTTGTGACTACTATTGCGTGCTCGACCGCGGCGCCATCATCATGGAAGGGGATCGCGAGCGCTTGCTTGGTGATGACGTGAAACGCTGGTTGAGCGTGTAAGAGGCGCGGTAGGCAGTGACATTCCGACAAAGAAGTTTTGCCAAAGGGTTTTCCAACGAAGTTCTCGACGCTGTCGCTGGAAGCGGCAAGAGAGTCGCAGGCGGTTATGGATGAACAGTTCGCCGAGGTCATGACAGGGTTTCCCATATTGCAGGGCTTCACTTCCCAGGGCGCTCAACGGTTGCTGGAGCGCGGTGAAGTCCGTGTATGTTCGATGGGTGAAGTTTTGTTCAAGGAAGGTGATCCGCCGGCATTCGTGGCGCTCGTGCTTGGCGGTAAAGTGCAGGTCTTTGTCGAACGCGAGGGTGGCGATATGATCCTTACCGACGTCGGGCCGGGCACGATCCTCGGCGAATTGGCCGTGCTCTGCAATATCCCACGGGCGGCTTCAGTGCGGGCGAGCGAAGCCGCAACAGTGCTGCAATGGAACGCCGCGGCTTTTCGCAATTTACTGTTGCGTTATCCTTTGTTGTCGGAGCGGATATTCAAGGAGGCCCTGCGCACTCTCGTTGAGAAAGAACGCGCGCTGATCGATTCTGTCGTTCGATTGGCCCACAGCAGTGACGAAGCAAGTGCATAGGCAATGACCTGCGCGGGGTACTTCCGGAATAACCCTCCGGTCCCGAACAAGTTCCCTGGCAGCAGTCAACAGTGAGCGGCCAATCACGCCGTAAAGTCCATCGTCGATGCTTTTTGAATATTGATCAAAATTACTCGGAAAGTCTGTTATTAGTATGACCGATGCTCTCTATCGAATCGGCGCGATTACGATCATGGCGCGCGCATCTCGCGCTTGAGTTTGAGCGGCGCGCGGCACGCACGGTGCTGGCGGCGCGTCGTCACGAGGGTCCGCTAGTAGTTCAAAAGACGCTCTATCCGGAGGGCGATGGGGTCTGTCACGGCATCGTGGTGCATCCACCGGGGGGACTGGCCGGCGGCGATGATATCGGATTGAACGCACACCTGGACGTGGATGCCCATGCGCTGCTAACCACGCCCGGTGCCGGCAAGTGGTATCGTTCGGTGGGTCCGGCGGCGCGGCAATCGATTCAATTCGAAATAGGGCCGGGAGCCTGTCTGGAATGGCTGCCGCAGGAAAATATTGTTTTCAACGGCGCCCATGCCGAACTGCCCACGGTGGTGCGGCTAGCCAGCGATGGAAGTTATATCGGTTGGGAAATCAGTTGTTTGGGACGAAGCGGTTCGGGAGAAAACTTTGCAACGGGTCGCTATCGGGCGCGCACTTTCATCGAACGCGACCACCGGGCGCTGTGGTTAGAAAATGCCTGCCTTGAAGGCGGCGGGGCGGCGCTGCAAGCGGCGGCCATGCTCGCGGGCCGTCCGGTGGTTGCCACCATGTTAGCGGTATCGGAGAAATTGGATTCTGCTGTGTTGGGTATGTGCCGAAGTGTCCAGCCCGTTACCGGCGATGGCGCCGTGACATTGCTGCCCGGTATCATCGTCGGCCGCTATTTGGGCGGGTCGAGCGAGGCGGCGAAAAAATATTTTATCAAAATATGGCATCTTGTGCGTCCGGTGGTGGCCGGGCGCGAGGCGGTGGAGCCGCGCATTTGGCAAACTTAAGCGGAGCGAAAAAATGGAATTGACTCCCAGAGAAAAAGATAAGCTGCTGATATTCACTGCGGCGCTGCTTGCGGAGCGGCGTAAAGCGCGCGGTTTGAAGCTCAATTATCCCGAAGCCGTCGCGTTCATAAGCGCGGCGATTATGGAAGGCGCCCGCGATGGCCGCAGCGTTGCCGACTTGATGGGCTGGGGCGCGACCTTGTTGACGCGCGAGGAGGTCATGGAAGGCGTGGCGGAAATGATACCTGAGATCCAGGTCGAAGCGACGTTTCCGGATGGGACGAAGCTGGTGACCGTGCATCAGCCGATTGTCTAACAGGCAGAGGAGTTCCAATCGTTCAAGCCGTTCAATTCGTTCAAAACGTCAGGAGAGCTAATGATTCCGGGTGAAATGAGAATTGCCGATGGCGAGATCGAACTGAATCTTGGGCGCAAGACTTTGACCCTCGAAGTCGTAAACAGCGGCGACCGGCCGATTCAGGTCGGTTCGCACTACCATTTTTTTGAAACTAACGAGGCGCTGAAATTCGAGCGCAAGATCACCCATGGTTTCCGATTGAACATTGCGGCCGGAACGGCGGTACGCTTCGAGCCCGGACAGACCCGGACGGTGGAGCTTGTGGCGATTGCCGGGGCCAGAAAAATTTTCGGCTTCAACGGCAAAGTGATGGGAGCGGTGCGATGAAAATTACTCGTCACGCTTACGCTGAGATGTTCGGGCCGACGGTGGGCGATCGCCTGCGTCTGGCCGACACCGAGTTGTGGGTCGAGGTCGAAAAAGATTTCACGATCTATGGCGAAGAAGTCAAATTCGGCGGCGGCAAAGTGATCCGCGACGGCATGGGTCAAAGCCAGTTGGGCTGGGCGAAGGTGGCCGATACGGTCATCACCAACGCGTTGATCATCGACCACTGGGGGATTGTCAAAGCCGATATCGGCATCAAGAACGGGCGCATCTGGAAAATCGGCAAAGCCGGCAATCCCGACATTCAGCCCGGCGTCACCATTCCCATCGGCGCCGCCACCGAGATCATCGCCGGCGAGGGCAAGATCGTCACCGCCGGCGCCATCGATTCGCATATTCATTTTATCTGCCCGCAGCAGATCGACGACGCTTTGATGTCGGGCGTCACCACCATGCTCGGCGGCGGCACCGGTCCGGCCACCGGCACCTATGCGACGACTTGCACGCCGGGTCCCTGGCATATCCAATCGATGATCGCCGCGGCCGAGGCGTTTCCGATGAATCTCGGTTTCTTCGGCAAGGGCAATGCGAGCTTGCCTCAGCCGCTCATCGAACAGGTCAAAGCCGGCGCCATCGGCTTGAAACTGCACGAAGATTGGGGCACGACGCCGGCGGCAATCGATAATTGTCTGACGGTGGCGGACAAGCTCGACGTGCAAGTGGCGATTCACACCGACACTTTGAACGAATCGGGATTCGTCGAGGCGACCATCAAGGCCTTTAAAGGCCGCACTATTCACACCTTTCACACCGAAGGCGCCGGCGGCGGTCATGCGCCGGATATCATAAAGGTCTGCGGCGAGCCCAACGTCTTGCCGTCGTCGACCAATCCGACGCGGCCCTACACGGTCAATACCATCGCCGAGCACCTCGATATGCTGATGGTCTGCCACCATCTCGACCCGAGCATCGCCGAGGACATGGCCTTCGCCGAGTCCCGCATCCGCAAGGAAACCATCGCCGCCGAGGACATTCTCCACGATCTCGGAGCGTTTTCGATGATGTCGTCGGACTCCCAGGCGATGGGCCGGGTCGGCGAGGTGATCATTCGCACGTGGCAAACGGCGCATAAAATGAAAGTGCAGCGCGGTGCTTTAAAGGGCGACCCGGCGGCGAACGACAACCGGCGCGTCAAACGTTACATCGCCAAGTACACGATCAATCCTGCGATTACCCATGGCATGGCGCACCTAATCGGCTCGGTCGAAGCAGGCAAGCTCGCCGATCTGGTGCTGTGGAAACCGGCATTTTTCGGCGTCAAGCCGGCGCTGATTCTCAAAAGCGGCATGATCGCGGCGGCGGCCATGGGCGATCCCAACGCGTCGATCCCGACGCCCCAGCCGGTGCATTACCGGCCGATGTTCGGCGCCTTCGGCAAGGGGCTAAATAGCTCGGTGATTTTTGTATCAAAAGCGGGGCTAAAAAATCCGGCGCTGCAAAGACTCAAATTGTCGAAGCCCTTGGTGGCGGTGAAAAATAGCCGACGGGTTAAAAAGCAAGACATGATTCACAATCACTATCAGCCCAAGATCGATGTCGACCCGGAGACCTACGAAGTTCGCGCCGACGGCGAACTGCTGGTCTGCGAGCCGGCGCAAGAGTTGCCGATGGCGCAACGTTACTTTCTATTCTGATGCGCGAAATCTGCGACAGAAGCGAGTCGAAAACCGGCGAGCCGATTGAAGAGCAACTTGAACTCTGTTTCGAGCTGCGCCAGAAACGCCAGTTTCGCTGCACGCTGCGATCTGGTAACGCAGCGATCGTCCGCTTGCCGCGCGGGCCGATATTGCGCGGCGGCGATGTGCTCCGGGCCACCGACGGCACGCGCGTCGAAATCATTGCCGCGCCGGAAAAACTTCTACAAATCGAGTCTAACGATAGGGACGGCCTGGCGCGTCTGGCATATCATCTGGGCAATCGCCATGTTGCGGTAGAAGTCGGCGATGGTTGTCTGCGCATCGCCGAGGATTCAGTGCTCGAAAATATGCTCGTTGGACTAGGTGCGAAGGTGCAGCGGTTGGTCGCCCCGTTTGAACCCGAGGCAGGCGCCTATGCAAGCGGCCATCGTCATGGCGAAGAGCCGAGCCAAGCCGGCCGCATTCATCAATACGCTCCAAAACCAGTTGCGAGCGATCAATGAGTATTGATAACGTTCGCGACCTAGTCCGCTTGCTGCAGCTCGCCAGTCCGGCGTTGCCGATCGGCGCCTTTAGCTACTCCCAAGGGCTCGAAGCTGCGGTCGAAGCCGGGATCGTTCATGATCGCAAATCAGCATGCGATTGGATCAACGATCTGCTTACCTATACGTTAGCTACCACCGAAGCGCCAGTTTTACTGCGCTTGATCGAAGCTTGGCGGGCACATGATTATGCTGCGGCAAATAGATGGAACGATTTGTTTCTTGCCAGCCGCGAGACCGCCGAACTGCGCGCCGAGACTGCGCAAATGGGATTCTCCCTGGCGCGGCTGTTCAATGATTTGCCGGATATCGACCGAGACGCGCTCAGATCGATGAACGAGTTTAACCAAGTCAGCTTTCCGGCTGCTTTCGCTTGTGCCTGTGCGGCATGGCGGTTGGCGCCGGCGGAAGCGCTTTCAGCCTATCTCTGGTCTTGGGCGGAGAATCAGGTGACGGCGGCACTCAAGACCGTGCCCCTCGGACAAACCGACGGCCAACGGATGCTGTTCGCGATCGGCGGCCGTCTCCCGGCCATCGTTGAGCGGGCGGCGACACTCGGCGACGACGAAATCGGTAGCTTCGCGCCGCGCCTGGCGATCTTGTCGAGCCGCCACGAGACGCAATATTCGCGGCTGTTCCGGTCGTAAGAAAATCTATGGACACTTTACAACCTCTCTCGGTTGGCATCGGCGGTCCCGTCGGCTCGGGCAAAACCGCGCTTACCTTGGCGCTCTGCCGCGCCCTGCGCGATCGTTACAACCTCGCTGTGGTCACCAACGATATTTACACCGAGGAAGACGCTCAATTCCTGGTGCGCAACCAAGCGCTACCGCCCGAGCGCATCCTCGGCGTCGAAACCGGCGGCTGCCCGCACACCGCGATCCGCGAGGACGCGTCGATCAATCTCGAAGCGGTCGATCGGCTGTGCCGCCGCTTCCCTGATCTCGATTTAGTTTTTATCGAATCGGGCGGAGACAATCTGGCGGCAAGCTTCAGTCCAGAATTGGCCGATGTGACGATCTATGTCATCGACGTCGCCGCCGGCGACAAGATTCCCCGCAAAGGCGGGCCGGGCATCGCCAAGAGCGATCTGTTGGTCATCAACAAAATCGATCTCGCGCCGCTGGTCGGCGCATCTCTCGAAGTGATGGAGCGAGACGCAAAAAAAATGCGTGGCAACAAGCCGTTAGTGTTTACCAATCTAAAAACCGGCGAGGGATTCAGCGGCGTGCTCATGTTCTTGGAAGGGCAGGGAGTGGCAAGGGGCTGACACGGATATATCAATTGTTCGCGAAAATCTGAGACGCGGGAATCCGCTGTTGGGGGCGTATGGCATGCGCCCTTCCCGTAGAATTTCCACCACCGAGATCACAGAGACCACTGAGGTTCTGAAAAACCTTGTCTCCGCGCCGTCTGCGGTGAATCTTCCTGCTACTTGATTAACCCCGCCTTCTTGGCGATCTGTTCCACCACGCGGTGCTCCTCGCGGATATCGGCGATGAGTTTATCCGGCGCTTCGTAGTCGGCGACCATGCCGAGATTGCCCAAGCGCGCGGCGACGGCGGGATCCTTGATGACTTTCTCAAGAGCGACGATCAAAGTCTTCGACACTTCCGCCGGCACGCCGGCCGGCGCGAAAAACGCCGACCAGACGCCCAGGAGATTTTGTTTGTAGCCCAACTGGGCCAGGGTGGGGATCTGCGGGAATTCGGGCATCTTGCTCGATGCGATAATGCCACGCATGGTGCCGGCCTTGAGATGTTCGGCGACGACCCCTTGAGCCGCGGCGGCGCCTTCGATGTGGCCGCCCAATGCCGCGGTCACCGCCGGGCCGGCGCCTTTGAACGGGATCATGGTCATATCGGCAGGGCTGATCGAGTTGACGATCTCAACGGTGAAATGGCCGACCGAACCGGGGCCCACGGTGCCAATGCGAATACCGCCGGGATTTTTCTTGCCGTATTCGATCATCTCGGCGAAGTTCTTGAACGGCGCATCTTTGTGCACCGCCAGGATGATCGGCGTGCGCGCGGCCATGCCCAGCGGCGTGAGATCTTTGTAGGGATCGTAGGGCACGGCTTCCGGCGTGAGCACGCGGTTGAACACCATCGAGGCGTTGTTGGTGATCAGGATGGTATAGCCGTCTTTCGGCGCCTTCACGGCGCTATCGGTGCCGATAGTGCCGCCGGCGCCAGGCCGATTCACCGCCACCACCGGGACTTTGAGCAACTTGGACAGCCCTTCGCCGATGGTCCGGCCGGCGACATCGGTGGCATCGCCCGGGGCCAGCGGGACAATCAAGGTGATCGGCTGTTTGGGATAACCCTGTGCGTGTATGCCAACGGGCAATAGACATAAAAACAAGCTCCAGACGATACGTAGCATAGTTCCGATCCCCTATCGCGGCGGTTCGCCGCTCCAAACTTCTCTGAGAAAACCGCTCTTGTCCAAGTCGTCGGCAAATCGATTATCGATTATCTCGGCGGCTTTGCGGCGCACGTTGGTGCCCTGTTCGCGGGCGACCTCGATGACTCCACCGACGCTGCTTTCCGGTACCGTCAGGCGCCGATTAACCAGCAGCTTGGCATAGGCGTCGTAGGCCGATTGCAACGCATCGCCATCGTTGAGCTTGAGGGCTTTGCCGACGGCAGCCTTGGCTTTGTCGGGATTTTTCTCAACGAACGCAATCGACTCAGCGAGGACAGCGGCCCACTTCTGCGCCCAGAGCGGACGGTCGCGCAAGGTCTTGGCGTTAGTGTGTAGCGAACTGTAGACCGCCGGCAAAGCGAGATCGTTCAGACGGTAGATCAAGTTGAAGCCGTCGCGGCGGCCACGCGCGTCGAGGGGCGGCGTGACCAAGGCCGCTTCAGCGAGGCCGGCGCGCATGGCGTTAAAAGGTTCCACCTGGCCGGTGCCGCCGACGGTAAGGATCTTCACCTCGTTTTCCGTCAGGCTGAATTTTTTGAGCAGCGCCCGCGCCAGCCGGAAGGTTAAATCCCCGGCCCGGGTCACCGCGATACTTTTTCCTTTCAGATCTTCGACACGCTTAATGTCTTTGCGCGCCAACATGACCCAAGGGAGTCCGACCAGTGGAGCGGCGATGAGCTTGGCATCGCTGCCGGAGGCCATGCCGGGAATCGTCGCATCGGCGGCGCAATAGAGAAATTGAATTTCGTCCGCGGCGAGAGCTGCCAAGGCAACGCCGCTGCCGCGGATCGAAACGAACTCGACCTTCATGCCGTACTTGTCGAATAATCCGTTGTCGAGGGCGGCGTACAGATGAATAAATCCACCGGTGATTGCGCAAGTAGCGACCCGCACCGTCACCGGCGCCTCTCCGGGCTTCGCCAAATAGGGATTGGCGTACGCGGCGGCGTGTGGCCAACAAAAATGAATCACGAGGATCACTGCGCCAGTCAGGCTTTTCATGAGACGATGACCGCTTCGAGACTTTGCGAATACATCCGCTTGCCGGTCAAAGTCAAGTTCGAATTCTTTTCTTGTATTCGGCCGGCTCGGCCCATGTACTATTACTCTTTCGATTCGCGAACGCGGGAGGATTGTCCATGAAACGGATTGTCACGGCGCTCTTAATATTCTCATATAGTGCGATTGTGTTGAGCAGCGTTAGCCATGCGCAAAGCTTCAAAGTCGGCATGACCTCAAAAACGCTTTTCTACTTGCCGTTCTACGTCGGTCAAAAGCATGGATTTTACTCCCAGGAGAATGTCAAAGTTGAGCTAGTACTGATTGGCCGCACTGATGTACAACTGCAGGCGCTGCTCAGCGGCGAGATCAATTTCGGCACCCTCAATGCCGACAGCGTCATCGCCGTCGCTGAGAAAGGCGCCATACTCAAGGTCATCGCCGGCGTCGACAACGCCGCGCCATACTTTCTTATCGGCGCCAAGCACCTGAAAAAGGTCGAAGACTTAAAGGGAGCGCGGCTCGGGGTCGCGAGTTTGCGCGGCGGCGCGACCTCGATCCTGCTCGAATACCTCAAGAGCAAAGGGCTGTTCTTTCCGCGGGATTTTATCTTGACGGTGATCTCCGGCGGCACCGTGAGTCGACTGACCGCGTTGGAAACCGGCGCCATCGCCGGAGCGGTATTGGGGTTTCCCTATTCGGACATCGCCGCCGATCAGGGATTCTCGCGCTTGGGCGACACCATGGAGGTGATTTCCACCTATCAATTCAACGGCCTTACGGTGAATCCCGCCTGGGCGGAGAAAAATCGCGCCGGCGTGGTTCGCTTCTTGAAAGCGCATATCCGCTCGCTGCGTTGGATTCACGAGCATCCGGACCAAGCGGCCGATCTATTCACCGCCGAGATGGGCATCAAGCCGCCTTATGCGCGGCGCGGCGTCGATTATTTTACCAAGAACAAGGTGTTTCCCATCGATGGCTCGGTGACCGTTGAAGGACTGAAAGCCAATATCGACATCCAATTCAAAGACGGCGTGCTCAAGGAACCGTTACCGACGCCAGAACGGTACGCGGACCAGAGCTATGTGCGCCAAGCACAGAAAGAGTTGGGGTTGTAGATTGGAACGTTCGTTGAATGCGCTATTATGGAGCCGCCCGTCAGCAAAACGGTTACCACCACAGAGCGCACAGAGACCACAGAGGTTTTAGCAAAAAACTTCTCTAATGAACTCTGTGGGCTCTGTGGTGAGTTATCTTTGGTCTCTCAAGATGAGATCTCTCACATTCGTTGGTATGACAGGTTATGTGGAAATTTTTGCTAATCTTCGAAGCTGGTCGAAATCGTCCTGAAGCGTTACCCAATTAGGTTTGACGGCGCAAGGTGGTTTTGTTATCCGAGAAGTATGCTTTATAGTCACTGGCAAATCAGGAGTCATTCATCATCATGTCCAGACGAGTTTTTTCGGCGCTGCTGATCTTTTCAATGGCATTGTTATTCTCGGTCGAATTGCCGGCGCAAAGCCGCCCTAAGATCGTCATCGGCCATGCTTCCATGAGCTCGGTGGTTCTGACTCTATGGGCGGCGCAGGACAAAGGCTTTTTTGCCAAGAACGGTATCGACGCCCAAATGGTTTTCATCCCAGGTTCGCCGACCTTGATCGCCTCGCTCAATACCGGCGATGTTCATTTTGGTTTCACCGGAGGGACGGCGACCTTGGGCGCGGCGGTGGCTGGACTCGATGTTAGAGTGATCGCCGCCTTCGCCGACCGCGTGCAGAGTGAACTGGTGACCCGGCCAGAGATCAAGACCGCCGCCGATCTCAAGGGTAAGCGCATCGGTGTCACCAGCATCGGCGGCACCGGCTGGATGTCGGCGCTCTTGATCCTCGAACAGATCGGCATCAATGTCGAGCGCGATAAAATGCAGCTCACCGCCTTCGGCGACCAGCGGGTTATCAGCAACGCCCTCGAAAGCGGCACGATCCAAGGGGCGGCGCTGGCGGGTATTTTTAGTAAAACACTAGCCAGAAAAGGCTACTGGATTCCCGGCGAGCCGGACAAGATTCCACTCACAGGAACGGGATTGGTACTCAAGGCCGATTATCTTCAGAATCACGCGGCCATCGCTAGAAATGTCATGCGCAGCTTGGTCGAAGGCCACGCCTACGTATTGAATCCCGCCAATAAGAGCAGCTCGATGGAGATTCTGTCCAAACGGCTCGGCATAAAAGATCAGAGCGCTGCCGCAGACGGCTATGAAGATTACGTCAACGGTGTCGTGCGCAAGCCTTACGTCGGCCTCGACGGATTGAAAAACATTCAACGTTTCATGAAGCTGCGCAATCCCAAGATCGCTGAGCTCAATCTCGAAAAATTGATCGACGAGAGTATCATGCGCGAGTTTGAGAAAAGCGGTTTCCTCGATCAGCAATTCGGCGTAAAGTCTGGAGTCAAATAATCAGCGAAAGGTTATACGAGGAGGAATTTATGGCAATTGACGGCATGAAGGTGATCGATCTCGATAGTCATTTGGTTGGCGATTTGGATAGTTGGGATCAAACCATCGAAGCACAATATAAAGATTTCCTACCGCGCAAGCTGCCAACCAAGGACAACGAGCGGCGCAAGACTCTGGTCGGCAATCAAATCATGATCGGCTCCGAGCTGGGCCGGCAGAAGGCGGAAAAGAAAGAGTGGGTGACTCCCGCCGATCTGACACCGGCGGGGCGCGTGCACAACATGGACCTGGACGGTATCGATGTCGCCGTGCTGTCGCCCAACTCGCCTGCGCTCGATATCCTTTGGTTCGTCGACGACCCGGAACTCGGCGCCGCCTACGCCCGGGCACAGAATAATTACATGAACTGGTACGCCTCGCAGCAAAAAGGCCGCCTGATGTGGGCCGGTGTGATACCGCTGCAAGATCCCAAGGAGGCGATCAAGGAACTGCATCGCTCACGCGAGTTGGGCAGCAAAGCGCTCAACGTCAAAGCGACACCGATTCCTGGTAAAGAATGGTCCGACCCGTACTTCGATCCGATTTTCGACGAACTGGAAAAAACCAAAACACCGATCATCTTTCATGACACCAAGACCGGCTCCATGGGCCATGACCGATTTGCCGACAACTTCTTTTTTTCCCACATGGTCGGCCGCACCATCGAAAGCATGGTGTGCTTGATGGTTTATCTATGCGGCGGTGTCATGGAAAAGCATCCGGACTTGAAAATCATCTGCCTCGAGACCGGCGCATCGCAGATGCCCTGGTGGTTGTCGCGCATGGACGAACATTTCGAGAAGTTGCCGCATCTCGTGCCCTGGCAGAAGCGCAAACCGACCGACATTTTCAATGAAAGCGTCTTTGTCGGCTGCGAACCTTTCGAAGACGGATTGTTCGAGTGGGCGGTGGAATATTTAGGCGGCGACCGCTTGGTTCTCGCCACCGATTCGCCCCACTGGGACTCTTCGGTGCCGGGACAGGTGACGGGACCGGTGGCCAAGAGCACGAAGATTTCCCCGGACAACAAGCGCAAAGTCCTGGGCGAGAATGCCATCAATCTGCTGGGGCTGGGGCTCTAACCCCGTTCGTTCATTTTGGCGGGTGGGAGTCCCCAGTCCTAAGGCAAAAATAACTCCCGTCATGCCCGTGAATACGGGCTTCCAGGCTTGCTCTGCGATCTCGAAATGCTGGATTCCCGCGTGCGCGGGAATGACGGAATGGGAGGGCCGTCATGTCGCGACTGCTATGGGTTGTGCTGCTCAACGTTGCATTTCTGGCTGTTCACGGCGAAACGCCGGCAGCGACTCCAAGCGGTAAGAAATTAGTTATCGCTTACGCCGCCATGAACGCCCGGGTCTGCCCCCTCTGGGCGCCGCGGGAACGAGGCTTCTTCGCCAAGTACGGGTTTGACGCCGAACCGCTTTTCGTCCGCGGTGCGCCGACGTTGGTTGCCGCCATGTCCTCTAACGAGATCGAAGTTGGCTATACCGGCGGCACGGCCGTCATCGGAGCGGTCGCGTCGGGCTCCGACCTGAAGGTCTTGTCGGCCCTGACCAATCGGGTGACCTATGAACTGGTGGCCCGTCCCAATATCAAAACGCCCGAAGATTTGCGCGGCAAAAAATTTGGCGTGCAGGCTATCGGCGGCACGGTGTGGATGGGCGCGATTCTGGCTCTGGAACACTTGGGTCTCGATCCCGAGCGCGATAAGATCGCGATCATCGCCGCTGGAGATCAGAGCGTACTCGCGCAAGCGGTCGCCCAGGGCACCATCGACGCGACCGTCCTCGACGGCGTTCAGGCACGGCCACTCGCGAACAAGGGGCTCAACATTCTCGCCGATCTCGGCAAGACCAATTTGCCGATCCTAAGCTCCTCGATTGTCGCGAGAGAGCCTTATATTCAGAAAAACCCGCAGCTGGTGGAAAATGTTTTGCGCGCTATCATCGAAGGGGCGGCATTTTGCTTGTCGGCGCGGGAGAAACCCAATACGCTGAAGATCTTGCAAAAGTATCTGCGCATATCCGAGAAGGATGCCGAGGAAGGCTATCACGATATGGTCATGGGCCTCGACCGTAAACCGTATGCTAACCCGGCCGGTGCAACTAACGTTATCCGCCTGATGAAGCGCAGCAATCCCAAAGTCGAGAACGTGAAACCCGAGAACTTGATTGACGACCGAATCATGAAAAAGCTCGACCAGAGCGGCTTTATCGACGAGATAATGGCGAAGTATGGGGTCAAGTGACGGCCGCGCACGCGGCCGTCATCCCGAACCAAGAGAGGGATCTCGTTGTAGTGGCAGAGAGTTGGACTTGTCATTTCTAGCGCAGCGAGAATTCCATGCCGGCGGAGAATTGCTACTACGTCTATCTGCTGACCAATTGGAACAACAAAGTGATGTATGTCGGTGTCACCAACGATCTCAGAAGACGGATATACGAACACCAGAACAAATTGCTGAATGGGTTCACGCAGAAATACAACGTCAACAAGTTAGTTTATTACGAACAAACGAGTGATGTATTTGGCGCCCTTACCCGAGAAAAAGAAATCAAAGAGTGGCGCAGGGAGAAGAAGAATGCGTTGGTCGTCCAGGCCAACCCCAAGTGGACTGACTTGAGTAAGGCGTTTTAGATTTCTCCCTTCGGTCGAAATGACAGGCTGAGAGCTTCTGTCATCCCGAACGAAGAGAGGGATCCTTCCAAGTTCAATTCATAGACAATTGCCAAGTTACGCGAAATCGGAGGTTCCATGTACATTGACGGCGATACCCACTATTGGCCGCTGCGTTTTATCGACAAGGTAAAGCACCCCGGAAAAGGCCACCTCGAAGTGGTCGAGGACAAGGGCGATATGGTGCGCTACGGCGAAGTGGTGCCGGGCAAGGTGGCGACCTATTACCGCGACGGCAAAAAAGTTCACTCGTTCAAAGAAGGCCGCTGGAGCATCCCGCTGCGCGCCGAGTTCATGAAGAAAGACGGCTTCGACAAGCAAGTCTTGATCCCCGACAATCGGCCGCTGATCTACGAGTGCGATGCCGAACTGGGCCGTCAGTTGGCGCGCGCTTATAACGATACGGTCGCCGAGGACATTCAGGGCGATGATCGTTTCATCGGCTGCGCCTGGATTTATTTGCCGGATATCCAAGAATCCGTGAAGGAGCTGCGCCGCGCGGTCAAAGAGCTTGGGCTCAAGGCCGTGAAGTTCAACGGCGGTTGGGGCGACGGCGACTTGGACAGCGAAGTCTTGTATCCGCTTTATGAAGCGATCGCCGACTTGGATATTCCGATCTTACTTCACCCGGCGGCGCGCGTCTATGAGGCGCAGCATAGCCACCCCTGGCTGGTCGGCAGCGAGCGCTTTCAAGGCTACCAGCATTTCCCCACCGCTCTGGGCTTTCCACTCACATACATGGTCAGCGCGGCGCGCTTGATCTTCGGCGGCGTGCTCGATCGTTTTCCGACGTTGAAGTTCGGCTTCTTCGAAGGCGGCATCGGCTGGGTGCCCTGGCTCATGCACACGCTGGACGCGCATATGCCCAACGACGCGACGATTTCCATCTCGGTGCAGCAGTTCTTCGAAGGCAAGCAGGGCATCAAGAAAAAGCCGAGCCAGTATTTCGATCAGTTCTTCATCGCCTGCGTTTCCTGGGAAACTTACATCGCCGACACCGTCAATGGCTGGCCCAACCATAACATAATTATTGGCAGCGACTTCGACCACGGCGACGCCGTGGCCACTTGGCCACGCACGGTCGACGTCATCAAGCAGATGAACGCATTGTCGGCTGCCGACAAGGAAAAAATTCTCGGCGACAACGCCATGAAGATGTTTGGTCTGACTGGCAACGGGGCTCACTAAAGAGCTGTCGCCTCAGTTCACGACGAATTCGGCGCTTACCTTCAGGGATACTTCTTGATTTCGTCATTCCGGCGAACGCCGGAATCCAGGTTGATTCTTGTCCAGGAATTCCAAATTGGATGCCGGTTTTCACCGGCATGACGAAATTGTTAGTCTCGTTCTCAGCTATTGATACAGCCCCTTGATAAACCCGCTATCCTCCAATGGCTTGATTAAGCTGTTGTCGATGAACAAGTTGGGATCGGCGGTTTTGGCTTTGGGGAAGTCCTTTGCCATGAATTCGAGGACAGTTCGGGTGCCGATCACGGAAGGGTAGGGGGCAGCTTCCATGTATTGAGTGGCGAAGAGATTGTAGGAGCGCTCGAGATAAGTCTCTTTTCCCTTTTCGATGCGCATCTTTTTCATGAGGATGCGCATGCTGTCTTCTTTGTTGCGTTTGAAGTAGGCCACCCCCTCGACGAAACCCTTCATGAAGCGGCTGGCGAGATCGCGGTGGTTTTTCAGGTAGGCACGCGAGGCGACCAAGACGTTCTGCAAGTATTGAATATCCATCGCCACCGGATCGCCAAGGGTTTTGAAGCCGCTGTCTTCAGCTACAAAAAAAGTTGGGTCTTGCAACACTGCCGCGTCGATGCCGCCTTTTTGCAGACTGATAAGCATCACCGGCGAGGCGCCGACTTGAATAATCTGCACATCTTCAGGCGCCATATTCCATTTGCGCAGCATCAGCAGCAGCGCCAGATGGCCGGAAGAGCCCAACGTCGTGATGCCGACCCGTTTGCCCTTTAAGCCGGCGGGCGTCGTAATCTCCGGCTTGACCATGACACGCTGAATGCCTTTGTTGTTGCCGGCGGCGACCATGACGATATCCGAGCCGCTAAAAACCGCGCTGACCACCGCGCCACCGCCGGTTGAGCCGAACTGCAAATCGCCGGCGATCACCGCGCTCACCGACCTGGTGGCGCCGCCGCCGATGACGATTGGCTCGCTTTCGATGCCGTATTTCTTGAATATCCCTTTCTCCTCGGCGATCCACACCGGTGCATTTGCCATGCTGATAGCGGAGAAGCCGACGCGAATTTTGTCCGCAGCGAAAGCGCTTGGTGGCTCGAGCGCGACGGTTAATAGCGCAAGGATAAGAATGCCAGCGATGCGAAAACTCAACGAAGATTCCTTGTCAGACACGATGTTGTCTCCTGTCATAATATTTTTGAAGTGATACCTGCTGGCAGTTAACATTGAGGACGAATCGATGTCAAAAGAATTATCAGAAGATCGATCTTGTCGTTGCAAGGTGCGATGCTGAATCCCTGGAGCTGAATTTTAGGAAACAACTTTCAGCGCCTATTGAGTAGAAACAATGAGCAGACCTTTACAAGTGGGCGTCTCAATTTTACATGTGCCTGATGTTCGGCAGAGGCGAATCATGCTATACAGAAGCGAGGCGGTTTTATACTGACACAATTAATATGCATTCTGTCGTTGACTACTACTAAAATCCAAACCCGAAACAATATTGTGCGTCCTAACAAAGAACAACATCGTACCGAACGCATTGGTTGGCTTCGCGCCGCCGTGTTGGGTGCAAACGATGGCATCGTATCAACCGCGAGCTTAGTCGTTGGCGTCGCCGCCGCCGATGCCACCCACGCCAGTATCATGGTTGCCGGTGTCGCTGGATTGGTTGCAGGTGCAATGTCGATGGCGGCGGGCGAGTATGTCTCCGTTAGTTCTCAAGCTGACACTGAAAGCGCAGACCTCGGCCGCGAGCGCAAAGAACTTGCAACTGATGGCGAATCGGAGCTCGCAGAACTCACCGGCATTTACATCGCCCGCGGGTTAGACAAATCGCTTGCACGGCAAGTTGCTATACAACTGACAAAACATGATGCCCTCGCCACACACGCCCGGGATGAACTGGGGATCTCAGAAACCACGTCCGCGCGTCCGGTTCAGGCAGCGTTTGCGTCTGCCGGTACATTTTCGGTCGGCGCCGCTCTGCCCCTGTTGGCTGCGTTTCTCACGCCGGTCGGCATGATCGGATTGGTCGTTTCAATCTTGTCCCTTGCATTCTTGGCGCTGCTCGGCGGGATTTCCGCACATGTTGGCGGTGCTCCGGTCGCGAAGGCCGTAGCGCGCGTGACTTTCTGGGGCGCGCTTGCAATGGCGGCAACAGCCGGAATAGGTAAATTATTTGGCGTTGCTGTATGACGCCCATTCCAACAAGCGACAGACCGTTGCACGCGGTGCCGCACGCCGCACGGATTGGTTAGATCCAAGCCGTCCGTCGCAGCACGATGACCGCTGACGTTAGCCGTGCGCCGGCCACTCGTCCAGCAATCTGCCGTAGCCTTTGACCGAATTTTTTCTGTCAAGCATCGATAGCACATTCCAAAACATCGCTGGGTTGCTGGCGATGACCGGCAGGTTCAATTCGTTTTCTAACCTCTGGATGATCGGCAGTGGATCCATGGTGGCGCCTTGGAAATAGATCGCGTTAGACTGAGGATAACTGCGATAGGTTTTCACCACGAGCTCGAACAGTTGGTCCGGCGTTAGATCGACGCCCGAACCCGCCTTGCGACCTTCGAAGGCGGGGCCGAGATGGACGGTGAAGCCGAGGCTGTTAAGATGCGCTTCGATCACGGCGTCCGACTTGGCGTCGAAGGGAGTCATCAGCAGCAGGGATTTGACATTGTAGACGCTCAAAGCCGCGACCGCCGATGACACTGCCGTCGCCACGGGCAACTGGATCGCTTCGGCGACTTTGACATCGATGCCGGGATTGAACAGGCCGATGAAACCGCCGGTCAATACCAGGCCGTCGACTTTGTTGCGTGCGACGAAATCCTTGGACTTGGCAATCACCACATCGGACTTGCCCGCGAGATCCTGATACGCCTCGCCCAACAAGCCCAAGCCTTCATGGATCAGCGATACTCCTGGTGGTAACAACGCATCGACATGTCTGAAGTGCGGCTTGTTCGGTGTCGCCGGGGAGAGGAGGCCGAGGGTGATCTTTCGATATAATGCCATGATGTTCTCCTCTATGGAACGGCTATAGCATGAAAAACCGTAAGGGGTGAAGGGTAAGGGGTAAGGCGTCCGATCCGAAACGCTTTACCCCTAACCCCTGACGCCTTACGGGTTTGTCTTAGCAGTCGATTGATCCGCGGCAATCAATCTCGCATAGTCGAGTATAACAACCTGTGCCTGGAGGTTCCCGTGCAGTTTCGTATCGCAGCGGTGGATTTGGTCAGCAACACTTGTTTTCCCGCCTTAGCGGCGGATGAGTTGGGATTTTTTAAAGCCGAAGGGCTGGACGCGCGCATCGAGTTGGTCGCCATGTTGGGTGCGACCAAGGCACTGCGCCAAGGGAGCGCCGATGTTATGATCGCCGGGTCGGTCTTCGATCTTCTCACCGAGTTTCCCAATTGGAAAGGGGCGAAGATCGCGGTCGCGCTATCGCAGGGTACGCCGTGGCTGCTCGTAGTGCGTTCCGATCTCGCGGCCAAGCGCGGCGACTTGCAGGCGCTCAGAGAATTGCGCATTACGGCTGCCGAAGGTCCCGATCTGGTACTGAAGCAATTGCTCAAGTGCGGCGGGCTCGAAGTCGGCCGCGACCTCGAGATTGTCGAATTACCGGGGGCAAAATCGAGGGACGTGTCCTTTGGTGTCTTTGCCGCGCGGGCACTGCAGGCGCGTCAGATCGACGGCTTTTGGGCCAACGCCATGGGCGGTGAAACCGCCACCAGCAGCGGTGCGGGCAAGATTCTCGTCGACGTGCGCCGGGGCGACGATCCGGCGGAGGTGCGCTTCTGCACTTTTGCCGGGATGGCGACCACCGACGATTTCATCGCCCGCGAACCCGAAGCCATGGCCGCTGCAGTGCGCGCCATCGTCAAGGCACAAAAAGCATTAGGCGCGAATCCCGCGCTGGCTCGCGAAGTCGGCCGGCGTAAATTCCCCAACGACGCCGCCGAACTGATCGCCAACGTGGTCGCCCGAGATGTCGAGTTTTACCAACCTGCAATCAGCGAAGAACGCATCACCAAGATGAACCGCTTCGCCGCATCCGTCGGCCAACTGACAGCGGCGGTACAGTATGAGGACGTGGTGGCGGTAAGGTATCGGGAGTTGTGGAATTGATCCTCGTAAGGAGTAAAGGGTGAGGGGTAAAGCGTTCGATCCGAAACCCCTTACGCCTCGCCCCTCACGCCTGACGGTTTTCTCACCATCGCATACAACAGGCTGGCAACCAGCAGCAGCGCCGCAGATGCCCAGATCAAGATCTCGTAGCTCTTAGTTTGATCGTAAACGAAGCCGGCCAAGACCGGACCGATGACACTGCCCCAGGAGGACACGAAGCCCATGGAGCCGCGAATCTTGGCGAAGTTTTTCCGGCCGAAATATTCGCCCACCGTCGACCAGTTCACCGGAAAGGTTGACTCCACCGTGCTGAACAGGGCGGTGAAAAGTAAGATAGCCCATTCGGATCTGACCACTCCCAATAGAATCAACGCCGCCAGCGCCGACAACATGCAGGCGGCCATCAGTTTAGGCTTATTCACTTTGTCGCCTAACCAGCCGAACAGAATATGCGACGGCAGCGCCATGAACGCTTGGATCGCGAGAAAAACCGCGGCGCGCTGCTGGCTCATGCCGGTCCAGACCATCAGCGCAACGTAGTGCACGTTGACGGCGCTCAAGACAATCACGCGTATCGCCGTCGCTGCCGTGATAAACCAGAAGGCCGAGGTGTGCAGCGCTTGGCGCAGGGTAAAGTCGGCTGCATCGGTGCTGGCAGAGTGCGTGCCATTTGCGCTTTTCACTACCGGCGGTACTGGATCACCGTCAGGCTGCAGCCCCATGCTCTCCGGCGAGCGGCGAACCATCAAGGCCAAAGGCAGGCCGATGACGATAAACACGATGCCGCAGGCGAAGGCAGTCGGGCGCCAGCCGAAGTCATGCACAGCCATGGACAAGAATGGCGTGAAGATAAAACCGCCGATGCCGATGGAGCCGCTGATCATGGCCATCGCCATGGTGCGCTGGCGGATGAACCAGGTGTTGGCGATCACCATCGGCGCGTCCATGAAGCCGGCGTGAAATGCCAGGGAAACCACGCCCATGTAGACCAAGAGCAGCATGACGTAACTGTTTACACCGGCGAGCAGCATATGGCCGATGCCGGCGGTCATGATCGCCAGGATCATCAAGGGCCGCGGACCATGCCGGTCCATGAAATAGCCCGCCAAGGGGCCCTCGAACGCCCCCTGCGCGCGGGCGAGGGAAAATACCAACGAAGTCGACGCGCGGCTGAGGCCCAGGTCCTGGCTCAGCGGCAAGAAGAAAACCGAGAAGCCGTAAAAATAAAGCCCGCCGCCCAATATACGCAGGACCGAGCCGACGGCGACCATGCGCCAGCCAAAATAAACATCGGACAACCGTCCGCCGATTCGTGTAAACAATATTTTTCCTATTGAGAAATTCCGAAGTGCCGGCAAATCCCTGGGCGGGACAACAGGCGAGAATTGCAAAAGTAACTGAGGCGGCGCGGGAATTCAATGAAGTGAGCCGAGGAGATTATCACCGCAGAGTGTTCATGAGCTTACGCTCATCTACAGATTATGAAATTGCCCGGCATCCCTCCACAGGTACTTTCATTGATCCGTCATGCCGGCGGAGGCCGGCATCCATGGAAGGGAGGGGGATGGATACCGGCTTTCGCCGGTATGACGAAACCTCCGCGCTGTCGTCTCCCGGTTCATGCCTGCACATGTATTTTCGAAGGAGCACGCAGAGATCACAGAGGGTTAGAAAATTATTATCTCTGTCTCCTCTGTGCCCTCAGTGGTGAATTTTCCTGTCCGGCTATGTTTCTAAGCCGTACTCACGGAGGACGCTTTCTAACGTATCGAAGTCGGCGAGCGTGCGCAGCGTGGCGAAGGTCGGGAAGATCATCGGCAATTCGTTGCGGTTGCAGAGTTGCATGGCGTGGTCGGGGGTGAGCCAGACGCTGTGGGCGACTTCATAGGAGGTTGGCAGCGGAATCTGGCCTTGTGGCAGCGCTGCGAGGAAAAAGCGCGTATCGAAGCGCATGGTAAACTGTGCCGGGGTCTGCCAAGACGAGAAGTGGCTCAAGCTGGCAAGATCGCAATAGAGCTGTTCGCGTTCCAAGAGCCCGGCGAAGCTGAGAGTTTTTTCTGACAGCTCGCCGTGGCAATGGGCCAAGTGTGCAGCGCGCTCCGGGGTCATCGACATTTTCGCGCCGTTTGCATCGGCTGCCAACAGCACGCCGACCTCCTCGAAGACTTCGCGCACCGCGGCGATCCACAGACCGATGGCTTCATCCGGCGTGAAAGCGGCGCCGATAATCTGGCGTGCTTGCTTTGGCGTGCGGCCGACGGTGCGGGCGATCATCGCGGCGCGGTAATCTTCCTTGCTCACCGTGCCGCCGGGGTAGCAATACATGCCGCCCAAAAACGGCATAGCGTCGGGCCGGCGGGTGAGAAAGACTTCGAAACCTCGATGTCCCGCCGGACGCAGCAGGATAACCGTGGCCGCCTGTTTGGGCTTGCGCGGTTCGCTCATCGAATTGCCAAACTCACCGGGCCGGAGAAGTCATTTTGGCAAGGCGGGCCGGGGCAGAAATATGTATCGAAGCGCGCGCGCGCCGCCACCAGAGCGACGATACTCGACGACACCGTGCCGGTCATCTCGCGGTGCACACAGATGGCGTCGCCGGGATCGTCGGAGCCATCGTGCAGCGTATGGTCGGCCAGCACCGCGCGTAATTCTGCGAGCCAGTCTCGCGGATCAGCCGCATTAACCGGTATGCGGTCTTTCAAGCGAGCGAATCGCGGATGGGCACGGTCTGCCTTAGCGGAATTCAAGTCCAGCTCCGCGGCGCTGCTGAACACATGGAGGCCGGGGTCGAGCTGCTTGGCGACGATCCTGGGCTCGTGGTTGTTGTAGGCGACTCCGGCCGATTTTTGGTCGGCAAATATCAGGGTGAAGGGGTTATAGATCGCCTCGTGCGCGGCGATGAAATCGAACCCCTCGGCGAGGTTGCGGAGCCGCAACATATCCATGCACAAGAGGCCGCGCGATCGTGGCGTTGGCGTCAGTGAAACGTTGTCGCCGCTTTCATTTTGGCGCCGATTCAAGATACCGACGAGCAGGCCATGCTCGTTGACGCCCAGCCAGGTGCCGCCGACCCGCAGGTCTCGCCCGGCAACGATAAGCGGCACGCCTTCGATCTGGGCTGGCGGCGCCGACGGCCGGTCGAAATGCTCGTCGCGATTGGCCGCCACCAGCAAGGGCATATCGTCAAAAACATTAAAATAAAGCGCCAAGGTGCACACGCTTAAATGATTTATCGAATGGTCCGCGCTTGTGCAAACTTCGGGTCGTTCCTCTCGCCAGGAACAGCGCGAAGGGTTTCGACAATTTCAACTCCGAACTTCTTGATCTCCTTAGAAAATACATGCGCAAGCACGATCTGGGCGACGAGTTGCCA
The DNA here is from genome assembly GCA_963816145.1 of uncultured delta proteobacterium. Lineage (GTDB taxonomy): Bacteria > Desulfobacterota > Binatia > UBA9968 > UBA9968 > DP-20. The sequence continues at coordinate 197,198 of CAWFJP010000003.1, forward strand.
TAAGGCTTCCGTCATACCGGCGAAAGCCGGTATCCATCTCCTCCCTCCCCTGGATGCCGGCCTTCGCCGGCATGACGAATCGGGGGGAGGCGTGCAGGGGGGCTGCAATTTCATACTCTGTGGACGAGCGTAAGCTCATGGACACTTCGTGGTGCACACCGTTCTCGCAATTTCCACGCTAAACCTTGATTGTTGTTGAATAATGTTTGTGTTAGCTTCGATAAATTCGGAAAGGGCAACCATGTTTCAATCTGTTGACGAAGTCATCGCCGGCCTGGGCACGCAGAAATATCTGTGCAACAAGAATGTCGCCACCGTGGTCTACCTGGGCACGTCGCTGCAAAAACCGCTGCTGGTCGAGGGACCAGCGGGAGTAGGGAAGACCGAACTCGGCAAAGTGCTGGCCGACTCCCTGGGCATGGAGCTGATCCGGCTCCAATGCTACGAAGGGCTCGACGAAGCCAAAGCTCTGTACGAGTGGGAGTACGCAAAACAGCTGCTCTATACCCAAATCCTCAAAGACAAGATCGGCGAGATCCTGGAGGGCGCCAAGACCCTGCAAGACGCCGTCGATCATGTCGCCAAACAGGACGGGGTGTTTTTTTCCGATAAATTTCTCCTGCCGCGGCCGCTGCTGCGCGCGCTATTATCGGACAAACCGGTGGTGCTGTTGATCGACGAGATCGACAAATCGGACGCCGAATTCGAGGCGTTTTTGCTTGAAGTTTTGAGCGATTTTCAGATCACCGTGCCGGAAATCGGCACGCTCAAGGCGAAGCATATCCCTCTGGTGGTGCTGACCAGCAATAACAGCCGGGAGGTTTCCGATGCTCTCAAGCGCCGCTGCCTGCATCTGTTCCTCGACTTTCCGGATCCCGAGCGCGAAAAAGAAATCATCAAGCTCAAAGTGCCGAATGTCGGCGACAAGCTCGCTGACGAAGTGGTGCGCTTGCTGCACCGGCTGCGTAAGCTCGATTTGAAAAAGACCCCGAGCATCAGCGAAAGCCTCGACTGGGTGCGCGCCCTGACCCTGCTCAATATCAAGGATCTCGACAACGAGTTGGTCGAGCAGACCATGTCGGCGTTGATGAAGTACGAAGCGGACATTCGCAAGGCGCACCAGGAACTGAAAAGCTACCTGGCCGAAAAGCAAGCCCGGCGTCAGGACGCCGGCGACGAGAAAGATCATTTGCATTAGCCGCTTGCGTGCGGCATCCCCAAGATCATGCAAGCCCGGGTTATCGAGTTCGCCAATATTTTGCGCCGCAACGGCATCCGCGTGTCGTTGGCGGAAAACATGGACGCGTTTCGCGCCCTGGAATTGATCGGCATCGCCGATCCACAGATGTTCCGCAACGCCCTACGGACCACGCTGATCAAGCGCAGCGGCGACCAGAAGCCCTTCGACGAATTGTTCGATTATTTCTTCCTTGGCATCGGCCAGGCCCTCGACGCCATCGACCGTAAGATCATGGAAGAGCTCGGGCTGTCACCGGAAAAGTTTCAGGAGATGTTGGAACAGATCCAGAAACTCTTAAAAGAAATGGAAGGGGACTTATCAGATCTCACCAAGGCGCTGCTCAATAACAATCGCGCCGAGCTGGAACGCCAGCTGCGCGAAGCGATGCAGCAGGAAATGCAAAACGGCAACCCCGAGACCATGCGCCACACGCCCTACACGCGCATGATGATGCGTTTGGGGCTCGACCGGGTGCAGAGCGAGATCGAGCGCTTCCGCGGCATGCTGCAAATGCTCGGCGAGAACGGCGAGGATCTGCAAAACGTCATGCGCTACCTGGACGAGCGCATGCGCGACTTGAATCGTTTGTTGCGCGAGATCATCCAGCAGGAGCAGCGCAAGCAGGGCGCCGAACCGCGCGACTACTCGCAGCGCAGCGCTCTGGCCGACAAGAGTTTTTCATTCTACACCGAAGACGATATCCGGCGCATGAACGACGCCGTGGCGCGCTTGGCCCAGCGCTTGAAAAACCGCCTATCGGTGCGGCGTAAGAAGGCCGCCCGCGGCCGCTTCGACATCAAGGCGACCCTGCGTAAGAATATGCAATACGGCGGCGTGCCGTTTGACATTCAGCTCGACCGACGCAAAAAAACCAAGCCGCAGGTGATGGTGCTGTGCGATATTTCCGACTCGGTGTTGAACGCGTCACGCTTCATGCTGCAGTTCGTCTATTCGATCCAGGATCTTTACGCCAAGGTGCGCAGCTTCGTGTTCGTCGCCGAGATCGGTGAGGTGACCAAGCTCTTCGAGGAACACGACATCCAGACCGCGGTCGAGACCGCTTTGAAAGGCGACGTCATCGACGTTTTTTCCCATTCCAATTTCGGCCGCGCTTTCGAACAGTTCCACCGAAACTTTTTCGCTTCGATCACCAGCAAGACCACGGTCTTGATCATCGGCGACGGGCGCAATAATTATAACCGGCCCAACGATTGGGTGCTGCGCGAGGTCAAACAAAAGGCCAAGCAGTTGATCTGGCTCAACCCTGAAAGCCGCATGACCTGGGGCATCGGCGACAGCGAGATGCCGCGCTACGCGCCGCATTGCCATGTCGCCGAAGAGTGCCGCAGCATCAATCAACTTTACAAAATTGTCGATTTGATCGCGCCATGAAGAAGCTTTACATCCAGACCTACGGCTGCCAGATGAACCAGTACGATTCGGAAAAAATCGCCCAGGTGCTGGCGCGCAAAGATTATGTCCAAACCGATCGCATCGATAGCGCCGACGTAATCCTGCTCAACACGTGCAGCGTGCGCGACAAGGCCGAGCAAAAGGTCTACAGCGCGCTCGGCAGTTGGAAGCAATTCAAAGACTACCGCGACGGCGTCATCATCGGCGTCGGCGGCTGCGTCGCCCAGCAGGAAGGCGAAAATCTTTTAAAGCGCGTTCCCCATCTGGATTTGGTTTTCGGCACGCACAACATTCACAAGCTGCCGGAGATGATCGAGCAGGTGGAACGTAGCCGGGCCCGGCCGGTGGAGACCGCTTTTTACCGCGATCCGGCGTACATGGACGACGGCGAACTGCGCACCCAAGTCGACGGCGTCAAGGCCTTCGTGACGATCATGCAAGGCTGCAACAAGGTCTGCAGCTTCTGCATCGTGCCCCATGTGCGCGGCCGCGAAGTGAGCCGGCCCAGCGATAAGATTCTCGCCGAAATCGAATCGCTGGCGCGCCATGGCGTTAAAGAAGTGATGCTGCTCGGCCAGAACGTTAATTCCTACGGCAAGCTCACTCCCGGCGAGCTGAGTTTTGCCGAGCTGCTCAACCGGGTCGATAAAATTGATGGTTTACGCCGCATCCGTTTCACCACCTCGCATCCGCAGGATTTGTCGCCGGAGCTGATTGAGGACTTCGCCACGTTGAGAAACCTCTGCGAACATCTCCATTTGCCCGTGCAGTCCGGTTCGGATTCTGTTTTAACGCGTATGCGCCGCGGTTACACCATGACGGAGTATTTGGACCGGCTCCATCGTCTCCGGGCGCGTTGTCCTAAAGTAGCGCTGAGCACCGACATCATCGTCGGCTTTCCCGGTGAAACTGACACTGAATTCGAGCAGACGCTAGAATTGCTGCGAGAGGTGGAGTACGATGACATTTACTCGTTCAACTATTCACCGCGGCCGCAGACCGTCTCAGCGAAAATTTATCCCGACGATGTTCCCAACGACGTGAAGAAGGACCGTCTGAAGAAAGTGCAAACCTTGCAGCGTGAAATCTCGCTGGCGAAAAACCGCCAGCGCATCGGCGACCGCGAGGAAGTCCTGGTCGACGGGCCGTCCAAACTGAAGGCCGAGCAGGTCATGGGCCGCACCCGCGCCAACCGCATCGTCAACCTCACCGGTTCGACTCGATTGATCGGTGAGTTCGTTCAGGTACATATAACCGGCGCCACCGCCAACTCGTTGCTCGGCGAGTCGATGTGCGCTAATGCTGCGGTAGCATCCCAGCAAGAAGGGGATAGGCAATGAGCGCGAAACCAGACTGCATCGAAATGTCCGTCGGCGGATTGACCCTCGACCCGGTGACCAAGACGCCGATCGTGATTCTCAAAGACACGGAAAATAAACTCAATTTGCCGATCTGGATCGGCCTGTTGGAAGCGACCGCCATGGCCACCGAAATCGAGGGCATCGCCATGGCCCGGCCGATGACCCATGATTTGCTCAAGACGCTGTTGGCCGAAGTCGGCTGCACGGTGCAGTCGATCGAGATCACCGAGCTCAAAGAAAACACTTACTATGCTGCGATAAATCTATCGGTCTCTGGGGGTCGCCAGTTGGTGCTCGACTCGCGCCCGAGCGATGCCATCGCATTGGCGCTGCGGGCCAAATGTCCCATCTATGTCGCCAAGGCGGTGCTGGAAGCTTCCAGCGTCTTGCAGCAGGACGAAAGCAAAGATGTGCCCGTGGAGAACGTCTCCAACGTATCCCAAGAAAAATGGGGTGAGATTCTCGAAAAAATGACCCCAGACGATTTCAAGTACAAGCAGTAAGGTCCCTTCGTGCCGCTCTATCATTAGTTCAAGTTATAGTTGAGAAATCATCTGATTTTCGCACCAAATACATGGCTACATCGCATACTCGAAGAATCACCCGCAAAGAACTTCGCCAGCCCGACCGATTTCAGATCGCCACCGAACAGGCGCTGGAATTCTATCAGTCCCACCAGAACTTAGTTTTCGCCGCCATCGGCGCGTTGGTGCTGATCGGTGTAGTGATTTTGGGTTGGCAGATGTTTAAGGAGCGGCAAAATACCGCGGCGGCTCAGGAGTTCACCAACGCGACGGAACTTTATCAAGCTGAAAAGTATCGCGAAGCGCTGGCGGCCTTTGAAAAGGTCGAAAAGTACCGCTGGTCTCGTTACGCCGGCTTGGCTTATCTGTACCAAGCCAACAGCCAAATTGCTCTCGGCGAATTGGATAAGGCTCTAAGCTCGGCGCAGCGTGCCGTCACGGCCAGCACACCCAATACGTTGTACCGCCAGTTGGCGCTGATGGCCCTGGCGAATGCTGCGGAACAAAAGAACGATTGCCGCCAAGCCATCGAGCCTTATAACGAAGCGCATAAGATCGCCGCGGCACAACAAGCCGAAGCATTGCTCGGTAAAGCGCGCTGCTTGGAGAAGACCGGCGACGCCGCCGGGGCATTGGTTGCGTACAAGGAATATGTGAAAGACCAGCCGGGTTCGATTATAAGCGCGAAAATTGCCGAGCTTGAGAGCGTCAAGGGTGTACCGCCGGCGCCAGCGGCTAAATAGCCGCATCTAGTTAACGTCTGATAAGATATATTATGTAAACTTTATAGTGGAGGCTCTACCCGAGGTTCTTATGGCCTGAACCGCCGGCACAACTCAATCTCTACTAACTCAATTCTGTTCAATCTCCTCTTCCGATATTCATCCATTCAGGCAATTCCGCGCTACCGCTTCGATAGTTGATCGATAAAGCCGCTGTCGTCGAGTTTCTTGAGCATCGACTGATTGATAACCATCTCCGGTTTGATCTTAGCGACGAGCGGGTCCGATTCGGCGATAAATTCGATCATAGATGCGATGCCGGCAACGTCGACATAAGGTTTGGCCGTCAGCACTTTAATCGCTGACTGGTAATGCTCCTCAGCTTTGTCGATGCGGTCCAATCGCAAGTATTTGGCGATGATTTGCTTGACCCGCTCCTTATTGCGCGGGTCGAGGCTGAAACTGTTGCCGGCGACGATACCCTTGAGCGCACGCTCGACAAACTCCGGGTCGGTTTTGAGGGTGCGCTCGCGAATGCTCATGGTTTGCTGCGGATATGGGATTGGCAATTCGGTGAAGTCGGCCAGGATTAAATTGCCGCGCTCCTTGAGCGTCGGTCCGAGACCGGGATTGACGATGATCGCATCGCTGCCGCCGGATTGGAGCGAGCCGACCCGCGCCGCTTGATTGCCCAACTGGAGGATCGTAATGCGGTCGCGCCGGGCATCGAGCCCCCAGTGCTTCAAGCCAAGCAACACGGCATGATAAGAGGCCGTGCCGGCTTGGGCCGCGCCAATCCGTTTCCCTTTGAGATCTTCCGGTTTCTTAATCGTTGCGGAAGTCACTAGGATATAGTTCATTTTGTTGACGACGCCGGCGAACATGGTCAAGTCGGCGCCGCGCGCCCGCGCGCTGATCACCGGCTGGCCCGACATGCCCATGATGGGAATATCGCCGGAGATCAAAGCCTGGGCGCCGCGAGTGCCGCCTTCGATCAAGATCAAATCAGGCTCGCTGCCGTAGCGTTTAAATAGCCCCTCATCTTTGGCCACCCACAGAGGCGTCTGATTGGAACTAAATGAAGAATAGCCGAGCAGAAACTTGGTTTGCGCGTTGGCGAGATTCGGCAGAATAGCCAACGCGACCAGAAGTAGATCCCGAATAAATTTTTTCATCGACATCCTCGCGCGACGCCCAAAGATTGTATTCTTTGGATTCCCGGACTTTCCGATTCAGGGATGAACGTCTTGAGTAAACCACTCCCCAGGCACTTCGCGCCCCAAGCCTTTCGCGATCGCCGCGTCGTAAACCTTTTTACCGACGGCGGCGAACTGTGCGCCCATGCCGATGTTGTTGACGAAGCCGGTGATTTGCCGATCGTTCTCGCGCCCCTTGATGCGGCCGATCAGAAGATCCGAAAGCGTTGGCAACGACTGCCAATCGATGGAACGCGACGTCGGATGATCGCGCAGCTTAAAGTCGTCGCGCTCGAAATGGGCCAGTGCCGACGATGTCACGTTGTTTTCCGTCGAATGGGTGTGCAGCACCAGCGGCTGGCAGGCCATCAGCGCTTGGTCATCGAACTCATCGCGTTGCATGGCACTGATATGCAAGCCCTCGCGCAGCGCCCATTTGCCAAGAAACGGCGTGCGCGCGTTGGTCGAGGTAATCAGGATATCGACATCCTTGGCCGCAGCCTCGTAAGAATCCACCGGGACGATCTCGACGCCGGTTTTTTCGCTGGTTTCCTTGGCGAAATTTTCCCGATTGGCTTTGGTCGGACTATAAACTTTGATGTGCTTGACCTGGCGCGCTTCACACACGGCTAACACTTGCGTGCCGGCTTGCCAGCCCGAACCGATCAAGCCGACGGTTTCGGCATTTGCCCGCGCCATGTACTTGGTTGACACGCCGTTGGCCCCGCCGACACGGAAGCGTTGCAACACGCCGTCGTTCATCACCGCCAGCAACTCGCCGTTGGCCGAGCTGAAAAGCAAGATAATGCCCATCCAGCGCTGTCCGGGCAGCATCGGTAATTTCTCCCGGCGCATGCCGCCGCCGGTGTCGCGCCAAGCGACAATGTCGGAGGAAAAACGCAGCGCCGCGGTGCCGAAGTGCGGGCTCGCGCCGCTCATGCTTTTCAAATAATGCGCCATCGGCCCCTCGGCACTTTGCGCCGCGGCCGTTGGACTATGAACATCGGAACGCGGCGCGGTCACGGCGGCCCCCTGCCCCATTTCACGATAGAGAATCTCCAACGCCTCCATCGTATCCTTCATGGTGATTACCTGATCGACTTCATCGTTGTTGAGAAATAATGGCATATCGTCCTCGAAAGATTTCCCCTCGCCCGCTTGCGGGAGAGGGCTAGGGTGAGGGTTTTTTGAGAATTGATCGAATCAGCCCTCACCTCAATCCTCTCCCAAAGGGAGAGGACTTTAAATTCATTAATCCCTGATATCTTGTAAGAACCACTCCGTCGGCAGCTCACGGCCGAGGCCGCGTGCTTTGGCCAACTCATAAACTTTCCCGGCCACGGAAAAAAATTGCGCGCCTTGAATGTTGCCGCGCTCGGAGTACGTCACCTGCTGGTCCGATGTTCGTCCTTGCTTAGTACCCCTCAGTATTTCAGAGAAAAATACCGCGCGATCTTCGGCGATCACTCCATGACCGCGGTTGCCGGCTCGTTTCATTTGAAAGCCGGCATGGTCTTTCGGCTTGGCGGCATAGGTAATATATTCATCGGCGAGGCCGAACTCGGGCAGGCCCCAGGGCGCCGGTGCCGTACCGAGTCGCAATGAGACGTCGATTCGCTTCAAGGTGTCGTCGTCCGGTTTTCCGCCGACGCAGGTGACATGAGTCCCCTCCTCCAGCCATTTGCCGATCACGATCGGCACGGCGGAATCAGTGCAGCCGGCGACGATATGTGCGCCTTTATATACATCCTGCGGGTGACTCATCGGCACAACTTCGAGGCCGTACTCTGTGCTGATTTCCTTAGCATAGGCTTCGCGATTAGCCTTGGTCGGACTGTAGACTTGAATCTTTTTGAGATTGGGACGGGCCTGCAAAAACGACTCGACATGGGAACGCGCCATGCCGCCGGAACCGATCATGCCGACCACCGTGGCATCTTGGCGCGCCATGTACTTGGCGCCGATGCCGGAGTCAGCTCCGACTCGCATATGCTGCAAATAGCCGTCGTTGATCATCGCCAGCGGTTCGCCGTTCTCGATGCTATTCAACATGATCAACCCGCAAAAACTACCCGGGCGCACGCAGTATTTTTCCTGAGTAATAGCGCCTTGATACTCCTGCTCATAGATCACGTCAGATTTCATGCGGATGGCGAAGTAGCCCGACATGGAGCCGCCTTCCATGGTGCCCCACTGATAGATCTTGTCCGGATCGCTAGTGGGAATCTGAAGATCGATGCGTGGCCGGCAGACGGCTTCCTGGCGCGCCAACTCCCGATAGGCCTGGTCCAGCGCATTCATGGTCAGTTCCATGGTCAGCACTTGTTTGACATCATCGTTATTGAGAAAAAGCATTTTGTTCCTCTACGATTGACTCAAATTTTTGCAATGGTTGATTTCCACCACGAAGACACGAAGGGCACGAAGGTATCGAAGGAAAAATTTTCCGAACTTCGTGCTCTTCGTGTCCTTCGTGGTGAATTTCCCGAATATTCTATGGAGCGCGACCCCATAGCTTGGTGAAAAAACCCTCGTCGACCAACTCCTGCACCAGACTATTATCGTAGAACTGCGCCGGCTTGGCTTGCTTCGCCTTGGCATTGGTGCGCGCGATCTCATCGAGGGTTACTTGAAATCCCGCAGCTTTCACGAACGGCACTTTCTCCATGAATTCGTAGCCGTACTTCAGCGTGGCTTCCAAAATTTTCTGGTCCTGGACTTTGGTGTACTTTTGGAAGATCTTCAAGCTGTCTTCTTTACGGTTGTAGAGAAAATGCATCGAGCGCGCGTAGGCGCGCATGAAAGCTTTGGCTTGCAGCCGATGTTCCTTGATAAAACGCTTGGTGGTCGTGATGCTCAAGTGGACGAACGGAATCTCGTCCTTGACCATGTTGGCGAGCAGCCGCGCGCCCTGTTGCTCGGCCACCGCGGCCATCGGTTGCGACATGGCGGCTGCGGCGATGAGTTTTTTCGACAGCGCCGCGGCGATTTCCGGCTGGCCGCCGATCTGCACGAAAGCGACATCTTTGTTGGCTTCAAGCCCATACTTGGCGAGAAACATGCGCGTGCCAAAATCGGACGCCGCGCCGAAGCGCGAGATGCCCACCGATTTGCCCTTGAGATCGGCGATGGTTTTTATCTCGGGAGTGGCCATCATGTAAAACGGCACGATGTTGACCACCGCGCCAATAGAAACTAAATCGCCGCCGGCCAATCCGGAATCGGCGACCACCTGGCTGTTTTGCGCGCTGATCGCAATATCGCCGGCTAACGTCGCCTTCGCCGCGGTCGGCGAACTCAGGATAAATATCGTATCGACGTCCAAGCCTTCCTGTTTATAAAGGCCGGCTTCCGGCATGATCCAAAAAGGCGAATTAAAGGCGCTCACCGAGGTCCAGGCGATGACCAGTTTCTGCGCGGCGACCGGAGCGCCATACAAAACCAGCATCAAGATAGCGACGGCGCATGCCCTGATCAAACCCCGAACACAATCACGAACACGCAATCTTGTCACGGCATCTTCCCCCACAATTTCACATAAAACCCTTCGTCAATCAGTTCCTGGACCAAACTGTTATCGTAGAACTGTTCCGGTCTGGCGCTCTTAGCTTTGGGATTTTTCTTGGCGATGTCGTCAAGCGTGATCTGAAATCCGGCCGGCTTCACCAGCGGCACCTTTTCGATGAAATCATAGCCATAGGTCATACTGCCATCGAGCATGCCTTGATCTTTGATCTTGGTGTACTTGGCGATGATCGCTTTGGCGTCTTCTTTTCTCGTGTGCATGAAATGGACGGCGCGGCCGTAGGCGCGCAGGTAGGCCTTCGCTTGGGCGCGCCGTTCGCGGATGAACTTGCGCGTCGTGGTCACCCCAACATGGAGAAACGGGATATTTTCTTTCGCCAGATTCGCCAACTGATGCGCTCCACCCTGCTGTGCGACATAGGCCATCGGTTGGGAAAAAGCCGAAGCCTGGACGGTGCGCTTGCCCATCGCCGCGGCGATTTCCGGCAGACCGCCAAGCTGAATCATGGGCACGTCTTTCACCGGCTCCAAGCCGTATTTAGTTAGAAACATCCGCATGCCGACATCGCCCGACGAGCCGAAGCGCGTAACCCCGACGGTTTTGCCCTTCAGATCGGCGATGGTTTTGATCTCCGGCGTTGCCATGATGTAGAAAGCGACGACGTTCGTGATGCCGCCCATCGCCACCAGATCACCGCCCTGCAGTCCAACATCGGCGATCACCTGGCCGTTGGCCGGCGAGATCACCACCTCGCCGGCGAGGGTCGCCTGCGCCACCGTCGACGAACTGGGAATGTAAACCAGCTCGGTATCGAGCCCTTCTTGCTTGGCAAAACCGACGTCTTGAATGATCCAGAAGGTTGCATTAAGCGTGCTGATCGACGAGTAAGCGTGAACGAATTTCTGCGAATGCGCTGAGCTGGGTAAAATCAACAGAGCAACTGCGATCAAGATGATAGCTATCTTATGAGTCATATTCGTCCTATTCGTCTGATTCTTTGAAATAGCAGTCGTACCGGCAGGCCCGGAAACTGTCAAGCCTGGTAGATATTGGCTTGCAACCGAAATGCGTCTGTCCTATGGTCCGGCTGAAAGCGGACACTCTATGAGCATAACCAATAAAGCAGCAATCGTTGGCATCGGCGATACGCCGACGGATCGCTTGGGCTCCAAGCCCGGCGAACCGCGCAAATCGAGCGCCGAGTATTTATCCTGGGCCATGCATCTCGCGCTGGAAGACGCGGGCTTGAGCCTCAAGGACTTTCAGGGACAGGGGCTCGGCGTAACCATTCCGACCGCCTACCCGCAACCGTTCTGGCCCGAAGAAGTGAGCGAGATCCTCGGCATCACACCCGGCTTCTTGCTCGGCGGCGCCACTGGCGGCGCCGGTGCCGTGTCGCTCATCGGCGGCATGAGCGCGGCGATCAATTCCGGATTGATCGATCTCGCGTTGGTGCTCGGCGCGGCCGCGCCGTTCTCCGAACATTGGAGCGGCGGAATCCAGCCCGGCGACATGCGCGATTGGGAGATCCCCTACGGCACCATGGGGCCCAACAGCAAGATCGCCATGGTTATGCGCCGCCATATGCATGAATACGGCACGACCCTCGATCATCTGGGCAAGATCGCCGTCACCGCGCGCTACCATGCAAGCTTGAACCCGCTCGGCTACCTGCGCACGCCGATGACCATCGACGATTACAAGAACTCACGTTTAGTTGCCGACCCGGTGCGCTTGTTCGATTGCGTCATGCCGGCCAACGGCGGCAAAGCGTATATCTTGGCCTCCCCCGAGCGCGCTAAATCTCTGCGCAAGAAGCCAGTATGGGTCAAGGGATTCGGCGAGCGCAGCAATCCGTCGTATGGGCCGCGCGCCGGCTCCGATGCGCTAGTGATGGGCGTCAAAGACGCCGGTCGAGTCGCCATGGAAATGGCCGGCGTCAAACATAAAGACATCAATTTTCTCCAACTCTACGACGATTACGTGATCGTCGTTTACTTGCAGATCGAAGATCTGGGCTTTTGCCAGAAAGGCGATCTCAAGTTCTTCGAGAACACCGACTTTACTTTCAAAGGCCAGCTGCCGATCCAGACCGGCGGCGGCATCATCAACTGCGGCCAACCCTCCACCGCCGGCGGCGTGCATCATATCCTCGAGGGCGTGCGCCAGTTGCGCGGCGAAGGCGGCGACCGCCAAGTGCCCAACGCCAAGATCGGCTTGATCTCCGGTTTGGGCGTGCTCCCCTACGGCAAAAATCTTGGCTGCTGCGCGGTAGCCATTTTAGGAAACGAAGTGTAACGACCATGGCTGAACTCGATGTAAGAAAACCCTTGCCGGCGATCACCAGCGAAGCGAAAGCCTTTTGGGACGCCGCGGCGCAACAGAAACTGACCATCCAACGCTGCCAGGATTGCCGCGCCTGGGTCTGGACGCCGCGCCCGTCATGCAACGAATGCGGCAGTGAGAAAGTCGAATGGACGCCGATGAGCGGCAAAGGCGAAGTCTATTCCTTCACCGTCATCCGCCAAGTGGTCGGCCGCGCCGCTTCGAAATCCTTCGAGCCGGACATCCCTTATGTGATCGCCTGGGTGGATTTAGAAGAAGGCCCCCGCCTGATCACCAACATCGTCGGCTGCCCGGTCGAGGATGTGAAACTCGGCATGAAAGTGACCGTGCAGTTCGATAAGGCCTCCGAAAAGATCTGGCTGCCGAAGTTCGGACCGGCGGCTTAATCGCTGTCGAAAGCCCAGATTTGGTTTAAGTCAGTTTTGGAAATAGTCGAAACGTTTCACATTTTGGGAAACCACCTGTGAGTCTTGGCGGCACAGAGCTTGCCCCGGACTCGATCCGAGGCCGGCATCCATCTTCTTCATCGAATCAACGGTCTAAGACTGGATACCGGCCTCCGCCGGTATGACGGAATTGGATCAACTTGGTTGGCTGTCAGTGCCGAGTGACAGAATTGCCGCTCCATGTCCAAGCCTCTTTCGCCGACAACCCGCCAACTCCACCCATTGGCTAGCCGCTGGTGATTACGATGCCGCATTTTTCACAGCGATAACGAGCTTCGCGGCCGCCCGCATGAGTCAGTTCCTCAAACTCGAAGTGTTTGATGCCGCTGCTGTCGAAACACTCCGGGCAATGACCGTCGCCTAACTCTTCCGCGGCCAGGGTCAAATGGCAGCGCCGGCAACGCATGGTGCTCTTGCGTTCAACAAGGAGTTCTAAAGTTGCGTGCCGGCACGAAGTCATCGATTCGGAGGGTAATCAGTTGTTCGCCGCCGCCGTCAACAGCTCCAACTCCTGCCAGCGTGTGTAACAGGTGTCGAGTTCGGTTTTCACCGCCTCCAACCGCTCCATCGTCACGCTGATCTTTTCGCTGCCCTGACGGTAAAAGCCCGGTTCGCCCATGCGGCGGTTGATCTCCGCCTGTTCAGCTTCCAAAGTTTCGATTTGTTCCGGCAACGCCGTTAGTTCACGTTGTTCCTTGTAAGTGAGTTTGCGCGGCTTGTCCCTGCGTTTGCTGTCGACCGGCGTGGGCATGGCTGCGCCATTGGCGCGCTTCTTGGTTTCGCCGGGGACGTCGGGAATTTGCCGCTGATAGCGAGCCCAGTCTTCGTAGCCGCCGGCATATTCGGTGAACCTGCCATCGCCTTCGAAGACCAGCGTGCTGGTGACAACGTTATCGAGAAAGGTGCGATCGTGGCTGACAAGCAAAAGCGTTCCTTCGTATTCGGACAACAGCTCTTCAAGAAGTTCCAAGGTGTCGACGTCGAGATCGTTGGTTGGCTCATCGAGCACCATCAAGTTGGCCGACTGAGTGAACAGCTTGGCCAACAGCAGCCGATTGCGTTCGCCTCCGGATAGCGCACTGACCGGCGAATCGATGCGCTGAGGCGGGAATAGAAAATCCTTCAAGTAACCGATCACATGGCGCGAGCGGCCCCGGACGGTGACATAATCCGAGTCGCTCAAGTTCTCGCGCACGGTCTTGTCCGGGTCGAGAGTACGGCGGTGCTGATCGAAATAAGCGACCTGCAGCCGGGTGCCCAACAACACTTCGCCGCTGGTCGGCTCGAGTTCGCCCAAGATCAGTTTCAGCAGAGTGCTCTTGCCGGATCCGTTGGGACCGATGATGCCGACCCGGTCGCCGCGCAGAATGCGCGTTGACAGTTCGCGAATGATTGGCTGGTCGCCGTAACGAAAACTCACGCGGCGCACATCGACCACCAGCTTGCCGGAAGTGGAGCCAGCGTCGAGAGTGAAACGGGCCTTGCCCTGAGCATCCAAGCGGTCGGCCTTTTCTTTACGTAGGGCTTGCAGCGCGCGCACCCGCCCTTCATTGCGGGTGCGCCGCGCCCTCACGCCTTTGCGGATCCAGACCTCTTCCTCGGCGAGCTTCTTGTCGAACTTGGCGGCGGCGCGCTCCTCTATTTCCAAGAGCTCGTCTTTTTTTTGCAAGTAGCGATCGAAGTCGCCGGGAAACGATAGGAGTTTGCCGCGGTCGAGTTCAACGATGCGAGTCGCCAGACGGCGGACAAAAGTTCGATCATGGGTGATAAACATGACCGCGCCTTGGTAATTGAGCAGGTATTTTTCCAGCCAGTTGATGGCATTGATATCGAGATGGTTGGTCGGCTCATCGAGCAGCAACAAGTCGGGCTCGCTGGCGAGCGCGCGCGCCAACATCACCTGGCGGCGTATACCGCCGGAGCACTCGGCGAGGCGCTTATCCTCCGGAAGGTTCAAACGCGTGAGCACGGTTTCGACTCGTTGATTGATGTTCCAACCGCCCAGGCTCTCGATCCTGGCCTGCAGCCGCGCCAGCAAAAGCAACGATTCGCGATTGCCCACTCCGTCACCATGGGTGAGGTTGTGATACTCGGCCAGCAGTTGGCCAAGCTCGCCGGTGCCGCTGGCGACGACTTCAAAAACCGTCTGGTCGGTGTCGGGCGGTACCTCCTGTTCTAAGTGGGCAACGCGCAATGAGTCGGCGCGCCAGATCTCGCCATCGTCGGCAAGCGTGTCTCCGGAGATTATCCGAAACAGCGTCGTCTTACCGGTGCCATTGCGCCCGACCAGACAGACCCGTTCACCGGCATCGATTTGAAAACCGACCTGGGACAAGAGCGGAATATGGCCGTAGGCGTGGGAAATATTATCGAGACGAAGTAACGGCATCGGAGCGT
Organism: uncultured delta proteobacterium; assembly: GCA_963816145.1. Lineage (GTDB taxonomy): Bacteria > Desulfobacterota > Binatia > UBA9968 > UBA9968 > DP-20. The sequence goes on from CAWFJP010000003.1 coordinate 212,369, forward strand.
ATATCTAGTTCCATTCGAATTAATGCAAGTTGTTACGAAATACCGACGCTCGCAGCGATCGCCTCAGCGCATCAACGCCGCAGCCAAAGCAATGGCCGCCAAAGTCGCGGTAGCGATCAGGGCGATCAGCACAAACTGCACGGTCTTGCGCAATTTGGCCAGTTGCACTCGCAGCACGGTGAATTGCACATCCACCGTCTCGTTGAGTTCGGCCTGAAGTTCGAAGCTTTTCTCCAGGGCAACCAGGCGATCCCCACAGTGGTCGGGGCGCAGGTCGGCGAGCCGCTTTCGCAGCGATCCCGCCGCGGTGGCGCCGCCTGACACCAGCGGCCGTAATTTGGCGAATAGCTGCTTCATCGCTCGAGTTCGCTCAACTCGTTCATGTCAAGATATTACCCTAATCCTGATGCGGGATAAACTCGGCACGAAGGTATGCCGTTGGTGCATAGTTTCGTTGAATAGGCTGCTAGCGAAGAATTCTTCGGGGTGGCTATCGCAGCGCATTCCCCATAATCCGGTCACCTCTTATGGATCATGGTAGTTCATCGTGTTGTGTTGAATGGTGTTCATGAAATAGAGCGCCAACGGCCGGCCCTGCGCGTCCGCCGCCGCGAGCAAGCGCGGCGAGGTCTCGTAACGTCGAAAGAAATTATCGTAGCCGAGCTGTTCATAAGCGTTCTGTTCCGGCAGACTGCGAGCGTAAATGATGCCCGAGCGAGTCGCGCGAAGTTCTTGCGGCACGGCTTGGGCCAGCGGCAAGCCCTGCCCGGAATTGTTGCCGATGATGACGTAGTCGACCGCCTTGGCTAACTCGGCTAGCGTTCTGATAATGCCAGGCAGCGATACTTCATCCCAGTTTTTCATCTCGGCTTTGCCCAGCGCTGCGTTCAACACTTTGGGATACCCTTCGGCGATCTGAAACATGCCGTTTTGCTGTACGATGCGCGCCCAGGGCAGCGGCGGCTCGGTGACGAATTCGCCGACAGTGACTTCGTTATCGAGAATCAGCGCGACGAACTGCTGGTTTCGCGCCTGATGAAGCAGTGTAGTTAAATCCATTAAATATAACCCTTTCGAACTCCTAAAATTACATGTGCAAGTATGAGCGGGCGGCGAATTGGCACGAGGTTTCCGTCATACCGGCGAAAGCCGGTATCCATCCCCTCCCGCCCCTGGATGCCGGCCTTCGCCGGCATGACGAATCAAGGAAAACACCATGGGCTGTTGGGATGGTTGCAATTTCATACTCTGTAGACGAGCGTAAGCTCATGAACACTTCGTGGCCTTCGAACTACTATGACTGAGAATTTGCGCGGCCTGCGCAAATATTATCGCCGTGCAATCGCCAACCCACCGCGCCAGGGCGTATGCCATACGCCCCTACATTCGGAATACCTCCGAGAGTTTGTTTTGCGTTCTTTGCACCATTTGCGGTTAAATCATCCGAGTCCGAATCTTCTGCGGTTGCGGCGCCGCCGCGCTGTGTTCTGCATGGTGAAGATCTGATTCCCCGGATCTCGAACCATCATTATTCGTATAAACTTTTGATGAAGCCGCTGTCTTCCATGGATTTGAGTATGCCCGGATCGCTGAACGATGCCGGATCGGCGCCCTTGGCTTTGGGGAATTCTTTGGCGATGGAGTCGAGCACGGTGCGAATCCCGCTCATGGACGGATACGGCACGCGATCGAAGTAAGTGTTGGCGTACTGATCGTAGGTGCGCTCGGCGTATTTCTCTTTGTCCGCCTCCATGCGCATTTTCTTCAAAATAATCCGAATGCTTTCCTTCTTGTTGCGTTTGAAATAGGCGATGCCCTCGACATAAGCGCGCATGACTCGGGTCGCCTGATCGCGATTGCCGCGCAGATAGCCGCGCGTCGACACCAGCATGCTTTGCAGATAGTGAATGTTCATCTTGGCGAGGTCCGCCAGAACTCGAAAACCATTGTCCTCGGCGATGAAATAGGACGGATCCGTAAGAACCGCGCCGTCGACGATTTTCTTTTGCAGGCTCACCAGCATGGTCGGTGAGGAACCGATCTGCAAGACGTTCAGCTCCTCCTGGCGCAGGTTCCAATGATTGAGCAAGAGAGTCAGAACCGTATGGGATGCGGTGCCGAAGGCGGTAATGGCGATGCGCTTGCCCTTCAAGGCCTCCGGCGTATCGATATCCGGCCGCACCAGCAGCCGATGAACGCCTTTGTTGTTGAGCGCAGCGATCATCATCACATCGCTGCCCTTGAGCATGGAGCTGATCACCGGACCGCCGCTAGCGCTGGCGAATTGAATATCGCCTGCCAGCAAAGCGTTAATGCCGCGCGCCGCCCCGCCGCCGATGAAGATCGCCTCGACGTCAAGGCCATGCTTCTTGAAAAACCCGTGCTCCTCGGCCACCCATATCGCGCTATTGCTCGGGCTAAAGGCGCCCATGCCAATGCGAATTTTGTCCAACGCTTGGACCGATTCAGGCGGACAGAGGCTGAAGATGTTCACCACGAAGGACACGAAGATCACGAAGGTCGGAAAATTACTTGATTGAAACCTTCGTGTCCTTCGTGCTCTTCGTGGTGATAATGAATTTGTCATCGTAGTTGCTCAACTCGGCCAGTCCGCTAGCAGTTTGCCATACCCTGGGAGCGGCGCGGGTTGCCCCAATTGTGAAAGAATTTCCCAAAGCATCGCCGGATTGCTGGCGACGGTGGTGATCTTTAAATCGTTTTCGATCTGTTGCAGCACCGGCAAGGGATCGAGCACGGCGCCTTGAAAATAGATCGCGTCGACCGAACCCACTTCGGCCAACGACTGTTTAGTCAGATCGTAGACAGCCGCCGGCCCCAAGCGGCCAGCTTCAGCGATATTGGCGAAGGACTTGGGCGCCCGCACCGAGAATCCGGCCTCGGTCAGATACTCTTCGATCATGCCGTTCAACCGGTTTTCGAAGGGCGTCAGCAGCAGCAATCGCTGGGCGCCGTAGCGGCGCAACGCATGCACCGATGCTGTAAGCGCGGTGGTCACGGGGATTTGCAGCGCTGCTTTGAGTTCGCCGAACAGTCCGGGATTCATCACCTCGGTGGGCGCGCCGATGAGAATGGCGGCGTGCCATTTCTTTTCAGCGGCAAGTTCAACGATGCGGCGCACGACTTCCTGCTTCTTGCCGATGATTTCGTAAAGTGATTGGCCGAACAGTCCCAACCCTTGAAAGTCGAACTTCGCAAAGTCCGGCACCAGTTTCATAAAGCCATCATAATGCGGCCAGGTCGCCGGCCCAGGACTGACGAAACCGATATTGAGAGTGGCGGAGGTCATCGACCAATTCCTCGCATGACTAGATCAATAGCATAGCAGATTAAGAAAACCACGTTAGGCGTTAAGTTGTATTGGAGTGCAAGCCCGCGCTAAAAAGGCAGTAATGTCCCACCCGACAAGTTTGCTGCATGGTGCACCAGTGAATGCGGGCAACCCGGGCGACGCTACCAATCTTGTGACCCATCTTTTTAGCGGGAGAAGGGAGTTGCGGGCAGATGGATATTTGTGATCTCCCCTTTTGGAAAAGGGGGTTCAAGGGAGATTTGATTGATTGGCGTGTCGGTATGCTTCGTAGCCATCGGACTCTGCTCTGAACCGATAGAGCTGCAAGATCGAAAAAACATCTCCCCTGTCCCCCTCTTTTTCAAAGCGGGGTATCAATCAACGAAAGCTAGGGTCGGTCCTGATTTCCAAATAACTGGCGAGGCGGGACGATCGACTGAGAACTGAGAACCAGAAAGAAGTTGAATGTCAAACCAAACCGATATCCCTCTAGAAGATCGCTTGGTCGAGCTCATGCGTCATCTTGGCATCGAGCGCAGCCATTTCGCCGCTTGCATGCCGCGCGATTGGGAAGGCTTGGCGCAGCATCGTCGCGAGCAAATTGCCTCGTTAACTCTGATCTGTCCCATGGGAATCAATCACAAGGCGCTGGGCGACAAGCTGATACCGATTCTGATCGTCGCCGGCGACCGCGGTCGAGCCGCGTTGGCCGCCCATGAGGACGCTGGGAAAATTGCCGGAGCTACCGATCTCACGCTGGCGAATTACTTCAGCCCCTCCTGGGCCGACGCCATCGCCGACCGCCCGATTGAGATCGGCAACGCTATGAAGAAATTCATTGGGCGGAATGCGGGTCTCGTCGCGCCGACCGAGTTCTCCGCCAATAGAGCCGAAGGCGAAATTGCCGAAATTAGTTACACGATCCTCGGCAAGGGCGAGCCGTTGATACTCATGCCTCTCGCTTTGGCGCCATCCCAGTGGCAGCCGTTAATTGACGAATTGAGCCAACACTTCTGTACCATCACGCTAGGCGGCAAGCATTTGGGAATGGTCGCTCATCTCGAAATCCGCGCCCAGTCGAGTTACATGCGCGTCATCGATCAGCTGCTCGGCGAGTTGAACCTTGCGCCGGGGCAATCGTTGTTGGAGGTTGGCTGCGGCCCGGGGGCAATCGTGCGCCGTATCGCTGCCTCTAGCCGAGGCGCGAATCCGATCGTCGCCGCTGACGTGAACCGCTACTTGATGCGCGAAGCCGCAGCGCTCGCAAAACGCGAGGGGCTTGACCGCTTTATCGAATTCCGCGAAGGTGACGCCGAGAAATTGCCCTTCGCCGCTAACCGATTCGATCGCACGATCTCCTGCACCGTAATGGAGGAAGGCGACGCCGACCGCATGCTAAGCGAATTTGTCCGGGTCACCAAACCTGGCGGCAAAGTCGGCGCGGTAGTTCGCTCCACCGACTTGCCCCGTTGGGTCAATCTCCCGTTAAGCGCGCAATTGAAAGTCAAAGTTGATTCCGCCGGATTCTTCGTTGGCAACGTCACCGAAAAGGGCTGCGCCGACGCGAGCCTGTACCGGCGCATGATCGCCGCCGGTTTGAAAGATGTCGCGATGCTGCCGCAATGGGCGAGCCACAAAGATGGCGAAAGATTAGATTACCTGCATGACCGCATCGTCAGCTTGCTTAACCCGAACGAAATCAGCGAATGGCGCGGCGCCGTCGAACGCGCCCAGGCTGACGGGACTTTTTTTATCTCAGAACCATTTCACTGCGCGGTGGGGGTGAAGCCAGGTAAGGGGTAAAGGGTTAAGCGTAAGGCGTCAGATCCGAAACCCTCACCCTTCACCTTTTTACCTCTAATCGTTTTAAGAACGTAGCGCCGGGAGCACTTCTTCGCCCAACAAATCGATCTGCTCGTACCAGTCGGTGAAGCGCAGGCGCAAATCGTAGACGATGTGATTGGCGCCGGCCGCTTCATAGGCTTGGCTTTCGCGAACGATGTCGGCGGGCGAGCCGGCGATCAGCACGCCGCCCAAGTCTTCGAGGGTTTCAAATTTTCCAGACGGCGGTTTGACCCAGGTCGACGAATTGTGAGCTTCGTCCAAAAGACCTTTGAGATCGATGCCGCGCAGCGCACTAGCGATATCATTGCCGATCGTGGTGAACGGCATGACTGCAGTCTCGACCATCGGACGACCGGCTTGGCCACACAGGCCGCGCAGATACTCCACCCTCTTGTGAAAAGTCGGGTAGTTGATGCGTGCGGGCATCCAGCCATCACCGAGTGTTACGGCGCGGCGGCACGCCGCCGGCGAACTGCCGCCGATCCAGATGGGAATCGGTTTCTTGGGCAGCGGCTTCAGCGCTACGTCTCGGAATTCGAAATAGGCGCTCCGATGCGACAATGTTTCACCGCGCCACAGAGCGCGGCAGATTTCGATATTGATGCGGGCCAGCTCGGCGCGCTCGGCTAGTGACGTTGGCCGCCCGACGGCGGCGAACTCATGCGGGAATCCGCCTAAACCTAGACCCAAAATAAGCCGTCCGTTCGAGATCTCGCTCAACCCGGCGCAGGATTGCGCCAGATGAATCGGATGACGATGGCAGATCGCCATTGCGGTGCCGAATTGCAGCTTCGTCGTCACCGATGCCAACGCTGACAGGGTTAACAAGCCTTCCAGATGGCGCGCGTCTCCCCCTTCACCGGCATGCGGTTTGAAAACCAGGTGATCACGCACCCATACCGAATCGAAACCATAAGCTTCAGCGCGCCGCGCTCCTTCACGGCAGTCAGTAACCGACAGATGAGCACCGAAATGGGGCAGCAGGAGACCGAATTTGAGCTTTGCCGTCATGATGTCGTGCAGTGCAGATAGATCGATGGAATCGTTCTGATCGGAGTCGATAATAGAAATTGATCGTTAAAAATCGATGCTGTACTCCTGGCCCAACTGGCTTTTACAGCGGCCGAAGCCGCTGCCGGTGTAGGACGAGCCGATAAAAAAGCAGCCGAGCACGGTGCGTCGGTCGCCTTGTAGCGAAGCGACCCAGTAAAACAGCGGGCCGGTGATCGACTTCGTCGCCCTTCCCTCCGCTGCGCCGACCGGATCGGCATAAGCGGTTTCGTGAAAACCCGATGTCGGCCCCAGAACCCCGCTTAGGGATCCGGCGTGGCGCGATAAGTCTGGGCCGTCAAGTTCTATGGTGCCGCGACCGAAGATTTTTTCATAGCTCTCAACAAATGCCGTACGGCCGACGCGGGAGAAGCGGCCCACCAACACTTCGTTTTCCGGCCCGTAGATTTGCATGAGACCACTGTCTTCGCGGCCGAAGCGATAGCGCCCGTCGTAGCTCACCCCTTCCGGCGATACCATGGTCATCGGATGGGCGCAGGCGCTGAACATCAAGAGCGCAAGGGCGAGATCACGCAACGACATCATACGATAAATCTTAACATGCTTTTTGCGCGGCGAGAAATCCGTTTGCGAAAATCCGCTGGCAACGACTATCTGCGCTTCGCCCAATTGTGCTAAAGATCAACTTGAAGGCACAATTCAGCAATCGGGAGTCAAACTTCACATGACGCAAAATCCTCGCATCGAAGCCTTGATGGCAGCCTTTCGTAAGACCACTTACTTTCGCTGGATGGCCAAGGAAGGTATCCCGGTGGTCGACGGTTATGGCGTCGAGGATGTGCGTGATGTCGCCACCGCGGCTTGGGCGCGCACCGGCGGCAAGGCGGCGTTCTTGAATCTCTACGGCATGGAAGGCGTCACCGGCATGTATGTCGGCGAAATCCCCGCCGGCGGCGCATTAAATTCGGAAAAGCATTTTTACGAAGAAGTGATCGTCGTCCTCGAAGGCCAAGGCGCCACCGAAGTTTGGCAGGACGGCGGTAAGAAACAGATGTTCGAGTGGGGTCCCTGGAGCCTGTTCGCGCCGCCGCTCAACACCTGGCACCGCCTGATCAACGGCGGCCGAACGCCAGTCAAATACCTATCGGTCAGCAATGCGCCGTTGGTCATGGACATCGTTCATAGCGACGATTTTATTTTTAACTGTCCATATAATTTCTCCGACCGCTATCCGGCCGACGACGGCTATTTCAATCAGGGACTCAAACGCTACGAGTCCGGCATGCAGCATATCTGGGAGACCAATTTCATTAGCGATATCCAAACCGCCAACGTCGACAAGCGCGAGGTCAAAGGCGCCGGCGTTGGCATCACCCAGTTCGAAATAGCCGGCAACAGCTTGATCGGCCATCTGGCCACCTGGCCGGCGGCGCGCTATCACAAGGCGCATTATCACGGCGCCGGCGCAATTTTGCTGGGCTTGCAATCCTCTGGTTATGTCTTGCTCTGGTCGAAAGAATTGGGCACGCATCCTTTCGAGAGCGGGCGCGGTGATGAGGTCGTTGAAGTCAAGTGGAAAGCCGGCAGCGTCTATTGCCCCGGCGGCGGATGGTTCCATCAACATTTCAACACCGGCGCCGTGCCGGCACGCCATTTAGCTCTGCGCTACGGCAGCCGCATCCATCCCATCGGTTTCAAGATTGCCGACAAACGCAGTGAAGACGGCGTCTACATCGATGTCAAACAAGGCGGCACGCTGATCGAGTACGCCGACGAAGATCCCTATATTCGCAGACACTACGACGATGAATTGAAAAAGACCGGGGTAAGAAGCGCGATGCCAACTCTTTGAAGGCTCAAATCGTTCAATCCGAATCAAAAAACGTTGATCCTTGATCGTTTGAACGGATTTTGAAACATCCCTGCCGGAGATCGAAAGCGAAGCTATGCCGGAAACCAAACTGCGCGACAAATTTTCCGCCTCGAGTCGATTTCTCAAAAGCGAAATTTGGCGCATCCAGGCGCGCAAATTAAATCGTCGAGAACTTTTCTATATCAACCCGCTCAGGATTCTGCTTTTGGCGATCCGCCGATTCTTTGAGGACAAGTGTGAATTGCGCGCGTCGGCTTTGACCTTTTACACCTTGCTTTCGATCGTGCCCGTGGTCGCGATGGCTTTCGGCGTCGCCAAGGGATTCGGCCTGGAGAAAATCCTCGAAACCCAGCTGCTCGCCAAACTGGAAGGACAGCCGGAAATCGCCGATCGCCTGATCGGCTTTTCCCGCACCCTGTTGGAGAACACCAAGGGCGGCGCCATCGCCGGGGTTGGTGTGGCGGTTTTGTTTTGGAGTGTCATCAAAGTTTTAGGCAATATTGAAAGCGCTCTCAACGATATTTGGGGCATCCCCAGAGCGCGCGCCTTGGGCCGCAAGCTTGCCGATTATTTGTCGGTAATGATGATCTGTCCGGTGCTGTTGATTATCGCCAGCAGCACGACCCTGTTGGTGACCACGCAAATTACCGCGATGATCGAAAAGCTCGCCTTCCTCGGGTATGCCGGCGGCGTGATCATTTTTCAAATCAAGCTTTTGCCGTACACCGTGATATGGATTTTGTTCACTTTCATGTATGTTTTTTTGCCAAACACTAAGGTACAGCTTAAATCGGCAATCTGGGGCGGCATCCTGGCGGGGACAATCTATCAACTGACGCAGTTCGCCTACATCAAATTCCAGGTCGGGGTCTCCAGTTACGGTGCGATCTATGGCAGCTTCGCGGCGCTGCCGCTCTTTCTGGTCTGGCTGCAATTAAGCTGGCTAATCGTTCTCTTCGGCGCTGAAGTCTCCTTTGCCCATCAGAATGTCGCGGCTTATGAGTTCGCCGCGGACTGTGCCAGTCTCAGCCATCGTTTCAAACGCACGATAGCGCTGTTCATCACGAATCATTGCGTCAAGGCGTTTGTCCAGGCGCAGAACGCGCCGACCGCCGAAGCGATCGCCCAAGAATTGGAAATTCCCATCCGCTTAGTTCGATCGACGATTTTCGAATTGACGGAAGCGCGGATTCTTGCGGAGGTTTACCACGGCGACCTCGCCGAGATCGGCTACCAGCCGGGGAGTCCGCTCGACCAGATGACAATAGCCAATATTTTGGGCGCGCTCGACCGCCATGGCGCGGATGCTCTCCTGCTGGCGGACTCCCCCAGACTGGACAAGTTGCGCGAGATCACGCGTAAGTTCGACGAGATCTTGGAAACCGCTCCGGCGAATCTAAAGATTCAAGACTTGTGAGCCCATCAGTATTTCTGACCATTGCCGGCTTTGCGTTTTTGTCGGAGTTAATCCGAATCCCATGTTCGCGATCGGCAGACTACCTGCGGCCGTAAAGCTTATCGATAAAGCCGCTGCTGCGCATTTGATCGACGAAACGGAGGTCGACGAAGTCCTCGGCTTTGGCCTTGGCGACCTTGGGATCCCATGACGATTGGATTTCGAGCGTATTGCGCAAGCCTTCCAGAGTTGGATAGGTGTCTTCGACGAACAATTTGTAGTAGGCCGCGTAGGCGCCTTCGAGGATCGCTCGATCGGCGCCACGGGTGTATTTGCTCATGATCTTAAAGGTCTCTTCCTTGTTGGTCTTGAAGAAGTGAACCCCGGCGGCGATCGCTTCGGCCATGCGCCGCACGGTGTCGGGCTGTTCGCGAATCATCTTGGTGGAAGTCACCGTGCAGGTGAATAGAAACGGCACTTTGAGTTCGGCCAGATCGATAATCACTTTCTGGCCGACTCTCTCCCCTTGAATCTTCTCGGCGTCGCTGACGATGGTGAATTCCGCCTGACCGTTGATCAAGGCGCCGATACGTGCCGGCCCACCGCCGACGGTGATCGCTTTGATCTGATTGTACGGCAGGTTGATACTCTTGAGTCCGAGCCGCAGAGCGAAGTCGGCGGCCGTGCCCGGTATATGCACCGCCGCGGTGCGCCCCTTGAGATCATCGCGCGATTTGATCGTCGGATTACCGATAATGTAATAAGGCAGCGTGTTGACCACGCCGTTGATGATCGCGATATTGCCACCGGCTATCTTGCCGTTGATTGCCGAAGTTCCCACCGCTTCGGTGAAGCCAAGGTCACCGGCCAAAAGTGCTTGAATGCCGCGGCTGCTGCCGTCGATGAAAACCAGGTCGATATCCAAGCCATATCTTTTAAAAATTCCGGTTTCCTTGGCGATCCATTGCGGCACCGACGAGCTCGGTGAGTCTGAGATATAGGCGATGGTAATCTTGGCTTGGGACGGCATGGCCGTCCCCATCAACAAAATGATGGTCAGAAACATCCGGCGAAAATATTTCGACATACAGTCTCCCCCGCTCAACCAAGCGTTATGAGTTGGTTCGTTTCATCGGCCTCGCAATTTGAATAGCTCGATGGCCCTTGTTCGCGTGCAGCGTGCCAGTTGTCAATCGGCAAACTGGCGTTGACGCGGACCGTTGCTATTTTTGCGGCGCCCGGCGGAAGCGGCTTCGCAGGGTGAGTTCACGGAGCTTAGCAATGCTGAGTATTTCTTGAACACGGCTGCCGTCCGCCAGCTGATAATCGAGATGAACCTCCTGCTCCCCCCAGGAGACGCGGAAGGAATGGGGTTCGACGCGGTCCAGATGACGGCCGAGCGTGCGCAATAACTGCGGCAGATTCTTGGTGGCGCTCGTCGGCGCGGAGAAGCGCTTGCGCCGCTTGCGCTTCCCTTGCGCATCCAGCCAGGAGACATAGCTGTCTTCGTAATGCAGCGCGCCGTCCTCGCGAAATAGTTTGGCGTGGCGCCGGGTACTCGTCTGAGTCTCCCAAATCTTTTCCGATACATTAGGTTTTATCAACTTCGCGGGATCGACCGGTACGGCGCTGCGAACGACGAATCCTGGCCCAACTTTCTCTAGGACGAACCTGGTTACGCCGAGAAATTGCAGCGAATCACCGACCGCTCTGAGAAATTTCGAATGGGGCATAATGACGTATTATAGCCGATCCCAGGGCTCCTTGGCGACAGGCAAGCGCTTGTCTCTAAAAACCGAGCAACGCGGTAACGTCAGTCCTTTTCCAGCTTCATCGTGCCCGATACCGGGCGCAGTTTTTTCTCGACGAATTGTTCCAATCCGGGCCGGCCGCCTTGCTCGCGGATGATCCGCTCGGAAATAAAGTTGGAGATCAGGAAGCCGATATCCGGCGACGCTTTCATACTGGTGTACCAAGCCTCTTTGACGGCGCGTAACGCCCGCGGGCTCTTTTCGGACAGGCACTTGGCAAATTCATCGACCTCGGTATCGAGTTCCGCGCGCGGCACCACCCGCGAAATCAGGCCGATCCGTTCGGCTTCGAGCGCCGACATCGTCTTTCCCGACAAGGCGTAATAGAGTCCATGCTTCGATTGCAAATAATTGGCCAGGATCGGCGTCGTTTCGCCGGCGGGAAAATGGCCGAAGTTGACTTCCGGCAAACCGAACTTGGCGTCGTCGGCGGCGATCGCCACGTCGCAGCCCACCGTTACCGTGAGCGCGCCACCCAAACACCAGCCGGAGATGCGCGCGATGATCGGTTGCGGCAAAGTGCGCAAGAGTTCGGTGCGCCACTTGCGCACTTTTTCGCGGATCTCGTCCTTTACCCATTCAGGCTGCGATTCCATTTCAAGGCCATACTGTTTCAAATCTTGCCCGGCACAGAAGTTATCTCCGGCGCCGGTTAGAACTACGACCTGGGTTTGCTTGTCGTAGCGCAGTTCGGTCAAGACTTGGTACATCTCGCGATGCAGTTGCGGGCTCATGGCGTTGCGCTTTTCCGGTCGATTGAATGTAATCGTGGTGATGCCGCCGTCGCGGGTGAGCAATAATGTTTCAAATGTCTCGGTCATGAAGCTTCTCCTTTGCCGTTGGTTGGAATCAATTTGACACAGACGAGCTTACTAGGCCAACCTTTGGAACAATTTGCGGCTGTAATTACTGGCGGCCCCATGATCAAGCGTATACCCGCCATGCTGTTTCGGTTTCTATCCATACAACTCCCATCGGCATAAGTCTCATTCTTGACAGGCAACCGGACAGTTTCGAGAGCTCGAATCATTTAATATGCTTGGGTACCGACACCCCTTTCAAAACAAACCACGATCTGACCAAGGCCGTGTTGCGGTGCACTTCCCAGTAAGAATAGACGGCGGGAAAGTTTCGTGACTCGAAAACGTTGCCGCGTCGGAGTGTTGCCTCCGATACTATTGGATGGTAAAGCCGTTGACCCACGGCGGGCGGTGATTAGACCGGTTGCGTCGCCTTGGGGAATGCGATAAGAGCCTCGCTATGGCGCCGATTTATAGCCATGCACGGGAGCTTAGAACCATAGGGCAGCAACTCGACAAGCAGGGTATCGATATATTCGATCTACGCTATGTGGAGGGCGATTATCTGCTGGAATGCGCCGATCCGAACCCGCCGTTCACCGATCTGATCCATCTGCGATACTCGGACTTCGAGCTCAAATCACTGGAGCTCGCCGCGGCCCAGGCACGCAGCGCCGGATTCACGCATGTTAATTTCCAGAGCATGGCGGAATCGCTTCGCGCGGCCGGTCGCTATGTCGAGAGACTCAACGCCAAGCTGCTACGCATTTCGGCCCCGGATGCTGGATTGGACGGTATCCTGTTTAAAATCGAGTACCAGAGCCGTGACGGTCGTCACTGCTTCGAAGATATCCGTAACAACGACCTCGCAGAGGTGGCGATACGCATGTATAAAGAGCGCGCCCGAATTAGCAGTTCACGAGATCCTCGCTCCGAGACGTAATCGAGCCGTCGAATCTCTAACTCACTCCCCGACACCCATCTAAGAATTTCAGCCACGCCGCTCCAGGCGAATCGCCAAATCGCCCCGCTGCACGACCACCTGGCGAAATCTTTTCTGCTTACTCAGCCCGTCGATCAACAGCATCAACGGCTGCCGCACGCTCGAGTATGGCCACAGCGGTTGCGCGGCTTTCATGTTCTCGACGTCCTCTCGGCCGGCAAAGTAGCGCAACAACAATTCATCGTCGGAGATCCCGGCGCCATCGAGTTTGGCGCGAAACTGTCGCAGCGTCGGATCGGGAGCGTGCCAATTCCTTAATTCGCGCGCCCGCGGCCGGTCGAGGATCTTGTCTTTTATATCGGCATTGATGGATGAACTTTCCTCTTCCCCCCAGCTGCCGAGCGCGTAGTGAATCAATTCGTCGGTAACTTCCTTGTAGCGCTCGCCGAGAATGACGTTCATCGCCGCCTGCACGCCGACGAACTGCGAGTACGGCGTCACCATGATCGGGTAGCCCAACTCCTGGCGCACCTGCGCAGTCTCTTCGAGCACCTCGCCAACCCGATGCGCCATCCCGAGCTTGCCCAACTGAAAGCGAAAATTGGAAATCATTCCGCCCGGCACTTGATGGCGGTAGTGATAGCTGTCGTATTCGCGCGGTTCCCCTAGAGCAAAGCCTTCGCGCTTGGCAATGAAGTTGAAGTGATCTTCGACCGGCTTCAGTACCGCTTGATCGATGGCGGTAAGATAACCCAAGGCCCGGGCGTTTCGCGCGACGCTGAACAGCGACGGGTTGGATGAACCGTTAGCCAGCGGCGGGATCGCCGTGTTGATCGAACGGACGCCCAACTTGATCGCTTCGTAACAGCACATCGGCCCAAGCCCGGTAATACAATGGGTATGAAACTCGACCGGGATAGCGCCGACAGCGGCGAGCACGGTGGGCACTAACGTTCGGGTGCGCTCCGGCGTCAAAAGCGCGCCTGGGTCCTTGATGCAAATCCGCGCCGGGCGCAGTGCGGCGGCTTGACGGGCGCGTTCGAGGTAGTAACCATCGGTATGTTTGGGCGATTCTGAAAAGGTCAGATTGATGATCGTCGCCACTCCGACTTGGTTGGCTGAGCGCACCATCTCGGCCCAATTCGCTGCGGTGTTGGACGGATCGGAACTGCGCAATTCGCGAATCCCGTTGGCCGCCAACCGTTCGAGCCACAACTGAGAGGCACAAGCCGGGGTCACCTGAAAGCCGGCCATGTAGCGGTTACGGATACCGCGCAGCGGTGTTTTGTTGACGCGCTGGCGCATCAGCCGAATGCGCTGCCAAACGTCTTCTTTGAATTCTCGGCAGGCTTTTTTGAAGAACGACGGCGCAACCAGTTCGATGGCTTCGAACCCCGCTTGGTCCATGCGCGCGGCGATCGGCAGGATCATGCCAGTTAGCATGCCCTCGGCCCACAAACTCTGATGGCCGTCGCGCAGCGTGGTGTCGACGAAGCGAATCTCATCCATGATCATTTGCCTTCGGTATCGAGATACTTCCAGGCGCTAAAAGTCGCCGCCTGCCCGTAGGGCGCGCCCCGTTCGTCCAACACCGTCCATACGGTCGCCGTGTCGATCAAAAAACGCCGACCGGTTCTGGAAATGCGAACGCCGCGGTAATCGTCGATATATCCCTGCCGTGTCACGGTGTCGAGCAAGCGTGCGCGTTCATCGCGATGTACCGGCTCGGCCGTCAAGCGCGATGGCGTTTGACTCAGCTCCTCCCAGTTAAGCTCGAAGAGCTGCATGGCGGCGCGATTGCCATAATTCAAAATCGGATCGGCTGCCGTATCGTGCGATAGCAGCGCAAACGGTGCAGCAAATAGCTGCCGCGCCTGCTCGACCCTTGGCAGCTGCGGATCGACCAGATCGCGCCCTGTCCAACGGCGTAGGCTAACGAGCAAGAGAGCGACGTGTTCAGCGGAGAATTGGTTCGCTTCGCAGGGTTCACTATTCGGGAAATTCATGGCACATGCAGAGAAACAGTGAGATTGGTTAAACCTATGGCATGATACTCAACGGGGCCGGTGCTATGCACCCGGCCCCGCTAGCGACAATCTACCGACGAAACGAAGCCTTGCTCATCCCCTGCTCGGCTCCTTCGCCGCATTGACTCCAGAAATGAACCCCTGAGTCGTGCAGCGGCCCAAGCCGTGCTGGTTGAAGCCGCCGGCGCTTTCGCCGGCGCAGAACAGGCCGGGGATGACCTGGCCGTTCATATCAAGGACTTGGCATTTGGCGTTGATGCGCAAACCGGAGCGGGTGTCATGGACATTCGGGGTGTCCCAAGCAGCGTAGAATGGCGGTTTTTCGATCTTGTACTTGGGCGATGGCTTGCCGAATTCCTCGTCCTTGCCGGCATCGACGAAGGAATTATACCGTGCCACGGTGGCTTCCAACACTTCGCCCTTCATCGGTTTCGCTTGGAATTCGCTTTTGATCTTGCCGGCAAGTTCTCTCAAAGTGTTGGCGCTGAAGAAATATCCGTCAGGATCGACGTGCGGCGGTTCGACGATCCATTTGTTGCGCGCCACCGCGTCGGCGTCAAAGATCGCCCAGATCGGACCGGCGGAATATTCCGGCGGCTCCGAGTATTCGTTCATCGCCACCGCGGCATTGAAAAAATTATACTGCGTCGGGTGATAATGAATGTTTTCGTTGTTGCGATAATCGTTGGGTGTGTAAGGATCGATATCCCCGGCAACATTGCCGTGCGGGTAGTCGCCTTTGGTCTCATCGTAGAAGCGCTTGCCCACCTGATTGACCAGGATAACGTTCTGCCAGTCCTTTAACGTCAGGCCGACCGCTTTGACCAAAGGAAATATCGGCGACTCCAATTCCCAATTCATATAGTTCCACTTGGTGCCGAGCACGCGTTGAGTGCGGATCTGATCGCCGACCTCCAGGGTCTGGTTGACCAGGCCCCAAAGCGACGCGCCGATCTCCATGGCGGCGCGCTCGCCGCTGGCGTCTTGATAGCTGTAGGGTTCGCCGGCGACGGTGAGCACTTCGGTCAAGCGTGGATCGAACATGCGGCGGAAATTCACGTCGCTGGTCATGCCGCCGGTGGCGACGATCACGCCCTTCTTGGCGCGGATGCGCATGGTCGGCTTGGTGCTATCGATGTTGCCGTCGGAACGAAAGCTTTTCAGCGGCGTCGATTGTCCCGGCATGATGCGCGGCGAGTATTCGGCGGTGATACCGAGAACCGCGCCGCTCTTCTGCCCCTCGCGAACGAAGCCGGTCATCTTATATCTGAGCAAAAACTTCGCGCCCTTTTTCCGCGCGCTATCTTCCAACGGCCGGATCACGCCGGTGCCGGGGCGCGCATTGGGACTTTCCAGGCCGGCTCCTTTGGTCCAGAAGGCATGATTTTCTCGCGGCGCGGTGTTGCCTAGACAATGTCCACCCTGATTGTCGGGCGGGATTTCCTTGAACTTGACGCCGTTCTCGAGCAGGAATTCGAAGGTCGGCGCGCAATGGTCGGCGAAGGCGCGCATGACCTCGCGATCGTTGTACCGATAGTTCGGCCAGCCGTTGTTCTCGACCACGGTCCAGTCGGTGAGGTCGCTGAACACGATGTCGGGAGAATCCTTGATGCCATATTTTTTTTGCGCGCTAGTGCCGCCGCCTAGCGGCACGTTGCCGCCGCTGACGATCGCATGGCCGCCGACATCGTAGTTGGCCTCGACCACGATCACCGTAGCGCCCCCATCGCGCGCCTTGACCGCCGCCGGCAGACCCGCCGCCCCGGCGCCGATCACCACGACGTCCGCCTCGAGATCCCAGCCGTTCGCTCCTGCTTGTGCCATCGTTCTAACCTCCAATTTCGAATGTCAAATTTAGATTCGATTACAACCGGCGGAGGAAAAATACAAGGGAAAACAATGGAGAATTGAGAATTGAAAATGGAGAATGCGAAGAGGATCTCGGTTCAGCTATCCAGTTTGGTTAACGATCAGCGGGGAGATGTGATATGAGGATCCGATCCACAACGATTTGCCAGAGGAGTAGCCATGCCACGATTGCCTGAACTGAATGAAGCTAAATTATCCCCGGAACAGAAGACTATTTACGACGAAATTATGCGTGTGCGCGGACGGGTGCGCGGGCCGTTTGCGGTTTGGCTGCGCAATGCCGAATTGGCGGAGGGAGCTTTAAAGCTGCAGGATATGTTCGCGTCGCGGGTAAAAATGGAGCGGCGGCTGATCCAGTTGATGATTCTCGTGGCGGCGCGCTGCGCCGGCGCCCAGTATGCCTGGTACATCCATGAGCCCCACGCCCTCGAGCACGGCATCTCGCGCGAGATCGTCGAGGCGATCCGCGAGCGGCGCACCCCCGACTTCACGCGTGAAGACGAAAGACTGGTCTATGACATTACGCTAGAACTCAACACCACCCAAAGGTTGTCGGACCCCACTTTCGGCCGTGGCATGGCGCTGTTCGGCGAGCAGCAAATGGTCGAGCTGGTTTCCGGCGTAGGCTTTTATGCCATGGTGGCGATGACGCTCAACACCTTCGACGTGGCGGTTCCCGACGGCAAGAAACCGTTGGCGTGAGGCAGATTAAGATTTTTTGGCTTCTGGCTTCGGCGCTTCGGGGCGCTTGCCGATCTGCTCACCGTTGGGCAGGTGCTGATACTTCAGTTCGACTCGCTTGTCCATGGCCGCGTACTTCTTCACCCAATCTGTTGGTTTCATCGAAAACCTCCCGAAATAATTACTATTACAAATACTGAACCCGGAACTGAAAAGCCAGTGCCCAGCTCAACAAACTCATCAGGATTTGGCTCGCTTTTAGCCGACATCGGTGACCAGAAAGATTTCTCGCTTTGCTCGAAATGACAGGCGAGCAATGAGCTGTCATCGCGAACGAACCGTGGGATCATGCCAAACGAAACCATCATCATAAATCCGATTGACTTGTAGTCTGGGTCCAGCCGATATTCATCCAAAAGCGTAATCATATCTATGGCCGAATCACGCATAATCCGCACTGTCTGCGATCCCAATTGCCACGCCAGCCCGCGCTGCGGGATTGCCGCTCATGTGGTCGCCGGGCGCATTGACAAGATCGAGGCTGGGCGCTTTCCCTTGCCGGAATATGATCGGCGCATCTGCGCCATGGGCATGGCGCGATTGGAGCAACAGTATCATCCGGATCGGCTGCGCTATCCCCTGCAGCGTGTCGGCCCCCGTGGCGCAGGCAAATGGCAGCGTATCAGCTGGGACGAAGCGTATGATCTAATCGCCGAACGATTGAGCGCTCTTGGCGCGCGCTACGGCTCGCGTTCACTAGCCTTCTTTACCGGCAGTGGTGCTGCCGGCGTGCTGACCAAGGGATCGGTGCAACGCTTCGCCGCCGCCATTGGCGGCACGGCCTATCGCGCCGGCGGCGTCGATTACGGCGTGCCCAAGGGTTTGGAGTACACGTTCGGCGTTCCCGCCTCGACCTATTTCAGACCGGGTGGACACGAGTACGCCGATGCCGTGAATTCAAAAATGATTCTTTTCTGGGGCGGCAACGCTGCCGATACCCGGCTGGTGGATTTTCATTTCGTTTTGGAAGCCCAGCGGCGCGGCGCCAAGATCGTCTGCATCGATCCTAACCGCAGCGCCACGGCGCGCCATGCCGATCGGTGGATCTCACCCCGACCTGGAACTGACACGGCATTGGCGCTCGCGCTGCTCAATGAGATTATCGCCAATAATCTATACGCCGCCGGATTTTTATCGCGCCATACCAACGCGCCGTTTCTGGTCCGGCGCGACAACGGCGAGTTCCTTCGCAGGGAATCTTCGGATTACTTAGTTTGGGATTGCGCTCGTAGCGAAGCGCTGCCCTGCAACGAAGTCACGATGCCAGCACTCACGGGTGAGCATCATGTGAAGACCGATTCCGGCGCGATCATCGATTGCGTCCCAGCGTTTCAACTTCTGGTCGAACTTTGCGCCAGTTACAGCGCCGATCGCGCCGCGCAAATCACTAGCGTTCCCGCTCCGGTCATTCGCCAATTGGCAAGGGACTTCGCCGATGCCAAACCGGCGGCGATTCGCATCGGCTACGGTGTCGACCGTTGGTACTATTCCGATTATACCGCACGCGCGGCGGCCAATCTGGTCATCGCCACCGGCAACATCGGCATCGCCGGCGGCGGCATCAGCGTCCACGACGGCACTTACGCCGCGCCGCTAAACTTAAATCCATTTCGCACGCCGGGCGGTCGGCAAGCGGCCACCCTCGATATCATCGGCCTGATGCGAGCCATCGAGCATGACGATCCCTATCCCGTCCGCTCCCTATGGCTGTCGGCTTCGAACATGTTCAATCAGACCTCGGCCAATCGCAGCCATGTGTTACGCGACATTCTGCCCAAGTTGGAACTCTTCGTCGCCGTCGATCTCTTCATGACCGATACCGCGATAATGGCCGATATCGTGCTGCCGGCCTGTTCGATATTCGAAAAATCAGATCTCATCGCCGGCATGTTTCTGCAACTGCAACGCCAAGTGGTAGCGCCGGAGGGCGAAAGCAAAGCCGATTTGGATATTTTCGCCGGCTTGGCACAGCGCATGGGGCTGGAACAGTTTTTCGACCGCTCACCGGAGGACTACTTACGCGAGATGCTCGAAAGCAACGATCCCTTACTCAGCGGCATCAGCCTCGATCGGTTGCAGCGCGAAGACGCGCTCCTGCTGAATCGGCCCGCTGCGCCTTATGTCGGATTGGCCGATTTGCGCTTCAATACACCATCCGGGCGCATCGAGCTTTACAAAGAAGAGCTGGTTCAACATGGCGCCGAGCTGCCCTGCTACCGTGAGCCCATTGAAGCCACGCCCAAGAATTCACTCTATTCGAAGTATCCGTTGACCTTGATCTTCTCCCACAGCCCTCACCGGATTCACTCGACCTTCGCCAATCTGTCTGCGACAAAAGAACACGAACCCGAGCCGGTGGCCGAGATCCATCCGAGCGACGCCGGCCGGCGCCGGTTGAGCGATGCCAAGCTTGTGCGGGTTTACAACCAGCGCGGCAGCGTGGAACTCAAGTGGCGCGCCAACGCCGATCTGCGTCCGGGCGTGGTGGTGATTTCCGAGGGCTCCTGGGTCAGGGATTTTCCCAAAGGCGATCCCTACAGCCTGACCCATGAACAAGTGAGCCCGACCTCGGACAACTACGCTTTCTTCGACACGTTGGTCGAGATCGAACTCGCTGGTGATATCACGGATTAATGCTCGTACGAGTATTTCTCCCGGCAGTCGATCTTAGCGCGGCGGCAAAAGAAATCCTTCACATCGGCGGCATGCATAAAGCGGTCATAGTCATAGTTGGGTCCATAGCTCGACCAGATTTCTTCACCGGCGCCAATGTCGCGTAGCGCATAAAACTCAAAATACGGCGGCTGGCAGAGTCTTCTAATCGCCGCGTTCTGAAAATTGGTTTCGCGGCCGTTGATTTTACTCGGCGCAAAGTTGATTCGGCTGACGTTGGCGCCGTTGTCTTTAGCGTCGAGGTAGACGTAGGGATAGGCTTGTTTATGGGCGCACTCCAAGAGCGCGGCGATATAATGGTTGCCCTGGGGATATTTGTCGGCGGGCAGCAGCCGTCCGCCGAGCTCGCCGATCACCTCACCCTTTTTGATCGGCACACGGGCATACAAGCCATTGCCGCCGTTTGGGATCAGTGATTTCTTGATTTCGGTGCGCTTGTCCAGCTCCTTATTGATTTTGAGCAGCGGGAACTCTTCTTTCGCCTTCTCTGCCGCCCGCAGCGGTACGGCGGAGATAACCAGTTGGGCCATGAAGCTAGTCAGAATCAATGCATTCAGTCTTTTCATAGTGGGTCGTGAGTCGGTTGTTCCTCTCAAACATTTTTCAGTTTATTTCAGATTGAATATTCTCTTGGCGTTGCCGGCCAAAATGTTGGCCTTGTCGGCATCGCTGATCTTGGCGCTCTTGATCTCTTCCAACGAGACGCAATGGTCGTAGCTCGCCGGATGGGAATAGAACAAGCTGCCAAAGATCATCCGCTCGGAACCCACCGCTTCGACGAAATTTTTCACGTAGCCGGGGCCGCGCACATGAGCAGTGTCGAAAATGATGTTTTTGGTGCGCTTGGCGATGTCCAATGCCAACTGGCTGTTGGTATTAGTGGTCAAAGCGTCTAACGAGACAAATGTCAATTCTGGGAATTCGCCGGCGAGCCGCTCCAAGCGCCAAACCGCTTCCAGATTGGATTCGGCATTGGTATGAATCAGCGGTACCAAACCCAACTCTCTGACCTTCTTCAGCAGCGGCCGCATCAGTGGATGGTCCACCGCGACCCCCTGGAACCGGCTATGCCAGACCACGCCGTCGAGACCGAGTTCATGCTTCATGCGCTCCAACTCGTCGAGGGAGCGGGCGCCGTGCAGCGGCTCGACGATGCCGCAGGCGATCGGAAATCGCTTGGGATCGCGCTTGCGGTAGGCCGCCACCACGTCGTTGGAACGCATGGTGTCTTTGATGCCGTCGGCTTGAATATATCCCGTCGCCGCCAGGATCGCCGCGGCGCTGACGCCGTTGGCGTCCATGATGCGCACGCGATTGGCGTAGTCTCGGTCTTGCCACCCGTCACCTTCTTGTAGGCTGCCGCCGTTGAGCGCACCCAAGTGATGATGAATGTCGAGCACTTCCATAGCACCTCCTTGCCTACTTACGGCTCGAATGAATAGTTTTCACGGCAGTCAATTTTAGCCTGTTGGCAAAAAAACTCGCGTACCGCCGGTTCGTACATGAACTGATCGTAGTGATAATAGGGCCCGTAGCTGGCCCAGATTTCCTTGCCGGGCTCGATGTCCCGGAGGGCGACGAAAATCACATATGGATAATTGCACAGCTGGCGCAGCGCGGCATTTTGAAAGCCAGTTTCGACACCGTTGATTGTTTTCGGCGCGAAATTGATCCGGCTCACATGGGCGCCGAAATATTTGGAGTCAAGATATTTATACGGCTTGGTTTCCTCCCAAGCGCATTCGGGGATGGACGCCAGATAATAATTGCCCGGCGGATAATCCTCATCGGTGCGCAGTTGGCCGCCGAGCATACCGATGACATCGCCCTGCTTGATCGCCACGGCCGCGTATAAACCATTGCCGGCGCCGGGAATCAGGGACGGCTTGATCACCGTGCGCTTGTCCAAATCCTCGTCGATTTTCAGAACCGGCACCAACCGGGGCGGCTTTTCCTCTTCGGCTCCCCGTACGACCTCAACGGTTGCGATCCATATCAACATCAGCGAGCAAAGGCGCGCTATAAATTTCTTCATGTACACGGCAAACTTCTCTTGCTGAACTCTCTAGGAATCATGCCCGCAGAGCGATGTCAAATAATCCTGCGTTTGCACGTTGACAGTGGCGCCAAGGGCGCGCTAGAAGCTGGCAACAGCGGAGGTAATCTTATGCCAACCATCGATTCCGATGCCCATGTGGTCGAGAGCGAGCGCACCTGGGACTACATGGAGAAGGCCGATCAGAAGTACCGTCCGGTGATCGTCAAGCCGCGCAGCGGCAGCAACGCCGAGTACTGGTTTATCGACGGCAAGATCCGCGGCCTGGTGCGGGTCATCATGACCGCCAAGGAGATGGCAGAGGTCGCGCAGCGCACTGGCCGGGTCATGGGCACGCCGCAGGAAACCCGCGAGATGGAAAACGTCCCGGCGCGGCTCAAGCATATGGACGAACTCGGTATCGATGTTCAAGTCCTCTACCCGACGATGTTCATCGAACAGATCACCGAAAAGCCCGCCTGGGAGGTCGCCATCTGCCGCGGTTACAATCGCTGGCTCGCCGATATTTATCAACAGGGGCGAGGGCGGCTGCGCTGGATCTGCGTCCTGCCGCTACTCGACATGAGCGCGTCGCTGGAGGATCTCAAGTTTTGCCAACAGAACGGCGCCGTCGGTGTCTTCATGCGCGGCATCGAAGGCAGCCGTATGATCACCGACCCATATTTTTATCCGCTCTACGACGCCATGAGCCGGCTCGACATGGCGGTGGGGGTACATGTCGGCAACGGCAGCCCGCAAAATGCCGACATGGTGTCGCAGTACAACGGCGGCGGCAGCTTTTGGAAATTTCGTATTCCGGTGATCGGCGCATTCCATTCGATCATCATGGGCGAGATTCCGCACCAGTTTTCCAAGCTGCGTTTTCATTGGGCCGAGGCGGCCGCCAACTGGGTACCCTATGTGGTGAAAGATTTGCAGCGGCGCTGGGCAACGCAGAATAAAGATTTACCGGACAACCCGCTGAAAGAATTCCGCCAATATGTTTCTTGTCAAACCGACGACGATATCGACTACGTGATCAAATACTCGGGAGAGGACAACCTCACGATCGGCACGGACTATGGCCACAACGATCAATCCACTGAGGTCGAAGCGCTAGGCAATTTGAAGAAGACCGGTAGGATCAGCGATGGCCAGTACGACAAGATCTGTTATTACAATCCCAAGGCGCTGTTTGCCCTGTAGTTCGAAGTTCTGCGAAACGATCGCGAAGCGCGAATCTATCGGCACGAAGTTATAGGTTATCTGGATTGGAGCTCCTGAGGTTCAGCGAGTGGCGCGGCCGTGCGGACCGGGGCATGCACCCCTTCGGCGCGAAAGGTCGCTGGCCCTAAGCGGCTGAAAGCCGCCTATTCAGCCTTGAGCAAGTCGGCTGGGTCGGAATCGGGAGAAGGGATCGTGTTGGGTTGTTGGGGGTTCACGATGGGGCGTCGTCGTTGCTGATTCTCCTGCACCTTCATGGCGTTCAACCGTTCGCGAAACCAGGTCTTCTCCGGCCACTGCCAGTTTTGCCCGCCTTGAGACATATTGTTTGGCTGTTTCATGGCAATCCTGTTCGTCTTGGTGAGCAATCGATAGACCAGCCGCAAGCCAATACGTCGGAAGTAATTGCGGGAACCTTGATGCCACTAATGTGACGAGTGGCCCAGACATGGCGCGCAGTTTTGGCGCCTCGGGCCGGCTTGATTTACAATTCTGTTATCGCTCTGGACAAGTGCGACTACTTCGAGAGAAGCTTTACCCGCTGGCCGGCTCGCAACTGTTGCAACGGGTAGCGGGTCCCGCGCCAATCGATGCCGCCCTGGGCGAGGCATTTCCAGGCCGCATGAACCATCATGGCGCCGATCATCAGGAGCCCCAACGGGGCAAATAGCAGACTGAAGCGGCTGCGCCAGCCTTGGGTGGCGGCGCACAAGCTGAACGACCAATGCAGCGCCAGCGCGCTAAGTCCAGCGCTAGACAAAAGTCCGCGGCTTTCGCTCAGACCGACAAACAGAGCAAGAGCCGGCGCCGCCGCCAAGGCAGTGAGGCCCAAGGTATCAATAGCCGTTAGCCACCAGCGATAATTGGCGGTCGAGCCAAAGAGATTTTTCTCGAGACCTTTGAACATCGCCGCAACCGAGGGGTACCACACCACGGTTAAATGTTGCTGCGCGAAGGCAAAAAAAGACCGCCCGCCGGCGCGTTTGACCATCAGTCCCAAACCAACATCATCGCAGGGCTCAAGACGCAGCCATGGGAAGCCAGGCGTGCGCTGGAATGCCGCGCGGCGCACGAGGTTGAATGCCCCGACACCGGCAAACGCACGGCTGCTCGGCCGATTGATCCCCACAGCTCTGGTGCCAAGCAGAAACAGCAACATGAACGTGTGCACGACGATATCGAGCAGGAAACTCTGCTGCACCGCCAATGGCGCCAGCGCCAGATGGTCGATTCGGTTAGCGGCGGCCCAACCCACCGCCCGACTGAGCGTCCCAGGAGCGAAGTGGACATCAGCATCGGTGAACAGCAGCCAATCGCCTTTGGTAATTTCGAATCCGCGGTGGAGAGCGTGGACCTTACCCAACCAGCCCTTGGGCAAGGTTCTCACATGCAAGGCGCGAAGGCGCGGCTCGCGCGCTGCCAGGCGATCGATGATCTCTCCCGTCCCGTCGGTGGAGCGGTCGTCGACCAGGACGATTTCGAAGTTGGCATAGTCTTGCTGAAGCAGCGACTCGACTGCGGCCTCGATATTTGCCGCCTCGTTGCAAGCTGGGATGACTATGCTGAGCAAAGGCCGATCTTTAGGTTCGCTGAATTGCAGCCGATGCAATTGGGGCACGTGAAACGTGGCCCTGAATAGATAAAGAAATCCTAGGGCCCAAAATCCGCAGAGAGCGATCAGCGTGGCCTCGTATACCGATGTCATGGATGAATGTCCCACTCAGGGGTGGTTGAAATCAGTCGCCTTCAGGCAATGAGAAGATTTGTCATTCCGGCGCTATCGTCACCCCGGTGAAAACCGGGGTCCATCCCCCCTCCCCAGAATCTAGATACCGTTTTTCAACGGTATGACGGACGCTGTCCGTCACCTGGATTCCGGCCTCCGCCGGAATGACGAAAGGAAGATTCGACTTCCAGTCGACGATTGAAGAGCCCCTCGGCTTAAAGCCGAGGGGCATAAGTCGCGCGAAGTTGCCAAGCGGCGCACGGTCTACGCGAACTCACGCCAATTGAGAAAATTCTTGGCAGCGTATAGAGCGTCGACATCCACCGGCAGTTCGATGTGACGACGGTGCAAGTAGTCGGCGATGGGACGCAGGGGCATACCCACCGCGGCGAGGAAATCGCCGTCGATGGCCGCGATGAGCTTACTCCCCTCCCCTTGGATCGAATAAGCGCCGGCTTTGTCCAACGATTCATTATAGGCAAGATAACCGTCGATGGCATTATCGTCGTAGCAATGCATCTCGACGGACACTTTGGCCATCATTTGCACACCGTCGCCGCCACCGCCGTCAAGAATCGCGACACTGGTGTAGATCACATGAGTCTGGCCCGACAGGAGGCGCAAAATCCGCTTGGCATCGCTGCCGTCCGCGGGCTTGCCGATCTTGGCGCCGTCGAGAAAGATCATCGTATCGCTGCCGATGACGAGAGCCTCGGGATGATGACGCGCGACCGAACCCGCTTTGCCGACGGCAAAGGCGAGAACTTCATCTTCAATGCTCAGTTGTGGAGAAATGGTCTCGGTGAAATCGGGAGCGATAACCTCGAAGGGCAAACCTAACAACGCCAGAATCTCCCGGCGTCGGGGTGATGTGGATGCGAGAATCAAGCGCATGAAAAGTCAAAAAGAAATCACGGCACAGACACCGGCGTTTGTGCTGCTTGCCGCGCGACCGGCGGCGCACCAGCCTGCGCTTCGCGCCAGTCTTGGTAATCGCGCAAACATTGGATAACATCGCCGGTGCCATTGACGCGCACCATTTTTGTGCGCAACTCCGCGGCGCCGCGAAAATCCCGGCAGTACCAGATCAAGTGTTTGCGCATGCCGACAAAGTTGCGCTCCTGCACGTAGGTTTCAAAATGATGCGAGTGCTCGACGATGACGCGAAACCGCTCGGCTAAACTGATCGGTTCGGCGGCCACCGGCGGCACGGAATCGCGCAACGCCTGTTTCAGCTGCTCCTTGGCCTTGAAGATCCACGGATTTCCCTCGGCAGCACGGCCGAGCAAAACACCGTCAACACCGAATTGGCGGACGCGCCGGTAAACATCGGCCATGTGGCGCAGGTCGCCATTGCCAAGAATCAACGTTGGCGTCGCCTTGGCGGTCTCGACCGCGCGCGCGATCGCATCCCAATCGGCGTCGCCCTTGTAGCCCTGCTTGAGAGTTCGGCCATGGACGGAAATCGCCACCGGCTTTGCTTCGAGCAAGTTGGCGATCCAGTCGTCAATGACGACCTGGTCATAGCCGATACGGGTTTTCACCGACAATGGTATCGGCCGGCGCACCGGCGGCGTCTCCCAACCGCTGCGCAGTTGGTTCGAGCTTTTGACCGTCTCGCGAAGTTTCTGGCGCAAGCCCAGATTATCCAGGGTCTGGCCGGCCACCCAATCGTCAATGCCTTGTCTCGTCTGTTGGATAATCTCCCGGGCCAGTTCCGGCGTGCGAATCAGCGCCGCGCCGCTGCCCGAGGCGGCGACATTTTTCGCCGGACAGCCCATATTGATATCCAGCCCGTCGAACCCCAGCTCGCAGACCACATGGGCTGCTTGGTAGAAGAGTTCCGGCTTGTTGCCATAGATCTGCGCGATGATCGGCCGTTCGATCTCGGAGTAGGTAAAGTCACGGATCAACGTGTGCGGCGCATGAATCGCTGCATCGACATTGGTAAACTCGGTGAGCGTAATATCCGGCCCGCCATGCCGGGCGACGATCCAGCGAAACGAAGCATCGGTGACGCCATCCATCGGCGCCAAGCCAATGATCGGCTTGGGTATGTCATGCCAAAAACTCATGATCGTAAGATCAGCTAGTTTGACATCGGCGCAACGCAAAATCTACTGATGTGGCGGAGCGTCTTAAGATCGGAACGACGCTGCACCACAGAGGGCACAGAGCACACAGAGAATATAGTTTGTTCAAACCCTCTGTGAACTCTGTGTGCTCCTTTCAAAATACCTGTGCAGGTATGATCTGGGCGACCACATGGCGCGAAGGTTCCGTCATACCGGCGAAAGCCGGTATTCCATCCCCCTCCCTCCCTTGGATGCCCGCCCCGGATCGAGTCCGGGGCAGGCTCTGCGCCGGAATGACGGATCAATGAACGAACCGGTGGGGGGGGCTGGGCAATTTCATACTCTGTAGACGAGCGTAAGCTCACGAACACTCTGTGGTGAAAATCCGATCTTAATCGACGTTACTGGCGCTGCTTCAAAACATCCTCGAGCTTCTTACGGTCGTCGTCGAGGATTTTTTCCTGCGATCGTTTGGTTGGCTCTGTGTTTTTACCGGCTTTCTCCAGCTTGCGAGTGGCGCCCGGCACCTTGTGCTCCTTGTCCGAGTCTTTGGAAAACATCCTGGTGATGTCGTCCCAATACAGCCAGGTGACGAATGCGAGAAACCAGACAATCAGCGGAACGAAAATATAAATGAGCAGGGTTTTGAGCCAACTGCGTTTGGGTGGTTTTTTTCGCGCCATGTTGAACGTGCCGACGCCGGCCCACACCGTCCGGTGCTGAAAAGCGAGCGGACCTAAGCGCCGCTCGGGTGGAGCACTGACGGTATGAAAAGGGTGTCCGCGATAACTCGATCAGTACATCGGTTTGTGATCGAAATAGTGCGTTGCATCGATCACCCGAATGGTTTTGGTCTTGGAGCGCATGACCACGGATTGGGTGGTCGCGCCGCCGGCGAAGAAATGGACGCCGCGCAAATAATCGCCGTCAGTAACGCCGGTGGCGGAGAACATAACATCGCCGGCGGCCAACTCGTCGATATTGAATTTCTTCTTGATGTCGGTAACCCCCATTTTTTTCGCGCGTTCGATCTCTTCATTGTTGCGCGGCGCCAAGCGCCCCTGGAACTCGCCGCCGACACAACGCAGCGCCGCCGCCGCCAAGACCCCTTCGGGCGCGCCGCCGATGCCTATCAATAGATCAATGCCGGTTTCCGCCTTAGTGGTGGCGATGGCCGCGGCGACATCGCCGTCGCCGATCAAGCGAATTCGCGCGCCGGCTTTGCGCACTTCGGCAATGATCGCGTCGTGGCGCGGGCGGGCCAGGATAATCACCATCAGATCGTCGACCTTGCAGCGCTTGGCTTCGGCCAAGGCGCGGAGATTTTCGGTCGGCGATTTGTCTAGATCGATGACCCCTTTGCCCGCCGGGCCGCAGGCGATCTTCGCCATGTAGGTATCGGGGCAGTGCAGGAGATTGCCGCCGTCGGCCATGGCGAGAACCGCTAGTGCATTGGGGCCGCCGGTGGCGCAGATGGTCGTGCCTTCTAGGGGATCCAGTGCGATATCAACCTTGGGGCCGCCGGAGCCGACCTTTTCGCCGATGTAGAGCATGGGCGCTTCGTCGCGTTCGCCCTCGCCGATCACCACCGTGCCGTCGATGGCGAGCGCGTCGAAGGCTTTGCGCATGGCGTCGACCGCCGCTTGGTCCGCCGCCTTCTCATCACCGCAACCCGTCAGCCTCGCGCAATTAAGCGCCGCCGCTTCGGTCACACGCACTGCTTCGAGAGCTAAATTTCGGTCCATGTCGGTCTCCCTTCGATCAACGATTCCATCAGTCGATAAGCCTGTTCCGCAACTACGCCGGTCTTAAGTGCGTCTTTTTCATTGTAACCCAGGGCGCCGTTATCGCGCTCCTCTTGGGGCGAATACAACACAAATGGCACCGGTTCGGAAACATGGGTCTTCAGTGCGCAGGCCGTCGGATGGTCGGGCATGAGCAAAATACGATAATCCCGGCGCTGCGCCATACCCTTCAACACCGTGCCGACAACTTTCTCATCGAAATCTTCCAGCGCCTGGATCTTCGCCTTGACGTCGCCCATGTGGCCGGCCTCGTCGGTAGCCTCGACGTGGATAAACACCAGATCGTTTTTCTCCAATGAGCGCACGCCGTATTCGCCCTTGCCGATAAAGTTAGTATCGAGAAAGCCGGTGATGCCGGGAACGTCGATGCGCTCCAATCCAGCGTAGACACCTAAACCGTGAATGATATCGACGGCCGAAATTACCCCGCCTTTGATGCCGAAGCGCTCGGTCAGCGGTGGCAATTGCGGCGCCCGCCCCTGGCCCCACAGCCAGATCGTCGTCGCTTGGCGACGTCCTTCGGTTTTGCGCTTTAGGTTTACCGGATGCTGCGCCAGCGCCTTTTGCGACGCTGCCATCAATTTGAGCAGGCGGTCTGCGCCCTCACCTTTAGGCATGTAACCGGCGGTCTTTTGATCGGTGATATCATGGGGTGGGGTAGTATCCATTTTCTCCAGGCCGTCGCGCCAGACCATCAGGTGGCGGTAACTCACGCCGGGGAAAAATTCGATGCCATCGCCGCCCAGTTCACGGCCCAGGTCACGGATAATTTCCGCCGCTTCTTCGGTCGAGATATGGCCGGAAGTAAAATCCTCCATGGTGGCATCCGTGCCGCTGCCGGCGACGGTGACCAGATTACAACGAAAGGCGATGTCTTTTGGCCCGAGAGCCACGCCCATGCTGGCGGCTTCCAAGGGCGAACGGCCGGTGTGATAGATCGCCGGATCGTAACCCATGATGCTCATGTTGCCGACATCGCTGCCGGGCGGAAAACCTTTGGGAATGACATGGGCGATGCCGTATACGCCATGTTGCGCCAGCCAGTCCATATTGGGCGTGCGCGCCGCTTCCAACGGTGTCCGGTTGCCGAGGGACTCGATCGGATAATCGGCCATGCCGTCGCCTTGAAGAATGATATATTTCATCGATCCAATCCGCCTTGATTTTTCTGGTACAAATGCTCGTTTCGGTTTTCCCCTGAGGAAGGTTTCACCACAGAGTGTTCATGAGCTTACGCTCGTCTACAGAGTATGAAATTGCCCGGCATCCATCCACAGGTACTTTCATTGATCCGTCATGCCGGCGGAGGCCGGCATCCATGGAAGGGAGGGGATGGATACCGGCTTTCGCCGGTATGACGGAACCTCCGCGCTGTCGTCTCCCGGTTCATACCTGTACATGTATTTTCGAAGGAGGCACAGAGTTCGCAGAGATCAGAGTAAATATTTTGATTAAACATTCTTTCCTCTGCGTCCTCAGCGCCTCTGCGGTGCAATCTCCGGATAGCGAATTCACAGTAAAGCCCCAATACCCCGATGCCTAGTTGGAACTCCAGATCGGAAACCACACCGGCTCAACCAGGATATAGTCACGATTACGGATAGAAGCCAGCGCCCGGCGCATCTGCCGCAGACTCGTGCGCTCAAGCGTCATGACGAAGGGCAAAATTTCTCCCTGTTTCTGTTTTAGCCGGTAACTTTGCATCAAACTGTGCAGTTCCTCTTCGACATGGCGCAGTTGCCAAATCTCGGAAATATTCACACCGATCCGGCCGAAGGTCTTGCCGATATCGCCGACAATACCGGCGCGGTCTTTGACCACGAAGCGCACGTAAAACGGCACATCGATCTCGTCTTCACGTTGCAGCTTAAGCGTGCCCGGCGCGATCAAACTCGGCGCGCCGCTGAACTTGCGCGCGCCGCGTGCCAGCTCACAAACATCGCCGAGCACAGCCACAGCCGTGGGACCGCCGCCGGCACCCGGTCCGACCAGAACATAATCGCAATCTCGTCCGCCACGCCCGCCGCCGCTGCTCTTGCCAGCAAAACAAATCGCGTTGGTCGCGCCATCGACGCTCGCGAGAAAGTTATCGCCCGAGACCAACGCCGGTGAGACAAAGACTTGCACCGCCGAACCGCGCCGGCGCGCCACCGCCAATTGTTTGATGGTACTGGCGCCGATGCGTTGGGCATAACGAAAATCGACCGCTTGGATCTCTTCGATGCCCTTGCGCCAAATCTTGCCCGGTTCGATCTGCAAACCGAAGGCGACCATGCTGAGCAGGAGCAGCTTGGCTTCGGCGTCGCTGCCGTCGACGTCGGAGGCAGGGTTAGTCTCCGCGTAGCCTTTTTGCTGCGCTTCCCGCAGCGCTTCGGCGTAGGGTTTGCCGCTCTTCTCCATCTGCGACAGGATGTAATTGCAAGTGCCGTTGACGATGCCGAAGATCGCTTCGGGCTGCTCGACGGCGAAGCTCTCGCTGAGCGAGCGGATCACTGGAATGCCGCCACCGACACAGGCTTCGAAGCGCAATTGTTGGCCGGAACTCTTCACCGCCGCCCAAATCTCCTTGCCGTAGCGCGCCAACACTGCCTTATCGGAAGTCACCACGGACTTGCCATTGCGCAAAGCGCGCAGTATGTAGTCGCGAAACTGCGGCAAATGGGTCGCCGATTGAAAGCCCAAGGCTTCAATCACGATGTCGACGCCCGGATGATCGAGTACTTCTTCAGGCCGGTTGGTGAACAGGGCCTCGCGCTGGCCGAACCATTTTTTGTCTTTGGGATTGCGCGTGTAGATTTTGCGGATCTCAAGCTCAACATCGATTCCGACATATCCCTTGAGATCATGAAACAAAATGTCTTGAATCGCCTCGCCGACCACTCCTGAGCCGAGCAGTCCGACACCGACTTTGCGCCGCGAGTTAACCGTTGCCATTTTAGTAGATTATGGATTCTTCAGGTTCTAGTGTAGATGTTCTGTCATATTCAAGGTGCATATTTCACCACGAAGGCACGAAGGACACGAAGGTTTCTGAAAATTTATCTTTTCTAACTTCTCTTCGTGTCCTTCGTGGTGAAAGGATCTTGACTTATTATTTAGAAATCACCACCACGCTTAGTCGAGCAGTTTGCCGAGTGACTTCTTGATCTTGCGCACGGCCTGCTTGGTGCGGTGCTCGTTCTCGATCAAGGCGAAACGGACATGGTCATCGCCATACTGGCCAAAGCCGATGCCCGGCGATACCGCGACTTGCGCTTCCTGAAGCAAGTATTTGCAAAACTCGACCGAGCCCATCTTCTTTGCCGGCTCGGGGATTTCCGCCCAGACGAACATGGTGCCTTTGGGCCGGGGAATATGCCAACCGGCACGGTCGAGGCCGTCGAGCAGCGAGTCGCGGCGCTTCTGATACATCGAGCAAATTTCTTCGACGCATTCCTGTGGCCCATCCAGCGCGGCAATCGCGGCGATCTGGATCGGTTGAAAGATGCCGTAATCCAAATAGCTCTTGATCCGCGCCAAGGCTTGGACGATCTCCTTATTGCCGACGCAGAAGCCGACGCGCCAACCCGGCATGTTGTAACTCTTGGATAAGGAAAAAAACTCCACACCGACATCCTTGGCCCCCGCCGCCTGGAGAAAGCTCGGTGCCTGGTAGCCGTCGAAAGTAAGATCCGCATAGGCGAGATCGTGGACAACGAGGAAGTTATGCTCCTTTGCCGCTTTGACCACTTTCTCGAAAAAATCGAGCTCGACCACCTGCGTGGTCGGATTATGCGGAAAGCTGATGATCAGCATTTTGGGTTTGGGCCAAGTTTGGCGGATCGCCTCGTCGAGATTGCCGAAAAATTCCTCACTGGTGGTCAGTGGAATGCAGCGCAGATCGCCGCCGGCTAAGACCACTGCATACTGATGAATCGGATAGGTCGGGCTGGGACAGAGCACGACGTCGCCAGGATCGATGGTCGCCCAGGCCAGGTGCGACAACCCTTCTTTCGCGCCGATGGTGACGATCGCCTCGCTGTCTGGGTCGATGGTCACACCGTAGCGCCGCTGGTACCACTTGGCGATGGCGACCCGGAGTTTATAAATACCGCGGGATACCGAATAGCGGTGGTTTGCGGGTTTGGATGCGGCCTCGATCAACTTTGCCACCACATGGGGCGGTGTGGGCAAATCCGGGTTGCCCATGCCGAAGTCGACGATATCTTCGCCTCGATGCCGCGCCTCCATCTTCATGCCATCGATGATGCTGAAGACATAGGGCGGCAGCCGCTTAATCCGCTGAAATTCCACGCGCCGTCACCTCTGCTATATTTAGAAATTCAATGAGTTTTCCTATTTATAAGGCATCGCTGCCACAGGTGCAAATCAGGACCCGCCAATGCAAAAGGAATTGCCAACCCTACCCCACTGCCCCCAACTGCAAGCGCTTGCCCCAGCGATGTTTGAGGATTTCCCGCATGCCGGCGGACTCTTTACTTTTCAGCTGCGGGTCTTTTTCCAGCCAGGCCAAGGCTTCTTGACGCGCGGCGATGAGCAATTGCGTATCGCGGGTTAGGCTGGCCAAACGGAAATCAGCCAAACCCGACTGCCGGGTGCCGAGAAGCTCACCGGGACCGCGCAGTTTGAGATCGGCTTCAGCGATCCTGAAACCGTCGTGCTCTTTGGCCATGACGCGCAACCGTTCGGCTGCGACGGTACTGGCGGTGCCGCGATTGACCAGTAAACAGTAGCCAAGCGCTTGGCCGCGGCCGACCCGGCCACGCAGTTGATGCAGCTGCGACAAGCCGAAACGCTCGGCGTGCTCGATGACCATGACGGTGGCGTTGGGGATGTCGATACCGACCTCGATGACCGTGGTGGCGACGAGAATGCCTAAATTGCCGTCGCGAAACTCCCGCATGGTTCGATCGCGCTCGTCGCCTTTCATTCGACCATGAACTAGACCGACACCGAAATCTTTAAATAATGTCTGGCGCATTTTGTCGGCCATCTGGGTGGCGTCTTTCACCTGCTGCAGTTGCTCGGAGGGTTCGACCAAAGGCAGGACGACAAAGGCTTGATGGCCTTTTTTTAACTCGTTGAGAACGACCGTGTAGACCTGTTTGCGCTCGCGTTCATTGAAGACTCTGGTGTGCACCGGCTTGCGGCCCGGCGGCATTTCGTCTACGAAGGAAACTTCCATATCGCCATAGAGCACCATCGCCAGGCTGCGCGGGATCGGCGTGGCGCTCAGCAACAGCATATGCGGCTCCTGATTCGTTGACGACAGCGATTCTTTGCCGGCAACTAACTGGCGCAACGACAAGCGCTGGGCGACGCCGAATCGATGCTGTTCGTCGATGACGCCCAGCCCCATGCGCGGCGCATGGATGTCCTCTTGAATCACCGCGTGTGTACCGACGACGAATTGGACCTCGCCGCTCTCTATGCGCGGCAGCAACTCCTTGCGTTGTTTTGCGGACGTGTGGGCGGTCACCAGCGCAGCGCTCACTCCTAATGCTTCGGCGTAACCCGACAGGCCGCGAAAATGCTGCTCGGCGAGGATTTCCGTGGGCGCCATCCACAGCGCCTGATAGCCTTGTTCGATGGTTCGCAGCGACGCCAACCAGGCCACCATGGTTTTGCCCGAGCCGACATCTCCTTGAACCAGGCGCTGCATCGGCTGCGCCCCAGCCATATCCGTTACGATTTCGTTAAAAACTCGTTGCTGCGCGCCAGTGAGCTTGAACGGCAGTAGTTCGCGCATCCGTTTAACCAGCGCACCATCGGTTACAGCAACCGGTTGCGCCCGGCTCTGTGTGCGCGAATATTTGCGCAGTCCCAATCCCAACTGCATGTAAAACAATTCTTCGAAGATCACACTGCGGTGTGCCGGCGAACTGGCGTCGTTCAACGCGGCCACGCTGCCATCGAGGGACGGCAGGTGCAATTGGCGCAGCGCCTCTGGGATCGACGCCAACTGCAATCGGTTTGCGATGCTACCGGGCAATCCCGACGGCAGATAGTGCTGGTATTGATCGAGCGCTTGCGCCGCCAGTTTGCGCATGAACGACATCGGCATACCGCCGGGCCGTAGATACACCGGCAAAATACGCGCATGATCGCTTTCCTCGCCGGGCTCTAAAACTTCGAAGTCCGGATGAACGATGCGCAGCCGCCCCTGCGCCCCCTGCTCGACCTTGCCGTGGACTAAAAGGTTCTGCCCTTGCGCCAGGCCGTTGGCCAAATAGCTTGGCGCCCGATACCACAGGAGATCAATCATGCCGCTCTCGTCGCGCAGCACGGCGGTCAGCATCTGACTGCGCCGGCGCGGATTGAAGCGGTTTTGCAGCAGCACCAGCTGGCCGGAAAAGCTTTCTTCTTGTCCGAGCACGGCCTGGCTTATTTTCTTTAATTGACGCCGGTCTTCGTAGCGAAACGGCAAGTGATAAAGAACATCTTCGACGGTGGCCAAACCGGCGGCTTCGAGCTGCGCCGCGCGCTTGGGGCCGACGCCTTTGAGAAATTGCACCGATGTAGAAAGCGCCCGCAAGCAGTCACGCGCACTGGGCTGAGAGTCGGAAGTCCCCGATACGGAATGGGAAATATTTGCCACGTATCAAACCAGACGGATTGTCTTCATTTCTCATAAACCCCGCCTCTTGAGGCGGGCACAACTAACTGGAGTTTCCAAAGGGGGCGAGCATCCCCTTTGCACTATTGAAATTGGCGGCGGGGTTAAATCCCCGCCCGCGAAGTGGTTTCGTTTAATGACGGCGGTCTCGACGTGCAAAGAATCCCGGATGATCCAAATGCACGGCTATTTTCCAGATCACTCGCTAAGCACCGAATGACCGCTAGGATAACCGTGGGATCTCATAATCCTGCAACGCCTTCACGTCGAATTCGCTCTGCTTCAGCAACTCAATTCCTTCAGTGGCCGCTTCGGCTCCTGCCATCGTTGTGAAATAAGGGACTTGATAGTCGACGGCATAACGCCGAATCGCGAACGAGTCAGCATGGGACCGGGAATCCTCGGGGGTGTTGATCACCATGGCGATATCGCCAACCCGGATCCGATCGCCAATATGAGGGCTACCATCCTGAACCTTTTTGACGATTTCCGTGGGAACATTGTGGTCTTTAAAGTAGTTTGCCGTACCACGGGTGGCCATAATAAAAAAACCGACACGATAAAGCCTGCGCGCAAGAAACGCGGCCGATTCTTTATCGTCGTCTCGCACGCTGATAAACACGCGGCCGGTCTTAGGTAAACGCATGCCGCCACCCAGCTGAGCTTTGGCGAAGGCCATGCCGAAATAGTTATCGATACCCATTACTTCCCCGGTGGATTTCATCTCCGGTCCAAGAATGGTGTCGACGCCCGGGAATTTGTTGAAGGGAAACACCGCTTCCTTCACCGAGATATGGGTCGGTACGATTTCACGCGTCAGTCCTAACTCCTTGAGTTTCCTGCCAACCATGATTTTGGCCGCCATCTTCGCCAGCGGCACGCCGATCGCCTTGCTCACGAACGGCACGGTGCGCGATGCTCGCGGGTTCACTTCCAAAACAAAAACGTTGGAACCTTGCACGGCGAACTGGACGTTCATTAAGCCGCGCACGTTGAGCGCCTTGGCCAGCGCAATCGTGTGGCGGCGGATTGCATCTTGAACTTCCCGGTTGATGGTTTTCGGCGGTAGGCTGCACGCGCTGTCGCCGGAGTGCACCCCGGCATGTTCGATATGCTCCATGATGCCGCCGATAACATAATCGTCGCCATCGCCCAGCGCATCGACGTCGACCTCGATGGCATCGTCGAGAAACCTATCGATCAACACCGGGTGCTCAGGCGATGCGGACACCGCATGGGTCATGTAGTTTTGCAAAGCCTCACCGTCATACACGATTTGCATGGCACGGCCGCCGAGCACATAGGAAGGCCGTACCAACACCGGATAGCCAAGCCCCTCGGCGATCTTGAACGCTTCGTCGTACGAGCGCGCGATGCCGTTGTCGGGCTGCTTGATCGCCAGGCGGTTGATCAGCGCCGAGAAGCGTTCGCGGTCCTCTGCCAGATCGATGCTGTCGGGCGATGTGCCGATGATCGGCACACCGGCGTGTTCCAGTGCCAAGGCGAGCTTAAGCGGTGTCTGGCCGCCAAACTGAACGATGACGCCGTCCGGCTTCTCCCGGTCGACGATATTCATCACCTCTTCCATGGTCAGAGGTTCGAAATAGAGTTTGTCCGAAGTATCGTAGTCCGTGCTCACGGTCTCGGGATTACAGTTGACCATGATAGTCTCATAGTCTTCTTCTTTGAGGGCGAACGCCGCATGGACGCAACAGTAATCGAACTCGATGCCTTGGCCGATGCGGTTGGGGCCGCCGCCAAGAATCATTATTTTCTTGCGCGGCGTGCGCTTGGATTCGTCGGCGCCTTCATAGGTGGAATATAAATACGGCGTGAACGCCTCGAACTCGGCGCCGCAGGTGTCGACGGAATTGAACACCGCATCGACGCCCTTCTGTTTGCGTGTTTCTCTCACTGCCGCTTCCGTAGCGCCGGTCAACTTGGCGATTCGCGCATCGGCAAAACCCATTTCCTTCCAACTGCGCAGCGTCGCCGCGTCCAGCTCACTCAGTTTGCCGTGGCAATTTTCAATTTCCCGGTCGGTGGCAATGAGCTCGCGAATCTTTTCAAGAAACCAGGGATCGTAGGCTGACAGCTGAAAGATATCCTCGGTGCTCATCCCTAGACGATAGGCGTCGCCGACATACCAGAGCCGCTGCGCGTTGGGATTTTTGAGTTTCTCCCGGACGATCACCAGGGATTCCTGCCGATTCCCGTCGCTGAGGTCCACTTTGGGCTCGAAACCAAAGGAGCCGGTTTCCAAAGAGCGCATGGCTTTTTGCAAAGACTCCTTGAACGTCCGGCCGATGGCCATCGCTTCGCCCACCGATTTCATTTGCGGTGTCAGCAGATCCTTGGCTTGAGGAAATTTTTCGAAGGTGAAACGCGGGATCTTGGTCACCACATAATCGATGGTCGGCTCGAAGCAGGCGGGCGTCTCGCGCGTGATGTCATTGCGGATCTCATCCAGGGTGTAGCCGATCGCCAGCTTGGCAGCGATCTTAGCGATGGGAAATCCTGTCGCCTTGCTCGCCAACGCCGAGCTGCGCGACACCCGC
The DNA here is from genome assembly GCA_963816145.1 of uncultured delta proteobacterium. Taxonomy (GTDB): domain Bacteria; phylum Desulfobacterota; class Binatia; order UBA9968; family UBA9968; genus DP-20. The sequence continues at coordinate 250,707 of CAWFJP010000003.1, forward strand.
GGATTCATCTCGATCACGGTCATGCGGCCGTCCTGCGGATTGACCGCGAATTGAATGTTCGAACCGCCGGTGTCGACACCGATCTCGCGGATGACCCGCAAGGAGGCGTCGCGCATGATCTGATACTCTTTGTCCGTCAGCGTCTGCGCCGGCGCCACCGTGATCGAATCGCCGGTGTGCACGCCCATGGGATCGACGTTTTCTATGGAGCAGATGATCACGACATTGTCTTTGTGATCGCGCATGACCTCCAACTCGTATTCCTTCCAGCCCAAGACCGATTCTTCGATCAGCACTTCATGCACCGGCGATATCGCCAGACCGGCTTGCACGACTTCCTTGAATTCGGCGGCGCTATAGGCGAAGTTGCCACCGCTGCCGCCCAATGTGCGCGACGCGCGGATGATCACCGGAAAATTGAGGCGCTTTTGGATCCGCTGGGCGTCCTTCATGCTGCGCGCATAGCCGCTGCGCGGCAGGTCCAAGCCGATGCGGCGCATGGCTTCCTTGAACAGATCGCGGTCTTCCGCTTTTTTGATCGACTCCAGTTTGGCGCCGATCATCTCGACGCCGTACTTTTCCAGGATGCCTTTCTCAGCCAAATCAATGGCCAGGTTGAGCGCCGTCTGTCCACCGAGGGTCGGCAAGATCACGTCGGGCCGCTCCTTGGCGATGATTTTCTCGACGATGTCGGTGGTGATCGGTTCTATATAGGTCCGGTCGGCGAAACCGGGGTCGGTCATGATGGTGGCCGGATTGGAGTTGACCAGGATAACCCGGTAACCCTCTTCCTTGAGCGCCTTCAAAGCTTGGGTGCCGGAGTAATCGAACTCGCAGGCCTGGCCGATGATAATCGGCCCGGCGCCGATGAGTAAAACGGATTGGATGTCGGTGCGTTTGGGCATGGATGCTATGAGCCTCGGTGCTGCGCCATCAGGTCGGTAAAACGTTTGAACAAGTAGTTGGCGTCATGCGGACCGGGCGATGACTCAGGATGATACTGCACGGAAAAAATCGGCAACTCGCGGTGGGCCAGCCCTTCCACGGTATTGTCGTTTAAGTTTATATGAGTTAATTGCGCTGCGCCGCCCAGCGAATCGGCGTCGACGGCAAAGCCATGGTTCTGCGCAGTGATTTCGACCTTGCGCGTGGTCAGATCCATTACCGGCTGATTGCCGCCATGATGGCCGAACTTGAGTTTGTAAGTCTTGCCGCCTAAGGCCAGGCCCAAGATCTGATGGCCGAGACAGATGCCGAAAATAGGCGTCCTGCCGATCAGTTGCTGCACGTTTTCTTTCGCGTAAGGCACCGCGTCGGGGTCGCCGGGACCGTTGGAAAGAAAAATCCCATCCGGTTTGAGCGCCAGCACATCGCTGGCCGGCGTCGACGCAGGCACCACGCGTACTTGGCAGCCCGATTCGGCGAGATTACGCAGGATGTTGTACTTGATGCCGAAATCATAGGCGACGACGAAATATTTCGGCGCTGAGAAGCTGCCCTTGCGGCTGCGCTTGGCCGCGCCGCTGCCATTGCGCTGCTTATAGCCACCGACCAGTTGCCACATGCCCTCGTTCCAATCGTAAGCCTCGGGGCAAGTAACATTCTTGACGAGATCTTGGCCGACCATGCCCGGCGCCGCTTTAGCTTTGGCGACCAGCTCTTCAGCGCTCAGATTGCCGGTCGAGATCACTCCCTCTTGAGCGCCATGATCGCGCAGATGGCGCACCAGCGTCCGGGTATCGATGCCGTAGATGCCGACGATGCCGTTGGCGCGCATATATTCATGGAGGGACTGCCCGGCACGCCAGTTGCTCGGCTCGGCGGTGTAGTCTTTGACGATAAAGCCGCGCATGAACGGCCGACGCGACTCGACGTCTTCGAGGTTAACTCCGACATTACCGATTTGCGGATAGGTCATCGCCACCAACTGGCCTTCGTAGGACGGGTCGGTGAGGATCTCCTGGTAGCCGGTCATGCTGGTATTGAACACCACTTCGCCGGCGGTTTCGCCTTCGGCGCCGAAGCCTACTCCTGTGAAAACTTTGCCGTCCGCCAATGCCAAAATGGCTTTCATGAAATTAATGGTTTGCCGCCTTCTCCCGGCTGGTATTCGCTGCTGTCTGGGCGTTCCCGGCGGGATTGATGATCGAATAGATCACCACGCGGTCATTCACCTCACGGTCCTCGCCGCGCAAGCGCACCCGCACGCGTTCATTTTCCGAACTCGGAATGTTTTTGCCGACATAGTTGGGCTTCACCGGCACCTCCCGGTGACCGCGATCTACCAACACCGCCAAGCGCACCGATTGCGGCCGGCCCGAGCGAAAAATAATGCTCAATGCGCTTTTCACCGTGCGTCCGGTATAAATGACGTCGTCAACCAAAACCACTTCGCGATCTTTAAGGCTGAGCGGCCCGAGGTCGGGATCGGCAGGCCCGATGCGCCGGAGTTCGTCGCCGGAGCCGTAGATTTCAATCTCGCCCAACTCCGGTCTGCGTTTGCGCCGCGCTTCGATTTGGTTGGCAATGCGTTGGCCCAATTGCGATCCGACGCTTCGGACACCGAGGATCAGCAAGCGGTCGGGATCGCGGCAGTCGCTGATGATCTCTTGGCTCATGGCCGCCAGGGCATTTTCGATATCGCCCTCAGCCATCAGTATCCGCTGCCCGCTGCTTTTGGTCGGTTCATAGCCCAACTCTTCAGCTTCCTTGATCGAGTCGAAGAGCGCCAGTTCGCCCTTATCCCACCAGTCATGAATTGTCTCGCTGAGCGCGTTGTCAAACGACGAATAGCGCTTGGCTTTAACATTGCCGACATAATCGACCTTGAATCGATGATCGCAATAGTCGCAGCCGAGAATCAGCGCGCCGATATGATCGGCGAAGTAAATGCGAAACCGTCGCTCGGTCGATAGCGGCTCCTTGACCGTAATGCAATTGGCATTATGGCACCTGGGGCCGATGGGCTCGGGACTGCGGAAAGAGCGCTGCGCCTTGTTCGCGGCGGGCTGTCGCGCGCGATCGCTGCGGAAAAGAAACTCTAACAGCGCCATGCGTACCGGAACACCATAGGCGGCTTGTTTGAAGTAGATACCGCGCCGGTCCTTGTCGAGCTCAGGCGAAAGCTCGTCGACCCGCGGCAGCGGATGCATGACGACGGTGTCCTGAAAGCGCTTTTCCTGGAGAAACTCCGGACCGATGGTCGGGTAGCCCCCGTTGGCGGCGCCTTCCCTCATCCGTTCTTTTTGTTTGCGGGTCATGTAAAAAACGTCGTAACGCAACCCGGTAGCCATGCTACTCAGCTGGGATTGAATAACTCTATCCACTTGCGTGTAGAGCGCCAATTGATGCGGCTGCTTGGGCGTCAAATACAAAGCATCAGTTTCAGTAACCACGGCATTCAAATCCCCCGACGCCACCGGCGCGAAGCCATAATCGTACTCGCGCTCCAGCCGTTCGATGACGTACTGCGGCAGCTCCATACCATTGGCCGCCAGCGTCACCACGTTGGCGCCGAAGCGCGCCAAGGCATAGACCAAGGAATGGATTGTCCGGCCGTTCTTAAGATCGCCGCAGACCACCACGGTCAAGCCTTTGAGATCGCCCTTTTCCTTGCGCAGAGTGTAAAGATCGCACAGCGTCTGGGTCGGATGCTCATGGCCGCCGTCGCCGGCATTGATCACCGGCACATCGGCATGCTCGGCCATCGCCTGAACCGCACCGTCCCAATTGTGGCGCACGACCAAGACATCGGCATAGCTCGACACGACTTTGGCCGTGTCGGCGACGGTCTCGCCTTTGGCGGTCGAGGATGCCTTCATATCCGAGCAGGAGATCACCGAACCACCGAGCCGCTGCATCGCCGACTCGAAAGATAGCCGGGTGCGCGTGCTCGGTTCGTAGAACAACGTCGCCATGATCTGACCGCTGCCGACCTTACCCGCGCGCAGTTTGTCCGCGCCATCGGCCAGCAAAAAGATCTCTTCGATCTCGTCATTGGTCAGATCGGCTATGGAAATCAGGCTGCGCATGGTTCGTTGCTAGAATATTTGGCGTGCTGCATAAAGAAAATTGGCCACGAGAATTCGGAGAATCCTCCCGCAAAGGCGCAAAGACGCAAAGTTTGGAGAAATCAAAAGTACACTCTCATTGATGATTTTCACGACTATTCTCCGACCTTTGCGGCCTTAGCGCCTTTGCCGGAGATATTCCGGGTTTCGGTTGCAGTTGAGCCGAACTAGTTACTCTGCGGAACATCAGTCCGGTTCCTTCTCGGCCACTCCGAAACAATCACTTGATCGACGCCGTCGGCTTCATCGAGCATTACATTGACCCTCTGGCCATCTTGGACCTCGATATTCTTGCCGACAATGTCGGCGCGGATCGGTAGCTCACGGGCGCCGCGATCGATCAATGCAGCGACCAGAATCCGCTTTGGCTGCCCCAAGCGCTCCACCGCTTCCATCGCTGCGCGAATCGTCCGGCCACGGAAAATCACGTCGTCGATCAAAACCACAGTCCGTTCATCGACCGTTACCTGTACCTCGAAAGCCCCCACCGCCGCGCTTGACGACTCCTGCGACTTATCGTCGCGATACGGTGTAACATCGATCACCCCCACTGCGGGAGCGATCTTGGCGATTTCGCCGATTTTGCGCGCAATCCGTCGCGCCAAATGCACGCCGCGCGATCGAATGCCGATCAAAGCCAGCTCCGCCGGACTACTCGCCTTCTCGACGATCTCATGCGCCATCCGGCTAATCATCCGGCCGATGTCGTCGCGTTCGACTACAATTTTCTTCTCGTCAACCATAAAAAAAGACCCGCCCGGCGTCACCGAGTGGGTCTTAGAGAGTCGCGATCTTGTAAATTAAGTTTCGTCATTGTGCCCTTTGCCGACCTCACAGGATCGGATTAAAAGGTATAAGAATTTTTAACTTGGAGCTCTCTGAATGTCAATGTGGTGCGAAGAGTTTTTCCATTTCGAACGTCGCCCGACACAAATAAACGGCCAAGTGTCCGTCTCAGACCGATTCAATATCTGCTGACAAATGACAAGAAGTCGGTGGTTGGCGAGGCGATGTGGACGCCTTCAACTAAGAATTTGTTAAATTCAAAATTCAGCGAACTCGCCAGTTTCTCGAAATATGGCGCATCCTTCCTCGTGCAGATTTCAATCACGCTTGCAGGATTCTCGGCCCAATCCATATTGGCAAGACCCGCGCCATGTTGGCCGATATTCGTTTGTGCATACCTGAAGAGTTGGACCTGCTCCATAAATGGCAGCAGTTCCAAAAGTACATGGATGGCCGGTCGCGACTTTCGAATTTTTTGATAGATGCTGAAAAGATTGTTGACTGAACGGCGGTTGCTGCCCCTCGCTTCTCTGCCGTTGGTTCCGCGCAAAAACGCGAGGCTATACCACCCATGGAGGACCCGGTCGATATGTGCCCATTTGACGCACTGCCATGTCTGCGATATGTGTCCGGCGCAATGCCCAAGCACCTCGCCCGAAAATGCCCAAGATGCCGAGAGTTTTTCGCAGTGGTCGTGAACCAGCCACCCAAGAGCAACGGTCAGTATCTCATCAATGGTATCTGTGCGGTCTGCGGCTATCAGCTCAAAGGTTGGCGTTTGATCATTGGGCGGAAGCGGCCAGACAATGCCTATCTCGGTAGGATGCCCAAGGTTTTCAGCTAATGGATTGCTTTTTAATTCGCAACTGTCCTCCTGTCGTGGGCTGATGGGCGTGATCGTTTGACGCCCAGGACAGAACACACCGCGCCACCCGTTCAACGGTCATTGCGCTAGGTGTCGCCAGCGACTTGCGTGGATCGTTATTCGTGGAAATCGTCAGCGCCTTAACAAGTTGTTAAGCCTGCTAGGGTGTAGGTAAATTAAAACTGGCAGCTACCTAGCGATTCCGGGGTCTATTCGGCTTCGGTAGATCGGGCCCACTGAAATCCAACTGTGTTTGGCTCGACCGTCGAAATCTGGAAGATGAACCCAGTTGCTGTAGTTTTTCAACGGTAAACGTTCTGGAATCACATTGACCGTCCAGGAACTGGAAATAGATAGAAACTGAGTCAGATGCCCAGCAAATCTGAAAAGCACTTGCATTCATTCGATCAAGATGATCGCCAAGAGTACGCAATAGTTGAGACAACCTACCGTACGCCTCAGTTTGAGAAGAATTTCTTCGCCTTTGCAGCTTCGCCTGGTCATCAAGCCGAGAAATATCGGCTGGACTGAACCGCACTGAGCGCCCAACTGTTGATTGGCGAGTGGTCTGCTCGGAAAAGTCATTGCGACTAAGTGCATGGCGCAAAACCCATTCGCCTGTTCGGGTCAGCGAATCACATTTCACGACATAATTCGGGCCGTCCGCTTCCAACTCGAAAGCAGGAATCTTAGCGACTTCCAGCGACTGCCCAATTACTCGTAGTGATATGGAGTGAGCCATTCGATACCGCGTCTGTCAGCGATACCGCCATTGTGGAGGTTCTGAGGCCAATTACAACCGTCCAGTTGTTAAAATCCTTTTTCCGCTTCCGATTCTCGTCAAATGCCTCTGATGCTCGTCTCTTACTGGGGGGGATTGTTCATTCCGCATCAGCCCTGAATCATAGCGCCTGAAACCGCCCCACCCTCAGTCAGTCAAATATTCGCGCCAATTAATTGGCCGGCGAGGTTGATTTTGATAATAACTCTCGCTGTTACTGATAACCGAGGAGCATCCCGAGACTAGAGTCATCAGCAACAGAGCAAACAGGACGATTTTCTTCATTGTAAGTCCCTCATCATGCTCTCACACCCTCAGCGCATGCATGTATTTGCCGGTGCGTTTGTCTATCTCGCCTCAGACTCGAACCGACGCCATGATACAGCGTTATTATCACCCTGGGTCGGGTGTTGATAGGGCCGCCGAGAAACAACGTTAAGCTACGCAGAGGTCATTGGCGTGTTAATCGGGCAGGGTCTTTGTTTATTTTGAAGCGAGGACCCGGGCGGTAAATTTGGCTAGGTTACAGCGCGGCACGCGATCTCCTACTTTCGCAGAATTGGTTGAAGTCGACTTCAAGATCGTCGACGATTTCTTGGGAGGTGATCAAATACCTCGCTAACGGTTGCGTAGCAGTCGGAGGGATATCTGAATACCCCCCCAAAATGGCAGCATTGGGGGCGCCGGGGGATATTTCATGCGTATCGTTATTAATGGATCGAAACGAAACACGTGATATGCGCGCCGGATTCTCGGGGGTAAACTTAATAGTTAGCCTGGCACTGTCTTGTGCGTGAGTTCAGCAAGGCCGACACCGCGGCGAATTAAGACGGAGATTTACCGCGAGCGTTACAACGCGGATCAAAAGCGCGCACGCGACCGCGTCACCGGAGGCGTACAACTTGGGCAACATTGCTGTACGCGCTCGTGCCTATTTGATTATACGCGGCAGCCCTATAGCATGCCCCTAGCTTGTAGACATCCGTAACAAGAGTTTGATTTATGCCTGTGTATGCGATCACTTCCCAACCATCACTGCAGTCATTGGACAGCGTGCGTTCAAGAAAGAACCCCTGCTCGTTATCGGAATTGTCTTGCCATGTTATCGTTACGGATCGAGCATTGGCAGTTCCCGGTAACATCAACAAATAGAAAAATAAGAAGTAAAGTTGCCAAGAGAATTTCTTTGGTAGCATCGAAAGCCTCCACCCGAAAGCGGACTGAATTTAGAAGTTCTAAAAAAGACCTTAGTAATGCTTTTGTAGTTACTATCAACAGGATTTGTTGTCAATCAAAGTCTGGCCGGACGCCGCGGTTGGCGGAAACAATTATCGAGGCAAAGGCGAAGCAAGATATTGCGGCGGCGCAGGCCGGGTGAAAATCAGAGGGGCCGTTGCCGCGTTGACAAATAACGAGTTCGCCGCGCTTTTGGCCGAGGCGCTCCGGTTAGCTAGATCGGTGAGCTCTGTAATTGAATTGAATGTACAGGTTTTATCCTGAATGCGAGCGCGGAGAGATCAGGCAATTGCAATGAGAGTTGAGAGGAAAGGGATTGGGGGATTAGGGTCAAATCTTTACTTAAGGCGTAAGCTCTCGTCAATCTCCGTCATAGTCATACCCATCCGTTTATCGAGGTCTGCCTTCTCCCGAATCCGCTTGCGCTCCCGGCTCACCGTCGTGTAGTCCAATCCGCCAAGCTCTGCGCCAATCCCCGATTGGCTGAGCTGCCCATGCCGATAAAGCATCTCCATCGCCACCGCTCGTGCGTCCCGATTCCCAATCCGCTTTGCCCTGATCTCGGTCTCCTTCACTCCCAAGCGCCGGCACACCTCTTTGATGATGTCCGCCGCGCTCTTGGCCGCAAACTCCCTGACCGACGGCTGTTCGCGGGAGACTCCCCCTTCGCCAACCCTGTCTTTGATCCTTTCGACAAACTTCTCTTGCCCCAATACCACTTGCCCGCTGACGTTTTTCCACGGCGTGTCGTATCCGCGCTCGATCCCGTCGGCGACAAACTCTGCGTACTTCTTTCGACTCCCACCGACCCGCCCGAGCACCATTTCGTAGCGCACCCACGGCTGCTTGCTAGCCGCTTTGACGTATCCCGGTAGGCTGCTCCATCGATAGCGCTCCAAATATCGAATCTGCTCTCTGACGTTCTTGCCATGATAGCTCTTTAACCGCACCGGATTTAGGTGAACGTAGCGGCTGAGCTCTAACAGATAGCTGTCCTGGTCAACCAGGATGGCTTTGAATCGCCCTTGGTACAGATGCCCGACACGGCGATGGCGGCGGTTAAATGCGGCGGTGTAGCTGATATTAAAATGGCGCATGAACTCGGAGAGATTGGCCTTGGGCGTGGCCACCAGCAAATGAAAGTGGTTGGCCATGAGCACATAGGCGTGAAGCTCGACTTGGTAGGTGGCGAGCGAGCCTCGCAGCTTCTCCAAGAATACTGTTCGATCCCGGTCGTCGCGGTAGATCGCCCGCCGGTCGTTGCCCCGGCAGGTGACGTGGTAAAAACCGCCGGGAATCAGGATTCTTAGGGGTCGGGTCATGGGCTTCTACTAGCATCGGGTTAGGGCGGAAAGCAAGAGTAAAGATTTGACCCTTAACCTGTTAACCTGCTTCTTAACCTGCTTACTTAACTTGCTTAACCCCTTGACCCTCAACCGCTCAGCCGTGACCATAAGAAAACGCCCCAGCTTCATCAACTTGTATCGTGGTATCGCACTGGGTTACAAGTTGGATTGGCAGATCCCCGCAGGATGCGGAATGAATACACTTACTTTAAGTGAACCTCTGAGAAACAGTATGAAGCTACCTTTTGATCAAGAAGCTATACGGGCCAAATGTTTTCATTCCTCCGGGAACTTTGTCGAGTTTCCTAGAGACGATGTCGAGCGAACTATTCCGGAGCGTTTTGAGAAAATTGTGGCACAGCATCCTCATCGACTCGCCATAAAGACCTCTAAGCAAGCTATAACTTACGCTGAGTTGAACGCGTCAGCTAATCGTGTGGCTCGATACATCCTAGACATTCGAGGTGAGAGCAACGAGCCTGTTGCGATTCTTCTTGGTCATGATGCGGCTATCATCGTCACAATTTTAGCATCTCTTAAGGCGGGCAAAATCTATGTTCCTCTTGATCCTGCTTATCCGCTATCGAGAAACGCTCAGATCTTGCAACATTCGCAGGCTCGATTGATTTTGACGGATAGCACACATATCCGGTTAGCCGATCAATTGGCGGAGAATGCAATCGAAGTAATCGGCGTCGACGATATCCCCGACAATCTATCGCGAGACAACCCCGATCTCGCCCTACCGCCCGATACGCTGGCGTGGATTCTATACACCTCCGGTACAACAGGGAACCCAAAGGGTATAGTTCAAAGCCACCGGTCTGTGCTTCAAGAAACGTTGATCTATACAAATCTAGCCCACATCAGTCTCGATGATCGGCTGGCACTTGTTTCGTCTTGTAGCTTTTCTGACTCGATCGGCACGATCAATGGCACCCTCCTTAACGGTGCAAGGCTTGTTCTTGTCGATATTCGTAGTGAAGGACTGACTGCGCTTGCCGACCGACTACTTATAGATTGCGTTTCGATCTACCGATCCGTTCCGACTGTTTTCCGCCACTTCGCCGATATCGTGGCGAGAGAGCAGCAGTTTCCCAGTCTTCGTCTTATTTACCTGGTTGGTGAAACAGTCAACAAGACTCATGTAGAGCAGTACAGGAAATCGTTTTCGCGTGACTGTATTTTGCTCAACGTACTTGGATCAACGGAAGCACTCACGTTTAGGATATTTTTCATGGACATGGAGACTGAAATGAGCGGTTTGGACGTACCTGTTGGGTATGCGGTGGATGGCAAGGAAGTCGTCTTAGTGAATGACGAAGTGCAGGATGCGGGGTGCGGCTCGATTGGCGAAATTGCGGTGAAAAGTCGCTATCTGGCACAAGGTTATTGGCGCAACCCTATGGCGACCCGCGATAAGTTCTTGCCGGATCCGGACGGAGGGCTCGAGCGTCTTTATCTTACCGGTGATATGGGTCGCATGGCGCCCGACGGGTGTCTATTCCATCTGGGACGTAAAGATTTTCAGGTGAAAATAAGAGGCTACCGGGTGGAACTGGGCGAGATTGAAATGGCGCTTCATAATCATGATGGGGTGAAAGAAGCGGCGGTAACATCCGATGAGGACCATCTTGGTGAAACCCGGATAACAGCGTATTTTGTCTCTAGCAGGGAGCCTGCACCTACCACAAGCGATTTGCGGAACTTCTTGCAGGATAAATTACCGGAATACATGCTTCCCTCAACTTTCATCGCGATGGATTCGTTCCCGCTTACTGAGACAGGCAAACTGGATCGCCGAGCGCTACCGATCGCGAGTCGAGCTAAAACCGAGCCAGGTATTTTTGTGGCTGCACCGACAACCGCCTTAGAAAAGCAACTCGTCGAGAATTGGAGAGAGGTGCTGAAAATTGACGCCCTAGGCATTTACGACAACTTCTTTGATCTGGGAGGCCATTCGCTTGCTGCCATGCGAATTGTATCTCGTGTTTTCCAGCAATTCCAACTACAGATTCCACTTCAAGCCCTATTTCAGTCGCCAACGGTGGCTGATATGGCGGCTGTAATTGCCGAGCATCTAGACGAACCATTAGGAAGCGAAGAGTTGGAGGATATTTTGCACGAAATTGAATCGTTGTCCGACGAACAAGCGCAGCGGCTTGTGGGGGAACAGCAAAACACTTCCAAAGTCTAAAGCACCTGCTACCGCTTTCAAGCTAGCGTGCAAGGGAAGTTATTGACTAGCTGGACAAACTGCCTACCACGACAGTGGACCTCTCGGAGGTCTAGAAGCCGATTGGGCGGGACGCCACGGCCAGCGACGCTCCAACGCGCGGCGGTGTTTTGACGAAGCGGTCCCCACCGAGAAACCGTTGGTCGACGGTCCGCTAGTACTTCTCGTCGTGTCGCCTGCATCCCCCATCTTCCATGAATCTCTCCAAGGCGCACCGAGCGATCTCGACTCAAGCGGTGAATTATCTGCAGACCGTTTGGGTAGCGCATTGGACACGACCGGGATACCCTGTTAAACGGCTACGCGACCCTAACGATGCAAACTTACCGAAACGTTGTTGCCACGTCGGTTGGCCGTAACTAATCGCAGCGGCGAGTGGAACGGCCTGCTGCCGTTCCCCTACAGCAAAGAAACCGATGACCCTGTTTGCGGTTTAATTAAGCACCATTAAATTACCCCGTGTTAGCACCGTAAGAACCACTATGACCTCTAGTCTTGTCGTATAGCATCGCACTCGTCTACAATGTATCCCAGGACCGGGGGAAAGCGAGTCGAATGCTATGAAGTTGCCGCCTGACCAACAAGCAATACGGGCCAAGTGCTTCCACCCATCGGGAAAATTCGTCGAGTTTCCTAAGGATGACGTCGAGACATCGGTTCCGGAGCGTTTTGAAAAGGTTGTGCGCATTAACCCCGATCGGATTGCCGTCAAAATAGACGACACGGCCCTAACGTACGATGCGTTGAACAAAGTGGCAAACCGAGTAGCGCGTTTGCTTGTCGATAGGCTTGGTGAACACAATCGTCCAATCGTGATTTTCTCGGAGCAAACCTTAGCGGCGGTAATATTCTCTCTGGCGATCTGGAAATCAGGCAAGATTTTGGTTGCGGTCGAACCCAGCTCTTTTTTGCCGGCGATTTTATCGAAAATCGAGGCCGCGCAAGCGAACGTGATCTTAACTACCGGCGATAATTTGTCCCTTGCGCTAGAATTAACAAGAAAGACCACCAGTCAGATTATAAACATAGACCCATCCGTAATTGATCTGGCCGATGGCAATCTGAACTTAAAAATCCGTAGCGAAGCGCTGGCTGAAATTCGTTTTAGTTCGGGTTCCACCGGTAAACCGAAAGGGGTTGTTCGTAGTCATCGAGTGCTTTTAGTTTCTGCCCGGTCGGCAATCAATTCGGCTCACATTTGTTGTGATGATCGAGTGGTCGCTTTGACTAATCTCAGCTTTGGTAGCCACACTCTTCGTAAAGGTTTACTCAGTGGATCGGCCATTTTTCCCTTCGACATCAAGAAACACGGTATCCAGGACTTAGCGCGATTGTTAAACAAAGAGAATATAACTTGTTACGAATCCGTTCCATCGAGCTTTCGATATCTGGTCGGGGAGTTGGACGGAACCATCGCATTTCCGTCAATGCGCCTGATACAGTTTGCAGGCGAGCCATTGTACAGGAGCGATGTCGAATCCTATAAGAACTATTTTCCAAACCAATGTATTTTGGTCAATCGATTAAGCGCTGGCGAAGTGGGCAACATCTGCCAATTGTTTATTGACAAGGATACAACGATTGATACGCCGCTTGTGCCGGTGGGTTATCCCGTTGAGGGCAAAAGTGTTGTCTTATTAAACGATGAGGGCAAACAAACCAGACTGAACGAAGTGGGTGAAATCGCGGTGAGAAGCCAGCTTCTGCCCTCAGGGTATTGGAACAATACCGATCTTACAGAAGCCAAATTTCACAACGATCCGGCAACGGGGGAGACAGTATACTTAACCGGCGACCTGGGAATGGTATCGCACGACGGACTAATTCTGCATCTAGGTAGGAAGGATAATGAAGTAAAGATTAGAGGAATGAAAGTGGAGTTGTCAGGAATTGACGCTACACTGGTTGGACACGACGGAATCGCAGAAGCCGTCGTTTTGCTTACGACGGATAAAGACCTGGGGGAAAGTCTGGTGGCGTATATCGTTCCAACTCACGGCAAACGACCAACTGTGGGAGAGCTTCGACAATTTCTCCGAAGCTCTTTACCTGACTATATGGTGCCATCGAAGTTCATGTTTTTAGATTCGTTGCCGCTAATGCCGAGTGGCAAGATAGATCGTTCGGCGCTTCCAGACCCAGCCGGCAAAAGACCGGAGATTGACACTCCCTTTGTGGCGCCCCACAATCCCATAGAAGAACGACTGGCTAGGATTTGGGCAGACGTTCTTGCGCTCGATGAAGTTGGCACAGACGACAATTTCTTCGATCTTGGAGGCCACTCCTTGGCAGCTACTAGGGTTGTGTCCCGGGTTATCCAGCAGTTTCAGTTAGAAATACCGCTGCAGTCACTGTTTGAATCTCCAACCATTGCGGATATGGCATCAGTGATCACGGCTCATCAGGGAAACACTTTAGACGAGCAAGGCTTGGCGACACTATTGAACGAATTAGAATCACTGTCCGACGAAGAGGCCCAGCGGCTTGTAGGCGAACAGCGTAACGAAAACTCCGAGGAGTAATGCAGCTCCCCTAAAAGCATAATTGATACTACCAAGAACGGTGCACCGGTAAGACCGCCATTTTATTCGCTCATCTGTATAAGTCAACACATCATCTAACAGTCGACCGGCAAGTTCTCGTCATCGGTTAGTGAATTAACGGTTCTTATGATTCATCAAACCGTTACTACAGCAGTTTGATTATTTCGGAGTCCAAACTCTCGCGATGAATCTTCAGCCGTGCAATAGTCACCGGCAATTTGAATCTCCGCGGCCCGGCGCTGCCGGGATTGACGAACAGGACGTCGTCACGCGTCACGACGCTCGGTTTGTGCGAGTGACCGCTGATGACGGCGCGAATTCCCGCTACGTTGGGTTCGCCGTCAAGTTCGTGGACGTTGTGGATCACGTGAATCTTAGTGCCATTAATCTGGAGATTGAGTATGTCCGGCAGCTTTTGCGCCCACGGTCCACGATCATTGTTACCGCGAATGGCGTAGACCGGCGCGATCGCGTCTTAACGATTGCAGCACTTCAACTTTGCCGATATCGCCGCCATGAATGATCAGCTCGACGCCCTTGAGCGCCACCAGGGCTTCGGGCCGCATCAGTCCGTGGGTGTCGGAGATCACACCGATGATCCCTTTCTTGAGCTCGATCGATTTCTTGCGAACTAACATGACCAGGCTGATGTAGCTTGATTCCGGGTTCGGCGCAATTCTATAGTGGTCCTGGGTTAAGGGGAGTGATCGAAATCCGGAAGATTTCCCGCAAAGGCGCTAAGGCGCAAAGTTGACGGCATGGATCCAAGACAGATTTTTCCCTTCGGTCGAAATGACATTAGTCTTTAACTTAGCGTCTTTGCGCCTTGGCGGGAGAATAATCCAATTCCCAAAGTTCCCGCTTGCGCGCAAAATGCCAATAAATCAAAAAACTATAGCCCAAGACTCACCGGAGGTCTTATGTTTCCTCACTTACAATCCTTCAACCTACAAAAATGGATCGACGACAACCGCGGCGATTGGGGGCAGCGGCGGGTGATTTGGCAGGACTCCGATTTCATCGCCTTCGTCACGCGCGGCCCGAACCGGCGCAAGGATTATCACATCAATCCCGGGGACGAGATTTTTTACCAGCTTGAAGGCGAGCTCAACCTGCACTACTTGAAGGATGACAAGCATGAGCTGGCGGTGCTCAAGTCGGGGGATGTTTTTCTCATGCCGAAAAACACGCCGCACTCGCCGCGCCGTGCCGATGGTTCGTGGACCTATGTGGTGGAGAAAACCCGTTCGAAAGACGAAACCGACCGCTTCATTTGGCCCTGTGAAAAGTGCGGCACCAACCTTTACGCCACCGACGTGCGCTTCGATGATCCCGGCGATGCGGTCAACAAAGCCACCGCGGCGCTCAAAGCCGATCCAAAACTGGCGACCTGCAAAAAATGCGGCGCGGTGCTGGATGTTTGAAATAGCGAAGATAACCGTGAGGAGTTTTCTGATTCCGTCATTGCGGTGAAAACCGGAATCCATCCAGTTCGACGGACTAAGCAGCCTGGATTGGCGCTAAAAACATGCGGGAATGACGAGCGAATTGAAATGCAGGTGATTCTTTAGATTAGCTAATATTTTACTTGAGTTAACCTTTTTCTTGCAACGCCCGCCAAATCTTGGGCGGCGTGAGCGGCAGGTCTTGAATGCGCACGCCGACGGCGCGGGAAACCGCATTGGCGATCGCCGACGCCACCGGCAACAACCCGCCCTCACCTATTCCTTTAGATCCGAATGGTCCTGGTCCGTTGCCGTTTTCGATCAGAATCGTGTGCAGACGATCCGGCAGGTCCTCGAACGTCGGCACACGGTAGTCGACCATGTTGCCGTTGAGCAACTGGCCCTCTTCATAGATCATCTCTTCCATCAATGTATGACCGATGCCGAACATCACCGCGCCCTCGTCTTGACCGACGCACTGCTCGGGGTTGATCGCCTTGCCGGCGTCGCAGGCGGAGACGTAATTGAGTAGATGAACGTTGCCGGTATCGGGATCGACTTCGACCTCGACGCCGCCCCAACCGACTTCCCAAAAAGTCGTGGTCGAGCCCAGCACCGCCTTGGCGCTGCGCTTGTCTTTGTAGAGTCCCTTGCCGATGATTTCTCCGGCCTTGCTGCCGAAGAAATCAACGATCACTTTGCTGAAGGAAAGGCTCTGACCTGATTTCGTCCAGACCTGGCCATTTTTCAGCGTCAGGCTGTCGGCCTTTTGTTTTAACACTTTGGCGGCGCACTGGAGCAATTGCTTTTTGGCATCCTGCGAGGCTCGTTGCACCGCCGTACCCATCACCACCGTCGAGCTGCTGGCGCTGGTGGAGATATCATAAGGTGTCACGTCAGTGTCGAGCTGGGCGACGCCGATTTGGTCCATCGGCATGGCGAGCTCTTCGGCAACGATCTGGCTCAGCGCCGTGCGCGGTCCCTGCCCTGCTTCGACGGTGCCGGTGAGCAGCATGACGCTGCCGTCGGAAGACATCTTCACCGTGGCGCCGGCGACTTTGTAGGTGCCGCCGGCGTCTTTGATGCAGCAGCTAATGCCCTTGGCACGGTTAGGCTTTCTACTTTTTTCGCTCCACTTGATGGCATCGGCGACTTTGAGCAATCCCTCTTTCATGTCGCAATCCACCGGTGTATCGCCGACGGTGTATAGGTCGCCCTTCTTAAATAAATTCTTTATTCGAAACTCCAGCGGATCGAGTCCCAAGCGCTCGGCGATCATATCCATCTGCGATTCATAGGCCCAGGTCACTTGCAGTGCGCCGAAGCCGCGGAACGCGCCGGCGGGAACCGTGTTGGTATACACGCCATAAGCCTCAACTTTGGCGTAGGGAATTTTGTACGGCCCCAAGGCGCGATAGCCGGCCTTCTGTGTGACCCGTGGTCCAGCGTCGGCGTAAGCGCCGGTGTCCATATAAACCTGGCATTCGCGGGCGATGAGCTTGCCGTCTTTGCTCACACCGGTCTTGACCGTAACCCTGGCCGGATGGCGTGTGACCGTTTTGAAGCTCTCATTGATCGACAATTGCAGCTTCACCGGCCGCCGAGTCATCCACGTTAATGCCGCGGAGATCGGCTCGGCTTTGACATAGAGCTTGCCGCCATAGCCGCCGCCGACATAGGGCACGATGACGCGGATACGGTTGCACGGCAGACGAAATATTCCCGACAAATGATCGCGCAGCGTAAACGGATCCTGGCACGACGCCCAGACCGTCAGCTTTTCGCCGTCGTAGTATGCGACGTTGTTATGAGCTTCGAGAGAAAAATGCTGGACCTTTTGAAAACGGAAGGTGTCCTCGAAAATATGTTCGGCTTTGACGAAGCCCTTGTCCACATCCTCGCGGCCGAAGGTAAGGTAATAGCAAATGTTGGTGCCGCTGAAGCGCTCCGGCGCGCCGTAGGTGGAACCGCGCAGTTCGGCGCGCGCCACCCCGCCTTCGTGCACCTGAATCGCGCCGGGCGCGGTGGCCTCTTCGAGGTTGGTGACTTTGGCGAGTTCTTCGTATTCGACTTCGAACAGCTCCAGCGCCTGCTCAGCGATCTCCGGCGTATCGGCCAGCACCGCGGCGACCGGGTCACCGACATAGCGAACCTTGTCAACGGCGACGATCGATTGATCCTTGTAGGTCGCGCCATACTTGAAGTTGAAGCCCTGGATGTCATCGCGGGTCAAGGTCGCGATAACGCCGGGCAGCTCTTTGGCTTTCGACGCATCGACTTTGATCAATTTCGCGTGCGCCACCGGACTGCGCAGTATCCGCGCATGGGCCATGCCCGGCAGCTGGATATCGCTGGTATAGATCGCCTTGCCGCTGACTTTTTCGATGGCATCGACCCGGTGCGCATTGGTGCCGACGACTTTAAAGTTTTGCATCGTCTTCATGATTCAGTCGGAAAATGAAAAAGGCCACGGTGAGATTGTCACCGTGGCCCAGAACTGAAATTATTTGCGGATTTTGGGGCTGTCTTTTTCGGGGAAGTATTTGTCGCAGAACGGACAATGAAAATTCATTCCAGAACCCAGCATATGCGGGTTAACGACAAAGATTTTTTTACAGCTTGGACAAGTGATTTCAACGGCCTGACCCATGGTTTACCTCTCTATCTATTTTGGATTGGCGATTTTGGATTTTGGATTGCCGGAATCTCCCTCCTTCATCCTCCCCCGCAAGCGGGGGAGGAAAGAGGTGGGGGCTGCTTTGTGCGCTTTGGATTAACTCTCTCCGATTCCGTTAGGCCCAGTAGGTCGTGCGGTCCATCGGGATATGCTGCAACACCTCACCGGGCACATAGTCTTCCAACTTGATGCGCGCCATCGCTTCGTCGGGGCATTTCGACACTGGCGAGAACGGCCGGTCGGTCGGCTTGGTCGCATCGACGATCATTCCCGAGGTCTTGATCTCGTCGCGCAGCGACGGATCCAAGAAATTGCCGCGGAATAAAGGCTTCAAGATATTGACCTGGAGATGGGGTTGCACTCGGGTCGCGATCGCCCAGAGAATGTCGGTCGGATTGAAGACGTCGATATCCTCATCGAAGACGAAGACATTCTTGGTGTGATCGAAGGTCAATGCGGCGGCGGCGGCGCGCGCCGGATCGCCTTCCGACAACTTTTTCATCGAAATGAAAACATTGTAATGGGCGTGGCGGCCCTGCTTGCAGACGGCGGTGACGCCCGGAACCGCCTCACGGCAGCGGCGCAGATACGCGCCTTCGCGCGGCAGATCCATCCACGGTTTGTCGCCTTCCGGCGTGATCACCGACTGATACATGGCGCCGTTGCGATAATTGATCGCCTTCACTTCGTAATGCACGCAAGTGGTGTAGCGCTGCGGTCCGAGATAGCCGGGCGCTTCGCCGAAGGGTCCTTCGACGACGCGGCCGCCGGGTTTGAGCACGCCTTCGATGACCACCTCGGCGTCGGCCGGAATCAATAAGTCGTCGCCAAAGGTTTCCGACGCGACCAAGCGCAGCGGTTCGCCCATGTAGCCGCCGATCACATCGTACTCGCTGACTTCAAACGGGCCGCTGTAGCAGGCGCCCATGTGGAACGCCGGGTGATGGCCCAAGACCGTCGCCACCGGCATTTCCATGTTGTTGTCTTCGTAGTCTTTGAAGATCTTCCACAGATGGCGCGGCGAAGCATAGAGCGCGGTGGAGTTCTTCGATTTTACCTCCATGCGGTGGTAGGAAAGATTGTAAATGCCCGACTTGCGATCCTTGGTGATGGTCGAGAGTACGATGTAGGGCCCGCCGTCCATCTCATGATGACGCATGATCGGGATCTGGTAGAGGTCGACTTTATCGCCGACCATGGTGTTTTGCTTGATCGGCGCGTCCTTCTTGCTGATGATCGTCGGCGGCACCCGATGCTCTTCCATTTCCAAGCATTTCTCCGCCATCTCCGGGCGAGTGGCCGTGCGCGGCATGCCCAAGGCGATCTGGGTCTTACCCTGGGAAATCTCGCAGTTCATGGTTAATTTGATTGGTCCGACTTTTCCGTTCAAATTGAGCGGGTTGTCGAATATGATGATCGGAAACTTCTTCTGGGCGCCGAGATGCTTGATAATCGCAGTTACATCGTAGTTCGCCGGATTGACTTCCTTGGTGATGTGAATCACCTCTCCCGGCAATTGCCGTTCGCAATCGGCAATGAAAGTTCGTAAATCCTTCGCCATGCAGGCCTCCTAGCTAAGTTATGAAATATTTTATGCAAAAAGATTTATCGGATGGCCCCAGCATTGTCAAATCAAGTAGCCGAAGCACTAAGCGGTTAACCTGCGATTTCTCAGCGATTATTTGCAAATAGCGCGCAATCGGCTGCGGCTGCTTTGAGGCTGTGAAATTGAAAAGCTTCTTCGCTCCGCTGGCGGACGCGGTAAGCGCCGCAGCAGTAATGACCGGCTCTTTTTGCCATTTCCGCGAAAGCGAAATTCAAAACTTGGTTTGGGACTTCCCGCCAATCTCGCCTGGATACCCGCGCGCTCGGATATGACGGAATTTTTTGTCGCCGAAGTCTGCCCTGGGCATGGCGGTCTGCCAAATGGATTTATCGCAACTACAGGCCTGTGCAGCTAGTCGAACACCACCGTGCGATTGCCGTGCAGAAATACTCGCTCATCGAGTATCAGCCGCACAGCTCGCGCCAGAGCGATTTTTTCCGCGTCCCGGCCCGCCTGGACCATCGCGGCAGCGGTGTAGGTGTGATTCACCGGGATGACGTTTTGCGCGATGATCGGCCCAGTGTCGAGATCGTCGGTGACGATGTGAGCGGTGGCGCCGATGATTTTAACGCCGCGCTCGTAGGCTTGGTGGTAGGGTTTGGCGCCAATGAACGCCGGCAGGAACGAATGGTGGATGTTGATCACCCGGTTACGATAACGGGCGACGAACGCTGGCGTGAGGATGCGCATGTACTTCGCCAGCACCAGGTACTCGGGCGCGTAGGAGTCGATCACTTCCATCACCCGATTCTCATGTTCGGCGCGCTCGAGATCCTTATGACTCACCCAGTGAAACGGGATGCCGAACGGTTTGACCAAAGAGCTCAAGGTCTCGTGGTTGGCGATCACGGCCTTGATCTGTGCCGGCAACTCGCCGGAGTAATGGCGAATCAGCAGATCACCCAAGCAGTGTGCTTCGGTAGTCGCCAGGATGACGATCGGCTGGCGCTCCGCTTCGACCAGTTTGACCACCGACTCGGTCGGCAGGATCTGTTGGAGATAAGAAACCACCCGGTCCGGTTGGGTCGGTCCCTCGAACGCCGTGCGCATAAAAAAGTGCTTGGCTTCGAGGTCGACAAACTCATGGTTGCTGAGAATATTGTAGCCGGCGTTGAACAACACGCCGGTGATCTTGTGTACCAAGCCCGGCTCATCGCGGCAGTCAATGCGTAATATATGTGGTGGCACGTCAACGACTCCTCAGAGGGATTATTATCCAATCAGTATTGCATGCTCTCGCATACAGATAAACTGATCCCATGCCGAGCACTTAAGCTAAAGAACGTTCAGCCCATTGTTGAAGCCGGTTTCGCGCCTGTCATTGTTTCACATACCGATGGGTGAAGCGGTCGCTCTCGCCGATGGCCTGGTATTTGGCGCGATCCTTGTCGCCCAAGCGAAAGCTTGGCGGCAAGGTCCATACGCCGTCGGGATAATCCTTGGTGTCTTTAGGGTTATTGTTGACCTGCGAAGTTCCGGCGAGCTTGAAACCAGCTTTTTCCATCTGCTTGATCGCCACATCCTCGCGGACATAGCCGAATTTCATCTGCGCCTCCTGGGATAAGTCGGTGCGCCCGCGATGATCGACGACACCCAACACTCCGCCCGGTTTGAGCGCTTTGTGAAAAGCGCGCAGGGCGCCGTCGATCTCATTGCGCTCGATCCAATTGTGCAGATTGCGAAAGGTCAGGACGAAATCAGCGCTGCCCGCCGGCGCGATCTCATGGCGGTCGGCGTTGAATTTGGTGACTTTCACCTTGGCGAAAACCTCCGGGTCTTCCTTGAGTCGGCCTAGAAACTTCTGATGATCGGCAAGATACTGCGGCGCCGCCAACTCGTCACGATTGGCGGCGATGTAAACGCCCCGCGTGTTCAAATACGGCGCGAGAATTTCCAGGTAGTAACCCCTGCTGCCCGGCAGGATCTCCACCACCGTGCTGTTGTCTCTGACGCCGAAAAATGCCAGCGTTTCGATTGGATGGCGGTGGATATCGCGCACGACGTTGGCATGGGTACGATAAGGTGCCTTTAACAATTGTGCGAGCGTGCTTTGATCGTCAGCCCATGAGGTTGCTAACGGTATCGACGTCAGCAGCATGAAAGCGACCAACGTCGCAATTCGACGACGTTTTAACTCCAGGTCCATGTCATTCTCCGTTGGGCAAAAAGGTTCCGCACGTTTCATCGAAGCCGTAACCATCATCGCTTTCCAGCGGCGATTTCATCGAGCAAGGAAAAATCATAAACCTGCTCCATCTTGGGCGGTTCCTTAAGACCCATGTCGCGCTGGGTCAACTCGAAGTCGAGTTTATTGGCGGCGGCCGTCGGTTTGCCGTCGAGGGCCCAGGATCGCACGACATTGTCGTAAACCCAGGAAGATTCCTCCGCGGTCAATGCGAACTGCTTCATGTAGACCGGAATTACCTTGTCTTTCTGGGTCGCTGTGATGCGCAGCCCTTCCAATGCCGCCTGGACCGTCGAGCGCATGACATCGCGACGGCTTTGCAAACTGGCGATGGCAGTCCCCAATCCGCCCGAGGACAAATCGATATCGTCGGAGGCGCGCGCCAAAACGCGAAATCCCTGGCGCATAAGCCTTGCCGCCTCGACGGCGGTAAGAACCGCCGCTGGAACCGTACCGCTCAATAGCGCCGGCGACCGCGCGCTACCGATGTTGAGAATTTTGTAGTCATCGGGCCGCAATCCTTTGCGGCGCAAGAGTTCAATCAACACGATGTTAGCCGACGCCTGAGCCGTGTAGCCGCCAAAAGTCTTGCCGCGAAGCTGCTCGACGCTGGTGAATTCTTTCGCGGCGACGACGCATAAGTCCGAGCGATTGGCCGAAACCATCACGACTCGAACCGGTACGCCGCGCAGCGCCGCCCGCCCGGTGGTCCCCGCGGCGGTGTAAAAATCAAGATCGCCGGTCAGCAACGCGGCGAGCGCCGCCCGCGGCTCGAGCACGAGGATCTGCGGTTCAAATCCCAGGCTCTCGAATATTCCCAGGCTGCGCGCCATATAAATTGGCGTCGAGCTTACCGAATGGCTTGGCAGAGCGATGCGTAAAGGCCGGAGCTTCTTTTGTTGCGCGCCGGCCGGAGAAGTATTGAGCATCATCACCGCGACCAGCGCCAGCCAACCCATACGAAATAACATCGGTAAAAGCCCCCTCTTTACCTGTCCGAAAGCTGATTTCTGACCACTGACTACGGATCGCTATTTCCTCTACCGTTTAGCCAATTCATCCAACATCGAGAAGTCGTAGGTCTGCTCGGCTTTCGGCAATTCCTTGAGTCCCATGTCGCGCTGCGAGAGCTCGGCATCGAGCTTAACGGCCCCCGGCGTCGGCCGGCCGTCTAGCGCCCATCCGGGGCGGATCGCATCATAGACGTAGCTGGCTTCGTCTTGACTGAGCGCCAACTGCTTCATCAGGACCGGTACGGTCTTATCTTTTTGATTGACGATCACGCGAATGGCATCGAGCACCGCCTGGACTCCTGGCCGCAAGAATTCACGTCGACTCTGCATGCTGCCGAGCGACATACCCAAGCCGCTTTGCGGCAGCTCCAGATCATCGCTTGCCCTTCCCAAGACATGAAATCCCGCTTTGACCATGCGCACGGTCTCGACGCTATTGAGCACCGCGACCTGCACCGCGCCACCACTCAATGCCGCAGCGCGAGCGGTACCGGCGTTGACGACTTTGTAGTCATCAAGTTTGAAGCCGCGCCGCCGCATCATTTCATGGAGGACGACATTGACCGTGCCCTGCGGCGTATAGGCGCCGATCACCCGGCCACGCAGCTGCTCGAAACTGGTGATATCCTTGGTCGCGACCAAGGCGAAATCGGGGCGGTTGAGGGCAACCAGCCCCACGCGAACCGGCAAACCGCGCAGCGCCGCCCGCGCAGTAGAACCGATGGCGGTATAAAAATCCAACTCGCCGGCGAGCAACGCGGCCAATCCGGCCCGTGGCTCCAAAACCAATACCCGAGCGTCGAAGCCGTAGTTTTCGAATATGCCCAACTGTTTGGCGACATAGATCGCCGTCATGGTCACCGAATTGTTAGCTAGGGCGATGTGCAGCGGCCTGAGCTTCGGTTTTTGCTGAGCGATCGCCGAACTGGAAAGCACAAACAAAGATAGTCCAAGTGTCATCAATCCAGCGATCGGGCTGATCCGAAACATTCCGCCTCCTTCAATCCTGTCCCTCATACCCGCGTCGACGCGATACTGTCAAGATAAGAGTTGGCCAACCAGTATTAATGGCAATATTTTTCACCACCAAGTCACGAAGAGCACGAAGTTCGGAGAAATAATTGCTCGAACCCTTCGTGTCCTTCGTGCCTCCTTAGAAAATAACTTTCGGGGGATGATCTCCACCCAAATGGAAGAGGCCACCCGAGGTTCCGTCATACCCGCGGAAGCGGGTATCCAGGCTAATTCGGCGGTGAATCACCCTGGATTCCCGCCTGCGCGGGAATGACGATTCGAACAGAGTAACAGGTGGAGGGGAATCCATCTGTTTTCAAAGTCTGTAGACGAGCGCAAGCTCATAAACGCTTTGTGGTGAAACAGTCTTTGTCATCCGGCACGACGTCCCACACTTCCCTTGTCTTCTTGCGCCTACGTGCGTTAAGAGAATCATACTGGCAACTAGGCTGTTGGGGGGCATTCATGGACGAGATCAAGATTGTCGACACGACGCTGCGCGACGGCAACACCAGCCTATGGGCGCATAATATGACCACCGGCATGATGCATCCGGTGCTGCGCCATATGGACCAAGCCGGTTTCGACGCCATGGAGTTCTTCGTCGCCGGCAGATTCAAGAAAGTTATCCGCGAGCAACTCGACAATCCCTGGGATTGGGTGCGCTACGGCCAAAAGGAAATCAAAAATACTCAACTGCGCTATCACGGCGGCCTCACCGGTGGCTTTATTCTAAGCCCCCTGTGCATCCCGCGGCTACTGCTGAAGCTGGTCATCGGCTACGGCATTAACATGACCCGCTTGTCCGATCCATGGAACGATTACGACGAACTCAAAGGCGAAGTCGAAGAGCTGCGCTCCATGGGCATGACGTCGGTGGTCAATTTGATCTATTCGATCTCGCCGCGCCACACCGATGAGTACTACGCGCGCAAAGCCCGCGAGGCCGCGGCGATGAAGCCCTATCGGCTCTGTTTCAAAGACGTCGCCGGCATGCTCACACCCGACCGTGCTTACACCCTAGCGAAGCTGATTCTCGAAAACGTCGGCGACGTGCCGGTGGAGTTCCACTGCCACTGCAACAACGGCTTGGCGCCGTTCAACGTTCTCGAAGTGGTCAAGGCCGGCATCCGCATCGTCCATACATCGATACCACCACTGGCCAACGGTTCAGCGCAACCGTCCGTGTTCAACGTCGTCAACAATCTGCGCGCACTGGGTTACAAGCCGCTGGTCAATGAAAAGGTCTTGCCGCCCGTGGAGGCACATCTGCGCTATTGTGCTAAAGTCACCGGTCTGCCCATCGGCGCGCCGCGGGAATACGATCAAGGTTGGTACCGTCATCAAGTGCCGGGCGGCATGATCTCCAACCTGCGCCACCAGCTAAAAATGCTCGGCAAAGAGGACAAAATGTCGGACGTGCTCGAAGAGATTGTCCAGGTGCGCGCCGAGCTCGGTTATCCGATCATGGTCACGCCCTTTGCCCAGTTCGTCGGCAGCCAGGCGGCGATCAATATCATGACCGGCGAGCGCTACAAAGAAGTCACCGACCAGGTGATTCAATTCGCCCTCGGCCTGTGGGGTAAAGAAGGCGCCCAGTACATGGACAAGGAAGTCAAAGCGAAAATCCTCGACCGTAAGCGCGCCCGCGAGATGGAAAGTTTTCAAATCCCCAACACGCCGCTGGAAGAAGTGCGCAATCAATATGGCGGCGCGAAGATCTCCGACGAAGAGCTGATCATGCGCTACTACGCAGGCCCGGAGTTCGTCGACGCCCTAAAGTCAGCGCCGCCGCGCAAAGAATACTTAGACGCGAGAAAACCGCTAGTAAAGTTGGTCGAAGAACTAGGCAAAAAGAAAGATTTGGGGCACTTCTATCTCAAGAAAGGCGATATCACGTTGTCGATTCGCCGTGGCAGTGAGGCGGTTGTCGAGTAGGAGCAACCCCCCGTGGTTGCCCTTTCGGACGGGCAGGCACAGGGGCCTGCCCCTACAAGAATGGGTCGCGCAATTTTTGGTGCGACATCTCGTACCGAGAATTATTTTTCATACAATTTCTTCACAAACCCGCTCGCTTCGATCTCTCGTGAAATCTTGTACGCGACGAACTGCTCCGGATCGGCATTTTTGGCGGCGGGAACTGTGCTACCGAGTTCTGCGAGAATGGTCTTAATACCGTCGACAGTCGGGATCGGCAGCGGCAGGTATTTGTTTACGTAGTTGTTGTAGCTGTCTTCCAAGACCTCGCGATCGGCGTTGCGGTTATATTTTTTGACCACCGCCATCGCGGCTTCCTTGTTACGCTTGAAATCATGGATCGCCTCGATGTAGGCGAGCATGAACTCTTTGACAACCGACTCGTTCTTCTGCAAAAACGATCTTGTCGTCCCGAGCGGCGCCATCGGATAGTGCAAGCCCAACTCGGCCAAGTCACCCAACTCGCGGAAACCGGCCTTGCGCGCCACCAGTGAAGCCGTACCGCTCAATACACCGGCGTCGATTATCTTCGTCTGCATGGCGCGCACGGTGTCCTGAGTCGTGCCGATCTGTAAAATATTCACATCGCGATCGGGATTAATTCCCCACTTTTTGAGCGCCAATCGGATGGCGAAGTCGGAGGTTGCTCCGTAGCGGCTGACGCCAAGCTTCTTGCCTTTGAGTTGCGCCGGGCTGGTCATCTCCGGCGGGCCGAAGACTTTGAAAACGAAGCCATTGATCGCTGCCGAAAGAATCACCGTGTCCGCGCCCTGCAACGCCGCTTGCACCAAACCGGACCCTGACAGCGAGGCAATTTCCAAATCTTTGGCGATTAAAGCACGTAATGAAACCGCCCCTGTGCCCATGCCTACCAGCAATACATCCAAGCCGCGTTTTTCGAATAGTTTGCTTTCCTTGGCGAACCACAACGGCGCGATGGCGCCGTCGGTGGAGCCATAGCCGGCGATGACCTTAATCAATGGCTTGGCTTGCGCCGCATAAACCAGTTGGTAATGCCGCGGTGATAGAAATAGGATCGCTAAGAAAATCACCATTATGAAGCGTTTCATGCTGTTCACCTCAAGCCAGACTGCGCAGCAGCTTGCCGTAGTCCCGAATATCGGCCTTGATGCCAAGATCGTGAAATGGTGCCCAGATTTGGCCAACCGCGCTGCTGACCACCGGTTTGCCGAATGCGTCTTCCAACGGCTGGATCACTTCCAAGGTCGGCCAAGCCGATGACGTTATCAGGATGGCATCGGAATCGGGATGACGGAGGCCGACATCTCGCACATGCTCAAACACCCGTTGCGGCGACAACATCGCCTTCTCGATCGAGGTCATACCGGTATCTAATCCCTCGATCGCGACAACATCGAAACCTTCGGCCATGAGAAACTCCCTGACCAGCTGATTGTGTGCGGGAATAAACGATGTTGCCACCGCCAGCTTGGTTGCGCCGAGATATTTTAGACCGTCGGCAAACGCTTGCGGGCTGGTGGTGGCCTGCACGTTAGACTGTTGGCGCAGCCAGGCGAGCAATTCCCGGTAGCGCGCCACGCCTTTCGCCAGAACCATAGGCGCGCCACTGAGCGTAATATGATCGACCTGGGTCTCGCCCAGGCTGGCGATGGCATTCTCAAAACCCTGCCATGAAGCTTCAACCTGACTCGACTCACGAGCATCGCGAATGACTAGATTGCTCAAAACCAACGTTACCCCGTCGGGTGCGACGCGATAAAATTCGTACGGGAATATTTCCGTGCAGGCGGTCGGCGAAATGTTGCCGATGCGCCCACGCCAGCCGTAACTCTTATCACCAATTGAGGTCATCGGCCTATTTGTGCGACAACTAGCGGTACCAATGCAAACAGTTTTGTGTCTTAAATGCGTCAATAAAACCAGGAGTTGCAACCATGATATTCACGGGACGAGGTCGCCGAGCTATTACTAATGCGCTAGCACTTGGTTTGATCTTGCTTGTAAGCGCCGCCCCGCTTTCCGCTCAGGAAAAGAAACTCATCATCGGCTACACCGCCCGTGATTTAAATAACTTCCCGCTATTCGCAGCCCAGGCGCGCGGTTACTTTCAAGGAAGCCGGCAAGGACGTTGAGTTGGTGCAGATCCGCTCGAACATTGGCTTGTCCGGGGTACTCGGCGGCTCGGTGGATTATTACACCTCGTTCAGCAGCGCGGTGACGCTGGCGGCGCAACAGGGTTCGCCGATTGTCGGGATCTTCAGCATGATCGAGCGGCCGAGCCTATACATGGTCACCCGCCCCGAGATTCGCTCCATGGCCGACCTCAAAGGCAAGACCATCGGCCTGGGCTCCATCGGCGGCATCACGGTGACCATCACCCGGCGCATGTTGGCGCATTATGGGATCAACGCCAATGAGTTTACCATTGTTTCTTCCGGCGATTTGCCGGTGCGCTTGGCCGCGGTAAAGTCCGGCGCGATTCACGCAACTCTGGCCGGTCCGCCGGCACCCGTGCAAGCCAAGGAGCTCGGACTCAACGTGCTCGCCTCCGCCGCGGATACCGTGGACTTCCCGTTGGCGGGGTTATCGACGTCAGTGGCTAAAATCCGCAATAACCGCGCGGAAGTCGTCGCAGTCCTAACGGCAATGCTACGCGGGCTTTTGTTTGTGCGCAGCCAGCGAAGCGAAGCGATTGGCTTGATCCAGAAACTATTCAGGATGGAACGCCATCTGGCCGAGGCCGGTTACGACCAGACGCTGCCCGCCTATAGTAAAGACGGCACGGCATCGGCGCGCGGCATTGAAAGCGTCCTTGAAGTGGCCCGCCAAGGCGGCGGCGCAAAAGCGGTTGGAATAAACGACGTGGTCGACTTTTCGCCGTTGCGTGAAGCGCAGTCTGCCTTGAAACTGCGCTAATAAGACATCGCCATTGAATTCACCTAGTAAAACAAATAAGTGACACCGACTCGACCCGGATCGATATAAGAGTATTTTTTGGAGAGAACGATTTAAAACGAACCGAGGCGATTCGACAGCGATGGGAAGAGACCCCAAGATATTGAAGAGTCACTCTTGAAACCGTACTGATAGCGGTAATGTCGAAAGTTCAATCCTTAGCGGAAGCTATTGCAACCCATGTTCGCGACGGCATGTCGATCGCGTTGGGTTGCGGCCTGGAATCGCTAATTCCCTTTGCCGCGAGCCATGAAATCATCCGGCAGCACCGCAAGGATTTGACCTTGATCGGACCGATATCCGATGTTCAATTCGATCAACTCATCGGCGCCGGCTGCGTTAAGAAGATTCAAGCGTCTTGGGTTGGCAATGTGGCCGCGGGGCTGGGCCATAATTTTCGCCGTGCCGCGGAGTTGCGTGACCCGGGACCGCTGGAAATCGAAGAGCATTCAAATTTTACCATGGGTCTGGCGCTCCAGGCGGCGGCCATGGGACTGCCCTTCTTGCCGACCCGATCGATCAAGGGCAGCGACATCGCCAAAGAACCGCACTTCGATCGCGTCCGTTGCCCGTTTACCGGCGAAGAACTGCTCGCGGTGCGCGCCATTCGCCCCGAACTTGCCATCCTTCACGTGCAGCGGGCGGACGATCAAGGCAATGCCCATCTCTGGGGCAACTACGGGGTCATGCGCGAAGCGGCAATGGCCGCTCAGAAAGTCATCCTAACCTGTGAAGAGGTCGTCGATCACGAGTTGATACTACGCGATCCCAATCGCACCATTATCCCTGGTTTTGTCGTCAGCAGTGTTGTCCTTGAGCCCAACGGTTCCTTCCCATCGCCCACCCAAGGTTTTGCCAGACGTGATGATAGCTTCTATTTCGAGTACCACAGCGCGACTCGGAGCGCCGATGGATTTAACAGCTGGTTGGAGAAATATGTCTACGGCGTGGAGACGCAGCGGAAATTTCTCGAACTCTTGGGCCGAGAGCGGCGTGAAAATCTCAAACCGCAGGGCGGGCTTTTTGCACCTACCGTCAGCTTCAATTACTAAACGGCAAAACTATTTCGCGGATGCGAACAATAAAACCCTTCGCAAAGGCCAAGCCCATTCCTCACCATGCAGATATCATCCGCGCGAAGCTTGACCATACGACCGTCGTTTCATATGGTTTTGTGAAGGGACAGCTTGCGGCCATTTTTACACCCCTGGTTGGACTCGCTCGCGGCTAGGACATAATGAAAAACTCGAAGAAAAATCTTCTTGATGCCAAACAAGACAAGGACAAAAGCACCCGGGGCTTTGTCGTGCGGCAACAATTTGCGCCATATTTTTCTCCGGACGAATTTCCTACCTACGCGGCGTTTTTCCAATCGCCGGGTCAAACCATCAAGGTGGAACGCCGAACCCGAGTGGCTATTATCCCGCCGCGCGAAGACCCGCGGCATGCCGGGGCAGGAAAGACTTTCGTACTCAAAACGTACGCTTATCCGTTTCTTCCGCGGATCCGCACCGGCTTTCGCATTTCCAAAGCCGAACAGGAATTCAACGGTCTGCTCCAGCTCTCGAAGCTTGGCATCCCGGCCGTGGAACCGGTTGCCTTCGGAACCGAGAGAACTCGGCTCGGATTCGTCCGCTCTTGTTTTCTCATCACCGTGTTCGTTGACGGAGCCGCCAACTTGACGGCTTGCAGTTCCGCGGTTCACGGTGGTGAACAAACTCACGGCCCGTCGCGGGCGTCATTGACTGAGCAAATCGCCATTCAACTGCGCAGGGCCCATGAGCGGCGTTTTTTTCTCTTTACGCCTAAGGCTAAAAACGTTCTGGTAAGAGAAACCGCGGACAAAACTGCCGAGACGATTTTTGTCGATATCCCATACGCGAGGTCGCTATGTTGGTCGCCCCTGGCCCGCTGGGGCCAACTCCGCGATATCGGCGTCTTCCTCGCCAGCCTGGACCCCTATGCCACAGAAGAAGAACTCGGCGTGTTTTACCAAGCCTATTTACCCAATCCCCTGGGCGGCTCTGCCGCCAAACTCCGGCGCCAGGGTTGCAAAAGCATGCTGGCGAAACAGAACCGGACCTTGGTAACGTCGTTAACCAAGCGGTTCAAACGGCGCTGGCGTAATTTCGTGCGCGGATCAGGCACCAAGGTGGTTCGAAATCATCTCATTTTCCTGGTGTCACGCTTTATTGCTGTTCAACGATACATATGATTTTTGGGCTTTTGTTGATCTACTAACTTGACATGGATGAACAGATACTAGCGCGTTACAACAGTCCCGAGGGATTGGCGGACTACAGCAAAAAATTCGAACGGCATTGGACCGAGCGGGTTAACAATTGGCACGAGCAACGCCTTCTACGCGAACTCTTGAGCGCGGTGCCGAGGGACCCTGGCCAGGGCATCGCCTTGGATTTGCCGTGCGGTTACGGCCGGCTCTATCCCATCGTTCGGGAACGCGCAAAGCGAGTTGTAGAAGGCGACTGGAGCTTTCAACTTTTGTCCGCGGCGCAGTCCTTGCAGCGCCGGGAGCCAGAGTTTGGGACAGCCGCCGGTTACGTGCGCGCCACCGCACTAGCGTTGCCGTTCACGGACCGGGCGTTTAATTTCGTCTTGTCGGTGCGGCTTTGCCATCACATCCGCGAGCACAGCGAGCGCACCCAATACGTGAAAGAACTCATGCGTGTCGCCAACCAATGGCTGGCATTTACCTATTTCGACGAGAGCTCGATAAAAAACCGCTGGCACGATTATCGCCGCCGCTACAACGGCAAGCGGCCGAAATGGACGCTGCAACTAAGCGAGATCGAAGCTCTGTCCCGAAACCAGGGTTTTAAGATCGTGCGTTGCCTCTGGATGTCGCGGTTTTTTTCCGGTCACCGCTATTTGTTGTTGCAACGAACCCGTTAACGCGCGCGGTTGCACACCGTCTCCCGCGTCGCAGGGTATTTTCGTGGTCAAAGGAATCGCAGAACTTTCTTCCCTTGCCTGTTGGCACGTATCCGTAACCGGCTCAGGAATAAACGCCGCGCGACGACAATTGTTTTTTAATACCCTGAAGCCACAGAGACCCAAGAAGGTTTGGCACAGTGGCTCGAAAGCTACATTCACACCGTCACTGATCCCACTGCGCTGCTGGTCCTGCTTGGGGTGAACCTATCTCGATCAACCCAAGCCGCAAGGGAATGTGTTTGCACCGGCAACCAGCTTCAATTAGTAATCAAGACAAATTTCTAGGAGGTTCCTCATGAAAACCGTACCGACAGCAAAATTATCCCAAGAAGGCTGCGACATCATCGTCAACGCCGCCATCGAAAAGGCCAAGGAGCTCAAACAAATCGGCAGCATCTGCGTGGTCGACGCCGGTGGCCATCTTATGGCGTTCAAGCGCATGACCAATGGGCGCACCCATAATGTGATGATCGCACAAGCCAAAGCGCGCTGCGCCGCATTGACTACGGCAGCGACGGGCAAGACCGGCCGCGATGGCAGCGAGATTCCCGACCACCAAGTTTTGGCGCAAACCCTCGCGGTCGGCCCCGGTTGGTTCATCAGCATCGAGGGTGGCTTGCCGATAACGGTCGATGGTCAGTGCATCGGCGCCGCCGGCTTTAGCGGTGCTCCGTCGGCCGTCGATCGCCAAATCGTGCAAGCCGGCATCGACGCGTTCAACAAAGCCTAGAAAACCGCTCAAGGTTCAACGTTCCAGGTTCAAGATAGATCGAAATCCGGACGTTGAACTTTGAACCTTGAACCTTGAACTACTCTCGCAGGGAACTGATGGTCGCCGCCGCGGCACGGGAAATCCGCGACGGCGATAACGTCTTCGTCGGCATGCGCTTGCCGCTTTTGGGCTTCGCCGTGGCCAAGGAGACCCATGCTCCCAACGCCATCGGTATTTTCGAGAACGGCGTGATTCGCGATTGGCCGGCGCTGGAGTCGATTTTCACCATGAGCGATCCGCCGAATATCGCCCGCGCGCTCTCCTGTGGCGGGTTGAATGACGTGATGTATTTGCTGCAGAGCGGGCGGGTGGATCTTGGCTTCATCGGCGGCGCCGAGATCGATCGTTATGGCAACTTAAACACCCATTGGGTCGAAGAGAATGGCAAACGAACGCGACTGCCTGGCAGCGGCGGCGCCGCCGATATTGCCGCCATGGCCAAGCGCAGCATCATTATTATGAATCACGAACGGCGTCGTTTCGTGGAGAAGGTTCAATACATAACATCGCCGGGCTTTGGCGACGGCGGTGATTGGCGATCACGCCAGGGCATTGCCGGCGGCGGCCCGAGCCGCGCGATCACCAGCATGGGGGTCTTTTCTTTCGACGCCGCGACCCACGAGATGATCCTAACTTCCAGTCACCCCGGCATTCGCGTCGCAGATATCGCGAAAGAAACCGGCTGGCCGCTGCGGGTCGCTCCCGATGTTTGTGAGACGGCACCACCCAGTGCCGCCGAGCTTAGCGCAGTGCGAAAATACGATCCCAAAGGAGTTTGGACCTCTTAATTACGCGAGCCCCATCGATGGGCTCATGAGCATTCTTACCCGTCATTCCGATGGCACTCTTAATCACCGACCGCGACGTGCACAAGCTATTATCGATGGGCGATGCCATCGACGCCGCCGAACTTGCTCTGCGAGAGCTGCACCAAGGAAACGCTACAAACCGCCCACGCCAGCATTTTTACGCCGACA
Organism: uncultured delta proteobacterium; assembly: GCA_963816145.1. Taxonomy (GTDB): domain Bacteria; phylum Desulfobacterota; class Binatia; order UBA9968; family UBA9968; genus DP-20. The sequence continues at coordinate 284,128 of CAWFJP010000003.1, forward strand.
ATCGTGACGCCCTTTTCATGATGCGCCATTTCCAAGGAGCGATCCCGAAACTCGGAGTCATGGGGTTGCGCATTACCACCGACGTGATCGGCGCCAAGGTTCACAAACCCGAGCTTCGGTCGTTCGGTAGCTTCATGCTGTTCGATCTCAATACCGCGGAGCTGCTGGCTATCGTCCACGACCACGAGCTACAGCGCATGCGGGTCGGCGCAGAAACCGGGGTCGCCGCGCGTTACCTATCCCGTGACGATGTTAAAACCGTCGCTCTGCTTGGATCGGGCTATCAAGCGGAGACTCAACTAGCAGCCATCTGCACGGTAAGAGCGATCGAAAGAGTTCTGATTTACAGCCCGACCGAATCAAACCGCACCGCCTTCGCGGCGACGCAGCGCAAGAAGTTAGGCGTCCCCATCACTGCCGTGGATTCAGCGCAACAGGCGGTTGAAGCTGCGGATCTGGTGCTCGCCAGCACCAATGCGTCTTCGCCGGTTCTCGACGGCAATTGGCTCAAGGAAGGCAGCCACGTAACTTCCATCGTCAATAGCGATCAGCGTATTCCCCGCCGCGAGCTGGACAACCGAACCTTTGCCCGCGCAGCGGTCGTCGGTCTGGGGTCGGTGGAGCAATGCAAACAAGATCAGGCCGCGGACATTTTCGAAGCCATTGAGGCGGGCGCGCTATCGTGGGAGAGGGTTTGCGAGATCGGCGACGTCATCGTCGGCAAACACTGCGGGCGCTTGGACGACAATCAGGTCAGCGTTTACAAAAACAATGGTCTCGCCATCGAGTTCGTCGCGCTGGCATCGAAGGTATATCAATTAGCCCGCGAGCGCGGTGCCGGGGAAGAAATCCCGGCTCATTACTTTTCCGGCCGCAGAGCGAACTAGTGGTCCATCCCGTTACTGCCGCCAAGGCGGAGATCAGCGGGACGGACCACGGAAACAACCTTATTGTTCCAGTTTGGCAGAATTGATCGTCACCGGCTGCGTCGGCACATCTTGATGATGGCCCCTATTTCCGGTGGGTACTTTCTCGATACTCCGAACCACATCCAAGCCGTCGATGACCCGGCCGAACACGGCATAACCGAATTCCGCGGCCGCCGTGCTGCGATGATTCAGGAAATCGTTATTCTTGACGTTGATGAAGAATTGCGAGGTCGCGCTGTCGACGACGTTGGTGCGCGCCATGGCGATGGTTCCGACATCGTTTTTCAAACCGTTGGCGGCTTCGTTCTTGATCGGCGCGCCGTTTTTCTTTTCGTTCATCGCCGGGTCCATGCCGCCGCCTTGGATCATGAAGCCGGGTATGACGCGGTGAAAAATCAGCCCGTCATAGTGGCCGGCGCTGACATAGGCGACAAAGTTCTTGGTTGTGATCGGCGCCTTTACCGCGTCCAATTCGATGCGGATATCGCCCATGCTCGTTGACATCAATACTACCGGATTCTTATCAGCCATCATTGCCTCCGAAATTAAATATTCAGAAACAGTAGCACTTCTCTAAGTCGACTTACAGTCCCGGCATCTTTCACCGCGCGATTCGGTGGAAATCTCGCCAAGGGTGCGCTATGGGTTAGCAATCACTCAATAGCTTTAGGCGTAGCGAAAGGAGCAATTATGGCTAGCAATAGACAAATCGAAGGCATTTTGATGCCCATGCCGGTCGCGTTCAAGCATGACGGCGCCATCGATCACAAAGCGACCGACGCGATCATCGACTTTTACTTGGATGCCGGCGTGCACGGATTTTTCCCCTTGGGCACCCATGGCCAAGGCATGGTCATGGAAATCGACGAGCGCAAGAAAGTTGCCGAGCAGATCGTCAACCGCGTCAAAGGCCGCGTACCCGTGGTCATGCATATCGGCACGGCCAATACGCTCTCGTCCATCGAGCTGGCCAAACATGCCGTGGGTCTAGGGGTCGACGCCATCGGCGTCGTGCCGCCGTACTACTATCCCCATGACGATTGGGAAGTTTATGCCCATTATAAGGCCATCGCCCAGTCCGTGCCGGGCACGCCGATGTTTATTTACGACAATACCGAAACCACCTGGGTCGAAATCACCCCGGCGAAAGCCAACAAGATCATCGAAGCGATCGCGCCAAATCCTTTGGCCGGCATCAAAGTGTCCTTCATCGCCTATGACAAACTGCTGGGTTACGTGTACCAGCTTCCGAAGACCACTGGCGTCTTCCCCGGCGGGATTTTTTCTCTCTACACCGGTTATTCCGTCGGCGTGCGCGGCGCGATCCATCCGCCATCAACGCCGTTTCCGGAGTCCTGCGTTAGAATGTACGAGGCGCTCAAAGCCGACGACCTCAAGGCGGCGCGCACGGAGCATGATCTTCTCACCCGACTCATGCAGGTGGTCGGCAAATTTCTGCGCAGCCATGGCCGCGGCGTGTTTTGCGAACTGATGAAACTTCGCGGACTGCCGGTGGAACGCTTCCCGCGCTGGGAAACCCCGCCGTTCAGCGAGAAAGACAAGGCGGAATTAAAAGAAGGTTTAGAAAAGGCCGGTTTCAAGGCGTAAATCTCCCCTACCCCTCTTTTCAAAAGAGGGGTCTCGGATAAGGATGTCGTTGTAAAAATATTCAAGCCAACTGAGCCGGAATTCACTTCCCCCTTTTGTAAAGGGGGATTGAGGAGGATTTTCTCCGGCTCAATAACCAACGAATAGATACTCATGGAACAACAACCTCTAGCATTGGAAATCGGCAAAAAACTTTCGCCCAGCGAGGCGAAAACTTTTACCGACGCCATCAAACAGCGCATGTACGCGCTCTGGGATAAGAAGATTTTCGGCGGTGCCTTCATGCGCGATCTCGAAGCCGGCAAGCTGCCCTTCGAGACCCTGAAGCTGTTTTGGCGAAACTGGTACAGCTATCCGGTGGAGGTGAACAATTTCCACTTGATTATCTACCAGCGCCACCAGGGCATCTTCGCGCGCCATCGCGACCTGCTGGCGCCCTATGTCGGCAAGATCAGCGATGAATTGGTCAATCCGAAAATTCCCGGCCATATCGAAGTGCTGATCAAACAGGGCGAACAGTTCGGCGTCTCCTTGGACGAGATGATCAACTGCCAAGTCTACGCCGAGTGCCGCGCCCTGACCGAGTTCGCCCGCGGTTTGGTCTACGAAGGAAGCATGATCGAGTGGTGGGCGCGGTCGCTGAACGAAGAGATGTTCGGCCATTGGGCCAAGCGTTGGCGAGAAGCGCTGCTCAGCAAATATCATGTCAAGGAAGCCGACCTGCATTATTTCGCCGTGCACGAGGAAGCCGACCTGCACGAACATCTGGACGGCCTGATGGCTCATGGCGAAGTCGCCCGGCAGATCTTCGAGCGCCTGCTACAAGACGGCAACACTTGGTACCGCCCCGGGTGGGGACCGGAGTATTGCTGCCTGACCAATGCCGACTGCGTCGCCATGTTCCACGACGGTATTTACAAACATGCGCAGGAGCTAGGCCACTTTTAAGAGAATACTTATTTACCACGAAGGCACGAAGGACACGAAGGTTTCGGATAAACTTGTTTAAACTTCGTGCCCTTCGTGTCCTTCGTGGTGAAATAATCTTCCCCATGAAAGCAGAAACATGGCAATCAACGATCTACGGGAGTTTATCGATGCCGCGCGCAAGCTCGGCGAGGTCACGGAAATCCACGGCGCCCATTGGGAACTGGAAATTGGCGCCCTCACCGAATTGTTCGCGTTCAAAGAACCATCGCCGCTCGTGCTCTTCGATCAGGTGCCGGGCTATGCGCCAAACTTTCGTATTGCGTCAAATCTCATCAACACGCCGTCGCGCTCGAGTCTGACCGTCGGTATGCCGCCGGATGCCAGACCGATCGAGCTCATCGCCAAATGGAAAGAACTACTCAAGGGCGTAAAGCCCGTACCGCCGCGGGTGGTCAAGACTGGCCCCATATTGGAGAACGTCAAGTCCGGCGCCGATGTCGACATGACGATTTTTCCGACGCCGCACTGGCATGAACTCGACGGCGGCCGTTACATCGGCACCGCGGACTGCGTCATCACCGGCGAGCCCGAAGAAGGCGGCTGGGTCAACGTCGGTATCTATCGAGTGCAGATTCACGACAAAAACACGTTGGGCCTTTATGTCTCCCCCGGCCATCATGCGCGGATCATGCGCGAGAAATACTGGGAGCAGGGCAAGAGCTGTCCGGTGGTCGTCACCTTCGGCCAGGACCCGCTCCTGTTTCTCGTCGCCGGTCAGTCGATGCCCTACGGGATGTCCGAATTGGATTATTACGGCGGCTTGCGTGGTGCGCCGATCGATGTGATTCGCGGTGAACTCACCGGCCTGCCGATTCCGGCCCACGCCGAGATCGCCATTGAGGGCGAAGTGCCGCCGCCGCAAGAACAGATGCAGATGGAAGGACCGTTCGGCGAATGGCCAGGCTACTACGCCCACGGCGCCGCCAAAGAGCCGGTGATCCGCGTTAAACGAGTTTATTATCGCAATGATCCGATTCTCTGCGGCGCGCCGCCGTTGAAACCGCCGTTTGTCACCTTCGGTGTGCCGATCGGCGCTGCGGCGATCTGGAATTATTTGGAGAAAGCCGACGTGCCTGACATCAAAGGCGTCTGGTGCGCCATCGGCAGCTCGGCGGCCGCCGGCGGCGCGCCGTTTATCATTGTTTCGGTCAAGCAGCGCTATCACGGCCATGCGCAGCAGGCCGGCCTTGCCGCCCTCGCTTCGCGGGGCGGCAATTATCATGGCCGCTTTGTCATTGTCGTCGACGACGATATCGACCCGTCGGATATGAAAGATGTCATCTGGGCGGTGTCGACGCGCTGCGATCCCAAGACTGCGATCAGCATCATCGACGGCTGCTGGAGCACGCCGCTCGATCCGGCCATGCATCCGGACCAGCGCGATGCCGGCAACTTCGTCAACAGCCGCGCCGTAATCAACGCCTGCCGGCCGTACGCATGGCGCGACCGCTTTCCGCCGGTCAATGCCTTGAGCCCGGATCTCAAGCGCACGATCAGCGAAAAGTGGCGCAAAGAATTGGCCTGACTCCGGGAATCGTCCAATTGCCTATCGAGCGTAACCATGGCACCATCCATAATATGGAAATGCTCATGGATTTATTTCAGCGAATTTATGACGTCGAATCGCTGGTTCGCGTCGGCGGGCTGATCGGCCTAACGGCCATTGTATTTTGTGAAACCGGCTTGCTGATTGGCTTTTTCCTGCCGGGGGATTCGTTGTTGGTCACAGCCGGCCTGTTTTCCGCGCGCGGCGATCTGAGTGTCAGTTCACTCCTGATAAGCTTGAGCTTGGCCGCCATTCTCGGCGATACATTGGGTTACAATATCGGCGCGCGCACCGGCCCGAAACTGTTCAGTCGTCCCGACTCCTGGCTCTTCAATCGCAAACATCTGCTGACGACCAAGGAGTTCTATGAACGCCACGGTCCCTTCACCATCGTCATTGCCCGTTTCGTGCCAATCGTCAGAACCTTTGCGCCGGTCGTTGCCGGCGTCGGCGCCATGGCTTACAAACGCTTCATCGTTTATAACGTGGTCGGCGGCATTGGCTGGGTGCTCTCGATGATCCTGGGCGGCTTTTTTCTCGGCCATTTGGTTCCCAATATCCACAAGAATATCGACAAGGTCATTCTCGTCGTAATCTTCCTCTCGCTCCTGCCGATTATCATCAAGTATCTTAGAGATCGAAAAACCCGCGCCGCCTGATCGCCGCGCGCGTTATTTTGGCTTGCAGCATCGCGAGCCAATCGATTAAGAAGGATCATCCCGGCAGCGCCCGCAATCGGCTGCCGCCGCCACGGCGTTTTTGCCAAGAAGGAGCCAAGATGATCAACGGCTACAAGATATTTGACGCCGACGCCCATGTCATGATGGGCCCGAAGATGTGGGAAGATTTACCCAAAGAATTTGCTCCCCGCCGGCCGAGGCCGTTAGAAATCGCCGATACCGCCGGCGTGGGAATACGCCGCACCGGCTGGCTCATCGAAGGCCGGATGGAGCCGCACGCTTATGGTCCCGGCGCTCAGGGAGCGAACACTCCGACCACGGTCATGCCGGAGTTCGGCGCCACGCCAGGAACACTGGGATCCCTCGATTTGTCCCAACCGGACAAGCGACTGCGCGATCTCGACGCGCTGGGCATCGACGCGCAGCTGCTGTTCCCGTCGAGCCTTTATGCCTGCATGGGCGCCGATCCGTTTTTCGAAGCGGCGATGTTCCGCGCTTACAACCGCTACGCCGGGCGTCAATGCAGAGCCGACTCGAAGCGTTTAAAATGGGCGGGGTTGTTACCCCTGCGCGATACTCAGTGAATCCATCGCGGCGCTCGGTGAGATGCAGGAACTGGGCGCCAGCACAGCCATCGTCTTCGGCACCGTCGGCGAGCGGTTGTTGTCCCACAAAAGTTTCACGCCGATCTGGGATGAATTCGCCCGCACCGGTCTGCCGCTATGCGTGCACATGGGCCGCAGCTATCCGCCCTTCGATCAATTGGTCGAAAGCAGATTGGAAGCCCATGTCATCGCCATGGGTATGCCGGCGCAATTGGGGTTTGTCGCGGTGGTCGCCCAGGGTATGCTCGACCGCTATCCGAATCTGAAAGTTGCGTTCTTGGAGTTCGGCGCAGAATGGCTGTTCTACGTCGTTGGCCGGCTAGCGCACTATCTTGCCGAGCTACCGCAGGGATCCCACGGTGCAGGCCATGGGCCGGCTGCCGGAAAAGGCGATCGAAGAGTATCTCAAGTCCGGCCGCTTCTTCATCGCCCCCGAAGCCGACGACCCCTTGTTGCTGCAAGAAATCGCCCTGGTCGGCGCCGAGCATATCTTGTTCTCATCGGACTACCCCCATGGCGAAGGCCGCGATAACGCCGCCAGCGAGATTTTGGAGCGCCATGATCTAACCGACGCACAGAAGCGGAGTATCTTGTACGACAATACCGTCAGGTTTTGTGGCGAACCTTGATGGCACTATCAGGCCGAACGAAATCTCTCGGCTCCTCGATATACTCACACCGGAATTCCAGAAGAAGTAATAGTTCGTCATACCGGCGAAAGCCGGTAGGTTCGATTTCAGTTGGCTTACAAAAGCCTGGATTCCGGCCTGCGCCGGAATGACGGAAGGAAGAAACGATTTTCAGTCGACGAATTCAAAACCCCCTCGGCAAAAAAAACCGCGCCCAGCGAAACCACATTCATGCTTACTTCAGGCTTCCTTCGGCGCGCAGCTCCTGCTGGGCGGTCTTGAGAATTTTCTCGTTGACGACCTGATCGACTGTGAATTTGGCGTCGATCAGATTATTGCGCTTATCTTCGTCGAGCATCACCTGCAGGCCGGCGATATTGACTGATAGATCGCCGCTGAATCCCGGCGCAAATAAGTCGTAAGCCTGTTGAACGATCTCCGGCTCGCCTTGTAGTTTCGCTTCGAATCCGGCCTTGATCGAATCCGTCTTATTGGTCTTCGCGTAGTGAATGCCTAAAACCAATCCTTTCAAAAACCGTTTGGTGATATCCGGTTGCTTGCCGAGATAGTCGTTACGCGCGGTGATCAGGGTCTGGGGAATATTGAGAGTATCGCTGAAGTTGGCGATCAGGGGAAAGCCCATGCGCATTAACCGCACGGTATCCTCGGGAGCAAATGGCGCCGCGGCAACCAGCCCTTTCTCCAGTGCACCCACGCGTAGGTTGCTGCCGCCGATGGCGCGCAGCAAAACATCCTTGTCGGGATCGATGCCTTTACGGCGCAGAAAAGTTCGCGTCGCGAAATCGGAAAACGCCCCGGCGCCGGTGACGCCGACGAGTTTGCCTTTGAGATCTTCCAAGCTGCGCGTCGATTTACTGCCGACTAATTGGTAGGCCACCGCATTGGAGATGGCACCGATAATCGCGACATCCAAACCGCGCGCCCGGCTGCGCATGATCGCCTGTGCCCCGCCGATCTCGGCAAAATCGACTTCGCCGGAGGATAGTGCCGCCAGAGCGGCAGGGCCGCCGCGCACGAAGATCGGCAGGATCTCCAGCCCCTGACTCTTGAAGAAGCCGCGCGCCAAGGCCACGCGAAACGGCAACTCGCTGTTCCACGCCAGTCCGGTGAAGACCACCCGGAGAGTTTTCCTTTCCTGGGCATGAGCCGGAGATTGGAGCAATAGGACGGATACGAACCATAGCACAACGTGAAAAAGATGCTTCATGACCATGAGTTACTGCTTCAACTTACCTTCGGCGCGCAGCTCTTGCTGGGCGATTTTGAGAATCCGGTCGTTGATCACACGATCGACGGTGAAGTTTTTTTCGACCAAACCGGTGCGGATATCTTCATCGAGCATCTGCTGGATGCCCGGCACGGCGATCGTCAGATCGCCGGTTAGCCCCGGCGAATAAAGATCCCAAGCGGCGCTGACAATATCAGGGTCGCCCTGCATGCCGGCATCGTAGCCTGCTTTGATGGCATCACGTTTGTTGTATTTAGCGATTTGCATGCCTTGAATATAGGCTTTGAGCACGCGCTTGCTGGTTTCAGGATATTTATCCAGCACTTCATTGCGCGTGACGATAATATTTTGTGGAATGCCCAAGGACTCGTTCATGTTGCTAATCACAACGTAACCGGAGCGGATGAGCCGGACGGCGTCTTCGGTTGAAAACGGCGCTGCGGCAATAATCCCCTTCTCGATCGCGGCGGCGCGCAACACCGTGCCCCCGATGGAGCGCAATACGACGTCCTTATCGGGATTGATATTGTGCTTCTTGAGAAACGCTTTGACGGCGAATTCCGAATAAGTGCCGGCGCCGGTGATGCCGATCGGCTTGCCGCGCAGATCTTCGACGCTGCGGGTTTGCTTGTTGCCGAGTAGAATATAATTGGTGGTACTCGAAATGCAGCCGATAATCGTCAGATCCAGGCCGCGTGCTTTGCCGCGAAAGATCGCCTGTGCCCCGCCGATACTGGCGAAGTCCACTTCGCCGGAAATTAGAGCTGAAATCGCCGCCGGCCCGCCGCGAATCAAGATCGGCTCGATCTGCAATCCCTGCTGCTTGAAATAGCCTCGCGCCAACGCCGCGCGAAAAGGTATTTCGCTATTCCACGCCAGACTGACGAAGACCATGCGGATATTTTTCTTTTCCTGGGCCGACGCCGTCTCGGCGCAAAAAGCCGCGACGATAAGGCAAATCCCGACTTTCAATATTTTCCGTATGCTCATCACTCCACCACTCCAATACTCCAGTATGTCAATCTCGCGAGGTCACCGCTTCGCGTACACAGTGGTCTTGCCGTTCTTGTCGAACGTGAGCACGCTATACGGCTCCGGTGTGCCGCCCTCCATGCCGGGCGATCCTACCGGCATTCCCGGAACCGCCAGACCGACGATGGGTGGTTTTTCCTTGAGCAATTTTTCGATTAGGTCAGCCGGTACGTGGCCTTCGATAACGTAACCCTCGATTATCGCAGTGTGGCAGGCGAAAAGTTGTTCCGGCACACCGCGCTGACGCTTGAGGTCGGTGAACGCCTTGCCAAATAAAATTTTCTTGTTGACTTTAAATCCGCTTTTTTCCAGGTGCACGACCCAGCCATCGCAGCAGTCTCAGGTCGGAGTCTTGTAGACCGTGATCGATTTTGCCGCGGCTTTCGCCGGCGCTTGCGCGGACGCCGGGGAAAGCAGAAACAAGCTCAAGGCGAGAACGGTATATGCGGCAAAACGGTTATTTCGCATCGATCCACCCAACCCCGACTAATTTACCAGATACGTTGACATAAATGCGAGCGCTGTTGTAACGATCATCAATACAATAAGGAGGTCGGCCATGACCAGGAACGGCATGAAGGTCTTGGATAGCGATATGCACCTGATGGAGCCGGTGGATCTTTGGCAGCGCTACATCGACGCGAAATTCAGCAGCGAGGCGCCGCGCGGCGTCACCAGCGAAAATGTCCGCGACTTGCGCATGGTGCATCCCGACGGTCGGCTCTGGGGTCTGCCGCCGCGCCACAGCGAACGGACCGTGATCAATCCCGGTCACAATTTCAAAAAGAACCAAAGCACCTATCGCGGCCACTCGGAACGCGGCTGGACCGCCGAAGTCCAGCTCGAAGCCATGGATGTCGAAGGCATCGACGTCGCCGTGCTCTATCCGACCCGCGGGTTGAATGTCCTGAGCGAGCCGCATATGGAACCCAACTTCGCCGACGCGTTGGCGCGGGCGTATAATAATTGGCTCTACGATTTTTGCGAGAAAGATCCCAACCGGCTGCTCGGCGCCGGCATGCTGTCGACTTTCGATATCGATGATGCCGTCAAGGAAGCCAAGCGCTGCGTTAAAGAGCTCGGCTTTCGCGCCGTGTTTCTGCGCTCGAACATCATGAACGATCGCAATTGGCATGAGGATTATTACGAGCCCCTGTGGAGCGCGCTGGAAGAGCTCGCGGTCCCGGTCGGTTTTCATGAGTCATCGTCATCTGCGGCGCGCCAGACCGGCGATTGGTTCGAGCCCAATTTCATGATGCGCCGAGCGGTCGCCCAACCGATGGAACAGATGCTCGGCTTGGTGGCGATTTGCTCCGGCGGCGTGCTCGCCCGCCATCCCAAGCTGCGGGTGGCGTTTCTCGAAGCCAATTGCACCTGGTTGCCTTGGCTTTTATGGCGTTTGGACGAAGGTTGGGAGCGTGAAGGCGATATCTGGGCCAAGGATCTGACGATGAAACCGAGCGATTATTTCAAACGGCAAGTGTTTGTCTCCGTCGAACCGGACGAAGCCGGCGTAAAATATGTCATCGATTACATCGGCACCGACCGGCTGGTTTTTTCCACCGACTATCCCCATGGCGACTCGAAGTATCCTCAGGCCGTGAATAGCTTTCTTGAATTGAAAATCGCCGACGAAGACAAGCGCAAGATACTTTGGGACAACTGCGCCGAGTTTTACAAAATCGATAACAGGCCATAGCTGGAACCCGTTCCACGTTGCTTGCGGGTAGTGCGCACTCCTGCTAACAAAGAGGAATTCTCACAAGCGAAAGAACTGACTTTATGGCAAGTGAAAGTCCAACCAGAAAGCTCAAACTCGGCATTGTCGGCATCGGCGTCGGCGCGTCGGAAATCCTGCCGGCCATGGAGCAGATTCCCGAGTTCGAGCTCGCCGCCGCTGCGGATGTCAACCCGCGCGTGCTCGAGACCTTCCGCGAGCGCTACGGCGCCAAGACCTATGACAGCGTCGAGAAATTATGCGCCGACCCCAACGTCGAAGCGGTCTGGATCTCGACGCCCAATCGCTTTCACGCCGCTCATACGATCATCGCCGCCAACGCCGGCAAGCATGTCGTGGTCGAGAAACCGATGGCGATTTCGCTTCAAGAGGCCGAGAAAATGATCGAGGCGACGATCAAGAACAAGATCAAACTGCTATGTGGCCACACGCAGAGCTTCGGGCCGCATATCCGCACCATGCGCAAGATCATTCGCGCCGGTGAACTCGGCCGGTTATGCGCCCTTCATGTCTGGGCCTACACAGACTGGATGCTGCGGCCGCGCACCGCCGATGAATTGGACATCAATCAGGGCGGCGGCGTGCCCTATCGCCAGGGTCCGCACCAGATCGACACCTTGCGCTTGCTCGGCGGCGGGTTAGTGCGCAGCGTGCGCGGCGCCACCGGGCAATGGTTCAAGGGCCGGCCGATTCCCGGCTATTATTCAGCGTTCATGGAATTCGAAGACGGCACGCCGGCTACGCTCATGCACAATGGCTACGGCTATTTTCTCGCCTCGGAGTTAGTTCCCTGGGGCGGTCAAAACAGCCGCTACTCGGAAACGGAGCGCGCCGCGGTGCGCAAATCGCTGCTTGACGGCACGCGCAATGAGAACGCCGATAAGGACGCCATGCGTATCGGCGGTGCCAACGAACGGGAGATTCGTGATCGAAGCAAGACCAAGCCGTGGCTGCCGAATGATTTAGGCATTCTGATCGCAACCTGCGAGAAGGGTGACATTCGCCAGTCGCAACACGGCCTGTTCGTGCATAGCGACGAAGGCACCAAGGATGTGCCGCTCATCGGTGGCGGCGGTCCGTCGCGGCGCGGCGAGCTGATGGAACTCTACAACGCCGTCGTTCTCGACGAACCGATCCGCCACACCGGTCCCTGGGGCATGGCGACGTTGGAAGTCTGCTTGGCGATTATCGAGTCGGCCAAACAAAGAAAAGAAATCTATCTGAAGCACCAAGTGCCCGCGCCGGAGGGAGACTAACATCTGCTTCCATTCCGTCATTCCGGCGAAGGCCGGAATCCAGGCCCTAAACTGAAGCGAAATCGAAGATGGATGCCGGTTTTCACCGGCATGACGATCAGCGTAGGGTGAAGCGAATCAACTATTCATAGCAAATCGAACCAAAACAAGGAGCATTTATGTACAACAATCAAATTACCGTCGACGTTCACGGTCATATGACTACCCCCGCCGTGTTTCGCCAATTTTTAGCGGAGACGGTCTCGCAGAATACGCCGAACCGTAAACTCGATATGAGCGACGAGCAGCTCGAAGCTGCCCAGCAGCGCCATCTTAAATTCATGGACGACCGCGGCATCGATGTTCAACTGATCGGCCCGCGCCCCATCGCCATGTGGCATTGGATGCGGCCGTTCCTGCAAGAGTTCTGGGCCTTCACGACCAACAATGTGATTGGCCGTATAGTTAAGCTGCATCCCGATCGCTTCCGTGGCATGGCGCAGCTACCGCAATCCCGCGACCGGGACACGCGCTTCTGTCTTCCTGAGTTCGAACGCTGCATCAAAGAGCTCAACTTCGTCGGCGCTTATCTGAATCCCGATCCTGCAGGTGACAAGCAGACGCCGGGCGTCCACGAGGAGTATTGGCATCCGCTGTACGAGAAAGCCGTGCAGTTGGATGTCCCGCTGATGGTCCACCCGTCGACGACCTATGACCGCAGACTGGAGATCATCCCAGCGAACTATCAGATGAATAATTATTTGGAAGAGTTCGTCGCCATGAATCTCTACATGCACAGCAAGATTTTTCAGACCTTTCCCAAACTAAAAATTGTCATCTGCCACTGCGGCGGCGGCCTACACCGGTTCATCGCCAACGATCACCATGTCGGCCAGGGCGATTTCAGCAATAACTTATTTTACGATTCCTGCGTCTACGACGTGAACTATCTCGAAGCCGGCATCAAGCAACGCGGCGTCGACCAGGTCCTGTTCGGTACCGAATCCCCCGGCTCCGGCGGCGCAGTCCGCAAAGACACAGGCAAACCTTCCGACGACATGATTCCGGTGATCGACGGTCTTGGTTTCTTGAGCGCCGAGGATAAGATGAAGATCTTTCAGAAAAATCCGTTGAAGGTATTTACCAAAGTGAAGATCTAGGAAGGTCGAGGATCGACGATGGAGGATTGAGAAAGCCTTGCTCTATCCTCGATCTTCGATTCTCGGCCGGTATTGAACTAAAGCCGTAATCACCAACACAACAGCTGACGGAGAAAGTGAATGGCCTACAAAAGCGTCAACAGATCAGTTCCCCGCATCGAGGGTGCGGATAAAGTTTCAGGCAACATGCGCTATGCGGCAGACTTGAAATTCCCAGCAGCCTTGTCAGCGAAGATCTTACGCACCTCCCTGCCTCATGCACGAATCGTTAACATCGATACGTCCAAAGCGGCTAAGTTGCGCGGCGTGCGCGGTATTATCACCGGCGCCGATGTCAAAGGCGTGATGGTCGGGCTGCGGATGAAAGACATGCCGCTATTGGCCCACGACAAGGTGCGTTATGTCGGTGAACCGGTTGCGGCGATTGCCGCCGACACCGACGAGATCGCCGAAGAGGCTTTGAATCTCATCGACGTGCAGTATGAGGCCTTACCGTTCGTTACCGATCCGGTGGAGGCGACCGCGGTCGGCGCTCCTGTGTTGCACGACGATCCGATGGTTTACAAGAATGCGCCGGAGCGCGACATCGATCTGCCCAACGTGCAGTCCTACGGCAAGTGGTCCAACGGCGATCTCGATGCTGGATTCAAAAAAGCGGCGCGAATTTTCGAGCATACCTTCCGCACGCCGTTGGGCTTTCACGGCTACATCGAACCGCATGCTTGCACCGTGCAGATCCACGACGACGGCCAAGTCGAAATCTGGGCGTCGAACAAAGCGCCTTTCTCTTTGCGCACAAGATTTGCCCGGGATGTTGGCGTCGAGGAAGCCAAGGTCAAAGTTCACATCCTGCCGGTTGGCGGCGATTTCGGCGGCAAGACCTCCGTCGTGGAGGCGCCGGTCTGCTATTTTCTCGCCAAGAAAACCGGCAAGGCGGTTCGCATGGTCTTGGAATACACCGAAGAGGTTACGGCGATCTCGCACCGCCATCCCGCGGTGATCACGCTGCGCACCGGCGTCGATGGCGATAACAAGATTTGCGCCATGGCCATCAAGGCGGTTTTTAGCGGCGGCGGTTATGCGGCGCTCAAAGCGAATGCGGAAGTGACGGTTCAGGGGCCGCGGCGTGCTGCAAGCTACTATCGCTTTCCCGCGATCCAGGTTGAAACCTTATGCGCGTACACCAATCAAGTGCCCTGCACCCAAACGCGCACGCCGGGAAGCCCACAGACGACGTTCGCGGTCGAATCGCAGATCGATATCATTGCCCGCGAACTCGGTCTCGATCCCGTCGAGTTTCGCATGAAGAATCTGCTTAACGCCGGCGATCCGACGCCTTTCGGTCAAAAGCTTCAAGGCATCGTCGTCAAGGAAACCCTGAACAAGGCTTTGCAAGTTTCCGGCTGGAACAAACCGAAGGCAAAGAACGTCGGCCGCGGTCTCGCGGTCTACGAGCGTCCATCCGGCGCCGGCAAATCCGGCGCGGCGATAACGGTCGAGGCGGACGGCAGCGTCAGCATTAATCTCGGCGTGCCAGATGTCGGCCCCGGCATTCACACGGTCGTCCAGCAAATCGTCAGCGAGGTTTTGGATTTGCCGCGCGAGCGCGTCAAAGTTGTCGTCATCGATACCGACAATTCACCGTTTGACTCCGGCACCGGCGGCAGCAAGTCGACCAACAGCGTCGGTACCGCCGCCTACCAAGCGGTCACTGAAATCAAAGAAAAACTTCTCTCGCTCGTGGCAGCGAAGTTTGGCTGCAAGAGCGAGGCGATTGAGGAATCAAAGGGGCGGTACAACGTGCCAGGGCAAAAGCCGATGTCTTGCACCGACATGATGTGTCACGCCGTCGGGCAGAATGGCGGGTCGCTAACACACTTGAGCATTTACGAACCGGCCCGTGCGCCGATCACTTCGTTTGCTGTGCAGGTGGCCGAGGTCATCGTCGATCACGGCACGGGGCAAGTCAAAGTGACCAAACTCACCACCGTCCACGATTCCGGCACCGTGTTGAACCACCTTAGCTACACCGGCCAGATCGACGGCGGCATCGTCACCGGTTTAGGCTTCGCACTGATGGAAGATAATTCGCTAATCGACGGCAAAATGGCCACGATCAATCTCGGCGAGTTCAAGATGGCCAGCATCGCCGATCTGCCGAAACTAACTACAGTATTGATGGAAAGCCCCGCTGGCCCGATCCCCTATCATGGCAAAGCCATAGCGGAGATTCCCAACGTGCCGACCGCAGCCGCCATTGCCAACGCCGTGCAGGATGCCTGCGGTGTGCGGATTTTGGATTTACCGATAACCGCGGAGAAGGTTTATGGGGCGCTGAAGAATTAGCAACGGAACGGTTAGCCGCAAAAAACGCAAAACCGATTACGGGATGTAGAAACAACCCCCTGTGGTTGCCCTTCCGATCTAAACACCATCAACAAAATACTGCTCCGCCCGCGCGATATGACGCGCTGGATCAGGATCGAGGGAGCGGCGCTCATCCGACTGATAGAAGGCTTGATTCTGGGTATCCCAATCTTCCGAATCGTCGCGGCTCAAGAACCAAACGAATTGGTTGGTCTCAGTGATCTTCCAACCACCGCTCACATGAAAGCCAAACTTTGCTCGTAGTGGTTTGATCTGGTCACGCCACTCGGTAGCAAATGCGTCAAGAGCGCCGCGGTTGATCGTGTAGATGTGAATTTGAGTGGGCATGAGATCCTACGGCCTCCAATGGGGCAAGCACCTCTAGCGTTAATCCAACTTTCTGCTCTACAGGGAATTGGAAAGTCCGTCATGCCGGCGCAAGCCGGCATCCAGGCTCGATTTCGGTTTAGACTCAAACAAACCTGGATTCCGGCCTCCGCCGGAATGACGGAAAGGTAAACCGAGATCCGGTCAACAGTCGCGTTCTATCGCGGTTCTAACAACTTGCCAACCTGATCTCCATTGCCAAGTTATGATTCCGAACTTTGCGCTAACTCGAACTTGCCATCCTTATCCTGCCTAATCTTCCCATCCTCGTATAACTGCGCCACCGTGTTGGCGACGGTTTTATAATCCACCTTGGCAAAATTCTCCAGTAGATCGGCGAAGAAGCAGTGCGACTTACCCAGTGCTGCAGTGATTTTTTCACTCAAGGTCGCGACGGTTTCAGTCTGCTTGATTTCAGCTTTCCGTTTGGCCGTGATTTCCGCCGCGCCCAGATAGTCACTCAATTGGACCTTGTCTTGATTAAAATAGACGATCCGCTTGTAGCGTTCCGCGGGAATATTTTCCGGGATCGTTGCGTCGATCCCCATCTTGGCGGTGGTCGGCACTTTGCCATGGATGGGCAGGGACAGCGACGGATCGAGGGGTTTCGATCTGGCGTTGGAGACGATGACTACGTCACGGTCGGCTTGAACCCGCGTCGCCACCGCCCACTCGACATCGACGGGGTCGAATACATCGATATCGTCGTCGACGATGGTGACATGCTTGATATCCGCGATGGACAAAAGCGCCATGATCGCGTTCTTGCCGTCGCCCGGCACTTTCTTGATCGACGCGACGATATGCCAGTGACAGCAGCCGCCGGGGGTAACGTTGATGGCGACCGTCTGCACGCCGGCTTCGAAGAGCACCCGGCGGGCGGCAGCTTCATAGATGGGCGCCGACATCCAAATGTTTTCCCAGGGCATTTGCAGTGCGTAATACATCGCGTCCTTGCGATGCATGATCGCTTTGATGCGCACTCGCGGGTTCATATGCATGCCGCCCATGAGCCGGTTGAACTCCGAGAACGGCCCTTCAGTGTGCACCCAACCTTCTGGCAAGGATTTCCCCTTCGAGGACGATCTCCGCGTCGGCGATGCACGGCACCGGCACGGTCTCGCCATCGGCGAGTCGCAGCGGTTCATGGCGGAGGCCGCCGGCAAAGGTCAATTCGTTAACGCCGAGGTTGGCCTTGAAGGTTGACGCGACGAGTTCGTAGGGATGGGTGCCGATGGAAATCGAGATCGGCAACGGCTTCTTCTTTGCCAACGCCCGCTCGGCGAACCGACGCATATTGTTGGGCGTGACGATGTCGATGCCGGTGACGTTGCGTTCTTTGAGCATTAGACGGTAGATGCCGGCGTTGATGCCGAACTCCGGGTCCTCGGCGATGACCACCCCGCCGGTGATCATCGGCCCGCCGTCCATCACCGAGAACACCGGCACCGGCAGATCGAAGAGATTAACTTTCTTGCCGGTGATTTTGACTTCTTTCACCGGCGCGTTGGCGACCCGCTTGGGCTGAATTGGCTTGTCCATCGCCTTGCCCAGCTTGTCGGCGATGTTTGCATAGTCGACACCCATGCCCAGAGCGATGCGATTGCGGGATTGCAACAGACCAGAAGCCAACGACATGGAATAACCAGGTAGATTTTTGAACAGCAAGGCCTTTTCCGACTGCGCGACTAGGGCGGCGACATCGCGCAGATCCACCGGCTTGGTAATCTCCAAAAGTTCGTTGTTTTTGCGCAGAATCTCGATGTAATCGCGAAAGCTCGCCTTCATGAATGGACTCCCAGGGGTTTGATTGATGGAGACTTAACATGGGAATGTGGTTAATTCCAATGTTGATAAAGCAAGCAAAGAGATTTCTCCCTGCGGTCGAAATGACAGAACGGAATTGCGAATGTCTAGTTAGCGAGAAACTCACGGAGATGAAAATTCCGAACTTCGTGCCCTTCGCGCCTTCGTGGTGAGTCCTCTCTGTCACACATTTCGCAATGCCACCGCTATGTGTTATAAACGCGGGCGAACTTATCGAATTTGAAAGGCGACCTATGGCTACCTTCGGACTTACTTTGGCAAACCGCGGCGTGATCATCGGCGCGGTGACGGTACCGGAGCTCTTCGACATGGCGAAACGCGGCGAGGACTCCGGCGCCTTTAGCGCAGTTTGGGTCGGCGACAGCTTGCTCGCCAAGCCGCGCTTGGAGTCCATCGCCCTGCTTTCTGCGCTCGCGGTGGTGACCAAGAAAGTAAAACTCGCTGTCGGTTGCATGGCGACGTTTCCGCACCGCCATCCGGCCCTATTGGCGCAACAATGGGCGAGCTTAGACGTGATCTCCGGCGGCCGCTCCTGGTTGGCGGTCTGCCTCGGTGGTCCCAACGAGCAGAGCCCCGCCCAAGCGCTTGAACATAAGGTGATGGGTATCAAGGACACCGAGCGCGTGGCGCGGTTGGAAGAAGGCATCGTCATTCTGAAAAAGCTTTTTCACGAAGAAAAGGCGTCGCACAAAGGGCGCTTTTATGAATTCGAAGGCGTGACCATTCAACCGCACCCGGTGCAGAACCCGCTGCCGATCTGGATCGCCAGCAATCCCACCGGTCTTACTTGGAAAGATGGCGCCAGCGCGCCCTCGCCCGCGGTCGAAAAAGGACTGCGGCGTGTGGCCAAATATGCCGACGGCTGGATGACCAACAAGGTCACGCCGGAGGAGTTCAAATCGCAGTGGACGCGGATCTTGGCGATGGCCAAAGAAGAAGGCCGCGATCCGTCAAAGATCGGCAGTTCGCTCTATCACAACATCAACATCAACGAGAGCCGCCAAGCCGCATTGGACGAGAGCAAAGCGTTTCTCGACAAATACTATACCTCCAATTTCAGCATGAAGTTCGTCGAAGGCTTCACAACCGCCGGCAGCCCGAAACAATGCATCGATGAGCTCAAAGCCTATTTCGCCGCCGGCATCGAACACATCACCCTGCGCATGACGTCGTGGGACCAGGGCGGCCAACTCAAGCGCTTTCTCGATGAAGTCGTGCCGGCGTTTAAGTAAAAGGAGGAGCGTTGCAGTGGTGAGATAATGGAGCGATGGGTCGAAACACTTTCCACCCGCCGCTCTGGACAGCATTACTCCGACATCCCAATTAGTCCATGATACAAGGCATCGATCATCTCGTCATAGTGGTTAAGGATCTCGATGAAGCGGCGCGAGACTATCGCCAGTTGGGCTTCACCGTCGTGCCCGGCGGCCAGCATCCGGTAGGCAGCCATAATGTCTTGATCTCTTTCGCAGACGGCTCTTACCTCGAAATCATCGCTTTCTACCGCGACGCGATCGATCATCGTTGGTGGGACCCGCTGCACAAGGGCGAACGACTGGTCGATTTTTGTTTTCAGACCGACGATCTGCGCGGTGATACCAAGAAGCTCCACGACGCCGGCGTCGCGATCAACAACCCGGTGCCTTGGTCGCGCAAACGGCCCGACGGCTTCGAACTCAAATGGTTGCTGTCGTTGGCCACCGGCAGCCACCGTGGCGTAGCGCCGTTCTTGATCGAAGACGTGACCCCGCGCGGCGAGCGCATCCCCCAACAATTTAGCCATGCCAACCAGATCACCGGAATCGAAAAAGTGATCCTCGCGGTCGGGGAACTTGGGCAAATCGACAAATGGTACAGCGCTCTTCTAGATGTCAAAGGCGAACCGTTTGCCGACACTGCACTCGGAGCGGACGGACTGCGCTTTCAGGTGGGCGCCCAGCGTTTTGAATTCTTGACTCCACGGGATGCCGCCAGCCCGCTGATCTCTTGGCTGCGCGAGTTTGGCCCGTCGCCCTATGCGGCGGTCTTGAAGTCGGCCGGCGGCGCCGCGCAGTCTCTCGATGTCAGGCTCACGCATGGAGCTCAGTTATTGGTTTGTTAGAGCTTTCGTGCGGTCCATAGTCAACTCTGCCGAGGAGAATCAAAGATGACGTTGCAAGAAAAACTCGCGTTGGCCTGTCGCATTCTGGCGATGCAGGGGCACAACGATATGATCTACGGTCATGTGTCGGCCCGCACCGAACGACCCGACCAGTATTGGATCAAAGGCTCGGGCATCGGACTCGAAGAGGCCACCGCCGACGACATGGTGCTCATCGACTTCGACGGCAACACCCTCGCCGGCAGACGCAAACGGCACAACGAGTTCCCGATTCACAGCGAAGTCTACCGAACCAACCCGGATATCATGTGCGTGATCCACACCCACCCGACGTACTCGACTATCATCGCCTCGTCCGATAAGTCGATTCTGCCGATCACCAATCTGAGCTGCGCCTTCTATCCGCCGGCCATCGACAAGTTCGAGGAGTCCTCGGATCTGATCGTCACGCCCGAGCAAGGCATTTCGGTGGCCAAACTTTTGGGCGAACACAAGATCGTGCTTTTGCGCAATCACGGCATCGTCGTCGCCGGCCCTAACATCGAGGAGACCTGCATCCGCGGTGTGCTGCTCGAACATAGCGCCAAGACCCAAGTCACAGCGGCCTCCATGGGCGTGTTTACCTGGGCCACCGACGCCGACGCGTTATTGAAGCGAAAGCGGATTTACCGTCCCGATGCCATGCTGAATCTGTGGGAGTATTACCTGCGGATGTTGCAGAGACACGAAAGCAAATAAACGCTCAATCGGCTGATGACAGCCTCCGTTCAAAACGTTCAAGTCGTTCAAACCGTTGTCTCCCGACGTTTTGAACGATTTGAACTGCTTAAACGTTTTGAACGGCGCGCTTTGCGCGCCTATCGATGTATCCCCAAAAACGCGAAGACCTTCGCCGCATTGAAAACATTGTTCAATGCCACCAGATCATGATCGGTGTGCTGAAAGCGAATGTCGCGGGAGCCGTAGTTGATCGCCTGGATGCCGCGATGATTGAATAGGCCGGTGTCGTTGGCTGCGGTCGAGTAGGAAAACTTCGGTTCATAGTTGAGCATGGTTCGTATCCCCTGCTCCAGCACCTGCACCACTTCGGCGTCTTTGGCGACTTCGCTCGGATACATGAAATCGCGCGGCTGAACTTCGATCTCGAACGGCTCGATCTTGCCGATGGCATCGATCATCTGCTGGATCGCTTTGGCGGGATCGTCGCCAGGCAGCAGCCGGCGATCGAACATGATGCGGCATTCGCTCTGGATCGTGTGGGTCGCTTTGGGGAAACTTTCGATGGCGTTGGTGGTGAGACTCACGTTGCCCAATTCCGGATGATGCTTATCCTCTGGTGTCGGCATCAACGGCTTGAGTTTTTCCATCACCTGCATGGCGCCGTCGATGGCGTTGATCCCTTCCCAGGGCCGGCTGCTATGGGCCTGCTTGCCTTTGACGACGATCAGTACGTCGACCCGGCCTTTATTGCCGAGTTGAATTTCCGGCGGACCGTCGATGACGCACCACTCCGCCTGCACGTTGGCGTTATCGAGCACGTAAGCCAGCGAGTCATGTTTGCCGGTTTCGCCAGCAGTGCTAACGACAAAATAGAGATCGCTGGGCAGTTCGACATTGTTGGTACCGATAAATTTAACCGCCGCCATCATCGCCGCTAAGCTGCCCTTTTGTTCACAAGCGCCGCGCCCCCAAACGCATTCGCCGCCGAGCTTATAGGGCGCGCCATCGACGATTTCGCCGGAATAGGGATTTTTCATCGTGCTCGGCGCCGCGCACATGGCGTAGCCGACCAACATCAAACGGCCCTTGGGCTGGCGCCCCTTGATGATGAGAATCAGATTGCCCATCTTGTCGATGAACGGCTTGAGCCCGGACTGCTGCAGCTCCGGCATGACCACATCTTTGATCAGTGCGAGAACCTGCGGCTCTGCCTCGAGCAACCGCGTCTGCGGACTGGCATGTTGCACCAGCTTCACGGTCAGCCGCTTCACTTCATCGTAATTCAGATTCTTGTCAATCAATTTCTTGGCAGTACCCGCATCCAGCATACAAATCTACCTCTCGCGTCAAATCGACTCTCAATACCGCTCAAACCCGCTGACTTTACCAATCTTGCGGGCGATCAAGATTAGCGTCATGCAGAGCACGCTCACGACCAGCGCCAGCGAACACATCGGCCCCAAATTGCCGTCGACGTAAAAATGATAAAGCAAGGGTCCCAAGGGCTCGGATCCCGGCGAATAAAGAAATACCGAGGTGCTGAACTCGCGCAAATAGATCGACGCCAAGAGAATCCAACCGGCGATGAATCCAGGCCGCAACAAGGGCAAAAGAATTCGCCGAAAGGTAGTCAAAAAACTCGCGCCGCACACCATCGAGGCCTGCTGCAAGTCATCGTGCAATTGCACAATCGTGCTGGTCATCGTGCGCAAACCGTAGGGCAAAAATCGCGTGATGTAGGCGATCATGAGGATCCACAACGTACCGTATATCGGCAGCGGTATATACACATAGGTCCAAAGCAACCCGATCGCCAACGCGGTACCGGGAAAGGCCCAAGGGATAAATGTCAAGGCTTCGATCACGCCGCGGCCGGTCACTTTGGTCTTGGTGGTGACCCAAGCGGTGAGCGCCGCCAAGAGCATGCAAACCGTCGCGCCGCCGATGGCGAGAAATAGGCTGTTTTGCAACGCCCGGTAGGTGCGCGTATCGGCGAGATTGGTCGCGTAGTTCTCCAGCGTCAAGAGCTCCCAGGTCTTGGCGCCCGGCACATGGATATAGGTAATGAAAGAAACATAGATCAACACCAACGACGGCAGGACGACAATCAGGATCAGGATCGCTGCCGCTAGCGCCGACGCCGCGTAACGCCAAGGCCCCAAGTCGATGATCATCGGCCGATAACCGCGACCGGTCACCGTCACGTAGCGCTCCGAGCGCGCGGTCATGTGGCGATAGAAGTAAACGAAGATCATGGTGATGAATAGCAAGGTCACGCCGTAGGCGGCGGCAAGATTCTGATTGGGCGGGAACGCACCGATCGCTTCGCGGTAAATCTTGGTGGTGAAGACTTCGATGCGCGCCGGCAGCGCGATGATCGCCGGCGTATCGAAGCTTTCGATGGCGCGAACGAAATTCAACATCGCCGAAGAGAGCAAGGCCGGCCGGACAATCGGCAAAGTGATGCGCCAGGCGATCTGCAAATTGCTCGAACCGGCAACCCGCGCCGACTCCTCGAGCGAGGGGTCCATCGAGTAGAGCGCGGCTGAGACCATCAGGAACGCCAGCGGTGTGGTAATCAAACTCTCGACGAACACCATGCCCCAGAGCGAGTAAATGTTGAAAGGCGCTGCGGCCAGATCGAAGCTCGCCATGAGAAAGCGATTGATCAGCCCGGTGCGCGGACTCAACAACACTGTCCATGCCACCGACAACATCACCGGCGGAAAAATATTCGGCACGATGGCAGCGATCTCAAAGAACTTACGAAACGGCGCGTTGGTGCGGATCGAGATCCATGCCAGGGTTGCCGCCAGTGCCGTGGCCACAACGGCTGAGCCTCCGGCGAAAATAAATGAATTGAACAACAGCTGATAGGTGAGCGGATCGCTGTAGGCGCTGATATAGTGCGCCAAGGTGAATTCGCCGGGGACGCCCAACGGCTTGCTGCGAAAGCTGCCGTAAAACAGCATCACGGTCGGCGACAGGCTTAGATAACCGATCACCACGCCAACGAACAGCACCACCCCCAATTGCGGGTCGCGTCGAAACATACCGACTAGCCGGGAAATCATCGCCGAATCTTAACTCCCTCAAGGATGCGGGCTCGGATTGTCAAAATAACAAGGGCCAGCCGGTGTGGCTGGCCCTTCTTTATTCCCTAATCGTAACCGCTTTTCAAGAATTATTTGGCGTAGAAGATATCGCGAAACGTGCCGCTCATCAGTTTCTTGAATTCATCCTCGCTGGGATTTTCCATGAACACCATCTTGGGCGCGACCTTGTCGGCGTCTTTGATCGGCGGGTAAACTCCAGGGGCAAGCACAAACTCGCCATCTTCGGCGATTTCCTTCTGACCTTCTGCGCTACAGGCAAAGTCGATATACAGCTTGGCCGCATTGGCGCGCGTCGATTTTGCGCTCAGACTCAAATAGTTGGGATCGGTTAAGTATCTATCCATCGGGACAAAATCAACTGGACCCTTGTACTGTTTGATATACTTAATATAGGTGATGCCCACGGGCGCTTCACCTTTGATGATAGTGGTAGTTACCGGAGCTAGGGAATCGACCAGGACAGGATTTTGCTTCGCCAGAGCTTTAACGTAATCCAGCCATTTGTCGCCCTTGAACTCTTTGCGGCGCAGATTCCAAAGAAATTGCGCGGTGGTGGTGTGGCGCGTGGGATCGGGGATGGAAATTTTCCCGCTCCACTTTGGGTTCAATAGGTCATCCAAAGTCTTCGGCAGGTCCGTCGTCTTAACCATTTCCGTGTTGTAGAGGATACTGATCGGCAACACCCGCCAGGGTGTAATCAGATTGTCTTTCTCTTTGAACCGAGCGGGAAATTTTTCCGACGCCGGCGGAATGTATTTGGCGAACAGCCCGTCGTCCTTCATGATCAACTGTACGCCGCGGTTTCCCTCAACCACATCGTAACCTGGCTTGCCGGCGCGCCATTCGGTGAGCGCGCGCTCGGACACCTGCGTCGAGGAACCGCGCCAGTATTCGACCTCGATGCCGTATTTCTTTTTGAATGCTTGGTGCAGACCCTCCATGGACTGCGGTGGAACCGAGCCGTAAACAACAACTTTACCTTCCTTCTTGGCGGCCTCCAGGTTGGCTTGTTGCGCTAAAAGCGGCGCCGCATTGCTAACCAGCGCGACCCATGCAGCGAATAGAGCTAGATAAGTTCTAGTATGTTTCATTAAAGCCTCCAGCAAGATGGCCCAAAAAGTACCGATGCGTCCGGATTAAGTCAAGTATGTCTGTTATATCCTCCATGCTGTTGTTACTTGGCAACAAACAGCTGGCGGAAATCGCTGAGCAGTTTTTGCAACTGCTCACTGCTGGGATCTTCCAGCAGTTGCATGTTTGCCATGATCCGGTCGGCCCCTTTGATCGCCGGATAGACGCCCGGCGACAAGACGAACTCATGGGTCTCGGCTACTTTCTTCTGGCCCTCGGGAGAACAGAGGTAGTCGATCAAGAAGCGCGCGGCGTTGGGATTCACCGCCTTGGCGCTGATCGCCGCATCGCTGGGATCGGCAAAAACCTGATCGATCGGCGCGAAGCCGATCGGCCCCTTGGTTTGCGGCACATACTGAATATAGGAAATCCCCAGCGCAGCTTCGCCGCGAACGATGGCGCTGGGCACCGATGAATAGGACTCGACTAGCTGCGGCCTTTGCTTTGCGAGCGCGCGCACAAAATCCAACCACTTGTCGCCTTTAATCTTTTGCAGATTCCACAAAAAGGTCGCGGTACTAGCATGGCGCGAAGGATCGGGCATGCTGATCTTGCCTTGCCATTTGGGGTCCAACAGGTCGTCCAGACTCTTTGGCACATCGGCAGGCTTAACCAGTTCGGTGTTGATCAGGATACCCACCGGCGTAATGCGCCACGCAGTCAACTGTCCGTCCTTGTCGCGAAATTTGGCCGGGAAATTCGCCGCGCTGGCAGGCGTAAACTTGGCATAAACGCCATCGGCCTTCGCCAGCGACAACGGGCCGCGCGCGCCGAGCGCCATGTCGAAGCCGGGCTTGCCGGCGCGCCATTCGGTCAACATGCGGTCCACCACCTTGGTCGCATCGCCGCGCCAGTACTCGATGTTGACGCCATACTTGGCCTCAAAGCCGGCCTCGATCAATTTCATCACCTGCGGAACAATCGTGCCGTAGACAAAGACTTTGCCTTCCTTCTTCGCCGCCTCAAGACTGACACTCTGGGCGGACGCTTGCGACCATAGTGCGACAAGTAGCAATAGCGGAACCAGCAACACGATCTGCGTCTGTGAAGTCGGACTAACAAAAATTCGCCCCGGTCCCCTCTTTTTCAAAGAGGGGTAACTCTTGCACGCATCTAACTTCCCCCTTTGAAAAAGGGGGATCGAGGGGGATTTTCCACTACGCGCAGTGACGTTCTTCATAAGTGCCTCATGTTCAATCAGGTTTTAGACGATTATTTTCAAAAAATCGGTTGCGGATCGGCTACCCGACAATCTCGCGCACCATCCGCACCACGCGTTTCCGCGCCTCTTGAGTACCGGTTGGCAGAACGATCGGCAAATCAAGTCCGCCCTTGGTGAAGGCTTCGATCTGCTTTGCACAATCGCCCGGCGTGCCGGCCACCGAGTGAGCGAAGACCACTTCATCGCTGATAAACTTCTTGGCCGATTCCCAATCACGTTTGCCCACTGCCGCAGCCAACCCCTCCTGATCGACCGTGCCGCCACCAAGCCGAATATTCTCGGCGTGATGAACATTGCGGAAAATATACGCTAGAAAATGCTTATTGGCTTCGATCGCCTCTTTGGCGCTGTCCGATACCGCCGCCGTGACAAAGCCGGCGACATCGACATCCATGGACGATTTACCGCTCTTCTGCGCGCCGGAACCGATGTTATCGGCGCACTTGCGGATGTAAGCGGGAGCGCATCCCGCCGAAAGCAAGACCCCGTCGCCGATCTCACCGCCCAATTGGAGCATGCGCGAGCGCACCGCGGTGACATACATTTTGATCGGCGCCGCCGGCGCGAAACCCATCTTGGCGCCGTTGATGTGAAATATTTTGCCGTGAAAGTTGACCGTGTCGCCTTTCAAATAGCGCCGCAAAATCTCGACATACTCGCGCATGGTTTGCAGCGGATGCGGCGACTCCATGCCGGCTTCTTTGAGCGCCGCGGCGTTGCCCGTGCCGGGGCTGCCGATGACCCGGCCCGGCGCAAATTCGTCCATGGTCGCGAGCGCCATCGCCGTGATAATCGGATTACGCGAATAGGGACTCGCCGGCGCCGCTGCAACCTTGATCTTCTTAGTCGAAGCGAGCAACGCCATCGACGTAGTCATGGAATCGCGAAAACAGAGATGGTCCGACATCCAGATCGAATCCATGCCGATATCGTCAGCCAATTGCGCCAGTTCAATCATTTCCTGAATCGAATAAAATCCGTCAAAGCAAAGTCCTACGCGCATAGAAATCTCCTAAAAACCATCGGCAAGAATAGCCGGCAAACGTTCGGCCGACACTTTGTCCAACCCCATCTTAGCCAGAGTCAAACCCTCGGAGCGAAAATCGATCCCGAGCGCCGTCGACGCCAGAGTGATCAGAGCGTCCATCATCGGCGACTTGACGTCCAGCAGTTTACCGACCTCCGCCATTGGCACCAGTCCGTAGCCGACATCTTCGCGGATGTAACGATGATCGAGCGACGGCGGCGCTTTGATGGTAAAGTTGGGTCCGCTGTTGCGAATCGCTTGGTACGCCGAACCCGTATCGCGCGCTTCGGCGGTGGTCAAACCAGCCTGGTGAAAAATATCGACAAAGCGCTGTGGTGGTAAGCCAAGCCGCCGAACGATTTCCAGCCGTTCCTGATCGACGGCATCGATCCAGGCGCCGATCGCCGGCGTGATACCCTCGCGGTAATAGAGAAAATCACCGCCGCTCTTCTCGATCCAGCCGGCGTTGCCGAGCATCCCCGCCGGATGCATGATCGCGTTGATGTTGGCAAAGCCGGTTTCCATGACGTTCGCGGCCGGGACGACATTGGGGAAGACATCTTGAATTTCCGGCACCAGAGTCGCCGTGAGTTTGCCGGGAAATGCGGCGCAGCGCAGGTTTGTCGTGCGGCGGTAAACTTCCACCCGGCCGAATTGCGGCATGCGGCAAATGTAGGTGAGCGTCACCGTTTCGCACAGCTTGACCTGAGCCTTGCACCCTGCCTGGCGTAAAGCGTTGGCGAAGTGCATCGCACCGCCGGTGTGGCCGGGATTGAGTAAGATCCTTTGACCATCGGTCAAATAGTTGGCAATCCCCTGCGCCAAGTATTCATGGCCCACCGCCGGCGTCGTCACCACGATCAGATCGACTCCCTGCACCACCGGCGGCAAATGCGGGCTCAAAAAAAACGGCGCAGCCTTTTTACTGACTCCGCCCTCGATCAACTCGATCTCGCCGATCTTGCCGAGTTTGACTGTAGTACTCTCGGATCGCGAGAATAAGCGGACCTCAAAACCGCGAAGGGTCAGATCGGCCGCAGCCGCGCAGCCGCCGTTGCCGGCACCGAGGATCGCGATTTTGTGGATGGTCATGGAGTTAACTCATTTGCAAACTGACCTGCGGCGCATCCCCCTCCTCTTTCCTCCCCCGCGACGCGGGGGAGGATGAAGGTGGGGGGATGAACCGTTTGAACGCGTCTAATCGATCCGATAATGCTTGATTTTATCCTCGTCAAGCTCGATCCCCAGTCCCGGCTTCGATGACACGATGACATCGCCGTCTCTATATTCGAACGCTTCGGTGATGATATCGTCCTGATAGTAAATACCGGCGATACCGCTCTTGCCTTTGCCTTTGGGCGTCGACACCGGCACGACGCAGCCGTAGGTCACTACGCCGGTCGAGGCCGCAAGGTGAATGTTGGCGGCGTTGCCGACGCCGGTTTCCACCGAGCCGTTGACGTTGCATTTGAGTCCGGCCGCCTCGGCCACGGCAGCAACTTTTTTGCCCTTGAACATGCCGCCCGGCTTGGTCGTATAGATCGAAATCACATCCGCGGCTTTCTTCTGAATGATCTCGATGACATCCTGTGCGGTCCAGGCGCTTTCGTCGGCCATGATCGGCGTATCGACCCGCCGCGTCACTTCGGCCATCTGGTCGATACCTTCAACCGGCTGCTCCATGTAAAGCAGATTGAATTCTTCCATGGCCTTGGTGATCTTCACCGCGGCCTTCGCAGTCGGATAGCCTTGATTGGCATCGACGCAGATATTCAAATCGGCACCGATGGCATTGCGGATCTGTTTGACCAACTCCAGGTCGCGCTTTTGTTCGACACCGCCTTTGAGTTTGATCGTCTTCACGCCTTCGGATTTCGCCTGCAGCGCTTCGTCCACGGCTTTTTCAATTTCCATCAAACCCAAACTATGGGCGATGGGGATCCGGTCGCGGAAAAGACCGCCGAGCAGTTGATACGCGGGCACTTTAAGCGCTTTACCGACGACGTCGTAGAGCGCCGCATCGATGGCGGCTTTGCAGTACGGATAACCTTTTACCGCTTTGTCCATCAAGGCGTGAATCGATTCGAAGCGGCCGGGATCCTGGCCTGCCAATACCGGCGAGAGTATGTCGTTGATGATATGCGCGGTTGTCTGCGGCGTCTCGCCGAAATACTTTCCGTGATCGCCGCCCCAGTCTTTCAGCACCGGCGCTTCGCCAAGGCCGATCAATCCGTCATCGGTGTAAAGCTTGATGATGACGTAAACGCCGATGGGCGTCGTAAGACTTGCCCACTGGTGCACGCGCCGGGTCGGCAAGCGGATGGGAATAGTTTCAATTCTGGTAATCTTCATTTGGAATAACAACCTCAGCAACGTTCACGACAGCTAGCCTGCACAAGGCAGGATTACAGCCCGCATCGTGCGCCGAATCTTGCCTCCTCTCCCTCGACGGGAGAGGATTGAGGTGAGGGTGCAAGAATCTTTCAATACCCCTCACTCTAACTCTCTCCCGCTTCAGACTGTGTCACAACTGTCATTTCGAGGTGAAGCCGAGAAATCTCTTCTTCGTATGTGGCTGAAAACACGAGATCCCTCGCTGCGCTCGGGATGACAGATGTGGGGCATTTGCTCATTACGACACAGCCTCCAAGGGGAGAGAGAACCTGAAGCACTGCGGAAACCAAAAGCCGATGCATTAACCAACTCTCAACAGCGTATCCGTCGGCGTCACATCGGACAGCAGCTCGCAGCCCTTCTCCGTCACACAGAACATGTCCTTGTTCTGCATGCCGAAACGCCCGGGAATATAAACCAACGGTTCGAACGCGCCGACCATCCCGGCTTCGACGATCTCATTGCCGTAGCGCCCCATGTACGGCTCTTCATGGAGATGAAGTCCGATGCCATGGGCAACAAAGCTGATCGGCGCGAAGCCAAGTTGGCTGAATTTCTCGAGAAACTTGCGATAGATCTCCGGACAGCTCGCCCCCGGTTTGATCAAGTCCATGACCAGATACTTGCACTCGATCAAGTTGGACCAGATCTTGTACTGCTCCGGCGTCGCGTCGCCGACCACGGCGGTGCGGCAGACACCGGTGAGATAGCCGCTTTTCTGGCCGAAAATCTCCATGCGAATGATATCGCTTTGTTTTAACTTGCGCTCGCTCGGTCCAACGTTGGGAAACTCGCTACGCTCGCCGCTGGCGATGATCATCAATTTGTAACTGTCAGCGCCGCCGGCAAACAACGTTGTCAGCAAGGTGCCCGCCAGTTCCATCTCGCTCATGCCGATCTTGGCCGATTGCAGCGCCGTACCGATGGCATTGTCGGTGAGTTTGCTGAGCGAGCGAAGCAAGGCGAGTTCGTTTGCCGTCTTGATCTGCCGCGCCTTATTGAAAATTCCGTCCGCCGCTAGCCAGTTCACACTCGGCAAGTTTCTTTGCAGCGTCGCGAAGTCCTTCGCCGGCAGGAACTCCATCTCGATGGCAATTTTGGCGCGATCAAGTTTTAAATCCTTCAGCGCCTCGGCCAGCTTCTCCATCGGATCGTCGCTGAACTCGCGATAGATACGCAGGTCGTCGACGCCGGCGTGGGCCTTAACGGTCGTCGCTTCCATGTCGATGGCGACCATCGAAATCCGGCCATCCGCGGTCACGATGCAAGCTGCATGACGCCAGCGCATCAGCGACTGGGACGGCACGACGAAGCCGGAAACGTAGGTAACGTTTTCCGGCGAGATCGCGATGATGGCGTCGAGGCCTTCGTTGACGAAGCGATTTCTAAGCCGGGAAATGATTTCTTGATCCATAGTGAATGCTTCGGAGAATATCGGCTGGTTAGTGGACGGTCAAGGGAAACCGTCTAGGGGATCATCACTTCGTCGGTGAAGTTACAGCACCGTTTTGCCGAGACAATTTTATCTCCACCGGCGGGCTCCCTGCCTCATCAAAGAATTTGATCAATAGATTGTCACCGCTGAGCCGACCCTCGTAGCGATTCGTCCCTAACCTGGTGCCGTCGCCGGAGGTCTCTTCGAATCTCACCTTGAAGGTAATCGTCTCGCCGATGATCCGACCCTCCTCGATGCCGCGCTTGATGCCGATGAAGGATGCCGTGCCGAAGAGTGTGTTTCCTTCCGGAGTAAAGAAAAACTCTTCTTGATACTTGGCGCCCCATGGATACGTCACGTCACCGCGCCAGCGGCCGGCCAGCGTTGCGGCCAGGGTATCGTTGCTGCTTGGCGGACTGGGAGCGGGAGTATTCCCCGCCTGCTGGCGCCACTGCCACCAGACGGCAAAGCTGACGAGCAGAATGATCAACGGGATCTTCCACACCAGCCGCCGGCGCAAGCGCTGGCGCATCTCTGACTTCCAATCGTCACCCGCTTGCGGGACTTGTTTGCGCAGACCTGGCAGCGCTGCAAGCGTTTTGATCAGCTTGGCGACCCCACTTTGAAAATCTTGATCGCTAATCGTCACCGCATTGCGCTGCGCCAAGGGCTTTAAATCGCTGCGCAGATCCGCGGCTTTGGGCATGCTCGCGCCCTCGACCAGCACTGGGATCACGAGGATTCCTCGCTGCAATGCTAACGCGACTTCGCGGCTGACCAGATCGTCGGGATCGCTAAGCCGTAACTGCCCCTCGGCGTTGCGTGCCGTGAGCCACTGTTTGCCGATCACCGCGAGCAGCGCATCGCATCCGCCAATCTTAGCCCCGATATGGGCGCTGAAGTCAGCCCCAGGCGGGATATCATCGACATCCATGAAGACTTGGTCGGCGCCGAACTCCGCGCCCAGCCGGTCGCATAGCGACCGGCAGAGGGCGCGCTGTCATCGCGCCGATAACTGATGAAGATGCCGGACATGGATGCTGTTAATTTACGAGTCATCGGCGACCGCGCCGTGACTGCCGCAATTTTTCCGTTGCGCCTAGGTCGACAGCCGGTGCGGACTCCTGGATCACGACGCCATAGTCATCGCGCGCCCCTCGGAGCGAAACATAGCCGTCCAACACATCGCCCAACACGGCGTCGGGATCGC
This sequence comes from uncultured delta proteobacterium, assembly GCA_963816145.1. GTDB lineage: Bacteria > Desulfobacterota > Binatia > UBA9968 > UBA9968 > DP-20. Next base: position 316,466 of record CAWFJP010000003.1, read on the forward strand.
GCGCTAACGGATCGCCGTAACCGCCGCCGGCGTTCATGTTGACCTGCACGGTGTCGCCCGGCTTGAGCGCAGCTTCGCGAATGGTTTCGTCGAGCTCATTGCCGTTTACGGCATAGAAGCCCGTGCGCGCGGCCTGACCGCCGAGGACGCCCCAGGGCGGACACTTGCTGCGCATGTCGCCTTTGCCGCGCACCCGCACCGCGGCGTCGTCGAGCAACTGATATTCGCGAATGCAGCCGAGCCCGCCGCGGAACTTGCCCGGCCCGCCGGAGTCCGTGCGTACATCGAAACGGGTCACGCGCATGGGAAATTCGGTCTCGTGAATTTCAATCGGGCCGGGACGGAATTGGCCGACACCGAGGGTGCCGTGGATCAGCGAGATGCCGTCTTGTTTGCTGCTCGCGCCAAGCGCGGTGTCGAGCAGTTCCATAAACACCCAGGGCTTGCCGCTCTTGCCGCCGGAGCTGGCAATGCGCACGCCGCCCCCGCCGCCGGATGAACCGACCGCCCGTGCGGGAGTGAATTTGCCGAGCGCGTTAAGCACGACATCAGCAGTGAGATAGGCCAGGGGTACGTAATAAGACACCGGCGCGCCGAAGCGCGGACAGACCACCGTCCCCAGTTTGAATTTTGTCTGCACCACGTCGACGAAGCCATGATTGAAAGGCAAGCTCGCGTCGGTCATCGCCATCAGGCCAAAGTAGCAAGTGTTCTTGATCAACGCCGAAGTGACGTTGACCGGGCCTCGCGCCTGTTCATCCGAAGCGCTAAAGTCGAAAAGAATCTCCCGGCCCTTTTTCGTCACGGCGACATGAACGCGGCGCTGGCGCTCGTAGCCAATGCCGTCGTGATCGAGAAAGCCTTCGGCTTCTTGAGTACCATCCGGCATGGCGTCGAGGGCGTCGCGCAACTGTGCGGCGACGCGCGCCATCAACTCGCCGCAGCCGTCGCGCACGGTCTCGATCGCCGAATCGCTCACATAGCTCCTGCACCCGCTCGGCGCCAACCCGGCACGCCGCCACTTGGCCGCGCAGATCGCCCAGTGTTTCCACGGGAATGCGGCTGTTGGCCGCGATGAAGCGTTCGATCTCGGGATTTACTTTGCCGCGCACGTAGAGTTTGCGTCGGCGGGATCACCAATCCCTCCTCCCAAATATCTTGAGGCACATGGGCCTGGCGCGGCCCGCCGAGGTCGGCCTTGTGCGCCAGAGTCGCGGTGAACGCAACGAGCTGCCCCTGGGCGAACACCGGCATCAGCACCACCGTGTCGTTGGGATGGGTCACGTTGCCGGCATAGGGATGGTTGAAGACGATGACATCGCCGTCTTCGAAGTCATCCATCTGGTAATATTCGCCCAGATGATCAGCCACTGCCGCGAACGACCCGAAATGGAGCGGCAGCTTTTTCGACACCGACACCGTGCGCAGGCGCGCGTCGAGCAGGCCGGCGCTGCCGTCTTCGGATTCGCGCAACACCGTCGAGTATCCGCTGTGAAACAACACGATGCGCATCTCTTCGATGACGCTGGTCACTTTCGAGTGGATCAATTCCAATGTAATCGGATCGAGTTTAGCCATCATGTGTTCTCCGCATGCCTGTTGAGTGAGTGGCTTATTGATCAAAATTACCAAGCTTTCACATCCGTCATTCCGGCGGAAGCCGGAATCCATCTTCTGATTGAGCATTTAAAAATTATCGGATGGATACCGGCTTTCGCCGGTATGACGGAAAAGAACCGACGCCGTTTCACCCTTGCTTGTGGAAGGAATCATGCCAACTCAATGATGATATTGCCGAACCGGTCGATCTGCGCCGTTTGCCCGGGATGGACCACGGTGGTCGAATCCATCTGTTCGATGATCGCCGGGCCGCGCAGGAGATTTCCCGAGCGCAGTTTTTCACGATCATACACCGGCGTATCGTGCCAACCGTCGAAATACGCTCGGCGCCGCGCTTTGATCGCAGCTTCGCAGTTAGCCCCGTGCGCCGGCGCTTCACCAGTAGCTGGCTTCGGCACAATCACCTTGGTGGTCAGCCGGTAATTGACGATTTCGACCTTTTGGTCTTCGGCGCGCGAACCGAAATGCTTTTCGTGTATCTCGTCGAAAGCCCGACGCCACGCGGCGACCGCGTCCGACTTCAACCCCGTGCGCGCCACCGGCACCGGCAGTTCGTATTTCTGAATGCTGTAACGTAGATCGATGGCCCGCTCATGGACAATCTGCTCCGGCGCAATTCCCTGAGACTCGAACTCCTGCTGCGCCACCGCCTCCATGCTGTCGAAACGGCGCTGCAAATCGGCGACGATCGATCGATCCGAGATCGGCGAAGTGGGTTTGGATATAATCGCGCTTCAAATCTGAAACCAACAACCCCATCGCCGAGTGCACGCCAGGAGCAGCCGGAATGATCACGCGAGGAATTTTTAACTCTTCTGCCAACAATGCGGCATGCACCGGTCCGGCGCCACCGAACGCGACTAAGACGTATTCGCGCGGATCTTCGCCGCGTGACACGGTGACCAAGCGCAGCGCCTCGACCATGCCGGAGCTAACAATCTTAATGATACCGCTTGCAGCCTCGATGGTTTCCAGTTTCAACGGGTCGGCGATATGAGTCGCGATCGCGCGCTCGGCAGCCTTGGGATCGAGATGAAATTTGCCACCGACGAAGAATTCCGGATTGAGCCAGCCCAGAGTCACGTCGGCATCGGTCACCGTCGGAAGACTGCCGCCGTGAGGATAACAAGCCGGACCCGGATCAGCGCCGGCGCTTCGCGGCCCGACTTTGACCAGGCCGCTCTTGTCGATCCAGGCGATGCTGCCGCCGCCGGCGCCGATCTCGACGAGATCGAGTGACGGTGTCGAAATCAGCCACTCGCCGGCTTGAAAGCGCGGCACGACGCGGGGCTCGCCGTCTTGAACAATTCCGGCCTTGGCCGTCGTTCCGCCCATATCGAAAGAGATTACTTTGAGTTGCTCGGTCATACGCCCGATATGCGCCGCGCCGAGCACACCAGCGGCGGGTCCGGATTCGATCATGCGCACGGGAATGCTTTTGAGCGCGCCGCCGGTGAGACTGCCGCCATTGGACTGCATGATATAGAGCGGCTTGGTGATATGGCGCGATTTGAGGGCTGCTTCGAGTTTGTGAATGTAGCGATTCACCACGGGAGCGACATAAGCGTTGACCACCGTGGTAGTCAGGCGCGGGTACTCACGGATCTGCGGCAGCGTCTCACAGGACAAATAGACTTGCGCGTCGGGGACGACCTCCGCGACCAGCTCGCGCAAGCGCTGCTCATGGGCTGAATTCATGAATGAGAACAACAAACAGACCGCCACCGACTCGACGCCCGTGCCCTTGAGCCGAGCCAAGCGACGGCGGGTCTCCTCTGCATCGAGCGCCTTCAAGACATTGCCGCGGAAATCGACGCGCTCGGGAATCTGGATCGTCTCGCGCTGGCGCACCAGCATCGGCGGCTTTGGATAGGAAAGGTAATCGTAAGTTGCGCTGCGGGTTTCGCCCAATTCCGGAGTTTCGTAAACACCGGTGAAACCTTCGGTGATCAGCAGCCATGTCTTGGCGCCCTTGCGTTCCAAGAGCGCATTGGTCGCCACGGTCGTCGCGTGGAAGAGAAAGCTAACGTCCTCCGGCAACCGACCGTTGCCGAAAAACTCGTCGAGCGCCTGCATCACGCCCTGGGTCAAATCCGCCGGCGTGCTCAGAACCTTGGAATTGAAAACTCCGCCGCCTTGCTCGTCGAGCACGGAAAAATCCGTAAACGTCCCGCCAATATCGATGCCGACTCTGTACATCTTTCAAGCCGCCTTCATTCGTGGGTCCTTAACCTATTCTCATACTATGAACTGTATCTGCTTTGCGAATCTATCGTTCCAGTAGTTCCAAAGGTTCCAAGCTGTTCCAATCGTTTTCGGAGGTCCGGAGGGTTCCGAAAACGGCTGGAACCCAGCGCAGCGATGGAACGGTTGGAACGATTGAAACGAGTTCCAATAATTAAGCCCAATAAGTCGTCCGATCGATGGGGATATGCTGCAAGACTTCACCCGCAACGAAATCTTCAATGCGAATCCGTGCCATCGCTTCATCGGGGCACTTCGATACCGGCGAGAACGGCCGGTCGAGCGGCTTGGTCGCATCGACGATCATCGCCGAAGTTTTGCGCGGGTCGACCATCGACGGATCGATCAAGCTGCCGCGCATGATCTCTTTTATGATCGACACTTGCAGGTGTGGCTGGACGCGGGTGGCGACAGCCCAGAGGATCTCCGTGGGATCGTAGACGTTGATGTCTTCATCGAAGACAAAAACGTTCTTGCACCAATCCCAGGTCAATACCGCCGCCGCGGCGCGGCCGGGATCGCCCTCGGATAGTTTCTTCATCGAGATGAAAACGTTGAGCAGCGCGTGGCGCCCACTGGTGCAGACCGCCACGACGTTCGGCACCGCTTCGCGGGCGCGGCGCAAATACGCGCCTTCCCGCGCCAGGTCCATCCACGGTTTGTCCCCTTCCGGCGTGAGAATCGAGGTGTGCATGGCGCCCTTGCGCCGGGTGATCGCCCGAACTTCGTAGTGTGCCGATTGCTGATAACCTTGAAGGCCGAGATAACCATTGACCTCGCCGAAGGGTCCTTCGACCATGCGCTTGCCGGGAAGCAAGGCGCCTTCGATGACGATCTCCGCGTCCGCCGGAACCAATAAGCGTTCACCCCAAGTCTCCGACGGCACGAGACGCAGCGGTTCCTGCATATAACCGCCGATGATATCGTATTCGCTGATCTCGAATCGGCCGCCGTAACAGGCGCCCATCTGATAGGCCGGATGATGGCCGATCACCGTCGCCACCGGACACTCTTCTCCCGCTTCCTCGTAGCTGCGGAAGATGCGCCACATATGTTGCAGCGTCATCAAAAATCCGGTGTGGTTGCGATCCTTTACCTCCATGCGGTGATAGGAGCAGTTGTAAACCCCGCTGTTGCGGTCTCTGGCGACGCTCGACAGATCGATATACGGACCGCCGTCCATTTCATGGTGCTTGAGCAACGGCAGCTCATAGAGGTCCACCGCATCGCCAGTTTGAATAATCTCCTTCACCGGTGCGGTATCTTTGCTGACGATTACCGGCCCGATGCTTCCCGCCTCCCGGCGCAAGCATTCGCGCGCCATCTCGGCGCGATCCATGTCCGCCGGCAGCCCCAGCGCGACTTGAATCTTCTTCTGCGAATTCTCCGCGCTCATGACCACTTTCATGTCAGTCGGCCGGCCATGTGCGTTGAGCGGATTATCGAAGACCAAAACCGGGAATTTTTTCAAACGCGCCAAGATGCTTGACGATAGCTGTAATGTCGTAGGTCAGCGGATTGACGGGCTTGGATATATTAACGATCTCGTTCGGGTATGCGTGGCGCATATCTTCGAGAAACGTTCTGAGGTTTTTAGGCATGAAATTGACCCCAATCTTCGGACGGGCGATTCATGAATCGCCCCTACGTTCTGATTCAAATGCTACCGGATTCTCATGGTCGAATTCCCACTGTGCCGGGTTGTCGGAGATGTACTGTCGAATGCGGTTTAGTGATCCGTCGTCACGGATGACGTGTTCGTAATAATTACGTTGCCACAGGGGCTGGCCCGACGATCCACGTAAAGCATTGATTTGCTTTGCCGAAACCATTTTGAATCGACCAATCAATTTTGCCAATAACATACGGCGGCGCTGCGCAACCGGCACCGCGTGTGAGGGCGAATCGTGAATCGTCCCTACAGGCTGATTAATCACGACAACCCCATGCACGTGATTGGGCATCACAACGAATGCATCCAATTCGATTCCGTCATAGAATCGCGGCAAATCATCCCACACTGAACAAATGATCAGGCCGGCCTGATTCAATTGCATATGCCGATCTACGACGTTACCAAACAGGCATTGTCGATCTCTTGCACAAATGGTGATGTAATAGGCCCCAAATCGAGAATAGTCATAACCCTGCAAACGAATCGACTGCCGGTTACGTCTCTGGAATGATGAATCCTTGGCCGTTGCTTTCACACTGCCTCTGCGTCGCCATGTTCCTAATTTGGTTTTACGTAGGGGCGATTCACGAATCGCCCTCCCCGATTATCGCCTCCTGCGGTTCCTATCACGCCAATTATCCATTGGACAACGTCTTCGAAGTCGCAAACCCTCTCGGACTAACGGCTATTCTCCATTATCCATTGACTTGCACCCCTCCCACGAGTGAGATATTTCAATAAGAAAGAGCTATTAAGCAAAGGAGTTAATACCATGGGCATTATCGAACGAACCTACGGCACGGCGAAGAACGCGCCGACCAATGAATTGCTAATCTCCTCGGACTCCCATGTCATCGAACCGGCGGGATTGTGGCAACGGGAGCTGCCAAAACAATTTAAGGACCGGGCGCCGGACTTCGGCGGCCAGCGGCCCAACGATACACCGGGCGGCGCCCAGGACAAGAACAAGCGGGTCGCCGAGATGGCCGCCGACGGCGTCAGCGCGGAGGTTCTCTACGCCACCCACGGCTTGAAGTGTTTGAGCATAGGCGACCACGAGTTGGAAGCTGCCTGCGCGCGCGTCTACAACGATTGGCTTATCGACTATTGCAGCGCCGCCCCCGACCGGCTGATCGGCATCGCCATGCTGTCCATGTATGACATCCCCGAGGCGGTGAAAGAGATGGAGCGCTGCCACAAGGCCGGCATGCGCGGCTCCGTGATCTGGCAGGTACCGGATCCGGCGCTGCCGTTCTCCTCGCCGCACTACGACAAGTTCTGGGCCGCGTCGCAGGATCTCAACATGCCGGTCAACCTGCATATCTTGAGTGGCTTTGGTTACAGCCGCAGCCGTTCCTTCGGCCAGGGCGACACCCCCACCGGCATGACCGCTGAACATAACAGCGTCAACATGAAGCTGTTTCAGTCGGTCGATAGCCTTTACGACCTGATCTATTCCGGCGTGCTCGAACGATTTCCCAAACTGAAAATCGTGCTCGTCGAAAACGAGCTGGGTTGGATACCGTTTGTCTTGGAGCAGTGGGATTACTATTTCAAACGCCACGGCGCCAATCGCGCGGGGTTAGCGATCAAAAAGCTGCCGAGCGAGTACTTCCACAATCAGATCTACACCACCTTCTTCAACGACGCCGTCGGCGGCCACACGCTGACCTGGTGGGGCCAGGACAACTGCATGTGGTCCAATGACTTTCCGCACGGCAACTCAACCTGGCCCAACTCGCGCGAGGTCATCGCCCGCGATTTAGGCAACCTGCCGGCCGCAGTGCGCGCCAAACTGGTGCGTGAAAACGTCGCGAAGTTGTATAACATTCCGGTGCCGACACCGGTTCAGTAAACGCCAAACCGCCGCGGTTTGTCACCGACAAGCCGCGGCGGTTTTTCATCGCCTAACAACAATCCCGCTCTTCAATCCGCTGCCTAAGCGAAAAGCGGATCTCCGCCTGTCGCTCAACCAATCCCAGCCAGTTCCTTGGCCAATCTAACGTACGGACTTAAATCGTAGGCGCCCACGAGCCGCTGTTTGTTGGTGGCCAGGCTGGCGACGTTGAACATCTCGAACAAGAGCTGCCGCGAGCCGAACGAGTCGCAGGCGTACTCCCAGGCGAGCTTCAACATGCGAAACATTTCTTCGGTGCGATCGTTCTCGCCGACGAAATAGCGCTGGAGGTGGGGGCCGACCTCTGGATGGTTCATATCGGCTTGGCTCGGCGACATCAGGATACCTGAGCCACACAACTCTCGGATCAGCTGCATCATCTGCGGGTAACCCTCGATCGAAAAGATGCGCGCTGCCTGGGCCGGTGTCCAGTTGGGCAGGGTTAGGCCCGATGGAGAGCGCACCGGGTTCATCTCAGCAACTTGAATAAATGCTCTCATCGTCTCCAGGTAGATGATCGCGTCGGCCAGGGACAGTTGCACATGGGGCTGTTTGAAAGTACCGAGATACTCCGCCATCGAGGCGCAGATGCCGAGCAGCACCTCCGCCTTGACCGCCAGCCGAACCAGAACATACCAAGGTCCGATGCCCATGGCCCCTTGGAAGAGCCGCGCGTAGAGACCAGGGTCCTCGGGATGGGATTGGCGCAAATAGAAGACACGTTCCCAAGGTATAAACACATTGTCGAACAGCACCATGGCGTCCATCTCGTCCCAGTGCGGACTCAGCGGATGGTCCTCGGGGTTGCGCGCCGTCATGGATTCGCGGCAGACGAGCTGGATACCTTGGGCGTTCACCGGCACAGCGAAGTAAACGACCTCATCGGGCTGTAGGTTGGGTCTGGGTTGGGTGAGGCAGAGAATTTCATTGGCGTAGGGTGCCTGGGTTCCCACGCCTTTGGCCCCGCGCACGACGATGCCGTCGGCCCGTCTCTCCACCACCTTCAAGAATTCTTGCTTGGATTCGGGATGGCTTCGGTGGTGAAACGGATCGTTGAAAATGGTGGCGATGCTCAAATCGTTTTCGCGGCAATACTCGAAATAGCGCGTAACATTCTTCGCGAAATCCGGATTCTCCTGGCCGAAGATATCGCGGCTATCGTGCAGCCCTAAAATCACCGTCGCCAAATGCTGCGGCAGACGCGCCGCCACGCCACCGGCCCGCCGCACGAGGAACTCGTACATCTTGCGCTGACGGATCAAATCTTCGACCGATTGGGGCAATAGATAAGCTAAACTCACCCGCTCGCCCGTCGCCGGCGAAGCCATGGTCAGCAGCTCCTGATGGGCTGGATCATGTTGTAGATCAAAAACCCCGGCAACGCTGCGCGCGCAGCCTGCCAAACTCGGATGCGCGGTCACGTCCACCAGTTGACCTTGCAGCCACACGCGCCGCCCATCCCTCAAGCTTTGTAGATATTGCTCTCCTCGACGTATTGGCATTTAACTAGCTTTCAACCAACTATTTGCGGTTAGTACAAATGAAAGCGACGCGCCGTCATAGCGAGCCCTTCAGCTTCGTCGAAACTATCCGATTACTTGAAACAAAGTCAATTTGGGCAAAACGGAGGCCAGTTGGAATGTCGGCTCGCACTATGAAAATGAGTTATTGAAAACCTGCTCGCTGGCTAAAACGGATACCCCACGGAATTTAACGGATCGGCGGGTGAGCCGTGGACCGCAGGGCCATCGGTTCCATCCGCTGGTTCGACCGCCGCAGGCGGGCGCAACCAGCGTGGCTCACCCGCCGACCCGTTCGCACGACCTTCTGCGGTCGGGCGAACGTATTACGTTTATACCCGCACAGCAGCACCTAGCTTAGTTTATTCGTAGAGCGTCGGCCAGCGCTTCCAACTGCTCGGTGTAGCGGCAGACTGGATTCAAAATCAGATGGTTCACGCCAGTCTCAGCCAGCTCCTCGATCTTGCCACGTACATCTTCCGGCGTGCCGTAGAACCCCGACTGCGCCGCTCCCTTGGTGTTGCGATAAACGGTCATGAACCAGCGCTCGAGTTCGGCGCGTGCCACATCGGCGTGTTCGTGCACGGACAGGAAAACGCGCTTCGACAGCGGATAGCTTGCCGGATCGCGGCCGGCGCGTTCCAGCTCCTCTTTCATCAGCGCGATGTCGCGGCGAAACGCTTCGAAGCTGCCACCGCCCGCTCCCATCCAGCCGTCGGCGATGGCTGCGGCGCGCCGAATCGCGTCGGGGTGAGTGCCGCCGAGCCAGATCGGCGGACCGGGCTGCTGTACCGGCTTTACACCGAGCTTCGCTCCCGTGAGCTGAAAGATGGTGCCGCTGTAATTGACTTCCGAGTCTATCCAAAGACGTCTGATCAGCTCCACACTCTCGCGAAACCGCGCCACGCGCCGCTCGCTGGGGATCTGAAACTCGGCGTAGTGACTGCTTCGTCCCAAGCCTGCCCCGAGAATCGCCCGGCCGCCGCTCAAGTAATCCAGATGTCGCAATCTGGTGCGCAACGTGGATCGGGTGGTGCAATGGCAGCACCATCACCGACACTCCCAGTCGAATCTTCGTCGTCACGGCCGCGGCATAAGTCAGCGCCACTACCGAGTCGAGGCAAAAGACATGGTCCAGGGTATTCTCGGTCACCCAAAGGTCGCGGAAGCCGAGCTCTTCAGCGCGCTGAGCGACCCGGCGCACCGCGGCGATATCGATTGGTTCCGGAGAACGATGCGGCAACGAAAAGCCGAAAGTTATTTTATCGATGAGAGCCATGGTGCGAAATCAACTCACCTTCCATTCGGGCTTAATCGTAGCAATCAATCAGACTTGTATATGCCCATTAGACCCGCACGCCGCGCGTTAGACATGGCAGGTTCGGTTGCGTTCGTATCGGAAATCTCTGTCACAAATGCGTATGAACGCAGCAACTCACTTGCCGAAGTCTTCGGCCCTCAGCTCGATCGGCTTGCCATGCGGCGTGCGATGCATGGCGTGCTCCCAGGCTTGGAAATGGTCGGTGAGCGCCTGCGCGGAGGTCGCGCCTTTTTCGGCGACCATGCGTTCGAGGGTGGCGAGCCAGTGGTGGTAGTAGGTATCGCCGGTGTCGGGATCGCCGGCGGCCTGGGCTTTCTTGATTTCCTCGCCAAGCATCGCGGACCACTCGGGCCAGGCGAACAGACCTTTTTCGTGTAGCGCCAGCGCCATCGCGAATGCATGGGCTTCCCAGGGCGCGCGAAAGACCGGACCGGCGGCATCGCGCGGGATGCCCGGAACCGCTTCGGCGGCTTTGCGTGCAGCTTCAGGCTCGATCAACTTTTCAGACATGTTCCAGATACGGCTCGAACGCTTCGATGGAAACTTTCAACGTGGGGTCCGCGTCCGCGCCCCAAAGCTCTTGGGCTTCGAAACGCACTGTGTATAGCCACTGCGGATCGTCGCCTTTGCCGGCAGCGACCGAGTCGGGAAAAGCGTGAGTGCCGTGCAGGCGCTCGACCATACCGATGTGGCCGCGCGCGTAGCGCGGCAGGCGTGTATGCGTCTTCGGGTGAATGTTCTTGGTGCGCACGCGGTCGCCGATTTTGAACTGAGCCGGTCTTTGCGCGGGTCGATAAAACGAGCCGCGCTTGGTGACCTTGTCTATATCGTCCAGGGAGAAGGCTCCGCGAGTTTTACTTTTTGCAGGGCGCAGGGCGCGGCCGGCGGCAACTTCGTCGGCGTCGATTAGGCCGCGTTCGATGAGCAGGTTTTGATTACGGACAAACCATTTCTCATAGTATGGCCGACTCAAATAAAAAGCCGGCGTCATAATTTCAATTGCGTAGCGGCTGGTGTCAATGGTCCAAGCGCGGAACACACCGATGGCGCGGCTCATCGCCAGCACGCGCCCCTCCCAGCGATGATGAAAGACCGGCTCGTTGAACTCGGGCTCGACCTTGCCGAACCCGTCCATGCCGCCCATATCGTGCACGCCGTCCATCAGGCCACCTCGCTGGGCTTTTTCACCAATCCAGTACCGACCATACTGTCGCGCGTAATCAACTTGGCGAGCTGCGCCTCGCTCCAACCTTCGGTGCCAGCCGGACGCATGGGCACCACCATGTAGCGCGTCTCGGCGGTCGAGTCCCAAACCCGAATCTCGGTCTCGACCGGCAAAGTCACACCGAAATCCGCCAGCACCCCGCGCGGATCTTTTACAACTCGCGAACGGTAGGCGAAGGACTTGTACCAGGTTGGCGGCAGGCCGAGCACATCGGTCGGATAGCAAGAGCACAATGTGCAGACGATCATGTTGTGCAGCTGCGCCGTGTTCTCGACGGCGATCAGATGCTCGCCCACCCGTCCCACCTGATCGGCAATCGTCGCGACTGCCTTGCTGGCGTCGTCAAGAAGCGATTGTTTAAAAGTCGGATCGTTCCAAGCCTTGGCGATGACCTGTGCGCCGATATGCGGGCCGATTTTGGTTTCATATAGCTCGACGATGCGATCGAGCGCGGCGGGTTCGATATATCCTTTGTCGACCAAAATGGTTTCGAGCGCGCGCACCCGCAGATCCATCTCGGAAAGATTCGAGCCCTCGTCGTGATCATGATCATGTTCAGCCATAAGCGAAATATAACCAAGGAAACCGGCGGCATGCAATCGAAATATTGCCTCTGCATCTACCCTCACCCCAGCCCTCTCCCATCGGAATGGGCGAGGGTGTCGGATGCGGATCACGATGCGAGTCGAAGGGTAGCACTTTTTTGAGCAATCCAAGTTCCCTCGCCTGCCTTTGCGGGAGAGGGTTAGGGTGAGGGAATCGCTTAATGAAGTCGTTGACTGCTGGAGACAAACCAAAAGTTGCGGATGCGAAAACTGTCCCCCTCTTAATGAAAGATACTTCCCCCATCCACCACGATCGCCTGCCCGGTCATAAAGTCGCTGTCGGGGGAGCAAAGGAAAATCAATGTGCCCATCAGATCGTCCGGGCGTTTGCAACCGTTTGATCGAGCGCTCTTTGAGTTGCAATTCGGTTAGCGCTTTGGGAGCATTCTGCCCTTCGTGCTCGACCAGATCCCGGGGCGATGGCGTTGACGCAGATGCCGAACTCGCCGACTTCCCGCGCCAGCGAACGGGTCATGCCGATGAGCGCCGCCTTCGATGCAACGTAGTGGAGAAAGTTCGGCGTGCCCCAGTAGGCGGTCGATGACGAGATGTTGATGATTTTACCCTGCCGCTGCTCTTTCATCTGCGGGAACACCGCCTTAGCGCAAAGAAAGGGTCCCTTAATATTGACCGCGGAGACTTTATCCCATTCATCGCCGCTGATTTCGTAAAACGGATGGCGCTGGATGTTGATGAAGATCGCTGCGTTGTTGATGAGAATGTCGATGCGGCCGAACGCTTTCACCGCCTCGGCGGCCATCCGGTTGGTGTCGTCTTCTTTCGACACATCGACCTTGAGCGCCAGCGCTTTGCCGCCCTTGACTCGAATCTCTTCGGCGGTCACTTCTCCGTCGAGAATGTCGGCGATCACCACCGCCGCACCCTCTTCGGCCAAGCGCCGGCAGTATGCCGCGCCGATGTGGCGCGCGCCGCCGGTGACGATGGCAACCTTGCCTGCCAATCTCATGTCAGCCCCTTCAGATGTTCGCGGAAGTCCACTGGATTCCACCAGGTCTTTAACCCCAAGCTCTCGGCAATTACCTTCGCGGCGTTGTAGCCCGGCGCGCCGGTAATGTTGCCGCCCGGATGGCAGGACGAGCCGCACATGAACAATCCATCGATCGGCGTTCTATACTGCCCCCAGCCAGGAAACGGCCGGTTCTCCAACGCCTGATCGCCGGAGTATTCACCGACCATCCAGTCACCGCAGTACATGTTCTTGTCATGGCGCTCGATATCGAGTGGCGTGGTCGAATCGGTCGAAAGAATATTGTTCTCGTCCAGATTCGGCGCGAACTTCTGCCACACCGCCAGCTGTTTTTTGAACCAATCGTCGCGCGCTTTGTCCCAATTCAACGGATTGCCCCAAAGATTGTAGGTCATCAGCTGCCACATGAATGCCGTGGCTTTGCCCGGCGGCGCCTGGGTTGGGTCGTGATAGGACGGCGTGGCGCCGTTCATGAATGGTTTGCGCGGTAATTGTCCCGTGCGGCAGTCTTCGAACAGATTCTGCAAATCTTCGTAATCTTCCAGGCCGACGATATGCATGAACGAGCCGGCGACCTCGGGATACTTCTCTTCGGTGATATACTTGGGCCGCTCGTTAAGCGCCAGATTCGTCGCGAAGATCGGCGTGGTCTTGGAGAAGCGAAAATTGCTCGCCAAGTCGGCGAACTTCGTATCGAGATTTTCCTTGCCGACGAGTTTGATAAAAGTCTCGACCGGATTGACGTTGGACGCGACAAATTTGCGCGCCTTGATCACCGTGCCGTCTTCCAACACCACCGCGGTGGCCTGTCCCTTGTCGACCAGTATTCTTTCAACCCCATTCGCTTCGATATAATCAACGCCGTTATGGGACATCATGTGCGCCAGATTGTCACCGAGGGCATGCGACGTGCCGCGGCAAAGCTGCGGGTTGACGCCCCAGGCGATCATCGCCGGGATCAGATAACCGGTCTGCGGGGCATCCAACTCGTAGCCGCGCATCACGCCGAGAAAGCCGATGAAAGCGCGCACGCGCGGATGCTCGAAATGTTGCAACACGAACTCTTCCGGGGTGGTATCGAAATATTTTAGATATTCGCGCCCTTCCGCGGTTTTTTCGAGCAAGGGTTTCTTTTCGTCGAACGGCAGCGGCACGGCGTAGGTTTCGGTGAAGACGATCTTCTGCACCACAGGCTGCCAGCGCGTCCAGATATCCATGAACGACGCCGCATCTTTCTTGGAGAAGCGCTCGATGGTCTCGACGGTCTTTTTCACGTCGCTGAACCAGCCCAAATAAGTCTTGTCGAGAAAGTGATGCACGACGCCGGGGTCAGGCCGGTAGTAATGAATGCCGAAGTTCTCTAGCTCCAGATCTTTGTACCAGGGCAGCATCATCAAGCCGCGATGGAAGACGGAATGAATGTTATGCCAGAAGCCGGCATAGTTGCGGTCCTCGTGGGAATCGAGGCCGCCGCCAACTTCCATGTTCTTCTCGACAACCATGATTTTCTGGCCGCACTTGGCCAGATATCCAGCGCAGATCATGCCGTTGTGACCGGCACCGATGACGACGCCGTCGTATTCTAGGATTTTTGCCATAACCTATTTCTGTAGAAACACATGGAACCTTTGAAACCACTGGAACGATTGGAACAAGCCACGACCGTGGTTCGAATCGTTCCAAAAGTTCCAGCGGTTCCAATCGTTGTCAATCCGTTAAAGGTTTAGATCCTTTTTCATCACCTTCCAGCAGTTATACCCCGACCCCGCAATCACAGCGTCGGCCGGATGCATTGCCACGCCGACCTGATACAGCCCTTGAATCGGCGTGCGGTAGTCGGAGATCTGCTCGATGGGGCGCATCTCGCCCATCTGCGTCGGAATCTTGCGCGCCACCCAGACCGAGCCGCGGCGCATGTTGGGCCAGCGCCCGGACATGTAATAGGGCTCCATGGCTACTTTCATCGTGATGTTCTCGTCGGTCAAGTTGGTCGCATAGCGCCGCCAAATCTTTAGACACGTCGTCAAGAAATCCATCCTTTAGTTTGACCCAGTCCTGCGGATTTTTGCCTTTCAATTGAAACGGCACTGGCAAGATAGACCGATGCCGCGTGCTTGCCGGCGGGCGCCTGCAAGGGGTCGAAGGCGGTCGGACAAATGGCATGGAGACAGGCGTGGGTCGGGAAACTCGCCGGCGCGAATTTCTTGCCACATCGATTCGAGATCGGCCGGTTTCTCCGGTCCGATGTTGACGTTCATCGCTTGGCCGACCGCTGGGTCGTTGGCTTCGTGCAGGGCGTAACGCACCGGCGCTTTCAATGCCAGATGCACCTGAAAATAGGAAAACTCGTCGACCTGGATGTCCTTCACCCGCTCGAAGAATGTCCGCGGTAGATAATCCTCCCCCACCATGTCGACCAATGTCGCATAGGGATCGGCGTTCGACACCACCGCGAGCCGGGCATGCCATTCTCGGCCGTCGCGCAAGCGCACACCGATGGCTCTGCCGTCGGCGTTGATGAGGATTTTCTCGACATGATGCACCGCACGGATCTGCCCGCCGTTGCCGACATAGGCACGCTGCAAGACCTGGGCGATGGAATGCGAACCGCCGCGCGCCAGCTCGGGCTTCTCATCGCCGGCGATCAGCTTCAACACCTCGATGCCGCCGGCGGCGTAATCGATGCCGACGCCGCGCGGAATCGCCATCTGCGACAGCACCAGCGTCTTCACTGCGTTATTCTCAAATAGTTCATCAACGACTTGCCGCGGCGTCAGCTGCCAGAGCCGTTTGAACTCCTTGCCTTCCGGTTCACTGTCCAGTTTCTGCAAAATCGCCCCGCTCTGTTGCGGCGACTCATAGTAGTAGGGGATCAAGTAATCGCGGATCAGCTGGTGAAACCGATGATGCAGGAGGCGCCAAGTTTCGCCGTCTTTGGTCGAAAGCCGTTTGATCGACGTAACCGTATGTTCGATGGACTGATGGTGCGCAATCGATTGACCGTCGGCGAGCAGCAGCGCGCTGATGACCGGCGGGGCGACGAACTCGGCGTGGTGGCCATCTTCCCATTTCAGCTCTTTCCAGACCGGCGAGACTTCGCGGTTGTCTTGGAAATAAGCCAAGGTGTTGTGCCAGTAGCCGGGCCGCGTGATCTCCTCACTGGCGAGCCGTCCGCCGTTCTCCAACCGGCTCTCGCAGATGACGGTCTTGAGACCGGCCATACCGAGATAAGTGCCAAGGGCAAAATTATTTTGCCCGGCGCCAATCAGAATAACATCCCATTCACTGTCGACCACGAAATCCCCCAACAAGTGGAACCCCTGAAACGTTTGGAACCTTTGAAACCTTCTTGCGCAACTCAGTTTTGCAAGAAGATCTTCCGGTACTCCGCCATCTTTTGCGCAAATGCCTCTTTATCCATCTCGATCATATCGACCAACTGGATCTTGTTGGCATCCGGCAACGGCGGATAAATGCCCTTGCGAGTGACGAACTCGCCGATATTGGCCATGATCTTAAGGCTTTCTTCGCCGAGAAAGAAATCGATAAAAGCTTTGCCGCCGTTCACATGCGGCGCCTTGTTGGCCATGGTGATAGATTGTCCGTCGCCCATGAATTTCCCCAAACGGACGTAATCCAGCGGCACACCGGTGCGACCGTAGAAGACCACGTTTTTCAAAAATGCCACGCCGATGGGCGCCTCTCCCGTGGTGATACGCTCACCGGCAGGTGTCAGCGACGACACCAACAGCGGTTTTGACGCAGCCAGGTCATGAATGAACTTATCGGCCCGCTCCTGCCCGATTATCTTGTGCAAGCTGGCGAGCCATTGGGCTGTCGTGGTGTGCTGGCTTGGATCGGGAAACACAACCTTACCTTTGTACTGCGGTTTTACCAGATCTTCGAGCGATTTGGGCGCATCAGCCGGTTTGACGATGCTGGTGTTGTAAACCACGCCGATCACCGTGCTGCGATAGGCCGGACCGAGATTGGGATCGATGACGGTTTTGGGGAAAGCCTTCGCCGACGGCGAATCGTATTTGGCCAAAAGGCCATCCTTTTGAATCAGCCGGAGCGTCGAAGTCGTGGTCAACACGACGTCGGCCTGCGGTTTGCCGGCGCGCGCTTCAGCGCTCACCCGGTCGGTCACCTTATTCGCCGCATCGCGCCAGTAGTCGACCTCGAGCCCGGTCTTCTTTTTGAACGCCGCGGACAACAAGTCCATGGTATCGTTTTCCAGCGAGCCGTAAACCACGACTTTGCCGCCTTCTTTTTTCGCCGCTTCGATCAGTTTAGCATCCTGGGCGCGAGCATCGCTGTGCCAAACCAGCAGGGATAAAGCGAGGATTGCGAGCGTTTTCGAATGTTGCATCATGATAAACGGTGTCCTTTCCTATTCTTGGTGGAAGACCCTTAACTGCGTTATATCTATTAGCCTCATGCCAGCATCGAGGCGCCACACGCTCGGTTGTACCGAGAAAGATTCTTCTAGGCAACACGAAAGATCGCCGCCTGGCGTGTTGTTCCATTGTCTGACCTGGTCCCATTTGCTAACCTAGCAACCAAATTGGATATGACCGCACAAGAAAAGCTTAAAAAAATCCGCGAAGAATTAAAACAAATGTTCCTCGAGCGCGGCGACCTGATCGACGGCGCTCTGGCGGCATTGCTGTCGGCGCAGCATTTGCTGATCATCGGCCCGCCCGGCACGGCCAAGTCCATGCTCGCCGACGAGCTGTGCCGGCGCATCGAGGGGGCGAATTACTTTCAGTGGCTACTCACCCGCTTCACCACGCCCGAGGAGATCTTCGGCGCGGTGAGTCTCAAGGCCCTCGAGCAAGACGACTACCGCCGTGTCACCAACCGTAAACTGCCGGAAGCGCATATCGCCTTTTTGGACGAGATCTTCAAAGCCAACTCGTCGATCCTGAATTCGATATTGACGCTGATCAACGAGCGGCTGTTTCACAATGGTAAAGAGATTGTCAAAGTGCCGCTCTTGACCCTGTTCGGCGCCAGCAACGAACTGCCCGAAGAAGAAGAGCTGACCGCGCTCTATGACCGCTTTCTGCTGCGCTTCGTGGTCGGCTATATCACCGAGGACTTCCGCTTTCTGCGCATGCTCGAGTCGCAAACCGCGCCGGAACGAACGATCTTGTCACTCGCCGATCTCAACGAAATCCAGCAGCAGACGCGCCAGGTCACGATCCCAGCTCACGTCTATCGCAGCATCGCCGATATCCGCCGCGAGCTGAACAAGAAAAACATCCAAGCGTCGGACCGGCGCTACCACCAATGTCTCGGCCTGCTTCAGGCGTACGCCTTCATCGAAGGCGAAACCGAAGTTTACGAAAAGCATCTCTTCTTCCTCGAGCATGTGCTGTGGCGCGACCCCGCCGAGCATGAACCGGTGCGAAATACGATTCGCGAGCTGCTGCTCGGTTACGAGGAAGAAATCACCGAGCTTTTGTACGAATCCCGGGAGGTTCGCGAATCGGCATTGCAAGCCGGCCGCTCCAGCGAAGAACGCGCACGCGCCTTGATCGAGTTGCATACCAAGCTCAAAAATATTCTCGTCAAAGTCGATCTGATCCTCGACAAAGCTAAACGCATGGGCCGGCCGCTCGATCGCGTCAATACCGTGCGCGGCGAGATCGAACAGTTGCAGAAAGACATGCTGGAGCAGTTCTGATGCCGCCAAGGCAGACCAAGAAAGCGCCGGCCAAACGGGTCTTCCAGCCACTTCCCAGATAACAGCTTTTGGATCGACAACGACGCCTACGACCGGCGCGTCTGGGAACACCTGCGCCGGGAATCGCCGTCCCTGCGCGAATTGGAAAACAACGGCGCCACGCTGTTGCCGCACTTCGGACCGCTCTTGCAGGATATTTTTTGCCTGCTCTTCAAGAACAACATTCATTACCATGCTGACTCCGAAGTCTTGCCGAGCGCGCTGCTCAACCGCAAATTCCTCGACGCCGTTCACCAGGGCAGCCAGTACGACTTTTTGCGCGACCAAACTTTGTTGAATGAAGCCCATGCCGGCCTTTCGACGCTGATACTCGGTGAACGGCTGCTCGCTCTTGTGCGCGAGGAAAAGTTTCTCAATCGGCGCGACCTGCGCGATCTCTGGGATATTCAGAAACAAGAAGACCTGGTCAGTCAGAAGATCGAAGAATACGACAATGCCGACACCATCCCCGAGGATCAGCTTTCCGAAACGGGCAAGAAGGCCTTGCAGAAAGCCAAGGAAAAGATGGCGGGTGAGGTCCAAGGCGCCGAAGCGCTGCTGCACCATAAGACCGCGCAACTCAAAGAAGACTTGAAGCAGCTGGCAGCTCAGGCGAAGAATCGAATGCAAGCCGAAGCGATCAAGGTCGCGCAGGAACTCGAAGACGCCACTGAAGAAGCCGAAACCTGGGGCAACACCATCGGCACCGGCGAGAAATCCCCGCCGGGGCAGAAACTGGAATTGGGCCGCCGGTTGGCCGGCAATGAGAAGCTGAAAAAGCTGGCGCGCATGGTCGGGCGCATGAAGTTTCATGCCCAGGCGTTGCGCAAAAAGGTTTTCGAGCGGTCGAACGAAGAACTCCTGGAAATCGAACAAGGCGACGCGCTCCATCGCTTGCTGCCGCACGAAATGCTGAGCCTGCACCATCCGCTCCTGCGCAAGGACTTTTACCGCCGCTTTCTCGATCAGGAGCTGATTCAATACTCGCTGCGCGGCGTCGAAGAAAAAGGCAAAGGACCGATGATTGTCTGCCTCGACGGCAGCTCGTCGATGTCGGGTGACAAAGAGATCTGGTCCAAAGCGGTGACGCTAACGCTACTGGAAATCGCCCGCAAACAGCGCCGGCTGTTTCGCTCGATCTGTTTCTCCTCGGCGGAGACACCGCTGCAAGTCCTCGACATGAATCCGCGCGACCGCTACGAGGTCGAGACCAAGACGATCATGGATTTAGCCGAATACTTCCCCGGTGGCGGCACTGACTTTCAAAAGCCGCTCGACGCCGCGTTGGAATGCCTGCGCGAATCCCGCTTCAAGAAAGGCGACGTTATTTTCATCACCGATGGCGAGTGCCAGGTCGATCCCCAGTGGGCGGAACATTTTCGTGAGGAAAAAGAAAAACTCGGCTTTTCACTCTTTTCGATCTTGATCGACATGGGGCCGGCATCTCTGGGGACACTCAAAGAATTCAGCGACCGGATTTCGACCATCAAGCAATTGACCGGCGACGAGGCGAAAGAGATCTTTGTCAAGTTTTAATGCCGCTGGGAAAATGTCTGAATCCCTCCCCGTCCGGAAAATTTTAGACTTGTCATGCCGGCGTAGGCCGGCATCCAGGTTGGATTTCGGTTGTATCAAAAATACGAGATTCCGGCCTACGCCGGAATGACGCGGATAAGGATAGACCTCTTGTCGGTGGAGGCTTTGGACCCCATCGGCCTTAACCTCAATTCATTCAATTCTTTCGCGTGATCCCCTTCATCAGCCGCATCCACTCACTCTTCACTCCTTACGCCGATTTCCGCGGGTACAGCGCATCGATCATCGCCCGCTTATGATAGAGCGGTGTGCCGAGATACTGATACAGCGAATGGGCCAACACGCTGTGCGCCATGAGTGGATGCTTGTAGTCGGTGCCGGCGCCGGCAAAAACCATGTGGGAAAAATTACACGACTGATAATACCCTTCGCTGGCGACCGCCTTGGCTTGGTGCACGCTAGACCGCGCCTCAATGCCGGCGTCGAGTTTCCACAGGGTTTCGTACGTGATCCAACGGGCGCCGTCGAGATGGATCGAGATGTCTACGCAGTGATCCTGCACTCGCTGAAAGCGGCCAATGGGCTGGCCGAAGACCACGCGGGTGCGAGTATATTCGTTGGTCATTTCGAAAATTTCCTGGCACGCGCCGACTTTGTAGGCGCACAGGATCGGCAAGACTTTGCCCAGCGCCGACTCCACCACCGACCAGCCGCCGCTCATGCCGTTGAGCAGCCCGTCCCTGCCGACGGAAACGCCGTCAAGCTTCACCTCAGCCGCGCCGATCATGAAGCCGTCGACAACGTTTACCGTCACGCCCGGAGCGTTGCGGTCTACTAGCGCCAAAACAACTTGGCCGACCTCGTCACGCGCCGCGATAACGAAATGGCTCGCCGTCGCACCGTCCTGAACGAAGCGTTTGGTGCCGATGAGTTTATAACCATCGCCCGATTTGAATGCCCGCGTCTGCACCGAGCGGGGTCCGAATTGAATTTGATCGTCGGAGAGCGCCGGGATCACCACGGCGCTACCGTCACATATCTTCGGTAACCAATCTTTCTTCTGCTGCGCCGAACCGCCGTCGAGAATCAGTTGCGCCGCCAGCACGCCGCACGAAAAATAAGGCCCCGGCAGCGGGCCGCGGCCGAGCTCTTCAAAGACTACCGCGCAATCGGTGCAAGACGCCCCGCCACCGCCAAATTCATCCGGCACGATCATGCCCAACCAGCCCAAATCGGCGGTCTTCTTGTAGAGCTCGGGTATGAACGCGACCTTTTTCTGATACCAGTCGGTAATCACATAGGGCGGTGCTTCAGACTTGAGAAAATCCGCCGCCACCTTTTTCAACATCTTCTGGTCGTCATTTAATTTGAGATCCATGAGACTTCTTTCCTCTCTGCATTCTTGGTACTGCTACTCCCCCTCCTATTTCCTCCCCCGCAAGCGGGGGAGGATGAAGGTGGGGGTGCGCCCTTTGCTAAGTCCTTTGCGGCCAAACCCTCTTCTTCCTAAACCGTCGTCGGTGCCGCTTCTTGCGCCGGACGGCCCAGGCCAAGCCGGCGCGCGATGATCAGCCGATCCGTGTCCAGCGTGCCGCCGCCGTGGAGCCAGCCCGGACCGCTGCGCACGGTGTACTCGAAATCCGCCACTTCATGCACCGAGTTGTCCGGCACCAAGGCGTCATAGCCGAGAATCCGCTGCACCCGTTCGGAGTTGCGCAGCCGGACCATGCGCTGGAAATAGAGATACTGCGGCCCGCCGTAGGTATGCGGTTCGCGCACATAGCGGTGCCAGAAATTGCGCAGACCCATCAAGCGCTGCACGTCAAGGTCGATCAGCATGTCGGCGATCTCGTCGCGGATATCCTGATCTTCCATCAGGCTTTCACCGTCAAAATTGGTTTTTTGGCAATGCTCGATAATCCGTTTGAACAGCGGCTGTTCCGCCACGCTACCGCCGCCGCCATGCTCCAGTTCCAAATAGCTGTTGGCGACTTTCCAGCCGTTGTTCTCGCCGCCGACCAGATATTTGGCGGGCACCCGCACGTTGTCGAAAAATACGGCATTCTTGATGCCCATCATCAAGTGCATGTGCTGCAGGGTGATTCCCGGCAAATTGGCGGGGATATAAAGCCAGCCGAGATTCTCGTGGCGTTTGCCGGCGGGGTTGGTGCAAACAAATGTCCAAAGATAATCGGGCGGCAGGTGATGTCCGACCAAGACCTTCTGGCCATTGACTACATAGTGATCGCCGTCGCGGATCGCCTTGGTCTGGCAGTTAGCGACGTCGCTGCCGCCCTGCGGCTCGGTCAAGACTTGCCACACCGCCAGTTCGCCGCGCGCCATCGGCGGCAAGAACTCCAATTTTTGCTCTTCAGTGCCGAACTTCATCAAGGCCGGCGCCACCAAACGCGCTAGGGTATAGAACACCGAGCCCAAAGACAGGCCGTACCGATCGATTTCGGTTTCGAGAACGAACTGGTGATCCAGGCTCAGACCGGCGCCGCCGTATTTCACCGGATAGGTTGGAAACAACCAGCGCTTTTGTCCTAATTTGCCCGCCAGCGCGCGGCGAAATTTATACTCTTCATCGTTCTCACGGGTAGACCAGTTGCCCGACCAGCGCAGGTGCTCGCTGCCCTTCATATTCTCCGCCAACCAGGCGCGCACTTCTTGGCGAAACGCGCTGATTTCCGGGGTATCCTGCTGTAGACTGAAATCCATTGTTATTCTCCTTTTTTGTTACGCTTTCACTTGGTAAAATTTGACTGCTTCTTAGCACCGCGCGAAAAGCCGTAAGGGGTCAGGGGTAAAGGGTGGAGTGGTCCGCTCCGCAACGCCTGACGCCTCGCCAATCTTCCAGTCAGACATTCCAATCTCCTCCGACCAGCCGCGGAATAATCGGATGGAGAATGCGATAGGACAAACCCCATAGTCGATGCTCACCGATACGATAGTACGATACCTGTTCGGCTTTCTGCCAAGTCGGGAAGCGGTCGATCATCTTGTCGTGAGCACCGGGAATAACCAGATCGCTGAGTCGGACGTCGACGATCTCGGCAACCTCGCACTCGGCGATCTCCCAGCGCTCCGGCACCGCGATCCGCGCCACGTAAGGGAAAACTCGATAACCCGTGGTGCGCGTCTGCTCCATTGGCAGCTCGGCCAAGATATCCTCGCGCGGCACGATCAAGCCGAGCTCTTCGCGAGCTTCGCGCAGCGCGGTATCGAGCATGGTGTCGTCTTCCGGATCATGCTTGCCGCCTGGAAAGGCGATCTGCCCGCCATGCACGCCGCCAGGCTTGCGCAAAATCATAACGATGTGCAGTTCGCCAACTTGCGAGCGATAGACAGGAATGAGCACGGCGGAGTCGATCATCACGATTTACCTGAACTTTGCTTCTACTACACTTGGCCGTCCTGTGGCAAAGATTGGCGCGATTTTAGTAATTGCACAGCCAAGGGGTTGTGATATGAGACAGGCGACGTTGAGGGGCGAAGCATGGAGAAACTGCCAAATTTTCTATTCATCATCACCGATCAGCACCGAGCCGACCATTTGGGCTGTTACGGCAATCAGATCGTCAAAACGCCGAGCATCGACCGCTTGGCGCAAGCCGGCACTCGCTTCGACAACTTTTACGTGGCGACGCCGATCTGCATGCCTAACCGGGCGACTTTCATGACCGGGCGCATGCCATCGCTCCACGGTGCGCGGCAAAATGGCATTCCTCTTTCTCTCAGCGCAACCACCTTCGTCGAGATCCTACGGTCGGCCGGCTACGACACCGCGCTGATCGGCAAGTGCCATCTGCAAAGCATCAGCGGCGCTCGTCCGACCATCGGCATGCCGGAAGCCGATCCTGACCGGATTCAGCCGCCGGAACATTTACGCGAGGCCGACAAGAGTTGGCTCAGCCATGGCCGCTACGATCAGGAACTGCGCTCGACCTGGCAAAACGATCCCGACTTCGGGCTCGCGCTCCCCTACTACGGATTTAGCCATGTCGAGCTCGCTGTCGGCCATGGTGACGAAGTCGTCGGCCATTATGACCGCTGGCTTAAGGAGCGCGAGCCCAACGGTGACGCAATGCGCGGGCGCAAGAACCAATTACCGGGCAACAACTTTGTCGCGCCCCAGGCCTGGCGAACGGCGATGCCGGAAGAACTCTATCCGACCGCCTACGTCGCCGAGCGGACCATCATGTATTTGGAAAACTATTCGCGCAGCGACCGCTCCCAACCGTTCTTCCTGCAATGCTCGTTTCCCGACCCGCACCATCCGTTCACGCCGCCGGGGCGCTACTGGGACATGTACAATCCGCAAGAGATTCCCTT
The DNA here is from genome assembly GCA_963816145.1 of uncultured delta proteobacterium. Taxonomy (GTDB): domain Bacteria; phylum Desulfobacterota; class Binatia; order UBA9968; family UBA9968; genus DP-20. The sequence goes on from CAWFJP010000003.1 coordinate 341,163, forward strand.
GCCGCCGTCATTCAACCCCGGCGAGCGGCCCATCGTGCCGCACCTGCGCCGGCTCTACCAAGAACGCAGCGCTGAGGAAGCCAACAAGGACGGCCAACGCACCTTCGCCGTCACGGAACGAGAAGTACGCGAGGCCACCGCGCTCACCTATGGCATGATCTCAATGATCGACGACGCCATCGGCAGTATTTTGGGCTGGCTTAAAACTCTGCGCCTCGATAATGACACCGTGGTGATTTTTACCAGCGATCACGGTGACTTCATGGGTGATCATCAACTATTGCTCAAAGGCGCGCTGCATTACCGCGGCCTGGTTCGCGTACCGTGCATCTGGAGCGACCCGGCGAACGAGACCACCGGCATGCTCAATTCCGGATTGTGCGGCACCATCGATCTCGCGCCAACGATATTGCACCGTGCCGGTCTGGCCGGTCATAACGGCATGCAGGGGAAAAGCTTGCTATCCGCACTGGCGGCCGAAACGACAGGCCATGAATCAGTGCTCATTGAGGAACACCAGCGGCGCGGCTATATGGGCTTGGCGAACAACTTCCGCGCCCGCAGCTTGATTACCAAACAGCACCGCTTGACCATCTACGAAGGCGTCGGCTGGGGCGAACTCTACAATTTCTCGACCGATCCCGATGAACTCGACAATCTCTGGAATGACCCAAGCGCCCAAACCTTGAGACATGAACTGACCGAACAGCTAGCGCGAAAGATGATGGAAATGACCGACACGAGCCCGCTGGCGACGCATCACGGACCGTAGCCAATATCCCGGTTCTATGCAAAAACGACTGGAACCGCTGGAACGTTTGGAACAGCGGCGAAGCCGCTAAACATAGTGTTGTATGCGCTCCAAACTCGGCGCGAAAAACAGTTCTTCGACCTTTGGATTCTTTTTGATCATCCCCTGTTCGAATTCGTAACGAATCACCGCTTCTAAGGCTTTGCGATTATCGTCGAGATTGTACGGCCAGGGGTCGGGGCCGAAGATTTCCCTTTGCTCGCGCATCAAGTCTTGCACCCAGACCAGCGCGAAACTGCGCGGGTCGCTGTTGCGGGAGTAACAGATTTGTTTGGCTCGCTCGAAGGCTTGCACCAGACTGATGCCGACCCACGGATGTTTTTCAAGAATATGATTTTTCACCACCACCGTGTGCATGATCGGAAAGTGGCCGCCGTTTTTGTAATATTCGATCTCGGCTTTTTTGGGATCGGGAAATAGCAGCGCCACTTTGGGATTACCCGAGCGCATTGACGGCAGAGTCTCCGGATAAAGCGAGGCTTCGAGTTCGCCGTCGATTAGCATCTGATCGATATTTTTGCCGTGCGGCACGCGCTTGACGTTCATCCAAGCCGCCGGTTCGAACGGGATATCCTCTTCCTCCTGGCACCACCACTCGATGGTCTTTAAATCGACGTTGTAATGATCCTGCAGAATGCCGCGCATCCACAGCCCAGCGGAATTTTGCAAAGTATCGAGCGCGACGCGCGTACCGTTCAAATCGGACGGTTTTTCGATGCCGCAGGCGGTGCGCTTGACCATGTACTGATGACGGAAACGGCGGTGCGGGAACACTGGAATGGCGTTGTAGCCGCAGCCCTTGTCGCGCGACACCAGATAACCGACCAGCGACAGCTCGCAAACGTCGAACTCTTCATGTTTCAACATGCGGCCATGGCGCTCCGGCGACGCCATCGTCAGAACGTTGAGATCGATCCCCTGGGGCTGGATTTCGCCGTTGATCAATGGGCGCAAAAAGTCATAATCGCCGCAGGCCAAGGTCAACTGGAGTTTTGCCATTTACTCGCCTTTCACATGTTGCCGGTAAAGTTCCGGTGTATCGATATCGAGAGTGATGCCCACATCGTCCGTGTCGATCTCCAGCGTGTCCTGGCGATGGGCATTGACCACCGCCTTGGCGCCTTGGTCCAGCGGCGCGTTGAGTAATTCGTCGAACAGCGGCCGCGAAAATATCACCGGGTGGCCCCGTTTGCCTTGGTGGCGCGGGACAACGATGGAAAACTTCGACCCGTCAAAGCGCTGCAGCATAAGGCGCACCAGCTTGGGATCGATGTATGGATGATCGACCAAATGCACCATCATGCCGACGCAATCCTTCGCCGCTTGCAAATGGCGCACAGCGACTTGCAGCGACGATAGCTGCCCCTGCTGGTAATCCGGATTGACGAGAATCTCCACCGGCAGATGGGTGATCCGGCGCCGCAGCTCCTCTGCGTTGAAGCCCAAGACGACAACGATACGCTCGACACCGCCCTGCTTGAGCGCGCCGACGATCCGATCGATGAAGGTCTGGCCGTCGATCGGCAACAGCGCCTTGGGCCGGCCCATCCGGCTCGATTCTCCGGCGGATAGAACTACGGCAACGATCATGGGCGAATTCGTCGAAGATTGTGGTAGCGAAGAATCTTCCTTAACCCATCTTTTTCAAAGAGGGGGCAAAAGCCAAGCTCCACGTCCACCACCCTCCCACTTTGAAAAAGGTAGATTGAGCGGAATTTTCTTAAAGTTAGAAATCCAATCAAACATGAAAACGAATCTAAAGTTACCTGGGATGCGGATTCATTTGTAAATCTTGTCGATGAAGCCGCTTTTCTCTAGTTCCCGCACGATGCTGTCGTCTACGATATCCTCGACACGCAAAGTAGCACCGGGCTTTCGCGAAAGCGCCTCTTTGATCTGAACCTCAGTTCCTTCTCGGGTTACCAATGGAACGCGATCATGCAACTTTACGTTGGCGGCCCAGGACGACTCTAAGAACTGCAAATTATTCTGACGCGTGTACTTGGCGATGAATTTCATGGTCTCTTGCTTACGGGTCTTAAGGAAATGGGTCGCTTCGATCAGCGCCATTGTGAGCTTTCTCATGGTTTCACGGTTGCTGGCGAGATAATGTTTTGTCGTCGTAGAGCAAATGTACGGAAAGTCGAAACGCTTTTGAAAATCCGCCGTGCTGATCATAATCCGATGAGGCATGCCCTTGGCGAGATGAATCGTTCCGGGAGGTGACGGAAAGCCGACGATCTTACCCGACCTAAACGCCGCCGCCCGCTCCGACGGGCCACCTACCTGGATGATCGGCACATCCTTTACCGGCTCCAATCCTAAGCCTTTGATCAACGCCCGCGCAGCGACATCTGACGCGCTTCCAACCCGGCTGATGCCAACACTTTTCCCTTTGAGATCTTCCGCCGACTTGACGGATTCCTGGACAATTAACTCGTACGGGAGTGTGTTGATATAACACGCACTCATCACCAAATTGGCGCCGCCCACCACCGCGCTCGCGACCGCGCCGCCCGAGCTGTTCGCGACTTGGATATCACCCGAAACAAGGGTGGATACGCTCATTGTCGAGCTTTGGATGAAAATGAGTTCAACGTCCAGACCGTACTTCCGGTACATGCCGCCGTCTAACGCGATAAACCATACAGCATTCGAGGCGTCAGCCGAGCTGTAGGCGATCTTCAAGCGCTCCTGAGCCGCGCTGTGAGTGTAGCTCCCAATAGAAAATACCAGAAAAAGCGATAAGCTAGTGGTGATCCGGTGTATCATGCCAATCAAACCTCCTGCCTCGAACAACTCAGATAGTGATATTGAGTGAATCTAATATTGATTTAACGCAACAGAGAGGCGGGAATCAACAATCGGGAAACGCTAATTGGGGTTCATGGGGTGGCGAGCTTGTCATGCTCACTGTTCCGCGGGTAGCGCCATGCATTCCCCGGCAGGTAGCTCGACCCAGACCTGCGTGCCCCGGCGCACCTGCAAGGTGTAACGCTGGTGGGTCTGTAAAGTATTTTTGCCGAGTTCGATAGCGCAATCGAGATATTCACCGAGAAACATCGCGGCACCCACCTTACCTTCGATAATATTGCCGTCATCGGTAGGCTTTTCCAAGTTCACGTTAATGCTCTCCGGCCGGACAACAACGACGACATTGCTGCCGACCGTAAGGCCGTCCAGCAACATGCATTTGAGCTTGCCGTCCCCCGTTGCAACCTCACCCGTGCCATCAAACTCGATTTTGGTGACTTGGCCGGTCATTTGATTGGTCGATCCGATAAAATTGGCGACGAACTTACTCTTCGGCTGAAGATATACCTCGCGCGGAGCGCCTTCTTGAATGATCACGCCGCCATTCATGATCGCGATTTTGTTCGACATCGAGAGGGCCTCGATCTGATCGTGAGTGACGTAAACCGTGGTTATGCGCAGCCGTCGCTGCAATTCCCGCAATTCGAAGCGCATGCGCTCGCGCAGTTTGGCGTCGAGATTGCTCAAGGGCTCGTCCAAAAGCAACACCTGAGGCTCGCGAACCAACGCGCGCGCCAAGGCCAGACGCTGCTGCTGCCCACCGGACAATTGCGTCGCCATGCGATCCTGGTACTCGCCGAGTTCTACCTGTTCCAAGGCGGTCGTGACTTTCTTTTTGACGTCGGCGTTACTGACTTTCTGTTTTCCGACACGTAGCGGGAAAGCGACATTTTCGAAGACCGTGAGATGAGGCCAAATGGCGTAGCTTTGAAATACCATGCCGATGGGCCGCCGATACGCCGGCACAAAAATCCCTTCGGAATCTGCATAAACTTTTTGCCCGGCAACAATGATTTCCCCGCCGTTGGCTCGTTCCAATCCAGCGATACAGCGCAGCGTGGTGGTTTTCCCACAGCCCGACGGGCCGAGCAAAGTGTAGAAACGACCGTCCTCAACATTGAAGCTGATATCGTTAACGGCCTTGACCCCGGCGTTGGAGCCATCCTCGTAAATCTTTACCAGCCCCTTTACTTCAATCACAAAAAGCCTCGCAATTTCTTATGTCTGGATGCCAATCTTGCCGGTAAGCTTGTAGAAGATCGCGACGATGGTCAATAGCGTGGCGATCATCAAAACGCCGATGGCGGCGACTACGGTCACTTGGCCCTGTTCAAACATGGTGAAGAGTAAAATCGACAGTACCCGGCTTTCGCCGGTGGCGAGCAGAACCGACGTCGAAAACTCCCGAAATGAAACGATAAAAATATAAATCCAGCCCGCCACCAAGCCCGGCCGCAACAGCGGCAATGTGACGCGCTTGAAGGTTTCCCACCACGAGGCGCCGGAAGCCGAGGCAGCCTCTTCGAGTTCGCTGTGGATTTGCAAAATCGAGCCAGAGGCCGAGCGCATGCCATAGGGTATATAACGAGTCACATAAGCGATGAGCAAAACCCAGATGGTGCCGTAAATCGGCAGCGGGAAAGCCACGTAGAGCAGAATCAGCGACATGCCCATGACAATGCCCGGGATTGTGATCGGCACAAAAGCTAGGAAGTCCAAGATCCAAGCACCGCGAAGCTTACTCTTGTAGACAATCCAAGCGATCAATGATGTCAGCACCATCGCTACGGTTGCCGTAAGCGTCGCCAGAATAATGCTGTTTTTCATCGCATCCCAGAATGGGCGAAAGCCGTTCAAGTAGCGGTAATTTTCGAGAGTCAGCTTGTCCAGCGCATCCCATCCCGGAGTGGCGAAAAAGGGCAAAAACGAAGCCCAAAACAACACGAGAAAAGGCAGCAGCACAACGAATATGAAATAGCTCAGCAAGAAGCCGAGCCCAGCCCAGCGCCACGCCCCCAGTTCGAACTGTCGCGGCCGGAAAGCTTTGCCGGTGACGGTTTGAAACTTCTTGCTTTCTTTGGTCGACCGCGTGTACAGCCAGACGCCGACCGCGCTCAACAACAGCAACCCAACCGCCAATGCGCCGCCGCGGCCGTAGTCGGGTGGATACTCGTTGAAAGCCAGGTATATCTCACTCGTGTAGACATAGATCCGCGCTGGGATACCGACCAACGCGGGAGTCTCGAAGGATTCGAGAGTGCGAACAAAGAGAATCAGTAAAACCGATCCAGCCGTCGGCATGAGCAAACGCAGGGTGACGCGCTTGAAGGTTTGCCAGGTGCCGGCACCGGACATCATGGCCGACTCTTCAAGAGACGGGTCCATGGACTTGAACGCCGCCACCATCAGAAGAAACGCCAACGGCACCTGCCCCACCGAGTGCACCCAGATCATGCCGGGCAGGGAGAAGACGTTGAATGGCGGCGAGGTTAGGCCAAAGAGATTCATGAGCCAGACGTTCAGATAGCCAAACTTCGGACTGAGTAAAAAGATCCAGGCGATCGATTCCAGCACACCGGGAAGAATCAACGGCACCACGGCGAGGGGCACAAAAATCTTACGAAGGGGCGTATTGGTGCGCTCGGTGAGCCACGCGAGCATCGTTCCAAGGGTAAAACTAAGAATCGCCGAACCTGCCCCAAAAATCAAAGAATTCGCGAACGTCGAGTAAGTGTATTGGCTGGCATAGGCGGCTTGATAGTTTTTGAGCGTATAGACGAACTCGCGCGGCGCAACTTCGGCTTGAAAGCTGCCTACAATAAGCATCAAAAGCGGCAAGACTGCTAGATAGATGAGGACGCCGGCGCCGGCCAGTGGAATCAGCCATGCCGGATCAAAATAAAAACTCGCTCTGTCAGTCCGCGTCATTGTAGCAGTGGCCATAGAACACCTTCTGGAGATAACCGCGGCGAATACGGGTCAGCTATCTCAGGCTGAATATTTCCTTCCAAATCTTATCGTACTTGGGAAATTCTTTAAGGTCGGCCGCAGTGATAAAATAGGTTTTTTCTGTTTTGGTTTTATCGACCGGGTCAACCTTGGGATGAGCGGGATTGCGACCCCCTTGGGCCATGACTTTTTGCCCATCAAGACTCGCGACCCAGCGAGCAAACAGCAAGGCGGTGTTCGGATGCGGCGCGTTCTTGAAGATCGCCGTACCGTTGATCGAAGCGACACCTTCGCTCAGCATGTAATTGACCGGCGCACCCTTCTTGATCCGGCTCGGATAATGATGCGAGTAACAGGTCAGGCACACCGCGGCTTGGCCGGCGACCAACAATTCGGCCAATTGCGAATGCCCCTTATGAAACTCGACGTTTTGCGCGGCGATTTTCTTCCAGTAATCGATCGCCTTCTCGTCGCTTTTGAAACGATACTTGGCAAAGGCCAAGAGCATTTCAAGGTCGCGAGGCTCGGCGATCATGCGGCCTTTCCAACGCGGGTTAAGAAAATCGTCGTAGGATTTCGGTTCCTCGTCTTTCTTGACCAGATTGGTATTCCAGGCGGCGATGAAATACTGGAGGTCTGACGAGGTCCAAAAAGAACCTTTCAGCCCGGCGGGATAATCCGCCGCTTCCGGCAAGGTAATTTCTAGCAATAACCCTTGATCGTGGGCCTGAGTGACGTTTTCCAGGGGAATCTGCAGCACATCGCCTAGCGTCTTGCCGCCGCGCGCCTCGGTGACGGCCCGAGCGACTAATTTATCAGAAGTGGCATCGACGTGATTGATTTTGATACCGGGAAATTTTTTTTCAAAAACCGGTAATATTTTCTCGGCATTAACCTGCGCTAACGTGCCGTAAAAATTAAGCGTCCCGCCTTCTTTTAGCGCCTTTTGATGAAGCTCTTCGAGTGATTGCCCCCGCACGGTAGTGGCGGCCAATGGTCCAAGCAGCCATATAGCTAAAGTGAAAGGGACAATTCTATTGATAAACCGCATACAACCAAATCCTCCAATCGAATATTCTGTAGATCACCGGCGTCACAAAGGTTAGGTTTTTTACCAGGCGACGCACGCGGTTTCAACACGGCCTCATTTTTCAATTACCTAAGTTTGAAAACTTCCTTCCAGACTTTTTCGTACTTGGGAAACTGCTGAATGTCGTCGGCGCCGATGGCGTAGATTTTCTTCGGGCGCACCGGCAAAATGGGCTCAACATTGGGATGCGCCGGCGTGCGGCCGCCTTTGGCGTAAGCTTCCTGTCCTTCCTTGGACTCCGCCCAGCGGGCAAACAACATCGCGGTGTTTGGATGCGGTGCATCCTTCGCGATCGAGACCGCGATGATGCTCGCTATGCCTTCCGACAGCATGTAACCGAGAGGCGCCCCTTTCTTGATCCGTGAGGGGTAGTGATGTGAATAACAAGTAAAGCAAGCCGCCGCTTGGCCCGCCACCAGCAGTTCCGCAAGATCGGAATGGCCTTTGTGAAACTCAACGTTATTGGCGGCGATTTTGACCAGAGTCGCACGGGCCTTTTCCAAGCTATTGTATTTACGCGTCAAACCGATCACTAACTCCGCGTCGCGCGGTTCGGCGATCAATCGGTTCTTCCAGCGCGGATCGGCGAAGTCATCGAGGGACTTCGGTTCTTCATCCTTTTTCACCTTATTCGTATTCCAAGCGCCAACGAAAAAGATCATATTATTGGCCAGCCAATAGCTGCCTTTCAGATCGCTCGGATACTCGGCCGCTTCGGGAATCGGTTGGTCCAGCAATAGTTTCTGTTCGTGCAACTGATTGATATTTTCAAGACCGAACTCGAAAACGTCAGAGAAAACCTTGCCGCCGCGCGCCTCGGTGATCGCCCGCACCGCGAGCTTGTCGGAAGTCGCGTCGACATGATTGATTTTGATGCCGGGAAAACGCTTTTCGAACACCGGATAAATCTTTTCGGCGTTGATCTGCGCCAGCGAGCAATAGCAATTAAGCGTGCCGCCTTCCTTAAGAGCTTTCTTATAAACCTCATCGAGTGTTTCGGCGCCCGCTCCCCATGTCATGCCGACCAGAACTAGGCCCACTAAACCACCGAATACAGCTATGTTTCGAAATTTGTGAATACCGATCATGAAACCTCCCTTTTACGAACCCCCGTCAATTTTTATGTCTGGCTTGGGGCTGCGATCGCATTTGATTCATACATGTCTGTTTTCGCGCTTAAATCGGATAACCAAGACAAACTCATTTTAGCGGAGATTAATTGCTTCTTTCCAAATCTTTTCGTACTTTTTCCAATCCTTTATCTCTTCAGTGCCGATGGGGTAAATTTTCGCTGGACGAATTTTGATCTGTGCCAGGGTGCCGTAAAAATTGAGCGTGCTTTCCTCTTTGAGGGCTCTTTGATAAAGCTCGTCCAGAGTTTCGCTGCGAGCTCCCGGTATCATGCCGAGCAGAAATAGCGTGATCAATCCTACGAATTTAACGGTAAGGTACACACTTTTCGCATTTCGATCATAAAACCTATTCTCGCGACAGTCAGCACAATGTGGCGAGCGCTGTTCTCGATTCCAGCGCTCGCGCTACAGATTGACTCATTCCGTTCAAGCGCCCAGTTCAAGATGCCAAGAGCGAACGAAATCTACCGGAGCTTAAATGTCTCCTTCCAGACCGTCTCATATTTTTTCCAATCCTTGATTTCCGCGGTGCCGATCGGGTAGAGCGTCGCCGGGCGAATTTTTTCGACCGGCTCGACCTTAGGATGCGGCGGTAGGCGACCGCCTGCCGCATAGGCTTTTTGCCCTTCTTCACTGGCGGACCAGCGATAGAACAGCTGGGCCCCGTTGGGATGGGGAGCGTCTTTGGCCAAGGCATCGGCGGTGATCGTGGCGATGCCTTCGGTGAGCATAAATCCGAGCGGCGCGCCCTTTCTGATTCGCGATGGATAGTGATGCGCATAACATGTCACGCAGGCGGCAGCTTGGCCAGCGACGAGGAATTCAGCAAGCTCGGAATGCCCTTTGTGGAATTCAATATTGTTGGCTGCGAGCCGGCGCAGAAAGTCAAAAGCTTTTTCATCGCTCTTAAACTTATGGCGGGCCAAACCTATCAGCAATTCGACATCGCGCGGCTCGGCGATCAACTTACCCTTCCATTTCGGATCCGCGAGGTCATCGAACTGCTTGGGCTCGTCTTCTTTTTTCACCAAGTTGGTGTTCCACGACGCGGTAATGATCACCATGTCCGCGGCCAACCAATTTGAGCTCTTAAGATTGGCCGGGTAAGCGGCGGCTTCCGGCGGCAGCCAGTCAACCGTCAACTTCTGGTCGATCACCTGGAGGACATTCTCAAGCGCCATTTGAAACACGTCGGCAAACACCCGCCCGCCGCGCGCCTCCGTGATCGCTCTGGCCGCCAGTTTGTCCGCTGTGGCGTCGATGTGATTGACCTTCATGCCGGGAAACCGCTTCTCGAAAACAGGCAGAATTCTTTCCGCATTGATCTGCGCCAGAGTGCCGTAGAAATTGACGGTCCCGCCTTCTTTGAGGGCTTTCTTGTGAAGTTCGTCGAGCGTTTCAGTTTGCGCTGCAAAACCAGAAGGAATAAACCCAAAGAAAATTAAAATTAAAACCCACAATTTGATGCCTTTTGTCATTGCCATAACCCCTCCTTGTTCTCTTCCGTTCAACTCGATTATTTTTTGGCCGGCGTCTTTAACACGGTCTGCAATTTGTTCTTCAAATCGTTGGGCATGCCGAGAAACTCGGTGACCAGCTTGGTGATGGTACTGCCGATCAACGGATCGATTTCCAGGCGGCCCTTGTCAGCATCGGCGATCAGTTCCTTGTCTTTGAACACTTTGGCAAACGCGCTTTCGAGCGCCGCGGCTCGGTCGGGCACTGTCCCTGGAGGCAAGAGGTAGACTTTGCCGAAGTCGTTGGGCGTGCTGGTGCCGTACTTGAGCAGCAATCGCTGTTCTTCCGAGCGAGCAATCTTCTGGATGGTCGGCACGTTGGGGATGATCAAATCTTTCATCGGGGTTTCGGTGAGTTGAGCCAAAATCACCCATTCGCCGCTTCTGACTTTATCCATGGACGTCACTTTCGAAGATGTCCAAGTGTTGAAGAAGCCGTCAACCTCGCCGCTGTCCAACGCCAAGCGCACATCAGCGGTGCCCTTGTAGCCGGAAACCACCTTGAGATTGGTATTGAGGACTTCTTTGACCATGATCGGCGCATGCTCGACGGTGGAGCCAGGAATTGCCCCCATGGTCAGCAGCTTGCCTTTCTCACCTCTGACATCGTCGAACTTGGTGATACCGGTGCGCTTATGGGCGATCATTAGGTAGCTCTCACTTACCGGCACGGCGAGATAGCGGAACTTGCCCATATCGTATTGTACCGCCGGATTGCCGAAGAGCTGCTCCAATACGATGGGACCGGAGATGTTGCCTATGACCGTGCCGTCTTTGGGCGCGGCGTTGTACATATGATTGGCCGCGATCATGCTGCCGACGCCGGCCATATTGTCGACCAACACGTTCGGATTGCCGGGTATGTAGCGCGACAGGTGGCGCGCGATCAACCGGGAATATTGATCGTAGCCGCCGCCGGCTGAAAAGCCGACGACGATACGCACTGTCTTGCCGCGGTAAAAATCGGCGACGGCTTTCTCGTCAAAGCCGGCTTTCGGAGCGACCGGTTGGGCCGCCCATAGCGATTGCGTACAAATCGTGAGACTGACAATCACCGACAAAATCCAACTTGCTAAACTCATCTAGTTACCTTCCTGCATGTTGCTCTTTATGGTTGCACCCATCGATCGGATCTCGTGTTGATGATTTAGACGATGGCGAAGACTGGACCTTCAGATACTTAAATTACCGCTTTAAAGGTTTTCCAGTTTCTTCAATGTCGCGCCGTAATCCTCCACCGCTTTGTCGATCGGATAATCGGGCTCATAGCCGAGCTGATCCTTGGCGCGCGAGAAGTCGCTCGATAACCGGGACTCTGGATAAGGCATGGGATTTTCAGCTTTGACCAGCTCGATGTTGGAGCCGGGGAATTTTTGGCGGATCGCTTGAACGATGTCCTCGCCGCTAACCATGTCGGCATTGCCGATATGAAAGAGCGTATCCTTGAACTTGTCCTTACACACCGCCAGGACAGTTCCCTTGGCGGCATCCTTGCCGTAGAGAATTTCCGACGGACCATAAGGCCAATTAATCTTTGCCGCCTCGCCTTTGACTGCGGCGCGAACCATTTGTTGAATCGCGATCTCCCGCGTCGCTTTGAGCGCCGCCGGTGACGGTCCATAGAGCCCGCCGGTGTAGCGAAGGCAGATGAACTCAAAGCCGTAGCGTTTGGCGTAGGCGCGGCCCATAAATTCGCAGCTCGCCTTGGTCGCAGCGTAAACCGACGGTGGGTTCATCGGGATATTCTCGTCGATTTGCTTGATGCCCTCGCCAAGAGAACCAAGATAGACGGTTCCGGAACTCGGGAATACCACGCGCTTGACGTTTTCCAGGCGGGCCGCCTCAAAGACATTGATGGTGCCCATGAAGTTCAGACGCACGCCGCTGTAGGGGCGGCGCTGGACCTCCTCACCGAGAAAGGCTGCCAGGTGAATGATCTGATCGCAATCGTGGTCGCGGACCGCCGAGATCAGCGCCGGCATGTCCGCCATGTCGCCGCGGATCATCGTCACCTTGCTAGTGTCGACGCCGACGGCGCCGAGCAACCGCTCGTTGAGCGCGACGTCAAAGATGACCGGGCGCTCGCCGCGTTCCATCAGCATCTGGACTGCATAGGCGCCGACCAAACCTGAACCGCCGGTAATCAGAATGCCCTTCTTAGCCATCTTAAAGCCCCCATGACCAAAGTCGTGCTTTCAGTATATCAAACGAGATATTGAGTCAACGTGTATTTCCAGGGATTTGCCAATAGTTGCAAATTGCAACCATCCTACAAGTTTAACTTATACAGCGAAATAACCGCCCCGGTATGTTGACCAAAGATTAAATTCCCGCATTATGTCGGCCGTAACGTCTAACGGAATGGAGGAAAGCCTGATGTCCATCAAAACCACTTTATCCACGCTAGCGGTACTGATCGCGGCGCTCCTTCTAAGCCAGCAGGTCTTCGCTCAAGAAAGACTGCGCCTGGCCTGGGCCGGTTTCAGCCCGACCAATAGTCCCATCTGGGTAATTGAAGATCGAAAACTCTTACAGAAACAAGGCGTCGAACCGGAGATCATTGCGATTAGCGCCAGTCCGACGGTTCTACAAGCGCTTCTCGCCAATGAAATCGAAGCGGCGAGCATCTCGGTAACCACTCTGACAAGCTCGCGCCTAGCCGGTGCCGATACGGTAATGATCGTTGGCGTGGTGCCGACTTTTGTCGACCATATCATTTCGCTCTCGGGCATTTCTAAAGTCGAGCAACTGAAGGGCAAAATCGGCGGCGTCAATCGCCTGGGCAGCACCTCGGATTTGGGCCTTCGGCTGGCATTGAGAAAACTCGGAGTCGATCCGGAAAAGGACGTAAAAATCATCCCCGTAGGAGGCAACCCCGAGCGCTTTGCGGCGCTTTCCAAAGGGGTGACCCAATTCACTATTATGCCGGAGCCATTTCTGACTCAGGCGGAGCGGCTCGGCTTTCGTAATCTCTATAATGTTTCCGAACTGAAAATTCCATTTTGGTGGAACGGAATATTGACCCGTGACAGCATCGTCAAGGCTAAACGGCCGCTGATGCTAAAGCTCGCCCGCGCCATGGTCGAAGCAATCCATATTATCAAGACCGAAAAAGACTACGCCATCAGAATCTTCAAAAAGAATCTCGGCGTATCCGACCCTGAAGGCTTGGAACGAGCCTACAAAGATTACTCGAATATTTTCCCGGAAGTTCCCTACCCAACAGCCGATGGCGTCAAGACCATGCTCGATGACCTTGCGCCGAAAAACCCAAAAGCGGCAAGCGCCGATCCGACGGCATTTGTCGATCAGAGCCTAATCAAAGAATTAGACTCGTCAGGCTTCATCAAACAGCTGTACAAGAAGTAACTTGCCCGACGCAGGGTGTGATTTGGGGAGTGAGGCGCGCAGCCTTGCTCCCCTTTTTACACCAAGTCACATGGCGCTTTGCGCAATACCGGCCGGCCGTGAGAGCTTGAACGCTTGAAATTCGTTGATCGACTGGGATAAGGAACATTGATCCGAAGCGCCAAAGTACAGGGGAGGCAGGACTCATGGCGGAAATCATTTTAAAAGACGAGCACGACATGCTCCGTCCAGGACTCGGACGACTGAAGGGTAAAGTTGCGATCATCACCGGCGCCAACAGCGGCATAGGCCGCGCCACCGCGCGGTTGTTCGCGCGCGAGGGTGCGAAGGTCGTGTGCTGCGATATTCAGGAAACCATCTCGCCGCGCATCGACATTCTGATCAAGGAAAAAGAAGCCGGCGACGCAGTGTTCGCCCATTGCGATGTCACCAAGCAGGAAGACTTGGATCGCGCCGTCAAGACTGCCGTCGACACTTTTGGCAAGGTCGATATACTTTACAACAATGCTGGCGCCGGTATTCGCAAGAAGGTCCACGAACACACCGACGAGGAATGGAATTTTGTCGTGAATACCAACTTGAACGCCATGTACCGCGGCGCCCGCGCGGTGATGCCGCAGTTCATCAAACAAGGCAGCGGCAACATGGTGACGACCGCGTCGACGTTCGGTCTACTCGCCTCGGCGGAATATCCGGGCTACTGCGCCACCAAGGCGGCGATCATCAATCTGACCCGGGAAATGGCCATCGATTACGGCCCGCTGGGAATCCGCGTCAACTGCGTCTGCCCCGGCGCCATCGAAACGCCGCGCTTCAGAGGGTTTCCACCGCGGCCGACGCTCGGTGAAGGCATGACCGACGAGCAAAGAAAGAAGATGGGCGCCAGCAATAAAGCGCTGCTGAGAATGGGCCGTCCCGAAGAGATCGCCTACGGTGTGCTCTTTTTAGTGTCTGACGAAGCAACCTTCGTCACCGGCCACGCCCTGGTGGTCGACGGCGGACAAACCATCGCGGTGTAGAGCGAAGATCCCGAGTAATGGAGTACTGGAGCTCTGAAGCGACGGATTGTTGCAAGAATCCGAGCTCGATACTCCTTTATTCCGTCTTCTTCTTGATGCATTCACAACTCTGCACCGGGCAGCTTTCACGGAACTGTTGAAACGCCAAATACGCGTCGGTGGCACTTTCGGCGTAAGGTATCTTTTCAGCCTCAACGTCGTAGATCAGATCCGTCGCGGCAATCCGGCCCCACCAGGGACGCATGAAAAGCAGTCTCTCATTGACCCACTTCACCTCTGAAAGACCGAAGAGTTCGGCAAACTCGATGCGAATCAGATAAGTCTTCTCGGCGTAGATCGTTACCGTGCCGCTGGGCCGGCCGCCTTCGGTGATAAAGAAATAACCTTTGTTCGGCGAAAAAATACCCGGTTTAAGCAGCGTGTTGTTGAGTTTACGGATTACCGTGTTGGCTTGCCAAACGGCGTCCAAGTCGCCGCCATGAATGCTGCGCTCTTCCCGCCAGCAATCCGGTGGCGCGCCGGGCCAGAGTCTTTCAGCTGCATTGCCGACTGTAGCGCAAGCGAAACAAACGCTCAGAAGAACAATTCGAAAAAACATGGATAGCCCCGTACCGAGGATCTGCCGAAAGTAGACCATCGATCCATCCCGTGACGGAAAGCTGCCTAGTGCAGGAATCCAACGGATTGTCATCGTTGCACTCGAGCTTGCGCTTAATCGGCAAGATCACGACGATATTCAACGTCAACCAGCAGAGCCAACGGGAGGCGAAACTAGCCTCGGCGCGAGCGCCCCGGCAGATTGACCACCCAGTAGATACTCCCGAGCGAACACCTCGATGGCGTGGGCAAGATCATTGGCCGTGCGCTCGAGGTTCGCCTGCGCGCGCAAGTTTCTCCCAAGCTCCAACTGAATGGCATCGATCTTTGTTCCCTGGTGGCTGCCATAGGTACGGGTGGTAAAACCGCCGGTGTAGCGCGTCTCGCGATCTTGGCCGGTCAAGTCCGGCAGAATTTTATAACCGATCGACGCGAGGTGTCCCAACACGCTCTTGGGTCCGCTCAGTGCAGCATTGCCAAATTGTTTTTGCAGTTGGCTAACGCTCCGACCGTTATCAGTGCCGCGGAAAATGGTCTCTGGTAGCGCCCCTTGGGCATGAATATCGAGCAACAGGCCGCCGCCCCACTGTTGTCGAATCGTCTCAGCCGATTCTTGAATCGCGCGGTGATAGCTCTCGTAATAGGGTTTGGCTTCCGGCGTTTCATAGGCTGCCCTCGGTTCGCGGTTGGCGTCGATAAATTTACGCTCGAAACGGGCGATGATCAGAAACGGTGTGATGCCGAATTTTTCGCGCAGCTTAAGCGCTACGGTTTCAGCCAGCTCCGCCGTGTTGCCGTCTCGCTCGGCGGTGAATTGCGCCACACCGACACCCCGGCGCGGCGCGATACCCGGGATCGCCTCTCGGCCGCCATGGGGTGCCGCAAGAATGACCGGCAATGTGCCGGCCCACAAAGTTAAAAGTTTGTCGTTCTCGCCAAGATTTTGCGCGACCGCATAGGAATGCAACAGCGCGACAGCCGCAAACAACAAACAGCGGATAACTCGGACTCTAGTCATTCGTGAGCTGTGACCTGGTGCCGGCAAGTGTCTCCAACTCCTCTGCGACTGCCCGGCTGGGCAAATCGGTTATTTGGGCTCCGGCATCTTGGCAGAAAGTTTCTTCACGAACTCGGGAGGAAACGGCTCGGCTTTGAGGTCACGCGCGCGCTTGGCTTTGACCCATGCTTCGGAATAGCGCTCCTGATCGTATAGCGAGATCGCCCACTCGCGCCAGCCGGATGCAAACTTGGGATCGTTTTCCAAGCTTTCGGTGAAGCGGCTATTGGCGACGATGAAATGATGCGCCCGCTCCAATTGCTGGTCAGCGCCAAGCCGAGCGGCGTACTCCGAATGCACGTTGCCGAGATCGGCGAGCAATGCCGGTCTCTGGGTCGGATCGTCGATCAACTCTCGCGCGGTCTCAAGTTGCTCTATGGCATCCAACAATCTGCCCCGCTCGCTCAGGATCGCGCCGAACCCCCAGAATGCGCTGTAATTTTTTGGATTGAGCAGCCAGGCATGATTGAAACGCACCATCGCCGCATCGAGTTGCTTGGCTCGCACCGCTGTCCAACCCTGCGTCGCGAAGGCCATGCTCGCCGCTTGGCGGGTCTTATAGCGCAGTGTGTTGTCACGAATAAACGCTTCATCGGCTTGCTTCTGCTTGTCCGATCGGGCAACTTTCGGCTGGCCGAACATGGGCAGCGTGTCCGTGATGTCCGAAGTTTCCGCGGCCCGCGCCACTGCCGTCAGCGACATGACTAACCCTAAGACCAAGATCCCCAAGAAACCAAAGCCGCGCAAAGTTCTCATTCAAACGACCGCCTTTAACTGACGCATAGTCGCTGCTTTTCTGATTAGACGCAATAACTCACCTTGACACCTAAAAACATCTAAGGCTATTTTGACGGCAAATCAATTTACTGGAGAAATTTTATGATTCAAGGATTGAAAGACAAAGTGGTCATCGTCACCGGCGGCGGCCATGGCATCGGGCGAGCCTATTGTCACGGCTTCGCCGAAGCGGGAGCAAAAGTCGTGGTCGCCGATATCGACGCGCCGGCCGCCGAAAAAGTCGCCGGCGAGGTGGTCAAACAGTTCGACGGCAAAGCGCTGGCGGCGAAAGTCGATGTTGCCAACGAGCAATCGACCAAAGACATGGCCAAACTGGCGCTCGACAAGTTCAATCGCATCGACGTGCTGGTCAACAACGCGGCAATCTTCTCGACCATTCCGATGAACCGCGGCGGCATCGACACCATTGACCCAGCAGAATGGGACCGCATGATGACGGTCAATCTCAAAGGTTTATTTTTCTGCACCCGCGCCGTGTTGCCGGCCATGCGCCAACAAAAGGCCGGTAAGATCATCAACATTTCTTCCGGCACCGCGCTCAACGGCAGCGCCGGGCGCATCCATTACGTCACCTCGAAGGCAGGTGTAATCGGCTTCACCCGGACTTTAGCTCGTGAAGTCGGCGAAGACAACATCAATGTCAATGCCATCGCCCCGGGCTCGACCTTGTCGGAAGAAAATCCCACCGAAGAAGTTCTCAAGATGCGCGGCGCCCGCTTGGCCGACCGCGCGTTGAAGCGCGTGCAGTTGCCCAAGGATCTCGTCGGCACCATGTTATTCCTCGCCTCGCCGTTGAGCGACTTCATGACCGGGCAGACCGTTGCCGTCGACGGCGGCGTCTGCTTTCTATAGAAGTAATCCCATGGCCGGATATCAACACCGCACGATTCACATCGGCGACATTAAAACCCATTTCCTGGAAGCCGGCAGCGGTCCCGATCTCGTTTTGCTACATGGCGGTGAATACGGCGCCTCGGCGGAGATCACTTGGCGCCATAACATCGAAGCGTTGGCTAAAACGTTTCACGTCATTGCTCCGGATACCTTAGGTTGGGGACAGACGGACAAAGTTTACAGTTTCAGCGACCCCGCCGGCCTGCGCATCAAACATCTGCAGCGGTTCCTCGAATCGTTGGGCATCGGCAAGGCGTTCTTTGTCGGCAACTCCGCCGGCGGCGGCCTGGTGTTGCGCGCGTCGGTGCGCCAACCGGCGCCGCTGCAAATTCGCAAAATGGTCACCATCTGCGGCAATGCCAGTGTGTTTAAGACCCATTCGCAAGCGGACTTGGAAAACTATACGCCGTCGCTGGATAACATGAAAAAGATCGTTGCACTGCTTTTCCACGATAAAAAGTGGCAGAGCGATGAAATCATTCGCGAGCGTTATGAAAGCTCGATCTTGCCCGGCGCCTGGGAAACCCTGTCGGCGGCGCGCCTGCGCAGCCCCGTGCATCAAGTCCGCTCGACCACCGACGAGTTCGTCAAGCAGTTGGCGCAGTTGACCATTCCGCTGCTGCTCATGTCCTGCGAGCATGATCCGCTCAACCAAAGCGATTGGGACCTGAACTTGCAAAAAATTATCCCCGGCTCCAAGGTGCATCGCTTTGAACATTCGGCCCATGAGCCGCAGATCGAGGAGAGCGAAGAGTTCAATCGGGTGCTGAGCGAATTTTTACTAAGCGAGGGAAACAAACCATGAAGATCGGAAGGATCCGGCAGATCGGGCCGAGCGGTCTGATCGTTTGCGTCGTTGTGGGTGTTTTGGCATCGGCGAGCGCCCACGCCCAGCTCACCCGGCTCAAGACTTCCTACAGTGCCTTGACTGCGAATATGGCAGCTTACTGGCTCGCCAAAGAGGCCAAGATTTTTGAAAAACATGGTTTAAGCGTCGACGTAGTACTGATCGAAAGCGGCGTGACCACGGTGCAGGCGCTCACCGCCGGCGAAACCCAGATCGCCATGGGCGGCGGCACGGTTGCGGTAAGCAGCAATCTCGCCGGCAGCGACATCGTGTCGATATCCAGCATCGAAAGCCGTATGCCCTATGCGCTGCTCACACAAAAAGAAATTAAGACCTTCGAGCAACTCAGAGGAAAAAAGATGGCTGTCTCGCGCTTCGGCAGCGCGTCCGATTTGGCCGCGCGCTTGATCCTGCAACGCTACGGCCTAATACCCGACAAAGATGTGACCCTCCTCCAAACCGGCGGCACCAGCACACGGCTATCCGCGTTGAGTAAGCGTAGTATCGACTCAACGGTGCTAACCCCCGAGTTTTTCAACCTCGGCAAGAAAGCCGGCTTTACTATCCTGGTCGACCCAACTCAATACGACATCCCCTTTCCCCAGCTTGAAGTGATCACCAGTCGGGCTTTTTTGAAATCGCAACCGGATATCGCCACACGTTACATGCGCGCCATCATTGAAGGCATCCACATGGTGAAAAATAATCCCGAACCGTCGATCAGTGCGCTCAGGAAATATTTAAAGATCGACGACCGTGAAGCCTTGGAAGAAGTCTATCGGCTGTACAAGGAACTCTATCAACCGATTCCCCACCCGTCCCCAGCCGCGATCCAAACTCAACTTACTTGGATGGGTGAGAAAGATCCGCGCGCCAAAGCTGCCAAACCCGAACAGTTCATCGATGGCTCAATTTTGCGTGAGATCGAGAAAAGCGGTTTCGTGGCGAAACTCTACCAAAAGTAGCACCGCCCCTGGCAGCTCACGACTAGGTTACTTCACCTTGATGCCAAGATCTCGCTGCGCTTCGCGTAGAATTGACAGATCGGAGACTTCGCTGAGTGCGATTTCCCGATCGACTCTCGTCACCGACTTGATGTCTTCGATGAGTCTGCGCAGACCGTCTTCCGGCAGATTCCCGTCGTCGTTAAAACCCTTCACCAGCGAGCTATAAAGCGCGGTGGCGGCCTCTTTATCGAGCCGGTACGTGCTCATCAACACTTCGATGGTTCCATCGCGATTGGTGTGCATGTAGCGGTTGGCTTTGATGCCGGCCCTGATCAGCCGGCGAATCTCATCTGGCCGCTCCTTGATCTTCCGCGAATGAGCGATCAGGCCGCTGATCGGGTAGGTAAATAGATCTTCCGCTCGCGCCAAAACGTTCAAACCCAACCTCCGACTACGATAATCCCACGGCACCGGCATCACCTGAGCATCGATCTGCCCCTGGCTCATTCGAACCAGCGCGGTCTCGCCGCCGGGACTACCGATAAATTTCATGTCTTTGTCGGGGTCATAGCCAAAATGCTTCATCATCAACCTTGCGACCAGATCAGGGGCGGTGCCCGGCGAAGCGCCGATGGTCTTGCCCTTGAGGTCTTTGATGGTTTTGATCTCGGCGCGACTGACCAACACGAAATGCGCCACAGGCCGAAAGCAAACCACGATCCTGGTCGGCAGCTGGCCCTGAACCATGGCGCGTATGGCCGAGCCAAAGCCCGTGAAGTAGTCGATGTCGCCGTTTGCCAGCGCCACATTTGCCACCGGTCCCGTAATCGTAATAAGCTCAGCATCGAATCCCTCGTCCCGCAAATAACCGCGCTTTTGCGCCAAGGGAAGCGTGAATTGGCCCGCGTCGTTAGGCATGCCGATGCGAATCCTGTCCGCCGCTTGAGCTGAAGTATGCAGCACGCAAATAACCATGAAGGTGGCGAGGTACAGCATCTTTCATCCCTCCAGAGCTAGTCAATGGCCGGCCGGGTTTTGCCAAATCCTGTCATCTGCTCAAAAGCATGAGCAAGTTGCAGCACGGCAAGATCGTCGCGGTAGCGACCGACGAGTTGAATGCCCACGGGCAAACCATCCGGTGTGAATCCCGCCGGCACGGAAATCGCCGGACAAAAGGTCGACGTGATCCAGTAAGCCGATTTCATCCAATCGAGATAGGTCTCCATCTTTACGCCGTCGATCTCATGGGGCCAATCAAGCGTGGCGTCGAAGGGCGGCACTTGGTTCACAGCGCAGATGATAAATTGATATTTTTCCTGGAATCGGCGCATGCGCTGCAATAGTTCACCATGCAGATGCATCGCCCGGGCGATATCGTCACCGGACAATTTCTGCCCCTGCTCGATCTGCCACACCGCTTCGGGTTTCATCTTGTCGCGATGGTGTTCAAGCAGCGGCCCGAGGCTGTGCCAATAGTGCCATGCGCGCAGTGTCAAAAACACTTCATCGGCCCCGGTCAAATCCGGCACGACATCTTCCACCACACTACCGAGATCGACGAATGTCTGGCGTTGCCAATCGAGCACGTCGCGGACGTGCCGATCAAGCGGCAAGCCGCCAAGATTCGGGCACCAGGCGATTCGTATTTCCCGAAAATCGCGATCCAGCCGTTGCGCAAAGATCGCGGGCTCCGATGGGTAACAGGCAGGATCGCGCGGATCAGCACCGGCCATGACACTCAACAGGAGTGCCGTGTCCGCCACTGAACGCGCCATCGGCCCTTTAACGGTAAAGCCCAAGAACGGCAGCGCCACCGGCGCGCTCGGCACCAAGCCGACGCTTGGCCGCAGCGCCACGATATTGTTGAAGTTGGCCGGATTGCGTAGCGAGCCGCCGAGATCGCTGCCGCTGGCGAGCGACAACATCCCCGCCGCCAATGCCGCCCCCGCCCCACCGCTGGAGCCGCCGGCACTCTTGGTGCGGTCATAAGGGTTGAGGGTCATACCATAGACGTCGTTGTAGCTATGCGAGCCCATACCGAACTCGGAGATGTTCGTTTTGCCGATCGGCAAAACACCGGCGCACCGCAAGCGCTCGGCCAGCACGGAATCCTCCGACGGCATGAAGTCTTTGAAGATGAGAGAACCGCGGGTCATCGGAAAACCTACAACCGGGTCGAGTTCTTTGAAGGCGAAGGGCAGACCGTGCAGCGGCCCAACATCGTCGCCGCGAGCCAATCGACGATCGGCATCTTCAGCGAGCGCGAGGCATTGATTGTCCGGCAGCTTGGCGACGATGGCGTTTATTTTGGGATTCAGCTTTGCGATCTGGGAAAGGAACGCCGACATGACCTCACGCGCTGATACTGTACCGGCACGTAGCAATCCCGCTAGTTCGCGGGCGCTCTTGAAGCAGAGTTCGTTGCTCATCAAATTGTTGAACAACCTTGTTCTGTAAGTCGAAAGAACAAAGTTTATCGGCCTTAAGTTGCGGACTCCGGAATCCGTGATTCCAACTTTGTCGTCACCCCGGTGAAAACCGGGGTCCATCCCCATCCCCCTTAACCTGGATACCGTTTTCCAACGGTATGACGGACGCTGCCCGTCACCTGGCTGTCCACATGACTCAATCGTGAGCCATATCGATGGGCGGGCATGATGCATTTTCACTTTGCCGGAGGCCGAGAACTGCCAATTTCGCGCGAAAGCAGCCAGCCCGGACGCTACCGGTTCTTTTGGCGGTAATGGCGGCGCGACGATGTGCTTGGCAATCTGTTCGGTTTCCCAGAGCCTGGAGAATTTGAGCGCGCGCGGGCAGTGGCTATAGGATTCCTCGACGTCAATGAGCAAGCCCTGAAGGATCTACGCCCTAGCGTCGGCGTTAAAGATCTCCGATTGAATGTCTTTCACTCGCCTCTATCGACTACTTTTGACCGGCCGTTGATACGGACGGTGTTATCATGGCCGGGAACGAGAAAGATCAATCCAACCTTGGGGTTGGTTTCCAGATTGCCGTAACCGTGGAAAAGCTTGTTACCGGCCACATCGGGAAGTAATAACTGCCTGTCATTGCGGATCTTAACAAAACCGGGCCGGCCGCCTTTAGGCGAAGCGTCGCAATCGCCCGCGGCATTGCTGGTAGCCGTCGCGCAGAACGGTGAATGGCGAATGAAATCTTGAATCCACTCGGCCATATATGCCCGCACCTCGCCTTTGATGCGCGCCGCGGGAAATCCGAACTTTTCTTGATACTTATTTCCCATCGCGAATCCTCATAGCCTAGTGAATCATTTCTTGGGATCGAGAAAATTCAAACGCTCCGCCATCGGCGTCTCCGGAAATACGTAGCCGCAGGCCTTACACGTGCGCATTTTTACGTCGCCGTTGAATTCCCCATAGACCGCCGACACCTGCGACGGAATATTTCCCTGGTTCACCACGCGGGAAAGCACCAGCTCATCGCAATTCTCACAAAACCAGGCGAACTCTTCTTTCTCTTCCTGACGCCGTTTGCGCTCGATCACCAAACCCCAGGTGTTTTCAAACCGGCGCGGCGAATGGGGCAAGCCGCCGGGACACACGAAGATCTCGCCTTCTTTGATCCTGACACTCTGGCGCCGCTCGCCTTCCGGCTTCACAACCAACTCCATATCGCCTTCAACTTGATAAAAGAACTCATCCCCCGGCTCGATATGAAAGTCGAGCCGCGTGTTCGGCCCGCGCAAGATCATGACAAGAAAATCCTTCTGGTGCGCCAGCAGCTGATTGGTTCGAAACGGCGGGTTGAACAAGTGCTGGTTGTCGCCAACCCACTTCTTCAAGTGGAAAGTCGAAAGCAAATCCATTTTACTTCTTCAACTTTCCGCACTCTCGCGCCACACCGTCGGTGATCGCCCACCATATGCCCAATCCTTTGCGCAGGGCTTTCACCACGCGCACTTGCAGCTCGTTGGTGGTGGCGAACTGTTCGACCAGGTCGTAACCTATGTTGCTATGTTCGGTGTCGGCTTCGCCATGCTCGGCGAAGAACTCGATGTCGTTGGCTTTCAACCCATAGTGATCTTTGAAGGCACGGAAGAATTTGCCGCCGGTCAAATGGTTCGAGTATTCGTTGCAGCAATTCGTCGCGGCGACTTGTTCGAGTATATGGTTGCTGCGCAGGGCGATGTCCATCCAACCGACCCGCGCCAAAACCGTGGTCGGCAGGAAGTCTTCTTCGATCTCACAGCGCTCTAGCTCCTGCGCCGGCACGCCGATGGCATCGCCAAAGCGCAGAAACAATGCGCGATGGCCGAGTACCTTTCGCGGCGATCCCTCGAAATAGCTATAGCCAACCTCGGAGTGAATGATATCGACGAACTTCTTGTGAATCTCGGGATCGTGAATCCCTGACATCTGGCAGCGAACCAGCTTTGCCGTGTTGATCGCGACATTGCATGCAAAGATGCCCCAGGCCTCCTTGGCCCAGATGCGCACGGCTTCGACCGGCAGCTTGCCGTCGAACAGGTCGCGATAGAACGGATGATGGAGCCGCGCATGGCGGTTCTTCACCTCGTCCATTAAAAATTGGCAAAGTTCCTTGGTTGGCAAGGTTTCGCCGCTTAGGACAGCTTCGATTGACATGATTCACCTCGACAAGAATCTTGGAAGGACGGCTTTCATCCCGCCCTAGAATTCAGAATTGCTTTTTGCGTTCTTTGGCCCTTTGCGGTTAATTTCTCTTTCTCTTCCGTCTCTCTTGGTCGCGGCACTTGGGTTCCGACGATTATCGAACTTGAATTTGTTGGCGTTGCAGGCGATCTCGACGCGGTTGCCGTCCGGGTCGAGAAAACTCACCGAGCGGTTGCCGGCTACCACCAGGGTCTCGGGCCCGCTGACCACCGGGATCTTGCGCCGTTTCAAGATCGGATAGAGCCGATCGATGATTCCGTTCTTGTCGACGTAGATGCAGAAGTGATGCAGCTTCGCCATCCCATTGCCGCTGACATGCTTGGCGCCCTTGGGCAAAGCCTGCAGCGCGATATCGTGATGCTCGCGGCCGAAGCTCATGAACGTCATTTTGGTTTGTAAGTTGCGCGCCGACACCTTGAGACCAAGGATGGTCCGATAGAATTGTTCGGATTTTTTCAAATCCTTGACATTAAGGACGATATGACCGAGAACGCCATTGCTGATTTTCATAGGAAGCCTCAATTAATCTTGCACCGGCGGGACTGTCAAGATCAATGATGCGATAAATTGCTGAGAAGCGGTTTGACAAGCCTTCGACGAATACGGGATATTCGCCAGTGTCGATAAATTCAACGAGGAGAATTCCATGAAAATCATGGTCGTTATGGGCGAATACCCACCAGCGGAAGGCGAGCACCGCCGCCAAGCCGTGCTCAAGTGCGCTTCGCCTGGCACAGAGATCGGCTTTGACGTCATCAAAGCGACGTTCTTCCGCCATTCTAACTCGCAGGTGAATTCACTGTCGGCGGGACCACTGGTCGCCGAAGTCGCTATCAAGGCCGAAGCCAACGGCTACGACGCGGTCGTCCCTTTCGGCACTTTGGACGCCGGAGTGGAACTGTCGCGCAACCTCGTCAAGATCCCGGTGGTCGGCGCCGGCCAATCCGTTCTCCATTTAGGCGCACAGCTAAGCAACCGACTCGGCGTGGTCGCCTATGAAGACAAGAGCGTGCCGTTCATGCGCAAGCAGATGCACGCCTGGCGCGTCGCCGATTACGTCGTCGGCATCCGCGGTATCGGCATTCCGCTGCCCGAAAGCAGCAAAAATCGTGACGCCATGCGCGGCCGCTTCATCGAAGTCGCCCGTTACCTGATCGACCAGTGCGACGCTGAAATCATCGTGCCCATGGGCGTTACCATGGTGCCGGTGCAGTATTCGCCTCAGGAAATGGAACAAGAGCTTGGCGTGCCGGTAATGAACGCGCTTAAGACCAGCATCCAGACCGCCGAGATGCTGGTGCGCATGGGTTTAACGCATAGCAGGCGAACTTATCCGCGCCCGGCGGTGCAGTGAGATTGGCAATGGCTTTCGATGCGTAAGTTTGAGTTGCTTGAACCGAGATCGCTGGCGGAGGCTTGCGCGATTCTCGCTAACGACGGCGATGCCAAGGCGATCGCCGGCGGCACGGCGCTGCTGACAATTATCAAGCAGGGACTGCTGCTGCCAAAGACATTGGTCAACCTAAAGAAGATCGGCGATGCCGGCGCAATCACCTTCGATCCGGTCAACGGGTTACGCATCGGCGCCCTGGCAACGATCAACGAGATCGAAACATCGGAAACCGTTCGGCGGCACTACCCGGCGCTTGCCGAAGCCTGCCATGTCGTCGCCAACATCCGTATCCGCAACATGGCCACCATCGGCGGCAATCTTGTCCACGGTGATTATCAATCCGATCCGCCGACAGTGCTGGCGGTTTTGAATGCTCGTGTCGAACTGATGAGTGCAGACAAAATTCGCCGGCTTGCACTGGCTGATTTTCAACTTGGCAGCTATGATACCGCGCTTCAGCCCGGTGAACTGCTTTCCGCCGTGGTCATTCCACCGCTTCCCCAGGGAATGCGCGGTCATTACGTTAAGTTCACCACCGGTTCTTCGGAAGAGCGCCCCTGCGCCGGTGTTGCTGCGTTGGCGCGCATCGATAGTGGTGTTTGCCATGAGCTGCGCCTCGCGGTAGGAGCAGTGTCGGCGAAGCCAGTGCGCATTGGTGCAGAATCGCTCGCCGGCGGCAAATCGCTTAACGCCGATCTAATCGCGACAATCACTATCGAAGCCGCAAGCGCTATCGACCCCATCGACGATGTCCGCGGACCGGCGGATTACAAGCGCCATCTGGTCGGTGTTTTGACCCGGCGCGCGCTGCAAGCACTGTCGAACAGCACAACGGAGAGCAAGTCATGACTCTCGTCGGCACCAATGTCGAAATGGTCGGCGGCCGTGCCAAAGTCAGCGGTGCGGTGAGCTACGTCGCCGATATGGAATTTCCCGGCCAACTCTACGCCAAGGCGCTGCGTAGTCCCTATCCCCATGCGAAACTGCTGCGCATCGATGCCGGCAAAGCCGCAGCGCTCCCCGGCGTGCGCGCCGTGGTGACGCGCGACGATCTCACGGGACTGAATCCCTATTTCGGAACTGGCGTCGAAGACCAGCCGGTGCTGGTCATCGACAAAGTGCGCTGCGTCGGCGACATCGTCGCCGCGGTCGCTGCCGAGAGTCGCGAGATCGCTGAAGAGGCGGTGACGCTGATCGAAGCGGATTATGAAGAATTGCCGGCAGCGACCGACATTCTCGAAGCGGCCAAGCCCAGCGCGCCGATCGTCCACGAGCAGCATGTCGACAAACGCGCCGGTGGCAACATCCACGGCGTCTACCGCGCCACCAGTGGTGATATCGAGCAAGGCTTTAAAGAATCCGACGAAATCATTGAAAATATTTATAAAATCCCGCCGGTGCAGCATGGCCACATCGAGCCCCATGTGGTCACCGCGTTGTGGGAGCCCAGCGGCAAACTCGTAGTCCACACGCCGAGCCAAACGCCATCGCCGCTGCAGGAGCAGATCGCTAAGGTTTTCCAATTGCCGCTCAACCGCGTGCGCGTCATCGTGCCTTTTATCGGCGGCGGCTACGGCGGTAAGAACCACGCGCGCATTGAACCGGTGGTGGCGCTCTTGGCGCGCAAGGCGCGCCGGCCGGTGCAGTGGATTCTCACCCGCGACGAAGTCTTTCTCACCGGACGGCGCTTCGGCGCGGTGGTGAAAATAAAAACCGGCTTCAAGCGCGACGGTCGGCTGTGGGCGCGCAAAGTCGAGGCCTGGTACGACATGGGCGCCTACGCGCTCTCCGGTCCGGCGAACACCAAGAACGCCTGTATCATCGCCGGCGGGCCGTACAACATTCCTCATCGCGATTACACGACCTACGCCGTCTACACCAATCTGCCGCCGGCGGGCCCGTACCGCGGCGTCGGCGCGTCGCATGTCTGCTGGGCCTACGAATCGGACATCGATGACATCGCCCGGCGCTGCCATCTCGACCCGCTTGAAGTCCGGCTGAAAAATTTGCTTCGTGAAAACGACCGTTTCATTACCGGCGAGCCGATGATTTCGGTCGGCGTGTCCGAGTGCGTCAAGCAAGTTGCCCAATCCATCCATTGGCAATCGGGAGCGGAGCAATCCTTGCGAAGCGATGCAATAGTCCGCGGCAAAGGGGTCGCAGTGGCGATCAAGAGCACCTCGACGCCGAGCACTTCCGCTGCCAGTGTGCGGCTCAATGCCGACGGCTCGGCGATTTTGCTTACCAGCACTTCCGATATGGGCCAGGGAGCGCAAACCGCGTTGGCGCAGATCGTTGCCGATGAATTAGCATTGCCTTTCGAGCGTGTGTCCGTGACCTTCCCCGACAGTGACGTTACGCCCTACGACAAGTCAACGAGTTCGAGCCGAGCGACGTTCCATATGGGCAAAGCGGCACAAATGGCGTGCGGCAAGATCCGCGAACAACTATTTCAAGCGGGCGCGAAAAAATTGGAAGCGCGCATCGAAGACTTGGAGCTGCGCGATAGCCGATTGCAAGTCAAAGGAGTGCCGGAAAAGAATCTCACCTACCCACAGATCTTCAAAGCGATCTACGGCGAAGCCAGCGGCAGCCTGTTCGGCAGCCATACCCTGCGCACCGAAGGCGGCGTCGACGCCGTCACCGGCCAAGGCAAGGGATCGTCTTTCTGGTTCTATTCAGCCGCCGGCGCCGAAGTCGAGGTCGATACCGAGACCGGCAAAGTCCGTGTCTTACAAGTCGCTAGTGCCGTTGATGTCGGTAAGGCGGTTCATCCATTGCAATGCAGCCTGCAAAACGAAGGCTCCGCCCTGGCCGGTCTCGGCTCGGCGCTGTTCGAAGAGATGCGCTACGACAACGGCCAGCCGATCAACAGCAGTTTTCTCGACTATCTGTTGCCGTCAATGCTCGATCATCCCGGCGAATTTCAATCGCTGCTGGTGGAAACACCCCATCCCGACGGCCCTTGCGGCGCCAAAGGCATGGGCGAGGCCGCCCTGCCGCCCATGGCGCCGGCCATCGGCAACGCCATCGCCAATGCGCTGGGCGGCGCGCGCGTCCGCGACCTGCCGGTGAAGCCGCATAAAATCGTCGCCGCGTTGAACAGATCCAAGGAGCACCGCTGAGATGAAGCTCGCCATCGCCGCCACGATTAACGGCCAGCGCGAAGAGTTAGCCGTCACCCCGCATCAAACGCTTTTGGAATTCCTGCGTGACGACCTGAAGCTCAAAGGCGCCGTCGAAGGTTGCAGCGTCGGCGTCTGTGGTTCCTGCACGGTGCTAATCGACGGCAAGCCGGTCAGTTCTTGCCTGACCCTCGCCGGCAACATCGAAGGCAAATCAGTCACGACCATCGAGGGGCTGTCGCAAAATGGCGAACTCGACCCGGTGCAGCGAGCGTTCTTGAAACACCAAGCCTTCCAATGCGGCTTCTGCACCACCGGCATGATCCTGGCAGTCAAGGGTTTGCTGAACGCGCACCCGCATCCGAGCGAAGCGCAGGCCCGCGATTATCTTTCCGGCAATTTATGCCGTTGCGGGACCTATAAAGAAGTATTGGCGGCGGTCAAGGAGCTGAGCGGCGAGTGAGCCGATAGGCATTACCAGTCATGTTGAGAATATCGGCCAGCGGTTAGAGCGGGGGCAATTTGAAACGCTTGCTGATATTTTCTCTGTTCATAGTCGCGCTTTTGTCGTGGAAACAAATTATCCACGCCGCCGAGCCCGCTGCGGCAACTCCCGTTCGGATGAAATGGCTGGGCACCGCGGGCTGGGAGATTCAGGTCGGCTCGACGACAATCCTGATCGATCCGTTTATTACCAGACATGAAGCCGCTCCCACTGTGGAATGGAAAACCGACGAAGCGGAAGTTCTGCGCGTCCTTAACAAGGCCGATTTCATTTTTGCCGGTCACAGCCATGCCGACCATATCGCCGATATTGCCTTCATCGCCAAACGCTTCGGCGCGAAAGTTATCGGTTCGAGAACCACAACCAACATCGCCATCACCGCCGGCGTCGACAAGGCGCAAGTCACGACCATCGCCGGCGGCGAAAAACTCGAATTCAAAGACTTCACAGTCCAGGTCGTCGAAAGCAATCACGGCACGCTCACGCGCGGTGGCCGGCGCCGCCAGCCGCGGTCGGCTGAAATCTTGAAACCCTGGAATGGGCCGATTACCGGAAAGTCGTTTGTCGAAGGCGGCAGTTATCTCTATTATTTCACCTTCGGCAACCGACGCGTCTTACACCAAAGCACCGGCAGTTTTATCGAAGCAAACTTGAAAGGGTTGCAGCCCGACGTCGCGATTCTCGCGGAAAACCGCAACTATCAATGGTCCGAGGCGATCAAGATCCTGCAACCGAAGACGGTTATCATTCACCATTACGACCAGTGGCGCAGCGCCTTAGCCCTGGGAATTCCAGATGCCAATCTCCGCAGGGCGCAGCGTTTTGAGCGAGATATCAAGTCCATCAACCCACAGATCAAAGTGATCATCCCGGAGCACCTGCAACAGATCACTCTTGAGTAACAGCAATCAGGACCGCCCATCAGACATGTCTGACGACACCCTTTGTTACTGGAAACACGACATCGAACCGAACGACGCCTTCCCCTGCTACGACGGCAAGAGCAGGGTGTGCAGCAGTTGCTGCGTCGAGCGTTGCCCCAAGGAAACTCCGATGTGGTTCGCCGCCTGCGCCCGCGCCGGCCATCCGACGTGGCCGAGCGTCGACCGCGGCCGGCGCGTGCCGTCGAAGCTGGTGGTTTTGGAATCCTACTGGGACAGCCGCTTGTTTCAGACCATGACGGTCAAGGGCTTCTTCGAATCCATGGGACCGCTGCTCGATCCGCCGCTCCAGCTCGCCCACCGCTTCGTCGAGTCGCAGCGTGGATTGGCCCATTACACCGCGGCTCCCGACGGCCTGCTCTGGCGTGATGCCGGCGCCGCCGACGCGCCGATCTGCTACCTCGCCTTTCACGGCGCGCCGAGCCAAGTGATTTCAGTATTGGATTCCATCGGCGAGCAGGAGCTGTGCGACGCTTTCAAAGGCTTCGGCGTCAAACCAAGCCTTGTCTATTTCGCCGCCTGCAGCGTTCTGCGCGATCAAAAGGGCAAGCAGTTCGCCAGAAAGTTTCTCGAGGCGTCCGGCTGCCGCGCGGTGCTTGGCTACACCACCGATGTCAATTGGATGCTCAGCCTGGTCACCGACATGCTTTTTCTGCACCGCTTCTACCGCGACGAGGACCCATGGAGAAACTTGCGCAAAATCTACGAATCGGTGCTGAACGATTTCAAACCTACCGGCGAGATCGGCTGGACGCTGATCGAGAACAAGCTCAAATCCGGCTGATACAGCGCCGCGCGGGTCAGCTTTATGAAGTGGTTCAGTTAGACCGGGATCTCTCACTTCGTTCGAGATGACAAATCGACGATATTGCTGCCATTTCGAGCGTAGCGAGAAATCGTTCTTGGCTCGAAGACTTGTTTCCGACGCCAACTGAAACCCGACCCAGCTTTAAGAAGCCCCGATAACTTGCTAGAAATAGTCATAAGTCGCAGTTTTTAGAACTGCAACCTTCTACTACACAAAATCACGATCGCAAGGACTGAATCACCATGCTGAGAGCTGGAATCGTCGGTCTGCCCAACGTCGGCAAGTCGACTCTATTTAACGCCATCACCCGCACCCGCAAGGCCGAGGCGGCGAACTATCCCTTTTGCACCATCGACCCCAACGTCGGCATGGTTACCGTCCCTGATGCGCGGCTCCAAGTCTTGCAGCAGATGGTCAAGACCAACGTGGTCATTCCGGCGGTGATTGAGTTCGTCGATATCGCCGGTCTGGTCAAGGGCGCGAGCCAAGGTGAGGGACTGGGCAATAAGTTTCTCACCCATATCCGCGAAGTCGATGCCATCGTTCAGGTGGTGCGCTGTTTCGAAGACCCCGATGTGCACCATGTCTCCGGCAGTATCGATCCGGTGCGCGACATCGAGGTCATCAACACCGAGCTCATGCTCGCTGATCTTGAAACGGTGAAAAAACGCCGCGAGCGCATCGCCAAAGAGATCAAACGCGGCGACAAGAGCGCCGCCGCCGAAGACGCGCTCTTGATGAAAATCGAAACCGCCCTCGACGCCGGCAAACCCGCCCTCACCGTCGACTTCACGCCCGAAGAACACGCGCTGTCCGCCCAGTTTTTCCTGCTCTCCGACAAACGCACCATCTTTGCCTGCAACGTCAAGGAGTCCGACCTCGCCACCGCCGATCAAAATCCCTACGTCCTAAAAGTGCGCGAGTATGTCAAGACCCATCTGGCTTGCGAAGCGGTCGTCATCAGCGCCCAGATCGAGAGCGATCTCGTCGATCTCGAACCAGCCGAAGCCGAAACGTTTCTCAAAGAGCTTGGCGTGCAAGAGAGCGGCATCGGCGCGCTGATCCGCGCAACCTATCATCTGCTCGGCTTGCGAACCTTTCTCACCGCCGGCGAAAAAGAAGTGCGCGCGTGGACCATTCATGCCGGCGACACCGCTCCCAAAGCCGCCGGCGTCATCCACTCCGACTTTGAACGCGGCTTCATCAAAGCCGAGACCGTCGCCTACGACGATCTGGTCAAATGCGGCTCCGTCGCCGCCGCCCGCGCCAAGGGGCTCTACCGCATGGAAGGCAAAGAATACGTCGTCGCCGATGGCGACGTGATGCTGTTCAAGTTCAACGTCTAGTTGAGTTAGCAGATTCGGAAATTTCATCGCAGAGGCGCAGAGGACACGGAGTAGCACGTTTCATTGGGAACATTTCTGAACTCTGCGTTCTCAGCGTCTCTGCGTTGGCAACCTTTTCTAGCCGGAAAGTTAATCTTCACGCCATTCTCGCCCTTCGCTCTAGCTGTAGGTTATAGTATTCTCGATCGAACGTCGGACCCCGCCTAACGAGGAGGACCAGCATGTCGAGTGATTTTCAAATAACCGGAACTAACACGGCCGCCCTGTTTACCCTCAAGATCCACCGCGGCGACGGTATGGCACTGCTGGCAATGAACTGGAAAAAAGGCCAGCCGCCCAGAGATTTTGTCGGCTTCGCCATCGAATATAAAGAACCCGGCGGCAGTAAGTTCTTCGCCTTAAAGAATCGCTTGAGCTTTGCCAAGGCCAGCGGCGCGGTCGATCCGAACATCCTGTCGACCTTGCGATCACCGATCCAGAAATTTCGCTGGGTCCATTTTCCCCGCAATGCCGAGCTCGACGGCGATTTTACCTACCGTGTCGCGCCGGTGTTCATGAATGACCATGACGAGCTCAGTTCTGGTGATACGCAAGAAGTTGCCATCGAACTGAGGCGCGACACTTACCCCGGCAAACTCAACGTCGCGTTCACGCGCGGTTTCGTCTCGTCGCAGGCGTTTGTCGATCGATACGAATCCGTCGCGCCAATCTCGACCTTGATCCCTGACGATGCCGATAAAGGTTTATCGTTTATCCCGACGCACCCCAAGGCAAACGAAGCGTTGGCGTGGATGGGCTTTGAGGCGCGCCACGCTATCCTTGAAGTGCTTGACCAAGCGATCGCCGATAAAAAAGCCCAGGTCAGAGCGATCGCTTACGATCTCAGCGAGCCCGACGTCGTCTCACGCCTTGAGCAGCTCGGATCCCGGCTAAAGATCCTCATCGACGACAGCGGCGACCATGGCGACGCCGGGTCGGGCGAAACCCAATCGGCGCAGCGCCTGTCGGCCTCAGCCGGACCGGCCAACGTGAAGCGCCAACATATGGGCCAACTGCAACACAACAAGACCATCGTGGTCGACGGGCCAAAGTTGAAAACCGCCGTCTGCGGCTCGACCAATTACACATGGCGCGGCTTCTTCGTTCAAGCCAACAACGCGGTCATCCTGCGCGGTAGGAATGCCATTAAACCCTTCCTTTCGGCATTCGACGATTATTGGAATAATCAAACCGCCGGCAAATTTGGTAACACTATTTCCGCGGCGTGGACGAGTCTTGGTTTAGATGGCATCAGTGCGAAGGCTACGTTCTCGCCGCACTCCGCGGCAAACGCTATCCTGCAATCGATTGCCGACGACATCGGCACCAAAACAAACTCGTGCTTGTTCTACTCCCTGGCCTTCCTGTACCAGACACCCGGAGTCATGTTGGATGCGATAAAGAAAGTCTCCGACGATAACAAGTTGTTTGTCTATGGCATTTCCGACAGAAAAGTCGGCGGCATCGACTTGCAAAAGCCCGACGGCAATGTGTCGCCGGTTTTTCCTTCGGCGCTGGGGAAAAAACTCCCTGAGCCTTTCAAATCCGAGCCCGTCGGCGGCAGCGGCAACCGCATGCATCACAAGTTTTTGGTCGTCGATTTCAACAAACCGACCGCCCGCGTCTATCTGGGCTCGTACAATTTCTCCGCCACGGCGGACACCAAGAACGGCGAGAACCTCCTGCTCGTTCGCAACCGCCGGATCGCGGTCTCCTACATGATCGAAGCCTTGCGCCTGGTCGATCACTATCACTTTCGGGTAGCACAGCAGGAAGCCAAGACCGCCAAAACCAAGCTGCAGCTTGCCAAACCACCGCGCCTGCCGGGAGAAGCGCCCTGGTGGTCCGAGTATTATTCAAATGCGATAAAGATTCGTGACCGGGTTCTATTTGCGTAGAGCTGCTGCGAAAGAGCCTGTCAAAGTACTTCGAGACCTCCGCCTGATGTCCGGCTTCCCGAATATAAAAGCAAGAAGCGGAGTGCAACGCACCCGAGTGGTTGTTAATTTGGCGTCATAATTACTGAGAGAGGAACGCCAATGAATCCAACTACTGACGATACACGTCATAGAGCCGTCACAAAGATTGACCCACGCTGGTCGCTTCTGGCTACTCGCGATCCGGCGGCCGACGGACAATTCTTTTACTCCGTGAAATCCACCGGCGTTTATTGCCGCCCTTCTTGCGCCGCACGGCTGCCGCGACCGGAGAACGTCCAGTTCCATGCGACTTGTGCCGATGCCGAGCAAGCCGGATTTCGTCCATGCAAGCGCTGCAAGCCGAGACAGTCATCCGTAAGCGCACAGCATGCGACAAAGATCGCTGCAGTGTGCCGGCTCATCGAAACCTCCGAGGAGCTGCCTAGTCTCGCAGAGATGGCAAAACACGCCGGACTAAGTGCCTATCACTTCCATCGCCTTTTTAAGTCGACCACGGGTGTAACACCGAAAGCCTATGGCGCGGCGAAACGCGCAGCACGGGTTCGCGAAGAACTGAAGCGCAGCGGTTCCGTGACCGAAGCGATCTATAGCGCCGGCTACAACTCCAACGGTAGATTCTACGAAGACGCGGATCGGGTTTTGGGTATGACACCGACAAATTTTCGCGCTGGCGGCGCTGACACTAAAATTTGTTTCGCCGTCGGCGAGTGCTCGCTTGGAGCGGTCCTGGTTGCGGCGAGCGATCGCGGCGTGTGTGCGATTTTTTTGGCTGACGAACCAGAGACGCTCGTCCGCGAGCTGCAAGACCTCTTTCCGCGCGCCCAGCTAATCGGCGGCGATGCCGAGTTTGAGGCGTCGGTTGCTAAATTAATCGGTTACGTTGACAACCCGGCGCGCGGCCTCGATCTGCCGCTCGACGTCCGTGGCACCGCATTTCAACTGCGGGTTTGGCAAGCGCTACGGGAAATACCTGCAGGGTCGACGGCAAGCTACACGGAAGTAGCCAAGCGAATCGGTGCTCCCAAGTCCGCCCGGGCCGTGGCCCGCGCCTGCGCCGCTAACGTTCTGGCGATCGCCATCCCTTGTCACCGCGTGGTTCGCACCGACGGCAGCTGTTCCGGTTACCGTTGGGGTATCGAGCGCAAGCGGGCACTGCTCAAGAAAGAGTCTCAGGCGTAAGGAATGCTCTCACAAGACAGCATTGGCTATTTCGCCTCTTTCACCTTCACAATCTGCTTGAGCAGATCGAACATCGGCGTCATGTCGGCGTACTTGGGATCGGAAACGTCGAAATATTTCCGCCCCGGCGTCATGCGCATCGACGATGCGAGCATGTCCTTGGGAATATCGAGGCGCCGTGAGTTCGGGGCATCTTCGCCGTAGAGATCCGGATATTTTTGCAAGGCGAGCTGCCCGCGCCGGGAAAGAAACCAATTCACGAACACTTTGGCAGCATTGGGGTTTGGCGCGCCCTTGATAAAACTTATCGAGCCGCCGCCGGAGGTGACATTGAAGCCTTCTTTCCACTCGACTTGGTCCAGTTCATCGACCGGCAAGCCCTGCTGCTTGGCTCGGTTGGTATC
Organism: uncultured delta proteobacterium; assembly: GCA_963816145.1. Classification (GTDB taxonomy): domain Bacteria; phylum Desulfobacterota; class Binatia; order UBA9968; family UBA9968; genus DP-20. The sequence goes on from CAWFJP010000003.1 coordinate 377,355, forward strand.
GCGGCAACCGACGCATAGCGCGAACCGTCCTTGCGCCAACCAGTCGGTGATTTGTCTTCGATCGCGGCCGAAAGTGGGCTGCATTTCGCCGAATAATTTTTTGAGAAACTCAGGACCGAGCTCGGGCTGATAGTAGTAATGTTGCAGCGATGCGCCCAATCCGGTGCCCAACGGGTCTTGAGAGACGATCTTGCCTTTCCACTTGGGCGCGACCAAATCCCAGTAGGATTTGAACTCCTTGGGGTTTACCAGATTAGTGTTGTAATAAAATCCCGATGAGGTCGGATTGGCAATATAGACCAACACGTGGCGCTGCTCAGCGTCGGTAAAACGTATTCGCCCCTCGTACCACTTGCTCTCGTCGAGCACTTCCGGCAGGACCAGAAGCGACTTGATCGAGTCGAGAGCCTTTCCTTCGTAGAGGACTTCGTAGTTGGTATTTGCGCCGCCGCTGAACAGATCGGCAACCACGTGTCCGGCACGGATTTCGGTAATGATCCGGGTTCCCAGTGAATTGCCCGCGCCATTGACGGTAACGAGCTTGATCTCGGGGAACTCTTTGCGGAATTCGTTGAGCAGCGGTTCGCTGCCGTAGCGGCCGACATAAAAATTCAGCCTGCCCTCTTTTTTGGCCGCGGCCACGGTCTGCTCCCAATTCGCCTGCCAGGCCGGCTTGGCATCGGCGGCGTTGCCTACCGACCTTGAACCAAGAACAATGAGGGCTAAGAGAGCAATTCGAATATGGGTCATGGTCATTTTCCTTCACGCCCCTTCATAAATTCCTTAACCAATTGAAAAATTGGCGTCATGTCGGAATGCTTGGCATCGGAGAAGTCGAAGTAACGACGTCCTTCGACCAGCCGGCTGGGTGTCGGTAGCATATCTTTGGGAATGTCGATGCGCCGCGAATTGGGCGGGTCTTCGCCGTAAAGATCTTCGTACCTCTGCAGCGCGATTTGGCCGCGCCGCGAAAGGAACCAATTGATGAAGACCTTGGCAGCGTTTGGATGCGGCCCGCCCTTGATCAGACCCAGAGAACCGCCGCCGGAGGAAATATGCGCGCCTTCCTTCCAATCGACCATATCCAGATCGTCCACCGGTAATCCCTGTTTGTTGGCCTTTTCGGAATCGCGACAACCCAGGCACAGAGAAAACTTCCCTTGGGCGAGCCAGTCGGTCATCTGCCGGCGGTCTTTCGAATAGACCACTTGCTGCTCGACGAACAGTTTGCGAAGAAATTCCGGACCGAGATCGGGATTGTAGTAGAAAAACTGCAGCGACGGTCCGATACCGGTGCCGGTGGGCTCTTGCGAGACGAATTTGCCTTTCCACTTGGGCTGGACCAGGTCCCAGTAGGATTTGAATTCGTTGGGATTGACCAGGTTGGTATTGAAATAGAGACTCGCCGAGGTCGGATTGGCGATGTAGATGAAAACATATTGCTGTTCGGGGTCGTTGTAGCGATGCTAGCCGCCATACCACTTGGACTCGTCAAGCGCTTCAGGCAGGACCAAGGCTGACTTGATCGAATCAAGCACCTTGCCTTTGTAGAGAAACTCGAAGTTGGTCACCGCCCCGCCGCTGTAAAGATCCGCCACCATACTGCCCGAGCGCGCCTCCGCGACGATGCGCGTGCCCAGCGAATTGCCGGCGCCGTTGGTTGTAATCAGTTTGATCTCGGGAAACTCCTTGCGAAATTCGTTGAGCAACTTCTCGCTGCCATAGCGACCGACATAAAAATTCAGCCTGCCTTCTTTTTTGGCCGCGGCCACGGTTTTATCCCATTGCGCTTGCCAGTTAGAGCGGTTATCCGCCGCATTGAGGGACAGCGCTGAACTGAGCCATGATAGGATTACCAACAGGATCACGAAGCCTAACCGCATATTGAACCGCGCCATTCGCTTGCCCGCCCTATTTCTTCGCCGGAAGCACTTCGTCGAGCAATTTATAGAGCGGCGTCAAATCCTTGGTGTCGGGCTCATCGGTATCGAAATAGGACATTTTGTCGCGCCGCGCTTGACTTGAGGGGATATGATCCTTGGGCACGTCGATGCGCCGCGAATTGCGCGCGTCGCCGGGTATGCTGACGATTTTCTGAAACAGCGCCTGGCCATCGCGCGACAATAGCCAATTGATGAACACCTTGGCTGCGTTGGGATGGGGCGCCCGGTTCATCAGAGCCAACGAACCAAACGCCGACGACAAGTTCACGCCTTCCTTGAAATGATTGGGCTCGAACTCTTCCACCGGCAGCCCCTGATTCTTCGCCCTATGAATCTGCCCTCCCTGGATCGGCAAGATCACACTGAACTTGCCCGCGCCCAGCCAATCCACCGATTGGCGCAGATCGCCGCTCATGGTCACGTCCATCTCGCTGAAAAAGCGCCGCAAGAACTTTGGCCCCAGCTCCGGACTGTAATAGAGAAATTGCCAGGGAATTCCCGCGCCGCGCACACGCCGAATATCGCTGGAGAGGATTTTGCCTTTTAGTTTTGGGTTAAACAAATCCCAGTAGCTCTTGTACTCGCGCGGATCGATGAGCTGCGTGTTATAGGCAGCGCCCGCGCCTGCCGAGACATTGCCCTCGTAAACGAAGACAAATTCCCCCTCCTTGTCGGAGAACTTAAGTTTGCCTTCCCACCATTTGCTAGTGTCCAACACTTCGGGAAGGATCAACGCCGGCTTGATCGGGTCGAGCATCTTGCCCAAATAGAGGGCTTGGTAAAGCGAGACGCCGCCGCCGTTGTAGACGTCGAGCAAATACTTGCCGGCCCGACGCTCGGCGACAATGCGCTGGGTAATATCCGTACCGGCGCCGGTGATGTAATTGACCTTGATCTTCGGGTAAGCCTTCTGAAAAGCTCCGGACTCGATGACCGCGCCGTAGCCTCCGATGGAAACGTTGACCTGCCCCTCCTGCTCCGCCGCCCGGACGGTGCGCTCCCACTCGGCCTGCCACTTCGCCGCCTCACCGGCTTCCGCCGCAACCGAAGTCAACAACGCTACCACCACCCAAAGCCATTTTGGATTTTGGATTTTAGATTTTGGATTGGGGATACGAGAGCTGGTCGTCGCAAGACCGCTAGGGACTTTTATCCGATAACCCAAAATCCAAAATCTAAAATCCAAAATCGCCACTTTGGTCCTCCGCTGCGTCAATTGCGAATGTCCTGCAACAACCAATCCGTCGGAAATTCTCGCCCAAGCCCCTTCTTCTTGATCAGCTCTAAAGTCGCGCCGCCGACCGAGGCGAACTGAATGCCTTGTATCTGATTGCCGCCCATGCCGAGGATCGCTTCGCCATCTCGAGGGCCGTCGCCACCATCAAAAACCGCTTTGAAGCTCACCACCTTGCGCCGGTCGAAGGCGCCCTCGCGGGCGATTTCCGGTATGCGCGCCAGATCTTCCGGTTGGCCCGCTACGTAGGCGCGATGGGTGCCCGAGATTTTCTGCGCCTTGCTCACATTCATCGACTTGGCTTCTTCGCCAATGCTAGCGGGCGCGAAGGTATAAAACGCGCGGATTCGCTCCGCCGACGATTTATCCAGCTCCACGGAACCTTTCACGGTCGTCACAAAGGCACCGGCGGCGAGATCGCGGCCAGGAATGACCGGGATCGTCGAATCGGTGCAGGCTGCGACGATCTGCGCGCCTTTAACCGCCGCCTGCGCCGAATCCATCGGCACCACGTCGATGTTCAAACGCCGGCCAAGTTTTCCCGCAAAAGCGTCGCGATTCTTTTTGGTCGGGCTGTAGACTTGAACGCGCTTGATCCGCCGAACTGCGGCAAATGCCAACCCATGGGTCCAGGCCATGCCGCCGGAGCCGAGCATGGCGACGGTATCGGCGTCTTCAATCGCCAGATATTTCGCCGCCAGCCCCGCCGTGGCGCCGACGCGCATATGCTGCAAATGGCCGTCGTTCATCACAGCTAGGGGTTCGCCGTTGGCCGTGTTGAAGAGCAGGATCAGGCCGCAGAACAATCCCGGCTTCTGGCAATATTTTTCCTGGGTCTTGGCGCCATCGCCATGGTCGGTCCAATAGGCGATGTCGGACTTGATCCGGGTGGCAAACACGCCATAGCGCCGGCTCGTGCCTTCCATCGATCCCCACTGATAGTAGCCGCGCGGATCGGCGCAGGGCGCCCAGACGTCGATGCGCGGCCGGCAAACGGCATCGCCGCGATAATATTCTCTAACCCCTCCCTCGATGGCATCGATACAGGTCTTCATATCGAGCACCTGCTCGATGTCTTGGTTGCTGATCAGGAGAGCCATGAGTTACTTAGAACTTTCCGGCGTACTAAGCCGACATGGGGGCTCGACGCCAAAGATTTTTTTCACCACGAAGGACACGAAGGTTTCCGATAATCAAGATTCCGAACTTCGTGCTCTTCGTGTCCTTCGTGGTGAAGATCTCTTTTGCAAACTCCGCTGCGACCGAATTGGACTGCTACGCTTACTGTTAATCACGCTTCCGCAACGCCCAGTAAATTTTCTCCGCCGACAACGGCAGATCGAAGAGCCGCACGCCACAGGCATCGGCGATGGCATTGGCAATGGCCGCGGCCGTCGGCACGTTGGGGTTTTCCGCGATTGCCTTGCCGCCGTAGGGAGTCGGTCCGGTTGGACTCTCGACCAAAACCGTCTTTAAAGGCGGCACATCGGCGATGCACGGCAGCTTCGCTTCGCCCAAACTGAGCGTGGCGATCTTGCCGTCGACAAGCGGATTCTCTTCCATAGTCGCAAAACCGAATCCGGTAACGATACCGCCTTCGATCTGCCCGGTTAGCGTCAGATGATTGAGCACCGTGCCGGTGTCGTGCGCCGTGGTCAGATTCAAAACCTTGACGCCGCCGGTATTTGGATCGACCTCGACCTCGGCCACCTGGGCGGCGAAACCGGTCACTTTAGGCATATCCTTGGGCACGTAATTGGTCAGGTGAAAAACCGGCCCACCGTTTTCTTTGACCGCCAGGGCGATCATCTTTTCAGTAGTTGTGAACTTCTTGTTGGGCGCGGTGAATTTGCCGCCCTGCTGTTCGATCTCTGCGGGCTGGCAACCCAACTCGCGCGCCGCCAACGCGATCAACTTGGCGCGCACTTCTTGGGCCGACTGATTAACCGCGTGGCCGGAGGTGTTGGTTTGTTTGCTACCACCAGTGCCGGGATCGAAGGGCAAGCTGTCGGTGTCTTTGAACACCACTCCGACTTTTTCCGGCGGCAGGCCGAGCGCCTCACAAACCATCTGCTGGCTGACCGTGTAATATCCCGGCCCGACGTCCGGCACGCCGGTGAGAATATTCACCTTGCCGTCAGCCTCCAAGGTCAATGCCGAACTCGCTTTGCCTTCCGGCGTGCCGCGATCGTAGAGCGCCATGCCCCAGCCGCGATTCTTTTTGGCCCCACCCTTTTTCCAACCGGAAGTTTTGACGATGCGCTCCAACACTTCGCCCATCAGAATATGGCTCCATTTTTCACCCATGGGATTGGCGTCGCCGTCGTGCAAAATATTCCTGCGCCGCAGCTCCAGCGCTTCGATGCCCATCTCCTTGGCGATGATGTCCAGCTGCGATTCGAAGGCGAACGCGACCTGCGGACTGCCCGGCGTGCGCGTCTGCGTGCAGGGCACTTGATTGGTGTAGGAACAAAAAGTCTGCACGTCGATGGCCGGGCAGCGGTACATGCTCGCCAAGCGCCGCCCACCGAGCACAGTCACTTGCGGATTGGCCTTTTGCGAACCATAGGCCCCGCCACTGAAGTAAATATCGCCTTTGACGGCGACTAGTGTGCCGTCGGCGGCGACACCGGTTTTTAAAGTGATCACCGACGGATGGCGATGGCCGCCGACCAAGATTTCCTCGCTGTAATCGAACACCAACTTCACCGGTTTGCCGCCGGCAGCTTTCGATAGGTAGTAGGCGATCGGCACGTCGATCAACGACGCCTTGGCGCCGAAGTCGCCGCCGACATGAACGATATGAACCTTGATCTTCTCTTGAGGCACGCCGAAGTCTTCCGCCATCTGTTCGCGCAACCCCCAGGGCCCCTTGTTCGACGCCCAGACTTCAACCCGGCCATCGTCATGCACCTGCACCGTGCAAGCGCAGGGCTCGATGTAGCCGTGGTGCGACAACGGCGTGCGAAAGGTGTGTTCGAAGACGCGTGCAGATTTGGCAAAGCCGGCTTCCATATCGCCGTTTTTCCAGCGCACGTAGGATTGCAGGTTATGGCCGGACATCCCTTCCGGCAGTTTCGGTGCGTTCTTGTATTTGGTGCGATCCTCATGTATCAACGGCGCGCTCGGCTTGAGCGCTTCCACCGGATCGTCGACATAGGGCAGCTCTTCGTATTCGAAGTCGATCAAGCCCACCGCTTCGTCGGCGATCGCCTCACTGTCCGCGGCCACCGCGGCGATCGCGTCCCCTGCCATGCGCACTTTGTCGTAGGCCAACACCGGCTGATCTTTCACCCGGGTGCCAACGAAAATATCTTTTACATCGGCTCCAATCAGCACGGCGCGCACGCCTTTCAACGCCCGCGCTTTGGTGGTGTCGACTTTGACGATGCGTGCGTGGGCCACCGAAGCACGCAAGACCTTCGCCCACAACAATCCTTCAAACGGCAAATCCGCCGCATATTTCGTCTGCCCGGTTACTTTGCCGTACCCTTCGATGCGGGGCAGCGTTTTACCAATGGTGCGATAAGCCACGATGACCTCCCAATACAATTTTGGATTTTAGATTGCCGATTTTGGATTGCCGAAACAAGAATCGGAGACTTACTTCGAAGAAATTACTGTCATACGTCTTTTCCCGATCTGAAATTCTTACTAATGCCTATTGCCTCGTGCCTCTCGCCTACTTAATCACATTATTCGCCCGCGAGAGAAACTCCGGCGAAAATGTGAGTCCGATCTGTTTTGCTGCCTTCAAGTTGATCACAAACTCAAACTTCGTTGCCTGTTGCACCGGCAGATCGGCGGGTTTAGTGCCCTTCAGAATCTTGTCCACGTAGCCAGCCGCACGCCGAAAGAGGTCATCAAAGTCCACACCATAAGACATGAGACCACCCTCGTCGACAAACTCCTTCTGGAAGTAAATAGCCGGCAAACGGTACTTGCCGGCAAGCTCGACGATCCGCTTTCTTTCGGCAAGAAATGGGCGAGTGGCGGTCGTTATAATCGCTTTGACCTGTTTCTCATTTGCGATTTTAAACGCGCTCTCCAAAGCTTGGGCATCGGATTGCGTGTCGATTTCTACCAATTTTACCTTCAGTGCCACAGCCGCAGGCCTGACTTCTTGCAGTTGAACATCTTGCGCAATGAAAGCTCCCGTCAACCAGATAAGGCCAAGATGAGTGAGCTTCGGGATCGCATCTTTGATTATTTCCAGTCGTTTGGTAATTAGCTCGGCCCCTAGACCCGAGAACCCTGTAAGATTGCCTCCTGGCCGCGCCAGACTCGCTACCAAACCCTCGCGCACCGGATCGACCGCGGTCGTCATAACGATGGGAATGGTAGTCGTTGATCCTTTTGCCATCAACGCCGAGGGTCCCGCTGTAACCACAATCAGATCAACCTTAAGGCGAATCAGTTCCGCTATAAGCTCAGGCAGGCGCTCGTTTTTCCCCTCTCCAAAGCGGTAGTCGATGGTGATATTTTTTCCTTCTACCCAGCCATGCTTGCTCAATTCCTGGCGGAAGGCACTCACGAGGCCGGCCAGACCCGAAGCAGTGCCCCCATCAAGGAAACCGATCCGAAATATTTTTCCCGCCTGCTGCGCGTGAACCGCTCCGCAAACCGCAAAGCTCAAAGCGTAAAAAACAACAGCCATGATTTTTCTGTTCATGATGTTTTTCCAACTAAATCGCTCTGTCACTGGGGTTTGACTTTTCTCAGTGCCTTACTGAGCTCGATGGCGGCGCGCTCATAGATGTCGACGCGGGGTCCGAGAGCGACGATCTGTACCATGGAACCGACAATCCGGTAAATGACACGGGGTCTGCCAATCCGGTAGCTTCGCAAGCCCGCCAATTCATCCCGCAACCCCTTGGCATGATACGGATCGTCAGCAATCGATCGAAAGCCGATTTTGACTTAGGATTTCAGCTCCGGCGGAAGCTGGCGGATAAGACTCCGCACCGCCTGCGGCATCTCGATGCGATCGGATCATTTCGCATGCTTACTCGGTCTCAAGGGCTCGCCAAACACTTCTTCAAACGTAAACCGCCGGCCTTTTTCGAGCTGCCGCAGACCTTGCCTAATTTCCTTCATCAATGAGCGGTTGCGCATGATTTCCCGGCTTTCGCGCCAACCCTCATATTCGTCAGCGCTCATCAGCACAGCAGCCGGACGGCCGTTTCGGGTAATGACAAGTTCTTCTTCGTCGCTCTCGCAATCGGCGACTAACTGACTCAGATGGGCGTTGGCTTCCGACAAGCTTAGAACACGTGCCATAAAATCTCCTCACATTCGGACTAGAATTCAGACTAAGGCGGTCCGCCGAGGATGTCAAATTAACACCGTAACTGTCTATGACAATGCGTAAAGCTCAGCGCAATTATCCCAGAGAATTTTCTTCTGGCTTTCTTTCGAGACATTTTTCATTTTGACGAATTCTTCCACGCCCTCGGGAAAATCCGAATCGCCATGGGGATAATCGGTCGAAAACACGATACGGTCGTCGCCGATCAGGTCGATGATCATCGGCAATTCCTTTTCGTGCTCGGTGGAAATCCAGCATTGCCGTTTGAAATACTCGCTCGGTTTCAATTTCCCGGCGGTCGGGAATCGCCCCTTCGCCATGGCGTTGTCCATGCGATGCAGCAGGAACGACACCCAGCCGCAGTAGCATTCGAGAAAAGCCAGCTTCAACTTGGGATGACGATCGCAGACGCCGCCGCCGATGGTATCGACCATGGCGACCATGTTTTCCAACGGGTGCGACACGATATGACGCAGCAAAAGATTATCGCCGAAGCGATCGCCGATCTGCGCCACTTCGCCGGCGGCTGTGGCGGAATGAAAACCGATCGGCACGCCCAACTCTTCCAGGCATGACCAGACCGTATCGAAGTAGCGCGAGTGCCAGGGCAGATCGTGCAACGGCTCAGGGCGCGCGAAGACGCCGACAAAGCCAAGTTTGCCGACCGCGCGCTGAGCTTCCTTTGCCGCTTCGTTGGGATCTTGCAGCGGCAGCATGGCGACGCCCTTCAAGCGCTTGGGATCAATCTGGCAAAAATCGTAAAGCCAATTGTTGTATGCGCGCGCGATGGCGGCGGCCAGCTTAGGGTCCATCTCGCTGCGCATCATGATACCGAGGCCGATGGACGGATAGAGCGCCGCAACGTCCAACCCTTCACGGTCCATCGCTTTAAGTTGCGTCCTGGCGTCGAATCCCTGAGCACGGTATTCGGCGATTTCCTTGTCGATCCTTGTGGCGTCGTAGATGCCGCCGCGATATGCCGGCTTATAACCCTGCAGTATCTTGCCCTCGATCATCACCATCGCCGAGCTGCGCGCCGTCGAGCTCAAAATCTTCGGCGCCCGTTCGCGCCATTCCGGCTCCATGTACTTGTCCCATAAATCGGCAGGCTCACGCAGATGCATATCGGAATCGAGGATCTTGAAACCGTCTCTCATTGATAACACTCCCGTTTTTTTGATTCAGGAGTATCACGATACCGCGGCGGGATGTCAACACAACCACCGGACGCCGGGCTTGGATATTTCCCGCAAAGACGCGAAGTAAAAAATTAAGATGCAGAAATAACAGTCGAGAGACTTAATCGAACAGAAACAAAATTAGTAATGGCGCAGAGAAAACTCGGATCAGCTCACGCAACGGCACAAAGGTAATAAATACAATTACGAACTTGGCGTCTTTGCGCCTTTGCGGGAGAATTGCCCTCCGGACGATTAGCTTGCGCTTACATCAGCTCACGGATCAACGATTGCGCCACATCAGGCGCGATCCCGAGCCGCCGCCGCGCCAGCGGGCCGCCCTCGTCGAGCACCGGCTCGAGCTGATCCAGGGCGGGCAGGTCATCCCGCTTCCAAAACAATCCGATGGCGATCTCATCGCCCCATTCGTAGCCATACTTCATGGCGGCGGCGAAGTCGGTCGGATCATGCTTCTTGTCTTCCAACTTGAACGTCCGCTGTTTGAAGAAGTCATGCGTGTTTTCAAGATTGAAGGTCACGCAGGGACTGAAGGCGTCGATTAGCGCAAAGCCGCGGTGCTGAATGCCGCCCTTGATGAGCTCGACCAAATGCTTCACCTGCCCGGTATAGCCGCGCGCCACATAGGTCGCGCCTGCGGCGATCGCCAGCGGGATCGGATTGATCGGATTTTCCACGCTGCCGGCCGGCGTGCTCTTGGTTTTCATGCCCTTGGCGCTGGTCGGCGAAAGCTGGCCGGTGGTGAGGCCGTAAATCTGATTGTTCATCACAATGTAAGTCAGGTCGACGTTGCGCCGCATCGAGTGGACGAAATGATTGCCACCGATGCCGTACCCGTCGCCGTCGCCGCCGGTGACAATGATCTTCAGCTCATGGTTGGCCATCTGCGCGCCGGTGGCCACCGACAGCGCGCGGCCGTGCAGTGTGTGCATGCCGTAGGTGCTGATGTAGCCGGGCAGGTTCGACGAGCAGCCGATGCCGCTGATGACCATCGCTTGGTGCGGCGGCACGCCGAGTTCCACCAGCGCCTGTTTGATGGCGGTGAGGACGCCAAAATCGCCGCAGCCTGGGCACCAGTCCGGTTCGGCCTTGCCTTTGAAATCCTTGACCGTCAAGGGCAATTTGGTGCGCGGCGGCACAGAAGATTTAGTTTCAATTTCTCCCGTAGTCAATGACATCATTCGCTCCTTAGATTTCGTTTCGCGTTACGAGATTCACGTTGCGAGTTTAACCCGCAACCCGAAACTCGAAACATTGTTTAGACCATTATTTCATGAACCGGCACATATTGCTTTTTGCCGGTCAAAATCGCCTTCACGCCGTCGACGATATGATGCGGCATGAACGGCTCGCCGTCATACTTGCGAATATGACCGTCGGCGACGATACCGGTCTCCGACCGCAGATAACGCGCGAACTGGCCGCTGTAATTGTTTTCGACGATGATGGTTTTACGACTCTTTACCAAAGTCGAAACGATCGCTTCACCATGCAGCGGCACGAGCCATTTGATCTGCAGCTGATTGGCCGCGATGCCTTCCTCGTCCGCCAGCTTCTGTATCGCTTCTTGGACCACCCCTTCAGTGGATCCCCAGCCGACCAGCGTTACTTGAGCGTCACCGGCACCCCAGAGTTTGGGCGCATCGAGTAACGGCAAAATAGCTTCCATCTTGCGCATACGTTTCTCATGCATCGCCTGGCGTTTATGCGGATTGGTATATTCATCACTGATCAACACGCCGTCCTCGTCATGGTCGTCGGTGGCGACCACATGTTCGTAACCGAGTGTGCCAGGTAACGCGCGCGGCGAGACGCCGCTGTCGTTGATCTCGTAGCGTTTGTAGCCGCCGTTGAGCGGCGGCGTGGCGCCGTTCAAACCAATCACCTCACCGCGTTCGATGGGAACCTTGAAGTCCAGCTCCGCCGGATCGACGCTCGATCGTCCTTCGGACAGCAACAAATCTGAAAGGATGATGCCAGGGCACTGAAACTTGTCGACTAAATTAAAAAGTTTCGGCACGGTCTTGAAACAATCCGGGATCGTCGTTGGCGCGACAATGATACGGGGATAGTCACCCTGTCCCGCGCCCATCGCTTGCCACAAATCGCCCTGCTCGGTTTTCGTCGGCACACCGGTGGCCGGCCCAGCGCGCTGGACATTGATGCAGACCACGGGGATTTCCATCATCGCCGCGGCGCCCAGTCCCTCGGTCATCAACGCGAAACCGCCGCCGGAAGTCGCGCACATGGCGCGGCAACCGGCGTGGGCCGCGCCGATCGCCATATTGATAACACCGATCTCGTCTTCCACTTGGCGCACCATGATATCCAACTGGCGCGCGTGGCGCGCCATCCAGTGGAGCACGCCGGAGGAGGGGCTCATCGGGTAGGCGCAATAAAATCGCACTCCAGCCGCTGCGCCGCCCATCGCCAACGCTTGATTGCCTTCGAAAAACGCCAGTTTCTTCCCGGTATCTGGCAGCGTGATCGGAAGCGCTTTGAGCTGCGAGGCGGCATAATCATAACCGGCCCGGGCGACGCCGACATTTTCCTTGACCACCGCATCGCCTTTCCGTTTGAACTGCAAAGTGAGTATGTCTTCGAGAATTTTGAAGTCGACGCCGATCAGCCGCAACACCGCGGCCAAGGCAATCGTGTTCTGCACTAAGTCGCCTCTGACGGATGGCGCCAATTCCTTCACCGAGAAACCACAGAGCTGGACGCCGGTCGCGGCGCCGTCAGGCTTAATCTTGTCCTTATTGAAAAGTATGGAGGATCCCGGCTTCATCAAGTTTAGATGACGATTCATGGTATCTTGATTGAGCGCGATCAAGACATCGAGGCTGTCACCGAAACTCAGCACCGGCGCTTCGCTCGTGCGCAGGGTCAAAAAAATGTGACCACCGCGCACGATCGACTGATAGGCGTTATAGGCGTTTAGATGCAGCCCGCGGCGCACGAAGATGCGCGCTAGGATATCGCCCGGCGTGGCGATGCCCTGGCCGGCTGCGCCGCCGATTGCGATTGAAAGATCCACTTTCGCCATACCCGATTCCTCCTCTGTCGTCGCGCCGAGCCGCTATTTAGTCGCCGTCACTTCCGCGGTCGGAAGCATGGCCACGATTTTGTTCATTTCACCGGCCGAAAAGGCTCTCAACGTCTGAGTGCGGATATTACCGAGAGACGCCATGCTCATGGCAAACGCCGTCATCGTCTCATCGTCCGGCGCATCGGCGGTAAAGACGGCGTCAAATGCGCCCATAGTCCAGTAAATATCTTTGACTTTGATACCGAGATTAGCCGCCGCATTGATTAACCCTTTGGCGCGTTCGGTGGTGTGGCGGATGTGACGGGCGCCTTCTTCGGTAAAGTTTACCAGCGTGACGTAAGTCGCCATGGCACTCTCCAAGTCCGTGGGCCGAATAAAAAAAACCGGCAGCTCCCGCGAAATTCGCAAAAGCAACCGGCTTTACCCCACCGAATACACCTCTGAAGATCAAACCGCGCTCCTTGCACTGCTGCTCTGAATCGCGTGATTCTGTCAAAGTTGAGAAAATCTCGTTGCACCTAAAACGCTACCAACGCTCACCGCGGCTGTCAAGCAATTCTTTTTCTCCGTGTAAAACATCCCACGGCGAACACATCTTAGCCGCGCAACCAGATCATCCGATGCACCATAAAGACTTTCATTGTCCGATAAAATCTGCAGCTATTCGTAGCCCCCAGACACATCGGCGAGCGATCGCCCTTTTTCCAATTCGACGCCTATGTTAAAAGGCTTCCCATGGCCATTCTTAAAGTCACTCGTTTGGGGCATCCGGTGCTGCGCAAAGTCACCGAGAATATATCCGTCAAAGAACTCAAGACGGCGGCGATGCAAAGATTCATCGACGACATGGTCGAGACCATGAAGGAATACGACGGCGTCGGCTTGGCGGCGGATCAGGTATTCACGTCGAAACAACTCGCCGTTCTCGAGGTCGCCGACAACCCGCGCTATCCTGATAAGGGCAAAGTCCCGCTGACCGTCTTGGTCAATCCTAAAATCACCCCGCTATCCGATGAAATGGAAGAAGACTGGGAAGGCTGTCTTAGCATCCCCGACCTGCGCGGCAGCGTGCCGCGTTACAAACGCATCCATGTCAGCGCGCTCGATCGCGACGGCAGCAAACTCGACTTTACCGCCAAAGATTTCCACGCCCGGGTGATCCAGCATGAGTATGACCACCTGAACGGCAAGGTCTATCTCGACCGCATGCGCGATCTTTCAACGCTGACGTTTCTGCAAGAATTCTCGCGCTATTGGCTGAACAAGTGAGCTGCGGAGCCGGCACCAATCACGGCGAAGTTACTCTTCATCCGCGTCGGACCCGTCTAACTATAACGAGCCGGAGAAAAGGTCAGAGCTCGATGATCTACGATCGAGTGCGCAGCACGGCGGACCATTCGGTAGCGAAGATTGGATCATCGACATCGCGAAGCAACTTGGGCTTGAAGCGACAACGCATACCCGCGGTCGGCCGAAGTGAGACTGCAAAGACTTCGGATCTCCCCTTTTACTCTAGTGGAGTAACGCACGGTGTCTATTAATTTAACAGTCTGTTAATTCCGGGGCAGCTCAGTCTGTCCCCTCTTCAGGAAAGCACGCGCCTCACATTCCAAGACCGACTCGCCTGATCCGCTGACGATGTCGTCGATGGGCTGCACGGCAGCCGATGTGCGCCGAATGAGGACGAAGTCCCCCTGCATTAACCGGTCGGGCTCGAGGAGGCCGACGATCTCAAAGTCCGACCGGTTCCGCTGCTTCTGCTTAAAAAACTCGTGGAGCAACTGACCCCCTCTCGTCGTGAGCAGGTCATGGATGACCAGGAGGCCGCCGTTCGGGTTCAGGCGGTTCCAGTGAGAGCCATCTACTAGACTGTGAGCGTCCTTCAAACGGGTGTGGAGGTCGACCCACATCAGATCGATCGGTAAGTGCTCTGCCGGAATGTTATCGAGATCGTAACTCCAGAAATCTCCGTGGTGGAATGTGACCAAGTCGGAAAATCCGAGACTCTCGATAATCGATTGCGCCTTCAGCGCGTAACTTCGCGGGCTTGAGAGGTTGTCGATGCAAATGAGTCTTGGTGTGTAGCTCCGTTCCATTCTGGCCGGCCGCGCGAATCCTGGAGTTTCAACGAGCCACTCGAGCCTCCGTTTCGCAACCGGGCTCGTTGGATTGTAAAGCGCAAGCAGGCCTGAGGCCACCTGCGTGCCCGGCTCAACCGCTGCCGGCGTATCTTGCATCGCGTCGAGGTCGGCGATGTATCGCGCGGTCTTCTCCTGCATCGCTCGCCGCTCCTCCTCGACGGCATACGCGTTGTCTGCGAGGGCCTTAGCCAGAAACGGCGTTGTGTACCCTGATCCTCCTTCGAGCACTGTGCGCGCGCGTGTGAACCGGGCCAGCGAGTAGAGGAGCGGAGCCATCAGTTCGGTGCCGGTCCACGGCGACAGCAACGATTTCACTGCTTCCAGGAATGACGGATCAAGCATCTTTGCACCCTGCCTTTGTTTCCAATCTCTTCTGTAAATGGTCTCCACATTACGGGAGGAGGGGCGCAGAACGCAAGTAACAGGAATGCTAACTTGGCAACATCAAGCACGCGGTCAGTGCAAGGCAAGATCCGGATTTTTGGAGCCGGCACCAATCACGGCGAAATCGAACCCCGCCGCGAGCAGTGGGGTATCGGAAAGTCTCGAGGAGACTTTTCACAAAGGCGTCACCCCCGAATGTTTTTATCGGGGGTCCAGTTCCGGACTCACTTGGATTACCGCTAAAGACATTCGGGAATGACGGACTTGTGAATGCGAATGAGTGTAATGCAGCGAACTGCGGCGAATCGACCCCTAGAAACGGAAAACACTATTCGCGAATTCCCGCTAAATCCAAGAGAAATACATAACTGAACGCGGTTTCTTGATGGCGCCGGAACCGTCCCGAAGCACCGCCGTGGCCGGCTTCCATGTTAGTCTTGAGCAGCACAGGATTAGTGCCGATCTTGAGCTCGCGCAGTTTGGCCACCCACTTGGCCGGCTCCCAGTACTGCACCTGGGAGTCGTGTAAGCCGCCGGTGATCAGCATCGCAGGGTAGTTTTTTCTAGCGACATTATCGTAAGGAGAATAGGACAACATGTAGTCATAATACTCTTTCTTATTGGGGTCACCCCACTCGTCATATTCGCCGGTGGTCAGCGGGATCGAAGCATCGAGCATGGTCGTCACGACATCGACGAACGGCACTTCGGCGACGATGCCCTTGAACAAATCGGGGCGCAGGTTACTCACCGCCCCCATCAACAAACCGCCGGCGCTTCTGCCCATGGCGAAGAGTTTGTCGGGACAGGTAAACCCCTGTTGGATCAAATACTCGGCGCAGGCGATGAAATCGCTGAAGGTGTTTTTCTTTTTTAACAGCTTGCCATCGTCGTACCACCGCCGTCCGAGTTCCTGGCCGCCGCGAATATGGGCGATGGCGAAGACAAAACCGCGATCGACCAGACTCAAGCGCGGCGATGCGAAGGCAGCGTCGATGCTCGCGCCGTAGGAGCCGTAGCCGTAGAGCAGCGTCGGATTCATCCCATCTTTCTTCAGACCTTTGCGATAGAGCAGCGACAGCGGAATCTCCGTGCCATCGCTTGCCGCCGCATAGAGCCGCTCGGTGACATAGTCGTCCGGGTTGAATCCGCCCAGCACTTCTTCTTGCTTTAATAATGTGCGCTGGCGCGTCGCCATATCGTAGTCGTAAATCGACTGCGGCGTCTTCATCGAGGTATATCCGAAGCGGACGATCTTGGTGTCGAGCTCCAAGTTGACGCCGAGATCGGCCCGGTACGCCGGCTCGGCGAACTCCAAGTAATGCGCGCCGCTCCCCGACCAGGGCACGACGCGGATCTGCGTCAGGCCGCGCGCTCGTTCCTCCATAACCAGATAATCGATGAAAAGATCGAAATCACCGAGATAGACATCGTCGCGGTGTGGAATCAATTCGCGCCAGTGCTCGCGCTCCGGCTGGCTCACTTGTGTCGCCATCAAGCGAAAGTTCTTGGCTTGATCGTTGGTGCGGATGATGAAGCGGTCATCGATATGATCGACCTGATATTCATGACCGCGCGCCCGCGGCAGAAACATTGTGAACTCACCGCGCGGCTGATCCGCGTCGAGGTAACGATACTCGTGCGAGATCGTCTGCGCCGACACCAGCATCAAATACTTCTTCGACTTGGTCTTGGATATGTAAACGCTGAAGGTTTCGTCGTCTTCCTGATAGACCAGCTGGTCGGTCGCCGGATCGCTGCCGACAATGTGCCGCCAGATCTGATGTTGGCGCAGCGTGGTCTCGTCCTGTTTGCCGTAGAAAAGCGTTCGGTTGTCGTTACCCCAAACGAGATTTTCCGTCACGGTCGGGATCACATCCGGCAGCAAAACCCCGGTCGCAAGATTCTTAAAATAAGCCGTATGGATCCGCCGCCCCTGGGTATCGATCGCGTAAGCTAGCAGATCTTGTCCCGAACTCACCGCCGAACCGCCGATGGAGAAAAACTCGTGGCCCTGGGCTAATATATTGCCGTCGAGCATCACCTGCTCGGCCTCGTCCAATGAACCCTGCTTACGGCAATAGATCGGATATTCTTTGCCCGCCTCGAAACGGGTGTAATAGAAGTAATCGTCGCGCTTGTACGGCACCGACAAGTCCGTCTGCTTGATCCGGGCTTTAATTTCTTCGAAAAGTTTCTTCTCGAACTCCTGGGTATGAACCATCGCCTTGGCGGCAAAATCGTTTTCCTGGCTCAAATAGCGGATGACCTCGGGGTTGTCGCGCTCGCGTAGCCAATAGTAGTCGTCCACGCGCACATGGCCATGGGTTTCGAGCCTGGTTGGGATTTTTTTGACCATTAATCAACGCCTCCGTTGTACCCTCGAATGATGCAAGAGAATCTTAAGGAATTTCCCTCAACAGCGCCAGTCGCCGGGAATTGGTTCGTATCCTCATCATTCCCGCGCAGGGCCTGCCCCGGACTCGATCCGCGGCGGGAATCCGGGTGACGGTCAGCGTCCGTCATACCGTTGAAAAACGGTATCCAGTTGGGTGCTAGCGGAAAGCTTCTCCCGGTCAAAGATGGATGCCGGTTTCCACCGGCATGACGACGTGAAGATCGCCGACTCAATCCCCGAACTAAGGGGCCAAAAGTTCGGTAATCAAGCGTAACTTTCGTTTGACAGCTTGCCGTCGGCGGCTTTACAAGAATTCCAGCGATGCCCGAACCGACGAGGAGGCAAATCACAATGGCTATTATCGACGCCGACGCTCATGTCATCGAAACCGAGCAGACCTGGGAGTTCATGTTGGACGAAGAGCGGCGCTTCGCCCCGGAAGTCTTGATATCTAAAAAGAACGGCATCCAATTCTGGCGCGTCGACGACCGGGTCATCGCCAACTCCAACTTAGGGCTCAACGTCCCCGAAGATTCCCGCGACATGACCGATGTCGCCGCTCGCCTGGCACATATGGACGCGCTCAAAATCGACATCCAGGTGCTCTACCCGACCCTTTTTCTTCGTCCGGTGACGGCGCGCACCGAAGTGGAACTGGCGCTCTATCGCGGCTACAACCGCTGGCTCGCGCATATTTGGAAGCTCGGCAACAACCGCCTGCGCTGGATCGTCCTGCCGCCGCTGCGTTCCATGGACAAAGCGCTCGAAGAAATAAACTTCGCCAAAGCCCACGGCGCCTGCGGCGTCTTCATGCGCGGCCACGAGGGCGAGTGGCTGCTCTCCGACCCGGCGCTGTTTCCGCTCTACCGCGAAGCCGAGAGGCTCGACCTGCCGATCTGCGTCCACGCCGGCACCGGAAGTTTCGGCTACTACGATCAGTATGGCCAGGATGTCTTCTCGCGCTTTAAGCTGCCGTCCGTCGGCGCGTTCAATAATTTGATCTATCAAGGCGTGCCGGCCAGGTTTCCCCAACTGCGCTGGTCCTTTGTCGAGACCACCGCTCAGTGGTTGCCCTATGCGGTTAACGATCTCGTCATTCGGACCCAAGCCGAGCGCGAGTTCCAGCGTAATTACGCCGGCCATGTGCTCACCCAGGCGCGCCCCAAGGAGCGAACCATCGACACCGGCACCGTCCTGCGCGACAACCGCGTCTACGTCGCCTGCCAGACCACCGACGATCTGCCTTACGTCGCCGATTGCGTCGGTGAAGACCATATCACTGTCGGCACCGACTACGGTCACGCCGACTATTCCAACGACATCGCAGCGATCCAAACTTTGGCGGAGGGCGGCAAGATCGGCGCATCGTTTGCCCGTAAGATTCTCGACGACAATCCGAGGAAACTTTACGCCCTGTGAGACAAGCCTGAAGTGCCGGCCTGCGCGCCAGCCCTTGCCGGGAATTTGGGAATTCCGTGATCGCCCCTTCGCGCGCACTAAAAGAGTTCGCCCTCGTCCTTGCGTTCATCGCGCGGTCGCCAGCGCAACAGGTAGGATTCGGCCCTGGTGATCACTTCGTTGCACAAGACCACCACCATAGCGAGGACGAAGATGCCGCCCAAAGCGCCGGAAGTGGAAAATAGCGACGTGTTGTAATTGATCAAATAACCCAAGCCCTTGCTGGCGGCGATGAACTCGCCAACCACGGCAGCGACGATGGCGTAGGGCAAACTGATCTTCAGCCCGGTCGTGATCCAAGGCACGATCGACGGCAATGTCACTTTCATCAAAATCTGCCGCTCGCTGGCGCCCATGATGCGCAAAATGTTTTTGAGTTCGGCGTCGACGCCTTTGACGCCGGCGAAGGTGTTAAAAAAAGTCAGAAAGAACACCACGCTGATGACCAGTATCACCTTGGACATCGGCCCGATGCCGAACCAGATGATGAACAGCGGCGCCAGCGCGATGCGCGGAATACCGTTGAAGGCGACCACGTAGGGATCGAGGATCTGCGCCAGCACTTCGCGCCGGCCCAGCGCAAAGCCAAAGCCGATGCCAAAAATCGCCCCGATGAAAAAACCGCTGAAGGTTTCGTACAGGGTGATCGCGAGATGGCCGTAAATCGAGCCGTCGGCGAACACGCCGTAGAGATATTTGAACACCGCCGACGGACTCGACACCCAGAAGGGATCGATCAGTCTGCCGGCACTAAATTCCCAAAAAGCCAACAGCGCCAAGCCAAACACCACACGATAGAGAAACAGTCGGCCGCGGCTGATCATTTCGTCAAGAAGTCGTTGTTGACCAGTTCGGCGTAGGGCGCGCGCTTCTTGAGAATGCCTGCCTGTTCGAGAATATCCTGGGTGATCTGGAAGCTTTTTTCGCTGGTCCTCCCGTCGCTGCTCAATGTCGGCAGCACCGCCTTGACCCCCGCCAGGAGGAGATCGGGAGCGATCGCCGCCATCGATGGCTTGAGCGCCTCGGCCACTTGCTCCGGTGTGCTCTTGAGCGCCCACTGATTCGCGCGCGTCAACGCGCGCACCGTGCGGCGCACGGTGTCTTGATCCTTCGCTGCGGTCTCCGGCCGCACGATCAAGTTCTCCATCAAAAACTCCGCGATCGACGGATCTTCGCCTTTGGCGTTGTTGATGAAAAGTATCGCGTAGCCGCGGGCAATTGCCGTGTCAGGCGTCGGTGGCGCTGTCAGTGCCACATCCACCTTGCGATTTTCCAACGCCGCGAGCCAGGTCGGGCCGGAACCGATGGCGATGGTCTGGGCATCGCTCTGCGGATTGAGCCCGGCCTTGCGCACGACGAAGCTTGCCAGATGCGCCGTCAGCGCGCCAGCGTTGGTCACGCCGATGGTCGTGCCCTTGAGCGCCTTGATTTTCTCCGCCAGTGGCGTCGCTTCGGTGATGCCTTTGGACTTCGCCGCGTCCTTGTGCATCGCCCAATTGATGAAGAGCTTATTCAGCCCGCTCATCACCATGGTCAGCCGTTTGCCTTCCTGGTGCGCCAGGATGACATTGTCGCCGGTGGTAAAACTAAAATCGACGTCGCCGGCGATCAGCGCGCGAATATCCGGCCCGCCGCCGTTGGTCGAATTGACTTCGACATCGAGTTTTTCATCGGCAAAATAATTGCGGTTCTGCGCCAAGAAAACCGGCAGCATCGAGTGGGCGATGACCGGAATCGTCATTTTGATCTTCTTGAGGGACTGAGCCTCGGCCATGCCATAAACGCCGACGAGGCCGACAAGCAGGACGAGAGCGCTATTCACTAACCGTTTCATAGGCGAGTCTCCTTATCTAAATCTACGCTTCGGTCAATATTACTTCCGGGCGCAATTGTTGCCATAGCCGTTCGTAGACCGCGCGAAACTGTTCGCTTTCGTGGATTTTGAAAACATCGCGCGGTCGCGGGATCATCACGCTCTCGATCAACTTGATCCGGCCTGGACGAGACGACATCAATACCACACGGTCGGCCAGGGTAATCGCTTCGATCAGATCATGGGTGATAAATACGATCGTCTTCTTCGATGCCGACCAGAGCTGGAGCAACTGATCCTGCAAGACGATGCGCGTCTGCGCGTCGAGCGGACCGAACGGCTCGTCCATGAGAATCAACTCCGGATCGTAAATCAGCGTGCGGATGATATTGGCGCGCTGGCGCATGCCGCCGGAAAGTTCGTGGGGATAATGCGTTTCGAAGCCGGCCAGGCCGACTTGCTCGATAAAATCTTGAGCTCTCGTCCTGCGTGCATTGGCGTCGACACCACGAATTTCCAGTGCGATTTCGACGTTTTCCATCAACGTGCGCCAAGGGAGTAAATTGTCTTTTTGCGTGACGTAACCGATCTTGGTGCAGATCCCGTCGATACGCGCGCCGTTGAAGTTAATCTGTCCGCTACTCGAGCGCATCAAACCGACGATCAAATTGAGCAAGGTGGATTTGCCACAGCCTGACGGCCCGACGATGGTGACAAACTCCCCCTCGGCGATGTTCAAGTCGATGCCTTCGAGAGCGACGACTTGTTTGCCCCGCGAGCGGTATTCTTTGCTGACACCTTCGATAGCCAAGAACGACATTTTGATTGTTACGGCGTGATCTGCGCGACGGCGGCGCCGATGCCATCTAAAGAAGTCTTGCCATTGGTGTCCAGATTATCTCCGCGGGGGGTGTCGTTATTACTGATGTACGCTGTGCCACCCGCAAACACGATGGCGGTGGGAAATTCCAGCGGCCCCTTGTTGGCGTTCTTCGCGATTTCCTGGACCTTGCCGTCGGGCGTTACCATGACAAGCGCATTCCTTTCATTGGCTGTAATGCAAAGCCGGCCGTTCCGATCGAATTCCAAACCATCGGCCCCTTCCAGCAGAGAACTCTGCGTTAGCAGAATCGGATTACCGGCGCGTCCGTCGTCAGCGAACGCGACTTTCCAGATCGCGCCGCGAGCGGTGTCGGTAATATAAAGTATCCCGCTAGCATCGAACACTATGCCATTCGCGACTATGGGCTGTTGGGTTTTACCATCGGGCAAGATTCGCGTATGGAGCTCGACTTGGAGCACAACGTCAGCTCGGCCGCCAGCAGGCCCGACGCGGTAGATTCGTCCATTTCTGGCGCCGGTTGCGTAGAGATTTCCCTTGCGGTCGAAGGCGATTCCGTTAGCCCCTTCGGTATCGGTTGCAAACGTTTCGCCAATCCCAGGTTTCTCGGGATTGATATCTGCTCTCTTGAGCCGCACAACCTCACTGAAGGGGTCACAGGCAACGAACAGATCACCCTGCGAGTTAAACGCGATGCCTCGGCCTTCGCCGCGGACACTTTTCCCCGCGATCTGACGGTTTGCAATGCGACCGACGACAACCGGCTTCGTCGCCCTTGGGTCCACGCGTAGGATATTTCCCGTGACCCAATCAGCCAGGTAAAGCTGTCCCTGTTGATCGGCCGTGATACTCTCGACGATCACCGTGCGGTCCGTGCTCGCCGGATCGAGATCGACGAGTATCGAAACCGCCGGGCTCCCCATCTGCATGGTCGCACAGCCGCATAAACCGAACGCCAATGCCCACGCCCACATCGCTCGCATGACAATCCCCCATTTTGGGTTCACGGGATTTTGAATTATTCGCTCACCAATGAGCAACAAGCCCGGTTGAATTACCGCGTCATTGCTAAACTTGCAAGGCTTTTTTCGCATTGGCGCCGAGAATGTCCGCGCGTGCGGCGTCGCCGATATCCAGCTGCATGACTTTATTTACCGAATCGAAGTCACCCATCGCCATCGGATAGTCAGTGCCGATCACCACCCGGTCAGCGCCGACCACGCGAACTAGATAATCCAGCGCCGCCACCGAATGCACGATCGTGTCGAAGTACAGCCGCTTCAAGTACTCGGAAGGTTTCCGCGGCAACCGCTTTTGCAGATCTGCCCGCAAACCATAGGAATGATCCAAGCGCCAGATATTGAACGCCAACAGACCGCCGCCATGGGACAAGCACAAGCGCAGATTGGGATACTTCTCGAACATGCCCTTGAGAATAATCCGCTCGACCATCATCGTCGTGCGAAAGGTGAATTGGAGAACGTTGCCAAGAATCGGTGACAGCGGATCGTCGGCATCGAGCCCGCCTTCGAGGGGATGGACAAACAGCAACAGCTCCAATTCCTGCGCGGCTTGAAAGAACGGCTCGAAGTTCGGATCGTCGAGCGGTTTGTCCCCCACCGCATTGCCGATCTCCAGCCCCTTGAGGCCCATGCTCTTGGCTTCCTTGGCGATGGCGATGGATTCGGGAACGCTTTGCAGCGGCACACTACCGAAGCCAATGAACCGATCTGGATGCTTCTTTACGACCGCTTGAATCGCTTCATTCTGCCGCCGTGAGAAATGCGCCGCCACCGCGGCGTCTTCCCAGTAGAATAAAAGTATCGGCGAAGGGGAAATCGCCTGCATGTCGATTTTCATGTCGTCGAGCGCTTTGATCCGCGCCGCAGGATCGTAAGCCCCGGCCCCCAGCCCCGGCCGCGAGCCGATCTGCGAGGTCACCGACAGCTTGCCGTCATTTAGAACTAATTTCGGCGCGCGGTTTTCGAACTTGCCGGGATTCTGCAGTGCATCGACCGGAAAGAAATGAGAATGCAAATCGATGTTCATTTTGATTTCAACTCTTTCTTTGATCCGACCTTTGCACCTTTGCGAGAGATATTCCGTGTTCGGATCATCGCAACCCGATCTCCTTCAACGCCTGGCGCAGATAACTCTGATCGACATACTTCTCCGGACTGGGAATCGGCCCTTTTAAATTATTCTGTTCGGCATAGATGTCGACCACAGTTTTTAGGCCGTCCATCTCGACTTCTAATTCCGGATGCCAAGCCGGCGCGGCGAGATAATAATCCAAACCTTTCTCCGCCAAAGCCGGTGTCAGTTGGAACTCTTTCGCCAAGTACTCGATCGCCGCTTTGCGGTCCTGCTCGAACCATTTTTTCGCCCGCACCACTCCCTTGAGGAAACGCACGACCAAGGGGCGATTCTTTTCCGCCCAGCTGCGCCGCACCGAAAAAGCCGACAGCAAGTAATTGGGAAAGACATCGACCATGCGGCCGATCAAGTTGAAGCCCAGATCCTGCGCTTGAAAAGAATAGGGCACCGCCATCATCGACGCCGCGGTTTGGCCCGCGTTCATGGCCAGAAACGCCGGGGTGGTGCCGCCGACGCTCAAGAGTTTGTAATCGCGCGGATACTCGAGCCCCTTGAGCTTGAGCGCCCGGCGCAGCACAAAGGTTGTTCCCGAGGTCAGAGTCGACGACCCGATGGTCGAGCCGCGCAGGTCTTCGTAGGTCCGGTAATTCTTCGCCCCTATCAGCATATGGGTGAGCTTGCTGCCGCTGGCGACCATGACCAGATCGGCGCCCTGCTCCACCGCCGTGATCGGCCCGTCGTTGGCGAGCAACGCCGCCGAAATCGAGTTGGCGATCAACGCCTGCACCGCCGGCGCCGTGCCGCGCATGAGCACGACGTCGACGTCGAGTCCTTCCCTCTCAAAATAGCCGCGCCGCCAGGCCGCCCAAAGCGTGCCGTAACCAAGCACTTTGGACGAAACCCCAACCGGAAATTTGACCCGCTCCTGGGCAAACCCCGAGGACGCCAAGAACATTCCAATCAAGACCAGCCAGCAAGCTCGCTTCATCGAAGCCCCCTTGATCCACAACGATAGACGGGAATCGAGACAGATCAACAAACCGGCTGCCTTGTAACATGTTCAAATCGAGTTGGAAACTGAAATTTGTGCCGCATACTTACACTGCGGAGTTCGTAACCGCCGCGGAATCTTGATACAAGAAAGAAAGCGGGAGCAAAGCCAACTCTTTCCTAAAGCCCAATGGACGAAGAAGTCATAGAACCAACCGCAGCGCCAATCACTGATAAGCCCGATACGGCCCGCTTCCGCACCTTCGCCTCGCTGCGCCATGCAGACTTTCGCTATCTCTGGACCGGCACGGTGATGATGAGCGCCGGCCAGTGGGTGCAGCAGGTAACGCTCGGCTGGCTGATCTACGACCTCACCGGCAATTCCGTGCTGCTCGGCGCCCTCAACGGTCTGCGCGCGCTGCCGTTCTTGGTAACTGGACCGATGGCGGGTGTCGCCGCCGATCGCATGGATCGGCGCAAACTTCTAATCGGCACCCAATGGGTGCTGATCGCTACTGCGATCTTATTTGGTGCCCTGGTTGCGTCGCCCTATTTGCAGGTCTGGCATATCTTTGCGTTCACTTTGGTCACCGGCGTTGCCTGGACGATCACCGAACCCGTGCGCATGAGCCTGATACCGAGCTCCGTGCCGAAGGACGAATTGGCCAACGCCGTAGCGCTCAACTCCGGCGGCTTTAACATGATGAAGGTGATGGGGCCGGCGCTCGGCGGCGCGCTGATCGCATGGGCCGGCGCGGCGGAAAATTTTTTCGTCCAAGGGGTCGCCTACGCCGGCGTCCTGACGATGATTTACAAAATGTATGTGCCGCCGCAGCGCGCCGAGGCGAAGCACACGTCGGCCATGGCAAATCTCAAAGAAGGCTTCGCCTACGTCTGGTCGACTCCGGCGGTCCTGGCGTTGATGACGTTGGCCTACATCCCGCGGATTTTCGCCGTACCGTATCAAACGCTGATGCCGGTGTTCCAAAAAGACGTGCTCAAGATCGGTCCGGAAGGTTTGGGTATGCTAATGGCGGCGCCTGGCGTCGGCGCGGTGATCGCGATTCTCGTTATCGCGTCGATGAGCCATCGGATCAAGCGTCAAGGCCGATTTCTGATCGCGTGCGTCATCGGCCTCGGTACATTCATCATGATTTTTTCGCAAATCACTTGGTTCCCGCTAGCCTTGGCGACTTTAGTCGTGGTCGGCATGTTTCAAATGTTTTATCTCGCCAGCACCGCCACCATGCTGCAATTGATTGTCCCCGATGAACTGCGCGGCCGGGTGCTCAGCCTGTACATGCTCGACCGCGGCTTCATGCCCCTGGGCGCGCTGTTCGCCGGCACATCCGCTCACTTCCTCGGCGCGCCAACGACCGTCGCCATCATGGGCGCCACCGTCATCACCCTCGCCGCCTTGGTCGCCTGGCGCATCCCGGCGATCCGGAAGTTGAAATCGTAATTGAACGGGTTCAAGCCTTTCAAACAGTTCAAATCGTTCAAGCCGTTTTTGCGGTTCCGGTCGGTTCCCGGCCCGACTCCGGAAACGTTTTGAACGGCTTGAACGAAGCGAAGCGATTGAACGATTTGAACGCGTTAAGTTAATTAAGGTTACCCAGCTGCATGACGAGATGTCCATATTGATTCACTGTAACTAAATCCCCCGGCTCCACCACGGTTGTCGACGCCGCTTCTTCGATGATCGCCGGGCCGGCGATGACGTTGCCTTGCAGCAGCTCGGCCCGGTCGTAAACAGGTACGATCACGGTGCCGGCGGCATCGAAGTTCACCATCCTTTCACCCCGCCGCGCCGCAGTCGGAGGGGTTGCGTCACCTTTCGGAATCTGCCGAAACAGCGGCTTGGTTAAACAACCGATCGCCGAGACCCGCAGACTGACGATGTCGGCGGATTCTTCCGGCGCGCTATGGCTATAGCGCAGTTCATGGGCCACGTCGAAGCGCCGTTTCACCTCGGCACGCGCCGATTCGTCGGCGACGTTGGCTGGCATGCCGACCGCCACCGCATGCTCCTGTCCGACATAGCGCATATCGGCGGCACGCTCGAAGACGATGCGATCAAGGGCGATACCCGATTCGAGGAGAGCCTTGCGTCCTTGGTCTTCCAACGCATTGAACTGCGCTTCCAACTCGCTCATCGCCAGATCGTCCAGGCGCTCGAACAGCGTCTGCACATAGTCCCGGCGCAGGTCGGCCATGAGCATGCCGAGGGCGGAGAAATGGCCCGGCGCATTGGGAATGATGATCTTGGCGATGGATAATTCTTTGGCGACCGATGCCGAATGGAGCGGCCCGCCACCGCCGTAAGCAACCAAGGTGAAGTCGCGCGGATCGAGTCCCCGCTCCAGCGTCACATGGCGCACCGTATTGGCCATCGCCGAAGTCGCCACTTGCAACATTCCGGCGGCCGCCCGCTCCAATGAGACGTTCAGCGGCCGCGCCAATTTTTCATGCAAAATCGCTTCTGCCATGGCGCGATCCAAACGCATTTCGCCGCCGAGAAACCGTTCCGGCGACAAGCGGCCAAGCACCACGTTGGCGTCGGTCACCGTCGGCTCAGTGCCGCCGCGGCCATAGCTTGCCGGTCCCGGCTCCGCCCCCGCGCTCTTGGGCCCGACATGAAGGCCGCCACCTTCGTCGAGAAATGCTATGCTGCCGCCGCCGGTGCCGACCTCGACGATATCGAGGACGGGAATGCGGATCGCCAAACCTTCGTTGTAGCCGCCGATAAAATAATCCGGCGACAAGCTCGGTTCGCCGCGCCGAATCACGCAGGCTTTGGCGGTCGTGCCGCCCATGTCGAAAGCGATGGCCGCTTCGAGATCGAGCATCTCGCACAGCGCCATGGTGCCAACCACGCCGCCGGCCGGGCCGGACTCCATCATCTGAATGCACTGGCGGCGCGCCATCTCGACATCCGATAGCCCGCCGTTGGACTGCATGATCATCAGATTGCCGGCGAATCTGTTTTGCTTTAAACGACGTTCGAGATCGCCGAGATATTGGCTGACCTTCGGACCGACATAGGCATTGGCCGCTACTGTCGAGGTGCGCTCGTACTCGCGATACTCGCGTGACAGCTCGTGCGACACGCTGACGAAGAGTTTGGGCTCGGCTTCAAGTAAGATTTCGCGCATGCGCAGCTCATGTTCCGGCGCGCGATAGGAGTGGAGAAACAGGACCGCCACGGCTTCGAAGCCTTCTTCTTTGATGATCCGTGCGACATCATGCGCTTCGTTTTCGTCGAACGGCGTGCGCAGCGAACCGTCGGCGAGCCGCCGCTCGCTCACTTCGAAGATATCTTCCCGCGGCACCAGGGGCCGATGCTTGCGGAAGCGTGGATTGAACGACTCCGGCCGGTTGATCCGGCCGATCTCGTAAACATCGCGAAAGCCCTTGGTAGTGACCAACGCCGTCTTCGCCCCCTTGCGCTCGATGACCGCGTTGACCACCACGGTGGAGCCGTGAATCAAAGTCTCGCTGTCCTCGAAGCGCACCGCCGCCTTGATCAAACCGTCCAGCACGCCGCGCGCCAACTCCGCTGGCGTCGACAACGTTTTCGCAAACGATAAATCACCCCGCGCCTCGTCGAACACGACGACGTCGGTAAAGGTACCGCCAATGTCGACCGCCACCCTCAATTCAAGAACCTCCCGTTAACTCCGCCTCACCGGGTTCCAATAGTTCCAAAGGTTCCAGTCGTTCCACGTAGTCAGAAAAACGAACACAATCCCCTAATCTCCGAATACACTTGGAACACCTGGAACCGCTGGAACATTTGGAACGCGCAGCGTTAACGCCGCGCTAGCCGCATCGATGGTTCGCCAAATATTCGCCGAGCCACTTATTCCATGCCAGGTCGATCTCACGCAGCACCGCGGCATGCGCCTGATCGCCGAGCGCCGGTTCAACCAGAGCGACGATGCGCAGATCGACCTCGGCGAGATGCGGATCGGCGCAAAAGTGATTGCGCAGAACCACCACACCTTCGGCCTCCAACTCGCCGAGCGCCTGATCCATCTCGGTCTTGCCGATGTTAGATCGCCGCAGCCCGGCCAAAACCTCGGTGGCAAAGCGTGCCTTCTTGCCGCGGCCGCTCAGAACCTCGAGCACGGCGTTCTTCGCGCTGCCCAAGTTAATGCTCGCGTGCTCCGACATCGTTCAATTCCAGATTCCAAATTCCATATTACAAATCGACGCAAAACCAGATTGCCGTCCAAACAATTTGGAATCTGTAATCTGGAATTTGTCATTCATTGAATCTTATATCCGAGCTCGCGCGCCACTTCCTTGGCGATGCGGTCGTCGGCGATCTCGTCGAAGGCGACTTTGCGGTCGGTGAATTGTCCACTGGCTTGGAGCGACTTCATGATCAAATCCATGCCGTCATGGGTAGGCACGCCGCTGCCGCTGACAGTTTTCTTGTAAACCGCATAGGTGTCCTCGGCCGCTTCTTTGTCGACTTGGAGATATTTCAGGATCAGCGCCACCGCCTTCTCGCGCGACCGGAGAATTTCCTGCTTGGCGAGCTGCATGCCGCGCAGCACCCGCTTCACTTCGTCCGGACGGTTGCGGATTGTCGCCTGCATGGTGGTCAGGCCGCCGAGCGGCATCTTCACGCGCGAGCCGACGTCGAGCACTTCTCTGAACTTTTTCTTCTTGGCGTAGAAATCGAACGGCGGGCTGAACATCGCGGCGTCAACGGTGCCGGTATCCAGCGCCGGCAGCAACTGCGGCGCGCCGAGAACCACGTATGCAAAATTCTTGGGATTCTCGCCGGCGGCTTCCAAGGCGATTTGCAGCGCCACATGCTGCGTGCCGCCGAGCCCGGTGACGCCGATCTTCTTACCACGCAGTTCGCGCAGGTTTTGAAACTCCGAGCGCGCCATCAGCGAGTAGATCAACTGGTCCGAGGCGAACCAGACGCCACGCGATGGCATGCCGCGCAAGGTCGCGCTTACCGAAGCCGGCCCGACGCCGGAGAAATATTGGATCTCATTGGCCATCAACGCCATATTGCCAACTTGGGATCGAATCTGCACGATCTCGACGTGCAAACCATTCTCCTCGAAGATCTTCCACTGAATGCCGCCGTACAACGCCAGACAGCAAATCCCACCGCTAGGATAAGCGATGCGCACCCGAGTCAGCTTGTCCTGCGCCAGCACCGGTCGGCTGGCCATTGCTAGAACGAAAAAGAGCGCAACTCTAAGCCATAACTTGTTCATCATACAGCGGCTCTCCCATATCCCTTCCGCACTCCATTCTCCATTCTCAATTGTCCATTATCAATTTATTGACGATAGCGTTTCGCCATCTCATCGAAGAACTTCTCGTTCTCCAGCTCTTGCAGCAAGCTCAGATCGACGAACTGCTCCGGCTTGGCCGTCTTGGCCTGCGGCACTCCCGGCCCGGACATGTCTACCAAGTTCTGAATCCCTTTCATGGTCGGATAGGGCTTCTTGGGTGTGCGCTTCAAATAATGCTGGTAGGAATAGTCGAGCACCTCGCTGTCGTTGGTGCGCATATACTTGGCCAGACTTTTAACCGTTGCTGGTTTATTGACGAAGGCAAAATAGATCCCTTCGACGTAAGCCTTGAGCGCCGATTTGACGGTGTCGCGATTGCTTTTGATGTAGCTGCGCGCGGTCGCCAGGCCGCTGCCTTGGACTTCAAAGCCGATGTCGGCCATCTGAATCACCTCGACAAGTCCCGCCTTCACCGCCTGAGGCACCTCGGACGGATTGAAAAACGTTGCATCGACCCGGCCCGCGCTCATGGCGGCAAGGCGTTCCGGTCCGGTGCCTGTGGAGACGAAGGCGACATCCTTGCCTGGATCGAGATTGTATCGTTTGAAAAGTATCAACGCCGCATTATGGGTTGCTGAGCCGAAACCGCTGATGCCGAATCTTTTGCCCTTCAACTGCTCGACCCGGCTGGCAACGCCGGGGCGGGCGAAGACACTTTGATCGTAAGAATTCTCCACCGAGCCGACCAATACGATGTCATGTCCTTGCAGATTGGCGATAATCACATTGCCGATGGTGACGATCGGCGGGTCGCCGCCGGTGAGCGCCTGGATAGCCACCTGACCGCCGCGTAAAAAGATCAGCTCGACATCGAGGCCATATTTTTTGAAAAGCCCCTCATCCTTGGCAATCCAGAGCTGCGCCTGGCGCGAGCTGATCGATGGATAGCCGATACGGATCTTTTGCAGCGGCTGCGCGGGCGCTCGTGTCGAAACGCTAAGCACCAATACGGCAACCAACCCTAGCGCAAGAAGAAACCTCATAGATTACCCTCTGATGTATGCCATCACTCGTAAACGGTCAAATGTTCACCTGATCCTCAATCAATAATTTGAGCACCGCCCATCTGATATACATCATCGGAGTGTGTCATTTCGAGTAAAGCGAGAAATCTCTCCCACTCACCGCCCAATGACTGGATACTCAACGCCGCGACTGTCGCTCGGTTGACAGGGTTATTTCCTGCATGTTTACATGCCGGTCATGCGGATCAAACTCATTATCCTCGCGTTCGTCCTGTTCGCTAACGTCTCAACGGCGTTTAGCCAATTGAAAAAGGTTCGCTTCTCAGTCGCGGCTCCCTCCATCGCCGAGATGCCGTTCCGCATCGCCCAGATCAAGGGCTTTTACCGCGAAGAAGGGCTCGACGTCGAGGTCATCTTCATCCGCGGTGCCGTCGGCATGCAAGCCTTGCTCGGCGGCTCTGTGGATTTCTCCTCGGCATCGGGTTCGACCATCGCCGCCGCTGTGCGCGGCATTCCGGTCAAACTGGTCTTCATCGCTTCGGCCAAGCCGCAGTTCGACATGGTCGCGCTTAAAGACATTCGTTCCATCGCCGACTTGAAAGGCAAATTTGTCGGTATCTCGTCGCGCGGCGGCGCCGTCGATCTGCTAACCCAACTCATGGTGCAAAAAAATGGCTTGGTGCCGAACAAAGATGTCACCAGCCTGGTCATCGGCGGCCAGGAAGACACCGTGTTGGCGCTGCGCACCGGACGGATCGCCGCGGCGTTGTTGACGCCGCCGCGCCCGCTCATGCTGGCGCGTGAAGGTTTCAACCGCATCGGCTATTCGGGCGACTACATGCCGACCTACCCGAGCGGCGGCATCGGCGTCACCGACGATATCATTAGGAACAAGCCCAACGAACTGTACGCCTTCGTCAAGGGCAGCGTGCGCGGCCTGCAGTTCGCCCGCCAGAACCGCGCCGAGGCGAAAAAACTCCTAGCCGATTACTTTGCCCTCAAGGACGCCGCCCTCGCCGATCAATTTTTCGAACTGTACCTTAGCCGCCTGCCGGTGAACGGCTCGGCTGACGACGCCTGGATGAAAGGCGCCATCGAATTTACCCAGAAGAGCTTGGGCGACGCCGCTAAGGAGGCGACTCCCAGTCAAGTTTTCGATTTCAGTTTCGTGAACAAAGCAGCGCGCTAATCGCTCGCATTATCTTCCGCAAAGAACACCAAGTACGCAAAGTCATGTTCACCACGAAGACACGAAGGACACGAAGTTTTCGGAATATTAATCTCCGACCTTCGTGCTCTTCGTGCCCTTCGTGGTGAGTACTGTCCGGCAAACCAATGAACCAAAAACACACACCCGTTCTCATCGCCGGCGCCGGCCCGGTCGGCTTGGCCCTCGCCATCGAGCTTTCCTATCGCGGCATTCGCTGCCTGGTCGTCGAGCAGAGCGACGGCTCGGTAGATTTTCCCACGACCAACCTCGCCAATACCCGCACCTGCGAGCACCTGCGCCGCTGGGGTTTCGCCGATCGCATGCGCTTCGAGTCGGGCTACCCAACCGACTATCCGCGCAACTATCTGTTCGTCTCGCGCATGGACGGTTTCGAGATCGCCCGCTTCGACCATCCAGCCAACGGCGCGCCCGACTCGCGCTCGCCTTACAGCCCCGAAGGACGGTTGTGGATTTCCAAACCCTACTTCGATCCGGTCCTGCGCAACCATGTCGCGACCCTGCCGCAAGTCGAACTGCGTTATCGCACCGAGTTCAGATCCTTCGAGCAAAGCTCCGACAAGGTGATCGCGACGATCGTCGACGTCAAATCCGGGAACGAAGAATTTATCGAGGCTGACTATCTGGTCGGCTGCGACGGCGGCCGCAGCAATATCAGGCGCGCCCTTGGGATCAAGTACGAGGGGGTTTTTTCTCAAGGCATGAACGTCGCCGTGCTGTTTCGCTCGCCATTTCTCAGCTTAATCAAGCATGGCCCGGCGGTGCAGTATCAGATCATCAATGCCCAGATCAACGGTGCCATCGCCGCAGTCGACGGCAAAGAGTTGTGGCGTTTGAATGTGCGCAATGTGTTGCAGGAGCAGATCGACAGTATGAACGCGCCAGAGAAACTGCGCGCTGCACTCGGCCCCGACATTCCTTTCGAGTTACTCGCCGTTCGCCCGTGGACCGGCCACTGCGTGGTTGCCGACAGCTACCAGCAAGGTCGCGTCTTTCTCGCCGGCGATGCCGCCCACTTGAACTGGCCCGCGGGCGGCTTCGGCATGAACACCGGGGTCGGCGACGCCGTCGACATCGGCTGGAAGCTTGCCGCTGTCTTGCAAGGCTGGGGCGGAAAGAATCTGTTGAATAGCTACACCGCCGAGAGAAAACCCATCGCCATGATCAACGTCAACGAAGCCGCGGAGATGCGCGCCAACTTCGACAACCAAACGCCCTTCTCGCCAAAGATCAGCGAAGACAGCGACGACGGCAAAACGCTACGCGAAAAAGCGCACGCCGCGATCATGCGCACCCGCGCCAAAGAATTTCAGCATGACTCCGCCGGCATCGAGTTGGGCTATCGCTACGAGAACTCGCCCATCTGTGTCGCCGACGGCACGTCGGCACCGGAACTCGATCACGGCCTCTACGTCCCGTCCACCTGGCCCGGCGCCCGCGCGCCGCACATCTGGCTGAAAGACGGACGCTCGACGCTCGATCTCTTACGGCAAGAGTTTCGTCTTGGTGAATTTCTCCGGCACGAACACGAAAACGATCGCCGATGCAGCCCAGCGCATAGGCGTGCCATTGGACGTTGTGAATATCAACGAAGCGAAGGTGCGCGAGATTTACGAACGTGATTTAGTCTTAGTCCGTCCCGACGGCCATGTCGCATGGCGCGGCAACTCGGTGCCGGCTAATTCGAGCGCGATATTGAACAAAGTGCGCGGAGCGGCCTAGCAGAATAATTGATCCAATCCGATCTTACTTCCTCTCCCTTGACGGGAGAGGACAGAGGTGAGGGTGCCCATCAAATTCAATGACGAGCGAAGCACTCCTATCCTAGCCTTTCGCCGTCGAGGGGAAAGGAATGAAATGCAAAATACTATGAACAGAAACATCAAAAGACTATTACTGACCGGATTGCTGGCACTAACCTTCGCTTCCCCCGCCCAAGCCGCCACTAAAGTTTCCTTTCCATATACGCCCATCGGCGTCGCCAGTTGGCCCTGGTGGATCGCCAAGGATGCTGGCTACTTCGAAAAGCAGGGACTCGATGTCGACATGATCTACGTCGGCGCTTCCCCGGTGATCGTCCAAGCCATGCTCGGCGGCCAAGCTGGAGTGGGTGCCGGCGGCGGCACGCCCTTGGTCACTAACGTCCTGCAAGGCGGCGATGTCGTTCAAGTCGCCACCATGGTCCCCTACGCTATCCAATCCTTGATAGTCCGTTCCGATATCAAGACGACAAAAGAGCTGTCCGGTAAAAAGATTGGCGTCAGCCGCTTGGGCGCGATCCCGCACTTCACCTTGCAGGCGATCACCAAGCTCTACAACGTCCAAGGCGTCAACGTCGTTCAGACCGGAACGACGGCTCAAGGCGTGGCGAGCCTGTCCCAAGGTTTGATCGACGGCGTCATCACCTCCGCGCCGAATACGTTTAGATTGATTAAAGACGGCTACCGCGAGCTAGTCAGCCCGAAGGATTTCAGGAAACTAAACTTTGAATTCTTGATCAACGGCCTGGTCGCCCGCCGCTCTTTCGGCGCCAAGAACCGCGAGATCGTCATCGGAATGATTAAAGCGACCATGGAAGGCACGAAGAGAATGTTTACGGACGAGAAGTATTCGAAAGCGATCCTCGCCAAATACACCCGCCAATCCGAAGCCGAAGTGCTCGAACAAAGCTACCGCTTCGCCCTCGACATCTACGTCAAAGACCCGACGGTTACGGCAAGTTCAATCCAACCCATCGTCCAACAAGCCGCCGAGTGGCAGCAGATCGATGCCAAACTTGCGGCGTCGACGCCGACTAGCGCGTACTACGACAACAGCTACATCGAAGAGATCAAGAAGTCGGGGTTCTTTGCGCAGCTGTGGCGATAGGGCGTTTGCAACTTGGTGATCAGCCCGTTCGACAGGAGGAACCGCGATGTTGCCGGCCTTCAACGAAGCAGGAGATTTGCCACCTGGCGTGTATACCGCCTCATTGGGAGAAGTGCTGGAACGCTTTGGTTCTGGGTCCGCTCAGCGGAGCATGGTCGCAGATCGCCTGACCCGTATCTATCAACTCGCGGTATAGACCGGCCATTTAGCGCGATTTATCGTTTTTGGTTCGTTCATTACTGCCAAATCCCAGCCAAACGACGTTGACGTCGTCCTGCTGATGGAGGATCGGTTCGACCTGGCTGCCGTAACCGATGAGGCAACGCTACTGTTTCAACACTTGGAAGCACAGGCCCGCTTTGGAGCGAGCGTGTTCTGGGTCCGCCGCACTGGAACTTTGGGAGGAGAGTCGGCCATGATAGAATACTGGCAAACTCGCCGTGAGGGCGGGCAACGTGGTATTGTTGAGATCCGAACGGAGGACATATGATTGCCAACGATCAACAACTTAAAAAAACCTTGGAACGCATTGCATGGTTTCAAGATCAAGTAACCCATCTACGTAGAACGGAAACCAATCCGACAAACTATCGTGCAGCAGTATCCGGCTTCCTAACCGAAATCGACCGCATGCAGCTAGAGGTTCGTGAATATCTCAGTGTTCTGCCAGCTGAGAAAGGACGGGCAGCCTGACTGGGCGCTCACCGTTCCTTCTCCTCGAAAAACCGCGAGATCGTCATCGAAATGATTAAAGCGCCCATGGAATGCACGAAGAGAATGTTTACGGATGAGAAGTATTCGAAAGCGATCCTCGCCAAATACACCCGTCAATCCGAAGCCGAAGTGCTCGACCAAAGCGACCGCTTCGCCCTCGACATCTACGTCAAAGACCCGACCGTAACGGCAAGTTCAATCCAACCCATCGTCCAGCAAGCCGCCGATTGGCAGCAGATCGATGCTAAACTCGCGGCGTCGACACCGACCAGCGCGTACTATGACAACAGCTATATAGAAGAGATTAAAAAGTCAGGTTTTTTTCCCCAGATTTGGCGATGAAGCAGCGGTTTAATTCCTGCGGATTTAGTTTTGTCCTGCCAACCCCAACATGTCCTCGATAACAACAGAACGCTCCCGTTTCGATCAGGTAGGGAGCCTCCTTCGTCCGCAAGCACTCAAAGACGCTTACGCCAGCGATGGAAAGGGCGAACTCGGCGACAGCGAATTGGCGCATGTCCAAGATGAATCGGTCAAAGAACTCGTCGCCAAACAAGAAGCTCACGGCGTATCGATTCTCACCGACGGCGAGTATCGCCGGTTGAACTTTCAAGACAGCTTCGTCGAATCGGTCGCCGGATTCGTTCCCAAGAAACAAACCATGCAGTTTCAAGAAAGCCGCACGGTCGGCGGCGAAGCATTGCAGCGCTGGGTGCCGGACTCGGGCAAGACCGATCCGGCGTTGCAATATTGGCGACCGATATCTGAGCGACTGCGGCTTGCCCACAATGTGCCGCTGAATGAATGGCGCTTTGCCTCGGCGTTGACCAAGAAACCGGTCAAGGTGACGCTGATCGCTACGGACCGTATCTGTGAAAACTTTCAACGGCAGAACGTCGCCGGGGTCTATTCCAGCGCCAACGAGTATCGCGCCGACGTGATCGCCATCGAGCGCGAGATCGTCAAACAACTCGCCATCGCCGGTTGTCCGTACGTCCAGCACGACGCGCCGAGCTACACCGCCTACGTCGACGCCAAGTCACTGGAGCGCATGCGCGGCTTGAGGATCGATCCAATGCTGCAGATGACCCAATCGATCGACGCGGACAATGACGTCATCGACGGAATTCCCGGCGTCACTTTCGGCATCCATCTTTGCCGCGGCAACGTGCGCAGCATGTGGCACCGCGAGGGCGCCTACGACGCGATCGCCGAGAAGCTGTTCAACAGCCTGCACCACGATCGCTTTCTTTTGGAATATGACACCGAGCGCGCCGGCACCTTCGAACCGCTGCGATTCGTCCCGAAGGATAAGATCGTCGTACTGGGTTTAGTCAGCAGCAAGGTTCCGGAGTTGGAATCGGCCGACGCGTTGAAGCGGCGCATTGACGAGGCCAGCCGCTACATCCCGCTGGAGCAGCTCGCCCTCAGCCCGCAGTGCGGTTTTTCGTCGAACATCGTCGGCAACTTGATCACCGAAGACGACCAGTGGCGCAAGCTGGAGTTGATTCAACAAGTCGCGGCGGACGTTTGGGGAAACTAGAAGATTAGGATTTCTCCCGCAAAGGCGCTAAGGCGCAAAGGCCGGTGAAGAATGTCATTTCGACCAAGGGGAAAAATCTGCCTTAGATCCCTCGCATTCGCCCGGGATGACGGGCTTTGCCCGTCACTTAGCGTCTTTGCGCCTTTGCGGGAGAATATCTTGTCCGAGTATTCCGAAATACCTAATCAAATTGACACCCGCCGGCCCCTTTGTTATTCGATGGACTACGCCTGAATTTTCTAGGAGCAAATCATGAAGAACGGTTTCAAAGCGATGGATTCGGATATGCATGTCATGGAGCCCTGCGATCTGTGGCAGAAGTATATCGACAAAAAATATCTCGACCGCGCGCCCATCGGTTTGAACCGCCACAAACGCGACCTGGGTGTGGAGGTTGACGGCAAGGTGATGCCGCGGCCGACACCGAAGCCGAATCCCGAGCTGCGCCCGCTGCGTGAGAAAATCTTGAACGAACGCTACCAGGAAGAAGAAGCGCGCGACTTCGACAACGTGGCGCAAGTGCGCGCCATGGACAAAGAAGGGCTCGACGTCGCGATCCTGTACCCGAGCCGCGGATTGTTCGTTCTCGCCGTCGACGGCCTCGATCCCGATCTCGCCGCCGCCATCGCCAAAGCCTACAACGACTGGATGCACGACTTCTGCAAGGTCGCTCCTGAGCGCATGTTCGGCGCCGGCATCGTCGCGCCGCACAACATCTCGGCGGCGGTCGAGGAAACCCGCCGCTGCGCCAAGGAACTGGGCTTTAAAAGCGTCCTGATGCGCCCCAATCATGTCAACGGCAAGATGTGGAGCGATCCCTACTACGATCCGCTCTGGGAGGAGTGTCAGAAGTTGAATATCCCCATCGGCTTCCACGAAGCCGGACGGGTTTACTTGCCGCAGCCGGCGCTGTCGGAATTCATCCCGAGCTTCACCATGTTCAACACTTTGTCGTTTCCCATGGCCAACATGTTCGCCTGCACCGACATGATCTACGGCGGCGTGATGGAGCGCTTCCCGAAACTTAAAGTCGCGTACCTCGAAGGCAACTGCTCCTGGCTGCCCTGGTTGCTCTGGCGCATGGAGGAATATGGCGAGCTCACAGGTGTAGCCGAGCATCCGCAAATGAAACTGACGCCGCTGGAATATTTCCAGCGCCAATGCTGGGGCGCTGTGGAATGCGACGAGCATGTCGCCAAGTTCATCCCCGAGTTCGGCCTCGAAGACAACATCGTCTTCTCCACCGACTACCCGCACCTCGACGTGAAATACCCCCACGCCGTGGAGAGTCTCCTGAAACAGCCCTTCACCGAACAGATGAAAAGAAAACTACTGTGGGATAATTGCGCGAGACTTTACGGGTTTGGGTATTAAGCCAAACCTTGTTCAAGGTTCAAGGGTTCAAAAGTTCAAGGTCGGAATCCGATTGAACCCTTGAACGGGATTACTTGCCTTTAGCTGCATTTATGTATTGCACGTCATAATACGCCGGCAGCTTATCCCCTTTTGGCAATTTGAAACCGAACTGATTGCGGAGATCGAGCACGACTTGCAGGCCCGGCAAATTCAAGTTGCCGGTGGTCGACAGTTCGTCGACGCTTTCCGCGGCTTGTTTGGGATTGAGCTTCAATTCAGCGCCGATCAGTTTGATCGCCGCCTCGCGGTTGGCCGGGTCTTTGACCCAGGCTCCCGCTTTCAACCATGCGCGCAGGAAACCAAGCACCGTGTCGCGATTTTTCTGCCCCCACTCGCGGGTCACGGCGAAGACGGTATTGGGATAATCGGGCAAGACATCTCTCGAATCGCCGATACGCCGCATGCCGGCGTCGAGCGCTTTACCATCGAAGGGCGGATTGAGCACTCCGGCAAAAGTTTCCCCCTTGATCATCGAATCGAGCCGCGCCCCGGTGGTGCCGAGGGCAACGAGCTCGTAATCGCCTTGGGCCATGTCCAAACCGTTGGCGAGCAATACCCGGCGCAGCACCAAGGCGAACGCGGTGTCGACCGCGTCGGCGGCCAGTTTCTTGCCTTTAAGATCGCTCCAGGTTTTGATTTCCGGCCGCACGAACACCGGCAAGACGGTCTTATCGGATATCTGCGCGTTGGCAACGATCTCCGCGCCGGCGCGCCCCGACCAGGCGAGCACGTTGTCGAACGCGGTCGAAACCATGTCGTATTTGCCCTGGCTCAAGCCGCGCATTTGATCGGTGGAGTTAAGCGTAACCGTCACCTCGACATCGAGACCCTCCGGGCTGAAATCACCGTGGGCACGCGCCGCGGCCGTGGCCGCGTCGGTGCGGAACACATTGAGACGTAATTTACGCATAACTTTTTGCTCTGCCTTCGAGTCTGTCAGGACCTCGACTCCACAGGCTTCTGAAACAAGGGGTTATTATTTACTGGGCAGTTTTTTGAAAAACCCGTCCCGCTCCAATTCTGCGACAAAGCGCATATCGGCCACGTCCTCATATTTGAGCTGGCGAATCTTCGCGTCCTTCTCGCCGAGGCTTGCAATCAAGGTCTGGATGCCGGTCCTGCTGACATAGGGAACAGCGTCGAACGCGTCGCGAAACTGCATGTAGGTGTCTTCCAAAATATCACTGTCTTTCAGCCGCGTGTACTTCTGGAGCGCGCGAATGCCGATTTGCCGATTGTTTTTGAATATAGCCAAGCCCTCGGCCAGGGCGCGCACCATGCGCCGGGTATTTTCCGGATTGGCTTTGACATAGGCCTTGGTGCTGGCGATGACGGTGGAAGGATATTCCGGCCCGTCGGTGCCGAGATTGAGCAACTCGAACAGCCCGGCCTTTTTTGCCCGGCTGTTGGTCGGCGGCGACAGCGCGCCGGCGTCGATCTGGCCCGCCAGCAAAGTCGTCAGGATGTTCGGCACTTCGCCCAACTGCAGCAAAGAATAGTCGTTGGCGGCCAAACCCGCTTTGTTGACGGCGAACTGAACCGCGGTGTGGGTCGAAGAACCGATGCGCGTGATACCGATCTTCTTCCCTTTTAGATCCGCCAACCGTTTGATCTCCGGCCGCGCCATGATCGAAAATACAAAGCGATTGACGCCCTCGCAGAACATCACCACATCCGCGCCCGCGCCCACCGCCTGAATGCTGTTCAGCGCATCCGCGGTCGTGTAGTGAATCTCGCCGGAGAGCATCGACTGGATCGCCCTGGAAGTCGACGCGATATGGATCAGCTCGACATCGAGACCATGCTTCTTGAACAACCCCTCTTCCTGGGCCACCCAGATAGCGCTCATGACGCCGCTGATCGCGCCCCAGTTAAGACGCACCTTCTGCTGCGCGCTGGTGGGAGATGCCACAGCCAGAAAGAAAAGAGCAAATATGCCGATGCGAAGTCTCATTCTGCTAGACGAAAGGGCGACCGCCGGTCGCCCCTACCACAAGGAAATTGTCCGACCCCTTGAACTTTTGAACCCGTGAACCTTGAACTGCGGCGGCTACGCCGCCGCTACCCACGCCGTCAGCACCGACGGCGTATCCTTCAGCACCGGCTCCCAGGAATCGCCGCGGTCGTGCGTCACATAGAAGCCGCCTTTGCCGGTTATACGCGCATCGAAACCGTAGCCGCGAGCGCCGTCGCCCATGCCGCAGAACAGCGCGTTCTTATCGCTCGGGTGATGCAGGAGTACCCAGGGCATCCAGGGGTTTTCCTTTTCTAAACCTTTGGTCGAGATACGCCAGCTTTCGCCGGCGTCGTCACTAAGGAGAATATGACCCAGCGGCGAGTGGCGGTCGCGCCGCCATACGCCGGGCGAACCTTTGCCGCCGGACAGGACCATCCGTCCGCCGGGCATGAAATGCCACTCGTGGGAATAACTATCTACTTCCGTATAAGCCCAGGGCATGCCGGTCTCGGCGCGCCGCCAGTGTTCGCCGCCGTTATCGGTGCGGAAAAACCCGCGCGCTGACGAGACATAGTAGCGATCTTTGCTGCCGGGAAAGTTTTCGATGTAGTGCATGTCGACATAGTCGATGCCGACACTGCGGTCATACCAAGTCCTGCCGCGGTCGCGGCTCAATAGTACCCCGCCATGTTCGAGCAATACATAAATGAGATTCTGATCGTCGGGGTGAATAAAAATATGGCGCACATGAGGAAACTCGATCCCCTTTAGCTGCGCCGGCACGCCCCATTTATTCGTGACCTCGGGCCCGAAGTCGAGCATGCTGTCGAGGGGCTCGAATTTCTTGCCGCCGTCTTCGCTGCGGAATAGTCGAATCGGCCCAAGACCCATGTAAACCACCCGTTCGTCGTGCGGATCGATAGTGAACGTGCGCACGTCGCCGTCCATAATCTTGGCCCAGCTCTTGCCGGCATCCTCCGACCGATAGCCGCCATCGAAAGCAACCGCGGCAAAGACAATCTCCGGCTTCTTGATGCCGCCGATCAAATGCTCCAAAGTCACGCCGGGAAAATGCTCGCCGACGGTGTTCATGGAGCCTGAGCAATTCTCCATCACTTTGAGCCCGCCATTATGGGCGATGTAGTAGCGCAATGATTCAGCCATGGTAACCTCCTAAATTACGAACTACTAAAAGAGAATATGCCGTCCCACAATATCGACAATGAATGCACGACAGTCCGATCAAATTCCTTTCACTCAACGGGAAAGATTAAGTAAGGGGTGATCTTAGATTCCTCCAGCACACCCATCTCAATTTTCCCCCGTGCAGGGGGAAGATGTCGGATAAGGGCATTGGCCGATTCTTCTTTCGCCTTACCCCTTACCCTTCACGCCTTACCTTTTCGCCCGCAGCGCCCGATACACTTTTTCCGACGTCACCGGCAGATCGGTGATGCGCACGCCGCAAGCATCGGCCACCGCGTTGGCCACCGCCGCCGCCGTCGGCGTGTTGGCCACTTCGCCGATGGCCAAGCTGTTATACGGCCCCGGCCCGGCCGGCACGCTTTCAGACACATGGGTTTTCAGCGGCGGAATGTCGGTGATGTTGGGTATTTTGAATTCGCCGAAGTTGCTCGTGGTGATCTTGCCGCCGTCGTCGAACTGCACTTCTTCGGTCAGCGCATAACCAAGACCGAACACCACGCCGCCTTCCACTTGTCCCTGGTGCATCAAGGGATTGATCACCCGACCGGTGGTATGGGCCGAGATCATGTTGCGCAGCGTCACCTGACCGGTCTCCGGGTCGACATGAACTTCAGCTATCTGCGCCGACACCGAGGCGTCGTGCGACTTTTCGGCGCTCTTATAATAACCGCGCACATAGATCGGTGCGCCCTTGAACTTGATCACCTCGGCGAAACTCATCTTGCGCTTGGACGGCTTGTGCCAGATCAAGCCTCTGTCCGTCGACAACTCTTTCGGATCGACCTCCAGCGCTTGGGCCGCGAACATAAACAGCTCCTCGCGCGCCTTCACGCCAGCTTCGTATGAGGCGTTGCCATAGACGCGCGTCGCCCGGCTGCCGCCGACGCCGCCGTCGCTCGGCACGATGGTACTGTCGACCTGTTTCAATTCGATCTCGTCGGCCGGCACTTGCAGCTCTTCGCCGACCACTTCGACGATCACCGTCAACACGCCGGCACCCTGATCGACCACCGGCGAGATGATTTTGACCTTGCCGTCCTCTTCTATGGTGACAAACACGTTGCCTTCACCGCCGCTCGGGCTCCATTCGGAGAACGCCAGACCGCGGCCGACATTTTTCGGCTTGGCCTTGTTATACCCGGCCATCTGAATCGCCTTGTCCAACGCTTCGTCACCACGGATGTGCGAGATATGGCCGCCGATGGGCGTCTCATCGCCGTCGCGAAGCATGTTCTTGCGCTTGAACTCGCTGGGGTCCATGCCGAGCTTGCGCGCAACGATGTCCAACTGGCTCTCGTTGGCGAAAAAGCCCTGGGGATCGCCCGGCGCGCGCATGTGGCCGCAGGGGATCTTGTTGGTGTAGACGATGCGTTCTTCTATCAAGCAGTTGGCGATGCGATAAGGACCGGCGCAGGTCGACGCCCCGATCAAATAACCGGCCGGCTTCATCGACGCGTAAGCGCCGCTATCGAAGAGAAAATCGATATGATGCGCAACGATGGTGCCGTCTTTTTTGACGCCCGTCTTCACTTTAATGATCGCCGCATGGCGCGGATTGCCGGCGGTCAACTCCTCGGTGTAATCCATCACCATCTTAACCGGCGTGCCGGCCTTCTTCGACAGGAAATACGCCACCGCCACGTCCATGAAGCCGCCCTTGCCGCCAAAGTCGCCGCCGATATGCATCGGATGGAAAACAATTTTTTCTTTGGCGATTCCGATACAGTTTGCCAGCTGGCCGCGCACGGCGAACGGCGTCTTGCTGCACGACCAGATATCGGCGCTGCCGTCGGCGCGCGTGTGCGCGACGCAGGCGTGGGGCTCTAAATAAGATTGATGCGTAACCTGCGTGGTGAAAGTATTTTCGACGATCAGATCGGCCTGCTTGAAACCGGCTTCAATGTCGCCCTTACCCCACTTGAGCGTGGCGAAACAGTTGCCGGCCTTATCCACCGGCACAGGTAATCCTTTGTAAGAGAGCAAGTCCGGATGCAGCAACGTCGAACCGTCTTTGACCGCTTCGACTGGATCGAGCAGTGGCGCCATCTCGTCATACTCCACTTCGATCAACTCCAGCGCCGCTTCCGCCGCCTGCTTGCTGGTTGCAGCTATGGCAGCGACTTTCTCACCGATGAAGCGCA
Source organism: uncultured delta proteobacterium (assembly GCA_963816145.1). Classification (GTDB taxonomy): domain Bacteria; phylum Desulfobacterota; class Binatia; order UBA9968; family UBA9968; genus DP-20. The sequence goes on from CAWFJP010000003.1 coordinate 421,572, forward strand.
CGATACCGTCGGCCAGCACCGGCGTGTCATAGATACAACGGCCGATGCGCAGCCCCGGCACGTCCAGACCGGTGAGCACGGCTTTCACGCCAGGCGCCCGCTCAGCCTTGCTGGTGTCAATGCGCTTGATCCGCGCGTAAGCCACCGGACTTCTCAAACAACGTCCCCACAAGGTCTCCGGCAATTGCAAATCGGCGCTGTACTGCGCCTGCCCGGTCACTTTGAACACGCCCTCCACTCTCGGCGTCGATTTACCTACAACCTGCGTCATTTAATTTCCTCCAAATGAAAATCTTCGCGCTTTTAGCGCGTTGGACATCCATTTCTAAACCGGAACCCGCTAAATTGTCCAGCCCTTCGCGCCGAAAGTCCGAAAACGTTTTGAACGATTGGAACGGCTTGAACGTCTTGAACCTTCAGCAATTTATCCCCACACCCGCCGCGCCACTTTCGCAACCAGTTCCAGTTTCCGGTGCATATCGTCCCACGTGATCAAATTCCCCGAAGCCGCCGATGCAAAACCACACTGCGTGCTCAGCGCGAGATTCTCCACCGCGACATACTTCTCCGCCTGCTCAATCCGCCGCAGGAGTTCATCTTCGGATTCCAGCGCCGGCTCTTTCGTGGTGATCAAGCCCAACACCACGGTCTTATCCTTGGGCACAAACCGCAGTGGCTCGAAGCCGCCGGCACGGTCGCTATCGAACTCCATCAAATAGCGGTCCATCTTGAGCGCGCCAAAGGCCTTCTCGGCGATCGGCTCATAACTGCCCTCGGCGCCCCAGGCGCTGCGCTTGTTGCCGCGGCAGAAATGAATGCCGATGGCAACATCGCTATTGCGCTTTATGCCATCGATCATGGCATTATCCGCCGCGATGGCGGCATCGAGCGCCGCATCGAGATCGATGCCGCTCTGCTGCAACACGGCGCGCCGGCTTTGGTCGAAGAAGTTTGAATAGGACGGCGCGTCCAATTGGACGTAGGATGCCCCCTCGTCGATCAGTGCTTGCACTTCCTGGCGCATGATGGCCGCGACATCCTGCAACATGGCATGCACCGTCGGATAGAATTGATCCGACACTCCCGGCCGATAACGCATGATCGCATGCTGCATCGCCGCCGGCGTGCAAACTTTGAATGGTCCCGGCGCGTGCTCTTTCAAGAACGGCGCCTCGTTGGGGGTGAAACGGCCCTTCCGGGTGAGCTTGGCGCCGACGATATACTGGAGATTGCCCTCCTTTGACTCTGCCGCAAGCTCTTTACCTCGACCGCGCCATTCGAACTTGACTACAGGTTTGCCAGGCACCAGCCCAGCGATCGCCTTGGTGATATCGGCGGTAAAAATATCCCGGCGATACTCGCCATCGGTAAAGACATCGACACCGGTAGCCTTCTGCATCTCTAGCGCCTTTAGAATCGAGCGGTCCTCGATCTCGCGCACCTGCGGCTCATCCATGCGCCCCTCGCGCAGCGCCGCGCGCGCCTCGAGCAACTCCGCCGGCCGCAACAGACTGCCGATGTTATCGGCGCGAAATGGCTTCGCCATGAACTTGGCCCCTTTCCCTGTCTTAAGTCTACCAGGATGGCTGTGATGACTTTTTCACCACGAAGGACACGAAGTTCAGATTGTTATTATCCGGAACCTTCGTGTCCTTCGTGCTCTTCGTGGTGAGAACCTATTCAACTAAAACATAAATGTCTAACTCCACACTTGGCGCGCAGTCTCGACGACGACTTCCAACTTTCGCTTCTGATCGTCTTCGCTCACCAGATTGCCGACGACGTCCGAGGCAAAGCCGCATTGGGGGCTGATCGCCAGCTGTTCGAGGGGCAGATACTTGGCCGCGGCGTCGATGCGGCGCTTGAGATCCTCAACGGTTTCGATATCCGGAACTTTGGTGCTCACCAACCCCAAAACCACGACCTTGTCTTTGGGTACGAAGCGCAGCGGCGCGAAGGTGCCTGCCCGGGGGCTGTCGTATTCAAGCAAAAAGCGGTCATGCCGTAGGCCGGTGAACAGCATCTCAGCAATGGCATCGTAGCTGCCCTCGCGGTGCCACATGCTGCGCTGGTTGCCGCGGCAGAGATGAATGCCGAAGGTCACATCATCGAACAGCCGCAGTATCTCGTTATCAGCCTTGATCGAACGCATGAGGTTTTTCACGGGGTCTTCACCGCGCGCTTTCATCTCATCGAGGGATGGCGCGTCGACGTACGCGGTATAGCTGGGCGCATCGATTTGCACATAACGGCACCCGGCTTCGACCAGGCCGCGAATCATCTCCCGCTCGATGCGCACGACGTCGGCAACGAAGTCCTCCATACTCCAGTAGATCGATTTCGAGTTCTGGTAATCGAAACGCTGTGAAATCCGGTCCGGCCCGACCAGGGTCACCTTGGCCGGCCGCTGCGCAATCTTGCTGACAAACATATACTCTTCTAGCGGCAGATTGCGCACCAACCGAAGTTTCTGCGACACCGGACGACGCTGCAGGATCGCCGCGCCATCGGCGACACGATAGGGGTCCCATCGCTGCAAAGGTTTGCCCTCGCGCGACAGACTTTCGACAAACGACAGGTCCGCCGGCCGCGCATCGAAACCGCTCACCGAGGCGGAGAAACTGTCCTGGAAGTTTAGCCGGCGAAATTCGCCGTCGGTGACCACCGCCAATCCGATCGCTTCTTGAAGCGCGACAGCCTGGCGGATCGCATCGTCCTCGATGCGGCGCAACTCTTCGGCGCCGATCATGCCCGCATCATGTTGTGCGTAAGCTTGCTTAACGAGCAAGGGTCGAAGGAGACTGCCGACAACATCGGTGTGGATCTTTGCCAATTGTTTCATGGTGTTTATTCCTTACGGATGGTATTTGCGGGTCTCCGCCTGGGCGGCATCTATCCGAGCTCTAACTGCAGGGTAAAATCCAACTGCTCCGTCGCGGTGCACACGGCAGCTAGATCTATCGTAGAAAGCTTTAAATTGTCCAGTGGTTTTTAGACCGCGCGGCGCACTTGGCAGATGCTGTCGATTTGGCTAGTATCGGCGCCGAGGGAATCGAAACGACAATGCAATACCGTTACATCTCCGGCGACTCGCATTTGGAAATCGACTCGAAACATTGGATCGGCCGCGTACCGGTCAAGTATCGCGACCATGTGCCGCGCTTGGTGCGCCAGCCCAACGGCAGTGATATGTGGATGATCGGCGACAAAATCAAGCGCGCCGCCGCGGCGGCCGATCTTTACGGCGGCATAGGGCGCGACGCCTATGTTCCCTTCGACGGTCGCTACGAAGGCACGCCCGGCACCGGTAGCCCCGAACAGCGGCTCAGCGAGCAAGACCGCGACGGCATCAATGCCGAAGTCTTGTTTCCATCGCAGCAAGGCGGACCGAAGTTTTGGCGCCGCGTCGAAGACAATGACGCCTACAAAGCGATCGTGCGCGCCTACAACAGTTGGCTTGCCGAAGAATACTGCGCCACCGATCCGCAACGTTTGATCGGCGTCGGCATCTTGCCGCTGGGAGGCCAACTGAAAGATGTCATCGAGGAACTGGAGTTCTGCGGCAAGGCCGGTTTCAAAACCGTCTTGTTGCAAGGCCACCCGAGCGGCAACGCCTACGCGTCGGAAGCCGACGACCCATTTTGGGCGCGCGCGCTCGAGCTCAATATGCCGGTCAGCGTCCATGTTGACCTCGACCGCACCGGCGAGCGCAAAGGACCGCTGTTCAAGTATCCCAAAGAGACCGAAGAGATCATGAAAAAACTGACCCATGATCTAGTCGATCAGGTCGGCCGCTTCGGTCCGCAGCGCGGCAACGGCTCGATCCCTGCGGTACAGTGGGTGTTGTCGGGTCTGTTCGACCGCTTCCCGACGCTGCGCGTGTTTTTCGCCGAGAATCAGATCGGCTGGATTCCGTTCTTCCTGCAAGGCGCCGACGTGCGCTACGACCGGCACCACCGCTGGGCCGAGCGCTTGTTGGGATTCGAACCGCTTAAGCGGCCACCGAGTGAATATATTCGCGAGCATTGTCTGTGGGGTTTTCAATTCGACCGCGTCGGCGTCGAGCTGCGCGACAAGATCGGCGTCGACAAACTACTGTGGGGCTCCGATTTCCCGCACCAAGAATCCGACTGGCCCGACTCGCTCAAGATCATCGACAAAAACTTTGCCGGGGTGCCGGAAGCGGACAAATATAAAATGGTCTGCGGCAACGCCGTCGAGTTTTTCCGTCTGCAAACTTCGTGAGACCTCTCGCAGGAGTGGAGAGATCGTTCCCACCACGAAGGACACGAAGAGCACGAAGTTTGGAGTCTTGATTTTCAAAACCTTCGTGTCCTTCGTGTGCTTCGTGGTGTAAAAGGATTTTACGCAACGGCTGCGAAGTTCGTAACCGCTACCATGATCAAACAGTGGCTATTCGTCCTACTTTTCGTGTCCTTCGGATCGGTCCGATTAGCCCACGCTCAAGAAAGCTGGCACTCCGAATGGGACCGCACGCTCAAGGCCGCCGAGCAGGAAGGACAAGTCGTCTATTCCGGCTGCGGTAGCCACGACTACTTGAAAGAATTTCAGAAAAGTTTTCCCCAGATCAAACTCGTCAGCGTCCCGCTTTCCTGCACCCAGCTGGTATCGCGCATCATGGCCGAGCGACGCGCCGGCAAATACCTCGCCGACATGGTGCGGTTCGGTTTGACCTCGGCCCATTCGTTCTATCGCGCCAAAGTGCTTCAGCCCGTCGATCAATCATTCATCCTGCCCGAGGTAAAAGACCCGTCAAAATGGTGGCAAAGCAAACACCACTACTCCGACCCGGAAAACAAATACTTGATAGTCCCTGCGGGCAGTATCTATGAACGCTTCGCCAGCTATCATTCTGCGCTGGCGAGCCCGGGCGATTTCAAATCCTTCGCCGACATTTTGCAGCCCAAGTGGAAAGGCAAGATCGTCGCCACCGATCCCAAGACTGGCGAAGGGCGCAATGGCGCGCGCTTTCTGTACCATCATCCCGACCTCGGACCACAGTATCTGCGCCGGTTGCTGAGCGAGATGGACATCACCTACTCGCGCGATTACCGCCAGGCCACCGACTGGCTGGCGCAAAAACGTTTCGCACTTTATCTCTTCAGCCAATCCGACGACACGCTGAACGCCAAGAGCCAGGGGCTGCCGGTCCACATCCTCGACACCGGCAACTGGAAGGAAGCACCCGGATTGGACGCCATCGGCGGCGCTTATTTAATGATGGATAAGCCAGCCCATCCTAACGCCGCAAAGATCCTGGTCAACTGGTTACTCTCCCGCGACGGCCAAATCGCGCTGCAACGCGACGTTGAAAACGCTGGTGCCATCGATTCCCTGCGCATCGACATCCCGAAATCCGACGTGAACCCGCTCATGCGCCGGAAAGAAGGCGTCAAGTACTTGGAGATGTGGAACCCCACCTGGATGAACATGAAACCGGTGGAAGAACTGATCGATAAAGTGATGGGCGAAGCTAAGAAGAACTGACGTTGCAACCAATTTGGATCTCCCCCGCGGCCCAACATCCCATCACATCGTTCCTTCTACACCCTTTGCACTTTGCCGCGATTTCGTTACTCTCGTCCGAAAATGAACCCGATCACGAGCCACGATCACGTTCGCAGGAGTTTCCATGGCCGAACCGACAATCATATGCCCACAGTGCAAAACTGAAATTAAATTGACGGAGTCCCTTGCAGCGCCGCTACTCGCCGACGTGAAGCGGCAGTTCGAGCAACGGCTGGCGCAAAAAGATGCCGAGATGGCCAAGCGCGAGCAATCGCTGAACGAGCGCGCCGAATCCATCGAAAAGGCGAAAGCGACTTTCGACCAACAGATCGCCGCGAAACTCCAACAGGAGCGTGTCCGCATCGCCGCCGAAGAGCAGCAAAAAGCCAAGATGGTCCTCGGCAACGATCTCAACCAAAAAGCCAAAGAGATCCAGCATTCTGCAAGAAGTATTGAAACAACGGGATGCTAAACTTGCCGAGGCACAGCAGGCTCAAGCAGAACTGATCGGCAAACAGCGAGAACTGGACGACGCCAAGCGCGAGCTCGAATTGACAATCGCCAAGCGGGTCCAAGCCGACCTCGGCAGCGAGCGCGACAAAGCCAAGAAGGAAGCCGAGGAAGAACTCAAGTTCAAGGTGATGGAGAAAGACCAGACCATCAGCGCCATGCAAAAGCAGATCGAAGATCTCAAACGGCGCGCCGAACAGGGTTCGCAACAACTTCAAGGAGAGGTTCAAGAGTTAGAGCTGGAAGCCCTGCTCACGGCGAAATTCCCCCGCGACACCATCCAACCGGTGCCCAAAGGTGAATTCGGCGGCGACGTCCTACAGCGCGTCGTCGGCCCGACCAGTCAAATATGCGGCACGATCCTGTGGGAATCCAAGCGGACAAAAAACTGGAGCGACGGCTGGCTACCTAAGCTGCGCGAAGACCAGCGCGCGGCGAAGGCCGAGATCGCTGTCATCATCAGCCAAGCGCTGCCGAAGGAAGTAGATACCTTCGGCTATATCGACGGCGTCTGGGTGGCCGATCCCAAAGTCGCCCTGCCGGTAGCGCTGTCGCTGCGCCAATCATTGATCGAAGTCGCCGCCGCGCGACAAGCGAGCGAAGGCCAGCAGACCAAGATGGAAATGGTCTACGGCTATCTGACCGGTCCGCGCTTCCGTCAGCGAGTTCAAGCGATAGTTGAAGCATTCTCAAGTATGAAAGAAGATTTGGACCGCGAGAAAAAAGCCATCACTCGCCAATGGGCCAAACGCGAAGAGCAGATCGACCGCGTCATGCAAGCCACCGTCGGCATGTACGGCGACCTCCAAGGCATCGCGGGGAGAACGTTGCAGGAGATTGAAGGCTTGGAGTTTCAGGGGATGTTGGATTTCAAAGGGGATGAATAGGTCGCCGGCCTTCTTGCGCCGCTGAACTAAGCGCCAGAATTATCGCCGTATCCCGAGACACGAATGCGGTTATACATTGACCTCAATTGTTTCAATCGCCCGTTTGATGATCAGACGCAGGAGCGAATCCGTCTCGAGACCGAAGCGGTCTATGCGATATTACAACGAATCATGCAAGGAGAAGACACGCTTTTATGGTCATGGGTGATGACATATGAAAACGATCAGCACCCAAAACTTGAGAGACGTGATGAGATCGCGCTATGGCAGCATCGAGCTGTTCGATCCGTTGGGGTCGACACACACCTTCAAGAACGCGCCCGGTTCTTCACCCAACAGGGCATTCCGACTCTAGACGCAGCACACCTCGCATCCGCCGAAGCGGGCGAAGCGGATGTAATGCTAACTTGCGACGACGCGCTACTGCGCCGGGCTCAACGCTTTACTCTGGCTTTACGGGTAATGAACCCTGTGGCATACTTTGAACTGGAAATAGCAAATGGCTAAACAATTGACAGAACAGGAGTTAAGGGAACAAGCCACCAAGGCATTGGCTGAAAAACTCGGCCCCGTAGAAGCTCTGCGCTTTCTCGCACTCGTGTCCCGTGAACCATTCGACTATCAGCGCTGGCGAAAAGACTATTTCTCGCATTTGTCCATCGATGAATTGCTCGACAACGTTCAGAAGCACCAAACTGAAAAACGTTCATAACCAATCGGTCCCGTCACCAAACTTCGACCTATCATCGATAGCGTTCGCGTTCAGAAACACCAGATGAATAGTTAAACCAGGGAGAACAACCCATGGCAGACGCAAGCAAAGCGGACAAAGTACGCGAATACATAGCTAAGCACCCTCACGCATCACCTCAGAAGGTCGCAGAGGCTCTCACTGCGCCAGGCGTTGAGATTGGCGCAAGATATGTCTCCCAGATCAAAGCCAGGGCTGGTTCGACGAAAGCCAAGAAGGCCAAGCCACGCGTAGCCTCCAAAAAGACTCCAGCCAATAAGAATGGAGCCAAACCAACTGTCCGCCGTGGTCGCTCGTCACGGCCTTATCCTGCGAAGACACTCGAAGAAACCTTGGCCATTCCCCGGGCAATACGAGAGCAAAACAACGGCAATCCGTGGGACACGGAAGACGTCGCGCAAGCGTCACTGGGTGTGGCAAGAAGCAACAATAAATTTTTCTACACGGCGGCGGCAGCCCGCGATTATGGATTGACCGTTGGCACAAGAGATACGGACAAAATAGAACTTGCGCCGTTAGGGCGAGAATTATTCTTTGCAGGTGATGAGGAGACAAAGAACAGGAAGATGTTAGAGGCATTCTTCGGAATCGACATCTTCAAGAGAGTGTATGAACACTACGGCAGCGCTGACCTGCCGAAGAAAGAATTCCTTGCAAACACGTTACAGAAGGAATTCGGCCTCGATCCTGAATGGCATGATGAGTTCGTCAAAATATTCAAAGCGAATTGCGTGTTTCTAGGCATTGAGAAGGGTCTTGGCCCCAAACAGATAATGCCGAAGAAGGACGAGCCCCTCGAACATCCCAGCGAAATTCAGGTAGTAGGACAACCCAAGGGTAAGTTCGACCGAACAGCCTTTGTCATAATGCCATTCAGTGAGAAGGGTCAGAGCCCCAGGCCGCAGGGATTTTTCACTGAACTATTGAACTCGGTCATCACACCGGCCGCAAATGCAGCTGGATTTGCCGTCGAGACTGCCCGAAAGCAAGGCAGCGATGTGATTCAGTCGACCATCATCAACCAACTTTTAAAAGCAGATCTGGTCGTCGTTGACATCACTGATCACAACCCAAACGTGCTGTTTGAACTCGGTATTCGGTATAAGGATAGCCAAGGATCTTCCCGTAGCTCTTATTAAGGCCGATGGAACAGGCCCTATTTTCGATGTGGACAATATGATGCGAGTTCTCCCATACAACCCAAATCTCTGGCCGACAACGCTTGAGAAGGATGTTCCGCGGTTGACGGACCATATCAAAGGGGCTTGGGACAACAGATCTACGGAACGCACATATATGCAGATTCTTACAGGCCAAGCCCGTCCATAGAGCAAACCAACAACATGCGGCGCTCCTACGCGAATCCCGTGGACCGCCTTGCCGAAGCGACCAGTGACCGTTATTCAATTCCCTTTTGTCCTTATCTGCGCGTGCTTTTCCAGCGATTGCGCAACGGTAGCCACTCACACGAATTTAAACAAAAACTCCCGTCGAAAAGAGAACTAAGAATGCGTGGGTGCTACTTTATCCCTCCGGATTCAACTAGTGCGAATTGATTTTTCCAACTGCGAAATAGCTTGCTCAGATTCAGATCGTTTTGAACGGAGCGCCGCGATTGAACGGAATGAACGATTTAAGTTCTAGGTGTGGAGTACCCCATGTCAGATCCTTACGACATCATTGTGGTTGGCGGCGGTTCAGCAGGCTGCGTGTTGGCGTCTCGCCTATCGGAAGATTCACAACGCAAAGTCCTTCTCCTCGAAGCCGGGCCGGACCCGCGGCCGATTCCTGACACTGTGGCCGACGCCGAGAAGACGACTTACGTCCTGCTCGAAAGTCCGTACATTCAGATGTACCCGACCAAGCGCAATTACGACGGCAGCGAATTCTATTCGCTCGCGGGGCGAATCACCGGCGGTGGCTCGTCGGTCAACATGATGGCGATCCCGCGGCCAATCAAAGCTGATCTCGATACCTGGGCGAGCCAAGGGAATCCTGATTGGACCTGGGACAAAGTGCTGCCGGTGTTAAAACGGATGGAAGCCGATCAGGATTTTCCCAACGACCCGATCCACGGCAACTCGGGGCCGATTTACATCAAGCGAAAGCACCTGTTCAACATCGATCTCGGCGAGCAGGAGGAGGCATTGCTGGAGACACTGGAAAAGCTCGGCATCCCGCGCTTCCTCGACCAAAACATCCCCAATCCCTACGGTGTGGCGCCGGTGGCGCGCAACAGCAAAGAAGGTAAGCGCCAATCGGCGACGGTGATGTATCTCGATCCGGCACGCCAACGACCTAACCTCACAATCATCGATGAAGCGCCGGCCTTGTCTCTCGTGGTGAACGGCAAGCGTGTCACCGCCGTGCGCTATCGCAAAGACGGCCAGGAACACACCGTCACCGCCGACAAGGTCGTGCTCAGTGCCGGCGTCTATCACTCGCCGCAGATCATGATGCTGTCGGGCATCGGCCCGAGCGCGCAGTTGAAGCAGCATGGAATCCCCGTGGTTCACGATCTACCGGGCGTCGGCGAAAATTATCAAGATCATCCGATGCTGACGATGACGTTCAAAACCAACCCGGCGAATAAAAAACCGCTCATGCGCGGCCGGTCGAGCGTAAAGCTCTATTTCAAGACCGATCCGGCGCGCGAGTATCTGAACTTCCACATAATCCCCCGCGAGGCGATCAATCTCTCGGGAATCGGCGACATGTTGGGCTTCTCGTGTAATCTCCTGGAGCAAACCAACCGCGGCCGACTCACGCTGCAGAGCGCCGATCCCAATGATCTGCCAAACATCGATCCGCAAGTTCTGGAACATCCTCAAGACATCGCGGCAATGCTGGCGGCGATGAAGTTCGTCCAGCGCCTCACGAGCACAGAGCCTCTCAGTCAGTTCTTCGGCGAGCTCTTTTCTCCCAGCGTCAACGAGGATTGGCAAAAATTCGCGCGCTCGTCCTACACGAGCTACTACCACGGCGTCGGCACCTGCAGGATGGGGCCTGCTTCCGACCCGATGGCGGTGGTCGATCAACACCTGCGAGTGCACGGCTTCGACAACCTCTGGGTCGGCGACGCTTCGATTATGCCCACCGTGGTCCACGCCAATACCAATTTTACCGTCATGATGATCGCCGAACGGGCCGCGGAGTATATCAAATAAAGGTCGTGATAATATTTCCATCGCGGAGACGCAGGGAACGCAGAGTTCGCAGTAGTTCTTAACTAATGACTCTTTCCTCCGCGCCCTCTGCGGTCATGAGAAAAAATTGATTTATCGTAATCTGGATTGATCCTACGCCTCGGCGTTTTTTCTTTTTTGGAAAAAACTCATCTTTGCCGTAATTATTCGGATGCGAAACTTTGAACCGCTGTTGAGCGGCTCAAAACTGGCCGATTTTCTCTTCTACACGACGTGTTTCTCCCTTTTCTCTACGCAGGCTGCACCACCGCTGCTTTTCTCCAGCATAGCCGCATCCACACTCGGATGTTGTAGGTGAGACACGCCCAGAGCGCTTCCATCCCCACCTTGGCTAACCCGCGCACGCTGAACTGGCGTAGCCCAAACTTCGCCTTGATCCACAGATTGGGCGTCTCGGCCACCTGGGCTCTGGTTTTGTAGATCTCGCGCGCTCGTTGTGTCTCCATCTTCTGACGAAACTCGGCCACTTCGGCCAACTCTTCGCTGCGATGCACCGACCGCCCCGTCACTCGATTCCCAGGACAACACTGGCTCTTCATCGGACATCCCTGGCAGTCCGATCTCTGCGCTCGATACCGGTAGCTCAGCTGCAGGTGGCGCTCTTCTTTGCCTTCATACTTCAGGATCTTTCCCTGCGGACAACGATAACTATTGCTCTGAGCATCGTAGATAAACTGGGAGCTTTGATACTCGGCGCTCACGCCGCGGTTGTCATAGGAACTCTGTCCCTTGCCCACCTCATCGACACACGGCGCGATGTACTCGATTTCGCGCTCCTTCATCGCCACGATCGTCTCTTTACTGACATAGCCGCCGTCGGTGACCACTTCTTTGGGAGTCTCGCCTTGGTTCTGTAGCACTCGGTCAATCCCAGGCGCCAATTGCTCGAAGTCATTGCCCGCTTGCACCACTCCCACCGCCACCACCACACCGTTCTTTGCATCGGTGTCAATCTGCACATTGTAGCTCGGCGCATACCCACTCCCAGGCTGTTTCATCACTCGCGCTTGGGGATCGCTCGTGCTCACTCGTCTTTGCTCTTTGTCCTTGTCTTGTTTTTCCTGTTGCTCAAATTCCTTGAGCGCTTGCTCTAGCCGCTCCTGGCGCTCGCGGGCCGCTCGCTGGCGTGCCTTGGCCATGCGCCGGCTGGTTTCCTCTTCGCTCTGCGCTTGGAGCGCGGCCACTTGCTCCTTGGCTTCGTTGAGCGCTTTTTCGACTCGCTCTTGGCGACGAAAACTATCCGCTGCTGCCTTGGCTCTGATCTTGGTCCCGTCCTGCATCACTCGTTCCAGCGTGATCAATCCATCGGTACTCAGTAGCCCCAAGGCCTGCACAAACAGCCCATTGAGCGCCTTGTCGTGCTTGACCCGAAAGTCCGATAGCGTATGGGCATTGACCACTCTTGATCCCGTCAGCCACTGGTAGGCTGGCTCCCATTCACATAACTCTTCGATCGCTCGCGCTGATCCGACTCCCTTGCTGTACCCATACACCCACAGGCTGATCAGTAACCGCGGCTCCCATCCCGGCCGTCCCGCTTGGCCTTCTACCGCTCGTGCCTCTTGCTGGTATGCGCTTAAATCAAGACGCCCGATAAACTCCCACACCGCCCGGGCTGGATGGTCGGCCCCGATCAGCCGCTCGATATCGATCTGCCGCCAACACAGCTGCTCGCGGTCGATCACTTCGTAACGCGGCTTGCCCATCCTGGCCGCCGACCTCTGCTTGGCTTGCGCTTCACTTCCAACCGCCGATTCACATCCGGGTAACCTTTCCTGTTCTATCCCCACTCTTCCCTCTCCTCCTCCGCTTCGGTTCCTGTGCGACTTTGATTATAAAACCTCGGCTCTTGCTCTGAACTTCACTATGCTCCTATATATACTACGAACATGAGCCGCTGGAGATTTTTTCTCACGCCCTGCGCCTCTGCGGTGATGACTTCTGTCGCTACGCGCCCTTGTAAGCTCCGGGGCAAACCGAGTATGCTCCGTGCCGATCGATCGCGCATGAGGGAGGTTTGTCATGAAGCGAATTATTTTCGTTCTGGCTCTCGTCCTAGTTTCACCGGTCACCACGTCAGCGCAAGCGCCGTTTTATCAAGACAAAACGATTCGCATCGTCGCCGGCTACGGCGCCGGCAGCGTCGATGACGCATGGGCGCGCTTGATCGCACGCTATCTCGCCAAGCATATTCCCGGGAATCCGACCATGATTGTGCAGAACATGCCGGGTGCCGGTGCCATGATCGCGGCCAATTACGTCTACAAAGTCGCCAAGCCTGACGGCCTTACCCTCGGCGGGATTCGCGGTGGGCTCTATTTCGATCAGCTCGTCGGCAGACAACAGGTTCAGTTCGATTGGCCAAAGTTTACTTGGCTGGGCAGTCCGACGCAGGTCGAACAGATCATCTACATTCGCGCCAACACGCCCTACAAAACGATCGGCGACGTGCGCAAAGCAGCCGTTCCGCCGAAATGCGGCGCCACCGGCACGTCTTCGACTGGCTACTACACCGGCAACCTATTGGAGGAAACCCTGGGAGCGAAATTTACTACTCTCACCGGCTACAAGGACGGTCCTGACATAGAATTGGCCGTGGAGCGCGAAGAGGTGCAGTGCCGGGGTATATCGATCGAGACCCTATTTGGACGAGAGCCGCTGATCGGCTGGCACAAGACCGGTTTCGTCCGCGTGCTGATTCAAACCGGCAAGAAGCGCGACCCTAGATTGCCCGACGTGCCGACAATTTGGGAACTGATGGACGAACACAAAACTGCCGAAACCGGCATACGGCTCGCGACGATCATCCTCGCCGTCGGCGCATTCGGCCGTCCCTATGTCAGCTCACCCGGCCTACCGCCGGAACGGGCGAAAATAATTCAGGCCGCGTTCAAGAAAACGATCACCGACCCGGACTTCCAAGCCCAAGCCAAAGAGCGGCGACTCGACATCGACCCAGTTGGTGGCGAAGAACTAGCAACCCTCGCTCGCGAGGTTATCGCCCAACCGACGGACGTTATCGAGCGCGTGAAACGACTGCTGGAGAAATGACGCTCAGCGAGTTCATAGTAGATAGATTGATAATACACTGACCGGGATATCATGGTGAATTGCCCGACAGTTGAAACCGGCCGGCGTTCCAATGACTCGCATCGTCATCGAAACAAGAATCTATGCGCCCATCGAACTTTGCTTCGATCTCGCACGCGACGTAAACGCGCATAGGGAGTCGGCGGCATTTTCGTCGGAACGAGTGGTCCCGCCAGGGCGAACCGAAGGGCTGCTCGAACTCGGCGATCTAGTCGCTTTCGAAGGCCGCCACTTCGGCGTCAAGCAGCGCTTCGTGGCCCGAATCACCGCCCTCGACCGGCCGCGTCGGTTCGACGACCAGATGGTACAAGGCAGCTTCAAATGGCTGCGCCATTTTCACGAATTCGAGTCTGCCAACGGTATAACCACCATGCGCGACACCCTTGAATGGGAACCGCCTCTGGGCCTGGTCGGCCGTCTTGCCGACCGTCTCTTCTTACGCCGCCACATGCATTGGTTTGTGTCGACGAAACAAAACGGCCTGAAACGCATGGCGGAGGCGCAGGCGAACACGTTGCTCGACACGTGACGATGTTCAGGGAGCGGGCGGCGCAGTTCATCAAGGCACGCATCGTGGGCGATCGGGGTGAAGCGGATCGACCGTGCAGGTGCTTGACCGAAGCATCCAACCCACCTATTGTCTCGTCGGCAGCATCTTGGCCCGACATAACCGGAGGTACGGCGCTGCCAGCCGAAACTATGCCCTGATTTGATGGTTAAAGCGGAGGTAAGATTGAAATGATTTTGGCGCTAATGCAATTCTGCGCATTTGCGGTTGGGCTGATGCTGACGAACTCGGCCGGGGCGGAGCAAATCCGCACCGCAGTACCGCGTGCAAGCCTGAATTATCTTTCAATTTATATTGCCGAAGCCAAAGGCTTTTTCAGAGACGAAGGATTGGATAACGAAACCATCGTCATCGGCGGGCCGGCGGCTATCGCCGCATTGGTGAGCGGTAATGTCGATTTCAGCGGCGCCGGCGGCAGCGGTTTGCGCGCGGCGGCGAAGGGAGCCGAATTGAAGGCGATTATGTATCAGACAGAGAAAGTCACGTGGTATTTCGTCGTGCATCCGAGCATCAAGCGGGTCACCGATCTCAGGGGCAAAAAAATCGGCGTTGGCCTGATCGGCGACAGCGAAGACCG
Organism: uncultured delta proteobacterium; assembly: GCA_963816145.1. GTDB lineage: Bacteria > Desulfobacterota > Binatia > UBA9968 > UBA9968 > DP-20. Next base: position 436,690 of record CAWFJP010000003.1, read on the forward strand.
TTTTTCGACGATGTTTGTGGAACGCGGCGGGCTTTCCGCCAAGGACATCACGAGAATACCGATGGGCACCAGCTCCGGCGCGCGTATCGCAGCAATTAAGGCAGGCTCGCTCCATGCCGCCGTGCTCGATCCCGGCGGCATGATCGTGGCCGAGAAAGAGGGTCTCAGTTCACTGGGATTTCTCGGCGATTTGTTTCCCCTGCCGTTCCAGGGCTACGTCGTCACCGACAAGAAGATCGCCGAGAATCCGGCGCAGATCAAACGCTGGGTGCGCGCGATGGTTCGCTCGCTCATATTCCTCCGAGAACATCCGGAAGAGTCAGCCGCCATCGGCGTAAAAAAACTTCAGTTGGGAAACATCAATCGCGCCATGCTCGTGGAGGCCACCAAGGCGTACTCGCGGGCATTCGCTCCCGGCGTGCCCGGCGTGCCGTCGGTCGAGGGGGTCAAAAACATCCTGGAATACGAGATTCGCGTGCCGATGAAGATGGACGCTCCGCTGCCCGCGCAGCGCTTGATGGAATTAAGCTTTGTCGAAGAGGTTAAAAAAGAATTGGAACAGAAAGGGTTGGGCAAATAGCACCCGGCCAACGCCATCGGGCGGGGTTGTGGACGGTCGATCCTTATCAGCTCCGAGTTTTTCGACCGCAGAGCCCACTTTTGGTCGTCGAATAAATCTCCGGCGGTCAGGTCGATTCGTTGCGATTGGTCGAAATGGCAAACCGCCAGCTGCCGAACTCTTCTCGCTTTGACAAACAGCCTTGCCCCTTCGTTTCTTAGCGTTAGCATGTCATAATTGATCTTACGCGGGGATATTCTGGCTGCACTCTCACCCGTCATAGCCACGCGTCAGGCAACTCGTCAGACACGATTTTCAAGATAGTTTCCGTAACTGCCAGCGGCGCTCCGCAAAGCGCCAAAGGATAATAGCGCATGCCGGGATACACGGTCGAGATCTCAACCTACCGCATCGGTAGCGAGTATTATCAGATTCGCTCGTTGAGCGATCGCCAGCAGTACTGGGACCCCGATGGCGAGGCCGAACGCACGGGGATTTCCTCGGCGACCTGGCCGATCTTCGGCGTGGTATGGCCCGCCGGCATCGCGTTGGCGCAAGAGATGAGTGATTTCGCATTCGCCGGGCTAAAGATCCTCGAAGTCGGTTGCGGCATTGGCCTATCGAGTTTGGTGCTGCAGCGCCATGGTGCTAACATCACCGCCACCGATTATCATCCTTTGGCGGAAGAATTTCTGCGCTTCAACAGTGAACTGAATGATTTGCCACCGATCAAGTTTCACAGTGCCCCATGGGCCGGGCCTAATCCCCAACTTGGCCGCTTCGACCTGATCGTCGGCAGCGACCTGCTCTATGAACGCAGCCATCCGGCGCTGCTGTCGGCATTTCTCGCCTGCCATACCGAAGCTGCCGCCCAAGTCATCCTCGCCGATCCCGGCCGTAAGCGCTGCGGAGAGTTCAGCACCAAGATGGCCATCGAAGGTTACACACGCAGCGAACAGCGGCTGAATTTGACCGGCGACACAACCTCGTCACCGCGCGGCCGGATGATGAGCTTTGTACGAGGCCAAAGATAATTTCTCAACAGCGGCATCACCGACGATAAAAGGATTGCTATCCCCTCTGCCAAACACTAGACTGGGATCAATGGCACAAAACAACGAAGAAAAATCCCGCTACAAGATCAGCGATTCGCATCTCAATCAAAATTTCGTCGGAGTGCTGAAGCGCGACCGTGATACTTATATGTGGTCGTGGAAAGGTCACATCGATTTTACCGATGGTCATTACTTCGAATTTGCCAGCCAACGGAGCTTTGACACCGCCACGGAAGCCGAAGCTTACATGCGCCGCTACGCCTGCGACCGCATCGACAATCGCATGAACCACTAGCGCTCGACCGCTTCACAAACAAAGAAATTTCAATTCCCTCCAACCTCATCGGTAGCGTCCGCAAACTCTCGCCGGGTTTGATTGACAGCACTTTCCACGCCGGCATATATTCCGATGAGACCTGCGCGGCCTCGGCTCGCGGCTAAATCTCGTTCAAGGAATATTCCATGAGCAAATGGTCCGACGTGGAACGACGGCTTAATGTCATGTGCAACCAGTGGTACGACACTCCTGAGATAAAGCGCATGCTGGCGGTGCCGCTCAATCCTGTCCGGCTCGCCTTCCGCCACCAGCATATGAGCTTCTTCAGCAATAACCGGCGCGATTGTTGGGCCGCGGTGGGCTGCAAGGCTCCCCTCGATGTCAAGCGCGCCATCTGGGAACATGAAAAGGACGAACTGATCTATGACCCGCGCATGGGCAAGGCGCATGTCACCGAGGACGACCTGGGCGACAAAAAAGAATCGGACATGATCCCCGGCGCGCGCGCGGCGTTTTACGCTTGGCTCCATTGCGCCCAGGAAAAGCCCTGGCTCGAAGGGCTCGCCTGCTCACATATCTTGGAACGGCGCAATAACGATCAGATCGTTACCGGCGGCACATTGACTCAGCGTCTGGTCAAACGCCAGGAAGCCGAACTCGGCATCAAAAAGAAAGACCAGGACATCAACGTCCAAGTCCATCTCTACGCCGACGTCGATCATACCGACCTGCTTGAAGAAGTCTTCAAACGCTACGTCGTCGATGACCTGACCGCCCAGCAAATCCTGCGCGGCGCCGAAGATTCTCTGGCCATCGAACGCAGCTTTCACGGTGCCGTGGCAAGCGCAATGGCGGAGATGGATTGATGAACAGTGAGCAGCTCACAGTTGTCGGTTATCATCGGTTATCAGCGGTAAGCCGGACCGAACCTCTTCCCCCTCGAGAGACTGCGTCGTAATGCGCAAATGCCCAACATCTGTGATCCCGAGCGCAGCGAGGGATCTCGTGTTTTCAGCCACATACGAAGAAGAGATTTCTCGGCTTCACCTCGAAATGACAGTTGCGACACAGTCTGCGACGGGGGAAGATTGAGATGGGGGTGCGAGAGCGAAATCAGAATCACCCCTTCCTTCGTCCTTCCCCTTCAAGGGCAAGGAAACCGTGAATACTGAAAGCAAAAAAGATCGAAAAACATCGCAATGGAAATCCACCACGGCCTGATCAGCGCCGACTCCCACGTCGTCACCGAACGTAACGCGTTTCTCGACCGCATGTCGAAAAGCAAGTTTGGCGAACGCATTCCGCAAATCAAAGAGGTCGAAAACAAGGGCGTCAAAGTCGAACGCTGGTTCGTCAACGGTAAGCCGCTGCGCACGCGCGGCGTGGTCAACTGCCCGGCGGTGATGGGCGATCCCAACCGCAATCTCTATCCGCAGCGCTGGGAGGAAGTGCCGGCTAAGGCCTATGTCCCCAGCGATCGCCTGCAAGCCCTCGATTCGGACGGCATCGACGCCGAAGTGCTCTTTCCCAACGATCCCAGTTCCTTTCACCAGGACAACGATGCTGAATTCGAGATCGCCTGTGTGCAGGCATATAACGATTCCCTCGGCGAACTGACCCGCGCCAGCAAGCGCTTTATTTCTCTGGCGATGATTCCGCTGCTTTGCGGCATGGACACCATCGTCGCCGAAGTCAGGCGGGCCGAGAACCAGGGCCATCGCGGTATCGTCATGTTCGCCTTGCCGAGTTTGATGGTCGAGTCGCTGCCGCATATCAGCGAGTTATACTGGTATCCGCTATGGGAAGTCTGCCAGGAGCTGGCGATGCCGATCCACTTTCACGCCTCGGCGGGTCTAGCGCGCAAAATGACCTTTCCCGAATGGGACGGCTACACACCTTACCAACAACACGCCGCATTTACCGTGCCGACTTCGTCGTGGCCGGTGCAGATCGTGGCGAATTTAATTTTCTCGGGAATCGCCTACAAGTTTCCTAAGTCCAAATGGGTCTTTGCTGAAACCGGCATCGGCTCGGTTAGCTGTGTGCAATCCGCCTGCGATCACGAGTGGGAACGGCGCCAATTGTGGCGCCGTGGCTTGGAGCGGCGGCCGAGCGAGCTGATTCGCGATCAAGTCTATGTGAATTTTTGGTACGAGCAGGCCGGCATCGAGCTGCGCCATACCGTCGGAGTCGACAACATCATGTGGGAGTCCGACTACCCCCACATCGCTTCGACTTATCCGGACTCGTGGAAATTCGTCGAACGCTCTCTCACCGGCGTGGCGGCAGAGGAGCGAAAGAAAATGTTGTATGGCAACGCTCAGGCGTTGTATCAGCTTTAGCGAAGATGGTGTTCACCACGAAGGCACGAAGGACACGAAGGTTTCGGACAATTATTATTCCGAACTTGGTGCTCTTCGCGTCCTTCGTGGTGCATCCTAATTCCCAATGAACTCAACGGATCTCATCATCAGTGCCGTCGATCATGTCATCGAGCCACCGAGGGTTTGGACCGATCGCTTGCCGCAGTCGAAGTTCGGCAAGCGCATACCTCATATCGAACGTAGCGCCGACGGCGCCGACCGCTGGATCGTTGACGGGGGCGAATTTGCGCTCGCTGACATGGCCGACGTTGGCGCCTTGATGAGCGACCGCGTCGCCATGGCGAAGCAATGGGACGACATTCCAAAGGCCGCCCATGATCCGGCGGTCCGGCTCAAGGCGATGGACGATGATGGCGTGGATTATAGCGTGCTCTACCCGAGCCTTGCCGGCTTCTCCGGCGAACGCTTCGGTGCTCTGATCGATCCCGGATTCTCACATGCCTGCGCGCAAGCGTACAACGACTGGCTCATCGACGAATGGGTGAACCTAAGCGAACGCTTCATCCCACAGTGTATTGTGCCGCTCTCGCCCATCGACGCCACCGTGGCGGAAATCCGTCGCTCCGTCGACCGCGGCCATCGCGGCGTAATCTTTCCCGCCGCCCCCATGCAGCTCGCCGCCCTGCCGCATATCAATAGTGCAGAATACGATCCGGTGTGGGCAGTTTGCCAAGAACTCCATGTCCCGCTGTGCTTTCGCGCCGGCTCGACGCCGGAACTATTTCAGTTCCCGCCCGCGCCGACGATGGCGCCCGAACTGATGGCAGCGCTGCAAGCGGCCACCCGCTCCGCCAGCGCCGTGTTCGACCTGACCAATATTCTCTTTTCAAGAATTCTGCTGCGCTTTCCCAAACTCAAAGTCATTTTCGCCGGAAGCACCGTCGGCTGGGGTACGTTTCTACTTGAATACGCCGACCATCAATATGAACAAGACCATTGCAACTATCCGTTGAAGCCCTCGGAAATGTTTCGCCGCCAATGTTACCTGACGACTTGGTACGACGATATTGCAATCCACGCGCGCCACATCGGCACTAACAACATTCTCTGGGCAAGCAACTTCCCGGCGGCCAACGCCACCTGGCCGGCAAGCCGCCGCTATCGCGACAAATGTTTTTCCGGGGTAAAAGATGATGACCAACGACGCATCGTTTGGGGCAACGCCGCCGAGCTTTATCGGATCGACGCGAACTAGAAGGAGCAACGACCATGACCACGCCTTTCGCGGCAGCGGCGTAACCACCATCGGCGACAAGGACTTCGAGTGGAGCGAAGGCGACAGCTTTACAATCCCCCAGTGGCAATGGCACAAACATGTCAATCGAGCCAAAGACCCAGCCATTTTGTTCGTCATGAACGACAAGCCCGTGCTCGATGCGCTGGGGTTTTATCGGGAAGAAAGCGAAAATAAATAAACGTTCCATGGGTTCCAACCGTTCCAAATGTTCCAGGTGTTGATAGCGTGCACCGATTAAAGTTTCAGAACAATTGGAACCTATGGAACCACTGGAACTATTGGAACCGATTTTCGTAGAAAGGACTAAGAGATGTTATACAACGACCTGCGCGAGTGGATGCACAAGGTCGACGAGTTCGGCGAGTTGCGCACCGTCGAAGGCTGCGACTGGAAATATGAGATGGGGGCGGTGGCGGAAGTCTACGCACGCAACCCGCCCTATTCGGCGATCCTGTTCGACAAGATCAAGGACTATCCCGCCGGCCATCGTGTGCTGGTCGGCGTGCATCACCAGTCGCTCAAGCGCCAGTGCCTGACGACTCACTTGCCCCTCGACTACGACCGCAATCAATTCATCCAAGCCTGGCGCCAGCGCTTGAACAACCCGATCTACATTCCGCCGCGGGTGGTCGACAGCGGCCCGGTGATGGAAAATATTTACCAAGGCAAGGATATTGACCTATTTTCGCTGCCGGTGCCCCATTGGCATGAAGGCGACGGCGGCCGCTACATGGGCACCGCCCATCTGGTCATCACCCGCGATATCGACGAGGGCTGGGTCAACATCGGCTGCTACCGCGTCATGGTGCATGACAAAGATACCTTGGCACTTTACATCTCGCCGGGAAAACAAGGGCGCATCATTCGCCAAAAATATTTCGACCAAGGCCGACCCTGCCCGGTGGCCATTAGCTTCGGCGACGATCCCTTGCTGCTCACCGCCGCGGCGAATAGCTTGCCGTGGGGCAAGTCGGAATATGACTATGCCGGCGGCATCCGCGGCCAAGCGATCGATGTCGTACTCGGCACACACACCGGCCTGCCGATCCCGGCGTTTTCCGAAATCACCATCGAAGGCGAATGTTATCCGGACAATCAACGTCCCGAAGGCCCCTACGGTGAATGGACCGGCTACTACGCCAGCGGCGAACGCACCGAGCCGATCATCAAAGTGAAGCGCTTGATGCACCGCAACAATCCGATACTCACCGGCGCGCCGTCGTCACGTCCCCCGGGCGGTTCGGATGACACCTTGATCCGCTCGGCGTTCATCTGGGATCACCTGGAAAAGGCCGGCGTGCCGGATGTCCGCGGCGTCGCCTGCTTTCAGGGCCGTTTTTTCACCGCCGTATCGATCAAACAACGCTATCCCGGCCACGCCAAGCAAGCCGGTTTTGTCGCCGCCCAGTGCGGCGCCGGCGCCTATCTCGGCCGCTACGTGGTCGTCGTTGATGACGATATCGATCCCTATGATCTCAGTGACGTGACCTGGGCCATGTGCACGCGCTCCGATCCCCAAGCCGACATCGACTTCATCCGGCGCGCCTGGAGCGGCCCACTTGATCCGGTGATCCCGCGCGACCGCAAGGGCTTCAGCAGCCGCGCCGTCATCGACGCCACCCGGCCCTACGAGTGGATGAAAGACTATCCGAAAGTCTCGGGTTCGAGCGCCGAGATGAAAGAATTGGCAGTGAAAAAATATGGGAAGTTTTTTTCGTAAGTCGTGAAGGGTAAAGGGTGAAGCGTTTCGGATCCGAACTCCTAACTCCTCACGCCTTACCCCTTACGAGAAGGAACACCCATGAGCAAAACCGTAGTAACATTTCTAATCGCGTTTATGGCGATCGCCGCCGCGCCGCCATCCGCCCCGGCCCAACAACTCATCCGCGTCGGCTACAGCGGCACCGGCGTGGCGAAGAATCTGCACAAGACCATCGAGCGCGCCGGACTGTGGAAGAAACGCGGCCTCGACGTGCGGCTGATTTATTTCACCAGCGGCGCGACCATGGCGCAGGCGATGGTCGGCGGCGATTTGGAGATTGCCGACTCCGACGTGCCGGCGATGTTGAACGCGGTGTCAGCCGGCGCTTTGGACGGCAAGCTGATCAGCGTCTATATCAACCGCTTTCCCTTCGCCTTCGTCGTGCGCAACGACATCAAAACGCCGGAGGACTTGAAGGGCAAACAGATCGCCATCAGCCGTTTCGGTTCGTCGTCCGATGTGACGACGCGCATGCTGCTGCGCCAGTACAACATCGATCCCGATAAAGACGTGCGCATCATCCAAGCCGCCGGTACGACCCGCGTGCCCGCCATGATCGCCGGCCAACTGCATGGCACACTGCTCGGCACCTATGATGTACCGATCATTACCGACTCGGGTTGCTGCCGCGTGATGGTCGACATGTTGGAACTGCCCATCGACTACGCCCGCTTCGGCCAAGTGGTACCGACCCAACTTCTACGCACCAAGCGCGAACTGTTGACGAAATTCGCCGAGGGGTTGATCGAGGGCATCTACGTCTTCAAGACCAACAAAGATCTCGCCATGTCCGTACTGCGAGCCGAGGGAGTCAAAGGCCCAGAGTTCAGCTATCCCCGGATCGCCGCCGCCATGCGTGAACGTCCCATCCCCGAAGTAAAGGCGTCCAAGCCGTCATGGACTCCGTCCGCGCGGCTAACTCAAAAGTCACCCAAGCCAAGGATGTCATGGACGGTAGTTTGATCGAGGAAATCGATCGCAGCGGCTATATCAAGAAGCTTTATGTGAAATGACAATGACCGTTTGTCTAATCATAATCCGCTGGTAAACTGACTCTGATCCGGATTGGCAATCATGGCAGAGTCCACCGAGAATTTAGTATTGGAATTTCTCACTTGGGTAGCGGACCGTCCGCGCACCTATGAGGAGACGATGGACGCGTGGCAAAGCCATTGCCCTCGCCAAACGATTTGGGAAGACGCGATCATCGACGGGCTGGTCAAGATTGAGAGTACGCCGGCACCGCAAGGCTCGAAGATCTTGCTCACCGAACGCGGCGAGACGCTGCTTAAATCCAGAATGAATGGCCGCCTGAGTTAAATTGCGTCCGCCGCCATCGAACCCGAATATTTCTGATTTCATGCACACTTCCACGCTCCTCTTCGGTGCCACATCGATCCTCGGCTACAGCATCGCCAAGTTGTTTCCGGAAACGGTTCTGCCGTTTGTCACGCGCGCTAATCGCGCGAAAACCCTCCGCCAATGGCCGGTGTTGAATTTGGAAGACTCGGCATGGCCGCGCACGGTCTTTGAACAGTACCAACCGAACATCTTTATTCAGTGCCACGCGGTGTGTGACGTACCTCGCTGTGAGGCGGCGCCCGAATGGGCGCGGGAAGTAAATATCGTTTATCTCAAACGGGTGCTCGATGCCCTGCCGGACAAGACTCGTCTAGTCTATGTCTCCTCGGATCACGTCTTTGGCGGGGACGGTATTTACGACGAAGACTCGCCGCCCTGTCCGATCAGTGTATATGGTAGGACGCGTGTGGCGGCCGAAGAAATGGTTCTCAGCCGACGCGGCTCCTTGGTCATCCGCGTCGGACTGGCGATCGGCCCCTCGCCCAACGGTCGCACCGGCCATTGGGATTGGCTGCGCTATCGAATTGGGAAAAATCTTCCGGTAACCATCGTTCTTGACGAGTATCGTTCGGTGGTTTGGGCTCAGGATCTGGCGTTGCGCGTGATGCAGATGGCGGAAAGCCGTGAAACCGGCATCCGCCATGTCTCGGCCACCCGCGCCATTTCGCGCATCGACTTGGCGAATCATCTCCTGAGCATATTCGGCGAACCGACGAACTACGATCGTGAAAGCCGATTCGAACGTGCCACGCCCCATCTGGGTCGCGTCGAATTGGCAAGTAGGTTTCATGGCGAATTTTCCCAGCCGCTGGCATGCGTGCTTGACAGCCCGTGTCGGATCCCATGGTGCAATGACCTTGGACCGACTCCGTGAACACTAGCGCATGGAAGACACTGACAATTTCCGCCCTCGCCAGCGCATCGATCTGGCTACTGACACCGCTACTGACAAGCCACCGGGAGCCTTGGGACGCCGACGGCAGTTGCTATCTCGTGGCACTCTTGATCGCCGGAGCCGTGGCCGGCGCGATCGCACCGAGACCGCTGTGGGCGCATTATGCCGGCTCCTTCGCCGGCCAACTCGGCTACGAACTGTTCATTCTCCGCGTCGGTCCCCTGTTCCTGATGGGCGCGGTTTTCCTGTTGGGCTACTGCGCGGTGTACTCTATGGCGGCTGCGCTCGCCGCCCTAGTTCGCGAGCGGATCGTGAAAAGAAATGCTGAGTCCAGTTGACCTACCGGTGGTAATTGATTCAAGATCGAGTTGCTAAACTATGACCGCATCGCAAAACGACGAACATTTTCTCTGCCTACGAGCCTCCCCGGCCAAGATGGATGAATACTGGGCCGAGGGTTGGCGTCATTTCGGTGTTATCTTTGTCCGATACCGGACTTCATCCCATGGCGGCAAGCCTTATACCGTTCTACCTTTGCGCATCGATCTTGGGCGCTTTCAGCTAACCCGGAGCCAGAAGCGAGTGCTGGCCAAAAACCGCGACATCGACGTAATCGTCCGGCCGTCCATCATCAACAGGGAAAAACAGGAACTCTTTGAAAAACACCGCGTTCGTTTCGACGACAACGTGCCGGACTCCTTGTTCAACTTTCTCTCACCCAATCCGGCGGAAATTCCCTGCCCTAATCTGGAGCTGTGCATTTATCTAAAGGGACGCTTGCTCGGTGTAACCTTCCTCGACATTGGCGAAGTCTCGACCTCCGCGATCTACGCCATCTTCGACCCAGCGGAGACCAAGCGCAGCCTGGGCATCTTGATGATCCTTCACTCGATAGAATTCAGCCGCAAGCGCAACTGCCGCTATTACTATCCGGGCTACGCTTACCGCGAGCCGTTCAACTACGATTATAAGAAACGTTTGGGCGCCCTCGAATACCTCGACTGGAACAACGGCTGGCGCCCCTACCTACCGTCAGTTGACGCTTCGATTGACGGTTCAATGTTGGTAGTCAAATCTCCGCCGCGCTGAGTGCAGGTCGCCGTCGTTTTCTTCGGCAACTCTAGTGAGATAACTCGCTGATTCGCAATCTCGCGAGGACCCACTATCAAGAATGGGAATTATCCCAGACCGTCCCGGTGTGGCGCGCAATCCGTGAGAAGGTGTTTGATCCTACTCACTTACAAACATTGGAATTCTCCAGAAGGCAGCCAGACGGTGGATTAGTTCATGCTTTGGCATTCGCGGTAAGTTCAGCGTCACCATGCCGTGAGGCAATCAGCGGCTTGAGCATGACCCTTAATCGCGGTGGCTCCGAATCACTCCCTCGCCGTCCTCGTGCCATTCTCCCATTATCAAAATTCGTTTGCCTAAAACAGCTTGGTATGACGGTTGCGCATGCACTCCATCGAGTGCTTAGCGGAGGCAATCATGAAAGAAGCGTTAAGACAATTACTGGACAAACGTGAAGGCAAGACTCAATGCGCCACATTTGAGCCCCATGCCGTCGGCCGTAATGTTTACGACGAACTCAAGATGCGCATTCACCGCCAGCTCCTGGAAGCTTTAGATATGGCGAAGCTGGCAGCGGTGGATGCTCCAAGGATGGAAGCGGATGTGCGGCGCATCTTGCAGGAGTTGGTGATGACGGAACCACTGGCGTTGAATCGATTCGACCGCGAACGCCTCGTCCTTGACGTGGAGCACGAAGTCTTCGGTTTGGGTCCCCTCGAGGTGCTGATGAGCGACCCCGAAGTCAGCGACATATTGGTCAACGATCACCAAACCGTCTTTATCGAGCGACACGGCAAAATCGAAGAGACCGACGTGCGCTTTCGCGACGAAGCGCACCTGATGCAGATCATCGGCCGCATCGTCAGCCGAGTCGGCCGCCGCATCGATGAACACTCGCCGATGGTCGATGCCCGCCTCCCGGACGGGTCTCGCGTCAACGCGATCATTCCGCCTTTGGCCATCGACGGCCCGATCCTGTCGATACGCCGCTTCGGCGTTGAGCGGCTCACGATGAAAGGCCTCATCGAACTCAATACGATGCCGCAGCACATCGCCGAAGTCCTAGAGGCCTGCGTCAAGTCGCGGCTAAACATCTTGATCTCCGGCGGCACGGGCTCGGGCAAAACAACCTTGCTCAATTGCCTCTCCAATTACGTTCCGTCCACCGAGCGCATCGTCACCATCGAAGATTCCGCCGAATTGAAGTTGCAGCAGAGACATGTGCTGCGGCTGGAGACCCGCCCGCCCAACATCGAAGGTAGCGGCACGATCACGCAGCGAGACTTGGTGCGCAATGCTCTGCGCATGCGGCCGGATCGGATCGTCGTCGGTGAGGTGCGCGGCGGCGAAGCGCTCGATATGATGCAGGCGATGAATACCGGACACGACGGCTCGATCAGCACCATTCACGCCAACGCGGCTCGCGATGCCTTGGCCCGGGTCGAAACCATGATGATGATGGCGGGTTATGGTCTGCCGGAACGCGCCCTGCGCGAGCAAATCGCCTCGGCCCTGGACATTGTAATTCAGCTCGCTCGTTTGAGTGACGGCAGTCGCAAACTCGTGGAGTTCGCTGAGATTACCGGAATGGAAGGCAACGTAATTTCAACCCAAACCATCTTCGGTTACGAACAGGTCGATGTCGACGCGGGCGGTAAAGTTGTCGGCAATTTCTATGCTACCGGCGTCATGCCCGCATTCATGACTCGCCTCGAGCGCTACGGCTTCAAGATTCCTGCCAATTATTTTTTGGCCTCGGATGAGCCGGCCATAAAGAAGGCGAGTTAGAGCGGTGAAACAATGCCGCGGGCGGAAACAACGCAGCCTGCGGCGTATCAGCGGCTCGCTAAACTCAAACGCTGATATGCTCGGACAAATTCTCACCGCGGCGGCAACGCACCGCCCTCGGCATAGACTTTGTAAAGCGCGACGGTCTCCGGATCGCGCGGCAACTCCCGCACTACCTTCTGAACCTCTTCCCCCGTGAGCGGCGTCGCCTCGCGCCCCATGAGCTTTTTGAACTCCTGCTGGAACTCGGGATCTTTGAAAGTCCGCGCCATCGCCTCGCGCAGGATCTTCACCAATTCCGGCGGCGTACCCGGCGCCAGATGATGCGGCCAACGCGGGACTTGAAAGGCGCGAAACAGCTCGATCACCTTGCGCTCGCGGTCGTTCTTGGCGAAGCTGTCGAGGTCAGGCAGTCCCGGCAAACGTGGATCGAAACGACCCTTGGGATTAGAAATGGTCGCGTGGAAGTGAACCTGATCGCGCAGGTCCTTGAGAACGCTATCGATGTTCCCTGACGTCCGGCCGTCGAGCTCACCGTTAACGAACGCGATGTCCATCTCCGGGTCATTGAAACCGACCACGAAGCGCGGCTCTTTCAAATCCAGCAGATGCGCGAACATCCGGCCGGTAATGTAGACGGAGTGGCCCACCGAATGGGCCCCCACGCGTAGACCACGCGCACTGCGAACTTTGTCGAGGCTATCGAAACTCGCAGTTTTGCGGCTGAAGAACACATACGGATTGCCGGTTTCCGTCGAGCCAATATAGGGAAACTTATCGATATCATAGTGGCTGCCAGATAGGCCGAGAATCGGCCCGGGAATCATGTTCCCCGCCGAGGCGATCTTCAAACCGTCAGGCTTCGCCGTGTAAAAATAATTGGCCGCCTTGCGACCCGAGGCGCCGTCCATAAACTCCATGACGATGGTCGGGTTTCCCGGAACATATTTTTTCAAATAGGGTATCAGCGCGCGAGACTGAAACTCCCCGGAGCCACCGGCGCCGCCGCCGCGCACGATCGTGATAGTTTTGCCGGCATAATACGGAGCTTGAGCGCGGCTTTGGGTTGCCGCTAACAGCACCCCAAGAACCATCGCTGCTCGCGCAAAATTTTGAGTTCGGTTGATCAACTCCCGCATCTGCGGTCCTCCTACGAATCGTAATGCCGATTGAATGACCCTCGGCTTTAAACTGAGGGTTTCCAAATACGTCGACTGACGTTCACTCTTCGTTCCGTCATTCCGGCGCAGGCCGGAATCCAGGTTTTCTTGGGCCTTGCAGCGCTGGCAAAGATGGATGCCGGCCTTCGCCGGCATGACAAATCTACACTTCGCCTGAAGGCGAGGGACTTCAAGCGTCCCTGAACGGTACATTCATAGAGCCGTCGCGGCTGCGCCGTCAAGGGCAACCGCCGCTGCTGTAACACGTGGCGACTGGAGCAAGGTTCATGCTATGTTTTTTATCGGGGTGATAGCGTACCTCAAATGATCTGGCTGTGGCAATTATTTTAGCGTGGAGGTTGTCATGAATGATAGCACCGAAAAAAAAGCCCGGGCTCTGGGAATCAATCATGTCGTCCTGGAAGTCGACGATTTGGACAAGGCGTTGGAATTCTATGGCGCGCTATTCGAGTTCACTCTGCGCGGCAAGAGCGCACACAACGCCTTTATCGACTTAGGCGATCAATTCATCCAGCTAACTCTCGGCCGCAGCCAGGTCGCCGACACCAAGCGCCACTTCGGCTTTGTCGTCGACGACCGTGACGCCGTGCGCCGAGCGATGGACAGACTCGGCATGAAAAGCATCAACGACCGGCTCAATATCCTCGACCCATGGGGTAACCGTATCGAGATCGTCCCCTACGCCGACTGCCAGTTCACTAAAGCGAGCCACATCCTCAAAGGCATGGGCGTCGAAGTACCGGCGAAGACCGCTAGCGCTATCGAAGAACTTCACAAGAAAGGCATGGCACCCGAGTGAATAAATTGGTGGGACTCCGGACGACCAAGTCGAGTGTCTCGATGTCATCAACGCGCGGTAACACTCCGGCCTTCTGGTCGGGGACGACCACGCCGTTGGGACGGCTGTACATAGCCACCAACGACCGAGGATTGTGCGCCATCAAGTTTGGCCGACTTGAACCGGAGCTTGAGCCGCTGATCAAATCCCGCGCCCGGCGCGATCGCGACAGTCAATTGTCAAATCTAGTTTGCACCCAACTCCAAGAATATTTTTCGGGGCGACGACGGCTTTTCGACCTTACGCTGGACTTATCCGCGCTGACTTCGTTTCATCGCGAAGTTTTGGCCGTCACGAGCCGGATTCCGTGGGGAGAAGTTTGGAGCTATCAGCGCGTCGCCCGTAAACTGGGACGACCCCAATCCAGCCGAGCCGTCGGTCAAGCCTTGGGGCGGAATCCGATTCCGATCGTCATCCCCTGCCACCGCGTCATCGCCAGCGACGGTGGTCTCGGCGGCTATTGCGGCAAGACCGGTCTAGAGTTGAAGAGCTGGCTACTGCGCCATGAAGGCGCGCAGTTGTGAATTCACGCGATACCGCTTCGTCTCACCACAGCGGCTCATCGGTAATGATCTGGACAGCGTTATCCGCAGTCTATCTGATTTGGGGTTCGACCTATCTGGCGATTCGTTTCACCGTCGAAACTACGCCGCCATTTTTATCGGCGGCTGCACGCTTTATTGTTTCCGGCGCGGCGTTGTACCTCTGGCGGCGCCTGTACGGCGATGCCACACCGAGCGGGAGCGAATGGCGCAGCGCCACAGTGATCGGCATCCTCTTACTCGTCGGCGGCAACGGCGCAGTGGTCTGGGCCGCGCGTTATATTCCGTCGAGTCTGGCAGCCTTACTGGTCGCCACTTGTCCGCTGTGGCTGCTGCTGTTCGACTTCATCCGGCGCGGCGGAGAAAAACCTGGGCCACGTGCTCTGTCAGGAATATGCATCGGCTTCTGTGGCGCAATCCTATTAATCGGCTGGTCGGCCAACGGCTCCACACCGAATAGTTTCGCCGGCGCAGTCGTCGTGGTCTTGGGCTCGATCTTTTGGGCCGGCGGGTCAATTTACGGCAAGACCGCCAAGCTGCCGTCATCGCCCCTGCTTATCACCGGCATGGAAATGCTCAGCGGCGGCGGCGCCCTGCTCCTTATTGCCCTCGCCACCGGCGAAACGAGCTCTTTCGATATCGCGCAAGTTTCAACGCGTTCTGCCCTGGGCTGGATCTATCTGACCGTCATCGGCCCCATCGCCTTCGTCGCCTACGCATGGCTCCTGCGCAATGCGCCGATTCCGCTAGTTGCGACCTACTCCTACGTCAATCCGCTGGTCGCCATCCTGCTCGGCTACTTTCTCGGCAAGGAGATTCTGGCCCTGCGAGTTCTGCTCGCCGCCGGATTGATCATCGGCTCGGTGGTCTTGGTTAGCGTGCGTAGAACGCCCTAGAGCAATTCCAAATTCCAGATTACAGATTCCAAATTTTCTGATATGTGCTGACAAATAAGTGGAGGCTCTATGGCGATAAAACTTTATCACGACGTACCGTCCACCAATTGCGACCGCGTTAAAATCGTCCTGGCGGAAAAAGGACTCTCCTGGGAGGGGATTTGGGTCAAGCTTGGGAAAATGGAACAAAAGAGTCCGGAGCATTTGAAACGTAATCCCTACGGTAAAATTCCGGTGATCGACGATGACGGCAAACTGCTTTTCGAGTCTTGCATCATCAACGAATATCTTGACGAAAAATATCCCAACCCGCCGCTGCAACCGAAAGACCCGTATCTACGCGCCCGCGGCCGCATCCTGGTCGACTATTTTTTGAACTATCTGCACGGTCCTTACTGGGCGCTGCGCGGCGAAATGATCAAGAAGAATGAAGCTGAACGCGACCAGAAGCTCATCACTGAAACCAGAAAAGAAGTTACCGCGCGGCTTCAGTATCTCGAAGAAGCTCTTGGCGACAAACCTTTCTTCCTTGGCGAATACGGCCTCACCGATATCGCCATGCTGCCGCGCTTTCCGCGACTGGCGCAGTATGGCGTTTTGCCGAGCCCGGCGCTGCCCAAGTTAACCGCCTGGTTCGAGCGCATGAAACAGCGCCAGGCCGTGCAGGCAATCCTGTAGAATTCTATGGAATAAAAACAGCGTGAGAAGTGCAAAGTGAGTTGTCCGGAGAGATCGTTTCGAGCTCTTTACTCCTCACTATTCACTCCTCACTGCGCCCCCTATTTCCCCCCGAACACCTTGGCGAGAAAACCTTCTTTCTCAAGCTCAGCGACGTATTGATACAAGACGTAATCTTTCGCCTGAATATCCTTGGCCTCCGGGCGGTTTCTTTTTAAGATTTGCGCGGTGAACTCGACCCCTTCGAGGGTCGGATACGGCTTAGTCGGAAAGGTTTTGCTGTAGTAGCGGTAGGTTTCTTCCAGCTGATCTTTTTGCTTTTCTGGATCAAGACGCAAATACTGCGCGATGGATTTCAAAACTTGCGGCTTCTTCGCCGGATCTTTCCATAGGCTGAGTCCCTCGATGAGCGCGCGCAAGGTGCGCATGGTCATGTCGGGATTGCGATCGAGGAAATTTTTGGTCGCGACGATCAGTTGGTGCGCGTAGGCAACACCGCTATCGGATAGATCGATGACTTCGTTAAAACCCAACTGCCGGCCGGCCAGATTGAGCGGCGGGCTGACAATAGCCCCATCGACAACCCCGGCCTTGAGCGCCGCGAAACGCTCGCTCTGACCGCCGCCTTGGAGAATGAATACATCCTTGTCCGGCTTGAGTCCATATTTCTCCACCGCGGCGCGCGCGGCCGTATCGGAGGATGAGCCGAAGCGGCTGATGACGATTTTCTTGCCGCGCAGGTCCGCCGGCACCTTGACCTCGGGCCGCGAAAGAATAAGAAACGGAAACGTGTTGATCATGCCGCCGACGAAATAAATATTCGCGCCGCGCAAATTGGCCGTCAAGGTCGCGACGCCGTCCTGGGTGGCGAATTGAATGTCGCCGGCGATCAACGATTGCATCCCCACAGTGCCGCCCGGGAACGATATCAATTCCACGTTGAGGCCGTACTTCTGAAATAACCCGGCTTGCTTGGTCACGAAATAGTGACTGTTGGTTCCCGCGGGCGCTTCGATGCCGATGCGCACCGTCGGCAGCGGCTTCTGCGCCCACGCCGCCACCCCGGACGACAAAATCACCATTAAGAGTCCTAGAAGGGCCAATCGCTTCATAGTAACGCTCCTTGCTTGTGGCGCCGTTGTAGCGGTAAGCGGCGAACCCTGTCAAGCACAGAACCTTGGCTTTCCAGTTGATCGTTGCCTGAGACTCGACTACGGTCGTCAGCGATCGAAGCTATTGCAGTTCGATGGAACGATCCCGTATGGCGCCGCAAGTCACACCCTGGCAAGTTCTCAAGGAGCGCGACTTCGGTCTTTTCTGGGCGAGCCTGCTCTTTTCCGCCGTTGGCAGCCAAATCTCCACGGTGGCAATCGCCTGGCAGATTTACGAGATCACCAACTCGCCGTTTCAGTTGGGCTTGGCCGGACTGTTCCGGGCGCTGCCGATCATGCTTCTGTCGATTCCTGGCGGCGTGGTCGCCGACCGAATGGACCGGCGTTGGCTGTTGATCATCACCCAGGGCGTCGCCGCGCTGTTAGCGCTTTCGTTGGCGCTCCTGAGTTTTTTCAGTCAGGTACAGGTCTGGCATATTTATGCCGTGACGTTTCTCTCCGGCGCCGTGGGAATTTTCGATTCACCGGCGCGCACAGCTTTGATTCCCGCGCTCGTGCGCCCCGAGCAGCTGGCGACCGCCTACGCGCTGAACATCTCCTGGCGCCAAATCGCCACGCTGTCTGGGCCGTTCATCGGTGGCGTCATCATCGCCAGCGTCGGCCTCAGCACCTCATACTTTATCGATGCTGTAAGCTTCCTAAGCGTGATCTTCTGTCTCGCGCTTATGCGCGCGCGCCCGGCGCCAACCTCTGATGTTAAGAAGGAATCGCCGATGGATAGCGTGCGCAGCGGCTTTGCATTCATCCGCGACAACACCGCCATCCTGGGCTTGATGAGCATGGACACCTGCGTGCAGTTTTTCGGCGCCTATCGCTCGATGATGCCGGTGTTCGCCCGCGACATTCTCGCCGTCGGCCCCGCCGGCCTCGGCGCTCTGCTCGGTGTCCCGGCCTTCGGCGCCCTCGCCGGATCGGCCATCGTCTTGGCGGTGGGAAATCCTAAACGTAAAGGCGAGTTAATTATCACCGTCTCGTTGATCTACACCGCGGGGCTGATTTGCTTCGCCCTTTCGCGCTCGCTGATTCTGTCGTTGGCGATTGGCTTTCTCCTGGGCCTGGTCGACGCCGTCGGCGAGACCCTGCGCGATACCCTGGTCCAGCTGATCACCCCGGACCCGATGCGCGGCCGGGTCAAAAGTTTCGATCAAGTCTTCATGTCCGCCGGCACTTACTTGGGCCATGCGCAGATCGGCGCGGCGGCGACTTTTCTCGGCGTCCCCGGCGCCTTGGTCATGGGCGGTTGTCTCGGTTCCGCGGGAGTTCTCTTGGTTGCGAAGTACGCGCGCGGTTTGCGCGAGATCGATGCTTGATCTCCGCTGTGGTTAACGCAGTCCCAGCTCTCTTTGCGCTTCTTCGAGAAACGACAGGTTGGCAATTTGATTGTGCGACACCTGTTTTTGCGATTTATTGGCCTTAAGGGTTTGTTGAATCACGTTTTCGATGGCACTGTCACTCGCCGCGCCGTTGGCGCTGAAGGTCTTGAGCATCACTTGATAGCTCTTCTCGGCGATATCCGGTTCAATCTTCCATTGTTTGGCGATCATCTCGACGACCCGGTTCTTTTCCTTGCGTAGAAACACCAGGCTTCTGACGAAGCCGCGCACCATGCGTTTCACCTGGCCGGGGTTGCGCGCAATCTTGTTGTCCGAAGTCACCAGACCCGCTTGCAACTGTTCTTTAACGACGTCGCCGGCCCAGGCGATGACGCGAAACCCTTCCTTTTCCATGATGACATCATAGGGCGGCGTGAACAGCGCCGCCGCCACCGCGCCGGTGCGCAGCGCGGTTTGATTATTGGCCTGACTGCCCAACCCTTGGGTAACGATCTCACGGTCGGAAATGCCAAACGAGCGTATGATCTCGCGGGCGACTAAATCCGTCGTGCTGCCAATGGAAGTCACCGCTACGTTCTTGCCCTTGAGATCGCCGGGACTCTTAATTTCAGGGCGCACGTTCAGCGCCAAGGCCGGGCGAATACCGCCGAAGGCTATAACTTTGACCGGCAAGCCGGTGGTCGCGGCGCGCATCATGGTGTCAGCCAAGGTCGAATAGTCGAGATCGCCCTGCAACAACGCCGGCCCGACCAATCGTCCATTCATCAAGACGATTTGCACATCGAGCCCTTCCTCGCGAAACAGCCCGAAGCGCACGCCGGCATAGGAGGGCAATTGACTCAGCGCCGTGACCGGGATGGCGAGATTGACCCGTTCCAACTTGTCCTGACACTGGCCGGAGTCCATAGCCAAAAGAATCGTAATGAGACTCAAAGCTAACCCGATGACGTAACCCGTCTTCATAATTTGGCGAACTCGGTTCGGGGCCGATAGTAGCGGAAATGAAAACTTGGCGTCAATCGAACCCCGGTAAGAAATCTTTGCTAAACTCTCCCACCGGCGGTTGAATAATCGGCGCGGCATCAGCTATTGTCCAGCCGTCAGTGTCGAGAGGAGCAACGCTATGCCTTACGCAAACGTCCGCGGCATCAATATGAATTATCAAATCCTCGGCAGCACCGGCCCGTGGGCCGCGCTCTCCCCCGGCGGACGGCGCGACATCAGCGGTATCCAAAACCAAGCCGGCAAACTCGCCGATCTCGGATACCGCGTCGTCATCTTCGACCGGCGCAACTGCGGCGCGTCGGATGTCGTCATCGACGGCAACGACTCGGAATACGAGATCTGGGCCGATGATGTCCATGAGTTGCTGAATCAATTGGAAGCGTTGCCCGCCATCGTCGGCGGCAGCTCGTCCGGTTGCCGCACTGCTCTGCTTTTCGCCTTGCGCCATCCGGAGTCCGTGCGCGCATTGCTTCTGTGGCGCATTACCGGCGGAAGATTCGCCTGCGAACGCTTGGCCGAAGAATACTACGGCCAGTTCATCACTGCGGCCAAGAGCGGCGGCATGGCCGCGGTCTGCGGCATGGAGCATTGGCAAGAACGCATCAAAGCGCGCCCCGAGAACCGCAACACGCTGATGCAAATGGACCCGCAGCATTTTATCCGAGTCATGTCGCGCTGGCGCGAATACTTTCTTAAGGGCGCCGATCTCCCCGTCATCGGGGCGACCGAAGCCGATCTGCTCACGATAAAAGTCCCGGCCTGCATCGTCCCCGGTAACGATCTCACCCATGGACGGCAAACCGGTGAAACCCTCGGCCGCCTACTACAAAAGAGCGAAGTCCATGTGCTATTTCCCAAACACTACGACGAACCCTTGAGTCCGCGCGAGGAATGGGACGCCAAGGCCGGCGAGATGGCAGCGCTGTGGCACGAATTCCTCAAACGCTCGAAAGTTGTGTAATAGCTATAGGAAATGACGAAAAGGTTTCACCACGAAGTTCACGAAGAGCACGAAGGCATTGGACAAAGACATTTCCGAACTTCGTGCGCTTCGTGTCCTTCGTGGTGAGAAACGACTACCATCAACACGCAGCAATCACACAAGGAGACAACAGTGATCGAACCGCTAGACGCACTGAAAGACAAAATAGTGATGGTCGCCAAGATCCTGCAGCACGAACGCGTGATCGACGGCTACGGCCATATCACGGCACGTTTACCGGGATATAGAATCCTCAGCACGCCGCATATGCCGCCAGGTAAAGTCGCCGTCCGCGATTTGATCATTCTCGACGCCGATGGGAAAAAACTCGAAGGCCACGGCGACCCCAACGGCGAGACCGCCATGCACACGTCGATCTATAAGGCACGCCCGGACGTAGAGTGCATCTTGCACTACCACGCCGACGAGCTGGTCGCCGTCGCCGCCACCGGCCAGGAGATCAAAGTGATCTCGAACTGCGGCGTCAACTTTCACCGCGGTACGCCAATCTATGACTCGCCGGTGCTGATCCGCAACGAACAACTAGGCGACAAAGTTGCGACTACCCTCGGCGACAAAGTCGCCGTCCTCCTGCGCGGCCACGGCGGCACCGTGGTGGCCAAGAACTTGGACCAGCTCTGCCGACTCGGTCTCGACCTCGTGCGCAGCGCCAAACTCCAGATCATGGCCGCCCCGCTCGGAGCGGTGAAAGTCCATAGCAAAGAGGAATGCGAGGCGATGACCAGGATCGAAACCCGGCCGGACGTGCATCGCCGCTTCATGGATTACTACATCTCGGAAGTGGTTGACTGATTTTTTAACATGATCCCAGATAGTGTTAGTGGTTCACTTGGAGTTGGCCGAACGTTTTCAGCGTGAGAAAGATTTCTCGCTTCGCTCGAAATGACAGCAGAATACTCTCCTTGTCATCTCGAACGAAGTGAGAGATCTCGATCTAACTGAACCACCATCAGAGAGTTGATTCGCAATGGCAGACCAAAATCCTTTTGCCCCGCTACCCGCTGGCATGAAAGTCACCGCTGCCGCGGCGGCTTTCGTCGAGAACGTGACATTCGATGCTATCCCTGCCGAGGCGTTCCGCATCGGCACGCGCTGTTTGCTCGACGGCCTGGGTTTGTTCGTCGCCGGCTCGGAAGAGCACACGGTTCAGTTGCTCGTCGAAGAAGCCGAAGAGATGGGAGGACGGGCAGACGCGCTTCTCTTGAGCCGCGGCAAAGTCAAAGTACCTGGCCCCATGGCCGCACGCGTGCTTGGCACTGCGGGTCACGCCCACGACTGGGATGACAGTCAGGTCAGCGTCGATCCCGCCCATGTCTATGGCTTGTTAACCCATCCGACCATACCGCCGCTGTCGAGCGCGCTCGTGATGGCGCAGAAGCTCGACAACATCGACGGCAAGACCTTCATGCTCGCCTTCCTCACCGGTTTCGAAGTCGAGTGCAAAATCTCCGAGTGGATGCTGCCGCAGCACTACCTGCGCGGCTTCCACACCAGCGGCACCGTCGGCACCTTCGGCGCCTTCGCCGCGGCGGCAAAGCTATTGGGATTGAAAGGCGAGCAACTGCGCAGCGGTTTCGGTATCGCCGCCAGCTTCGCCGCCGGCATCCGCTGTAACTTTGGCACCATGACCAAGCCTCTACATGTCGGCCGGGCCGCGGAAAGCGGCGTCACCGCGGCGCTGCTCGCGGCGCGCGGCTTTACCGCCGACCCCGACGCCTTCGACGGTCCATGGGGCTATTTCGCCGTCCAAGGCGGCGGCGTCAGCGCTGAGAAGATTTCCCAAGGCTTCGGCAAGACCTGGACCATCGTCGAGCCCGGGGTATCGATCAAGCCCTACCCCTGCGGTGTGCTCACCCACCCAACCATCGACTTGATGTTGAAGCTAGTGAGCGGAAACAACGTGAAACCGGACGATATTGAAAGCGTAAAAGTCTACGCCGGCTCGAATATCTTGAATCCAATCCGCTACCCGATCGCGGCGAATCATTTGCAAGCGAAATTCTCCCTCCCCTCAGCACTGGCCATGATCGCGCTCGCCCGCAAAGCCGGCAAGACGGAATTCTCCGACCCATTCGTCGCCTCCGCGCCCATGCAAGCCATGCAAAAGCGTATCACCACCGAACTCGACTCCGAGATCGAAAAAATGGGCTTCGATAAAATGCGCTCGCGCATCGCCATCAATTTGAAAAGCGGCAAAATCATCGAAGGCTGGGCCGACGAACGCTACCGCGGCGGCCCGGACAATCCATTGAGCGACGGCGACTTGGAAGCCAAGTTCCACTCGTGCTGCGAAGGCGTTCTTGATGGAGGCCGCCAAGCGAAGTTGATTGATGCAGCTTGGTCCGTCACCAAGCTCCCCAATCCCCATCAACTACTGCTGCTTCTGAATGGCGTCAGTAATCAGACTAGATCGATCCAACTGTTGCGCACGACATCGACCAATCAAATTAAGATTCACAAGGAGGTCACTCTTGAAGATCGCTGAGATAGAAATCATCGAGCTGCAAAACATCCCCGTCACCCCGCCGCTGTTCAAACAGCCGTTGCGCACCGGGGTGCGGCTGCTGAAACTCAAAACCGACGACGGTTTGGTCGGCTTGTCGCAGATTGGCGGATTCTTACACGCCGCCACGGTTGCGGCGATCAAGCAGGAATTGCTGCCGTTCTTGAAGGGCAAAGACCCGCTGGAGAACGAGCGCTTGATGCATCAGATGCTCTGGAAGTTCAACACGCGCGCGCACGGCGGCGTGTGGAATTATGCCGTCAGCGCCATCGACGTCGCACTGTGGGATATCAAGGGCAAGCTCTACAACACGCCGGTGTGGCGCTTGCTCGGTGGTGCGCAGAAAATGATTCCCGCCTACATCACCTTCGGCCTGCGCGCTTACACCCGCGACGAGCTGGCGGCGGCGGCGAAGCACTGGCAAGCAAGCGGCCAGAACCGGCTCAAGGTGCAAGTCGGCCGGGTCAACATCCGCGGCGAAAGCGATCCGGGAGGAGCGAGCGCTGAACACCGTGCCGATAATCCGGCCGAAGATGTCGCGCGCATGAAAGCCGTGCGCGAAGCGGTCGGAGACGATGCCGAGCTCATGGCGGATGCCAACTGTTTGATGAAACTCGATACCGCAGTGCGCTGGTGCAAGAGCTTCGAGCCGTTTAATCTAACCTGGTTCGAAGAGCCGATCGTTCATAATGATCCGCACCTGCTGGCTCAACTGCGCAAGCAAACCAGCATTCCCATCGCCGCCGGCCAGTGGGAGAATTTCTCCCGGCTCGCCGATCTGGTCAAAGCCGACGCCGTCGACTTCCTCAATATCCACGTCCTATCCATCGGCGGCTTTACCATGGGCATGAAAGCCGCAGGCTTGGCCCAGGCTTACAATCTGCCCATCGGCAACGGCGATCATTTCGACTTCCACCTCCATGCCGCGGTGCCCAACGGCTGGCGCGCCGAGATTCATGTCAACAACTGGCTGACGGCCAACGCGGTTTACAAAGAATTGCCCACGCTTGCCGACGGCTGGGTGACGCTGAGCGAACGGCCGGGACTTGGGGTCGAGCTCAATGAAGATGCGGTGAAGGAATTTCGCGTACCTGCGTAGATTAATTTTCTCGCCACGGACCGATATCCCGCAACTGAATTAGCCAAGGCCAATGCTCAATGATTCTAAATTCATTGACTACAAGTCGATTCGCCAATGTCGTCATTCCGGCGGAGGCCGTAATCCCGGATTTCTTTGGCTGCGTCGCGCAACCGAAGATGGATGCCGGCCTGCGCCGGCATGACAATACGACGGCCGCACTACTATCCAAGCCGACAGGACTGAAAATGAACCGCCGCCAATTTAACAAAACATTGCTCACCGCCGCCGCGGCTGTACTCGCTCCATTCAACATCGTCCGCGCGCAGTCGAGCAAGCTCAAAGTCGGCGTCCTGCTGCCCAAATCCGGCTTACAGGGCTTGATCGGCCAGTCTTGTCAGAAAGGCGCCAATCTCGCGCCTTTCGTCATTAAAGAGCGTCTCGGCGTCGACATCGAACTGCTCAATGCCGACACCGAGACGAACGTCGACACCGCGCGCACGCGAGCGGAAAAACTGATTCAAGAAGGCGCGCATTGCCTGGTCGGTCCGTTCGATTCCGGAGCCGCCGCAGCCATCGCCCAAGTCGCCGAGCAGCGCGGCGTGCCGTTTATCATCAACATCGCCGCTGCACCGCAGATCACCGAGCAGGGTTACAAGTATGTTTTTCGCAATTTCCCGATCGCCACGGAATTGGTCAGCAACGGCCTCGCCCTCACCGACGCGCTGTTCAAGGTCACCGGCACGACGCCGCGCAGCGCGGTGTTCATGCATGTCAACGACACCTTCGGCCAGGCCAATGCCAAGGCGATCGGCGCGATCCTACCGCTGTTGAATTTGCCGTTTAAACTTGTCGACACAATATCCTACGATCCGGCAGCCAAGGACTTGACGGTGGAAATCGTCAAAGCGAAAGCGACCAAAGCAGACTTCTTGCTGCTGGTTAGCCGCTTGAACGATGCCATCGTGTTGCGCCGCGAGATTGTCAAGCAGCGCTGGAATGTCATGGGCATCATCAGCCCGGGCTCCCCGGGCATGTATGAGAACCAGTTTTTTCAGTCGCTAGGCAAGCTATCCGAAGGCTGCATCTCCAATGTCCCATGGTTCGATCCCAAAGCGGCAATGACGAAGTCCGTCGATGCTGCCTTCAAAAAGCAAAATCCCAAAGACCAGTTAAAGTTTCACGCGCTCAACGTCGGCTATACCTTTGAAGCGTTGCTGATCGCCGCCGACGCGTTCAAGCGCGCGAAATCGACCGATGCCCAGCCGTTGACCGAAGCGATCCGCCAGACCGAAATAATGAACCGCATGATGATCGGCGCGCCGATCAAGTTCAACGCCAAGGGCCAGGTCGAAGGCAACCTGTCTGCGTGCATTCAGAATCAAGGCCAGCAACCCGTGGTCGTTTTACCCGCGCCATCCGCGGAAGCGAAGCCAAAGTTTCCTTGGGCGGAATATAAACGAGCGTAACATTCGTCATGCCGGTGGAAACCGGCATCCAGGTTGTGGTTCGCGGGGATGGGTTCAAAGACTGGATTCCGGCCCGCGCCCGAATGACGTTACAGAATCGATCAACTCAGTTTTGACATTCATTTAACCATGCCCATCGACTTCGTCAGCCTAACCAACGTCATTATTTCAGGAATCCTCACCGGTCTGGTCTACGGCCTGATGGCGCTCGGTCTTTCAGTTATTTTTGGTGTCGCCCGCGTGGTCAACTTTGCCCATGGCGAGATGATGACGCTCGCCATGTACGCAAGCGTGATACTGTTCAGCACCTTTGGGCTAAATCCTTTCATCGCCGTTCTACCGGTCGCGGCGTTTTTCTTTGTTTTGGGTTACGGCTTGCAGCGCTGGATCGTCAATCCGTTCGTCACCCGCCCCGACCATGCGCAGTTCATGCTGCTGCTCTCGATCGCCATTATCCTGACCAACGGCCAATTGATCTTCTTCGGCCCAGACGCCCGTAGCGTGCGGCTCGACAGCATGCTCGAATCCATCGAACTCGGCCCGCTTTTGATCGACCGCGGTAAACTCTACGCCGGGCTGGTCGCCGTCGGCACGGCCGCTGGGCTGTTCAGCTTTTTCCGCTTCACCCGCCGCGGCACGGCAATCCGCGCCTGCGCCGATAACTGGCTCGGCGCCAAGGTCGTTGGCCTCAACGTCAATCAGCTCTACGCGTTGGCGTTCGGGTTGGGCACGCTCTGTGTCGCGGTCGCCGGCTGCATGATGGTCCTGCTGATCGACCTGACGCCGGCCATCGGCCCGGGCTACACGCTGCTCGCGTTTGTGATCGTCATCGTCGGCGGCCTCGGTTCGCTGAACGGCGCGCTGCTCGGCGGCGTCCTGATCGGCTTGTCGGAAGCGCTGGCAGGTCTGTTCATCCTGCCGTCGGCGAAAGGCATGTTTAGCTTCGCCTTGCTGATCGTTGTCCTGCTGATTCGTCCGCGCGGTCTGTTAGGCGGCCAGCGGTGAATCGGCGTCCGTCATTCTTGCTGTTCTTATTGTCTGCCGCGTTGATCGTCCTGCCGGCGTTCGCCGACAATTACGTCCTATCCGTTGCCACGCTCTTCCTGTTTTTCGCCTACACCGGCCAAGCGTGGAACATCATGATGGGCTTCGCCGGCCAACTGTCTCTCGGCCATGCCTTGTACCTCGGCGTCGGCGGCTATACCGCCGGCGCGCTCTATTTTCACTATGGCGTCAGTCCTTGGATCGGAGTCTGGCTGGCGGTCTTTGTTTGCACCGCCCTCGGCGCTTTGCTCGGCGCCCTCGCCTTCCGTTACGGCATCTCCGGCGTTTACTTCACGCTCTTGACCATCGCATTCGCCGAGTTCGCGCGCATCGGCTTCGATCATTTCGCCTGGGTCGGCGGCTCGGCGGGCCTGTTTCTCAAGGTCGGCCCGCAGGATCGGATTGATTGGCTCAATCTGCGCGGCCCGCCGGCGATGTATTATTACGTCATGTTACTGCTTGCGGCGTTCGCTTTCGGACTGTCCGCCTGGCTGATACACCGCCGGCCGGGCTACTATTGGCAAGCGATCCGCGAGAACGAAGAAGCCGCGAGCGCTCTCGGCATCGATGCATTCCGCTGGAAAATCCTCGCCGTCGCTATCAGCGCGGCTATGACCGCCGTCGCCGGTGTGTTTCTAGCCTTTTATTACAACAACCTGTTTCCCGAGCAGATATTCAGCATCAACCGCTCCGTCGAAATCATCTTGGGGCCGATCATCGGCGGCATGGGCACGCTTTTCGGTCCGATTATCGGGGCTGCGCTGGTCACCTTGCTCACCGACGGCGCGACCGAATTTGTTGACGTGCTCGGCTGGAACATCCCCGGCGTCAAGCAACTTATTTATGGTGTCATCTTATTTGCCGTGGTCGTGTTTCTGCCCCATGGCATCTGGCCGTCTATCGCGCGCAAGCTGAAACTCGAGCGATGAATTTACTCGAAGTAGAAAAGCTCGGAAAATCTTTTCGCGGCCTGCGCGCCGTGAGCGAGGTATCGTTCAGCGTCGCGGAGAATTCCATCGTCGCCCTCATCGGCCCCAACGGCGCCGGCAAAACGACGCTGTTCAATCTCATTGCCGGCGCGCTGGTGCCGGACTCGGGGACCATCTCTTTTGCCGGCACCAGAATCGACGACCTGCGACCCGACCAGATCTGCGCTCGCGGCATCGGCCGAACCTTTCAGATCGCCAAACCCTTTGCCGGACTGTCCGTGCTCGATAATGTCGTTGTCGGCGCGCTGCAGCGATCGCCAAATGTTGCAGCGGCCCGGGTTTGTGCCCAGGAGATTCTCGCCAAACTCGGCTTGGAGTCCAAGCGCGACATGCCCGCCGCCGCACTGACCCTGCCGGACCGTAAACGGCTCGAAGTCGCGCGCGCCTTGGCAACCAAGCCCAAGCTCTTGCTGCTCGACGAAGTGATGGCCGGCCTGCGCCCGACCGAGTGCGATGAGGTGGTCGCGACGCTGCGCGAATTCAACCAGCGCGAAGGTATAACGATGCTCTTGATCGAACATGTCATGCGCGCGGTGATGGCTTTGGCCGACAAAGTCATCGTGCTGCATCACGGCGAAATCATCGGCCATGGGAAGCCTGCCGACATTGTCCGCCAACCGGCCGTGGTGGCGAGCTACTTGGGTGAGAATAGCGACTTATGAGCGCCCTACTGCAAGTCACCGACCTCGCCTTGAACTACGGCGGCGCAACGGCGCTTGCCGGCGTCTCGCTGGCGATTGAAAAAGGCGCGACGGTCGCTCTGGTCGGCGCCAATGGCGCCGGCAAGTCTTCGTTCATCCGCGCCATCGCAGGAATCGAACGGCCGATCACCGGGAAGATTGTTTTCGCCGGCCGAAACATCACCACGCTCGAATCCCATGAGATTTGCAACCTCGGCATCGGCCAGGTCGCCGAGGGGCGCCAGCTTTTTGCCACATTGACCGTTATGGAAAATTTGCAGATGGGCGCGGTGCCGGCGCGCGCCCGCGCGCGATACAAACAGTCGATAAACGAAGTCTTCGCGCTCTTTCCCCGCCTCGCCGAACGGCGCAAGCAACTAGCCGGCACGCTTTCGGGCGGCGAACAGCAAATGCTCGCCATCGGCCGCTGCCTGATGGGCTGTCCCGAACTGATCATGCTCGACGAACCGTCCTTGGGCTTGGCGCCAAACCTCGTCGAGGAAATGCTGCGCGCCGTTCACTTGCTGAATAGGCAAGGCCTGACGGTGCTCCTGGTCGAGCAGAACGTGGCCGCGTCGTTGAAGCTGTGCCAGCGCGGTTATGTGCTCGAAAACGGCCGCGTCGCAATGACTGGCACGGGAAACGAACTTCTGAACGATGACCGCGTTCGCCAAGCTTATCTCGGTTTATAGGCTCGTCGGCTCCGCTTAAACCTCGGTGTATCATACCGACCTTGAACTTTTGAACCCTTGAACCTTGAATACCAGGCGCTTTGCGCCCTTACCCCTTGCGACAAAACCATTTCCCAGATAACAAAGAGAGTCGGTTGATCCTCGGCGACAACCATAATTATTAGGAGGCCTCCGCATGGCAGACGATAAGATCAAAAAATCCACCGAACGTTGGCAGTCGGACATCATCGTTGACTTGATCAAGCAATTTAATTTTCCCTACATCGCGCTCAATCCCGGTGCCAGTTACCGAGGTCTGCATGACTCATTGGTCAACTACGGTGAGAATAAGCCGGAGATGCTGCTGTGCAACCATGAAAAGATCGCCGTGCAGATCGCCCATGGCTATGCCAAAGCCACCGGCAAACCAATGATCGCCATCGTCCATAACGTCGTCGGCCTGCTGCACGCTCCCATGGGCATCTACTACGCCTATATCGACCGCAGTCCGGTGTTCATCATCGGCGCCACCGGTCCCATGGACGAGAAGCTGCGCCGGCCGTTTATCGACTGGATTCACACCGCCTTCGCGCAGGGCGACGTCGTGCGAGGCTTCACCAAGTGGGACTACCAGCCCGGCAGCATTCATGGCGTGCCGGATTCGTTCGCGCGCGCCTACTCGATCATGATGAGCGAACCGCAGGGGCCGGTATACATGGTTTACGACTCGGCGATGCAGGAAGCCAAGTTGACGGAAAATGTCCCGGTGCCGAATTTTCATATCAAGGTGCCGTCCCGCGTCGCCCCCGAGCAGTCGGCCATCGACCACGCCGCCGACATGCTGGTGGCGGCGAACAACCCGCTGCTGTTGACCGAATACGCGGCGCGCATGCCCATGGGCTTTGGCTCCACCGTCGAGCTCGCCGAAACCGTCGGTGCGTCGGTCTATGACATTAACAAGCGGCTGGGTTTTCCCAACAAGCATCCCCTGAGCGTCAGCTTCCACAACGACGCCTTCAACGGCGTCGATCTGGTCACCGCTCTCGATGTCGTCGACTGGACCCGCGGCTCGCATAAGTTGAACACCCAAACCCGCGAAGTTCAGGTGGCAACGGCGGCCGACTGCAAATGGATCGATGTCGGCTTCGCCGATATCGAGATCAGCAAGTGGGCCACCGACTATAACAAGCATCATAACTGGGATCACCGAGTGTTGGGCGACAGCGCGCTGTCGATTCCCGCGCTCACCGCCGCGTGCAAAAAGCGCATCGACGGCAACCAGGCACTCACGAGTCGCATTGCCGATCGCAAGAAAGCCATCGGCGAGCGCCACAATCGACAATGGCAAAAGTGGCAGGATCAAGTGAAGGAGCAGTGGAACGAGCGGCCGATGACTGAAGCGCGCCTGGCCCATGAAGCCTGGCAGGTGATCAAAGACGAAGACTGGGTGCTGACCGCCAATACCTTGAAAGAATGGGTGCACAAGGTTTGGGACTTCGACAAGCCCTATCGTCACCTCGGCCGTGAACTCGGCACCGGCACGCAGATCGGCATGTCCATTGGCGCCGCCCTGGCGTACAAAGGCACCGGCAAGCTGGTCGTCGACATCCAACCCGACGGCGATCTGATGTTCGACTTGGGCGCCCTGTGGATGCCGATCAAATACAACATCCCGATGTTGATCCTGATGTACAACAACCGCGCCTACTACAACGACTGGGCTCATCAAATCCACATGGCGCACCAGCGCGGCACCGACCCGCAGCGCGCCTACATCGGCATGGATTTGGAAGGCCCGCCGCCCGACTTCGCCCATATCGCCAAGGGTATCGGCTGGTACGCCGAAGGCGTCATCGAAGACCCTGCCGAAGTCGGCCCGGCGTTGAAGCGCGCCATCGCCCAGGTCAAAGCCGGCAAACCCGCGCTGGTCGACGCCGTCGTCTGGCGCCGCGGCGAGAATGCCTAGAACCCTTGCACCACGAAGGACACGAAGCGCACGAAGTTCGGAATAATAAACTTCCGAAACCTTCGTGACCTTCGTGGTGAAGAATAATTTCTGTTTGAATTAATCTAAGGAGGACATCTGCATGGCAGATTCAACAGTCAAAAAGTCCGAGAAACGCTGGCAGTCCGACGTGATCGTCGACATGGTAAAAAAATATAATTTCGAGTACATCGCGCTCAATCCCGGCGCGAGCTACCGCGGCTTGCATGACTCGCTGGTCAATTACGGCGAGAACAATCCGCCGATGCTCACCTGCCAGCATGAAAAGATCGCCGTGCAGATCGCCCATGGCTATGCCCGCGCCAAGGGCAAACCGATGATCGCCATCGTCCATAACTTGGTCGGCTTGCTGCACGCGCCGATGGGCATCTACTACGCCTATCTCGACCGCGCGCCGGTGTTTATCATGGGCGCCACCGGACCGTTGGCCGAACCCAAGCGCCGGCCGTTTATCGACTGGATTCACACGGCCAACGTCCAGGGCGAAGCGATTCGCAATTTCGTTAAGTGGGATTACCAGCCGTCCACCGTCGACGGCGTGCCCGGAGCATTCGCCCGCGCCTATTCGATCATGATGAGCGCGCGCCAGGGGCCGATCTACATGTGCTATGACGCCGGCTTGCAGGAAGCCGAGCTCGATCATGATGTCGAGATGCCGCTGACTGGCGCAGTCGAGGTTCCCGACCCCGCCGGCAGCCGAGCCGGTCGCCCTGGCAAAAGCCGCCGACACGCTTGCCGCGGCCAATCGTGTCGCGATCATCGCCGACTTCGCGGCCCGTCCGCCCCATGGTTGGAACCATGTGGTCGAACTTGCCGAAACGCTCGGCGCGTCGGTCTGGGATGTCGGTTCCCGTTTGAACTTTCCGACCGATCATCCTTTGAATCTGACCATGGATCCCGAAGGTTGTTACGACGGCGTCGACGTCGTCCTCACCCTCGATATCGCCGATTTTGAAAAGCCGACCCATGTGCGCGACATCGCGACCCGCACGGTGGTCAGCAAAGTTGCGGCGGGCGCCACCTGGATCGATATCGGTTTCACCGATATCGAAACCAGCAAATGGTCCATGGACTATGCCCGGCCCTATTACGCCCAGCAGCGCATGATCGCCGACGTGGTGACCGCCGCACCCGTTCTGACCAAACTCTTGAAAGAGCGCATTGCCAAGACCCCAGGCCTGGCGGAGAAAATCGCCAAACGAGCGGAAGCCATCGGCAAGCGTCACGCCGAGACCCGCGCCAAGTGGGCCAAGCAAGCCCAGGAACACTGGGATCAAAAACCGATGACCGTGCCGCGCCTCGCCAGCGAAGTGTGGGAAGCGATCAAAGGCGAAGACTGGGTGCTCACCGCCGGCGACCTCGGCTCCTGGGGCAAAAAGCTCTGGAACTTCGACCGCCCCTACTGCCATGGCGGCCGGGAACTAGGAACGGGCACGCAGATCGGTCTGTCCTTGGGCGTAGCCCTGGCAAACAAAGGTACCGGCCGTCTGGTGGTCGATTTACAGCCGGACGGTGATTTGATGTTCGACGCCGGATCGCTCTGGATCGCGGCAAAATATCAAATCCCCATGTTAGTCGTCATGTTCAACAACCGCGCTTACTACAACGACTGGAACCATCAGCTGGTTTTGGCGCGCACCCGGGGCACCGACCCGAAGCGAGCCTATATCGGTATGGATCTCTACGGCCCCGACCCTGACTTCGCCGGCTTGGCGAGGTCCATGGGCTGGTACGCTGAAGGTCCGTTTGAAAACGGCGACGACCTCAAAGGCGCGCTGAAACGAGCCATCGAGCAAGTCAAACAAGGCAAACCCGCCCTCATTGATGCCGTCTGCGACCGACGGAATCACGGCTAATCACCTTCGCTACTCCCCCGCGTCCTTCGCGGACGCGGGGGTACGTTTCTCATCGCTGGCAAAACCTCCCCGTAAAGCGCATAGTGCGGAATCGCTAAATCGCCGCTTTGGCAATTTAACTGGATATTCTTACTCGCAGACAACCTTGACAGAGGGCTCTATCGTCATTACGTTTTCATTCACAAAGTCCATCAATTATTTCGATCAAATAGCTAAAATCAAAGATATTTACTCGTGCACCGATAATCTGATTAACTCACTTAGTACCAAATCAGAGCAAATCTTGGGAACGGATCGACCGCTTGGCGCGTCTAATGCTACAGCCCTAAAGTAGCGACAGCGAATGTTTCGGAACCCGAATAGCCCTTCACGGGTTATCCAAGGAGAGTACAGTGGTAAGCGAATTCGACATTGATAAGCCTATCGAAGAGATCTTTGACGAAAAGGAGATTTCCGACCTGGCGCCCGCAGATGCGGAGATGAGCTTCGGCTCCATCAACGAAACCGGCGCAGAAGCCGAGCCTGAGGTCAAGGAATCCGACTTCGCCATGAGTTCGGTGCAGCAATATCTGCGCGACATTGGCGCGGTACCTTTGCTCAGCCGCGAGCGTGAGATCGAATTGGCCATGCGCATCGAGGCTGGCCAAAATGAGATCCTGCGCGCGTTGTTTTCTGCGCCTTCGGCGGTACGCTACGTTGTCCAACTCGGCCGCAAAATCGCCGACGGCGAATTGGAGATCAACGAAGTTCTGGAAAAGCCCGACGATCACGACAAAGAAGCGAGCGAAGGACAGGATCCTAAGGTTTTCTTGCAAGCGGTCGCCAAATTGCGCCGATTGGGCCAGAGCCAAGAAGAGATTCATCGCGAGCTAGGACATAAGCGCATCTCGAAACAACGCTATCGGGCGTTGAGTGAAAAAGAAGTGGCTCTGACCGCGAAGATCTGCGCCTTGATCGAGGACCTCCACCTTGCCGCTCCTCATGTCGAAGCCTGGATCGTCCGGCTCAAACGCGCCGCCAATCGAGTCGAAGAATTGGAGCAGCAAAGGCCGCGCGCCACTCGAACGCAAAAAAGCAGCATCGCCGAGGAAATCGAGTCTATTGAGGAGTCGGTCGGCCGCGATGTGACCGTAATCAAGCGGCTCGCCGGCGAACTTGCCCATGGCGAGCAGATGGTTCAGATCGCCCGCAAAGAATTTACCGAGGCCAACCTGCGGCTAGTCGTTAGCATCGCCAAGAAGTACATGAATCGTGGATTGGCGTTTCTCGATCTCATTCAGGAAGGCAATCTCGGTCTCATGCGCGCTGTCGACAAGTTCGATTACCGGCTGGGCTTTCGTTTCTCGACCTACGCCAGTTGGTGGATTCGCCAGGCGATCACCCGCGGCTTGATCGACACAGGTCATACGATTCGCGTGCCGGTGCACCGGGTCGAGTCGCGCAACAAAGTCATGCAAACCGCCCGTGAAATGCAGCGCCGACTCGGCAGAGAGCCTATGCCCGAAGAGCTGGCCAAGGAACTGGGCCTCTCGGTCCAGGAGATGCTCAATTCCGTGCAGAGTCATGGTGAACCCGTGTCGCTGCACACCCCGGTTTGGGAAGATGGCGACGAGCTCGGCGATTTTGTCGAGGACCGCATTGGACCCCAGCCTGAGAGCCAAGCCTTGGAAAGCACTTTGTGCTCCGAAGTGCGCAAGGCGCTGTCAGTTTTGACGCCACGCCAAGAAGCGGTGCTGCGCATGCGCTTCGGCATCGAGCTCAAGCGCGACTACACCCTCGAAGAACTGGGACAGAAGTTTTCCGTCACGCGCGAACGCATTCGTCAAATCGAGCAAAAGTCGCTGCAAATCCTGCGCAACCCCAACCGGCGCAAACCGCAGGTACCGATGACGAAAGACACCGCAGCAACGCAACTCAACTAACAAAGCCATCAAACCCAAAAGGTTCAACGTCCGGATTCGCCAAATAAAGGCGGATCTTCGGAGGTTGAACCTTTTTCTTTTCCGGGACCGGCAATACCGCGCGCACCAACGGCAACCGAACCATACTAAACAACCCTCGGCTTAAAGCCGAGAGGTTCTAAATTTATCGACTGGAAGTCGACTCTTCCGGGACGTCATTCCGGCGTAGGCCGGAATCCAGGTTTCGTTTAGCCTTGCAACGCGCACGAAGATGGATGCCGGCCTGCGCCGGCATGACAAACCCTCTCTTCACCTCAAGCCTGCCCTGAGCAAGGTCGAAGGGGCGAGGGATTTCAACCATCCCCTAAAGGGACCTTAATTTTTCTTGGTTGGCGACCCGGACCTGGCTAGTAAGGCAGCGTTAGCCAGACCATTGGAAGCTTTCGGGGAACCAAACGCATTGAAACACTCAGATCCCCCAACGCGATAAGTTGCACAGTTAGGTATCCCGCTCGCTGGTCGGCCCGACCTCGCCGGTGCACCAGGGAATAAACGCCTTCATCTTGCAAGTCGCGCCGTGGGCCTTGAGTTCTTTCTCAAAGATCTGGTGAATCTCGCGCTCCTCATCCTCGTACTCAATCTGCCAGCCGCCTTCCTTCAAACTGCGATCGGCATTTTCGCCGCCACCGCCACGCCCTTTTTTGTAGAGACCCATGTCGCCGGGACGGAGCGCAAGGTAGCGTGCGCGCGTCGTCCCCGAGTTAAAGTGCTGATGGTAGCAGTTGTCGTTCGGCACCGTGACCATGGAGCCTAACGCCCAGTCGCACTTGATCATGTCCGAGCGGTCTTCCTTGGTCCAGATGAGCGAGTAACCGCCGGTGCCACTGAGCAGCACCAAGTGCGCCCCCGGACCATGTCGATGGGCTTTTTTGTAAGTACCGATGGGAAATTCGGAAATATGACTCTTGGTGTTGTTGTCGGCCATTTCCAACATGGCGTTGATGCCGCCGGCGCCGCGCTCTTTCCAGCCGTAGAGCAACATATCGGGAGCGTTGGCGATGAAATTGGACTCCCAGACGCGGCGGGTGAACAGCTTGCCCTTGCCGCTGAAGTAATCCTCTTCGCCGGCGTAGCGGGAAGTGAACATATAGGGGTTGTTGAAAATGAAATTGTTGTCGCGGTACAGCCGCATCATCGGCGGCGCGTTGGTCACGGCGATGTAACGGGCCGGTTCCTGGCCGCTGCCGTTAAAGTTCTGGTACCAGCAGTTGAGCGGAATTGAAAACAAGCTGCCCGCCTGCCATTCGAAGCTGCTCTTCTTTTTCTCGTCCTGCCAGATCGACGTCGCGCCGCGTCCCGAAACCACGTAAATCGTTAGTTCGTACATGTGATGCTCGGGCTCCGACTTGCCGCCCGGCTTGATTTCGATCACATGGCAATCATTCGGCATATGATTGTTGTTGATGTGGACCACCGCGCCGCTGCCGCCTTTGCGCTCCCACGGTCCCAACTCGATCTTGGCCAAACTCGGGAAATAGTATTCTTCGTAGACGCGCACGCCTTCATTTTTCAGCCATTCCGAATAAGGATCGACCTTAATATACTCTTTGAGCGCCTCTTTCGGGGTCTCGGCAACTTTCATATCGGTACCAAGCATGACCACGGGTATATCCTCCTCTAATAAACCAACAAAAAAAACTCATGTATTTATCTACATCATTAGAAATATCCGATGCCAGGCAAAGTTGTCAACGAGCGGGGCGGATTATCGCCGGTCATAATAAATCGCCGACTCGGGCCGAATCTCCATGAGCTCGATGACATTGCCGTCGGGATCGGCGACAAAGGCGATCCGATAATGGGAGCGTCCTTCGCGCGCGGCGCGCTCGGGATGAACATTCATCGTCGCCAAATGGCGAATCGCTTCATCGATATCGTCCACCACCAGGCAATAATGCTGATAACCGATGGCATTGGCCGGAGTCTGAAACCTCTCCGTGCCGTTGGTAAAGATCTCGATATGTTGCCCAGGGGCAAATTCCAAGAACATCAACTCCTGGCGGCCCACCTGTGGCTCGCCATGAAATACTTTGCGCGCGCCGAAAGCGTCGGCGTACCATTTTACGGCACGATCCACGTCGGCCACGCGAAACGCCACATGGCCAAAACGAACTCCTGAAATCGCCATTAATTATCTCCTCGAGGTCAGTCGCCGGGAATCATTATTTCTTAGCCCATAGTTTGTCGAAAAAGCCGTCTTTTTTTAGCCCGTCGAGATAGCGCCGATCGATCAGATCTTGGACCTTTAGCTTATTCGCCCGGGGGTCGAGCTTGCCGGTCTCGTCGATAATCGCCTGCAGCGCCTCGTTGCGAAATTCCAGTCGGGGTTCCAATACTTTAATCTCCTCATCATAGGCCGCATCCAAAACCTTGCGATCGCTAATGCGCAGTTGCTTGGCCAAGACGCGGTAAGTTAGCTCTTTATCGGTGAATATCAGTTTCATCGCTTCGGCCGTCACTCTGACAAATTTTTCAATCGCCAGGCCCCGGGCATTCAACACCGAACGGCGCGCGATGAGCGTTGCCGCGGCAAACGGTATCTGCAGGTCCGGACCATAGACGAGATAGCGAAACCCCTGAGCGGTCGCCCGGCTGCCGCCCGACGGGCCGGTCATCGTCGCGGCATCGACGGCGCCGTTGAGGAGCGCGGCAAGATTTTCCACTTGGCCGCCGGTTTGGATAAAGTGGACATCCGCTGGATCGATTCCGCTTCTCCGCAACGCCTGAACGACAAAATAATGCGAGTTACTGCCTAAGCGTGACAAGCCAAGCTTCTTGCCTCGTAACTCCTCGGCTCTTTTGATCTCCGCCCTGGCGACGATACTATGCGTGAGAGTGTTCTTCGCGCTGGCGATAAATACCAGGTCGGTTGCGCCCTGGGCGACGGCACGAATGATAGACTCACCGCCGCCAATTGCAATTTGACCATCTCCGCTAAGGATCGCGGCAGTAACCATTTGCGACGACGATATATAAACCAGCTGGAAATCTAAATCGTACTTGCGAAACAAGCCGACTTCCTCGGCGATCCACGGCATCGCCTGGGACATCGTCCGCGCCGATTGAAAGCCAACGAGCTTATCCGCCGCCGTTCCGTCGCCAGCCACAGATAGAACGCAGCATCCAAAGACCAAGTTTACGAGCGAACGAACAACACGCGATGTTGCCATAGGTACAACCTCCTGAGGCTTTCAATCTCATCGAACGTTTCGCTAAGCAAAGCGACAGTATCAAAAAGCGCGGTATCCGACTACAGCGAATGAACGCTCCCCTCCAGCACGGAAAAACTTCCCAGGCCTTGACCGCAAGCTCATGGCGATGTTACGCAATCATTCACCATCACTCTGTGGAGGAATGAATGAAAATTGTCACCTATGGACCGGAGCACCGCGTCGGTGCATTAACCGGTAACAATAACCTGATCGATTTGAATCGCGCTTCAGCGCAGCTACCAGCACGGTTGTTGAGTTTTATCGAAGCCGGCAAACCGGCCCTCGACGAGGCCGCGCGCGTTATCGACAAATACGCCAACGCAGCAGCCGCCGGCGACGGGATTGTTCAGAGTCTGGATCAGGTCCAACTCCACGCCCCCTGGCCGGAACGGCGCATCGCCTGCGTCGGCGGTAACTACGCCAAGCATCTACTCGGCATGTGGGCCAATCGCCTCGGCAAAACCGATATCACCGTCGAAGAAGTCGCCGCAGAAGCCAAGAAAGCCGGCCAATGGGGATTTTGGAAAGTGCCGGCAGAAGTCACTGGACCCGGCGGCAACATTCCCTTTCCCAAGCGTGTCACTTATTTCGATTACGAAGGTGAGGTCGCGATCATCATCGGCAAGCGCGGCAAGAACATCCCGGCCGGCAAGATCAACGACTATGTCTGGGGCGTCACGCTATTCCACGACTGGTCAATTCGCGACGGCGGCGGCACCGACCGGGCCGTCAGTTACAATTTGCAAAAGAATTTCGACGGCGCCGCCTCCATGGGCCCTTGTATCGTCGTCAGCGAGACCGACCAGCAAGATGTCGATGTCGAAACGCGAGTCAACGGCGTGGTGCGCCAAAGTTACAGTACTAGCGAAATGATTTGGAACTTTGGCGAAGTGCTCGAATACCTATCGCAAGACTTCACCTTCGTGCCCGGCGACGTCATCGCCGGCGGCACCTCGGCGGGCACCGCCGCCGACAAGTCGCGCCGCAGCCCCGACGGCAAACGACCCCTCGATTTGTTTCTCAAAGTCGGCGATATCGTCGACGTGTCGTCATCGAAAATTGGCTCCCTGTCGAATAAGATCGTTGCCAGCGCTTAGGAAGAAAGAGCCTTCTCACCACGAAGGCACGAAGGACACGAAGGCTTCAAAAACTATTCTCCGAACTTCGCGCTCTTCGCGTCTTCGTGGTGAAACACATTCCGCCATAAAGGAAATAATATGGACTTTAACCTGCCCGAAGAAATACAAATCCTGCGCGACACGGTGCGCCGATTCGTCGACAAAGAGCTGATTCCGCTCGAGCGCGAATACCGCCACGATAGCGAAGGACCTATGCCGGATTATCTGCTCAAGCCGCTGCAGGAAAAAACCAAAGCGATGGGGCTGTGGATGCTCGACGTGCCATCGGAATACGGCGGCGCCGGCCTTGGTCTGTTGCCGCGCTGCATCATTCACGAAGAAATCGCCCGCGCTGCGTCGCTGCCCTTCCGCAGTCTCGAACTATTCGGACCGGAAGTGCGTCCGGTGCTGTTCTATTGCAGCGATGAACAGAAAGAGCGTTTTCTCAAGCCGGTGCTGCGCGGCGAAATGAAATTCTGTTTCGCCCAAACCGAACCAGACGCCGGCAGCGATCCGGCCAACATGCGCACCCGCGCCGTGCGCGACGGCGATGACTTTATCATCAACGGCACCAAGCGCTTTATCACCGCCGCCGGGCGCGCCGACTACGTGCAGCTGATGGCGGTCACCGATCCCGAAAAAAAAGCGCGCGGCGGCATCAGCTGCTTTGCGGTGGATTTGAAAAGCCCCGGCGTCAATCTTGAGCGGCAATGGCCGGCGATGATGGGCGAGGCGCCCTGGCAACTGTATTTCGAAAACGTCCGCGTGCCGGCGAACAATGTCATCGGTGAAATCGGCGGTGGCTTTTCCATCGCGCAAAAATGGATCGGCGAAGGCCGCATCCGCGGCCATGGCGCGCGCCCGGTGGGCATCGCGTCGCGCGCCCTCGACATGATGATCGAATACTCCAAAGTGCGCACCACCTTCGGCAAGCCGCTGTCCGAACGCCAAGCGATCCAGTTCATGATCGCCGACTCGGCGATGGAGATTCATTCCGTGCGCAACATGGTCTACGAGTGCGCCTGGAGAGTCGACCGCGGCGAAGACGTCCGCGATCTATCCTACATGGTCAAGGTGATGGCGACGGAAATGGCCAGCCGCGTCGTCGACCGCGCCATCCAAGTCCACGGCGGCTTGGGATTGATGAAGGAACTACCGCTCGAATGGTGGTACCGGCAGATTCGCAGCACGCGCATCACCGAAGGTGCCAACGAAGTGCTGCGCTGGCGTTTGGGCCAGAATCTCATTCGCGCTCATAAAGGCTAAACAGAGAACTTAACTATTGGAGGATTGAAGATGATCAATACCGCAACGTCACGCGTCGTAGCAGTGGCCTTCGCATTAACAATGTTCGCCGCCGCGCCGACGCCGCGCGTGTTCGCCGCGCAAGAGTTTCAACCGCAAGTTGGCCAGGATGGCAAAGACGTAATCTGGGTGCCGACCCCGCAGGGCTTGGTCGACAAGATGCTCGATATGGCCAAGGTCACGCCCAAAGATTACGTCATCGATCTTGGTTCCGGTGATGGACGCACTGTGATCACCGCGGCAAAACGAGGCTCCAAGGCGCTCGGCATCGAATACAACCCGGACATGGTGGATATCTCCAAGCAGAGCGCGGCAAAGGAAGGCGTCAGCGATAAAGCGAGTT
Source organism: uncultured delta proteobacterium (assembly GCA_963816145.1). Lineage (GTDB taxonomy): Bacteria > Desulfobacterota > Binatia > UBA9968 > UBA9968 > DP-20. Next base: position 477,963 of record CAWFJP010000003.1, read on the forward strand.
TCGTTAAAGCGGATTTATTCGAGAGCGATTTTTCCCAAGCGCAGGTCATCACCATGTTTTTGCTATCGAGCATCAATCTTAAACTGCGCCCGAAGATCCTCGATTTGAAGCCCGGCACGCGCATCGTGTCGAACACTTTCGACATGAGCGATTGGAAGCCGGACGAGACCGCGACCCTGCCCGGGTGTAACTCCTGGTGCACGGCGCACCTCTGGATCGTCCCGGCCAAAGTCGCGGGCACATGGACCTTACCCCAGGGCGAACTGACGCTCAAACAAACCTTTCAGAACATCACCGGCACGCTGAAATCTGGCGCTATCGAAACGCCGGTGACCGGCAAGTTAAACGGCGAGCAGATCAGTTTCACCGCCGGCGCAGCCGAATACAGCGGCCGTGTGGCGGGCAACACCATCGAAGGCGTCGTCAAGCCCGGGGGTAAATGGACGGCAACGCGGCGCTAAGCGATCGTCTACGACCATCGTCGTATAGATTTTCAGCCACACCGAGACCCGAGCCATCCCGGCTTGGGCCTTCACGTTTACCTGCCGAAATAATTCGTTCGCCTCTCCACTATTCGAAAGCCGCCTGCTATATTTCCCCGCTAAGGAGGATCAACATGGATCTAAAAAAATTAACCGCTAGTGTATTTGTCAGTGCGGCACTCGTAGCCAACGTCGCGGGGAATCTCAGCTATGCCCAGCCGGCGAAAGAATTTCAGCCGGAAGTCGGCCAGGCCGGCAAAGATGTCGTCTGGGTACCGACGCCGCAGGCGCTCGTCGACAAAATGTTGGAGATGGCCAAAGTCACACCTAAAGACTACGTAATCGATCTCGGCTCCGGTGACGGCCGCACCGTCATTACCGCCGCCAAGCATGGCTCGAAAGCTCTCGGCATCGAATACAACCCCGACATGGTCGAGCTGTCGAAAAAGAATGCTGCCAAAGAAGGCGTGAGCGACAAAGCGAGCTTCATGAAGGCCGACTTGTTCGAGAGCGATTTCTCCCAAGCGCAGGTCATCACCATGTTCCTGCTGCCGAGCATCAACTTGAAGCTAAGGCCCAAGATCCTTGATTTGAAGCCCGGCACGCGCATCGTGTCGAACTCCTTCGACATGGAAGATTGGAAGCCGGACCAGACCGAACGGGTCGAAGGCTGCACCAACTGGTGCACCGCCCACCTTTGGATCGTCCCGGCCAAAGTCCAGGGCACCTGGAAAACCGCCGCGGGCGAGATCGCGCTCAAACAGACATTTCAAAACATCACCGGCACGATCAAAAACGGCAATGTCGTCACGCCGATCAACGGCAAGCTGAACGGCGAGCAGATCAGCTTTTCCGGCGCCGGCGTTCAATACACTGGCCATGTTCAGGGCAATAACATGGAACTCAACGGCGGCAGCGCCAAAATCAACGCCACCCGGGCCGCGAAGTAATCAATCCAAGTGACACGAAAAAAGACGCGCACTCCCGAAAGGTGCGCGTCTTTTTTTTCCAATGGACTGCGACTTTTTATGATCGTCACCCCGGTGAAAACCGGGGTCCATCCCATTCCCCTCAACCTGGATACCGTCTTTCGACGGTATGACGGATACTGCCCGTCATGTGGATCCGCACTTTTGCGGCAGCAACGCGCGTCACAATTAAGCCGTTTACCCCTACCCGACCTTCGCTCCAGGCCCGGCATAAATCTCCAGCTTATTGCCATCCGGGTCGAGGAAGTACGCCTGCGGCCCCCAGAACACGCCGGTATTGCGGTCTTCAATATTGAACACTTCGACACCATGCTGGCGCAGATGGTCGATGGACGACTGGAACTCCTCCGGCTTCACCCTGAACGCGTGATGCACCGGCGTGCTCTTGTTGGTGTCGTATTTGAGCGGTTCGTCGCCCTTGGCAAGGATCAAGTAGTCGTCGCCGGTTTGGAGAAACACCATGCGCGGCGATTGCTCGACGACTTTCAGGTTGAGCACGCCTTCATAGAACTGCCGGCTGCGATCGAGATCGGTTACCGCCAGACTGAAATGCAGCATGCCTTGGGTCTTCAGCATCTTCGCTTTCCTCCCTTATCCCGTCATTCCGGTGCAAACCGGAATCCATCTTAAGATCTTTCCCAGCGACGTCAATCCTCCACCACCTGCACCGCTGCCTCGACGCCGTTGCGCTTGAGGATCTCGACATACTCGCGCTGGATCGCCGGATCTTCGTCGGCCATTGGAATCATCGTCCAGGCCGGATTGCGAAATCGGTCATGGCTGTATTTGGGACTATCGCCGCGCATGGCGAAGTGGCGCATGTTGCCTTTGCCGGTATTGAAATGGCCATGCCACATGAGATCGTTGGGCGAGTAAACCGTGCCGACTTTGAATTCATGGCGCTGGCGCTCCTCGCCATCCCGCCACAACACCACATAACCCTCGCCCTGGGTGATGATGATCACCGCCCCTGGCCCGTGCCGATGAAAGGTGCTGCGGCAACCGGGCGGAAACTCGGACACATGACAGCCGTAAGTCGTATCCGCCAGCGTGTAGCGCATATGCTTGACGTTCTTGCCCTTCATCGGAAAGTCGTCGAGAGGGAAATGATTGACGTCCGGCACCAAGTTGGTCTCCCAGTAGCGGTCGGTGACATGCTTGTTGTAACGCAAAAACTCGTCGCCCTCATGAAAGCGGTCGCGGAAATTGAACGGATTACGGAAAATAAAATCCTCGTTGTGAAAGATATTGATCATCGCCGGGCAAGTCGTGCCGACAAACAAACGGATTGGCTCGCTGCCCGAACCATTGAAGTGGATATAGGTGGAATTTAGCGGGATCGCAAAGATCGCCCCCGGCCCCCATTCGAACGTGACTTTGGACTTCTCGTCCTGCCACACCGAGGTCGCGCCGCGCCCTTTGGCGACATAAACGATCTCCTCGAATAAATGGCGCTGCGGCAAAGTCTGGCTGCTCGGCGGGATCTCGCAGACGTAAGCGTCGGTGCGCTGCTGATTGGAAAGGTTGAGATAGCAGCCCAACACCCCCATGCGCTCCCATTTGCCCAGCTCGAGGGTGGTCACGTCATTGACAACATTGCCCCTGACAATAGGAATACCTTCCTTTTGCAGCAATAGATCGTACGGCGTCGGGCCAAAATCCAAATGTTCGCGAAACGGTAATAGCATCGCTGGTTCTCCCCATTAGTCTCGTATCTCATAGCACGACGCGAGGCAACGATCACTCAAATCGACCGATGATGTTTAATTCTCCATTATCAATTCTCCATTTTCCATTCCTCCCTCCTGTTGCCTAATGCCTATTGCCTCTCCTATATTCCGCCAATGAAAGATAGCCTCTGTCCCGGTCTCACCCGAACCGCGTCCTATCAAACCACCATCGATATGCGCGCGCGCCAGCTCAAAGCCGATGTTTTCTCGACGCCGTCGATGATTAGCTTGATGGAACGAACCTGCACGGAGCTTACAGAACCCTATCTCGATGACAATGAACAGACTGACGGCATTCACATCGACGTGCGCCACTTGGCATCGACGCGCATCGGCCAAGGCGTCACCATGAACGTCGAGATCATCGAGGTCAAAGGCCGCAAGATCCGCTATGCCATCGACGCCTACAACGACGCCGGCGTGAAGATCGGCGCGGGCACCCAATGGCGCGCGGTTGTCGACACCCAGCGCTTCGCCGGTGGGATCGACCGGGAGGCTGACTCTGCGGGCTAAAAATACTCGGCACCTATCCCCCACGGAGCCATGTCGGCGAGTGCCATGGTTCGAGCGGCGCCTTGGCGACAATGAATTCTTGTTGCACCAGTGCGCCCGAACGGCGTAGATTCCACCATCAGACGAAACTAGGAGGTCTTCATGAAGCTATTTACCTACCGGCCTTGACCCTACGCCCACCGGACAAGGATTGTCCTGGCGGAAAAGCATCTCCCCTATGAGACCATCGAGTGCGATCTCAAGAACAAATCCAAGGAATTGCTCGAACGCAATCCCTACGGCAAAGTGCCGGTGCTGGAAGACGACGGCGCGGTAGTCTACGAGTCGGCGATCATCGACGAGTATCTCGAAGAAAAATATCCGGCGGTTCGCTTGATGCCGAGTGACCTGGCCGAGCGCGCCCGCGCGCGCATCTGGATCGACTACTGCAATACCCGCCTGCAGCGCGCCGGCGGCTTCGTCGCCCATGATTACAAAGTCGAGCAGTCCAAAGCGGAGATCGTCGAGTATTTGAGATTTCTCGACGCCCACATGCGCGGCCGCGACTATATCGCCGGCGAGTATTCGCTCGCCGATATCACTTTTATCCCGTTTTTCACCCGGCTTGACCGTTACCAAGCAACCGTTGGCGATGACCTGCCGAATGTCAAAGCATGGGTGAAACGGTTGTTGGATCGACCGGCGGTGCGAGAAACGCTATAGTCAATTGGAGTGATGTGGCTACGCTAGACCGCTGGCCGCCAATTCCGTCATGCCGGTGAAAACCGGCATCCAGGGGGGAGTGGCGGGGCGGAATCGAAGCCTGGATTCCGGCCTCCGCCGGAATGACAGACACGGGAATAACAAACATGAACGGAGACTTATTTCGATCATGGTTAGTTTCTTGGGATTACTAATTTTCATTTCATTGTTGGAGCGCCAGCAAACCTAGTCCATGCCGCCACCAACCTGACGAAAGTCCTCCTCACTACCGGCTCGGTGAGCGAGCGCGAAGCGGCCGTTTACGTCGCCCAAGAACAGGGCTACTTCCGCAAATACGGTGTCGAAGTCCACTTCGTCCAGACGCGCAACGGTCCGGTGGGCATGGCGGCGCTCAGTTCCGGCGAGTCTCAGTTTCACTGGGGCTCGGTAACCGGCGCCAACCTCGGCGCCATCGCCGAAGGTGCCGATATCGTATTCGTCGCCGGCTTCATCAATCGCCTAACCGGCATGTTCATGGCCAACCCCAAGATCAAGACCCCTGCGGAGTTGCGCGGCAAGAGCGTCGGCGTCAACAGTCTCAGCGGCGGCGGCTGGATCTTTTCCATGCTGACATTGGACCATTGGGGCCTATCGCCGGAGCGCGACAAGATCCAGTTCCGTTCCCTCGGCGATCAAAGCGTCATGGTCCAGGGGCTCATGGCGGGCACTGTCGACGCCGCCCTGGTCGGCTACGCCCATGGGAGAAATTTGCAGAACAAAGGCTACACAGTGCTCGCCGATGTGGAAAAGCTGCCGATTCCTTACCAAGGCTCAGGATTGATGTCGCGACGCAACTTCATGCGCGCTCAACCGGCGGTGGCGGAAAGTGTCTTTCGCGGCTTGATCGACGCCGTCAATTTTATCCGTAATCCGGCCAATAAGGCCGAAGTGATGCGCGCCGTCGCCAAGGGCATGCGCTTGGCAAAAGTGGAAGACGCCGAGGAAGGCTACAAAAGCCTGCCGACGATATACGACCAGAAAATTTACCCCAGCGTCGACGGCATCCGCAATGTCATCCGTCTGCTTGGCACGACCAATGAAAAGATTCGCAAATTGAAGGCAGAAGATCTGATCGAAGATGCCGTGCTCAAGAAGCTCGAAAAGGAAGGCCGGTTCTAAAGCTCTACTCGCAAAATCGATGCTGTCACTCGTTCGTCATTCCGGCGCAGGCAGGAATCCAGGTTTTCTTCGAGTTCGCGAAAACCAAGATGGATGCCGGCCTGCGCCGGCATGACACCCCGCTCAATTCACGAATTCGATCACGTCCAGGCCACGTTCCTTATCCGTGACCCACAGTAAACCGCGGTGGTCCTTGACGACGTCGTTGGTCAGCGGCGCCGCCACCCCATCGCCTGGTTTCGGAATGAAGTATCCGCGCTCCTTGGGGTTCTCCGGGTCGTTGATGTCGATAATACGCAAACCGCCGGCGAACCAGGTGACGTAAAGCAGATTGTCCGCGTCCACCCGCTCACGTAATTGATGGGTGCCAAAGCGTACCTTATCAGCCGGATACGGCGTCGCTGACTCGGCCAAATAACGGGTGTGAAGCAGCTTCGGTTTCGTCGGATCACTGACATCCCAAGTCCGTAGCGGCCCGTGCGGCTTGCCGGTATCGGCGCCACGGTGGGTGCGTTCTTCCTCCGTCGAGACAGCGATGCGCTTACCGCCGATGGCATGGGGAACTTTGAGAAAGGTGTGGGTCGGCTCCGGGCAAGGCGGGTCATATTGCACTGCATCGTAATGCGACAACGTGCGCGGCGCCATGATGTCACTGACATCAATGATCGCGACGCCCGACATCCAGCAGCCAGCATACATTTCGTTGCCGCAGCGCATGGCATGGTGCAATCTGTGCTCGGCATGCTTCGGGTGCGGTGCGTCGCCGCCGGCGACATGCTGCCCCTGCATCCACCAACGGGAGACTTCCACCGGTTTCACCGGGTTGCGGATGTCATAGATGACTAGAATATTGCCGACGAATCCTTCCATCTCCGTGGAGATATAAGCGTAGTTCTCGTCGCAATCGAAGCGATGCACACCCTTGCCATGGGTTTTCACGAAGGTGATGAGCTTAGGATTTGTCCTGTCTTTGATATCGTAGATCCGAAAGCCGCCGTCGGGATAATCCCCGTGTTGACCGGGACCGCGCTCGAACTCGGAGTTGACCAGCATCAGAGTCGCCGACCACACGCACCTTGTGCGAGTGCGACCAGGGGTGGTTTGGCATCAGCGTGCTGACGACCTTCGGCTTGCGTGGATCGGCAATGTCGAGGATCGTCGTTCCCTGGACCCGGTGTTGATGGCCGACATAGGCATAATTCTTATCAAGGACGATCTGCCCGCCGCCCTCAAGCTCCATCCGGCTAAGATGGCGAATATTCGCCGAACCGCGCGGCGCGTTGCCGCTGTCGCTTTCCGCTGTGGCCAAAACTTCATTCATGTTACACCTCCATTTGCAGCCGCGGTCTCTAGCGGCGATGCCTTATAACAAGTCAATTTGCGTGTTTCGCGTCGTTCGCAGATTACAATTATCCGCTTCGGAACATCAACCGCTTGCAGATAATTCTCGGCTTGCGGCCCTTCTGCTGACTTCCTTTCAATCTCGTCCGGCCCGCTCGTGGCCCTTGACACCTGTAGCATATAGGCTACACTCCGCCCATGCGCGTGAGAATGACCGAAGTCTATCAAGACTGGATCAATTCTCTGAGAGATCGGGTCGCCCGCGCTCGTATCCAGGTTCGCGTCGATCGTTTAGTCCACGGCAACCCAGGACAATACCGAAATCTGACCGACGGCGTCTGCGAATTGAAAATGGATTTCGGTCCCGGCTATCGCGTCTACTACACGGAGCGGGCCGGCGCCTGCGTCATATTGCTTGCCGGCGGCGACAAATCGACGCAGCAACGAGACATCAAAACCGCGATTGCCTTAGCTAAAAACCTTTGAAGGGACTGCCATGCGAAAGAAAACCGCCAAAGCCACTGCGAAAACCAAGACCGTTCCCTACGACGTAGCCAACCAGTTGCGCACACCCGAGGAAATGGCTGCGTATCTGGACGCGTGGCTCGCCGATGCGCCCGACGACGCCGCCGGGATCGCCCGCGCCCTCGGGGACATCGCCCGTGCCAAGGGCATGTCGAAAGTAGCGCGCGATACCGGTCTAAGCCGGGAAAGCCTTTATAAGGCGCTAAGCGACACCGGCAACCCAAGCTTTGACACCGTGCTGAAAGTCGCCAGAGCGCTCGGATTACGCCTGCACGCAGAGGCGGCTTAGCGCTCGATGAGCGCGTCGACTTTCACGCCGCCGCCCACATCTCCGACAGCACCTCGGCTTGCTCCAGCACCGTCTGCGTCGCCTTCTCCTGCTTGTCCGGCGGATAGCCGTACTTGCGCAGGATGCGCTTCACCAGGACGCGCAGCTGCGCGCGGACGTTCTCGCGCACGGTCCAGTCGATCGTGACGTTCTTCCGCACGGTCTCGACCAGCTCGCGGGCGATCTTGACGCAGCGTCGGTTCGCCGAGCACCTTGACGGCGCTGTCGTTGACCTCCAGCGCGTCGTAGAACGCGAGCTCGTCTTCGCTCAGACCGAGCTGCTTCGCCGCGCGCGTTCGCTTCGCGCATCTCCTTGGCGAGCTGGATCAGCTCCTCGATCACCTGCGCGGTCTCGATCGCGCGGTTCTGGTACTTGCGCACCGCCTGTTCGAGCAGCTCGGCGAACGACCGCGCCTGGACGACGTTGCGCTTCCGCGAGTTTGATCTCGCCCTTCAGCAGCTTCTGCAGCAGCTCGACCGCGAGGTTCCGCTGCGGCATGCCGCGCACCTCGGCGAGGAACTCGTCGGAGAGGATCGAGATGTCCGGCTTCTTCAGACCGGCGGCGGCGAAGATGTCCACGACCTCGTCGGAGACCACCGCCTTCGAGATGATCTGCCGGATGGCGTGATCGAGCTCCTCGTCGGTCTTGCGCTCGCCCGGCGCGCTCTTCGCGAGCACCGCGCGCACCGCCTGAAAGAACCCGACGTCGTCGCGGATGCGCAGCGCCTCCTCGTGCGGCACGGCGAGCGCGAACGCCTGCGACAGACTCGGTGACCGCCCGCAGCAGCCGCGCCTTGCCGTCGTCCTGCGCCAGGATGTGCTCCTGCGCGGCCGGCAGCAGCGACAGCCGATCCTGCGGCGTGCCGGTCGTCCACCGCGACCAGTCGAAGCCGTGGAACAGGCCGCGGCAGATCTCGTACTTCTCCAGCATCACGCGCGACGGCTTCGTCCTGATCGAGCGCGGTCTTGCCGGTGCCGCCGCTCTCGGTGTAGGTCGCCAGCGCCTGCTTCAGCTCGTCGGCGAGCCCGAGGTAGTCCACGACCAGCCCGCCCGGCTTGTCCTTGAAGACGCGGTTCACGCGCGCGATCGCCTGCATCAGCCCGTGGCCGCGCATCGGCTTGTCGACGTACATCGTGTGCAGGCTCGGCGCGTCGAAGCCGGTGAGCCACATGTCGCGCACGATGACGATCTGGAACGGGTCCTTCGGATCGCGGAACCGCTTCGCCAGGTCTTCGCGCCGCGTCTTGTTGCGGATGTGCTGCTGCCACTCGAGCGGATCCGACGCCGAGCCGGTCATGACCACCTTCATCGCGCCCATGCTCGTCGTCGTCGCCGTGCCACTCCGGCCGCAGCGCGGCGATCTCGCGGTACAGCTCGACGCAGATGCGCCGGCTCATGCACACGATCATCGCCTTGCCGTCCATGCGTCGCAAGCCGGTTCTCGAAGTGCTCGACCAGGTCGCGGGCGATCAGCTTGATGCGGTTCTCCGAGCCGACGACCGCTTCGAGCTGCGCCCACTTGGCTCTTGAGCTTCTCCTTGCGCTCGACCTCTTCGCCTTCGGTGGCTTCCTCGAACTCGGGGTCGATCTTCGGCCGCTCGGACTCCTTCAGCTCCAGCTTCGCGAGCCGGCTCTCGTAGTAGATCGGCACGGTGGCGCCGTCGACGACCGCGCGCTGGATGTCGTAGACGCTGATGTAGTCGCCGAAGACCGCGCGCGTGTTGGCGTCGGTCTTCTCGATCGGCGTGCCGGTGAAGCCGATGAACGACGCGTTCGGCAGCGCGTCGCGCATGTGCCGCGCGAAGCCGTCGATGAAGTCGTACTGGCTGCGGTGCGCCTCGTCGGCGATGACGACGATGTTGCGCCGCTCGGAGAGCACCGGATGCCGGTCGCCCTTCTCTCCTCCGGGGAAAGAACTTCTGAATCGTCGTGAACACGACGCCGCCGGACGCGACCGCGAGCTTCGCGCGCAGGTCGGCGCGGTCCGCCGCCTGCACCGGCGGCTGGCGCAGCAGGTCGCGGCAGCGGGCGAAGGTGCCGAAGAGCTGATCGTCGAGATCGTTGCGGTCGGTGAGCACGACGATCGTCGGATTCTCCATCGCCGGGTGCAGGATCACGCGGCCGGCGTAGAACGCCATCGTCAGGCTCTTGCCGGAGCCCTGCGTGTGCCAGACGACGCCGACGCGCCGGTCGCCCGGCTCGCCGCCCGGCTTGCTGCCCGGCCTCGTAGCGGCCCGGCGTCTCCGCCACGCTCGATCGCCGCGCTCGAGCCGCGCGCAGCGTTTCTTCCACGGCCACGTTCACCGCGTGGAACTGGTGGTAGCCCGCCATCTTCTTGATGAGCTTGCCGCCGCCCTCGTCCTCGAACACGATGAAGTGCCGCACCAGATCGAGGAATCGGCGCTTCTCGAACACGCCTTCGAGCACCACCTGCAACTCGGCGCATGCTTCGGCCGGCGGCATCCTCGCGTCCCGGTGATCGTGCGCCACGGCTTGAACCACTCCTTGCCCGCGCCGAGCGCGCCGATGCGCGCCTGCACCCCGTCGGAGACGACCAGCACCGCGTTGGTCGCGAACAGCGCCGGAATCTGCGCCTGATAGGTCTGGAGCTGCTGATACGCGCTCCAGACCGTCGCGTTCTCGTCGGCCGGGTTCTTCAGCTCGATCACCGCCAGCGGCAGCCCGTTGACGAACAGCACCACGTCCGGCCGGCGCGTGTGCTGCCCTTCGGACACGGTGAACTGGTTGACGGCGAGCCAGTCGTTGTTGTCCGGCGTGTCGAAGTCGATGACCCGCGCCTGCGCGCCGGCGATCGAGCCGTCCGCGCGCCGATACTCGACCGTGACGCCGTCCACCAGCATTCGGTGCACCGCGCGGTTGCGCTCGACCAGCGACGGCGCATCGCTGCGCGTGAGCTTGCGGTAGGCGTCTTCCAGCGCTTCGGCCGGCAAGTCGGGATTCAGTCGCACGAGCGCTTGACGCAGGCGACCTTCGAGCACCACGTCGCGGTAGTTCGGGTCGCTGCGCTCGGCGCCGGGCATCGCCGGCGGCGAGGCCTCGATGATCGCCTTGCGAATATCGCCCTCGCCCGACTGGTTGGACGACATCGAGCCATTGGCGAGGACAAACCCTGCGAGTCCGGTGGGCGCGAGGTGGTGGATGAAGTGTTGCACCCAGGCGTAGTTGGCGTTGCGCAGCGGGCGGCGTGCCGTAGACCCAGCGCTTATCGTTCTTGAGCAGTTCGCCGCGCCAGTCGCTGTCGTTGAACGGCGGATTGGCCAACACGTAGTCGGCCTTTAAATCTGGATGCGCGTCGTTGTGAAAGCGTATCGCCATGGCCGATCTGCGCATCGATGCCGCGGATGGCGAGGTTCATCTTGGCCAGGCGCCAGGTCGTGTAATTGCTCTCCTGGCCGTAGATCGAGATATCGCCGAGCTTGCCGCTGTGCGACTCGATGAACTTCTCGCTGCTGACGAACATGCCGCCCGAGCCGCAGCAGGGATCGTAGACGCGGCCCTTGTACGGCGCGAGCATTTCGACCAGCACGCGCACGACACTCGACGGCGTGTAGAACTGCCGCCGCTCTTGCCATCGGCACTGGCGAAGCGCGAAAGAAAATATTCGTAGACGCGCCCCAGCGTATCCTTGGCGCGATCGGCCGCGCTGCCGAGCGCGATGTCGCTGACGAGATTGATGATCTGGCCGAGCCGCTGCTTATCGAGTCCGGGCCGGGCGAAATCCTTCGGCAACACGCTCTTGAGCGACGGGTTGTCGCGCTCGATCGCCGTCATTGCATCGTCAACTAATGTGCCGATGGTCGGCTGGGGCGCGTTCGCTTTTAGATACGACCAACGCGCTTCCTTCGGCACCCAAAAAATGCTGGCGGCGCGGTACTCGTCCGGATCTTCCGGCTCGGCGCCCTGCGCCCTCTGCGCTTCAAGCTCGGCGTGCTTGGCCTCGAAGGCGTCGGAAATGTATTTGAGAAAAATCAGGCCGAGGACGACATGCTTGTACTCCGCCGCGTCCATGTTGTTGCGCAGCGCATCGGCCATCTGCCAGAGCTTCGCTTCATAGCCGAGATTGGCGGCGCTGTCGTTCTTCGTAGATGTCGGTCTTGCCAATAACCACCTCTGTTGCGAATCTGACCTAAGGTGTGGGACGAATCCAGCTAAATCTTGAACGCCTCCACCGTCTCCCGGGCGAACAATTCATCCAAAACTAAGCTTCTGCTTGGTCAAGCCCTTGCTCGAACAGATAGCCGTTCAACGTTTCGAGATTGTGGCGGTTGGGCTCCAGACCATAGGGCCAGTAGTCTGTCGACATCAGCGCGGCAGTGTCTTCGAACTCGGCTGAAGTCCAGGGCAGAGCTACGCGCAGGATATTGGTGTCGTAGAGATCGCGCATGCAGATTTCTTTCGACGCGCAGAAGGCTTTGTATAACGTCTGCGCCACCCAGGGGTCTTTCTCGTAGATCGACCGCTTGATCACCAGGACATGCATGATCGGAAACAGGCCGGTAGTTTTGAAAGTAATCCATCTCGACCTGCCGGTAGTTGGGGAACAAACGCTTCACTTTGGGCGAGCCCTGGAGAAAACAGGTCGGCATGCGCGGCGACATCATGGCGTCGATCTCGCCGTTTTCGATCATGACATTCAGCGTCGTGTCGGGGCGGCTTTCCATGGTCACGCCCGCCGGCATCTCGAAGTCGACCCGGTCCTTGCGTCCGGGATGCTCCTCGCCCGCCTGCACCCAATGAATCGCCGACGGCGGCACGCCGTACTCATGCTCGAACATGCCGCGCAGCCACACCGCCGCGGTCATGGAATACTCCGGCACGCCCATGCGCCGGCCGCGCAGGTCTTGAACGGATTTGATCCCCGAATCGGTGTTGACGAAGATGCAGCGATGGCGAAAGGTCCGCGACGGAAACACCGGGATCGCGACAAACGGCCGGCGCCCGCGCGACGCCGCGGTCAGAAACGCGCCCATGGATAGTTCGGAAACGTCGAACTCCTCGTACTTCATCATGCGCCAGAAGATTTCCTCCACCGACATGACCATATAATTGAGCTCGATGCCCTCGGGTTTGACGATGCCGTCTTTGAGCGGGCGCATGCGGTCGTAGTCTTCGCAAGCCAGGGTGAGATGGAGATTCTTCATTTGCCGCGCTTTCTAATCGTGTTCTTTGTCGCTTGGGCTCGAGCGACCAGCTTGACGAACTGTTGCATCTCTTTGACCAACACCTTCTTGCCTTTGCCTGTGAGCAAAGCGCCAAGGTACGCGCTGCCGAGACAGATGCCGGTGACGCCGACTCGAACGTACTCTTGAACGTTTTTCAGGTTCACGCCTCCGGACACCATGAAGCGCACTTCGGGAAACGGCCCCTGCATCTGGCGAATGAAATAAGGCCCGCCGGCCAAGTCCGCGGGAAATATTTTGACCAAGTCGGCATGAGCCCGCTGCGCCGCGATGATCTCGGTCGGCGTCGCCGCGCCGGGGAAACAAGCGATGCTAGCCGCATGGCAAAGGCCGACTAGGTTCAGCTCCAACGAAGGCGACACAATGAATTCGGCGCCGACGCCCATCGCCCGCTCCGCTTGCTGCGGCGCCAATACCGTCCCGGCACCGACGTGAATACCGCCGCGCCGGGTCAATTCTTTGATCACGTCCAGTGCGCCGGGAACGCTGAAGGTGATTTCGACGAACTTGATGCCGCCGTCGGCTGCGGCGTTGGCCAGCGTAAGGGCGTCATCCGCGCTCTGCGATCGCACGACGGCGACCAGGCGACTGGCGTGGAGTTCGGCAACCAGTTTGATTCTGTCAATGCTCATCTTTCTGGATCCTGAACACTCGTTGTCATTTCGAGGCAAAGCCGAGAAATCTCTGCGAAGAGATCTCTCACTTCGTTCGAGATGACAATTCGCAGGCGGCGTCTCATTAGCTCAGACTCAAGCCGCCGTCGACCAACAGAGTCTGCCCGGTGACAAAATCCCCGCCGGTGATCAATCCGAGGATCGCCCCCGCTATATCCTCCGGCGTCGCGATGCGTTGCAGCGGATAGCCCGCCGACGCTTTGGCAATCACCTGCTGGTAGTCCGCGCCGAAGTGCTGGCTCATCCACGGCGTGTCGGTGAATGCCGGCGCCACGCAGTTGACCCGCACCTTCGGCGCCATCGCGACGGCTAAACCCTTGGTCATGTAAATCAACGCGGCCTTTGCCGTACCGTAAGCCAAGGAAGAAATCGTTGACGGCGCCAGCACGCCGGAGATCGACGACACGTTGACGATCATGCCCTGATTCGCTTCGAGCAGCTTTTGCGCGGCGCGGGCGCAGCGAAACGCGCCTTTGACGTTGACGTCGAGTATCTCATCCCATATCGGATCGGTGAGCCCTGCGAGATCCGCCAGCTTGACCCAATGGGTCACACCGGCGTTGTTGACGACAACATCGAGACGGCCGAACTTATCTTCGATCGTCTGAATCATCCTCCGCACTTGGGCATCGCTCTGAACGTCGGCCTGTAAAGCCAGCGCCTTGACGCCACCGCGCTCGAGATCCAGCGACAACGCCTCGGCTTCCTTACTCGATTTCCGATAGTTCACGACAATGCCCGAGACACCAGCCTGCGCCAGCGCGCGCACCACCGCCCCGCCGATCCCACCGGCGCCGCCGGTCACGAGTGCCACTCTACCGCTTAGTTCCACAAAACCTCTATTGCTAATTTGCGAAAACACCGGGCTGGTTTGGCAATCGCGCGTATGAGATAAAACCCGCTGCTGCCGTCATGCCGGCGAAAGCCGGCATCCAGGTTCGCATTGCGCATCGGTTCCAAAAGATGGATTCCGGCATACGCCGGAATGACGGATACGAAGGCTCGATGTCGAAGCAAGATCACCTCCATTACCATCCGCAATTCTCTATCCTCGACCCGAGTGTTTCGCATTCGCCGTTCGCCGCAACTCCGCCGTCCGCGCCGTATCGACAAACCAATTCCCCGGCAACTTCACCAAGTCATCGACTTTGCCCTTATAGCGAATCGCCACCCCGTAACTCTTCTCAGCCTCATTCGCCGTCACGTAACCTTCGATCACATCCCAGAGAACTTTATCCGGGTCGCGTTTGAACGGATCGCCGTAACCGCCGCCGCCAGGCAGATTGATGTGAATAACCTCACCCTTGGTTAAATCCTTGAGCGCCTTGGCGTGAAGCTTTTTGCCATCGTCGGTGGTCACTTCCCCAGGCGCGCCGGATCTTCCACCGAGCAGTCCGGGTGCGGGATACTCGGTGCGATCGGCGATGGAGCTGACGCTCCATTTGCCTTCGCCGCGCCGGGTAAATTCGGTCAACTGTCCGAGCCCGCCGCGCCAGGTCCCAGGGCCGCCGGAATCGGCGCGCAGTTCGCGCCGCTTGAGCACCACCGGCGACAGGCTTTCGATTACTTCCGCCGGCACGCCGGCGACACCGCTGGGAAAGCCAACCGCATTCAAGCCGTCTTTCGACGGCCGAGCGCCGGTGCCGCCGACTTGGAAGACGGTTAAAGTAAATGATGGATTCTGGCCGCGCCAGACACTGAGCCAGATCGGATCCGCGCCCGGCGCCATCAATCGTCCCGGCAGCGCGCCGGACATGGCAGCGAAAATCGCGCTTGGAATGAAATGGCCGATCACCTGACGGCTCGCCACCGGCGCGGGATCGAGGGCGTTCAAGATGCTGCCTTCGGGCGCGCTCACATGCACCGGGCGAAAGCTGCCCTCGTTGTGCGGCACGTCCGGACAGATCGCGGCTTTGATGGCGAAGCTGGCATAGGCATGAGTGTAGTTGAGCACGACGTTGATGCCGCGGCTGCTCTGCGGTGAGGAGCCGGTGAAGTCGATGAAGATATCTTCGCCGGCGACTTTCACCGTGCAGCGCACCAGGATCGGCTCTTCAAAACCGTCGCTCCAGGTCTCGCTCGACCATTCGCCGGCGGGCAATTTGGCGATCTCGGCGCGCACCGCGGTTTCGGAACGGCGGATGATTTCTTCGGCAACCTCATCGATTGAATCGAGTTGGAATTCGTCCATCATTTCGAGCAGCGCCCGGCCGCCGGTTTCATTGCACGAGGTCTGGGCGTAAAAGTCACCGATCACTTCGTCGGGCTGGCGCACGTTCGTGCGGACGATTTGCATGAGAATCTTGTTGGGCTCGCCGCGGTCGAACAGCTTCATGATCGGGATGCGCAACCCCTCTTCGAAGACTTCCCGCGCTTCGGCGGAAAGAATCCGCCCGCCGATGTCGGCGCTATGGCAGGTGTTGGCGAACAAGGCGATCAGCTTGCCGTTTTTGAAGATCGGCGTGGTGATGGTGATGTCGTTGATCTGCCCAGCGGTTTGCCACGGATCGTTGGTGATCAAGACATCGCCCGGCGCCAGCCGGTCGGGCGGAAACGCGGCGAGAAAATGTTTCATCGATGTTGCCATAGCGTTGATATGGCCGGGCGTGCCGCTGATCGATTGCGAGATCATCCGCCCCTTGGTGTCGAACATGCCGCAGGCTAAATCCTGGCTTTCGCGCACAATGGTGCTGAAGGCGGTGCGGATGAGCGCGTCCTGCTGCTCGTTGGCCACCGATAAGAAGCGGTTCCAGATCACCTCCAAAGTAACCGGATCGATGACTTTATTTTCCATCGCTCAACTCCACAACAACATTGAGCTTATCGTCGACCCGCGCCCGGCCCCGGGCGCCGACGATCAAAGTCGATTCGCGCTCCTCGACGATCGCCGGGCCATTGAACCGCATACCCGGCTCAAGCGCGTAGCGATCATAAATCGCGGTCTCGACGTAGCCATTGGTCTCAGGAAAGAATGCCAAGCGCGAGCCTTTGCGCGCGTCACCGCCTTTGGAGGAACCACGCGGCAGCTTCAAACTCATGTCCGGCCGTGGCCCGCTCGCGATTACACGCCAGTTGATTACTTCAAGCGGCACATCCGGTCCTTTGCGGCCATAAAGCGATTCGTAGGTGCGCTCGAACTCGGTGCCAATGCGCGTTAGATCGCCGGCAGCGAGCACGCCATCGGGCAGCGCCACCGAAACCTCATGACCTTGACCGATATAGCGCAAGTCAGCTGTGCGCTGGTAGCGAATCTCGCTGGAATCTAAACCGGAACTTTCCAAAACCTGACGCCCTTCTTGAGCCATGCCATCGAGCAAGCGATTGGCCAAGTTCCAATCCAGCTCATCCATCCGGCTATAGGCGCTGCGCACAAAGTCGAAGGCCAGCGGCGCGCTGAGCAAACCGAATGTCGAACCAACGCCGGCACCGAACGGCGAGATCAAAGCCGGCAAGCGCAAAATCTCGGCGACCCGATAGCCATGCACCGGTCCGGCCCCGCCGAAGGCGTACATCGGCATGCGCCGGGGGTCTTTGCCCCGCTCGCCGAGATGCGCGCGCGCCGCGTTGGCCATATTCTCATTGACGATCTGATGGATGCCCCAGGCAACTTGCTCGGCAGACATTTTCAATGGTTTGCCCAATCGTTCGAGAGCCTGTTTCGTGCGCTCCATATCGAGCTTCATCCTGCCGCCGAGAAAATAATTCGCATCGAGATAACCAAGCATCAGATCAGCGTCGGTCACCGTAGGCTGAGTGCCGCCCTGGTCATAGCACACTGGACCGGGATCGGCGCCCGAACTGTCCGGACCGACCTTCAGCAATCCGAGAGAATCGACCCGGGCGATGCTGCCGCCGCCGGCGCCGATCTCGATCATGTCGATCACCGGAATGCGCACCGGCAAACCGCTGCCCTTGCGGAAGCGATAGACACGGTCGACTTCGAATTCGTGGGTCTTGAGCGGCTGGCCATCGTCGATGACGCACAGCTTGGCGGTCGTGCCGCCCATGTCGAAGGAGAGTAAATCGCGATGGCCCGACCGCAAGCCCGCTTCCGCCGCCGCGATGGCACCGGCAGCGGGACCCGATTCAAGCAGGCGAACGGGAAATCGTGAGGCGGTTTCGCGCGTGGCGATACCGCCGCTCGACAGCATGACGAAAAAGCTGCCGTGAAATCCGACCTTGTCCAAGCGCGCTTGTAACTGGGCTAAATAATCGGCCACCCGCTCCTGGACGTAAACGTTCGCCAGCGTAGTGCTGGTGCGTTGAAATTCACGAATCTCGGCCACCACTTCGGAGCTCAGCGACACGCGAATACCCGGCGCGACCTCGGCGATGATTTCGGCGCTGCGCTTTTCATGAGCCGGATTACGAAAACTGTTGAGATAACAAATGCCGATAGCCTTGATGCCCTTGTCGCGCAGCTCGCCGACCAGCTTGCGCACATACGCTTCGTCCAACTTTTCCAGGACGCTGCCATCGGCGGCCAAGCGCTCGGGCACATCGAAGCGCAAATGGCGCGGCACCAAAGGTTTGGGCAGATCTAAATTGAGATCGTAAAGCTCGTAGCGATGTTCCCGGCCGATCTCGACGGCATCGCGAAACCCGGCGGTCGTCAGGAGCGCAGTCAAAGCGCCTTTGCGCTCGATCAATGCGTTGGTCACCAGTGTCGTGCCATGAATCAGCGTGCCGCGCGCGCGGGTATCCACCGAGCCGTTTTCCAACACCGGCCGCAGCGCGTTCTCCACCGCAAGGCTGGGATCCCCCGGTGTGGTCAAAGTCTTAGCAATGACGGCGCGGCCGTCGTCGCCGACCAACAGCATATCGGTAAAGGTGCCGCCGATATCGATGCCTACGCAAAACATAAGAATTGGGTTCAACAGGTCAAACATTCAAGGTTCACGCCCACGGGATTCTTGTCCGGCCTTGAACTTTTGAAGCCTTGAACCTTGAACGGATATTATTGGGCGAACAAATCCAGCAAAGGTTGCGTCTGATGCGCCGCGGCCGGCCGAAGTAGCGGCACCTGTACCCCCGCGTCACGGTACTGCTGCACCCGCTTCTTGACTTCATCGGGCGTGCCGCTGGCGGTCATGCCCTCGACGTAGGAGTCGGGGATCGCTTTGATCAATCCTTCCATGCCGCCTTGAGCATGGGCTTTTTCAAATAGCGGAATATCTTCCTTGTGGATGTACGGCTCGCCGACGCGCATCTTCGGTCCGGCGATGAATGAGATTTGCACCGGGTCGAGCTTGGTCGCCACTTCCCAGCGCACCGCGTCGAGAGCTTTCTTGTGGTTGTCTTCGATGGAACAGTTGATGATTTGCGCGACGAAGAATTTGGAGAAGTCGCGCCC
The DNA here is from genome assembly GCA_963816145.1 of uncultured delta proteobacterium. Taxonomy (GTDB): domain Bacteria; phylum Desulfobacterota; class Binatia; order UBA9968; family UBA9968; genus DP-20. The sequence goes on from CAWFJP010000003.1 coordinate 496,961, forward strand.
GGCCTGCTGCGCCGACTCCTTGATGATTCGCAAGGCGTTAACGGTGTACTCCGGCGAGCAGACGGCGTTGAGTATCACGCCATCGCCGACGGCGCCGGCAAGTTTCAAGCCCACGGTGGCCGTCGCCGGGACGTAGAATGGAATATGCGAGCGCACCGGTTTCCAGCCCAAACCGACATTGTCAAAGTTCACGAACTTGCCGTGATAGGAAACCTTCTCGCCGGAAAACAACAAACGCATGGACTCGATATACTCGCGCAACACTTCGCTCGGCGTGGCGCCGACGTCCTGCGGCAGCGCGTGCACCCGGGCGTGGCTCTTGGTGCAAGCTCCCGGCGCCGCCGTTATGCGCCCGCCGCTGAGTTCGTCCAAGGTCGCCAGCGATTGCGCCATCACCACCGGCCCGCGCAAGCGCACGATTTGGGTCGTCCCCATGATCATGTTCTTGGTCGCCAAACTGATCGCCGTCAACGAACTCACCGAGTCGCGCATGAGCTCGATGGTCTCGGAGAAAAACGCCATCTCGAAGCCGCGCTCCTCGGCCTGCTTCATCACATCGGCCATCTCGCGCACGTTGGTAAACTTGCCGTAACCCAATGCGTAGCCCACTCGTGCTTTTGCCATGTACACTCACTCCTTGATTGAACGGTTCGAATTGGCTGATACAGCCGTGAACACTAGACTTATTCCTACGCAAAGGTACCTGGCGAGTCAATCGCACGGGGCGTGATTACGGTCTAGGAGCTGGCAGACGAATTCACGGATCAGAAGATGAATTATCTCTTTGGCAAGTCCTTTAACGCCTCGGCGAGATAACTCTGATCGACATACTTGGCCACGCTGGTCAGCTGGCCCTTAGCATTGATCTGGTCCATGTAGATGCGGATCGCGTATTCGGTTCCTTTGATGCTCAAGTCTCCGTCGGGGTGCCAGATTTGCTGCTGCGTGTAATACTCCCAACCGCGGCGGGCGTAAGCCGGTTTCAACTGCATTTCGTGGGCGAGGAAATCAATCGCGGCCTCCTTGTTGTCGTACATCCACCGGTGCGTCAACGCGATCGCCTTCATGAACCGCACCGCGAGCGAACGATTCTTCTCGGCCCAAGAACGTTTCACCGCCAATGCGCTCAATTCGAATTCCGGCACCGCGTCGATCAACCGTCCGACGATATTCAAGCCGCTCTCCTCGGCGATATAATTGAGCGGGATGGCCACTGTGGTGGCGGCGATCTGGCCGGACTGCAGCGCGGCTAAATTAGCCGACGAGCCGCCGGCCAAGACAAGAATTTTATAATCGCGCGGATACTCGAGCCCCTTGGCTTTGAGTGCCGCCTTCATCGCCGTTACGGTGCCGCTCGTCAACGACGACGCGCCGAACGTCGCACCGCGCAGTTCTTCGATGGATTTGTATTTCTTGCCGGCGACGATGTCGTGGGTAAGTCCGTTGATGATACCGCCGATCATCACCAGATCGAGACCGCGCTCGGTGGCCTCGTAAAACGCCTCGGCGCCGCCCGAGCCGACATGCAGCGAGTTGGCTGCCAAGGCCTGAACGTTCATCGGCGTGCCGCGCAGCAAAACCAGCTGGCCGTCCAACCCTTGCTGCTCCAGAAATCCCTTCTTGACCGCAACCCAAAGAGGCCCGTAACCGAGAGTCTTGCTCGACGCGCCGAAATAGATCTTGGGTTTGTCCTGGGCTTGCCCGAGACCAATATCCGAGACTAAAAGTGCAAGCAAAGCGATCAGAGAGCGGATAGCCATGCAACGCCTCCTTGGTCTCGGCCAGTTCCTTGTACGATTATTTGCCATCCCCACGCCGCCACCTGGGCGTCTGCCATACGCCCCTACACACGGATTCGTATTTTTTGTGTTCTATGTGCTCTTTGTGGACGCTTCCGACGCCGAGTCCAGCCTTACGGATGCACGCTCTCCAAAAACCAATCCGTCGGCAGCTCCCGGCCTATGCCTTTGGCGACGGCTTCGCTGTAAACCGCGGCGCCGACCGCGGCGAATTGCAAACCGATGCCGATGTTGTTGAGAAAGCATGTCGACTCCTGAGCATTGGCGCGCCCCTGGGCTTTGCCCGTGACAAGATCTTTTAAATCCGGCGCCGACAACCAGAACGGATGCTCGACATTGAGTTCATGGGCATGGGCCGGTCCCAATTTGATTATGTCGATGGCGTCATGGGCATGAATGCCTTCTTCGCCGTAGCCGGCTATGTAATTCGCCGGCGCATGCTGGTGCGCATGAATCACCAAGCGGTCGACTTTGCGTATCGTATCGTCGCCCAACTCCGGCACGCGCACGCAGGTCAAATGCAGTCCGGGCTTGACCCAATCAGCGCTAACCACGCGGGAAAGCGAATTGGTCGTCGCGGCGATAATATCGGCATCACGGATCGCCTCTTCCGGCGAATCCACCGCGCGCAGTTCGGCGCCCACTTTCGGCTGTAATTCTTTGACGAAGGTTTCGCGGTTGGCCTTGGTCGGGCTATAAACATTGATGCGCTTGAGCGGTCGCACCGCGCACATCGCCGGGACATGGCTGCCGGCCTGCCAGCCGGAGCCGAACAGCGCCATGGTGCTGGCGTCTTCGCGCGCTAAGTAACGCGCCGCCAATGCACTGCTCGAAGCCACGCGCATGCGCTGGACGACGCCGTCAGGGAACATCGCCAGGGGTTCGCCGGTGACTGTAGAGAACAACATCACCAGGCCCACGTACTTGTCACCCGGCGCGGCGCGAAGTTTGGTTTTGATGGTTCGGTTGCCCTGTTGGGTCCAACGAATGATGTCGGAGTTGATGCGCATGGCGACAATCGGTGGATCGTACAGTCCGGCTTCCATCGATTTGAAAGCATAAACCCCGGCCTCGGTCGGCGACGGCATAACCAGATCGGTGCGCGGCCGGTTGATCGCCGTGCCCTTGTTCCAACTGGCGTAGGCTTTCTCCAGCGCGTCGATGCAAGTTTTGATAGAGAGGAACGACTCGATTTCTTCATTGCTGAGTATAATCATGGAGCTGAAATATCAGCGCGGTCAGCTATCGTCAAGACAGTGATCATTGACTAAGGACACTGAACTCGATTAGCCTCGCGACCAGGAGAGACTAATTATGAAAACCATCGCATTGCTTCATCCAGGCAATATGGGCACAACCATCGGCGCTTGCGCCGCGACCAGCGGCGCCCGGGTGCTCTGGGCATCGGCACTGCGAAGCGCCGCATCGCGCAAGCGCGCCGAGCAGGCCGGACTGATCGATGCCGGCGACCTAGCCGCCGCCGTCCGTCAAAGCGATATTGTTCTGTCGGTCTGTCCGCCGGAGTTCGCCACGGAAGTCGCCGTGAACGTCGCCGCGCAACAATTTGAAGGGATTTATGTGGACGCTAACGCCGTGTCGCGCGCGACCGCTGAGGAGATCGGCAAGATCGTTACGAAAGCCGGCGCCAGCTTCGTCGACGGCGGCATTATCGGCTCACCGGTCAAGAAAGCCGGCACGACCAGAATGTATCTCTCGGGAGAGAAAGCCGCGGAGATCGCTCAAGTATTTTCCGCCAGTATGTTGGATGCGCGCAGCATCGGCGCCATCGCCGGCGCAGCATCGGCTTTGAAAGTCGTCTATGCCGCTTGGACCAAGGGCACGGACGCGTTAATCCTCGCCATTCGCGCGCTCGCCACCCACGAAGGCGTGGACAACGCATTGCTGGAAGAATGGAAGATCTCTCAACCGGCGCTGGAAAACAAATGCCTGCGCGCCGCCGCCGTCGCCGCGCCCAAAATGTGGCGTTACGTCGGCGAAATGAGAGAAATTGCCGAGGCGTTCCAAGCCGCCGGCTTGCCGAGCGGATTTCACAACGCGGCAGCGGAGGTGAGCGAGCGGCTCGCCTACTTCAAGGATCAAACCGAGCCGCCTCTGTCAGTAGCAACGGTACTTGAAAAGCTGTTGTCAACTGGAACGCAATCCCCGCATTGACCAGTTTTGCCGCCATCGCTGCCTGAATTGACGAGGTCCTTCGCTTGCGCTGATCTAAGCAACCACGGCGATTGCCGAGACTGCGTCGGCAAGTTAATTCTTTGATCAATTATTTGAAGAACATCTTGTCGAACAGCTCGACCCACTTTTCTTCCTTGTCGTAGAGTAGCTCCGGTGCGATGAAGTTGAACTTGGAGAACTTGCCGCCGCCGGCTTTTAGATCGGCAACTTTCGCCGGCACATCGGGATGGGCCGGCAGATAGTCGGCTTCCTGCAGAATCTTCTGACCGTCCTTCGACAGCAGAAAATCGATGAACAGCATGCTCGCATGCGGGTGCGGCGCATTTTTTGCCAGGCCGAGGGTCTTTACCAGCGCCGGCACCGGTTCGATGGCCTGCCAGTCTACCGGCGCGCCGGCGGCGCGACTGATCACCGCATGGTAGTTGAACATGTTGATGCCGATGGCGTATTCGCCGGCAACCACCATGTCCATGACCGCCCGGGCGCTGGCGGTGCTCTTGGCGACGTTCTGCGCTGTCAGCTGCTTCAGATAAGCCATGCCCTTCTGCTCGCCCAGCGTGATCAGCGTGTTGCCGAGAAACACCGGCGCGCCGGAGCCGCCGCTGGTGTTCCAAACCATTTTGCCTTTCCATTTGGGATTGAGCAGATCGCTTAGCGACTTCGGCACTTCATTGGCAGCGACCAGCTTGGTGTTGTAGCCCAGCGTCATGAAATACAGGTTGGGCACCGCCCAGTAGCCCTGGGGCTCTTTGAGCCGGGCCGGATAGTCACGCAACTGGGGCGTCGAGAAACGTTGAATGTAACCGGCCTTCTTCAACATGACGATGGTCGAAGTGCCGTCGAGGACGTCGACGTCGTAACGCTTGGCCTGATACTCGGCCAGCATGCGCTGCGCCAAGGCCTCGGAATCGGCGCGATGATATTCGACCTGAACGTAAGGATATTTTTTCTCGAAGGCCTGCTTGATCGGCTTGAGCGCTTGGTTGACGATCAAGGTGGTATACCACAGGAGCTTGCCTTCCTTTTTGGCACCCTCTTCAAGCAGCGATTGGCGGTTGACCGATGTCGTCAGCGCGACTTCCTCCACGGTGGCGCCTGCGGTCGCATTCGGTATGACAAGCCCTAACAGAGCGATAGTTAGCCCAAGCCGCAGCGACTGACGGTACACGCAATCCCATGACGTTTTCTTCACTAACGCCTCCCGAAATCTCACCGCTTGATCCAATCGCGCCATATATAACGCCGCCTGGCTCAGAAAGAAACAAAACACTCAAATCGCACCCTGCCGTGCGTCTTTGTCATTCCTTTTGACATCGCCCGGCCGTTCTTATAGGTAACCGTCTAGCACCTGGTGGAGGGGGACATCTCGACGACGAGATGCGCAATACTATGGACAAGCTCGGATATATCATTTCGGAAGCGCCAGTCTTTTTCTTAGTGATCTGGGTTGCCGTGCGGCTGGTGCAATATCGCCGTTATCGAAACAAGCAGCCGCTCTTCTCGGAACGCGACAGGGCGATGCTGTTCCCGGAAAATAAAGTCGATTTGCGATCGCCGGCGCTGCGGGTCAAATTCGCCCGCTGTATTTTGCTTGCCACCGCCGCGACGTACGTCGAATTCCTCATGTTGGCGCCACTCGGCGCGGCGATTTTGTGCATCGCGCTGGTGCTCACCACTGCCGGCATCGTGCAAGGCATCCTGTTCGATCAATCTTAATCGGCAGAATGGCCGCTGAACTCTCCAACCCAGAACCCAAAGGCGTAGCGATGCGGCGCTGAGACTGTTTTTTGAAGTCAGTCCTTTACCTGAACGATCACTTCATTTTCCACCGGCGCATTTTGACTCAACGAAGCCACGCCGATGGCAGCCCGAGTATGCCGTCCGTTTTCGCCAAACACTTCTATCAGCAAATCTGACTCCCCGTTGGCGACTTTCGGCATATCGGTGAAGCCCGGTGCGACGTTGACGTAGCAGAGCACTTTGACGATGCGCTCGACTTTATCGAGATCGCCCAGCGCCGCTTTCATCGTCGCCAGATGATTGAGCGCGCAATTGCGTGCCGCGTCGTAGGCCTGTTCGAGGCTCACCTCGGCGCCGACTCTACCGCGGTATTTGATCACGCCGTTGATCCGGCCAATGTTGCCGCCGATGAACAACAGATTGCCGACCCGCACGTAGCCGATGTAATTGGCCGCTGGTGTCGGTGGGTTGGGTAGTTCGATACCAAGAGCTTTGAGTCTATTGTCGATTTCCATGGACACCTCCGCGCTTTTGAAATAATTCCGCAAACCCGACTGGACAGCCGCATCGCGAGACAAATCCCTGTGCAGTTAAACATAATCTGACCCAACGCTCCCTGAATTCTCGCCAATCGCAAGATTAGCTTGCAATTTCCGAAGCAAGTGGCGAATCTGCAAGGATTGAGAATTATCTCCCGACATTCAACAGCACAAACAAAATAGTCGACGATCAACCAGAGTTGTGCACCGAAGAACCCGATAGCCGGGGACCAAAAAACCCACTGTTTCTACTCCGTGTCACCCAGAGTTCTGCAAGCTGTCAGGAAATATAGATCCAATAGGGCAAAATCATGGGCTTAACATGTTGCACGACTTTTGCGCTAGGACGAGGTCATGAGCAACTTTGAGAGTTTACTCCGCGAGGACCCCGAAGCCTTGATCGACCTGCTGGAAGATATCGTCGCATCGTATCAGGATAACGACTCACGCCCGGCCGACGCGTTAAATCTATACCGGCAACGAGTTACACTGGGTGCGAGCTATCGGGTCAAACTCGCCAAGGGGTTTGTTGTCGTCGACGGTGGAGCGAGTCATCGACCGGTTCGCCGGTACCGCAAATCGAACGGCCAGTTTGACCAGTCCCACCTCAAGCTGGTGGCGAAAAACATGTTCCCCGTCGCGACACCCTAGCCTGCCGAACAACGCGTCCAACCTTCCGGCGCCAACCACTCAGCCTTGCCAATCATAAAACAACCCTGAGTAGTCGGTCGCATAACTGCCACCCTGCTTAACGCCGCGGGGAAACTGCGCTGCTTGGGGAATGTCCTTGCCGCAGTAAATCTCAAACAAATTGCCCGACGGATCGCGAAAATACATCAGCCCTTTCTTGCCATCGCGCGTCCAAGGCCCTGGCGCTACGACGCCGTTGCCCTTGAGCCAATCGATCATCGGTAGAAAATTCTCGCCATCTGCGTAAAACGCGTAATGCGGATACTCGGCATGCCGTCCGGTCCAAACCCCGCTCCGGGTCGACAGTCCGACGATCGCACCGGCGACTCGTACTTCGGTAAAGGTCGCGGGATCGCTGGTCGCCATCGGTTCGCCGCCCATGACTTCGATGAAAAATCGCTTCGCCTGTTCGATATCCTTCACCGGAACGCTCAAGTGGGCGAAGCTCGCCAACCGCGGCCGGTTCAACGTCGAGGTGGCAACCCTGCCGTTCCAGTGATAGTTAAGCGCCGCGAGCGGTAGCGGCACTCCACCCTGGCGCGGTCCCAAGGCTAGGTTATTAATTTCTCCGTAGCCGCTCTCACAGTAGAGCTCGAGCAAATTTCCCGATGGATCGCGAAAATAGAGCAGCGCAGTTTTGTAATTGCGCGTCCACCCATGGGTCGGCACGCCGCAGCCATCGAGCCACGGTTGCGCTAAAGCGAAATCCTTCGGGTCGATATTAAATCCGTAGTGCGGATACTCGGCGTCCCAGCCGGTCCAGCCTTCCGATTGTTCCGACAGGCCGACAATCAGGCCTGCCAGCATCACCTCGGCAAAGCCCGGCGTGTCGTGATATAGCTCACCGCCCAAGACTTCAATGTAGAACCGCTTCGATTCCGCGAGATCGCGGCAGGGTAAACTTACATGATGAAGATAGGCGAACTGTGGATGGGTCGAGAGTGTGTGGGAAGCCAGGTTTTCCATGGTTCGGCTCCTAATTGAATAGCTGAACGGAGTCTTACACCAAACATTCAACACCGACAAGGTAATTCGTCTTGACCAGCATCTGTAGGTTCCAATTCACCAACTAACCCAAGAATTTCTGGTTTCAACGTTCAACGTATACTCGAGCGGTTGCTGGACAGCATCCCGGAGCGCCAAAAGCGTCAACCTAGCGGGCCCCGCACGGGCGGGCGCCTCCAGATCGGCCAAAAGAGTAAACTGCGAGATTTGGTAAACCTTTCCCCTTTGGCGCCGTCTAATCGATCAAAATCTCACACCCTTAAGGAGGGAATATGAATAAAGTAACAGCTTTAATATTCGGTGGTGCGGCGCTGGCGGCGGTCGCGCTGGTCTCCGCACCCATGGCAGCAGCCCCGGACGGAGGCGGACCCGGTGGCGGACCCTTTGCCCATCGCGCCCGTATGGGCGGTGGGTTTGGCGGCGGCGCGCCGTTGATCAACATCGCGCTCCAGCATAAGAGCGAGCTCAACTTGGCCACCGATCAGGTAGCTAATCTGGAAAAAATCAAGAGCCACTACCAAAGCCAGGTGGCCCCGCTGCACCAACAGATCCAAACGGCCGAAAAGGAGATCGCCACCCTGAGCCAGCAATCGCCGGCGAACTTGATTCAGATCAAGGCAAAGATTCAGGAGACTGAGAAGGTCCGGTCGGAGCTTCGTTACCTGGGGGTCGAAGCGTTGGAAAATGGCCGGTCGGTGCTAACCGTCCAACAGCGTGACCAGCTGAAGACCCTGATAGGCTCTCGCCAGCAGAATTTCCGCCAGATGCACAAGCAACCGTCGTAAAAAACAAGGTAATGATTCGAGCCAATGGCGGTCAAGCTCAGCGAAGCTTGGCCGCCTTTTATTCAGGCGAACCGACAGCAAGGCCCAGCTGATGCATTGTCGGCGAAAGTTCGGTAAAATTATCGGGAGATTAAGTAACGATGATCACCACGGTTATTTTCGATCTCGATGGCCTGCTGGCCGACACCGAGCGGCTCCATTGCCAAGCTTACCAGATGGCGCTGCTTGAACACGGTGTCCAACTCACCGAAGCGGACTACGGTGAGCATTGGGTGCGCTGCGGCAAAGGGATCTATGAGTGGGTCGGCCAACAGGGGCTTGAACTCGATCCCGGCGCGTTACGAGCCCGCAAGGCGACGCACTACCAGGAATTGCTACGCTCGTCGCTGCGTCCCATGGAGGGCGCCGAAGCGCTGTTAAATCGATTAACCGGCAATATGCGCATCGGTCTCGCCTCCTCTTCCCATCGCGACGCGGTCGACGGCGTCATTTATGGTTTAGGGATCGCCAACTATTTTGAAACCATCGTTAGCGGCCTCGATGTCGCCCGAGTGAAGCCGGCGCCGGATATTTTCCTTGAAACCGCTAATCGTCTTGGCGTCGCTCCCACCGAATGCGCCGTACTTGAAGACGCTGAGAAAGGCGTACTCGCGGCCCACGCCGCCGGCATGCGCTGCGTAGCCGTGCCCAATGATTACACACGGCAACATGATTTTTCCAAAGCGAGTCATATTTGCTCGTCGCTCAACGACGTTACGGTCAATTTATTGCGAGACCTCGGAATAAACTTGTAGACGGAGCAACTATTTTTAGCTCTATGGCCGCCTTTCTGCACAAGTATTTCTCGCTTCTCCTAGTGCTTTCGTTGCTCGCTCCGCTTTGGCTCGGCGTCGTTTCGGCGCCGGCACCGGAACTCCCCGGCGCGCTTCATACCGCTACGGTTTGGAGCGGCATACTTCTGGGAGGATGGACGGTTCTCCGCTTTATCCAGCGTTACCATGTACGAGGAATTTGGCGCAGCCCGACCCGGCAGGAGTCGTCCTTATACATGCGACTGTTGCTCGCCGTGTTACTGGTCGACTTCGGATCGAAAGCATTGTTCTTTCGCTGGGATCGCCCGGAACAAGTGGAGATCTTTCCAAACTTTGGCCTCCATTCGGTTTTTCATGTGACCCAATTCGAGACTTTTCACATTTATTTAATCCTTTACTTCGCCTATGGCTTTCTCCTCGGACCGTTGTTTTTCCGCTTCGCCAATCCGGCCCTCGACCGGCTCTGGCTCGGATCGGCTCCCTTCGCCTTGGGCGGCGCCTTGGCGCTGAGCTTCGAACGCTACCTCTTCGGCGGGGTGCACAATTCATTCTACGTCGCCGGACCGCTCATGTGGATTTGCCCGCCATGTGCATCGCCGGCGTTTAGCAGTTACGCCTGGACCCCAGCCGACTTTTTCGTCCACGCGGCGATACTCCCCTTCTTCATTTTGTTGTTGTCTTACTTCCCCTCGACTCGACCATCTGTTGGCGAGATCAACGGTCGATGAGTCCGCGTCGAGGACCGGGCACGGCCCGGGAAAACTCTCTTGCAGTCAGCGAAACCCTATCGTAGGTTGATGGACCAAGAATTTAGATAAGGAGCTAAAGATTCATTATGGCCTCAGCTGAATTGATCGTCGACGTCCATCACCACTATATGCCGGCCCAACTGTTCGATCGTCTCGCCGCCCAAGCCGGCGGCAAACGGATCGTCACCAAGGAAATCAGTCTAACGCTGCACCCATCGCGCAAAGACCTCGACGCCCACATCAAAGCGATGGACGAAGCCGGGGTCACGGTATCGATCCTCACCGACCAAGTGCAGGTCATGGGCGCTGACGTGGCCCGCGCCTTGAACGACGGCGTCGCCGCGGTGGAGAAAAAACACCCGACGCGCTTTCGCAGCGCAATCCATATGGCGATACACGAACCCGAAAACGCCAAGCGTGAGCTCGAGCGCGGCATCCATGAACTCGGACTGCGCTCGGTCGCCCTGCTCGCCTGTCACCTCGATATCCAGCTCGACAACCCGCAAATGTTTCCGCTTTACGAGATCATTCAAAAGAACCATTTGCCGATCATTATTCACCCCCAATCCAAACCGACCGGTTCGGAGACAACCTACAGCTTGGACCGCTGCGTGTTTCGGCCGCTCGAAACCACCCAAGCGATCGTGCGCATCATGAACGCGGTCCTACCGCGTTTTCCCGAACTGCGCTTCATCATCCCACATCTGGGCGGGGCAGCGTCGTCGCTCAAAGGGCGCATGATGGCGTTTTTCGAAACCGATGACGCGCCGATTCCGGCGGATATGCGCGGCTATTTGAAAACTCAAAACGAACAGAAAAAGTTCGGCGTCACGGAAAGATTTGAAAAACTATTTCAGCGCTTATATTTCGATACTGCCGGAACCGGCGCCTGGCTGCCGTCGATGGCCGCGGCTTTGAATATCACCACCGCCGACCGCATCATGTTTGGTAGCGACTATCCGCTCGAGTGCAAGAGCGCCGCGAACATCATCGAGTCCATCGATATGGTGCGCCAAGCGCCCTGCTCAAGCGCGGACAAAACCGCAATCCTAGGCAATACCGCCGCCGGCGTTTTCAATCTATGAAGATATTTTTCATGGGCGCGCTCGTTGCATTACTTGCAGCAAGCGCGCCGGTGGAGAATCGACCGCGTCAAAGCGAACTGCCGACATCCGGTCGGTTCGACCCGACAGCCAAGGTCAACGTTCCGGTTATCCTGTGCATCGATGACAAACCGACCCTAGGCGGGCAACCCTCGGGCGATGCTTACGCCAAGGCCGCGGCCAATGGCTTTCGCTCGGTGCTTACGCTGCGATCACCGAAAGACGGCGTGGACACGTTGCGCGAGCGCTTCTTGGTGGAAAATAACCGGATGCGCTACTTCAATATTCCAACCGCCAAATCGATACCGAACACCAAGCAGGTCGACGAATTTCTCCAGCTCACCGCAGACCCAAACAATCATCCGATGTTGGTCAATTGCGCCTTCGCCGAGCGGGTCGCTCCCTACATGATGATTTTCCGCATCCGGGAGGAAGGCTGGAGTGAACAAAATGCCCTGGAGGAAGCCGTTCGATTAGGACTGCCGCAAGACGAAATGCGCAAGTTTGCCCGCAGCTATTTAACACTGCGATCAGTGAAATGATCCGGTGTCACAAGGGCACTTAAACAAGTCTGGATAAGAATCTTAGGATCCGAGTCAAAGAACAGTTTACCAAGGCTCGGTTTCCGACAGACCTCGACGATTTTCTTGATGTGATCCGCCACCCCGCCGCTGCCCTGTAAAACACCTATCACCTTGCCCTCATCGTAAGCGATGGTGAATTCGTTCAAAGTTCCGGTGGCACCGCCCAAAATGATCACGATGTCTGACGAGCGAATGTTAATGACGTTGCGCCCCTTGTATCCAAACCCCGTGTAAACGATCACATCCGCGCCGTCATCGGGCAAGCCGTAGCGCTGCACATGCTGAGCGTTATTCTCAGCGGGCGAAATTCCCAAAGCAAACCCACCTTGCTTGCGAAACGCAGTGGCCACCATGGCTGGTAACCCCGTCGTCGCCCCGGTGACCAAGAAACAGTCCGCTTGCGCAATTGCGGTCCCCAGACATTCAGCAAGTTGTTGCAATCGCACCGACGCAATATGACTGAGACCATCATTTGCCGAGGCGCCCATGACGCCGATGACTAGCTTGCGCATAGCTCCCTCCAAATCGGATTTTTGATTGACAGCAGCACAAGTTTTGATAGTTTCGCGCCAATGGTCAAAATCTATGTGCGAATCGGTCTGCCTTCCGCCGCGCTCGTTTTCATCCTAACAATCGCCGAGAGTTTCACAACCAGTTTCGCGGCGGAAGTCGCGCTCTTCGAGAAGGCTAAGGCTGAAGGCAAGTTGGTCGCCTATCTAGCCATGAACGCTGCCGATGCGGTCACGGTTCAAGCCAGCTTTGAAAAGAAATATTCAGCCATTAAAGTCGAACTCGTGCGCATGGGCGCGCCCTCTATCTTGCAAAGGATTTTGACTGAGCAGCGCGGGGGGAAGACTTTCGCCGATGTCGTGCTAGGCTTTGGCTTTGTCCACTATGAACTGGCCCAACAAAAACTTCTTGCCAAGTACGACTCGCCCGAGCGCAAAAACTATGTCGGCCAATTCAAGGATGCTGAAGGGTATTGGACAAACGTCATGCCCATCGTCCACACCATCGCCTACAACTCCACACTTGTACCCAGCAGCGAACTGCCGACCCGTTACGCCGACCTTTTGCAGCCAAAATGGCAAGGTCGATTAGGCTTGAACAGCAACAACTTAATGTTCCTGGCCGCTATGATGGCCCATTTCGGCAGGGATGCCGGCATGGATTTCTTACAAAAGCTTGCAGCCCAATCACCACAGGTGCGCAGCGGTGGTACCTTACTAGCAACCTTGGTTGCCGCCGGTGAGTTTCCTTTAGGATTTTCGATCAACGAAAACAACGTCGAGAATTTGAGACTCAAAGGAGCGCCCGTGGATTGGCTGAAACCGGCCGACCCATTCTACGGGGAACTGGTGCCCATCGGCATCATGGCGGGAGCGGCGCATCCGAATGCGGCGCGGCTTTTTATCGATTATGTGTTGTCGAAAGAAGGACAGGAGCTATTTCGCAATATGGGAAAGATCCCGGCGCGCGGCGATGTCACGCCCAAGATCAATCTCGATCGCGATAAGATCCGCATGATTCCGCCGGAAGAATCGGCGCGGACCAATTATTACGCCAAGCTTTTCGATGACCTGTTCGTGAAACGGACGACGGTCAAATGACTTTATCGCGCTGCAACCCTTCTATGGCGGCGGCATCGTAACCCAGCTCAGACAGGATCGCCGCATTATTCTCACCTAGACCTGGAATGCGGTCATAGCGCGCGTCGCTCTTCGACATCTTAAGCGCATTGGCGATCACCGGAATCTTGCCCACTGGCGACTCTGCCTCTCGTATCAACTTGCGGGCCACCACCTGAGGATGCGCCAGCACTTGCGCGATGCCGCGCACGATGCCGTGCGGCAGATCGGCTTTTTTCAGTTGTACCAGCCAATGTTGGTGGTCGCGGGACGCGAAAATATTCTCGATGGTTTCTTCCAGCGCGTTGCGGTTCTTGCGCCGATCTTGAACCGTGGCGAAGCGCCCGTCGGTCAGCAATTCCGGCTTTTCGATCACGACTTTACAAAATACATCCCAATCCGCCGGACTCGCCACAGCCAAATTCACATACTCGCCGTCGCCGGCCAAATACGGGCCGTAGGGACAAACATAATGATGCCGCATACCGACCCGGCCGGGCTCCTCTCCGGCATGCCAATAATGATGCGGGAAATATCCAAGCCAGGAGACGATGGAATCGAGCATGGAAACATCGACGAGCTGACCCTCCCCGGTCTTTTCCCGCTGGTAGAGCGCGAGCAAAATACCAATCGCCGCGTACATGCCGGATGCGATATCGGCGATGGCGATGCCGGCGCGCGCCGGCTTGTCCGGATAACCGGTGGTGGCGATGATCCCGCCTTCGCCCTGAATCAGCAGATCGTAGGCTTTCACGTCGCGATAAGGACCGTCTTGACCGTAACCGGAGAGCGAGCAATAGATCAGCCGCGGATTGAGTTCAGACAATTTTTCGTAACCGAGCCCAAGCCGGCCGGCGACGCCGGGGGCATAGTTCTCGAAGAAGATATCCGATTGCTGCGCCAGCTTTTGAAGTATTTCCCGCCCCTGATCTTTCTTCACATCCAGCGTCAAGCTGCGTTTGTTGCGATTGAGCCAAACGTAACCGGAGGACAGACCCTTCACGACCGAATCCCAGGAGCGAATCACATCACCCACGCCCGGTCGCTCGACCTTGATTACCTCCGCCCCCATGTCCGCCAGCAAACAAGTCGCGAACGGCCCCGAGAGCACCTGCTCGAAAGCAAGAATCTTAACTCCATCCAGCGCTCGCAAGGGTTTCGAATTACTGGCCACACTTACCTCGGTTTTCTTGAATGACGTTTTGAACGGCTTGAATGATTTAAACCTATTGAACGAGTCTATTTCTTGTCTTCTTTAATTTCCGGAAACAAATCGTTCTTCGGCGCGAACGCTTTCTTCCAAACCATCACGCTGCGGGCGTAATCGATCACCACCTTACCCTCCTGCTGGATACCGCGGGTGCGCACTTTGAGGATGCCCCATTGCGGTTTCGACTTAGACTCGCGCTTCTCCAGCACTTCGGATTCGGAATAAAGCGTGTCGCCGGCGAATAACGGATTAGGCAGCGTAATGCCGTCCCAGCCCAGGGCAAAGCCGTTCTCGCTCACGTCGGCCACACCCATGCCGGCGACAATAGCCAAAGTTAACGCGCTGTTGATCAAGCACTTGCCGAATTCGGTGCGCTTGCCGTACTCGTTGTTGAAATGAATTTGATTGGTGTTGTTGGTCAGCAAAGTAAACCAGATATTATCCGCTTCCGTGACCGTGCGACCGAGACGGCAACGGTAAATATCACCGATCTCGAAGTCTTCGAAAAAACGACCTTCCCAGCCTGGCTTAACGGCCATGACACTCCTCCTCTTTTGGCGCTAAAAACATTAGGTTATAGTCTACCGACTATAGGAGGCATCGATGGATTTCAACCTGACAATCGAACAGCAGCAAATCCGTGAAGAAATTAAAAAAGTCTGCAAAGAATTCCCCGATGCCTACTGGCGCAAGGTCGACAGCGAGAAAGCCTACCCCGACGCCTTCGTGAAAAAACTCGGCGATCACGGCTGGCTCGCGGCGCTCATTCCAGAAGAATATGGCGGCACAGGGCTGGGAATCACCGAAGCGAGCATCATCTTGGAAGAGATCAACCACTCAGGCGGCGTCGCCACCGCCTGCCATGCCCAGATGTACACCATGGGAACTCTCTTGCGCCACGGCAACGCCGAGCAGAAGAAACGCTACTTGCCCAAGATCGCCACCGGCGAGCTGCGCCTGCAGGCCTTCGGCGTCACCGAGCCCAATGCCGGCTCGGAATCGACGAGGATTCAAACCGGCGCGGTTAAGAAAGGCGACCGCTATCTGATCAACGGGCAAAAGATTTTCATCTCGCGGGTCTTGCAGTCCGACCTCATGCTGCTGCTCGCCAGAACCACGCCCTATGACGAATTGACGGATAAAACCCGCGGCCTATCGGTCTTCATCGTCGACTTGAAAGCCAATCAAGGAAAACTTGAAGTGAAGCCGCTGGACTTGATGATCAACCACCACACCAACGCGCTGTTTTTCGACAATGTTGAAGTGCCGGTTGAAAATCTCATCGGCGAGGAAGGCATGGGCTTTCGCTATATCATCGATGGCTGGAACGCTGAGCGAATCCTCGTCGCCGCCGAAGCGATCGGCGACGGCCGCTGGTTCGTCGAGCGGGCGGCCAAGTATGCGAGCGAACGCATCGTCTTCGGCAAGCCCATCGGCTCCAATCAAGGCATTCAGTTTCCCATCGCCAAGGCTTACGCCAATATCGAAGCCGCGGATTTAGTCCGCTACCAAGCCGCGACCAGGTTCGACCGCAAAGAAAAATGCGGCGCCGAAGCGAACCTGGCCAAGTACCTTGCTTCGGAGGCTGCTTGGGAAGCCGCCAATGCCTGCTTGACCACTCATGGCGGATACGGCTTTGCCGCGGAATACGATGTTGAAAGGAAATTTCGCGAAACGCGACTGCTCACTGTCGCGCCCGTGAGTAACAACCTCGTGCTCGCCTATCTAGGACAGCATGTGTTGGGTATGCCGAAGTCTTATTAAATCAGTCTTGCGATTGGAGTGTAATATTTTAGTCGGAACTGAGAACCCTAAACTTATACTGCCAAACTCTTTGATTCTACGGAGCTGCTCAAGCGCTTCACTATCAAGACACCGATCAGAAACAGCGCCGTCGACCCCAACGAACCGACGACAAACACACTGGCGATACCCGTGGCTTGAGCGATAAAGCCGCCGATCGACGGGC
Organism: uncultured delta proteobacterium; assembly: GCA_963816145.1. Lineage (GTDB taxonomy): Bacteria > Desulfobacterota > Binatia > UBA9968 > UBA9968 > DP-20. The sequence continues at coordinate 513,767 of CAWFJP010000003.1, forward strand.
CGAGAATATTGCCCACATCGCCGGCAGCATTGTAGACACCGGAGGCCAGGCCGCGGCGGACTTTTGTCTCCGGCACGTCCTGCACCAAGCCGACGGCGTTGGCGACGATGACGATGGCGCGCATAAAGCCCGAAGCGACATAGACGACGATGATCGCGCCAAAGCTCGTAAACAGCGGTACCAGCATCAAGATCATCGATTGCAGCGGTAGGCCGAAATACGACAACCCCTTGTGCCCGAATTTATTGACCACGTGGCCGCTGATTGGCCTGGTTACCGCATTACAGCCCGCGTAGGCGGCCCGAATAATGCCGATTTGGGTTAAGCTCATCCCCACCGCCAGGCCGTAGAGGGAGATAAACACACCGCCCATTTGATGCAGCAGATTCAAAAACAGCGCGACCAATACTACGGTCGCCAACTCGGGCTCGAGCAGCGCGCGCGCCGATTCTCGCACCGTAAGTCTGCCAACTTCTTTGGCTTTACCCGGTACTGGCGCATCGCTGCTCGGACCATGCAAAAACCATAAGAGCGCCACAGCGACGAAGGACAGCAGCGCGCCCAATTGAAACGTCCAGGAGTAGCCCCAGTGGTCGGCAATCAGCCCGCCGAAAAAATTTCCCGTCGAGTAACCCATCGCCAGGCAGCCGACGTAGTAACCGATGGCATGATTGCGGTTCTCATCCGGCGCCAACGAATCGACGTAGAACGCCATGTACAGGGTCGTCACGGCGCTGTAAGCAAACCCGTTGAGACAATGGACGAGGGCGAAGGACAAGCTGCTCGCGGCAAAACTATAGCAATAGTTGGTCAGCCCCATCGCCAGGATCGCAAGCGACAAAAGCGAGCGCGCGTGGCTGCGGCTGTAGAGCATGCCGATGGGCAGACGAGCCATGAGTGCGAAGATCGGCCCGAGCGAAATCAAGCTACCGATCAATGCCACCGGAATGCGCATGTGGTCGAGATAAGGCGGAATGACAGTCGATGCCGAGTTGCTCTGGATCGTCACAGCGATGATGGGCACCAGAAGTTTGGCGGTGCTAAGTTTCATAACATTCCAGTTATTCGCCAAAACTTTCTGCTCTTCAACCAATTCTCCGGAAAGATTTCTCTCTGCGGTCGAAATGACAATCGAAAGTAGATCGCCGATTGTCATCTCGAACGAAGTGAGAGATCTCGCCTTCAAAGGGGCGACGAATCGAACCCTCTACTGCCGAACCGAGTCGTTAGACATTCGCCGCCCCTTCAGGTAAAAATTTCGGCCAAGGAGATTTTTCGATGGACCTAATCCGCTCGTGGATGTTCGTGCCGGGACATCGGCAAAAAATGATCGACAAAGCCCTGGGCCTCAACGCCGACGCGATCATGCTTGATATCGAAGATGGGGTTGCCCCCAATGAAAAGGACTCAGCGCGCAAGAATATCGGCGCATCTTTGGGCCGCGTCAAAACCGCCGGCTCTCCGGCCCGCTACGTGCGTATCAACGCCATCGGTCACCAGTGGATGGAGGCCGATCTCGCGGCGGTCGTGCGCCCAGGGCTGGAAGGATTGGTCTGCCCCAAAGTCGACACCGTCGATGATGTGCGGCGAGTCGACGCCCTCCTCAACGGCATGGAAGCCAAGAACCAAATCGCCAAGGGCAGCGTCCGGCTGCTGATCGCCATCGAGAGCCCCAAAGGGCTATTGAACGCCCCGGCCATCGCGGCGGCCTCGCCGCGCATCGTCGGCATCATTTTCGGCGCCGAAGACTTTGGCCGCGAGATCGGCCTGCCCGCCGTGCGCGAGGGCGAAGCCCGGGATCTGATCTACGCCCGCTCCGCGATCGTCGTCGCCGCCGCGGCGGCCCATGTGCAAGCCGTCGACGGCGTGTGGGTCGACCTGAACGACAGCGCCGGATTGCTCGGCTTCGCCAAACAATCGCGCCAGTTGGGCTTTTCGGCCATGTCGTGCATTCATCCGGCGCAAGTCGACGCGATCAATACCGTCTTCAGTCCGACCGCGGCGGAAATCGACTACTGCCAAAAGGTGCTGCGAGCGTTTGAAGAAGCCAACGCCCGCGGCGACGGCTCCATCGCTTTCGGCGGCCAGCTGATCGATCGGCCCATTGTCGAACGGGCCCGCCGCACCATCGACATGGCCAGGTCGTTGGGGATGATCTAACATAACTGACCGCGCTGACGCCAAGAAGGAATTACTCGATGAAACTGAAGTTGCCCTTGCTATTGCTTGCCGCCGGCTACTTGACCATGGGCGCCGCCGCCCCGGTGCGCCTAACGCCGGTCAAGATCGCCGACAACGTTTACATGCTGCAGCACTCCGGCGGGTCAGGAAATTCCACCGTGGTGATCACCAATGACGGCGTGGTGGTGCTCGATTTTGCCATCGACAGCGCCGACCAAACCATGGCCTTCATCCGCAAGACCACCGACAAGAAGGTGAAGTATCTCATCACCTCCCATAGCGCCGGCGACCATGCCACCGGGTCCATGCACTTTCGCGAAGACAAGCCCATATGGATTGGCACCAAAAATCAGATCCACGACTTTCAAATGCAGGAGTTGAAGGATTTTAACGAGCGCAAAAATTCCAATGACCCACGCTATGCCGCCTACAAAAAGGGCGAATTGGGCCAGCCCGATATCGGCATCGAAGCACCGACGACAATTTATTTGGGTGGGTTGACCCTTCAAATCACCCCCGAAGGGCGCGGCCATAGCACCGGCGACTTGACGGTTTATATTCCGCAGAAGCGGGTCATGCTCATGGGAGATTTACTCGACACAGAGATCCACCCCGGCCAAGGCGAGTCGGGAGAGATTTTTTACTCCAATGTCAAAGGCTGGATTCAAATCCTCGATAACATCATGGCGCGCAACCTGCCGGTGGACACCTACGTCCCCGGCCATGGGCCGGCCCATCTCGGCCGCGGCGTGAAAGACCTGGAAGAACAGAAACGCTACTTTGTCGTGATGCGCGACGAAGTCGCCAAGATGATCGCCGCGGGGAAGAGCCTGGAGCAGATCGAAAAAGAATTCAAGGTTCCCCAGGAGTTCGCGCACTACACGCGGCCCGAGCGGCTGCGCTCGTTTTACAAACTTTTTTACAACCAACTGATGGAGACCGGCTACTAGAACCAGATTCCAGCCAAGGAGAGCTTCGATGCAGAAATTCGCAGCAGCCTTAATTTTCATTTTATCGAGCGCCAGCGCCGCTTGGTCGCAGCCAAAGATGTCCACCGAGCAATTGGCCGCTTATAACAAACCGGACCGCGAAAAAATGCTCTATGCCGGGGCGAAAGCCGAGGGCAAGGTGACCTGGTACACTTCGCTGGCCGGCGATTCCTACAAGAAACTCGCCGCCGCGTACGAAGCCCGTTATCCCGGCGTCTCGGTGGAATCCTACCGCGCCACGCGCCAGGAAATGAGCGCGCGCATCTTGGCCGAGTCCCAGGCACAGCGCTACATCGCCGACACCATGGAGACGACGATCCCGCTGTTGAAGCTATTGAAGGACAACAACTGGCTGGTGCCTTACTACTTCTCGACCATTGCCAAATATCCCGACAACGTCAAAGAAAAGGCGTCCAATGGTCTGGTCTACTGGGCCATCGACCGTGAATCCCATATCGGCCTCGCTTACAATAAAAACTTAATCCCGGCGAAATCGGTGCCGCGCAACTACGAAGGACTCCTGCGGCCGGAGCTGAAGGACAAAATATCTTTTGCCGGCAGCGATACCGGCGTCACCGTCACCGGTGCCATGCTCAAATTCAAAGGCGAGGAATATATAAAAAAGCTGCGAGCTTTGAACCCCTCCGTTCATAATGTATCCGGCCGCGCGTTGCTCGACATGGTGATCTCCGGTGAGGTCGGCGTTTCGCCCACGACGTTCCGTAACCATGTCGAAGTTTCGCTCAAAGCCGGCGCGCCCATCGAATGGATCCCCATGGATGTTGTACCAGCCAACTCCGGCTCCACCGCCGTATTGGCCAAAGCGCCGCATCCGCACGCCGCCCTGTTGTTAGCCGACTTTATTCTCGGCCCAGGCGGACAAAAGGTTCTGGAAGAATATGAGTACGGCAATCCGACCAAGGACTACGGCTTCAAACGCTGGTATCCCGAGCAGGGTATGAGCGCGGAACAGATCGACAACCTCGAAAGCAAATGGCGCACAATCATGCGCGATTTGACCCGGAGATCTTCGTTCTAGTTTTTCCAGACTAAGCGAGCTCCTGCGAAAACCAGAGCGTCACACTGACGCTCTGGTTTTTAACTGACCTGCCGGATATATCATTGAACCAAACTTACCTTTCACGGCGAGGTGATCATGAACACCGGTTCATATATCGACGGCAAATGGTTCCACCCCAACTCGAATCGCTTGGTGCGCAATATCAACCCCGCCGATCCTGATGAAGTGATCGCCGAGTTTCCCGCGGCCACCGCTGACGACGTTGCGCGCGCCATCGATCGCGCCCAAGCAGCGTTTCGCGGCTGGCGAAAAACGCCAGGCCCGGAGCGCGGCCGGGTGTTGTGGCGCGCCGCCGACATCGCCCGTCAACGCGCCGACGAGATCGCCCGCACGCTCACCCGCGAAGAAGGCAAAATTCTCAAAGAAGCCAAGGGCGAAGTGATGAAAGGCATCTCGCTGCTGGAATTCTACGCCGGCGAAGGTTTTCGCATGCACGGCATGACGCTACCGTCCGAAGCGCGCGACACCTTTACTTACACGATTCGCCGTCCGCTCGGCGTCGTCGGTTTGATCGCGCCGTGGAACTTTCCCTGGGCGATCCCGGTTTGGAAATCCGCGCCGGCGTTGGCCGCGGGCAATTGTGTGATCTTCAAACCCGCTGAGCTGACGCCAGCCACGGCGGCTCTGCTTACCGAGATTTACGCCGAAGCCGGCCTGCCTGTCGGCGTGTTTAACATGATCGTCGGTTCCGGCTCCGTGGTCGGCGAGGCGATGGTCATTCGCCGGTGCTGCGCGCCATCTCCTTCACAGGTTCGAACGAAGTCGGCGGCGCGCTTTACGCCAAGGCGGCCCAGCGCGGCGCCAAGGTCACCTGCGAGATGGGCGGCAAGAACGCGGTCATCGTCATGGCCGACGCCGATCTCGACAAAGCGGCCATCGCCATCCATGGCGGCGCTTTCGGCTCCACCGGCCAACGCTGCACGGCAACTTCCCGCGTGATCGTGGCGCCGGCCGTCAAAGACGCCTTGGTTGAACGGTTAGTGGAAGCTGCGAAAAAAATCAAAGTCGGGTCCGGGATTGGACGAGTCGGTCGATATGGGTCCGGCGGTGGACGACAAGCAGTGGAAAACCGATCTCGACTACATCGCTATCGGCCAACAAGAAGGCGCGCGGCTGTTACTCGGCGGCAAAGCGCCAGAAATAGCTTGGCAATGGCTATTTCGTCGAACCGACAATCTTCGACAACGTCGCGCCGACAATGCGCATCTTCAAGGAAGAAATCTTCGGCCCGGTGCTGTCGGTGACGACGGCGAACAATCTTGACGAAGCGCTCAGATACGCCAACGGCGTGGATTACGGTCTGACAACATCGATATTCACGGAGAACATCGACACGATCATGAACTTCGTCGAGGAAGTAGAAACCGGCATGGTGCACGTCAACGAGCCGACCATCGGCGGCGAAGCCCAACTACCCTTTGGTGGCAGCAAAGCGACGGGAGTCGGCGAGCGGGAGATGGCAGTCGAGGGGCTGAACTTTTTCACCGAACTCAAAACCGTCTTCATCAACTACTCCGGCAAAGCGGAGAGGTCGATGACCAGATAGCGCGTGAACGTCGGCTGAAATGCCACCATGGGGAGATAAGGCTTGTTGGCAATCGAGAAAACTTACCGGATATCCGCTCCCAAGCTGTGAACCTGACTCGAATCTCACCCTGACCGTGGTGTTCCTATCAACACGATCGTGATGAACAGCATGAGCGTAGCAAGGCCAACCATCAGCTTCTTGGATGTACTGAATCTCGTCTTTGGAGAGATAATCGCATTAATAATTGTCACTAGTAGCCAGACGACTGATGATAAAACGGTAACACACCATACCCATCCGAAGAGCGCGGCAGAATGACCATTAACATTCAGCCGCAATGCCATAATTGCCGTGGGAAAACCCAAGCTGAAAGGCACTGACAACCACCACCAGGCGTCGGTTCTACTCAGCGTGCCCGTCTTCACCGCAACCCAGAGGGACAATGATAGCCCCACGAACGATAGCGGAAATAACAGTAACGCACCTATAGAAATAAATATTGAAAACCCTATGTACTTATCCGCAAAAGAACATGCAACGCTAACAACGCACCACGGTAGCAATCGCCGCACCAGCTGAAATTGCTCTTTATCTAACGTCGGAATCAACGTGTGATCTAAGTCTTGGCAACCGGCGACAGAGTCTATCTCCGGGGAAAAACATCGGGTGAGATTAGGAGCGGTTCGGGAGTATTTCTTATTCTCGCAATCAACGACTCGGGCCCAGAGATGGTTGCCTAAATCGCTATTTCTCCACCGGCGCGGCGCCCTGCCAGTGGCCGACGTCGACGATGATCCCTTCTGGCCCTTTGTATTTATCTTCGTAGTACGCCGTTCCCAGATTCACCGCACCGGCCTTGGTCGCGCCGGCGGCTTCAAGCAGCCGGAACTGTTCCTGATCGTTGTCGGTGGAAAAACCGATGTGATCGATACCGGCCTGACCGCCCATGCCCGGCGGCTAGCGGCAGCACTGTGATGTTCACCTGAACCGTCGCTCAAATCGATGGCGTTGTTCTTACGCTTCTGGATCATCGTCATGCCCATGGCGTCGACGAAAAACTTCGCCATCGCATCGACATCCACTGCCCGGTAAGCGATATGCCGTATCTTAGCCATTGGTTATCTCTCCTTCTTCAGATCCGACGTTGAACTTTGAACTTTTGAACCCTTGAACTGAGCGCGCGAAAGCGCGCTTATCCGCCGTAAAAAACCTTGTCGCCCAAATCACGCATCGCCAAGATCGCGTCGTCCGGCCGGCCGCTCGGCGCCACGGCAACGCCGGCATCTTTCACTTCTCCGACAAAGATCGAGTGATCGCCCTTCTCAATGGTATCGACCAGTTCGCATTCGACGAATGCCGGCGCCTTTTCCAAGATCGGCGCGCCAAGCGACCCTTTGCGGAACGCTTCGCCGCCGATGGTATTGCCTTCGCGCTCAAGCGGCTTGAAGAAGGTAAACGCTTGACCCTTCTGATCTTTGCCCAACATGTTGAGGGCAAACACCTTGGACTCCTTGATAATTGCGTGGGCGCCCGAATCGGCTTTTACACCGACGACCACCAGCGGCGGCGCAAATGCAGTCTGGGTCACCCAATTGACTGTCGAAGCGGCCACCTTGCCGTCCTTCCCTTCAGCCGTGAGCACGTAGATTCCATAGGGAATCATTCGTAACGCAGTTTTTTTCGCATCGGCATCCATAATCGATAGTTCCTTTCAAATTTGTTTTTGACGTTTCGCGGTCTAAGCGCGAATGCGAATCGATTCTATGGGAGCCAATCCAAATGCGCAAGCCGCCGAACTATCGAACTGCCCCATCTCACCTGGGCGCCAGGGAGAAGGCGACCGTCGCGAACAGGTTACCGTTGACCTCGAAACTCCCAACATCGGTCATGCCGAGCCCTGCGACATGGGCGTCGAGTGAATGCTGGTTTGTCCGCGCGATCAGCGCCACGCCGACTTCGAAGCTTCCCGCCAGCTCGCGCTTCTGCTCTTGGTATAAGCCACGTAGCAAACCCCGACGCCGGTATGCGCGGTCGATGCACACGGGACCGTATGCGTAGGAATTATAAGCATCGAGCAGCTTGCCTGCGAAACTCAGGCGATCGTAAGATTCGATCATCTTGGCAACCACCGGCGAACCATGATCGAAGTCATTGCGGAAGGCACAGAGAAAACCGGCGAGCTGGCCATCGACGATCGCCACGGTCGTGCCGAGATCTTCGGCCATGGCGGCCGTCTGTTCCAACGTGAACACAGCGGAAAGAAAGCCGTCGCGCCGCTCTTCCTCCGAGAGGTTGGCGATAAAGTTGGCGGCATTGAGACGCACGATGGCGGCATAGTCTTCCGGCCGGGCCCGGCGAAAGGTCAGGTTACTCATGGCGCCGGTTTCGCTTTATCGAGATAGCGCGCAAACTCGTGCTTCTTGTAGCCAAAAAAATTCGCGGAAGTTTGCCGCACCAGGGCTCGTTGCCCGGGACGGTAATCCACCGGCAGAGTGGAACCCGCGCGCACGGTTTCACCGCTATCAAGTTTGACGATCAAGTATGAGACCGGTTCGCTTGGACTTGGATTCCCGGCAAGAGGCATAACGGTGCCGCTGACATCGGTAGAGCGAAAATTGACTTCGATAAGCTGTATCGATCCGAATAGGAGCGCGCCGCACAAGATAAAAAAGCCCAACTTCCATCCGAGCAACAGCTGCTCGCGCACCAGCAACTTGCTCAAGATCTCGCTGTACCGCCGCATGCAGGACTCCAAGACTTACACGACACGATGAAACGGGTCGTTACAGTGACAGCCGGCGAACCGAACCGTGTTCAAAGCGATGTCAGAATCAACTCGGCAAAGCAAAAGAGTGTCGTTTCGCCAACTCTTCATTTTACCTATTCTACCAAGATTCTCAGCCAGTCTGCGAGGGGCGAATCCGCCCCCTTCCGCCACCGATAGCGCTCTTGAACATCTCGGCCAAGAAGCCGCCCAGGGCGCCGGCCGGGATCGCGGCAGCGAAGGAAAGGGCCATAAACCATTCCGGGAATTGCGTCTCGGTATCGCCTGAATGCATGATGAGTCCGACGAGAATCGATACAACCCCAACCAGCGCCCCATGCTTCATCTCCAAGGTGCCGGCTTTGTAGGCGGCGTAGAAGCCGCCGATCAGCGTGCCAAGAGAACCCAATAATAGACCGGCCGCCAAGCCCTCGCTCGACACCCAGTACTTCGCCGCTTCCTCTTCGAACGCGGCCGAGGCGCCGGAGCTTGGCGCGACGTAAAAGCCGTAATAAAAGGCGGCCAAGACAAAACTGGCGATAAAGTCGACAACCGCGCCGGTGAGAATCGGCCGAAATTGGATACCGGTGAAAAAACCCGTCGGCTCGATGGGTTTGGGCGTCGTACCTGATTGATGGGGATCGTATTGCATAAAAGTATTTTCTGCTATTGTCGACCTTGGTTACGATAGTCCGCGTCACGCCTGCTCCAATCGGCGCTGCGTTGACTTAGCTTCGACTATCAGGAAAATAACTGGTCAACGGGGCCAATGGCAACCGATCCGACAAAATGTTTCATCGCTACGACTATGAAGCCGCATTCTATCCCAAGTTGACCCGCTTGCCCCTCGATGTGCGCCGCAAGCTAGATGTGACGGGCGTCAAGATTTCACTGAAAGACTGGCTTGGTTTCAGCCTCGAAGAGCGGTTGGTGCTTTGCCATCTGCCTTGCGACCATGACGACGAGCGCCAGGTCTTCACCGCGTACCTGGATTTCCTGGCTGAGAAATACTGCGGCACACCGATCGATAAGACCGAACCGATGGACAACGCGATGTGGAGCCCGCTGGCTGTGCCCGAGGAAGTCGCGCAGAAAAGCGCGGCGCTGGGGCAATCGGTTACAGCGAACGAATGGCGTGGTTGGCCGTCGCACCATCGCTACGGCCTATACAAGTTAGCGGTGTCGAAGAGTCAACCGGAAGCCTTTGAGCAAGTTCTGATCCAATTGCGCAATTCGCTGGCTAACCACTGATGACGGCAAGCCGCATGAAGTCCACCGACACTTTGCATTCCCGCGTCGTCCCGCCGTGGCGCTCAGGCGTCGGCTCAGAAAATTCGACCGTTAAGTTTGCAAAATCTATTCGAGGATGCGAAACGAACACAAACGACGATCGATCGTCGTTCGCCAACACCGAACTGGAAAGTCCCCATGCCATCCTTCTTAATCTTTTTAGCCATGGTCGCCGCCACGGCCTTCATCGGAATTCAATTCGGCCCCGGACCTTGGTACGTCGCATTACAAAAACCATCGTGGACACCGCCCGGTTGGCTCTTCGCTCCGGTCTGGACCGCGCTCTATGTGGCCATCGCTGTTGCCGGATGGTCGGTGTGGAGATCTAAAGCCCTTAGCGTTACCAAGCCGATCCTGCTTTGGCTGCTGCAGTTAATTCTGAACGGACTTTGGTCGTGGCTATTCTTTGGCCTGCGCCGGCCCGATCTCGCGCTGATCGATATTATCGCGCTGCTCATAACGACCTGCTGGTTTATCACCACTGCCAACAAGATCAGTCGCCTTGGCGCCTGGCTGTTCGTTCCCTACGCGCTCTGGGTCGGCTTCGCCAGCGCATTGAATTTTTCGATCTGGCAGTTGAACTAACTGTTTGCCATTCCACCATGACCAAGGAACGTCCATGACCGACCAACTTTTCCCACGCTTCTCCGACGCCGAATATAACCGCCGCTACAGCGCGATCCGCGAGGCGATGGCTAAAGACAACCTTGACGCGATCCTGATTTCGGGCGCCCGCGGGTCATCCGAGGTGACCTATCTGGCGAACTATCTGCCGCAGTCGCCCTGCTGGCTGCTCTTTCCCCGGGCAGGCGATACGACCGTCTTCGTCCATTTTTTCAATCACCAGCCCTGCGCCAAAGCCCAATCGATCGTCGAAGATCTCCGCTGGTACGGTCCGACACCGCTGCCGACGCTGGTCGAAGAGATCAAAAAACGCCGTATGTCGACAAGCAAGATCGGCTTGGTCAGCATGCGCGCCATGGCCTATGGCCATGTCACCGAACTGCAGCGCCAGCTTCCCGAAGCTGAGTTCGTCGAGTTCGGGCCGCAGTTTGGCCGCATCCGCCGCGTGCGCAGCGAAGAAGAACTGGTTTATCTGCGTAAGAGCGGCTATCTGACCGATCTGGCTTGCGAGGCCTTGGAAAACAACTTGCGCCCCGGCCTGACTGAACAAGATGTGCTGGCGATCGTCTACAACGCCTACTTAAAAAACGGCGGCGATCCCGGTATCCATTTCATCGCCACGACCAACATGGACAACCCCGACCGCTTCGTTCCGTGGCAACGCCAGACATTCCGTGTGCTCGAAAAAGGCTCCGTCGTAATCACGGAACTCACCGTAAGCTACTGGGGCTACTCGACACAAATCCATCGTCCCTTCGCCATCGGTAAAGAACCGACGCCGACCTACCGCAAACTGTTTAACGCCGCCTACGAATGCTACGAGAGCGTGCGCAAGATCTGCAAACCCGGCACCACCAGCGAGCAGATTGTCGCCGCGACTTCGGCCATCGAAGCCCACGGCTTTACCAGCTACGACAGCGTCTTCCACGGCGAAGCCGGCAAGTCACCGGAGCTCGGCACCAGCTCGGCGGCACACCCGCTGGAGAAATGGACGCTGGAAGAAAACATGATTCACGTCATCCAGCCCAATCCAATCACCAAGGATTTCAAAGCAGGTTTGCAATTGGGAGCCGCGGTAGTCGTCAAGCCGAACGGCGGCGAAGCGCTGCATAACTACCCGTTCAAGTTTCCGGTATGCGGCTAAGGAGGCGCAAATGAATCCGTCCCAATTCGCAAACATCAAACTCCTCGCCTTCGACGTTTTCGGCACCGTCGTCGATTGGCGCTCAAGCGTGATCGCCGAAGGCGAGCAGCTTGGCAAAGCAAAGGGCATCAGCATTGACTGGGCTGCCTTCGCCGACGCGTGGCGTTCGATCTACCGCCCTTACATGGACAAAGTCCAGAACGGCGAGCTGCCCTGGACGAAGTTGGACGACCTGCATCGGATGATGCTCGCCGAGACCTTGAAGCAAGTTCGCCATCCACAGTCTCAGCGATGACGAAAAGGAACATCTGAATCTTGTCTGGCACCGACTTGCTCCATGGCCGGATTCGGTGCCGGGTCTGCAGCGAATCAAGTCGCGCTTCGTGATCTCGCCGTTGTCCAACGGTAACATTTCCTTATTGACGAACATGGCCAAGAACGCAGGCTTGCCCTGGGACTGCATCTTGTCGGCGGAAAATGTCCGCCGCTACAAACCCGACCCATCGGTCTATTTACTCGCGCCGCAACTTTTCGATTTGAAACCCGAGCAAGTTATGATGGTCGCAGCCCATGAGCATGATCTGCAATCGGCGTGCAAGCATGGATTACGCACCGCCTATGTACATCGCCCATCGGAACATGGACCCGGCAAGGCCACCGCAGTCCCACCCAAGGACCGTTTCGATATCGTCGCCAACGATTTTCTCGACCTGGCCGATCAACTCTCTGCTTAAGCGAAGGAGCCTGTTGTGATTGCGCGAACCCTAGTGATAATTGCCACGCTCACTCTGTTCTTGGCCGGCGTGTCCCCTGCCAATGCCCAACGCCTGCGCGCCGCCAGCGGCGGGCTGTCGATCATTCATTCCCTGCTATGGGTCACCTACGAGCAAAAGCTTTTAAAGAAATATGGACTTGATCTCGAATATATCGCCATCGAGAACGGCACCGTCGGCATGCAGGCGCTGCTCGCCAACGAGGCGCAGTTTCTGTTTTCCACCTCGTCCCTCGCGGTCAACGCCAACTTGCGCGGATCCGATGTCACCGTGGTCGCCGGCGGCTTGAACTTCATTCCGGATAAGCTGATCGTCCGCCCGGAAATCGCCAAACCGGAGGATCTTGCCGGCAAACGCTTGGCGATCAGCCGATTCGGATCTTCCTCGGAAACCAGCGCCAAGCTCACCCTTGAGAAAGTCGGCGTCAAGCCGGAGAGCGTTTCGCTCATTCAACTGGGCGGGGTATCGACCCGCCAAGCCGCCTTGATGTCCGGTCAGGTTCAAGCGACCGTTCTCAGCGACCCACAAGCGACGGCGGCAACCACTGGCGGCATGAAACTGTGGGTCGATTTGTCGGACGCCAAATGGGGCCTGCCGCGCATTTGCTTCAACTGCTTCATGGCCAAGCGCAGCTTTCTCGATTCGAACCGCGAGGCCGCCATGAATTTTCTCAAAGCCGTCATCGAAGGCCTTTACCTGCTCAAGAAGGACAAGCCGCTTGGCGTGCGGCTGATCAAAAAATATCTCCGCCTGAGCGACGATGCAGCTTCCGTCGGCTACGACTTCTACATCGGCAAACACGGCGAAGGCATGCTCAGTCTGCCGGAGCGGCGCGGCATGGAATTCATCATCGCCGAAGTCGCCAAATCCAATCCGGCGGCGAGCAAAGCGACGCCTGAAAGCTTGCGCTTGGTAGAGCCGAGTTTGTTGGACGAAATCAAGAAGAGCGGATTTATCGAGCGGGTGAAATAGATTTTTGCCAATTTTGACTGGATTCAACCAACCCGGCGTTCAACCCTCACTCAATCGAGATCAGCGATAACATGCAGCCCTTGCGCGATGCCAAATCGGAATTTGCAGAGGGGCTGATCCAAGCCGCGATTGTCCACGGTAAAGCACTCGCCGCTCGGCGTTTTCGACCCATTGCATTACGAAACTCTTGCCGCTGGTTCTTTCGCTGCGGCGCAGCCATCGGCATAATCGTAGAATTTCTTTCCTGCACACCACCGACAAAGGGAACAACGGCGCCGGCGCACAACACCAATATTGGCAGCAGCCAGCGGATCGATGCCGAGGGCGTGGCAATGTTGCTGGCCCCGGCGCCGGGATCACGTTTCCACCTCGCCAAGGACGATCCCAACGGCGCGCGCAACTTTCACATCGAACGAAAGACGCCGGCACTGCCGCGAAACGACGGCGCGCTGCAATATTGGAACGTCGCCGCCCATGATCTCGATTATGCTACCGGCGGCTCCGGCAAAACTAGCCGGCTGCATATTTACGCCAGCGGCGGCCGGCAATCCTACACCTGGAAGACTCAGCACGGCTTTCTTTCCTCGTCGGCGGATATCCGCAATCAAGAGTTCACCGCCTTCGTGCGGGTACACGGGATCACCGATCCGAAGCGCGCGGCGATTAGTTTAAAGATCCGCGGCGGCGCGCACGGTGCGATTGACCCGGATCTGGCTTCGTGCACCATGATGACATTTCAATCCGTCGGCACCGGAGCAGTCACGCGCTTCGGCAAAGAGCTCACCCACCCGATCTACGATTACGTGAAATTGACGCCGGCCTTAGACGCGGCGTTGATCGAGAATCGCTGGTTCGGCTTGAAGCTTTTGAGCTACAGTTCGCCGGGGGTGCCGACTCGCGTCGTCAATCGCCTTTACTTGGACGACGATCCAATCGAGCCCGCCACCGGTAAGCCACGCAACAATTGGAAACTAATGTCTGAGTTCGTCGATGCCGAAGGCGTCACCGCGGGCAAGTACGCCAAACTCGCGGATTGGGGCGGCTGGCAAACAACTTTGCGAACCGACGGTGTCAGCAGTTTAGATTTCACAATGATCAGCCTGCGCGAGGTCCTGCCCGGCCAATAGTAATCGCCCGGCGCGGATGATAGGTTTTCCGTTGTGCGGCCGTTTCATTCCAGTTCCGGGATCGCAGTCGTATAGATTTCTCACTGCGCTCGAAATGACAGATTTATAGCAGCTGTCATCCCGAACGAAGAGAGGGATCCCTTGCGACTGAACCGGCACGCAATCTTGACATCCGACGGAGAATTTCACTGATGGAGCATTCATGAAACTCTACTACCATCCCGCATCCACCACTTGCCGGCCGATCATGCTGCTGGCGGCAGCCGAGAAGATCGAACTCGACTATCAGCTCGTCGACCTTTTCACCGGCGAGAACTATCAACCCGCCTTCACGGCGATCAATCCGAACCAAGCCGTACCGCTCCTCGTCGACGACAACTTTCAGCTAACCGAGAGTTCAGCCATCTTGAAGTATCTCGCCGACAAATTTCACGCGCCCAGCTACCCGGCCGAGCTGCGCGCGCGGGCGCGGGTCAACGAACGCATGGACTGGTTCAACACCGGACTGTATCGGGACCTCGGTTATGGACTGGTCTATCCGCAAGTGCTCGACAGCTACAAAAAAGGCGATGACCAAGCGCAGCGCCAGCACCTGGCCTGGAGCCGGGCCAAGGCTAAGCATTGGCTAGAAATCCTCGACCGACATCTGCTCGGCGGAAAGAGCCGTTTCGTCTGCGGCGACAGCCTTGCTCTCGCCGACTTCATGGGCGCATGCTACGTGACTCTCGGCGACGTGATTCGACTCGACTACTCCCCCTATCCCAATATCACGCGCTGGCTTGCCGATATGAAAGCTCTGCCCTACTGGAACAATACTCAGGAAGTTTTTTACCAGCATTTCGTCGGCGCGTTTAAGGACAAAACGTTCGAGGGTCTGTAATGGAAAAGGAGAAACACACCATGATCAAAGGTTTACACCACAGCGCTTACCGCTGCCGGGACTCGGAAGAGACACGCAAATTCTATGAGGACTTTCTTGGTTTGAAACTTGTCGGCTCGTTAGCGATCCAAGACTCGCCGAGAGCCGCCAAACCGGACGTCCTGCACACATTCTTTCAAATGGCCGACGGTTCCTGTTTGGCTTTTTTCGAAGCGCCTGCCATGTCATTCGAATTCAAGCGCCAGCTCGATTTCGACCTGCACATCGCCCTGGAAGTCGACGCTGCGACCCTGCAGTCCATGTTCGCCAAAGGTAAAGCGAGCGGCATCGAGACCCGCGGCATCGCCGACCACGGCATGGTTCATTCGATCTATTTCAGGGATCCTAACGGCTACGTCGTCGAACTTACCGCAAAAATGCCGAAACATGACGACATGATGAATCCGGCAACGAACCGAGCACGGCAAATTCTGGATGACTGGCAGGCGGCGAAAGGCTAAGTGAATACTTTCTCACCACGAAGGCGCGAAGAACACGAAGGGTTAGGAGACAATTACGATTCCAAACTTCATGCTCTTCGTGTCGTCCTTAGAAAATACATCCGCAGGTACTGTCTGGGCAACGAATTGGCATGAGGCTTCCGTCATACCGGCGAAACCCGGTATCCATTCCCTCACTCCCCCTGGATGCCGCCCTTCGCCGGCATCACGAATCAAGGTAAGAACCATAGGATGGTAAGAGGGCTACAATTTCATACTCTTTAGACGAGCGTATGCTAATCGACACTTCGTGGTGAATCAACCGTCCCCGATCTTGCGAACTTTGCGTTCTTTGCGGCCAATTCCTGCATCAGCGCATCTGGCAGACAACATCCACCAGCGCCGGCTTACCTGACTTCACCACCTTCACCGCCTCACGCAGCGTTTTGATCAAGTCCTTGGGCTCGGTGATCGGACCGGCGCCCCAGCAGCCGTAGTTGCGCGCCAAACCGGCGAAGTCGACGTTAGGATCTTCAATACGAATGCCGATGGTTTTGTTTTCCACCGGCCGGTTGCGCTGAACGGCGATGCGCTCCTGATGTTCTTCGTCGTTGAAGTAAGAGCGGTTGCTGCAGACGACGCTCAGCAGCGGGATCTGATGATGCACCGCGGTCCAGATCGAACTGACGGTGAACAAGAGATCGCCGTCGGGCTGGATGTTGACGCAGAATTTGCCGGAACCCTTGTGCGCCAGCGCCGCGCCCAGCGACGCCGGCATGCCATAGCCCAAGCCGCCGCCTTTGTACTTGCCCAGGATCTGATTGAACTTGGCCGCCGGCAGATAAAGATTCTCTTTGCCTTGAGAACTCCCGTTCGTTAGCACCCAGTCCTCGCCCTTGAGCGCTTCGGCGATCTCGGCATAGATGCGCGTCATCGAAACCGGTTTTTCGTCCCACTTCGCTTTCAGCTCTTTGTCGAGCGCGGCCTTTTTCTCTTGGTAAATCTTCTCCCAATCGGCGCGCCGATTGGCGATGTCATCTTTCAGCTCGCTGAGCTTCTTCTCCGCCTTCAAGCGCCGCACGAGTTCG
The DNA here is from genome assembly GCA_963816145.1 of uncultured delta proteobacterium. GTDB lineage: Bacteria > Desulfobacterota > Binatia > UBA9968 > UBA9968 > DP-20. Next base: position 530,687 of record CAWFJP010000003.1, read on the forward strand.
GGTAAAAACACCGACGTGTCGGCCATTATCATCAAATCGGCTTCACGCAATTTGTTGAAATCGGTCGCCCAAGCGCGCACCAGCAGATCGTCGAGGGCAACGTTGATCACCTTGGCGCCGGGTGCAAGCAGCGGAATCGCACGGCGGTTGCCGCGCTCCTGCACGCGCCGCACCGTGGCGCCTTCGAGGTCGGGAACATCCAGCGCCAAGATCAGATCGGCCTGCGGAATCACTTTGTCGGCTTGGCCGGTCAGATTGAGCGGATGTTGTACCGGAAAATTGAAACGGCCCAACTGATCGAGCACCGGCGCCGCCAGCAGCTCGGCCAATTCGCCGAGCGCGTTGAAACCCGACTCGCGCCGCCCCACCCAGTCGGCCAAAATCACCGGCCGTTTGGCCGCCAAGATCATTTCAATTGATTTGGTAAAACCTTCCTCGGGCGCTTGCAGCGGCAACGGCGCCGGATAGCGGCCGATGTTGACGGCGATCTCGCCGTCCAGTTGCTTTTCCTGAACATCGCCGTCGTAGCAAATATAAACCGGCCCCATCGGATCGGTGGTCGCCAGCCTGTAGGCGCGGATGAATGAGTCCGGAACCGCTTCGACGCTCGCCGGCTGATCGTCCCACTTGCAGAAGTCGCGCACCAGATTGCCCTGCACGTTGGCGGTATGCACCCAGTCGATCCAAGGCCGGCGGTTCGCCGAATTCATGGGACCTGTGCCGCCCAGGACGATCACCGGAAGCCGGTCGGCCCAGGCGTTGTAGATCGCCATCGACGCATGCTGCAGGCCAACGACATTGTGCACCGCGGCCGCCATCGGTCGCCCCTTGGCGCGCGCGTAGCCATGCGCCAACGCCACGGCGATCTCTTCGTGATTGCAGAGAATGATCTCCGGCGCATGATTGCCGCCGTAGTTGACCAGCGAATCGTGCAAGCCGCGGAAGGTCGCTCCAGGGTTGATCGCGATATACTCGATGTCGAAGGCTTTGAGTGCATCGACGATAACATCCGAGCCCCACTCCGCGCGGGGCTTTTCGATTTTTTGCTGCTTGGCCATGGCACTATCCTTTGAATCAACCTATTTGGAAAACCGAACACGAGCCACGAACACGATCACCTCTTTATTTCTTCGGAATTTCCATCCCCCGCTGCACTGCCGGCCGCTTGCCGATCTGATCGTACCAGCGTTTGACGTTAGGATAATCCTCCAGCGCCACGTGATGGCCCTCGTGACGCCACACCCAAGGGTAGGTCGCGATGTCAGCAATGGAATAGTTGCCGGCGAGGAATTCCCGCTGAGCCAACGCCTGATCGAGCACGTTATAGAGCCGCTTGGCTTCCTTGTGGAAACGTTCGATGGCGTAGGGAACCTTTTCTTCCAAGCGGAAAAAATAATTCGCTTGACCGAACATCGGCCCGACGCCGCCCATTTGAAACATCAACCATTGAATCACGGTATAGCGCTGCGCCATGTCGGCGGGCCAGAATTTGCCGGACTTCTCGGCGAGATACATGAGTATCGCGCCGGACTCGAAAAGTTTGAACGGCTTGCCACCGGGGCCGTCGGTGTCGACGATGGCCGGGATCTTGTTGTTGGGATTGATCGCCAAATATTCCGGCTTGAACTGATCGTTCTGGCCAATGTTGATGGCGTGGACTTCGTAGGGCAAACCAACCTCCTCCAACATGATCGAGGCTTTTTTTCCGTTGGGCGTGCCCCATGTGTAGAGTTGAATCATCGCTTAATTCCTTTCTGCATGTGCATCGACGGCTTTCCCCGCCGCCCAAACGATAAACACGGAAACGATCAGGCATGCAAGCGAGGCCCAGAAAGCGACCGCGTAACTGTGAGTCATGTCGAAGAGAAAGCCACCTAGCCAAGCGCCGATAGCGCCGCCGAGCCCGATGCTAAATGTGAAATAGCCGAAGATCGCGCCAAAATGTCTGCCGTGAAAAATATCGGCCGAAATCGCCGACAACACCAGCGCCCGGGAGCCCTGGCCGAGGCCGTAGCAGATCGCATAAGTATAAAGCAGCCACGGCATCGAAGCATCGTGCATCGCCAGCAAGGCGAAGATCCCGAAGGCGGAAATAATCTGCACCCAGGTAAACACCATCTGGCGGTTCATCACGTCGGCAAGATAGCCGAAAAGAATCCGCCCGCCGATGCTGACCACGCCCATCAAACCGAAGATCGATGCGGCGAACACTTTGCTGTAGCCAACGTCCACCGCATGAGCGATTTGATGCGTGACAATGACTTGGTTGCCGAGGCTCGCCAAGGTGCGCGCGACGAACAGCAACCAGAACGCCGAATTGGTCAGCGCGCGCTTTACCGTCCAGTCCGCGCCCGTCACAGAGTGGCTTCCAGCCGCAGTCTCGACGCCTTGCGCGGATTCACCCGGCGCCGTGCGCGGCAGAAAATACAAAACCGGCGGAATGACCAGGAACGCCGTGATGACGGCGAGACCCAAGTAAGCCGGCGACCAGCCCCACCGATCGATCATCAACTGAGTCACCGGCACAAGCAGGACAATGCCGACGCCGCCGCCGGCCCAGGCGATCCCGAGAGCCGTGCCCTTGCGCTCAGGAAAGGTGCGCGTAATGATCGCCACGTGCGGGACCATGCCGATCAGCGCGATGCCCGCGGCGCCGACGATGCCAATCCAAAAATACAGCTGCCAGATTGATGAAATCGTCGAAGCGAATCCGAGACCGGCCAGAAGCACGACACCGCCGAGTATCAATGTTTTGCGACCGCCGATGCGATCGATCAATCCGCCGGCATAGGGCAAACAAGCGCCTTCGAAAATAATCGCCAACGAAATCGCCCCCGCCGTGGTCGCCCGGGACCACCCAAAGGCGTCGAGCATCGCGACGAAGAACACGCCAAAAGTACCGTGCAAGCCGCGCCCGACAGCGATGTGCAGGAAGGCCAAAGCTACGAGACCATACCGTTTCATCGCGGCGGAAGAAGAAGTGATTGCGTCGCTCATGACAAGAAACCGTAAGGAATAACCCAAGTGAATCGGAAAGTCTATTTGCCGAGTTGAGTATCTTCGCTGTTATTGAAGTGACGCACGCTAACTTCAACGCGCCAAGGCATGATCTAATTTGCGCCCTACTTCTTCATCTGGAACTCAAAGGTTACGTTGGTCACTTCGCCGGCTTTCACCTCGACGGATTGGGTCGTTTTGCCCAGGGATTCGTGCCACACGTCCAAGCTGTATTTCCCCACCGGGACATTTTCCATCTTGAAATTGCCGTCGAGTGCAGTGACATCGAAAAACGGACTCTCGGTGACGACGATCCAGCCGCTCATCCAACCATGCACGTCGCAGCGCACCGAGATCACTTCCGGCTTGGTGAACTTCTCGCTGATCTCCTTCAGATACTTGGGCTGAGCCCGGTTGAACGGGGTATTTTTTTCGCTGAACGTATGGACATTGTGCAGGATGCCGTCGCTGTTTTTGATCTTCACGGTCGCGCCGACCGGCACGGCCAGCACATGCGGCGCGTATTCGCACTTGACCTGATCGAGGACCGCTTCTTTTGCGCTGCTCGGCGGCCCCAACAAGTCAACGATTTGAATCACGGCGTTTTTGACCTCGCCCTGAGCGCTAATAACCAATGCCGGGTCAAGCTTTGAGTCGCCGCAAACCTCTTGGTCTTTACCCATGGCGACTTTTCCCGCGGCATGGGCGCCCTTGAAAATCACTTTTCCGGTAATCATACCGACACCATGACCCGGATTCGAATTGGTCGGCGCCGGAGTTGCCGGTGCCGCGGGAGCCGGCGCGGTTGCAGGCAATGGCTCGGCAGATTTGGCCGGCGCGCCGCTTCGGTCATTACCACAGCCCGCTGCCATGACCAGCAGGACAATAAATAGATGCTTGAACCAACGAGTAACCGTCATGACAAGCGCCTCCCTGCGCCCAATTACCAGACTTCAAACTCCGTTCAGGTCAATGAGCCGAAGCGCGCCGCTCGCCGCGCAGCGCCGACAGCAACATCGCCATCAAGGCCATACAACCGCCGACCATGAAGCTAAAGTTCATCGAGCGCACGAACATCTCCGGGTTTGCGGCCGTCAGCGTCGCCGTCGCATCGCCGGTGAAGTAGCGAAACGACGCGGTCAAGAGCAATGTACCAAGCGAAACTCCAAACGTCGTCCCCAAACCAAACATTACATAAATCGCCCCGGTGGCGACGCCGCGATGCCGCGCCGGCACGGAAGTAATCATCGCGGTATGGTTCGAAGTGAAAAATAGTGAAGTCGCCAGCCCCCACAAACAGAGCACCAGCACCGCCGACAACCAATGGGAATCGGTGCGCAAAAAGGAGCCGACGAAGCCGGCGCTGGCGAGAAACGAAATGCCCAGCGTCGCGGGCAAACGCGGACCGACTTTGTCGACTGCCCAGCCGACCAGTGGCGACAGCGTCACAGTGAAGATCGGCGCGCTGACGAACAGCAAGCCGATGAAAGAAGGTTTCAGCTTGAGCACTTCTTGCAGGTAGAATGGCAAAACGAAGCCAATCATCACTTGGGCGACTCCAACCAATAAAAGCGCCAAGCCGCTCAGGGTAAACATGCGGATGCGGAACAAAGACAGATCGAGGATCGGGCTCGGCGTCGTCTTCTCCCGATAAAGAAAAGCAATAAAAACGATGAGGAAGGCAATGACCAGAGCCACACGCAGCGCCGGCGCGAGCGACTCCATGATGCGATGATCGACGGCAGCGATCAATGCGATGGTCGCGCCGATCAGCAGCAACGCCCCCCAATAATCGACGCTGCGGTCGGCAACCGGTACCGGCGGCGGGACATTGCCCTTGGCACGATTGACCAGCGTCAAAACCATGGCGCACATGGCGATGGGAATGAGAAAGAAAAAGATCGCGCGCCAGTGAATATAATCAATGATCAAGCCGCCGATGCTCGGGCCGATCAACACGCCCGTATGAAAAGCGGTTGTCATGAAACCCTGCGCCTTGCCGGAGGATTCCTTGGGCATCGCTTCGAGCGCCAACGCCCGCCCCTGGGATTGGGTCATCGACGCGCCGACGCCCTGAAACACGCGAAAGATGATTAACTGAGTCACGTTCTGCGATAGCCCGCAGGCAAGGGCCGCCAATGACGAGACGATCAACCCTAGACCGAATAATGTGTGGCGGCCGTAGATATCGCCGATACGGCCGAAGATCAACGACAAGCTGATCTGGGAAATCTGATACGCGATCACCGCCCAAGAAATGCCGACGATGGTGGTTTCCAAGCTGTTGGCGATAGTCGGCAGCGACACCGCAAAGATCCGGCTCGAAGTGCCGGCGAGAAAATTTCCCAACGCGGCATTGCTCAAGAGCAACCAATTAATTTGTCCTTGGCTCATGACCAGTGCTGCGCGACAATCGCGATCGAGGTTTGCAAAATGGTTTCTACCTCCGCGACGGTAAACGCCCGAGTAGCCAACTCGGTGCGATAACGATGCAACGGCTGCAAGCGCTCAGCGTCGCTTGGCTGGAGCAAATTCGCCGCGACCGCCGCGGCGAGTAAACTCGTCAAGGTCGTTGCCGACCACTGAGATAGTTTCAAGCGCCGCTTCAACCAGTCCTCCACCGCCTGCCCGCACAAGACCACCACATCGGCGCCGGCCAAGTTCCCCGACGACCAACCGTCAAGCGCGCGGCCGAGCGTGCGAATCGCTTGACCCTCCGGCGAGTGATGGCCATGGATGCGTTCTCTCTCGGCAAGATTGGCGAACAGCGCTCGTGTATTGAGTTCCATGGGGAAACACCGAACCTATGTTTTGACATAATTCACCGCGAAGATCACCCGGGCCAGAAAATAATCGGATTCGGATATTCCTCCCGCAGAGGTTCAAAACGTTCGCTGGTATTTGTATCTTTTGCTTCCGAACTTGGCGTCTTAACGCCTTTGCGGGGATATTCCGAATTCCGTTTGCCCCTGTCCCTCCTTAGAAAATACCTGTGCAGGTACAGTCTGGGCGACGAATTGGCATGAGGCTTCCGTCATACCGGCGAAAGCTGGTACCCATCCCCTCACTCCCCTGGATGCCGGCCTTCGCCGGCATGACGAATCAAGGGAAGAACCATACGATGGTAAAAGGACCACAATTTCATGCTCTGTAGGCGAGCGTATGCTAATGGACACTTCGTGGTGAAAACTGTTGACACAACCACCGCGCGCTCACTAAGGTAGCCGGCGAGATCAATTTCAATTGGAGGTCCGATCATGGAACCACTACCGCGCGGCGCAAACTTTCAACGAGCTTTGATGCTATGGGAAATCGGCTTACACATTGCCGGCAACCCCAACACACCCTACTACGGCTCGCGCGATATATGCATCACCGTCGGCAGCGGCTCCAACGAAACCATCAAGCCTTGGTTGCGCATGTCCACCGGCTCGCCAATCCTGGCCCACGGGATTTGCCGCGGCGACCTTGAAGCGGCGATGATCAATCCGTCAGGACTCCTTACCCAAGCTCACCGCGGTACCGGGATTTTTCCCCAGCCGCTGCCGGTCCGCATCATCGCCGTTTATCCGTCGCTCGACCATTTTGTTTTCGTGATCCATCCGCGTATCGGGTTAAAGTCCCTGGCTGAAATCAAACAGAAAAAATATCCTCTGCGCTTATCGATCCGCGAGGACGCGACCCATTCGACCCGCGTGCTGGTCGATCAGACGCTCGCCGCATATGGCATGACGGTGAAAGATATCGAGTCCTGGGGCGGCAGCTTGCAATTGAACGGCGGCCCTGGCGACCAGCGCAGGCTGAAAGCAATCGCTGACGATTCGATCGACGCGATATTCGATGAGGGCTTGCCGCTCTGGTTCGAGGCCGCCCTCGCCGCGGGAATGAAACCAATTGCGTTAGAAGACTACGCCTTCAAGTATTTGGTCGACGATCTCGGCTGGCGCCGCTACACGATCGCACCCGGCCGCTTCAAAGGCTTAAATCAGGAATACACCTGCATCGACTACAGCGGCTGGCCGATCTACACACGCGCGTCGTTGCCCGACGACGACGCCTATAAGATCTGCGACGCGATAGATGCCCGCAAAGAGCAAATGTTTTGGGAAGACTCTTATACCGGCATCGGCCAGTTGGGCGAAAACACCGACGCCACGCCGCGCGATGTCCCGCTCCACCCCGGCGCGGAGAAGTGGTACCGCGAGCGTGGGTTCAAGGTCTAGCAGCGCTGCCCCGACGTTTCAGTTGCTCGCGCAACGCCGGCAGCGTCGGCACGATCGGGGCAAACTCCTGTGCGGTGTATTGAATCGCTTCGGGCTGCTTCAGCCCGTGGCCGGTGAGATGGCAGACCACGACTTCATCGCGGCCGATGGTTCCGTTCCCGCGCATTTTCTTGGCGGCGGCCACCGAAGTCGCCGCCGCTGGCTCGGCGAAAATTCCCGCCAGTCTCCCCGTCAGCGCTTGCGCTTCGAGTATTTCACCGTCACTTAACCCCACCGCGGTTCCCCGCGAATCGCGCAACGCCGCCAGGGCGCGATCGCCGAGCGCGCTGGGATTGCCCACCTGAATACTTTCAGCCACGGTCTCGCGGGCGTCGACCGCCGCGATCTCGACGCTCCCATGCGCCATCGCCGCAACGAACGGCGCCGCCGCTTCGCTCTGGGCCGCGACCAGCTTGGGCAACCGCTCGATCCAGCCGAGGGTCTGGAATTCCTTGAAGCCCTGCCACATACAAAATATCCCGGTGCCTCCGGCGGTTGGATGAATCACCCAATCGGGTAGCGCGCCATCCAGTTGATCGACCAGCTCGTAAGCATAACTCTTCTTGCCGACACGATAGGGGTTGGACGATAGACAATCGTACCAGCCAAACTCCGCGACCGCCTTCTTATAAAGCTCCGCCACCTCGTAATCGAAGCGGCCATCGACGACGATGACGGTCGCGCCGTAGGCATGGGCTTGGATGATTTTAGAAGCGGCCGTGCCCTTCGGCACCATGACAATGCTCTGCATCCCGGCGGCAGCGGCATAGGCCGCTACCGAAGCCGCGGCGTTACCGGTGGAAATCACGCTGGCGGTGGCAAAGCCGAGCTCTTTGCCCACTGACATACCCACACTGTTACTGCGATCTTTGAGGGAACCGGTCGGCAAAACGGTGTCGTTTTTCAAATATAAGTTGGCAATCCCAATCCTTGCGCCCAACCGCCGGGCAGGCAGCAACGGCGTACTGCCCTCGCCCAACGAAACGATCGACGCGCGATTTTCGACCGGGAGAAAATCAAACCAACGCCAGATCGACGAGTCGCGGCTCGACCGCATGGCGGCAAATTCCGCGGCGGAAAGATGATCGATCGAAATCCTCACTTCAAGCACACAACGGCACACCGAACATCGAAACATAGCCTTCGATGTCGCGAGGGCGCGACATTTTGGACAACTTAACTCGATCAACTTAGCCATGTCGCGCACACCTTCTAGCGATCGTTATTCGATGCCGATCCGAGTCGATTATTCCCTCACCCCACTCCCCCGCTCGATCCCGTTCGCCGTTCAATTTCACCGAGGGGTTTTTCCAACTCACCCTCGAGATCGCCGACGTCAAATCCGACGGCGCGGGCGCCGTCCAGGGTCGCGATGCAGATCATAACGAGATTCAAGCACTGCCGCGGCAATGGCTCGTCCGGATGGTCATAAAGAAAATGATCGACGCGCTGTTTAAGCATGAGAAAGTCGCGCAGACAGACCACTGACGGCAGATTCTCTACCGGACCGGAGTTCGCCGTCGATGGCGCGAAAGCGACGCCCCCGGGGTCGACCAGCGCGAGCTGAGTGCCATCGTCGAAGAGCAGAACCAGATAATTGCCTTGAGTCTCGGGATGAACTTTCTCTTCGTAGCCTGCCAGCGCCGGCCAATCGATCTTCAGCCGCTTGCCTGAAGCGACATCCAAGAGTATCGCGCTGGTATCGTCGTAGAGGACCGCTTGCCGGTGGCCATCGGCCCAGAGACGCACCTTTTCTCTTGCTTGTTCCATCGCTCTCGTCTTAACACGCGACTACGGCTGCCCAAAGAAGTTTCATCGTAGCCGGTCGCAGACAACAATTAAACCAGATCGTTTCGTCGCCGGGGTTCAACCCCCGGCATGCGATGGCACTATTACTATTCTCGGGCCGCATAGTATGCTCGCCGTCAAATCTACTGTCACTGCCGATACCGTCGCACCATGCCCACGTCCGGCCGTCCATTCTCGATCGACATCGGTTACCGTACAGTGCGCCGGCTGCTCTGCTGTTACCTATTGTTTATCGTTTACGCCTCGATTAATCCATTCCATTTGAGTCTCGATCCAAACTTCATTCGCTGGCGCCTCGATATTTTCTTCTCGCGATCGCTGTTTCGCGGCGTTCAACCGTGGTCCGGCAGTGACGAAGCGGCAAAGCTAACGGTCGCCAACCAAACTTTTCATGCTGACAACCTCGTCTTTGCGCTGATCGGCGCAGCCGTAGGAGCAGCCATGGAGTTTCGCGTGCCTTACCGCAGTCTATCTAGTCGCCGGACTTGCTCGTTCCAACTGTTTTAACAGTTGCCCCTCTGCGATATTTCCAGATGGAACCCTTCGATTGGATCTCACGCGGCGAGCTGCGCTGGAAGCTTCAGAAAATCGAATGGTTTTTCTTCGCCGCCTATTATTGGTCCGAAACGCGCGCAGTGTTTTTCGATCTGCTCAATAAATTAAATCTGTCGATACCCATCGGTCAGTCGCTCTCAGCGCTCATGGCGCAAAAGTAACGCGAGCCGCGATTACATGCGGTCACAGTAGTAGCCCTTCTCGGCGCTATTTTCGAAGCCGGCCAGTTCGTCATCCGCTCGCGTACCCCTTCGGTGACCGATGTGTTAGTCATCGCGATTGGCGGATGGATCGGCTGCCTCGCCGGACGATTGTATCAATCGAAAAAGGGGTTGAATGAACCGACAGCGCAGAATATCTAGGTTGCAAATGTTGACAAAAACTCAGCAGAGCGCTTATAGCCATTAAGACTTTACAAGGAGGGATCCATGTTTGGACTCATCAGCGCCGTGATCGTCGGCTTTGTTGTCGGTGTAATCGCCAAATAGGTCATGCCGGGAAAAGAAGATTTAGGTTTTGTCATGGCGGCCCTCTTCGGCATCGTCGGCTCGGTCGTTGCGACCTAAACCGGACAGATGATCGGCCGGTATCAAGGCGGCCACGGCGCCGGTTGAATCGGATCGACCATCGGTGCCTACATGGTTTTGTGGGGCTACTTGAAGGTCAAAAGCAAAGCTTAGCTTACGCTCACGATGCAATTGCCAATCTGCCGGCGCGATCGTTTAGCACCATCGCTTTATGTCATCGCGCTGGCAGTGATCATCGCCGTTGGTATTGGGCCAAGTTTCGCTCACGAGTCGAGCGTCAGCAATTCAGCCCAACTGCGCTTCGAAGATCTCCCAAAAAAAGCGCAAAAGACTCTGGGTCCGGTAAAGACGGACGGGCCATTCCCATACAAACGCGACGGCGTCACCTTTGGCAATTTCGAGGGCCGGCTGCCGCAAAAAGCGCGCGGCTACTACAAGGAATACACCGTACCGACACCCGGAGCAGGCGATCGCGGCGCGCGCCGAATTATCGCCGGTCGTAATGGCCAGTATTACTACACCGACGATCACTATAAGACCTTTCGCCGCATTCTGGAATGAAGCCAATGGAATCTCTTTTCAGTCTCCTGCCGAACAGCAAACGCGCCGGCGTCTATCGCTCTAAAATCGCCTCTGATGAGATCGTTGCTGCGGCCCAGGCCGCCGGCCTGCGAGCTTACAAAATCGATCTCGCCAAAGCGCGCGGCAAACTCGGCCTATTCGATGGGCTTTCCAAAGCTCTCAAGTTCCCCGCCCACTTCGGGAAGAACTGGGACGCGCTCAACGATTGCTTGACGGATCTGGCGTGGCTTGACGACACGGGCTGGGTATTGATCTTAGTGAATGGCAAATCCTTCGCGGCAAAATACCAAGCCGATTTCGACATGGCGCTCGAATTATTTTACGGTGTGGCCGCCTGTTGGCAGGAAGACGGCAAACCGTTCTGGGTCATCGTGCAGGACCAACCAGGCTGGACTGCGGAGCTGCCGGCTATTCGGCTCAGCTAATTTTTCTGCGCCAGTCCGCCGCGGGATTTCCCTTGACAGGCGCTGCCGCTGTCCGCTATTACCCGATTCCAATCGAGGTTGAATGTCGGTAGCAACGAGGCGTCTAAACCATAAAAAACGGCGGCACGGCGCCCAAAACAGGAGGAATAGATGAAGAAACTTTCCCTCGCGGTAGCGTTATGGTTCGCGGCGGTAGGACTGGCCGTGAATGCAACGGCGGCCGACAAGGCGCCGGCAGCGAGCAAGAGTGCGGCGGACACCAAGGCCGCGACCAAGGAGGCTCCGGATAGCAAAGCCAAAGCTGGCGGCCTCATGGTCAACATCAACAAAGCCAGCAAAGAGGAACTCAAAAACCTCAAGGGCATCGGCGACACCCGCGCCCAAGACATCATCGATTACCGCAAGAAGAACGGCGACTTCAAAAGCGTCGATGAACTCGAAAAGGTCAAAGGCATCGGCCCCGGCACCATGAAGCAGATTCGCGCCAATGTCACCGTCAGCGGCAATTCCATGATTCCGACCAAGTCGGAGCCGGCCAAGGATGCCAAAGCCCCAATGAAAGACGAAAAGTCCAAGGCCGCCGATGCCAAAGCGCCGGCCAAGGACGAAAAGAAAGTCGAAAAGAAGTAAGACCACTCACCGGCTGACGACAACCCCGCTCGCGGCAACGCGGCGGGGTTGTTTTCTTTTGTGACGGTGCAACACTTTACCCTGCAGTCAACGCGGCAGTTTCGAGGGAGCCAAAAAATGCGCTTGGATGATGAACAGGAAAGCCAGAATATCGAAGACCGCCGAGGTTCACGCGTCACCAAAACCCTCGCCGGCGGCGGCCTAGGCACTCTCGCGATCGTGCTGATCGCGATGTTTTTTGGCATCGATCCGAGCGCGATCCTCCAGAGCGGCGGCGACTCCCAAACCAGCGTGCAGCAGCAAGCACCGCAAAATCAACAGGCGGGGATGCGCGACGAGGGCCGCGAGTTCGTCTCGCGGGTCTTGGGCAGCAATGAGCGCGTGTGGGGCGAGATCTTCCAAAAAGCCGGGCGCCAGTATGCCGAGCCCAGACTGGTGCTTTTTACCGACAAAGTGCAATCGGCATGCGGCTTTGCAGCCGCGGCATCGGGACCGTTTTACTGCGGCAACGATCAAAAAGTTTATATCGACCTCGCCTTCTACCGCGAGCTGCGCGAGCGCTTCAAAGCTCCCGGCGATTTCGCCCAGGCTTACGTGATCGCCCATGAAGTCGGCCACCATGTGCAAAACCTGCTCGGCATCATGGGCAAAGTACAAGCCCGCCAACAGCGCGCCAGCGAACGGGATGCCAACAACCTCTCGGTTCGATTGGAGTTGCAAGCCGACTGCCTCGCCGGCATCTGGGCGAGCCTGGCCAACCGCGACCGCAAAATCCTCGAACATGGCGACATCGAAGAGGGTTTGAACGCCGCCGCCATGATCGGCGACGACACGCTGCAGAGACGCGCCCAAGGTTACGTCGTCCCGGAAGGCTTCACCCACGGCAGTTCCGAACAACGGGTGCGCTGGTTCCGCAAAGGATTAGAAACCGGCGATTTGAAGCAGTGCGACACGTTTGCTGCACGGGGCGTGCTGTAAGAATGAAACTGTGAGATCTGGGATCGATGAGCGAACCGGGATTTCACTGATCCTCGCGATACCCCTGCCGTTTCGACGCGGTAGTTTAAGGCGCAAAGCTCCCGCTTGATGACTCTCTTGTGCTAAAATTGCAGCCGGCATGCTAAGCACGGAGGGCGATATGAGCTGGACTTGGGTTGTCTGCATCGATGGGACTTGGAATCAACCGGGCCAAACCGACAAAGATCCTGTAACCCAAACCGAAGTCCGCACACCGTCCAACGTCTCCAAGATCTGGCAAGCGCTGGCCAATCAACCGCTATCGGGCGAATTTCACTATGGCGTGATTGCGCCGATCCAGCCCAAGATCGTCCATACCGGGGTCCAAGGCGAAGTCATTTATCTGTCCGGCATCGGCACCACGGGCACTGTGAAACATAAAGTTTTGGAAGGCGGCACCGGCACCGGTACCTCAGAGCGCGTGCGCGACGCTTATCGATTCCTGGCTGAGCGTTACGAAGACGGTGATAAGATTTACGGTTTTGGCTTTAGCCGCGGCGCCTTTGCCGTCCGCAGCCTCGCCGGCTTCATCGATTTCGCTGGACTGCCGAAACAACCCAGAGCGCTGAAAGAAGAAGATCTGCTCGCGCTATACGCTGCGTACCAAGCCAAGCAGGCGGTGGATAAAGCGCGTTTCGGCAACCAGGACGCGACGATCAATTTTATCGGCGTCTGGGACACCGTCGGTGCCCTGGCCTTCGGTGAAAGCATCGGCGACTTTCATCGGATCAGTCCCGATAACGTCACCCAGGTCGCCCATGCCCTGGCCCTCGACGAAGAACGCGAGCGATTCGAGCCATCCTTTTGGCATTCATCCGCCGGCGCGACAACGAAATTCGATGAAGTGTGGTTCAGCGGCTGTCACACAAATGTTGGCGGCGGCTACGCCGACGCCAATCTTGCCAACATTGCCTATCTCTGGGTCTTAAGAATGGGCCGTGAAGCCGGACTGCCCCTCGACTTGCGAGGCCTGCCTGAGTTCGACGCCAAGAGCGTCTTCGGCATGCAGCGCGACTCCTACACGGAGTTCTACGGCCAAATGGGTCTCATCGGCAAAATCGCCATGGATCTAAAACTCAAACACGGACCGCGCACGGTCCAACCGAACCACCGCATCCATCAAAGCGTCCTCGACCGCATGCAGGAAGGTGGCGGCGAGAAACAATATTCGGCGACTGCGCTATATCAAGGCAATAGAATCACTGTAGATTCGAACCCAGGAGTCGAGCCCTGGGGCGGGTTTTAACCGCTACACAATGTGAAAAATCGCAATTACCGCAACTACTTTTTTAGGACAGCTTCATTCCACAGCACTCAAAGCGCATGATGCGATTTGCGGAACTACACATCATTCGGAGGACCCCGGACGAAATACTCCTCGTACACGAATCGCTTGCCAGCCATTGACCTGTCCTTCGCTCGCGTTGTCTGCGGCCGCGTTCCAATCTACCTGGAAATAAACGAGAGGACTTTATCCCGGGCGATGCAAAGTTTGGATGTATCTAACAACGAGTCCCATTATCGACATACGGAAGGCAGACTCTCGGCAATTTTCGACTCCAATACATCGCTTGTGATCGACGAAACAGATCGCTTATATTGGCCGGCATGAAGAAAGCTATGGCAGCAATTCGTCAAACTTCCTGGCGCATTCGCAATGCCGTTGTGCTCGGAATCGTCGTTGTTCAACTATTATTGACTCCCTCGGGAGCTTCGAGCCAATCGGCCGCTCTCGATAAAGTGATCATCGCCGTGCCCTCGCCGGCGCTGAGCATGTTGCCGGTCTACTTCGCCCAGGACCGCGGCTTGTTCAAGCGCGAAGGCATCGAGCCGGTGTTGGTCATGATGGCCGGGCGGCTGCAGGCGATCGCACTGGGCGCCGGTGAAGTCGACTACGCGGCATCGGTGGAGACCATCCTGCGCAGCGCCGTGCAAGGCATGCCGTTCAAAATCATCGTCTACACCAATGCCAAGATGTCGGTGGTGCTGGTAACCGCGCCGGAGATCAGGGCGGTGGCGGATTTGCGCGGCAAGTCCATCGGCGTCACCTCGCTTGGCGGCGGACTAGAATATGGCCTGCGCGAAATTCTAATTCAAAAAGGCAATCTCAATCCCGACCGCGATGTCAGAACGGTTTCATTGGGCATGCCCGAACAGATGCTCGGACTGTCCTCAGGGGCGCTCCAAGGCGCGATGCTCGTGCCGCCCTACGACGGCATCATGGCGCGCAAGGGTTTTCACAAACTGGTCTCGGCGGTGGACCTGCTCGAATATCCCCAGGGCGGCTTGGCGACCACCGACAAGAAGATAAAGGAAAAACCGGCGCAAGCTAAGCGAGTCGCCCGGGCGATGATCCAGGCATTGACTGCGATCCGCGAAGAGCGGGAGAAAACCATCGGCTATATCGCCAGCCGCTGGAAAATCGATCGCGGCCTCGCGACCGAGAGCTACGATGTCATGGTGAAGTCGTTCAGCCGCGACGGCAACGCCAGCGCCAAGTCGGTGCAAAACATCATCGACTCGACGAAAGCGCGCCTGCAGATCGACAAAGCGGTTACCGTCGCCGATGTCATCGCCCTGCCACTTCTCGGTGAAGTACAAAAGGAGCTCGGGATCAAATAGCCCGCGGCAATCCGAAGGGCTGAGGCGGCGGCAATCCGGTCGCTTCGCACCAAACGCTGGCATCGTAAAAACGTTCCACCGGTTCATGTGGCGCATCGTAAAAGCCCATTTCGATGCGCAACTGAATCACGCGGTTCAAGTCCTCAGGGACAATCGCCGCCTTCGGCGTCACCTGAGCTAATTTCGTGTCCGCCTGTGCCCGTGAGATCTTCGAATAACCCTGCGTGAGGCGTAAAGCTTCTTCGCGGTTCTTCGGATCGAGCGCCCAGTCCGCCCCAGCAACGAACGCGCGGACAAACCGCACCATCTGGTCGCGATGGGCTGCCACCCAGGCGGACCTGGCCCAACAAGCAGTGGTAGCGTAGTTGGGAATATAGTCGGCTCCGGACGCCAGCAGATTGTAGCCCTCGCTCAAGGCTTGCGCATCGTAGGGTGGCGCCAACATGCACGCTGCGACTTCGCCTTGGCGCAGCGCTTCAAAGCGATAAGGCGAGGTGCCGATGATCTTCACAGCGTATTCAGAATCTGTCACACCATGGGCGCGCAATATCTTGCGCCGATGCAAATCGTAATTGGAATCGCCTGGATCGCCGGCCAAGGTTTTACCGCGCAATTCTGCCGGCGACTTAATCCCTCTGGCGCCGATCAGTTTCACTTCGAGTCCGCGCTCAGCCATCAGATACAAGAGAAATCCATGACCATCCCGGGTCACCCGTGCGACCATCGTGTCAGGGCTCGTCAAACTGATGTCCCATCGCCCCTCAAGCATCCCCTTGTTGTGCTCCGGCGCCAATGTCGCGATCGTAAAATCAATCGCTAGGCCCTCGCGAGTGAAGAGTCCCTTTTCCTGAGCGACAATAAAAGGCGGCAGCGGGTAGTAACCGATGACTTGGAGTGTGTCCATGACAAATCCTCGAAGCTAGTTTTTGATGCTGTCCCAAAGCAGTTCGGCCGGATGCTTCGCTTGGCGCCCCGCCAAATGCTCGATCTGCTGCCGGCACGAAATCCCCGGTGCGACCACTTCGACTTCGGCGCCTGCACTCTGTACTGCGGGCGCTAGGCGGCGATTGCCGATCTTGATCGACAGGTCGTAATGCTCCTTTTCGAAACCGAACGATCCGGCCATGCCGCAGCAGCCGGAATCGACTTCGCTGACCTCGTAGCCGGCGGCTTTAAGCATCGCAATAGTCGGCGCGGCGCCGACAAGGGCTTTTTGATGGCAGTGGCCGTGCAGCAAAACTTTCCGGCCTTGGCCGTTGGCGTCGAGCTTTAAACGGCCGGCGCCGATCTCACGCATGACGAATTCTTCGAACAGAGAAACTGTTTTTCGCGACGTTCTTTGTGGCTTCGGTTCGGACGAACTCGGGATACTCATCGCGCAGCGTGAGCAAGCAGGATGGTTCAAGACCGACGACCGGCGTGTCTTTCGCCGCATAGGGCGCGAGCCGCTCGATGTTCCACGCGGCATGCTCCTTGGCTTGGCTCAACATGCCCTTGGAGATCATCGGCCGGCCGCAGCATTTTTTCTCGACGAGCGCTATACGGTAGCCGGATTTTTCCAGAAAGCGCACGGCGGCGATGGCGACGTTGGGCGTGTTGTAGTTGTTGAACGTGTCGTGAAACAGCACCACCTCGCCGTTGGCCGCTTGGCCGTTCTGCGGGTGTTTACGAAACCAATCCTCGAAAGTTTCACTGGCGAAGGAGGGCAGCGGCCTTCGTCTATCGATGCCGGCAAAGAGCTCCATGAGCCAGCGGTTGAGCGTCGAACCGGCGAGCCAATTGGACACCGGCGCGAGAGCCGAGCCGATGCGATTGAGGTCGGCGATGGCGCCGAAGATACGATTGCGCAGCGGCAAGCCGTTGGCGCGGTGGTAATGATCGAGGAACTCATACTTGAGTTTCGCCATGTCGACATTGGACGGGCACTCCGCCTTACACGCTTTGCACTCTAGGCAAAGATCCATGACGTCGTGCAAACGTTTGCCGGTAAACTCAGATTTGGGCACCAGGCCGGCGATCACGTTGCGCAAGGCGTTGGCCCGGCCGCGCGTCGAATGCTCTTCATCGAGGGTGCCCATGTAGGACGGGCACATGGTGCCGTCGAGCTTCTTGCGGCATTCGCCCATGCCGCTGCACATCTCGACGGCGCGCGCGAAGCCGCCCTGCGCGCTGAAATCCAAGGTCGTCTGCGGCTCCCAGGTTGTGTATTGCGGACTGATTTTTAATGACTCCGTCATCGCCGGCGCGTCGACGATCTTGCCGGGATTCATGATGTTCTTGGGATCGAAGGCCCGCTTGATCTGGCGGAAGCCGTCGTAGAGCGCCGGGCCGTAGAGTTTCTGGTTGAAGTGGCTGCGCGCCAGGCCGTCGCCATGTTCGCCCGACATGGCGCCGTTGAACTCGATCACGAGATCGGAGATCGCGTTGGCTATGGAGACCATTTTTTTCTTTTCGCTCTCTGCTTTGAGATTGATCAGCGGCCGGATATGCATGCAGCCGACGGAGCAATGGCCGTAGTAGCCCGCCACCGTGTCATGATCGGTGACGATCTGGCGAAAGCGTTTGATAAATTCCGGCAGCTTTTCCGGCGACACAGCCGTGTCTTCGACAAAGGCGATCGGTTTCTTGTCGCCCTTCATGCCGAGCAAGAGACCGAGCCCCGCCTTGCGCACGCCCCAGATCGATTTAACTTCTTCCGCTTTGAACGCCAGCGTCGCCGCGTAGCCGATCCTCTCGCGCTTGCGCAATTCTTCCAGTTTGTAGATCTGATCTTTGACTTCGTCTTCGGTTTCGCCGGCGTACTCGACCATCAAGAGCGAATCGGGCGTGCCTTGGACAAAGCCGAGCTTGCGCGACTGCTCGATGTTGCCGCGGGCGAGATTGAGGATCATCTTGTCCGTGGACTCCATCGCGTAAGGCGCGGTTTGCAGCACAGTCTGTGCGCACTGTAACGCGTCGATATCGTCGTTGAAATGGATCACATCCATGGCGGTCCACTTGGGCTTGGGCACCAGACGCATCTTGGCTTCGACGATGGTCGCCAGTGTGCCCTCGGAGCCGACAATCATGCGCGCTAAATTGAACGGCTGCGGCTTGACGAATTCGTCGAGATTGTAACCCGAAACCCGCCGCATGATTTTCGGGTAGCGCGCTAGAATCTCCGGCTTATGCTGCTGCGCCAAACGAAACACTTCGCGGTACGCGCGCCCTTCTATCGTATCAGCCTTGCTTTTCTGTTTGACTTCCGCCGGCGATAAATCCTTCAGCACCACTTCCCTGCCGTCGGCCATGAGCACGGTCAGCTCGATGACATGGTCGAGTGTCTTGCCATAGGTGAGCGAATGGGCGCCCGAGGAGTTATTGCCGATCATGCCGCCGATGGTGGCGCGGTTGGAGGTCGAAGTATCGGGGCCGAACTGCAAGCCCATAGCGCGCACGTAAGCGTTGAGTTCATCCTGCACCAGGCCCGGCTGCACCCGGCACCACAGTTCCTCCTGGTTAACTTCCAAAACGTTCTGCATGTACTTGGAAAAATCCAAGACGATCGAGTGGCCAACTGCTTGGCCCGCAAGAGAAGTACCGCCGCCGCGGGAAAGCACCGACACACCGAGTCGATTGGCGACATCGAGCACCGCTTGCACGTCCGCCTTATGGCGCGGCACGACCACGCCGACGGGCTCGATCTGATAAATCGACGCATCGGTCGAATAGAGCAAGCGCGAATATTTGTCGAAATGAATATCGCCCTCGACACGGTTCTTTAACTCCGCTTCGATCTCAAAATAATCCCTACCCACGTTCGTCGCCATTTGCTTTCTCCGAAACGATTTGAACTATTTGAACGGCTTGAACGATTTGAACGGGTTATGCAAGCCGCAACACCATCACCCCAAGCACCACCAGCAGCGCAGCCAAACCATCGCGCCAACTGACCGCTTCGACGCCTTTGAGCGTGGTCTTCACCAGGAAAAAACTGACGATCGGCTGAGCGCTCCAGACCGGCGCCGCCACCGAGGCCGGCGCGTAGGTCAACGCCTTGAGGGTCATGATCGACCCGATGGCGTAGAGAAAACCCGCCGCGACGAAGCAGACGACACTGCTAGCGGCGATGCGCTCGGGTTTAAACTCGATTTTGAGCAGGCTACCCAAGGTCACGAGCAGTAGGAGGCCGGTGGCGTGCATGACCAACGCGCCCAGCACCGGTGTCCCGCCATTGTCGGTGCCGAACTTCTTCAACACCGGCACGATGCCGTAGCAGACCGTCGCCATCGCTGAGGTCAGCGTCAGCACTTTCTTGCGCTCGCGTCCTTCGTCTTGGCTGTCGGTTTCCGCGACGAAAAACACCCCGGAAATAATCAGCACCACGCCGGCCAAGACGACTAAAGTCAGCGGCTCGCCCAAGAACAGAGCCGCGAGCAGCACGGTGATCAACGGCGAAGAATTATTGAGCGACTGCGCCCGCGACGCGCCA
The DNA here is from genome assembly GCA_963816145.1 of uncultured delta proteobacterium. Classification (GTDB taxonomy): domain Bacteria; phylum Desulfobacterota; class Binatia; order UBA9968; family UBA9968; genus DP-20. The sequence goes on from CAWFJP010000003.1 coordinate 550,584, forward strand.
ATTTGATCGACGGTTTTGACGAACAAAGTGCGGCCGAGATAGGCCCCCACGACTCCGGTGCAAGCGAAAACCAAGATCGCCAGCGGCGGTATATTGGCGGCGAACAGTTCGCCTTCGATAAGCGCCGCAGCGATCAAAGTGACGAGAATCGTCGCCTGCTGATAAAGCGTAGCCGCGCTCACGTCGGCATGGACCAAACCTCGCTTGACCAACACCGGGCTGGTGCCCCAGAAAATCCCGGCAACGATGGCGTAGAGGATCCCGGTTTCCACGATAGCGAACTACGCCGGCAGCGACGCGCTGGCCGCTGCGAAAACGCTGCGGAACATCGGCCGGGTCAGCTTGCCGGTAAAAGTATTCTGCTGGCTCGGGTGATAGGAGCAAATCAAGCGCAACCCGCCGGCGAGCTGGAAAGCGGCGCCATGGCCGAATCTCGGCCGTGGCTTGGGTAGCGCTCCACCCGTTTCTCGATAGGCCGCGAGAAACGAATCGAAGGCGATCTTGCCGAGGACGATGACGACTTTAAGATTTCTGAACAACCACAACTCTTCAATCAAGTAGGCGCGGCAGCGGTTGAACTCGATCGGATTCGGCTTGTTCGCCGGCGGCGCGCAATGGACCGCCGCGGTGATATAACAGTCGGTGAGTTCAAGACCGTCGCCACGATGATCGGAGTTGGGCTGGTTGGCGAAGCCGGCCTCGTGCAGCGCGCCGTAAAGCCAGTCGCCGCTGCGGTCGCCGGTAAACATCCGACCGGTGCGATTGCCGCCATGAGCCGCCGGCGCCAAACCGACGATCAACACCCGCGCTTTGGCATCGCCGAATCCGGCGAGCGGCTTGGCCCAATAAACCTGACCGATATATCGGCGCGGTGGTTTTTTCGCGCAAGCCTCGCGCCAACGCACCAGTCGCGGGCATTTCCGGCAAGCAGCGATGCGCTGATTGAGTTCATCGACGCGCTGAATCATAGACTCCTGCTAACACAAAGGGGGCGGGAGTTACAGCAGATTTGCCGCTATCACAGGTATTTCGGTTGCGTGCAATGGGAAAATTTTTCTGCTATAAAAATTTGATAAATCAATCTCTCGAAGGGAATGCTCATGATCGAAAGGCAGCAGCCTTATGTCCGGCAGCTTCATGTCTGCATCAACAATCGCAACGGCGAAAGCAAATCCTGCGGCTATGACGGCTCGGAAGAAGTGGTGGAAGAACTAAGAAAGGTCACGAAGGAAAGAAACCTAAAAGGCAAAGTCCGCGTCGTCAGAAGCGGATGCTTGGATGTCTGCGCCTTCGGCCCCAACATGATGATCTGGCCGGAAGGTCTATGGTTCATGAAAGTGACCAAAGAAGATGTGCCACAGATCGTCGACAAATACTTGAGTCTCGCAGCCGCCGATCAGGCGAAATAACCGCGACGCATCCGATATCCGCGCTCGCCCATTTCCTGTTGAAGCTTGAGATATACCTTAAGCGCGGCTTTGCCGAAGTGGTGAAGCCGCGCTCGTGCGTTAGCTAGGTTTGAAATCTTCGCCCAATTGTTGGATTACTTGACACTGAAGCAGTATCCATAATAGTGAGTCAGATTCGGACAAATTCAAAGCGCAAAAGGAACGATCATCGTGGCTGATAAAAGTTTAACTCTCGATCAGTATCGCACGTTGCGAAAAGATAATTGGTGGGTCGAGCCGGCGCTCGTCGTCGTGGTGTTGGGCGGCTTCGCCATCTACGCAACCTGGGCTGCGTTGGAAAACGCCAACTACTACGCGGCGCCGTACCTTTCACCCTTCTACTCGCCCTGCATTTCCGCCAACTGTACCCATGTTACCCTGCCGCTCATCGGTTCCTGGTGGAATCTGTCGCCGGCCTTCTTGATTCTTTGGGTGCCCGGCGGCTTTCGCGCAACTTGTTATTATTATCGCAAGGCCTACTACCGATCTTTTTTCCAATCACCGCCGGCTTGCGCCGTGCGCGACGCCGGGAGGAACTATAGCGGTGAAACCCGCTTCCCCTTCTTGCTGCAAAATATTCACCGCTACTTTTTCTATCTCTCTCTAGTGATTCTGGCATTTCTCTGGTGGGATGCGCTACTCGCATTCCGCTTTCCCGATGGCTTCGGTATGGGCGTGGGAACTATCGTTCTGTGCGTCAATGCTGCGCTCTTGTCGCTCTTCAGTATGTCGTGCAATTCCTGCCGCCATGTTTGCGGCGGCTATTTGAATTCGTTTCACAGCGCCCCAAGTAAATTCAAAACTTGGTCGTTTATCAGCCAGCTCAACGAGAAACATATGGAATACGCCTGGGTCAGTCTGATCTGGGTCGCGCTGACTGACGTTTATGTACGGCTGCTAGCGATGGGCGTGATTTCTGATTTGAGGTTTTTCTAATGGCTCAAGAAAAGTACGAAACCCATGAATACGACGTCGTGGTTATCGGCGCCGGCGGTGCGGGCCTGCGCGCCGCGGTCGAGGCCTCGGCGCAGGGCGCGAAAACCGCTTTGGTGTGCAAATCCCTGCTCGGTAAAGCGCATACCGTCATGGCGGAAGGCGGCATCGCCGCGGCCATGGGCAACGTTTATCCTGAGGACAACTGGAAAGTTCACTTTCGCGATACCATGCGCGGCGGCAAGTTGCTAAACAACTGGCGTATGGCGCAGATTCATGCTCAGGAAGCGCCCGATCGCGTCCTTGAGTTGGAAGAATGGGGTGCGCTCTTCGACCGGACGAAAGAAGGTTTGATTTTACAGCGCGACTTCGGCGGCCACCGCTACGCGCGCCTCGCTCACGTCGGCGACCGCACCGGCCTGGAGATGATCCGGACGCTGCAACAACACGCAGTGCACAAAGGCATCGACGTTTATATGGAGTGCAACTTGCAGCGGCTCTTGACCGACGGCGGCCGCATCAGCGGTGCCTTCGGTTACTGGCGCGAAAGCGGCAAGTTCATCATGTTCAAGTGCAAGGCGGTGGTCCTCGCCACCGGCGGCGGCGGCAAAGCATGGAAGGTCACCTCCAATTCCTGGGAATACACCGGCGACGGCGTCACTATGGCCGCCGATGCCGGCGCCGATTTAATGGACATGGAGTTCATGCAATTCCATCCCACTGGTATGGTATGGCCACCCAGCGTGCGCGGCATTCTCGTCACCGAGGGCGTGCGCGGCGACGGCGGCACGTTGAAGAACACCAAGAACGAACGGTTCATGTTCAACTACATCCCGGATTTCTTCAAGGCGGAAACCGCCGAGACCATCGAAGAAGCCGAACGCTGGTACGACGACAAGCGCAACAATCGCCGTACTCCCGATCTGTTGCCGCGCGACGAAGTCGCTCGGGCGATCAACTCAGAGGTTAAAGCCGGCCGCGGCACTCCCCATGGCGGCGTCTTCCTCGACATCGCCTCGCGCCGTCCGGCCGATTACATCCGCAAGCGGTTGCCGTCCATGTACCATCAATTCAAGGAACTGGCAGATGTGGACATCACGAAAGAACCGATGGAAGTCGGCCCGACATGCCACTACGCCATGGGCGGCGTCCGCGTCGACGCCGACAGCACTGCGACCACGGTTCCCGGCTTGTTTGCCGCCGGTGAAGTCGCCGCCGGTCTCCATGGCGCCAATCGATTGGGCGGCAACTCGCTCTCGGATCTACTGGTTTTCGGTCGGCGGGCCGGTCTCTATGCCGCGGAATATGCTAAGGGGATAAGCGGGTCGCTGACCGTAAATAGCGATCAAGTTGAATCCTTAGCGCGCGACATGCTCGCGCCCTTCGAAAGCAAAGGCAACGAGAATCCCTATACGATTCATTCCGACCTACAAGAATGCATGCAGAATCTGGTCGGCATCATTCGCGTCGAGTCGGAATTGAATCAAGCTCTGGAAATTATTCAGAAGCTCAAACAGCGCGCGAAAAACTGCAGAGTTGAAGGCAACCGACATTACAATCCAGGCTGGCATCTGGCGTTGGATCTGCACTCGTTGTTGACCTTCGCCGAAGCGGCGACTTTGGCCGCGATCATCCGCAAAGAGAGCCGTGGCGGCCATACGCGCGACGACTTCCCCAACACCGACGCGAAATTCGCCAAGGTCAACATCGTCACGCGGATGAGAAATGGTGAAATGACGCAGACCCAGGAACCGTTGCCGGAAATACCGGACGAACTGAAAGCACTGCTTGAGGAGAAAAAGTGATGGCTGAGCAACAAGTTCATATGCGGGTATGGCGTGGTGACGCCAATGGCGGCGAGTTCAAAGACTACCGCATCGCGGTGGGTGAAGGACAAGTCGTGCTTGACGTAATCCACGCGATTCAGGCGCAGCAAGCCAACGATATGGCGGTGCGCTGGAACTGTAAAGCCGGCAAATGTGGCTCATGCAGCGCTGAAGTAAACGGCAAACCTCGTCTCATGTGCATGACGCGCATGAACACCTTCGTGCCCGGTGAAACCATCACGGTGTCGCCGATGCGGACATTCCCGATCATCCGCGATCTCGTCACCGACGTCTCTTACAACTATCAAAAGGCCAAAGAAATTCCGGCGTTCAAGCCGAAACCGAAAGAATCCGACGGTACCCGCCGGATGTACCAAGAAGACATCGACCGGGTACAAGAATTCCACAAATGTATCGAGTGTTTCTTGTGCCAGAACGTCTGCCATGTTATCCGCGACCACGACGACAATAAGCCGGCCTTCTCCGGCCCGCGCTTCTTCGTGCGCTTGGCGTCGCTGGAAATGCACCCCCTCGATAGCAATGATCGCATGGAGCTGATCAAACAGAAGGCGGGCTTAGGCTACTGCAACATTACCAAATGCTGCACCGAGGTTTGCCCTGAACATATTCACATAACCGACAACGCCATCATCCCGCTCAAAGAACGCGTCGTCGACCGCTTCTACGATCCCATCGCCAAGCTGATGGGACTATTTTCGACAAAAAACAAGTAATAAAAAGACGCTACGTCCTGGGGCGTAGCGCCTTCATTACGCTCTCTCCGGAAGTCGATTCTGCCAATTGGCAAAACCAATCTGAACTTAGATAGGTTAGCTCCGGCTACTCCGGCGTAGATACATTCTTACCCAAAAATCGTAAAGCGTTGCTGAAGTAAACTTCTCGAAGATTTTCTGCTTGAGCGTCGACTCATATTCGACGGTGATATCCTGCCCTTCCTTAGTGACGGAAATTAGCCGACCCTGTTTCTGGTCGACGACGCCACCGACGGCACGGAGAATCTGCGATAAGGCATGGGCTTCAGGGCGCCCGCCGGCATCGACTCTTCGGGACTTCGCTTCATCGTCGACACGGCCGATGTCCTCGTGGGTGTAGTGGAGCTCCAAGATACCTGACGACGGCTGCGGTTCTGCAACCGGCTCTTGTTTCTTGCCACGCAGCGATTGCCACACGACCCGAAGCGAGATCCCCTGCGGTGGCGCGGACTCTTTACGCGGTTCAGGTTTTTGACCACGAACCGAAATGCCAGCATCTTCAACTCTCAGAGAAAAGTGATCGATGCGGAGAGATTCAAGGATCTGTCCTACCGGCCGAAGCAAAGCAGAATAATTCAGCGCTGGTGCCATCGACCGCCAACTCCATCTTCAAACTAAAATCCGCCTGTCAGCAAAATGTAAATCATCGCCCTATCCGAGAGGACACCTTCGTTACGCGAGAATACGCCGGCTCACCACCGAGATTTCGCTTTGACCAGACTAGAAACTGCTGCAACGCTTGAAGCTTATGGATAATCTTACCGAAACTCACTATGCCGTACGCAACGATCTCTGTAAATAAAATCGCACCCAAAGGTCGTAAAGATCGGCGGCCGAAAATTGTTCGCTGAACCGGCTACCCAACGAACTTTCGTAATGCACTTCAAAGTTCTCACCCTTGCGAGATACTCGCAGCATACGGGAATATTTTTGAGTTAGGTAAGTGCCGATCACACGCAGAGATTGTGACAATCGACAACTATCCGCAGTGCCGTGATTCTCTGCACGTTGGGTCCGACCCTCGCGCTCCAAGCGGTCGACATCGCTCCGCGAATAACTCAACTCCATGGCCGTTGCCCGAACTACCGGCTGGTTAACCGTCCAAGGATCGCACCGGTTTTTGACTACCAATGAAGCACCATTGATACGATAACTGTCGCCATCCGGTTCGACAGTGAAATCGCCAAGATTGAGGGTCTCGAGCGCTTGTCCAATCGCACGCAACGTTTGCGCATATCCCGTTATCAAATCCATCCGAACGCTCCCAGTTCCTTCCTCTAGGACGGACAGTGTAGACATCTCCACAACCACCCCCGATCAGCAAGATTTCGCGATATAATTCTTTTTAATAGCAACCCATCAATATGTCAAGAAATTTTTACTCCCGTGCCAACACAGGCAGTATGGAACGGCCTTCACTCGGGTCAAAGTTGGATGAGGAGCTGCCAGCTCAAAACGAACTGACAATTGCAAACCTTGACTCACGGACCTCTCGTTTGAAGATGGTAACGCCGAGCCGTTTCGAACAACGGGAGATTAGCGAAACTAAGTTCGGCGCAAACGAAATCCACCTGCGGCCTGCAAGGGTTCGCTCTTGCGAGGTTCACCTTCAACGGCGGTCGGCTCTACATCGACCTTGAGCCCGGCCAACTTGATCTTGAGGCGTAGGTTATTTGCGCTGTCGGCGTTGACGAGCGCTTGGTCCAGAGTGATCTTGCCATCGCGGTAGAGAGCGAATAGCGCCTGGTCGAAAGTCTGACATCCCTCCTGAACTCCCTGTTCCATCGCCTCTTTCAGCGAGTCCACCTCGCCACGCTTGATCAAATCCTTGATCCGCGGCGTATCCATCAGAATCTCCAAAGCCGCAACACGCTTGCCCTCCACCGATGGAATTAAACGCTGCGAAACGATCGAGCGCAGGTTGAGCGACAATTGCAAATACATTTGCTCATGACGCTCGAGTTGGAAGAAGTTCATGATCCGTTCAATCGCCTGGTTGGCATTGTTCGAATGCAGCGTGCCGAGACAAAGATGCCCCGTCTCAGCGAATGTGATGGCCGCTTCCATGGTTTCGGTGTCGCGGATTTCACCGATCAGTATAACATCCGGCGCTTGGCGCAAAGTGTTCTTCAGCGCCGCTTGGAAGCTATGCGTGTCGCTACCGACCTCGCGCTGGGTCACGATCGACTCTTTATGCCGATGGACAAACTCGATGGGGTCTTCGATGGTTATGATATGACCGGCTTCATGGGTATTGCGATGGTCGATCATCGCCGCCAAAGTGGTCGACTTTCCGGAGCCTGTAGCACCCACCACCAATACCAGACCGCGCTTGGTCATGGTGATATATTTTAAAATCGACGGCAGCCCCAGGTCATCGATCGACATAATGTCAGCTTTAATACGCCGAATGACCAGCCCCACCGAACCTCTCTGGATCAGGATATTGACGCGGAAACGCGCCAACCCCGGGAGGGATTGGGCGAGATTCATTTCGAACGTCTGGGCAAACTCCCGGCGCTGCTTTTCCGTCATCATGGCGTCCGCCAAAGCTCGCAAATCGTCAGGGGTAAAGTTTCTATCACCGATCGCCTGAATCTTTCCTTCGACTCGATACATCGGCGGCCGCGCCACGGTCAGGTAGAGATCTGAAGCCTCGATCTCAACCATTTTTTTGAACAGTTCCTGAAATTCCACTCGTCCTCCGTAACCGCGTCCAACTGTTTCCTACAACCGGCCGCCCGCCACCGCGGCAGGCGCAGCGCCGAATAGATTGGGATTCATGCTCTTCGATTGCGCCTCTTCACGCGTCACCAAACCACGAGTAACCAGGGCCTGCAGCGCCATGTCCATCGTCTGCATGCCATCCTTTTGGCTTACCTGCATGGTGCCGGGGAGTTGATGGATCTTTCCTTCGCGAATTAGATTGCGCACTGCGGTGGTACCGATCATGATTTCGTGCGCGGCGACTCGGCCGCCGGCTTTCTTTTTGAGTAGGGTTTGGGTAATGACCGCTTCGATGGACTCGGCAAACTGCGCGCGAATTTGTGCTTGCTGGTTGGGCGGAAATACGTCGATGACGCGGTCAACGGTCTTGGGCGCGCTCGAAGTATGCAACGTGCCAAAAACAATGTGACCGGTTTCCGCGGCGGTCAGCGCGAGTTGAATGGTTTCAAGATCGCGCATTTCGCCGACCAGAATGATATCCGGGTCTTCACGCAGCGCCGCGCGCAGGGCATTTGAAAACGACTGGGTATGCGGCCCCAGCTCACGTTGATTGACCAGACATTTCTTTGACGGATGGACGAACTCGATCGGATCTTCGACGGTTAAAATGTGTCCTTCGAAACTTGAGTTGAGATAATCGACCATCGCTGCCAACGTGGTTGATTTACCGGAACCGGTCGGCCCGGTGACAAGAATCAGGCCTTTTTCTTTCTCGCAAAGCTGTTTGAAGATCGCCGGCAAGCCCAGTTCTTCCATGGTCAATATCTTCGTTGGAATCGTTCGAAATACCGCCGCTTCACCTTTGCGTTGCATGAAGACATTGACACGAAAACGTGCTTTGTCCGCGAGCGCAAATGAAAAATCGCATTCATGGGTCTCTTCGAAAGTCTTGCGCTGACCATCGCTCATGATGTCATAAACTAACGCGTGCACTTGTTCCTGGGTAAGTGACGGGTGGTCGAGTTTTTTCAAGTCGCCGTCGATGCGTATCATCGGTGGTTCGCCTGCGCTCAAGTGGCAATCCGACGCGCCTTGAGCGACACCGAAGCCCAATAGCTCGGTAATGTCCATGGGTCACACTCCTATGCAAACTGGTGAGAACAATTTTAATATGCCCGAGAGAATCCTGTAAAGTAATTTGTCAGGATTGGTGATTTAGGTCAGCAATATCGATACCATTAGCTGGGTTCACGAATACGCTCTCTGAACTGGCCCAATTATCCACCATTTCTGGATTGAATTCCGCTTTAACACCAGCTACTTAACTGTCGTGAAGGAAGGACTTTTTAAGCTATGCTCAAGGACAAAATCGCTCTGGTTACCGGAGGCGGGACCGGAATCGGTAAAGCCATCGCGGTAAAACTGGCCAAAAATGGCGCCAAGGTCGCCATCGCTTCGCGTAACCGCGATCAGCTCGAGAGGGTCGCAGCAGAACTCGTCCAAATAGGATTAACCGTTGTACCCGTGCCGTTGAATGTTCGAGTCAAAACCGATGTCCACCGCGCGGTCACGGACATCGTCGGCCACTGGGGCGCGATTCACATCCTCGTCAACAACGCCGGCATCTCTGGGCTGAGTCTCATGAGCGATTCCGACGACTCCAAATGGTATGATATCGTCGATACCAACTTGAATGGCATGTATCTCCTCACCAAGGCGACCCTCCGTCACATGCCGTATCAAGCCGGCGGCCGGATCATCAACATCTCGTCGGTGCTCGGCAAGTTCGGTGCCCCAGGTTACACGGCCTACTGCACGACCAAACATGGCATGATCGGCTTCACCCGTGCATTGGCCCTCGAAGTCGTCAGCCGGGGCATCACGGTCAACACCATCTGTCCAGGCTGGGTCGACACCGAGATGGCAAACTTGGGCATCAACGAGACCGCCAAGCTTCAAGGCATCACACCAGAGGAATTCAAAGCCCAAGCGGTCGCCGCCGTGCCGATCCGAAGATTTCTCGAAGCCGAGGAGATCGCCGAGCTGGTCGCCTATGTCGCCTCGGATGCTGCCCGCGGCATCACCGGACAAGCTATGAACATCTGCGGCGGGCAAACCATGGCGTAGACTCTCCGTCGGTCGCGGTTCGCACCAAGATGCTTGCCCATTATCGTTGCTGGAGTAGCCGAATTGTTTCACGACGGCTAGAGATTTTTTCCGCGCGCTCTGATATTTTGCCTCACAATGAGTCCAACGATTCAAGTTCGCAATCCAGCCACCTTGGAGCTAGTCCAGGAACTTTCGGTCGCATCGCCGGCTGAAGTTGCTGCGGCGGTGGCACGCGCGCGCCAGGCGCAGTCGATCTGGCAACACACGAGTTTTGCTGAGCGCGCCCAACTGCTCTACCGGCTTCGCGACCTGCTGCTCGACGACGGCGACAAACTCGCCGATATTTTGACCAGTGAAACTGGCCGGCCACGCGCTGAAGTCTACGGTAGTGAAATTTTCTACCTGTGCAATGCCATCGGCGCCTGGGCCAAGAACGCACAACGTTACCTGAGACAACAAAAAATCTCGCCGAGTTTTCCATTGGTGAAAGCCAAGAAAGTTTACAGCACCTACGCGCCGCGCGGCGTTATAGGCATGATCAGTCCATGGAACTTCCCTGTGGTGCTAACGCTCGGCGAAGCCTTGCCGGCGCTGATGGCGGGTAACGCCGTGATCATCAAGCCTTCGGAATTGACTCCGCTGTCCGCGCTTTTTGGCGCCGACCTGGTCGCACAGGCCGGCTTTCCCAAGGACTTGCTACAAATCGTCATCGGTTATGGCGACACCGGAGAAGCGCTTGTCGACCATGCCGATATGATCGCCTTCACCGGCAGCGTCGAAACCGGCAAACGCGTCATGCGCCGTGCCAGCGATCGGCTGATTCCGGTGTCGTTAGAATTGGGCGGCAAAGATCCGATGATCGTCCTAAAAGACGCAGATCTCGACCGCGCCGCCGGTGCCTGTGTTTGGGGCTCGTTAATGAACAGTGGCCAGACCTGCACTTCTATCGAGCGCGTCTACGTCGAAGCGCCAGTGTATGACGCCTTCGTTGACAAGGTGGTTAGGCGAGTCAAAGCCATGCGCCAGGGCAAAAGCGCCGATGAGGTCGATATCGGCTGCATGACGTCCGAAACGCAGTTGAATAAAGTCGCCGCACAGGTCGACGAAGCCCGCGCCAAGGGCGCAAAAATACTTACCGGCGGGCGGCGCCATCCCGGATTGCGCGGTTACTACTACGAACCAACGGTACTCGTCGATGTCGATCATTCGATGACCGTGATGGCTGAGGAAACCTTCGGACCGGTGATTCCGATCATGAGGGTTAAGGATGCCGAGGAGGCAGTGAGACTGGCCAACGATTGCCGTTACGGCCTAGGCGCCAGCATCTTTTCACGCGATAAAATTGCAGCGGCAGGTCTTGCCGAAAAGCTCGATAGCGGCGCGGTCTGCGTCAATGACAGCCTGGTCAATTTCATCGTTCTCGAGGCGCCCATGGGCGGGCGCAAAGACAGTGGTTTCGGTTACCGTCACGGCGCCGAAGGCATTCGCAAGTATTGCCAGCAAAAAACCATTGTCGTCGACCGCTTTGGTCTCAAAGAGGAATTCCCTTGGTATCCCGCGACCGAGAAAAAGGCCCGGCAGGTGCGCCAGTTGCTCAACCTGCTTTGCCACTCGGGTTGGGCCCACAAACTGCGCGCTTTCAGAGGGCTCATGCGCAGCTAGCAAGCTTGCACTCCCGCGGCGATTCATCTAAGTAGAAGTGATACTTTTCTCAGGTAAATAATTTTAGAGGAGAGATTCCATGGCTAAAGATCTGCCCAGTTTTATCGCCAAAGAAGGCGCCACCCGCGAAGGCGCGGTGATTCGCGAGAAAAATTTTATCGACGCCAACAACTACGAAACCGTCGCCTACTTGAAGCATCTCGACGTCCGCAACGAACCCAAAATGGTGTTATTCGAAAATGTGCCGGCGCTGAACGGCCAGAAGTCCGGTTTCCCGATGTTCTACAACCCCTGGGTATCGCGTCAATACATCGCCGATTCCCTCGACATGGGCGACATCAAGTCACCGATGGAAGTCAGCCTGGAAGTTGCCAATCTCGAACAGCAACAGGGCAAACTTGAAGTGATTACCCCGGAAAAGGCGCCGGTAAAGGAAGTCATATTGACCGGCGATAAGGCGGACTTGAGAGTGCTGCCGATGCCGATGCATCAAAAAGGCGATTCCGGCCCCTATCACACCATGACCTGCGCCATGAAGGGCTTGGGTCAGGAATTCTACGACATCACTTTTACAAAAAATAAGTTTCACGACCCCAAGCATATGAGCTTCTCGGCGCACAAGCATCATCACTTGGAAGCGATGGCTTGCGAGTATGAGGAGAATAATCTGCGCGCCCCGGTGATCGTCATTCTCGGCCATCACCCGGCATTTTATCTCTCGTCCTGCGCCATGACCGCCATGGGCAATAACGATTACCTGACCGCTTCTGCGTTCCTGAAGGAACCACTGCGGGTCACGCCATCGACGACTTGGGGCGATAAGTTCATGGTTCCCGCCGACGCTGAAGTCATTATCGAAGGCGAGATCCTGCCGGGCGTGCGCAAGCAACAGAACCCGTTCGGCGAGATCTTAGGTTACGCTCAACCACCGATGGACGTGCCGGTCATCGAAGTTACCGCCATCACCCATCGGCGCGGCGGCATCGTCGAGGACTTCTGGCCCGGCCATATGGACCATTGGAACCTTGGCTCCGTGCCCAAGGAAGGCAGCACCTATAACGTCATCAAAAAAAACGTCCCCGGCATCAAAGGCATCCATCTCGCCGCGTCGGGCTGCGGTCGCTGCATTTGCTACATCTCGATCAAAAAAGAGTTCGAGAACGAGCCCAACAAAGCCGGCATGCAGGCGTTCGTCGAGATGCCCAACTTAAAGCTCGCCGTCATCGTCGACGACGACATCGATGTGTTCAACGAACGGGAGGTCATGTGGGCGGTGGCGACCCGCGTTCACTGGGACAAAGACATCGAGATCATCCGTGAAGTCCAAAGCTTCCGCGGCTGGTTGGGCGACGCGGTCGCAATCATCGACGCGACGATTCCGTTGAAGTCGAAATCCGAATGGCCCGTGCGCAACGAAGTCGAATCCGCAGCCTTCGAGCGAGTCGCGAAGTTCTTTAAATAAAACTCGGGAGGAAATGGAGTATTGGAGTGATGGAGTAATGGAGTTCCGCCCAGCACTCCAATACTCCGTCACTCCGGTAATTTACCCATGGCCGACAAACTTAAATTTATCTACAAAGCCACCTGAACCACTTGCCGCAAAGCAAGAAGTTTCTTGCAATCGAAAAAAGTAGATTTCGAAGAGAGAGAATACGGTAAAACTCCGTTCACTGAGCAAGAGCTGCGGGAGATCATCGGCGACAGTCCGATCGAGCCCTTTCTCAGCACTCGTACGCCACTTTACAAAGAAAAACACATGAAGCAGAAGCCGCCAAGCAAAGATGAGGCGATCAAGCTTATGCTCAGGGATGCAAATCTATTGAAGCGTCCTGTTTTTATTAAAGGTAAAAAGAAACTAACCGGTTTCAACGAAGCTGAAGTAAAAGAATTACTGTAGCAGCTAGGCTATCCAACCGGATGCAACTTTCTGCCGCGCTAGGAGCACCGTTTGTGCGGCCAGTTTCGGGGTCGCCGCGAGCGCCGTGAGATGCCCCATTTTACGGCTGGGGCGCGGCTCGATTTTACCGTAGAGATGAAGCTTCACATCCGGCAGCGCACAGGCCGCCGGCCAATTGGGCTCTCCTGCCTGCCACAAGTCTCCCAATAAATTGGCCATCGCCGCTGCGGCGACGAACTCGGTCGAGCCTAGAGGCAGGCCACAGACGGCTCGCAGTTGTTGTTCAAACTGACTGGTGCGCGAGGCGTTGATCGTCAGGTGACCCGAATTATGCGGCCTCGGCGCCAGTTCATTGACTAGGATAGCGCCATTTCGCGTCAGGAAAAACTCGATGCACAACACGCCGACGAGTTCGAGCTTTTGCGCCAGCGCGCGCGCAACTTCGATCGCCTGCGAAGTCGCCGTTTCTGACATCTGCGCTGGCGCTGTGGACAGATCGAGTATGTGATGCTTGTGGCGGTTCTGGATCGCACCCCAGTGAGCGAAGCTGCCATCCAGGCCGCGCGCCAGCACCACAGAAAACTCCAACTCGAAATCGACGAAGCCTTCCGCGATCATCTCCTGCCCGCCGCAACTTTCGAACGCCTTGGCAGCCTCTTCTAGACTGGCGACCTTCGCTTGGCCCTTGCCGTCATAGCCCGAGCTGGCGGTTTTGAGAATCGCCGGCAAACCGGTCTGAGCGAGAGCCACGGAGAGATCGGTCTTGCTACGCACCGGAGCGAAAATTGTTGTCGGGAAACCGCTCCGTGACAGAAAAGTCTTTTCCCGCAAACGATTCTGGGTCGTATGCAACACCGCGCCCCCGGGACGCACCGGCACATAGGCAGCCGCCGCGTCGACACAGGCGGCCGGCACGTTTTCAAATTCGAAGGTGACCGCTTGAACTCCGCGGGCGAAGCCTCGCACCGCGTCAAGATCGTCGTAAGAGGCAGCGATTTCGACATCGGAAACCTGTCCGGTCGGCGTATCCGTCTCAGGGGAAAACGTGTGAACGCGGTAGCCCATTTGGCGCGCCGCAATGGCGAACATCCGGCCCAACTGGCCGCTGCCGAGAACGCCGATGGCTGCGCCTGGAAGTATCGGTGTAACGTTGCGGCTCACGGCAACTTTTGCTGGCGCACGCCGGCAGTTTGATTGGCCCGGAACTGACGTAGTCTCTCACGCAGCTCGGGTCGTGAATTGGCGAGAATTGCGATAGCCAGTAACGCCGCATTAACCGCACCGGCCTTACCGATTGCCATGGTTCCAACGGGTATGCCGCCGGGCATCTGGACAATCGATAACAGTGAATCCATACCCTTGAGCGCGGCACTTTCGACCGGGACACCGAGCACGGGAATCAGAGTCTGGGCAGCGGTCATACCGGGCAGATGCGCCGCGCCGCCGGCGCCGGCGATGATCACTTCGATGCAGCGGCTCTCGGCGCCGGCGGCAAATTCGCTCAACCAACCCGGCGTCCGATGCGCCGAGACAATCAGACATTCATGGTCGACGGCGAAATCTTTCAAAGTCGACGACGCATGCTGCATGGTTTCCCAATCCGATTGGCTGCCCATAATGACGCTAACAATGGGTAATGTCGCTTGTGCCATGAATCCGCAATCCTTGCTGCGTTAAGTTCAACTGCGATGGTTTAGCCTCTTACAGAGCCAAGCATAAGTCAATCCGTGAAGTTCAGGAATTGGCTCTCAACTTAGTGGGTGCGGGCTTAGAACGCGGATGGCCATGCCGCTTCAAAGTGCGAATTGTTCATTGCTGTGAAGCACGCAATGACGGGGTTCACATTTATGCCGTCGCGCCAAATCATCTTGGAATGAAACCAAAAAAAGATTGCGTTCTGAAAGCATCGCTGCTATTTCTTCCAAGGTTTACGGCGGCCTGGAAGCACGAGCCGCCCAGGAAATCCATACATAACTTGCGGCGCAGAAAGATCTGAGGTCATGAATCTCAACGACGAAATTTGTCCGCCAAAAGATCCCCTCGGAACGGTCCCGATATCTCCGTGGGTTATTGGCCGCGATAAAAGTCTCGTGCATCCTGACCCAACATTCCCCATGGAGCCCGGCTCCGGATGGGCGCAACGAGATTTCGATTATTCCTATCGGTGGTGCTGACGAAGTTCTGTCTGACTATGAGTTTCCACGAATACCCGTTTCTTATATTGCTCGCTCCGTTGGCGGCGGCCCCCATCGTCGGCCTACTCGGACAGAGTCTCGGCCCGAAAATTTCCCGGGTCGGTGTGGCGGCGGAGGTGATCGCTTTCGCGCTATCGCTAGTAGTTTTATATGAGGTCAGTTCCAGCGGGCCTCAGACCAATCATTTTGCCCTCGGGCGTGACGGGACCTGGCAATTGACTTTGTACATCGATCGATTATCCGCGGTAATGCTGGCGCACATAGCGGCGATCAGCACCATGATCCATCTCTTTTCGAGACGTTACATGCAACAGGAGCGCGGTTATGCGCGCTTCCACAGCCTGCTGGCATTTACTACATTCGTGCTGTTCGGCATGGTCTCAAGCGCCAACCTGCTAACGCTATTTGCTTTTTGGCAACTGGTCAGTTGGCTGCTGCCGCTGATGTCATACAATTACGAGCATCTTCTGACAGTGCGCGGGGCTTTTAGAACCTTCGTCATGCAGCGCATCGGCGACGTCGCCTTCCTCGCGGGCATTCTCCTGGCGTACAAGTTTTACGGCACGCTTGACCTGCAGCAGCTATTTGCCCGAGCCGCTGAAGCGCGAACCGCGGTGTCCCTCTGGCCTGGCGGATTTGACGTAAGTCCCAGCACCGCTGTGGCCACTTTGATCTTTGTCGGCGCGATGAGCAAGTCGGCGCAGTTTCCCTTGCACATGTGGCTACCCGATGCCCTCTACGCCCCCACGCCGGTCACCGCCCTCCTGCATGCCGGAATCATCAATGCTGGTGGATTTCTCTTGACCCGACTGGCACCGCTCTACGCTTCGAGTCCGGCCACGCTTCATTTGGTTTTCGCCATCGGGTTGCTCACGGCTGTCCTCGGTTCATCCATGATGCTGGTCCAAAATGACATCAAAAAGACCTTGGGATACTCGACGATCGGTCAGATGGGTTTCATGATCATGGAATGCGGATTGGGAGCCTTCGGCTTGGCGATCTTCCATTTGATCGCTCATGGACTATTCAAAAGTTCGATTTTTTTGAATTGCAGTTATGTGATTCACGCCGCGCGCCAAGAGCCGCGACAACCGCGCCGAGACGGAGCTAACGAGCCTGCCGAGTTTTCAAGCCTTGCCTGGATAACGGGCTTTGCCACCACCCTTATTCTACCGTTGATCATCTTACTTGCGGCTCACGGCATACTGAACATTCCGCTGGGAGATTCGCAAGGCACGACGATTTTTCTCTTCTTTGGATGGGCCACATCGTCCCAAGCGATTTTGACTCTTTATCGGCTCAGGGCGGTGGCATCCTGGAAAATCGCAGTGAGCATGCTCTGTGTCCTATTCATCGTTGTTGTCACCTATCTGTTCGCCGCGGAAAGTTTCACCAACTTCCTATTTCCAACGCCTGGCGAAGTGGCACAGCACTATCGCGCCGGTGCTTTGCCCGCCGCGCTGTTCGACTTGTTGGTCGCCGCCTTTGCGCTGGTCATCATCGTCGGCTGGATCCTGATTTACGCCGTGAGCCATGGACAAAACATCCAGACGCCGCAATGGGCGAAAACAATCCAACTGCACATTTATTTGCTATTAATCAACCGTCTCTATCTCGATACCCTGTCGACGAGGCTTCAGTCACCGGTGGCGTATGCGATCGACGGGCTTAATCGAAGTCGCGCCTTGCCCTACATGATCGCTTTGCTCGCTGTCGTTCCGGCGTTAAGGGCCGCTGATCAGTTGCCGGACATATCACCGTTGCAAATCGCCCAGTGCATCGCCGTAGCGATTCTGCTGCCGCTTTTTCCGTTTCACGGCGCCTTCGTTAAGGCAATCACGCGTTCGCGAGGATACTTGAAACCACTTCTCGCGTTATCGCTGCCGATGCTAGGATCCTACTGGCTCGCCAACTTGTCGAACGAATTTCCCGCCCCAATTCTCGGCGCCGTGCGGCTGCTCGCCCTGCTCGGCGCACTGTACGGTTCACTCAAAGCATTGGCCCAAATCCGCGTTCCGGAGCTATTGGCTTTCGCCAGCCTCGCTTCCTTTTCCACCCTCTGGTGGATCTTTGCCATCGCGGGAACCTTGGACCGGGCGGGCCTTGTCTACGTCACAGCCATAGCACTGCCCGCCTCTGGCCTGTTGCTAGCATTTCAATTCCTACGAAGACGTTACGATGCCTTGGAAATAGACCGAATGCATGGATTGGCGCGGGTCATGCCCCGGTTCGCCGTGGTATTCTCGCTGTTCGTCATGGCTGCCGTCGGCCTGCCATTCTTTGCCCTCTTCTCGGCGCAGATGGAGCTATTGCTTCGATCCTCTCTGAACACTTCGTGGGAATTAGTTGTCATTTTACTCAGCTGGTTTCTGACTTCGTGGTATTTATTCAGAATGATGCAGCGGCTTTTGTTCGGGCGCCATCGAGAGGAGATGCGCTACGTGGATCTCCGAGCCGGAGAATGCACCGGGCTGATGATTGTACTGGTCATCCTAGCCATGCTCGGCATCGCCCCGTCCGCATGGCTCCAAGCGCCGCTGTCAGCGAACCTTCACGAAAGCGCCATGGAGACGATACTGTGGCTCAAGTAGCAACACAGCCCTACAGCGAGAGTCAGCGGATGCAGCTGAGAACGCTGATCCGGCTTGCGAGCGAGACGATCGCCTATTATTGGCCGATGCGAACATTCGTGCATCACAACCCGCTGCATGGCCTCGAACATCTGCCATTTGAAGAAGCTGTCCAGACAGCTCAGCAAGCACTCGGCGGCAAAGGTTATTTGTCCAACGACAGCTTTCGCAATTACTTTCGCGCTGGACGCATTCACCCACGTCATCTCGACGCCGTTCTCAAGTCGCGCGCCCGTTCCGAGCAGGTGAAACTGGGAGTGACCGAGATCACCCATTTGGACGCTCTACGTGCCGCCATGATCGGCGATACAGCCGCGCCAGCGGAGGACAAACTTGACGCCTTGCTTAATCGCCATCCCGATCGTCATACCATCGCCGCGCTGACGAATCGTCTGCATACCAGAGCGGCGCCACTACCACCCCAGGGAAGCGCCGCGGAACCCCATGATCTTGGACGCAGTGAGAGCTTGGCCAGTTGGTGCGATCGCACTCTGGGCACGCAGATTAACGAGCAAATCAACCGCGAAATGATCAAGTGGTGCGAAGCCTTTTTGGACGAAGGACATGCGACCTGGCGGATGCCCCGCCGGGAAAAAGGTTTCCACGCCGCCTGGAAATTTCTCGCGGAACGGGAGTGGTCTCCCTGCGGCATCAAGAACAATCGGGAACAACTGGCCTGCTTGCCGGCCCAGGCTGAAGACTCGCTCCTCGAAAGCATCGGTATGCTGGGCATCCCACCAGAGTCGTGGCAGGACTACTTTTCATTGCATCTCGCCGCATTATCGGGATGGACCGGCTTCATCAAGTGGCGCGCCGATCAGAGCGAATACGAGTGGCAGACCGCCTACCCCATCGATCTGGTGCAGTACCTCGCAGTGCGATTATGGTACGAGCGCGCACTTGTGCATCAGGCTTGTCGCGAAGCCCTGGCCATCGATGGCAACTTTGCTGCTATCTCGGCCGAGATCGGAAAGCGCGTCGGTAAATCGGCGGCGAAATCCTCCGACCGTAATGGAAAACAGCTCAGCGATCGCGCCGCCGCCTGGAGACTCGTTCACCTCGTTTGCGCACTGGAGTTAGAGCCGACACTGCTGACGCAAACACCTGGCGAGACTCTGCAGATCGTTCTGGACTGGATGAATGACTTCCCGGAGTCGGCACATGGCCCCATATGGCTCAAGGCCTTCGAAGACGGCTACCGGGAACAACTACTGGAGAAACTCCGATTCAAAATTGGCCGATTCAATGAAATTCCGCCGCGCCAGAGTCTCGCCGGCGCATATGACGAAAACATCGAAGTGCCAGCCGAGAATCAAGTTCGGCCCCAGGCCCAAGCCGTGTTTTGTATCGACGTGCGATCGGAGCCTTTAAGGCGAAACTTGGAGGCCACGGGTGACTACGAGACTTGCGGTTTCGCCGGCTTTTTCGCCGTCGCGATCCGCCACCAGGCGCTCGGCAGTCATCACGAAACCGATCAATATCCGGTAATCCTGAAGAGCAAAAATCTCGTCCGGGAAATACCCCGGACCTATCAAGGTCAGTTCATCTTCCGACTCCGCCACCGAGAGAAACTTCTCGAAGCTTTTCATACCTTGCTCTACGATCTCAAGGAAAACGTTGTCACGCCCTATGTCATGGTCGAGTCGTTAGGTTGGTTTTACAGCTTGCCGCTCGTTGGCAAAAACATTTGCGCCGCACGCTATCGAGCTGCCGTGGACTGGATTCGACGCAAACTCGTTCCGCCGGTCGCGACGACCTTGACCGTGGACAAACTAGCGCGGGAAGAAGTGGAGGAAATGCTAGCGGCCGAGCAACGCGCAACGACACGTCGCGCGCTGCAGGAAAAATTTGGCGAGCGCAATTTGAATTTATCATTGGAGCGACTGGAGTTTCTGCGCAGGCGCGCGCTGGATGAGCAGAGCGTCGGCGAACCGTCGCTGCAGGCGCGCTCCATCGCCCTATCACCGGAGGAAGAAGCCGAATTCATCGAAGATCTCCGGCGTCGCTACGGCATCAACCAGGGCGGCGCCTTCGCGCGTATGGAGCGGATCACCCGAACCGGCTTCACTCTCAGCGAGCAGGTCCTCACCGTCGAAACCGTACTCCGGATGATCGGCTTGACGACAAACTTCGCCCGTCTCGTGCTGTTTTGCGGCCACGCAAGTAGGTCGGAGAACAACCCCTTTGAAGCTGCCCTCGACTGCGGTGCTTGTGGCGGCAATGCAGGCCGGCCCAACGCACGTGTGCTCGCGATCATGGCCAACAAATCACCCGTGCGGGAGCAACTAGCCAAAAATGGCATCGTCATACCTCAAGACACGTACTTCATCGCCGGACAACACAACACAACTACGGATGAGGTCGATCTTTTCGATTTGGAAGACCTGCCGCCGACGCACCGCAAAGACTTGTTGCAAGTCGCCCGCGACCTTGAACGTGCCGGCGCGCGCAACAGCCAAGAGCGCTGTGCGCGATTCCCCGAGATCAACGAAAGCCTGCGCGCTTCGAAAGCCCGGCGGGAGGTGCGCCGCCGGAGCAGCGACTGGAGCCAAGTCCGGCCGGAATGGGGTCTGTCCGGAAACGCGGCCTTTATCGTCGGTCGGCGGGCTTTGACCCGCGGCGTACATCTCGATGGGCGAGTATTTCTGCACTCCTATGACTATCGGGGCGACCCTGAAGGAAAGCTGCTCGAGGCGGTGTTGACCGGTCCACAGATTGTCGCCCAATGGATCAACATGGAGCATTACTTTTCCACCGTAGATCAAGATGTATACGGCAGCGGCAGCAAGATTTACCATAACGTGGTCGGCCGCGTGGGGATCATGTCGGGTCCCCAAAGCGACCTGCGCACCGGTCTGGCATGGCAGACCGTCATGAACGGCCCGCGCCCCTATCACGAAGCCATGCGGCTATTTACCCTGATCGAAGCACCGAGAGACAGAATTGACAGGATCGTACGAAACCAGCGACTATTGCAACGACTTTATGACAACGAATGGATGCACCTCTTTGCCATCGATCCGGAGGTGCAGCTATGTTACCGCTATATTCCCAAACAAGGATGGAGTGGAAGTTTGTAAAACCGGCTGTCACTCTACAAAGCATGCCATTGAAAGGAGACCGATCATGAGCGACTTGACACTTCATCCGATGAAGGAGATTCGGATCATCATCGAGGGAGAACAGCTCAAATTTGCCACCGACCTTCTGGACAATAAAGCAACGGGCTACACCGTTGTCCACAACATCTCGGGAAAAGGCCACCACGGCTTTCACACGGCCCATCCCATGTTCAACGAAATGGACAGTATCGTGATGCTCATGACGGTTGTGACGGCGGAGCACGTGGAGCCCATTCTGGCCGGGCTAAAGCCGCTGTTCGCTCGCCACACCGGCGTCATGTTTGTCTCAGATGTTGCCGTCAGTCGGCTTGAATATTTCTCCACAGACGCCGACGGCAAATGACGAGTTAGCTATCAATCGTCAGGGCTCGCTCTCGATAGTAACACTTTCCGGGATTTAGGGAGTTTACCTGTCCCAACGGGTATGAGATTCTTTTAACCGATGGCTGCCCTTGGGACGAAAACTTTCTCCCCGAAAGGTCGACAAACTATGAGCGAATCAACGATTCCTGGATTGACTCTCTATAGTCGCGGCAAGGTCCGCGATATTTACGACCTCGGCGACAAACTCCTACTGGTCGCCAGCGACCGCATTTCCGCGTTCGACGTGATCCTGCCGACACCGATTCCCGACAAGGGTAAAATCCTCACGCAACTCTCGGAATTTTGGTTTAGGAAGATCGGCGATATCGTGCCGAACCATTTGATCACGACGGACGTCGAGCGTTTTCCCGATCCCTGTCAAACATACCGGTCGGCCATCGAAGGACGCAGCATGCTGGTTAAAAAAAGCACGCCGGCTCCAGTCGAATGCATCGTGCGCGGATACATCACCGGCTCCGGTTGGAAAGATTATCAAAAGACCGGCGCGGTTTGCGGTATTGCCCTGCCCCCGGGCTTAGTCGAAGCCGCGCGTCTCGACGAACCGATCTTCACACCTTCTACTAAAGCTGCCGTTGGCGATCACGACCTCAATATTACCTTTGACGCAATGATCGAAAAAGTCGGCAAGGTCAAAGCCGAGAAGATGCGCGATGCCACTGTCGCGATTTATCAGCGCGCTCAGGTTCTGGCCGAGACCAAGGGCATCATCATCGCCGATACTAAATTTGAATTTGGCATGGAAGGCGACGATATTATGCTCATCGACGAGGTGCTGACACCAGATTCATCGCGCTTTTGGCCGATGGACGGCTACCGGCCGGGGAAAACCCCGGACAGCTTCGACAAACAGTTCGTGCGCGACTATCTGCTGAAACTCAATTGGGATATGAAACCGCCGGCGCCGGAATTGCCGCCCGATATTGTCAGGAAGACCCAAGACAAATACAACGAAGCGCTCAGACGGCTAACCGCCTAGCCGCTTGGCGGTGCGGTCACGCTCGAGTTTGTCGGCCCATTCGAAACAGTCGCCGACAACCCGCCCGATATAGCGGCAAGCGGCCTGTAGGTCGTGATCGAAGGGGATATGAACGAAAGCGAAGCCGCCGCAATGCTCTTGCCGTTCGAGATCTTCAAGCATCACATACATTGAGTAGTTGCAGACGTAGTCTCCGGCGTTGATGGATTTTGCCGATGGACGTGTTACGGAGAGCGGCATGGTCGCCGGAATCCAGGCTTCTCCCCCCGCGGTGATCGGCCGTGGCGCGCTGGTTTTACTGGCACGGCGGCGATTGATTGCCCTGGTCTCGACCTCGATCCTAGGCCGCGCAGATTGGCCCAAACCCAACACCATCAAAGGCATGGGCTTTCGCAGCGCGTCGACGAATTGCTTACGGTGAAAGCGCACCGGGAAGATAATTTTCCGCAGTCCCGGCCGCGCAGGCAAGGACTCGATGATTTGAGCGGTGATATTCTCGGAAAACCCGCGATACGGTCCAAAGCCGTACACCAGCACCCGGACCGGCGATTTACGGCTGCGACGCGGCATGAATGAACGAACTCAAAACCGCCCTGGCCGCCCGAAAGCGGCCAGGGCTTTGGTGGGTCAATAGTTGCCGGCGATTAGTCTTTCGCCGCGGCCCGCATGGGAGCCGGGGTGATCTCGCCCGAGCCAATCGTGCCGACTTCCTGGTAGATCTTGCCGCCAGACTTTTTAAACTCTTCGGCTTTTTCCTTCATGCCGGCAGCAATCGCGGCTTCTTCTTGCACGCCCAACCCCGCCGCGTAATCGCGCACGTCCTGGGTGATTTTCATGGAACAGAAATGCGGTCCGCACATGGAGCAAAAATGCGCCACCTTAGCGCCCTGGGCCGGCAGGGTTTCATCGTGAAACTCCCGGGCAGTCTCGGGATCGAGGCTGAGATTGAACTGGTCTTCCCAGCGGAACTCGAAGCGCGCCTGGCTGAGCGCATTATCGCGCTCTTGAGCACCCGGATGGCCCTTGGCCAAGTCGGCGGCGTGGGCGGCGATCTTGTAGGCGATGACGCCATCCTTGACGTCTTTCTTGTCCGGCAAGCCCAGATGTTCTTTCGGTGTCACATAGCAGAGCATCGCCGTACCATACCAACCGATCATCGCCGCGCCGATGGCGCTGGTAATATGATCGTAGCCCGGCGCGATGTCGGTCGTGAGCGGTCCAAGCGTATAGAACGGCGCCTCACGGCAAGTTTCCAATTGCTTGGTCATGTTTTCATGAATCATGTTCATCGGCACATGGCCCGGCCCTTCGATCATAACCTGGACATCATGCTTCCAGGCGATCTCGGTTAATTCACCGAGAGTTTCCAACTCTCCGAACTGGGCTTCGTCATTGGCATCGGCGATACAGCCGGGACGTAAACCATCGCCCAGCGAATAGGCGACGTCATAGGCCTTCATAATCTCGTTGATATCTTCGAAGTGGGTGTAAAGAAAATTTTCTTTATGATGGGCCAGGCACCATTTGGCCATGATCGAACCACCGCGCGATACAATGCCGGTAACACGCTTGGCGGTCAGCGGCACGTAACGCAGGAGCACGCCGGCGTGAATGGTAAAATAAGACACGCCCTGTTCCGCTTGCTCGATCAGCGTGTCACGAAAAATTTCCCAGGTAAGCTCCTCGGCTTTCCCGTCGACCTTCTCCAAAGCCTGGTAGATCGGCACCGTGCCGATGGGCACCGGCGAGTTGCGCAGAATCCACTCGCGAGTTTCATGGATATCCATGCCGGTGGAAAGATCCATCACCGTGTCGCCGCCCCAGCGAGTAGCCCAGATCATTTTTTCGACTTCCTCTTCGATGGACGACGCCACCGCCGAGTTGCCGATGTTGGCGTTGATCTTGACCAGGAAGTTGCGGCCGATGATCATCGGCTCGCTCTCAGGGTGATTGATATTGGATGGAATAATCGCCCGGCCGCGAGCCACTTCGTCGCGGACGAATTCCGGCGTCACATATTTCGGGATCGCCGCGCCGAAACTGTAGCCCGCATGGGTGCGACCGTTGCCGTTGCTTTCAAAAGCCTTCTGCCGGCCGAGATTTTCGCGAATCGCGACGTACTCCATCTCGGGAGTGACGATGCCCTTTCTGGCATAGTGCATCTGCGACACATTGCAACCCGCTTTGGCGCGCAAAATTGACCGCCGCGAGCTGTCCGGGAAGCGCTCGGTCTGCGGATCACTCGCCTTGCCACTTTTCTTAACCGGCGGTTGATAGCTGGCGCAAGGCAACTCCTCAACATCGCCGCGCCCGCGTATCCAATCAAGTCGCAGCGGCTTTAGACCCTGGCGGATATCGGTCTGCACGTTAGGATCGGTATATGGACCCGAGGTGTCATAGATCATCAGCGGCTCGTTGGCGTGCTCGGCGTGGCCATTGCCGTTACTGTTGCCATGACCATTGGCGGCGTTCGACAGCACTACTGCGCGCATCGCCACGCTGATGTCGGGCCGGTGATGGCTGTGGACGTAGACTTTGTGCGACGCCGGCAGCGGCTTGGTCGTCAGCTCGACTGGTTTCGTTCCGTTGGGGGATTGCGTATTTGCCATGATCTTGCCTCCTTCGGCAGGGAAATCGCCGCCGTGCTCAAACGTGGCGATAAGGTTTGACGTATTCTTCGTAAAGCCCTTCTTTGCCCTTCTTGGCCAAATCCTTCGAACGTTGCATTAACACTTCTTTGGTCTCGACGAAATCCTTGCGGCTAAAACCCAAATTGCCCGGGTGGGTTCCGGAGTCCATGCGAATCGCATCGCAGGGACAGGCCTCGACGCAGTAGCCGCAATAAATGCAGCGCAGCGTGTCGATCTCATATCGTATGGGAAACTTCTCCACCGATTTGTCGGCGTACTCACCGGCTTCGATGTAGATGCACTCGGCCGGGCATGCCGTCGCACAAAGATAGCAAGCCGTGCATTGCACCGTCTCGTCGGGTTTCAGGGTCAGCCGATGCCGGCCGCGATAGGTCTCCGGATAAACCCAGGTCTCTTCGGGATACTGCACCGTGATCGACGCTGTGGAATCCTTGGCGAGGCCGAATTTTTGCAGCGAGTGAATCGCCAGGTTGCGCCAGAAGCGCCCCCCGGTGACCATCAAGCCGCGAAAAACCTCAGGGAAATAAAGCCGCTCCCACAGCGACATCTGTTCAATGCGTTTCATCGTTCGATCCTAAGATGGTTCAGTGCCGGCATGTGGCGCTTGAAGACTCAGCATTTCACTGGCCCTCTCGGCCAAGCTGACTTCAACTTATAGACGAATGCCAGGTTATGTCAAGGAATGGAAACGCTGTAATTACAGAGATCTTGCGACTCTACTCCGAGTCGTACTGGAGCACCGAAAAGACCCCGTGCGGCTTTAGTTTTTCCCGGCCGTTAAGAAAACTGAGTTCGATCACAAAGGCGCATTCGACGACGGTGGCGCCGAGCTTCGAGACGAGCTCGGCAGTCGCGGCGGCGGTACCACCGGTGGCGATCAGATCGTCGGCGATTATCACCCGCGAGTTGGGCGCGACGGCGTCGATATGAATCTCCAATGTGTCCTTGCCATATTCAAGGTCGTAACTGGCGCTGTGGGTTTCATAGGGCAGCTTGCCGGGCTTGCGTACGACACTAAAACCGGCGCCCAACTTATACGCGAGCGCCGATCCGAAGATAAACCCGCGCGACTCTATGCCTAAAACGGTATCGATCTTTTGACCACGATAGCGCTCTGCAATCAAGTCGATCGTCTTGCCGAACAACGGTCCGTTACTCAACAGCGGCGTGATGTCCTTAAAAACGATTCCCGGCTTCGGGAAGTCGGGGATATCGCGGATCGCTCCCCGAATACTTGCAATATCGTCAATCATACGAAACTGCCTCTCAAAACTCTGAAATTTGGAATCTGATATGCCTCGCCGTGCGAGGCCTAGCCCCAGACCTGGCGGGCCGTCTCGACCACGACTTCGAGTTTGCGCCGCTGATCGTCTTCGCTTATCAAATTACCGACTACGTCGGACGAAAAGCCGCACTGCGGACTGATCGCGATCTGCTCGATGGGGGCGTACTTGGCGGCGGCATCGATGCGCCGTTTGAGTTCGTCGACCGATTCGAGCTGCGCCACCTTGGTGCTCACCAGGCCCAAGACAATCACTTTACCCTTGGGCAAGAATCGCAATGGTTCGAAACCGCCGGCCCGCGGCGTGTCGTACTCAAAGAGAAACCGATCATGATTCAATTCATTGAGCAGCCGTTCGGCGATCTCGTCGTAGGTGCCTTCACGATGCCACATGCTGCGTTGATTGCCGCGGCATAGGTGAATGCCGAACGTGACATCATCGAATCCCGCGAGGACGGCATTATCGGCTTTCAAAGAGCGGCTGAAATTCTCATTCGGGTCTTCGCCGCGGGCGCGCATGGCCTTGAGTGACGGCTGATCGACGTAAGCGGTATAGCCCGGCGCATCGATCTGCACATAGCGGCATCCGGCAGCGACCAAACCGGCAATGATCTCGCGCTCCACTTTAACCACATCGATGACGAACTCATCGAGGCCGGTGTAAACCGCCTTGGAGTTCTGCCAATCGAATCTCTGAGAGATACGATCGGGGCCGATCAAGGCGACTTTGCCGGGCTTACCCGCCACTTGGTGCAAGAAACCAAATTCCGCCGCCGGCACGTTGCGCGCCAAACCGAGCCTAGCCACCACTGGCCGGCGCTGCGCCACGGCCGTGCCCTTCTGTTCGCCCAGGTCGGGAATTTCCCAGCGGCGTAAAGGGCTACTGCCTTCCACTCGGCTTTCGTAAAATTTTAGACTCGGCTTGCCGGCGTCGTAGCCCGACACTGATTCGCCGAAACTATCCTGAAAGTTAAGCCGGCGATATTCGCCGTCGGTGACCACTGATAGTCCGATCGACTCTTGCAGTACGACCGCATCACGAATCGCCTGATCTTCAATTTCGCGCAACTGTTCGAGTGTCAGCTTGCCTTCGTCGAAATGATTGCGCGCATCCTTCAGTTTTGCGGGCCGCAACAAGCTGCCGACGACATCGTTGCGAATCTTGGCTAACTCTTTCATGATCGAAAACCCCTAATCTTTCGGCGCCACATTATCGGAAGCCTGCATGCAGCACAACTGCGGCAAGTAGCGCAGCGGATCTTGCGCGGTATTGTTCTTGCGGATTTCCAAATGCAGATGTGGCCCGGTCACCCGCCCGGTGCTGCCGACCTTGGCAATCACCTCGCCCTTGCCGACTTGCTGTCCCTCCCGCACAAGATTGACTTGATTATGCGCATACACCGAAACCATACCGCCTTGATGGCGCACGATGACGATATTGCCGTAGCCGCGAAGCTGATCGCTATAGATCACCTCGCCGCGCTCGATGGCTTGGATCGACGTGCCTTCCGGCGCTGCGATATCAATGCCGTCATGGAAACTCGACCCGCGTGGACCGTAGTTGGAATTGATCGTCCCGCTCACCGGCCAAAGCAACCGCTCGCCGTTAACTTCCGCGAACGGCAGCGCAAGGCGCGACCCCGGCTCCGCTTCCACCGGAGCTATGGTATCCACCGGCAATTGCCGGTTGGCTCCGGGGATCAATATTCGCTGGCCAACATAGATTTGGCTGGCGTCCTTCAAGCGATTGGCCTTGGCCAACTCCTCGAAAGAAACGTCATAAACCTTACCGATACGGAAAAGATTCTCACCCGGCTTGACCACATGAAAAACATTCGACACCGGCCTAGTTGGAGCAGTTGGCGGGGGACTTTTGAACGAGGAACAGCCGGCTATCGCGACAATGCAAAGCACAACCCAGTGCGGGTGTAATCGAAAAGTCATGAGACTTAGTCGTCCAGGATCCACCAGCTTAAGACGCATTTGAAGTCGGTCACACCGGAACAATGCGACCATAGTTTGCGCCGCTATTCGCGCCAGCCGTACTTGCCTAGCAACTTGACGAACTTACATTCGCCCAGCGGCTCTTTTTTGAAACTGGTGCGGGTCCGGGTCAAGCGCATGAGCATTTGCCCCTGTTCGTCGCCGATCGGAATCACCAATCGGCCGCCGACGGCAAGCTGATCGAGCAGCGGCCGGGGCACCTGTGGCGCCCCGGCAGTGACAATGATCGCATGGTACGGCGCATGTTCCGACCAACCGATGGTGCCATCGCCGACGTGGAGCGCGATATTGTGATACTCGAGCTGGTCTAAAAGAACGCGCGCCCGGCGTGACAGGGCGCGAATCTTTTCCACAGAGAATACGTTAAAGCATAGTTCCGCTAAGAGTGCGGTTTGAAAACCCGAACCGGTACCGATCTCAAGCACCTTTTCATCACCGACCAGGCGCAGCGCCTCGCTCATGCGCGCCGACATATAAGGCTGCGACAAAGTCTGCTTATCGCCGATCGGCAAGGCACTGTCGTCATAGGCGCGATTGACGATGCCCGGATCGACAAAAACATGGCGCGGAATCTTGCGAATCGCGGCAACCACCCGCGGGTCGGTGATACCGCGGGCGATGATCTGCTCCTGAACCATTCGGTCCCTAGCCCAAGCGAAATCATGTGCGATCGGTTCGGGATTCTTCACTTAAGCTTCGACAAACATTATTGGCATGCGCCGAAGCGCATCCTGAGCGTTGAGACCGCTGCGCGGAACAGGTTCGATGGATCGTTGGTAAACACGCCGATGTGACAAAAAGATAGACCCGATTGCATCCAATTCGGCAATCTAGCACAGCTGCAGGGGGATTTTCTAGTTTGACGGCGGTACGATCAGGGTTAACAGGATTATTTTACAGTTTGCCCAGCTCTTTTAGCTGGCGCAGGCGGGCCGCAAGAACCTCATCGGTTGATTCCATCCCAACGGGCGTTGGCATAGCACTCGGATCGCCACCCAGCTGGACCAGCTTTTCACGCACCACGGCGAGCGAGCCATATAACCTTTGGTAATCTTCCATCGAGGCCGAACACTCTTGCAGTTTACTGTCGATCACGCTCAAACTCTTTTCCAGACCGCGCTTTTGTTCTTCGAAAACCGCGTTGAGTTGCTGGCGAATCTCATAGGTTTGCTGCTGCAAGGTTTCGTTGATATGCCCCAGATTCATCCGCATCTGGAGAATAATATCCATCAATCGCTCGACCGACTGCCCATCCATGATGCCATCCTCATTTCCCTACATCGCTAGGGTCCGGCCGTTTGCCGCAAGCAGAACCAATGTCACACTGACCGCACTTCTAGACCGCCTCGGTCGATGATGTCAAGTTGTGTCA
Organism: uncultured delta proteobacterium; assembly: GCA_963816145.1. Lineage (GTDB taxonomy): Bacteria > Desulfobacterota > Binatia > UBA9968 > UBA9968 > DP-20. Next base: position 580,515 of record CAWFJP010000003.1, read on the forward strand.
ATCTCGACATTCAGATTACGGCGCACATTAAAGTGAAATTAGCGCGTGAAAAAGTTTGGCTTAATTGCAGTGGAGAGAATGGTCGGGGCGGCCGGATTTGAACCGGCGACCTCACGCACCCCAAGCGTGCGCGCTACCAGGCTGCGCCACGCCCCGACAAGCACCTAAGACACCGGCGAATTTAGCACCGCCGCTATGCCAAATCAATTTATTACCCACAATCGTCAGGTATGCCAAAGTCGGACAGCGTGACGGAACCTCAGCATGTTTGCGTACCCCCCCATTGGCATTTCTACGGAAATCCCATTGGCCGTTACTGGCCGGGAGCCTTGCCGGAACTTGCATCCCCACGGCGCTCTGTTTTACGATTCATCCGTATCGACCAGGCCCTTTGTTCTGCAAGTCAAGACAACGTATTGAATTTTCTAAAGGGCTGATGCTCATCCTTGATTGTCGGCCGTTGGGCGGCTCCGGCGGCGTTAAGCTCATTACCCGTGGCAGGCAGGAACGCCACCATCACGAGCCGTGAACTTGCCGCGCCGAACGATCGCGCGGGGTTCCCTGCCTCTGCCAAGATGACGGTTAACCGAGAATTCTTCCAACCCAAATTCCTCAGAGCAGTCTCTATTGTGTTCCTGCCACGACTCGATACGCGCGATTGGAGTGCCGGGCAAAAAGGGGTCAGTCAGGTGTCTCGCCGCGTCTTTCGGGCAGTTGACCCACGCTGCGTCCACAATGCTGGGGTATCTTAGGAGCAACATGAGCCGTTCAGGGGTGTAAATATAATTTACACCTGCTGACCGTAGATCCTTATTGAGGACTCTTGGGCCGCGGCGCTGCTAGAACTGCAAGAGGAAAGATCGCGGCATCGTGATTGCTATTATTAGTCCGTTCGTTACAACCTATTTCTGAAACCTTCCTGCCCCGGTGATCATCCCCGGAGGTTCGAATGACGACGATCAGGACTGGCACCGAGGTTGTGGAGAGAACACTGTTAACACGTGCTAAGCTCCGCTGATAAACATCTGCTCAAGAGCGTGTCGAGATGATTCATATACTTAAAAATGGCTTAGACCCTGTGCCCGAACAGCAGGCGATCCGCGACAAGTGTTTTCACCCCTCGGGCGCGTTCGTCGAGTTTCCGATCGAAGATGTCGAGGCTTCGATTCCGGCTCGGTTCGAAAAAATTTTCCGGCAGCACCCTGATCGGATCGCGGTCAAAACCGAGACCGGCGTCGTCACTTACGGCGAACTCAATGCCATGGCTAATCGGTTCGCCAAGAGTCTGTTGCAATGCACCGGGCCACGAGCCGGGCTGGTCGCACTTCTCTTGGAAAAAGATGTGGCCCAGGTTGCCGCCATGCTGGGAGTGCTGAAAGCGGGAAAGTTCTTCCTGATTCTGGACCCAACCTTCCCCAAAGCAAGGCTCATCGCCATGCTCAAGGGCTCGTGGGCGAAGTTGGTGGTGACCAACCAGCGCAATGCTTCGTTAGCCAATGAAATTGCAACCCCGGACTGCGAGTTGATCCAATGGGAAACCATCAATGAGTCGATTCCCGGAGATAATCCCGAGCTACCCATCGCCCCGAAAGCACTCGCGTTTATTAATTACACTTCCGGCTCGACGGGAGAGCCTAAAGGTTTGCTTCGAACCCACCGGATGATTTTGCATAACATCATGCTGCGCACCAATCTCATCCATGTCTGTGAACAAGACCGTATCAGCCTGCTTTCGTCCGGCACATCCAACGCGATCACCAATTCCTTCCTGGCACTGCTAACCGGCGCGGGGCTTTATTCCTTGGAGGTCAAAAAGGAAGGTGCCGTACGGCTCGCCCATTGGCTCGCGGAGGAAAATATTACCATCGCGCCGATGAGTTCGCCGCTTTTTCGCGGCCTCTGCGAAACCCTGAATGGAATCAGAAACTTTCCAAACCTGCGCGTGATACGACTGAGGAGCGAGTCGGTCTACGGATCAGACGTTGGTCTTTACAAACAGTATTTCTCGCCAAATTGCAACTTCGTCACCGGGCTATCCTCAAACGAGACAGGACCTTTAGCGGATTACTTGATCGATCACGATACGGTTGTAACTGACAGCGCGGTCCCGGTCGGCTATGCGGCGCCGGGTAAAGAGGTGGTGCTTCTCAATCAGGACGGTGAAAGAATCGGCTTTGACGAAGTCGGCGAGATTGCGGTTCGGAGTCGATATCTATCGCCCGGATATCTGCGCAATCCGCGACTAACCAAGGCTAAATTCCGGCGCGATCCAACCGCAACCGGCAGTCGCATTTACCTCACCGGTGATTTGGGGCTGATGCTTCCCAACGGCTGTTTGATTCACAAAGGGCGCAAAGACTTTCGCGTGAAAGTCCGCGGCTACCCAGTCGATATCAAAGAGGTCGAGATCGCGCTTCGCGCCCATCCGAGCATGCACGACGCGGTCATCACGGCTCGACAGAACCAGTTAGGAGAAACCACGCTCGTCGCCTACTTCGTGACCGCCTCTGAACAGGTTCCTACGGTGAGTGAGTTAGCGAGGTTCTTGGGTCAGACCCTGCCCGATTACATGATTCCGGCCACTTTTGTTAGGCTCAACAGCATGCCACTCAACCCGCAGAACAAAGTCGATCGCGCGGCGCTTCCGCCGCCGGCCGAGACGCGCCCCAACCTAGACACCCCTTTTATGGCGCCGCGCAGCGACGAAGAAAGAGCAGTGGCTGAAATATGGGCGGAGGTTCTCGGTATCGACCGCGTCGGCATTCACGACGATTTTTTTGACTTGGGCGGCCATTCGCTGGCGGCCACAAGGATCGTGACGCGCGTGATCGAAAAGTTTCACGCAGAGCTGGCCCTGCAGGTCCTATTTGATTCACCCACGGCGGGAAAAATGGCGGCGGCAGTCCGGGAGCGTCAAAGCTTGGATCATCAGCTTAGTTCTCAGCCATCCAGCGATTCGGTACAGGCACGACCTGGCGAACTCAGCATCGACTTCACGCCATTTCCGAAGGAAGACGTTGAACGATCGATCCCCGAGCGCTTCGAAAAGATTGTGCGCATGTATCCCGACAAGATCGCGGTCAAAAGTGGGAATGAGGTGGTTACCTACGCGCAACTCAACGCCATGGCCAATCGGGTAGCACGACGCATAGTTTCCGAGAACGGAGCTGAGCCGGAACCGGTGGGACTGTTAATCGACAAAGGTGTCGAACAGACAGCAGCCATGTTGGGGGTCTTAAAAGCGGGCAAGTTTTTCGTGCTTTTTGATCCGTCGTTTCCGTTGGAGCGAAATTCGGCAATATTCGAAGACACATCCCCTCGTTTGATATTGGTAGACGCTAAGAATACGCCGTACGGATGCAAACTGACAGACACAACTTCTAGCCTCATTACATTTGAATCGATTGATCCGAACTCAGTTTCCGATGATCTCACGGTAAAGATTGCACCTGATTCCCTCGCCTATGTCGTTTACACCTCAGGTTCAACGGGACAGCCGAAGGGTGTTCTTCAGACTCATCGGAGTAGGCTGCATTTCGTGATGGTGTACTCAAAGATGCTCAGTTTGTCGCCCAACGATCGGTGCATCCTCCTGACCTCTGGCACGGCAAACACCGTTGCGAATAGTCTTTTTGCTTTGTTGAACGGTGCAGCACTGCATCCGATTAACGTGAATGAGCTCGGACTTTCTAGGCTTGCCGGTTGGATCATTGACGAGAAGATATCTATATGCGCAATAAGCGCGCCGTTATTTCGCAATCTCTGTGAGTCTTTGACGGGCAACGAGAAGTTTGCGGACCTTCGCGTTCTGCGCCTCACGAGCGAGGCGTCTTATAAAAGCGACTTCGAACTGTACAAACGATTCTTCCCACGCACTTGTTGTTTAGCAAACATGTTGGCGCCTACCGAAGCGGGAATCCTACGACAATTTTTAATGGACCACGAAACTCAGATTAGTGGTGATGAAATCCCGCTAGGGTATCCAGTTGACGATACGGAGATCTTTTTACTTGACTCCAAGGGCAGAGAGGTCGGTTGCAACGAAGTTGGTGAGATTGTAGTGCGGAGTCGATATCTTTCTTCGGGATATTGGCTCCGCCCGGAACTGAACAAAGCAAAATTCAAAGCCGATCCACACGAGGCCGGTCAACGGTTTTATTACACCGGAGATCTTGGATTGATGCTTCCCGACGGCTGTTTGATTCACAAGGGTAGAAAAGACTTCCGAGTAAAGATCCGCGGTTACGGCGTAGAGATTGGAGAGGTCGAAACAGTGCTCCGGAGCCATGCAGCCGTCAAGGATTGCGTCGTTGTCGATCGCAAAGGTGATTCAGGCGAGACCAAACTCATTGCTTATTATACTTCGTCGGCGACATTTATCCCGAACACGAGCGAATTGCGCAAGTTTTTGAGCCGATCACTTCCGGACTACATGGTGCCATCCATGTTTGTGGGGCTGGAGACAATACCGCTCACGCCCAACGGCAAGTTAGATCGTCATGCATTGCCGGAACCTGGCGGCCGACGTCCGGACCTGGACATACCGTTCCAACCTCCAAGGACAGACGTGGAAACACGCGTAGCTCAAATTTTTACCGAGTGTACGGGCATAGAGCGCGTGGGCATCGACGACAACTTTTTCGAGTTAGGCGGAGATTCGCTCCTTTTCACACGACTTCTTTCGCGAGTAAGCGTGATGTTTCAGCGGGAATTCTCGATACAGGAGTTATTTGAAGCTCCTTCTGTTGCCGGCATTGCTCGCCTGCTCGAATCACCAACGCAGCCTGCTGTCGTGAAAGCTGAACCCACTCTCTCGCTAATTTCGAAAGATACGCCAGTACCGCTCTCGTACTCTCAGCAACGATTGTGGTTTCTCGACCAGTTTGACCCGAGAAGTTTCGCCTATAATCTCTTTGCCGCCTTCCGGCTCAAAGGCGACCTCAATGTAGCGGCATTAGAGCAGAGCTTCAACGCGATTATCAGGCGCCATGAAATCCTGCGAACGGTGTTTCAATCCGAGAATGGCAACCCGATACAGGTCATTTTGCCTAATTTGGCAATCAAGATGCCTTTGGTTGATCTGAGAGCGATCGCCTCGGAAGCAGCCCGCTGGACGGAAGCCCGCAGGATGTTCACAGAAGAAGCTCAGCGGCCCTTCGATTTGGCCACTGGCCCTTTGGTCCGAATCACGCTACTGCAACTTGCCGACGATGAGTATATTTTACTGCGAGCGATACATCACATAGTTTGTGACGGCTGGTCTGTGGGAGTTCTGTTTCACGAGCTATCCGAAATCTATGAGGCTCTATCAACCGGACAACCATCGCCGCTTGCCGACCTGCCTACCCAATACGGAGATTATGCCAAATGGCAGAGGCAATGGTTCCAGGATGAGCGTCTCGAGTCTCAGTTATCCTATTGGAAAGAGCAGCTCGACAATATCGCGACCTTGCAACTACCCACCGATCGTCCGAGGCGGACCGCACAGGCGATTCGTGGAGCACGGCGGTATTTTGCATTCTCAGATGCACTCTCCACCGAGCTCAAAAAGTTAAGTCACGAACACGGGGCGACTCCCTTCATGACCTTGTTGGCGGCTTTTCAAACGCTGCTGCACCGTTACAGCAATCAGACCGATGTCGTGATCGGTTCTCCGGTGGCCGGGCGAACCCGAAAGGAATTCGATGAACTTATCGGGTTCTTTCTGAACATGCTGGTGCTGCGTCTTGACCTCTCGGCGGATCCAACTTTTGCCGAGACAATTGCACGAGCACGAAAGGTATGCCTAGGAGCCTTGAGTCATCAAGAGTTGCCTTTTGAGAAACTTGTCGAAGAGCTGCATCCCGATCGAAACCTAAGTCACAATCCGTTGTTTCAGGTGAGTTTTGCTTTTCAAAATACTCCACGATTTCCCCCGCGGTTGTCCGGTGTTGAAGTGGAGGAGCTGGAAGTCGACACCGGCATCGCCAGGTTCGACCTACATCTTTTCATGGAAGAGATGGACGGACATCTGCAAGGATACTGCGACTACGATTCGAACCTGTTCAATGCGGATACCATCGAGAGGATGCTCGGCCATTTTCAGACTTTACTGCAAGGTATCGTGGCCGACCCCAACCAGCGCATCTCGGATCTGCCGCTGCTCACCGAGCGAGAAAAACATCAACTCTTGGTCGAGTGGAACGACACCCAGACCGATTTCCCAAAAGACAAGTGCATCCACCAGCTGTTCGAAGAACAGGTCGAGAAATCCCCAGATGCCATTGCCCTGGTCTTCGAAGACCAGCAGCTCAGCTATCGAGAGCTTAACAGCCGCGCCAACCAACTGGCCCACTATCTTCGCAAACGAGACGTCGAACCCGACTCCATTGTCGCATTGTGCATGAATCGTTCACTGGAACTGGTCATTGCCATCCTCGGCGTGCTCAAAGCCGGTGGCGCCTATATGCCCATCGACCCTGAATTGCCAGCTCAACGACTCCAGTTCCTGCTCGAAGACGCCCAAGTTAGGCTGCTTCTCACCCAAGACAAGCTCCGCTCCGCATTGGCCGATTTTGCCGGTCACATTGTTTGCCTGGACAGCGATTGGCACAAGCTAGCGGACCAAAGCCATGAGGATCCCCAGCATCACGTCAGAGGACACCATGCGGCTTATGTCATCTACACCTCTGGCTCCACTGGAACTCCGAAGGGCGTGGTTAACGTTCATGACGGGCTACGTAGCCGCATACAGTGGATGCAGGAAAGTTATCAGCTTACTTCTGCAGACCGGGTGCTGCAGAAGACCCCCTTTACCTTCGACGTCTCGGTCTGGGAGTTTTTATGGCCGCTGATCAGCGGGGCTTGCCTCGTCGTGGCGAGGCCGGGCGGCCATCGAGATAGCTCTTATCTCGTGCAGCTCATCCAATCCCAGCAGATCACGACGCTTCATTTTGTTCCCTCCATGCTCGAGGTGTTTTTGCAGGAACCCGGAGCCGAACGTTGTACGAGTCTGAGGCAAGTTATCTGTAGCGGGGAAGCATTATCGTACGAACTGCAACAGCGCTTCTTTGAGCGCAGCACGGCCAGACTACACAATTTGTACGGCCCGACCGAAGCCTCGATCGATGTAACCGCTTGGGAATGCAGGAAGGATAGTGACCTTCGGATCGTCCCCATCGGACAGCCGATTGCCAATACGCAGATCCATATCCTAAACGTTAATCTTCAGCCGGCACCCATCGGTGTGACAGGACAGCTTCATATCGGCGGGGTGGGGTTGGCCCGGGGATATCTGAATCGTCCTGAGCTGACCGCAGAGAAGTTCATCACCGATCCCTTTAGCCAATTGCCCGGCGCCAGGCTCTACAAGACCGGCGATCTAGCGCGCTACTTACCTGACGGCAACATCGAGTTTCTCGGCCGCATCGACGATCAAGTGAAGATCCGCGGCTTTCGCATCGAACTGGGTGAGATCGAATCCGTGCTCGCCCAACATCCCGCCATCCAACAGGCGGTGGTGCTCGCAACAGAAGACACGCCCGGAGACAAGCGGCTGGTGGCTTATAGCGTTGCTACTGATGGCTCCGCCCCTTCGGCGCACGATCTGTGCAGCTATCTGCAACAGAAGTTGCCCGAGTATATGGTGCCGTCGGCATTCGTATTCCTCGATTCGCTGCCACTCACACCCAACGGGAAGCTCGACCGCAAGTCGCTACCCGCACCCGACCCAATCAGACCCGAACTGGAGAAAACCTTCACCGCCCCCCGTACTCCGAAGGAAGAAATGCTGGCCAAGGTCTGGGCGGAAGTCTTGAAAATCGACAAGGTCGGCGTCAACGACAACTTCTTTGGCCTTGGAGGCCATTCGCTGTTGGCGACCCAACTCATCTCTCGTATTAGAAACGACTTCAGAATCGATTTGCCGTTACGAACCCTATTCGAGAGTCCCACAGTGGCTGGTATAGCCGAGCACTTGGAATCGACTTGCAGGCTGCAAACAGTGTCAAGCACCTTACCCGTTTTGCTAGAAGCGAGAGACGAGGGATATCCGCTTTCGTTCGCTCAGGAGCGCTTTTGGTTTCTCGACCAACTTCAACCCAACAATCTGGCCTACAGCATTGGATACGGGTTTAACCTCGACGGACCTTTAAACGTGAATGCCCTAGAGCAAGCGATTTCAGAGATCGTTACAAGGCATGAAGCTTTGCGCACAACGTTTCACCAACGAAATGGCCGGCTAGTCCAGATGATCTCCGAGCAATGGTCCTTTCGACTATCGAATGTCGATCTGAGCACGAAACGCGTAACCGAGATGGACGCGGAGGTCCAACGAATTTTTGAGAGCGACCGGAGGCGAGGTTTTGATCTGTCCGCCGACTTGCTGTTGCGGGCCACGTTGTTGCGACTGGGCGAGAATAAACATGTTCTCATCCTCACAAGTCATCACATCGCTTGGGATCACTGGTGTATTGAGGTATTTTTCCGCGAACTCTCCGCGCTTTATCAGGCATTCGCTAACGGAAAACCCACTCCTCTGTCGGCGCCACGGCTTCAGTATAAGCACTATGCGCTTTGGCAGCGAAACGCGTTCCGGGATGAGGAGGCCGGACGTCATTTAGCATACTGGAAACAGCAGCTTGCCGACGCTCCGCGCGATTTACATCTACCTACTGATTATCCACGCAAGCCATTACAGAACCGACGTGGAGTCCGTCAAACCCTCATCCTTCCGGAGGAATTAAATAATGCGCTACGCTCCTTGAGCAGAGAAGCTGGGGTCACGCTCTTTATGACGTACCTAGCCGCTTTCCAAACACTGCTAAATAGAATCACCGGCCAGGATGATATTGTCGTCGGCACTCCGATTGCCGGTAGAAACCTCCTTGAGACAGAAAAACTCATCGGCTTATTTCTTAACACCCTCGCCTTGCGAACGAACCTTTCAGACGACCCGAGCTTTCTAAAACTATTGACAAGGGTTCGAGATCTAGCGCTCGGAGCTTACGATCATCAGGACATCCCTTTTGAAAGACTTGTAGAGGAATTGCAGCCGGAGCGAGTTTTGACTCACACGCCGCTCTTTCAAGTGTTCATTAATATGTACAACTTCAAAGAAGCCACGCTCGAGCTCGACCGGCTGTCGGTGAAACGTCTTCCTGTCGGTGAATCAGGAGAGCAGTTTGATTTAACTTTTACAATCCGCGAAGACGCCGACGGGACGCATTTAACATTCGGGTATGATGCCGAATTGTTCGAGCACTCTACTATTCGGCGCATGCTGGGTCACTTTGAGACGTTGCTGGAAGGGATTGTGGAGGATCCGGCCCGCTGCATTTCGGATTTACCGCTTTTGTCCGATGCCGAGAAGCAGCAATTGTTGATCGAGTGGAACGACACTCGGAGGGACTATCCAAAAGACCAATGCGTTCACGAACTGTTTGAAACTCAGGTCGAGAAAACCCCGGACGCCGTAGCCCTTCGCTTCGAAGACCGGCAGCTCACCTATCGAGAACTGAACGGAAGAGCCAATCAGTTAGCACACTATCTCATCAAGCTCGGCGTCTGTCCCGAGATGCTCGTCGGCATCTGCGTGGAACGATCTATTGAAATGATCGTCGGCTTGCTGGGTATTCTTAAAGCGGGCGGGGCCTATGTCCCCTTGGACCCAAGTTATCCCAAAGATCGTCTAAAACTTATAATGAATGACTCCCAGATATCGGTATTGTTGGTGAACAGCGGCTTAGGCGAAAAGAGTGGATCAAGCAAAGATGACAGCGATTTTCCATCTGTCGTTTTCGATACTCGCATCAAACGGGTATGCCTCGACCGAGACCGACCGGTCATCGAGCAGGAAAGCCGGGAAAATCTCACTGCGCCTGTCCAGCCCGGTGATCTTGCCTACGTCATCTACACTTCGGGCTCGACCGGAACCCCCAAGGGAGTCGCGATTGAACACCGCCAAACGGGGGCTTTCTTATCTTGGGCAAAATCCGTTTTTAATCAGGACGAGCTTTGTGGGGTTTTGGCCTCCACCTCGATTTGCTTTGATCTTTCGGTCTTCGAGATCTTTGCCCCATTGAGCAGCGGCGGAACCGTTATTGTGGCACAGAACGCCCTTGCCCTCACCCGCTTACCGAAGCCATCGACGGTCAGTCTGGTAAATACCGTGCCTTCGGCCATGAATGAATTACTGAATCTAGCCGCAATTCCAGAGTCCGTACTTGTGATCAATCTTGCCGGGGAGCCGTTGCGAACCGACTTGGTGCGGCGCATCTACGAGTCCTCATCGGTACGTAAAGTTTATGACCTTTACGGACCGAGCGAATGCACGACCTATTCAACGTGGACCTGTAGGACGCCGGACGGTCCGCAAACGATCGGCCGTCCCATCACGAATACCCAGGTTTACCTACTCGATAGCGGTCTCAATCCTGTGCCCATTGGCACTGTTGGCGAGATCTACATTGGCGGGAATGGAGTGGCCCGGGGCTATCTCAACCGTCCCGAGCTGACGGCGGAAAAGTTTATCGCCGATCCGTTTAGCGACCAACCCGGTGCAAGATTATACAAAACCGGTGATCTGGCCCGTCACCTGCCCGATGGCAACATCGTATTTCTCGGTCGCAGCGATCATCAGGTCAAGATTCGCGGCTACCGCATCGAGTTGGGGGAAATCGAAAGCGTGCTTGCTCAGCATCCCGCCATCCAACAGGCGGTGGTGCTCGCGAGAGAAGACACTTCGGGGGACTGTCGGCTGATGGCCTATGCCGTTAATCCGGCGGGCTTGAACCCATCGGCTCAGGATCTGCGTAGATTCCTGCAACAGAAGCTCCCCGAATATATGGTGCCCTCGACCTTCGTTTTTCTCGACTCGCTGCCCCTCACGGCCAATGGCAAACTCGACCGCAGGGCGCTGCCGGCTCCCGATCAGTCCAGACCCGAACTCGATGAAACCTTTATCGCCCCAACAACCCCGGTCGAAGGGATCCTCGCCAATATCTGGGCCGAGGTTCTCAGGCTCGACAAGGTCGGCGTCCACGACAACTTTTTTGAACTGGGGGGCCATTCGCTACTGGCTACTCAGATTGTATCTCGAATACGTAGTACGTTTTCTATCGACCTGGCGTTACGCAGCCTGTTTGAGTCGCCAACCGTGGCTGAGATGGCAGTCATTATCATAGAAAACCAGGCAAAGCGGGCAACTGAGGCAGGGCTAACGGATATTCTGGGTGAGGTGGAGGCAACGACGGAGGAAGAAGTGCAGAAAACACTAGCAACATATTGGCCTCGATGAAGAAATAGTGACGGATATGAATGATTCGGCAAACCAGGAATTCAAGCTTCCGCCAGAACAGCAGGCGATCCGTGACAAGTGTTTCCATCCGTCGGGAAAGTTTATTGAATTTCCAAAAGAGGACGTCGAGTCATCGGTCCCGGAGCGGTTCGAAAAGGTCGTCGCACAGTTTCCCGAGCAGCTCGCGGTCAAAATGGGAGATCGAACGCTGACGTATCAGGAATTAAACCACGCCGCGAATCGCCGGGCACACGCCATCCTGACACAACGGGGAGAAACGCAAGAACCCATTGCGCTGCTGATGGAACATGACTCTCCATTGTTAGTCGCAATCGTCGGAGTATTGAAAGCCGGCAAGATTTGCGTGCTTCCGGACCCACCGTTTCCCAAAGCCAGAAACGCCTTCCTGTTAGAAGACTCGCAAGCAGGTCTCCGCATCACCGACAGCACAAAGCTTTCCTTAGCCGTAGAATATGCCCATGACAGGTGTCCATTTATAAATGTTGGCGAGTTGAACTCCGGGCATTCAATTGACAACCCGGGATTGTCAATCGCGCCCGATCAATTTGCTTTTCTCGTCTACACATCGGGCTCGACCGGACTACCTAAAGGTGTCATTCAGATTCACCGAAATCTGCTGCCCGATAGCCTGTTCGATTGCAATGGCCTTCATATTCGTACTGACGACCGGGTAGCGCTTCGCCACTCCTGAGGGTCAAGGGGACTGGGCAAATAGGAGATGGAAGGGAGCTTGTCTAAACTAAAGTCGCTTACCGATGAGGAAGCAATGCAAATCCCAGCGGAAGAACGCAAAACAGAGCACAAGCGAGACTGAGATGAAGTCACTGGCAATTAGCCATGGCCCATCACTGGTGCATAGTCCCGATGCGCCGAAAACACTGCCGGATTGTCTTTATGGAGCAGCACGACAATCCCCGGACCGGGGGATTGTTTATCTCCACGAGGACGGTTCAGCAGAATTTCAATCCTACCCAGCGTTGCTCAAGGAAGCGAGACAACTTCTTGGCGGTCTTAAAGATGCGGGGCTCGAGACCGGAAATCGAGTTATTTTCCAGCTCGATCGAAATGAAGATTTCATCCGCGCATTCTGGGCCTGTACAATAGGCGGATTTGTCCCGGTGCCAATAGGGGCAGGTCTGAAACCCAGTGGCGGCGCGGTCGGCAGGCTCCTCAATGCCTGGGAAAACCTTGGGTATCCGATCATTTTAACTACGAACAGAATGATCGACTCGGTGCGGGATTGTTTCAATTTTCACGAATTGACGAATCTGCGAATTGAGGCCATCGACGGTCTATCGAAAACGGAATGTGACCCCGACGCCCACTACAGCGAGTCCGATCATTTAGCCGTGTTGATGTTAACTTCCGGCAGTACCGGCACAGCCAAAGCCGTAAGGCTGTCTCATGCAAATCTCTTGAGCCGGTCGTGCGCCTCGATTCAAATGAACGGCTTTTCGCCACGAGACGTCTCTTTGAACTGGATGCCTTTGGATCACGTTGCCGGATTGATCTACTTTCATCTTCGGGACGTTTGTCTTGGCTGCCAACAGGTTGACGTGCCGACGGACCTTATATTAACAAACCCGCTCAAATGGTTGGACCTCATTGAGAAATACAGAGCGACCATCTCCTTCGCGCCGAATTTCGCCTACGGTTTCATCAACGACCGCGCTCAGGAATTATCTCGGCGTCATCGGGATCTGTCCTCGATGCGGGTCATCTTGAATGGCGGTGAAGCTATCGTCGCTAAAACCGCAAGGCAATTCCTCAAGCTTCTTAGTTCTCATGGATTATCGCCCAGTGCAATGCGCCCGGCGTGGGGAATGTCCGAGACATCATCGGGGATTACTTATGCGGATACTTTTAGTTTAGACAACACAACAGATGAGGATTCATTTGTCGAGGTAGGAAGGCCTATTGCCGGCGTATCGTTGCGCATTGTCGATGAGCAAAATAATCTGATGGAAGAAACGACAATCGGATCGTTACAGGTTAAAGGATTGCCGGTGACCACCGGCTACTACGGTCGACCGGAGGCTGACCGAGAAATATTTACGGACGATGGTTGGTTGAAAACAGGGGATTTAGGATTTCTCCGCCACGGACGTTTGACCGTTACCGGACGAGAGAAGGATGTCATCATCATCAATAGTCTAAACTATCCGAGTCGCGATATCGAATCAGTGGTCGAGGAAATCGCCGGAGTGGAGAGCTCTTATACGGCGGCGTGTGCGGTTCGGAACCAAGATGCACAGACTGATAAACTAGTGGTGTTTTTTCATCCGTCGTCTGAGAAGCGTTGGCCACTGTCGCAGCTTCTGAAGGACGTCCGCCGCTGTATTGTGCGCAAGCTTGGTATTGGGCCGGATTATTTACTGCCGATCGAAAAGCAGGATATTCCTAAGACCTCAATCGGCAAAATTCAGAGATCGCAACTTGCCGAGCGCTTCCAGGCCGGTGATTTTGATCACATTGTCAAACGAGTCGCAGGCTCGGAGGTTTTCCTCGACTCAAGGTACGTGGCTCCTCGAACTGCAGTGGAGGAGATTTTAGCAGAGATCTGGGCTGAAGTTCTCAAGCTCGACAAGGTCGGCATCGACGACAACTTCTTTGAGTTGGGGGGCCATTCCGTATTGGCCACTCAGGTGCATTCCAGGATTCGTTTGGCGTTCGAGCTTGACATCCCACTGCGAAGTTTGTTTGAGAATCCCACGGTTGCCAGTTTGGCAGCGCACTTCGAGGGAGTGCAAAACGAAGCCCCGCGGTTACAAACCCTACTCACCTCCTCTATCTCGAGTCAGAAGAGTCTCCCGCTTTCCTTTGCCCAGCAGCGGTTGTGGTTTTTAAACCAACTGGAGCCGGATAGCCAAGTTTATAACGAACGCAAGACCTTGAGACTGCGAGGCAGACTGAACCGTAAAGCCCTGCAAAAAGCTCTCGACACTATCGTAAAGCGTCACGAAGTTCTGCGTACTACGTTTTCCTCGGTCGATGGCAAGCCGATCCAGATTATCCACGAGGGCGCCAACGTCCAACCAGAAATGACCGCGATCGACCTGATGGGTTTATCTGACGAGCAGAGGGGCGACGAGTTAGACCGGCTTTTGAGTGAACTTACCCACCGCCCATTTGACTTACGAAAGGATTGGCCGCTGCGCGGAACGCTGATCCGATTGGGTGATGAGGAACATGTCCTCCTTTTTATCATACATCATATTGTGTTCGACGGCTGCTCCAGTGACATACTGTTTAGGGAATTATCGGCACTGTATAAAGCCTTTTGCCAAGGAAAGGGTTCAACGCTCAAGGACTTGCCGATCCAATATGCGGATTATGCGGTATGGCAGAAAGAATGGCTGCAGGGGGAAGTCCTGCAGCAACAACTCTCGTATTGGAAAAGGCAGCTCAAAGGTGTTTCCCCACTCGAGTTGCCGACAGACCATCCGCGGCCAGCCGTGGTGGGACATCTTGGCCAGACCAAGACGTTAAAATTCCAACCAGCGTTGGCCCGGGATTTGAAAAACCTCAGCCGCCAAGAAGGCGTTACTTTGTTCATCACCTTGCTGGCGGCGTTTCAGACCCTTTTGCATCGTTATTCAGGCCAGGACGACATAGTGGTGGGCAGTCCCGTAGCCGGTCGTACGCGGGAAGAGGTTGAAGGACTCATTGGATTTTTTGTCAACACACTGGTGTTACGCAATGATTTTTCGGGCAGCCCGACATTTCGAGAGTTATTGGCACGGGTCAGGAAGAATGCTTTAGACGCCTATAGTCACCAAGACGTGCCGTTTGAGAAGCTGGTGGAGGAACTCCAGCCAGAGAGAGACTTGAGTTACAACCCGTTTTTTCAGGTGATGTTCCAACTTGGACACTATCCGACACAGTCTGTTTCACCGGGGGATATGAACATTGAGGAATATGAGTTTGGCAATGACATCGCAAAGTTTGATCTATCCGTGGGGTTACGGGACGATGAAAGGGGGCTGACGGGATCGGTCGAATACCGGATTGACCTATTCGATCAAACGACCATCGAGCGCATGCTGGGTCATTTTCAGACCCTGCTCGAGGGCATCGTAGACGATCCGCATCAGCCGATCGGCGAACTGCCACTGCTCACCGAACCTGAAAAGCACCAATTGCTGGTTGAGTGGAACGACACCAAGACTGAATATCCCAAAGACAAATGCATCCATAATCTGTTTGAGGCTCAGGTGGAGAGAACACCAGATGCCGTAGCGGTTGTCTTCGAAGACCAACAGTTGAACTATCGCGAGTTCAATAACCGAGCCAATCAGTTAGCGCACTATCTCATCAAGCTCGGTGTCGGCCCCGAAGTGCTGGTCGGCATCTGCGTGGAACGCTCCATAGAAATGATTGTTGGGTTGCTGGGCATCCTCAAAGCCGGCGGCGCCTACGTGCCACTGGATTCTTCGAATCCCACAGACCGCTTGGGTTTCGTGCTAGAGGACACCCAGGTCGCCATAGTGATAACCGAAGTAGTTTCGCTAACGAACCTACCGCCAACAAGCGCCCGTGTGATTTGTCTTGATCGAGACTGGGAACAAATATCCAAACAGCCGCAAGATAATCCAGACAACGAAGCCACAGCCGACAATCTGGCCTATGTCATTTACACTTCAGGAACTGCAGGTACTCCAAAGGGAGTCATGATCAATCATCGGAGTCTTGGTAAATTACCTTTGCTGGTTCAACGAAAGTCCACTGGCCCAAACTGTGCAAAGTTTGCCCGTGCTCACCAGAACAACCTTCGACGCAAGTTTGAAGCAGCTATTCGCATCGCTTCTGCGAGGCGGTCAAGTGTGGATTCTGTCGGATGAGCTCGTGAACCAACCGACTGCGTTACTAGAGGCGTTGACCACGCGTAACAGGGTTGGGCTTAATTGCGTTCCCACCTTGTGGAGGGCTGTACTTGACGAGCTAAATCCGGATCGTGCGACTGCAGTGAGGAACTCCCTGTCGGCTGTATTACTAGGAGGTGAACAATTAGATCAGCATTTGGTGGATCGAACGTTCGCCGCCATGCCCGAAATTGAGATTTGGAATCTCTACGGTCCAACTGAGGCCACAGCTAACGCGTGCACAGGAATGGTCACGCCGCATTGCTCTCCAACCATCGGACGGCCGATTGCCAACACGCAAATCTATATTCTCGATCGGCAATTGCAGCCGGTTCCCATCGGGGTAGCGGGAGAACTGCATATAGCCGGCGATGGCTTAGCCCGGGGTTATCTGAACCGTCCGGAACTAACAGCGGAGAAGTTCATCGCCAATCCATTCAGCAAGGTTCCGGGCAGCCGACTTTATAAGACCGGCGATCTAGCCCGCTACTTACCCAACGGCAACATCGAGTTGCTCGGCCGCATCGACAATCAAGTCAAGATCCGCGGCTTCCGCATCGAGTTGGGTGAGATCGAGGCCGTGCTTTCCAAACACCCCGCAGTAGGAGAAACGGTTGTGCTCGCACGAGAAGACACACCGGGAGACCGCCGCCTCGTGGCCCATACCGTCGCCACTGTGGGCGCCAACCCTTCGGCCGACGACCTGCGCAAATTTCTCCAACAAAAGCTCCCCAACTACATGGTGCCCTCGGCCTTTATGTTCCTTGATTCTCTGCCGCGCACCACCAACGGCAAGCTCGACCGCAAAGCGCTGCCAGCTCTCGATCACAGCAGACCCGAGTTGGACGATGCCTACACCGCCCCGAGAACTCCTGTAGAGGAGATCCTCGCTAACATTTGGACCGACATCCTCAAACTCAACAAGGTCGGCATCCATGACAATTTTTTCCACTTGGGGGGGCACTCCCTGCTGGCCACGCAGGTCGTCTCGCGCATCCGCGACTCTTTCAAACTCGATTTGCCCTTAAGGACTCTGTTCGAAGCGCCGACGGTTCAAGGGCTCGCACAGAGGTTACAAGAACTGGGACACACACACGATGTCCCTCAAACGGCGGGGATTGCCCCCGTTGCGCGCGAGCAATATCGAGTTCGAACATCGAATTCTCAGCAATGAGTAACCATGAGCCGTATTACTAAGAAAGGCGGACCGTTCTCGATCGGAGGTCACTGGGAGTGATTCTTCCAAGCGAAACCGGCTAATGACCAGGAGATAGCTCGAATGATACGCGAGATAGAGGATATGGCGAAAGACGAAGCTGAGAAACAGCTCATTGGACAGAAAATGCGAAGCTGAAAACCACACTAGATATGAACCAATCTATGAATCATGGGCTCTCGCATCCGCCGCAGCAACAGGCGGTCTGTGACAGGTGCATTTACCCATCAGGGACGTTTGTCGAGTTTCCCGTGGAAGACATCGACAGCTCGATCCCGGCGCGGTTTGAGAAGATCGTGCGGCTATATCCCGACCGGATCGCAGTCAAGATGGGCGACCGCACGCTGGCTTACAAAGAGCTGAACCGTACAGCCAACCGGATTGCACGAGCAATTTTAGCGAAACGCGGTTCGGGCGCTGAACCGATAGCTCTCCTATTTGAACATGGCGTCGATGTTATTGCCACGATCTTTGGAATTTTAAAGGCCGGCAAGTTCTACGTTGTCATCGATCCATCATTTCCGGTGGAAAGAATCAGCTTTATTCTGGAGGACTCAGGTGCAGGCTTAATCGCCCACAATAGCCACAATTTGGCTCTTGCTAATGAGCTGAAAAATGACACTCGCACGTTGTTGAATATCGACGAAATCAGCGACTCCGCGTCCCCCGACAACGTCGGCCTTTCTGTGTCGCCGGATGATCTTGTGACTATTTGCTACACTTCTGGTTCTACCGGCAAGCCAAAGGGGGTGATCGAGGCACATCGCAGCGTTCTCCATAGAGTCAAACTATTTATAGAGAGAGAGAGCATTTGTGTTGATGACCGATTAACCCTTCTTCATCCGCTTAGTTTCGCATCAGGGCATACCCACTTGCGAGTATCCCTCCTAAATGGAGCTTCTCTGTTTCCTTTCGATATCAAGTCGGAGGGCATCGATCGTTTGTCGCGATGGCTTCGGACGGAAAGAATCACTATTTACCATTCGCCTCCGTCTTTATTTCGGCAGCTTGGAGAATCACTCACTGGGCATGAAAAGCTCTCGAATATACGTTTGATCCATCTTACGGGAGCGCCGGTAACTCGATTGGACTTCGACCTCTACAAAAACTGCTTCGGACCAGAGACCTTGCTAAAATTTGGAATGGGTTCGACGGAAGCACGAGGTATTTGTTCCGCGATCGTGGACCAGACTTTTTCATTTCCTGAAAAAGGCACACCGATCGGATATCCCGACCCGTACAATAAAATCCTCTTGCTTGATGAAAACGGTAGCGAGGTTGGACCTAATGAGGTAGGCGAGATCGCCGTCAAGGGCCGCAACCTGAATCCAGGCTACTGGCAGAGAGCGGACCTTACCCAGGCTAAGTTCCGGTCCGATCCGACTGGCGGCGACGAACGGACCTATTTAACGGGTGATCTTGGGCGTATGTTGCCGGATGGTTTTTTGATTCATTTGGGCCGCAAGGACCTGATGGTCAAAATCAGAGGTTACCGAGTCGAACTCGCAGAGATCGAGAAATTATTACTGGCTCACCCTCAGGTGAAAGATGCGGGCGTGGTCGCATGGGACCGTGAACCAGGGGAGAAATATCTGACTGCATACGTTGTCCCACGCCATAATCCACCGCCTACAAGAAATCAGCTCAATGATTTCCTGATGACGAAATTGCCCCAATACATGATTCCATCGGCTTTTATGTTTCTCGACTCGTTTCCTTTAACAAACGGCAAGCTGGATCGCACGGCTCTGCCTAAGCCCGGGGGAAAAAGGCCAGACCTTAGCCAACCATATGGCGCTCCACGAAGTGAAGTCGAGCGGGAGTTGGTCCGGATGTGGGAGGAAGTTCTCGATGTTCGTCCGATTGGTATCCACGACACCTTTTTGGATTTAGGAGGTCATTCGCTCGCAGCAACACGGGTCGTCTCTCGGGTTACTAAGAATTTCGAATTAGAGCTGTCACTTCGATCTTTGTTCCAATCGCCCACCGTTGCCGATATGGCGGCCATCATCCTCGGTGAACTGACAGCGGAACAGCGTGTTGAGTTAGAATCGCGACTGTTGCAGAAGATCACACTTCCTAGCAACAGCGCCATTCCCCGACGAGACACTTTCTCGCCTTGTCCCTTATCCTTCGGCCAAGAGCGCCTGTGGTTCCTTAATCAACTAGAACCGGAAAGCCCGGTTTACAACGAGTCGAGCGCTCGGCGGTTAATTGGTGCGCTCGATGTCAACGCTTTAGAAAAAGCCTTCAATTGCGTAATTGCGCGCCACGAAGTTCTACGGACCACGATTGCGCTTGTTGACGGAAACCCCATGCAGCGGATCGCGGCTTGCCGAACGATCGAACTGCCGGTGATAGATCTCAGGTCGCATTTCGACAAAGACCGCGATACCGAAGTGCAACGACTGATCGATGAAGCGATCCGCCGCCCCTTCGATCTATCCAGCGACCTGATGCTGCGCACTTTACTACTCCGGCTCGACCACCAAGAGCACATCCTTCTTGTGGTCAAGCACCATGTTGCTACAGACGGCTGGTCCTCGGAACTCTTCTGGCACGAAGTTGCGACTTTGTATGCCGCTTTTAGCTCTGGACAGACCGCTAACTTACCGGAGCTGCCGGTTCAATACGCAGACTACGCAGGTTGGCAGCGAGAACGGTTGCAGGGGGAGGTTTTAGAAAGTCAGCTTTCCTACTGGAGGAAGCAGCTAGCGGATGTTGCACTGCTGCAATTACCGACCGATCGGCCCCGGCCGGCGGTGGAGAGCTATCGGGGAGAAAAACAATCTTTCGAGCTCTCCAAGGAACTGGCCCTGAAGCTCAAAGTGCTCAGCCGAAGCCATGACGCAACACTGTACATGACGCTGTTGGCCGCATTTCAAACCCTGCTCTTTCGCTACACGGGGCAGGACGACATCGCCGTGGCTTCTCCCATCGCCGGTCGAACCCACGATGCGATCGAGGGACTAGTTGGATTCTTCGCAAACACACTTGTATTGCGGGCGGATCTCTCAAGCAGACCAACATTTCGTGAGCTGTTGGGACGGGTGCGCAGCGTCTGCTTGAGCGCATACTCCCACCAAGATTTACCTTTCGAGAAGCTCGTCGAGGAGTTGCACCCGGATCGACGTCTCAATCAAAATCCGCTATTTCAAGTCACGTTCCAGCTCAATAGCAATTCGCGGAAGCCGTTGACGCTCCCCGGCATTCGGGTTGAACAGATCGAGTTGGACCAACCGATGTCGAAATTCGACTTGAGCCTGTCCATGACGGACAGCGAAGAGTCGATGAGCGGGCGGATCATTTATAACACCGATCTGTTCGACGCTGAAACCATTTCCCGTTTGCTCGGCCATTTCGAGGTCTTGCTGCGAGGCATAGTCGCTAATCCAGAGCAGAGAATATCCGAACTACCGCTGCTCACCGAGGCTGAAAAACATCAAATCTTAGTCGAGTGGAACGACACCAAGACCGCATACCCGAATGATAAGTGCATTCACGAACTATTTGAGACACAGGTAGAGAAAACGCCGGATGCCATCGCCGTGGTATTCGAAGACCAGCGACTCACCTACCGAAAACTGAACCAAAGAGCCAACCAACTGGCGCACTACCTAAGAAAACTCGGCGTCGGTCCGGAGGCATTGGTGGGCATTTGCGTCGAGCGATCCTTGGCAATGCTCGTGGCGATTTTGGGAATTCTCAAAGCCGGGGGCGCCTATGTGCCACTGGATCCGTCTTATCCTACGGAGCGACTGGCTTTTATCCTCGAGGATAGCCGGGCAGCGCTGCTGATCAGCCAAAGCTCGCTGATCGCGGGACTGCCGGTTCACAACGCAACGGTTCTTTGTTTGGATCAAGACTGGGGAGAAATTTCGACCCAGAGCCAAGACAATCCGCCGCCTTTAACCACCCCCGACAATCTCGCCTATGTCATTTACACTTCCGGATCGACCGGAACACCTAAAGGGGCGCTGATCCCCCATCATAATGTCGTGCGACTCTTTCGCGCCACCGACTCCTGGTTTCACTTTGGCCCGGATGATGTCTGGACGCTGTTTCATTCCTATGCCTTTGACTTCTCCGTCTGGGAGCTTTGGGGTGCCCTTGTTCATGGTGGACGGCTGGTCATCGTGCCCTTTGACGTGAGTCGATCGCCGCGGGAGTTCTACGAGCTGTTATGCCGGGAGCAAGTCACGGTTCTCAACCAGACCCCCTCGGCGTTCCGACAGCTCGTGCAAGCGGAAGAGTCCATTACCGACACTAGCCGGCTCGGACTTCGTCTGGTGATTTTCGGCGGTGAAGCGCTGGACTTTCAGAGTCTCAGGCCATGGTTCGAGCGCCATGGCGATCAAAGGCCCCGGCTCATCAACATGTACGGGATCACGGAGACCACCGTCCATGTGACCTACCGGGAGATCAAGGAAGCGGACCTGAGTGTCGGCGGGTCTAGCCTGATCGGTGCGCCGATCCCGGACCTGGAACTTTACGTTCTCGATTCCCATCGCAACCTGGTGCCGATCGGCTTACCCGGAGAGCTTTATGTCGGCGGGGCCGGTCTAGCCAGGGGGTATCTGAATCGGAGCGGGCTCACCGCGGAGCGATTTGTCGGTCATCCTTTCGATGATGGTGAAGGGCGAAGGCTGTATCGGTCCGGGGATCTTGTTCGGCGGCGCGCCGACGGGGACATCGAGTACTTGGGCCGCATCGACAACCAGGTCAAGATCCGCGGCTTTCGCATCGAACTGGGTGAGATCGAGGCAGTGCTCGCTCAGCACCCCTCCATCCAACAAGCGGTCGTCCTCGCTCGTGAAGACTCTCCAGGCGATAAGCGGCTGATCGCCTATGTAGTCACCGCTGACGGCTCGGCTATTTCGGTTCACGACTTACGTAGCTATCTCCGACTCAAGCTGCCCGACTACATGGTGCCCTCGGCCTTTGTGTTCCTCGATTCGCTGCCCCTCACGCCCAACGGCAAGCTCGACCGAAAGGCGCTGCCGGCTCCCGATCACAGTAGGTCGAATTCAGATCAGAGCTATAGCGCACCTCGCACTCCAGTGGAAGAATTGCTCGCTGGGATCTGGGCCGAGGTCCTCAAACTCGACGAGGTCGGTATCCATGACAACTTCTTCGAGCTAGGTGGACATTCCCTCCTAGCCACTCAGTTCGTCGCGCGCATAAATACAGCGTTCCAGATCGATTTCCCCTTGCGCAGACTGTTCGAGACACCGACGATTGCCGGCCTCGCCGACTCGGTCCAGGCTAGTATGGAAATCGAGAAAGACTCACGCACAGTTCGATCCATCGTGCCGGTTCCGCGCAGCAACCACACCCCGCTCTCTTTCGCTCAAGAGCGTTTATGGTTCTTGGACCGTCTCGACCCCGATAGCCCAACCTACAACGTCCCGGCGGCTTTCCGCTTGGCCGGTGATCTCAACCTCAACGCACTGGAACAGAGCCTAAATGAGGTCGTGCGCCGTCATGAAGTTCTGCGCACGCTCTTTGCCACCGTCAATGGCAATCCAGTGCAAAAGATTCTGCCCTCGTTGGCCATTGCGCTTACTCCCATCGACATTAGCCAGCAGCCAGAAAACGAACGCCAACCGGCTCTACAATCCCTGCTCAAAGAAGAAGCCGAGCGGCCCTTCGATCTTAGCCGTGGACCGCTGATACGGGCTCGGCTCCTGCGACTCTCCCCCTTGGACCACGTGCTCGCCTTGAACCTGCACCATAGCGTCTCCGACGGTTGGTCCATGGGCGTGCTCTTCCGCGAACTCTCGGCACTCTATCAAGCATACGGCTCGGGAGAACCTAGTCCCTTGCCCGAGCTACCGGTCCAGTATGCCGATTATGCGATATGGCAGCGTGATTGGTTACAAGGTGAGAACCTCGACGTTCAACTTTCCTACTGGAGAAAACAACTCGACGGTCTATCGACGCTCCAGCTCCCCACTGATCATCTCCGCCCGCCGGTGCAAACTTACCGCGGAGCTAGCCAGTCCCTAGAACTTTCGGCGCAACTTTCTCAGGCGATCAAGGGTCTAGGCCGGCGTGAGGGCGTTACCCTGTTCATGACCCTGCTGGCGGCCTTCCAGACCCTGCTCTGCCGCTACTGCGGCCAGCAAGATATTGCCGTTGGCACTCCCATCGCCGGCCGTGTCCGTCAGGAGATCGAGGGACTGATCGGCTTTTTCGTCAACACCCTGGTCCTGCGCGCCGATCTTTCCAATAACCCGACCTTCAAGGAACTACTGCGACAAGTCCGTGAAACTACTCTGGAAGCCTATACTCACCAAGACCTGCCGTTTGAAAAACTCGTCGAGGAACTCCATCCCGAGCGCAATCCCAGCATCTCGCCGTTGTTCCAGGTCATGTTCATACTTCAGAACAACACTGAACAGCCTTTGGAATTCAAACATCTGACCGTCAACCCTATTCGTAGGGGTAGTCAAGTCGCTAAATTCGACCTGTCGCTGACAATGTCCGAGAGAGACGGCACACTCCGCGCCGTGCTCAACTACAACACCGATCTGTTCGACTCGTCGACCATCGAGCGCATGCTGGGGCATTTTCAGATTCTACTCGAAGGCATTGTCGCCAACCCGGAACAACCCATCAGTGGACTGCCATTGCTGACCGACCCCGAGAAACACCAACTCTTAGTCGAATGGAACGACACCAAGACCGACTATCCCAAAGACAAATGCATCCATCAGCTCTTCGAAGAACAGGTAGAGAAAACTCCTAATGCCATCGCCCTGGTTTTCGAGGATCAACAGCTCACTTACTGTGAACTCAATGCCAGAGCCAACCAACTGGCGCACTACCTGACCACAGAGCGGCGCGCAATCAGGGACTGCGGTCGGTGTCTATCTCGAACGCTCCATCGAACTCGCGATCGCCTTATTAGCAGTTCTCAAAGCCGGAGGCGTTTATGCCCCTGTCGATCCGAGTTACCCGATCGAGCGAGCTACGTTTATTTTGCAAGACGTGCAGGCGCCTTTCATCGTGACCACTCGGGATCTAGCGTCGCAGCTTTCGTTAAATGGCGCGCGAACCGTCACTCTCGATACAGAATTGCAGAAACTCGATTGGGCCGATAATTCCAATCCACGCATTGTCGTTGGGTCTCGGTCTCCGGCCTATATACTTTACACCTCGGGTTCCACGGGCACGCCGAAGGGCGTTGTGATGAGCCACCGGGCTCTGAACAATTTGATCTCCTGGCAGGTGAACAACTTCGGTGACGCCTTGCCAGCTCGGACCTTACAATTCGCACCCTTAGGTTTCGATGTTTCCATCCAGGAAATGTTCTCCACCTGGTGTTCGGGCGGTTCGTTATACTTGATACCAAACGATGTGAGACAAGATGGCTTATGTCTAATGAAGTATATCGAAAAGCATTCGATCGAGCGGATATTTCTGCCGTTTGTCGCTCTTCAACACTTCGCGGAGGTCGCGGTAACCGAAAGTTGTACTCCTCAGAGTTTGCGTCAGATCATCACCGCCGGCGAACAGTTGCGACTAACTAAACCGCTAAGAGTATTTCTGGACAGACTTGAAAACTGCCGCTTACATAATCAATACGGTCCCACGGAAAGCCATGTGGTGACCGAATATACACTCAACCCATCATTCCAACATGAGCCTGACCTTCCGCCCATCGGTCGTCCGATCGCAAATACAGAGATTTATATTTTGGATCCACATCTAAATCCGGTACCAATCGGTGTCGCCGGGGAACTCTTGATTGGCGGAGTTGGCGTGGCACAGGGTTACTTCAATCGTGCAGAACTGACCCAAGAGAAGTTCATCGCTAGCCCATTCAGTACCACTCCAGGAGCGAGGCTATATAAAACCGGCGATCTGGCTCGCTACCTACCGGACGGCAATATCGAGTTCCTCGGCCGCATCGATAATCAGGTAAAGATACGCGGCTTTCGCATCGAGCTCGGTGAGATCGATGCCGTGCTCACTCAACACCCCGCCATCCAACAGGCGGTTGTGCTCGCGAGAGAAGACACACCGGGGGACCGGCGCCTCGTCGCCTACACGGTTGCGACTAGTGGCTCTACCCCTTCGGCGCACCAACTGCGCAGCTTTCTCCAACTCAAGTTGCCCGACTACATGGTGCCTTCGGCATTTGTGGTTTTAGACGCTCTACCTCTGACGCCCAACGGTAAGCTCGACCGAAAAGCGCTGCTAGCTTCCGATCACATCAGACCCGAATTCGACGACGCCTTCGCTGCCCCAAGGACCCCCGTCGAAGAGATTCTCGCTAACATCTGGGCCGAGGTCCTCAAACTCGACACGGTTGGAATCCATGACAACTTCTTTGACTTGGGCGGCCATTCTCTGCTGGCCACTCGGGTTATCTCGCGCATCCGCGACTCTTTCAAACTCGATTTGCCCTTAAGGACCCTGTTCGAAGCTCCGACGATCCGCGGTCTCGCCCGGAGGTTAACCGACTTCGAAATCAAACAAGATGTCACACACACCGCGCAAATTGCCCCAGTTGCGCGCGAGCAATATCGAGTCCGAACATCGAATTCTCAGCAATGATTAACCATAGCCGCGCTACTAACGAACGGGGAACCGTTCTCGATCGGAGGTCACTATGAGTGATTCTTCCAAGCAGCAATCGACAATTCCGCCTGAACAGCAGGCGATCCGGGACGAGTGTTTTCATCCGTCGGGAACGTTCGTCGAGTTTCCCATAGAAGATATCGAGACTTCGATTCCGGCGCGGTTTGAGAAGATTGCCGGAATGTTTCCCGATCGGACTGCGATCACCACCAGGTTCCAAAGCCTTACATACGACGAGCTCAACCGTCTAGCGAATCGGTTAGCTCATGAACTGCTTGCCCAAAGAGGTAACGCGTCGGAACCGGTCGCGCTGTTTTTAGGTCGCTGGGACACTTTGGTCGTTGGACATCTTGCCGCTTTAAAGTCCGGTAAGTTTTCTCTGGCATTGGACCCAGGGAGCGAAATTGAGAGAACTACTCACCTGCTCCGTGATTCTGGAGCCGAAGTTGTGATCGTCGATGACGAAACCATCAAATCAATACATGGGTTGGTTGCGGAAAAGTGTGTGGTGATTCAGTTGAACGAACTCTCGCCGAGTCTTTCGGAAGATAATCCACAGATCCTGGTACGTCCCGACGCCTACGCCTATGTTCGCTATACATCGGGGTCGACAGGGAGCGCCAAAGGCGCCGCGAAATCTCATCGTCACGTTCTTAAAGCCGTGATGGACTTTGTCAATCATTTCCATCTATGCGCCGATGACTCTGTCACGCTTCTCGGTTTCGCTTCGATAGGCAAGCACCTATTAATAGCCCTGCTCACTGGAGCGCGATTCTGCCCATACGATGTTCGGAACGAGGGGATCATTCATCTCGATGATTGGCTGCGTGAAGAGAGGATTTCGGTGTTTTACTCCTTCCCCACCGCGTTTCGTTATTTTGTCAGGAGCCTTGCCGACTCAGCGGTATTTCCCCAATTACGCCTGATCGAATTCGAAGGAGAACCTCTCTACAGAAGTGACGTTGAGATATTGATGAATCACGTTACTTCTAATTGCATCTTGGTCAACACTTTGTCGTCCGCCGAAACGGGGACCGTTAGTCTCTATTTTCTCGATATGAAGACAATCATAAACAGCGACAGGGTGCCGGTGGGCTATCCGGTAGAAGGGGTGGAGATCCTGATTCTAAATGATGCGAGGCTGCCGTTGGGTATTGACCAAGTTGGCGAAGTTGCGGTTCGCAGCAGCTTTCTTTCCGGTGGTTATTGGCAAAAACCCGACGCCACCAGTCAAAAATTCATACCGCAAGCCGAAGACGGATCGAGCTTTATGTACTTGACCGGTGATCTTGGCCGCCTGTCGCAAGACGGTTGCCTGACGTTATTCGGTCGTAAAGATTTTCAGGTCAAGATTCGGAGTTTCAGAGTCGATGTAACGGAAGTCGAAACGGTGCTTAGTCAACATGACGAAATATGCAGCGTCGCCGTGTCGGGGAGAGACGACCAGATCGGAAACAAAAGACTCGTGGCCTACGTAGTCCCGCGCGGTCGCCCTGAGCCCACGGTAGCGGCTTTGAAATTATTCTTACGTGACAGACTGCCCGAATACATGATTCCTAGCGAGTTTGTATTCTTAGACGATCTTCCTTTAATGAGCACCGGCAAGATAGATCGTCGCGCGTTGCCCGACCCGAACAACCAGAGACCGGATCCTCGGTTAACTATCGTGGAACCGAGAACGCATGTAGAAAAAACGCTCGCTGACATATGGGCCGAAGTCCTGCTTGTGCCTAAGGTTGGTCTCCATGACAATTTTTTCGACTTAGGCGGCCATTCGCTGGCGGCTTCCCAAGTGATCTCGCGGGTGATCCAAACATTTCAGCTAGAGCTACCAGTTAAAGCGCTTTTCGATGCTCCCACAGTCGTCGATATGGCGCTCATCATCACGCAAAACCATGCGAAGCTGGCAAGCGAGGCGGAGCTAGCGCGGCTGCTGAGCGAGGTCGAAGCAATGACCGATGTAGAAGCTCAACGACAACTAGCACCGATCGACGGCAAATAGAGCGCAGACGATGAATTCAGGCGATCTGAAAAAGCAATTAGACGAACTATCTTCTGCAAAACTTACGCTACTCGAGAAGCGGCTTCTCGAAGCCGGCATCAAGAGCTCGGCGCTACATAAAATTCCGCGACGGACCGACCGCGAGTTTGCACCGCTTTCATTTACTGAGCGGCGGCTATGGTTTTTAAACCAACTAGAACCGAAAAGTCCTGCGTACAATGAAGCCCGCATTCCACACCTCACGGGCCCTCTAGACTCGAAGGTTTCGGAGCGATGGTTCAACGCCCTCATCGACCGCCACGAAACTCGGCGAACGACGTTCGCGACGGCTGCCGGCTCGACGATCGCAATCCGTGACCTCCGCAGCCTTCTCCAACGCAAGCTCCCCGACTACATGGTGCCCGCGGCCTTCGTGTTCTTAGACTCGCTGCCGCTTACGCCCAACGGCAGGCTCGACCGCAAAGCGTTTCCGGCTCCCGATCAGTCCAGACCCGAGCTAGACGATACCTTTGCCCCCCCACACACTCCGGTGGAGGAATTACCCGCTAACATTTGGGCCGAGGTTCTCAAACTCGACAAGGTCGGCATTCACGATAACTTCTTCCAACTGGGCGGACATTCCCTCCTCGCCACGCAGATCGTTTCGCGCGTTCGCGATGCCGTCAAATTCGATTTGCCGTTAAGGACCTTGTTCGAAGCACCGACGATCCATCGCCCGGTTCGACAACTGCAAGACCTCCGAGATAAACAAGATGTCACACAGACGGCGCAAACTGCCCCCATTGCACGGGAGCAATATCGAGCTCAAAACTCGAGCGATCAGGACTGATGGACAATGAGTGAAGCTTCCAAACCGCAGAATAGACTTCCCCCGGAGCAGCAGGCGATCGGGGATAAGTGCTTTCATCCGTCGGGGAAGTTTATTGTGTTTCCCAAAGAGGACGTCGAAACATCGATCCCGGAGCGATTTACGAAAATTGTCGGACGATTCCCTGATCGCCTCGCCGTCAAAATGAGAAATCGAACGTTGACGTATCGGGAATTAAACCACGCCGCGAATCGCGTGGCCCACGCCATCCTGGCGCAACGGGGAGAAACGCAAGAACCCATTGCGCTGCTTATGGAACATGACGTTCCATTAATCGCCGCGATTGTCGGCGTCTTGAAAGCCGGCAAAATCTGTGTGGTACTGGACCCGTCGTTTCCCAAAGCCAGAAACGCTTTCCTGATAGAGGACTCGCAAGCGCGTCTCCTCATCACAGATAGCAAGACTCTTTCCTTAGGCATCGACTACGCTGAAGACAGGTGCCAAATTGTAAATATAGACGAGTGGAACTCCGGGTTTTCAATTGACGACCCTGGATTGTCAATCGAGCCCGATCGCTTTGCTTTTCTTATCTACACATCGGGCTCCACAGGACAACCCAAAGGGGTTATTCAAAACCACCGAAATTTGCTGCACGATTGCCAGCTCTACTGCAATGGTCTTCATATTTGCTCTGACGACCGGGTAGCGCTTCTATATTCCTGTAGCGCGAGTCAGGGTTTGAAAATTACCTGGGCGGCATTACTCAATGGCGCGGCGCTCTGCCCATTCCAAGTGCGACATCGAGCAGTGGCCGAATTACCCTTGTGGCTCAACCAGGAAGAAATCACAATTTACTTTTCGATACCCATCGTCTTCCGTCAATGGGTCGGCAGCATCGGCGAACAAGAACCGTTTGCTCGTCTCCGGATCATACAATTGGGATCGGACCTGGTTACTCTGAGAGAACTCGAAGAGTACCAAAAGCACTTTTCTACCGACACCATTCTGATTATCAGATTCGGCACGACCGAGACCGGCACCCTGCGAAGAATCTTCTTCAACGCAAACACTTGCGTTGATGAAGCCACGGTTCCGGTGGGGTATGCGACCGAAGATACGGACATTTCCTTGCTTGATGAGGATGGCAAGGACGTGCAGTTCGGTGCCGTTGGAGAAATAGTGGTCGAGAGCCGCTACATTTCTCCCGGATATTGGCGGCGGCCTGATCTTACTCGAGAAAAGTTTTTCTCTGACCCAAACGGCGGTGACAAACTTATTTTCCACACCGGCGACTTGGGTCGGCTGCGCTCCGACGGACTGCTTTACCACTTGGGCCGAAAAGACTTCCAGTTAAATATCAGAGGATACAGAGTGGAGGCCGGCGAGATCGAGGCCGTATTGTTAGCTCAAGACAACGTTAAGGAGGCCATTGTCGCAACGGGCAAAACATCTACGGGAGCAGAATCCGATCGCTTGATCGCCTACATCGTTCCTTTTTCGAAGCCTTTGCCATCGATACCTGTACTGCGAGGAGCCGTCGGAACGAAGCTGCCGGCCCACATGATTCCGTCGGATTTCGTATTCTTGGAATCGCTCCCGGTTACACCTAACGGCAAGGTCGTTCGGCGTGCACTCCCGGCTCCTGGCAATGCGAGGCCTGAACTGGATATGACCTACGTTATTCCGCAGTCTGATATCGAGGAGCAACTGGCACGGATTTGGGAGGAAGTGCTTGATGTTCGTCCTATAGGCATCCACGACAACTTTTTCGATCTTGGGGGCCATTCGCTTTCAGCCACACGGTTGGTCTCCCAGATTATAAAACACTTTCAGTTGGAGATCCCACTCCAATCTTTGTTGCAATCGCCCACGGTGGCCAAGATGGCGGCTGCAATTACCGAACACCAGGAAAGAAAGCTCAAAGATAAAGTTGGAGGGTTCGCCGCCGGCGCGGCATGGTCTCTCCGCCCCCTCCCCAGAGATCCAAAACTTGAGCTCTCCTTTGCCCAGCAGCGGTTGTGGTTTTTAAACCAATTCGAGCCGGATAGCCCGGTTTATAACCAGTGCAGGGCCCTGAGGCTACGAGGGCGACTGAACCGCCCAGCCCTGCAACAGGCTCTCGACACTATCGTCGAGCGACATGAGGTTTTGCGTACGACGTTTTCGTCCGTCGATGATCAGCCGACCCAGATTATCCACGAGCACGGCAACGTCGAACTCAGCGCAATCGATCTAATGGGTAACCCCATCGAGAAGCGGGAAGCAGAATTACAGCGGGTTTTGAGTGAATTCAGCCGCCGTCCTTTTGACTTAGAGAAGGATCGGCCGCTGCGTGCAGCGTTGATTCAATGGGCTGATGAGGAACATGTCATCTTTCTCGTCACGCACCATATCGCCTCCGACGGCTGGTCCAATGACATCCTGTTTAAGGAACTATCGGCACTGTATGAAGCCTATTGCCAAGGGAAGGGTTCTCCGCTTACGGCCTTACCGATCCAATATGCGGACTACGCGGTTTGGCAGAAAGAGTGGCTGCAGGGAGAAGTCCTGCAAGAACAAATCTCGTATTGGAAAAAGCAGCTCGATGGTGTTTCCCCACTAGAGTTGCCGACAGACCGTCCACGGCCCGCTGTACTAGGATATCTAGGCCGAACAATAAGATTTTCATTTCCTGGAGCCTTGGCCCAGAGTTTACGCAAACTCAGCCGTCAAGCGAATACGACGTTATTCATGACCTTGCTGGCGGCCTTTCAGACTCTTCTGCATCGTTACACGGCTCAGGATGACGTTGTCGTGGGCAGTCCCATAGGCGGTCGCACACGGGCAGAGACCGAACGACTCATTGGATTCTTTGTCAACACGCTAGTGCTGCGTAACGATTTTTCGGGCAACCCGACATTTCGGGAGTTATTGGGGAGGGTCAAGCAGAACGCCTTGGACGCCTATACCCACCAAGACGCGCCGTTTGAGAAGCTTGTAGAGGATCTCCAGCCCGAGAGAGCTTTAGGTCGCAACCCGTTTTGTCAAGTCATGTTTCAACTGAGGAACTATCCGAAACAGGCTGTTTCACTAGGCGATCTCAACATTGAGGAGAGTGAGTTTGACACTGACATAGCCCAATTTGATCTGTCCGTGGGGTTACGAGACGATGAAACAGGACTGAGTGGGTCGGTAGAATACCGAACCGAATTGTTCGATCCAACCACCATCGAGCGCATGGTCGGTCATTTTCAGGTCTTGCTCGAAGGCATCGTGGTTAACCCAGATCAAAGCATCAGCGACCTGCCCTTGCTCACCGAGGCCGAAAAGCATCAACTTTTAGTCGAGTGGAACGACACCAAGACCGACTATCCCAAAGACAAGTGCATCCATGAGCTCTTCGAGGCTCAAGTAGAGAAATCTCCAGACACCGTTGCCGTGGTCTTCGAAGACCAGCGACTCACCTATCGAGAATTAAATCGAAGAGCCGATCAGTTGGCGCACTATCTAAGAAAGCTCGGTGTCGGCCTTGAGGTGTTGGTGGGCCTCTGCGTGGAACGCTCCATAGAGCTGATCGTGGGGCTACTTGGCATCCTCAAAGCCGGCGGCGCCTACGTGCCGTTGGATCCTGCCTATCCCAAAGAACGCCTGAAGTTCATGCAAGAGGACACACATCTCGGCATTGTTTTGACCGATGTAGTTTCGCTAACGAACGTCCCGCCCACAAGCGCCCGTGTGATTTGTCTCGATCGGGACTGGGAAGAGGTAGCCAGAGGGTCGCAAGTTGATCCCATCAGTCGAAGTACGGCAGACAGTCTAGCTTATGTGATCTACACCTCGGGTTCCACGGGACAGCCGAAAGGAGTCGCCGTGTCACACCGAGCAGTCAATCGCTTGGTGATGAATACGGACTACGCGCAGGTTACACCATCGGAGGTAATGGCTCAGGTATCTAATGTTTCGTTCGATGCCGCTACTTTCGAGATCTGGGGCGCGCTCTTAAATGGTGCGCGGCTGGTGTTGATCACCAAGAATACGCTGCTATCGCCGCAGTCTTTGTCGACGGCAATCGAACGGGATAGGATCACCACGCTCTTTTTGACCACGACATTGTTCAATCAGATGGTGGAACAAATACCCGCCGCACTCGGCAAGTTGCGACACCTGCTCTTTGGCGGGGAGGCTGCGGATCCACAAAGGGTCAAAAGGCTGTTACACAAATATCCACCGAGGCGCTTACTCCATGTGTACGGGCCTACAGAAACGACAACGTTCGCAACTTGGCACCGGGTAAAAGCCGTTGCGCCGGATGCCGCAACGGTTTCCATCGGCAAGCCGATCAGGAACACGCAAATCTACATTCTCGATCGGCAATTGCAGCCGGTCCCCATCGGGGTGCCGGGAGAGCTGCATATCGGCGGCGACGGCTTGGCTCGGGGCTATCTAAACCGTCATGAACTGACCAGAGAGAAGTTCATCGCCAATCCATTTAGCGCCGATACCACCAGCCGGCTCTACAAGACCGGCGATCTAGTCCGCTATTGGCCCGACGGCAATATCGAGTTTTTGGGTCGCATCGATAATCAGATCAAGATACGAGGTTATCGCATCGAGCTGGGTGAGATCGAAACCGTCCTCGCTCAACACCCTACCGTCCAACAGGCGGTTGTCCTCGCGCGAGAAGACATTCCGGGGGATCGTCGGCTGGTGGCCTACGCCATTGCTACCGATGGCTGTGCCCCTTCGGCAAGCGAACTGCGCAGCTTACTTCAGCACAAGCTGCCCGACCACATGGTACCATCGGCATTCGTGTTCCTCGATTCTCCGCCACTCAATTCAAACGGCAAGCTCGACCGCAATGCTCTGCCGGCGCCAGATCACAGCAGACCCGAGCTAAACGATGCCTTCACCCCCCCAAGAACTTCTGTGGAAGAGATACTCGCTAATATCTGGGCCGAGATCCTCAAACTCGACAGGGTCGGTATCCACGACAACTTCTTTCACCTGGGCGGCCATTCCCTGCTCGCCACCAAGTTGATCTCGCGCGTTCGAGACACCTTCAAACTCGACTTGCAGTTACGCAGCGTGTTCGAAGCTCCGACGATCCGCGGTCTCGCCCAGAAGCTGCAAGAACTCGGAGACCAACGAGAAACCAAACCGACGGCGCAAATTGCACCCGTTGCGCGCGAGCTATATCGAGTCTAACAAACGCGCATTGATAGACGTGACAGCCTATGACGAACGGGTTTTAAAGAAAGCGTTATGCGATGTGGGAAAGACGACTACACCTTTCCTCGTTCTGTTGCTCTGGAGCGCTCGTGGTCTCTGCAACGGATGTGGGCCGAATGCGCCCCGTATCTGGCTCGTCGGCTACTCGAATGGGGTGTGAGATCACCGGAAGTAACGCGACCACGACTAGCAACTTAGTTGTATCAAGCAAGAAAGAACGCTGTAATTATGAATGATTCGGCAAACCAGGACTTCAAGCTCCCGCCAGACCAGCAGGCGATTCGCGGCAAGTGTTTTCATCCGTCGGGCCAGTTCGACCCGTTTCCAACCGAAGATGTGGATAAATCGATACAGACGCGGTTCGAGAAAATTGTCGACCGATATCCAGACCACGTTGCCATCAAAGCCGGCAATGAAGAGATCACGTATTCAGCTTTGAATAAGGCGGCTAACCGCCTGGCTCATGGAATCTTGGCGATACGCGGCGCGAGCCGGGAACCTGTGGGGTTTTCGCACGCGCACGGTATCTTACCTATCATTTCGCATCTGGCCATTCTCAAGGCAGGTAAGATTTCTGTCGAGCTAGACCCGGCCGCACCAACGAGCCGTAACTCTCATATTATGGTTGATTCAACCGCTCTAGTCCTCGTGACTGATAATCAGACAGTATCGGTGGCAGGCGGATGGATCAACGCTGACCAATTTTTGTTAAATCTCGACGAGCTGAACTCTGCCCTAGATGATCGAAACCCAAATATCCCTTCCTCGTCGGAAGATATTGCGTATATACGCTATACTTCCGGCTCCACAGGACAGGCAAAGGGCGCGATTAAAACCCATCGCCATGTGCTGCATGAAGTCAGGGATGCCACCAATTGTTTCCGGCTCTGTATCCACGATCGAATTTCCCACTTGAGTCGGGAATCCATGGGGAAGTTCGTCTTTTCGGCCTTGCTGAACGGTGCAACACTGTATCCACTGGACACTAAACAAGGTGTCTTAGTGCATTTAGGCGAATGGCTCGTTCGAGAGGGAATTACCACCTACCAGTCATTTCCAACGGCCTTTCGTTATTTTACGCGCAGCTTGAACGGCCACGAACGATTTCCCAGCCTCCGCTTGATCCGTCTCGAAGGTGAACTGTTATACAAGGGAGATGTCGAACTGTACAAAAAGCATTTTACCCCTGAGTGCCTGTTGGTGAATGTCTATTCATCGGCCGAAACTGGTACGGTCTCCCTCTATTTTATCGACCACAAAACTGAGATTGCCGGGAACGGAGTCCCGATGGGGTACCCGCTGGAGGGTAAGCAGGTTATGCTGCTAAATGATCAGGGCAACGACCTTGGTAACAATCAAGTAGGCGAAATCGCCGTAAAAAGCCGGCTTCTTTCATCGGGCTACTGGCAACGGACAGACATCACTCAGCAGAAGTTCTTAAGAGACCCAAAAGAGATTGGTCAGCAAACCTATTTGACCGGAGATCTGGGAGTCTTTTCAGAACAAGGCCTTTTGCACCATCTTGGTCGAAAGGATTTGCAGGTAAAGATCCGCGGTTTCCGAGTAGACGTTGGGGAGGTTGAGACGACTCTCGCCGATCATGAAGTCATAAAAGAAGCTGTCGTTGTCGCGCGAGACGATCAATTCGGCAACAATGAACTTTTAGCCTACATTGTGACGCAAAATGATGCGACGGTGAAAACCTCAGTGTTGCGAGAGTTCTTGCACGAAAGACTCCCCGAGTACATGATCCCAGGGCATTTTGTGAAGCTGGACCGTATTCCGCTTACCGCCACGGGTAAAGTGGATCGGCTTCAATTGCCGGCGCTTAATGACTTGCGGTTGGAAAACAGCGGGCGTTACGTTGCGCCGCGAACCGAAGTCGAAGCAAGGGTCGCAATCATTTGGCAGCAGGTTTTGTCTTTGGATCGGGTCAGTGTCGAAGACAACTTCTTCCAATTGGGCGGCCACTCCCTGCTGGCAATCCAGGTCGTCTCGCGCATCCGCGAGAATTTCGCTGTCGACGTGCCCTTAAGCGACATATTCGAGGCGCCAACCATTGTAGCGTTCGCGCAACTTATTCAAACCCATAACATCAAGAAAAAAGCTTCCCATCAACAACCAATTTCTCGCCTTGTACGAGAACATTACAAGGCATAGAGATCGGCTCAAACCTCTGGATGATCCATGACCAATCGACTTGAGGCAGAATCTTCCGCAAATGTTCATCGCGACACCTACGCGTTTCCCCTCTCCTTCGCGCAACAGCGATTATGGTTTCTGCAACGTCTTGACCCGGATAGTTCGACTTATAACATACCGACGGCGTTGCGCCTCCGCGGTGAACTCAACATTAAGGCTCTGCAACAGAGTATTGATCATTTGATTGAACGCCACGAGGTTCTTCGCACCACGTTTGCGATACGTGAGGGCGAGGCGGTGCAAATCGTTCATCCAACATTGCCAGTATCGATCTCGAAGACAGATCTGCGCGACATCGGGGCGTCTCGACGGGAAGAAACGCTCCGCGGTCTTGTACGATTCGATGCTCGACAACCGTTTGATTTAGACCGCGGTCCACTTTTAAGGGTTAAGTTAATTCAAATCGCAGATAACGAGCATGTGTTGGTTTTGAACCTGCACCATATCGTTTCTGACGGTTGGTCCATGGACGTGATGTTCCGCGAGCTATCGGTGCTTTATCAAGGCTACTGTGGGGAGAAGCCAATATCTTTGCCCGACCTCCCGATCCAGTATGCCGACTATTCTGTCTGGCAGCGCAATTGGCTGCAAGGGACCAACCTCGACCAGCAACTTTCCTATTGGCGAAAACAACTCGATGGCCTATCGACGCTACAGCTCCCTATCGACCACCCGCGGCCAGCGGTGCAAACTTACCGAGCCGCTAACCAGAGTCTGGAACTTCCGCCGCACCTCTACGAGGCAATTAGAAATCTAAGCCAGCGCGAAGGCGTCACCCTGTTCATGACCCTGCTGGCGGCGTTTCAGACTCTGCTCTACCGCTACTGCGGCCAGAAAGACATCGTGGTGGGATCTCCCATCGCCGGCCGAACCCGCCAGGAAACCGAGGGACTGATCGGCTTCTTTGTCAACACGCTGGTGCTTCGCACTGATCTTTCCAAAAACCCGCCATTTCGAAAATTACTCACCCGGGTGCGCCAGGTGGCGCTGGACGCCTACGACCATCAGGATATCCCCTTTGAAAAACTGGTCGAGGAATTACATCCCGAGCGCAATCCCAGTATCTCGCCGCTGTTTCAGGTCATGTTTGTCTTCCAGAACAACGCCGATCGGCCCTTGGAATTCAAAGATCTCACCGTTGTACCTATGCGGACGGATAGTCAAGTCGCTAAGTTTGACCTTTCGCTTACCATAGCCGATAGAGAGGGTACACTCCGCGCCTCACTCAATTACAATACCGAGCTTTTCGATGCCTCGACCATCGAGCGCATGGTCAGTCATTTTCAGACGTTGCTCGAAGGCATCGTAGCCAACCCCGATCAGCCGGTCGGCGAACTGCCGCTACTCACCGCGGCCGAAAAGCACCAGTTGTTAGTCGAATGGATCGACACCAAGACCGACTACCCCAAAGACAAGTGCATCCATGAGCTCTTTGAGGCTCAAGTAGAGAAATCTCCAGACGCCATCGCCGTGGTCTTCGAAGATCAACAAGTCACCTACCTGGAACTCAACAGCCGCGCTAACCAGCTCGCTCACTACTTACAAAAGCTCGGCGTCGGCCCTGAAATGCTCGTCGGACTTTGTCTGGAAAGATCGATCGACATGATCGTCGCCCTGCTCGCCATCCTCAAGGCCGGCGGCGCTTATGTCCCGCTTGATCCGAGCTACCCCAAAGATCGCCTGGATTTCATGCTCCAGGATTCCAACACGTCGGTCATTCTCACGCACAAGCCTCTGGCATCGATGCTACCCGCGGCGAACGCGCGAATAATATTTCTTGACGAGGAAGACTGGCGAGCGATGACGCCGGGCCTTGCTGATAGGGCCAACCTAACTGCCCAAATCAGTCCGAACCAAGCCACCTACGTGATCTACACTTCAGGCTCCACTGGCACACCCAAAGGCACCCTGGTTACCCATTACAATGTGGTGCGTCTATTTCAAGCGACCGAAGCTTGGTTTGGGTTTAATTCAAACGACTCTTGGACGCTGTTTCACTCCTATGCGTTCGACTTCTCGGTCTGGGAGATCTGGGGCGCCCTATTGCACGGCGGCAAGCTTGTCATTGTGCCCCAGGAGACTACCCGTTCGCCGCAAGAATTTGCCGCGCTACTGCTCAGGCACCAAGTGACCGTGCTCAATCAAACCCCTTCTGCGTTCCGCCAGTTGATTCCCGTGCTGATTGGCGATAACGGCCATGATCCACTCTCTCTGCGGTACGTGATCTTCGGCGGCGAGGCCCTGGATCCCCAGAGCTTAAATCCTTGGTTTGACCGGTTCGGCGAAGACCCGCCCAAACTGATCAACATGTACGGCATCACCGAAACGACCGTGCATGTCACCTATCGACCAATTACCAGGGCCGATGCCGCATCGGGAGCCGGCAATGTAATCGGCAAACCGATTCCAGACTTGCGAGTCTATCTCCTCGATCGGCACCACTCTTTGGTTCCCATCGGTGTCGCCGGCGAGATCTGTGTCGGCGGTGCAGGCGTTGCCAAGGGATACTTGGGGCGCAAAGCGCTGACAGCTGAACGCTTTGTCACCGATCCGTTTAGCGAAGACCTTCAAGCGAAGCTTTACCGCAGCGGCGATCTGGCGCGCTGGCTGCCCAACGGTGAGCTGGAATATCTCGGCCGCATCGATAACCAGGTCAAGATCCGCGGCTTTCGCATCGAACTGGGTGAGATCGAGGCAGTGCTCGCTCAGCACCCCTCCATCCAACAAGCGGTCGTCCTCGCTCGTGAAGACTCTCCAGGCGATAAGCGGCTGATCGCCTATGTAGTCACCGCTGACGGCTCGGCTATTTCGGTTCACGACTTACGTAGCTATCTCCGACTCAAGCTGCCCGACTACATGGTGCCCTCGGCCTTTGTGTTCCTCGATTCGCTGCCCCTCACGCCCAACGGCAAGCTCGACCGAAAGGCGCTGCCGGCTCCCGATCACAGTAGGTCGAATTCAGATCAGAGCTATAGCGCACCTCGCACTCCAGTGGAAGAATTGCTCGCTGGGATCTGGGCCGAGGTCCTCAAACTCGACGAGGTCGGTATCCATGACAACTTCTTCGAGCTAGGTGGACATTCCCTCCTAGCCACTCAGTTCGTCGCGCGCATAAATACAGCGTTCCAGATCGATTTCCCCTTGCGCAGACTGTTCGAGACACCGACGATTGCCGGCCTCGCCGACTCGGTCCAGGCTAGTATGGAAATCGAGAAAGACTCACGCACAGTTCGATCCATCGTGCCGGTTCCGCGCAGCAACCACACCCCGCTCTCTTTCGCTCAAGAGCGTTTATGGTTCTTGGACCGTCTCGACCCCGATAGCCCAACCTACAACGTCCCGGCGGCTTTCCGCTTGGCCGGTGATCTCAACCTCAACGCACTGGAACAGAGCCTAAATGAGGTCGTGCGCCGTCATGAAGTTCTGCGCACGCTCTTTGCCACCGTCAATGGCAATCCAGTGCAAAAGATTCTGCCCTCGTTGGCCATTGCGCTTACTCCCATCGACATTAGCCAGCAGCCAGAAAACGAACGCCAACCGGCTCTACAATCCCTGCTCAAAGAAGAAGCCGAGCGGCCCTTCGATCTTAGCCGTGGACCGCTGATACGGGCTCGGCTCCTGCGACTCTCCCCCTTGGACCACGTGCTCGCCTTGAACCTGCACCATAGCGTCTCCGACGGTTGGTCCATGGGCGTGCTCTTCCGCGAACTCTCGGCACTCTATCAAGCATACGGCTCGGGAGAACCTAGTCCCTTGCCCGAGCTACCGGTCCAGTATGCCGATTATGCGATATGGCAGCGTGATTGGTTACAAGGTGAGAACCTCGACGTTCAACTTTCCTACTGGAGAAAACAACTCGACGGTCTATCGACGCTCCAGCTCCCCACTGATCATCTCCGCCCGCCGGTGCAAACTTACCGCGGAGCTAGCCAGTCCCTAGAACTTTCGGCGCAACTTTCTCAGGCGATCAAGGGTCTAGGCCGGCGTGAGGGCGTTACCCTGTTCATGACCCTGCTGGCGGCCTTCCAGACCCTGCTCTGCCGCTACTGCGGCCAGCAAGATATTGCCGTTGGCACTCCCATCGCCGGCCGTGTCCGTCAGGAGATCGAGGGACTGATCGGCTTTTTCGTCAACACCCTGGTCCTGCGCGCCGATCTTTCCAATAACCCGACCTTCAAGGAACTACTGCGACAAGTCCGTGAAACTACTCTGGAAGCCTATACTCACCAAGACCTGCCGTTTGAAAAACTCGTCGAGGAACTCCATCCCGAGCGCAATCCCAGCATCTCGCCGTTGTTCCAGGTCATGTTCATACTTCAGAACAACACTGAACAGCCTTTGGAATTCAAACATCTGACCGTCAACCCTATTCGTAGGGGTAGTCAAGTCGCTAAATTCGACCTGTCGCTGACAATGTCCGAGAGAGACGGCACACTCCGCGCCGTGCTCAACTACAACACCGATCTGTTCGACTCGTCGACCATCGAGCGCATGCTGGGGCATTTTCAGATTCTACTCGAAGGCATTGTCGCCAACCCGGAACAACCCATCAGTGGACTGCCATTGCTGACCGACCCCGAGAAACACCAACTCTTAGTCGAATGGAACGACACCAAGACCGACTATCCCAAAGACAAATGCATCCATCAGCTCTTCGAAGAACAGGTAGAGAAAACTCCTAATGCCATCGCCCTGGTTTTCGAGGATCAACAGCTCACTTACTGTGAACTCAATGCCAGAGCCAACCAACTGGCGCATCACTTACAAAAGCTCGGTGTCGGCCCCAACGTGCTCGTCGCCGTCTACCTGGATCGCTCGATAGAAATGATCATAGGACTGTTGGGAATTCTCAAAGCCGGTGGGGCCTACGTCCCGTTGGATCCAAGCTATCCCAAAGAGAGACTGAGCTTCATGCTGGAAGATGCTCAGGTTCGAGTCCTGTTAAGTCAACGGACTTTCTTATCAAACCTCGACCATCGAAGCGTCGTGTGTCTAGACAGCGACTGGCACAAGATCGCCACCCAGAGCACCAACAACCCTCAAAGCAATTTCACTGCCGATAACCTCGCCTATATCATCTACACCTCAGGCTCCACAGGTGCTCCTAAAGGAACAGAGGTATTTCATCGCGGCGTCTTACGTCTGCTGTTTGGCATTGATTACGCCCGACTCGATAGATCCCAGATGATTCTTCAGCTAGCGCCGATCTCTTTCGATGCCGCAACCTTTGAAATCTGGGGGGCACTGCTGCACGGCGGTAAGTGCATCTTGTTTCCCGGTAAACCGTCCGACCCTCGCGAGCTTGGAGCCGTACTAAAAAAGCACCAGATCAACACACTATGGCTCACGGCGGCTTTGTTTAACACGGTGATCGACCAAGAGCCACAGGCCTTAGCAGAAGTAAAACAGCTACTGATCGGCGGCGAAGCGCTGTCCGTACCCCATGTTAAAACAGGACTCGCGCTGTTACCGCACACCCAGATCATCAACGGTTACGGTCCGACTGAAAGCACGACGTTTACTTGCTGCCATAAAATCCCGCGCGCGCTCGATGACAGATTATCTTCTATTCCGATTGGCCGACCGATCGCCAACACGCAAGTTTATATTCTTGATCCACACCTCAACATCGTGCCAATTGGAGTTGTTGGTGAGATCTATATCGGCGGCGATGGTCTAGCCCGCGGCTATCTCAATC
The DNA here is from genome assembly GCA_963816145.1 of uncultured delta proteobacterium. Taxonomy (GTDB): domain Bacteria; phylum Desulfobacterota; class Binatia; order UBA9968; family UBA9968; genus DP-20. The sequence goes on from CAWFJP010000003.1 coordinate 622,396, forward strand.
GTCCAGAACTGACAGCAGAAAAGTTCATCGCCAATCCCTTCATTAGCGATCCCGGAGCGAGGCTTTACGAGACCGGCGATCTAGCCCGCTACTTGGCCGACGGCAATATCGAGTTCCTCGGCCGCATAGATAATCAGGTCAAGATCCGAGGATTCCGTATCGAACTGGGTGAGATTCAGGCGGTGCTGGGTCAACACCCCGCTATCCAACAGGCGGTTGTACTCGCAAGAGAAGACACTCCCGGAGATCATCGGCTGGCGGCCTACGCCGTGGCTACTGATGCCTCTACCACTTCGGCGTACGACCTGCGTAGCTATCTGCAACACAAGCTCCCGGACTACATGGTGCCGTCGGCATTCGTGTTCCTGGAGTCCTTGCCTGTCACTCCCAACGGCAAGCTCGACCGAAAAGCCCTGCCCGTTCCCGACCACAGCAGACCCGAGCTAGACGATGCCTTTGCTGCCCCAAGAACTCCTAGCGAGGAGATGCTCGCTAGCATCTGGTGCACTGTCCTCAAACTCGACAACGTCGGTATCCATGACAACTTCTTCGACCTGGGTGGCCATTCACTGCTCGCTACGCAAATTGTATCGCGGATACACAGCGCTTTTTCCATCGAACTACCACTACGTCGGCTGTTTGAGTCTCCAACGGTCGCCGAAATGGCGATCATTATCACGCAAACCCAATCGAAACCGGCGCCCGCGGCAGCGTTAGCGCAAATGCTCCGCGAGGTGGAGGCGATGACGGACGAAGAAGCTGAGAAACAGATTACCAAATCGAGCATGGAAAACTGAAGTGAATTTGGATAAGAGCGATTCGCTCACAGAATGCGCCACACGACGCTGGAGCAGCGGGTAATCCAGGCTCATCTTTCAGGTCATGTTGACCAGTTTCCAGCCGAAGATATGGAAAAATTGATATGGACGCGATCCGCCGAAATTGTCTACACACAGCCGGACCGGATCGCCATCAAAGTCGGCATTGAGATTAACTATTCTATTTATTTGTAGGTGCTACGATATTAACTTACGCAGCGCCTCAAGGTCTTTCTTGACTTTAATCAAGGCGCTTTTGTATTTTTGCTCGGCAAGCGGCAATTTGAGCTGATCTTTTTCTTCTTTTTTTACTTCTCTTAGCTTTTTGCGTGCGCCCTCGATGGTGAAGCCTTCGGTGTAAAGCAAGCGCTTGATGTCGAGTAAGAGTTCGACGTCGCGTTTCTTATAAAGGCGATGTTTCGACGGCGCCTTGGACGGTTTGAGCAAATCGAACTCGGTTTCCCAGTAGCGTAACACGTAGGGTTCGACGCCGACGATATCACTGACCTCACCGATCTTGAAATAGATCTTCTCCGGCAGTACAGGCGTCATCGCGTGACCTACTCCGACGCGGGCGCGTCAGGCGCGGAAACCGACGCCGAAGAGCCCATCGTGTTGAGGCTCTTTTTCATGATCTGACTGGCTTTAAAGGTCAAGACTTTGCGACCGTCGATGATGATCTCATCGCCGGTTTGGGGGTTTCTACCTTTACGCGGGCGTTTTGTGTTGACGACAAAGTTACCGAAGCCGGAGATCTTTACCTTATCGCCCTTCTCCAAACAGCTCTTGATGATATCGAACGTCGCTTCGACGACATCGGTGGCGTCCTTCTTCGAAAAACCCACCTTTTCATAGATACGCGTGATGATTTCCGCCTTGGTCATGTTCCACCTCCTCGCTGTACCGGCCGGTTCCGTACCATTAGCTGCGCCGTTCGGCACCGAATTCCTTGCCGATCCGGTCGATGACTCTCTGATGTAACGGATTGACCTCACTATCCGTGAGTGTTCGGCCCTCGGCCCTGTAACATATGTTGTATGCTAAGCTCTTCTTTCCGTCTGGAACCGGTGCACCAATGTATTGATCGAATACTTGGACGTACGCAATTAAGGACTCGTTAAGGTTCTCGATCCAATCGATAATTCGCTGTGACGCGAAATCGCGATCCACGACGATTGCAAAGTCCCTCTCTATGGCTGGAAACTTGGGCAGTGCACGCACTGCCATTCGCCGCGGAGCATACTCAAGCAGTTTCTCGAAGTCAAGTTCAAATACATAAACTTGCGGCACTTCTAGCTGCTCAGAGATATCGGGATGAAGCTCGCCGAGAACCCCGATGCGACAATCGTGGTGGGCGAATTGCGCCGCCCGTCCCGGATGCAAGATTTCCAGTGCCAGGGTAGTCCAAGATATCGAATCGCGCAGTCCGAACAGATCGAGCACGCCTTCAACGGCGCCTTTGCATTCGAGGAAACCCACTGCGGGCCCGTTCTTTCGGCGCAGACCGCGAACAGCCCGCGTGCCATGCATGAGCCCGCCAACGCACAAACGTTCTTCGTAGCCGCCGGCTGGACTGTAACGGAAAACTTTTCCCAGATGGTAGGCATAAAAGCTTGCCGTCTTGTGCGCCCAATTGAGCCGCAAATTATCGAGCAGCCCCGGCACCAGGCTCTGGCGCATGGCGCTATTTTCCTTGGCTAGCGGATTGATCAACGGCACCGCGGTACGCGGTCCTTCCCACAGCCCAAAATACAAATCGTTGAGAGCGTCCGACGTGAATGGCAAATTAACCGTCTCGACAAAGCCTTCGCCGGCAAAGAAATGGCGCAGCTTGCGCTCGGCGGTGAGCTTGAAATCCATCCTACTACCGGTGGGTCGGAGCGATGGCAGAGTCGTGGGAATATTGTCATAACCATGCAAACGCGCCAGCTCTTCGATCAGGTCGACTTCTCGAGTGAGGTCGGGCCGGCTGGTCGGGACAACCACGTTTAAGTATTTGGCTTGCCGGATCGTCTTCAAACCCAACGACCGTAACAGAGTTTCGGCTCGTTTGAGTTCGATACCGATGCCTAAGAGTTTTTCGATGCGCTGTTCGCGCACGCGAATCTTCAGCGGCGCGATTTTTTTCGGGTAACGATCCACCACCCCAACCGAAGGACTGCCGCCGCCGCTTTCGAGTATAAGTTGCACTGCCCGATCGAGCGCGCGAATGGTTCCTTCGGGGTCGACACTGCGCTCGAAACGATGCGAGGCTTCGCTATGCAAAGCCAAACGCTTGGCCGTGCGCCGAATCGCGGCGGGTGCAAAATTGGCGCTCTCAAGGAGTATCGCCTGAGTCGCCGCGCTCACTTCGGAGTTCATGCCGCCCATCAGACCGGCGAGCGCCACCGGAGAGTCACCGTCACAAATCACCAAATCCTCGTGCGCCAACTCACGCTCGACACCGTCCAGAGTCACAAACTTGCGGTTTTCACGGGCCTTGCGCACGACGATTTGCTTGGCAGAGAGCAGCGCCAAATCGAAGGCGTGCAGCGGCTGTCCGGTTTCAAGCATCACGTAATTGGTCACGTCAACGATATTGTTGATAGGGCGAATACCGCAGGCCTCTAAACGGAAGCGCAGCCAAGCGGGAGCCGGAGCAATTCTGATATTGTCGACAATGCGCGCCGAGTAACGGGCGCACTGTGCGGCATCTTCGATTTTGACCGCAACGCGCTGGTGAATGCTAGAAACTTTCTTGCTGGCATGGACGGGCGGGATGCGCACCTTGGCACCGGTCAGCGCGCAAACTTCCCTCGCGATCCCGAGCAGCCCGAGACAATCACCGCGATTGGGCGTCACACCGATCTCAAACAGCCAATCTTCCCGTTGGCTATGGGGCTCGCGCAGCGACGTTAGCGATTCGACTTCCAATCCCGCCATGGTGAGCAATTTGGAAAGTTCGTCGCTGCTGCCGTCAAAGTCGACGAATTCTTTAAGCCAATTGAGTGTAAACTTCATAAGATTGGAGTTATGAAGTGGTGGAAAATTGGAGTGATGGGTTTCGGAAGCAACACTCCATCACTCCAATACTCCCTCATTCCATTCTATTTAACTGAACTGCCGCAAAAACCTGAGATCATTCTGAAAAAACAACCGGATGTCGTCGATACCGTATTTCAGCATGGCGATGCGTTCGACGCCCATGCCGAAGGCAAACCCGGTAAACTCTTCAGGGTCGTAACCGACAAATTTGAATACCGCAGGGTCGATCATGCCGGCGCCAAGAATCTCCAACCAACCGCTCGCCTTACACACGCGGCAGGCTTGGCCATTGCGCAAAGTGCCGCCGCCACCGCAAATGACACATTGAATATCGATCTCGGCGCTGGGCTCGGTGAACGGAAAAAAACTCGGCCGGAAACGCACACCGGCATCGCGATTGAAAATCTCCCGCAACACATGAGTCAATACGCCCTTCAGATCGGAAAAGGCGATGTTCTGATCGACCATGAAGCCTTCGACCTGATGAAACATCGGCGAATGGGTTGCATCGTCGTCGTGGCGATAGACCGCGCCGGGAACAACAATCTGCAACGGTGGCTTTCGGGTCTCCATGGTGCGAATCTGTACCGGCGAAGTATGGGTTCGCAGTAAATTGCCGCCGGCGACAAAAAATGTATCCTGCATGTCGCGCGCCGGATGGTCTTTGGGAATATTGAGCGCTTCGAAGTTATGATAATCGTCTTCGATATCGGGGCCGCGGGCGATCTCGAAGCCCATGCCGGAAAAGATATCGACGATTTCATCGATCACCAGCGTCACGGGATGGATATGGCCAGGCTCGAAGCGCGTCCCAGGCAAGGTAATATCAATTTTTTCTTCGGCGAGCGTCTTTGATTTGGCTTGCCGATCGACGGTTTCCAAGCGCGCATCAAGCTCTTGCTCCAGAGCGCGGCGCAGCTGGTTGAGCCGTTCGCCCATGCGCGGCCGTTCCTCCGCCGGCAGGTCTTTTAACCCGCGCAGGAGCAAAGTAATCGAACCGCTGCGGCCGAACGCTTCGATGCGCAGCTGTTCAAGCTCCTTGACGGAGTTGGCTTGCTGGATGCGCTCCAGAACCTCTCCGCGGAGAGCTTCCAGGGAATCGGTCATGGCACTGAATCGAAAGAGCGGCTATTGGCTCAGGTGGGCTTTGGCGGTTTCCGCCAATCGGCCGAATCCCGGCATGTCGGCAACCGCAATCTCCGCAAGAATCTTGCGATCGATCTCGACATTGGCTTTTTTGAGTCCACTAATCACTTGGTTATAGGACATGCCATTTAGCTTCGCCGCGGCACCTATGCGGATAATCCACAGCCCGCGAAAGGTGCGTTTTTTGACACGCCGATCGCGATAGGCGAACACGAGACCCCGTTCGACCGTCTCTCTTGCCGAGCGGTACAGACGGCCACGGCCGCCGACGTACCCCTTGGCAAGTTTCATGATCTTCTTATGTCGCTGTCGCGACTTACTTCCACCCTTAGCTCTAGGCACTTTAGAAACTCCTCTCCAATCCAGATTTTAACCCGCCGGTGACGTATACCTCGTGCGAGTCATGCCAATTGATGATTCATCGATAGCCGGCGGCTATTTATAAGGAATCATCTGACGAATGTTCTTGGCTTCCACCGCCGCCACCGTGGTCCCCTTGCGTAAATTTCTTTTGCGCTTTTTACCCTTGGACGACAAGATATGGCGCTTGTAAGCCTTGTTGCGCTTAATCTTGCCGCTCCCGGTCACGCGGAAGCGCTTCGCTGCTGCTCGGTTAGTTTTAATCTTCGGCACGTTTCACTCCCTCTCGTTTGCTTCAATCTAGATTCACTTCGGTGTCAGTAGCATCGCCATGCTGCGGCCTTCGAGGCGCGGCTGGATGTCGACCTTGGCGACATCCTGCACCAGCTCGACGACGCCGCTGAGCATCTGCCGTCCCAGTTCAGGATGGGTAATCTCGCGGCCGCGGAAGAACACCGAAACCTTCACACGTTGGCCTTCTTCGATAAACTTGCGAATGTTTTTGACCTTGTGCTCGACATCATGGCCGTCGGTCCTCGACCCCATCTTGACTTCCTTGATCTCGACGACGGTCTTTTTCGGTCCATGCTGTTTTTTCTTTTGCTCGTAGCGAAATTTGCCGTAGTCCATCATCCGGCAAACCGGCGGTTGAGCGTCCGGCGCGACTTCGACCAGATCCAGCTCCAAGGCTTCCACCTGCTTCAGCGCCTCGTGCAACGGCATCACTCCAAGCTGTTCGCCTTTGGAGCCGATGATGCGGACCTCACGGGCACGAATTTGATGATTGATTCGCGCTTCCCTAGCGATAAGACACCTCCCTAATTACTAATTGCAGCATGATCCTGTATTTCTATGCCTCTCCCATTTCTTGTGCAACCTCGGTGTGGAGATTCTTGACGAACTCGCCCACTGGCAGCGGCGCGATATTTTCCCCGCCGCGCCGCCGGGGCGCCACCGACTCCGCGGCGACTTCCTTGTCGCCGATGATCACCGCATAGGGCACCTTGGCGAGCTGCGCCTCGCGAATCTTGTAGCCGAGCTTTTCGTTACGGCTGTCGAACTCGACACGCCAACCGTCAGCTTTTAGCTGCTCAACGACTTTGCCGGCATACTCTTTATGGTCATCGGTAACGGTCAGAACTCGCAGCTGCACCGGGGCCAGCCACAGTGGAAAGGCCCCGGCGCAGTGCTCAAGGAGAATTGCGATAAAGCGTTCAATCGAGCCCAACACCGCCCGATGCAGCATCACCGGTGTCGCCTCGGTGCCATCGGAGGTAACATACTTGAGACCGAAACGTTCCGGCATGGCGCAATCGATCTGCACCGTCGCCAGCGTCCAGGAACGTTCCAAGACATCGCGAAAATCGAAACCGATCTTGGGACCGTAGAAAGCCCCCTCGCCTGGTAAGACTTTAACGGAAAACCCCGAGCGCTCAAGACAGCGCCGCAGACCGGCCTCCGCGGCATCCCACAGTTCGATGCGGCCGAGGAACTTTTCCGGACGAGTTTGCAAGGTCACTTCGATGCGGTCGAAGCCGAATACTTTATAGACCTCTTTGGTCATCGCCACGAACTGCTCAAGTTCAACGTCCAACTGATCCGGCGTACAGTAAATATGCGCATCGTCTTGGGCAAAGGAGCGCACCCGGGTCAACCCCGACAGCACCCCGGAGGGTTCGAAGCGATGCAAGCGGCTGAAATCGGCTAAGCGAATCGGCAGATCGCGATAGGAGTACTTGCGCGAGTTAAAGAGATAACAATGGCCTGGGCAATTCATCGGCTTCACGCCATACTCGCCGTCATGCACGTTCATCAAAAACATGTCATCGTGAAAGGCGTCGTAGTGTCCGGAGGTTTTCCACAAATCCGTCTTATAAATCAGCGGCGTGACTACTTCGGAGTATCCGTAGCGCTGGTACAGATCTCGGATGTACTGGATCAGGATATTGTAGATGATCGTACCCTTGGGATGAAAAAACGGCGATCCCGGGGCGATCGGATGAAGCGAGAACAGGTCCAACGCCGGGCCGAGACGCCGATGATCCCGCTGCTTAGCCTCTTCGATGCGCTTTAAATAAGCTTCTAAATCCTTCTTATTGGCCCACGCCGTGCCATAGATCCGTTGCAACTGCTCGTTGCGCGAGTCGCCGCGCCAATAGGCGCCGGCAATGCTCGTCAACTTGAACGCCTTGATCGATCCCGTGGACAGCACGTGGGGGCCGCGGCAGAGGTCGACCCAATCGCCCTGCCGATACAGCGAAACCTTGTCGGCCGCGATGCCTTCGATGATCTCGACCTTATAGGATTCACCCATTTTACGAAAAAGCTCGATTGCCTCTTGGCGCGGTAATTCTTCGCGCACCACTTTCAAATTGGCCTTGATCAACTCCTGCATGCGCTTTTCAATCAGTTCGAGATCCTCCGGCGAGAATGGCTGGTCGCGCTTGAAGTCGTAGTAAAACCCATCTTCAATGGTCGGACCGATGGTCACCTGGGTTCCCGGAAAAAGGCTCTGCACCGCTTGGGCCATCAAATGCGCAGTCGAGTGGCGCAAAACATCTAGGCCATCGGCGCTTTCGGGCGCGACCCACTCCACGACACAATCCTTCTCGATAACCCGATTCAAATCGACGACCTGGCCGTCGATTTTGGCCGCGACCAGATTCCTGGCGCCGGCGGTCGTAACAAGTTCGACCACCCGAGTACCAGGGCAAACGTCGACGGCACTGCCGTCAGCAAAGGTGACGTGAAGACTATCCATGACCGCAGATTAAAAAATGGTAGGCACGGGCAGGATTGAACTGCCGACCTCTTCCGTGTCAAGGAAGCGCTCTCCCACTGAGCTACGTGCCTGCAAGGCATGAAAGAATCGGCCGTTGGCCGTTGAAATGTCGGATAAGGGATGCATTGTGTTAAGCGCCTTGGAAAGCTACGTTGGCAACCCTTCTGGGTCACCTGTTATGGCTCCTCGGCATTGTCGCATTTGATGCTGCAAGAGATCGATTTTATTACCAATTCTAAGCCATTATGTCAACCAGGCGGGGTGATCGACGGAGCCCGTTTCTGCAACCAAATGAGGCCACGATAGAGATATTGCAGCCCCGAAGCCACGGTCGCCGCCGCGCTCAGAGCGATAAAGATCTGTAGGACAAACGGATGCAGTAGGGTACCATCATGCAACGTCACCAAGGCCACCGCCAATGTTAATAACTGAAAAGTAGTGCTGAACTTGCCGATCCAGCTGGGCCGAACTGGCATGTTTTCCTCGACCAGCAGGTAGATCGCCGCATAGCCGACGACGATTAGAATATCGCGGACCACCACGACCACCGTCAGCCACATCGGGATGCCATCAATGAGCCCGAGCATAATGAACGAACTGATCACCAGCAACTTATCCGCCACCGGATCGAGATAGGCACCCAACGCGGTCTGTTGATTCAACCAGCGCGCGGTCAAACCGTCGAAGAAATCGGTAATGCCGCCGATGGCAAAAACCACCAGGGCCTCCCAATAAAGGTGGTAAGCGAGACACTCGAGAAAAATCGGCACGGTCAGAATACGGATGAGCGTCAGCGTGTTCGGCAGGTTGAGCATGGACCGGGCTAATTGCCACTGCCGTTGCCGGCCCGGCTCGAACGTAAGGATTTGCGAATTTGCCCGGCAAGCTTGGGTGTGACCAAGGCCGTGACCCTAATCGATTCGCCATCGTGATGTTCAGCAACCACCTGGCCGCGCTCGCGCAGGAGCGCCACCAGCCAGCCCTGCGCCGGGGAAAATTGGGCATCGATCCGCTCCTTGGAGCGGTCCAAGACCCGGCCGACACCGGCGAGCAATTCGTCGACCCCTGCACCGGTCAACGCCGAGATTGGACAGACCTGCGCGACGCCATTGGTTTTGAGCCGAGCCAGCGGAACCGGGCCGGCCAGATCAAGCTTATTCGGCACTAAAATTGTCGGAATCTCACCGGCACCGATCTCGCCCAAGACCTTTTCAATGATTTGAATCTGTTCTTCGTAGAGCGGGTTGGCCAGATCGACCATATGCAAGAGCAAATCGGCGCGGCTCACCTCCTCCAACGTGCTCTTGAACGCCTCGATCAACGAGTGAGGAATCTTGTTAATGAAACCGACCGTGTCAACGATCATCACCTTGTCACCGTTGGGCAAACGCAGCGCCCGGGTCGTTGGATCCAGAGTCGCGAAGAGCTTATCCTCGACGAACACTCCGGCGCGGGTGAGCAGGTTCATCAGCGTCGACTTGCCGGCATTGGTGTAACCGACCAAGGCAACCGTGGCGAAGGGCACCTCGTTGCGCTCACGGCGTTGCAGGCTGCGGGTGCGTTCGACGGTGGTCAGGCGGCGCTTCAAGTGACCGATGCGCTCGCGAATGCGCCGGCGGTCGACTTCCAATTGTGTTTCGCCCGGTCCGCGGGTGCCGATACCGCCGCCCAAGCGCGACAAGTGGGTCCACTGCCGCGTCAGCCTCGGCAATAGATATTCCAGCTGCGCCAGTTCCACTTGCAGCTTACCTTCATTGCTGCGCGCCCGCTTGGCGAAGATATCGAGTATCAATTGGCTGCGGTCGACGACGCGAACTTTGAAGGCATTTTCCAAATTGCGCTGTTGCGCCGGGGTCAGATCCTCGTCGACGATCACCAAGTTGGCGTGATGTTCTTGAAGCCCGGCGTAAACTTCGTCCACCTTGCCGCGCCCGATCAGAGTCGCCGGCGTAACGCTGCGCACCTGCTGCGAGTACTTATGCACCACCAGTGCGCCGGCGGTCTCGGCAAGCCGTTCAAGTTCCTCCAAACTGTAATCGAGCGGCACCTTGTGGTCGCGCGAAGGCAGATCGACGCCGATCAGAACGGCCTTCTCCTGCGGTTGCCGGGTGGAAATCGTCTGCTTCAAGTGTTTAGGGAGTTGAAACTGACGCGCATGCCGAACCGTTCACCGACCAGGGCCTCGAGTTCGCGCGACGGCGCGATGCGCACTTGCTCGGGCAGCTCGATGACAGTCTCACCGGCCGCCGGCGCGCGCAGGTGCAGGTAGACGGTATGCTTTCCGGGATAGTCGAGCAGCATGTCGCGTAAACGCACCAGCTCGTCGGCGGACACCGCATCTTCGCGGACGTAGAGATCAACTTTCTCGGCGACCGTGGCGGCAACCGCGTTCTTGGGATTCTTCACGGCATCGGCCAAGGCGGTCACTTCGTTGGCGATCACTTGAATACGATCTTCACCAACTTCCATCTTACCTTTGACATAGATCGGATCGTCGGCGCCGAGCAGATCGGCGCACTTCTTATAGGTTTCCGGCCAGACGATCACTTCGATAAAGCCCGTTTTGTCTTCTAAATTGAAGCTGCCGTAGCGGTCGCCCTTTTTGGTGTTACGCAAGCGCAACGCCGAAACCACGCCGCCGAGCCGGAACTCGCCGGACTGGGCGCGCTCCTTGAGCGCGGCAACCGTACCGTTGGTAATTTTTTTCAGCAAACGTTCGTATTTGTCGAGGGGATGGCCGGTTATGTAAAATCCCAGCGCTTCCTTCTCGAACGCCAGCGCCTCTTGCTGCGACCATTCGGCCACCGGTGGATAGCTTTCGCCGGCTTTCTTGGCGGCCTTGGTCAGCGTGCCGAGCATGGAAAAAATATCGATCTGATTGCTCGCCTGATCGCGCTGGTACGCTTGTCCGCCCTTCATGGCGTCGTCCAACGCGCCGCTCATGCGCGCCCGCGACACCTGCGTCGAATCGAAGGCGCCGCACTTGATCAAGCTCTCGATCACCCGCCGGTTCACCGCGGTCGTGTCGACGCGCCGGCAAAAATCGAAGAGCGATTCGAACGGGCCGTCCTTGGCGCGGCTTTCAAGAATTACTTCGACGGCCTTCTCGCCGACATTTTTGACGCCGGCCAAACCGAAACGAATTTTGTCCCCTACCGGGGTGAAATTGGCGCCGCTCTCGTTCACGTCGGGCGCCAGCACCTCGATATCTTTGTCGCGGCAGTCGGCCAGGTTTTTGATGACCTTATCGGTATCGCCCATTTCCGAGGTCAACAGCGCGGCCATGAACTCGACGGGGTAATGGGTTTTTAGATAGGCTGTCTGATAAGAAACCAGGGCGTAGGCCGCCGAATGCGACTTGTTAAAACCATAACGCGCGAAGGTTTCCATCTGGTCGAAGATTTCGGTGGCGCGTTTCTCGTCGATACCCTTGGCCACCGCGCCGCTGACGAAACGCTCGCGCTGCGCCGCCATCTCCTCGGGATCTTTCTTGCCCATGGCGCGGCGCAGGATATCGGCATCGCCCATGGAATAACCGGCGAGGATTTGCGCCGTCTGCATGACCTGCTCTTGATAGACGATGACGCCGTAGGTGTCCTTGAGAATGGTTTCGAGCAGCGGGTGGAGATATTTGATTTTTTCCTTGCCGCTTTTGCGATTGATAAAGTCTTCGGCCATACCGCTATCGAGGGGGCCAGGCCGGTACAGCGCGAGTATTGCGACCAGATCCTCGAAACAATTCGGCCGTATGCGCACTGTCATCTCGCGGATACCGGTGCTTTCCAGTTGGAAAACGCCGGTGGTGTTGCCCTGGCAGAGGGTCTTGTAGGTCTTTTTGTCATCGAGCGGTAAACGGTCAATGTCGACTTTGACGCCGCGCGCCGCTTCGATGAGCTTCAAGCAATCATGGATCAGCGTCAGCGTTTTGAGCCCGAGGAAGTCGAACTTCACCAGACCGATTTTTTCGACCCAGGTCATTTCATACTGGGTGACGATACCGCCCTCTTTATCGACAAATAGCGGGCAGTGCTCGACCAACGGTAGATTGGACAAAACCACGCCGGCGGCATGGGTCGACGCATGCCGCACCAACCCTTCCAAACGCAGCGCGTGGTCCATCAATGTTTTCACGCGCAAGTCGTTTTTCATCAGCTCGCCCAGCCGCGGCTCCATCTTCATCGCCTCGGTCAACGGATAGTCGAATCCTTGCTTGGGCGGCGGGATCAGTTTGGCAATGGAGTCGGCTTCGGCAAAGGAAAAACCCAAAGCCCGCCCGACATCTTTGATCGCCGCCTTGGCTTTCAAGGTTCCAAAGGTGGCGATCTGCGCCACCCGGTCGGCGCCGTATTTGTCTTTGACGTATTGGATCACCTGCGCCCGGCCGCGGATGCAGAAATCGACATCGATATCCGGCATCGACTTGCGTTCGGGATTGAGAAAGCGTTCGAACAACAAGACGTGGCGGATCGGATCGAGATCGGTGATGCGCATCGCATAGGCGACCAAGCTGCCCGCCGACGAGCCGCGCCCTGGGCCGACCGGAATGCCGTTTTGCTTGGCGTAATTGATGAAATCGGCGACCACCAGAAAGTAGCCGGGGAACTGCATGTCGATGATCACGCCGAGTTCGTATTCCAAGCGCTCGGCATAGGTCTTTCTAACTTCCGGATCGGTGACGCCTTCGAGCCGCTGTTCCAAGCCCTTTTTCGCCAATTCGACCAAATAATCGTCGAGGCTGATTTCCTTGGGCGGCGTAAAGTTCGGGAAATGATACTTGCCGAACTCGATTTCAACGTTGCAGCGGTTGGCGATCTCGACGGTCCGCTCCACAGCGCCAGGGCAGAATTCGAACCCCTGCGTCATTTCCTCAGCCGATTTTAGATAAAGTTCATCGGTCTCGATCTTGAGCCGATTATCATCGTTGAGAGTTTTACCGGTCTGGACACAAAGCAAGACGTCATGGGCATGATAGTCGGCGCGCTCGCCATAATGGCAATCGTTGGTCGCCACCACGGGAATCGACGTATCCTTGGCCAGCTCGACCAGCAGCCGGTTGACCTTTTCCTGTTCGGCCAATTTATTATCTTGAATCTCGATGTAATAACGGTCGCCGAAGATCGACGCGTACTGCTCGACGGCAAGCTTGGCTTTCTCGTAATTGCCGTAGTTGAGCGCCTGCGACACTTCGCCTTGCAGACAGGCGCTGAGCGCGATCAAGCCGCCGTTAAACTGCCTAAGCAGTTCCTTGTCGATGCGCGGTTTATAGTAAAACCCTTCGATGTAGCCTAAGGACACCAGCTTGCACAGATTGCGGTAGCCCTCATTGTTCATCGCCAGGAGAATGAGGTGATTATTGTATTCCTTGGGCCCCTTGTCGACGCCTTTTTTCTCGAAACGGCTGGTCGGCGCGACGTAGATCTCGCAGCCGATGATCGGCTTGACGCCACGGCTCTTGGCCTCGCGGTAAAATTCGATGGCGCCGAACATATTGCCATGATCGGTCATCGCCACCGCCGGCTGGTTGAGCGCCTTGATGCGCTCGAACATCTTATCGACCTTATTGGCGCCGTCTAAGAGACTGTACTCGGTATGACAATGAAGGTGAACGAAATTGGCTTGATCCATCGCTGTAAAGAATTTCTATCACAATCCAAGTGATGCGACAAATCTCAACCAAGTTTTTTGCCGCGAAAGTTATCCACAGCGTCGGGCCATAATCCGGCGGCGATGAAGTCTTCGACCACGGCGCCGAGAATATTGGCGAACTTGTAGTCGAACCGCTCCGCCGCCGCGATACTTGTTAATCTTTGCCCTTCGAAAAGTGTCAAGTCGGCGGCACGCCGGTTGATCTCGGAAAAATAAATGAACTTCTCGTTGGGATAAGCATCGCCGGTCAAACATTCATAACGGCGAAACAGTCGCCACATTTCCAGCGCCACGCCAATCTCCTCTTGCAGTTCCCGGCACAGCGCCTGTTCCGGCGTCTCCCCCGCTTCCACATGGCCGCCAAACAAATCCCAATGATTGGGAAACGAAATCGTCGGCTTGTCGTCGCGCAAGTAAATGAGCAACTTGCCATCCCGGTCGAAGAGCAGCGCTTGGGCGATCTGGACCATCGCATTTAATGCTAATGCATGTGCAGGAAAATCTAAAGCCGGCCTCAAGCTAAACTTGAGCTTGAGCAATCTGTCAGTCAATCGAATTCGCCTTGATCTATATCAAGAATCTGTAATAACGAGTACAAGAGCAGTTATTTTGGGAGAAGCCATGGAAACCATAAAATTCGTCGACACGACCATCCGCGACGGCCATCAAAGCTTGTGGGCGGAAAATATGACCACCGGCATGATGCTGCCAATCGCCAGGAACTTGGACGACGCGGGCTTTGAAGGCATCGAACTGATCTCGGGGTCGCATCTCAAGAAAACCGTGCGCGATCTGAAGGAAGACCCTTGGGAGCGCGTCCGGCTGGTGTCTAAAATCATCACCAAGACACCGCTTCGGCTGATCGCTGGGCGGGTCAATACTTTTGAATACAACCCGCCGTCCATGTACCGGCTGTTCGTCGAGCGCATGTTCGCCAACGGCATCAAGGAAGCGCGTATCTCCGACGAATGGAATGATTACGAAGGCTGGAAATTTCGCGTCGGCGAGTGCCATCGCGCTGGCATGAAATCGATCTTGAACTTGATCTACTCGGTGTCGCCCAAACATAGCGACGAATATTTCGCCCTGCGCACCCGCCAGGCAGCGTCGCTCAATCCCTACCGGCTCTGCCTCAAAGACCCCGGCGGCTTGCTGACGCCGGAACGAATGGAAACCCTGGTGCCGATCATTTTCAAGAATGCCAACGGCATTCCGATCGAACTGCATACCCACTGCACCACCGGTCTCGGCCCGCTATGCTGCATCAAAGGCATGGAGTTGGGCATCCGTTCGTTCAATACTGCGCTGCCGCCGCTGGCCGACGACACGTCGAATCCGTCTTTGTTCAACGTCGCCAAGAACGCCCGCGCATTAGGCTACAAAACCGATATTGACGAAGAAATATTGCAGCCCGTATCGCGCCACTTCACCGCCATCGCCAAGCGCGAAGGCTTCACCATCGGCGCCCCGGTGGAATACGACTACTCGCAGTACCAGCATCAGGTTCCCGGTGGCATGCTGTCTAACCTGCGTTTTCAACTCCGTAAAGTCGGCCTGGAGCACAAGTTTCCCGCGGCTTTGGAGGAAGCGATCAAAGTGCGTGAAGAGTTCGGCTACCCGATCATGGTGACACCGCTGTCGCAGTTCGTCGGCAGCCAGGCAGCGATCAATGTGATCGTCGGCGAGCGCTACAAAGAAGTCACCGACCAAGTGATCAAGTTCGCCCTCGGCCATGCCGGCGCCGAGGGCGCCCGTGACATGAACCCGACGGTCAAGGACAAGATCCTCGACCGCCCCCGCGCCAAGGAATGGGCCAAGTGGACCCCCGACGAACCTTCGCCGGACGAGATGCGCCGCCGCTTGGGTGCCGAGGGCACTTCCGACGAAGAGCTGCTGCTGCGTTGGATCATCGGCAAGGAAGATATCGAATTCATGCGCGCCAACAAACGCCCGTTGGAGTACTTGAATTCCGAACAACCGCTGGTCAATCTGCTGCAAGAGCTATCGAAGCGGACTAGGAACCGGCAGATTCATGTGCAGACGCCAAATTTTTCGGTGACCTTGGAAAAGCGGGTTTAGAGTCTTACGTCTCTAGACGTACATGTGCTCCCCGGACGCAAGACAAGGTTGAATCTAGGCATCAGCAGTGCAATAAGGAAAGAAATTCCACGAGGAGGCAGTAAAAAATGGCAAGAGATATTGTAGCGATCGACGTTCACGTCCATCTTTCCGATGAAGCAAGTCAAAAATCTAAAGGCGACCGCACCGCGCAGATGGCGCGCTATTTTGGTCGCGAACGGCCGCCGGTTTCCATTGACGAGATGGCGGATCAGTATCGCGCCCGCAAGATGATGGCGGTGATCATGAACACCCGCGATGAAACGATCACCGGCTTAACGCCGCTGCCCAACGATCACGTGGCCGGCGCCGTGAAAAAACATCCAGACGTTTTCCTGGCCTTTGGCGCCATCGATCCCTGGACCGGCAAGCTGGCGCTCGACGAAATTAAACGTTGCCAGGACTTGGGACTTACCGGCATGGGCGAGCTCAATCCGGCGCGCCAACATTTTTATGCCAACGATCCGCGCTTCTACCCGTTGTGGGAACAATGCGCCAAGCTCAACATGCCGATCCTCTTCCATGGTGGAATGGCCGCGGCAGGCGCCGGCACGCCGGGCGGCATGGGCATCAAGCTCAAATATAGCCAACCGATCCACCTGGACGAAGTCGCCGCTGACTTTCCTGAATTGAAAATTATCAGCGCTCATCCAACCTGGCCGTGGACCGCGGAAAGCTTAGCGATCGCACGCCACAAAGCGAACTACTTTATTGATCTGTCCGGCTGGGCGCCGAAGTATTTCCCCGCGGAGCTGCTGCACAACATCAACACACTGCTGCAAGACAAGGCGATGTTCGGCTCCGACTGGCCGGCCATCGGCGTCGAGCGCTGGTTGGAAGAGTTCGGCCAAGTCAATATGAAACCCGAGATCCGCAAGAAGATCATGTTGGATAACGCCGTTAAGTTCTTTGGCTTAACGCTTTAGCAATAACGGAAAAATCCTTGATCACCACGAAGGCACGAAGATCACGAAGTTCGGAGTAGTTTTTCCTAACCCTTCGTGTCCTTCGTGACTTCGTGGTGAATAGTATTCTCGCAATCAATCACAGTATGGACGGGATAAGATTCGTCGACACTACCATTCGCGACGGCCACCAAAGCCTGTGGGCGGAAAGCATGACCACGGGCATGATGCTGCCCGTCGCCGAAGCCATGGACCGCGCCGGCTTCGACGCCATTGAATTGATCTCGAGCTCGCATTTAAAGAAATGTGTGCGCGAGTTAAAGGAAGACCCCTGGGCGCGCGTGAAACTGGTTAGCCAGCGCATCAAAAACACGCCGCTTCGTTTAAATGCCGGTCGCTTCAGCGCCTTCGATATCACACCGCGTTCGATGTACCGCTTGTTCATGGAACGGATGGCCGCCAACGGCATCCGTGAAGCGCGTATTTCAGAAGAGTGGAACGAACTCGAAGGCTGGGAGTGGAAGACCAAGGTCTCCCGCGATGTCGGTATCAATCCGGTGCTCAACATCATCTACTCCGTGTCGCCGAAACACACAGATGAATACTTTGCCGAGCGCACGCGCCAAGCGGCATCGTTGAAAGTGAATCGACTCTGCCTCAAAGATCCTGGCGGCCTGCTCACGCCGGAACGCGTGCAAACGCTAGTGCCAATCGTCTTTGCCAACGCCAATGGCATTCCCGTGGAACTCCATACCCACTGCACCACCGGCTTGGGGCCACTGTGCTGTCTCGAAGCCGTGAAGCTCGGCATCAAGATCGTTAACACGGCATTGCCGCCGCTGGCGGACGGCTCGTCGAATCCGTCGTTATTTAATGTCGCCAAGAACCTGCGCGCGCTGGGTTATCAAACCCTCATCGATGAAGATCTGCTCAAGCCGGTGTCCGCGCATTTCACCTACATCGCCAAACGCGAAGGCTTTCCCATCGGCGCGCCGGTGGAGTACGACTACTCTCAGTACCAACACCAAGTGCCCGGCGGCATGATTTCCAATTTGCGCTTTCAGCTAAAAAAGGTCGGCCTGGAAAACAAGATCGACCAAGCGCTTGAAGAAACCATGCAGGTGCGCGCCGAGCTGGGCTATCCGATCATGGTCACTCCGCTGTCGCAATTCGTCGGCAGCCAGGCAGCGATCAATGTGATTGTCGGCGAGCGCTACAAAGAAGTGACCGATCAAATTATCCAGTACGCGCTCGGCTACTGGGGCAAAGAAGGCGCCGAGTTGATGGCGCCCGAAGTCAAAGCGAAGATCCTCGACCGCCCGCGGGCCAAGGAATGGGCCGAACGGCCGCCGCCCGAACCTTCGGTAGGCGAGCTGCGCAAAAAAATGAACGCAGAGAATATATCCGATGAAGAATTTCTCCTGCGCTGGAATCTCGATGTGAAGGAGATCGAAGAAATGAAGGCCGCCGGCGCGCCGAAAGAATATCTGACCGCGAGCCAACCGTTAGTAAAACTGATCGATGCCTTGAGCCGACGCAAAGACTATCGGCAAATCGTCATTCAAAAAGGCGCGATGTTTGTATCACTGAATCGCAGCACGTCTGCATAGTTTTTTCCGGACCGGAATTGTACGGGGCGAGGTGCACCTCGCCTTATTCCGAACAGGATCACGAACACGACTAATCATGGACCGCTTCTTTTTCACCGCCGGCGCCATCGCTGCATTCATCGCCGTCGCCCTTGGCGCCTTCGGCGCTCACTCGCTCAAAACCAAAATCTCGGCCGACATGCTCAACATCTTCGAGGTCGGCGTGCGTTATCAAATGTACCACGCCCTGGCACTTTTCGCCGTCGCTTGGGCCGCCACTCGCTGGCCCGAAGCGAATTTAAATGCTGCCGGATGGGCGTTCATCATAGGGATCGTCATCTTCTCCGGCAGTCTCTATCTGCTGAGCTTCACCGGCATACGCGGGCTCGGCGCCATTACCCCGATCGGCGGCCTAGCATTTCTCGCCGGATGGGCGATCCTCATCTGGTCACTCAACCGGTAGCAGTTGTTCTTATTCTCCATTCTCCATTCTCCATTCTCCATTCTCCATTTTGCATTTCCCCGGCCCTTCGCGTAGCCTTGGCGCATGATCATCGGCGTCCCCAAAGAGATTAAAACTGAAGAAAACCGCGTCGCCGTCACACCCACCGGTGTCGCCGGTTTCGTCGCGCGCAACCACCAGGTGATGATCCAAAAAGGCGCCGGCAGCGGCAGCGGTCTCACCGATGCCAACTATCAAGCCGCCGGCGCGACGATCGTCGACAGCGCCAAAGAAGTCTGGGAAAAGGCCGACATGATCATGAAGGTCAAAGAACCGCAGCAGTCGGAGTATGCCTTGCTGCGGCCTGGGCTGATTCTTTTTACCTATCTCCACTTGGCTGCCGCCGAGTCAGTCACCCGAGAGATGCTTGAGCGCAAGGTCACCGGCATCGCCTACGAGACCATTCAGCTCGACGACGGCTCGTTGCCGCTGCTCGCACCTATGAGTGAGATCGCCGGCCGCTTGTCGATTCAAGTCGGTGCCTGGTGTTTACAGGCGGAAAATGGCGGCAGAGGCGTGCTATTGGGCGGCGCCTCCGGTGTGCGCCCGGCCAATGTTGTAATCATCGGCGCCGGCATGTCGGGGACGGCCGCCTGCCAGGTCGCCGTCGGCATGGGCGCCCATGTTAGTATTCTCGATATCAATCCCAACAAGCTGCGCTACGTTCACGATATCCTCGGCGGCCACGTGACGACGTTGATGTCGAACCGCGCCAATGTCGAAGAAGCGGTCGTCGGCGCCGACTTAGTCATCGGCTCGGTTTTGATCCCCGGCGCCCAGGCGCCGAAACTGATTCCGCGCGCACTGGCGAAACGGATGAAGTCCGGAGCGGCATTTGTCGACATCGCCATCGATCAAGGCGGCTGCGCCGAAACTTCGCGACCGACCACTCATATCAAGCCCGATCTACGTCGAAGAAGAACTAGTCCACTACTGCGTCACCAACATGCCGGCGATCGTGCCGAACACATCAACATACGCGCTGACCAATTCAACGTTGACCTACGGCTTGGAGTTGGCCAATCGGGGTTTTCCGCTGGCCGTCATCAGAAACAAAGCGCTGGCCAAAGGCTTGAACACCTTTGATGGCAAGGTCACCTACGAAGGCGTTGCCAGCGCGTTCAACCTGCCCTTCACGCCGGTCGACGAGGTGATTCGATGAGGCTGGTCACCCGCGCTGATTTCGACGGCCTGGTCTGCGGCGCTCTAGTCACCAAGTTTGAAAAGGTCGACGACTATCTCTATGTCGAACCCAAATTCATGCAGGATGGCTTGGTCGAAATTCGCAGCGGCGACATCATCACCAATCTCCCCTACCATCCCAATTGCACCCTTTGGTTCGACCATCATATCACCAATACCACGCCTAATTTTGAAACGCCGATCATTCTCGGCCGCGGCGGCTTTCGTTTGGCTCCCAGCGCCGCGCGGGTCGTGTATGAATATTATACCGAAGCAGGCAATAGGCAGCAGGCAACAGGCAACGGAACCTCCTCAGCGGAGATCGCGCTATTTCTCGGCACTCCGCGCATGCAGCACCTGATGCATGAAGTCGATAGGGTCGACGCCGGGAAATTGGAACAAGAAGACGTGCTCAATCCCCAAGGGTACGTCTTGATCTCCATGACCACCGACGGCCGGAACGCCGGCGACGAGCCCTACTGGTTGAAGGTCATCAACCTGCTGCGCGACGCAACCTTGGAAGAGCTCTTGAGCGACCCCGACATCAAGCGCCGCTGCCAGCGCATTCAGGAAGAACAGGAAAAACTGCGCCGGCTTTTGCTCGAACGGACCAGCTACAAGAGCAACGTGATCTACTGCGACCTGCGCGGCGTCAAAGAAATCCCCGACGGCAATCGCTTCCTGGTCTTCACGCTCTTCCCCAAGGGCAACATCCAAGTCAAAGTCGCCGACGACAACCAGCGCTCGAACACGACATCGATCTCGGTGGGATATAACATTTTCAACCCGACTTCGAACGTCAACGTCGGCGAGCTGCTTAAAAACTACGGTGGCGGCGGCCACAAAGTCGTCGGCTCCAGCCGCGTCCCCAACGACCAAGCCGAGCAAGCGATCAAAGAAATTTTAGCGGCAGTGACGGACAAGGCATGAGGCGCGAGGCTAGAGGCGTGAGTTAGAATTCACGAACCGTCTGTTCTGCCTCAAGCCTCGCACCTAACGCCCGTTTCATATGAAAGTAGTTAACATCACCACTGCGCTGAAGTCACTGAAGAAAATCAACGACGAAATCCGCTACGCCGACTGCTTCAAGGAGAAACGATTCACCAGCGGCCTGATCGCCTTCCGCCCGTCGAAGAATTCAGATCAAAAACAGATCAACCACAACGACAAAGACGTCGTCTGCCATGTCATCGAAGGCCGGGGCCAGCTGCGCGTGAACGGCAAACGTATCCAGCTGCGACCTGGAATCGTCTGCCATATCCCCAAGGGCACTCCACATGATTTCGCGGCAGGAAAAAGTGGCGAACTAGTCTTGTTCTATTCATTAATTAGGACGTAACCGATGGTTAACGGAATTGAACACCTATTCGGTTGGCCGCATTCCGAGATTGAAATCTGAAATATGTAATTTGAAATACCTACCGCCAGCGAGGATCTACCACCACTTCGCCTGCTCGTACCTCGCACGCAAGTACCCATCCCAAACCGCCGACGCGGGCTTCGGTCGCTTGTCACTAGTCTGCATTCCCGTGTAGGCCCAGATACGCGCGAGATCGTCGAGCGGCGGCTGTAACCGGGCGACCAGTCGTTCAAAATCCGTGCTGGCGAAGTTGATGACGAATTCGTAGTAATCCCGCGCGGCGGTTTTGAGCAGCAGCTCGGTGAACTGATACTGGTCGGCATCCGATCCACGCAACAATGTCGAGTAGCTGCGCATGTCGACATCCTTTGACGACATGCCGCTCTCGGCCACCGCCACCGGCCGCTTGAAGCGGGTGGCGAAGTCGAGGAAGTTAGCCGGCACCGGCCGGGGAACCTCCAAACTCATATGCGGGTAGACACTCATGGCGAACAGATCGCTGTAGCGCATCAAATCCATCACTTCTTTTTCCTGCTGAGAACCTTTGGCGTCGCGCACCAGCCGTTTGTAATGCAGCACGTCTGTGGTGAAAAACACCGGCAGAGCTTTGTGCAGCTTCTTGACCGCCAGGTACGTGTCGCGGTGCAGATCTTTCAACTGGTGCCATTTTTCGGGGTTGCGTGACAACAGCACATTCGACTCGACGCCGATGGCGAGAAAGTCCGGCCGCATGATTTCCACCGCGCGCAGGACGAAGTTGAGATAGGCGCGCTTGACCCGTGCGCTATTAAGTAGCTCGCGGTTCCACGGCGGCGGCAAAGGCTGATTATCGGTCTCGCCCCAGTAGGGCGCCAGGCCGCGGCGATCCTTGTCCAACGGTGAGATCGACAGAAATAGTTTCTTTCCCGCCGGTGGCCGGTACTTGAGATGGTCTTGAACATCTTGGGGATAAGGCTTGTTGTCCAACGCTTCGGCCCATGGAACGCCGCCGATGAACGTCACCGAGACAATATCGCCGTGGGTATAAGCGTAATCTTCGGCGATGGCGACGCCTTCACGGGTGAGATCCGCCGGCCAACGCGTGAATCCCATCAAGAATGAGCGTATCGCCGGGCCGTAATAGTCGGGCAGCGGAGACGGCCGAGGCGGCGCGACGGGCGCTCGCGGGGTTGCCGGGCGCGGCGATTCGAAGATTCCTTCACTGCAGCCGGCCACGTGAAGCACAACTATCAAAGCCAACAGAGTCCGCCGGATTGTCGATGCCATGATCCATGGGTATTCTGCTTCGCGGACTCGGTCAAGCTTGAGAAGCGACCCGTCGTGGCTTGACATAAAGTGATTTTCTCGGAAAATAGCTGAAATCTAGGATGTGTCGTCACTCTCCATGAGATTTTCAACACGCCTCGTGGCGCCGTTACGGTCTTGAGAATCCTGCACCCAAAAACTTTGCCGGTTTTTCGACTTTTGGTCGTTTGTCTCTGGGTTTTGCCACTCACCCATGTCGTCCATGCCGCGGCGCCCGATGAACGTTATCTGCCAGCCGGCGATCTGCTCGATATCGTCAGAGATTTTCAACGTTTAGCCAAGGAAGATACCTACCGTTTTGCGATTCCCAAGGATGTCACCGGCATCAACATCATGAAAGCGACCTTGACCCGCCTGCAAGATTACGAAACCAAGAACCGCGGCCAGTTCACGGATATCGTTCAATACAACCGCGCCTTGGCGCTGGAGCGCTTGCGTGAATACGACCAAGCCGCGGCGCTCTACCGCAAGGTCGCCGAAACCGAAGGCCGCCTCGGCAGCGAAGCGGCTAAGAACGCCGAGATCCTCGATAACTTTTTGCGCATCTTCGACCGCACCATCCCCGTCGACGATCCGTTCAAATATATCGCCGGCCTCGACGAGAAAGTGGCGGCCTGGAACGGACTCATCAAAAAGCATCAGGGCACGCCCTATGAGTTTCTCGCCCGAGTCGAAGAAGAGCGCATCGATCGCGCCAAGGTCGCCTTCGTCGAAGCCAATCGCTTTCGCTTAAAGGAAGGCAACCAATTGACGATTCTGGGTTACAGCCAACTGATCACCAAGCATCAACAAAGCAAGAACTATCAACGCCATTTGCTCGACTTCGGCGACTTCTACATGATCCTTGCAAAAGACTATGCCACCCAGTACGATCCCGAGGGGTTGGCGTTCGATTTCAACGTATTAGATCAATTTGCCAAATCCGCGTTGAAGCTCTACAGCGAGGTCGCGCAGACCGACGGCGTGGTAGAAAAATTGGAAGCCCAAGCCAAGATCGAAGCGACTCGCGGTTACTTGGAAAAGGTCACCAGACTCAATCGATGAGAACGCAGATAAGCCGCCGCTTTGCCGCCGCCGCAATCATCGCCGCATTGACCAGCGCCCCGGGCCTTTGCCAGGCCCAAACGCGTGAATTGGACGTGGATAAAATCTTAAACCCGATGCCCGAATATGACCCGTTCGAAAGGCCGGTTGCGGCGCCGCGGTTTTTTCCCGACGCCGTCGACAAACGGGCTCGCGAACTGCTCATCGACACGTTGACCAACCACAACCAAGCTTTGAGCGATCATCTAGCATTCTTGAAAAATGAGGATGCCCGGCTGCAGAAAGAGCAGCGCAGCAGTACCGGTCTAACCGACCGCGCCCAGGATCTGGTCAACAACACGATTCTGGACCGAGAGAAAAATCTTGCCGCCTACCGCGAAGCCCTGCGCAACGCTTCGTCGCCGGAACGAACAAAATATCTCGAGTCGGTGATCAACCGCGACGATCATTTTCAATCCGAGCAGCTCATGCGCCAGAGCTCGACCAATTTTTGGGGTGGAATTGTCAATCGCCTGTTGAGTTCCGTCGATCTGGTCGGAGTTGCGTCCGGCAACTACATTGGCGCCGCCGCCGAGACCGCCATCAGCCAGGTGTACGCCTTGATGGATCGCGACATGTCGATCGAAGAGCGGCGCGCGCTCGCCCGCGACCTCGATCACTTGAAACGCTTTCCTGACGATCCGAAGAACGCTCAGGTACGCAAACAGGTTGAAGCGCTCGATAAAAAGAAACGCGACGTGCTGGTCGGCAAACAGCTTGCCAAGGCCAAAGAGGCCTTGAACAAAGGCGATGATGATCGAGCGCTGTTTCATGCCCAAGTCGCGGCCTTTTTCGATCCCCAGTCGCAAGATGCCGAGAAATTGCGACAGCAAACCGCCGAAACTTTGCAACAAAGTCAGGAGGCGCGCCGGCAGAGTCTCAAAGCCCGCGCTGAAGAAAACACGAGCCCACAGCAGCAAGCCGACGCGAAAAAGTTGCTGGAAGCGCTATCTTTGCGCGATGCCAATTTGATTCAACGAGTCGCCATCGACACCGAAAAAAAATATCTCGACAAACCGTTGGCCGACGCTGCCCGCGACGCCGAAGCCGTGGCCTTGGAAATGAGGGGTTGGCATGAAGCGGCGCGCAAAGCTGTCGAGCAAAACGCCCGCAGGGCAACCACGCCCGTGGCCAAAGAACGGGCCGATGTCTTATTGCAGAGCCCTGGGTATAATTTGCTCTCGACATTCAAAGACGCGCGCACCGAGCGCCAATTGGAGTCGGTGAAATATGTCTTGCTGGGCGATGATTTCCTACGCAAAAATTTGCTATTTGCCGCGGGCGCCATGGCTGCCGCGGGTCCCGGCGGTATCGCGACTTTGGGCATGGCCAACGCCATGATGTGGAGCCGCAATCTCTTTCAAGTCGTGACCAACAACCCGATTTCGGCGCAGCCGGTGATCGATGCCGGGGTTGCCTATGTGCGCAGCCATCCCAAGTCAGAAAGCGCCAGCGAAGTCTATCGCGTGCTCGCCGATGCTTACGAGGAGCGCGGGATGGTCGAGCGTGCCCTCACCTACCATGAGCTGGCCGGCTCACCGAAAGAAAAAATCGACGCGCTCAATGACAGAGCTGCGCGCGCCTTGCTCAACGCCGCCAGCAAATCAAGCTCGCGCAGCAGCCAGGAGAACTATCTCAAGGCTGTGCTCGATTATCATCCGGACTCGAGCGCCGCTGCTGAAGCAACCAAGAAACTTGCCGCGCTCGTCAAAGATGAAAACCAAGGCCTGCGTATGAGCAAGCAGTTCTTGCTGGAAAATCCTGAGATCTGGGGGCCGGGCGGTTTGTCACTCAAGGCGACCTTGCTCGATGGCGATCCGCGTAAC
Source organism: uncultured delta proteobacterium (assembly GCA_963816145.1). Taxonomy (GTDB): domain Bacteria; phylum Desulfobacterota; class Binatia; order UBA9968; family UBA9968; genus DP-20. Next base: position 648,042 of record CAWFJP010000003.1, read on the forward strand.
ATGGAGATCGCCGACCGCGGCGCGATCTTACTTAACGACAATGAACTGCTGGTTTTCTACCAGACGCCCTGGGGCGTGCGCAGCCAGAGCCATCGTCTCGCCAAGGCGACCACCGATCGCTTCTTCATCGCCCTGCGCGAAAAGAATCAACAGGTTGCCGCCGCAGATGCCAATCAACGCGCCAAAGACAGCGTCGGCGGCATCAGAAATGTCCCGACGTCCATCATCCGGGGCGAACGTGAACAGCGCGGTGCCGGCTCGGAAGGCCGCGAGGACACGACATTTACGTTAATCCGCGAAGCCGGTGGCTCATCCTATCGCCGGGTACTCGACGCCCAGCTGATCACAGAGAACGAGCGCAATCCCGGCAGCCAATATCAACTGCCGCCGATCCAGGGCAGCGTATCCGCCAGCCACTTCAGTATGAGCGGTGGGCTGCCCACCGGGTTCGGCGGCAGCCAGCTTGCGGTCGGCGCGGATCGCGGTACGCCCTACGGCGGGGTGCAAATCCCGATACCGCTGTTGCAAGGCTTTGTTCCCGTCGATTTCATGGTCCAAGGCCGCCCCGGCGGCGTCTCGGTATTTCCACGCATCCGCACCGGCGTCGACCGCGGCTCGGACCCGGAACTCTATCGCTGATGGGGATTTCGCGAAAATCGCCCGCAGGTTTGTATCAACCCGCGATCGAATGTAAAAGTGCGCAGATTGCGCGCGTGAATCCGCCAGGAGCCGGTATCCAGTCTGCATAACCCCATGACGTTTTTGCCCGTTCGAAAAGAAATCAGCCGCGGCGCTATTTCAATATTTGCCGGCGTCGCGCTCTGGGAAGTCCTCGCGCGCGCCTTACTGGAAAACGAGTTGCTGATCCCGCCGCCGAGCAGTGTCGCGGGCACGTTTTGGCATCTGGCAACCAGCGGCGAGCTCAACAAGCATTTCGCCACCACGGCCACGGAGTTTATCTACGGCTTCGGCGCTGCCTGCATGATCGGCGTCGTGCTCGGCTACTTGATGGGCATGTACAAATGGTTCGATGAGATCATGGACCCATGGATGGCGGCGCTCTACTCGATCCCGGTCATCGCGCTGGTGCCGATGATTATCATCTGGTTCGGCATCGGCATTTTCTCAAAGATCGTCGTGGTGTTTAAGATCACCCTGGTGGCGATTATTTTGAATACCGCGGCTGGAATCAAAAACCTGGACCCCGTCTGGCTCGAGCTCGCTCAGTCTATGCGCTTATCGAGCTGGCAAACCACGTACAAGATCCGTCTGCCAGGCGCTCTACCCTTCATCATTACCGGGATGCGTTTGGGTGTCGGGCGCGCCCTGCTGGCCGTCGTAGTTGCCGAATTGATGGCGTCTAACGCCGGTCTAGGCTACTTGCTGCGCGACTCTTCCGAAACCTGGGATAGCCCAAAACTCTTTGTCACGGTGATCCTGCTCGCGGTCATCGGTCTGACCAGCTTTAACCTCATCAAGCGCTTCGAACTGCGCATGGCGCCCTGGCGCCAGACTGCCGAGTGGTCGGCAGACTCATAGCGACTCCCTGATCCCCCATGAACGAAGATCGGCTCGATCTCACGCCCATGCTACTCCGGCTCGGTTCTGTGTTCGTGGGTCTGCTTGGTTGGCATTACGCCGCCGAGGTCCTGATCAAGGACAGCAGCATCCTGGTCTCACCGCTCGTGGTTTTGAGTAAAGCGTACGAAATGATGATCGCCACCGGCGAGCTTTATCCGCATCTGTTCGCCAGCTCGGTGATTTTTGTCTATGGATTTGTCCTGGCCATTCTCGTCGGCGTGCCGCTGGGCTTTTTGATGGCCCTGAGTCCGCTAGTGCGCGATTACGTCAATCCCTGGATGACGACACTTTACACCGCGCCGCGCATCGCCTTCGCGCCCGTGTTGCTGTTGTGGTTTGGCATCGGTGCAGGATCGAAGGTCGCCATCGTTTTCTTGGGCTGCGTCTTTCCCGTGCTGATCAATTCTTACTACGGCATGCGCGTGGTCAACCGCGAGTATGTCGAGTTGGCGCGCTCCTATCGCCTGGACCGCTGGGCGTTGTTTAGAAAAATCCTCCTGCCCGCCTCCGTGCCATACATTCTCGCCGGCGTGCGATTGGCCATCGGCCGCGGCCTAACCGGCGTCGCAATCGCCGAGTGGTTCGGCGCTACCGAAGGACTGGGCTACTTGATCTTTTTCGCGGGGCAGACCTTAAACATACCTGTGCTGTTTGTCGGCGTCGCTGTGTTTGCTGTGTTAGGAGTTCTCGGGTTTGAAATCGTCCGGCGCGTCGAGGTTTACACCACGCCATGGCGCGGGCAAGCGCAAGGGGGATGACGATGGCCAGGCCGGTGCTAGAGCTACGCAATTTAAAAAAGGAAATTTCCCGACCCGGAAAAGAACCCTTCGAGATCTTCAACAACATCAATTTATCCGTGCGCGAAGGCGAGTTCGTCAGCATCGTCGGACCCAGCGGCTGCGGCAAGACCACCATGCTGCGGGTCATCAATGGACTGATGCCACATTCCGGCGGCGAGATCTTACTTGACGGCAAAGCTGCTGACGAAGTGCGCGACCAGCTGCTCATGGGCTTTGTCTTTCAAGGCGCGTCGCTCCTCCCCTGGCGCACCAGTCTAAAAAACGTCCTGCTCGGCCTCGAAGGGCGCGATCAGAATGGCCACAACAGCAGAGACGCCGAGCAGATCGCCAAGAAGTTTCTCGACCTGGTCGGCTTGAACGGTTTTGAAAATCATTACCCTCATGAACTCTCTGGCGGCATGCAGCAGCGCGTCAATCTCGCCCGTGCCCTGGCGGTCAATCCACGCATCCTGCTGATGGACGAGCCCTTCGCCGCCCTCGACGCTCAGACCCGCAACTTCATGCAGCTGGAACTGCTGCGCATCTGGCGCGAAACCCAAAAAACCGTCATTTTTGTGACGCACATGATCGCCGAGGCAGTCCTGCTATCGGACCGGGTGATCGTTTTTACCCACCGGCCCGGCATGATTCGCTCTGAATTTAGCATCCCGCTGCCTCGTCCAAGGGATATGGACATCAAATCCGATCCCCAGTTCCTTGAATTGGAAAATCAAATCTGGAAACAAATCGAGCAGGAAGTTAAAGCCGCCGGAGGCTTTGCCCAGTTGTGAACCGTCCCGCCGGGGCCTTGAATTAAATAAACTTGAGTTTAAAAACTATTCGTTCGACGAGGAAAATTATGCTTCACTTTAAAATCTTAACCACCTATTTTCTGACTCTTGCCTACTGCCTGTTAACCATCGCCGATTCTCGGGCTAGCGACGCCAAGCTCACCAAGATGCGCTTCGTGCAAAGCGGCGCCACGTCGTCGAGCTGGCCGCTCTACGTCGCGGAACAGAAAAAGATTTTTGAAAAAAATGGCTTGGACATGGAAGTCATCGTTATCCGCGGTTCGACCAATCTGGTCCGCGCGGTGATCAGCAACAGCGTTCCGATGGGCCGGATCAATCCTGATTACGTCATCGGCGGTATCGAAAAAGGCGCCAAATTGAAAATTGTCAGCGGCATCCAGGACAAAATCGCCTATGATTTCATGGCGCGGCCGGAAATCAAAACCGGCACCGATCTGAAAGGCAAAACCATTGGTGTCAGCACGCTAACCGGCGGGACAACGCTCATGATCGAGGAAGTCTTGGAAAAAGCCTACAAACTTAAAGAAGGCGAATATAAGTATCTGGTGGTCGGCACATCGCCGGAACGCTATGCGGCTTTGAAAGGCGGCTCGGTGCAGGCGACGTTTATGGGCGCGCCGTTTAATTTCCGCGCCGCCAAAGAGGGCTTTAACAAGCTCATTACGTTTCACGAAGTGCTCGGGCCGATCCAGTTTACCGTCGACTTCGCGCACCAGGATTATGTCAAAATCCACCGCGACGAAATTGTCCGCTATCTAAAATCAACCATCGAAGCGACCGACTGGCTTTATGATCGAAAAAACAAAGAAGAAGCGCTCGCCATTCATATGAAAGCGTTGAAGACCACCCGCGACGCCGCGGAACAGGATTACAAGTTCATGGTCGAAGACTTCAAGCCCTTCACTCGTGGCGGCGCCATAGTCAAAACCGCCTGGGACAAGACCATGGAACTGCGCGCCAAAGAAGGCCATTACAAAGGCAAGAAAGTGCCGGCAATGACCGACTACGTCGACCCGTCGCTGATCGAAGAGGCGCAAAAGCTCGCGGGATTCAAACCTTAGATAGAAATTGAGAACGGCGAAATGGATAATTGATAATTGAAAAAGTTCGGAGAAAGGAATTGGAACTATCATCTCATATGAAACCCACTTTACGATTGATCTCTGTCGCTGCATTATTAGCTAGTAGCATCGCGGCAACTGTCGCCGCGCAGACCCAGCCGCTCAAAAAAATCCGTATCGGCTATCCGTCGTTGAGCTTCCGTCAGAGCAACGTCTGGGTCGCGAAGGAAATGGGCCTGTTCAACAAGTACGGCTTGGAAGTCGAGCCGATTTTTCTACGCGGCGGCCAGATGGCGACCCAAGCGCTGGTGGCCGGCGATCCGCCGATCGTCAATATCGGCACGGTCGTGCAGGCGAGCTTGCAGGGCTACAACCTCGTGCTGATCGCCGCCGTGGAAACAAAATATGATCAAATTGTTTTCGCTCGCAAAGGGATCAACAAACTCGAAGAACTCAAAGGCAAAAAATTCGGCATTAGCGGCTACGGCTCCGCCACGCATAACGCCGCCAATATCCTGTTCCAGCACCTCAACCTGGAGATAAACAAGGACATCGCGCTGGTTCCCACTGGACCGGACGCGGAACGCTTGGGCGCCATGTTAGCGGGACGGATCGATGCGACATTCTTCACCTCTTCAGCGGCAGCGCCGGCACGCAAGAATGGCTTCAACGAGCTATTCTCTGTTGCCGATTTGGGGGTTGAAGTACAAGGCAACGGATTTGCCACGTCGCGCAGTTATATTGCAAGTAACCGTGACACCGTGAAAAACGCGCTCAAGGGGTTCGTCGAAGCGATCTATTTTGTCTACGCCAATAAAAAAGAGGCGCAAAAGGTCTTCTCCAAGTACATGCGCACCAACGATCCAGAGATGCTCGAGGATTCTTACAACGGTTACATCAAATGGATTCCGAAGAAGCCTTACCCGACCCTGAAGGGCATCCAATACATGCTCGACCTGGTCGCGCCGCAACTACCGCAGGCTAAGAACGCCAAGCCCGAGCAGTTCGTCGACCTAAGCTTTTTACAAGAACTCGAAAAGGAAGGCTTTTTCAATGAGATGGCGAAACGCTACCCAAGCAAATAAGGGGAATGGAATGATGCAGAACTGGAGTCACGGAGTGTTGGGTATTTTCCACGGCCCATCACTCCACCACTCCATGACTCCATCACTCCGATGCGCGCGCACGCGAGCTCTACTTAGCATCGCCGCGTGTCTATTCATCACTGGCGCCGCTCAAGGTCAACAGCTCAAGCGCATCAAGATCGGCTACCCATCCCTTAGCTTCCGCCAGAGCAACGTCTGGGTCGCGCGCGAGATGGGTTTATTCGCCAAGTACGGTCTAGAAGTCGAGCCGATCTTGTTTCGCGGCGGCCAGGTGGCCACCCAGGCGCTGGTCAGCGGCGATCCGCCGATCGTCAATATCGGCACCGTCGTCCAAGCGACGATCCAGGGCCACAATCTTGTGCTCACCGCCGCGGTCGAGACGAAATACGATCTGATCGTATTTTCCCGTCCGGGCATCACCCAGTTGGAACAACTCAAAGGCAAAAAGATCGGCATCACCGGTTTCAACTCGGCAACCCATTACGGTTCGATCATCCTCGCCCGCCACCTTGGCGTCGACCTTAAAGAATTCACACTGATACCCGCCGGCCTCGACACCGAGCGCATCGCCTCGGTGCAGTCGGGCGTGATCGACGCGACCTACCTGTCCTCGTCGGCGGCACCGCTGGGACGCCGCGCCGGCTTGGTCGAACATGTTTCCATCGGCGACCTCGGCGTCGAGGTTCAAGGCAACGGTTTCGCAACGTCGCGCGCCTATATCGCCAGCAATCGAGAAACGGTGAGAAGCGCGCTGCGCGGCTTCGTCGAGGCGATTTATTTCGTTTACGGCAACAAAGCCGCGGCGCAAAAGGTTTTTGCCAAGTACATGCGCACGAATGATTCCGCGGTGCTTGAGGATTCGTATAATGGCTATATCAAGTCGATCCCGAAGAAACCTTATCCGACCCTGAAGGGCATTCAATTCATGCTCGACGTCCTGGCGCCGACTCTGCCCAACGCCAAAAACTTCAAGCCCGAACAGTTCGTCGATTTGAGCTTCCTGCAAGAAATGGAAAAGGATGGTTTCTTCAGCGAAATGGCCAAGCGCTATCCCGTGAAGTAGACAAGAACGGGGGAATTGGAGTAATGCAGTGGTGCAGTAATGAGGCCGAATAAAACCTAACATCCCAATTTAGATTCTTTGACTGGAGGTTTCCATGCCACGTAAAGTGATTCAACCAAGAACGTTGAACGATCCACGTCCGCGCTATAGCCAGGGAATTCTCAATAGCGGCGGAAAGCTGCTCTTCGTCGCCGGCCAAACCGCTTCCGACAAAGACGGTAATGTCGTCGGCAAAGGCGATATCGAAGCGCAAACTCGGCAAGTCTTCGACAATCTGCGCGCTGTGTTGAAGGCGGCCGGTGGCACACTCGACAATCTCGTCATGACCACCACCTACATTACCGGTAGGGAATACCGCGACGGTTACAACCGGGTGCGCGCCACTCAGTACAAAAAGACTCCGCCGACGAGCACGTTGGTGATCGTCAGCGGCCTTGCCAATCCGGATTATATGATCGAAATCGCCGGCATCGCCGTGATCTAGCCAAAAAGTCGAGTTCGTGATCGTCGCTCGTGCTCGTAACTGACACGAAACACGGGCCGCCCCTCCGCGAACACGAACCACGAGCACGAAAACGTGAAAGTCACCGTTCTCGACGACTACCAGCACGCCATCTCGCCGACACAAGCCATCGCTCGGCTGCGCCAGACTGCCGAAGTGCAGATTCTCCATGAGAAGCTTGCGAGCGAAGCGGCGGTCGTCGACGCGCTCAAAGATTCCCTCGCGATCATACCGATCCGCGAGCGGACGAAATTCACTGCGTCGCTGTTTAAAAATTTGCCGTCGCTGGAATATATCTCCCAGACCGGCAATCACGCCTACCACATCGACATGGAGGCGGCGACCGCTCATGGCGTCGTTGTTAGTCTCGCTCCTGGCGGCAATAGCACCACGGAGTTGACCTTCGGCTTGATGCTCGATGTCATGCGGCGGATTTCACAGGGGGACCAAGCCATGCGCCGCGGTGAGTGGCCCCTAATGTTGGGCTATGTCTTGAAGGGCAAAACCCTTGGCATTTTGGGCCTCGGCAAGATCGGCACCGAAGTCGCCGCCATCGGCCGCGCCTTCGGCATGAGAGTGATCGCCTGGGGACCGACGTTGACTCAAGAACGCGCCGGCAAATCCGACGCCACCTTCATGCCGCTTGAAGATGTCCTGCGCAGCGCCGATGTCGTCACCATCCACCTGAAGTTATCCGACGATAGCAAGAACCTCTTGAACGAAGCGCGACTACGCTCGATGAAGCCATCGGCGTATCTGGTCAACACAGCGCGCGGCGCCATCGTCGACGAGATTGCGCTGGTGAAAATCCTAAAAGAGAAGGCCATCGCCGGCGCCGCCCTCGATGTTTTCGTCGAAGAGCCGCTGCCGAAGAATCATCCGATCACCCAACTGGAAAATGTCGTCCTGACGCCCCACTTGGGCTGGCCCACCGATTCCGGCTTTGAAGGCTTCGCCGAAAATGCCGTGACCAATATCCTCGACTACATGCAAGGCAAGCTTACGCGCGCGCTCAATCCAGAAGCGATGCGTAACCGGGCTAACCGGAACTGAACTCCCTTCGGCTTCAAGCGGACCATTTCCAACTTCACGACGGGAACCACGCTCTTCATACCGACATTCCCGCAACGACAGTAATCCAGGTTGTTTGCGGCACAATCAACCCTCAAGATGGATGCCGGTTTTCACCGGCATGACGGACGGTGTTGTCATCCTTACGCAAAGGCGGAAAACCTTGGCGAAATCGGAATGACAGCGCAAGAATCCGTCAGGCGCGAAGCTTCCGCGTGTAGAACACCTGATTATCCTGATCGATGAATTCGAGCAGCGCCTCATTGGCGTTGGCTTGTGGGTCTACGGTGATCTTCGCGAAGTTGAAGTTCTCGGCGAGGAAGAATTCATAGCGCCGGTTGGCGCTGTTGGTGATCCGGTTGAGCGGTGCCGCCAACGGTCCGGCAGTAATGTCGAGCACTCCGTTACCCTTGGGAATTTTCGTCACTGCTGCGCAGTGCAGATCGGCACTCATGAATACCACTCCAGGAATTTTCTTTTCGTGAATGTAGCGCAAGATCTCAGCCCGCTCCTTGGGATATCCGTCCCAGCGATCCTTGCCGCCACCGGCCATAGGCACCGTGGTCGCGACGAATTTAAATGTCGCGCTCGAGTTGACTAGACGATCGAAGAACCACTCTTTCTGCCCGCGCCCCAACATGCTGCTGCGATCGAGCGCACGGTACTGGCGCGTGTCGAGAATAATCAAATCCACCGCCCGGCCCCAGCGCGCCGCGCGATAAATCTGTTCGGATTCTGGCACCGGCCGGCGCACCGGCCAGTAGTCAAGGAACGCCTTTCTGCCGATGGGCGCCAACGGATTGCCGGGCAGATAATCATCCTCGACTTCGTGATCGTCCCACATCACATAGACGCTGGTCTCAGCGAAGCAACTTTGTAATGCAACATCATCGCGATTGATGCGGTATTTGTCCCAAAACTCGGGCAAAGTATGCGCTGAACCGTTGCGATCGGCGTAGATGGTATCTCCCAGGTGGAGAAAGAAGTCCGGTCGCTGTGCGCGCACGGCATTCATGACGGTAAACGGCTTGTAGCTCTGGCGTGTGTCGCCGCTGAAGCAGAACGTTACCTTCGAGTTATCGTCCGACCGCGGCGCCGTGACAAAGCTTCCCAGCGGACCCGGCGTCCTCCCCTCGACAATCGCCCGGTAATAATAGCGTGTACTCGCTCGTAGGCCACCGATGGAAAAAATCGCACTGAAATCCGCGCTCGTATCAGCTGCGAGGACTGAACTAGTTTGAAATTGCGCCAGACTCGGATCTGTTCCGTAGCGCAACGCCGCTTTGCTACCTGCTTCTGCCCGGAGCCATACCAGCGCGCTGTCCGTGGTGACGTCGCCGCTGACATAGCCCAGCGACAATCCGGTGCTGGGATCGGGATTGAAAACTTGCGGGCGGCAACTTGCAACGCCCCAAAGGCTAGGTAGCGCGAGCCCCGCACCACCCATGAATTTCAGAAACTTTCGCCGGTCCATTCTCACTTAGACGTTCAATTTGTTCCAAATCATTTCGCACAGCCAACCGGCGAGAAACGGAAAGACAAAACTCACAGCGACGCGAATCGCCACCACTTTCGCACCCAGAAACGGAATCTCCCACATGATAATTCGCTGCAGGCCAAAAAGCGACCAAGCCGACAGATACGCGACCAGGGGCCCGACGCCGACTCCCACCTTGTAGAGCGAAGCGATCACCGGGAAGTGGGTCATCGGACCGCCCGGCGTGACACTACCCAAGGTCATGCCGATCATCAAACCGCGATACCCCGACCCTTGCCCCATCCAACGCACGATGGTCTCCTGTGGCACGATCGCCTGTACCAGGCCAGCCAGCGTGAACGCCGCCACCATGCGCGGCGCGATCTCGACGATCAAAGAAAGTCCCGCACCGACCCCTGCCTCGGCGGCCTTGGGCGACTTTAGATACACGGCGATCACCGCGATTACCGCCGCGGCGATCATCAAGAGCGACGATGTGTCCATCGATTTCCTTAATGCAGCGTGGAATTTTTCTTTTGACAGGACGGCCATTTGCACCAACGAGTGAAGCGCCAGTTCAAGACTGTAGAGAGCTGCGCGAGTTTTTTCAAGTGAACCACTCTCGGCACCGGTGAAGCTTGCGTTGGGCGAGATTCCGATCTTCGTTAGGGATGACGGTGCCGCAAGTCTGTCATTTCGAGCGGAGCGAGAAATCTTCCCCATTTCCAGCGCCCAAGCCAAAAACAACCGACTTGCTACGATCGGCGCCGTCAGATTGACTTAAACAGTCGCCTTCGCTAGTTAAAAACGATTACTTTTGGAGGAACCACATGGCCCTCGATCCCGCAGCAGCGCAAGCGATATTAGCACTAATCGACCGCAAAGAACTCGCCCAACTGGGCGCAGATCTCACCAGCATTCCGAGCCCGACGGGACAGGAAAAGGCGATCGGTGAATTTATCTTGCATTGGTTCGAAGCCAACGGCCTGCGCGCGGTACGTCAGGACGTCGAATACGACCGTCCCAACGCCGTCGGTATCGTCAAAGGCGACGGCAGCGGTCTGAGCCTGGGATTCAACGGCCACACCGATACCAGCTTCACTGGGACCGAAGAAGATCGCCGCATGGTCGCGGTCATGGAGCCGCAGTCGGAACTCACCGGCAGAATCGTCGGCAACAAAGTGCAAGGCTTGGGGATCTCGAACATGAAAGGTGGCGTCGCCGCCTTCATGATTGCCGGCAAGGCGCTTCACAAGAGCGGCGTAAAACTGAAAGGCGATGTCATCTTGGCCGCCGTCGTCGGCGAGATCTCGCGCACGCCCATCGGTGCCTGGCAAACCAAGGAATACCGCGGCGAAGGCGCCGGCACGCGTCACCTGCTCACCCACGGCATGCACTCCGACTACGCGGTGTGCTGCGACGGCTCAGACATGAACATCGTCTGGACCCAAAACGGCGTGGTTCAAGTAAAAATTCAGACCACCGGCAAAGCCGAAGCCGCCTGGGGTACCAACCGGGAAACCCACCCGATGATCAAGATGAATGCGATCGTGAAAATGACGAAAATCATCGACGCCATCGAAAAATGGGGCGCCGAGTTCGAAGCCAAATATGTCTATCAATCCCCCACCGGACCGCTCTATCCCAAGGTGAACATCGGCGGTATCGAAGGCGGCGCGCCCTACCGCCCGAACTATTTTCCCGGCGTCTGCACCATCTACGTCGACATCCGCATGCCGCCGCAAGTGCGTCCGGTGCAGATCCAGTATGAATTGGAAAATACCCTAAACGCCACCGGCTTCGATTACCAGCTAGATATTTATAAATCGCTACTTGGCCACGAAGGCAAACAGGTCGAACCGCTGGTCCAATCCGCCGAGGAGGTCTACCAACACCTGTTCAATCAAAAAATCAAACACGAAGCCGCCGACCGCGCCAGCATCTGGACCGACACGAACGTTTATAACGAATTGGGGATACCGGCGATCAAGATTGGCCCACGCGGCCGGCGCATCGGTCCGCGCAACGAAGAAATCGACATCGGCGTGATGGTCAACGCAGCGCAAGTCTACGCGCTGATGGCGTTGGATATCTGCACGCGGGCGAGAAACTAAGGTTGATGGCTATGGCAAGCTGGGGTGCGTCGAGAACGCGCACCCCGGCCCTGGACAGCAACACTGCTCAATTCACTTAATCGTAGTCGTTTTCGTCATCATCTCGGTCCGATATCACGGCTTGACGATCAGCGACGACTGCTGTTCTTTCTGCTGCGCTTCCTGTTGGGCTTTGAGCTGTGACATGAAAAAGACAAAGCTCTTTTGCATCAAGCCGGTTAGAAATGAAACATCCAGCGGCCCGGGATCGCCCTCGCCGACTTGTTGCACCACCGCGAGCGCGAGTTTTGCCTGCTCCATGCGCTCGGTCTCGGCAAAGTAAAGCGCCATGTCCTCCATGCGCCGCTTGAAAGCCTGGCCGTGATCGCCGGCGCAGAGCGTCTTCACTGCGTCGCGCACGACTCCGGCAAGTCGTTCTTCCTTTTGCACTTGATTCAGAATCAACGGGCTTGACTGCGCTTCATGCAGCGCCGCCAGGCAGTCCTGCACCCACTCGTCGATGATGACCCAATAGCGCAGCTCCGGCTCTTCGAGTAGCCGGCGCGACTGTTCGCGCCACGGGCCGTCGCGAAAGTCGCCGGTGCCGAGTTTTTCATAGACCGGGTGGGTGACAGCCTTTGGCTTGCCGGTGCCGAGCACCGAGCGGATCGCATGAAAATCCTCCAGTCCGCTTTGACCGCGCGCCTTGGCCTTTTCATAGGCTTCGTAAACGATCCAGTCGGCGAATTCCCATGGAATGGCGATCATGCTGACGCCATGCTGCTGTTTGATATCGTCGGCCATGGCGCGCAATTCTTTGCGCTTCATCTGCACGCCGCCGAAGCGCAAGAGACCTTCGCGGTCATGCACCATGGCTTGAATCACCTGCAAGCCGTGGTTGGTCTGGGGCTTGGCGATCCAAATCAGCCGTCCGCCGCCGCCATCGACGGCGGACATATATGCCTCGATCTGGTTTTCTCGCTCGAACAGCGGCCCGAGCTTTTTCTCAGCTGCTGGCTCCGGTGGCACCACGACACCTTTTTGACTGAGCTTGAAGAGCGAGCGCTTGATTTCTTTTTTTAGTTCTTTGTCGGCGCTGCCTCGATCGAACTCGCGCAATTGCTCCGCTGCTTCCGCGGTGGCGATCTTGCCAAGCAAGAATACCGCCGCCAGATCCATTTCCGGTGATCTGCGCCACACCTCGCGCAGCGCCGGGATTGAAGCCACGCTCGGCGCCTCAACAGCGATACCGGCGACGGCGAGCGCGGCGAGCCCGTTCTTCAACTGCTCGTCATGGAAATCCTGTTTTGCCAAGCGCCTATCCTTCCTCTGTCAGATGGGCATAGTGATGTCACAATCCAGGCCACTTTCCAATAATCCACTGTGCCGTCAAGCATCTCCCAGCAGATCCGGGTTCGGCACTGAAAGCGGGTCGCCAGGATTTCAAAAAGCTTTGGTTTATCGCACATCTCCACTGGCCAATCGACATCGGCACCTTGACTTACGCCGGCATGCCAGCTAAGTCATTTAGTTGATTTTGGATTAGGAGGCAGAAATTATGGCAATGATTGAATCGCGGATCGACAACGGCATCGCAGTCTTGGAAATCAACCGCCCGCCGGTTAACAGCTACACCACGGAACTACTCAAAGAGTTGGACGCGGCGGTGCTCGACGCGCGCTTCAACGACGATGTCCACGCCATCGTCATCACCGGCAAGGTCGAGAAGTTTTTTTCCGCCGGCGCCGACATCAACATGCTCTCGAGCAAGTCGCTTGGCTTCAAAAATAACTTCGCGCTGCACGGCCACGAAGTCCTCATGCGGTTGGAAAACACGCCGAAGATCATCATCGCCGCGATCAACGGCCATGCCGTCGGCGGCGGCTTGGAAATCGCCATGGCCTGCGACATCCGTATCGCCAAAAAGGAAGGCGGCCGCGTCGGTTTGGCGGAAATCAATTTAGGCGTCATGCCCGGCATGGGCGGCACCCAGCGCCTGCCGCGCTTGGTCGGCAAAGCGCGTGCAATGGAACTTTGCTTCACCGGCAAAACCATCGCCTTCGAAGAGGCGCTCGACATGGGCTTGGTCCATTACATCTACGACAAAGAAGGTTTCATGGACCAGGTGATGGATTATGCCCGCCAGTTCATCGTGCCCAATAAGAGCAGCCTGGCAGTGGGCAAAGTGAAACGTGCCATCACCACCGGCCTCGAACTGTCGCTCCCCGAAGGCTTGGCCTTCGAGCGCGAGCTGTTGGCACAAACCTTCGGCAGCGAGGACGGCCAGGAAGGCGTCAAGGCCTATCTAGAAAAAAGAACAGCGCAATTTAAGGGAAGATAGGCAAGGCAAAATTCAAAAGTAAAAAGGCAAAAGGCCTTCTCACCAAATAACTTTTTACTTTTTCCTTGTAACTTTTTACTTTCATGGAGGTTAGGTAATGGCCAAGATGTTTATCGGCGGCGAGTCCGTCGATTCGGTAACCAAGAACACTAGCGAAGTCCGTAATCCCGCTACTGGCGCAACGGTCGACACTGTGCCGCAGGGCAATGACAAAGACGTGCAACACGCGATTTCCGCCGCCGAAGACGCTTTCAAAGTTTGGTCCGATGTTTCGCCCGAAGATCGCGGCAATGCATTGATGAATGCCGGCGAGTTGATCAAGAAAAACACCGCTGAGATCGCCCAACTGCTCACCCAAGAACAGGGCAAGACGCTGTTCGAAGCAGGTTTGGAAATTCACCATCTCGTGCATGGGCTGGAGTTCTACGCCGGTCTTGCGTCCAAAGTGCGCGGCTCCCATGTGCCGCTGCCGCAAAAGAACGCCTACGGCATGGTCGTGCGCCAGCCGATCGGCGTGTGCGGCGGCATCGTGCCATGGAATTTCCCGCTGACTTTGATGGGCACGAAGCTAGGTCCGGCGTTAGCCGCCGGCAACACGATCATCATCAAGCCGGCCAGCACCACGCCACTGGCGACGATCAAAGTCATCGAGCTCATCGCCCAGGCGACCTTCGGCGAAGGTAAAGCGCAGAAGCAATTGCCGAAGGGCACGGTCAATATCGTCACCGGTCCGGGCGGCAGCGTCGGTGAAGAACTGCTGCGCAATCCGCGGGTTCGCCGTATCGCTTTCACCGGCTCGACCCCGGTGGGCCGCCATGTCATGGAAGTTGCCGGCCGGGAAATCAAGCGGGTTACCCTGGAGTTGGGCGGCAGCGATCCGATGATCGTCATGGAAGACGCCAACGTCGATTTGGCGGTGAAGATGGCCGATGTCGGCCGCTACTTTAATTGCGGCCAGATGTGCTTAGGCGTTAAGCGTTTGTTCCTGCAAGAATCCATCGCCGACAATTTCATCGGCGGCCTGGTGGAGATCTTGAAGAAGAAAACCGTCGGCAACGGCATGAGTAAAGAAACCCGCATGGGGCCGATCCATGTCGGCTCGCAGCGCCAAGAAGTCGAAGAACAGGTCGAAGACGCTAAAGCGCGCGGCGGCAAAGTGTTGTTCGGCGGCGAACGCCCCAAGGGCGCCGAGTTCGACAACGGCTTTTTCTATCTGCCGACGCTGATGACCAACGTGCCCGAAGACTCGCGTTTGACCAAGGAAGAAGTCTTCGGTCCCGCGCTGCCGGTTTACACCTTCAAGACCCTCGACGAAGCGTTGGAGAAAGCCAATTCATCCGAGTTCGGCCTCGGCTCATCGATCTGGACGCGCAACTTGCTGCACGCCAACAAAGCGATCGACAAACTCCAGGCCGGCAACGTCTGGGTCAACTCGCTGCACTACGGCTACGACGAGCTGCCCTTCGGCGGCGTCAAGTCGAGCGGCGTCGGCCGTGAGCATGGACCCGAAGCGCTCGATTACTACCTCGAGCCTAAGGGCGTTGTCGTCGTCAACATCTGAAGCTCAGTTGGAGTGATGGAGCATTGGAGTAATGGGTCGATTCCGAAAACCCCAACACTCCGGTTCTCCATCACTCATTACTCCCCTTTTAGGTTGACAAGTTGCTCATCCTTCAACTACGTTAGCGATATCTAATCCGCGCAAAGGAGCCCGCTATGTTCGCACAATTGAGACACATGGCTATCGTCACCAGTAACGCCAATCATGAGGGTGATTTCTACCGTGATATTTTTGGCATGAAGCGCTCAGGTATAACGCGAGCAGGCGGCGCCGTCGTCTGTCACGACGGTTACGTCGGATTGAACTTGAATCCGCGGGCACCGGGACGGCAGGCAGGCTTTGACCATTTCGGCTTCGAGGTCCAAGACACCGAGGTCGTCTTCGCCCGGCTCAAGGACAACTATCCGAAGATCCAAGTGCTGCATCGGCCGAGCAATCGTCCCTTCGCCGGCATCAGTATGCACGATCCCAACGGCAACGTCTTCGATCTGTCCCAGCTGAACATGGAAAATCGCCGGGACCTTTATACCGACAAAGTTGAAGAGCGCAAACGGCGAGTCGGCCACATCGGGCTGCGCTGCGTCGACCCGGATCTGTGCGGCGAATTCTATCGCGATGTATTCGAGCTGACAGAACTTGAGAAGCCCAATGGCGACCCCAACCACTACCTTTCCGACGGCAAAGTGACCTTAGCGGTAATGCCCTGGAAGATTTCCGATTTCTCTGGCTCCGGCATCGAACGCCCCGCTCTCGACCATATCGGCTTCAAGGTTGAAAGCCTGGCAGCGTTCAAAGCCGATATCGCGAAGCACGCGCAAGAATACACCGTGGACGAAAACCGCCCGGAGAAAAATCCCGAACGTGAAGTACGGCAGAAATTGCTGGCGACTTGCTGCTTCGGGCAGTATCAGATGTCTGACCCGGATGGCGTGCTCATCGACGTATCGGAATAGTTAGAATCGATTCAGCGTGAATAGCAAAGGGCAACCGTCGAGAGACGGTTGCCTTTTTTATTTGGCGAATTTCCGGAATAGAGATTAATGAACCCTCAAGGTCTTACTGAAACGTCCCGCGCCCAGTCCCAGCGCGATCACCACCAGAAAAAACAGCAGCGCAGGCAACTGCGCCGTAATAGGCGGCTCGACACCGGTCACCGCGACCAACTGTTCGGTGCGCAGTGGTTCTTGGCCGGCGACCTCAGCCAGCGAATTCACCCGATACTCCGCCCCATCCGGGAAATGGAAATCCACAAGGTAGTCCTTGTCCACCGGCACCTTGTCGATGGCAAAAACCGTCTTTTGTTTTTCCAGATGCGTGATGGTTAACGAGAGCAATGTCATCGCTTTGCCGTTATCCGGTGCACGCCAGCGCAGCCGAGTTGGCTTGCCAACGGTAGCGGCATCGATTTCCAGTGCCGTAGACGGAATTCCCACCTTTTCACCCGACGAGGGCCCGTCATGAGCGCTAACCATGCTGACAACGCCCAAAAACAATAGCAGCCATGACATTGTCGCCGCTGGCGGGATTGTCGTAAAGATCCGGCCGGCGGCAAAACCAAAAACAAACAGCCCAGCGCAAAACAATCCGAGCCAGAACCACTTCGTCGGATTTTCTAGAATTGGAATGACAAAGTTCTTGGTGCTAGCCTTGCCATCGGCGCCGACCAGGTTCACCGACAACCGATAGTCGCCGCGGATCGGAAATAGATATTTCCAGCCGGCGCGTCCTTGGCGCAGCGGCAAGACCAATTCGAGCAAGCGGCTGCTTTCCACTAATGGAAAATCGCTGGACAAAAAAGCTCCCGACTTTGGCGCATCAAGGACAATAGCGACGCTGCCTTGCTCGACCGGCCGACCGTCAGCGTGGGTAACCAGGAGGGAAATATTGACCGGGTCAGCGAAGGGCCGCAGCAGCCCCAGCGCCGGCGAAGTCTTTAGATAAATATTTAATTCCTCAGCCCTAGCGGCCACGCCGAGGAGTAAGACGCATGAGAAACAGAAGACAGCGAAAAGCGCTCTTAGTGACAAGGAACTACGGCAAGCGCGTGGCGGACATTGTGCAGGGTATCGTGAACCGCGGGATAGCTCGACGCCAAAGCAACAAACAACGTCGCGCCGCAAAGCGAAAGAAAGATTCCCGACTTGAGCAGGAACGAGAGCCTCTCCGATAGCGAAAAACCCAACCAGCTAACCAGCGTTCTTTCCATGATTTCGCTCCGATGGTGAATTCATCACATCATCCTCCCAACCACTCGTCGCTGTCAAGCAGACCGGTGAAACTTTTCAGTTGCCTTTCAGCGCGCGCTTGAATATGGCTAACTCAATCAACCCACAGGGAGGTTCCCATGCCTGTCGTCCATATCTATATGTTTCCCGGCAAGACCAAGGAGCAGAAAAACGAATTGGTCAAACGCATCTCCAAGGACTTCGCCGAGGTCGCCAACATCAAGCCCGAGTCGCTAAACATCCTGTTTCACGATACCGGCAAAGAAGATTGGGGGGTGCGCGGCTCCCTGGCGTCCGAACAATAAGCTAAGCCGAAGCTGACTTAAGGACGTATTGTACACGCGAGGATTTTGCAGCGGCCATGCCTCAAACCACACCCATCAAAATCGGCTTTCTCGGCTCCAGCGCACCGTCGAGTCCGCACCACGCGAGCTTCAAGAAATTCATACCCCGCGATATCGAATTTAGCTTCGTGCAAGAGTCTGGTGAAAAAACTTCACTTTACGATGCCCAAGGCAAAGTCGACGCATTGATCGAACAGTCGCGCCAGCTGATTGAAGCTAACGGCTGGCGCGGCCTGATCATCAGCGGCGCGCCCAAAGAAGCGCTCAATCCTGGCATGTGGGAGCAGGTCTCCGAGGCATTGAGCATACCGGTCACGCTCGCCCTGCGTTCCTCTGTAGCGGCGCTCAAAGCCTTCTCGGCGCGCAAAATCTTGCTCATGACACCGGTGGACGATCGCTTGAAGAAAATGTACCACGACTACCTTGCCGGCTTTGGTATCGAGTCCTTCTACCCTCCGCAAATTCTCCGCGCCCACACCGACGCGCAAAAGCTCACGTCGAGCGATGTCGAAGAAATGACGCGAAAAGCCTTGAGGGAATACCCCAACGTCGACGCCATCTACTTCCAAGGCGCCCTGCTCGATCCGATCCCGATTCTCGACAAGCTGGAAACGGAGTTGCAAATGCCGATCGTTGCCAGCAATCCGGCGATGCTCTGGCTGGTCCTGTCCAAGCTCGGCCTGAACTACCGCATCGAAGGTTACGGCAAGCTGCTCAAATCATGGCCGGACCCGCCGGCGGGACCGTTTTAGTTAAGAATGTCTCCCGCAAAGGCGCAAAGCGCGCAAAGCAAGAATAATTAACTAACTCCGAACTTAGCGAGCTGGGCGCCTTTGCGGGATAAATTATATTCTAAATCGCTTGCTTCTGATTAGATCGAAAAATACATGCAAACGATTCGCCTCGCCTACCGCGACCACGATCGCACGCCGGTTATCTACTGCATCAAGGCGATGGCCGAGCGCCACTACGGCGTCAATGTCGAAGTGCTTCACATCGAGCCGCAGCGTGCGTTTGAAGCAGCGTTGTTCGACCATGCTTGCGATGTGATCATCGAGCATATCGAATACCTCCACACCCAAGCCGCCAAAGGCAAGAAGACCACGCTGTTCTGCGCGCCGCAAATTCAGCGCGGCCTCAAGTTAGTGGTGCCGCAGTCGATCAATTCACTCGACGATCTCAAAGGCAAAACAATCGCCGTGCGCGATCTCGGCCGGCCGCATCGCATCGCTCTCTGGCTGCGCAAAGTAGGCCTGGAGAACTCGGTTAAAACCCTCATCGTCCCGGACCAAGAAGTCGGACGCTGGCGGCAGTGGCGCAAAGTCGTCAGCGGCGAATGCGCCGCCTGCTTCATAGCGCCGATTTATCTGCCCGCGGCGCTCGACGCCGGGCTCAAAACATTTCCCGCCAATGAAGCGGAGATCGTCAGTCTATTCGCCCAGGCCTGTCTCGCCGAGTTCGGCAGAAACAACTCGGCGTTGATGAAGGACTACCTAAAAGCTGTGATCCACGCCATCGGGTTGCTAATTTACCGGCGCGACGAAGCAATGAGCATTATCACTGCGGAACCGATGCGCCTGATGAAGATCACCGACTACAGCGAACTGCACCGCCAGGTTGATTCCATCGCCGAATTATTGCAGGTCAAACCCTACCCCACCATCGAAGCGATTCTGAACACCGACGAAATCGCCGCCCAGGAATACGGCCCCACGGTCGACAATCCGCTGACGCTCTGGGATCTGCACTGGTTAAAAGAATTAGATGACGAAGGTTTCATCGACGGTCTCGTGGCGAACCTTTTTTGATGGCAAGGCATGCCTTGCCCAGACAACGCCGGTCTCTGTCATTGCGCCCTTGCGTTCTTTGCGGCCAACTCTCCGAGTCCAAATATAATCCCTATGTGAACTTTGTGCCCTTTGTGGTTAAATTCCTCCGCATGAAAAAGCTGTTCATCGTCTTTCATTCCATGACCGGCGGCACCTACCAGATGGCCCAGGCCGCCGCCAGCGGCGCCCAGAGCGAGCCCGACATCGCTGTGAATCTTATCCACGCAGGTGAAGCTGGTGCCGACGAATTGCTACAAGCCGACGGCTACATCTTCGCCACGCCGGAGAATCTCGCCATGATGTCCGGTGTGATGAAGGATTTCTTCGATCGCACCTACTATCCGGTCCTCGACCGCATTGTCGGTCGCCCCTACGCGACGCTCATCTGCGCTGGGAGCGACGGCGAAAACGCCGCCCGGCAAATCCAGCGCATCGCTACCGGCTGGCGCCTCAAATCGATCGCCGAGCCGATCATCGTTTGCACATACGCCCAAACTCCGGATGAAATATTGGCAAAGAAACAGATCGGCGAATTCGACCTGCAGCGCTGCGAAGAGATCGGTGCTACGCTAGCGGCGGGATTGACCCTGGGAATTTACTGACAACCCAAGCGAAATCTCGCTTGACAGCCATACCCTCGTTTGGTACCGGTCGCGATAAGGGATCGCCGGTAGCGTTGTCGAATTCAAATAAGTCGATCGGGCTCATGGAACCTTTGGAACGACTGGAACCATTGGAACCAAGCGATCACCTTGTACGGATTGAACGATTGGAACCCATTAATGTGGAGGAGCGATGAATAAAGTTGAACCCAAAGGCGCCGTGCACTGGATCGATCATTACGTCGTCGGCACTAACAACATGAGCGCATGGGTCGACTGGGCGGTGAACTCCACCGGCATCACCCGCCAGCCGATCATCGGGCTCACCACCGCCGCACGCAAACGCAACATCAAGATCACCAGCTTCCTCTGGTGGAACGGCGGCTCCTGCCGCATCGGCGCGTTTCTCCAGCCCGAGTTTTATCCGCCGGCAAAAGAGCTCGGCAAGGATTTGCCGCGCTGCGGCTTTTACATTCGGCCCGAAGACGTCGACAAACATTTGCGCCGCCTCGACCGCCACAAGGTTCCCCATACCGACGCGATTCGCACCGCCGCCGATGGCGACGAGGGCACGGTGATTTATTTCGCCGATCCGGACGGCAATCAGTACGAGCTCTGGGCGCCGGTAGAAATGCCGCAAGGTGCCATGGAGATCGCCACTGAAGAAGGCGTCGGCCGCATCAGCCATGCGGTTTTCGGCGCCCGCGATCTGGTCAGGAACGCCGCCTTCTTCGAACAATACTGCGG
Organism: uncultured delta proteobacterium; assembly: GCA_963816145.1. Lineage (GTDB taxonomy): Bacteria > Desulfobacterota > Binatia > UBA9968 > UBA9968 > DP-20. The sequence continues at coordinate 669,236 of CAWFJP010000003.1, forward strand.
CATCGCGCCTGAACAAAACTCCAAGACCGCCGAGGGAACACTGGTGTTGCGTCTGCGCGCCGGCGGCCGCCTGGTCTACAAGCTGGTCGATCAAGTCGACGAGCGCTGCTCCGGCCATGGTACCTGGTGGGACATGCACACGGCGCTGACCGTGCGCCAGGAAGAGTTTTTGCCAGACTACCGGCGCATGTGGGACGGCATTCCTGAAGAGAAAGGCTACAAAGCCGACCTCAATCTGACCATCGAAGAGCAAGAAGCCCTGCCCGCGCGCACCGGTCTGCACCGCAGCCCCGTCGGCATCCGCTGGAAAGAGATCTGCAGCCGTGGCGACGAATTCTACGACTGGGACTGCCACTCTTTCCATTTCATCGGTGGCAAACCGTTGGCAGCTAATGGCTCAATGGCGCTTTACGAAGCCATCGAACAAGAAGACTACCTGCTGGAGCTAGCCCAGTCGCTCAACAAAGCCGACCAACCAGATCTGATGAAAGGATTGGGTAAAGACAATCCGTTCAACGTCTAGAAAGATCTCTGCATCGGTCCTGTCCCAACGATTGGAACAACTGGAACATTTTGAACGATTGGAACGAACGAGGGGTAACCCGGATGACGTACGATCGAAGCCGGCAAAGCCATTTTGATCTCGAAAAATAAGAAAAGAAATTTATGGCAAATCATATTCACGGACCGCTCTACTACGAACGGATGGGACGCACCGGACCGGTCATCGCATTCGTCCATCCCAACCCGATGGATCAGTCTTGCTGGATTTTTCAGATGGCCCATCTCTCGACTTGGTACCGCTGCATCGCCATCGATATTCCAGGCTACGGCCGTTCGCCCAAAGCCGACGCTGGATTGACCATGGACGATATGGCCCAGGCTTGTTGGGAAGCCATCGACGACGTGGCGCCCGGCGAGAAAGCGATTCTGGCGGGCTGCTCGGTGGGCTCGTCGATCGCGCCTTACATGTATCACCAACGGCCGGACAAAACCGCTGCAATGGTGTTATGCGGCACCGGTTATAATCCGGCCAAGGAATTCACCAAGAAGCGCATCGATAATTACAGCGCGGAAGGAATCGCTTACCGCTGGCGCTATGCCTTCGAAGACATGAGCGCGGCGTTTCGCGTGACCCCGATGGCGCATTTTTTCGCCAACATGTTCACCGAGCGCAACGATCACGCCGACGCCGAGACGATCATCCACCAGTTCCGCGCTCTCGCCACAGCCTATCCCGAAGGCCATCACGACCGCATCGCCTGCCCGATGATCATCCTCACCGGCAGCGAAGACGGCAGCCATGCGGGCTCCTTCGCGCTGCAAGCTCGCGTCCCCAACTGCGAGTTGAAAGTCTTACCCGGCGCCGGCCACGCCTGTCAGATCGAGCAGCCTTGGTTGTTCAATCGTTTCATGATCGAGTTTCTCGACAAACATGGCTTATTCCCTGGCGCGGTTAAACCAGCGAAGTCGGTTGTCTGACCTCTTGGGTAAATCGGCTCTACGAAATCAAGTCCGATGACAGACTAACTTCTAGCGCATAAAAATCTTCTGATATTCTTTCTTCTTTTCGGCAAACCCCTTGGTGTCGAAATCTTCCATGTCGATCAATTTGACCTTGTCGATTTCGGGAATCGGGGGATAGACGCCTTTGCGATTAACCGACTCGCCGTTCTTGGCCATGATCCGCATGCTTTCATCGCCAAGGAAGAAATCGATGAAGGCTTTGCCCGCGTTGGTATGCGGCGCTTTCTTGCTCAGCGTGAGGTAATGGCTGCTGCCCATCATCGTCGGCAGCCGCAGATAATCCATCGGTGCCCCCTTCTGGCCGAAAGTGACGACGTTGATCAACAAGGTAATCGCCAATGACGCTTCGCCGGTACTGGCGCGGTCCGCGGCGACCAAGAAAGCTTCCACCAACGACGGCTTGCTCGCCGCCAGATCGGCGGTAAATTTCGCCGCCCGCTCCCTACCCATGACTTTGTACAAGCTTTCGAACCAGCGCAGCGTCGAAGTGTCCTGACTCGGATCGGGCATAGCGATCTTTCCGCGAAACTGCGGCTTCAAAATCGAAGACGAGGAAACCGCTTTGATCCCGCTCTACGAGTCCAGAACTGAAAATGTGCCCGGCGGCGCCGTCGAGCTGTTCACCGGCGAACATACCAAGCTCACCGGCTTCATCACCGAGTTTCATCAGACTCTCGCGAAACTTAATGGCAAATCCGCGCCTCAGCTAAAGCTCGACATCATCAAACTGTTCGACCGTGAAGCGATCTGCAAAGGATTGGTCGAACACCACCACGCACGCGAGGAAAACATCTTGTTCCCCTGGCTCGATACGGTTACATCAAGGGAAGAACGCATCGCCCGGCTCGCAGGCTGCGCGAGTTTGCAGGCTTGGCGAGCGGCGCAATGAATCGTTTAAGGTTCAAGGGTTCAAAAGTTCCAGGGCGGATCGGGACTCTGGCAATTGGTACCGAGGAACTAAACGACCCTACTTTTTAGGTTTATGAGTTCTGAACGGGCGGCTGGAAGTCGTCTCTTCCATCCGTCATTCCGGCGCAGGCCGGAATCCAGGCTTTGGTTTTCGAATTAAAATCGAACTTGGATGCCGGTCTGCGCCGGCATGACATGTCTTCTTCGCCCAAAGCATGCCCGGCGCGTCGTCGAAGGGCTAAGAAATATCTACCATCCCCGAGAGAGTCAGTAAGAGTCTCGACAGAACCGGTGACTTCGAGTAATTGAAGGTTGATGGTAGACAATATCGTTCGACGAGGCGCCGCCACCAAGGAGTGATCCATGAGTCCTTTTAGCTTTGTGATTCTCGCTTTCGTATTGGCAACCTCCACACCCAACGCCGCGCTCGGCGCCACCAAGCTCACCATTGGCCACTCGACGATCAATCCACGCATCGCGCCGCTGTGGATCGCCCAGGAAAAGGGCTTCTTGCAAAAATATGGCATCGACGCGACCCTGGTGTTTGTCCGCAACACGCCACTGATGATCGCCGCCATGAAAGCTGGCACGATCCCCATCGCCTACGGCGGCGGCAGCGGTATCTTGGGCGCTTCGGTGACCGAGTCGGACCTGCGCGTCTTGGCGACGTTTACCGGCAAGATGACCAACAACGTAGTCGCCCGCCCAGGAATCAAGACGGCCAAAGATTTGCGCGGCAAGATTCTCGGCATTCAAGGCGTCGGCGGCACCAACTGGATGGCCGCGCTGCTCTGGCTGGAGGCACTTGGCCTCGACCTGCGCCGAGACAATATCATTCTGCAAGGTACGGGCGAACAGGTGGTGCGCGCCCAAGCGCTCGAATCCGGCAAGGTCGACGCCGCGGTGATCGACATGGCGTTCAGCAAGAAGCTCGAACAGCGCGGTTTCAACGTCATCGGCGACGCGCTAAAGACCGACATTCCGTTCACCGGCGTCGACATCGTCACCACGCGTGGCTTCATCAACGACCAATCGCCGCTGATCGAGAACATGATCAGAGCCTTACTGGAGAGCCTGGCCTACATGATGGCGCCGAAAAACCAAAACGCCGTGGTCGAGCTGATCATGAAAAAACTCCGCCTCAAAGACAGCGTCACCGCCGAAGAAGGCTACCACGATGCGGTCCGCACCATGGCGCGCAAGCCCTACCCGGCCGTCGAAGGCATGCGCAACGTCCAGCGCCTGTTGAAAACGCAAAACCCGCGCATCGGCGATGTCAACGTCGAGGATCTTGTTGATAGCCGCTTCATTCGCAAATTGGACGAGAGCGGTTTTTTCGATCGAATCTATGGCAAATAAGCAAAACCTGACAGGGATTCAGATAATGATAAAGGATCAAGGACGATAACGCGCAACCGGATCAAAGGGTATGGAAGACGAGACACTTCGTAAGGTACAGAAGGTTCTGGATCGGCCCGCTCAGATCAATGAAGATGAGGTTAGATCTTTGATGAATCTCATTCGGAAGCGACTGGAATTAGAACCCGAGCCAAGTAGATACACACGGGCTTACGCCCGTGGCACTTAAAATGCGAAAACGATTAAAACCCCGCCCCACCTTCGGAGGCATTCACCCCGGCCTAACGTCCGGGGTCCTCAGCCGAAGACTTGATAGTTCAACCGAGAATTGACGTGTTTGTGTTGGCTCTGTGAACAGTATTCGCCTCGCGTCGAGAACGGCGTGAGTCAATACGAATGCCTGGCACAGATTGCTTGCGTTATGGCGGCGGCTTCGCCGGGGCGCCTTGCAGTGCTTTTTGCAACGCGTCCATTTCGACTCCGAAGGTACGCCAATCGCCTTTGTTCAATGCCTCGAAGGCTCGCCGGTAGTGGTTTAGAGCTTGGGCATTCGCTGCCGTCGGAGGAAGCTCAGGTCCGCGAGCGCCAGGCGCCGGCGCCGCTGTCGACGTGACTACGGCTGCCTTCCTGCCCTCCTGCGTGAATAGCGCGGCCAGCAAACTGTCGACATCCTGAGCCATGACGACACGATCTCCAGTGGAGGCGATTAGGCGCTTCAACTCCGGCAACTGGCGGCTTTCGGCACTTAAGTACAAGGGCTCGACGTACAGCAAGGTGTCGTCGATCGGAATCACCAACAGATTACCCCGAATAACGCGGGAGCCAGTCTGGTTCCAAAGCGAAAGCTGCTGAGAGATCGACGTATCCTGATCAATGCGCGCCTCGATCTGTGCCGGCCCATAGATGAGCTTCTCCTTGGAAAAGGCAAATTCGATCACCTTGCCGTAGTTGGCGCCGTCGCAGCGCGCGGCCAACCAGGCGATCATGTTATCGCGATTGTTAGGCACCATCGGCAGCATCAAAATAAACTCCTCGCGCGGCTCCCCCGGCAATCGCATAATCGTGTAATACGGCTGCATCGTGGTATTTTGCGCTTTGTGGTTCTCCTTCGGAAAACTCCACAAGTCTTCCTTGTTGTAGAACACCTCGGCATCCTTCATGTGGTAGGTGCCGTACACGCCTGCTTGAATTATAAAAAGATCTTCCGGGTAACGGATGTGCGCGCGTAACGACGCCGGCATAGAATCGAGCGGCTGAAACAGAGTCGGGAAAATGCGCTGGTAAGTGAGCACGATCGGATCTTTTGGGTCGGCAATATAAAAAACCGTGTTGCCGTCGTAGGCATCAATCGAGACCTTCACCGAGTTGCGGATATAGTTGATAAGGCCGGCGCCGTTTTGTTGGGAGTAAGGCAGTGAGTCGCTGATGGTGTAAGCGTCCTGCAACCAGATCAAGCGCCCGTCATTTACGACTAGATAAGGATCGCGATCGAGACGGAGGAAAGGCGCGATCCGTTGGATGCGGTCCTGAATGATCCGGCGAAAGAGAATCTTGCTCGTCGCGGTAACGTTGTCGCTAATGAGCAACTTGAAATCGCCGAGGGACCAGGCAAATAACGCGCGCGTCCACAGACTGCGTAAGGACACGCCGTCGCGGCCTTCGTAAACGTTGTAGACATTTTCCTGACCCTTAGCATAGTCAAATTCTTTGGTGCCGCCGCCAACCACCACATAGTTGCGAGTCTCCTCGCCGAAATAGATCTCCGGACGGTTGATACGCAACTCCGGCGGACCGACGGGGGGAATGTCTTTAACGTAAAAAACCGGTAGCCCTTCCTCGTCGAAGCGATTCACAGGAGTCATTGCGACACCGTTGCCGTGGGTAAACTTGAAGCGCTGGTTGATCCAGGTCTGCGCGTCGACCGGCAGTTTCGACTGATTCAACTCTCGGGCGGATAGCAAGACTTGCCGGTAGCTCCCGTCGACGGTGTAACGATCGACATCGATGTCGTGGAAGTTGTAGTAGAGCCGGATTTCCTGCAACTGCCGGTAGGTATCCAACAGAGGGCGGGGATCCCACCAGCGAATATTCTGGATCGTCGCTTGGTTGGCAGCGATCAGCTCCGGCGTGAGTTTCCCTTTTGCCGGAAACGGCGCGCTGGTGATGTGATCGAGAGCGAAACCATATCGGGTGAATTCGATGTTACGGGCAATGTAGCGCGACTCCAGCTTTAACTCGTCCGGCTTGACCCAATAGCTTTGAAACAGACTGGGCACGATCGTTTGCCCAATCGACACGGCGAAGACAATGATTATCGCCGTAACGGGCAGGCGGATAGCGGCACGCCAGACATTGTACGCGCATATAGCCGCCCCTATCAGTGCCGCGCCTGCTAAACCTATCAACAGCGGCAAGCGTAGGTGGACGTCGGTATAGGCGGCGCCGAAGACGATCCCATTATTGCTGGTCAGGAGATCGTAACGCTGGAGAAGATAGCTGCCCGCTTTGACGAAAAAAAACAATGCCAGCAGCGCGGAAAGGTGGCGAATCGCCGCGGCGCTTAGCGCGGGCAATCCCGTCTGCTGATAGTCGATACCGCCGCGTAGCAGATAGATGGCGACTGCGCTGGCGCCGCTCAGAAAAATTATTAAAAGTCCCCAATCTTTGAGCAGCTCGTAAACCGGAAGCGAAAATACATAAAACCCGAGGTCATTGCCGAATAACGGATCGGACCGTCCGAAGGGGGCAGCGTAGTACCACTTAAGAATGACGTCCCAGTTACTTGTTTGGGCCAAACCGATAAACACGCCGACAATTAAAGCAGCCGTCGTAATGATCAGCCGCAACGGCAGATTGTCTAGCGAAAGTTCAATAACCTCAGGGAGCCCTTGAGCACCGCGACCGACAATTCTGAAATTATGCGGTCGACTCGGTCCCGCGCTGGTCATTCCCGTGGCGATGAAGCCGTTGAGCAGTAGGATTGCGGTTGAGAGCCCGGTCGCGACGACGAACACGGCGAGCACTGTGAGCCAGGTGGTGGTGAAGACGTTGCGGAATCCCAGTGAGCTGAACCATAACAGATCGACGAAGAAGCGGCTGAATACGAAGAATATCACCAACACCGCAACGATCGACGCCGCAACTATGAGGGAGCCCTTTTTCACCATTAAATATCTCCGTCGGATCGGACTTTAGGTATATAGAACAATGAGCCAAGAAGGAAGGCATTTAGAGAGATCAGTCGAGCCGACGGGCCGCAACTGGAGCTAACTATCCAACTTGGTCGTTATCCGTCACCGCACCCTTACGTGAAATGGGTGCGAGACATTCGTATTGACGCGCGGTTTCATCGCCGACCAACCGGTGCTGATCGAAAACATAATCAAGGCGTTGCTGGAAAGCCTGCCCTACATGATGGCGGCGAAAAACCACAACGCCGTGGTCGACCAGATCATGAAAAAACTCCGGATCAAAGACACCGGTGCCGCCGATAAAGGGTGCCGCGACGCGGTCCGAACCATGGCGCGCAAGCCCTACCCGACCGTCGAAGGCATGCGCAACGTCCAACGCTTGTTAAATACCCAGAACCCGCGCATCGGTGAGGTCAAGGTCGAGGGTCCTGTCGATAACCGCTACATTCGCAAATTAGACGAGAGCGGCTTTTTCCAGCAGATTTATGGGAAATGACCAAAGTCTGAAACAACGGTGACGCTTGTCAGTTCGATCCACCAGGATTGGCTATTCAGCGGCTATAGGATCCATTTTCTCACCAATCGCCGGCTGTTCCTCATGCCATCCAAGCCTGCTAATTCGACTGACTGAATGAGTGCTGCAGCCTCATCAGACCCTATTTTGATTGATTGACTTTTTCGGGTCTTTACGAAAAGCCTGCGTTCAGCGCCATACCTTTGTTGACGATACAGATCTAAATCGACTACCATTCTGACCATCGCAATTCGGACCAACTCTACAGAGACAGATTTCCCCAATGACACAACAAGATTCGATCCCCCGTATCACCGTGCAGCCCGCGCGCGGTTTCGTCGCGTTTGGCGACGACGAGATTGAACAATCAATTCCGCAGCGATTCGAGCAGCAGGTGCAGGTGGATGGCAGTCGCGTGGCGATAAAATCAGACCGGGAGATCTACACGTTTGATTCACTCAATCGGACCGCCAACCGTTTAGCGCGGGAGATACTGAAGCGATGCGGCAGCACGGAGGAGCCGATCGCCCTGCTCTTCGATCATGGCGCCGCGGTTCTGGTGGCGATCATGGCGGTGTTAAAAGCTGGAAAGTTTTACGTCGCCTTGGATGCGAGCTATCCACGAGATCGTTTGAAATACATGCTGCAAGATTCCGGCGCCAAACTCATCGTCACCGACCCAAACAACATCGCCGTCGTAAGAGATCTCTGTGACGACTCCTTGGAGATTGTCGATTTCACGAATCCGGATGTAAGTCTTACCGATCACGATCTGGGCATAACTCCGAAGCCGGACAGCCTCGCGCTGCTGCTTTATACCTCGGGCTCCACTGGACAGCCGAAGGGAGCGATGCACACCCATCGCAATGTGCTCGTCGACGTGCGCAATCTCACCAATGGCTGGGGTGTGAGCGCGGAGGATCGCTGGTTGTTGCACACCTCGGTCAGTTTCGCGAACTCAGTGCGGACGATTTTCAGCTCGCTCCTAAACGGCGGCTCGATCTATCCCTACGACATAAAGGCGACCGGCTTCGGTGAGTTGCCCAATTTGCTGGTGACAAGCGAGATCACCATTGTCCGCACTGTGCCAACCACCTTTCGCGACTTTATGGGCACGTTGAAAAGCGACCAGAAGTTTCCATCGGTTCGAGTGTTATCGGTCGGCGGAGAACCGATGCTGCGAGATGATCTCCACTATTTTAATCGCCACTTTCTAGGCCATTGCGTCTTAGCCCATGCCCTCGGACCGACCGAGTGCTTGACCGTTTGTTGGGCGCTGATCCCACATGGAACTCACATAACAGAGACTAAATTGCCAATAGGCTATCCTCTTAAGGACAAAGATGTGCTGGTGCTCGACAATAATCGAAGAGAACTCAGCGACGGTGAAGTTGGCGAATTAGCGGTCAAGAGTCGCTATATCTCGCTGGGATACTGGCGCGATCCTGAGCGAACTCAGTCAATGTTCTTACCTGATCCAGCCGGCACCGCCGCACGGATTTACCTAACCGGCGACCTCGGCATCAGAAGAGCGGACGGGTGCTTGGTCCACATTGGCCGTGAGGACTTCCAGGTAAAGATCCGAGGCTTTCGAATTGACGTTGCAGAAGTTGAAATCGCCCTACGCGCCATCGAAGAAGTCGCGGATGCCGTCGTAGTTGGGCGGCAAGACGAGGCCGGCACACAAAGGCTGGTTGCTTATTTCGTGCCGGCGACCCATCCGCCTGTCACGATTACCAAGCTTCGTCAAAATCTCGCTCATATATTACCCGACTACATGATTCCGTCATCATTTGTTTTTCTGAATGCGCTTCCGCAGACTCCGAACGGAAAAACGGATCGGCTTCGTCTGCCGTCTCCACCTCGAACCCGACCTGATCTGGACAATATATTCGTAGCACCAGGGACGATGACCGAGATAGAGCTTTCGAAAATATGGTCCGAAGTCCTAGGTATCGATCAGTTAGGAATCAATGACAATTTTTTCGAATTGGGCGGCGACTCCTTGATGGCGACGCGGATCGTCGCCGGGATAATGAAGAAATATAGTGCCGATCTGCCGATCAGGACCTTGTTTGATATCCCGACAATAGCCCAGCAAGCTGAACAACTATTGCTGTGGCAGACAAAAGCTACCTGCGCGGAAACCCTGGCAAACATTCTAGACGAAGTCGAATCCTTGTCCGACGAGGCAATCCACCGCCCTCTCACGGGCGAAAAAAACTAGAACACGCCATGCTAAAAGATCACGCGACCTCATTATTCAAATCCACGGCGAAAACGCGCATTTACTTTTGTAATCGACGCCAGTAGCCGGCAAGCCTACTGCTCGTTATGCCAGTACGCTTGCTTTTTGTTCTCACCCGTTAGCGGAAGAATCTTTCTATCAGGCGCCACCCGGTGTGAAGATCGGCTCGTCTGGCTCGAACGGCCCGGTTGCCGGGCGTGGTAGTTATTTAGGCTGTCCCGCTCTACTTCACATCCCCAGGGAAAAGCTTCGACGCGTAATCACGATTGACCGCCTGGATGATCGAGTTGTCATAAAACCGTTTCGGATCGGCGCCTTTGCCCTTGTCGTCCGGTGAGTTTTCGAGCACCATGCGGATCGCCGACGGGTCGACGCTCATGTCTTTGTTCCACACCCGCAAGCCTTGCCGGTAATTCTCGGCGAGCAACGCAGCATCGGTAATTTTGGAATACTTGCTGTCGAGCTTCTTGGCATACTCCTCGTCATCGATGGCGCGCTTGAGCCCGTCGAGATGGCCCATGAAATAGGCCTTGATCGTATTGGGATTTTTCTGCGCGAACTCGCGCATCACCGCGGTGCCCGGACCGATGATTTTTACCCCGTCTTTGTAATAGTCGACGACCACCGTGGCGCCTTTCTGCCTGGCCAGATCGGTGTGCGGCGGGCCGATTACCAAACCGTCGGCATTGCCGACCAAGAATGTCGACAACGCCTCCCCCGGCGTGCGGTGATAGATCAGCTTCACATCTTTGCCCACTTCCATGCCATATTTACGAGCAGTCATGCGCACGACGATTTCGCCGAACGCGCCTGGAGAGGTTGTCGAGATCGTCTTGCCGCGGAATTGCTCGAACGACGTGATGCCTTTTTGGCTGAGCAACATCAGCGAGCTTTTATCCACCGAAGCGCCGACGTAAATAATATCCGCTCCGCCCAGATTGCCGCCGATCGCCGTGGCTCCACCCTGGTAAATATCGACCCGACCCGAAATCAGCGCCTGCACCGAAGTGCTCGCCGCCACCACAGAAATGTTCACCGCTAGCCCATGCTTGGCAAAGTACCCGCCGTCCAGCGCCACCGCCGTGGGAATACTTGTCGCTCCCCAAGCCGCAATCGCTACCTCTAGCTGATTTTTTTCAGGCTTGACGGATGAAATTTGCGCAAAGGCTTCACCTCCCACCAAGTAGCCGACAAACAGCATCGCACCAAAACGAAAACTAACCGATCGACGAAAGGCGGAATATTTCATGCTCGTAGACCTTTCACTGCACGTGATTCATCGAATACTCAAGTTGCCCAATCAATCCACGCAGCCTTTAATACGCCCCCGCGGTGACTATCCACGATCCACGGAGTGAGACGCAATAACCTTGACGACCCATTATTAGCCATGCACGGCAAGCCATCATATTTGACCAATCTTCGGAAACCATGACGTCAATTTCCATACAACTTTTTAATAAAACCGCTGTCCTCGATTTCTTTTAGGATCGAAGGGTCGATGAAGTCGTTCGGGTTGAGAGTTTTCATTTGCGGGCGGGTCTTAGACAGTTGATCGATGATGGTCTGAATGCCTTCGCGGTCCGGGTAGGGAACTCTGCGGATCAGTCGCTGGGACATCTCGTCATAAGACACTTGCACCAGCGACAGGTCGTCGACCCGCGTGTACTTTTTCAGGACGTTCAGCGCCACGTCTTTGTTGGTTTTGAAGACATAGATGCCTTCGAGATACGCCTTCATGAATCGGACGGCGACATCCCGATTCGCTTGAATGAAGCTTTTTCGCGTGCCGAAACCGTGCATCGAATAAGCCACGCCGAGCTCGCTCAGGTCGGCGACAACGGCCGCACCCTGTCGTTTCGCCAGTGTCGCGAAGGGCTCGGACAAAACGACCGCGTCCACCGCTTTGTTTTGCAGCGCCAGAAATTCTTCCTGCTCGCCGCCGAGCTGGATAATGGCAACGTCTTTGTCGGGAACCAGACCCCATCGGGTCAGAGCGTAGCGGATCGAAAAATCACTGGCGCCACCCAGCCGGGAAATGCCGACCTTCTTGCCCTTTAACATCTCGGGCTTTTTAAGCTCCGGACTCCCCATGATTTTGAATACAAAAGTATTGAGTGTTGCGGTCAGGCCGACAAAGTCGCCGCCGCCCATGTTGGCGTTGATGTTGGCGACTCCGGCGCTGGTGATGAACTGAATCTCGCCGGCTAGAGCCGCCTGCACCGCCCGCGAACTCACCGGCACAAAGAGGACTTCGGCATCGACGCCGTATTTCCGCGGCAGGTCGAGTTCCTTCATGATGTAAACCGGATCGAATTGAATGCCTATCGACGTGTAGGCGGCGCGGATTTTGGGCAGGTTCTGTCCCCGCGCCGGGACGATGAAAGCAATCATTACAGCAAAACAAACCACCCAACTTTTTACACTCAACATGGTTCCTCTCATTATCCGTCAATCAATCGCTTATCCCTGGTAATCCCAAGTGCTTAGCGTGGCGCGTAATTCGCGGCGACACCGTCCACTGACTACTTTCGCCGAAACAAGTCATCCGCCATCCGAGACTTCACCCCTTCTCGTTTCAAGGTTTCTTCATACTCCGCGCGGATGAACGGATCTTCCTCGTCATACGGAATCGCCGTGCCACCGTCGCGTACGTCGATGGCGCCTTCGTCGATCGCCTTCTCCCCCGGCCGGCCCGGTTGTTGGGCGCGGTGATTGTTGGGGCCGTACCAGCCTAACAAGCGCAATGGTTCTTTGCTGACACCGAAATGCTGATGGAACCAATCGCCGCTCATCGGCGCCGCGCTCACCATGCCGACGTGGTCGTAGTCCTGGCGAATGATTTTGTCGCGGTGGCCATCCTTCCAGGGCGTCAGTCCGTACTTCACTGGCCAAGTGTATGTGTATCCTTTACCCTTGATGCAGACCAAGACGGCAGCCGATGCGTGCGCATGGGCTTTGGAATAGCGACCGTTTTCGTGCTCGCCGATGAACTGATAAAAAACATTCTCGGTCATGCGCGGTTCCATGCGCCGGTAGCCGGGCGAGCGCCGGTTGTCCAATTGTAATTCGCTGTTGAAGACATCGGGAATCAGGTTGGTCCGGCTCATGGCCAGGCCGCGCAGCGGATCGGGCACCACCTGGTCGTTGGGTTTGAAAAAATCTTCGGCGTCGCTGTAGCGGTCTTTGAAAACATAGGGACAGTTGAAGATGAAGTCGCTGTTGCGCACCAGGTTGACCATATTCGGCGCTGTGGTCGCCGCCAGCAGCACCGCGGGGGTCGACCGGGCGTTGATCACTCGATGCCACGCGTTCATCGGGATCGAAAACAGCGAACCGGTTTGCCACTCGAACTGATGCTTGCGCGCCGCACCATCGACCCACACCTCGGTGGTGCCGCGCCCCTCGACGACCAGGTAAATCTCCTCGTACATATGGCGCTCGGCCTTGAGCCCATCGGCGCCGGGGATTTCGATGACGTAACAACCCCACAGCCCTTCCGTGCCATAGAGTTGAATGAACGTGCCCCGGCCGCCGAGCCGCTTCCACGGTTTGAACGGCAGCTCCTGCACCCGCTGCACGCCGATGCCGCGGTAAATCGGCACTCCCTCGTTCTCCATAAAGTTATCGTAAGGTGAGTTGGGCCGGTTCCAGCTGCCGATGCCGGCGTTTTGTCCTCTGTCCGGTTCCTGCCACTCTGTCGGGTTCGAAGTTTTTTGCGCCATCAAATTCTCCTGTTGGGGTAATAATTAGAACCGCCCTTCCCTTTCTAACCTTTTAACCACGCTATCGTCCACCAACTCCTCGGCCCTGAGGCGGCGGATCTTTTCGTTGCCGGCGCCGAGCAGGCGGATGACGTTGCGCACGCCATCGACGCTCGGATAGATTTTCCTTTCGTAGAGGTCGAGCATGCTTTGATAGCCTTCGTCGGCGTCTTCGATGCGTTTGAGCCGCAGCCCCTTAGCCAAACTTCTGGTCACCTGCGATTTGTTTTCCGGATTGCGAATGAAAGCGACGCCGTCGAGCAGGCCTCTAACGACGTTTTCCACGTTCGCCACCGACGACGCAGATGCGATCGTGCTCCGCCGGGTAATGATTCCCGTGCCCTGATACGGGATCGGCAGCTTGGCTAAATCGCCGAGCACATGAAACCCTTTATTTTGGACGATCTTGGCATAGGTGTAACTTAGATAAGCGCCGTCGATATTACCGGCCAGGAGGGCCTGCGAGACCACCGAGTTATCTCCCAGCCCGCGGATCTGGATCTTATCCCGTTCGGGCACGAGCCCCCAGTAATCGAGCGCCAGCATGGTAAAAATCCAGGTGCCGCCGCTCAAACTGTTGACGCCGATACTATGCCCCCGCAATTCCGCGGGTGTTTTGATCCGCGGATTCGCCGCAAAGGCTCCGGTCAATCGATTGATGAAGCCGGCGACGAAAACCAGATCCGCGCCCTCGGAAATCGCGCCCAGGTTCGCTCCCGACACCGAACCCCAATGCAGCAACGACTCGCCGGAACTGAGCGCCGCCATGCCGACCGGGCCGTTGCGCACCTGCACCAACGTGACATCGAGACCGTACTTGCGAAAGTAGCCCTGATCCTGAGCGACATACAGCGCCCCTTCACGCTCGCTCGCCGAGCCGGTGGTGATCAGCACCTTAGCCAACGGCGCCGCCGCATCAGCCCAGGGGCAATTGAAAATAAGCAAGACAAGCAAGAGGATTAACCGTTCCGCCAGTAAAACTCTCACATGAATTCTCCTGAAAATGGCCCAACCGATCTCTGACTCGCATCTCTGCAACACGCGCCGAGCCAAACGACAACGTTAGGAGACGCGCCTAAAGAGGCCCATCGGGTCGTTTCCCTGACTTTATTAGCGCAATCTGCCCGGCTGCAAACGGCGAATCGAAAAGTTGCTCCCGCTCCTGATAGACGCGAAAGAAGTCGGCAATAAAATGCATGCGATCCGCAAAGTTCGCCCAATCATCCGCACCGCTGCCGCGCAAGCTATTTGGAGTCAAGTCGACCCTCGCCAGCAGTTCTTTCAGCCTCGGATTGGCGATCTGCAAAAGCGCTTCGGGGAATCGACTCGACAGATCCCGTCCCAGACGCAACACCTCTGTACCCGACAAATGAAGCGTCATCAAATGATCGCTAATCACTTGGCGGATTAGTCGGTTTACCGCTTCGATAAGCTCGGCGAAGACGCGATCCAGATCGGTAGTTTGACGCCGCAGAACACTCAAATGCGATCCGAACTTGAGACCTGGCACCACCCTCGCCATCAGATTGCTCTTTAATTCCTCGACACCGCTAAGCCCGGCATTAAGCGCCTCGGCAATCTCAGGCTGCAGCCGGGTTTGCTCGTGAAAGCCGGCGCATAGATTCGCCAGTAAGATCAACTCCGCTCTAATTTTGCCGGTTTGGAAACGCGCCTCGCCATAGGCCATGAAGGCTTCAGCGAGAAAACGTTGTCCAACCGGTGGATCGCCGGGACGCAACGTGGCGCAGAAACGCACGATCTTTTCTCGATTCAAGGAGGTGTCGACGCCAACGGCAGCGAGAAAACGTGCGAATTCACGGCCGATTTCGTCAAAGACTTTTTTGTTGCCCCGCGCAACCGCATCACTGGCGCGAGCAAATGCCGCGGCGGGATTGAGCGCCTGGAGAATTAGCGCACGAGCCATTTTGTCCTGCAATCGCGCGCTGATCCTCTTGAGATGGCTGCAAAGGCCCTCTAGCGCAGTGGAAACTTCGCATGACAAGTTAAACCGCTCCTCGAAAGCGCGGAGTAAATCCTCTTGGCGAATGGTTTGTCCGGCTTGTTTCGAAGCCCAGGTTGCAAACGTACACCAGTTGGCGGAAGCGCCAATCAATCCGGCGACGCACTGAGAGATCTCGTAGTAACACTGAGTGATAGCGAGATTACGGATGATGGCATCGCCTTGTTGCGCGATCCGATCGATCTCCTCAACAGCGGGTGTGTTCATAGATTAGTGAGAAGCCAAGAAAAGGCTTGCGCTGTTGCCGTGATTGCCGCCGCTTCTTAGTGCGTGAGTTTACCGGCATGCGCGCCGCGTGACAAGATACATCCGCACGACAGGCCAGTTCGCAGTCAAATCGTGTCGCCGACCGGTGCTTCAGAGTCAATTCGGCATGATTGAAATCCCTCGCCCTAAGACAAAAATCGGTTCCGTCATTCCGGCGGAAGCCGGAATCCAGGTTTTGAATCCCCGCCCCACTGGATGGGTGGGAATCGCCTTCGAGTCGTCGTCGATCGAATCCCTTAGTCACTTCGGCGCTTCGTGGGCGAGCCGCTTGTACATGCTGAGGATCTCCGGGCGCCAATCAGTGTACTGTTTCACGTCTTCAACAACTTCCTTGCCACTGAACATCTGCTCGAACGGGTTGCCTTCGAGAACCAAATCTTCCCAATCTTTGCGGAACGCCGGGTCCTTGCCGACCTTCAACAACGCCTCCTCAACGATAGTACGGATCGATTCTGGAGTCCCGGGCGGGAAGGCCATGGCTCCACCGAGCCGGTCGGTGGAGTTGATTTTGTGAATAATGTTTCGCTGCACGTCGGTCTTGGCGAACTGCATGATCGACGGCACCCCGTCGAAGATCGGATGCTTGATCGGCGGCAGCTCCTCGGGCAACGTCATGGCGACCAGCGCAACCACCTCGCGTTTGGCAAACAACTCCGGGCGATCGGTCAACATGGATGCCGCGTCGTTGACGCGGCCCTGAATCTCGCCCTGCTCCAAGGCAACGTAGAGCTGCAACGTGTCATAGCCCAACACCCAGCGAACCTTGAGGCCGAGAATGTCGGCGATCAGCCGGGAGTAGAGGTAACTGCGGTTACCGACGCCCTGGGCCCCGAGCGTAACTTCTCGCTTGCGCAGCTCGTCCAAGGTCTTGATGCCTGCGCGTTGATGCATGAACAACGCGTTGCGCTGCTTGCCGGTGCTGGGAGCGCCGACGTAAACGAAGCTGCGCGGGTCGTAGGTCGCGCCCGGCGCACCGAAATAAGGTGCCTCCAGATACGAAGAGATCACCATCGACAGGAAGCTACCGTCGGTGGCGCCTTTGCTAAGCGCCAGCATCGCCGGAATACCCTGCCCGCCGGTTTTGTTTTGAATCAAAAAGATCGGGTTGCCGGGAGTATACTTAGTCAGATACCTTGCCAGAGTTCGCGCGATGCGGTCCTGCCGGCCGCCCGCCGGAGCGCCGACCTGCAAAGTTACAGTCTTTCCCTGGAAATAGGCTTGTTGCGCCGCGTGCGCGGGCAACTGAAAAATGCATAAGACATAAACCAACACTCCGACGATGCTCGTATTTATCATCATGTCTGCTCCTGAACACTGAAGGCCCTCGGCTCCAAGCCGAGGGGTTCTGAATTCGTCGACTGGAAGTCGACTCTTTCTTTCGTCATTCCGGCGCAGGCCGGAATCCAGATTTTCCTCGGCCTTTCTACGAAACCGAAGATGGATGCCGGCCTTCGCCGGCATGACAAATCCTCTCTTCACTTGAAGTCGAGAGATTTCAACTATCCCGAAAGGGACATTAACCTTTACGCATCGGTCTTTAAGTCGAATCTGAACCGATTCTCGATTTACCGCAATACTTAATCGCGACCCGACTATCTTGCATTCCGCATTAATCACCGCAGATGGGTTTCCCTTTTATGAGTTTTTCAAGTAAGCGATGAACCAACTGAACGCTTCATTCAAACTTCACAGGTTCAATGGTTCAAGGTCGTATCCAAGAAGAGATAGGAGAACAGCCATGGAGACAACCGGAGACACAATCTACGAATGGGACAAGAACCCGCGCATGCCGGTGCCGGCGCCACCGGCGGGGAGCTGCGACTGCCAGTTTCACATCTACGAGGATCCGGCGCAGTTTCCGCCACGCGCCAATGCGCCCTACCCGCCGATCGAGAGCGCGACCTTCAGCGAAGCACAGCGCATGCACAAGGCGATCGGCTTCAGCCGCGGCGTCATCGTCCACAGCGCGATCTACGGCAGCGATCATCGACTCTTGCTGCACGCCCTCGAAGGGCTGAACGATCGCGACCGTTACCGCGGTATCGGCATTGTCGACGATCGGGTTTCCGACAAGGAATTGGAACGGCTCCACGCCGCCGGCGTGCGCGGCGCGCGCTTTAACTTCGTCCGCTTCTTCGCCATGGAACAGCGTGAGGCCGAGGTCCGGCGCTCGATGGCGCGCATCAAGGAACTCGGCTGGCACGCCCGGCTGCATGTCAACGGCGAAGACCTGCTGGAGAATTCAACGCTGCTCCGTTCTTTCAAAGATATTCCGATGGTGATCGACCATTTCGGCCATGTCGGCTTTGAAGGCGGGCTAGAGCGGCCGGTGATCCGCTGGGTGCTCGATTCGCTCAAGCTGGACAACTGGTGGGTGATGGTTTCCAACGGCAATCGCGATTCGAAGATGACCACGGGCTGGCACGACGCCCTGCCCTACGGCAAGGCTTTCATCGACGCTGCTCCCGACCGTATCGTCTGGGGCACCGATTGGCCCCACCCGCAATGGAAGAAACGCATGATGAACGACGCCGAAGAAGTCGAACTGCTCTACCGCTACGTCGACGGCGACGCGGCGTTGCTGCAGAAGATTTTAGTCGACAACCCGGCGCGGCTGCACGGATTTAACAAGTAGCGATTGGACGTACTGATTCGCGATGTAAAATCCAACCTCACCACGAAGATCACGAAGGACACGAAGGTTCGGAGAATAAATATTCCGCACTTCGTGCTCTTCGTGTCCTTCGTGGTGAAATAAAATTGTCGCATCGGAGCGGATTCTAGCCTCATTATCCAACTCTCGGTTCAAGCGGTGAAGCCATAAAACCGCGCCGCGTTGCCGCGCAGGATCGCCTGCTTGGCGCTATCGCCGATCTCCTTGCGCTCGCGCACTTCGCGAATTTCCTTCCTGACCGTGTGCAGGTTCACTTCGTGCGGAAAGTCCGACGAAAACATGAAAGCCTGCTCGCCGGCCACGTGGATTGCGTAGGGCAGATCGCTTTCGCCGCCTTCGATTCCCACCACCAAGCGGCCAGCCCGTACCAGTCCGAAGATGTACTCCGACACGGTCTGCCCCTTGGGCAATTGCAGCAGCTCTCCACGCGGATTGACCGGCGTACCCGCTTCGAAGGACCGCGACAAACGTTCGAGCGCCATGAGAAACCACAGCGGACCGCCTTCGAGAAAAGCCACGCGCAGCCCTGTAAAGCGGTCGAACAAATTATTCAACACCATCTCCGCCAGAGCGATCGCCAGTGACATCGGATGGCCGATGGCGTTGGCGCCGGTGGAAACGTTCATGGTTTCCATCCCCAAATCCCAATGGCCGCCGCCGTGCACGACCACCGGAATCCCCAAGCGCGCCGCTTCAGCGTACACCGGCCAGTAGGGTTTGGCGCCGAGATTCAAATGTACACCGGTGGCGGGAAACAGTACCGAGCACATGCCCAAGTCTTTGTGCGCATGTTGCAGCTCGGCCAACGCCGCGTCGGAATCATGCATCGGTATCAGGGCGACGCCTTTGAAGCGCCGATCGCGCTGTAAATAGGTCTCAGCCAGCCAGTCGTTGTACGCTCGCGCCGCGCCGCAAGCATAGTCGCGGTCGACTATGCGGCCGATGCGTTGACCAGCAGTGGGAAAGAGCACCGCGTTGTCGATCTCCGCCTCCTCCATGAATTTGATCCAGCCCTCAGGTCCGGGGTTCACGAAACGGCCTTCGGCGTTGGTCGCAAAAGCGCCGGGGGGCGTACGGGTCAGTGAATACTGAATATGGCTGTTAAGCGGAAACACGCCGCTGCGTAGTCGCGCGCCGCTGGCGCTGTAGGGAAAGTGACGGGCGATGCCGTCGCTGTCCTCGAAAATATGGCCGTCACCGTCAATAATATTTTGTGACATGGAACCTCCCTGCCTTGAGCCGATCTTTGTGAAGCACTGCGGAAATCTTATCGCGACGACGTGTCGCGATAGCTTCTGCCTGATAACACCCGCCGAGGAAAATTGTCAAACTGGGGTAGCGGCCGAGTGAGACCTAGATCTCTCACTTCGTTCGAGATGACAAATCCAATACTCTCCAGTGTCATTTCGAGCGAAGCGAGAAATCTCTCTCGGAAGGAAGATGTATGCCGGACTCGCACTGATCAACCAGCCAAATTGGCTTTAAATAATTCAGTTTGCCCGCACCCGGCGGACGCGCTATGTTTCGATAAAATCGAAACCCAGGAGGATTGACCATGGCCGATACCAGACCCAACTATTCGACGCCGAGCGCAGTTCGCTCGGTGACATCCTATCCCGCGCGCCGCGGCTTTAAACAAGGACCGGTTGATCCATCGCTCGACTACGTCATCGGCGTCGACGACTCCATCGACATCCATTGTCACGCCCACGAGGGCCAGCAAGACGCGCTCGGTGTCGCCAAGCTCGCTTCGAAAAGCCACATGGCAGGGATCCTCTACAAAACCATCGTCGGCCGCAAAGACTCGGCAGCGACGGTCGCAGGCATCCGCAAGACCCTCGAGTCATGGTGCGCCGAAAAAGGCTACACCCCCGTGCATCTATGGGCCGGCGCGTCGGTCACTCAAGGTTTTCTGTCGAAGATCGAGCCGGCGTGGTGCGAGAACAACTTAAAATCCGGCGTCAAAGGTTTGTGGATGCCCAATAACACTTCGGCAAACACGCTCAACATTGTCGGCGGCAAGCCTAGCGCCTGGGATAAAAATGCCGATCCCAAAGCGCATACCGAACCGCTGTCCTGGGAAGACTCACTCAAGTACGGCCATTATCTGCTCGACGACAAAGGTCGCCTGTTACCGGAGATCGAAGAGATATTCCGCATGGCCCATGATCACAACGCAGCGGTCTTCTTCGGCCATCCGACCAAACCGGAGTACCGCGCCATGGTTGAATACTGTCAAAAGATCGGCTTCAAGCGCGGCGTCGTCGACCACCCCTTCAGCCCCTTCGTCAGTCTGACCATCGAGGAGATGAAAGAAGCCGGCGCCGCCGGCCTGTGGATCAACTTCACCTACGATGAGTTGTCGCCGCTGCTCGGCATCGATCCGGGAAACATGTACAAAGCGATCCGCACGGTCGGACCAGAGCACTGCACGTTATCGTCAGACGCCGGTGAACCGCTATTCCCCAACTCGGTGGAATCGCTGCGGCTCTTGCGCGGCCATATGTCGGCCTTCGGCTGCACCGACGAAGAGATATACACCATGTGCACGGTGAATCCGGCATTCATCGTTGGTTTGGAAGTACCGAGGCAACAGCGGGCGCACTAGCCAGTCACTGCGAATTACTACGGTTCAACAAAATGTTATCTCACCACGAAGGCACGAAGGACACGAAGGTTTCGGATGATGGCAATTCCAAACTTCGTGCTCTTCGTGCCTTCGTGGTGAAAACCATCGGCGCTTCTTAAGCTAAAATCTAGGCGCTACCGCTCTCAACATCGTGGGTTTCGCAGTATTCGACAACCTCCACCAACTCTTCCACTGGACTGCCGGGCACGGACTCGTACCACTGCCGGCAGCCGCATTCGGCTTCGAAGTAGTCTTTTCTGATCGGTGGCTTTTCCATAGGTAATTTTTATAGCACCGTTCATGCGTCGTCGACAAATGTCATCCGTCGACTTTGATTTCCGGCCGATTCACGATATATCCGGCCTGGTATGGAATACGGGATTTTTGACCATTTGGATCGCAACGATCTGCCGCTCAACGAGTTTTACGAGGCGCGTCTCAAACTTATCGAAGCCTACGAGCGCGCCGGCTTTTACGCCTACCATCTGGCCGAGCACCACTCGACGCCGATCGGCATGGCGCCGTCGCCGAGCGTGTTTCTTTCCGCCATCGCTCAGCGGACAAAAACACTGCGCTTCGGGCCGATGGTCTACGCCTTGCCGTTGCACCATCCGCTGCGCTTGATCGAAGAAATCTGCATGGTCGATCAATTGAGCGGCGGGCGCTTGGAGATCGGTTTCGGCCGCGGCTCGTCGCCCACGGAAAACGCTCTTTATGGCCAAGATCCGGCACAGGCGCAGGATATGTACACCGAGGGGCGCGAGCTGATCCTCCAGGGACTGACGCAAAAGACCCTCACCTACGAAGGTAAACACTACCGATTCAAAGACGTGCCGATGGAACTCGAGCCGTTGCAAAAACCCCATCCGCCGATGTGGTACGGCGTTCATTCCGTCGAAGCCGCCGAGCGCGCCGCGAGACAAAATCTAAACATGATCAGCCTCGATTCGGCCAAGGACACACGCAGCTTCAACGGCAAGTTTCGCGAAACCTGGCGCGCGCTGCACGGCGACAAGCCGACACCTAAACTCGGCCTGAGCCGCTTCATCGTCATCGCCGATACCGACCCGGAAGCGCTGACCATCGCGCGCCGCGCCTATCCCGTGTGGCATCGCAATTTTTACTTTCTGGCTCACCTCAGCGGTCGTATGCCGGCCCACCCGCGCTCGCCCGAGTTCGACAAAATGATGGAACTCGGCCAGGCGGTGGCCGGTAGCGGGCAATCCGTCTATCAATTTTTACAGCGCGAGGTCGATGAGTCGGCAGCGAACTATCTCGTCGGGCAATTTGCCTTCGGCGATCTCACTCTCGCCGAGTCGCTGCGCACCGTGGAGCTGTTTCGAAAAGAAGTGATGCCGAAGATGAAAGAATACACCTAGCAGTTACGCGCGGCAGACGGTTTCACCACGAAGACACGAAGAGCACAAAGTTCGAAAAATATTAGATCCGACACGTTCGTGTCCTTCGTGCCTTCGTGGTGTGAGAACCAAGTACAGACAGCGCACGCTCAAGAACGAATTGTAAGAAGCTAAGGAGGAATCAGCAATGGAAAGAATTGGCTTTGTCGGCACCGGGGCGATGGGCTCTGCCCTATTGTCGCGTTTGAAACTCGCCAACGTTTCGGCGGTGAGTTTTGACATAGCGCCAAAGGCGCAGGAGGCTGCGCGCGCCGAGGGCGCGCAAACGTTGAACTCAGCCAAGGAAGTCGCCCAGGCCTGCACCATCATCGATGTGGTCGTCCGCACCGATCAAGACGTGCTCGACTGCATGCTCGGAGAAAACGGCGTCGTCGAGGGGGCCGCGCCGGGGACGCTGGTCTTGCTCCATAGCACGATCCGCCCGACCACCACCAAGAATGTAGCCTTGTCCGCGGCGGACAAACGGGTCAACGTCATCGACGCCTGCATGACCGCCGTACCCAACGTCGTGCGCCAGGGCGGTTTGACGTTTCTCGTCGGCGGCCAAAAGGCCTTTTTCGACCGCGCCAAGCCCCATCTCATGAACATGGCCAAAGACGCCGTGTACATGGGCCCGCTCGGCTGCGGCAACGTCACCAAGCTATTTCAAAAACATGGTCACCGCCTCGGAAGCTTTGGTCGTCTACGAGGCGCTGCAGATCGCCAAGGCCGGCGGCATCGGCTACAAAGCCGCCCTCGATCTCATGAAGAAAACCAAATCAGCAAATATTTTGGATCGCTGGGAAACCCGTTTCCAACTGTCGGGCAACGAGATGACTTTCAATCCCGGCACTAACCTCTACGACAAGGATCTGCCGCTCGCTGCCGAAGTCGGCAAAACTCTCGGCGCCGAGATTCCAGTCGTCGAAGCGCTGGCGGCACTAGGGATCAAATTGAACGGCGGCAAGGTCAGCATCTGAGAAAAAGGCGGAAGGATGAGGCATGAAGGATGAAGTAAGTGTGAACGATTCGATTCATCCTTCCGCCTTCATCCTTCATGCTTGCCCGTATGCATAACCGTACTTATCAAGGCCACGGCGTTGAACTCGACGCCGAAGAAGTTCGCGCCGGCGAATGGGTAGCGCGCGCCACCGTGGTGATTGACGCCGGTCAGAAGCCCAAGCGCATTCCGATCTTCGGCCGGCGCCGCGCCACTTTCGACAGCCAAGAACAGGCCGACTCCTACGGTTTCGAACTGGCAAAACTTTGGATCGACGGCAAACTGTCGGGGGCAAACGGCCACGGGCTGCCCGACTGAGGAGAATTGATGGACATCGCAACCGCACAGAAATTCTTGCAAGAAAATCATCGCGCCTGCATCGCCGTCAGACAAAAGGACGGCCTGCCGCAAATGACCCTGGTGACGCCCGGCATCGACGCCGAAGGGCGAGTCATCCTTACCTCACGCGGCACGACCTATAAAGTGAAACACCTGCGCCGCGACCCGCGCGTCTCCATGCTCGTCTTCGGCGAACAATACAGCGGCTCGAAGTTCGTGCAGATTCACGGCACGGCGGAGATCGTCGACCTGCCGCAAGCGATGGACGGGCTGATCTATTGGTATAAGCAAGTGCGCGGCGAGCACAAAAACTGGGAAGACTACAAAAAACAAATGGCCGACGAAAAACGCGTTCTCGTCCGTATCAACATCGAAAAAGTCGGGCCGCAAAGCGTGAAGAGGATTTAGCCACAAAGAGCCTAGCGCGGCACAGCCGCAACCAAGACTTGGAATATCTCCCGCCAAGGCGCCAAGTCCGCAAAGTTCGGAGGATAACGGTGAAAACCGTTCTTAGGAATTATTATTTTCCCCGCCAAACTTGGCGACTTTGCGCCTTGGCGGGATAAATTTCTGAATTCGAGTATTTTCGCTATCCGCGCAAATTTCGAGATATACTAGTACATGGTTCACAAAGTATCAAAACCGATACCGCCCTTTTGTGACCCTTGTGGTGAATTCTTCTCTTACTCCCCTGCGCGGAGCCGTTGCCGATCATGCGGCAAATCGAGGTGGCTCATGTCCGGGCCGATCGGCACGATGCCGGTGGGGTTGACGTTTCTCTGGCTATAGTAACCCGCCTTGGTCTTCTGTAAATCGAACGTTCCTTTGATTCCCGGCCACTGGTACAGCTCGCGCAAGTAATTCACCAGATTCGGATAGTCCTGCACGCGCCGCAGGTTGCATTTGAAGTGACCGTGATAGACCGGGTCGAAACGCAGTAGGGTCGGAAAAGCGCGCCAGTCGGCCTCGGTGATGCGGTCCCCCGCCAGATACCGCCGATCGCTCAACCATTGCTCCATCTGATCTAAACAGCTAAATACCTTCTTCACCGCTTCATCGTAAGCTTCCTGGCTGCGCGCAAAACCGGCGCGATAGACGCCGTTGTTGAAATGGCTGTAGACCAGCTCGTTGATTTTATCGATCTCGCCGCGCAGTAGGTCCGGATAGAAATCGTAGCTGACAGGCGTATGGTTGCGGAACCCGCTGTTGAACATGCGGATGATTTCCGACGATTCGTTGTTGACGATGGTGCGCCGCTCACGGTCCCAGAGAGTCGGCACGGTGACTTTGCCGGTGTAGCTGGCATCCGCCGCGGCATAGACTTGATGGAGGCGAAACACGCCGTCAGCTTCGGGTTGGAAGTCGTCGATCGGTTCCGAATAGGCCCACCCCGCGATCTTCGGTTTATCGGCCAGAGACATCGAAACCACACCTTCCAACTGCTTTAACTTGCGAAAGATGATCGATCGATGGGCCCAGGGACAGTTGTAGGAGACAAAAAGATGATAACGGCCCGGCTCGGCTTTGAAGCCGCCGCTGCCGGAAGGTCCGGCGCTGCCATCGGCAGTCACCCAATTGCGGAACTGCGAGTCCGCGCGCACAAAAGCGCCGCGCACATCGGCGCTGACCCGGTCGTCATCGTCCCACTTGCCGTTTGCCATGTGCCCCATACCAATTCTCCTATCCTGCAAAGTTTACTCTTAACAAAATCGGGCCACCGCTGAAAGTCAAATGCTTGTTCGCTCGTCAACACCTCGTGACAGGAAATTTAAAAACGGGATATTGCCACATTGACACCAGATTCTAAGTTCTGCGATAAACAGAACAGATGAGGTAAAACATGCAATCCGTAGGATTCATCGGCCTGGGTAATATGGGCGGGCCGGTCGCAGGACATATCCAGCGCGCCGGATTTCCGATGATTGTGTGCGATCTGCGCGCGGAAGCCATGAGACCGTTTCGCGAGCGCGGAGCGAAGGTCGTCGATTCAATTGCCGAGCTTGCCAACCGCAGCGACATTATCATGACCGCTTTGCCGATGCCCCATGACGTCGAGAAAGTAGCGACAGCAATTCTCGAAGGGATAAAACCGGCGGCGATCTATATCGACATCTCAACCAACCCGCCTTCGCTGATGCGCAGCTTTGAATCGAGATTTGCCGCCAAAGGCGCTCACCTCCTCGACGCGCCAGTGGCGTCGGGGCAACCCGGCGCAGCGCGCGGCATTCACGAAGTGATGGTAGGCGGTGAAAAAACCGTCTTCGAGCGCGCCAAGCCGGTGCTCGACGCCTTCGGCGATCAAGTGATATACGCCGGACCGCTCGGCTCGGGAAGTATTTGCAAGCTCGTCCATCAAATGATCAACAGCACCGTCGCACAGGCGATTGCCGAAGGGCTTACTCTCGGCGTCAAAGCCGGCGTCGACACGGTCGCGCTGTGGGAATGCGTGCGCCGTGGAATGGTCGGGCGCATGCATGTGCTGCACAGCCAGGTGCCGCAAAATGTTTTTCGCAACGACTATGCAACCGACACATTTCCGCTCAAGCTACTGCGCAAAGATATCGCGCTCGCGACCGCCTTGGGCCGCGGCCTCAATGTCTCCCTACCGTTGGCGAACATCGCCGAGCAAACACTCATCGAGGCGATGAATCGCGGATGGGGCGATCAATCCGCCTACACGGTATCGTTCAAACTTCAGGAAGAAGCGGCGCGAGTGGCGCTGCGCGCCGAGGGGGTCGACCCGCAAAAAGCTGGCCGGTATATTTCGACGAATCCCAAGGTCGAATGAAGAGGTTCCAAACGCTCAAGCCGTTCAAATCGCTCAAACCCCCACCTCTTTCCTCCCCCGCATCGCGGGGGAGGATGAAGGAGGGGGGATTGAACGACTTGAACATCTCCGGAGGTTTTAATGGCGAAACAGGGCTTCAAAGTACTGGACAGTGACATGCACATCCTCGAGCCAGCCGATCTTTGGCAGCGCTATACCGACGCAAAGTTCAAGCACCGCGCACCGGTGGGCATGACCGATCACGTGCGCGACTTGCGCCTCGTCGGCCCCGACGGCAAGGCCTGGGGGCGTCCCGTCGACCCGCCGCCTGGAACACTGCCGCCACCCGGCCATATTTTCCACAAGAACCAGAAACTGTTTAAGACACACAACCAGCGCGGTTGGTCGTCGCAGGTGCAGCTCGACGCCATGGCGGAGGAAGGTATCGACGTCGCGATTCTTTACCCGAGCCGCGGCTTGAACCTGCTCAGCGTGCCCGACTTAGAGCCGGCATTCGCTGCCGCGCTCGCGCGCGCCTATAACGATTGGCTTTACGAATTCTGTCGGGCCGATCCCGGCAAAATGGTCGGCGCCGGCATGATCTCGCCTTTCGATATTGGCAGTGCGATCCAAGAAGCGGAACGCTGCGTCAAACAGTTGGGCTTCCGCGCAATTTTTCTGCGCGCCAATATCGTCAACGGCCATAACTGGCACGAGCCCTACTACGAGCCGCTGTGGTCCGCCTTGGAAGAGTTCGGCGTGCCGCTGGGATTTCACGAAGCGAACAATTCAATGGCGCGCCAGACCGGCGACAACTTCGGCTACGACTTCATGCTGCGCCACACCTATGCCCATCCGGTCGAGCAGATGCTCGCCGTGGGGGCATTTTGTGGCGGCGGAATTTTGGATCGCCACCCGAAATTGAAAGTCGCTTTCCTCGAAGGCAACTGCGGATGGCTGCCGTTTCTGCTCTGGCGTTTGGACGAACATTGGGAACAATACGGCGATCAGTGGGCGCCAAACGTGCAGAACTCGCCGAGTTTTTATTTCAAACGCCAAGGCTACGCCTCGGTCGAGTGCGACGAAGAGCCGGTCAAATACACCATCGACTTTCTCGGCAATGAACGGCTGGTTTTCTCCACCGACTTTCCCCATGTCGACACCAAGTATCCCCATGCGGTGGAGCGGTTTCTCGAACTGCCGATCACCGATGATGACAAACGGAAAATTCTCTGGGACAACTGCGCGGCTTATTACGGCATGACGGGACTGTAGGGGGAAGATGATCAATTTGCTCAGAACATTCAGCGCATCCGAGTTTTGTAGAAGCAGCCCCCCGTGCCTGCCCTCCGGATGGGCAACCACAGGGAGTTGCCCCTACATTGTGATGCAGGTCGTACGCGGTGCCGCGCGGTTTTTTCTGCCGCTGGTCGTCCTATTTGGCGGCGCAATAATTTCTGAACATGTCCATGCCGCCGAACCGTCAAACAAAGTGCGTATCGGCTATCCATCCTCAGCGGTCTCGACGCTGCCCTTTGACATCGCCAAAGAAAAAGGCTTCTACGCTAAAGCCGGACTCGACGTCGAATACATCCAGATGCGCAGCGCCCTCGGCCCGCAGGCGATCCTCAATGGCAACATCCAATTCTTCACCTCGCCGCAATCGGCGATCAACGCCGCCGTGGCCGGCTTGCCGTTGGTCGTCGTGCTGTCGCTCTACCGCGATACACCCTGGGTATTGGTGACGACCAAGGAGATCAACAAAACCCAGGATCTAATCGGCAAGCGTCTCGCCATCTCCGACATCCGCTCTTCGCCCTATTATTTTGCCCGCGCCGGACTCCGTAAACTTGGGCTGGAAGAAAAACAAGTAAGCCTGGTCACCACCGGCGGCACGTCGAACAGCTTCGCTACTCTAACCACGAATCAAGTGGCTGGCGCGGTCTTGAGCCCGCCGTTCGACGAGAAAGCAGTCTCGCTCGGCTACAAGAAGTTTCTCTTCTTGGGTGACCTAGCGGATATTCCCTACGTCGGTCTATTTACCTCGCAGGCGGAAATCCGCGCCAACCGCGAGCGCATTCGCCGCACCATCGCCGCCGTCATGAACGCCATCGATTGGCAAAAGAACAACCGCACCGAAGCGATCAAAATGATCGCCTCTCGTTACAAGATCAGCCCCGGCGAGGCTGAACGCTCCTACGACACCATGGTTGCGATCTTATCGCCCGATGGCGCCATCAATATGAAAAAAGTCCGCGGCTACTTGGATCTCCTGCGCGAAGAGCGGCCGGTACCCGAAAGCTTCGACGCTGACAAGCTGGTGGATTTCTCCATGCTGCCGGGTGCGCGCTAGCCCCGCCGACGCGCCACTTGCAATGCCGCCTCAAGGTTGTCAGCATCAAGCTGTATGATGGAAAAAGGGTTGGCGTTTGCATTGGCGTTGCTCATTCTGGCTGGGTACGAACAACTTGGGGCGGCCGCCGACCCATCGCAAGAAGTCTTGCAGGAGTCGAGTAAAGCCCGCCAGGAACAGCAGGCCAAAGAACTAAAAGCCAAGGAGCAGGTGGAGCAGTTAAAGCGCGACCAGCAGGTGACGGAAGCCCAACAAAAACTAGATCAGATCAAACAGCAAAAGGCCGAACCAGCGGGCGCACAAAACCCCCAAGCCGGCCAAACGCAGCAACAGCTCGATCGAATAAAAAACGACCAGCAACTGCAGCGCCTGCAAACCGACCGACAGCTGCGCAGCATCGAACAAGAAAAAGATCCGCTGCGCCAGCAACAACAGCTCAACGAACTCCAGCGCCAACAACAAATCCGCTCTTTGCAGGAGCAGATCCAACGCAATCAAATCCAGCAGGATATGGATAGGCTGCGGCAGCAGCAGAATCTTCGCTAACTGTTCAGATCGTGCCGGCCGACATTCGGTTTCTCAGCCAAGGGATAAAGCAATGTCGATGGTTTATTCCGTCATTGCAGCGCAAGCCGGAATCGTGGAGTTTTTCATCGGAAAAAAGACAAAGTTGGATACCGGCTTGCGCCGGTATGACGGAACGCTTTCGCAGGCTTCGTAGAATTGGGTTAAGCTCCAGCGAAAGCCAGCGATTCTTACGCTACCAATTCGATTACCCCGTCAGCGTCTCCTTCAACCACTGGACAATCACCGCCTGCGAGTTGCCGCCACCCATATGCCCACCGGCATAGAGACGGGACGATTTCGGCTTGCCATGTTCGAACAACAAATACATGTCGGCGATCGGAAAGACGCTGTCTTTGACGCCATTGACACAGAGTAGCGGCGCGCAGGGCTGGTCGAGTAGACCTTGATCGAGCAACGACAGTTTGGGCGCGTATTCGATCCATTCCTCGGCGGTAGATCGGCCGAAGGCGCAGGCCAAAGTCTCCGCCAACTCAAAGGGATACTCGCCGTGCTGGGCTTTGACGATCCAATCTTTTTGAAAAGCGAAATGCGCCGGGCCACCTTGATTCACCGCCGCGCGCAACCGGTGATGATGCGTATGCGCAACCTTGGTTGCCCAGTATCCGCCGGTGCTGCCGCCGTGAATCCCAACACGGCTCGAATCCAACTCAGGCCGGCTGGCAATGTAATCGAAAACCGCATCCCACAAGCGTTCGGCGTCCTCCGAGCCGGCCAGCGGCGCGTCGGCGACACCTGGCATGTCGATGGAAAGAGACGCCAAACCGGCGGCGAGATAAGGCTCACTGGGCCGCTCTTCTTTGAACGCGTCGATACCGCCCCACAGCACCACCACCGGCGGCTTCACCACGCCCTTCGGCTTGCGCAACAGGGCCACCGAGACTGCGCCTTCGCCAGGCCGCCCTTGGAACGGCATCTCGATCCGCTCCACCGGCGGATCGAAGTAGCGCGCCGCTTTGAGAAACAGTTCTTGGGATCTGCGATAGGCCGCCAGCTTGCCCGGTGAGTTGGGCGCCGGATAGCGCGCCACATGGTTGTAATCGTACGCGATCAGATACTCCTTCATAGCCGTCTGCGTATCCGCCGCCGCTTGCGCTTTGGCCGCGCTCTCTTCGTGGGGCGCGGCGAGCGCGCTGAAAGCTTTTGCCCACTCCTCCCGATCGACCGAGCGCAGTCCATGGATCACCGGCGCGACTTCATTGTAGATCGTGTAAAGAAACGGATTGCGATTCTCTGTGGCCCGCCCCAATAACTCGCTCTTTACTTCGTCCATCGGCCGCGGTGCAAATGAATTTGCCATGCTCGACCCTCCATCCTCGATCAACAAAACACTTTAGCGACACTAGCCGAAGCGAGAAAGCCAAGTCAACGCCCACAAGATCAGTTGCCCGGTGACGTTGACAGTGTTCACAGTCTATAGGACAAATGCACTTGGATGGCTTTCGAAGCGAACAATCAAGCGTGTTATCCGGTCAATCGGCGGCGGTTGCCGGCGCCGAGACGATTCCCGCAGCCGGGCAATTCGACACGTACGCGATCTGATGGGCCGATTGCTGCCGCCGTTTGTGGCAGTCGCCAGCGTCGTCGGTATCTGGTGGCTGCTCTATCTGATCTACCCGCGCCTGCTGCCGAGCCCGATGAGTACGTTCAGGGAAGCGATTCGCCTCGTGAGCGACGGTTCGTTTTTCTTTCACATGTCCCAGAGCCTGCGCCGGGTCTTCGTCGGCGCCACGGTCGCGATGATCTTTAGCGTCGCCGTCGGCATCTACATGGGCACGGTGCGCCTGGGCGAGCATTTCTTTCAGCCGCTGGTGGTCTTGGGGTTGACGATTCCTGGGCTCATGTGGGCGCTCATCGCCGTCATGCTGTTCGGCATCAACGAGTTCGCTTCCTATTTCGCCGTGGCGGTGACGACCTTTCCGATGTTGGTGATCAATATTTGGGCCGGGGTGAAGTCCCTCGACAAGGAACTGATGGACATGAGCCATGTCTTTCACTTCACCAAATCGATGAAAATCACCCAGGTGATCTTGCCCCAATTGGTGTCGAACATATTCGCCGCTACGCGTTACGGTCTAGGGCTGGCGTGGAAAGTCGTCGTGGTCGTCGAGATGTTCGGCACCAGCAACGGCGTCGGCTATCAAGTCATGAAGTCCTACCAAGTTTTCAACATGGAAGGCGTCATCGCCTGGACGCTGACCTTCGTCGTCGCCATGATCATTATCGAATACGGCATCATCAATCTTGCCGAACGCCGGCTGACCGCCTGGCGGCCGAAGATCGACGTGTGGAGACGCTAGATGGCGGAGCTGGTCGTCGAGAATATTGAGAAATGGTTTCGCCGCGAGGACGGCCAACCGTTTAAAGTCATCGACCGATTATCCTTCAATGCCAAAGAAGCTTCGGTCACCGTTTTAATCGGACCTTCCGGGTGCGGCAAGTCGACGCTGCTCAATTCCATTGTTGGGCTTGAACGCCTCGACCGCGGTGCGTTGAAATTCGTCGATCACGGCAAGACCCAAGAGCGGCCGTTGATCGGTTATGTATTTCAAAGCCCGCGCCTGCTGCCGTGGAAGACCATCGGCGACAATTTACGCCTGGCTTTGAAAGGCGCCGGAGTCGCCGAAAGCGAGTGGGAGAAGCGGGTTCGTCACTATTTGGAACTGGTCGAACTCGAGGAATATATCAATCAATTCCCGCTCTATCTTTCCGGCGGCCAGCGGCAGCGTGTCGGACTGGCGCGCGCCTTGGCGATCGAGTCCGATCTGGTGTTGATGGACGAGCCGTTTGCCAGCGTCGATGAGCTGACCGCGCGCCAACTGCGCCAAACCACCCGGCGGCTGTGCGAGCAGCTGCACCGCACGGTATTATTTGTCACCCACAATCTCGCCGAAGCCGCCTACATGAGCGACTACGTCGTGACGCTCACGCGGCGACCGGCGACACTCGATGCCTACGTAACGAATCCGTTACCGACGCCGCGACAATGGGGCCCGGAGATTTATGGCTTTGCCGCCGAACTCGAAACCAAAGTGACTCTCAAAGGGGAGGGAGAAACATGAGAATAGCAATATTTCGCTATGATCGCCGTCATTGCCTGATTGCCGCCGCCGGAAGCGACGCCGGCGCCGGCCAAGCGATTCAGCCAATCAATATCGCCACCAGTGCGTCAGGCCAATCCGGCTACGTCGCCGCGCTGATCGAGGAACAAAGGTCTCGATGTTAAGTACGGCATCAAGATCACCAATCTGATGATGGACTTCACCGAGGCCGCCAACGCCGTCAAATTGGGCCGCGCCGTCGCCAGCGCGATGCAGCCGAGCACCGCGGTCAATCTAGTCAAGAGCGGCACGGATATCCGCTTGGTCACGCCGCAAATTTGGTCCGGTAACTCTTGGGTCGTCAAGAAAGATTCACCATACAAATCTTTCGCCGATCTCAAGGGCAAAAAGATCGGCAACTTCGCCCGCGTCACTGGTGCCTACTTTTTCTCCGCGGTCATCGCCAAGGAGCACAAGCTCGATCTCGAAAAGGATTTTCAGAGCATACCGGCGGAGACCGGTGCCTTGATCGCGCTTCTGGAACGCGGCGACGTCGAAGCGATCAACATGTTCGAACCCCATGTCACGCGCTTGGTCATGTCGGGCCGCTACCGCGTTCTGCTCGATTTTGATATCGCCCTGGAAGAAATCTTCGGTGCGCCACCGCTCAAATCCACCGTCGGCATGCTCAAAGAAACGGTCGAGAAGCAGCCACAGCTGGTCAAAGCCCTGCGCAGCGCCTACGCCGACGCCGTGCAAATGATCAAGAAAGGCCAGGACGAAGATTTCTTCAAGTCCAAAGCCAAGGAGTTTTTCAATCTGAGTACGCCCGATGAAGTCGCCGCCGGGATCAAGGTCAACAAAGCAAACTTCGCCGACAAATGGGGCGACAGCTTCTTTCAATCGCAGAACAAGATTCTACAATCCGGCATCGGCCTGGGACTTCTGCCCAATATCGGCGACCTTAACGCCCTGTGGATTAAATAGCGTCTTTGGCTCTCTTGCCGCGCGCCCGACAAACCGTTGCGATAAGGGAGTTTTTCTGAATCTGACGATTTGAACAGCTTGAACATTTTGAACGATTGGAACTTTTGGAACTCGTGGAACCACTGGAACCCATCGTAAGGATCATTGATGTTTACCGATTCGCCAAAACCTGCTTGCGCACCCATTCGGCAACATCGCCGCGCCGAGCGAACCAAACATCCTTGTGGCTCTTTGCGTAGCTGATGATCTTCTCGAAAGTATCGATGAAGGGAATTCGCGAGATCAAATACGCGTGGGTGATGACGTTCATCATGGTCGGATTCTTGTCGCCAATCCGTAGACGGTAATCGAACTCGTCGGTGAATTTCTCGAAGAACTCCTGGCGCGTGCCCTCTTCCTGCATGCGATGATCGTTGATCGTATACTGATGCGGGAACTCGATAACTAATTTGTCACCGACCCAGATCGGATACGGCATCTCGTCATCGTGAAAATCACAATGAAACTCTAAACCGGCTTCCGCTAGCAACTCCACCGTGTTGTCGGTCGGCCGCACACCCGGCGAAGACCAACCCTTGGGCCGTTCGCCGGTCACTTTTACGATGGCATCGATGGTTTTGAGAATATTCTCGCGCTCCTGTTCGCGCGTCAGCATATACAGCCGCTCACCCTGGTCCCAACCATGGGCGACCAGCTCATGGCCGCGGTCGTAACAATCCTTAACCAGCTCCGGATAGTAGACACAGGTCAAGCCGTTCACTTGCACGCTAGTCTTAATGTCATAGCGATCGCAGATATCGAGCAATCGTTTCAATCCGACTTTGGCGCCGAACTCACGAAAGGTCTCCGTCGACCAGTCCCGTTTCCATAACGCGTCTTTGGGCAGCGATGATTGCAGCGCCGCACCTTGGGTCGGTTTGGTTTTATCCCAGGCTTCGAAGGCGATTCCTAATACGAAAGCCACGCGGGCATTATTTGGCCATTTCAACGATTGGGGAACCGTCATCGATCGTCCTTTCCTACACGCTAACGACGAAAGGCAGGCTGCCCGCGCGTCAACGCAGCGCGACGATAGCAATCGCTATTTCCGTTTGTCAATTGTCGGCGCGGGTTGGGTTACAACATACAGAACCGGCGGCCGGGCGGCAGCGATTCCCACGGTAAGATGATGTAGATGGAAGGCAGTGGAGGGCGCGATAATCGGAGCGGAATCATGACTGCACAAGAAACGGCGCTCAGCGCTGACCCGCCAATGAGAGCTTGGACCATTAATTGGGGACTCGGGATAACCTATGCTGCCGTCGACCGCTCTCCCAGGTCACATATAGCGTCGGATCACTGGGTGGTGGCAATTTGGAGCGGCTGCTCCGCTGCATATACATCTTCACCCAGTAGTTGTAGAAATAGTCGAAATCCTGAGTCTCTTTTTGCTCGCGCCCGTCAGCAGTGACATAGTCGATCGCAACCCAGCGATCCTTCACGGTCACGCCAAGCAAACGGCTGCCTTCACGCTTGTCGAGAAAACAACCGATACCGCGGAGAATCTGCGAGATGCTATAGGGATCCGGCATCTGGCTAGACTGCTTACGCCGTTCGCGGCTTTCGGTTTCGGAGTCAAGGAGATCGGTAATCGAATATTGCAGCTGGCGCACGGCGGGCTGCTGGCATCTCTTCCCAGCTCCGCTAAAGCCAAAAAACCGCCGCAGCAGGGACTGCGGCGCGGAATTTTGTTTGGCAACTTGCCCATGAATCGTGTAGACAGCGCCGTTCACCCTTAAGTCATACTCAGTGAAACCGGCCTGCTGCAGCAGCGCGCCCAATGTTCTCAGAATACGGTCATGAGGGAAAAACTTGGTGGATTCGGTCAAATCCTCAGTAGCCCCAGATGGAACGTCGTATTGGGCGAGAGCAGAGTTTTGTGAATGAAATAGTTTCATAGTCTGACTCCTGTACGAGCTGCCTTGCTATCTCTCGCTACTGGCAACCCGGCAGTCAGACTCGGCTTCGATAAAACCTGGCTGATCCGTGGCTTTCCGCCCTCACCTCCGGGTGAGTTCGGCTTTTTCAGGCGCGATGCTTCTTGGCGATAATTCGTCGGACCAGGGTCCGTGATAAACATTATCAGCAAGAGCGGTGCCACTCCTAAAAACTACAAGGACGGCGTTGAGCGTCCCGCGATTCCCAATCGTTGGCGTCGACGCTGACAGGGCTGACAAAGGGTCACGTCAAAACCGACAGGATGGAAATGCTAAACGTCACTTTGCCCGTTAAACCTGACCGTGGATGTTGCAAGTTAGCAAAACGAAGCGCGACGGCAATGTGCGAAAAAACCCAAGCCGGGCTACTGCGCCGCAGTAGCCTGCAAAAAGTTTACGGTAGGTTTGAAGCGCCCATCAGAAATCTATCGCACTCGCGGGCGGCGCCACGCCCTTCATTTATCGCCCAGACCACCAGGCTCTGGCCGCGCCGGCAGTCACCGGCCGCGAAGATGCCGGCAACGTTGGTCGTAAACTGGCCATGTTCGGCCTTGGCATTGGAGCGGGGATCGCGCTCGACGCCGAGCTGCGTCAATACCGCGTCTTCGGGACCGAGGAAACCCATTGCAAGTAAGACAAGATCGACCTTCAACATCTTATCGGAACCAGGGACTCGCTTTGGGATAAATGCCCCCTGCTCATTCTTGGTCCACTCAACGTCGTAGATATGCATCTCTTTGACGTTGCCGCTTTCGTCGCCGACGAACTTCTCGCCGGTGGTAAGATACACTCGCGGATCGGCGCCAAAACGGGCCGCGACTTCTTCCTGACCGTAGTCGAGCTTATAAACCTTAGGCCACTCCGGCCAAGGATTGTCGGCCTGCCGGCTGTCGGCTGGCCGCGGCAAGATTTCCAATTGGGTTAAACTCTTGCAGCCATGGCGCATCGACGTGCCGACGCAGTCGGTGCCGGTGTCGCCGCCGCCGACGACGATCACATGCTTGTCCTTAGCCGAGATGTAATTGCCGTCCTTATGCTGCGAATCGAGCAAACTCTTGGTATTGGCGCGGAGAAACTCCATCGCCATATAAATCCCCTTGAGCTCGCGGCCGGGGATCGGCAAATCGCGCGGCTTGGTCGCGCCGGTGCAAATCACCACGGCGTCATTCTCTTCTTTGATCTTGCTCGCGGAAATGTCCGCGCCGACGTTGGCGTTGACGACAAACTTGACGCCTTCGGCGGCCATCAGATCGATGCGCCGCTGGACGATTTGCTTATCGAGCTTCATGTTGGGAATGCCGTACATGAGCAGACCGCCGATGCGATCCGCCCGCTCGTACACGGTGACCAGATGGCCGGCGCGATTGAGCTGGGCGGCGCAGGCCAAGCCCGACGGTCCGGAACCGATCACCGCGACTTTTTTGCCGGTGCGTTTTTCCGGCGGCTCGGCGGTCACCCATCCTTGGTGAAAACCATTGTCGATAATCGCCGCTTCGATATTCTTGATCGTCACCGGCAGTTCGTTGAGACCCAACACGCAGGAACCTTCGCAGGGCGCCGGACAGACGCGGCCGGTAAATTCTGGAAAGTTGTTGGTCTTGTGCAACCGATGCAGCGCTTCTTGCCAAAGACCGCGATAGATCAGATCATTCCATTCCGGAATTAGGTTATTGATCGGACAGCCGGAGGCCATGCCGCTAATCAGCTGGCCGGTGTGGCAAAACGGAATGCCGCAATCCATGCAGCGCGCGCCCTGTTGTTGTAGTTTCGCTTCGGGGAAATGCTCGTGGAACTCGTTCCAGTCCTTTACCCGCTCGAGCGGTGAACGATCCTGCGGCAGCTCGCGCGCGATCTCCATGAACCCGGTTGGTTTGCCCATCTCTAAGTCTTCTCTTTCTCTCAGCGATCGATTCTCTGCACTCAGTTGCCGCTTACCCGCGACGCATCGTTCTTGTTGGCTTCGAACGCCGCCATCAGCGCTTCGTCGCCAACCAGCCCCTTGGCCTCGGCCACTTGCAACGCCTCGACCACGCGACGGTAGTCCTTGGGCATGACCTTGACGAACTTGGGGGCGGTCTCCTGCCAGAGCGCCAGGAGCTGCCACGCCCGCGCGCTATGGGTGTAAACCGCGTGGCGCTTGAGCAACTCTTCGACTTCTTGCATGTCACGCTCATCGAGAATTTCTAAACTCACCGTCTCCAGATTGCAGCGGTTTTTGAACGTGCCATCTTCATCGAGCACGTAAGCGATACCGCCGGACATACCCGCCGCAAAATTGCGCCCGGTCTTGCCCAGCACGACCAATCTACCGCCGGTCATATACTCGCAAGCATGGTCGCCGACACCTTCGACCACGGCGCGGACACCGCTGTTACGCACGCAGAAACGCTCGCCCGCCATGCCGCGGATGTAAGCCTCGCCATTGGTCGCGCCATAAAAGGCGACATTGCCGACGATGATGTTTTCCTCGGGCACGAAGGTCGAGCCTTCCGGCGGATAGAGCAACACCTTGCCGCCGGATAAACCTTTACCGAAATAGTCGTTGGCATCGCCTTCCAACTCGAGAGTAACTCCCGGCGGAATAAACGCGCCGAAACTCTGCCCCGCCGAGCCCTGGAAATGGAAATGAATCGTGTCCTCAGGCAAACCTTGCGGCCCGTATCGGCGCGTCACCTCGCTGCCGAGAATCGTGCCGACGACGCGGTTGGTATTGCGAATATCGAGCTTGGCTTTGACTTTTTCCTTGCGCTCCAATGCCGGCGCCGCCAAATCCAGCAACACCTGATTGTCGAGCGCATTCTCCAGACCATGATTCTGCGGGATCTGGCAATAGCGGCCGACTTCCGGGCCAGCTTTCGGCTGATAGAGAATCGCGGAGTAGTCCAGTCCTTGTGCTTTTAAGTGTGCGACAGCGCGGCGCATTTCGATGCGGTCCGAGCGGCCTACCATGTCATTGATAGTGCGAAAGCCGAGTTCGGCCATATGCTCGCGCATCTCCTGAGCGATAAAGCGCATGAAGTTGACGACATACTCAGGGTCGCCGGCAAACTTGGCTCGCAGTTCGGGATTTTGCGTCGCCACACCCACCGGACAAGTATCGAGATGGCACACCCGCATCATGATGCAGCCCAAAGTCACCAGCGCCGTGGTGGCAAAACCAAACTCTTCCGCGCCCAGCAGCGCGGCAATCACGACATCGCGGCCGGTTTTCAATTGGCCATCGGTTTCCACCGCAATCCGGCTGCGCAAGTTATTGAGCACGAGGGTCTGATGCGTTTCGGCCAGACCCAACTCCCACGGCAAGCCAGCGTGCTTGATGCTCGTCTGCGGCGACGCGCCGGTGCCGCCGTCATGGCCGCTGATCAACACGACATCGGCATGGCCCTTAGCCACGCCCGCCGCGATGGTGCCAACACCGACCTCGGAAACCAGCTTCACGCTGATGCGCGCATGATGGTTGGCGTTCTTGAGATCGTGTATCAGCTGCGCCAAATCCTCGATGGAATAAATGTCATGGTGCGGCGGCGGTGAAATCAATCCGACTCCCGGCGTCGAGTGGCGCACCTTGGCGATCCACGGATAGACTTTTCGTCCCGGTAATTCGCCCCCCTCGCCCGGCTTGGCGCCTTGCGCCATCTTGATCTGCAGTTCTTTGGCCTGGGTGAGATAGTAACTGGTGACCCCGAAGCGGCCCGAAGCGACTTGTTTGATCGCGCTATTTTTCGAGTCACCGTTGGCTTCGAGCACGTAACGCGCCGGATCTTCGCCGCCCTCGCCGGTGTTGCTCTTGCCGCCGATGCGGTTCATCGCCACCGCCAAGGCTTCATGGGCCTCTTTGCTGATCGAACCGTACGACATGGCGCCGGTCTTAAATCGTTTGACGATCTCGTCGACCGGCTCCACTTCTTCGATGGAAATCGGCTTGTCGCCGTACTTGAGGCTCATCAAGCCGCGCAGCGTCGCGACCCGCTCCGACTGATCGTCGATCAGCCGGGTGTATTCTTTAAACGTCCGGTAATCGTTGGTGCGCGCCGCCTTTTGCAGCAAATGAATCGTCCGCGGGTTGAACAGATGGAGCTCGCCATCTTTACGGTACTGATACTGGCCGTAGACTTCTAACGTGTGGCCGTTGAACGGATAGGTCGGATAGGCCCGCGCATGCTGTTGCTGCGCCTCGCGCGCGACTTCTTCGAGGCCGATACCGCCGACGCGCGACGGCGTCCAGGAGAAATACTTATCCACCAGCTCGTGGCCCAACCCCACTGCCTCGAAAATTTGCGCACCGCAGTAAGACTTGATGGTCGAGATGCCCATCTTGGCCATCACTTTGACCACGCCCTTGTAGCAGGCTTTGTCGTAGCCCTTGACCGCGTCGTGATAGCTGATGTTTTGCAGCAGCCCTTGATGGATCATGTCATTGAGACACTCATAGACGAGATAGGGATTGATCGCCTGAGCGCCATAACCGATCAGCAAACAGAAATGATGGACTTCGCGCGGTTCTCCCGACTCCAACACCAAGCCCACGCGCGTGCGCGTGCCGGCGCGAATCAAATGATGATGCAACCCGGCCGTGGCGAGCAGCGCGGGGATCGGCGCGTGCGCGCGATCGACGCCCTTGTCGGAGAGAATGAGAATCGTCGCGCCGCCGGCGATCGCCTCATCCGCCGCTTTGAACAAATCATTAAGCGCGCGTTCCAAGCCAGCCTTGCCTTCGCTGGCATTGAACAAGATCGGCAGAGTGACGTTATTGATGCCGGGCATGTTGATCTGCCGGAGTTTTTCCAGATCGGAATTTTTCAGGATCGGCTCAGGCAAACGCAGCTGCCGGCAGCTCTGCGGTCCCGGATTGACGAGATTGCCCTCGCTGCCAATCGTCAGGGTCGTTGAGGTAATCAACTCTTCGCGGATCGGATCGATGGGCGGATTGGTCACCTGGGCGAACAGCTCTTTGAAATAGTTATAGAGCAGCTGCGGTTTGTCCGACAAAACCGCTAGCGGCGTATCCGTGCCCATGGAGCCCACCGGCTGGATGCTGTTTTGCGCCATGGGGCCGATATTGATGCGCAGGTCCTCGAAGTTGTAACCGAACGCCTGCAATCGTTGCAGCGTCGCCGCGTGATCGACCGCCGGCTCTTTATCCTTCATCTCCGGCAGATCGTTGAACCGGACCAAATTATCTTTGAGCCAATCGCCATAAGGCTGCGCCGCAGCCATCTGCTGCTTGATCTCTTCGTCGCTGATGATGCGCCCCTCGCTGGTGTCGACCAAAAACATCCGGCCCGGCTGCAACCGCCGTTTTTCCGACACGCGCTCCGGCGGCACGTCGAGCACGCCCACTTCCGAAGCCATGATAACGAGATCGTCCTTGGTCACGTAGTAACGCGAAGGCCGTAATCCATTGCGGTCGAGCACCGCGCCGACCACCGTGCCGTCGGTAAAAGCGATCGACGCCGGTCCATCCCAGGGTTCCATCAGGCAGCTGTGGAAATCGTAAAAGGCGCGCTTCTTGGCATCCATGCTCTCGTGATTTTCCCAAGGCTCAGGGATCATCATCATCACGGCATGGGGCAAGGAACGGCCGCTCAAGGCCAAAAACTCCAAGCAGTTGTCGAACTTCGTCGAGTCGCTGCCGTCTTCCTGGATGATTGGAAACAATTTCTTCAAATCGTCGCCGAACATTTCCGACGCCAGCATGCCCTGGCGCGCATGCATCCAGTTCTCGTTGCCGCGCAGCGTGTTGATCTCGCCATTGTGAATCAAATACCGATAAGGATGCGCCCGCCCCCAACTCGGAAAGGTGTTGGTGCTGAATCGCGAGTGCACCAGCGCAATCGCCGATTCAACCTGGGGATCGGTGAGATCGGGGTAAAAGGTCGACACCTGGCGCGGCGTCAGCATGCCTTTATAGATCAAAGTCCGGCTCGATAGGCTCGGCACGTAGAACAAGTCCCCACCCGGCAGCCCTGCGTAGCGGATGGCATTTTCGGCGCGCCGCCGGATTACGTACAACTTGCGTTCGAACGCCAAGTCGTCCGTGATATCCGCACTGCGGCCTATGAACACTTGACGCACAAAGGGCTCGGTCGCTTTGGCGGTATCGCCCAGGTAAAGATTGTCCGTCGGCACTTTGCGCCAACCGAGACATTCCTGGCCCTCTTCTTTAACGATCGCCTCGATGATCTTCTCGAACTTCGGGCGCTGCTGGCGGTGATCGGGAAAGAAAATCATGCCGACACCATAGTCCCCCGGCTCCGGCAGTTTAAAGCCTAACCCGGCGCAGGCCTCTTTGAGAAAAACGTGCGGTACTTGCATCAGGATACCGGCGCCGTCACCGGTGTTCTCCTCGCAGCCGCAGGCACCGCGATGATCGAGGTTCTCCAATACCGTGAGCGCCTGCTCGACGATCTCGTGCGATTTTTCGCCCTTGATATTGACGACGAAGCCGACACCGCAAGCATCATGCTCGAAGCGCGGATCGTAGAGACCCTGTTTTTCTGGCAATCCTGAAAGACTCATAGGGTTATCCTTACAAACTTTATTTCCCTGCTTGTAATACTTTTAGCCGACATCGTGAAGCGCCCAACGAGTGCTATTTCTTCTTAGCGCTGGAGCTTTCGGCCAAACCGGCATCGAGGTCCAGCGCTTGGCTTTCCTTGGCCGTCGAGAGGACCACGTTGGTGACCGTGCGCGTCACCCCCTCGACCGAACGAATTTCACCCAACAATTTTTCCAGCGAGCCGGTGTTGGCGGACTTCACTTTTAGAATGAAGCTCTCGTCACCGGTCACGTGATGACACTCCAAAACATCGCCATAATGGAGCATCTGCCGGGCGAAGGCATCGATACCGCTCTGGTTGCCGATCGACACCCCGATGAAGGCGGTAATATCCTTGCCAACCTTTTTGCTGTCGATCAGCGCTTGGTAGCCTCGAATAACCCCGCTGGCTTCGAGCTTCTTTACCCGCTCCATAACGGCCGGCGCTGACAACTCCACCTCGTCGGCGATGTCGGCTAAACGCTTGCGACCGTTATTTTGCAGAATATAAATGATTTTTAAATCTATTTGGTCAATCAAGTTAAAAATCTTAAGCCTTTGCAGTTAAAAACTTAAAGTTTTTATGCCATCGAGCAAAAAGCTTGTCAAGCAGCGGAGCGGAAAATTTGCTATTTGCCAAGAATTAACGGTGGAATTGCAGCCAGTTGCAACACGGGCAGGAGCTCAGCTGATCCGCCATGGCAGCGGAATTTCGACGGCTCTAAAATACGCAAGACCCCGGCAAGCGACCCAGATCTATGTAATGATTGGTCGACAGGTCATGTTGAGCTATTTTTTTTGTGGTTCCGAATAGCTGATTGCCGGTGTGCGGCTCCATCGATAGGCGGAAGGATTCCAACTCTCTACGCTCGATGAAACACGTCATGCGGCCGTCGCCAGCAAGCGCCGGGCGCATCCACGCCATCACTTTTTTTTGAGTCGCCCGCTAGTCTCGCTAAGGTGGACTCACATCAAGGGCAAGTCTACGGCCGCCGCATTCTCGCTATCGAGGGACCTGTTCAGCCACGGGCACTGTACGACCAGGCCAGGATTACCCTTGACCAAATGTTCGACAATCTGCCGCGCGCGCGGGTCGGTCGCGTCGGCATTGATCGCTTCCACCAGCACCCACGCCGCACCGATCAAATTGCCTTGTCCCTTGAGACTGATGCCGAGGTTGCGGAATGCGCTGGCCCTCGTCCAATCGATATCGATGGCTGCACGGCAGTACTTTTCCGCCTCAACATGTCGGTTAAGTTGGTTGAGACAAAAACCGATGTTGTTGTGCAACACATATTTGACCTTGCGCTTTCCCGGCCGCAGCGCCAACGCTGAATTGAAATGCTCCAGAGCAACCGCAAAGCGCTTTTCATCGGTCGCGATTTGGCCCAAAGCGAGATGGCAATGCGCCTGGTTCTCTGGGTTGCGGTTGGACTTGATGTAAGCATCGAGCAACTCGATGGCTTCGCTGATTTTATTGATACCGCGGTAAAAACCGACGACGAAAAGCATCCAACGGAAGTATTCCTCCTCGGTGGTCGTGTTGTTTAGCCGTTGCAACAACAGACTCTCCGTATCGAGACTCTTATCTGGAACGTCGGCAGCTTCAGTCTTCTTTTCAGTGGTGCTCATGGGGTCTGTTTAGAGCAAGCCTAGTACCAGCCCCGAGCCAGGTCAAAAACCGCCAAATCATCTGGCCAATGGCAAAACTAGAGCCGCAACCGCGGGAACTAATGAGAGAATCTACTCCTGGCTTGAGTAAACAAGGCGTCGGAGCCCGACCGCAAGGATCATATTTTAGCTGGTTCAAGCGATGACAACTCATTCCCTTGAGATGTCCTCAAACGATGACGCGGGATCTGTTAGCAAATTTTACAGATTACGGCAAAATCTAACGTCGCTGCTTAGCGCTCGGACAGGGTCGAGCCATATTTATCGGCTGAAAATCCGGTTGATATGGCTCGCCTACTTGTAGAGCCCGTCGATATACCCGGACTTATCGAACTCCTCGATGAAGCGAATATCCACAAAATCTTTTGCATTGGCGGTCTTGGCCGCCGGCAACCGTTTGCCGGCTTCTTCGAAGATCGGTTTGAAACCTTCCAGGTTCGGATAGGGTTTGGCTTGGATGAAGCTGCGCAACAGCTGGTAGGAATCTTCGAGATCTCGCTCGTCACGAATCTGCATATGTTTGCCGATGGCGCGTTTGGCGACGGCGGGGTTATTGCGCATGAAGTGGATGCCGTCGATCATCGATTTCACCACGCGCCGGACGATGTCGGGATTTCGCGCGATAAACTTTTGGGTCGTATTGAGACCCGTCTGTTGCAAAACGATATCCATCTCTTGCATGTTCAACAGCACGCGCAAGCCCATCGCCGCCAGTTTCTTGTCGTAGGGCGGCTGCATGATCGCTGCGTCGATGTTTTTGCCCGTGGCCAAGCCGTTGACCAAAACGGGCACATCG
The DNA here is from genome assembly GCA_963816145.1 of uncultured delta proteobacterium. GTDB lineage: Bacteria > Desulfobacterota > Binatia > UBA9968 > UBA9968 > DP-20. Next base: position 713,788 of record CAWFJP010000003.1, read on the forward strand.
CCGCTCTGCAGCAGGATCACATCCCTTTCCGCATCGAGGCCAAGGCGCGATAATAACAACCGCGTGGTCCAGTCGCTCACCGTGCCGAAGCGCGTAATGCCGATACGTTTGCCGCGAAGATCAGCCACCGTACGAATCTCCGGCCGCACCACCAAGCGATAAATCGGCTTATGCAAAAAACTCAGCAGCATAACGACATCGGCGCCCTGCAACCGCGCCGGCGTCAGCAGGCTCGCCGAATAAACACACATCTGTATCTCGCCAGCGATCATCGCCGTCTGCCCCAGAGTGGTTTGCAAATAGAGGATCTCGGCGTCGATGCCGTTCTTTTCGAACAGCCGGCCCTCATGCGTCACCCACAACATCGAGTTGGTGACCGTCGCACCGGAATAGCCAATGCGAATCTTGTCGGCGGCAAAGGACAGCTGCGCTGGCAAAGAAAACATTACTACGGCAACAACGATGCAAGAGCGGCGGCGAATAAACATGAGAATCAGACCCTCACCCTACCCATCGGAATGGGCGGGGTTGAGATTTTGTTGGTCGAGGATTTCTCCGAAACAATTGGAACGACTGGAACGTTTTGAACGATTGGAACTCTCAATCTTTGATTATTTTAGTGACCGACCGCGTCGAACCACCCTCCGGCGTGCTCTGCCCCCAGACGTGGATATACTGGGACTGAGAGCCGTCGCCGCCGGCGACGATAACGAGAATATCTTCCGGCTTGTCGGTGACGGGAATGATACTGTCGCGGGTTAACTTCAGATCGGAGCGGCGCTTGACTCTTTGCGCGAAGGTCTCGTCAGGCAAGTCTTTCATACGGTAGGCGGCGCGCTCCCAGATAAACATTTGCACGTCCTTCTTGCTGAAGCCGTCACCGGCAATGATCTTGGCATGCTCCGGGCAAATAACCATGATCGCTTCGGGACCGGACGGCCCCTCCATGCGTTGCGCGAAGTTAGTGAGAATGCCTTCGGCTTTGGAACTGTCGAGATCCGAAGCCCGCACCGACGCGTCCGCGCTTATCACCGTTACAGTGCTATCGCTCGCCTTAAAGCCGCGCTCGACATGGAGCGGTTCCCACGGACTCACTTCTTCATTTTCGCCGATACAGATGGAATATTTTCCCGGCCACCCGAGCGTCGCCTTGCAGGTCGTGCCCGGAAGGGAACCGCCGATATTACGCTTGATCATCTGCACGAAACGGCCGATGGTCGCGTTGGCGCGCCAGCCTTCACCGAGAGCGTTGGAGCCGCCGTTCACATTCAGCTGCTTGCGAACCGGACCGTTGATGATAGCCATCACCGCTGGCCCGCCGGTGGTGGCTTGGAGCGCGTAGAGATTGAGCTTGGGATCACAGAGCGCTTCCACGGTTGCGATCAAAGTCGGCATGTACTCGGGCTTGCATCCGGCCATGACGCCGTTGATGGCAATTTTCTCCACCGTGGCGGGCGCCCAGCGCGGCGGCACAGATCCGATAGCTTCATCAGGCTTGCGCTTGGTACCGGCGAGCATCTTCGCCACGCGCTCTTCGGTCGGAGGTATAACCGGTAGCCCATCGGACCAACCTTTTTCTACGAAGTATTCCTGCGCCTCCCAGATATCATCCGGAATTTCGATTCGCTCCGCCTGCGGTGTTGCCGTTGCCATAATTTGCCCCTCGACGATCGCCCTTGGTCGAAGACCAACGGGCGAGAATTTTCCCTGCGTCGTCATTCCCGCGAAGGCGGGAATCCAGTTTTTTGCCGTAGAACCCAAAGACGAAGATGAATACCGGCCTTCGCCGGTATGACAGAACTGGGAATACAGATATTTAGAAGCGTTTCGGGTTTCGAATCCCTGATTCAGCTCAAGTCTCGAAACCCGTAACCGATTTTTCTTAAGCGACCTTCGCCCGCGCCGCATTGGGCTCAAGCAGAATGTCTATTAACTGATCGAAAGCCGCGTCGGCTTTCTTATTGACTTCTTCAACCTTCACCGTGCCGATCGGATGTTGCACCACCAGCACCGGATGATCCGGCGCGCCGAAGGCTTCCTTCTCGGATTTCGCCAGCGCCGTGAAAGCGTTGGTGATGAAAGTCACGGCGAACTTCCCGCGTTTCTGGATTTCTAACGAGTCGTGGACACTCCACGACGTGCAAGAGCCTCAATCACCGAGGCCGGCTAAGACGAAATCCGTCTGCGCGGCCAGCTCCTCGATATATTGTTTTGGCGCGCCTTGCTGCGCCGTCAGCTTGCGCCGAGTAATCACCTTGGCCACGCCATAGCGTTCCTGCAACAGCGCAGCCAATCGTTCCGCCAGCTTGTCGGCGTTCGGCTTGCTGTTATCCAGCACCCCGATGATTTTCCCCTGCAAACTCGTAAAGCGCGCTACCGGGGCAATTTTCGCCGCCGACGACTTCGCTTTCCCCTCCGGGCTGAGAACAATCATTTACTGTCCTCCTCCTATTAAATTTACCGCCACTGTAATCCACCGCTGCCACTCTGTCAAAACCACTTCGACCGAGATCCCTGGCGGCGTTGCAGACTCTATTTCCGGCCTAAAGCGCATAGAACGTCTTGGGATTATCGTAGAGAATCTTCTGGATCGCCCGCTCGGGAATATCGCCCTTGGCAGCGCGTTTTTCCAATTCTCTACGGAATTCAAGCTCCATCGATGGATCGCGATGCGTGTAGTCGGAGCCAACCATCAGGTTGTCCTCGCCGACGCAATTCAAGATATAGGGCAGGTCTTCGTCCACCTGCACGGTGATGTAGATGCGATTATCCTTAAAGACGTTGCCCGACAACTTGATTTCGGGAATGCCCAGCACGCCGACGCTCTCGCGCCCCTGTTGACGAAACGCCTGGCGACGCAGATCGTACGCGACAAACGGCGCCCACATCGATCCCGCTTCAATGCAGCCGATGCGCAGTTTGGGAAATCTATTTGGAATCTTGTGCACGACCAGACCAATCACAGCGTTGATTACCCCGGCCTTGGTACGCATGAACTGGCCGTGAGAGAACTCACGCGCCGGCGAGAAATCGGGAATCCCCGACCCTGTGTGAATGCAGATCGGCAAATTGTACTTTTCGGCCGCGGCATAGAGTGGGTCGAAATAGGGGTCGGCGGGATACTTGCCGGCCTCGCGGTCGCCTTTCTTGAGCACGCCGCACGCGCCGTTTTCTTTTGCCCAGCGCAGCTCGCTGTCTGCTTCTTCGATGCTCTGTACCAGCGGCATGCATACCCAGCGCAGCCGGCCACCCGACTTGGAGCAACGATCGGCGAGCCAGCGGTTGTAACTGCGCCGCATGGCCGTGCTGATATCAGGCTTCTCGGTAGCTTCCATCAAGAATAAAGTGGGATAAATCACCTGAATGTCGGTGCCCAATTCATCCATATGCTTCAGACGAACATCGATATCCAACAGTTCGCGCGACTCGACCACGGTGCCGGAGTCCTTGTCGCTGCGGACAAAGCGCACTTGGCGCCGCCCATCGATGACCCAATAGCGCGCCGGCGGCAATTTCGGGTCGGGATTGGCCGGATACGTCGTGGTCGGCTTGTAGGGCAAGTCGCTGTCGCGCATGTATTCCCAGGTTGCGTCGGTTTCGTCGATATGTGTGTCAGCATCAATTATTCCCACTGTGGCTCTCTCCTTACTGCATCAAGTCTTTACTTTTTCTATTACGCTTTGGCGCGAGATTAAAGAGCCCCGCATTTACTCATAGGCCGTAAAATGCTTTGGGATTGTCGTAGAGTATCTTCGCGACGGCGGTCTTGGGGATCTCGCCACGGTCGGCGCGTTGCTGCAAAATTTTTCGAAACTCCAGCTCCATGGACGGATCGCGATGGGTGTAGTCGGAGCCGACAATCAAATTATCCTCGCCGACGTATTGCAGGATGTACGGCAAATCCTCATCCACCTGGCAGGTGATGTAAATTCGATTGTCACGGAAAAGGTTGGCTTTTATCTCGGTTTGCGGCCCGCCCAGGACGCTCACCCGGCCGGCGCGCGATGCCGCGCGCCGACGCAGATCGTAGTCGACGAACGGCGCCCACGAGGCACCGGCTTCGATACAGCCGAAGCGCAGTTTGGGAAATTGACTGGGGATGTTGTTGACCATCAAAGTCTCGATACCGTTCACCGCCGCCGCTTTGGTGCGCCAGAACCCCGCGAGTGAAAATTCCCGCGCCGGGGAAAAATCTGGAATGCCGGACCCTGTGTGGATGCAGATCGGCAGGTCGAGTTTTTCCGCTTCCTGATACAGCGGCATGAAGAACGGATCGGCGATCCATTTTTCCGCTTCGCGGTCGCCTTTCTTCAAGACACCGCAGGCACCATGCTCCTTGGCGAAACGCAGCTCTTTGACCGCCTCGTCCATGTTATGCAGCGGCGGAAGACATACCCAGCGCAGCCGACCATTGGACTTGGAACAGCGATCCGCTAGCCAACGGTTGTAGCTACGGCGCAAGGCGCTGGCTACGTCGGGCTTTTCGCTGGCCTCCATGAGAAAAACCGTCGGGTAGATGACTTGAATTTCGGTGCCGAGCTGGTCCATGTGTTTGAGACGCACCTGGATATCCAACAGCTCGCGCGACTGCACCACCGTTCCCGACTCTTCGTCGCCACGGATAAAGCGCAGCTGGCGCCGCCCGTCGATCAGCCAATAGCGGGTCGGCACCTTCGTCGGATCGGGATTGGCGGGATACTGCGTCGTCGGCTTGAAGCGCAGGTCGTCACCGGTCATGTATTCCCAGGTGTCATCCGTTTCATCGATATGCGTATCGGCGTCTATGATTCCCATGATGATCCCCTCCGATTAGAAAACATCTAGCCTCAACCACTCCACGGTCCTAGAAACCTTATCCGCTTTGTCATTCCGAGGCGAAGCCGAGGAATCTCGACTTCGTAAAGTAGCCGCCAGGTCGAGATCACTCGCCATGCTCGGGATGTTAGGCTTGGGCAACTGCCCCATTGCGACTCGGCCAGGGACCGACCATCGAACCTTGAACCGTTGAACGTTTGAACCTGGAACAGCTAATGCGGTCAAGCGTTAGACATCGAACTGTTTTCGCCCCTTCATCTTCTCATTCATCGCCGGGTCGAGATAGATCGTCGGCCCGCCGAAACCTTCGGCGCGGTTGCCGAGCAGCGCCATCACCGTATCGCCGGTGTTTTTGATGTCGTAGTAATACTTCGCCGGCAGCAGCACCACACTGCCCTTTTCGACTTTAGTCCGGCTGCCGTCGCGATGGACGATATGCCCCGACCCCTCGATGACGGTAAAAGTTTCATCGGTGTTGTGGTAGTGCAGACCGTTGGTTCCTTCGCCGGGCATATAGACGTTTAGCCAAACACGGAAATTCGCCGTGCCCATGAGATTGAAATACATTTTCGGCTTGCCCGATTTGACGGTTTCTTCGATTTTGTCTTGCAGCGTTGCTAGTTCCATTCTGTCCCTCCTGTTTCCCCATTTTTATTATGAACGGCGTCAAATGTTCAAGATTAGCGCTCACTAGTTCAAGCCGTTCCATCACTTCGTTCAGCTCAACCGCTACGCTCCGTTCAAATCGTTGTCGGAGGTTTCAAACTTTCGATGAACGGTTCCGCGCCTCCCCCGCGAGCGAGGCTGTGTCGTAATGCGCAAATGCCCCACATCTGTCATCCCGAGTGCAGCGAGGGATCTCGTGTTTTCAGCCACATACGAAGAAGAGATTTCTCGGCTTCACCTCGAAATGACAGTTGCGACACAGTCTGGAGCGCGGGGGAGGATTGAAGGTGGGGGTTGAACGGAGCGTAGCGATTGAACGACTGGAACGATTGGAACATCTCCAGATTCCGAATTACACCTCCCCAAACAACCGTATCGGATTCTCGTAGAGAATCTTTTGCTTCTGCCGCTCGGTGATATCCCGGCGCGCCAACAGTTCCTGGGCGGCATTCTCGCGCCCTTCGCCATGCGGATAATCCGACGAAAACAGCAGCTGATCTTCGCCCAAGAGTGCGATCTCTTCCTTCATCAACGGGTCTTCCATCTCGCCGCAGACGAAGAAGCGGCCCGATTTCAGACACTCCTTCATAGTCATCCTGGGCATCTTCGCTTCGAGAATCTTCGGCTGAATCTCGCGGTCGCGGGCGATGTAATGATCGATGCGGCCCGCCATGTAGAAAAGCCACTCGGCGCCGAATTCCATAAACGCAATTCGCAGGTCGGGATAACGATCCATCATGCCGCGGCCAAGCAGGGCGACGAACGCCATCTGCGCCGGCAGCGCCATGCTCAGCGCATGGGCGTCGAGAAAAGTTTCGACGCAGTTATCGAAAGCCGGAAAGCTCGCCGCCATATGCACGCATAGCGGCAGCTTGCAGCGCGCGAACTCGTCCCAAAACTCGCTGAACGTTTCATCGCTCAACATCTTGTCATGGGCGGTGCCGAACACCACCGCCGCCGAGGCCCCGAGCTTGAGCATTTCCTCCAACGCGGCGATGGACTCGCGCGGATGGCGCAGGGGAATCAAGCCGGCCCATTTCAGGCGTTTGGCGAATGGTTTGGTCTGGCGCGCGATGAAACGGTTGAAGGCGCGATACAACGCCGCTTCGAAGCGCGGGTCGGCGGTCCAGCGCGCATAGAGCGTCGACGGAAAGAGAAATTGCACGTCGATGCCCAATCGGTCGAGGTCGCGAATCCGCGCCTCGGGATCGACGACCGTGAGCGAGCCGCGGTTGGTGCCTTCGACCACCCAGCGGGGCGGGTTCGCCGGTTGCAGTCCCGGCCCAAGCGCGTGCGGCTCCATCCGTCCATCTATCAACCAACCGGCGGTAAAAGCCGCCAGTTCCGCGCCGTCGTGAATCAAGGCCGGCCGCGGCCGCCGCGCGGAAAACTCCTTCGGCATATCTTCCCACATCTGCGGCGCCGCATTGACATGCGCGTCGGCATCGTAAACTCGATATCCGTTAATCATTGTAAACTCCCGAATTGAATTGTTGAGCGGTTTAACCATGCCGTTCGACGCGCTGTCAAACCCAGGCAAAACGAATGCTGCGTTTTTCCGTCACTTCCGCATAACGGGGATTCAGGTTTGTTCCGGCGTAATCAAATGATTTCTCCATCACAGAGCTCACTGAGAACACAGAGAAAAGTTATTTTGAATCCTCTGCGATCTCTGTGTCCTCTGTGGTGAAACATCTAGTCTGATTCTCCCAAGCGGCATTGACAGAAATCGCGCCTGGGTGTTAAGCCAGCTGTGACTATCAAATTTTTTGCCGAGGAGAACGCTCGTGATGGACGGAGTCGATATTATCGATGCCGATGGCCATGTCTTGGAGACCGACGCCGAATTGGAGCAATATTTTGACGGCGACTACAAAGGCCACCGCCGCACCGGCACCTTTTCGATCTTTCCTTCCCTCGACGGCTGGCCGCGCGGCTTTGTCCGCGGCTTGAACAAGGTCACCAAGGTCGATTGCAACAGCTGGGTCCAGTTTATCGAAGGCTCGAATATCTCCGCGGCGGTGCTCTATCCGACGGCCGCGCTTTCCGCCGGCCTCATTCAGGACCATGACTGGGCTTGCGTGGTCGCGCGCATGTATAACAATTGGCTCTATGATCGCTACTGCAAGATCGACCAGCGCTTGAAAGGTGTGGCACTTTTGCCGGTGCAAAATCCCCAGGAAGCCGCCAACGAATTGCGCCGTTGCGTCAAAGATTACGGCATGATCGCAGGATTATTGCCGGCGGTCACAAACCTGCACAAGGGCTACGGCCACCAGGATTTCCATCCTATCTATAAAGTCGCCCAAGAACTGAACGTTCCCCTCACCGTTCATGGCGCGGTCAGCGCCAACTTGGGCTTCGATTTTCTCCAGACCATGTCGATGATCCACACGCTGGAGCATCCGATCGCCCAGATGATCCAGCTCACCAGCGTCGTCCTCGACGGCGTGTTCGATCTGTATCCCCAAACTGCGAATCGGTTTCCTCGAAGCCGGCGCCGGCTGGATCCCCTATATGATGGACCGGCTGGATGAAAAGGATCACATCGACCGCAAGCGCAAGCACTTCCCGCTGAGCAAGAAGCCCAGCGACTACTTCAAGCGCGGCAATATCTACATTACCTGTGAGACCGATGAAAAGACTCTGGACGTGGTCGTGCGCGAAATGGGCGAAGACTTCATGATGTACCCCACCGACTTCCCGCACGAACGCGAGGCCGGCGTGTTCGCCAAGGACATCCCGGAGTTTTGGGCGAGAAGAGATCTATCGGAACAGGTGAAACGAAAAGTTTTCAGCGATAACGCCAAACGGTTTTACGCGATCAGTTAGGATACTCACCACGAAGGACACGAAGAGCACGAAGTTCGGAAAAGATAATCCGAAACCTTCGTGTCCTTCGGTGCTTCGTGGTGAGAACAAGTTTTCCACGGGAGGCCAACAATGCCGGGAATCATCGACGCCGACACTCATATCGCTGAATCGGAAAGCATGTGGAAATACTTCGACAAGGAAATGTACCACCGCCGGCCGGTCATGGTTTCGGCGCCCGACGACACGCTGTACCAGGACTTCAACGTGCTGTGGCTCATCGACGGCAACATATTTCCAAAAGCCTCGGGCAAGGGCGGCTTCCGCATCATCACGCCGACGGCGTCGAAGCGCGAAGCCAATCGCACGGACATCGCGCTCGGCTGCCGCGAGATCACCGATGTTCCGGCCCGGCTGGCCGACATGGACAAGGCCGGCGTCGAGACCCAGGTGATCTACCCGACGCTTTTTCTCATCGACGTGACCGATGACGCCAAGCTCCAGGCAGCTCTATGCGGCGCGTATAACAATTTCCTCGGCGAAGTTTACCGACAGTCCAACAACCGGCTGCGCTGGGTCGCCGTGCTGCCGCTAAAATCGGTTGACGAGTCGATCAAACAGATGTACGAAGCCAAACAAAACGGCGCCGTCGGTATCTTCTTCAGCGGCATCGTCGGCTCACTGACGCTCAACAATCCGCACTTTTATCCGATCTACGCGGAAGCCGAGAAGTTGGGTCTGCCAATCTGCGTGCACACCGGCCAAGGCTCGCGGCCGCTGCTTGAATTTTTCGATCTCGAATTGAACGGCACGTTCGGCAGTTCGCACTGCCCGCCGATCATCGGCTTTCGCGATTTGGTCGCCAGCGAAATCCCCGAGAAATTCCCCGCCTTGAGATTCGGCTTTCTCGAAGTCTCGGCAAGCTGGGTGCCGTTTCTCTACCATCACTTGAAGCGCTCCGCCCGGCCGCGCCCGAGTTTCCCCAACGCCCGCTGGAAACACGCCTCGTGCAAAGACCTGTTCCGCGACTACCGCATCTATGTAGCCTGCGAAGTCGACGAGGATATCCCTTACCTGGCGGAGTACATCGGCGAAGATAATCTGATGATTGGCTCCGACTACGGCCACAACGATCCCGCCGAGGAGAAGGCCTTGGTGCAAACGATGCGGAGCCGTGAAGATTTGCCGGCTGGACTAGCCGATAAAATCATGTGTGAGAACCCGAAGATTTTTTACGGACTAAACTGATCTGAATGAGAGGCTTTATGAAGAGGACTCTTCTACTAGCGACGATGATTCTCTGGAGCACGGAACTCTGGGCGCAGAACCAATTCTACCAGGGCAAAACCATCACGGTGATCAGCACCTCCAGCACTGGCAGCGCCTACGATATTTACGCCCGGCTCGTGGCCCAATTCATGGGCAAGCATATCCCGGGCAACCCCAGCTTCATCGCCCAGAACATGCCCGGCGCCGGCTCGCTCATCGGCACCAACTATCTATACGGCTTGGCCAAAGGCGACGGCACGGTGATCGGCGGCTTGCAGCCGTCGATGTATTTCAATCAACTCTACAAGCAGCCCGAGGCCAAGTACGACTGGGCAAAGTTCAACTGGCTCGGCAGCTCGGACCAGTCCGAAAGTCTGCTCTACATGCGCGCCGACCTGCCGTACAAAACTATGGCGGACGTGCGCAAGGCCAAGGAGCCGCCCAAATGCGGCTCCACCGGCCCGGGGACTTCCGGAACCTATATGCCCAAACTCATGGAAGAACTGCTCGGCACGAAATTCACCATCATCTCGGGTTACAAAGGCGGCGCCGAAATCGATCTGGCGGTGGAGCGGGGCGAACTCCAGTGCCGCGCCCTGACGATTCAGGCGTACCATACCCGCGAGCCCTACCACACCTGGCGCAAAACCGGCTTCGCGCGCATTTTGATGCAGACCGGCAAAACCCGCGACCCGCGCATCGCCGACACGCCGACCATTTACGAGCTGATGAATGAACATAAAACCGCCGAGTCCGAACGGCGCTTGCTGCCGTTGATCCTCGCCGCCAGCGACTTCGGCCGCCCCATGGTCGCTCCCCCCGCAGTGCCGCCGGACAGAGTCAAGATTCTGCGCGAAGCGTATCTCAAAACCCTGGCCGATCCCGATCTCTTGGCTGAAGCGAAGCGAAAAAACCTCGACATCACCCCCACTTCCGGCGAAGAGCTCCAAGAGTTGGCCAAACAAGTGATGGTGCAGACGCCCGATATCGTGGCGCGCGTGAAGACGCTCATGGAGTAGGGATAGAAATTGTTACTGGCCCCAAACGGTCCGACCATGTAGGGGCGGGTTTGAAACCCGCCCTCCGAATGCTTGGGCCGACACCTCGATCAGGGCAGGTTTAAAACCTGCCCCTACATCGGATACAGATCATACTTCCCAGGGCTTCGGTGTCACGCTGGTTTTGATTTGCTTGCGCAACGGATTCTCCCGATCCATCTGCCACTGCAAAGGATTGCTGGCGATGTATTCACGGATGCGATGCAGTTCATCTTCAGTGCGCACAACATGTTCATAATAGTTTCGTTGCCAAACCGAGATTCCGGCAGTGCCGCGTATCTCATTAATGCGCCGTGCCGAAAATGTTTTGAACGCCCGAACGACCTCCGACAGCGTAGGGGCGGGTTTCAAACCCACCCTGGCCGAATTCGGACCAACCGCCACCCCACGGGCAGGTTTAAAACCTACCCTTACGCCGGACGTTCCACCTACGCCATCGTCCATCCACGTGATGATGCCATTAACATGGTTCGGCATCACGACGAACGCATCGCATTCCACATTCGAAAAGTGAACTGGCAACTCGTCCCAGATCGTTTGGATGATATGACCGACTTGGTTCAGCCGCATTTCACCGTCGACGACTTCTCCAAAGGAACACGCGCGATCCTTCGATACGATCGTAACAAAATACCCACCCGCCTCCCCATAATCGTATCCATGCAACCGAATTGATCGGCGGCGTAGTCTTTTCGGGTTCTGCTCCACAATCGGAACTACCTAACGGCCTTACTTTCAATCTGCAACGGCAAACATCTTAATGTAGGGGCGGGTTTGAAACCCGCCCCTTTTTCCGCTCTCCAGTTTTCACGATTTGACACTCCTCCGGGCCAGTGTTACGCATCGAGACTAAAAACTTCCTACTATCCTGAAAGCGAGATTCCCATGAGCGAAAATGCCACGACCCAAGCTCGGTTCCTAAAATCCTACGAAATCCGCCGCGCCTACCAAGGCGGTGTGGAGTATCCGCCGGCGATCAGCGGCGTCAAAGGCGCCATCGACATTCACTGCCATTGCGACGCGGCGCACCAAGACGCGCTGTCTGTGGCCAAGCTCGCCTCCAAGAACGGAATGCGCGGATTGCTTTACAAATCCATCGCCGGCAAGAACCGCGCCGAGTCGGTGCAGAAAGTTCGCGATGCTTTAAAAAGCTGGGCTGAAGAGGAACAAGTCCAGCCGATTTTGTGCTGGGCCGGCGCCAACGTCGCAGGACGTTCAGCACCCCCGACAGTCGCCAAGGTTCGCGAGCTCCTCGACGGCGGCATCAATGCTATATGGATGCCGGTAGCGATGCACGCCAACACGTTGAGCAAGATCGGCGGGCGCAAATCTTGGTGGGATCCGTCGGCGGGACGCGGCGAACTCACTCCCGCGCTCAGTTGGGACGAGGCGCTCAAAGTCGGCCACTATGCCCTCGACGACAAGGGCAAGCTCAAACCGGTGATCAAAGACATCATCGGACTTTTGCACGAGCGCCAGGTGCCGCTGTTCTTCGGCCACGCGACCCATCCCGAAATCTATGCCTTCGCCGAAGAATGCCAACGAATCGGCCACAGCCAAGCGGTCATCGATCATCCGTTCAGCCCATTCGTCAACCTGAGCATCGACCAGATGACCGAGCTCGGCAAAGGCGGCGTTTATCTCAATTTCACTTATGACGAGATCTCGCCCCTGCTCGGCGTCGATCCGTTCGACATGTACAAGGCGATTCGCAGTATCGGTGTCGACCATGTCACGCTGTCGAGCGATTGCGGCGAGCCGTTGTTTCCAAACTCTGTGGAAGGCATGAGGCAGATGTGCTCTTACATGCGCGCCTTCGGCCTCAGTCAAGAAGAGATCAAGACCGTCAGCTGCGACAACCCGGCGAAGATTCTCAAGCTGAATGAGACGCAGCCCTAGCGTTTCGCCTTATCGGCAAAGCTCCAATCGCGCACTCCCTGCGGACCGAGCGGGGTTTTCGGTTTTTCCTTCAGCCTGAAGGTGCCGACAGCCAGCAGATCCTCGACGATGCCATCGGGCAGCGACAATTCCGGATTGTATTGATCGCGATAGAGCTTAAACAGTCTGTCCGCTGCGGCGGCGTCCACATGCATGATTCTTTGAAATAGCGCCAGGCTGTATTCGGGATTCTGCAACAGATACATGGTCGAGAGCCGCAGCGCGCGCAGTACCCGGACAATTTCATCGGGATCTTGCACCATTTTTTTCTGCGTCGCGCCAATGCCGGTGATCGGGATGCGCACCAACTGACCCAGCTCTTGCGCCGACATGATCACGCGCAAGCCCTGCTTCTCGGCGGCGTATTCGGCGGGACTGGTGATAACCGTCGCATCGACGCTGCCGCTGACCACCGCCGCCATACGCTCGGGAGTGCCGCCGCCGATGGCGAGTATGGTGAGATCTTTGTTGGGATCCATGCCGCTCCGGCTTACCGCCGCGTAAGCGGCGTAGTCCGCCGAGCTACCGAATGAATTGATGCCGAGCTTTTTACCGCGCAGCGCTTTGACGCTCTCGATCTCAGGCCGCGCGACCATGAAATACGAGCTGCTCTTAGTCACCGCCGCGAGGATTCGCACCGGCAACCCGCGCGCCGCCGCGCCGGTCAAGAACGGCAGGATGGTGGCGTAATCCAGGTCGCCGGTCAGCAAAGCGGTAAGCATCAAATTAGTGCCGCGAAACGTGATCAGCTGGACCTTCAGCCCCTCCTTCTCGAAAAACCCCTTTTCCTTGGCGACAACGTAAGGCAGCGTCGTCCAGCTCCCCTGCCCGGACCAGCCAAAATTGATATCTTTGGCGTGAACTCCGGTTGCGAAGGGAACGCCGAGTAAGATCGGTAGAATCAAGTTGATAAACCAAGCGCGTTTTCTCATTAGCTCCGTTCCTCGTTTACAGTTACTCTCGTTGGGTAAACATTGATTCGCAGGGTGACCGGCGATCATGGACGTTTTCAGGAAGTCTCGAATATTTGCCGCTGTCTGGTTTCTTATATCAAACGATCGCGCGACGCCACGCAGCGCGACTGTTTTTGCAATCGGCGAATTGAGGGCAGGCATTCCGAGCGCGGCAAGGATGCTGCGTTGCCCACAGGAGGCGCGGCCCAGAGTCGATTAACCACGCGGGAGAAAACTGATATATGGTATTTTCTACGTGGCGACGTTGCCCAGTCGATAATAATTCTATACGACGCCGACCCGGAAAGGAGAATCCTAACGTGAGCGTGCAGCTAAACCACACGATTGTCTGGTGCCGGGACAAGCAGAAGTCGGCGATGTTCTTTACAGAACTCTTCGGACTACCGAGCGCCACACCGTTCGGACCGATGCTTGTCGTCCCGCTCAACAACAACGTTTCCATCGACTTTTACGATAACGACGGCGATATATCGTCCCAGCACTACGCCTTCCTGATCGGCGAAGACGACTTCGACCAAATCTTCGGCCGCATCCGCGATCGAGGACTCCAGTATTGGGCCGACCCGTATAAGAAACGCCCTGGTGAAATCAGCCGAAACGACGGCGGCCGAGGTGTTTATTTCGAAGACCCCGACGGCCATTTCCTCGAACTACTAACCCGGCCCTACGGCAGCGGCGGATAAGAAAGTGAGTTTCGTTATCTCGGCCCGCTCGGTTTGCCTATAAATCATTCCCTTGCTGTTGGAGTTTCATCCGCCTGATAGCCGAGCGCGGTCGCAACAAAAGAGTTTGTCGAGTTAAACAAGTCCCTCACCGTTGCCCGCCGGTGCCGTGCCGTTTCTGGCACCATTGTTACCGAGCTATACCGCGGGCTGATATTTGGATAACCCGCCGCACCTAGAGCGTCTGCTTGCGAAATAATTGACACGGCGCGGCGAGTTGGTGGATATTGCAGCTGATTTTGCCTTTGGAAATTTGCGATTCCCGAATAACCCGCCTGACGACCTGGCGGTTCACTCAATATTTAGACGCAGACCGAGTGGAAGGGTCCGAATGGATCGAACGTATGGTTTCGCAGCGTTGTGCATCGTCGTGGGGCTCAGTTTCGTCCTATTTCGAGGCTGGTGGGTGCGGGAACGGACCGACGTTCTCCGGCGCGCCGTCAGGGTCGCGATTGGTGCGCGGATGCGCCAAAAAGCCGAGGCTAGAACGCGATGGTACGAGACGCATCCGGCAGACGCTGAACGTCGAGCCATATACATCGGTATCGCTTATATTCTTGTAGGAGTTGTTGTCCTTCTCTTCTGATGAAATCCGTTGGAATGAAATCACCGTACACATGTCTAACTCGCCGCTTGAGCCGACGGCGAGGAATTGGTGATCGATGAGTTTTTTTTTCGCGGCTCAGCGGCATAGCGTTATGGCGTCGGTGAGCTTTGAATAGGGGCATGATTGAACTGAATAACGTCATCAACACGCTCGTAAGGGATCATTCCATGGACATGATAGCAAATCTTTGAAACGCCAAGTGATCTAGCCCGGATCTAGCGGCAAGGAATACTTGACATCCTGCACCTCCCGGCAATAGTTTGAGCCGGCAAATTACCGAAGTTTTTCGTCCAAGGAGGATTCAATGTTTGAAATCAAAGGCATTCGCACCTTCGCCATGAGCGCCAAGGATCTCGACAAGTCGGTGGAGTTCTATACCAATATCGTCGGCGGCAAAGTCGTCAAAACCGTCGAACCAACGGAAGAGCAGCTCAAAGCCGGCCAAGTGAGAGAGGTCGACGTTCGTCTCGGCAACTTCGAAGTGCACATCTTCGACGCTTCGAAAGGGCCGCGCGCCGCCGATCCGCATCATACGCTTAACATCCCGTGGCAGGAAAAAGACCAGGCGCTCAAAATGCTCCAAGAGTCCGGCGCCATGGTAGAAAAAATCCGGCCGCACCGCGGCACCGACAACTACTCGATCAACGTCTTCGACCCCGACGGCAACCGCTGGGAACTGTCGTTCGCCAAAGAAAACTAGTTCCACTCGTTCCAGCGGTTCCAAACGTTCCAGGAGTTCCATCCGGTTAACGCGTCCGGAATCTCAACGTTTGGAACCATTGGAACAACTGGAACGGGCCCAGTCTTCAATTGTATTTTTTTAAAACCTCCCTGGCGATGACCATGCGCATGACCTCGGACGCTCCTTCGGTAATCATTCGGCTGCGCTGATCGACGAACCATTTGGCCAGCGGCAGGTCGAGCGTCAAGCCGATGCCGCCGTGGATCTGCAATACCCGGTCGACGACGCGAAACGACATTTCGTCGGCGAACAGCTTGGCCATGTAAGCTTCGTTGCGGATGTCCTGCTTCTGGTCGTTCTTCCAGGCCGCCTGATAGACCATCAAGCGCGCCGCGTGCAGTTCGACGTAGGAGTCGGCCAATTTGAACGTAATGCCCTGGCGCTCCGACAGCGGCTTGCCGAAGGTGATGCGCTGTTTGGAATAGCTCGCGCCCATCTCGATGCAGCGCTCCGCCACGCCCAACGCACGCGCGCCATGTTTCAGCCGGCCGATGCCCAGCCATTTCTGCGCCAGCTTGAAGCCCTCGCCTTCTTTCCCGACAAGATTCTCCGCGGGAATCTTCATGTCGTCGAAGGTGATATGCCAGGGCTCTTCGCCCATCATGGTCTTGTAGCGCGTGACCAGCGTCAGTCCCGGCGTCTTCATGTCGACCATGAAACAAGAGATGCCGCCATGGGCGCCCTTGGCCGGATCGGTCACCGCCATCAACTGACCGAAGTCGGCATCGCCGGCACCGGTGATGAAACGCTTGGTGCCGTTGATCACGTAGTGATCGCCCTGACGCACGGCGCGGGTTTTCATTGACGCAGGATCGGAGCCGGCGTCCGGCTCGGTCTGCATAAAGCAAAGTTTTTTCTCACCACTTCTGATTGGATCCAAGAAGCGTTTTTTCTGCTCGTCGTTCAAGGCGTAGAGGATCGGCCGGATTTCCGGACCGAAAATCCCCTGGCCGCGCGACGGCAACGCCACCGTGCGCGCCAACTCTTCCCACACCAACACCTGCGCCAGACTGCCGAGCCCGCCGCCGCCGTATTCTTCCGGCACGTCGAACATCCACAGTCCCATCTCTTTGGTCTTCTTTTCCAGCTTCTCGCGAATGTCGGGCTTGAGTTCCATGTTCTCGATCGTGTGCATCTCGATCGGGATCAGCTCCTTGTCGACAAACTTGCGCACGGTGTCTTTGAGCATCTGAAATTCATCGGGCAGATTGAAATCCATGATTCACCTCAACTGATGATCTTGAGTCGGCCACGTCAACTAGCTAGCGGACATGCCCCCACCTCTTTCCTCCCCCGCGACGCGGGGGAGGATGAAGGAGGGGGATTGAACTTTTTGAACGAGTTTATTTCTGATCGACCTTATACGACCCCAACCCCGGCCGATATTCCTTGCGGGCAAACTGCTGCAGGCCGGGCCGGCCGCCGATCGCCGCCTTCGCTTTGTCTGAGATCAAACCTGAGATTTCGTAGGCAACATCGGGATTTGAATAAAAAGTGTAATACCATGCCTCTTTGACAGCATTGAGCGCCGAGGGCGCTTTCTCTTTCAAGTTATTGGCGATCTCCATGACTTCTTTGTCCAAGTCGGCGCGGGGCACCGCCTTAGTGATGAGACCGATACGCTCGGCTTCCTTGGCCGTCATGGTTTTGCCGGTGAGCGCGTAGTAGAGGGCGTGCTTTGGCTGGAGGTTCTCGGAGAGCACGATGGTCACCTCGCCGCCGGGGAAATGGCCGAAGTTGACCTCCGAGAGGCCGAGCTGAACATCGTCAGCCGCGATGGCGATATCGCAGCCGGTGACAACCGTGAAGCCGCCGCCAAAAACCCAGCCGTTAATCCTGGCGATCACCGGTTGCGGCATCTTGCGCAGAATCTCGTTGCGCCATTGGCGCGACTTCTCGCGCACTTCATCGCGCACCCGCTCGGGCTGCGAATCCATCTCGATGAAATATTGCTTCAAGTCCTGCCCGGCGCAGAAGCTCTCGCCGGCGCCGGTGATGATGATCACCCGGGTCTCTTTGTCGTAGCGCAGGTCGGTCAAGCAATCGTACATATCGCGATGCAGCTGCGGGCTCATCGCATTGCGTTTTTCCGGGCGATTGAGCGTGATCGTCGTCACGCCGTCTTTATTATCCACCAATAGGGTTTGATAGTTTGCCATTGTCTTTCCTCCTTAGAATTTTTGCACGGCTTCGTCAGATCAGGTCTTATTCTAGATATGTTGAGACTGTCAATCGCCGGAAAAGCGGAAGACAGAAGTCAGGATTCAGAATATGGAAGCGTAAGAACCGAAAAATCCCTGCAGAGAGCAACGCGAGCTCGTTCTGGCTTCTGGATTCTGATTTCTTCCTTCCGGCTTCCAGAACCCGCGACCCATTCACCGCCGCACCAGATCGTGCAACAGTTTTTTCCAGCGATCCTCGGCCCTTTCGTACTGCTCGACGGTCATACCCTTTTCGGGGTACCAGCGTTTGAAACCGTAATCCTTCGTGGAAGTCGCGAAACGAAATTTCTCCTCGAAGATCTTCTGTCCTTCGGGGCTGAGCAAAAAATCAATGAACAAGAGCGCCGCGTGCGGGCTGTTGGTCCCGGCGGGCAGCGCCACCCCGCCGGCGTTGGTTGGGTTGAGGTCCATCGCTACCCACTCGGTCGGCGCGCCCTTGGGTTTGGCCGCGAGCACGTGGTTGCGAAAGATCGAGATCGACATCGGCATCTCTCCCGCCGCCATGAGCTCATGCATCGCGCCGCCCGAGATCATGTGCATCTTCACATCAAGCGCCTTGAGTTGTTTAACGAATTCTTCGCCTTTGGCCCGAATCATCGCGCCAATGAAGCGCACACCTGTGACGTCGCCGCTGACGGAAACCTTGCCCTTGTTCTCGGGCCGGATCAAATCGGCAAAGTTCTTCGGCACGTCGGCGGCGCGAATCAGGTTGCGGTTGTAGCCAAGACCGACAATGGATTCGCGGTCGGTGGTCCAAAGAACCCGCCCTTTGTCCGCTTCTTCCTTGGCGTCGTCCGGGAACTTCGTCAGATGGGGCGAATAGTAAGGCATGAGCAATTTGCTTTCGCGCATGATCATGAGCGTCGCCGGCGTCGTTTCGATCAAATCGGCAATCGACCTCTTGGTTTGTCCCTCGCTCAACAGACGCCGCGTCAGATCGGTGGAGCCGGCGCGATAGGTCTCAACTTTCACGCCGGGATATTTGGCTTCAAACACATTGGCGATATCGCGATGGGCCGTGAGGCTGGTGTACCACGTAAGTTTCCCTTCCTTCTTCGCGCCGGCTTTGAGCATCTCTTCCCGGTCCGCGCCGCGATAGTTGGCGAGATCGGCGGTGGGTTTAGTTTGCGCGGAGACGACCGATGACAAAATTATGACGAAGCTAACAACCGACCACGCGACTAAATGCATTCAGCACCTCAAATGAATCTGTTCTTACTTCCTTCCCCGCGATGGGGAAGAACCCAGGGACGGTTCCACATTTTTTTATTGCGGGCTCAGCTCCCCTATTCCAACCTTCCCCCGTTAGAGGCTGTGTTGTAAAGCTCAAATGCCCCGCATCTGTCATCCCGAGCGCAGCGAGGGATCTCGTCCTTTCAGCCACATACGAAGAAGAGATTCCTCGGCTTCACCTCGGAATGACAGTTGCGAAACAGTCTCTCAAGGGGGAAGGAATCATACATCGTGCCGGCCTCTCGCTTTGCTCGCAGCTTTAACTTGCAAGCGAAAAGGCTATTCCAACGCCCCATCCTGCTTAAGCGCAGCGATGGTCGCCGCGTCATAGCCCACCACATCGCGCAGCACCGCCTCGGTATCCTTACCGAGCACAGGGAATTCCCAGCGGCGCGTCAGTTTGGCGTTGGTAAAGTGCAGCGGAAAATTCGGCAAGACGACTTTGCCCAACCTGGGATTATCCACTTCGACGACGAAACCTCGTTCTTTGAGCTGCGGGTCGTTGACCAAGTCCTCGCCGGTTTGCGCCACACCGCAGGGTATGCCAGCTTGCTGCAGTTGATCGCGCACCGCGAACGCATCCCTCGACTGCGTCCAGGCCGAGATAATCTTATCTAGCGCTTCCCGATGCCGCAGCCGCTCCGCGTTGGTCGCGAAGCGGGAGTCGCGGACGACGTCGCCGCCGAGAATGTTGGCGAGCGCCGACCATTGCGGCTCGGTCTCCGCGGCGATCGCGCACCAACGATCTTCGCCCTTGCACGGATAGCAGCCGTGCGGCGCTACCGAGAGCGACATGTTGCCGATGGGTTCGGGATTCCTGCCGCTCGACGCCGCTTCCATCAAATTGGCGCCGATCATGAACGCCGTCGCTTCCGACTGCGCCAAATCGATGAACGCACCTTTCTTGTGCCGGTCGCGATAGAGCACGCCGGAAATGATGATGATCGCGCACAAAACGCCGGAGACATAATCCGGGTAAACCAACTGCGCGCCGATGGGCGGGTTGGTGACACCCGGATGATTCCACATATAAGTCAGCCCGGTAAAAGCGGTGATATTCACACCCACCGTCGAAAAATGTCGCTTGGGGCCGGTGGTGCCGAGGCCGGGCATGCGCAGATTGACGATGTCGGGCTTCACCGCGCACAGTTGCTTGTAACCCAAACCGATGCGATCGACGACATCTACACTGTAGTTATCGAGCACGGCATCGGCCTTGGCGACCAAATCATGCAACACGCCCTGCCCTTTGGGATGCTTCAAGTTAACTGTGAACGATCGCTTGTTGCGGTTGAATTCCAAAAAACGCGGCGACAGATTGGGATCTTCGCCGGTGCCAAAAAACCGAAACGGGTCCATGCCGCCTTTGCTCGACTCGATTTTCATGACATCGGCGCCAAGCTCGGCCAAAATCGTCGTGCCGTAGGGCCCGGCCAAGCACGTGATCGAAACTGACGATACGCATGCCGTCGAGCGGGCCATTGCCGCTGCTTGAATCATTAGCTTTTGCCGGAGCCCCCGCTCTTCTCTCCCCCGTGACGGGGGAGATGTAAGAGGGGGATTGCCAGCTATCGAGCAGCGGCACACTGCCGACGACTGGACGGCTGCCGTCGATCATGAACGGCATCCCCGGCTGCTTGGCGGCACCAAAACCCGCGTGATTCACCGCTGTCATGAACCCCCGACCCTGCACATGCTCGTCGTTGGCAAAGCCCATCGGTGTATTCACCGGCACGCAAGGGATGCCCTTGTCCTGCAACAACTCGGTGATCTCCGCCATGGTGAATTTGCCGATAAACGCTTCCACCGCGGGATTCAACTCAGCGGCATGATCGCGCCGGTAGACATTGTTCAGCCAATCAGGAGCATCGAACGTCGCCGGATGGTCTTTCCAGATCGAAAGAAAAAGCTTCCAATGCTGGCGCGTGACGTAGAGATAAACGAAGCCGTCTTTGACCGGGAAGATTTTCGCCGGCGCCACCGAGCCATGCTGGCTGCCGGCGCGCTTGAGGATCTGTTTTTCGTTCGCCCACAGGCGAATGATATGCTCGTGCGTCGCCAGGGTTTCCTGCATCGACGTGTCGATGTGATCGCCTTGACCGGTCTTTTCACGCCGGTAGAGCGCCGCCAGCACGCCGGCTGTGGCGAATAGACTGGCGAAGTAATAGGCCTGCGACTCGGGCGCTTTGCACGGCGCCGTCGACGGATCGCCGCACACATAGAGAATCCCGCTCTCCGCCAGCGCAACCAGATCGTTGTAAGCGAGATTTTTCTTCGGTCCGGTTTGACCGAAGCAAGTTATCGATGCCATGACGATGCCGGGATTGACGGCAGCGAGATCTTTGTAGCCCAACCCTTTCGCTGCCAACTCACCCGGCTGAAAACTTTCGATGACAACATCGGCGGATTCAACCATTTTGCGAAATGCCGCGCGGCCGGCGTCGTTGTCGAGATCGATCACCTTGCTGTGCTTGCCCGCGTTCAAGTGCGCGAAGGTCGTGCTCAGCTTGGCGCCGTTGGCCGCAGTGATGAACGGCGCCAAGTTACGCACCGGATCGCCGCCGGGCGGCTCGACCTTGATCACTTCCATGCCCAAGTCGGCAAGCATGCGGCCGCATAACTGGCCGCTCAAGCCGGTAAGATCCAACGCTCTGAACCCTTTGAGAAATTCTCCGCTCATCTTCTGTCCTTCTATTGAATATTGCCGTCCGCTTCAAATTCGAAAATCTCCCCTAACCCCTCTTTTCCAAAGAGGGGAACAATTTCCCCCCTTTGAAAAAGGGGGACCAAGGGGGATTTATCCCAGTCCTGCTTATCTAAGGATCACGCCCCAACGAACCGCGCCCGCAAGTCATTCAAGATCTGGGAAGCCTCGCTCACCATGCGATCGACGATCTCCTTGGCCGGGACGTTGTTGCGCTCCTCGCTCAGCATGCCGGCCACTTGGCCGCCAGGGACATGCAAGAGCTCGACGCGATTGGCGGCTTCGGCGGCGCGCCGCACTTCGTCCATGGCGTTGCCTTGGTAAGGTGTCGGCATGGCATCGAGCCCGGAACTCATCCAGGCCTTGATCACGTCGCTGCGATAGTGCCGTGCAAAGTGGCCGCTGGTGTAGGCCGTGCGGACAAAGTCTTCCGAGCTGCCGTTGAGAATTTGCTTTTTATAAATCGGATTGATGCCGCCCTCTTTCGTCACTAAGAAAGTCGTGCCGCACCAAACACCGACCGCGCCGAGAGCCAGTGCCGCCGCGACGCCGCGGCCATCGGAAATTCCGCCGGCGGCGACCACCGGCTTCGGCCGCACGGCATCGACGATCTGCGGAATCAATGGGAAGTTGCCGATGGTGCCGGTATGTCCGCCCGCCTCGTAACCTTGAGCGATAATTACGTCGGCGCCCTTGCGCGCATGGCTGAGCGCATGCTTGACCGCGCCGGCGAGCGCCATGACTTTGATGCCGCGCTCGTGCGCCAAAGGCACGACTTCAGCGGTGTCGCCCAAACCGATGATGAGAATCGGCACTTTTTCCTCGAGAATGACTCTCAACTGCTCGCGTGTCGCGGCGGGAGTTTTTACCCAGCTCTTGCGATCCGGCGGCTGCGGCGTCAAGCCGAGACGTGGAATCAACTCGTCATTGAACTTGGCGTGCTTGGGAAATTTCTCTTGGATCTCTTTGCGCACTTCGTCAGGGTCGGGAATTTTGACATCCTCCATCTTCGGCAAAGTGATATCAACGCCGAACGGCTTGTCGGTCAGTTGCCGCACCGCGCGGATCCGTTCGCGAATGACTTCGGGACGAATCGAGCTACCACCGATGCAACCCAAACCGCCCGCGTTCGACACCGCAGCCACCAGCTCCGGCGGCGTGGTCAACCCTTCCTTGTCCCAGCCCATGCCGGCCTGAATGATCGGATATTTGATATTCAACAAATCGCATAACGGTGTATGTAAAGACATAAAAACTCCTCCAAAAAGCTGCGCTGAGCGAACCTATTAGCGTGTTTGGTTCCGATCCGAAAGACCTTGAACTTTTGAACCTTGAACCCTTGAACGAAATTACTTCTTCCGATCCTCCGGCTTCACATACTTCACCGTGCCGCCGCCCTTTTGCGAGTGCAAATAACCTTCGACATCGTTGAGCGGATTGGTGTAATAGCGCATGCGGTGCGACACCAAGTCATCGGTCTTGAGCGCGGTAAGAAAATCCATGTCCTTCATCATGTAAGCGGCGATCTTGGCGCTCTCCAGCGTTACCGCGTTGCGGCTGCCAAGCTCCTTCGATAGCTGCTCGACGTTCGCCAGCAACTGGTCGTCCGGCACCACTTCGGAAATGAGACCCACCCGTTCGGCATCGGCCGCAGTCAAATTACGCCCGGTGAGTTGAATATAAAAGGCTTTCTTCACCGGCAGACCGCTGTGGAACAGCGTCGAAGTCGCCACCGCGCCATAACTGCCGCGGATCACCTCCGGCATGCCGAACTTCGCCGACGCCCCGGCGATGCAGAGATCATGGCCGTTGATCAAAGCCAGCCCGCCGCCAAGACACCAACCGCGCACCGCCGCCACCGTCACTTGCGGCATGGCGCGCAACAGGCGCACGATCTCGTAAGTCGATCCCGCGTGATCCCAAGCGCGCTTGCGCTTCCACGATTCGCGCAGATCGTAAAGATCGAGCCCCGACGAATAAGAATCACCCGAGCCCATGGTCACGACACATTTGATCTTGTCGTTTTCGGCGATATCTTTCAGAGCCTTGATCAATTCCGCCATGAACTTCTGGCTCATGGCGTTCTTCTTCTCCGGCCGGTTAAAGGTCAGCCAAGCGACCCCGGTTTCTTCATCGATTTTTTGCAGAACCGTCGTTAGTTCAGCCATTTCTTACCTCCAAATTTACACATCGATCATTGGCGCTTAACACAGAAAACAAACATCTCACAACCTTAGGAGGAACATTTCCGCTACAATCGCGCCCCATGGAATTTGGCAAACGCGATAGCATGGGCAGTAAGAGATGTAGCGAAGTTTCTAAAACTAATCTCATCGGCGGGTTCGGTATACTCGCCGCGTAGGCCCTTTGTCGGATCGGAGAGAATCAAACAAGCCGCATCATATAGCCGTTCCCGCACCAACTTCTGACAAAAGATCCGATAACGGTCCGCGTAAGATGACAAGCGGAATTCCGGAAAAACAGCGAAATGAGGTTCACGGATATCCACAGGGCTTCTGGAGCCTGGCGAATCTTCAAGCAGCATGAAATAGCCACACCACGGCCGCTGCGATAGCTTGAAGGCTCCTTCACGATAAGCGGTTTGAATATCGGTGGCGTTGCCGATCGCCTCTTCGGTTCGATTATTGAAGTTGTTGCCGAAGGAGCCCACCTGCGACTTGAACTCAACAACCGCCAGGAGAGCACCATCGACCACCGCGACAATGTCCCACTCCTTGGTAGGACGGAACCAGCCTGGTATCACAACTTGCTTCTTTTCTATATGCACATGCTGTTTGGAGATCCCGCTTTCGATCAGGAGATCAGCCATCAAAGCAATGAAGCCGTCGATTTGTTTGCCGCCGGTAACCGCACTTCGGCTGCCGTAGTCCTTCTTTCCAGTCGCGCGGCCTTGATTTTTCGCCTGTCGTCGCCGGGTACGCCAAAACTGACTCACTGCAACTCTTAAGCGACTCTCCAACTCCATAACTGGAAGCCGGCAACTAACGGTGGTCGACTATCGAAACCTGGGAAAAAAGATCCCGCGATTTTTCGACAATCGATGTGTAGGCAAGCTCGAAGTAGTGCGGATCGATCTCGACGCCAATACTATTTCGCCCGCAACGAGCCGCAGCGATGCTCGTCGACCCGGTTCCCATGAATGGATCGAGGATCGTATCGCCGGCGAAACTAAACATGCGAATTAACCGTTCCGCGAGGTCGACTGGATAGGGCGCTGGGTGCTGCTTGGTGGAAGCTCCTGGCAAATCATCCCAAGTGATGCGGAACCATTTTTGGTAGTTTTCTTCCGATATCACGCTCATGATACGTGTTGCCACCGACGGGCTGCGATATCCGCCCGGCTTACGTTGCATAAGAATGTATTCCACGTCGTTTTTGATGACGGCATTAGGTTCGTAAGGCTTACCTAGAAAACCGGAACCATTATCAACTTCGTATGCTGCGTTGGCGATCTTTAGCCATAGGATCCCCTGAACATTATCGAAACCGAGCTTCCGGCAGCGATCTTGTATCGACGCGTGAAGAGGCACAACGGTGTGTCTCCCGTTGTTTTTTCGCCGCGACAAGCAAACGTCACCGACAACCACGATCAGGCGTCCCCCCGGCACCAACGCGCGATGGCAGTGCGCCCAGACCTTATCGAGCTCAGTGAGAAATTTCTCGTAATCTTCAACGTAGCCTAGTTGGCCGGTCGTCTTGCGGTATTCTTTCAAAGTCCAATAGGGCGGCGAGCAAATGACGAGATGGACGCATGACGGCGCGAGAAATTCCATGCTTGTTGCGTCACTTAGATATACATCGTGCCTCGTCGGCACCCGTCGCAATGCGTCGTTGATAAGTCGAGTGAGCTTCGGGTCTTTGGCGATTCGCGGTAGCGCTGTTTGATGATCGGCGCCTACGTTTCCTACCTCCGGTGGAACATAAACGCTCACATCGATGTTTGCCGGCTGAGGTGGGGTTTTGGGCTCCACTAAGTCCATAGCATGAGCCACACTGCGGGCTTTTCGCTGCTTTCGCTCAACAACTGGATCTGTTTGTGGCTTCATCGAATAGAATCGCTAACTGACAGGAAAACTCTCGGCAAGCACCATAAAACTACGAATGAACCGTTTAAGCAATCTACGGATGGTCGACAGTTAGCGTTTCACGATGTTCGGATAGTCCACCATGTCGCGCTGGCCGCTGTTGCGGTACAGCCGCTTGCCGGCGCGCGGGTAGTCGACGACATCTTGCGCCAGGCGCAAGCCGATGACGAGACAAACCAGCGGCTCGCTGCCGTCGTTGATGGTCTCGTGGGCGGGACCGCCGCCGGGGAAACCGAGGAAATCGCCGGGAGCGATTTTGAACGATTCTTCGCCGATCACCGCCGTGCCCCGGCCGGATAGAACATAGATCGCTTCGTCTTCAAACTTGTGGCTGTGATACTCCGACGAGCGATTCCCCGGCGCCACCGTCATCATATGAACACCGAGATTTTTCAGACCAGCGGCGTCGCCCAACGATTTGTTGATGCGCTTAGCCGCGGGGTTGACGAAATGAATTCGCTGCTCGCCTTGCATAGCGGCGATTTTATCAGCGGATAAGTACATAGGCACCTCGACACAAAAATTTGTTCAAATCGTTCAAGCCCCCTCCTTCATCCTCCCCCGCGACGCGGGGGAGGAAAGAGGTAGGGGATTGAACGGCGCGAAGCGGTTGAACGACTTGAACGGTTTGAACACCCATTCTCACTCGGCGAGTAAGAATGGCACGACAATTTCCGCCAACTCGACCGGCTTCTCATGCGGAATATGATGCCCCGCCCCTTCGATGGGGACAATCTTCGCATTGGGAAACAGTTGGGCGCGGTGACCGCGCACCGACTTCATGAAATCGCTCTCGGTGCCGTAGACGAACAAGATCGGACACTTGAGCCGGCGAATGAACGCTTCGATCTGCTTCTCGGACATCGCCGTGGTCGTTCGGTAACGCAGGATCGGATCATGCTTCCAGCGATAACGCCCCCCTTTGGTATGCGTGCCATGCTTGGCCATATGGAGCGCGGCGCGGTCGGGAATCAACGGAAAAGTTTTCTGGATCGCCTTGGCGGCCGCCTCCAAGGATTCGTGGGGGAACGGGATCTCGACGTAGTTTCGCCCCTTCAAGCGTTCGGCCATGATTTCCGGCACTTCCTCGTCCGCGCGCGCAAAGGGCCCGAGGGATTCGAGCAGCACCATGCGCTTGACCCGTTCCGGGAACGTGCCGGCATAAAGCAAACACATGCTGCCGCCCAGGGAATGGCCGATGATCGTCACCGGCTCCTTGTCCAAGTGTTTCAACAGCCCGGCGAGGTCGGTGAGAAAATCTTCGTGCGCGTAGCCGCGGCTGGTGCTCGGCCAGTCGCTGTCGCCATGACCGCGCAGGTCGAGAGCGACCGCATGCTTGATCGGCACGCCGCGGCTGATCAGCTCATCGAGAAAATGATCCCAACTGCGCCCCTGGTCGCGCACGCCATGAACAAAGACGTAAGTCTCCTCCCGCGGATCGCCCCACTCCCAGTAATGCAGCCGCAACCCGTCATGTTCGAAGTAACGCCGGCGCGGTTCTTGATCCTTGGCGTGCGCGATTTTCTTGGCCTGTTTCGCGCCCCGGAGAGCGGCTTTTTCTGCGCGAATCTTGGTTTTTGCTTTGGTTTTGACGACTCTCTTTTTAACACTCTTCTTCATGGACATTCCTTAGCTGTGGTTCAATGGATTCAAACTAGCGACTAAGAGCGGCTGCGCATCGGGTTCGTCATAGCTCTGCCGCATATAAACACGGCCAAAACAATTCTTGCAAGCCGCGAGACGCTCGGCGTTAGCGTTGACCACCCACGCCAGCACCGACTTCCGCGCTTGCGTCAAAATGCCGCCGGTGCCTTTGATGCAAATCCCGCGCGCTTTGATCACCCTACACTTCGCGCGCTCTGCGCGCAAAGAAACCATCGGCATGACACGCCGACCAGGCCTACGTAATGAATTTAATCCGGTAATCGTTAAAGGATACTGTCAGCAGCCAAGATCCTACCGTCTGCCCAATTCCTTCAAGGCCTCCTCGGCATAGCTATGGTCCAAGTATTTCGACGGCGGCGGCAAGGCGCCGCCTTTGAACACACCGCGTTCGCCTGAAATCTGAATGACCGTGCGCACCCCTTCGACGTTGGTTTCCGCGTTGGGATTCCAGATCTTGTTCTCCGTGTAATACTCCCAGCCGCGGCGCGCTTGTTCCGGTTTGAGCTGCATCTCCTTCGATAAAAACTCGATCGCCGGTTCCTTATTGTCATGCATCCAGCGCATCGCCAGGACCAGCCCTTTCATGAAACGCACCGTCAAGCCCCGGTTTTTCTCCGCCCACGCGCGCTTAACCGTCACTTCCGTCAACTGATAATTGGGAATGTAGTCGACGACCTTGGCGATAATCGGATGGCCCATTTGCGCCGCTTCATAATTGAGCGGCACAGCGATAATCGCGGCGTCGATCCGACCCGCCGTCAAGGAAATAAACGCCTGGGCCGAGCCGCCGACATTGATCAGGTTGTAATCGCGCGGATATTCTAGACCTTTCGCCTTCAGTACCCGGCGCAACACAAACGCGGTACCCGAAGTGAGTCCTGACGAGCCGATATTCGCCCCTTTGAGATCTTCAAAGCTTTTGAATTTTTTGCCGCCCATAATGTAGTGCGTCAATCCGTTGATCACACCGCCGATGCTGACCAGATCGGCGCCCTGCTCCACTGCCGCGATCACCGTATCGGTGCCGCCGCTGGACACGTTTACCGATCCTCCGACCAGCGCCATCGTCGATTTATCAGCGCCGGATACCAATACCAGCTGCGTATCCAGTCCCTGCTTGTCGAAAAACCCCAGCTTGCTGGCCACCCACATTGGGCTGTAGCCGAGCGTCTTGGACGAAGCGCTTATGGGGAACTTTATTTTCTCCTGCGCCACGCTGGAAGCCGCCACCGCCACCAGACAGAACAATTGCAACAATATAGTCATCATTTGCCGGCTCCCTAGAGTGTCGGGCCTATCCGTCCGCGCTTCTTGAAAAAAGCGTCCGCTATACGCTGCGCTAGTCATTTACTTCCTCGCCTCCTCAACATACTTCTGGACAAACTCGACGACCTCCTTCGGTGCCCTCAGCACTTTTTCTCGCAGTTTCTCGCCATTCTCGCCGATCTCAAAGCGCGGTTGAAAGCGCATGATCTTTTTCGCTTCGGCGATGAACTCTTCATCCTTGGCGAGCTGGGTGAAGGCCTGGCGCATGGTCAGCACCGCTTCATTGGGCGAGCCTGGCGGCAAGAGCGCAACACGGTTGAGATTCTGGCTCGCCATATTGGCAGCCTTCAGCGCCTCATATTTCATCCCGCTCGGCGCCTTGCCGTGGATTTGGGTGTATATTTCAGTGAAGGAGCTGAGCTCAGGATAATCCAGGCTCTTTCGCATGTTGCCGTCGGGCGCGATCACGTCATGATAGTAAAGCGGTGTTACCATGCCGGTCTTGACCATTTGCGGCTCGACCACGCCGCGGTACCCCGGGATGTTTTCGTCATGGTATTGAATCTCATTGCGCTGCACCGCGAGTCGCGCGTCGTTGCTGCTGTTGTAGCCGGTGACGTAATCGTACTTGACGCCAAGCACGTCGAAGGCCAAGCGAAAGCGCAAGTCCTTATTGCTATCGAACGACAAACCGCCGGCGCGAAAACGTTCGGCCTTGATAATATCAGTCGGCTTCTTGATACCCGGCGCGACATCGGAGCGAATGTAGCACACCGTGACACCTTCCACTGACGCGATATAGGGCACCTTCATCAGGTCGACGCGCAGGGTCGAGCTCTTCATCATCTGGTGATTATACGGTCCGGTGAAATAACCCAGCGTCAGACCGTCCGGCTTGGCCTTTTCGCCAAGAAAGTTGATGCCCGTTACGCCGCCGCCACCGGACATATTCTGCACGACGATCGTCGGACTACCGGGAATAAAGCGCGCCAAATGCCGGGCAACAATGCGGCCTTCGATGTCGGTCGGGCCACCGGCGCTGAAGTTGATAAAAAAGGTGACGGTTTTGCCTTGATAAAAAGGACGCTCCGCCGTGTGAGACCGCACGGGCACAAGCATCGAGATGAACGCGATAACCGCAACTCGTACCATCCAATTCATGTTCCTTCCTCCTTGGGGTCAACGACCGCCTAGTTCTTTCAACGCCTCTTTTTGATAACTCTGATCGATATATTTTTGCGGGCCGGGCACGGGTCCTTTCGCCTGTGACGATTCCCAGAAGATCTGCGTCGCCACATTCATGCCCTCGACATTGACGCCGGCGTCGATCGGCCAGATCTTGTTCTCGATATAATACTCCCAGCCGCGCCGCGCGTAATCCGGCGTCAGATCCAATTCCTTCGCCATGAACGCCACTGCCGCTTCTTTATTGGCATAAAACCAGCGGTGCACCGCGATCATGGCGCGCATGAAACGCACCATCAACGGGCGATTCTTCTCCGCCACCGCACGAGAAACAGTGAACGCGCCGAACTGATAGCTTGGGATCACGTCGATGATGCGCCCCACCGGATGAAAGCCTTGATCGGCGGCGACAAAATTCAATGGCACGCCGAGCGCCGCCGCGTGCACCTGCCCGGCAGCCAGTGCCGCCAGCGTCGGTCCGGCGCTGCCGGTGGCCAAAATCTGATAGTCGCGGCCGTATTCGAAGCTCTTGGCTTTGAAATAACGCCGCAAAGCGAAACCCAAGCCCGAGGTTGCGCTGGTGGCGCCAATGATCTTGCCGCGCAGGTCGTTGAGGGTTTGAATGTTCTTCGTCGTCATCAGCACCTGGGACAACCCGTTGATGGTGCCGCCGATCATGACGACGTCGATGCCGCGCTCCACCGCGGCGATATGCGCGTCCGATCCCGACGCCGAGACATAGACGGAACCGCTCAGCACCGCCGCCAGCGACTTATCCGCACCGCGCACATATACCAACTGCGGCTCGAAATCCTCGCGCTCCATGAAGCCCAGCTTCGCCGATGCCAACATCGGTCCATAGCCGAGGCTCTTGCTGGTAATGCTGTAGGGAAACTTGACCTTGGATTGAGCGAAGCTCGGCCAAGGCGCGATCAATACCAGCGACGTGAAAAAGTATGCAACTCTCTTGGCCAGTATGATCAGTTTCATCAGTTTATCCCGCCGCTGACGACTTCTAATGTAGAATCCACCGTTCCAAGAGGAGTACATCGGGAACGGTTTTAACGTCAAGCTAGATCGAGAAAGAGTAATCGCTTGCTAAGGGTTAAAGAGAAAGATTTCTCGCTCCGCTCGAAATGACAAGGTGTGCATGGTTGTCATCCCGAACAAAGAGAGGGATCTTGACCGAAGATCCCCCTGTTACGTGGAGTATTTTCCGAGCTTCGTGGCCTTCGTGTCCTCCTTAGAAAATACAGGTGCAGGTATGATCCGGGCGACAAATTGGCACGCGGTTTCCGTCATACCGGCGAAAGCCGGTATCCATCCCCTCCCTCCCCTGGATGCCGGCCTTCGCCGGCATGACGAATCAGGGGAAGAACCATGTGGTGCTGAGGGCTGCAATTTCATACTCTGTAGACGAGCGCAAGCTCATGGACACTTCGTGATGTAATATAGTTCCGCAATCATTTCGAAAAATCGACAAGAGGTACGCCATGACACAGATAAAATTCGGCGTCGGCATCTACGGCACGGACAATGCCCGCGAAGCCATCGCGCTGGCGCGCACCGCCGAAGTACTTGGCTACGACCGATTCTGGATCGGCGATTCGCATATGATCTGGCGCGAGCTTTACGTCCTCGCCGGAGCGATTGCCATGGTGACGAAGAAACTCGCCATCGGTCCCGGCGTTACCCATCTGGCAGGGCGTCATATCACCGTCACCGCCAGTGCCATGGCAACCCTGCATGAATTGACCGGCGGCCGGGTGTTTTTCGGCTTTGGCGTCGGCGCTAGCGGGCCCGGCAATATCGGCATGAAACGAGCTAGCGCAGAGGAGCTTGAAGAATATATCGAAATCGTGAAAAAACTCTGGCGCGGCGACAGCGTTACAATCGCCGGCAAAGAAGTCCGCTGTCTATTTCCCTGTGGCTCGATGCCGATCTTCATCGGCACCCGCGCGCCCCGAGTCATGAAGATGGCGTGTCGGATCGCCGACGGTATCATTCATGCCGGCGCCATCGATGGACTCGAAGAATTCGTCCGACGTTTTCGGAATTACGCTGTCGAAGCCGGCCGCGCGCCGGAATCGGTCCAGTTTATCTCCCGACTTCCCTGTGCCATCGACGCCGACGCGGGCGCCGCTCGGGAACAGGTCAAAGGCGTCATCGCCCGCACCGCCATGACCCAACTCGGCCGCCTTTACGATCGCGGCCAATTGAATGACGAGCACGATCGCCAAGCCGTCGAGCGCATGCGCCAAGAATACGATACCTACCATCACATGGACGCCGCCCATAGTTATCTAGTGCGCGACGAATGGGTCGAGCGCTTTGCCATCGCCGGCACGGCGGATCAGGTGAGAGCGCGGGTGCGTCGAATCGTCGCTGCCGGCGTCGACGAGCTGACGATCATCCCCCGCGGCGCTTCGAAACAGACCACACTAGAAACCTTTGCGCGGGAAGTTATGGAACAGCTCTGAGCCGAATTGTTATCTCTCTCGGAGGTGCTGTACCCGCTCACATTCAGTCAAGCCCAAAGCCGTCATTCCCGTGAAAACGGGAATCCAGGCCCGAGTTCATCGGCACAACCTAGATTCCCGCCTGCGCGGGAATGACGAGGATGAACGAATCGACTTCGACTCGACGATATCAGAATCGCGCAACTTCTGGCCTATGGGGTTAAGATCGACAATTGGTGTAGCTCTGATGGATCACACGGGCTATCCGGCGTCCGCCAAGATGATTTCTTTAAGTTTCACCTTGTTGACCTTGCCGACTTCGGTGTGTGGTAACGAATCGCGGAACTCAACCGACTTGGGAACTTTGTAGGCCGACAAGCGCTCCTTGCAGTAGCTGACCAGCTCGCCGCTTTGTATCTTGGCGCCTGGCTTGAGCACGATCACCGCCTTCAACGCCTCGCCCCACTGCGGATCGGGCACGCCGATGACAGCGGCTTCGAGAATATCGGGATGGCTGTAAATCACGCTTTCGATCTCCAGCGGATAGATGCTGATGCCACCGCTCTTGACCATGTCTTTCTTGCGGCCCGACACGTACAGATAACCCTCTTCGTCGAAGTAGCCGAGATCGCCGGTGTAAAACCAGCCGTCGCGAAATGATGCGTTGGTCGCTTCGGGATTTTTATAATAGCCATGGGTCGCCAGCGGGCTTTGGCAGATGATCTCGCCGACTTCGCCGACTTTAACCGGCTTGCCGGCATCATCGACGATGCGCAAGTCGACGCACCAAACCGGCCGCCCCGCCGAGTTCGCCTTGGACGCCGCGTCGCCAGGTTTCGAGATCGCCATCTGGCCGGAATCGGTCGACGCGTAGGTCCGGTAGATATTCGGCGTCAAATTCCTTTGCAGCGACTCGAGCACGGCCGGATGCACCTTGCCGCCGGTGATCGCCAGACAGCGCAGCGAGCTGGTGTCGTACTTCTTGGTTTCGAGAACATGGAGCATGCGTTCGCACATCACCGGCACCGCGCCAACGTAGGTGACTTTCTCGCGCTCGATGGTTCTCAGTACTTCCTCGGCATCGAAGCGCTCGTGCAGAATCATCGTGCCGCCGAAGTAAATGATCCCGAGGGTGAACGAACGCCCGGCGTTGAAGTAAATCGGCGACGATAAAATCGCCTTGTCATGGGCGCCGAGACCTTTTTCGATGGCGTTGTTGATGCAGTGAAAAACAAAAGTCCGCTGCGTCGCTAGACAGCCCTTGGGAAAGCCAGTGGTACCAGAAGTCAGCATGACTGCGAACGGATCGTCTTCGCTGATTTCGACATCCGGCTCGTCTGCGTTCTGCCCATTGAGCAAGCGGCTGTAGCTCAAATCGGCCGACAGCGAGATCGCTGTGATCGAGCTGAGATTCTTTAACTCGTTGGCCCTGGCAAACTCCTCGACGCAGTCTTCCTGCAGAATGATGAAGCGCGGCTCCAGGGCGGCGACCACCGAACCAAGCTCCAGCGCCTTCCATTTGACATCGAGCGGGATCGCCAGCGCACCGATCTTGGCCGTGGCGAAAACGATCTCAAGATGCTCGATGCGATTGCCCACCGACAACGCCACGCCGTCGCCGCGCTTGACGCCGACGGAAAGCAACCCATGCGCGAGCCGATTGACTCGTGCATTGAGCTCGGCATAAGTGGTCTCGCGAAACCTGTCCCGCGCGGCGATCTTGAGCGGAAACTTCCAAGCGTTACGGCGCAAGCCGTCGCCCATTAACATTGGAATGCTGGTGCCCATGGTTCTTTATTGTTCAGCCTCACAGTACATGAGTCGATTAGGCTTTGTTTGGACGGGGCGTGAGGCTTGAGGCACGAGGCGTGAGTCAGAG
The DNA here is from genome assembly GCA_963816145.1 of uncultured delta proteobacterium. Classification (GTDB taxonomy): domain Bacteria; phylum Desulfobacterota; class Binatia; order UBA9968; family UBA9968; genus DP-20. Next base: position 748,109 of record CAWFJP010000003.1, read on the forward strand.
ATCGGATCAGATATCTTACTCGCGCCTCAAGCCTCGTGCCTCATGCCTATCTGCCCTTCCAATTCGCCGGCCGTTTTTCGACGAACGCGCGCGGCCCTTCCTTGGCGTCTTCGGTTTGCATGATCATGCTTTGCAAATCCGATTCGTAGCGAATCCCTTGTTCGAGCGGCATGTCCATACCTTTGTAGATCGCTTCCTTGATATAGCGCAGCGCCAGCGGCGCGCCTTTGAGAAATGACTGGGCCATTTTTTCGCCGGCAGGGATCAGATAATTGTATGGAACCAGTTGATTGACCAGGCCGATGCGGTAGCACTCCGCCGCGTCGTACAATTCGCCGGAAAGGCATATCTCCAGCGCTTTGGGCAAACCGACCAAGCGCGGCAAGCGCTGCGTGCCCCCTGAACCCGACATAAACCCGAGCCGAACTTCGCTTACGCCGAGTCTCGCGCCTTCGGCCGCGATGCGAATGTCGCAAGCCAAGCTCATCAACAGCCCGGTGCCTACGGTGTAGCCATGCAATAACGCGATGGTGATCTTGTTCATCGCCGCAATCGCCGGCGCCGGCGTGCCGGGGATCGCATTGTGCTTCTCCTGGCGCGCCATCAGCGGCGACGCCGGCTCCACCGTTCCGGCCTCATTGGCGCGCGCCCGGTCTTTGATATCGCCGCCGACCGAAAACGCCCGCTCGCCGTTGGCCTTGAAGATCACCACTTGAACGTCGGGATCCTCCTCGGCGGCGCGGCAATAACCGACAATCGACTTCACCATGTCGCGATTCACCGCGTTCAACGACTCCGGCCGGTTAAGCGTGATCCAGGCAATCTTGTCTTTTACTTCATAGAGAATTTTTTCGTCTGCCATTGATTACCTCGATGTAGTTCATTGCTTAAAATAATATTTGCCGATACTTCACACTACCTAGGCGTGAGGCATGAGGCATGAGGCCCGAGTAAGAAATCAGCGAGCGTCCCCCAACTGATGCCTATTGCCTGATGCCTATTGCCTCTCAGCCATTTTACTCAGGCCTCAAGCCTCGCGCCTCATGCTTATTTCCCCTTCCACACCGGCGCGCGTTTCTCGGCAAACGCCCGCGGCCCTTCTTTGCTGTCTTCCGTAGTTCCGACTAACGCGGATAGATCCGACTCCAAGCGAAATCCTTCGTCAATCGACAGCTGCACACCTTTGGTGATCGCTTCTTTGATAAACATCACCGACATCGGCGCGCCTTTGAGAATGCGATTGGCCAGGTCTTCCGCCGCCTTCATGACGTCGGCGGCTGGCACCGCGTGGTTGACCAGGCCCAGTTTCTCCGCTTCCGTGCCGCTCACCGTGTCGCCGGTCATACAGATTTCCAGCGCTTTCGCGACGCCCACGGTGCGCGCCAGACGCTGCGTCCCGCCGGCGCCAGGAATAATCCCGCGCTTCACTTCGGCAAGGCCCAACTTGGCGTCTTCCGCGGCGATGCGCATGTCGCAAGCTAAAGCGAACTCGAGTCCGCCGCCGACGCAGTAACCGCGGATGGCTGCAATCGTCGGTTTGGTGAGCGCCGCCACAGCGCGGCTCTGAGAGTTAATTGTAATGCCCGAAAGCTTGGCGGCGCGCCTTTCAATCGGCGACACAGCGCTCTCCGCCCGCTCTTTCAGATCCATGCCGGCCGAAAAAGCTTTGTCGCCAGCGCCGGTGAAAATCGCGATACGAATGCCGGGATCGTTTTCAATCTGCGCGCAGGCGTCGACCAACTCCTTCGCCATCAGTCGATTGACCGCGTTCATCGACTCGGGCCGGTTAAACGTCACGTAGGCGATCTGATTGCGCACATCGAATAAGACATGTTCAAAAGCCATCACTGTTTCCTTTCCAATCTTAGCGTTTCGCTTTGCGCTCCTGGGCGAGCTGCTCCAGGAACGACAAATCCAACAGTTCGTTCACGTTTAGTTTCATCCCGACCAAATTTTTGTCGTTGGCCATCACGTTCTCCATGGCCTTGGCGGTGATAAGCGGCAGGCCGGGGGTAACCTGACTATAGGTTCGCCGGGTTTCTTCGAGTTCTTCGATGACATTCGAGCGATAGTATTCGCCGAGAAACTTATGCACTTGATCTTTGTTATTTTCATCGCGATAAAAATCCATGCCGTCCGCCAGCCCGCGCATGAAGTTCATAACCGTCTCTCTATCGGTTCGGATGAAGGATCGCGTGGTCACCGGTCCTGCAACCGTGTACTCGAAATCCTCCTTGGAAAAATCGATAAACGTGGGGTAACCCGCTTTGCGCGCCTTTAAGGTGAACGGGGATTGAAACAAGCTGGCTTGAACCTGTCCGGCGGTGAGCGCGGTCCATCGGTCGCCCTGGCCGCCAATGCCGACAATCTGCACGTCCTTCTCAGGATTGAGCCCAAGCCGTCGAACGGCCACCCGGGCGATGAAATCAGTGCTTGACCCGAGTTGGCTGACCCCGATTCGCTTTCCCTTGAGATCTTCGGGCCGTTTGATAGACGGATGCGCCGCCAAAATGTAGTCCAGACGATTACCTACTGCGCCGATAAATTGAAACTCCTTGGCGCCCTGTGCCCACGCCGCCACCACCGTCGAAGCGCCTTGCAATTGTAAAGGCAGAGCGCCGGATAGCGCCGCTTGGATTCCCATCAGCCCGCCGCGGATGTAGATCGGTTCTAGCTTCAGCCCGTGCTTTTCAAAGGACCCCGAACGATACGCAACCCAAAAGTAGCTCGAAGAACCGCCCAGTGGATAGCCGACTTTGATCTCTCTCAGAGGTTTGGCTTGAGCGAAAACGATCGCCGGGAGCAGAATTAGTACCAAACAAATAACCATTCGTAACATCCGAGCAATTGGATTCATTAGCGGCACCTCCGTTAGCTAACGTTGTTCACTATGAAACCAAAAATTCTTTACCCCTGCACGCGGGCGATCGAACTCTGAGTCGAACTATTATTTCTGACTATTGCCTAATGCCTGTTGCCTAGTGCCTATTCTCATCTGATCAGCTTACTCGCCCGCGCGAGCACGTCCGGCGGAATCGTCAGACCGATCTGCTTCGCGGTTTTGAGATTGATCACGAACTCAAACTTCGTCGGTTGCTCGACGGGCAGCTCGGCAGGCTTGGCACCCTTCAGGATCTTGTCCACGTAGGTGGCGGCACGGCGAAACTGCTCGGAAAAATCCGGCGCATATGACATGAGCCCGCCGGCTTCCACTGTCTCCGGGTTCGTATAAATCGCCGGTAGCCGGTTTTTTGCGACGAATTGTAAGATCCGTGCTCGATTAGTATTGATGACTGGTTGTGGTGCTGTAATGAGACCATGAGCCCCTTCCCTTACTGCTGCAGCGAATGCGCCATCGAAATCATTGAGACTACGTACTTCTAAGTATTGAATGTGTAACCCGAGTCCGTGTGCTGCTGTTTCCATTTCTTTCAAAAGGATCGAACTGCTTTCACCCGACGGGTTGAAAAGGAAAGCCACCCGAGTGATCTTGGGAGAGGTCTCCTTGAGTAGTTCCAGCCGCTTCCCGCCTAGCTCCGGAGCAAGAACAGTCAGCCCGGTAAGGTTTCCACCCGGCCGCGCCAGGCTGTCGACAATTCCCTGCGCGACCGGGTCGGCAATGGCAGCAAAGACGATTGGGATCGTCTTGGTCGCGTTCTTCGCGGCCGAGGCGTTAGGGGTAGTAACGATAATATCAACCTTGAGACTGACCAGCTCGGCGGCGAGCTCAGGTAGCCAATCGCTCTTTCCGTCCGCAAATCGATACTCAATGGCAATGGTTTTGCCCTCTACATAACCTAACTCACGCAAACCCTGCCGGAATGTCTCGATCCGCGCGGAGTGGAAAGAAGCGGAGCTTGCTCCTAAAAAACCTATCCGCGGGACTTTCTTCGACTGCTGCGCCTCGGCCCTCGCCCCGACCAACGTGAGCGCGAGGACGATTGCAAAAAGCCCCGCCCATTTTCGATTTTCGATTTTAGATTTTAGATTGTCGGACCAAGAATCGGAAACTCGCTTCGAAGAAATTAGCTTCATACGTCTTATCCCCTAATCCAAAATCCAAAATCGGCAATCCAAAATTGTTCTAGGCCAGCTCAAAGCACGGCAGCTTGATCTCCGGATTGTGCGTCTGTTCGTAGCGCACCTTGACGCGATCGCCCATTTTGACCTTTTCCTTGTTGTCACCGAGCAGTCGGCTTTCGATGATGACGCCTTCGTCGAGAATTACGTTGATGTAGTAGATCGGCGCTTCTTCTTTGAACGCTGGGTTGCGCGGCACCCGCACCAGCGTGAAGCTGTGAATCTTGCCGGTGCCTTTGGCTTCGAAAAAGCTCACCTCGCCGAAACAGTCGACACAGGCGACCCGCGGGAAGAATTGCACCTTGCCGCAGCTGTTGCACTTTTGCAGCAGAAACTTGTTGTTGCGCGCCCCTTCCCAAAACGGCCGGTCGACGGGGTTGATCTTCGGTAAACTTTTTTGCGGTGCTCTTGCCTCGGCCATTACTTTCTCCTTTCCATGACCAGCGCACTGGTGGTTCCGAGATTGCGCCCGTAGTTGAGCCAGCCGATGCCGGTGACCAATGCCCGTTCGGCTTTCGCCACTTGATGGCCGTCGGCTTCGCCGCGCAGTTGGCGCAGCGCCTCGACGACATGGAGAAACCCTCCGGCGAGACCCGCCTGACCGACAGACAGTTCGCCGCCGCCGGTGTTGACCGGGAAGTCGCCCTTGTAGGTAAGATCGTGGGCGTCGACGAACTTGCCGCCGTCGCCTTTCTTGCAGTAACCGAAGTCCTCGATTTGAATCATCACCGCGATCGGATAATCGTCGTAGATTTCGAACAGGTCGATATCCTCGCGCTTCACCTCAGAGAATATCTTTTCACCCACCAGTTTCATGCCGAAAGTGGTTTTCTCCGGCAGCATATTAGCGACCTGATAGTGAACCTTTTCGGCGTCGGTGACGAGATAGACCATTTTGTCGGTTAGCTGCCTGGCCTTCTCCTCTGAAGCCAGGATGATGCATTCCGCGCCCGAGCAAGGCATGACGCAGTCGAACAAGCGCACTGGATCGGAGATCATTCGCGAGTTCAAATAATCCTGCATCGACATTGGCTCGCGAAAAAGCGCCTGGGGATTGTTGATCGCGTTGAAACGCTGGGCCACGGCGATCTTGCCGACCTGTTCCAAAGTCGTGCCGAAGTTCTCCATGTGCAGCCGTTGGATCAGGGCCATTAATGAATTCGGCCCGCCGTAGCCGTAGACATCGACGAAGTTGCCGCGCTGATACTCCAATTGCCGTTGGTGCGCGACGCTGCGGTCGAAGGAGTTGCCGGCCAGCAGCAAGGCTATATCGAGATGGCCGCATTCGATGGCGTCTGCCGCCCGGCTGACGGCACCGACGCCGCTGGCGCCGCCATAGTCGGCGTTCAAAACCCAATCCAACTCAAAGCCCAACTGTTCCGCCACATGGGGCGCCGTATCCGGACTCGCCTGCGTCGTGACCGATAAACCGTTGATGTCTTTCTTCTTGAGTCCGGTCTGATTGAGCGCCGCGCGGATCGCGATGGCGTACTGCCCAAGCAACGACTCCTCCGATTTGCGCGAATACTCCGTCGATCCATAGCCGACAAAACAAACTTTCTTACGTCTCATTCTTTGCTCGCTCCTTTCAGTCGCTTCGAGGCAATAGGCATTAGGCAACAGGCATTAGTAAGACCGATCCGGTCCGAGATTCCTACTATTGCCTAGTGCCTGTTGCCTATTGCCTTAAAAACCTCTCCCCCACCGCCCGATTCATCTCTTCTTCGCGGCCGTAGAGTAGGCGCATCAAGCGCGCCTCGCGATAAAAACCTTCGAAGGGAAACTCTTTGCAGACGCCGTAACCGCCGTGAATCTGAATCGCGCTGTCGGCGGCTTGGAACGCCATGCGCGCGGCGCGTTTCTTGGCTAATGCAGCCTCATCGAAATAGGGCAAATCGTTATCGGCGCGCCAGGCGGCTTCCAGGGTGAGCCAAGTCGTCGTGCGAATCTCGATGGACAGGTCGGCCAACATCCATTGAATCGCTTGGCGCTCAGCCAGCCGCCGGCCGAAGGTCACGCGATTCTTCGCGTGTTCAATAGACGCCGCCAGACAGCGCATGCCGATACCGAGAGAACGGGCTGCGATGCGCAGTTGCTCGGCGGCAATGATCGCACCCGCTTCATATTCATATCCGAGCAGTTGCTCGTTGGCGAGGCGGCAATGGCGCAACGAAAGCCGGGCCACGGTAGCGTCGGTGGTAAGATCGCCTTCATCGACAATGTTGACTCCTGGCGCGTCGCGTTCGATCACGAAAAGTCCCAAACGCTGCGTGCCCTGCTCGCGCGCCGGAAATAGAAACAGATCGGCTCGGGGCGTGTACAGATCCATGCGCGAGTCTTGCAGGATCGCCCCTTCGGGCTCCTGGCGGTAAAGCGTGCGCAACTGGGACAAGCTGCCGGTCTTATGCGCCTCGTCGAAAGCTAAAGCCAGCGATAACTCGCCGGCGGCGAGCGCTTGGCCGTATTTGGTCTCGAACATGAAAGCCGGAATCGTCGCCGGCGCAAACGGCAACACCGAGCGGCCAAACTCGCGGTGAATCAACACCTGGGCAATAGGCCCCATGGCCGGCCCGCCCATCGCTTCCGGCAGATCCAATGCCCACAGACCGACTTCGCGCGCCTTGTTGGTAAGCTCGGTGACGATCCCGGCATCGAGCTCGCGCCGCTCCGGCGCCCCCGGCGGCAAAAACGGCTGCGCTTGTTTCAAATACGCCCCTTCGCGGGCGATCAATTCCTTGTCAACGAATTGCGCAGCGGTCTCTTTGATCAGCTTTTCTTCGTCAGTCAGTTGTAAATCCATAAACGTTGCTCATCACCACGAAGACACGAAGAGCACGAAGTTCGGAAGAATTATTCTCCGAAACCTTCGTGTCCTTCGCGCCTTCGTGGTGAATACGATCCTTGCATCTTGACAGCCTAGGCTACTGTAATTCCAACAGTGACGTTCCCTGGCGAAACAGTTCGCGTTGAATAATATGGCGCTGCACTTCCGACGGCCCCTCGATGATGCGCCGCGCCCGCGCGTGGCGGAAGGCGCGCGCGATCACATGCTCTTTGCGCATGGCCGATGGCCCCACCGCTTCAAGAGCGAAGTCGATAACTTTATGCGCCAGCTCCGTGCCAAATAACTTTACTTTCGCCGCGTCGACGCGCACGTCCATCTTCTGATCGGCGCGCCAGGACGCCGAATAAGTGAGCGCCTTGAGCGCTTCCAACTCACCCAGGAAATGACCGATGATACCGGCGTACTTATCGCCCTCTTTGGCGTCTTGGCGCAACACCTGGGCGACGGCATTGAGCACCCGCCGCGCCATGCCATGGGCGCGGATACCGACCTGGAAACGGCGCGCACCGAGCCAAGCTTGATTGAGCGCCCAACCGTTGCCCACTTCGCCCAACACTTGCGACCTGTGCACCCGGCAGTCTTCAAACACCAACTCGCAAGGCTCGGTGCCGGCAATGGTCGCGATGCTGCGCGCCACCCGATAACCCGGTGTGCCGGTGTCGATGAGAAAACAGGTCACGCCTTCGCGCCCCTTGGTTCCCGGTAAGCGAGCGAAAAGTTGGACGAAGTCGGCGACATCGGCAAAGGTCGGAAACATCTTCGTGCCGTTGATCTCGAAATAGTCGCCGTCGGGCGTCGCCGTGGTTTGCATCATTGACGGGTCCGCCCCCGAAGCCGGCTCGCTCAGACCAAAGGCAGAAGTTTTCTCGCCGCGGATGCAGGGCCAGAGATATTTATCGATCTGGTCGCCTTGGCAGTTATACAAAATGTTCGAGACATGATTGCCGAACTCGAACGGGATCGAACTTTTCTCCAACTCCTCGGTAACCGCGATCATGACGACGTTGCTGACCTCCATGCCGCCATAGGCTTTGGGCACGTCGAGATGCCACAGCCCATTGGCTTCGGCGCGCTTCTCCAACCCTTCCATGATTTCCAAATAGCGACGAACCTCTGGGTCGGCGCTCGACTTCACCCGGCTCTTCCATCGGCTTCCTTCGAAAATGTCGGGCGCATAGGCGAACTCGGATTCCAGCGGTGCAAGTTCGGTGCGAACAAACTCCGCGACCGACTCGCGCAAACTCTCTTCTTCATCGGTCAAATGAAAATTCATGACGTAACTAATTCCCCCACAGCCCCTTTATCACAGCTTGCTCCGACAAAAAAAGCGAATTCAACCATTGACCGCCGAATCCCGCGTATGTTAATCCGATCAGCTATCCAAATGTCGCAAGCAATCGCTGCGAAGAACGCTCCGGAGGTCCGATGTCCGCTGTAAATCTGGCCAACGTCAACATTATCGACGCCGATGGCCATGTGCTCGACCGCGACGCCAATCTACGCAAGTTCATCCCCGAGCCCTACTGCCGGCGCCGCGGCTCACTTTTGCCGAGCGATGTTTGGGATTCCAGCATGTATGGCAAGCTCGACACGCCGAATCCAGACCTCGCGACCCGGTTGCGCGATATGGACACCGAACATATCGACATTTCCGTGCTGTTTCCCACCGGCGGCTTCAGCGTCACCCAGTTACCGGAAAAAGATTACGCCGCGGCTTTCTGCCGCGGCTACAACGACTGGATCGCCAGTGTCTGCGCCGAGAGCCCCCGGCTCAAGGGAGTCGCGCTCGTGCCGTTTCAAGATGTCGATGCCGCAGCCAAGGAAACCCAGCGCGCCATCGGCGAACTCGGCCTCGCCGGCGTCGCCGTCGGCACCTTCGGCATGAAAGAACACCTCGGCCAACCGATGTACTGGCCGATCTACGAGCAACTGGAAAAGTTCAACGTCCCACTGCTGGTGCACAACTCGCGGCAGGGACCAGCCGGCGAAATCCGCTTCGACACGTTCTTATTTCGCCATACTATTGGACGGCCGTTTGAAACTTTGCTAGATTGCGCCGCACTGGTTTATGGCGGCGTGCCGGAAAGGTTCCCGAAATTGCGCATCGCCTTTCTCGAATGCGGCTGCGGTTGGGTGCCCTACTGGATGGATCGCATGGACGAAGAATGGGAGAAGCGCAAAGCGGAAGCGCCGCTCTTGAAGAAAAAACCCAGCGAGTATATCACCGCAGGCAACTGGTTTTTCGCCGCCGAACCGGAAGAAAGCACGGTGCCTTTTTGTTTGGAAAAGATCGGTGAGGATGTCATTTTATTCGCATCGGACTATCCCCACTGGGACGGCGGTTTTCCCTATATGACAGCGACCGTCAAGGGGCGAAAAGATATTAGCGAACCGCAAAAGCGCAAAATCATGCGCGATAATGCGGCGCGGCTTTACGGTTGGCATTGAGCAAAGGAGTCTCACTTGAAAATTAAACCGGCGGCATTGTTTAGCCTAGTCGTGCTGATTTTTTTCTGCGTGTTTGTGTATGAAGCCAAAGACTGGCGCATGCAGGCGCGGCTCTATCCCTGGGCCATCGGCATACCGATGCTGATCTGCGCGATTGTCCAGCTCATCTTGGATCTCAAAGGGGTCAAGGCCAAGCAGTCATCGGACGGCGCGCCGATGGATTTTCAGTTTCAACAGACCGACGTGTCCCCCGAGGACGTCCGCAAACGAACCATCACGATGTTCGCCTGGATGTTTGGGTTTTTTGCCATGATCTGGCTTGTCGGATACGTGGTTGCGATTCCGCTGATGGTATTTGGCTACCTCAAGTTCCAGTCGAACGAAGCCTGGGGACTCTCGATCACGCTTACGGTAATCGCCTTCATATTTTTCTATGCCCTGTTCGTCAGGTTGCTCAATCTGCCGTTTCCCGATGGCGCCGCGCAGACCATGCTCGGCCTAGTCTAGAGTTTATTTGCCCGTACCGTCACTTAGAAATTTGCCCCGGCGCCGGAAATAATTCCGGCGCCGAGATTGCCTCATACTCAAAGCGATTAAATTGACGGAACCCCGCTGCGGGAGGGAAAATTCCATGGGAATATTTGAGCGCTCACCGTGTCGCCGATTTCTCGCCGCCGGGCTCTTTGCGATGCTGGTTTTTGCGATCAGCAGCAATGCCCAAGCCCAAACCGAAAGCTTTTACAGCGGCAAGACTGTACGAATCCTAGTCGGCGCAACGCCCGGCGGTTTTTACGACCGTTGGGCCCGGCTGCTCGCGCGTTACATTCCCAAATACATCGCCGGCAATCCTAACTTCGTCGTGCAAAACATGCCAGGGGCCGGCTCCGTGGTGGTGGCCAACTACACTTACAATATGGCGAAGCCTGACGGACTAACGCTGGTGATGCCGCTCAACAGCTTACACCTCGACCAGATCGTCGGCCGGCCCGAAGTAAAGTACGATTTGCGCAAATTCGAATATATCGGCAGCCAAGAAAAAACCCCGACCATGATGTATTTCCGCGCCGACAGCCCGATCAAGACGCTCGGCGATATCATTGCGGCCAAGGAACCGCCCAAGTGCGGATCAAGCGGCACAACCAGCACGGCCTACACCGTGTCGAAGCTTTTGAACGAAGCCTTCAAGGCCAAAACCATCAGCATCAGCGGCTACCAGGGTGGCAGCGAGATCGACCTGGCCGTCGAGCGCGGCGAAATCGTTTGCCGTCAAATGGATGTGCCGCCGCACTTTGGGCGGGAACCCTTCGACGGTTGGCACAAGCGAAACTTCGACCGTCATATATTTCAAGGCGGCCCCAAGCGCGATGCGCGTTTGGCCGAGGTGCCGACGCTGTTCGAGCTGCTCGACCAATATAAAGCGCCGGCGATCATGCGCAGCCTGACCCGCATCATACTCGCCAGCGGTGAACTGGGCCGGCCCATGATGGCCGGTCCCGGTGTGCCAGCGGAACGGGTCAAAGCGTTACGGGAAGCCTACGCCAGAGCAATGCGCGACCCAGGCCTGATCGAAGAAGCCAAGAAAGGCCAGATGGACCTGGAACATACTTCCGGTGAAGAACTGCAAGAACAGATTAAAGAGATCATGAGTCAACCGCGCGAAGTGATCGATCTGGTTAAAAAAGTGTTGGCGGATTGAGGTAGTTATGAAACATAAATTCACAATTCCGTTTAAGAACTCAAAGGTTCAAGGGTTCAATCGGATCTTGTTCGGCGCGCTCTTTCTAACCCTTGAATTCTTGAACCCCTTGAACCTTGAACCAGCGGCGGCGCAGACGCCGCCTTTTTATCAAGACAAGACCGTCCGCATCGTTGTCGGCTTCACCCCCGGCGGCTTCTACGACCGTTGGGCGCGGCTCCTGTCGCGCTACATGCCCAAATATATTCCCGGCAATCCTAACTTCGTCGTCCAGAACATGCCCGGCGCCAGCTCGGTGATCGCCGCCAATTATGTTTACAATTTGTCCAAGGCCGACGGCCTGACGCTGCTGGTGCCGATCAACAGTCTCTATCTCGATCAAGTGGTTGGACGCCAAGAAGTGAAGTTCGACGTGGGCAAATTCGAATTCATCGGCACTCAAGAGAAGGCGCCGACATTATTGTATTTTCGCGCCGACAGCCCGTTCAAAACCCTGAACGATATTATCAACGCCAAGGAACCGCCGAAATGCGGCTCGACCGGCACGGCGAGCACCGGCTACCTGCTCGCCAAGATCATGGACGAAGCCTTCAAGGCGAGAATGGCCACGGTCACCGGCTATCAGGGCGGCAGTGAGATCGACATCGCCGTCGAACGCGGCGAAATCGTCTGCCGCGGCATGGACATTCCGCCGCACTTCGGTCGCGAGCCATTTGACAGCTGGCACAAGAAGGGCTTTGACCGTCACATTCTCCAAAGCGGGCCCAAGAAAGACCCGCGCATGGGTGACGCGCCGACGCTCTTTGAGTTCATGGATCAATTTAAGACGCCCGATGTCGTCCGCCGCGCCGCCCGCGTGATTATGGCGAGCGGTGATTTCGGCCGGCCCATGGTCGCCGGCCCCGGCAATCCGCCCGACCGCATCAAGATCCTGCGCGATGCCTACGCCAAAGCGATGCGCGATCCGGGGCTCATCGAAGAAGCCAAGAAAAGCCAGATGGACATGGAATATACCTCCGGCGAAGACCTCCAAACACTGATGAAAGAGCTGATGAATCAGCCGCACGAAGCGATCGAACGGGTGAAAAAAATCCTCGCAGACTGAGGTGCTTATGAAATTCACAAACCAGTTCAAAGGTTCAACAGTTCAAAGGTTCAAAGTTCTCGGATTTTTAATCTTCTTTGTCGTTGAACTTTTGAACCTTTTGAACCTTGAACCAGCGTCTGCGCAGCAGACGCCGTTCTATCAAGGTAAAACCATTCGCATCATCGTAGGTCTGACGCCGGGCGGCTTCTACGATCGCTGGGCGCGCCTACTCGCCCGCTTCATGCCGCTTTATATACCGGGCAATCCCAGCTTCATCGTGCAGAACATGCCGGGCGCGGGATCGATGATCGCAATGAATCATGTCTTCGGCGTCGCCAAGCCGGATGGGCTCACCGTGGTCATGCCCAACTACGGCGTCTATCTCGATCAGTTAGCAGGACGGAAAGAAGTCCGTTTCGACATCACCAAGGGCTATTACATCGGCTCGCCGGAGAAAAGCGATATCGTTCTCTACGCCCGGGCCGACGCCCCATTCAAATCAGTTCAGGACATGAGAAAGCTCGCCGAGCCTGCGAAGTGCGGCGCCACCGGCACCGCCGGCGCGGATTACCTGATTGCCAAAGTTCTCGACGACACACTTGGCGTGAAAATCAATTCGGTGCTTGGCTATGCCGGCGGCAGCGAGATCGACATCGCCGTGGAGAAAGGAGAAGTGCTCTGCCGCGGCATGACCATCGCGCCCCATTTCGGCCGCGAGCCTTTCGATAGCTGGCATAAGAAGGGCTTCGATCAGCATATCGTTCAAACCGCGGAGAAGCGCGATGGCCGCATCGCTGACGTGCCAACGCTTTACGAAATCTTCGACAAAGAAAACACCGCCGATGAGAGCCGGCGGGTCGCCGATGTTATTTTGCGCGGCGGCGACTTTGGCCGCCCCATGCTGGCCGGCCCCGGCACGCCCCTCGACCGCGTGAAGATACTGCGCGAGGCCTACGTCAAATCAATTAGCAATCCGGAGCTTCTCGCCGAAGCCAAGAAGGCCCGTATGGATGTGGAACCGGTTACTGGCGAACAGCTGGATGCACTGGCGAAACGAGTCATGAACCAGCCTGCCGGAGTCATCAACAGGGTAAAAAAGATTTTGGAGTAAGCGCTGGAAATCCATCAGCCGTAGGAACAATGAGTTATGATGAGAGTTGCTCTGTTCGCGGTGTGTTTGTTTCTGCTTTGCGCGTCGAAGGTGCCGGCCCAGACACCCTCTACCAAGGCAAACAAATTAAAGTCGTCGTTGGTTTCACCACCGGCGGTTTTTACGATCGCTGGGCCAGGCTGCTGTCCCGATACATGCCGAAACATATCCCGGGTAGCCCTGAGAGCGGCGAGAATCTGGAAAAGCTCGTCAGCAAGACTATGAACCAACCTGCCGACGTTATTGCGCGGGTCAAGAAACTTCTGGGCAATCAGTTGATTAAACCATTTTCGATGGTAATTTTCGCGTTATAAAAAATTTAGGAGGTTAGAAGCTAGATGTTAAGAGTCTTAGTTATTTTATCGATCCTGATGATTGGCCAAGCGGCTCACGCCCAGACCCCGTTTTATCAAGGAAAAACCATTACGATCATTGTCGGCACCAAGGCGGGCGACGCCTATGATTTATATCCGCGCATGCTCGCCGAGTTCATGCCCAAATACATTCCCGGCAACCCCAACATCATTATTCAGAACGTCCCAGGGGCGGCGTCGATGATCGCCGCTAATCAAGTTTATAATATTGCCAAACCGGACGGCCTGACCCTCGGCGCGATCTATCCGGCGCTCTATTTCGAGCAACTCACGAAAAAGCCCGAGGTAAAATTCGACTGGACCAAATTCGGTTGGATCGGCAATCCAGTGACATCGAATCATCTCCTCTACATGCGCTCGGATGCGCCGTACAAGTCGATGGACGATATCAAGAACGCCAAGGAGGCTCCGAAGTGCGGCTCCAACGGCATCACCTCGACGGGCTACTACCTGCCCAAGCTCATGGAGGAAGCCCTCGGCACGAAATTTGACATCGTGTTAGGCTATCAGTCCGGCCAGGACGTCGACCTTGCCGTCGAGCGCGGCGAGATCGTCTGCCGCGCCTTTACGATCACCGCCTACTTCGCCCGCGAGCCGTTCATTTCCTGGCGCAAGCGCGGCTTCGTCAACACGCTGATGCAGAGCGGCGCAAAGCGCGATTCTCGCCTCAAAGATGCGCCGACGATCTATGAGCTCATGGATAAATACAAGACCAACGCCGCCGGCCGAAGTCTGGCTAAGGTAGTCCTGTCCGCCGGCGAATTTGGCCGCCCCCTTGTCACACCTCCAGGGTTACCCGCGGACCGGCTAAAGATCTTGCGCGATGCCTTCGATAAAGCGGTCAAAGATCCCGAGCTCTTGGCGACCGCGGAAAAACGGCGCCTGGAAATGGATCCGGAGAACGGCGCGGAAATGGAAGCCCTGTCGAAAGAAGTGATGGCAGCGACCCCCGACGTCATCCAGCGCATGCAGAAACTATTAGGCGGTAAGTAGAAATTAACCGCCGGGCGATCCCTCAAGGCGGTTGCATCGCAGCAGCCTTGAGGGATATGCTCCGGCCAATTTATCGGCGGGAAGGAGAAACCTTATGTTTTCAACTCTCGTTGTTTTGGCCGTTCTTGCCTGGAGCTCGACGCTTTTCGCGCAAGCGCCCTTCTACCAAGGTAAGACCATCACCATCGCCGCCGGCACCAAAGCGGGCGATGTCTACGATCTCTATCCGCGACTGCTTGCGGAATACATGCCCAAGCATATCCCGGGCAGCCCCAACATCATTGTGCAAAACATCCCGGGCGCGGCTTCGTTGATCGCCGCCAACCAAGTCTATAATACCGGTAAACCTGACGGATTGTCTCTGGCGGCGATCTATCCGGCGCTCTATTTCGATCAGCTGATCAAGCGACCGGAAGTGAAATACGACTGGGCAAAATGGCAGTGGCTTGGCAGCCCGGTAAAATCGAACCAGCTGCTCTACATGCGCGCCGACACCCCATACAAATCGATGGATGACATCCGCAAAGCGGCGACGGCGCCCAAGTGCGGCTCCACCGGTATCGCTTCTGCAGGCTACTACATACCCAAGCTCTTGGAGGAAGTGCTCGGCACCAAGTTCGATGTCGTGTCGGGCTACCAATCCGGGCAAGATATCGATCTGGCGGTGGAACGGGGCGAGCTCCAGTGCCGGGCGTTTACCATCACCGCTTACTATGCCCGGGAGCCGTTTATCTCCTGGCGCAAACGGAATTTCACCAATGTGTTGGTCCAAACCGGCAGCCAGCGCGACGCGCGAATCAAGGACTCGCCGACGATTTATGAGTTGATGGATCGATACAAAACCAGCGGGACGGGACGAACCCTGGCGAAAGTAATCCTGGCTTCGGGAGATTTGGGACGCCCCATCGTCGCGCCGCCGGGTGTGCCGGCGGATCGGATCAAAATGCTGCGAGACGGCTTCGATAAGACTGTCGCCGACCCGGCGTTCCTTGCGGAAGCGGAAAAGCGCCGGCTCGAAATCGATCCGACCAAATGGGATGAAATGGAGACGCTGGCAAAAGAAGTCATGACCACACCCGCGGATGTGGTGGCGCGCATGCGCAAGCTCTTGGGCGACTAACGGGCAATCGATCTCGTAGTCACGGGCCTAGCCCGTGGATCTGGCTCGTGTTGCGATTCGCCGCCGGCGATTGTACACGGGAAATAAATAACGGAGGCCGTTGCATGGTGCCAAGTCGTCTTGATTTTACTCTCTGTGCTGGCTTGCTGGCTCGTTACTGGGTTGGGCGGGGATTACGCATCCAGACTACCTCTTTTACAAAGACAGAGACCATCAGACTCGTCGCCGGCACGCCCCGGCGGGGAGCGTCTACGTCTCGAGCGCCGCTATGGTCGCCCAGTTCATCGGCAAATACCACCGGCGCGCTGAGCGGCGCCTACCTCGCCGGCCTGATCAACCATCGCTGGCTGTTTGTTATTCCTGGCATCGCCATGGGCTACTCTGCGCAGATCATGTTCCGGAAACGCCTCCAGGTCGCCAATGATATCTATACCATGGCCAAGCCCGACGGTTTGACCATCGGCTCGATCCAACCCGCCCTCTATTTCGATCAATTGGTCGGCCGCAAGGAAGTGCAGTTCGACTGGAAAAAGTTCACCTGGATCGGCAACACCACGGTGTCCGACTATCTGCTCTACATGCGCAGCGATACGCCATACAAAATCCGTCGAAGATATTCGCAAGGCCGCCGTACCGCCCAAATGCGGCGCCGAAGGGACCGGTTCGTCGGCCTACTACCTACCTAGACTGCTGGAAGAAACCATCGGCGCGAAGTTCACCGTCGTCACCGGCTACAACTGGCCGGCACCGATGTCGACCTGGCGGATTGGAGCGCGGCGAGGTGCAATGCCGCGCCTTTACCATCGCTGCTTTCTTCGCCCGAGAGCCCTTCGTCTCTGCGCAGAGGGAAAGGTTTCGTCCATGTCATCGTACAGATCCGGCAAAAAGCGCGACGCTAAGCTGCCAGACACGCCGACGTTCGCCAAATCGAATTGCTATAAGCAACTTACTGCGCGGTAGCGTGGTGTTAAGCCTGGTGGTCATCGTCATCGGCACGGTCGTGACCTTTGTCGATCATCCGGAGTTTCTCTCATCGCCTAGCGCTCTGGGACTACTGATCAACCCGGGCACAACCCTACCACATACTCTCGACGCCGTGGCCCGCGGCCTCCAAGCGCTGCAAGGCGATGCCATTGTCACTCTCGGTCTGCTCCTACTTATTGCGACGCCGGTGATGCGCGTCGGTATTTCGATCCTCGCCTTTGTCTACGAACGCGACGCGTTTATACCTTCAACACGGTCACAGTTTTTTGCCTGCGGATCCTTTCTTTCTTCCTCGGCAAAGTCGAAAAGCGTAGCGCCTCGATCGGCGGTCTCCGGCGAAGCATTCGGAAAAGCTCGGCAATGAGATCAATGGCGCAACCGCCGGACGTCATCGAGCGCATGAAAAAATTATTGGGAACTTGAAAGATCGGCAACGTCGCCAAAGATTAAAGGAGGTGACCAATATGAGGATCAAGGACCGTTCGCAAATCTTCGTTGCCGTACGATAGCGCTATGGTGGCGCTATGCTAGTCTCTAGCCGGCGTCGAATCTGCATGCCCAGACGCCATTTCTACCAGGGCAAGACGATCACCATCATCGTCAGCACTAAAGCAGGCGATGTTTACGATCTTTATCCTCGGCTCGTGGCCGAATTCATGCCCAAACATATTCCCGGCAATCCGAATATCATCGTCCAAAACGTGCCCGGCGCCGCCGGCTTGATCGGCACCAATCAGATCTACAACGTGGCGAAACCGGACGGCCTGACCTTCGGCGCGACCTATCCCGCGCTTTATTTCGAACAGTTGGTCAAGCGTCCTGAAGCCAAATTCGACTGGAACAAATTCATCTGGATCGGCAGCACGATCAACTCGAACAGTCTCATGTATATGCGCGCCGATACCCCGTATAAGACCATCGAAGATGTCCGCACCGCATCGACCCCGCCCAAATGCGGCGCCACCGGCGTTACTTCGTCCGCCTATTACATGCCAAAACTCCTTGGAGTCGGCATTTGGCACGAAATTCGAGGTCGTATCGGGATATGTCGCCGGGCAGGATATTGACTTGGCGGTGGAACGCGGCGAAGTTCAGTGCCGAGCTTTTACGGTCAACGCGTTTTTCGCCCGCGAGCCGTTCATCACCTGGCGCAAGAAGAATTTCGTTAACGTGCTCTATCAGACCGGCAGCAAGCGCGATGAAAGAATCAAGAATGTGCCGTTGTTCAGTGAATTGGCGGATAAATACAAAACGTCGGAAGAAACCAAGAAGCTGGCCAAAGTCGTTCTCGCTTCTGATGAATTCGGCCGTCCCCTGGTCTTCCCTCCCGGAGTCCCGGCGGACCGGGTTAAGATCATTCGCGACGCTTTTAATAAGACCATCAACGACCCGGAATTACTGGCCGAGGCGAAGAAACGCCGACTCGACATCGATCCGGCCACCGGCGAGGAATTGCAGGCTCTCGCCAAGGAAGTCATGACCGCGACCCCGGACATCGTCGAGAAAGTGAAAGGGTTGATCGGAAAGTGACGAAGGGATGGCAATGACGTTCAAAAATTCAAGGGTTCAAAGGTTCAATCGGATTGTTCTTGGATGTTCTTTTTCTGACCCTTGAACTTTTGAACCCCTTGAACCTTGAACGGGCGTCTGCGCAGCAGACGCCCTTCTATCAAGGCAAAACGATTCGCATCGTCATCGGCTCGTCCACCGGCGGCGGTTACGATCTCTGGGCGCGGGTCTTGGCGCGCCACTACGGCAAGTATATTCCAGGTAATCCGACAATTATTGTGCAGAACATGCCAGGCGCGGCATCGATCGTCGCGACCAATTATCTTTACAACGTTGCCAAACCCGACGGTTTGACTCTGGGCGCCCTCCTGCCGGCGATCTATTTCGACCAACTCGTCGGTCGCAAAGAAGTGCAGTTCGATTTCGCCAAGATTCCCTGGATCGGCTCGCCCGAGCAAAACGAAATCATCCACTACATGCGCGCCGATTCACCGTACAAGTCCATCGAAGATATCCGCAAAGCCAAAGATCCGCCGCGTTGCGGCAGTTCCGGCACCGGCACCACCGGCTTTTATATTCCGCGCCTGCTCGACGAAGTCCTGGGGACGAAACACACCGTGGTCGCTGGTTATCCCGGCGGCTCGGAAATCGACTTGGCGGTTGAGCGCGGCGAGGTGCACTGCTGGTCGCCTCTGGTGGCGACCTACTTCGGCCGCGAGCCCTACATCAGTTGGCAGAAGAAGGGATTCGTGCGCGTCGTCGTGCAATTCGGCACCAAGCGCGACCCGCGCCTGGCCGACGTACCGACGATTTATGAACTCTTGGATCAATACAAAACCCCCGACGCCGGCAAACGGCTCACCCGGGTGATTCTGGTCGCCGCGACCCTCGGCCGGCCCATCGCGGTAACCCCGGGCACACCGCCCGACCGCATCAAAATGCTGCGCGAGGCCTATCAAAAAACTCTAAAAGATCCCGAGCTCATCACCGAGACCAAACGCCAGCGCTGGGACATCAATCCGCTGACCGGCGAGGAGATGGAGTCACTGGCCAAAGAAGTTATGGCGCAGCCGAAGGAAGTCATCGAGAGAATGAAATGGGTGTTGGGGAACTGAATCAAATGGATTTTGGATTTTCGTCTACGGGGCCGCTTTTGGATTTTCGATTCCGGAACAAAGCGCACGGAAGACGGTGTCACGCAGTAACTTTGTTGCTGCTTGTCCTGGCCCTTGAACTTCTGAACCCCTTGAACCTTGAACGGGCGTCAGCGCAGCAGACGCCCTTCTACAAAGGTAAAACCATTACCATGGTCGTCTCGTCCACCGCCGGCGGCGGTTACGATCTGTGGGCGCGGCTGGCGGCGCGCTATCTAGGGAAATACATTCCAGGGAATCCGACTATCGTTGTGCAAAACATGCCGGGCGCGGGCAACATCATCGGCGCCAACTACGTTTACGGCGTCGCCAAGCCCGACGGTTTGACGCTCGGTGCGGTGAACCCAGCGCTTTATTTCGATCAACTGGTCGGACGATCGGAGGTTAAATTCGATTGGGCCAAGTTCAACTGGATCGGCTCGCCGGAAAAAAACGACATCGTTTCCTACATGCGCGCCGACACTCCGATCAAAAACATTGATGACTGGCGCAATGCCAAGGAGCCGCCCAAATGCGGCAGCACCGGCACTGGCAGCACCGGCCATTACATCCCGCGCCTACTCGAAGAAACCCTCGGCATCAAGACCCAGATCGTCAGTGGCTATCCCGGTGCGCCGGACATCGAGCTGGCCATCGAGCGCGGCGAAGTGTTTTGCTGGTCACCGCTCAAGGCCACCTACTTCGGCCGCGAGCCCTATCGGCGCTGGCATAAAACCGGTTACGTGCGGGTTCTGGTCCAAACCGGCGCCAAGCGCGATCCACGGCTGAAGGACACGCCGACGCTGGATGAATTGATGCAGCAATACAAATCTCCCGAGCCGGCCCGCCGGCTCGCCAAGGTGATTCTCACCGCCGCCACCTTGGGCCGTCCCGTCGGCACCGCGCCAGGCGTTCCGGCGGATCGGGTAAAGATCCTGCGCGACGCCTACGCCAAAGCCATCGCCGATCCCGAGCTGCTCGCCGAAGCCGCCAAACAAAACTGGGAAGTCGACGCTACCCACGGCGACGAGCTGCAAGCGTTGTCGAAAGAAGTCATGGCTCAGCCCAAAGAAATCATCGAGCGCATGAAGTGGGTGCTCGGGCGGGAATGATATCAATTTTGGATTCTCGATTTTAGATTTTGGATTGACGGGCTCCATGCATCGACTATTGCTCTTGACGACAAAGTTTTTCGCATTCTTCTTCGTCCTGACCCTCGAATTCTTGAACCCCTTGAACCTTGAACCGGCGGCGGCGCAAACGCCGCCCTTCTATCAAGGCAAAACACTCAAGATCGTGGTCGGCTCGGCATCCGGGGGCGGTTACGATCTTTGGGCGCGTTTACTGGCGCTCCATATCGGCAAACATATTCCCGGCCACCCGACCGTGGTCGTGCAGAATCTGCCGGGAGCCGGCGGTTTGGTTGCCGGGAATTTTGTTTATGGTCTAGCCAAGCCTGACGGCCTGACCATCGGTGCGTTCAACCCGGCGCTCTATTTCGAACAACTGGTCGGCAAGCCGGAGAGCAAGTTTGATTGGACCAAGTTCAGCTGGATCGGCTCGCCCGAGAAAAACGACGCTTTGCATTACATCCGCGCCGACTCGCCGTATAAAACCATCGACGATTTGCGCAATGCCAAGGAGCCGGCCAAATGCGGCAGCACCGGCGGCGGCACCACCGCCCACTATTTTCCCCGGCTGCTCGAAGACACCCTGGGCATCAAAACCACCCAGGTCACCGGCTATCAGGGCGGGTCGGAAATCGATCTCGCCGTCGAACGCAACGAAATCATCTGCTGGACGCCGCTGATCGCGACCTACTTCGGCCGCGAGCCTTACAAGCGCTGGCACAAGACCGGTTTCGTTCGCGTCGTCGTCCAGACCGGCGACAAACGCGACGAGCGCTTGAAGGATGTACCAACGCTCACCGAACTGATGCAGCAGTACAAAACTCCAGAGGCCAGCCGCCGGCTCGCCAAAGTGGTCTTGACCGCCGCCAACCTCGGCCGCCCCATCGCCGGCCCGCCGCGCCTACCGGCGGAACTGCTAAAAACTTTACGCGACGCCTACGCCAAATCGATGAAAGACCCCGAGCTCCTCGCCGAAGCCGCCAAGCGCGGCTGGGAAGTCGACCCCCATACCGGCGCCGAACTCGAGACGTTGGCGAAGGAAGTCATCAACCAGCCCAAGGAAGTGATTGAGCATTGAGCGGATGAAATGGGTGCTGGGAAACTAGAGCCGCCAATTTTGGATTTTAGATTTTGGATTTTGGATTAGGGGAAAAGAGCGTGAAGAAAAGATCTTGGATGCGATGGCTAGATTCTTCTTCCGATAATCCAAAATCGAAAATCCAAAAGCAGCCCCGCGGACCAAAATGGGGATGGCTTGTTGCCCTCGGCGTCGCGTTCGCAATGGGTGGCGCCGTAGGCGACGCGCAGCAGCAGGCAAAGGTGTTTAAGATTGGCTGGCTCGCTATCGGTAGCGCCACTTCAATCTCCAGGTATCAGGCGTTCCGGCGTAGCCTCCCTGATCTCGGCTACGTTGAGGGCAAGAATATCTCATTCGAGTTTCGATCGGCAGACAACAAGCTCGCCTCGCTTCCCGCGCTAGCTGATGAGTTGGCCCGTCTCAATGTTGACGTAATCGTCACACGCGGCACGCCTGAAGCCCTAGCTCTCAAAAACGCTACCAGGACAATCCCCATCGTTTTTTACGATGTGACGGATCCAATAGCGGCGGGGCTGGTTGACAGCTTGGCCCGGCCTGGTGGAAACATCACGGGGTTTTCCGGCATGGAGGCAGTGTTGGCGGGCAAACGATTGGAGTTACTCAAGGACACCCTTCCAAAACTCTCCCGCGTTGCGGTGCTGTGGAATCCGCAGGATCTTAGCTCCGCGCAACAATGGAAAGAAAGCCAACTGCCGGCACGAGCACTGGGGCTGCAACTTCATTCCATGGAAGTAAGCAGCGCCGATAAATACGAGAACGCGTTCAGAGAGGCAATGAAAGCGCGGAGTGGCGCTCTCGCTGTGATAGCTGGAGCGGCTGGAAGACTCTAACGGACAGAAGATCGCAGATCTGGCAACAAAAACTCGGCTGCCAGCGATATACCCTCGTACTACTTTTATCGACAGCGGCGGGTTGATGTCCTACGGACGCGACCGAGAAGAGGGCTGTCAAGCGGGTACCCATTATGGTCGACAAGATTCTCAAGGGAACCAAGCCCGCCGACATTCCTGTCGAGCAGCCAATGAAGTTTGATTTGCCAATTAATCTAAAAACCGCCAAGGCACTTGGACTGACGATTCCACCGCTTGTGCTCACGCGGGCGACGAAGGTGATCAAGTAGGCGCGAGGCTTGAGGCGAAAGGCGTGAGCAAGATGATGAGAGGAAAGCCGATGATAAGCAGAATCGCCTGCCGACTGTTGGCTGCTTCCATTCCGCTTTTTGTTTCTCAAACCGACGCACAGCAGCCGGCAAAGGTTGCAAAGATTGGCTGGCTCGCCGTGCGGCCGGCGTCTGCTGCTTTCGCGATCGAGTCATTTCAGCGAGAATTCGGCAAACTCGGCTATGTTGACGGGAAGAACATAGTTTTCGAGTATCGATACGCTGAGGGTAATCTCGACCGACTCCCTGCGCTAGCTGACGAACTTGTTCGTCTTAAAGTTGATGTGCTCATCGCGCCCAATACTCCGGCCGCGTTAGCCGCTAAGAACGCTACCAGATCTATCCCCATCGTTTTTATAGACGTAACCGACCCCATCGCGGCTGGGCTGATCGATAGCCTGGCGCGGCCTGGCGGGAATATCACGGGGTTTACTACCATTTGAGCAGTGCTGGCCGGCAAAAGACTTGAGTTGCTAAAAGAAACCGTTCCCAAGCTCTCCCGCGTCGGGGTGCTGTGGGATCCACAAGGACCAAGCTCTGGGCAGGTTGGAAAGAAAGCCAACTGCCGGCAAGAGCTCTGGGCTTGCAACTTCATTCCATGGAAGTCAGCAGCGCTGACAAATACGATGCAGTGTTCAAGGAGGCAATGAAAGCGCGCGTCGGCGCTGTCGCCTGGATGGCGTCCCCGCTGGGCGACCTAAATCAAAGGGATACGGTCGAACTAGCGAAGAGATATCGCCTGCCGACAATTTATAGTCGGCAACCGGTTGTCGAAAATGGCGGCCTGATGTCTTACGGTCCCGACCGGGACGAACCCTTCAGGCGCACCGCCGTTTTTGTCGACAAGATTTTGAAGGGAACTCATCCATCCGACATACCAGTCGAGCAGCCAACCAAGTTCGAATTGGCGATCAATTTAAAAACTGCCAAAACACTCGGCCTGACTATTCCACCGCTCATGCTCACGCGGGCGACGAAGGTGATCAAGTAAATGCAGACAACAGGCACACAGGCAATAGGCAATAGTTAGAACTTCTCATTGCACTCAGCCCAGACTCCACGGTATTCATAACCCGCGCGATTGCTCAAAATAACCATGAGGTGATTCTGGATGCGTGGAATAAAAGATTTGTTCAAGAGTTCAAAAGTTCAAGGGTTCAATCGGATTCTTCTCGGTATTCTTTTTCTGACCCTTGAACTTTTGAACCCTTTGAACCTTGAACCGGCGTCTGCGCAGCAGACGCCCTTCTACCAAGGCAAAACCATCACATGGATCGTCGGCAGCAAGGCGGGCGATGCTTATGATCTTTATCCGCGCCTGCTGGCCGAGTATCTGCCCAAGTATATTCCCGGCAATCCCAATATTATCATTCAGAACGTCGGCGGCGCGGCCTCGCTGATCGCGGCCAACCAAGTGTACAGCGTCGCCAAGCCCGACGGATTGACTCTCGGCGCGATCTATCCGGCGCTTTATTTCGATCAACTGGTGAAACGGCCGGAAGTAAAATACGACTGGAATAAATTTTCCTGGATCGGCAGCCCGGTGAGTTCCAACCACATGATGTACATGCGCGCGGATACACCCTTTAAAACCATCGACGACCTGCGCACCGCCGCGCAGCCGCCGAAATGCGGCTCCAGCGGGGTCAATTCGACCGGCTACTACATTCCCAAACTGATGGAAGAAGCGATCGGCGCCAAGATCGAAATGGTCGCCGGCTATCCGGGTGGCCAGGATATCGAACTTGCGGTCGAGCGCGGCGAATTAGTGTGCCGATCGTTTACGATCACAACGTTCCATAGCCGCGAGCCGTTTTTTACCTGGCGCAAGAAAAACTTCGTCCGCGTGCTCTACCAAACTGGCACCAAGCGAGACCCGCGCTTGAAAGACGTGCCGACAATGTATGAGATAATGGATCGCTACAAGACACCGGAATCGGTGCGCAAGCTCGCCAAGGTAATCCTGATCGCCAGTGATTTGGGCCGGCCTATCGTGGCGCCGCCGGGCGTGCCTCCAGCGCGCTTGAAAACCATCCGCGAGGCCTTCAACAAAGCGGTCGCTGACCCGGCCTTCTTAGCCGACGCGGACAAGCGCAAGCTTGAAATCGATCCATCGTCTTGGGAAGAGATGGAATCCTTGGCCAAGGAGGCGATGGCGACGCCGCCTGATGTTGTCGATAGAATGAAAAAGATTCTCGGCATGTGACGTAATCCAAAAATGAGGTCTTTCATGACGCAACGAACGAAACATCCGTTCAAAAGTTCAAACGTTCAAACGCTCAAGGTTCTCGGGCTCGTGATTTTTTCCGTCGTTGAACTTTTGAATCCTTTGAACCTTGAACGGGCGTCTGCCCAGCAGACGCCTTTCTATCAAGGCAAAACCATCCGGATCATCGTCGGCAATCTGCCGGGCGACACCCATGACATCTTCGCCCGCGCTTACTCGCGCCACATGGGCAAACATATTCCCGGCTTCCCTAACATTGTCGTGCAAAACATGCCCGGAGCCGGCGGCATGATCGCGGCCAACCATGTCTACAACGTCGCGAAACCGGATGGACTGACACTCGGCTCCCCGTCCCCGGCGCTTTATTACGCGCAACTGGTTGGCCGGAAAGAGGTCAAATTCGATTGGCCCAAGTTCAACTTCATCGGTTCGCCGGAGCGCAATGGTCACTTGTTATTCATGCGCTCAGACTCGCCCTACAAAACTCTCGACGACATCCGGAAAGCCAAGGAGCCGCCCAAGTGTGCCGCTACGGGAGTTGGCACCAGCGGCCACGACGTGCCCAAACTGTTCGACGAGATGATCGGCTTGAAGTTCAACCTGATCACCGGCTATCCCGGCGGCGCCGAAATGGATTTGGCCATCGAACGTGGGGAAGCGGTATGCCGCGCCATTACCGTGGCGGCGTTCTTCGCCCGAGAGCCATTTGTCACCTGGTACAAAACCGGTGTCGTGCGTGTGCTTCTGCAAACCTCGCGGCAGAGAAATCCGAAAATTCCCGATGTGCCGACTTTGTTCGAGCTCATGGAGCAGTACAAAACGCCGGAGATCAAGCGCCGCCAGGTGCTAGTCTATCTCGGCGTCGGCGGCTTCGGCGCCTGGCCGATTCTCTCCACACCCGGAATACCCGCGGAGCGCGTGACGACTCTCCGCGAAGGGTTCAGCAAAACCATGAAAGATCCGGATTTCTTGGCGGAAGCGAAAAAAGCCGGTTGGGAGATCCGCCCCACCAGCGGCGAAGATTTGCAAGCGCTAGCGAAGGAAGTCATCGACCAGCCACCGGAAGTGGTCGAGTGGCTAAAAAAATTATTGGCGAAATAAATTTACTGAGAGAGGCTCTATGGCACTTCAATTAATCACGTCGTTCAAAAATTCAAAGGTTCAAACGTTCAATTTTCTCGGATTCTTGCTCCTCTCCGTCGTTGAGCTTTTGAACCCCTTGAACCTTGAACGGGCGTCTGCCCAGCAGGCGCCTTATTATCAAGGCAAAACCATCCGCGTCGTCGTCGGCTATCAGGCCGGCGACTCGCACGACCAGTGGGCGCGCACCTACACGCGTTATCTCGGCAAATTCATTCCAGGCAACCCCACCTTCCTGGTGCAAAACATGCCCGGCGCCGGCGGCATGATCGCCGCCAACTACATCTTCAACGTCGCCAAGCAGGATGGCTTGACCATGGGCACCATCGGCGGCGCGCTTTACTTCGCCCAATTGATTGGCCGCAGCGAAGCAAAATACGACTGGAACAAATTCACCTGGATCGGCACGCCGGAGAAAAGCGGCTTTCTCGTCTTTATGCGCACCGACGCGCCCTATAAGACTCTCGACGACCTGCGCACTACCAACGATCCGCCGCGCTGCTCGGCCACCGGCGTCGGCAGCAGCGGTTACGACATTCCGCGCGTTCTGGAAGACACGGTCGGAATGAAGTTTAAAGTCATCAGCGGTTACCCCGGCGGTGCCGATCAAGATTTGGCAATGGAGCGCGGCGAAGTGCAATGCCGAGCATTTACCATCGACGCTTTCTTTGGCCGCGAACCCTTTCCCACCTGGGTGAAAAAGGGCTTTGTCCGCGTCATCATACAGATGGAACGCAAGCGCCACCCCAAGCTGCAGGACGTGCCGACGCTCTGGGAGCTGATGGATCAATACAAAGTGCCGGAAGCGAAGCGGCGGCTCGCCACGGTTTATTTGAACAGCGGCCTGTTCGGTTCTCGCCCCATCGTCTCGACACCCGGCCTCACCGCGGAGCAAGCGAAAATTCTCCGCGAAGCCTACGTCAAGACGCTCAAAGATCCGGAATTCCTGGACGAGATCACCAAGCGCGGTTGGACGGTCGATGCCGTGAGCGGCGAAGATCTGCAGGTTCTAGCTAAGGAAGTCACGACCCAGCCGCCGGAAGTCATCGATTGGCTGAAAAAACTGTTGACCAAATAAGCCGAAGTAAGAAGGCGAACGAGGTCGGTCTTGAAAATCATTTTGGTCAAAAGTCCAAAGGTTCAAAGGTTCAACGTTCTCGGGTTCTTGATCCTCTCCGTGCTTGAACTTTTGCACCCTTTGAACCTTGAACGAGCGTCAGCACAGACGCCCTACTATCAAGGCAAAACCATCCGGTTCATCGTCGGCTACCAACCCGGTGACAATCACGACCAGTGGTCGCGCGCCTATGCGCGCTTCATGGGCAAGTATCTTCCCGGCAATCCCAACTTTCTCGTGCAAAATATGCCGGGCGCCGGCGCGATGATCGCGGCCAATCATATCTACAACATGACCAAGCCGGACGGCTTGACGCTCGGCACCCTCGGCGGCGCCTTGATCATGGCGCAGATCACCGGCCGCAAGGAAGTGCAATTCGATTGGTCTAAGTTCGGTTGGATCGGCACGCCGTACCGCGCCGGTCATGTGCTGTTCATGCGCAGCGATACGCCGGTCAAGACCTTGGAGCAACTGCGCCAGACCAACGACCCGCCGCGCTGTTCCGCCACCGGCGTTGGCAGCACCGGCTATGACATTCCGCGCTTGCTCGAAGACGCCTTCGGCTTCAAATTCAAAGTCATCAGCGGCTACCCAGGTGGCGCCGATCAAGACCTGGCGATGGAAAGAAACGAAGTGCAGTGCCGCGCCATCACCACCGACGGTTTCTTCGGCCGCGAGCCGTTTATTACATGGTACAAGAAAGGCTTTGTGCGTATCTGGCTGCAAACCGAAAAGCAGCGCCACCCCAAAGCCGCTGACGCGCCGACGATTTTCGAGTTAATGGATCAATTCAAGATCGCCGATACCAAGCGGCGCTTGGTGCATACTTACTTGGGCTTGTGGGGCTTTGGCTCGATGCCGGTGATCACTTCGCCAGGATTACCCGCCGAGCGCCTGACGATGCTGCGCGACGCTTGGGCCAAGACCTTCGCCGATGCGGAATTTCAAGAGGACCTCGCCAAGCGAAACTGGGAAGCCCGGCCGGTATTCGGTGAAGAACTGCAAAATCTCGCCAAAGATGTAGTCAATCAGCCGCCGGAAGTCGCCAGCGCGCTGAAACGAATTCTCGGTCAATAATATAGACTCGGTAAATCAAGTTTTGCGGCTAATTCTGTTGACGGTCATCGCTAGATGCGATAAGCAGCATGAGCCGCTAACATACGCGGCATCAGGAGACTTTCATGCTTGACGCTTTTATCAGTGGATTTTGGCAAACCGTCGCATGGCCGGCCTTCGGCTACATGCTGATCGGTATCTCCATCGGCTTTTTCGTCGGCCTGCTACCGGGTATCGGCGGCTTATCGACGCTCGCGCTCATGCTGCCATTTTCCTACTCGATTAAGGAGCCCATCGCAGCCTTCGCCTTTCTGCTTGGCATGTTGGCCGTCACCGGCACCACCGGCGATTTGACTTCGATCTTGTTCGGGATCCCTGGGGAGGGGTCCTCCGCCGCCTTGATACTCGACGGCTACCCAATGTCAAAAAACGGTGAGGCCGGCCGCGCCTTGGGTGCGGCGATCATGAGTTCAGTCCTCGGCTCAGTCATTGGCGCCCTGTCGCTGGCGTTATCGATCCCGATCATGCGGCCGTTGGTACTGCTGTTCGGCTCGCCGGAACTGTTCATCATCGCCATCATGGGTATCACCTTCATCGGCACATTGGCCGGACCGTCGCTCATCAAGGGGCTGCTCGCCGGCGGTATCGGCCTCATGCTCGCCTCAATCGGCGTCGACCCGCAAACCGGCTCGTTACGATACACCTTCGGCACGCTCTATCTTTGGGATCGGCTTGATCTCATCCCGGTGGTTGTCGGCATGTTCGCGATCCCCGAGATCGTCGATCTCGCGGTGCGCGGCACCAGTATCGCCAGTGACAAACAAGAAAAGCTCCACGGCGTCATGGAAGGCGTCAAAGACACCTTCGTCCACTTCTGGTTGGTGGTGCGATGCAGCTTGATCGGCGTCTATTTCGGCGTCCTACCGGTGCTCGGCGCCAACGTCGCCCAATGGATATCCTATGCGCACGCAGTGCAAGGCTTGAAAGACAAGTCGCGCGCCGGTAAAGGCGCCATCGAAGGCCTTCTTGGCCCCGGCGCGGCTAATAATTCGACACGTGGCGGTGATCTGATCCCAACGATAGCATTCGGCATACCGGGAAGCGGAGCAATGGCTTTGCTGCTCGGAGCGATGTTGATCGTCGGCTTGAATCCCGGCCCGGAGATGCTCAAGTCCCGTCTCGATGTCACATTCTCGATGGTCTGGGTACTAATCCTCGCCAACATCATCGTCGCGGCACTGTGTTTCTTGATCTTGAACCACTTGGCTGCGCTGACGTTTATCCGCGGCGCATTATTGATCCCGTTCCTGTTGTTCTTGGTATTCATCGGATCGTTCACCGCTAATAACGACCTCGCCGACATCGTCGTCACGCTGCTCTTCGGGATCATTGGCTACTGCATGGTCAAATTCGGTTGGCCGCGGCCGCCGCTCATCCTCGGCCTTACCCTCGGGAAAATTGCCGAAAACTATTTGTGGATCTCCACGGCAGCTTACGGCGCCAAATGGCTGCTCTTCCCGACCGTAATGGGCCTCATCGCCCTCACCATATTCACCGTTGCCTACCCGACCATCAAAGAACGCATGGGCAAAGCGAAGTACGAACGGCCAGAGGACGCGGTGTAGGCCGCGTCCGGCAGTCACGGGTTACGAGTCTCGGGTTTCGTGTTAAAACGGTACCCGAGATTTTTTTTGTCCAGTTCGATCATTGCATGATCAATCTAGAACCCGGAGCCGCTTCATAGCAGTTGACAGCGACTTGCTTTCAGTGGGATAAGCAAAGCATCTGACAGATCCAAGGGAGGACATCCAATTATGGCTCATGATGTAGTCATTAAGAACGGCAACGTCATCGACGGTAGCGGCAGTCCGGCTTTCCAAGCGGATGTTGCCATCGATGGCGACAAAATCACCGCCATCGGTAAAAATCTCGGCGGCGGCTCGAAGGAGATCGACGCCAAAGGGCATGTCGTCGCGCCCGGTTTCATCGATTCGCATACCCACATGGATGCGTTCGTCGTCCAGTACCCCAACGGCAACCCGGTAGTGAACTATGGCGTCACCAGCATCGTCATCGGCGACTGCGGCGCCTCCTGCGCGCCGGTGCCGCCCAAGCCCGAGCCGCGCAAAGTTTTGGTCGAATACCTGCGCCGCGTGCTCGACAAATATGTCGACGACAAAGATTGGCGCTGGAATACTTTCGGCGAATATTTGAACTATCTTGAAGGCAAGATCGCCATCAACTGTTTGCCGCTCATGCCCCACTCTCCAGTCCGGTTAACTGTCATGGGCGAAGCCGCCTACCAGCGCGCCGCCAATCCCGAAGAGCTAAACGCCATGAAGGCGATGGTGCGCGAAGGCATGGAATTGGGCGCCATTGGCTTCTCCACCAGCCCGCGCGGCGGCCCGGCAATTCACGCCGGCACACCGAGCACCTTTGCCGAGCATCAAGAGATCATCGAACTCGCCAATGTCGCCGCCGAGTACAAGGGCTGTTTTCAATTCAACGGCTTCCAGATGGTCCTGCAACCGGAGTCCGGCGTGCCGGAGATGCTGACCAAAATCAAAGCGCTGCAGATCGGCAACGAGTTCCGTGTCCGGCCCGGCGCCAAAGCCGCAGGCATGGAATCGATTAGATACATGGAAGAAGCGCAAAAGCGCGGCCAAGATATTTACGGCGTCGTCATTCCGTACCAGCATATTCGGCGATTTAACCTGGATGACTGCTTCCTATTCAACGGCCTGCCGACCTGGGAGGCGATTAAGAACTCCAATGATCTCAAAGCCAAGTTGAGCGACAAAGACACCCGCCGTAAGATCGAACAAGAGCGCATCGCCTGCCAAGGCAAGCTCGAGTTTCCCGAATGGCATGGCTGGGACCGCGTCGTGTTCGAGCATCTGGAAAAACCGGAACTCAAGAAACTCGAACAGAAGAACATGGCTGAAGTCGCCCGCCTCACCGAGAAACAACCGGTGGACGCCTTCTTTGACATCTGGATCGAGGACAACTTCAACTCGCAGATTCTCTATCACGGCCTCGCCAACGCGCATCCCGAACTGCTCGCCGAGATGATCAAGTCCGACACCAGCTTGATCGGCACCGACGTCGGCGCCCATCTCGACCGCTTCTTCTGGCATGGCGCGCCAACCAAGATCCTGGGCTACTGGCGCCGCGAGAAACATCTCATGAGCTTGGAAGCCGCCGTGCACAAACTTACAGGCTATCCGGCGAAAAAACTGCGCCTCAACCGGGGATTGGTGCGAGAAGGAATGCCGGCCGACGTGACGGTGTTCGACGCCGACAAGATCGACGATTTGGTCAGCAAAAAACTCCCCGACATGGTCGACGCTCAGGAAGTGCAACGCCACCCGCCCGGAATGAAAGCCGTGCTGGTTAACGGCGCCACCGTCGTCGAAGACGGTCACTGCCTCGACGTTTTCCCCGGCAAAGTGCGCCGTCAGCAACTCTGCCTGAACTAAGACGTTTTACTGACCGTTTTCCCTTCCCTTCTCCTCACCCTCTCCCGTTCCGGGAGAGGGTTGGGGTAAGGGATTTTTAATTTCATCTAAAGAAGGATTACGACAACCATGAAAGCCTGTGCCATCGATGTTCATCACCACTATGTGCCGGAGAGTCTACTGGAAGAGGCGAAAAAACGCGGCCAACACCTGGGCGTCACCTTGACCGAGAAAGACGGCAATCGCTCGCTCTCCTTCGCCGGCGGACCGCCGTTTCTCCTGCATCCGGAATTGCCGGCCATCGATCAGCGGCTCAAGATGATGGAGGACTCCAGACTCGCCATGGCGGCCCTGGAAGCGCACACGGCGACTTTAGGATACCGGCTCACCGGCGAGCAGGGCGAGAACTGGTGCAATGTCTACAATGACGGCATCGCCGAGTTGGTAAAAAAATATCCCGACCGTTTCGTCGGCATGGCCTCAGTGCCGCTGCAAGATCCGGCGCGTGCTGCGAAAGTGTTGGAGCGCGCGGTGCGCGATTTGAACTTTCGCGGCGGTTATATCGGCACCAACGTCAACGGCAATTACTACAACAGCGACGAATTCGATCCGTTCTGGGCCAAAGCCCAGGATCTCGGCGTCATGGTGGTCATGCACCCCGAAGATGTCGCCGGTTCTGAAAAGATGAATCCCTTCGGGTTAAAATTAATCTGCGGCAACCCTGCCGACAGCGCGCTCTGCTTCGGCATGATGACGTACAGCGGTGTGTTCGACCGTTTCCCCAATCTCAAACTTTGCATCCTTCACGGCGGCGGCTTCTTCCCCTACCATCTCGGCCGCTTCGACCAAGGCTGGGCCGTCCGGGCCGGTCCCCGCGCCGCCAAGGCGAAGATGGCGCCGAGTTCCTATTTAAAAAATATTTACTACGACAACATGATCTACCGCCTCGACACGATCAAATACCTGATCGGACTCGGCGGCATCGATCACATCATGGTCGGCACCGATTACCCTTACGATCTCGGCGACTGGGATGCGGCTAAGAAAGTCGAACAACTGGACATTCCAGAAGCCGACAAGATGCTGATGCTGGAAGGCAACGCTAAACAGCTTCTACGGATCAAATAGCGGCGTTCGCGACGCCGTTAACGCGTCGGTTTAATCAGTCCCCAAGACTGAATCATCGGCTCACCACGAAGTCACGAAGAGCACGAAGTTCGGAAAAATTGTCCGAACCCTTCGTGTCCTTCGTGCCTCCATAGAAAATACCTGTGCAGGTATGATCCGGGCGACGAATTGGTACGAGGTTTCCGTCATACCGGCGAAAGCCGGTATCCATCCCCTCCCGCCCCTGGATGCCGGCCTTCGCCGGCATGACGAGTGAAGGAAAGAACGATGTGGAGGGGGGTTCCTTGCAATTTCATCCTCAGTTGACGAGCGTAAGCTAATGAACACTTCGTGATGAACAAGCCTTAACGTGAAACTAGAGTACCGCGAAATTTGCTATCCACTCCCGACTTCCGCGCGAAACCTTCAATCACAGCGCCATCCACTATACCGGTGTATTGCATGCCGCCAGCGGCAAACGCAATCTGATCGCCGCGCAGTCTCCCGGATACCGGCACGGTAGTGCCGCCGCTCGTCAAGGTCCCAGAAAAGCTTTGGTAGCTCTGCTTGATGACCAGCTCGCCTTGGAGTAGCTTCCACCGGCCGGAAACTTTAGCCGGCACGATCCACAAACGGCCGGAGCAGAATTTTTCACAGCCAGCCTCAGACGAGAAACTCTCATCGGGATTCCAGTCGCCAATGGCGAAGGTGTTGGCGACTACACGGGCGCCCGGCTTGAGCGCGAGAAGTTTAGGCCGCAGGCGGATATTCATCTCCGGGGTCAGAAATAATACCACCACGGTCGCTTTCGAAAAATCCGCTGCGAATACATCGCCGCGCTCGAATGTCGCGCGGTCGCTGACCCGCTCTTTGGCCGCCAAGCTCTTCGACAACTCGACCAGCTCGCCATTGTACTCGATGCCATGGGCGCGCGCGCCGCGCTTGGCCGCCGCAATGACGTTGCGCCCGTCGCCGGAACCGAGATCGACCACGAAGTCCTGCGGCGTCACTGCGGCGACATCGAGCATTTTCTGCACCATCGCCTCGGGGTTACCGACCCAAACGACATCTTTACCGAGCTGCCCGGACTTGGGCTGGTAAATTTCACCCGCGTGGGCGAGCGAACCGGCCGCTAAGATCATGATGCATGCGCTGGCAAAGGCGCGAACTCGCCATCGTCGATCCTCAATCATCGATTTTGGATTTCCCGCGACCAACCTACTTGGCTTGCGTTGCCGTCCAGGTACCGCCGGAACTCAGAGTCCCTTCCATGCTGTTGCCGCTGACCTGGCCGACATAAACCACGCCGGCGGCGTTGAACAGGATCTGATCGCCTTTGAGTTTGCCGTTGGCGATTGGCGTGACCTCGTTGCCGCTTTTCAGCGTGCCGGTAATGAACTGATAACTCTGCTGTAACGTTAATTCGCCCTGCGGCAACTTCCATGTGCCGTCGACCTTCGCCGGCACGATCCATAAGAGCGCTGTGCACCAGTTGATGCATTCGCTATCGAGAGTATCGCTGCCATCTTCGTGCCACTCGCCCATGGTGAACGTGTTCGACACGATGCGCGTGCCCGGTTTCAAGTCGAGGATTTTCGGCCGCAATTTGAGATTGATCTGCGGCAGGAGAAACATCGTGATCACCGAAGCCTTGGAAAAATCGCTCTCGAACAAATCTTCCTTGGCGAAGGTCGCCCGCTCGCTCACTCTGGCGGCAGCGGCGTTGCGCTTGGATAGCTCGACCATTTCCGGATTGTATTCGATGCCGTGGGCGCGGGCGCCGCGCTTGGCGGCCATGATGACCGTGCGGCCATCGCCGGAACCGAGATCGATCAGGTAATCGCTCGCCGTGACGTTGCCCAGGTTGAGCATCTTTTCGACCAGCTCATCGGGTGTCGGCACCCACACCACATCTTTCCCCGGCTGACCGACGCGTGGTTCAAACCCGCGCGCAGGCTGAGCATGAGCCGGTGACGCTGCTAACGAAGCGGCGATAAGGAAAGCGAGCTGCCACGCCAAAATCATTTTTCTCACCCGCATGTTCGTCTCCTGGCTCAACCGCACGCAATCCCGAGAGCTGCAGACTCTATCAACTGGGAGTCCAATCTTACTCCGTCACCCCGGTGAAAACCGGGGTCCATCTCCATCTCCTTAACCTGGATACCGTTCTTCAACGGTATGACGGACGCTGTCCGTCACCTGGATGCCGGTTTTCACCGGCATGACGGATTTACGTTGGCTCGCACGCGATGGAATCGACCGCCCTTTTGCGAGCTGTTTTTTTGCACGACTATTTCCCCGCCCGCGTCGCCTTCCAATTGCTGCTCGACTTGGCCTGTCCTTCGATTGAATTACCGCTGACCCGGCCAGAGTATTCGACCCCGCCGGCGCTAAACGTGATTTGGTCGCCGTTGAGTTTGCCGTTGGCGATCGCCGCGCTGCTATTGCCGGACTTCAGCGTACCGGACAGCATCTGATAGGTCTGTTTCAGCGTCAGCTCGCCCTGGGGCGTCTGCCATATGCCATCGACCTTGGCCGGCACGATCCACAGGTGAGCCGTGCAATATGAGACGCATCCCTCCTTGACGGTTGCGGTTTCGTCGGCGCTCCAATCGCCCATGGTGAACGAATTGGAAACGATGCGCGTCCCGGGCTTTAAATCGAGAATCTTCGGACGCAGGCGGATATTGATATCCGGCAACAAGAACATCGTGATCACTTGCGCCTGGGAGAAATCGCTCTCGAACAAATCGGCTTTCATAAAGCTCGCTTTGTCGCTGACGCCTTCCTTGGCGGCGTTGCGTTTGGACAGCTCGACCATGTCGGGATTGTACTCGATGCCAAGCGCTTTGGCGCCGCGCTTGGCGGCCGTTATCACCGTGCGGCCGTCGCCGGAGCCAAGATCGATGACATAGTCGTTCGCCGTCACCTTGGCCATGTCGAGCATCTTGTCGACCAGCGCCTGCGGTGTCGGCACCCAGATGACGTCCTTACCCTCCTGGCCCACCTGCGGTTGGAATTCCTGCCCGGCTTGGCCGGCGGAGGAGCTGCTGGCAAGGCAGAATAGAATCGCGAAAGTGGCCCACATCGTCGTGCGTTTCATTTGCACTCCTTAAATAAACAAATGGTTGTTTCAAACGTCTCACGGCGTAAACAAAATGTCCAGTAAAACGCCCTCTCGGAGCCGCGACATCGTTGGTTTGCTTCGCCATCTCCATCGATGATAAAAAATGACGCAACGCACGCGGCAGCGCGTCGTACCAAATCATTTCAACTGAATAGGAGACCGTTTCATGCGCCGCCGAGCCGACTACCCGACCTTTCCCGACGAAGAACTCAACCGGCGCCACCAGGCTTTCCACGGCTTAATGGAGCAGGAAGGGGTCGATGCTGCGCTCATTTACGGCAGCGGCCGCTATTCATCGGATATTTATTGGCTGAGCGATTGGCCGAGCAGTCGCGAAGCCTATCTGCTTATGCAAACCGGTAAAGACCCGGTGATCTTGATGCAATTGTTCAACCACTACCCGATGGCCCGGGTGATGTCGTGGATCAAGGATCTGCGTTGGGCCGGTGCCAATACCACCAACAGCGTCGTCGATCTATTTGCCGAGCGTGGCTTGGAGTCGAGGAAGATCGGCCTGGTGGGCGCGATTTCCTATCAAGTCTACAACCGGCTGCGCGATAAATATCCCAACGCCAGTTTCGTCGATCTTGGCGGCAAACTGCGCATGATGCGGACGATCAAGAGCCCGGCCGAAATCGAACGTATTCATCTCGCCTCCAAGCTCACCGATCAATCGATCCAGGCGATGGCCGAAGGGCTACGCGAAGGCATGCGCGAAGACGAGATCCCCGCGCTCATCGAGCCGGTCTATCTCAAAGCCGGCGGCTACGCCGGCATTCACTTCATGAGCAGCATGCCCATGCGCAGCCCCGACTTCTGCGTGCCGTCGCAGTTTCATTCGAATCGAAAGCTGCAAAAGGGCGACGCCATTATCAGCGAGATTAGCGGAGCTTACTCGGGTTACAGCGGGCAGATCCACCGCACCTTCTCCATCGGCCAAGGTCCGACACCGGAGTGGCAGAAAATGCATGACGCGGCCATGGAGGCTTTCGATATTTTGTCGAAGGTCATCAAAGACGGCGCGACGACCACTGAAGCGGAAGAAGCCGCCGAGATCATCCACCAGCGCGGCTACAGCACCTACGACGATCTCGTCCACGGCGTCAATCAGTATCCGCCGATCTTCCAAACCAAAACGCGCAAGCGCCACGACTCCCGCGAAATCACCTTTCGCGAAAACATGGTCATCGTCATCCAGCCCAATCTGATGACCTACGACGAGAAGATGGGCTTACAGTTCGGCGAGACTTTGGTAGTGAAGCGGAACGGCTGCGAGAGTTTGAATGCCTATCCGCGGCAGTGGGTGACCTGCCAAGGATGAGATTACCGATATATTAGTCCGATTTCGGAATAGACCTTGCCAAGACATAGAGACCTTTGTTCATCCCATCCGACCTGGGAGACCTAATGGCAAGTCGTGTGTGCGAAGGCTGTCTTATGATTGCAACGGGCTTAATCCGGTGGAATATACCAGAGCATCGCATGAACGCCGCCGCTAGCCGAACAAGCATATCCACCGACATAGGTTGCAGCTCCCCCCACACGCCAGATAGAACTGGCGTAACTGCATGATGAGTATTGGGATGGCGGCAAAATGTTGTGAAGATCTGTAAATGTTCCGGTCGCAAGATCCCAGACGCCGGCGCGAGAATACCCATTGGAATCGATTACGTATCC
Organism: uncultured delta proteobacterium; assembly: GCA_963816145.1. Classification (GTDB taxonomy): domain Bacteria; phylum Desulfobacterota; class Binatia; order UBA9968; family UBA9968; genus DP-20. Next base: position 785,825 of record CAWFJP010000003.1, read on the forward strand.
GGAGGCCCAGCCCTGACTGACTCCCGTGAGAATCGACTCGTTGTGCTGGGCGGGATGAAGGTCGGTAAAACTGCCAGTTGCGAGATCCCAAGCGGCTGCATGGTTAATCGGCGGCACAATTATACTCGCCAAACTCGCAACACCGACGGCCATATTGCCATGCAATCCGTAAATCGCCGACCCCCAATAAACTGCAGGGTGTCTGTCGACATATGAACTCGACGACCCGTTCCAGGTAGCGGCACGTCCATCGACAACTCCCGCCTGCGTCTTGGAATACATGGCGTAGACACTGGAAGAATTATAACCCGATGGATGAATAATTTTTGCGCTACTAGTAACGCTTGACCAGTAGGCTGCTTTGGCTGCTCCGCCAATTACAGTTTCGCCTCCGAAGGCGCTGTTCCACAAGGCCCTCGCAACGGAACCGGTTGCTTTCGCTGGAAGCTGAAGCGGCGTTGCGGTTTTTGGATTGCCGCTCCAAGCGGTAGCGACATTAAGAGTCTTATACGGGGCAGACCCAGCCTGATTAACACCATCGGTGGCGTAAATAAGTCCTGAATACGGCACCACCGAGCCAGGACTTCCTTGCCAGCGAGCTCCGATGTCAGACAGATATCCATCCGATGTCATACCCACTTGATCAGTGGCGGAAACTCCCCGTAAGTATGACCCCGCCAATGCCTTGGGGGGATTCAGATCCCTATAGTGCCATTGCGCATGGACCAAGGTTGCCGACAACAAAGAAGCAGCGACGAAGAGCCAACTCAGAAATCGATTCATAATTGACCTCCTCGGAGAGCAGGCGGATTGAATATGGAACATTTGTAGCAAAATCGGTTTTCAACCGTCAACAACAAATTTTCCGGCATCTCAATCGACCTCCGTAAATCTATTACGAGTCATTATGCCCGCTCGTTGCCGGTCCTTACCCGGCCAGCGATATCACCACAGTCCCGGACACTACAGCGACCGCACCGGCGACCGTGCGCCAGTTGAGCCGCTCGACGTCGCGGAGAAACAGCCAGGTTCCCAAGACGATCCACAGCGGGCTCGTCGCGACGATGGGCGAGACGACAACGACATGCCCGACGCTCAGCGCGACGATCACCAGCAGAATTCCCAACGTCTCGAAAGTTCCGGCCAGGAGAAACGGTCCCAACGCACGCCGATCCCATACCGGCTTTTGTTTTTGTCCGGGCAGCAACGTCGCGCTCGCCAACCAAGGCAACGCGACGATGCCAATCACTGCGGCGAGATAGAGCGGCTCGTTGGCGAGACCGAGCGTGTAGCGGCGCAGCGGATGGCTGACACCGGCGAGCACGGCGGCCCCCAACGGATAAGCCAGATGCCACCAGCGAAACGATGGCGCCCGGTTATCGCTCTGCCAAGAGATCAGCGTTACGCCGGCGACGATGAGAATAGTTCCGGCGATCACCGGCAGATTGAGCGGCTCGCCAAGAAATAAGATCGCCAGCGACGTGCTGAACAGCGGATGGGAACCGCGCAAAGTCATTCCCGCCGCCGCGCCGACGAGATGAATGCCGGCGTAGGTGAGAAACCGCAGCACCGGCTGCAGCAAACCGCTCAGGAAAAACAAGAACAGCACCCACCAAGAAACTTCGGGAACGCCGCGAAAAATCAGCAATGCAATCCACAACGCCACGGCATGAATCGCCACCGAAACCAGCGTGACAGTGATCGGCGTCGAGTAACGCAACCCACGCTTGGCTGCGATCCCAGAAATTGCGTATGACAGCGCGGCGCAGAGTGCGATCAATTGCGGCGGGATGTCGGGCAGCATCGCGATGATTGGGTCGAGAGATGGAACGATATTTTTGTGACGCGCACCCGTCGGTTATATCTGAACCGCAGCGATATGCCACATGAGTTGTTGGGTTAAGCTAAGCTGCGCGAAAACAAACCACGGGGCTCCATCGGTCATACCGGCGTAGGCCGGTATCCATCTTCGCCTAGAGGCTGTGTCGCAACTGTCATTTCGAGGTGAAGCCGAGAAATCTTTTTTTCGTATGTGGCTGAAAACACGAGATCCCTCGCTGCGCTCGGGATGACAGATGTGGGGCATTTGCGCATTACGACACAGCCTCCTGCGCCGGAATGACAAAAAGATAGGCCAGCATCGAAAGGAGAAATTCCAAACTTAAAGAATTGAGTTCCGACACGCCAAATTTCGCCAACTGCGTTGACAGACTTCGACTCACTCAGATAGGTTGAAACCCATTCGCCCTACCGCAACTCTCACGACCCCCATGCACCGATGATCGGCAAACTCAAAGGACATCTTAACGGTCTATTTTACGGCTGGCGCATGATCGGCGTCAGCTGCGCGATCCGCGTCCTCGGCGGAGGGCTGCACGCCTACGGACTATCGGTTTTCTTTCTCCCGGTGACTCAAGAACTGGGGCTGACGCGCACGGCGACCTCGCTGGTGTTTTCCTTGGCGCGCGCCCAGGGCGCCATCGAAGGACCCATCGCCGGTTACTGCATTGATCGCTTCGGCCCGCGTCCGGTCATTGCCATCGCCGTGGCGCTGGCCGGCATCGGCTATCTCCTGCTCGCCGGCGTGCACAGCTACGCCATGTTGCTGATCGTCTACATGGGCATCATCTCGCTGTCGTACCAAGCCGGTTTCATGGACGCGACGATGGCGGTGGCCAACACCTGGTTCATCCGCAAGCGCGCCCTGGCGATGTCAATCACCAGCGGCTCAATTGCTCTAGGCGGCGCGTTGCTCACCCCATTTCTCGCCTACGCCGTGCATACCTGGGGCTGGCGCATCGCCTCGATCGGCTCTGGCATCGCTTTTTTGCTCGCGGGCATGCCGCTGTCGCTGCTGATTCGACGCTCGCCGGAAAGTATCGGCCTATTGCCCGACGGCGCGCCGCTCGAAGCGAAGACCGCCAGCAACAATGAAACCAGAGTCGCAAGGCAGACGGCGATCGCAAGGGAATACACGTTGCACGAGACATTGCGCACACATCAATTTTGGCTGCTCACGTTCGCCACCAGTTTTCGCGCGATCTGTTCCAGCGCCGTGCTGGTTCACTTCGTGCCGATCCTGGTGTGGAAAGGTTACAGCGAAACCCAAGGAGCATTCTATCTAGGCGTCATCGCATTTTGCGGTATGCCGACACATTTACTCATCGGTTGGTTGGGTGACCGTTTATACAAGCCCCGTCTCATGGCCGGCTTCATGCTGCTCGGTAGTCTGTCGGTCTATTTATTATTTCACGGCCGGCAAACCTGGCAGCTGTGGCTCGCCGTGTTGCTCTTCAGCGTCTTCGAGGGGCTGTTTCCGGTCACGTGGGCCACCGTTGGAGATTTTTTTGGCCGAACAAACTTCGCCAAGATTCGCGGCAGCATGAGCTTTCTCTACACCTGGGGCAGCGTCCTTGGTCCGGTGATCGCCGGATCGATCTACGACCGCACGAAAAGTTATGCCGCACTGTTCTGGGTTCTATTGATCATGTGCGGGGTCACCGCGGCGCTTTACGCCATGATGTTCCAACCCAAACCCCGCGCCATGCGCAATTGAGCGAATCCAGTGAAGCAAAGTTTTTTCCGCGTCGGCAAAACCTGGGCGCCGGTCGTCATCTGGATGGCGCTGATATTTACTTTCTCCACCGACTGGTTCGCCGCCCCCAACACTTCATCGTTCTTCGGACCGCTGTTGTCCTGGCTGATTCCGGGAATTGCAGCCGAGAAAATTCAGATCATTCACGCCGCGCTACGCAAGCTCGGCCATTGGACCGAGTATTTCATTTTGGCAACCTTCTTGGCGGCCGCGTGCCAAACCCAATGGCCGAAGCAAACCCGGCAAAGCCGCTTTACCGCTAGCGTGATGATTGCCACGCTCTATGCAATCAGCGATGAATGGCACCAATCCTTCGTGCCCAACCGCAGCGCTAGCGCCATCGATGTAACGATCGATGCCTGCGGCGCAATCTGTGGAGCATTTTGGGCTCGGTACTGCGACCGAATTCCTGCGAAGCGCGACAAAGCCCAACAAGATGCGAAAAAACCTTGACAACTTCGGCGCAAATCGCGAGGATAGAACCACGTTAATGCACCGATTCACGCCATTGAAAACAGTCTCAGAACAGCAAATTCACCGCGCGACAACTTTCACCGTCCTGCTGGTCATCATGCTGCTTGGCTACGGCTGCAAATCGTCGGAACCGATCACAGCCGGAATGTTTTCGCCGCCGCAGTCCCTCAGCGGCACGGCGACTCCCGCGGCGGCCCGTTCGCTTTCCTCGATGGAAGCGATCAGCCGCGGTGTCGCCGCCGTCACTCCGCCGGGAGCGGCATTGAAGGATGTCTACTATCAATTCGATAGCGTCGAACTGGAAGGCGACGCGGTCGAGATCTTGAAGAAAAACGCCGAGTGGTTGAAAGCCAACCCCAAGGTGCGCGTCGAAGTCGAAGGCCACTGCGACGATATCGGTTCAGCCGAATACAATCTTGCCCTCGGCGCCAAACGCGCACAATCCGCCAAGGATTTTCTCGTCAGCCAAGGCATCGCCGCCGAACGCTTGGTGACGATCAGCTACGGCAAAGAAGCCCCTGCCTGTTTTGAACTCACCGAAGAATGCCGCGTGCACAACCGCCGCGCCCGCTTTGTCATGTTCACCGAAGTGCCGACCTCATAAAAGAACAACCCGTTCTAATCGTTTCAACCGTTCAAGCCGTTTCGAACCGCTTCCGGAAAAAGACTGCACAAGCCCAAAATTCGGATAATTGTTTTTTGAACGGCTTGAACATTTAGAACCACTTGACCTCGCTTATTCTCATTCATACCCGATCGCCGTGACCACGGGTGTCGCTGCGGCCTTTTTAGCTGGTCCATAACCGGCCAGGAGACAGAGTACAACCGTGGCACTGACGACCAGACCGGCTACGTCGTAGGGGTAGTAGAACTGGAACGTCCATCCGGTAAGCAGTTTAGTGTTGAAAACCACATGGTGATACGCCATCACACTGCCGGCGAACAGACCAAGGAGTCCGCCGATCAGGCCCATCCAGCCGGCTTCCATTACAATGATACGACGTATTTGGGACTGGGTCGCGCCGATGGCGCGTAGGACGCCGATCTCGCGGGTCCGGTCGAGAATCGACGCGAGCAGCGTGTTGATCACGCTGAAGATCGCCACCACCAAGGCGACGATTTCCACGGCATAATTCACCACGAAGGACTGCTCCATGATCCGCAACACGGCGTCCTTCAGTTCGCGGTGCGTGCTGATAAAGAGCTGATACTTCTCTCCATAGCCTTCTTTGATCTTTTGAATCAGCGCCGCCATGTCGACACCAGGCTCCAACCAGAGATCGAAGGCATCGACCAGTTGGTCGCGCCAATACTTCTTATAGAGCGCGCGATCGATCAGCACGCTGCCGATGTCGGACGAATAGTCGATATAAATGCCCAGCACTTTGAAAGTCACCGGCCCTGAAGGCGTAACGAGCTCGAAGCTATCGCCCACCTGCTTGCCGAAGCGGGTTTGAAAACTTTCGCTAACCACAGCGCCCTTGCCTTCGCCCATTTCACGCAGCGCGCGAGCGCCATCGCCTTGCGCCATCGGCAAGGTGCGCACGCGCGCCGATTCGACGGCGGAAAACGACTCGACGACGATCGGCCGTCCTTGATAATTCGCTCGGACCAGACGGTATAGATCGACAATTTTCACGCCCGGCAGCCCGCGCAGCCCGGCCGCCGGCTCTTCGCGCAACGAAACATTCCGCGGGCCGGCAGTGCGCGCGCCGGAGCTAATGATTATATCGGCGGTCACCATTTGATCGACCCACGCGAGCAGCGACCCACGCACGCTGTTGACGAAGGCGGCGATGGTGAAAATGGCGGCCAGGCTGACAATCATCGTCGCCACCGTGATTCCTGAACGCAATGGATTACGCCGCAGACTGTCCGAAGCCAAACGCGTCTCTACCCATGACACGCCCGGCAGCGACAGCGTCGATCGCCATAGTATTTGCGCTACCTGACGGACGATGAGCGGCGCGAAAAAAGCCAGGCCGAGGAGAAAGATCAACATGCCGACGACACCGACGCTGAATTGGCGCACCGATCCCGTGAGTCGCGGCGCTAGAACAATCATCACCGGCGCGATTGCCATAGAGAATATCCCAAGCCGGGTTGCCCAGGATTTCCTGGCGGCAAACACCGGCCGCCACACGGCTTGGCGGGCATTCTCCAACGGGCTGATGCGCAGCGCTTCGATGGCCGGATGGCAAGCCGCCAACAAGGCGACCCCGACGGCACTGGCAAGGGCGATGCCGAGCTCGCGCGGCGACAAACTAGTTCCTTCCAAGCCAATGGACGAATATAGATTGCGCACGGTTTCGCCGACGGCCAACAACGCCCCTTGGGCCAGAGCCCAACCGATCAGACAGCCGATGATCGCGCCGACGAGCGCCAGAATCAGCGCCTCGGCGACGATCAGCCGCAACAGTTCGAAGCGGCGCATGCCCAGGCAGCGCAGGGTGCCGATCTCGCGCCTGCGTTGCACGATGGAGACCGAAACCGTGTTGTAGATGAGAAAAAAGCCGACGAACAGGGCGATCAAACTGACGAAGAAAAGACCGACGCGAAACGATGTCAGCAACGACTCGATTTGCTCGCCGCGTTTTTTCGGCCGCTCGACCTCGGCCGCGCCGGCCAACCGCTGGCGCAGTCTGGTTTGGACCGTTTCGACGCTCGTTCCAGTTTCGACGGTCAGATCGATGATATCGAGTTTGCCTTCCTTGCCGAAGGCGAGCTGCGCGACCGGCAAGTCCATCAAAGCAAAGTTGCCGCCGAAAACACGCGCCGTCCCCTCTTCTTTGAGCAAAGCGCTAACTCTATAGTTCTGCTTGCCCTGGCTCGTGTTGAGCTCCAAGGCCGAGCCGATGGATAATCCCAAGCGCCGGGCAAATGACTCAGTGACGGCGATGGAGTCCGGCCGGGCGATGAAATCGAGAGCTTTGTCGAAACCAAAACCATCGCCGGCAAACTGATGGTCGCGCATGGTGAAATCGGTCAGCAGGTCGACGCCGTAAATATACAGCCGTTCGGCGCGCACACCGCTCACCGGGAGAAAACCGTCGACCGCGGCAGCGACTTCAAGAACTCCCTCAGTGTCGCGCACCAGCGGCAGCAGCGCCTCAGCCATTCCGCTTTCGCTATTGGAGACTTGCAGCACCGCCTTACCGGCGATCTGCTCGATTGTCGATTGAAACGAAGTCGTCAACGCGCGATTGACCAGCGCGATCGCGACAATCACCGCGACACCCAACGCCATACCCAAGAAAGTCAAGAACGTGCGCAGCCGATGATGCCGCACATGGCGCCAGGAGATGGTCTTGATGAGTCGAAACATGACTTGATGATCAGTTGAGCCGCAAACCGTTGCCCGCACCACCCTGTTTCGTAAGGCGTCAAAGGTGAAGGGTAAGGCATTTCTGATTCACAACGCTTCACCCCTTACCCCTGGCCCTTTACGCTTCTTCGACTCGCCCATCGCGCAAATAAATCTTCCGGTCGGCATACCCTGCCGCCTCCTCGCTATGGGTCACCATGACGATGGTGCAACCGTCTTGCTGATTGACCTGGCGCAATAGGTCGAGAATCGCTAGACCGTTTTTGGAGTCGAGGTTACCGGTGGGCTCGTCGGCGAGCAGGATCGGCGGGTTGAAGGCTAGTGCCCGGGCGATCGCCACCCGCTGGATCTCGCCGCCGGAAAGCTCTTCCGGAAGATGCTGCTGGCGATGCTGCAATCCGACCTTGGCGAGTAGCGCCGCGGCGCGTTCATCCGCCTCGCTCTTACCGCGGCCGTCAAGCACGAAGGGCAAGGCGATATTTTCCGCCGCGGACAACGTCGGCAGGAGATTGAAAAATTGAAAGATAAAGCCGATCTTACTGCGGCGAAACAAAGTCACGTGATCGTCCGACATTTGGCCGATCAAGCGGTCGTCCACCAGCAACTCGCCGCTAGTGGGCCGGTCCAAGCCGCCGATCACATGAAGCAGAGTGCTTTTCCCAGAGCCGCTCTCGCCCATCACGGCAGCGAACGCACTTCGGGGAATCTCCAGTGACACGCCGGCGAGCGCCGTGATCTGGTTGTCACCCTGCTGGTAGACCTTGCAAACGTCGGTGCAGCGAATCATGCGGTGCGGCAGTTAGCAGAACAGCTGGATTGTCGGCACACCCAAAGCAGTAACAGTTTTACGTTGATCTTTTTCTAGCGCCGCAAGATTAGCGCTAACCCCATCCACCAAAGCATCGACGTTAACACCGAGGTATACCGGACTGTAGGCCTGAAGCTTTTCGATTCCCATGCGCCAGAGCTTCAACGCCCCGACAGGTACGCCCTGTTCAAGTTTGTAATAGCCGGCGGCGATTTGAATGATGCCCTGGTAAAATTTGCGCTCCTCGCCATGCTCCTCGAGCCAGATCTCTTCGAGGGTTTCGTGGCACTCGAAATAGAGTCCGCTATTGAACTCTTCAATGCCCTTTATGAATCGCGGATCATCTTGTAGTTCCATAGTCGATTTACCAAGCAAGCTACGTCGCGTCACTCGTGAAATTCAATCTCACCACGAAGGACACGAAGAGCACGAAGTTCGGAATAAAAGTCGTCCCAGCCTTCGTGTCCTTCGTGCGCTTCGTGGTGAAGCATATTTCGGCATTGCCGCCCCAGTCCCTTTGTGGTTAAGTTGTGACACTTTGATTACCGAATTCAATCCACAAACTAACCCGAAAACCGAACTAGAACTAGATATCGACAGGCTTTCCTATGGCCCCTACGGCGTCGGCCGCGTGGACGGCAAGGCGATCATGGTTCCCAACAGCGCTCCCGGCGACCGCCTGGTCGCCCGGATCATCGAATCGAAAGAGCGCTACGCCATCGGTGAAACCGTCAAAATCGTCACGCCATCGCCGCTGCGCCAGACCCCGCCTTGCCCCTATGTCGGTGACTGCGGCGGCTGCACCTGGCAACATATCGGTTACCCAGAGCAACTCAAGGCCAAACAGCAGAGTGTCGCCGACGCCCTGCGACGCATCGGCAAACTCGACAATTTTGATCTAAGACCGATCATCGCTTCGCCCAGCGCAGAGCATTATCGCCGGCGCATTCGCCTCCAGGTGAGCGCGGTAAAACGCCTCGGCTTCTTCAGCACCGCCTCTCACCATATCGTCGAAATAGATAACTGCATGATCGCGGCACATCCCGTGAATGCCGTCATCGCCCGGCTGCGAACTTGGCTCGACCAACTGGCTACGACCATCGAGCACATCGAGATCGTCGCCGGCGACGAGCCCGGCCAAACCGTGATTACGGTTGCAGCCACCGACAGCTTAAATAGTCGCGACGAAGAGCTCTGCGCCCGGCTCGTCGACGCCGGCAATCGGATCGATGGCGTCATCGTCCATGGCAATGATTGGCGCAAGACCTGGGGCAATCCATCGATCACCGTCGCGCTGCAAAATGACCTGTCGCTCAAACTCGACGCCGACACCTTCACTCAGATCAACGCCGGCGCGAACCGGCTGATGCTGAACCAACTCCTCAAAGCTGGCGCGTTCGACAAACAGGATCGCGTTCTGGAACTCTATGCCGGCGCGGGTAATTTCACCTTGCCGATGGCCAAGCTGGTGCGTGAAATCACCGCCGTCGAGGGGTTTCGCAATGCTGTCACCAGCGGCAAGCTCAACGGCCAGCGCAACGCCATCGACAACATCCATTGGACCTGCGCCCCGGTGCCGCGGACCGTGTCCCAGTTAAAAAAACAGCGACTAAACTTCACCAAGATCGTCCTCGACCCGCCCCGTACCGGCGCCAAGGGGATCGAGGCCGACATCGCCGCGCTCGGGGCTAGTATGATCCTTTACGTCTCGTGCAATCCCGCCACCTTGGCACGCGATCTCGGCGCGCTAAATCAACAATGCTACAAACTCCAGTTCGTTCAACCGATTGACTTTTTCCCCCACACCTTTCATGTAGAATCGTTAGCCGTAATGATCCGATGAGGAGGAACCCATGGCGAAAGTTTGGTTTGTGCTTCTAACTCTAACTGCCCTTTGCTTAAGCGGTCAAAGTGCCGGCGCCGCTGCGGCGCCGGACCGGCTCGTCGGCTTGCACTCAGCGCAAGTCATGTCGCAGTCAATGCCCTGGATCGCCCGCGAAGCGGGTTTGTTTCAGAAATATAATCTCGACTTCAATTTAGTTTTCATCCCTTCGTCGCCCGTCGCCACCGCAGCCACGATCAGCGGCGATGCCGATATCGGCGTTACCGGCGCCGTAGGCAATGTGCGCGCCATCGTGCAAGGCAACAAAGATTTAGTCTTCATCGGCGGTATGAAGAACTTCTTGACTCATAGCATCATGGGCAAAGCCGACATCAAAAGTCCGCAAGATCTCAAAGGCAAAAAAGTTGCGGTTGGCCGATTCGGCGGCAATACGCACTATTTTGTCATCCAGGCACTCAAACGCTTTGGGATGGACGCGGCCAAAGACATCCAGACGATCCAGACCGGCGGCGGGCCGGAGACCGTAGCCGCGCTACTCGGCGGCACCGTCGATGCCGCGGGGTTGGTAGCTCCCGGAGATTTTCAGGTCGCCTCGCAGGGTTATCGCTACGTCGTCAACGGCTTTGACTTGAAGATTCCCTACGCAGCGACCTGCATCGTCACCCTGCGCTCCCAAATCAACAAGCGCGGCCTGGTCATCGGCCGCTTCATGCGCGCCATGGCTGAAGCGAGCAATCTGATGCATAGCGACCGAGCGTTGGTCTATCGAGTGCTTGGCAAATATCTGCGCATCACCGACACGAAAGTCCTCGATGCTGCATACAATTCCGAAATCGCCGCCATCGAACATAAGTTGGCAATCCACGATGCCGCGCTGCAAGCATCCCTAGACGAGATCGCCCCCATCGACCCGCGCGCTAAGAATATCAAGACCACTGACATGATCGATCGGCGCTATCTGGTCGAATTGGACAAGAGCGGGGTGTTTGGTAAATAAGCGGAAGGCGCGAGTCCGAAAGAAATCGCTTTCAATGAAGGCCATCGATATCCACCATCACTATGTGCCGAAGCAATTGATCGACGAGTCCAAAAAACATGGCAAGTCGCTTGGGGTAGAAGTTACCGAGGAAAAAGGCAGCTGGGCGCTGTCCTTCGCCGGCAGCCACCCGCATCGTCTGCAGCCGCCGATCTTCGATGTCGGCGGACATCTCGCGATCATGGAACGAGGACAAGTCAGCCTAGCCACACTCGAAGCCAACACCAACAGTCTGGGCTATCGCTTGAACGGCGCCCAAGGGGAGGCCTGGTGCAATCTTTACAATGATTGCACCGATTTATTGGCGAAGCAGCGCCCGGATTGTTTCATCGGCATGGCCGTGGTGCCGCTGCAAGACGGCGCGCGCGCGGCGAAAGTACTGGAGCACGCCATCGTCGATCTCAAATTTCGCGGCGCCTTCATCGGCACCAACGTCAACGGCCAATATTATAACGTCACCGACTTCGATCCGTTCTGGGCCAAGGCCCAGGAGTTGGACATCATGATCGTCATGCACCCCGAGCATATCGCCGGCGCCGAACGCATGACCCAGTACGGTTTGAACGCCGTCTGCGGTAATCCCGCCGACTCGACGTTGTCGCTCGGCTACATGTTCTACAGCGGCCTGTTCGACCGCTTTCCCAATTTGAAGATCTGCGCGTTGCACGGCGGCGGCTTTCTGCCCTTCCATCTCGGCCGCTTCGACAAAGAATTCGTCACCGGCCAAAAGACCCGGCCGGCGCAGGCAAAAAATCCGCCTAGCGCTTATCTCAAAAATCTCTACTTCGACACGCTGGTCTACGATGTCGACACGCTGGAATATCTGAAAGCCAAAGTCGGCACCGACAAACTCATGCTCGGCACCGACTACCCCTATACCCTCGGCGACTGGATGGCGGTGGAAAAAGTCCAGGCGTTACAATGCTCGGACACCGACAAAGACGCGATCTTGGAAGGCAACGCGAAGCGATTGCTGAAGTTGTAAAACACGAGCGACCCTTGCCCTAACCCCCACTACGAGACTGTGTCGCAACTGTCATTTCGAGGTGAAGCCGAGAAATCTCTTCTTCGTATGTGGCTGAAAACACGAGATCCCTCGCTGTGCTCGGGATGACAGACGTGGGGCATTTGCGCATTGTGACACAGGCTCTACGCGGGCGAGGGAACCCGACTCAGATCGAAACGATTGGAACTACTGGAACCACTATCTCTCTGACGATTTGAACGTTTTGAACGGCTTGAACGTTTTGAACGGGCTCAGATGTTTAAAAGTTTCTTCGCATTCAAATAATAAATCTTCTCCTTATCCGCCTTTGGCACGTCCAACTCGTCCATCGCCTTGAGCGTCATCGGATAAAATTGATCGTCCTGCCCGGCGCGGCCATGGGGGTAATCGGCGCCGAAGAGAATCTGCCCCGCGCCGACGGTATCGTACACGAGTTTGATGAACGGCGCGCGAATCGGTCCGGCGGTGTCGTAAAAGATTTTCTTGAAGTATACTTCCGGCTCTTCCTGACATAGCGGATTGCCCTCGCGCCAGTTGAGCCGGTCGAGGTAACAGAGAATCATCCCGCCCAAATGCGACGCGATCAGTTTCAATTCCGGATAGCGGTCGAACATGCCGGCATAGACGATGCGCGCGATCGCCAGAGTCGAGTCCGTCGGCCAGAGAATTTTTTGGTGCAGCGAGTATTTGTCCCAGTTGGCCTGGCAGGGCGCGTTGGACGGATGGAGAAACAACGGCTTTCCGCCCGCCGCCAGCGCATCCCAAAACGGTTTGAACTCAGGTTCATCGATATACTTGCCGGCGACATTGGTCGGCATGATCACGCCGTCCATGCGTAATTCCTGGTAGCAGCGCGCCAGTTCGGCGACCGCATCGCCGACATCAAGCATCGGCAATCTGGCGAAGGAACGAAAACGCTGAGGATATTTAGCTTGGGCGTTAGCGAATTCGTCGTTAGCCACCTGGCAAAGCTCCTTGGCCCGCGAACGGCTGCCCAACTTTTCCACCCGGCCGGCGGTATTGGACAGCACGCCGATGTCGATGCCGTACTTGTCCATGACATCGAGATACTCGTTGTGATCGAAAGCATGCAGGCCGGTGCCGCGTGAATCGTTTTTCGCCTCCGGGAGCAGTTCAAGATATTTTTGCGGAAAGGCGTGAAAGTGCGTGTCGATGATCATGGTGCGATCCTCCGATATGCGTACCTAGTCGAAGCTGTCAGAAATAAATAACCTTGCACCACGAAGACACGAAGAGCACGAAGTTCGGAAATTTTGTAATCTCAACCCTTCGTGTCCTTCGTGCCTTCGTGGTGAATATCTTTTTCCGATACTACCGCTACTTCACCTGGTCGCCATACAGCCGCTTGACGTAGCCGCTCGCCTCGATCTCGCGCAGCAATCGGCCATCGACGAACTCGCGCGGATCGACACCGCGCACCTTTGGATTGGTCTCGCTCACCTGAGTGATGCCGAGCTTCATCGCTTCAAGATCGGGATAGGGAACCCGCTCAAAAGCCGCGGCATAAACTCGCTGAGTCTCCTCCAACATCGAACGGTCGGTGGTATTGGTATATTTGCCAACCACACTCATCGCGAAATTGGCGTCGGTCTTGAACCGGTGCGCGGCTTCGATATGGGCTTCGAGCAACCGGCGAACCGCCGATTCCTGAGTGCGCAAGAGCCGCTGGGTCACGATCACCGACGACAACGGATAGCGATATCCCGCCGTATTGTAATCGACCAACACACGGAAACCCGCCGCCCGCGCGTGTAATACCGCCGGGAAACCGAATGTGCCCCCTTCGACTTGCCCGGCTTTAAGCGCGGCAACGATCTCGGGCAATCCACCCGCCTGGCGGATCATGACATCTTTGTCCGGCACGAGATTGTTCTGCCGCAGGTATATGCGAGTGAAAAAATCGGTCACCGTGCCGATGCGCGTTACGCCAATGGTCTTGCCGCGCATATCTTCGATGCGTTGGATCTGCGGCGCGGCCACCGTGAACACCAGCACGCGAGTGACCGGCAAGGCGACGTAAATCGTGTCCGCTCCCGCCAGCCTGGCATCGACCCCAGCCGGACCGCCGACCTCGGCAACGTCAATGCTGCCACCCACCAGAGTCTGAACCGCGCGCGCTCCCGACGCGATGTAGACCAGCTCGACGTCCAAGCCGTGGCGTTGAAAGATGCCGGCTTCTTTTGCCATCCATGGCAGCGCAAACGCCGCAGTGATCGCAGCGTAAGCAACCCGAAGTTTTTGCAGCCCTTCAGCGGCACCGGCGGTTTGCCCAGTGGAAAGCAACGCCAGGAAAATTGCCGTGCCGAGTAAATTGTTTCTGGAACAGAAGAATTTCGTCATCGGTTTCTCCTATCTGCGACTCCGTCACTTTGAAGTTAGGGTAATCGGAGTTACTCCCGCAAAGGCGCAAAGCACGCAAAGTTCGGAATTGTTGTCATTTCGACCAAAGTGAGAAGTCTTTCCTAGATCCCGCGCATCCACTCGGGATGACGGGCCTCGGCCCGTCGCTTAGCGTCTTTGCGCGTTTGCGGGAGATCCCCCTCCTTCATCCTCCCCCGCACGCGGGGGAGGACAGAGGTGGGGGCACAATGACGCAACTCCAGTCCCGTCGCATTCGCTCCCGACAAGCTTTGCGGTTAAATACCTGATTCCGAATCTCTTCTTCCGACCTTCGTGTCCTTCGCGCCTTCGTGGTGAAGACTCTTTCTAATAATGCCCTTCGTCACCGCCGGCGTCGCCGGGGTCGGTGTCGAAGAACAATTCGTCCACCGACATCTCTTTCTTGATCAGGCCCTGCCCATGGCAATAGCGAATAATCGTTTGAAGATTTTTACGATTCGCTTCGCCCAAGCCATAGACCCAGGGATCGGGGCCCAGGACTTTGCGTTCTTCCTGCCATTGATGGGCGAACCACGCCAGCGGCACGATACGCGGGTTGACCACGCGTTGATAACAGAGCTGCTTGGCCTTCTCGAAGGCTTTCGCCAGGCTGACCGCGGCCCAGGGATACTTATCGACGATCTCCTGCTTGATCACGGTGACATGCATGATCGGGAAGATGCCGGTCTGCTGAAAGTACTCTCGCTCGACTTCTTTATAGTTGGGAAACAAGTACGACACCCTCGGGTCGCCAGTGACGATGGGCCTGGGAATATAGGGATTGATCATCGCCGGGATCTCGCCCTCGGCGAGCATCGTGTCCATATGCTTTTCCGCCGGAATCATTTCGATCTTCAGCCCCGGCGGCGGCGTGAACTCGACATCTTCGCTGCGATCGACGACCCAGGTGATCGACTGATGCGGCACGCCGTACTGCTCTTCGAGGATGCCGCGCAGCCAGATATTGCCCGCCGGTTGAAAGTTGGTGCCGCCGACTCGCTTGCCGATCAAATCCTTGGGCGACTTGATGCCGGCATTGACGTTGACGAACGCAAAGCCATGGCGGAAGCGCCGGTGCAAAAACACCGGGATGCTGGTCACCGCCACGCCATGCTCGCGCGCCATGAAATAAGCGCCGACATTGAACTCGCAGACATCGTATTCGAGATTGCGCGCCATGCGCCAATGGCGCTCGCGCGGCCCATGGCTGGTCAAAATCACCAGCTCAAGCCCATCCGCCTGCACCGTGCCGTCTTTGAGCGCGCGGATGATTTCGTAATCGCCGCAGGCCACGGAAAGTTTAAGTTTTGCTGACATCAATCGACTCCTTCAAGCGACTTGCGGTCCTGTAGTGTAGGTTTATGACTCTTCAGGGTTATGTGCGGGAAACTGAGCACGACCACCTAGATTGCTTTCACCACGAAGTGTCCATGAGCGTACGCTCGTCTACAGAGTATGAAATTGCAGCCACACCCCAACCATCACAGGGTTCTTCCCTTGATTCGTCATGCCGGCGAAGGCCGGCATCCAGGGGAGGGAGGGGATGGATACCGGCTTTCGCCGGTATGACGGAAGCCTCGTGCCAATTCGTCGCCCAGATCGTACCTGCACATTTATTTTCGAATGAGATCACGAAGGACACAACGGGTTCGGATAATCCAAACTCCGAACTTCGTGTGCTTCGTGTCCTTCGTGGTAAAAACTCTTTCACACTATACCCAGACAAACCTCGCGTATTGATCCGTCGCTCCATTTCTCATTGATACAGCTTCTGCACGAAGCCTTCCTTTTCAATCTCGTCGATCAAGCTCATGTCGACAAACTCGCCGGGGTTTCTTTGCCCGGCGTTGATCGAGGTAAGTATATTCTTGATCCCTTCCATTTCCGTGCGCGGCGTTCGTGCCAGGCGATCGGCGAAAAATTTGTAAGTTCCCTCCACTGCTTCGGCGTCGCTGATCTGCAAGTATTTGCGCAGAATTTTCAGGCTGCCCTCTCGATTGGTCTTGACGTAGTGCATGCCTTCGATCTGCCCTTTGAGAAATCCCTTGATCGCCGCGCGGTTTTGCTGCAAGTCGGTGCGCGTGACGATATTCGACGTGTTGGTGAAAAAACCGAAGTCGCCGATGTCGGCGAGCACGTTCATGCCGAGCTTACGCGCCTGATAGATCTCGGGATAGGACTGCACCGTCGCATCGACCTTCTTGGTTATCAGCGCAGCCATTCGCGCCGAAGTGCCGCCGGTCTGGAGCATGGAAATATCCTTGGGATCCATTTTCCACGCTTTGATCGCCATCAGCACTGCCGCGTCGTTGGAGCCGCCGAAGCGATTGATACCGATCACCTTGCCGCGCAGCTGCTGCGGCTCTTTGATCTCAGGACGGGAGACCAACAGCATCGGCAATTTATTTTCCAAGGTCGCCACGATCACCACCGGCGCCCCCTGTGTGGCTCCGATCACGGCTGACGAGGCCGCGGTTTGCGTCAGTTGCAAGCTGCCGCCGACCAGCGCCTGAATGTTGGGCGAGCCGGCTTGGATCAAGATCGTCTCCAGATCGACGCCATACTTCTTGCTGAAACCCAACTCCCGGTTGACCCACAGCGGCAGCTGATAACCGGCCGTGCCGCCGTAACTCACCCGAAAGCGCATGGCTTCGGCGGCACCAACGTTCACCTGGAGCGGTCCAAAAGTTAAAACAAACATGATGGCGCAAGCCACTAATCCCCGACGATCTGCCATGATATTCATAAGTTTCACCTCGCTACTTTTAGCCCGACAACCGGCGCCGTTCGGTCCAACCGCCATCAAACCCTAACCGATAGCGACTTCTTGCGTCAAGACGAAGTTCACCGTAGGTCAACTCTGAGCCACCCTAATGGCAAAACAGCACTGCCGTTCGAGCATTTCCAGCCTTGTGAACGGTAGAAAGTATAAGTATTCTTGAGAGGCAAGGAGACCTCACATGGGCAAAGCAGCCGACATAGGTACGTTCATTGTGCTTACTCCAGAGGTTCGTTCTGGCCGAGCGAGGATCGCTGGCACCGGGGTCACGGTACGGCGCATCGTTGAGTGGTATAAGTCGGGCTTGAGCCCTGAGGAAATTGCTAACGAGATCGGCCATCTGACTCTGGCGCAGGTGTTCGCCGCGTTGGCCTACTACCATGCGAATCGGCAAGAGATCGAAAACGATCTCGCTCTCGAAAACGATCTCGCCGAGAAGCTGGAGACCAAACGATCGTCCGCCAATGATCACGGCACGTGAAGATCCGCCTCTACTTGGAGGAAGACTCCATGACCCACGCCCTCGTCAGGGGATTACGAGCACGTGGCGTCGACGTGACCACCGCGTTAGAAGGTGACATGATCGAGCGCCCCGATGAGGCGCACCTCATCTTCGCGGCCGAAGCGAACCGAACGCTATACAGCTTCAATGTCGGAGATTTCTACCATCTGCACAATAAATTCATCGCCGAACAGCGAGAACACGCAGGATTAATTCTCAGCCGCCAGCAACAGTTCACCGTCGGCGAACAACTGCGCCGCCTTCTCAGGCTCATCGCGACGGTGCCAGCCGAAGAGATGAAAAATCGCGTGGAGTTTCTGAGCGCATGGGGTTAACAATTTGGATTTATCCACATTCCCAGGTCTCGATGAATCGGATTTCTGACAGAAGGCGTACGTGCGCCTTGTCACGATTCGAGCCGGAAAATTCACCGAATGATCTTGCTCGCCCGCGCCAATACCTCGGCCGGAATCGTCAGGCCGATCTGCTTTGCGGTCTTGAGGTTGATCACCAACTCAAACTTCGTCGGCTGTTCGACGGGTAGATCAGCGGGCTTAGTTCCCTTCAGAATTCTATCGACGTAATAGGCGACGCGCCGGTAGCTATCCGCCAGGTCCGCGCCGTAGAACATGAGCCCACCGATGTCGATAAATTCTCGGTTGCTGTACACCGACGGTAGCCGGCTCTTCAACGCAAAATCCCCAATCCGTTGCAGGTTCCGATTCATTCGTCCGCCCGAGGTCACGTAGAGCCCGGCCGGCCGATCCTTCCCTAGTGCAGCGAATACCCTCTCGAAATCGTCCACAGCCCGTAAACCCAAATACCGAGCGGTTAACCCCAGCCCACGCACCGCCGCTGGGAGATCCTCTTTCACCTCGATCGTACCGGACGGAATGGTCGCATCGTAGAGAATCGCGACACGACTAAGTTTGGGAACAATATCTTTGAGGATCTCGAGCCGCTTTCCACCGAGTTCTCTCGAAAGGGTTGTGAGGCCGGTGACGTTGCCCCCGGGACGGGCAAGGCTTTCAACAAGCCCTAGTTCGACAGGATCACCCGAAAGAGCCGCCATAACGATTGGAATCGTCTTGGTTGCATTCTTAGCCGCCAGGATTGGCCCGGACCCTCCGGCTACAATAATAAGGTCAACCTTGAGCCCCACCAGGTCGGCGATAAGCTCAGGAGCGCGATCGAGCTTTCCCTGCATATACCGGTACTCGATAACGATATTCTGTCCATCTATGTAACCAAGTTCGCGCAGGGCGTACCGAATTGCATCCGAACGGAGGGACTCAAGAGTTGGGTTGAATGCGGAGAAATACCCGATCCGGGAAACTTTCTTCGGCTGCTGCGCCTCGGCAAGCGAAACACTTACCAGCAGGACAGCTAAGACTAACCGAATCATGTTTTTCTTTTTCATTGGCTCAATTTCGATTCGCTGCCGACTCATTAGCCTTAGATGCTTTCAACTTTTGGCGTGAATCCCTGCGCCCATCACATAGTCATACAGATTCGCCACGTTTAGCTGCATGACCCGCGGCGCCATGCCGTCTTGCTCCACGTCCATCGGATAACGATCCGTGAGTGCCGTCAGGTTGGCGAGGCATTCCGCCTTGCTCATACCACGCCCGACGGTATTGCGCACGTAATCCACCCACTCTTGAATGAACGCCTCTTGTTCATTCAAATAACTCTTGTCGCACACTGGCCCGTGGCCGGGGACCAGCGTCTCTTCCCGCAGCGCGCGGAGCGCATTCAGAGACCTCAGCCAATTATCCGGCTGCCCTTCCTGTATCCACGTCTGTACCTTGCAGAAAATATTGTCGCTGGTGAAAACCACGCCTTCCTCTTCGACCACAACCGCCGCTTGATACGGCGTGTGGCCGGGCATGTGGATCATGCGGAAAGTGTGATTGCCGACATGCAATTTCATTTCAGTTTCAAAGGTAATCACCGGCGCATTGGCTCGGTAGTTCTCGAGTAACTTTGGCTCCTCCGGGCCGAAGGACGCGACCCGCGCCAGATGCTCGGTCATGTTTGCCGCCAGCATGCGCGCGCGCACCCCCGCGTGTGCCACCACCGGCACGTCGAAGAATGCGTTGCCGGTCCAGTGATCGCCATGGGGTTCGGTGTTGATAATGTAGCGCAGCTTGCCGCGCCGCTCGATCTCCGCACGTAAGCGCACCGCATCACTCGGCTTGTGCGGCGTGTCGATGAGGACCAGCCCATCCGAGGTCGTCACCAAGCCATGATTGGCGCCCTTCTGCTGGGTTTCGATGACTACGTTACTCGTCAACTGCTGCATAAGTGATCCTTTCTGCTGTCATCTCGGAGAAGAATGATTCTCCCGCAAAGGCGCAAAGACGCGAAGCTCGGAATTGTTGTCATTTCGACCGGCGGGAGAAATCTCTCTCAGATCCCTCGCATCCGTTCGGGATGACGGCCTCCGGCCCGTCACCTTTGCGCCTTTGCGGGAGATACTTCCCCCTCCTCTTTCCTCCCCCGCATCGCGGGGGAGGATGAAGGTGGGGGTGCGACCTATGTGTTCTTTGTGGTCATCTCATCTTCTCCACTCGACCTGCCGCAATACTCCGGTCGCTTCCATATCCAGCTCGAACTCTCGACCCGATTGCCGGATTACGACACCATACTCGCTGCGAGCGGCATCCATCGAAACATATCCCGAGCGCACGTCGGCGAGCACGCGCTGCGGATCGCGTTCCAGCGGATTCCAGAAGCCACCGCCACCGCCGACCTCAACGATAAAACCGTCGCCGGCATCGAGCGGCACGATGCCTGGGGTCTTGCCGGTGCGCATTTTTTCGATGGAACCGTCTTTTCGCACGACGGTGAAACGATTCGCCAACGCCTCCCCGCCGCCGTAGAGTCCCCAGGGCGCGCATAGGCTCCGCTCCATCGCCGATAACACGTTGCCGCGCGACAGCAAGCGCACCTCCTGGGCGACGCCCAGGCCGCCGCGAAATTTTCCTGGGCCGCCGGAATCCTGGCGCAACTTACGATGGACGACGATCACCGGCGCCTTGCCTTCGGCCGCCTCCACCGGCGTGTTGTGGGTATCGCCGTCGTTAATACAGAAGGTCGCGTTCTGGCCGTCCGCGTCGCTCAAGCGCGCCCCAGCCGCCGCCGGAGAGCAGCGGCGGAAAATGGAAAGATCGACCGGTTGCGGGATCAAGACCGAAGAGCCGGGTCGCCGCCAGATCGGCGTGATGCCCGGCGAGAATATTCTGCGGCGTCGCCTGCGCCAACGCTTTGAAAATTGTATCCGCCACCGTCATCGGCACGGTCATCCAGGTGCGCACCGGCGCCGGCTTGGTCGCGCTGACGATCCGACCCGGCGGGAGAATGATTTTCAGCGGCCGAAACGAGCCCTCGTTGATCGGCAGCAATAACGGCGTCGTCAAGAATTTGAAAGCTACTTCCGACGCCGAACGCCCAGCAGTCGCGCCGGAGTTGTATGGACCGGCCACCTGCGGGCTCACGCCGCTCAGATCGACGGTCAATTCGTCGGCCTTTACTTCGACCCGTACCTTGATCGGGATCGGTTTGCCAATGATGACGCCGTCGTCGTCCATGAACGACTCGGCCTGGTAGACACCGTCGGGAATTTTATCCACCGCGGCACGCGCCAGCTTTTCGCTCTGGTCGAAGATGAGTCTGATACTTTGCTTGAAAGTCTCGGCGCCATAGCGTTCCAGCAGCCGGTTGAGCCGTCGTTCGCCGGTACGTATCGCTGCGATCTGCGCGCGAAAATCGCCCATGGCGAAGTGCGGTAAGCGGCAGTTGCTCCGGATGATTTCCGTCAATTCCATGTCCTGCTTGCCGCCTTTGAATATTTTAACGAACGGCATCTGCAAACCTTCAGAAAAAACATCCCGCGTTACCATGCCCAATACGCCGCCGACATCCTGCCAGTGCCCCATGGACGACGAGAACGCGATCAATTCGTCGTCATGAAAGATCGGCAGCGAAAAGATCATATGGTTCAAGTGGCTGCCCATCACCTGCGGGTCATTGGTGAGCAAGATGTCGCCGGGATGAATATTTTCCTTGCCCCAATGCTTAAGCTTCGCCTTGATCGCGTCCGACAAGCCGCGAATGAACATGGGTAGGCCGAGTCCAATGGAGATCGTATTGCCGTCGGCATCGAACAGCCCGACCGTGAAATCCTCCGCTTCATAGATGATCATGTTGTAGGCGGTGCGCATGAGATTGGTCTTCATCTCATCGGTGATCGCCACCACGGAACTGCGAATCACCTCGGCGGTGAAGGCATCAACTCCGGCCTCGCTTTGCGAGGCATTACAGATTGCAGATTCCATATTTCAAGCTTGTCGACTAAAGCCTTAAAGTCAGCTAGCTATAATTGAGACTCTTTGCTTCATGGACTCACTGTAATCGAAGAGCTACTATCGATCCACAGAAAGGTTGACGCGCAAATGATAGACGATTTATTGTTACTCATGTTCATGTCCAGGGGGAATACAGGCATGGCGTGCCTGCTATAGGAAGCTAGATTCATGGCTAAGAATCCATTATTGACCAAAGAGAAAATAAGAACCAAATACCCTAATCAGTGGCTGCTCCTGGAAGATTTCGAACTAGATGCATCGACCACTCTGCTCAAGGGGAGAGTAATCGCCCACAGTAAGGATCGCGATGAAATTCATCGCGCCCTTAAGAAGCATGCGGGAAACCTCTGCGTCCATTTCACCGGCACGGTCGCTCCCGATACTGGAGTTATTTTCTAATGCCCCGAGTGGTGTTCGATCCCTCGGTCTCATCAATTGTCGTTGACCTCTTAGTTGAAGCCGTCGATGGCCAGTCGTCTCTTGTTATACCCGTCGTGCTCGACACCGGAGCGAGCTTGACGATCTTAGCTACCGATATCATGGCCCGGCTCGGGTACGACCCCGCCCATCCCGAGCTCGACCGACAACGGATCGTAACGGGAAGCGGTGTTGAATATGCGCCACGAACCGCCGTACGTTCCGCGACCGCGATTGGGCAGAAGGTCGCCAACCTCGATGTTTTATGCCACGACCTACCTTCCGAGAGCGGTGTTGATGGTTTGCTGGGTCTCAACTTCCTCAGACACTTCAAACTCACGATCCGCTTTCGCAAAGGTATTATCGATCTCAGCCGCGAACGTTAATCAACTTCTCCTGAGTTACACCGAGCGAGACCGCAGATTGTTTTCACGCCTTCCGCCTCACGTCTACTTGATCACCCTATCCGCCCGGAACAACACCGATTGCGGGATGTTAATACCTAACGCCTTCGCCGTCTTGAGGTTGATGTCAAACTCGAACTTCGTCGGTTGTTCGACCGGCAAGTCGGCGGGTTTTGTGCCTTTCAAGATTTTGTCGACAAAAGTCGCGGCGCGGCGAAACTGCTGCATATCGTTGGCTGAATAGGACATCATTCCGCCGGCGTCGACCCAAGCGCTGCCTTCGAACATCGAGGGCCATCGATGCTTGATCGCCAGCTCGGTGATCCGCTTCGAGTTATAGAAGATCGGGCCGTTGGTAATCGCTATGAGCGCTCGCGCGCCCGCCTTGATTCCGGTTCGGAACGCGCCTTCGATGTCCGGAGTGGATCCGCGCACGGTGAGTGATTGAAGCTCAAGCTTCAGGGCACGCGCTGCGGACTCATAGTCTTTATAACCCGTAGCCGACGCCGACTCGTCCGCATCCCGAAGAATTCCTACGCGCCCTAACTTCGGAACCGCTTCCTTGAGCAACTCCAGCCGCTTCCCGCTCAGGTCTCGCTGGAGGGTGGCGAGTCCCGTGATATTCCCGCCCGGGCGCGCCAAGCTCTCGATCAGCCGTTCCGAAACCGGATCGATTTGACTCACCATTATGATAGGAATCGTTTTAGTCGCCTCTTTTGCCGCGCGGATGGCGGCTACCATCGGTAAGACCATAACGTCGACCTTGAGTCGCACCAGTTCACCGACCAGCCCGGCTATAGGCTCCTGTTTACCCTCCGCGCCGCGAAACTCAATCACGAAGTCTTTGCCGTCGACATAGCCGAGCGCGGCCAAGCCGCGCCGCAATTCTTCGACGTAAGGTCCGGGTTTGGCGGCGCTGCCGGTTCCGGAAATATAACCGATACGGGGAATGTTCTTTGCCTGCTGGGCGCTGCTGCGCGAAGCAACCGCTAGTAAGAAAGTTACCAGTAAAGCGATAAGTAATTTATGAATCATTAAGCCCTTCTTACTGTTGCCTATTGCCTTCTTCAGCGGATTACTCGATCCGCTCGTGCTAACACGTTGGGCGGCACGGTCAAGCCAATCTGCTTGGCGGCTTTCAGATTGACGGTGAATTCGAATTTCTTCGGCTGCTCTACGGGAAGATCAGCGGGCTTGGCACCTTTGAGAATCTTGTCGACATAAGTCGCGGCGCGGCGGAAAAGTTCGGGATAGTTGGTGCCGTAAGTCATTAAACCACCGGCCTCGACATACTCAGGTCGGGCGTACGCCGCCGGCAAGCGGAGCTTGGCGGCAAGATCGACAACTTGTTGACGTTTGAGATTGAGGATCGGATTGCCCAGCACCATGAGTGCGTCGGCGCGCCCCTTGGCGGCGGCGCGAAGAACCGGTTCGATATCCTTGGCATCTTGAACATCCAGATAACGCAAATAAATTTCTTATGCGCCGGCTGCCAGCACAGTCTCTCGCAGAGGCTTGCGCATCCCCGGGATTGGTCGAATTACCAATCACGGCGACACGCGAGAGTTTGGGCTTGATTTCCTTCAGCAGCTCCAGTTGTTTGCCGCTCATTTCCGGTGAAAGAGCCGAAAGACCCGTAATGTTGCCTCCAGGTTTCGCCAAGCTAGCGACGAAGCCGCTGCCGACCGGATCGGTATCTTGGGCCATAATGATCGGTATCGTCGTCGTCGCCTCCCTCAAAGTGCGCGTTATCGTCGGCCCGGCCGAGACAATAAGATCGACTTTCAGACGCACCAGCTCGACAGCGATCTCGCTGCGCCGCTCGGGCTTCAAGTCTGCGGAGCGCCACTCGATTATAATGTTCTTACCGTCGACGTAACCGAGCTCGCGCAGACCCTGGCGGAATCCGTCGACGCGCGCCGCGATTGACGTCACCGGTGAGTCGGACTCAAAGCCAATTCGCGGAACTTTCGCCGGCTGCTGCGCGCGGGCGGAAACAGTTGGCAGCAACAAAGCTGTCAGCAACCAAACAAATATTTTTCTTTTCATTTTTTGTCTCCCGTAGTTTGCCCGCGCTTTGCTCTTCCTACTGACTTCTCACTTTTAACTTTTCACCGAATTACTTTGTCCGCCCGCGCCAGCACATTCGGCGGAATCGTCAAGTCGATCTGCTTAGCCGCTTTTAGATTGACGATGAACTCGAACTTCTTTGGCTGTTCGACGGGAAGGTCGGCGGGCTTGGTACCTTTCAAAATCTTGTCTACGTACGCCGCGGCGCGGCGGTACAAGTCGTCAAAGCTGACGCCGTAACTCGCCAGCCCTCCTGCTTCGACAAATGCTGCAAAGGGGTAGATCACCGGGAGCCGACTCTTTGCCGCGGTGTCGACAACTTGTTGTCGCTGTGAGTTGAGGACCGGTGACAGTAATGCGAGCACGGCTTCAGCCCGTCCCTTAATTGCGCTACGAAATGCGCTGTCAACATCCTTGGGGCTCTGTACGTCGATATAGCGATGCGTCACTGCCAACGCGCTGGCGGCGATTTCTGCCTCCTTCCGCATTTGCGCCTGCCCTGGAATATTCGCAGTACCGAGGATCGCCACCGCCGAGATTTTTGGCGCGATCTCTTTGAGCAGTTCCAGTTGTTTGCCGCTGATCTCCGGGGCGTAGGTTGCCAGTCCGGTAATGTTGCCGCCGGGTCGCGCCAAACTGGCGACAAATCCTGTCGCCACAGGATCGGTATCCTGTGCCATCACGATGGGGATCGTCGTCGTTGCGTCCTTGGAGGCTCTGGTCGCCCCCGGACCTCCAGTGACAATGACGTCGACCTTGAGCCGCACGAGCTCGGCCGCGAGCACGGGGAAGCGATCGAGTTTGTCCTCGGCATAGCGATACTCGATGAGGATGTTTTTCCCCTCGACATAACCAAGCTCGCGCAGCCCCTGGCGCAGCGCTTCGATGCGTGTGGATACGGCCGTAGGATCTGAACCCAGGAATCCGATGCGCGGTATCTTCGCCGGCAGCTGCGCGGACGCGCTAAGCGCCAAGAGCAAAGCGCTAAGCGTAAGAAGGATGACATTGCTTCTCATATGTTTTCTCCGGTTTCTTGCCCTTGGCTCTTTCCCCTTTGCCTTTGCGGTTTGACCTTGAGTCCAAACCTCGTGGTGAATACGGGCGACTCATCGCACATACAAAAATTTTCCGAGTCGCCTTACCCCTTACCCTTCACGCCTCACCGTAGTACTTTGTCCGCCCACGCCAGCACATCGGGCTAGTCGTACCCGCGTCTTGCCAGCCAAATTGACAGGGCGGCATTTATGCAATATGGTTATTAATATTAACCCATTACTTTGATGAGGATAATTGATGCCAGCCGTCAAAAAACAATATGAAGTGGTCAGCGTTTCGTTGCCCCGCGAATTGGTGCAGCGCGCCAACGCGGTGATTCCGAAAGCGCGCCGCAGCAAGGTCATCACCAGCATGCTGACCGCCTTCCTCGATTCGGTTGCCCGCAAACAATTGGAGCGTGACTACGCCGATTATTATGCCGGCCGCTCCGGCCGCGATATCGACGAGGAAAAAGAGCAGCTTGCCGAGTGGCGATTGAGCGACGCCGAGGCCTGGAGCATCCTTGAAAAGGAGGAGTCGCGTGGTCGCGGTGCGGCGCGGTGATGTCGTGCTGGTCAATCTCGATCCAACCATCGGCGTCGAGATCAAGAAAACCCGGCCCGCCATCGTATTGTCCAACGACGCAATCAATCAATACAGCCAACTGGCGGTGATCGTGCCGTTGACCAAGAACATCGCCCGGCTCTCGCCCAGTCACACGCTCATCGCCAAAGGAACCGCGCGCCTCACTTTTGCATCGAAAGTCGTCACCGAGCAGATCAAAGCCGTCGACAAGCAACGCATCGTCAAGCGGCTGGGAAGCTTGCCGGCAGCCCTGCTCGCACAAGTCGAGCGCGCCGTCAAAAATACTCTGGCGTTGCCGTAATCTCCTCACCCACTCGCGGGTTTTGCCATCCTCCCCAGTTATCATCGAATCACCCGATCCGCCCGCGCCAACACGTTCGGCGGCACCGTCAAGCCGATCTGCTTTGCGGTCTTGAGGTTGACGAACAACTCGATCTTATCGACGCCTTCCACCGGCAGATCTTTGGGTTTAACACCGTTGAGAATGCGCTGCACATACTTCGCCGAGAGCCGCCCGACTTCGTGAAAGCTGACGCTGTAACTCGAAAAGCCGCCGCTTATGACAATACTTTGCCGTGGGAAACTTGTCGGCAGCCGCTGGCGATTTGCAATATCGATAATGAGCCTCGATTGATTGTCCACTTCCGGGTCCGCCACGGCGAAAAAAGCATCGGCATCCCCGGCCTTGAGGGCGTGAATTGCTGCCAGGAGTTCTTCAGTCGAACTGTAGTGGCGTTCGATCAACCGGAGGCCCAGCTGCGCTGCCGCCTCGCGCGCGGCCTTGGACGACTCGATAGCGACGGTCGTGCGCGGATTGTACAATGTAACCACTCGCCGGAGCTTGGGGACGAGCTCTTTTAACAGCTCCAACCGCTTCCCGGTCAGATCAGCGTCGCGGTAGTAAACCCCGGTAAGCCGGCCTCCCGGCGCAGCAAAGCTATCGACCAAGCCGAGAGCGACGGGATCGGTACCGGCACAGAAAACCAGTGGGGTATTTGCCGTCGCTCGCCTTGCGGCGATCGTACTGCCGGTCGAACTGGCATAGATGAGATCGACATTGTCTTGCTCAAACTTCTTCGCCGCCGCTTGCGCCAGCTTTGCATCACCCTGCCAATCTTGCACTGCCAGCACAAACTGTTTGCCTTCTTCAAGACCGAGCGGCTTGAGACCGCTTTTCAGACCATCAATGATCTCATACCATGCATCGCCGGGAACCAGCGCGCCGATTTTGAACACTTTTGCCGGCTGGGCTGCGCTGATCGATGCAGTTGCCAGGAGTAAAACCGCCGCCCACAAACCAAAAAAGCTTTTTCTCATAGGTATTTTCCGCGTCCCGAAACTCTTACTGTTGCCTAGTGCCCAATGCCTTTTGCCTACTTAATCACCCGATCCGCCCGCGCCAGCACGTTCGGCGGTACCGGCAGGCCGATTTGCTTGGCTGCTTGCAAATTGACGATGAACTCAAATTTAATCGGCTGCTCCACTGGTAAGTCGGCGGGTGTTCTGCCTTTGAGAATTTTGTCCACATAGACGGCCGCGCGCCTCGACAAGTCCGTGAGGCTCGCCGCATAGCTCATAAGTCCACCGGCATCGACAAATTCTGCGCTGTTGTAGATCGCCGGGAGCCGGCTCTTTGCCGCGAGTTCGACGATCTCGGTGCGCTGAGCAGTGGCTAGGCCGCCCGCCAATAAAATAAGGACTGCGTTAGCCCGCCCCTTGCTAGCAGCTCGGAATGCAATCTCAATATCCTTGGGACTTAGTATGTCTAGGTATTGAACCTTCACTCCGAACGCCCCTGCGGCAAGTTCCACTTCTTTTAACGATTGTGGGTTGGACGGTTCGGTCGAATTCCCCAGGACGGCCACGCGGGAGAACTTAGGAACGGTCTCCTTTAGAACCTCCAGTCGTTTTCCACTAAGCTCCGGTGCGAGCGACGACAATCCAGTGATATTTCCGCCAGGCCGTGCAAGGTTAGCGACGAACCCGCTGCCTACTGGATCGCCTTCATTGGTCATGACAATGGGAATCGTCGAAGTTGCCTGCTTAATAAGAAGACGGGTTACTGTCGGACCAGCCGAGACGAGGATGTCGACCTTGAGCCGCACTAGGTCGGCCGCAAGTTCACTCAGGCGATCGGTTTTTCCCTCTGCAAAGCGCCGCTCGATGGCAACGTTTTTCCCTTCGACATAGCCAAGCTCACGGAGCCCCTGCAGGAATGCCTCGATGCGGCCTGCGTAAGCCGCAGCGCTAGTCCCGCCTAGGTATCCTATCCGCGGGATTTTCGCCGGCTGCTGGGCCTGAGTGGGGGAGCCGGGAGCAAGGAGCAGGGAGCAAAGAGCAAGAAAGACTGTGGCACATAGGCCACGCGCTAGAAGTAAAGCGTTAAACGAGATTTCCAAGGTTTGTTTCCTCAGTGAGGTTTCCTGTGTGTTTTCTGGCTCCTTGCCCAAATCCCCCTGCTCCCTGCTATTTTAGGACCCGATTCGCCCGTGACAGAAACTCCGGCGAGAGCGATAGTCCGATCTGTTTTGCCGCCTTCAAGTTGATGACAAACTCAAACTTCGAGGCCTGCTGCACCGGCAAGTCAGCTGGTTTGGCGCCCCTCAAAATCTTGTCGACGTAAACCGCCGCGCGCCGGTAGAGGTCATTGAAGTCCGCACCGTAAGACATGAGCCCGCCGGCTTCGACAAATTCATCCTGTGGGTAGATCGCCGGTAAACGGTGATTACCGGCAAGCTCGACGATGCGCTTTCTTTCGGCCACAAAGCGGTTAGTAACGTACGTCATGATCCCGCCCGCCTGTTTCTGCTTTGCAATTTGAAAAGCGCTTTCTACACCTTTGGAGTCGGGTTTAGTTTCGATCTCTTCCAATTTCAGTTTCAGTGCCGAAGCCGCGGCCCTGAGTTCTTTCATTTGAAGATTCCCTGCCTCGCCGCTTCCTGGCGGCCGCAGAAGTCCGACACGGGCGAGCTTGGGGACCGCGTCCTTGAGTATCTCCAGCCTCTTGGTATTCAGCTCCACTGCTAGACTTGACAGCCCCGTGACGTTGCCTCCGGGCCGGGCCAGACTGGCAACCATCCCTTCACCTACGGCGTCCGCGGGGTTGGTCATGACGATCGGGATGGTAGTTGTGGCTTCCTTCGCCGCCAACACCGCAGCTCCGGCTGTGACCAAGATCAGATCAACCTTCAGCCGGACCAGTTCCGCGGCGAGGCCAGTCAGCCGCTCTCGTTTTTGATCGCCGTAGCGGTATTCGAAGGTGAAACTTTTTCCCTCGATCCATCCAAGCCTGCCCATCTCCTGGCGGAACGCATCCAGGTAGTCAGCGTTACCGGAAGCCGTGCTTGCGGTGAGGAATCCTATTCGAACAATTTTCCCTACCTGCTGCGCATTGGCGGCGGGGGTGGAAACAAGAATGACGCTTGCCAGGAACCAGTTGAGAATCGATTTCATCATGCATTTTGCTCCGATGTTTTTACTAATAGCGGATCGCTGACGACTGTCATCGAATAACCTTGTCGGCCCGATACAGCAGCGACTGCGGAATCGTCACGCCGATCTGCTTGGCGGTCTTGAGATTGAATATCAGCTCGAACTTTGTCGGCTGTTCGACTGGCAGGTCGCCGGGTTTAGCACCTTTTAGGATTCTGTCGACGTAGTATGCGACGCGGCGGTAGCTGTCCGCCTGGTCCGCTCCGTAGTACATAAGCCCGCCTTCAGTTACATATTCGCTTCTGCCGTATACTGACGGTAACTGGCTATTTAGCGCAAAGCCGACGATCCGTTTCTGATTGGAATTCAGCAGCGCGCCCGTGGAAACGTAGAGTCCATCCGGGCGCTGCTTGCCGATCGCGGCAAAAACCTTCTCGAAATCATCCTGGCCTCGCACCTGCCAGGTTTGGATGGTCATCTTCTGCGCACGTGCCACGGCTGGCAGAACCTCTTTAAGCTCCGATCCGGCAGACAGAGTGCTTTCGTCGTGGAGAACCGCGACGTGGGTAAGTTTGGGGACGGCTTCTTTGAACAGCTCCAACCGCTTCCCGCCTAGTTCAAGGACGAGGCTTGTCAGACCGGTGACAATACCGCCCGGACGAGCGAGGCTTTTAACGAAGCCTGCTTTGACAGGATCGACACCACCGCCGGTCATGATGATGGGAATCGTCTTGGTCGCATTGATGGCGGCCCTGAGCAGGACGTCGCCGCCTGCTACTAAGATGATATCGATATTGAGACGCGCCAACTCCGCCGCAAGTTTAGGGAACCGGTCGCTCTTCCCCTCCGCATATCGGTACTCAATGGCGATGTTCTGTCCTTCGATGTAGCCCAGCTCGCGCAGACCCAGCCGCACTCCTTCCGCACGACTGGAGTCGTTAGCTGGATCCCGCGCCGATAGATAACCTATCCGCGGGATTTTCCTCGGCTGCTGCGCAATGGCGACCATGGCATTTATCAGCAAGACAGTAACCAGTCCCCAGAAGATAGTTTTCTTTGTCATGGTCTTCACTCTTACTATTGCCTGTTGCCTCATGCCTGTTGCCTACTTAATCACCCGCTCCGCCCGCGCGAGCACATTGGGAGGTATGGTCAAGCCGATTTGTTTTGCCGCCTTGAGGTTGAACACCAGATCGAACTTTATCGGCTGCTCTACCGGAAGATCGGCCGGCTTCGCGCCTTTAAGAATCTTGTCGACAAAGATCGCGGCACGGCGAAACAAGTCGTTGGTATTCGCTCCGTAGGTCATCAAGCCACCGTCATCTACGTAGTCGACCCTGGGATAAATCCCCGGCCAGCGGTTTTTTGTGGCGAGCTCGACGATCTGTTGGCGATGGGTGTTGAAAACGGAGCTGGGCATCACGAGCAACCCTTCCACCTGTTTTTTCCCTGCCGACAGAAACGCTGGCTCGATGTCGGGAGCATTTCTGACGTCGAGATAAAATCGCTGAATGCCGAACCCTTGGGCGGCGCGATCGGTCTCGCGCACCGCTTGCGGATTACCCGGTTCGGTTAGATCCCTCAACACCGCCAGCCGTGCAAGTTTCGGCATGACTTCCTTCAGGATCTCCACTTGCTTGCCGCTCAACTCGGTGGTCAGGTTCGCCAATCCGGTAACGTTGCCACCGGGCTGGGCCAGACTAGTGACGAATCCCGACCCGACCGGATCGTTGTCCTGGGCCATGACGATGGGAATCGTTGCGGTCGCTTCCTTGGCCGGCCGGGTTGCCTGCGAACCGGCGGTGACGATCACGTTAACCTTGAGCTTCGCCAAGTCGGCGGCCTGGTCGGACAGCCGATCGACCTTGCCTTCACCGTAGCGGTACTCGACCACAATCGTCTTGCCCTCGATATAGCCACGCTCGCGCAGTCCCTGGCGAAATGCCTCGACGCGACTAGAGATGGAAGCAGCGGTGCCAGCACCCAAAAAACCGATTCGCGGGATTTTCGTTGACTGCTGCGCTTGCGCGGACACGCTAAGCGCCAAGAGCAAAGCGCTAAGCGTAAGAAGAATGACATTGCTTCTCATATGTTTTCTCCCGTTTCTTGAACTTGTCTCTTTGCACGATACCCCTTGCGTTCTATCAGCGAATCACCCGATCCGCCCGCACCAGGACGTTCGGCGGGATCGTCAGTCCGATCTGCTTGGCAGCTTTCAAATTGACGATGAAGTCGAATTTTTTCGGTTGCTCGACCGGAAGATCGGCTGGTGCCCTGCCTTTTAGAATTTTATCGATATACGTCGCCGCGCGCCGGTATAAGTCAGTAAAACTCGCGCCATAGGTCATAAGACCACCGACTTCGACAAATCCGAGTTCGTTGTAGATCGCTGGCAACCGGCTCTTTGCCGCCAAGTCGACGACCCGTTTCCGCTGTGAGTTAAGCACGGGCCCGCCCATCAGCAGCGCCGCGTCAGCGTGTCTCTTGGTCGCGGCTTGAAATGCAGCTTCGAAATCTTTGGCATCCCTTACATTCACGGTTTGAATCTGCACCTTGAGCGCCCGGCCGGCGAGCTCCGTCTCTGTCAATTGTTGCGCGTAGCCCGGATTGGCTGGTTCTCCGAGCACGGCGACCCGCGCAAGCGTAGGCACGACATCTTTCAAAAGTTCCAATTGTTTGCCGGTAATTTCTGGAGCCAGCACGGATAAACCGGTCACATTACCTTCGGGCCGCGCTAGGCTGGCGATAAAGCCATTTCCGACTGGATCAGTATCCTGCGCCATCACGATTGGAATAGTTTTTGTCGCCTGCTGTGCGAGACGGGTTACCGTCGGTCCCGCCGATATCAAGATGTCGACCTGGAGATGTATCAGTTCCGCGATCAGCGCTGGAAGCCGATCCATTCGCCCGTCTGCGGAGCGCCACTCAAACGCAATATTCTTTCCTTCTATGTAACCAAGTTCGCGCAGCCCTTGGCGCAACGCTTCGATGCGGACGGAGTTTTCGGCGAGTGACGGACCAATCACGTACCCAATGCGAGGAATTTTTGTCGGCCGTTGCGCCTTGGCCAAAGGGGCTGCCGCTAGCATGACAGTCATCAGCAAACCGATGACAATTTTCTTGGCCATGGTTTTCTCGCTTACTATTGCCTGTTGCCTCATGCCTCACGCCTGATTCAGCGAATCACCCGATCCGCCCGCGCCAGCACGTTTGGCGGGATTGTCAGGCCGATCTGCTTCGCCGCTTTCAGATTAATGACGAACTCGAACTTCATCGGCTGCTCGACAGGAAGATCAGTGGGCTTTCGACCCTTCAAAATCTTGTCGACATAGGTGGCAGCGCGCCGGTACAGGTCTGCGAAATTGACCCCGTAGGCCATCAATCCGCCGTCCTCGACAAATTGCCTTGTATTATACATTGCCGGCAGATGCAGCTTAGTAGCGAGTTCGGAAATCGTTTTTGAATTTCGAGTCATTACCGGACCCGCGGTGATAAGAAGCGCCTGGGCGCGATTTTTTTTTAAATCGTCGAAGGCGCGGTCGATATCTGCGGCACTCTTGATCTCGTAAGGCCGAATTTGGTTTCGTAGCGCCTTGGCCGCGGTCTTTACCTCCTCATTCATAACACTTGCAAGTCGGTCAACGTCTATATTCCACAGCACCGCAACTAAGCTGATCCTGGGGACCGCCTCATTCAGCAGCTCCAACTGCTTGCCCCACAAACCGGGACCCGCGCTGTTTGAGAGGCCGGTCACGTTGCCGCTTGGCCGCGCCAGGCTTTTGACCAGACCTGCACTAATAGGATCGCCGATGCCCACCCCGACAATTGGAATCGTGCTAGTTACCTGGGCCGCGGCGCGACTGGCTCGAAGGGTTGTCGTAAGTATAACGTCAACATTTAGCCCGACGAGTTCCCCCGCAAGCGTCGGCAGCGCGTCAGGCTTTCCTTCGGCATAGCGGTACTCGATACTGATGTTCTTGCCCTCGACGTAACCCAGATCACGCAGCCCCTGGCGGAATGCTTCCAAGTGGGGTTGATCTTTCGAACCCACAAAGAGAAATCCTATGCGCGGAATTTTCTTCGCTTGCTGCGCCTGAGTAGGGGCACTTGTCGCTAGAAAGAGAAATGCTAGTAGTAACCAAAGAAATTTTCTCATCATAAAGTTTGCTCTCGAAGTTTAACTCACGCCTACCGCCTCGCGCCTTGCCTATCGAATCACCCGATCCGCCCGCGCCAGCACATTGGGCGGGATCTTCAGGTCCGATCTGTTTCGCCGCTTTGAGGTTGACGATGAACTCGAACTTCTTAGGTTGCTCTACCGGTAGGTCACCGGGCTTGGCGCCTTTTAGAATTTTGGCGACGTATGTGGCAGCGCGGCGGAACAAATCGGTGAAGCTCACGCTGTATGTGATGAGTCCGCCGTCTTCCACCCACTCTGGCGCGTAATATATTGCTGGGAGCCGGTCCTTTACTGCAAGTTCGATAACCCGTGTTCGATAAGCATTGATAACAGGCCCGCCCAGGAAAAGCACTGCGTCAGCTCGCGCCTTGCTTGCAGCTCTGAAGGCAGTCTCGATATATTTAGGATCATGCACGTCAAGATATTGAACCTGCACCCCAAACGCGCCAGATGCCAGCTCAATCTCTTTTAACGATTGCGCGTTGCCCGGTTCCTTTGAACTCCCCACAACGGCCACGCGCTTGAACTTAGGAATAATCTCTTTCAAAAGTTCCAATCGTTTTCCGCTCAGCTCCGGCGCTAACGTGGACAATCCAGTGATATTCCCCCCGGGCCGCGCCAGGCTTGAGATGAATTCATTGCCAACAGGATCGGGATCCTGAGCCATGACAATGGGGATCGTACTGGTTGCTTCCTTGAGGGGACGGGTTGATGCCGGACCGCCTGTGACAATGACGTCCACCTTGGACTGCACCAGATCGGCCGCGAGCGCTGGAAGTCGATCGAGTTTCCCGCCTGAATCACGCCAGTCAATAAAAATGTTTTTCCCCTCCACATAGCCAAGTTCTCGCAGACCCTGTCGCAATGCCTCAATCCGAGCGACATTAGCGGACAGGGAGCCGCCTAGATATCCTAGCCGGGGAACTTTCGCCGGCTGCTGCGCCTGCGCGGCCGCGCTAAGCGCCAAGAGCAAAGCGCTAAGCGTAAGAAGAATGACATTGCTTCTCATATGTTTTCTCCAGTTTCGTGAACTTGTCTCTTTCCCCTTTGACTTTGCGGTTTGACCTTGAGTCCAAAACTCGTGGCAAATACGGGCCACCCGTCGCAAATACGAAAAAACTCCGAGTCGCCTTACCCCTGACCCCTTACCCTTCACGCCTTACCGTATTACTTTGTCCGCCCGCACCAGGACGTTCGGTGGAATAGTCAGGTCGATCTGCTTGGCAGCTTTTAGATTGAAGATGAGCTCGAACTTAATCGGCTGCTCGACTGGCAAATCAGCGGGCTTTGCTCCTTTCAAAATCTTGTCCACATACGTAGCGGCACGCCGGGCCAAATCGTTGGAGTTGGCGTCATAGCTCATAAGTCCGCCGTCCTCGACGTATTCGTTTGTCGGGTAGGTTGCTGGAAGCCGGTGCTTTGCTGCCAGTCGGACGAACTGTAGCCGCTGGGAATTCAGCACAGGACCGCGCAATACGTAGACTGCCTCAGCGTGTCCGTTGCCGGCGGCTTGAAATGCTCTCTCGATATCTTTGGGCCCAAGTATGTCAAGGTATTGAACCTTCAACCCGAGCGCGGTGGCAGCAACCTCAGTCTCTTTATGCGACTGTGCATTACCTTGGTTGCTTGAAGTGCCGAAGAGCGCCACGCGGGAAAGCTTAGGCAGTATTTCTTTGAGCAACTCCAGTCTCTTTCCAGATAGGTCGGTCGTCAGCGAGGATAATCCGGTGATATTCCCTCCCGAGCGCGCAAGACTGGTCACGAAGCCGTTGCCAATGGGGTCGGGATCTTGTGCCATGACAATCGGAATCGTCGAAGTTGCTTGCTTGGCGGCGCGTGTCGTTGTCGGCCCATGCGATAGGATGATGTCGACCTTGAGGCGCACGATCTCGGCCATGAGCGCAGGCAGCCGATCGAATTTCCCATCAGCAGATCGATATTCAATGACAATGTTTTTGCCCTCGACGTAACCAAGCTCGCGCAGTCCTTGAAGGAAGGCCTCGTGACGGGATGCAATCGCGGAAAGTGGTTGAGCCGTGACGATGCCGATTCGCGGGGTTTTCGTCGCAGGCTGCGCGTGGGCAAACCCGGCAGTAATTACCAAGACCGTTGTCAGCACACCGAGAACCATTTTCTTAGTCATGGTTTTCTCCCCTACTATCGCCTGTTGCCTAATGCCTATCGCCTACCTAATCACCCGATCCGCCCGCGCCAATACATTGGGCGGGATCGTCAAGCCGATCTGCTTGGCTGCCTTCAAATTGACGTCGAATTCGAACTTCTTGGGTTGCTCTACGGGGAGATCGGCGGGCCTGGTACCTTTCAAGATTTTGTCCACGTACGTGGCGGCGCGCTGAAAAATATCGGTAAAGCTGGCGCCGTAATACATGAGGCCACCGGCGTCAATATACTCTGGCTGCGCGTACACCCCGGGCATACGGTTCTTTACCGCGAGGTCGACAATCTGTGTGCGGTGAAGATTGAGCACAGGACTACCGAGCACGACGATCGCGTCGGCACGCGCCTTGCTCGCGGCTGCAAATCCCGTCTCGATGTCCTTTGGCTTTTGTATGTCCAGGTACTGAATCTGCATTTTGAACGCTGCCGCGGCGAGTTCGATCTCTTGTAGCGATAGTGACGTGCCTGAACGGGTCGAACGACCGAAGACAGCGACGCGGGATAGTCGGGGAAATATCTCTTTTAGAATCCCGAGTCGTTTACCGCTTATTTCCGCGGCAGGAGTGGACAATCCGGTAATGTTGCCGCCCGGTCGCGCCAGGCTGGCGACAAAGCCTGCGCCGACAGGGTCATCATCAAACCCCATGACAATTGGAATCGTCGAAGTTGCTTCCTTGGCGGGACGGGTTGCCGTCGGACCGCCCGATACAATGATGTCGACATCGAGCTGTACGAGTTCGGTCGCAAGCTGCTTCAAGCGATCTAGGTCGCCATTGGCAAATCGATATTCAACGACAATGTTTTTCCCCTCCACGTAGCCAAGCTCGCGCAGGCCCTGACGAAACGCTTCGACGCGGGATGCGGCAGAGGTGGCCGAAGAAGCACTTAGGTATCCTATCCGCGGGATTTTCCCTGGCTGCTGCGCCTGGGTAAACGGAGCAGCCGTATGCAAAATAATTGTCAGTAACCCGAGAACAATTTTCTTGGTCATGGTTTCCTCTCTTACTATTGCCTGTTGCCTAATGCCTCTTGCCTACCTGATCACCCGTTCCGCCCGCACCAACACGTTCGGCGGCACTGTAAGACCGATCTGCTTCGCAGCTTTTAAGTTGACGATAAACTCGAACTTCTTTGGCTGCTCTACCGGCAAATCTGCGGGTTTGCGGCCTTTCAATATCTTGTCCACGTACGTTGCCGCGCGCCGGTATAGATCGGGACTGCTCACGCCGTAGCTCATGAGTCCGCCAGCCTCCACATATTCCAATCTTTCATACATCGCTGGAATCCGGCTCTTTGCCACGAACTCGGCAATGCTTGTTCTGCGCGCCGAAAGGATGGGGTTGTTGAGAGCCAGAATCCCGTCCGCCCTCCCCTTGCTGCTGGCTGAGATTGCCGTCGCGATACCCTTAGTATCGGTCACGTCTTCGTATTGGACCTGCACGCCATACGCCCCAGCCGCTAGTTCGGTTTCTTTTAACGCTTGTGCGTTGCCTGGCACGGTCAAATTGCCGAGGACAACCACACGGGCAAGCTTCGGCACGACCTCTTTGAGAAGCTCGAGTCGTTTTCCGCTCAACTCCGAGGACAGGGTCGATAACCCAGTGATGTTGCCGCCTGGTCGCGCTAAACTGGCAATGAAACCGTTGCCAACCGGATCGCTATCCTGCGCCATGATAATCGGCATTGCCGCCGCAGCGCCTTTGGCGGCGCGGGTTGCCGGCGAACCGGCGGTGACGATGACGTCGACCTTAAGTCGTATTAACTCGGCCGCCAGCGCTGGGAGGCGTGCAAATTGTTCCTCCGCGTAGCGAGATTCGATAACGATGCTTTTCCCCTCGATGTAACCAAGCTCGCGCAGACCTTGCCGGAAGGCTTCTATGCGGTCCGATAATGCGGCAGGGGTGACGGCTGCGAGAAATCCGATCCGTGGAATCTTTTTTTGGTCCTGGGCTTGGACGCCAGTAGAAGTTGCCAGGACGACAATGATCAGTAACCAGACAAGAAGCGATTTCATCGTGGAATTGTCTCCCATGATTCTTCTGACAATTGATCGCTGCCCTCTGTCATCGAATCACCCGATCCGCCCGAGCCAGCACATTGGGCGGGATCGTCAAACCGATTTGCTTAGCGGTCTTCAGATTTACCACGAACTCAAACTTGGTGGGTTGTTCCACCGGCAGTTCAGCGGGCTTGGCGCCCTTGAGAATTTTGTCAACATAGATCGCCGCGCGCCGCATATTGTTATTGAAATCCGGTCCCCAGGACAGGAGTCCGCCCGCCTCGACGTAGGTTCGGTCCGGATAAGAGCTCGGCAAGCGATTTTTGAGCGCCAGAGCGGCGATCTGCGGCCGCTGATCCGCACTGACCCCGTCGCTGAACAAGAACATACCGCCCACATGCTGCGCGGCCATGGTTTTGAATGCGTTCTCAAAGTCGCCGGTCTCTCGGAATGGGACGGGGATGAGCGTCACTTTCAAATGGCGCGCCGGCCCTTCCAAGTTCTTCAGGTAGAGTTGGTGAGCGGCATTAGCGCTGTTAAAGAGCACCGCGACCCGCGACAGCTTGCTCAACGACTCTTTCATCAACTCCAGACGCTTGCCGAAATTTTCCTCGCCGGTGTCCATGCTCAATCCGGTGATGTTGCCACCTGGACGCGCCAGGCTGGCGACCAAGCCCGTGCCGATCGGGTCGTTGCCGGCGGTCATGACAATCGGGATAGTTGACGTCGCTTGCTTCGCTGCCACAATCCCCGGGTTAACTCCGGTGACAATCACATCGACGTTGAGCCGAACGAGATCCGCAGCCAGGCCAGGAAGGCTTTCAGCTTTTCCGTCGGCGAATCGGTATTCGATTGAGAGGTTCTTGCCCTCTTCATAACCATGTTCGCGCATCCCCTGCTTGAACATATCGAGACGGCTCTGACCCTGCTCCAGCCGTGTCGGCCACAGATAGCCGATGCGGTAGATTTTGGCCGGTTGCTGCGCGTCGGCGAAGGAAATAGTTGTCAGAATTACAGTTGCCAGTACCCAAACGGATAATTTCTTGATCATGATTTTCCCTTCATACGCTCTTGTCTATTGCCTCGTGTCTTTTGCCTTCTTCAGCGAATCACCCGATCCGCCCGCGCCAATACATTCGGCGGAATCGTCAGGCCGATCTGCTTGGCGGCTTTGAGATTTATGACGAAGTCGAACTTCATCGGTTGTTCCACCGGCAGATCCGCGGGTTTGCGGCCTTTCAAAATTTTATCGACGTAGGTCGCCGCGCGGTGCCAGTGACCGAGGCTGTCCGGCGCATAACTCATGAGGCCTCCCGCATCGACCCATGCAGACGATATATACATCGCTGGCAACTTTTTTTGGGTTGCCAAGTCGATGATCCGTGCTCGGAACGTACCGAACCCTGGAATCGGGGTGGTAGTTAGAGCCTGAGCGCCCGCGCTTTTTGCTGTATCGAAGGCGCTCTCAAGATCGTCAACGCCTTTGACACCCATCGAATGAAGCCGTAGTCCCAATGATTTGGCCACGGCCTCGGCCTCGTTGAAACGCCGGCCAGAACCGCTCGCGTTGCTCCACAGAAACGCCACTCGCGTAACTTTAGGAAATGCTTCTTTGAGTAGCTCGAGACGCTTGCCGTTCAACTCTGGGGCGAGCAGCACCAACCCCGTGACGTTCCCGCCGGGCTTAGCCAAGCTGGACACGATCCCGCCACCGACTGGATCGGAAGCCGTCGCGAATACAATGGGGATTGTTTTGGTCGCATTTTGGGCGGCCCGAATAGCGGGGCCGGAGGTGGTGACAATGACATCGACTTTGCGACGGACCAAATCGTCCGCAAGTCCAGGGAGAGCATCAAGTACTCCTTGTGCATACCGGTACTCGATAACGATGTTCTTTCCTTCAACGTAGCCCAACTCGCGCAGCCCTTGCCGGAAAGAATCAAAATCCCTCGCGTAGCCGCTCTGCATCCCAGGAACCAACAAACCGATCAGCGGCGTTTTCGCAGGCTGCTGTGCCGCGGCGGAACGGCTAAGCGCCAAGAGCAAAGAGCAAAGGGTAAGGAAGATTAGTTTTATCTTCATGGCGTATCCATTAGCTCTCTCCACTCGACACTCGTCCCTCTCACTTGATGACTTTGTCGGCCCGATACAGCACCGACTGCGGGATCGTGATACCGATCTGCTTAGCCGCCTGGAGATTAATGACCAGCTCGAATTTCATCGGCCGCTCCACTGGAAGGTCAGCGGGCTGGCGCCCCTTTAGGATCTTATCCACATACGTCGCGGCCCGCTTGTGCATATCAGCGTAATTGGGACCATAGGACATCAAGCCGCCGGCCTCGACCAGTTCCAGGTACGCGTACACACCCGGTAAGTGGTGTTTGACGGCAAACTCCATGATGCGCGTGCGGTTATGCAGAAAGACACGATCCGCCAACACCAGCAGCGCCCTCGGTCGCTGTTTGAGGATCTGCCCGAACGCATGATCGAACTGCTCCTGCGCTGGCACGTCGAGGTACAGTACTTTCATGTGCAACGCCGCGGCGGCGAGCTCCACCTGTTTCTTTTCGATCACATGAAACGCATTTTTCGAATTCCACATCACGGCGATGTGGGAGAGCTTGGGAATTACTTCCTTAAGTAACTCGATGCGTTTACCCTCCAGTTCCGGTGAGATCGAAGTCAAACCGGTGATATTCCCGCCGGGCCGGGCCAAGGAAGCGACGATGCCGTTGCCAACGGGATCGCCGACGGCGACCATGACGAGAGGGATCGACGTCTTGGCGTTCTGGTACGCCTGGGTGGCGGGTGTGCCGGCAGTAACCACCACATCGACCTTGAGAGCGATCAACTCGTCGATGAGCGCGGGAAAGCGCTCATAGTTTCCTTCGGCCCAACGATACTCGATCAAGATATTTTTCCCCTCGACGTAGCCGAGGGCGTGCAACCCCTCGCGAAAAGCGCCGATCAGATTTGCCTCAAGGGCAGCAGTGGAGTTTCCCAAGAAGCCTACCCGAGGAATTCTTTCAATGTGTTGCGCCTCGGCAAATGAACCAGTAGCCAGAAGGGCAGTAATCAGTAAGCAGACAAGCGTCTTTTGGGTCATTGGATCGGCTCCTCCTTTGCTGTTGACTGTTTACTGCTTATTGTTTGCCGCTCACTGTCATCTAATGACTCTATCTGCCCGCGCCAGCACAGTCGGCGGGATCGTCAGACCGATTTGCTTGGCGGTTCTGAGATTGACGACCAATTCAAACTTGACGGCTGTTGGACAGGCAGTTCGCCCGGTTTTGTTCCCTTCAAGACCTTGTCCACATAACCCGCAGCGCGCCGGAACATGTCGGGAAAACTCGGGCCGTAGGACATCAGCCCACCCGCGCCCGTTACCCAATCGGATTGATTGTTGACTGTGGGTAGCCGATGTTTCACGGCGAGATCCGACAAACGATTTCTGTGGGCATAGAGAAACGCCGACGGCAATAGGATCATAGCGTCAGCGCGCTGTTTGGCTGCCACTTCGAACGCAGCGGCGAAATCGGCTGGGCCGCCGACTTTCAGTACCTGCAGGTTGAGTTTTAACGAACGGGCCGCATCCTCGGTAGATTTCAACTGGCCGATGTCATTTGCCGGGTCCACAAGAGCGGCGACGCGGCTCATTCGCGGCAAGAT
This sequence comes from uncultured delta proteobacterium, assembly GCA_963816145.1. GTDB lineage: Bacteria > Desulfobacterota > Binatia > UBA9968 > UBA9968 > DP-20. The sequence goes on from CAWFJP010000003.1 coordinate 827,932, forward strand.
TTCTTTTAACAGCTCCATCCATTTGCCTGGCAGCTCATCGGCTTGACTGGCAAATCCAGTTAGGTTGCCTCCGGGCCGCGCGAGACTTTCCACAAGACCAGAGTCCACAGGGTTGACGACAGCGGGCATAACGATCGGGATCGAGCTGGTCGCCTTCTTCGCCGCCAAGATCGGGCCCGGACCTGCGGCGACGATGACATCGACGGAAAGCCGAACGAGATCCGCGACCAAATCTGGCAGGCGTTCGTTTTTTCCCTCGGCCCAACGGTACTCGAGAGTCATGACCTCCGGCAAAGCCGGAGGCTTGGCGTTTGCTGGCCCCTCAAAGGGGCCCTTTCGCAAACGGCAAAGATAAGATTTTGCGAACATCGATTCTGAAATGTCATTTCCTCTGGCTATTGCCGATGACTTCAAAGCGCCTTCGTTGCGAAATGACTTGTTCACGCTATTCGCTGTTTTACCACCTACGCAAAAGTCAAACTTTGGGTGTCCCCCGGCAAAGCCGGGGGTTTACCAACGATTAATTATGTTTTTCCCCTGGACATATCCGAGATCTTGCAACCCCTGCACGAACGCATCCACCAAGGGATCGGGAGGCGATCCTGTGCGCAAAATACCGACGCGCGCAATCTTCGCCGGCTGTGCCCACACAGCCCCATATATTGCAAATACGATAATAAAGCTGACAACCCACGCCCTTTTGAGTTTTATACTATCGGACGAAGAATTTAGGAATCGACCTAAACGCGGAGTATTCATGCATTTCTCCCCAGTCCAAAATCGCAAATCCAAAATCGTTTCGTCTAGGCCCTTACCTTTCACCCTTACCGAATCACCCGATCCGCTCTGACCAACACGTTCGGCGGGATCGTCAGGCCGATTTGTTTGGCTGCTTTTAAGTTGACGACAAACTCGAACTTCATCGGCTGCTCCACCGGAAGCTCGGCGGGCTTGGCGCCCTTGAGAATTTTGTCCACGTAAACTGCGAGACGGCGATGCAGATCAGCCAGGTCGGCCCCATAGGACATGAGACCTCCAACGTCGACAAACTCGCGGTCGTCGTACATGGCGGGGAGTTTGCTCTTTGCCGCAAGCTCGGCGATCCGCTTTCGATTGTTGACGATCAGCGGGTTGCGCAGCACGATGAGAGCGTGGAATTGTGCCGTCGTTGCCGATTTAAATGCACCTGCGAAATCCGTAACTGCTCGCACCTCCACCGAGTGGAGTTGTAATCCCAATGCGCGGCTTGCCACCTCAACCTCCTTCCATTTCACCGCTGCGTCAGGGGCGGTAGGGTTTCGCAGCACGGCTACGACACGAGCCTTGGGAACCGCCTCTTTAAGAATTTCCAGCCGTTTACCAATCAACTCCGTCGATATCGAGGTCACCCCGGTAATGTTTCCACCCGGCCGCGCCAAGCTGGCGACCAGTCCCGTCGCAACCGGATCGTCCGTGCTGCGCATAACGATCGGGATCGTGGTCGTGGCGTCCTTCGCCGCATGCGCCGTCGGCGGACTCATGGCGACGATGACATCGACCTTTAGTCCGACAAGCTCCGCGGCGAGCGCTGGGAGCCGATCGAGTTTCCCTTCCGCATAGCGGTATTCAAGCGCAACGTTCTTACCCTCGACATATCCTAGTGCGGCCAAACCCTGGCGGAACGCCTTGATGTCGGCCGACTCGTCAGGAGATAACGCCATCAGCAAACCCAAGCGCGGCATCTTCACCAGCGGCTGCGCCTTGGCGACAGTGCCAGTCGCCAGAATGATTGTTGTCAGTAACCAGAAAACGATTTTTCTCTTCACCGTTTTCGACCCTTCATTTTGCCTTTTACCTTTTTACTCTTACCTTACCGGATGACCCGATCCGCTCTGACCAACACATTCGGCGGGATCGTCAGGCCGATTTGTTTGGCGGCCTTGAGGTTGATAATCAATCTTCGTCGGATGTTCGACGTAACAATGACTTTGGAATGCTTCCTGAAACGCCTTGAACCGCGGCCAGAAAGCTGGCCCGGGCACCAACACACCGATGCACGGAATTTTCGGTATCGGCTGCTGCGCTCAGACCGGCAATGCATGCGCCAGAACAAGGACCGCTGCTAACCGAATAAGCCTTACCCGCCCCATGAATAGCACTCCTCCAATTTACGAATGGAAATGACGAAGAGAATACTCGTACCCATTCTTGACGCTTCTAACGCACAAACAATGCCACCAGTTGTACATGCATAATTAACCCTAGTGAGCTGAATTAACAAAGAAAATCTTATCGTCGATCGGCGCCGCCTAGAAACTCGATCGGGACCAAGAGTAGTCGATTTGCTACTCGGTGTAGCAAAAATGCGACACCAGACGGGGCTGCGGAAAGTTGGGATTAAGAAATTATTTTCTCGCAAAGGCGCCAAGGCGCAAAGCTTAGGGGGATAAGTGCAAATTCGCTTCAGTCGATAAGCTCGGAATAAACTTCGTGAGATATTATTTTTGAGCGCCGCGCATTCGTTCCAGATCACGGGCCCTGCCCGTCGCTTTGCGCCTTGGCACCTTTGATGAAAACTGTCGTTAGCTAGATCGAAGCTGCTTTGAGCATGGTTCCCCTCTTTAACTGTTGCCTGCTGCCTATTGCCTATTGCCTACCGAATGATCCGATTCGCCCGCGCCAGCACCTCCGGCGGTATCGTTAGATTGAGTGCTTTGGCCACCTTTAAATTGACGACAAACTCAAACTTGCTCGATTGCTCGACGGGGATATCGGCAGGTTTGGCGCCCTTGAGGATCTTGTCGACCATCGCCGCGACGCGTTTGAAAGGCTCAACCTCGTCGGCGCCGTAGGACATCAAGCCGCCTTGCTCGACGAAATCTTCGCGATAGTAGATCGCCGGCAAGTGAAATTTGGCCGCCAGCGCGATGATCTGCTTCCGGTCAGTGGATTGAGACCGGCGGTGTCGTGTTATAGCGAGAGCCACGCTGCCCATCTTGACGGCATCTTTGAACCGATTCTCATAGCTGTCTGTAGCGCTGATTTTCATGGAGTAGAGCTGCAGCCCCAGCTGGCGCGCAGCGAGTTCGCTTTCTGTCCACTGCGGATCGATTCTTCCAGTTGCTGGATACCACAAGACGGCCACACGAGGGAGTTTGGGGATTGACTCCTTGAGCAACTCCAATCGCTTACCTGCTAGGACTTCCGCCATACTGAAAAAACCTGTGACGTTCCCTCCGGGGCGCGCAAGGCTGGCCACCAACCCCCGAGCAACCGGATCCGCCGGCGAATCGGTGAACACGATGGGAATCGTCTGGGTAGCCTTTTTTGCGGCCAAGCCGTCATTCGGCCCGCCCGCGATGATGACATCGACCTTGAGCCGAACCAGCTCATCGGCCAAGGCAGCGAGGCGCTCGGGTCGTTCTTCCGCATAGCGATTCTCGAAGGTTATGTTCTTGCCCTCGACGTAGCCGAGCTCGCGCAGTTCTCGGCTTATCGCGTCATGGCTAAAGGTCGAGCTCGATAATCCTCCGCTTAATCGCCCGACGCGATAAACTTTCCCCGCCGGCTGCGCCTGCGCCGAACAAACGCTCGCCACACACACCGCCGCCAGTAAACAGCCCGTAAGTTTCATGCTTCTGTGCTCCGCTCCAGGAATCTCACTCACGCCTCGCGCCTCATGCCTCATGCCTATCGAATCACCCGATCCGCCCGCGCCAGCATCTCCGGCGGGATCGTCAAGCCGATTTGCTTCGCAGCTTTCAGATTGATGACGAACTCGAACTTCGTCGGCTGCTCTACGGGGAGATCGGCAGGCCTGGCACCTTTCAGGATTTTGTCCACGTACGTGGCGGCGCGCTGGAAAATATCGGTAAAGCTGGCGCCGTAATACATGAGGCCACCGGCGTCAATATACTCTGGCTGCGCGTACACCCCGGGCATACGGTTCTTGACCGCGAGTTCGGCAATCTGTGTGCGGCGAAGATTGAGCACAGGACTACCGAGCACGACGATCGCGTCAGCACGTCCCTTGCTAGCGGCTGCGAATGCCATCTCAATGTTTTTTGGCTCGTGTATGTCCAGGAACTGAATCTGCATTTTGAACGCTGCCGCGGCGAGTTCCATCTCTTTCAGCGATAGTGACGTGGCTGAACGGGTTGAACTTCCGAGGGCGGCCACGCGAGAGAGCCTCGGAACGATCTCTTTTAGAATCTCCAGTTGTTTTCCACTTATTTCCGGGGCAAGGGTGGACAGTCCAGTAATGTTTCCGCCCGGGCGCGCCAGGCTGGCAACAAAGCCCGAGCCAACCGGGTCATCATCAAACCCCATGACAATCGGAATCGTGGAAGTTGCTTGCTTGACCGGACGGGTTACGGTTGGACCTCCCGAGACGATGACGTCGACATTGAGCTGTACGATCTCGGTCGTAAACTGCTGCAAGCGATCTAGTTTGCCCTCTGCAAATCGATACTCAACGACAATGTTTTTCCCCTCCACGTAGCCAAGCTGGCGCAGACCCCCGACGAAAAGCGTCGACACGGGACGCGGCCGAGGTAGCCGAAGAAGCATTTAGGTATCCGATGCGCGGGATTTTCGCCGGCTGCTGCGCCGGGACCGGCAAACCATACGCCATAACGAGAACCAACACCAAACCGCAAAGTCCTATCCGCCGCATAAACAGCACTCCCCAGAAATTCGAATGGAAATGACGACGAAGATTATCAAACCCATTCTTGTCCCTTCTAACGCACGAACAATGCCACTAGTTTCACATGCATAATTAACCCTAGTTGACTGAATTAACAAAGAAATTCTTTTGGGCGATAGGCGCCGTATAGGCACTGGATCGGGACCCAGAGTAGTCGTTTTGATACTCGGTGTAGCAGACATGCGACACTAAACGGAGGGAAGTGGGGATTAAGAAACTATTCTCCCGCAAAGGCGCCAAGGCGCTAAGTGACCGGCAGGGCCTGTCATCCGGAAACAATGCGAGGCGCTCCAAAACATTTCGCGCGGATTTTAACCGGAACTTATCAACGAAATCTAATTTGCAGTTATCCCCCTAACCTTTGCGCCTTGGCGCCTTTGCGAGAGATAATCCGAATCTCCTTACTGACTTCTTGATCGTCGCAACTCTGCCGTCGCCGCGCTGTCGAGTTCAAAGCGTCGCCCGCTTTGCATGATCGCCACGCCATAGTCGCGCCGGGCTGCATCCACCGATACATAACCAGAACGCACATCGGCCAGAACTTTGTCAGGCTCGCGCTCGAGCGGATTCCAAAATCCGCCGCCGCCGGCGGTCTCGACCAAAAAGCCGTCGCCTTCGGCGAGTTCGGTCGGATTGAACTTGCCGGTGGAAAAACGTTTGATCGTGCCGTCTCGATGGACAATCGACACGCGATTGGCGAGCGATTCCTTGCCGCCATGCAGCCCCCATGGCGCGCAGATCGTCCGCTCCATGCGCGAGTAGATACTCGCCTGCTTGCGCACATGGGTCTGCTGCGCGACGCCGAGGCCGCCGCGATACTTGCCGGCGCCGCCCGAGTCCTGGCGCAGGGCGCGCTGCTCGATGATGATCGGGCTCTTGGCTTCGGTCGCTTCCACCGGTGAGTTGTGGGTGTCGCCGTCGTTGAGCGCGACCGTCGCGTTCATGCCGTCTTCATCCGACTTGGCGCCCCAACCGCCGCCGGGATGGCCGATATGGGCGAAGAAAAACCGCCCGGTCTCGACATCGAAGCCGTGCGGATTGACGATGCACAGATCGGCGTAGTGCGCCGCGATGGTGCGCTCTGGGCAGGCGTCGGCCAGACGCTTTGAATAGCGTGTCGCACACGGTCATCGGCACGGTGTGCCAGACCCGCACCGGCGCCGGCTTCATCGCGCTCACCACCCGGCCCGGCGGTAAAATAATTTTCAACGGCCGAAACGAGCCTTCGTTGATCGGCAACAGCAGCGGCGTGGTGATGCACTTGAACACTAACTCGGCCGCCGAGCGGCCCGCCGTCGGCCCGGAGTTGTAAAACCCGGCCACTTGCGGACTGACGCCGGACAGATCGATGGTCATGTCCTCGCCGGCGACTTCGACGCGGACTTTGATCGGCACATGCTTGCCGAAGTTGACGCCGTCGTCGTCCATGAACGATTCCGCCTGATAGACGCCGTCGGGGATCTGCCGCACCGCGGCGCGCGCGATTTTTTCACTCTGATCGTAGACAAGTTGAATGCTCTGTTTGAACGCCAGGTTGCCGTAGCGTTTGAGCAGCTGCATGACGCGCCGCTCGCCGGTGCGGATTGCCGACAGCTGGGCGCGCAAATCGCCCATCGCCCGCGACGGCACGCGCACGTTGGCCTTGATGATGTCGGTGATCTCGGTGTTTTCGACGCCGGTGCGAAAATGTTTGACGAATGGCAGTTGCAGCCCCTCGGAAAAAATATCCCGGGTGATGCCGCCCAACTGCCCGCCGATGTCCTGCCAGTGCGCCATCGACGAAGAGAACGCCACGAGTTCGCCGTCGTTGAAGATCGGCAGCGTGTAGATCATGTGGTTCAGATGGCTGCCCATGATGTAGCTGTCGTTGGTGAGAAGAATATCGCCGGGCTCGATATTCTCCTTGCCCCAGTGGGCGATCTTGGCCTTGATCGCGTCCGACAAGCCGCGAATGAACATCGGCAGGCCGAGGCCGATGGAAATCGTGTTGCCGCCGGCATCGAACAAGCCGACGGTGAAGTCCTCCGCCTCGTAGATGATCGTGTGATACGCCGTGCGCATCAGATTGGTCTTCATCTCGCCGGTGATCGCGATCACCGCGCTGCGGATCACCTCGGCGGTGAAGGCATCTACTCTCTCCTCGCTATGCTCGGAATTACAAATTTCAGATTTCATATTTCAAAGCCCGCAGTGGCATGACAAGAATTATAAAGATTGAACAACTCCTGCTCGCGCTAATTCTCCAGGATCCGCGTCGCCCGCTCATCCACATCCGACGGCTGGCTGGTTTCCTTAGCAAGACTCTGCATCACTTTCCAGGAAACCGGTTCCAAGTCAAGAAAAGCACCCATGCTGCCAGCGCGGCTGAGGTAAAAGATAAAATGATGCAACGCATCGTTCACCGCGTGGGAGCGCAACAAATTCACGTTGATTGGCGGGAGAATTTACTTTTTGTCGAGTTCTTTGAGGGCCTCCATTAGATAACTCCGATCGACATACTTCGCGGGGTCCGGCAGCGGGCCTTTGAGTCCGGTCAGCTCGGCATAAATGCGGATGTTATTTTTCATCCCCTCCATGGTGACATCGCCGTCCGGCGGCCAGTGGCGATTCTGGGTGTAAAACTCCCAGCCGAGGCGAGCATGCTGCGGTTTCAGCTTCATCTCTTGGGAAAGGAATTCCACGGCCGCGTCCTTGTTCTCGAACAGCCAGCGCATCGCCAGCACATGGGCTTTCATAAAGCGCACCATGATCGCGCGATTCTTCTCCGCCCATCCCCGGCGCGCGACGAAAGCGTTGGTCTGAAAGTGCGGGATGCCATCGCTGAGTTTGCCGAGAACGTTGAACCCCAGCTCTTGGGCGGCGTAGTTGAGCGGCGCGGCCATCGTGGTCGCGGCGATCTGGCCGGCTTGCAGCGCGGCCAAATTCGCCGACGACCCGCCGGCGACGATCAAAAGCTTGTAATCCCGCGGATACTCCAGGCCCTTCAGCTTGAGCGCTTCGCGCATAGCCGTGACAATACCGCCGGTCAACGACGCCGTGCCGAAGGTCGCGCCGCGTAAATCTTCGTAGGTTTTATAATTCTTGCCGGCGACCAAAAACTGCGCGATGCCGTTGATGATGCCGCCGGTGACAATGAAATCGAGACCGCGCTCGGATGCCTCGATATAGGGCTCCGGGCCGCCTGAGCCGATGTGCAGCGAGTTGGCGGCCAGCGCCTGCACCGTCATCGGCACGCCGCGCAGCAACACCAGCTGAACGTCCAACCCCTGCTGTTCGAAGATGCCTTTTTTCGCCGCCACCCAGAGCGGACTGTAACCCAGAGTCTTGCTCGAAGCACCGAGGAATATTTTCGCCTTCTCCTGGGCCTGAGCCGATTCGCAAGTAACGAGCGCGAGCAGAATTACGATCGCGAAGCGCAGTCGAACGGACATGTTTTCCTCCTGAGCAAACGATCTGCATCCATAAAGATGCGTGACGGAGCTTTACAACGAGGCAGATTGGGGTTGCAAGATGTGACCGAAGATATTCCCAAGCTTACCGAAAGCGCCCGCAATGACAGCCTCGCTTGACCACCCTCGCCATGAATAATTCCCTAGCCACGAGTAATTATTACGGGACGGAATTTCGTTCCGGCCGCATGAGCACGGGAATATCAACTACTTGGGCGGCAGATTTCGCTGGCATATCGGTTGCTCTACAACCGAACCAGCTGACGGAGAAAAGGTAACTGGAGGCAAAATGAACAAGATCAAAAAAGTCGGAATGGCAACATTGGTACTGGCGGCGATGAGCGCGGTGGGCTGCGCCGGCGGCTCGATGACGACCAGGGAAAAGGGCGCGGGTATCGGCGCCCTCGGCGGCGCGGCCGGCGGTGCTTTGATCGGCTCGGCCTTTGGTCGCCCTGGCATGGGCGCGGCCATCGGCGCGGGTACTGGACTCGCCGGGGGTGCCCTGATTGGCGACTATATGCAGGGACAAGAGCAAGCCCAACAGTACGAATACAATCAGCAGACGATTCAACAGAACCAGCGCACCATCGACCGCAACAATCAGCAAATTCAACGCCAGCGGTCGGCTGAATACTAAAAGAACGCACGAACAAACGTTTAAGCGAATTCAAACGAAAAAGGAGAAGAGAAATGAAAAAGCTAAGTACACTAGTAATTACGGGGGTTGTGGCGGGAGCGTTGATCACGCCCATGTTGCCGACCGCGGCCGACGCTAAACCGGAGGGGCAAAACTGGAAACAAAGCGAACACCGCAACCAAGATCATCGGCGCGACTACCGTGATCATCGCAGCGACTTCCGCCATGACCAGCGCGACTTCGGCCATAGCCGGCGCGAGTATTATCACGACCGTCGCGATGTTCGCCACGCTCGATTCGAAGATCGCCGGCGTTTCGAACATGAGCACAACGGACGCATAGACAACCGCGGCCATCAGAACAAGCCGGAGATCCGCAGAGACTTCAAAGACATTCGTAATGCACGCGGTGAGGTGCGTGACAATCGCCAACAACTGAGCAAGCAATACACCGAGCTGCGCAAAGACCGCATGGAGCTGCGCCGTGACATTCGCAGCGGCGCCAGTAAGGACGAGATCATGGGGGACCGCAAAGAACTTCGCGACGACTACTCGCAAATCCGCAAGACCCGCGACGAGCTCAATACGGACCAGGCCAAACTCGATACCACCCGCCGAGAACTGAGAAACGATCTGCACAAACGCTAACCGCCAACTCCGCATCTAGCCTAGCCGCAGCAACGTCTGCGGCTAGGCTCTTTCCCTACAACATCTTTGTCGCTGAGTTCGGATTTTCTTGCGGCACTTCTTAGCGCTTTTGGCATTACTAAACTTTAGAATTGGCGCAGGCTGCGCCGCTGTGCGCCTTTCCCGTCGAACCCGGTGCGCGAATCATGCCCTACGAAAACCTTCGTGCCCTTCGCGCCCTCGTGGTGAAACTGCCTTTTCCGACTTTGCGCCTTCGACGACTTACCGCTTATTGTTTCTCGCAACGATCGCGATTAAGGTAAGTGGAATTTCCTCTGGAGGTCACTCGGGATATGGCAATCAAGCGCTACAATTCCGGCATTCAGCGAGCCAAAGGGCTGATGGAGATCGCCGCCGGGCTCTATGACAGTTCGCTGTCGCATCAGACGCGGCGCGCCGCCGAGGGAGCTTTGCAGACCGACACCCGCCTGGGCCGGGTGGTGCGGCTTTCGCTCGGTACAAAATCCATCGAGCGCGGCGACATACCGATCTCGTTCGCCACCGGCAGCTTCCCGGAAATCATCGGCGTCGCCCGAGGCGACTATTCCCTGGTCTGGATCAATCCATCGGCGATGTTGACCATGGCTTACCGCGGCAAAGGAGTTTTCAAAAAACGCCTGCCGCTCAGAACCATCGCCACTTTCCCGTCCTTCGATGTCATGGGCTTTGCCGTTCACGAGTCCACCGGCATCACGTCCTTGGCGCAGATCAAGCGCGAACGGATCCCCCTGCGCGTGTCCACCGGCTTTCCGCCGAAAAGCGACATGACCGGAAGCGCGACCATGTTTACGGTCTCGGCAACTTTGAAAGCCGCCGGCTTCACCCTCGCCGATATCCAGAAATGGGGCGGCAAGATACATTCCGTGCCACGGCCGAGCGATCCGCGCCGCCGCGCCGCCATCGCCGATGGTTCGATCAATGCGATATTCGACGAAGGCATCAAGAGCTGGGGCCAAAGCGCCATCGACGATGGTTTTCGTTATCTGCCCATCGACGGCGCGGTACTGAAGCAGCTCAAGTCCCTCGGTTACCGGGCCAGCGCCATGTCGCGCTGCGGCTTCCGCGGTTTGAAACAAGATATACCCACCATCGACTTCAGCGGATGGCCGATGATCGTCCATGCCGACATGCCCAACGAGGTCGCCTACGCGCTCTGCGAAGCGATCGAGCTGCGCAAAGATTTGATTCCCACCGACAACTTCAAAAAACTCAGCATGGCGCAGCTGTGCCGCAACGACGACGAGGCGCCGTTCGACGTGCCGCTGCATCCGGGAGCGCGACGCTTCTATAAAGACCGCGGTTATTTGCGCTGATACGGAGAATTGCAGTTACTCCACAGGGGACTTATTTCCCTCTGTGTTCCCTCTGTTACTATACCTGTTAGTTTGCGAGACTTGCGCAAATTTATCGGGAACCAAAGCCTCGTCGGATTCGGATATACCTCGCGCCAAGACACGCAAAGGACGCCAAGTTCGGAAATCAATTTCTTTGCTTTGCGCCCTTTGCGTGCTTTGCGGGAGATATTCCGAGTTTCGGTTGCGGCCACGCCGCCATAGGTCCTCAGTAATGTTCTTTCACATCAAAGTAATCTACGCGGTTGCCGAACGCCATCGAACCGTAGTAGACATCGCAGCGGAATCGAGTCTGATTTCGACTATGGACGGACAACCGACATCCCTGCAACCCTACAATGCCGCGGTCGATCTAATCGAACGCAATCTCGAGGCACGCCCGAACAAGATTGCCTACATCGACGACCAGGGCAGCTACAGCTTCCGTGAATTAGCGCAGCGGGTAAATCGCGCCGCCAACGCGCTCACCGGGCTCGGCTTACCCATGGAATCCCGCGTCATGGTAGCGCTGCTCGACACCATCGACTTTCCGGCGGTCTTTCTCGGCGCTGTCAAAGCCGGCCTCGTGCCCATCGCGGTCAACACCTTGCTAACCAGCAACGACTTCGACTTTATCCTGCGCGACAGCCGGGCCCAGGCGCTGATCGTTGCCGCGCCGCTCTTGCCCATCTTTAAGCCGATCATCAATGGCCAGCCGTTCATAAAGCATGTCGTCGTTGCCGGCGCCAAAGACTCGCAGTATTTATCCCTCGCCGGTCTCACAGCCGAGGCTTCGAACGAGTTTAGCACGGCGCCGACTCGTGCCGACGACGCTTGCTTCTGGCTCTACTCATCCGGGTCCACGGGCACACCGAAAGGCGTCGTCCATGTCCAGTCGAGCATGATCAAGACCGCCGAGCTTTACGCCCAACCGATTCTCGGCATCGAAGAGAATGACGTAGTGTTCTCCGCCGCTAAATTATTTTTTGCCTACGGCCTAGGCAACGGGATGAGCTTTCCGCTGTCGGTGGGCGCGACAACGATTTTGTTAAGCGAGCGGCCGACGCCGCAATCGGTATGCCGGATTTTGAAAGAATACCAACCGACGATTTTCTACGGCGTGCCGACGCTGTACAGTTCCCTGCTCGCCAGCGGCGAACTGCCCAAGCGCGAAGCATCCCGGCTGCGCCGCTGCACCTCCGCCGGCGAGGCGCTGCCGCCCGACGTCGGACGGCGCTGGTTCGAACACTTCGGCGTCGACATTCTCGATGGCTTGGGCTCAACGGAGATGCTGCATATTTTCTTATCGAACCGGCCCGACGCCAACCGCTACGGCACTTCCGGCAAGCCGGTGCCGGGCTATGAAGTTCGCCTGCTCGATGAAGATGGCAATCCGGTGCCAAAAGGCGAGCTTGGCGAGCTGCACATTAACGGGCCGACCAGCGCCGCCTATTACTGGAACAATCGTGACAAGAGCCGCAATACCTTTCTCGGCCCCTGGACCAGAAGCGGCGACAAGTACAGCGAGAGCGACGACGGCTATTTCACCTATGGCGGGCGCGCCGATGACATGCTCAAAGTCAGCGGCATCTGGGTGTCACCCTTCGAGGTCGAATCGGCGCTGACCTCCCACGCCGCCGTTCTCGAAGCCGCCGTGGTCGGCCGAGCCGATGAAAATGGCTTGATCAAACCGAAAGCCTTCGTCGTTTTGAAACCAGACGTACCGCAATCGGACGAACTAAAAGCCGCGTTACAGCAGCATGTCAAAGCGCATTTGGCGCCGTACAAGTACCCGCGCTGGATCGAATTCGTCAGCGAACTGCCCAAGACGGCGACGGGAAAAATCCAACGCTTCAAGCTGCGCGCTTGAAATCGATCTCGATTCTGTCAAAAAAAGAGCAATCTTGCGGAGGTACCCGTGAAACTCACGCGTCGCAAATTCCTCACCCAGACCGCTCTGCTCACCGCCAGCGCGCTGTTGCCGCAGCCTTTCGCCATCGCCCAGTCGCCAAAGATCCGCGTCGGCCTGATGCTGCCCTACACCGGCACCTACGCCCAGCTCGGCACCGCGATCACCAACGGTTTCAAGCTCGCCGTCAACCAGCGCGGCGGCAAACTCGGCGGCCGCGATTTGGAATACTTCACAGTCGACGACGAAGCCGAACCGTCGAAGGCGCCGGAGAACACCAACAAACTGGTCCAGCGCGATAAGGTCGACGTGCTGGTCGGCACGGTGCACAGCGGCGTGCAGATGGGCATGGTCAAGATCGCCAAGGAAACCAACACGCTGATGATCATCCCCAACGCCGGACTCGACGCTGCCACCGGGGCGCTGTGCGCGCCGAATATATTTCGCACGTCGTTTTCCAACTGGCAGCCGTCCTACCCGATGGGCAAAGTGCTCGCCGACCGCGGCATCAAGAACGTCGTCTCGCTGGCCTGGAAATACGGCGCCGGCGAAGAAGCCGTCGCCGGCTTCACCGAAGGATTCATCAAGGCCGGCGGCAAATCGGTGCGCGGTTTGTGGATACCGTTTCCCAATGCTGAGTTTCAGGCATTGCTTACCGAGATAGCCTCGCTCAAACCCGATGCGGTCTTCGTTTTTTTTGCCGGCGCCGGCGCCGCGAAATTCGTCAAGGACTACGCCGCCGCGGGATTGCGGAAAACCATCCCGCTGTTTGGCTCGGGGTTTCTGACCGACGGCATCTTGGACGCAATCCAAGACTCTGGTCAGGGCCTGGAAACGACTTTGCACTATGCCGATGGTTTGAACAGCAAACGCGATAAAGAGTTCCGTGCCGCGTACACGAAAGCTTTTACCAGCGAACCCGATGTCTACGCGGTCCAGGGGTACGATGCCGGGTTACTGCTCGCCGCCGGACTCGACGCGGTGAAAGGAGACATCGCGAAGCGCAAAGAAATGATTGCCGCCATGGAGAAAGCCAAGATCGACAGCCCGCGCGGCGCCTGGACCCTATCGAGAGCGCATAATCCGATCCAAGATATATATCTGCGCAAAGTCGTCGGCAAAGAAAATCGCCTAGTCAGCATCGCCCATAAAGCGCTGGCCGATCCGGCAAGGGGATGTAAACTCTAGCCGCGCCATAGCCGCGGCGTTCAACCCGTTCAAGCCGTTCAAAACGTTCAAGTCGTTCCGGAATCCGACCGGTTTCCGATAACGATTTGAACGTCTTGAACGACTTGAACGTTTTGAACATGTTCTATCTGATCCAGCTATTAAATGCGGTTCAATACGGCCTCCTGCTATTTCTTTTATCCAGCGGCCTGACGCTCATCTTCGGCATCATGGGCGTAATCAATCTCGCCCATGGCAGTTTCTACATGGTCGGCGCCTACCTGACCTATGGGTTGGCAAAATGGACCGGCAACCTATGGTTGGCGATACCCATCGGCGTCGCGATCGCGTTCGCCATTGGGCTTTTACTTGAGACGACGATCATTCAACGGCTGTATCGGCGCGATCACCTTTATCAAGTGCTGCTCACCTTCGGCTTGATTTTAATCTTGGAAGAGCTGCGCAGCATTTTCTTCGGCGACGAAGTGCACGGCGTCGCGGTGCCGGAGCTTTTGAATTATTCCCTGCCTCTGACCGAGACGCTGTCCTATCCGGTCTACCGGCTGTTCGTCACAGCAATCTGTTTGTTCCTCGCCATCGTCATGTATTTCGTCATTCACAGAACCCGCGCCGGCATGATGATCCGCGCCGGCAACAGCAACCGTGAGATGGCCGCGGTTCTGGGCGTCAATATTCCTCTGCTGTTCGCTCTGGTGTTCGCCTGCGGCGTGGCGCTGGCGGCTTTTGCCGGCGCCATCGCCGCGCCGATCACCTCGGTCGCGCCGGGCATGGGCAATCAGGTTTTGATCATCTGCTTCGTCGTCGTGGTCATCGGCGGCATCGGTTCGATCAACGGCGCTCTGCTTGCCGCGCTTCTCATCGGCGTTGCCGACACGCTTGGCAAGGTGCTGGCGCCTGAATACTCCGGCGTCGCCGTCTATCTCCTGATGGCGGCGATACTCTTGTGGCGGCCGCAGGGCTTGGCCAATAGGTCGTAATCCGCCGTGACCCATATCACCCTGCCATGCTGGTTTTTGTTGGGAGTCGTGCTGCTGCTGGCCCTAGTGCCCTTTGGCGCGACGACTTTCTATCTCCAGCTCGGCGCCAAGATCATGATCATGGCGATCTTCGCCTTGAGCCTCGACCTGCTCATCGGCCATACCGGATTGGTCAGCTTCGGCCACGCCGCCTACTTCGGCGTGGCCGCCTACACGCTGGCGCTGATCACACCGAAATATGAAGCGGCGAACTTCTGGCTCACCCTGCCGGCGTCAATCGCCGCCGCGGGCCTTGCCGCGCTGGTCATCGGTTTTTTGGTCGTGCGCACCGCCGGAGTCTATTTCATCATGGTCACTCTCGCCTTTGCGCAGATGCTTTATGCGATCTTCCACGACACCAAGCTCGGCGGCGGTTCCGATGGCGTCTACATCAACGTCCGGCCGGAAATGACGGTTGCCGGCTTCAAGCCCCTCGACCTCGAAAGCCCGGCGCAGTTTTATTACCTGGCGCTGATCCTGCTGGTCGCGGTCTATGGGCTTTTGCATAAAGTCTTGCACGCTCCATTCGGTCGGGCTCTCGCCGGCATTCGCGTCAACGAACAGCGCATGCGTTCCATCGGCTTTCCGGTCTTCGCTTACAAACTCGGCGCTTTCACCCTCGCCGGCGCCCTCGGCGGACTCGCGGGTTACCTCGCCGCCTGCCAATTTGGCTTCGTCAATCCGGAAATCCTCGCGTGGCACCAGTCCGGCACCGTGCTCATGATGGTAATCCTGGGCGGCATGGGCCGGCTCCACGGCGCCGTCATCGGCGCGGCGGCTTATGTTTTATTGCAAGAACTGTTTTCTTCATCGGCTCTGTTCGGCACCTACGCCAAACATTGGCAGTTGTCGATGGGCGCCTTGATCGTCATCATCGTGCTCGCCCTCCCCCATGGCGTCGGCGGAGTCATCGATGTCGCCTGGCGCCGTCGCGGCTACCGTCAGGATGGTAACGCGGAGGCCGCCGATGGCTGACCCGATCTTGCAAGCGCGTAATCTCACCAAACACTTCGGCGGCTTGGCCGCGGTTGATGATGTATCGCTGGCGGTTTGTCCCGGCCAGTTGCATGGCCTCATCGGCCCCAACGGCGCCGGCAAGTCGACCTTGATCAATCTGCTTTCCGGCGAGCTGCGCGCTACTGCCGGTCAAATCCTTTTTCAAGGGCGCGAGATCGGCCGGCTCGCACCGGAACAACGTTCCCGTCTCGGCATCGGTCGCAGTTTTCAAAAGACCAACATCTTTCCCAGCTTCACCGTCCTGGAAAATTGCCGCCTTGCCGTCCAGTCGCGCCAACCGCGGCCGCTCGCATGGTGGCGCGACGCGCTGAGTTACGACTCGGCAATGCTCAAAGCGCGTGAGGCTCTTGCAGCTGTCTCTTTGAGCGAACGCGCCGGCGATTTCGCCTTCGCCCTCAGTCACGGCGAACAGCGCCAGTTGGAAATCGCCATGTGCTTGGCCACCGAGCCGCAGTTATTACTCCTCGACGAGCCGCTCGCCGGTATGGGCATGGACGAGTCGCTGCGCATGATCGAACTCATCAAAAAACTCAGCGCCGCTCACGCCATACTCCTGGTCGAACATGACATGGACGCGGTGTTTCAGTTGGCCCAAGTGCTGACCGTGATGGTCGATGGCCGGCTTCTGGCATCCGGCACGCCGGCAGAGATCCGCGCCGATCGTGCGGTGCAAGCCGCCTACCTCGGCGCAGCGGAGAGTCGGCCATGAGCGCTGCGGCGATCATAGAAGCCCGGGAGCTGCATACTTATTACGGCACAAGTCACGTGTTGCACGGCATAGATTTCAGCGTGCGCCCGGGTGAAGCCGTCGGCTTGATGGGCCGCAATGGCATGGGCAAGACGACGCTGATTCGCACTCTGCTCGGCCTGGTACCGGCGCGCCGCGGCGAAGTTCGTATCGACGGCAAGGCCATGACCCGCGCCGCACCGCACCACGTCGCGCGCCAAGGGATCGCCTATGTTCCCGAAGGGCGCGGCATCTTTGGCAATCTAACGGTGCGGGAGAATCTCCTTATGGCGGCCAGGCCGGGAACCGAGGGTCAGAATCTCTGGAGCTTCGAACGCGTGCTGCAAACCTTCCCGCGCCTGTCCCAGCGGCTGTCTCATGGCGGCCAACAGCTTTCCGGCGGCGAACAGCAGATGCTCGCCGTCGGCCGCGCCCTGATGACCAATCCAAGGCTTTTGATCCTTGACGAAGCCACCGAAGGATTGGCACCGCTCATCGCCAGCGAGATCTGGCGCATCCTCGCCGCCATTCGGCGCAGCGGCATCGCCGTGATCATCGTCGACAAAAACTTCGCCGCGGTCTCGGCGCTCACCGATAGAAATGTTATTTTGGTCAAAGGGAGGATCGCGTTCGAAGGGAGCGGAAGTGAATTGACAGTCCAACCCGATCTCATGCAGCAATATCTGGGCATCTGAATCAGCGCGCCTCACCACAAACCTCGCCGCGGCGAAGGATCAAAGCTGCGAGCCCTAAAGCGGACCGATTCTGCGAGCCCCCGGCCGAAACCCGCAACTCGAAACCAAATTCTGCGACATAGTGTAATCGAGTGGGTACTGACTTTCTGGAAAATTACTCTCCCGTGGCCAGTTCCTCCCTTTCGCAAAGGGAGGTTAGGAGGGATTTTTCATGGCTTGGAAGATCGTCTCCAGCAAAATCCCCCCAACCCCCCCTTTTTCTAAAGGGGGGCGAAACCTACAAGAACAGCATTTCTTAACAAATTTCACCCACTCGATGACGCGAATAGCCCAAATTCTAAACCGGCCAGCCATGCTCGGATAGATCGATCAGGTTGCCGTCGGGATCGGCAATGCGGTATTCAGCCTCCCGGTTGGGCGGTCGTTTCTGCACTTCGGTTTTAGCCCCCAGCTCTTTCGCGACCGGCCGCAAAGCGTCGATGCTGTCGAGCTCCATGCCGAAATGATAGAGCCCCTCATTGTAATGCGGCCGTTTTTCAATGATCGCAAGATTAATATAGCCGTCGGACAAATAGATTGCCGGCCCGACGCCGTCGATCACTTTCAGGCCGAAAGCTTCGGTGTAGAATTTCACCAACCGCTCGCGGTTCTCACTGACGATCGCTAAATGCCGAATCCGTGCCATGATTTGTCTCCTTTGGCTGATTGATGCTTCAAACATGAATGGTGCGGCGTTTCGTTCAACTGCCGCTGCACAGCGAACTCGCGACCTCACCCTCTATTCTTCGCGCCAAACGCTTTCCGGATGGCGTTCGATCAGTTCATGAACGAATTGCGCGAACTGCCCATTGGACTCCGAACCGTCCGCTTGAACACCGCCGGCGTGGGCCCCCAAAAGACACATGACCCGGCCGTCGTTCTCAGTGATCTCGATGAACGAATTGGTACCGAACAAAACCTGAACCCTCTTATAACCATGCTGCCGGTCGCCCTCGACCACAACACCCCGGATTTTCGCCATGGCGCAACTCCTTTGGCAATCTACCGATGCAGTAAATACTCCTCGCGTAATTGCTGGTAGGGACGATCGAACTGCACAGCGTCCTCGGGCGTCAACACCAAAACTTTTACACCCTTGGCTTGAATGTCGAGGTCGGGGTAGCGCGGCCTGACATCGCGCCGGCCGGAGATTCTCCCGCTCTCGGAGAAGATTTTTTGCGCCGGCTCCGACAAGATGTAGTCAAGCAACAGTGCCGCCGCGTGTGGCCGCGGCGTTTTCCTGACCACTCCGATGGGGCTCGGCGTCGCCGGGGTGGGGTTGGGATACGAGATTTCCACCGGGCAACCGCGCGTGTGTTTCATATCCGCCAAGCGATAGGCGTAGAGATCGATGGCGGCTTTGAATTCGCCGGCGCATAAAAGCTGGGCCAGCAACGTATGCCCCTTGCGGACGACGACATCATTCTTGCTGATCCCTTGGAGATACTTCTTGGTCCGCTCTTCGCCCCAAGTCTTGAACCAACCCATGATCGACTTGTCGGGGTCCATATCGAGGGCGAAATTTCCCTTCCACTTAGGCTCCAAGAAATCCTCATATTTTTTTGGCGCCTCGGTGGCCGACACCATCCTCGTGTTGTAGGCGATCACGGCGATATTATAGTCCCACGCCGTCCAATAGCCTTGCTTATCGACAAAGATCTCGCCGAAGGCAGCCCGCTCTGGAGAGTAGTAACGTCCGGCAATACCCGCTTTAATCAACACTGGCATATGCTCATTGCTCGGCGCCAGCACATCGGCGTCGAGCTTGCCGGCGCGCGCTTCAGTCAAGAGCCGATTGGCCACGCGTTCTCCCGAAGCGCGGTAGCCATCGATTCTTATGCCATAGCGTTTCTCGAAATCGATGCGCAGCCGTTCCAAATGATCGCTGCTGATATTGCCGTAGATAATCGCCTTGCTGCCTTCGCTCTTGGCGCCGGCAACCAGCCGCTTCTGGCGCTCGTCGGCCGGCAGCTTGTTGAGCTCCTGCCAAATTTCTTCAGGCTCCTTGGTTGCAGCCGCGACAGCCTGGCGCGACGGCATGGCGACGATCACGATGATGAGTAAGCCGATACCGCGTGGAATCATTCTCATGGAGCTCTCCTCGGCATGGCGACAATCCACCGCAAAGATTTAACTTCTCCTCGATTTACTTCAGCAGCTCCCGCAGTTTGTTAACGACCGTTGGATCGGCTTTGAAAAAGCCATTGACGATCCGTTCCAGTTCTTCGCCGGCCACCGGCGTCAACTCGAAGTTGCCTTTCTTCGCCTCGGCGACGAACTCGGGGTCCTTCATGGTCTCTTGGAACGCCCGTCGCAAAATCTCGGTGCGCTCCTTGGGCGTACCCGGCGGGAAGGAATAGATGTAGGTGATGGCGCCGACATCGTGCAAACCAAGCTGCAGCAGCTTCCTGCCGAAGTCGGTCTTGGCGAAACTCACCGCCGTCGCCACGTCGCGCAGCTCCGGATGAGGCTCCGCCGCGTTCTGCAACACGACTTTGATGTCGCCGGATTCGAGCTCCTTGCGCCAGGTGACTTTGGTCGAAGCCCAGGCGAGACCGCAAATGCCGGACACTTCGTTAGCCGCAACCGCAAGCCGGATTTCCGCCGTGCCCTTGTAACCTGAGACGATTTGCACCGGCACGCCGATCGCCTCCTTGAGAATCGCGACATTGTCGTAGGGGCTCGAACCGGGCGGCGTCGCGCCCATTTTGACCGGCGTCGGCGAACTCAGCCATTTTTGCGCGCTGTCGATGCCGCTGGCCTTGGACATCACGCATGTGTCGTGGTTCTTTACCGGCGCGCCGATATATTCAAACCTGCGCGCGTCAAATTCGACGCCCGGTTTGCCGATCAGCTGATGAACCACCAGGTTGCCGATCCAGTTGCCCATCGTGAGGCCGTCCGGTTTGGCCTGGCGATAGAGATAATTGGTGCCGATCAAAAACGCCGCGCCGGGCATGTTCTCGATGACGATGCTTGGATTGCCCGGGATATGCTTGCTCATGTGGCGGGCAATCATGCGCGAGTACGCGTCGAAGCCACCGCCCGGCGTGGTCGCGACCACGATACGAATGGTTTTGCCTTTGTAAAAATCTTGCCCGTACGCCGGCGAGCGGTTCAACTCAAGAGCCGCCGCCAGCAGCAAGAACATGATCCCCAACCGCTTGCCAATGGACATCGTTTACCTCTCCTTTAGTTTTGGTTGCTCCCGGACTCCGGCAACTCCTAGCGCCGCGTGCGCACTAATTCAAGCGGAAACTTATTCAGACAATGCGGTCCGTCTTTTTCGATGGCAAAGAAATCGCCGACAAACAAACCCCGCGTATGGCTCTTATCGACGATATGCATCTGCAAGGTAAAGACATGGCCGACCTGGTAGACCAGCCTGCCATCGGCATCGAAAAGATAACGGTCCTCAGCGCTCTGCACCCGATCAAAGCCGATCTGCGGTTCGTGGCGCGGATTGGCGCCGAGCATGCCCTGGAGAAAGCCGCCGTAAAACTCGAATGGCGAATCTTTGACGAACTCCATGGCGGCAATCGAATCGTCGCTCGACTTGCCGGCGTAAAGCGTCGGCACCAGCCGCCGGTAGCCTTCGAGCGCGACCTCGAACATCGCTTTATACTCGGCGGTCGGCGCGCCGGTCAGCACCGGCCTGCCGCATTGGGCTTCGTAGCCGTTGTAAAAAATCCCGAGCTCGTTATTGATGATATCCCGTTCGCCGATGACGCGATCCACCGGCCGCGGCCGTTGATCGTTGACATCGGGATCGAGCATGGAGCAGGAGCCGATTTGAATCATGCCCATCTCGCCACCGGCTTTGAGCACCGCCTCGTGGACGATGCCGAACACTTCGCCCTCGGTCATGCCCGGCTTCACCCGCTCCTGCATGGCGCGCAAGCCAGCGTCGCCGAACTCGGCTGATTTTTCCAAAAACTGAATTTCTTCGGCGCTCTTGAGCAACCGCATGGCGATGAACTCTTTGGTGACGAAGACAAACTCCGCCTGGGGCAGATTGCCGGTGAAAAAATCCCAGTGGTTCTTTGGAATCGACGTGTAGGGATCGTATTCGACGATGCCAATGCGCCCTCTGTCATAACCGCGCTCTTTAATCTCGTTGACGATCGCGCCGAGCACGCTGGGTTTGCCGACGATGACATTGCGCACCGCCGTGCGTGCCAACATGCCGCCGGCCAAGGAATGGCCCGGCCGGGTCACCACCGCGGGGTCGCCGTCCTTGGGGAAAAAACAGTAATTCGCCATCTCCGCCTTGCCCATCATGTTGGTGACGTAGCGGAAGTTGAACCACAGCCGTCCATAGGCCGCCGAGCCGCCAATGATCAACATGCAATCGAGCCGCTGCTCGCGCATCATCCTGCGAATATTCGTGTAGCGCCGCTCATACTCCGCCTTGGAAAAACGCGGGTACGGAAAGCGCCTTTGCATTTTTTCCAGCTCATCTTCGCCAAGCAGCATCGAAGCCTCCCATTTAACGAACCGCGCCCAATATTTGCGTGGTTGCGGATCTTGTCCGACATCCTCCCCCTCGACGGGAGAGGATTGAGAGGTGAGGGTGCCTTTGAACACCCCTCATCCTAGCCTTCTCCCGCAAGAGGCTGTGTCGTATTGCGCAAATGCCCCACATTTGTCATCCCGAGCGCAGCGAGGGATCTCGTGTTTTCAGCCACATACGAAGAAGAGATTCCTCGGCTTCACCTCGAAATGACAGTTACGACACAGTCTCCAAGGGGAGAAGGAACGGGAATTGCCAATCACGAGTTTCACTGCGCGCCGCGAAATTCGCCGACAGCATCACCCACGGTCACGAACACCAGTTATCTATTTCCCATCGCCGCCCAAGCGCCGGCACAAGCCGAGATCGATGACATCATCACTTTTCAATGAAGCGGCCTTAGGATTGATACCCAGTTCAGCCATCAATTTTAGAATCGAGCGCACGCCCGCAGTGGTCGGGCAAATATTGCGCGGCAGCTCCTCGACCAACTGCGCATAGAACGGCTCGGCACGCTCCGGCGTGGCGATTCTCAACTGCTTGACCATGGTCTGCAGCACGCTCTTCTTATTCGTTGGATTGCGAATGAACTGCACCGCCTCCGCCGTCGCCCGGCCGACCCGTTCAATCATCAGCGGGTCGCTGCGCAGGATCTTGCGCGTCGTCACCATGCCGCTTGCCTGAAACGGGATGTTGAGCTGGCCCATGTCGACGAGAACCGTGAAACCTTGGCCTCCGATCTGTCTGGTCATTTCCGGCGCCAACAAAGTCGCCTGGGCGTTGCCGCTCTGCAAGGCGGCGACCCGCACCGGCTCCTCGCCGGTTAGCAACAAGGTAATGTTGTCCCGCTTGGCATTGAGGCCGAGATAGTCTAACGCCACATGCGCGCCCAGGGATGCCAAACCGCCGGCGCTGGCGCCGATGGCAACTCTTTTGCCTTTTAGATCCTCCACCCGCTTGATGCTCGGATGCGCCACCAGTTGATAACGCACGCTGTTCTGGTTGCCCATGAACATCACCAGATCGCCGCCGGCGGCCACCGCATTGGCGACATGGGTCGGCCCGATCAGGCCGACATGCACTTCGCCGGCGAGCATCGCCTGTGCCGCCCGGCTGGCAATGATGAACACCGGTTCGAGATCGACGTTGTGTTTGGCGAACATTCCCTGCTCGCGCGCCACCCAAGTCGAAGTCATGTACGCGTTGATGGCGCCGTAGGCGAAGATGGCTTTGGACGCCATTTCCGCTGCGCCAGCAATTGCTGAACAGCAACTTGATAGCATCATAAATGCTACCAGCTGTCCGAAACGAAACTTCATCGACGTTTTCATTGGGTTTTTTTCAATCCAACCCCCTCCTTCATCCTCCCCCGCGTCGCGGGGGAGGAAAGAGGTGGGGGCCACGTCCGAAACAGCTAATACATCCCATACAGCCGCGCGCAATTGTCCCAGAGAATCTTCCGCCGGCTGGCATCGCTGATGTCTTTGATCTCGAAAAACTCGTCGAGGGCGTGCGGGAAATGGGCGTCAATATGCGGATAGTCGGTGGAGATAAGAATCGTCCCGTCGCCGATCCGTTTGATCACGTCGGTCACCAGCTCCTCATCGGGGTCCATGGAAATGAAACACTGCTGCAAAAAATAATCGCTGGGCTTTTTCGACAGCGGCACATCGGCCAACGGCCCATGCAGCTTGGCCCGCTCGTCGAGCCGATAGAGCAGCCAAGGTAGCCAGGCGCAGTTGCCTTCGAGAAACGCCACCCGCAGCTTGGGAAATTTCTCGAGCACGCCGCCGGCGCAGAAACAGGATATCGCTTGAATCAGCTCCACCGGATTGCGCAGCGCCAAGGCGACGATGCTGGCGTTGGGGTGGCCGAAAAATTTATTCGCCACCTGCTCCTGCTTGGGTCTTGCCGGCGGATGAAAGCATAGAGCGACGCCGAGTTTCTCGATCTCGGCCCACAGCGGATCGAAGTAGCGGTCATGAATGCGCTTGCCGTTGATCGGTTCCGGGCATAGCGACAGGGCGCGAATGCCGAGCTCATGGACCGCGCGCCGAACCTCGTCCACTGCCAGGTCGACGTCATGCAGCGTGATCAAAGCCGATGCTTTCAAACGCGCGGGATCTTCTTTGCAAAAGTCGGCGATCCAACTGTTCCACGCCTTGCACAAATCGTTGGCATACTCCGCTTCCAAAGTCTCGTCGCAATGCAGCGGCGAGGTGCGAAACAACACGGCAACATCCAATCCCTCGATATCCATGCCTTGGATTTGGGAAACCGGATCGTAGTCCCGCGCCACGGCGAAATCATAGCGATTGGCGACTTGCTGCTGGCCATGGTTGATCACGTCGGTGATCGCGCGCAGGGCCTGGCCGCCGCCGAGCTTGAATTCCACCCTGCCATGCTTGCCGTTGCGCTGCCCCTTGGGAATGCGCTCGCCCCATTTGGGGTTCATGTACTTGTCATAAAGATTCGCCGCGTCGTAAACATGCATGTCGCTGTCGAAAGTCTTGAAGCCATGTTTCATAAAGCACCTCTGAAACGCATTGGGTCCGAAACCCTTGGAACGATTGGAACTCCTGGAACCTTTGGAACTGAATTTCGAAAGTTATTTTTTTGGCAGCAACAACTCCGCCAGTTTCTTCAATACCGGCGGTGAAATATTTTTGAACCCTGCGATCGTCGTAGCCAACTCCTCGCCGGAAATCGGATCGACTTCCTGCTGCGCGGTCTTCGCGTCGGCCAGAAAGGCCGGGTCTCTGAGCGTCGCCTGCACGCCATTGCGCAAGGTTTGCACTTTGTCTTTGGGAGTTCCCGGCGGGGCCGAATAAGCCAGAGTGATCGCGTTAAGATCATGGATGCCCACTTCGATCAGCTGCTTGGCTTCGTCTGTCTTAGCAAAACTGATCGCCAACGGCACATGGGTCAATTCGGGAATCGACTTGCGGTTGGCCTGCAACACCACATGGACATCGCCGGCCTCGTACTGGCGCCGCCAGCTGCTCTTCAACCCTTGCCAGCTGGTGCATTGACCGGCCAGCTCGCCGGCTTCCGCAGCCATGGTGATATCCGCCGTGCCTTTGTAGCCTTGAACCAGCTGGATCGGCAGGTTGAGAGCGGTTTTGAGAATCGTCGAAATGTCATCGGGCCGCGTGCCCGGCACTTGCCCGCCCATCTTGAGCGGTGTTTTCGCTGTCTGCCATTTCTCCATGCTGTTGATGCCGCTCGCTTTGGTAAACGCGCACAGCATCGTCTGCTGCACCGGCACGCCGATCCATTCGAACTTGAGCGGATCGAATTCCAGGCCTGTGCCGCCGAGCATTTTTTGCAGCGTCAAGCTGCCCACCCACACGCCGATGGTCAAACCGTCGGGCTTGCTGCGATTGTAAAGATGATTGGCGGCGATCACCGTGCCCGCGCCCGGCATGTTCTGCACCACGATGATCGGATTGCCCGGGATATTGCGGCCAAGATGGCGCGCCACGATGCGCGTCATGGTATCGAAACCGCCGCCGGGAGGCGCGCCGACGAGAAATGTTACGGTCTTGCCACGATAGTAAGACTCCTGGGCGCCGGCCGTCGACACGATCAACAACAGAATCCCAAGACTGATCCAACGCATGACCACCATTCATACCTCCGCGGTTGGGCTATGATTTCGGCTTGATCCCCATCTCTTTCTGCACTTCACGAATAAAACTGAAGTCGGCAACCTCGCTCAGCGCCACCGGGCGTTCAATCTTCATCGCTTCACGGCCCTGGTCGACGACCAGCTTCAGGCCACTTTCCGAAATGCTGCCGTCTTCGCTGAAGATCTTCCAGGTCGAATCGTAGGTCGCCGCCGCGCTTTCGCGATCGACCTTGATCCAGTCCATCATGGTCTGAATCGTGCCTTCGCGATTGGCACGGACAAATCGGTTAGCCTTGAGCATGGCCCGGATCATTCGTTTCACTTCGTCGGGCTTCTCCTTGAGCTTTTTCAAGTTCGCGCCTATTCCGGTGAACGGCAGCTTGTACAGTTCATAAAAGCGCGACAACACACGGAAGCCGTTGCGCTGGGCGTCGGTATCGGTCGGCGGCGACAACACCGCGACGTCGACGATGCCCTCTTTCAAAGCCGCGTAACGGCCGCGCTCGGCGCCGAGCTGAATGATTTTCAATTCCTTTTCCGGATCGACGCCGCCATGTTTCATCATCATGCGTGCCGCCACGTCCGAGGTCGCGCCGTAATTGCTCACCGCCAGAGTCTTGCCTTTCAAGTCACGGATGGTTTTGTACTCGGGCCGGGCGATCAGCAAATGGGTCGAGCTGTCCATGAAGCTCGCCACCACTCGCATCGGCATGCCGCGCAGCGCGCCGCGCACTACCGACGCGAAAACCATGGTGTAATCGATATCGCCGGTGCTGAGCGCCGTGATCGACACGTTGGCGTTCATGCGAATCAATTCGAGATCCAAGCCTTCGTCACGAAACATGCCGCGCTTGAGCGCCACGCCGGCGGTAAGAAACGACACATCGACCGCCGAGATCGACATGCGCACCTTGTCGGCGGCTGAAACAATGTTACCCACCAACAAAAGACCTAAAATCACCACCA
This sequence comes from uncultured delta proteobacterium, assembly GCA_963816145.1. Classification (GTDB taxonomy): domain Bacteria; phylum Desulfobacterota; class Binatia; order UBA9968; family UBA9968; genus DP-20. The sequence goes on from CAWFJP010000003.1 coordinate 854,423, forward strand.
CCCATATTTGGGTTAGAGTCCGCTTACTCCTCACTACTTGCTCCTTACTTAACTTCTCGCTGAACCTGCCGCAGCAACGAATAATCGACGATATCTCTCATGTTAATATCCTTCTTAACGCCGGTCTCGAGCTTGGTCTGTTCCAACAAGTCCTTCAACACCGCATCGCTCACCGTGCCGTCATCGCTCAATGTTTGCAGCACGATGCGATGCGTCGCTTCCGCGGTGGCGGGGTCGAGGCTGAACCTGCGGCCGATGAACTCCACCACATCCTTTTTGTCTTCCTTGACCGCTTTCAGCGATCGGAGAAAGCCGCGCAGCATCTTTTTGATCTGTTCCGGATTGCGCTCGACTCGCTCTCTCGATGTGGCGATGCCGGTCAATGGCTGGGACAGCACCTTGCCGGTGAAGATCAGTTCCTTGAAGCCCTTTGGCGTCAGGCGAAAATTCCATGGCACCGGCATGATCGCGGCTTCCACCGAACCCGCTTCCAACGCCGCCATGCGGATGGAGGCGGCGCCGATGACGATCAACGTCACGTCTTTGTCAGGGTCGACCCCCAAGGCGCGCAACGACGCCCGGGTCGCCAGCGCGCCGGTGCCGCTCAGCGACGCCACCGCGACTTTCTTGCCCTTCAGGTCCTGCCCGGACTGTACGTTCGGATTGCCCATCAAGTAAAACAGCAAGCTTTTGAAATCATGGGACACCACTTTCATCGGTAAACCGCGCACCGCCGCGGTAATCGCCGTCCCCGCGCCGTACATGAAGTCGACGTCCTTGCCGCCGACAATCGAACTCACCGCCAGTTCGCCGCGCAGAACGCGAAATTGCAAATCGATGCCCTCGCGCCGGTAGAAGCCCTTTTCGATGCCGTAAATCAGCGGCGTGATGCTGATGCTTTCACTCGAATGGGTGATCAGCAGCTTTTCCGCAACCTGCGCAGACACTGGCGAGACCAAACCACAGACCAAGAGAAAGGCACAGCCGAAAACAAACGTTCTGAATTTCACGTCGAACCATCGCCTGCGATCAAAAAAAGCCAAATTTGACAAGGGTAACTCCATCGGTTAACTAACAGCGAAGCATCAACTAGATTGAAATAGCAGAATCGAACGGTCGCGCCAACCAACCGAGAGGTGTTTATGAGCGGAGTCATGCCGAATCTCGCAGAACTCGATCGCAGGCTAGCGGAAAAATGGATTTCCGGCATTTGGCGTATCCCCGCCGGCGCCCGGCCGGGCGATCCAAAAACCAAAATCCAACCGCATCTGTGGAAATGGGCCGACATCTACGACGGTCTGGTGCAAGCGCGCGATCAGATCAAACTCGAGCGCGGTCAAGCCGAACGGCGCACACTGCGGCTCGTCAATCCCGGCGCCCAAGAGATCGAGATGACCAGTCACACCCTGCTGTTCGCCTTTCAGATGATCCAGCCCGGCGAAGTGGCGCCGCCCCATCGCCATACCATGTCGGCGATCCGTTTCATCCTCCAAGGCAAAGGCGCCTACACCAATGTCGACAATCAGAAGATGGTGATGGAAGACGGGGATCTGATTCTGACGCCGCGCTGGGCCTGGCATGAACATGCCCATGAAGGCACCGAGCCGATGATCTGGATCGACGGTCTCGACGTGCCGTTCATCCAATCGCTGCAAGTGGTTTCCTTCGAGCCGTTTCCGGAAAAGCGCATGCCGCTGGAAGCGCCGCGTTACGACTCGAGCGCCTACGGCATGGCGCGGCCGGTGATCAGCGAAGCGGAGAAACCAATGGCGCCATTGCACTATCGCTGGAAAGACATTTATCCGGCGCTCAAGAAACTCGCCGAAGGGGACCCGAATCCGTACGAAGGTTACGCGATGGAATACGTCAACCCGCTCACGGGCGGCCCGACACTGCCGACGCTCTCCTGCTGGATTCAACTGCTCAAACCCGGCCAGCGCACACAATCGCACCGCCACACCAGCACCGTGCTCTACCACGCCTTCCGCGGCCGCGGCACAACGGTGATCAACGGGCAGAAATTCGACTGGGAGCAAGGCGACAACTTCGTCGTGCCGCTCTGGCACTGGCATGAACATGCCAACACTTCGGCATCGGACGACGCGATCCTCTTCTCGATGAACGACGCGCCGGTATTGAAACCCTTCGGGTTATACCGTGAGGAAGGCCCGGGAAAGCCGCAAATGGGGCTCTAGCGCGAAAAACGGATACGATGTCTCACCACGAAGGCACGAAGGACACGAAGGTTTCGGAAAATAGTATATCCGTTCTTCGTGCTCTTCGTGTCCTTCGTGGTGAAAATGAATTTCTCTGCTAATTAAAGATCCAGCGTGTTCGCTGCAAACAGTTCTTCCACGCGGAACCCGCTTCTCCGCCAATCCCTGTTCGTACAGATACCCCATCAGCGTCTCGACCACGTGGCGGTTTTTCTCGAAGCCGTAGGGCCAGGGATCGTCGCCGAGGATCTGCTGCTGCTCCGAAACCGGCTCACGAAACCACGCCAGACTGATTTTGTACGGCGACAAATCATTCAAGCGCGCATAGGCATCCTCCTTGGCGCGCTGAAAGGCCTTGTACAAGCTGCGCGCTATCCACGGATGAGCTTCCCAGACATCCTGCCTGAGCGCGATGGCATGCATAATCGGAAAGATGCCGGTCTTCTTGAAATACGCCGCTTCGACTTTCGGCGCGTCTTCGAACAACCGACGCACATGGGGTGGCGGATTGAACAACGACGGAAACAGACTCGGCACCATGATCGCGTCGAGTTCGCCGTTGAACAGCATCTGATCGGGCTTCTGGTCCGGCCTCAACTGCGTCACCTTGTAGCGCTTCGGCAATTCCAGCTCCATGCGCGAGCGCGGCGTCCAGGTGAACCACTCGATCTGGTCGAGATCGACGCCATATTCATGCTGCAGCATACCGCGCATCCATACCGTCGCGGTCTGTTGAAACTCGCCCAAGCCCATGCGCTTGCCCATGAGATCTTTGGGATCGCGAATCCCGCTCTTGGTGTTGATGAATATGTACGAATGGCGAAACGCCCGCGCCGGAAACACCGGGATCGCCGTCAGCGATTTGCCCAGGGTCCGGGCGATGGCGTACGACGCCAGGGAAATCTCCGAGGCATCGAAGTCATAGTAATTGAGCATGCGAATCCAGATTTCCAAATGCGGCAGGGTCAGCCAGTTAAGCTCGATGCCCTCCGGCCGGATGGAACCATCGATCAACGGATGCGTCCGGTCGTAATCCCCGCAGGCGAGGGTGAGTTGTAGTGCCATTGATGATTCCTTTTTGTTTCACCACGAAGGCACGAAGGACATGAAGGTTTCGGAAACTATTTTGTTTGAACTTCGTGCTCCTCGTGCCTTCGTGGTGGCCGTAACCGATTTTTTTTGCGCTCTTTGCGCTTTTTGCGGTTAACTTTCTTATTCCGAATCTTACGACAGCTTGTTAGGCCATTTTGCTAGAATGCGGTCGCGCAACTCCTTGCTCGAACGCGACACCGGCGGAAAACTATCCTTCCACTCATAGGGCCGCGTCGCATCGATGATCGCCCGAGAGTTAAAGCCCTTGGCGTCCTTATGAATGATCGGGTCGAGCGGACCGCTCCAACAGCGGCGCAGGATCTCGATATCCTGGGACGGATCGGAGCGCGTGCACACCGCCCAGAGAACTTCGTTCAGATTGGTCGGATCGATATCGTCATCGACGACGATGGTGTAGCGCCCCAAATAAGCCGCGGCATGGCATTCCGTGGCGATCAAGCCGGCTTGGCGCGCATGGCCTGGATAGCGCTGCTTGATCGCGACGACAAGAAATAGATAGGCCGCCCCGGCTGCCTCGTGGTACCAGACGCCGCGCACGTCCGGCACGCCGGCGGCTTCGAGATCGTCCCACACCAGCGCCGCCTTGAGCGGCGCGCGCCACTTGCGCGTGTAGCCTAGCAGGATCGGTTCATTGCGATGGGCCACTTGGTGGATTTTTACGATCGGCTCGGGGCGCGACGAGCTGCCGTAGTAGCCGGTCCACTCGCCGAACGGTCCTTCGATCTTTTCCGGACCCGGCACGCACTCCCCTTCGAGAACGATTTCCGCCGTCGCCGGAATCGGCAGGCCGGTGAACTCGCCTTTGATGACATCGACCGGCTCGCCCTGAATCCCGCCGATGAAATCGTATTCACACACGCCATAGGGAACTTCCAACGCGCCGGCGAGAAAGATCAACGGATCATGGCCCACGGAAATCGCCACTTTGAACGGCTCGCCGCGGGCAAACGCCTTGTCGCGATGAATCCGTCCATGGCGCCCCGGCGCGATGTAAAAGCCCACGGTATTTTCGTCGTGGATCATCACCCGCGCCGTGCCGAGATTGGTCCAGCCCTCTTCCGGATCGTGAGTAATGTTGACGCTGCCCGTGCCGATATACCGGCCGCCGTCCAACTCGAACCAGCGCGGCGTCGGGAACTTGAGAATATTCACATCCTCGCCGCGCTGAATATTTTCCAACACCGGCCCATCACGAACCATTCGCGGCGGAATGTGCTTCAAGTCCTTCGAGCGCCGGCGCCACTCCGATACGAAATCCATGGCGCTGAGATTTTGCGGCATCCCGAGGCTCAGCGCCAACCGCTTGGTCGAACCCAACGAGTTGACCAGCACACGATAGCCCTCCGGATACCCTTTGACGGAATCGAACATGACGGCCGGCGAACTGCCGCGCTCGTTGACGATGTCCGCCACCCCGCCGATCTCCAGATCCCAATCCGCGCCGTCGATTCTTCGGATTTCGCCGAGCTTTTCGGCTTCGTTTAACCAACTTCTTAACCCGTCTGGTTGCTTCATAACTTCAATATCCTGCACTCGTTCAAACCGTTCAATCGCTGCGCTCCGTTCAAGCCGTTCAAACCGATTTCGGAGGTCTCAACCGTTGGAACCTCCGTGTCTCTTTCCTCCCCCGCATTCGCGGGGGAGGATAAAGGTGGGGGTTGAACGGCTTGAACGGCTGGAACGGTTTGAACGGCTATTTAAGGTTTTGTTGCACTTCCCGCAACAACCGCAAATCGAGCACCCGCGCCAGCGGCGTTTCCTCTTTCAAATTCATTCGCTCGGTCTCGCGCTTGAGCGCATCACGGATGCCCTTCTCGTCCATACCGCCATCTTTGGAAAACGCCGGCAACATCGATTTGTAAAGCTCATCCGCCGTAGCCATATCGACACCGTATTCCTTGCCGATAAACTGGGTCACTTCAGTCGCGCGCTGCGGAATGTAGCGCAAGCTCTTCAGAGTTGCGCTCAACATGCGTTTGACCAACTCCGGACGTTCGCGAATCAATCGGTCTGAAGTGCCGACGCCGGACAGCGATTGCTCGACGTAGTCGCCGAAATAAGCCAGCGTCCGATAGCCCATCTGCTTGGCCATGCCGTTAAACGGCGGCGACAACACGCCGGCGTCCACCGTCCCCGCTTTCATCGCGGTAAGAATATTGGAGGTCGTCCCGGTGCCGATGAAGGCGACGTCCTTGTCCGGGGATAGTCCGTTTCTGCTGACCAGAAAGCGCGCCAGCGTATCGGTCGATGAACCGATGGCGGTAATGCCGATGACCTTGCCTTTGAGTTCAGCCATCGATTTTATCTCCGGCTTGGCCATCAGCCAAAAAGAAGGCTTGACGGTTAGAAACCCGACAACTTTCACCGGCAATCCGCGCGCCGCGCCGGCCATCACCTGGGACTGCGCGCCGGAAAAATCGATATCGCCGGTGGTGAGCGCCGCGACTTGAATGGTGGAGGCGACCAAAACCATCTGCAGGTCGATGCCTTCAGCCTGAAAGATGCCTTTGTCGCGGCCCAGGGTAATGGGAAGATAGTTGAGGCTCTTCGCCGGATAGGCAAAACGCACGCGATCGGCGGCGAAACCAACGTCGCTGCCAATCGACAACATGAATGAATATAAACAAGGCTGTCGCGATTGCCGCCATATCGTTCCCCGCACGATCCGATTTCCTCCCCCTTGATGGGGGAGGATTAAGGTGGGGGTGCGCAACATTTTCAACAGCGTGCGCAGCACCCCCATCCTTACCTTCCCCCGTCGCAGACTGTGTCGCAACTGTCATTTCGAGGTGAAGCCGAGAAATCTCTTCTTCGTATGTGGCTGAAAACACGAGATCCCTCGCTGCGCTCGGGATGACAAATGTGGGGCATTTGCGCATTACGACACAGCCTCTCGCGAGGGAAGGAATCGATCCATCGGACAGTGACTCAGGCGTAAGTTGATAACTATTCTTCAATCCCATTTTATTTCATCCCCAACTCCTGCAATGCTTCTCGCAAGATACTAAAATCGACCACTCGCGCCACCGCCACCGGCTCTTTCACCTGTTGATCGCGCCGCGCCCGCTCGATGTCGCTCTCCAAGACCCGCTCGCCAACGATACCGTTCGAGCTCATGCCTTTGACGTAAATATCATAGGATGCTTCGGCGATACCGGGTTCGAGTTTCAACCAATCGGCGATGATGCGGACACTGTCGGCTTTGTTGCCGCGAATAAAACTCTGCGCTTTCAAAAGCGCGCGCAGCATTTTTTTGACCTGCGCCGGTTTGTCCCTCAAGGTGTCATTGTGCAGCGCCAGTCCCGAGACACTAGTCTCGAACACATCCGCTGCGGCGACCAATCGCACGAAGCCTTTGCTTTCCGCCTCGAAATTGAACGGCGGCGGCACGATCGCCGCGTCGAGTTTGCCGCTGAGCAAGGCTTGCAGGCGTTGGCCGCTGCCCGAGACTTGGAAAGCCTGGACATCTTTTTCGAGCCCCATTCCAGCCTGGCTGAGCATGGCGCGCAGCATGAATTCGGTGGAATCGCCATAACCGGCAAAGCCGATCACTTTGCCGCGGAGGTCGGCTACAGATTTCAACTCGCGCTTGGCGACCAACACATGGAGCGGACGGCCGTTGAAGTAGGTCACGATCTTGATCGGCAACCCCTTCACGCCGGCGCGCAACGCGGCGCCGACGGCGGTGGTGTAGCCGATCTCTTTTGTCGTGACGGCGACGAGACCGACATTGGTGGCGATGCGAATTATTTCAGCATCGATGCCTTCCTCGCGAAAAAAGCCCTTGGCGTAGGCCACCTGCGGCGCGACAAAACTCAATGACAGGCTCGGCATGCCGATGCGAACCTTTTCCAAATTTTGCGCGCCAACGCTTTGTGCCCAGGCCAGGATCAAAACCAATAAAACGCTGCGAACGAGTATCATGCCAAGTTGCTCAACTTTCATTTGCCTTTAATCCCAAGCTCTCGTTGCGCCTCGCGCAAAGGCGTCAGATCCGCCACCTCGCCCACGGCGATCTCCCGGCTGATATTGGCTTCGCTGCGAGCCTGCTCCAGCACCAGACGCAAACCGCTCTCCGGAATCGTGCCATCGGCGTTGAAGACCTTCACTGCGGCATCGTATGCCGCAGTGGCGGAGTTGCGGTCGGTGCGCCCCCAGGCGGTGAGAATTTGAATCGACTCATCACGATTGTCGCGAATAAAGCGATTGGCGCGCACAAACGCTTTGAGCGTGCGCTTCACTTCGTCCGGCTTGTCGCTGAGTTTCTTTGTGCTCGTTCCCAGGCCGACAAACGGAAAAGTAAAGATTTCGTAGGCGCGGGCTAAAATATTGAATCCCGCTTTTCTCCCTTCGGAGTCCATCGGCGGCGCGATCACCGCGACATCGACAATGCCCTCCTTCAACGCCGCAAAGCGGGCGCGATCGGGACCCAGGGCGACGATCTTCATCTGTTTCTCCGGATCGACGCCGTAATGTTTGATCATCATCCGCCCGGCAATATCGTCGGACGCGCCGTAGGACCCCACCCCCATGGTTTTGCCGCGCAAATCTTTGACCGATTTGAATTCTGGCCGGGCGATCAAAGCATGGGTAGAGCCGTCGATCCAGCTCGCCACCACCCGCACCGGCAGGCCACGCACCGCCGCGCGCACCACCGAACCGAACACCGTCGTGTAATCGATATCGCCGCTCGCCAGCGCCGTGATCGACACCGGCGGGCGCATGCCGATGATCTCCGGCTCCAACCCTTCGTCGCGGAAGTAGCCTTTTTTGGCGGCGACGCCGGCGGTCATGAACGAAACGTTGAAGTTCGCCACCGCGATGCGAATCTTGTCCGCCGCGAAACTCTGCCGCGACCCAGGGCAGACAAGCGCCGCGCTTGCGAGGAACGCCAGAAAGGTTTTTCTCATTGGGAATCAGTCCTTCGACTTGGGATCGCCTTGCGCCGCTTCGAGAATCGATTGGGCGATGGCGCCGTAGGCGCCGCAACGGCAGATGTTGCCGCTGAGCCATTCGCCGATCTGCTCGCGGGTGGGATCGGGATTTTCCAAAAGAAGCGCTTTTGCCGCCATGATTTGCCCCGGCGTGCAGTAGCCGCATTGAGCGCCGATGTTGCGGATGAATGCCTCTTGCAGCGAGTCCAGTTTGTCGCCTTGAGCGACGCCTTCGATGGTCAGCACCGACTTGCCGCTCGCTTCGAACGCCAAGTAGTTGCAAGAACTCACCGGCCGGCCGTCGACCAGCACAGTGCAGACGCCGCAGACTTCCGACTCGCAGGAGCGCTTGGTGCCGGTGAGTTTGAGCCGAGAACGGAGAAACTCAAGCAGGGTGACTTCGATCGCTACTTCGCCGGACCAGGGTTTGCCATTGACGCTGAATGATAAATTGAATGTACTTCGCGCTTCCATTTTTTTAATAATCCGCCCGCTTAGCTGACCGATCCCCAATCCGATATCCTCCCCCGCGACGGGGGAGGATTAAGGTGGGGGTTCGTCCTCGCAACTAAATCATGCCCCCATCCTAACCTTCCCCCGTCGATAGACTGTGTCGCAACTGTCATTTCGAGGTGAAGCCGAGAAATCTCTTCTTCGTATGTGGCTGAAAACACGAGATCCCTCGCTGCACTCGGGATGACAGATGTGGGGCATTTGCGCATTACGACACAGCCTCTCGAACGGGGGAAGGCATCACTCAATCTTCGAGAATCACGCTCGCCTGCTCCAACGTATCACCGAGCATGACCCCGGTCATATACAACTTATACTCGGCGCTCCCGAGCAGATCATCCACTGGTCGCAGAAGCTCGCGCAAATACTTTTTCTCTTCCGCAACAACCTTTTTTGCATCGGCCAACGTCACGCCACCAAGCTTCCCCTCCAGCTCCGCCAAGCGCTGCGCCTTCGGTCCGACACAGCCCACAGCCAAACGCGCCTCGGCGATCATTTCATTATCGACTCTCACCGCAACGGCGACGCCGAGCGTCGGGCGCTGATAGCGATGTAATCGCTGGTACGCGCTCATCATGCCATCGGGCAACCACGGCACTTCGACCTCCAACAGTAGATCGCCAGCTTCGAGCGCCGTGGCGTACATGTCGACGAAGAATGTATCTAAGCCAATCCGCCGCTCGCCCGTATCGTTACCGATGACCACCGAAGAATTGTGAACCAACAGCACCGTGCCCGGATCGGAGTGCGGATCGTTGAACGCCAGATTGCCGCCCAAGGTGCCTTGATTGCGCACGCGGATATTGGCCACCTGCGACTCGGCGTAAGCCAGCGCCGGCGCGTGCTGGCGCAAGAGCGGGTTTGCCGCCAACTCGCGATGAGTCACGCAGGCGCCGATGCGGAGCAAGCCATCTGCCAAACTCACCGCATGAAGCCGGGCGATGTTTTTGACGTCAATCAACACCTCCGCGTCGAGCAAGCCGTTGCGCAACAGTAGCAACAGCTCTGCGCCGCCGGCGTAGAGCTTCGCCTTGTCGCCGAACTCGGCGAGCGCGCGCGACGCTTCAGCGACAGTGCTTGGCTGCAATAATTGTAAAGGCTGCAACATCATTAATCCCAATCAACCGGCGAATCGGACGAAATCTTACTTCATCGCCCGCTGGGAGAGGAGTGAGGTGAGGGCATCTGGTAGGGGCGACCGGCAAACGCCCTTGCCCTCACCCAGGCCCTCTCCCGGAGGGTGAGGGTAAAAGAACTGCGCTTCACACCAGCCCGCTAATCCGAATCCGAAAAACATTCTCCATTCTCCATTATCAATTTTCCATTATTCAGATTCTCCCCATCGCCCGCAGAATCTTCTCCGGCGTGATCGGCAACGATCGGACTCTGACTCCAAGAGCGTCATAGACGGCGTTGCCGATGGCCGGAGCGACAGTGACGATCGAGGTCTGCGCCATGCCCTTGGATCCAAAGGGGCCTGGGCCGTCGCCCTTTTCCAGCATCGACGAGTTAAATTTCTCCGGCAGATCCTGCATCACCGGCAGGCGATACTGAAACGGATCGCCATTTTGAAACTGCCCGTCTTGATAGATCGTTTCTTCGAACAGCGCATGACCGAAGCCCATCACGGCGCCGCCGTCCACTTGTGACTTCGCCGACGGGTAATGAATCGCTTTACCGGCGTCGGCGATCACCGCGTAGCCGAGCACGCGCAGCTCGCCGCTGTTGCGGTTCACTTCGATCTCCACGGCGGCGCCGCTCGGCGCCCAGTGATCCATGCCGGTGAATGCCGATTCTTTAACCATGGGCGGCACGCTGTGATAGCCGACCGCCTTGAGGACCACGCTGTTACCGACCACACGGATAATTTCGTTGATCGAAAAACTGCTCTCACCCCAGCAAAGCCGCCCGTCGACGATTTGCCACTGGTCCGGTTCGCCGCCCTTGACTTGAGCGGCGAGCGACAGCAGATCCGCTTTGATAGTCTTGCAGGCGTTATGCACGGCGTTGCCCATCTGCATGGTGGTGCGCTGGGCGCTGACGCCGGCGAAGGGCAAATTTACCGCGGTGTCCGGCGTCTTCACCCGAATCTGACTTTGCGGAATATTTAGCGTCTCGGCGGCGACGACACTGAAAAGATTATGCGTACCCTGGCCGATTTCCGGCGCGTTGTGTTGCACGGTGACGATGCCGCGCGCGTCCATTGTCACCAGCGCGTACGCGCGCCCGCCGCCCTGGGAGCCATGGCGCAGACTGAGCGCCATACCTCGCCCGCGCACCCAGGGCGAGCCCTTCGCAGAATTTGTTTTCTGCGCGAGATTCGCTTTGCCGTCCCAACCGATGCCGGCGATCGCTTCCTGCATCAAGTCTAGATAGTCGGTGTCCATCTTCGGCGTGCCGGTGCAAACAAAATCGCCGCGCAGCAGCACATTCTTCTTGCGAAAATCATAGGGATCGATGCCCAGCTGGCGCGCCACGCTGTCCATGGTGCATTCTATGCCCCAGGTGGTTTGAATCTTGCCGGTGGCGCGCGTGTGGCCGGCCGGCACTTTGTTGGTGTACACGCCTTTGCCACGGATGCGCAGATGCGGCAGACGATAGCAGCCCCAGGCGGAGATCACCGAATTGTGCACCGCCGTCAGACCGCCCGTGGTGTAAGCGCCGGTGTCGACCACCAGCTCGACGTCGAGCGCAGTCAACGTGCCGTCGGCTTTGACACCGACCTTGGCTTTGAACACTTCGGCGTGGCGCGAGTTCTGTCGGAAACTTTCTTCCGCCGACGGGATCAAGCGCACGGGCCGGCCGACTTTGCGCGATAAGAATAGCGCAGCAAAATGCGCCGGCGTCGGAATCTTCGAGCCGAAGCCGCCGCCGACGTACGGCACGCGGACGCGAACTCTGTCAGGCTCGATGCCGAGAAAGTGCGCGAACTCCGCCGCATCACGGGTCGGTGAGCTGGTGGGGATCCAGATATTCGCCTCGCCATGGAGATAATGCGCGAGAAAGCCGCCCACCGGCTCCATCGGGTGATGGAACATGGATGGCGATGAGAACGTTTCTTCGAAGATGCGGTCCGCTTGTTTGAAACCTTCGTCGACATCTCCCCAAACCAGACTATCTTCGGCGAGGAGATTGCTGCCACGCGCTTCATGCAAGATCGGTGCACCGGGCGCCAGCGCGTCAATCGCATCGAACACCGGAGGTAGCGGCTCGTATTCGACATGAATCTTCTTCAGCGCCTTTTGCGCCGTGCGCAGATCTTCAGCGACGACCACGGCCACCAGATCGCCGTCGTAGCGAACTTTCTCAGTGGCAACGAAATCCTGATCGTCGACGCCCTTGAGATGCTCATGGGGCGCCAGCTTCAGCCGCGGATTGACGCCGTCGAGATGTTCCCGGTCGACGACAGCCAAAACGCCGGGCACTTTCAGAGCTTCCGACGAGTCCAGACTTCGAATGCGCGCATGCGAGTAGGGACTCAACAACGCCGCGCCGAATACCGTCCCGGGCAGGTCGGGCAAGTCCTCGACGTACTGCGCCGCCCCCGTGACCTTATCGCGCATATCGATGCGGGGAGCCAAATCAATTTTCGTCCGCGGGGCCGCTTTTAGATTTTGGATTTTGGATTCCATGCTCATTCTAGGCACGTAAGGGGTGAGGCGTCAGGAGTAAGGGGTCCGGACGCCTCACCCTTCACCCTTTACCCCTTACGATTCTTGATTCCGTTTCGTACCACTTCCGGCACCAGCGGCACGGTCTGTATTCTCACTCCAGTGGCGGCGAATACCGCGTTGCCGACCGCCGGCGCGACGGGGAGTATCCCGCCCTCGCCCATGCCTTTGGCGCCATACGGTCCGGGACCTCCTCCGCCTTCCATGATGTAGGTTGAAAACGTCGGTGGCAGATCGCCAAAACGCGGCAAACGGTAATCGATCAAACTGCCGTTGAGCAACTGGCCGTCTTGATAGGCGAGATCTTCGAACAGCGCCTGGCCCAAACCGAACACCGCCGCCCCTTCGTCCTGGCCGTGGCATTGCAGCGGGTTGATCATCTTGCCGGCGTCGGTGAGCGAGACGTAGCGCAGCAATTTCACTTCGCCGGTTTCGACATCGACTTCCACTTCGGCCGCACCGAAACCGATTTCCCAAAACGGCGAGGGAAAACCGAGCGGCACATTCTTGTCTTTCTCGATCTTGAAGTAGCCGCGGCCCCAGATCTCGCCCTCCGATTCTCTGAAATGGCGCTGCATCACTTCGCGAAAACTGAGTCGCTGCTCGCCATAGCTGGCGACGCCGTTGTCCAAAACCACCTGATCGATCGGCGCTTTCAACACCGTTGCCGCCGCTTCGATAAACTGGCGCCGCGCATCCCGCGCCGCTTTGAGCACCGCCTGGCCCATGATCGAAGTGGCACTGCTGGCATTGGTGCCTTTGTCGAACGGCGTGTAATGGGTGTCCAACGCGGCAACGCGCACCTGGGACGCCGGCATCGCCAACTCCTCGGCGACCACCTGCAAAAACGCCGTGCGCATGCCCTGGCCGACTTCGACGGAACCGGTGGACAACAGCGCGCTGCCGTCAAAAAATATTTTCACCGACGCGTTGGCCGGTTTGTTGGTCCCGCCGCCGTCTTTCATCGCCGTGGCGATGCCGATGCCGCGCCGTTTGGGGCCGGCACTCTGATGGCTGTCAGGACGGGCATCCCAACCGATCGCTTGCGCGACGCTGCGCAAACCGGCTTTGAGATCGCAATCGATGGGGGTATCCGCCGGAGAAAAACTCTCCCCTCTATCGAGCAGGTTTTTCATTCTGATTTCAATTGGGTCCATGCCTAAACGGTGAGCGATCATGTCGATATGGGTTTCGTAAGCGTAGGCCACCTGGGGCCCGCCGAAACCTCGGAATGCACCGCCAGGCACGGTGTTGGTATAGACGGAATAAGCGTTGGTCAGCACATAGGGCAGGCGATACGGGCCATGAGCGCGGTAGCCGGCTTTTTCGGTGACGGAAGGCCCGGAGTTGGCGTAGGCGCCGCCGTCGAGATAGACCTCGCAATGGCGCGCGACGAACGCGCCGTCTTTTTTCACGCCGGTTTTCAAGGTCATTTTGGCGCGCGGCTGGCAAATCGTTTTAAAGGTTTCCTCGGCGCCGAAGGCGAGCTTGACCGGCCGGCCGGTCATTTTCGACAAGCAACCGGCGATCCCTTCGGTCTTGATGCCGCTCTTGGCGCCGTAACCGCCGCCGACGCTGGGCACGATCACGCGCACGGCGCTGAACGGCAAACCGAACAAACGCGCCAGCTCCTGGCGCACCGGAAACGGGCTCTGGGTCGCCGACCAGACGGTCAGCACATCGCCCTCGAAATGCGCCACGCAGACATGGGGTTCCATCGGGTAGTGCTGGGCGCTGGGGAAATGAAAAGTGTCTTCAAAGATCAGATCAGACTGCTGAAATCCGGCAGCCACATCGCCCTTCTCATGGCGAAAATGCAGACAGATATTGCTGTCGTCGTGAACGATATGCGAGCCACCGCGACCGTAGCCTGGGTCTCTGCGTTCCAATCCTTCGTGCACCAGCGGCGCGCCCGGCGCCAACGCCGCTTCGATGGAAAATACGGCGGGCAATTCTTCATAATCGACTTCGATCAAGCTCGCCGCCTCTTGCGCGGTCGCGCCATCGACCGCGGCCACCGCAGCGACCATATCGCCGACGTAGCGCACCTTGTCCGTCGCGACAATCTGCTGGTCGCGCACGTAAGCGCCGAACGAATTGGACGCGACAGCAATCGTATCGCGGCTGAGGATCGCGAGCACCCCCGGCAGCGCGCTGGCCTTGCTGCTGTCGATACGCCGAATGCGCGCGTGGGGCATCGGGCTGCGCAGCACCTTGGCGATGGCCATGCCGGGCAGGCGCAAATCGCCGGCGTAGATCGCACGGCCCGAAACCTTGTCCACGCCGTCAATGCGGCGAACGTTAGTACCGACCGCGTTCATTACTTCGATCCTCTCCCCGAACTGAACGACCCTCATTCCCGCTTTAGAGTCACCCCGGTGAAAACCGGGGTCCATCCCAATCCCCTTTACAGAGAAGCATTACGAAAATCAGGCCATCGCAATTCCGAACGTTGACAACGATCCGACCCTTCGGTTAAGTGATTTCACCGGAACAATTTTCATGCCGTGAAAGGAATTATCGTGGCCGAACATATCAAAATGACTGCGCAGGAAGCAAAACAAAAAGCCGAAGCGATTCGCAAAGTCATCCTCGACACCTACCACAACGAAGTTAAGCCTTCACCGTTCTTCACCGATCTGCGCGCCGGCACGTTGTCGAAGGCGCGGCTTCAAGGTTGGATCACCAATTGGTACAGCTTCGCCCTCGAAGTCAACACCGGAATGGCCACGTCTTACCACCAGTTCGTCGGTTTTTTTAAGCGCCATCCCGAATTTGGAAAATCGCATCGCACAGAAGATCGGCGAAGAATTTACCACGCCCGCCATTGGCGGCCACGCGCGCATGCTGCCGATTCTCGGCAAAGCGCTTGGAGTGACCGAGCAACAGATGATCGAATGCGAATTGATCCCCGAAGCGCGCGGCCTGGTGGATTTCTTCGTGCGCTCCTGGATCGATATCCCGCTTGCCGAATGCTACGCCGTGCACATGGAAGAAGAGATCTTCGGCTTCATCTCCCGCGACTTCCGCCAAAGCCTGCCGAAATACGGCATCACCAACGAGGACATGAAATATTTCCGCGTCCATGAAGAAGCCGACCTCGACGAAGACCACGGCGGCACCAACCAAGCGATCCTCGAAGTCGCCCTGCAAGAAGGTTACGGCAACGAACGCGCCGGCTGGCCGCTGGAATACTGCGGCAAGATCGCCGTACAGATGATCGGCAATTTTTATGATGGAGTCTACCGGCGCTTCGCCTAGGCGAAGCGCCTGTTCAAACCGTTCAAGTCGTTCAAAACGCTCAAGCCCCCTCCTGTCATCCTCCCCCGCGTCGCGGGGGAGGAAAGAGGTGGGGGTTTGAACGGCTTGAACGAAGCGCAGCGGTTGAACGATTTAAACCATCCCCGGAGGTTAAGAAATGGACCACCCCAAAGAAATCCAGGAGTTGAATGATCTATTGACACCGCGCTGGGTCTCGGGCTTGTGGAATGTCGATCACGCCGAGCGGCCATCCGATCCGAAGACGCGCGTCAAAGCCCACCTGTGGAAGTGGCACGATATCTACGACAGCCTGGTACAAGCCAAAGACAAGATTTCCGTTGCCAGCGGCAGCGTCGAGCGACGGGTGATTCGCCTGGTCAATCCCGGCATGGCCGAGACCGAGATGACCAGCCACACGATCCTGTTATCGTTCCAATTGATCCAGCCCGGCGAAGTCGCGCCCGGCCATCGCCATACCATGTCGGCGTTTCGCTTCATCCTCCAAGGGCATGGCGCCTACACCAACGTCGACGGCAACAAGATGGTGATGGAGTCCGGCGACTTGATTCTTACGCCGCACGGCTGCTGGCACGAGCACGCACACGAAGGCGATGAGAATATGGTTTGGATCGACGGCCTCGACGTCCCCTTCGTTCAAGCGCTGCAGCAAATATCGTTCGATCCTTACAAACAGGGCCGTTTGCCGGTCAACGAAGCGATCGACCCGACGACGTTCTATGGCATGACGCGTCCGGTCGGCAGCTCGATTCCAGAAAGCCCACGCGTGCTGCACTATCACTGGAGCGACACCTACGCTGCGCTGCAACGCTTGGCGAAAACGTCAGGCGATCCCTACGACGGCGTAGCGCTGGAATTCATCAACCCCGCCACCGGCGGCGCCACCTTGCCGACCATGTCCTGCCGAATCCAAATGTTGAGAGCCAACGAAAAAACCAAATCCCACCGCCACACCAGCACCAGTATCTACCACGCCTTCCGCGGCAGCGGCACGACGACCATCGACGGGAAACCCTTCCACTGGCAAAAAGGCGACACGTTCATCGTGCCGCTGTGGGCGTCGCATGAACATGCCAATGCGTCGTCCACCGACGAAGCGATTTTGTTCTCGATGCACGATGAGCCGATCTTGCAGGCGTTTGGGTTGTACCGAGAGGAAGCATCATCAAACTAGCTGGAGAATGAATGACCAAGTTCGGAGTTTTTCTACCGGTCTCCGGCCGCGCCGCCAGCCGTAAGACACTCATGCAAGCGGCGCAAGAGGCGGAAGCGCTTGGCTACGATTCGGTGTGGGCCGCCGACCGTTTGGTGATCCCATGGAAAATCGAAACGACGTACCCGTACAGTAAAGAAGCGACGTTCATCGTCCCGCCCGACCGGCCGTTCTTCGACACCATGACTTGCCTGGCGTTCCTGGCCGGCTGCACGGAAACTATCCAGTTGGGCATGAGCGTCATGGTGCTGCCCTACCGCCATCCGCTACATTGGTCGCGCATCGCCACCACCATCGATCAATTGTCTGACGGTCGACTGATCCTCGGAGTCGGCGTCGGCTGGATGGAAGAAGAGTTCGCCGCCATGAACGCACCGTTCAAAGAGCGTGGCCAAGTATCCGACGAACAATTGACGCTGGTCAAACAGTTGTGGAGCGAAGAGCATATTACTTTCCACGGCAAGTATTATCAGGCCAACGACATCGCGTTTTTGCCCAAGCCCTATCAGAAACCCCGGCTGCCGATCTGGGTCGGCGGCGAAGGCAAATTCGCCCAGCGCCGGGCCGGCCGATTCGGCGACGCCTGGTTTCCTTATTTCGTCAAAGTGACGCCGGAGCAGCTCGCTGCCGGATACGATATCGTCCGCGCCGAAGCGAAAAAAGCCGGCCGCAACCCGGACGAGGTTAAGCTGGCATGCTGCCTGCCGGTAGAGCTGACGCCGAACGATGGGCCGCCGATAACCGACTATCTCAAGGGCAGCATGCGACAGGTCACCGAACGGTTGAAACAGTTCATCGCCGTCGGCGCCATCCACATCGGCCTGCAGTTCATGATCCCGCACTATCCCGAGCGCCGCGAGCAGATCGAACGCTTCGCCAAGGAAGCGCTGGCGGAGTTGAAGCGTCGTGATCGTTGCCGTGTAGATTCTATTCTCCACGAAGGTATGAATGAGCACGCTGGGTCTACAGAGTATGAACATTTGCCGATCTTCGTGCCACTCCGTGATTACTATTCCTTGAAGCGTATGCGCGGCGGCGGCAAATTTGCGGGGTACGAAATTTCTCGAATTCGGAAACTTATCGCCGGTAAGACGCGAAGCCTCGTGCGAAGTTCGGACGCGCCAGATCGATATTCCTGCGAATTATGTTCACTATTTCTGAGGAGGCACGAAGGACATGAAGGGTTCGGATAACTACTTTTCCGAACTTCGTTGTGGCTCTTCCCCTGTGCCTTCGTGGTGCAAATATCCGTCACAAAACAACTCCACAGCTTGAACTTCCCACCGGAGGTGGATAAAAAATAGTACCGACAATCACGGAGAAAGAAGGATAGTTTTCATGGCCAATTTACCCAGAGTTGCGTTGATTTTAACCGGCGGCACCATCGACTCGGTGGGCAAGGACCGTCTCGATCTCGCTTGGTACATCGAAGCGGGCAAGCGTTTGAACGACGGCGAGCTGCTCCAGCAGTTGCCCGAGCTCAAGGAGATCGCGCAAGTCGAGGAACTGCCGTTCCGCCGCCTGCCGAGCCACGCGCTGGTGGACAAAGACTGGCTCGATCTGGTGCGCACCATCGACAAAATCTTCGACGAAGACAAAGCCGACGGCATTGTCATCACCCACGGCACCAACACCATCGAAGAAACCGCCTACTTTTTAAATCTCGTGCTCAAGACCGATAAGCCGGTGGTCGTCGTCGGCTCTATGCGGCCGTCGTCGGCGATCAGCGCGGACGGTTATTTGAATCTCGTGAACGCGGTGAAAGTCGCCGCCGACCCGAGTTCCCGCGGCCGCGGCTGTTTGCTGGTGATGAACGATACGATTTTCAACGGCCGCGACGTGACCAAAAACGCCACCTATCGAGTGGAAGCTTTTCAGTCGCGCGACTTGGGTCCGCTCGGCTTCGCCGACGGCGACGGCAAGATCGTCTACTACCACACGCCGGTGCGCAAGCACACGACGGCTACCGAGTTCGACGTGCGCAATTTGGAATCGCTGCCGCGCGTCGACATGGTGCTTTCCTACGTCGGCGCCGACGGGACTATGATCGAGGCGGCGGCCAAAGCCGGCGCCAAGGGGATCGTCAGCGCCGGCACCGGCGCCGGCCGGCCGACGCCGGCGGAAGATGCCGCCTTCGATAAATGTTTCAAGGAAACCGGCATGCTCATGTGCTTATGCAGCCGCGTCGCCTCCGGCCGGGTCGTGCGCAGCCCGGGATTGCAGCGGCGCGGTTTTGTCGCCGGCGACAACCTGCAGCCCTGGAAAGCGCGCTTGCTGCTCGCCCTGGCGTTGACCAAGACTACCAACCCCGACGAGATCCAGCGCATGATCGATACTTACTAATCCCGCCTCTCCGCCGTTGCTGTTTGTAACTTGAAGCATAATGTTGCCGAAATGGCAGCATTATGCTTCCAAGTTTTCTCGGCAACATTATGCTTTCCAGAATCGAGTTCAAATATTCTCGGCGGGCGCAACAGGCTGAAATCACAAACAATTGTTTTGATTTAACTTTGCACTCCACAGCGCCGCGGACCATAGGGTCGAGATCCCACCGGCTGTGTGATCATCGACCACCGGACGTTTCCGGCCGGAGAAAGCGCAGGGCTAGAGAAGGCAAACCCTTTGCGGGTCAGCTTACTGAGTACCGCTCGGCATATTCTTTTGGCTCGACCTCGGTTGGAACGGTTATCCGAGTAGTGGACCTCACTTCAGCTCACGCAATCGACTTGACCGATTATAATGATTGGTAACACGGTTAACTGAGGTAGTTCACAAGCCTGCGGGCTAATGTTGGCGATCTTCTGATTTGCCGGATTGATTATTCGTGTCGGTGGAAACTAGAAGGGGTCTTCGCATCTCTTCGCATTCTCAGCGATTCGTATTCTAGTTAGTTTTGACAACCTGTGACCTAGTCGACGACAAATTTGACATTTTTACATCCTATCCAAGAGAGATTCTCTGTGTTTCCTCGTCGCCCCACTCGCTTTCTGGCTGGCACCTATCTGGCATCTTGATTGCTGTTAGTTTTCTGTAGTTCACCGTCAGGAGGGAAGCAATGCCAAAAATCGTAAAGGAGCCATTCGCCCCAAAGAGACGATTTTTGAACCTCCATAAAACTCGCATCCGTGGTGGCGTGGACTTTTTGCCAACATTTCTCTGAATTTCTTGAAAGCTTAATCCTGGTGAGATGATCCGAGAGCGCAATGATGATTGCCGGTAACTGCCGCAAACAAATTTGAAGGAGAGGGGCGAGACAATGAACGCCGAAATGGACGATGGGTGTACGTGTCCACGATGTCACGACCACATTCCAGCGCAGTTCTACTGCCGTCATTGCGGCTACCTGCCGGACTGGCGGCAGAGGGCGTCCGAGAAGCACGAGATACGCAAGGAAGCGGCGTAGACGCGAGCTAGTTAACGAGCAACGAAATGTTGAAACTGAAAGCTGAACGTATGCGGAAAGCAAAGGAGGAAGACCTGAAAGAAAAAGCTGAGCGTCTGTGGAAAGCTGGTCAAGTATAACTTTCTTCATGGAAAGAAGGACCATCCCCACCGCCGAGGCGCCTCGCGTGCGACCCGCCCCAATCGCCGGCCCACTCGCGTCACCAAGCAGTTATGTCGATCGAGTGAGCGCTGATAGTTCTGCGAAGCTACGCCTTCGATACTGATACGACCCTAGTGACTATTCCCTTATTCAGGAGCTAATCGGTAACAATCAGGCACGGCAGCGGGGATTCTTCGCCAAAGTCGAGCAAGTCTTTTGCCGTTTCTAAGTCGACGACAGCATAATTGTCTTCTGGGCCATCTACAACTACACAACACGCCGGATCCTTGCTATCGAGTCCACGGTTGACTTCGCGGCAGGCGGCAAGCGCTTCCCCTTCAGTGTCGAAAAATTCACAAAAATCCATCATGGGTTCAGTATATTTTTTCATGACATGGGACGCGATTTGACTGCTTTCTTTTTTGAAGAGGGCTTACGCCTTAAATAAAGATTTGACCCCACTCCTCCGTCTGACCCCACTCCTCCGTCGTTGCGATCTCCACATCGCATGAGACCAAAGGATGGTCTCAGCCCCACCGGCAAACGCTAATGGACGATATTTTCTAAGAACTGAAGAAATGATTTAAGGAAAATTTCTTAACACTAAAAAGCCGCCAGACCCCTCGCGGGACGTGGCGGCTTAGTTGAATCAGAAGTTAGCCCCGGATTACTTCTTGCCGGCTTTCTTCGCCGCCCAGTAAGCCTTCAATTTGGCCGACAACTTCGCTCTGGTCGCCGAACTAAATGTTTTCTTCTTGGCCTTCGTAGTGGGTTTGACTGGTTGCGTTGCTGGTTTAGCTCGTCGCAAGTTCGCCGATCTTGCTTTTTGAGCTACCGCAATTTTCTTTTTTGTGGCGGCGCTCATAGTCCGCTTTGACACAGCTCCGGATTTGGCAGACCCACCGAGGATACTACGGAGCTCGTTGTTCAGAGCCTCGATTTGTTCTTTGATCGCGGTAGCGCGTTTGAGTTGGGTAATTGTAAGGTCAAATAAATTCATGGGGTCACTTAACATTCAAAGCCGCTGGAAATCAAGCACCGGCCAGATTCAAACAATACCGTCGCAAAAAGTGTATGCCTTTGTCAAAATTGATGGTGGAACAGATAGCATTCTCAGGTGTTTTTTTTAGTTTTTCACGTGTCGATTACGAATAACGAGCATGCAGATAGCTTTTATCGCAGCGCGAACAGGATGAGCGGAAATTGAATCGGCCAAGCAGGTTTTTCGCTTGGATTCATAATTCAAGAAGGATTGTTAATAACTCGGGGCATACCTAGGATCGCAGTAGCTAATCGGTAACAATCAAGCACGACAGCGGGGAGTCTTCGCCATAGTCGAGCAAGTCCTTTGCCGTATCCCAGTCGACGACAGCGTAATTGTTTTCCGGGCCGTCCACGACCACAGAACACCCCGGGTCCTTGCTGTTCAGTCCGCGATTGACGTCACGGCAGGCGGCAATCGCTTCCTCTTCCGTGTCGAAACATTCACAATAATCCATCATGGGTTCAGTACGCTTTTTCATGACATGGGAAGCGATTTGACTGCTTTCTTTTTTGAAGAGGGCTTACGCCTTAGATAAAGATTTGACCCCAATTCCGCAATTCCGCGCGGTGAAAGTCGCCGCCGACCCGAGTTCCCGCGGCCGCGGCTGTTTGCTGGTGATGAACGATACGATTTTCAACGGCCGCGACGTGACCAAAAACGCCACCTATCGAGTGGAAGCTTTTCAGTCGCGCGACTTGGGTCCGCTCGGCTTCGCCGACGGCGATGGCAAGATCGTCTACTACCACACGCCGGTGCGCAAGCACACGACGGCGACCGAGTTCGACGTGCGCAATTTGGAATCGCTGCCGCGCGTCGACATGGTGCTTTCCTACGTCGGCGCCGACGGGACTATGATCGAGGCGGCGGCCAAAGCCGGCGCCAAGGGGATCGTCAGCGCCGGCACCGGCGCCGGCCGGCCGACGCCGGCGGAAGATGCCGCCTTCGATAAATGTTTCAAGGAAACCGGCATGCTCATGTGCTTATGCAGCCGCGTCGCCTCCGGCCGGGTCGTGCGCAGCCCTGGACTGCAACGGCGCGGCTTCGTCGCCGGCGACAACCTGCAGCCCTGGAAAGCGCGCTTGCTGCTCGCGCTTGCGTTGACCAAGACCACCAACCCCGACGAGATCCAGCGCATGATCGATACTTACTAATCCCGCCTCTCCGCCGCTGCTGTTGTGTAACTTGAAGCATAATGTTGCCGAAATGGCAGCACTATGCTTCCAAGTTTTCTCGGCAACATTATGCTTTCCAGAATCGAGTTCAAATAATCTCGGCGGGCGCAACAGGCTGAAATCACAAACAAATTTTTCGAACGTGTACGTATCTCTTATCCTACGTGAATAGGTTCAGCGAAAATCAAATCAGTCAAACCGATGATTCGGTTGGATTCATACGTCGGGAAAGATAGTCGATAATCAAGGCCGGGCGCCGGCATGCGGTGACTAATCGGTAACAATCAGGCACTGCAGCTGGGATTTTTCGCCGAAGTCGAGCAGGTCTTTTGCTGCTTCTAAATCGACAACAGCGTAGTTGTCTTCCGGGCCATCCACGACTGCACAGCATGCCGGGTCCTTGCTGTTCAGTCCGTGATTGACTTCGCGGCAGGCGGCAATCGCTTCCTCTTCAGTGTCGAAAAATTCACAAAAATCCATCATGGGTTCAGTATACTGTTTCATGACATTGATAAAGATCTGACTGCGTTCTTTTTTGAAGAGGGCTTACGCCTTAGATAATGATTTGACCCCTTCTCCCCCCTCCCTCTAAACCGAGCACACCGAAATAATCAGCCTAATATCGCTTTAATTTCCGACGCATCTCATTGACGGGAATCTTAGAAATGGCCACGCGATAGCCATACCCGATTAGACGGTTGCAAGCTGCCCGCAAATTCAAACGCGAAAAGAACGGTATCGTTAACGCTGTAGCTTTAGTGTCACTGACAATCGCGAAAACCACCTGATATTCGTCGCGGTCAGGGACTTTTCGTGGATCGAGTATTTTGTGCGTGTCTGGCAAGGTTTCATTCACTATTCGACGAAAGGCTGCCTGTGTATGAAACAACTCACCCGACACCGCGCCCTGCGCAAAGAAATGACTAAACACTTTTGATTGTCCGTACCGTTTTACATGAATAATATCCTTGCTATTTGTATAGACGTCGCAGAATTCGATCCCGCTACGCGGACCACCGTAACGTATGAGCCGTTTATCCATAAGAGCTAAAGTTTGGGGATTCTCGCTACAGACACGCTCGTTATAGCTTCCCTCCGAGCTGTCATCGTAGTGAGGTAGATTGACCGAGTAACGCGGCAATTGAGCAAAGTATTTATTGACGTCATCGACAAAATTTCGGTCAACACGGTACCACTTACCGCTGCTAAGCAGATACATTTGACCATCGTGATCAATTTCACAGTACAGACAGTTATATAATGACCATTTACGTATAATCTGTTCATCATCTCCTATGCACCGCACGCTTCGATTCTTAAAGACAGTAAGATTAATTTTCGATACGCTTCCCGAGAGGTCTTTGAATTCGTCGATAAAATCAGGAAGGTGCAAGTCGTGATATTTGGCGTTTTTTGCCATGAGGCCAAACCTGAATCCATCGACCTCCGACCAGTCGATTATGTCGGGGACGGCAAACCAACAACGATCGAGTTTTTCCGAACGTATATCTTCAACCATTTTATTGTTTAATACGTCTTGGAGTGAACTTCCCTTGATTTCAGAAATGTGATCAACCCAAGGAAATGTCTTCTTATAATAACTTGCGCCAGACTGGTCGAGGTGTTTCTTTAGCAGAGCAGGCAAGTCCTCAAGCGTAATCCGTACGGAAGATCTTAGTGCGTCCATGCCCGTTAAGCGGTCTCCGAGTGATCTGTCATTCGGGGTTCCAGTTACTGCACGGACAAGATCTTGTTCAACGTCGAAGCCAAATTCCTGTGGAGACGCCTCTTTACTCGATTGCACTCTCGAATGTGTCGTGAGCGCATCGAACGTACTTTTGTCTATTGTTTTAATCTGGTCCTGGTCGATCGAGTTTAGTACGGCGAGCAAACCGTAACGCTCTTCCCAAGAATCCTGGTCGAGAATGAATCGACCGCTTTGACCAAACGTAACCGCAAAAATCCGTTTGTCGACAGGTACGAATAATACGGCTCCCGCAGCATGATTTTCGCCGAGAAACTCCGCGTTAACATGATCTTCAAGGAATACACCCCATCTTGGCGGATGAGGGGACATCCGGCGAACATATAGCTCGCACTTACACCCGTTCCGCAGTGTCAAATTTTTATGTTTCAAGTACTTGCGATTGGAATGAATCGGAAGGGGTGTGCCGCGTTCTTCTTTGATTAAGTAAGCCGTAATCGTGATTTGTCGTGGTGGACCGGGAGGCATGAAGACTAACCGCTTGTCTGTTAGTAGTACTGCCGAATATACCCGTAGGCCTTGTCGAACAGCTCCTGGTCCGTGTGCAGTTTGTATTTGAGAAGTGTTCGGCGCAGTTCCTTCTGCACTAAACGCTCGCCCTGCGTGGTGTGCTGCCAGTCGGGAAAGCGGACCTTCTTCACGATGTCGTCGATGTCCGCGACGATGCGCTCGACGATGATGTGCGTGTTTGTGTTTTTGGCTTCGTTAAAGAGTTCGGTCAGCGCTTCCTTCGCCCGGTCCCGCTCTTCGACGGGATTGACGTCTTTCTCAGCCTCAACAACTTCCTTCGCCAGTTCGAGCATCTGTTTCAGGAACTCCAAGCTCGTCAGAAATCCTTGCTCGTGACGCTCTTTGATTCTCTCCAAGCGTTCGCCCAGGGCGGTGAACTTTGGATTGCCGAGATGTTTCCGCAGGCGGGCGATCAGTTTGATTTCGATTTCTTTGCCGCGCTTCGCCGGGATCAATCTCCTTTAGGAAGTCTTCGAGCACCTGCGCGTCGAGCACGAGGGTTTCGATGTCGTCGCGAATGGACTCGACATGGACATTCTCGTTGATCAGTTCGATCGTTTTCGCGCCCAGCGCGTGCCAGAGCAGCTTGCCGTTGCCGCTCGGCGGTTTGACCGATTCATACACTTGGGTCAGCCAGCGATAGTCGGTCTCGGTAGCGGACTCAGGCACGGGTCGGGTGACAGCGCCTCCCAGATGTGTCCGAGCACGGAATACTCCGCCGCGAACTTATCCCGCACTTCGTTGTTCGGCAGGCATTGCTGCGCCGCCATCAGACCTTCGTAGCCGCCCACGGTTCGATCGACGCCAGGGAAGAACGCCAGACATGTCTGCATCTTCACCGGCAATATCTTGCGCAGCTCATCGATATTGGAGACCACCATGCTGCACCGACTTTCTCGTCAAAGTCCAGCGCCTGCGCCACGTCGTCGAAGATGCCGATGTAGTCCACGATCAGACCGTGGGTCTTCTCCTGGCCGATAGGTGCGGTTGGTGCGGCAGATGGCCTGGAGCAGGTTGTGATCGCGCATCGGCTTGTCCAGATACATCGCCTGCAAGATCGGCGCGTCGAAGCCGGTCAGCAGCTTCGCCGTGACGATCACGAACTTTAGCGGGTCGGCCGGGTCGCGGAAACGGTCGAGCAGCTTCTCTTCGGCGTCCTTGTCGCGGCTGTGAGCTTTCCACTCGGCTGGATCGCCCGGAGCGGTCGACATGACGATGGCGCTGGCTTCCGGGCCCGATCAGTTCGTCCATCACCGCTTTGTAGAGCACGCAGCATTCGCGGTCGAACGTCACCACCTGGGCCTTGAAGCCGTTCGGCTCTACCTTCGTCTGGAAGTGCTTGACGATGTGCTTCACGACGGCCCGGACGCGCTCGGGGTTCTTCACCAGCACGGCCATCTTGGCGGCGCGCTTGGCGAGGTCGTCGCGGTCCTGCTCGCTCAAGTTGCCGGTGATTTGCCTGTAGGCTTCGTCGATGGCCGCCTTGTCGATCTTCAGCTTCACTTCCGGCGCTTCGAAGTGCAGCGGCAGCGTCGCCTTGTCGCGGATGGATTCCTGGAACGAGTAGCGGCTCATGTAGCCCTTCTCGTCCTCGTCCGCGCCGAAGGCCCAGAAGGTATTGTTGTCGGCGCGGTTGATCGGCGTGCCGGTGAGGCCGAAGAGAAACGCATTCGGCAACGCCTCGCGCATCTTGCGGCCGAGGTCGCCTTCCTGCGTGCGATGCGCTTCGTCCACCATCACGATGATGTTCGAGCGCTCGTTCAGCCTGCCGTCCGCCTCGCCGAACTTGTGGATGGTGGTGATGAGCACCTTGCGCACGTCCTGCGCCAGCAACGTCTGCAACTCCTGCCGCGTCGCCACGCCGACCATGTTCGGCACGTCGGCGGCGTTGAAGGTGGCGGTGATCTGCGTGTCGAGGTCGATGCGGTCCACCACGATCATCACCGTCGGGTTGCCGAGCTTCGGGTGCATCCGCAGCTTCTGCGCGGCGAAGACCATCAGCAGCGACTTGCCGCTGCCCTGAAAATGCCAGATGAGCCCCTTCTTCGGGTAGCCCTTCACCACGCGCTCGACGATCTGGTTCGTGGTGAAATACTGCTGGTAACGGCAGATGATCTTGATGCGGCGGTGCTTCTTGTCCGTGGCGAAGAGCGTGAAGTTTTGCAGGATGTCCAGCACCACCTCGGGCCGCAGCATGCTCGTGACCGACGGCTTTGACGTGGTGCAGTTGACCTTCCTCCTGGTTCTCCTCGTCGCGCCACGGACCCCACATGTCGATCGGCATCCGGATCGAGCCGTAGCGGAACAGCTTGCCCTTCGGTGGCAAAGGAGAAAACGTTCGGCACGAACATCGCCGGCACTTGCTTCTCGTAAATCTCGTTGACCTGGAACGCGCCATCGAACCAGGTCACCGCGCTGCGCGTCGGCGTCTTGGCCTCGCCGATGACCACCGGCAGACCGTTGACCAGGAAGACCACGTCGAACCGCTTCTCCACCGGCCCGCCTGGTACGTCCACTGGTTGGCAGACCGTGAGTCGGTTGTTCGCCGGGCTCGTCGGCGTCCACCAGCCGCACGTGCACGTGCTCGCCGTTGGGGCCGAAGGGCATCGTCTTCTCGCCGCGCAGCCAGGCCATGAAGTTCTCGTTGGCCCGCACCAGTCCGTCGGCTCTGCACGGAGAGCAGGATGGCCCGCAGCTTGTAGATCACCTCGTCGGCGCGGTCGGGCTGGGCGGCGATTTCGGGGTTGAGCCGGATCAGCGCCTCGCGCACCCACGATTCCACCATCACGTCGCTGGTCTGACGCGGAAGTCTGGGGCGGGCACGTAGTCCCAACGGTCGGACGCAACTCGCCGCGAGCGATCGACCCAGCCGGCGGATTTCGCGACGATCACGACTCAACGGCTGCGTTCGCTGACAGCATCGAGAATCATCTGCTCGACGGTGTTGGATTCGGTGAAGCTCATGCAAATCGAACCTGCGTTGACAACTAGCGTCATGAATTGCCGATTGCCTACAAGCACTGTCGATATCAGATTGCTTGCGCAGTCAATTCGTCGAAGTCGCAATCGTCCTCAATCTGCACGCTGTTTCAGATCGGTGGAGACAGGCATGGAATCCTTCCATTGACTTACGTCCGAGTTCACGATGCTGTAGATGTCGCCTGTAGCGATGTCGACGACAGCACTTTGCCGAAGTAAGCTGGATCGAAACAGCGAAGCAGAGATACTCGGTGAATCACGATCTGCATCGAGGCAGCTGAATCAGCGTAAGTATACGGAATCAGCAGTCGTGCAATCTTCGCCACGAGATGACGCGTACCGCCAACCAATCTGCGCTTCTCCATCTTCAGTATCAGCACGATCTCCGCCTTTCGCGAAGCGCGATATCGTTCTGCGATAGTCACGTTGCCGAAGTCATCTGCTGCAAGATCGAGATCTATCGATTGACATCTCCACTTGCGATACACTCAGTATACTGTCCGTAACTTCACCAGTATCGCGTCTCTCTGCGTGCGGCGTTGAATCTGTCCATTGGCAACGTTCGCGACCTCACGCATCCGACGTGCCAGCACTGCTGGCGCTCGTCTTGTCACGGATCGAAAATGAGCGCAGTCATGCGAGCGATCAGCGATTGCGCAGTCTCGGGCTGCATTGCTGCATTGCAAGACCATCGTCCACCGCCCAGAGGATTTCGGCGATGCGGCGCTGCTGGTCGAGCGGCGGCAGGGCGAACTCGAAGCTGGCGAGACTGCTCCAGTTGGTGCGCGGCGAGAGCGAACCGGCGGAAGTCCCGACCGCGTGCTGAAAGAACCGCTCCGAGAGGCAGAGGAACGGCAGGAGTTCCGGCAGCAGCCGGTCGCCCTTGGGCGCGAGCACGTAAATGTCGCCGGACACCACCGCGTCGAACTCCGCCACGGCCACCTTGCGCTGATAGGCGCGGCGCTTGCCGAAGAGCACCTGCCCCGGCCGGCAGCGCCGCGTGAACGTCGTGCCGTCCGCCACGTTGCCCCACGCCCGGATGTGCAGCGACCCGGGTTCAAGATGCTCCAGCCCGATGAACCGCTCCAGCCCGGCCTCGGCCGGATTGCACTCCGTCTCGTTGACATTCTCCACCACATCGCCGAACCGAACCGGTGCCGTTCCAGCCTTGTCGTTCAGAGCGGGAGTTCGCCCAACTGGCATCGGTGCCGCGCAGTCAAGCTTTCACGTTACTGGCGCGATGCTGGCTTCCGGCAGAACGTCGTCGCAAGGCGTTCAGCGACTGTCGATCGCGAGACTTCAGCCAGCCGATTCCAACGTGCACCAGCCAAGCCTGAGGTTGCTCTTCCACTTCGACCGTGCCGTTGCTCGTCGGCGGCGCGACGTAGAGCGGAATGCTGAGGTTGCCGTCCTTGGCGCGGATTTCCTCCAGCGTGACGACGCGGGTGAAGCCCGGCTTCGTCCTTGAACTTCTCGTAGGCTGCGACGATGCGCTCGATGTGGTCGTCGGTGAGAAAGCTCTGGGCGCGCTCGCGGGTGACTTCGTTGACGGCGTTGATGAACAGGATCTTGCCCTTGCGCGCCTTGGGCTTGGCCGTCCGGCAGATGACGACGCAGGCTTCCATCGGCGAGTTGTAGAACAGGTTCGGCCCGAGGCCGAGCACGCATTCGATGAGGTCGGCTTCGATGAGCTTGCGCCGCATCTCCGCCTCTTCCTGGCGGAAGAGCACGCCGTGCGGGAAGAGGATGGCGCAGCGGCCGGTCTTGGGCGTGAGGCTGCACAGGATGTGCTGCCAGAAGGCGTAGTCGGCGCGGCCCTGCGGCGGCGTGCCGTAGAGGTTGCGGCCCCACGGGTCGGAGGCGAAGGCGTCGCGGTCCCACTGCTTGATGGAGTAGGGCGGATTGGCCAGCACCACGTCGAAGCGCATGCAGGCGATCGCCCTGCGACGAACTTCGGCTCGGCCAGCGTGTCGCCGCGCACGATCTGGAAATCCTCGATGCCGTGCAGGAAGCAGTTCATCCGGGCGATGGAGGAGGTCATCAGGTTGCGCTCCTGCCCGTAGAGGCGGACGTTGCGCCATTCCTTGCCTCTGTCGGCGCAGGTGCGCGATGCAGGAGAGCAGCATGCCGCCGGAGCCGCAGGTCGGGTCGTAGATGGATTCGCCCGGCTGCGGCTCCAGCATCTCGGTCATCAGATGGACGACGGTGCGGTTGGTGTAGAACTCGGCGGCGGTGTGGCCGGAGTCGTCGGCGAATTTCTTGATCAGGTATTCGTAGCCCTGGCCCAGTTCGTCCTCGGGCAGGTTGGCGACGGTCAGTTCGAGCGAGCTGAAGTGCTCGATCAGGTCGCGCAGCATGGCGTCGGACAGGCGGTCCTTGTTGGTCCACTGCGCGTCGCCGAAGATGCCGTAGAGCTTGTCGGGGTTGGCGGTCTCGATGGCGCGCATGGCGGCCTGGAGCGCCGGCCGACGTTCTTGGCCGACCTGCCGCACCTCGCGCCAATGGGCCTCCGGCGGAATCTGGAAGCGGTGGTTCTCCGGGATAGAGCGCGAACTGCTGGTCGCCGCCGGATTCCGCCAGCGCGGTCTGCGTCTCCTCGTCGAACACGTCGCACAGGCGCTTGTAGAACAGCAGCGGGAAGATGAACTGCTTGTAGTCGCCGGCGTCGATGGTGCCGCGCAGGAGCACGGCCGCGCCCCAGAGGTAGGATTCGAGTTGTTGTTGGGTGATGCGGGCGCTCATCGCAGCAGTCCCTCGCGTTTGAGGATGGCGATGAGCTTGTCCTCGGCCGCGAAGGCCGCCTGCGGCGCTGTCCTGCAGCCGCTTCATCGCCTCGTCCACGGTCAGTCGTCTCCTGCTCGACCTTCGGCTCGACGTAGCGCGGGATGTTCAGGTTGTAGTCGTTGGCGGCGATCTCGTCCAGCGTGACCACGCGGGCGACGCCTTCCACATCCTTGTAGTCGCGATACCAGCCGTAGATGCGCTCGACGTGCTCGGGCAGCAGTTCGTTCTGGGCGCGGCCAGTCTTGAACTCCTTCGAGGCGTCGAGGATGAGCACCTTATTCTTGCGGTCCTTGCGCCTTGCGCTGGCGGAAGACCAGGATGCAGGCGGCCAGGCCGGTGCCGTAGAACAGATTCGGGCCGAGGCCGATGACGGCTTCGAGCAGGTCCATGCCGAGGATCTTCTGCCGGATCTCGCCTTCGCGCCCATGCGGAAGAGCGCGCCGTGCGGCAGCACGACGGCCATGCGCCCGGTCTTGGGCGCCATGGACTTGATCATGTGCTGCACCCAGGCGTAGTCGCCGCTCTTGGCCGGCGGCATGCCGGCGAAGTTGCGGCCGTAGGGATCGCTGGCCCAGACCTCGTCGCCCCACTTCTCCAGCGAGAACGGCGGATTGGCGATGACGCAATCGAAGGTGGCGAGGTTGTCGCCCGGAAAGAACGCCGGATTGCGCAGCGTGTCGCCGCGCACGACCTGGAAATCCGCCGCGCCGTGCAGGAAGAGGTTCATGCGGGCGATGGCGGAGGTGGTGAGGTTCTTTTCCTGGCCGAAGAGCTTGCCCCAGAGCGTGCGGTCGTCGCCGTGGTTCTCCTGCACGTGGTGAATGGCTTCGAGCAACATGCCGCCGGTGCCGCAGGCCGGGTCGTAGATGGACTCGCCTTCGCTGCGGATCGAGGATGTTCACCATCAGCCGCACCACGGAGCGCGGCGTGTAGAACTCGCCGGCCTTCTTGTTGGTGGCGTCGGCGAACTTCTTGATCAGGTATTCGTAGGACTGGCCGAGGATGTCGGCCTGCGCCGCCTGGTTGCCCAGCGCGATGCGCGAGAAGTGCTCGATCAGGTCGCGCAGCAGCGCATCGGAGAGGCGGTCTTTGTTGGTCCACTGGGCGTCGCCGAAGATGCCGTAGAGCGTTTCCGGGTTCGCCTTCTCGATGCCACGCATGGCCGTCTGCAGCGCCTGGCCGACATTGGTCGTCACCGCCCGCACGTCGCCCCAGTGGCAATCTTCCGGAATCTGGAAGCGGTAGTTCTGCGGGAAACAGCGCGTATTCCTCGTCGCCACCGGACTCCGTCCAGCGCGGCCTGGTATTCCTCGTCATGCACGTCGGAGATGCGCTTGAAGAACAGCAGCGGGAAGACGTAGGTCTTGAAGTCCGCCGCATCCACCGGCCCGCGCAGGATGTTGGCGGCTTCCCACAGGTGGGATTCGAGTTGCTGCAGGGTGAATTGAGAAGTCTCGGGGACCATCTAAAATGCAGACCCTGCTGCAGCGCTAGTTATCGAATTAGGGACACGGAATAACGCAATTCCTTAACCCTGACCGGTCAAGCAAGGTCGTTCGACTTTGCTTGGCTACGCTCCGGTCAGGCGCTCCGCTCAAAACGTAAAATTGCTCGGGGATGAGTCGGCCAAAATCCTTTTCACTTTACTGGAATCGGCGGGGAGGTGGCAAGGGCACTTGCAATCTTTCGTGGGTGTCGGCGGTCTCGTTCCAATAGTTCCAGTCGTTCCACAGCTTCCAGCGGCAGCTTTTAATCGTTCAAAGATTGGAATCTCGAGATTCGGGCGGGATGACAGCCGGACTCTGAAAGAGATAAGATATCGTGATCGTGGAGAGAAAATGTAGTGATCGCTTCGCTCCGTTGTGACTCCGTTCAAAAATTGAACCGCTACAAGGCAGAGCTTACACAACAGGTCCACTGACTGAATCGCCTGTGAGGCATTACGTTTTCTAGATCTCGTGAACCTTCGTGATTAGCGGTGATGACTAGGGTCTTGGGGCCACTTCGTGTGGTGAATTATCGACCGCCGGTCGAACACGTGATAGCCTAACGGAGACTGAAAACTACACGACTATTGAGGATTTTCGAATATCAGCTTGCTCTAGAACCCCAACCACCAACCCAAACGGATTTTTCTGCGCTCTTGCAACATGCTGGCGCGTGACTCGATACTGAAAAGGTTTTCTCTCGGTTTCGTCCGGCCGACGTAGGTTATCCGTTCCCTGAAAAGTCTATAAACTCGTGGCATTGGAGTTGACTATTTCTCAATACAGATTCTTTTTTTTTTTTTGGTTTGGTTTTCTGAGCCGCTATATCCACCTCTTTCTTTGCTCTTTGCCACGTCTCCCGTAACTCCGGGTCGCGAAAGTCCGTCGTGCTTTTAAGCAGACCTTGAACCCTTTTTGCACTCGGGTATATCCCTTGATCGCTAAGGTCGCTGACGATGGTTTTAATTTGCTGACAAATTTCCTGTCTTCTTTGTCGTTTCCTCGCCTGCACGTATTCATAATATCGAATCGCGATAGAAGAGCATTGTGCCGGGAAGTAACGACGCAGGGCATCGTCATGGCATCCCAGCCGCATCGCGACTTGATTTACGGACGGCGGTGGAAACTCGGCTCCCGCAGCGAATCTTTCAACGCGAGCCTTAATCTTCGCAATCCGGAGCTTTATTCGTCGAGACGACAGGTATGAGCTAGCACGCAGAGTGCTGCCAGGAACGGTCATAAGTTTCTGAGGATTTTCGAAACTTTCGTCGCCCATAAGCAGTGCCTTAAGCGATACGCCGAGGCTAAAGGAAAGGCGTAACAAAATGTCGATATTCGGCAGAGACCCCCTTCGAGCCCATGATTGGAGAACTCGCGGACTTACCTTGAGAATCTCACTTAATCGCAAATAGGAGTTACCTCCGACAAACGCCAAACAAGCCATCAGTCCAGCCAGGCCCCTTTTTCTGCTCACAGAAAAGCCCCTGGGCAAACTAGGGCGCTGTGCTGATCAACTCACCAACCGACGTTGCTACCCAGCCATGCCATTTGAGCCTTGCCAAATCCCCTTTGCAATCTTATCTTGCCGGATCGAACTCTTACCCAAGTCAGACCGGCATTTACCGTGAGATTCCTGTTGAAGGAGTTCTCAAAGTCTCAGCGGGTTCATTAGACTGAAGGCTGAGTGGGAATCTGATACAATCGCGCGCAATTGTCCCAAAGAATCTTTCGTTTTGAATCGTTGTTCACCCCCTCGATCGCCAGAAACGACTCCGTAGCGCGAGGGAACAAGCTGTCGTCATGCGGATAGTCCGTCGAAACGACGATCCGGTCGTCGCCGATCTCATCAATTACTACTTTGAGGGCGTTCTCGTCGGGATCCGTGGCGATAAAGCACTGCCGAAAAAAATATTCGCTCGGCTTTGCGGAAAGTTTTACACCACATCCCGGTCCAAACTTTTCCCATTGCTCATCGAGGTGCTCAAGCCACCATGGAAGCCATCCGCAGGTGCTTTCGAGAATGGCAACAGTGAGTTTTGGATGTCTCTCCAACACGCCGCCCATGGACAGACTAGCGTAACCCATCATGCTTTCGAGCGGATTGCGCACCGCGTGGGAAATCGGCCCGCTGGCGGGATGGTTCATAAAACGACGGGTGACGTCATCCCGTAGTGACGAGACCCCCGTGGGATGAAGCCCGAGCGGGACCCCTAACCGCTCAAGCTCGGTCCAGAGCGGCTCAAAAATCGGATCGTGCATGTGCTGCCCGTTGATGGGGTGAGGGCTCGCTACCACGGCAACAGCGCCGAGCTTTTCCACGGCGCGACGAGCTTCGTCAGCGGCCGATTCCGGATCGTGAAACGCCAATTGTGCCGCAAGCTTCAGCCGGGCCGGATTGTACTGACAATAATCGTAAGCCCAGTCGTTATAAGCGCGCGCAAGGGCCAATGCGTACATCGGATCCAATTCGTCGTGACTCAATACTTGCCGTCCTCGCGTGCTATATAAAACTCCAACATCCACGCCCTCTATATCCATGGCTTCCACATGGGTCTGAGGATCGAAGCCATTTTCAATCGCTCGAGCATAGTGTGGGCTGCGAGCGTGGGCTCTTCGTTTCAGATCGCTTCGCACCTGGACCGCTTTGAGGTCAGTATGGAGAAATGGGCTTTCTCCGGAAGGGACCGTAACTGTCTTGCTCCGTGCTGGAAAAAGCGGATTGGGTGGGAATTGAGGTGCTTTCGGCTTCCATTTCTCATCCATATACCTTTGCCACAAATCGTCCGGCTCCATCATATGAAAATCACTATCCATCACGAAATAACCGTTCTTCATCTTCCGACCTCCATCTATGAGTTTACCGTCGGGCGCCGAAATATTCCTCGAATTTTGACTGATACTGCTTGAAAGTTGACGGCGCAAAGATTTTCACAGGGACGGGTGATAACTCTAAATCCACAGAGCTAAGCGGAGAAGTTGGGGGCATAACCCCAGGGCGAATGACCGATTCGTTATTTTCGTAAAGTACCTTTTGTCCGTCATAGGAAAGTAAAAAATCAATCCAAAGTTTTGCCGCGTTAGGATGCGGTGGCTGAGCCGACATGGCTACATTGTGTGCGTCAACAACGATGGGTTTCGTCGTTCTCACCCAGTTAATCGGAGCGCCAGTTGCCCTAATGACAGTGGTCCGCGTCGCGTAACCCAGCCCCAAGGGGAACTCACCCGCAGCCAGAAGCTGCGCGATATTCTGCTGGCTTTTTTGCCATCGAACCCCTTGTTTAGCTAGCCCTGTCATCAGACTACGAGTCTTCTCTTCGCCAAGATACGCTTCCATGCCTGCGAGCCAAGAAAACTCCTCTGGATCGATGCTAATCTTTTCACCTCTCCACTTTGAGTTTAAAAGATCACCCCAATCTCGCGGCGTATCCACTTTGGAAACTAAATTTGT
Source organism: uncultured delta proteobacterium (assembly GCA_963816145.1). Lineage (GTDB taxonomy): Bacteria > Desulfobacterota > Binatia > UBA9968 > UBA9968 > DP-20. The sequence goes on from CAWFJP010000003.1 coordinate 890,096, forward strand.
ATTGTACATGAGCACGTAGTGGTTGCCGACAATAGCCGACCAGAGGCATTGGGGATGGCGAAATGCGGCCGGAAACACCTTAGCTTCGGGCGAACAATAAGGTTTAATGAGGTTTAAAGGTTCAAGTAGTGGAACAGGCGATGCCGAGACCACATCAAAGAGGATTTTCCCAGCTAACTTCTCGGTCTGTATTTTGTTTATGATCTGCTCCCCAGATGTCCGGGTAATATTGACCTTCAAAAACGGATATTTATTCTCAAACGCCGAAGCCACTTTTCGCATTGTGGCGAGATTCTTACCTGTATAGTAAGAGACCTCACCCTCGTTTTTTGCAGCATGGATAGTAGCGGGGTCTTGGGCTCGCACGATTCTTGGCCCAAGAAACAAGAGGTGAGCGAAAAGAACTAACGTTACGATGTGCTTTGCCATTTTCGACTTCGTCCACCCTTTTCATTTGGGGCCGCAATCCGTCGTAATACTTACAACACGGATAAACCACTGCGCGATATGACGTTTCGATAAAGGCGCCGACGCCACGAACAATAAAACTGGCCTGGACAATAGACTAGGTCGAAAGAGCAAGTCAAGGTTGTCGAAACTACCAGTTGTAGCAAAGTGAATCTGACAGGAGGGGTTAACAGCAATGTAATTGTGTCAGCGTGGTAGGACGACAACGTTGGACATACAAGTCGAGAACGGGTCGACGTCCGTCAACGAGTGTATCGCAGCGAGCTGCCGGTTTTTGAATCCGCTCAGTCACTGACTATCAGCGAACGGCCGTGTTACCGGCTCAAAGCCCGGGTGAACACGGCCGGAATCAAGGACGTGGCTCATGGCAACCGTGGACGGCCGCGCTCGGGACCCCAACTAAGACTATCCCAATCAGAGCTCGGCGCTGTTGAATGCCATTCGAATCTCGGTCGTGACTAGACGCTGAATTAGCCAACAAAGCCCAACAAAAACAAGCCCCGAGCGCCTCTGTGAATGGAGGTTCTCGGGGCTTGTTGCTTCTTGTAAGCGGACAAAAGGCGGACAGTCGGAACGTCGTCTAGGATTTGGTTGAAGGAAAAACCAAATCAGATCAATCTCAGCCTGCAGATGGAGGACATCGCCTGATTACCGACCCCGATCCAGCTTTATCTCTAACGCGGCTCGTCGTCGAGTCTCTCGGTAGATTGTACGCGGATAAACGCCTAAACGGCAAACTACTTTTTGGTGGTTGTAGAATTAATTTCGCTCACAATCCCCTGAGCTTCAGCGTCCGACAGCGACGCTAATTCGTCTAGGATAGTCGCCAACTGGCTCTCGGCTAACATCGTCCCTTGATATGCGGTGATCACCGCGGCCATTTCGGCAATGGTCGGCGTCTCGAATAATCTGCGCAAGGGGAAGTCAATCTGGAACACAGTATTTACGCGCGAGACGACCTGAGTGGCGAGCAGTGAATGGCCGCCCAGGTGAAAGAAGTTGTCATGGATGCCGACCCCGTCGAGATTGAGAACCACGGCCCAGATGTTGGCGAGGATCTCCTCGACGGCAGTTCTCGGAGCTGCGAAGGTATCGTCTAGTTCTGGTCTGCTGTGATCCAGAGCCGGCAGTGCCTTGCGGTCTATCTTGCCGTTGGGGGTTAGTGGTAGGGACTCCAGGAACACGAAGGCCGAAGGCACCATGTAGTCGGGCAGCTTGTGCTGGAGAAAGCTGCGCAGGTCATGGGTTGAAATCGTCGAGCCGTTAGTAGTGACAACGTAGGCGACCAACCGCTTGTCACCTGGAGTGTCTTCACGAGCAAGGACAACCGCCTGTTGGATCGAGGGATGATGAGCCAGTACAGTTTCTATCTCGCCCAACTCGATGCGGAAGCCCCGGATCTTGACTTGATTATCGATGCGGCCGAGGAATTCGATGTTGCCGTCGGGTAGGTAACGGGCCAGATCGCCGGTCTTGTAGAGTTTGGCGTAACCAATTTCTGGAAAGGGATTATCGATAAAAAGCGCTCGACTCTTCTCTTCATCGTTCAAGTATCCAAGCCCGAGGCAGATGCCAGAGATATAAAGCTCTCCTGGAAACCCGCCCGGAACAAGCTTTTTGTTTTTGTCCAGGACCAAAGCGTGGACATTCGAGATCGGCCTCCCAATGGGAATTCTACCGCCTTCTTTGCCGTTAACCTCGTAACAGATGCAGCCGATGGACGCCTCCGTTGGCCCGTACAGATTGACGACACGAACATCCGGGAATTGGGCCATGAAGGTATAGGTCGTTGAGGGAGTGATTTCCTCACCTCCAACGATAATGGTACGCAGGAATTTCAATTTCTCGCGCACCAATTGGTCGTCAACCAATTGAGGAACGATTGTATTGAAAACGGATGGGACAAAGTCCGTGATCGTAACTTCATTTTTGTGGATCAGGCCAGCCAGGTAACCCGCATCCGTTTCCCTACCCGGCGAGGGAATAACCGTCTTCCCACCATTGATCAGCGGCCAGAAGAGCTGCCAGACCGCGCTGTCGTACACGTGATGTGTGGTTTGCAAGGCCGCCGCTGCTGTCGGTGACCCGAAAAATTCGTTCATCCACAAGAATCGATTGGTAATCCCCCGATGAGGAACAACGGCTCCTTTGGGCTTTCCGGTCGAGCCTGATGTATAGATGACGTAAATGGACTCTCTCGCATCCACGTTAATATTTGGATTAGCCGCCGGCGAGGGGATATCAGTTCGTCCACTCACGGTGAGAAAGGAACAGCCTAACGCCTTTTCACCATAAGGCGTCTTCTGGTTTACAAGAATAAAGTCGCTCTTCAGATCGTCCAGAATCTGCTTGATTCTCGCGTCGGGCCACTCGATATGCAGCGGCACAAAGGCGGCCCCGGATTTCATGATGGCGAGCATCGCGATCACCACCTCGATGCTCCGATCCATCAAAAAGGGGACGTATGAACCTGGGCCGACTCCTCGATCAGCAAGCAAGAGGGCGAGCCGATTCGCCGCCGCATTCAGTTCCCGGTAGGTCAATCGGTGCGCCTCAAATACGACCGCCACCACGTCCGGTGTTCGCTCCGCATGAGCCTCGAAGAGCTGATGGATGCGTTGATCCGTCGGATATCCTCGTGTCGTGTCGTTCCACTCCACCAAGAGTTGATGCTTCTCAGCTGCAGTAAGAATAGGTAGTTCCGAAATGTGCTGGTCAGGATCAGCGACAATACCTTCAACCAAAGTCTGAAAATGGCCCAGCATCTTTTTAATGGTGACCTCGTTGAAGAGATCCGTTTTGTACTGTAATGAACCTCTCAGTCCTTCCGCCTCGTCGCTCATTGTCAGCGTGAGTTCAAACTTCGTCGTCTCAGTTTCGGCTGTAAATGGTCGAAGCGTCAGACCTGCAAACTCAATTAATGAAGCCGGTGCATTCTGCAGCACAAACATCACCTGGAATAGTGGCGAGTGGCTGAAGCTTCGCTTTGGCTGCAATTCCTCCACCAGTTTCTCAAACGGTAGATCCTGGTGAGCGTAGGCGCCCAGAGCAACTTCCCGCACGCGCCTCAGCAGCTCCCGAAACGTAGGATCGCCGGACAGATCAGATCGCATCACTAGCGTGTTGACAAAAAAGCCGATCAGACTCTCCGTCTCTTGGAGGTTGCGATTGGCAATCGGAGAGCCCACCACGATGTTGTCCTGTCCCGTGTAGCGATGGAGCAGGGTTTGAAACGCGGCCAAAAGCGTCATGTACAGCGTTACTGCATGACTACCGCTAAGCGCTTTGAGGGCCAGGGTCAGTTCCTTGGATATCTCGATGGATTGGCTTGCCCCACGATAACTCTGCACCGCAGGCCAGGGCCGATCGGTGGGTAGATTAATTACAGATGGAATATCTTGAAGCTGCTTTCTCCAATAGGCTAGTTGGCCCTCCAAAACCTCTCCTTGCAACCAATTCCGTTGCCATACACCAAAGTCGGCATACTGGATCGGAAGGTCCGTAAGCAGCGACGGATTGCCCTTAGAGAAAGCCTCGTAAAGAATCGCTAGCTCTCCCAAAAGCACATTGTCAGACCAGCCATCGAAAACCATGTGATGAGTGACAAATAACAAAAGGTGATTTTGTCCGCCTAGTCGATATAGACAGGTCCGCAACAAAGCTCCTCGAGCCAAATCGAAAGGTTTTTGCGACTCCCTGATGGCTTGACGGAGAGCTTCAGACTCTCGCTCACCGTAAGGCAGTTTACTTAAGTCGATTAACGGCAAATCTACGTTACGATTCGGAGCAATGACTTGAACCGGTTCGCCATCGATGACCTGGAAATTTGTGCGCAATACTTCGTGACGACGCACAATCTCATTGAGGCATTGCTCGATAGCTTGTGTCTGGAGTTTACCGGTTATGCGCAGGGCTAGAGGGCGGTGGTAAACGATGCTTGCCGGTTCTAGCTGACTTAGAAACCATAACCGCTGCTGGGCAAACGAGAGAGGCAGCTTTTCGTTCCTTGAAACCGGCTGTATGGGTGAGGCTTCCAGCGGCGGCTTTGTCCGACGGGTCCTTTCAATGTAATCAGCGAGATCAGCCAGCCTGGGGTTCGCAAAAAAACTCAGGATCGACAACTCCGTTTGCATGGACTCTCGTACTCGAGAGATTACCTGCGTTGCGCGGATCGAGTCTCCGCCCAAATTGAAAAAATTGTCGTGGATGCCAATATGCTCGACTCTCAAAACTTTCGACCAGATGGCGGACAAAGTCTTTTCTACTTGAGTCTGCGGCGGAACGAACTCGTGAATCGCCTGCTCTGAAAGAAGCGCGCCAAACTTTTCCGCCATGCCAACTCGCTGGGGTTTGCCGGTAGCGCTCGTGGGAATTTTATCGACGAATAGGATTCGCTTCGGTATCTTGAATTCCGTTAGGTGAGCGGCAACGAACGACTGTAGCTCACCTTCGGTCACCGCGGAATTGTTCCGCAGCACTACTGCAGCTGCGACATCTTCGCCGAGGGTCTCGTGTGGCATCGCAAAAGTGATGGCTTCGGCGACGGCCGGATGGCGCAAAATGACCTCTTCGACTTCGCGCGGCGCAATCTTTTCTCCACCCCGATTGATGAGTTCCTTTAGTCGCCCGGTGATGAACAGATAACCGTCTTTATCGAGATGCCCCTGGTCTCCCGTCCTAAACCAACCCCGCGTGAATGCTAAGGCATTGGCCTCACTATTGTTTTCGTAACCGTGCATGACGTTGGCACCACGAATCACGATCTCGCCAATTTTACCGGGGGATAAGAGTTGACCGGTTTCATCCATGATGGACACTTTTGGGCCAGCCGCTAGACCCACCGATCCAATCTTACGCTGAGCAGGCGGCAACGGATTGCTGGCCATCTGATGCGCCGCCTCGGTCATTCCGTATGACTCAATAACGGGCACCTCAAACAGCTCTTCCAGTCCCTGCATCACTGGCGCGGGTAGCGCCGAAGATGAAGAACGGACGAATCTGAGCGAATGCTTTCTAACCAGCTTAGGAATTGCCTGCGCGCGTGCGAGTACCGCGTGATGAATCGTGGGAACGGCGGTGTACCATGTCGGACGAAACGCGTCTAACCATGGGAAAAACTGTTCTACGTCGAAGCCCGATGTGCAGATTACGCTGGCACCTGACATCACCGATGAAAGTAGTCCGCCCACAAGCCCATGAATGTGAAACAATGGCATAACGTTGAGGCAGCGATCCAGTTCGCAGAGCCCCAAGGTGGCGGCAATATTGTCGGCTGAAGCCAAAAGGTTTGCATGGGTCAAGGGGACTATCTTGGGGCGGGAAGTCGTCCCTGAGGTATGTAAGATCAGCGCAATATCGTTTGCGTCGGGAAAGGCAACATCTGATGAATTACGTGACCGCTCGTTATTTCTTAAAGTAAAGATACCGGCGGAGGCCTCAGGTTCGGGTAACAACTCGATAGTCGAAATCCCGTACTTTTCAGCGACGGCGACCGCCGAACCGCTCATACCCGACTGGACAATCACGGCTTTTGGATTGATGGCGGATAGATAAAAATCAAATTCGTTTTCACGATAGGCTGGATTAAGCGGAATGCTCGTTGCCAAACTTGAAATTGCCAGAAAAGCTGTGGCCAGATCGGGACCTGCGGGAAGCACGACGGCAATTCGGTCACGGCAGGTAATTCCATTCGACTTGAATGATTCAAGCGTTTGATCCACCTGAAAGAGCAGTTGACGATATGTGAGAGGACGACGCCCGGGTGCGACGATAGCGATGGCTTCACCATTTTGCTCGGCACGAGTCCTAAGCAGACCGTAAATCGTATTGGTTTCCTTTTCCCGCATTGAAGTGACGTTTTTCATCCAGATCACCAATAAGTATGGGTTGAAGGCCGGAACCCAAAAGTGGAAAGCTCCTTGCTGCAAGCCAACCGCAAACTTCGGTTTGCTTCACCCCTCGCAGGAACGAGCCGAATTTGTTCTTGAACGATAGTGATTTCTCCTAATTTGTTTAATTAAATCTGAAGGTGATAACAGCATTCAAAAGACCCTGTTTGATGGCCTCAAATCGAATACGACCAAGCTGTCGTTGTGAAGGACACAAAGGAACTTCGAGCGAAGGTAGCGATCTAAGCCCTGATAGTAGTCGAGCCACCAGAAGGCTGGCCATCCAAATACGAGGAAGCTCGCCCCCGTTATTCTCAAGCGCTCAAATTCCCGAATCGCCGTAGCATCAGCAGGTGGAAGGCCCCAATACTGCCCATCTCTTTCCATAAAAGGTATGGTACGGCGGCTTTTATATCCCAGCTGCTCTTGATCGACCAAGATCAGACGATCTCCTGGCGGGATCAGCGAATCAAGCTCCCTACTCGCCTTCTCCAGTTTTTCTTTCCAATGTTTATTTTGAAGCTGTTTCTTGGAAGCTTCCTTATAGGGGGTTACAGGCTCTCGAGGACTCGTTGAGCTACTCATGTGCCTTGGCATTGGAAGAATTTTAGTAACGCATGAACCAATAATTCTTAAATTTCACAAGCGCGCTCTTGCGAACGCTTAGACCATTGGCAAGCACGCTGATGTGGATAGTAAAGTTAAAGTAGGCAGTCTATGTCAATCGTTCGCTACGCAATTTCATGATAATTTACAAAGACTTGTCACTTCAGAAGTCATTTTGTAACAATTGGAAAAAAAAGTTATAAAAAGGAACAATTGGAAATATTTACACAGATATCGCTCTTTAACGGTGCCAGCCGAGTAAGAATCAATGTTTTAACTTTGCCCATCCAGGTGGCGTGACCGATTGGCCCCGGACCCCGGTGGCGTATATCTTCGCCAAGTGAGATTGAGAAACTGTCCTCTTCCCCACGATTCGGAATCTCCACCGTTTTCCAGAATGGAATTATTGTGTCCCCGGACATTGCGAACGACGTGCTGACCGTAACTTTAAACTTCTTTCGACAATTTTCTGGCTCAACCGCTGAGTTAGTCACTTCCTATTTATTTAAAACGCCAGAGTCGGCGAAGTTCGGCATCGTGCCGTATCCAATGAGATCCATGACCTTGCCATCAGTTGATTACGATGACATTAGGTTCCGCTAGCCGCGCGCTGAGTGCGACAATTTCATCTTTGACCCGTTCATCGTGGGTTCGGTGGTACTCTCTCACCAGTTCGTCGATACGATGCTCTATCTGTTCGCGGATTTCGTTGTCCACACTCGCTCCCTGGCTGGAAATGGCGCACCTATATCGCTGTGGCCGTTACCGTGTCAAGGCGTTTGAGAGTGAATACGACGCGGGGAGATCCGAGTCTGGTTGCCGCCAACAATCTCACAGCCTATCCCGCTTCAACACCTTCCGCCCAATCTCGATGGTAAGCAGAATCATCACAAGAATCACGAGCACGCACACCCACGGCCCGAAGAAGGCGCTAACATAACCGAGTGCGCCGCCTACGATCATCGCAGCCAACAAGAAAAGCTCGAAAACTTTACCCGGTACGACATACCGCGCGTCTCTACCGTAGGCCAAGCAGGGAAAGCAATCTTCGCCGCATCATGCTGGCGGAATTTCGGCTTGCCGACTTGCTGAAACGATTCTAGGCAGCCACTGCACCAGCCACGGTGCGCGAGTGCGCGTTTTTCTTGTCCGTATCACTGCCCACGCCATTCGATAGCCGCAGCGAATGCATCGACCGTTAACGGCCTGTAGCGCAGGGTTCTCAGCGGTGCGGCAGTTGGCAGCGCTGCGGGACTGCTCAGATGACGTTAGACACGATGAGCACGGTGCGTACGATGGCAACAATCGAGGCGCAGAACATGACGGCAACTATGACCAGGAGAATTACTTCGAGACTGCTGTTAATCATACCGAGTAAACCCTGAACTCTCTCATCGTTTCTCAACTGTGCCAGCATGCTCACCTCCTGGAGTATAGTCCCGTTCTGCCGATGTTACCTAAGCTGTACACGAGAAAGGTCCATTCACGCAGGCCTGCACTTTAGACCATCCGTTTTGTAGACTGATGCCAATATTCGTATCTCTAACTCCCAGCCAGAAAACCAACGCCACCAATAGAACGATAAACGTATACTCTACTAATCCCTGCCCGTCTTCTTCGGTACACAACCGTTTTACTAATTTCATTTGCCTTCCTCCTGTTTGATCATTGTTGTTTGCGATCTACCACACACGCAAGCCATTGCCAGAATAGGACTTTGTGGAAACGTTATAGCAAGAGGAGTGCCCGAGGTAATTTCCAGAAATTGCGCAGTTTTTTAAGTGAATACGTCGCAAGCGAGAGCGGTAGCTGGTCTGATTTGGCAATCCGGTGACAAATTGACAAAGGGCTTGTCACTGTCTGCTTGCCTAATCTCTATATCGGATGACTTTGTGATGGGGTTTGGGGGGGAGCTTTCCCGCGGCACCATCCAGTCTGAAATCGCAGCGATTAGCGGGGGTTACGCTGTCAATAATTCATAAGCGTTGATGGGACGGTCACCATTGGAATGCGGCGGCTGGTTCACCACAATCCAAAAATCGTCGCGGCATTTGGGACAGGTTCGGGCTATATACCAGGGCATGGTGGCGGACACATATCGCAGGGGGCACCGGCGAGTCAACTTGCGGTATAAGACTGTATGAGAATTTAGTTCAATTCTACGCGCTGCAATTGGCAAGCAAAAATGGCATGCCGAAGTGCACCAACGTTCCTAATCCTCGTGAGATACCTGTGAAGAGCGTAGTTGCGATCATGGGTCCGAGTTTTTGTACAGTAGACAAATGGCGACTGGCACATTGCTTGCTCGATAGACTCTTGAGGACGATCAAGTAGGGCAAAATGACTAGGGAGAGAGATTAATAATTGAGTAACTTTTACTCGCGTCTCGGTCGGCAATGTCGAGGCCCAGCGTGGCGAGCGTTTTCGGTCATGGATGGCCCGTTTTGAAACGCTCTGTAATCCATCACACAGAAGAAAGTGATAACAAGATTTCTGAAGGGTCACAGGTAGCTTTTTGTCGCCCAAAGGCTACGACGATCCTGATGTGTCCACCCCTATATTACGGAATTGAGTACGAGATCAATCCGTGGATGAATCTCAGCCGTCAGAGCGATTTTCTCCTTGCACAGGAGCAATGGCGGGGGCTCTATCAACTCCTTCGGAATCGATTGGATATGAACGTCTCCTTGATTGAAGCCAGGCGAGGCCTACCAGACATGGTATTTACGGCTAATGCCGGGCTCGTATGGGAAAACAAATTTATCATAAGCAACTTCCGCTACAACGTCCGGCAGGGCGAAGCCGGACATTTTGAGAACTGGTTCGTGTCCAACAACTATGAAATTTGTCACCTTCCCGAAGGGAATTTCTTCGAGGGAGAAGGAGACCTGTTGTCGTGCGGCGATCTCTTGTTTGCGGGATATCCTTCCCGATCTTCACTTATCTCCCATCAAAGTGTAGCCGAAATCATCCAGCGGCAGATCCTGTCGCTCAAACTTACCAACGATTGGTTCTACCATCTAGACACCTGCTTTTGTCCTTTAAATGCTCACACTGCCATCTATTATCCGGGTGCTTTTGACGCCAATGCGATAAAAGTATTGGAAAATCGCATCGACACCCTCATTCCAGTCACCGAAGAGGAAGCGCGGGGCTTTGTCTGCAACGCGATTGTTGCGGAGAACAACGTCATCATCAATGCGGGTTCCCCTAAGATTCGAGGCCAATTGGAATCTTTGGGATTTTCTGTGTTTGAAATCCCGCTAACAGAATTCATCAAGTCCGGCGGAAGCGCAAAATGCCTCGTCCTCAGAATTCCCTACTACACCCGTTGACCGCTGCAAGTGTATAGGAGACGATTCGGGGGGGGTGTCATGTCGAATCGAATTCAATTGCACCGACAGGCTATGCGTCTTGCATGCGTGATCGCGGTCATGACGTGGATGCAAGGATGTGCTGTGGGTACGGTTGTCGGCGGGGTAGTGAGCGTCTCAACGACGGTCATCGAAACAACCGTCGATGTGGCAGGCAGTGCGGTGAAAGCGACTGGCAGGGTTATCGGTGCGGCGGTCAACGCGGTCACGGAATCAAGCGGCGAGAAGAGAAACGAGAAGAACGGCGAGAAGAGCAGCGAGAAGACCGATGAGAAGAAGAATCCTGATTAGCGACGATTCTCCGCTACAATCTGACTTGAGCACTGGGCCCATTGTTTCCCAGTACGTCGTGTACGGCGGGCCGGGTACGGCTCTGCCGGAAATCTAAAAGCCGTTGTGCTGCTGCATTGAATGTTTATCCCTCAACCGGCGCGATACAATCCGGAGCGTCGTACTTTGGATTGTTGATCCGCTTAGAAATCTCGTGTGCCGCCATCAACTCCGCTGGAAAAGGTTTTAGTAAAGGTTGCACCTTATCGAAGGGAACACCCAAGCAATCCAGCCATTGATCTTCGTCCTCACGCGAAAGGATCACCGGCATGCGCCTATGAATCGAGCGCATCAGCTCGTTGGGCTCCGTCGTGATGATGGTGAATGATTCCAAAACTATTCCATCCGGCTGTTTCCATGTATCCCACAAACCTGCGAGGCCAAATGGTTCTTCGCTCTTCAAATAAATGTAAAAGGGCGTCTTGGGCGGCTTCACTCCCTGCCATTCGTAGAATCCTTCAACCGGAATTAGGCACCTGCGCCTATTCAGCAGCCGCTTGTAAGTCGCGCTTTCCAGCAGCCGTTCAGCCGTGGCGTTGGACTGGTGCTGTATTTGAGCCGCATCTCTTTTGCGAAGGATGGAATCAACGGCCAATACATCAAGCGGCCTTCGTTTCCTGCTTCACTGCGAACGACCGTAAGTATGTCGCCACGATCCGGCCCGATATTGTTGGACGGCTTGAACCCCGGCAAATCGTTGAAGAGATTCCAACGAACCTTTGTTTCTCGGAACTCAAACGAGGCTCTTACTCGGTTACACATTTTTCGGTCGCTCTATTGCGTGACGATCACCTTAAAAGCTCAACACGACACTCTGAAAATAGCACAGCCTCGTGATTGGTAAACAATTGAGCATTTCGGCTCATGCCAAAAGACATTAGTAGGAGTCGGCGACACTTGATTTCGAGTCTCGTGAAGATCAGTCGAACCGCCAATCACCAGCAAAAACCAACAGAAAATCAGCGCCTCTCTCCCCTCTTCTCTGTCCGTGATTGCTCGTGTTTGTGGATTGAACTAGCACAAAACTAGCACAGCGGATTCGGCATCGCCTTGCAGGCAGCATCCGTCGATATTAGATTCGCAAAGGCTGGTGGCGACAGCGGCATCTAGGGCGGCTTTATTTTGCACACGGACAGGCAAAGGAGTTTTTATGCGTTGGCATTTATTGATCCTCACAATCGTCGGGATGTTGGTGGTTGCGGCGGCTTTCCCCCTTGGCGCTCGGGCCGTCCCTCCCACTGACTCTGAGCCACTGGCGCGACGCCTTGAAGTGGCACGGTTGCGAGCGCATTTCGACGCCGTCGATGCCGAATTGCGCCAAGCCAAGGAGTTTCAGTTGACACCGAGCCAGCGAACAGCCAGGGCCACGCTCATTGGCTGGCTCCAAGAATATCGGGACGCTGGCAAGTTCCCTCGCAATGACCAGTTCCCGAAGTTCGCGATGCCATTCTTTCGTGATGACCACGGCGCTCTTTGTGCGATGGCGTATCTGATCGAGCGATCAGGGCGGCGTGATCTCGTCGACCGCATTGCTTTGACACGAAATAATGCGTTCATTGCTGAACTGGGGAATGATGCGGAATTGCGCATTTGGCTCGATAGCGTCGGCCTCTTAGCGACCGAGGCGGCCCGTATTCAGCCGACATATTCGTATTCGGGTGATTTGAGAGTCGACAAGGCTATCGTTGCTCAATTCGTTGCGGAATACGACAGCGCCTGGAACCAGCGGGACACGAGCGCAGTCAACCGCCTCCTTGCGCCGGAATATAAATATTCCAACTCGCAGGGTGGGGTGAGATCTCGTGCCGAAACTTTAGCCTTACTGAGCGCTCCCGACTATCGGCTTGACCACGCAAATCGGTCCGAGATCGCAGTGTCCCTTGGTGGCTCACTTTTGGCTCGGTAGCCGTCGTGAGCAGCCGTTGGATAGCTAACGGAAGCTATCGAGGCAACGCATTCAAGGATGATCAACGCTGTAACCAGACCTGGCGGCAAACGAGTCAAACGTGGCAGCTCCAAAGCGAGCACTGTGTCCAGATCACTCCAGCAACCAACTAGCGCACGCAGCTGACGGACGTTTCACACCAATGTAGCGTCACATAGGACGTCCGTTGGGCCAACTGACAAATATGAAAGGCTACGCAATCACCATTTGTGCGCAGGATATAAAGAAAAGAGAACGAACTTGATTCCCAATCAAGTGCACGCGGGAATCATCAACAACTACCGGCCTGCATCTGAAGACGTGAAATCCGTACGTGGCCCAAATCAACCCCCCCGACACGGAGATTGTAGATCTCCATCGCCTCTGTAACCACGAGAAATCACAATGCAATTTCTTAGCTTTGCCATTTCTTTGCCAGAAGATTGTGGGGCAAGTACTGAAATCAATGTACGTATCGCATGCTGAAATAGTCACCGAATATAAAACAGAGCCGGGCTCGGTACTGGGACGTGATGCCCAGACACTTATCACAGCAACCGCCAGCGAGTAAACTTGTAGGATTGGACTGTGAGGATCGTAGCATCTTATAGTTCAAGCCGACGGCGATATTAGAGATTGAGTGTGGTGTAGCAGACGAAATCACTTGCCAATCGCTTGCTGGGGCAAGCTGCCGCACAGGTAGCTTTTGGCTGTAAACTCAACATTGCCCATCCGAAGTAGCTGGCGGAATTGCGACCGATTTTGAGGTTATTTTCAGGGCCGCCGCCGATACCACTACCGCGCTAGCCTAGTTGAACTAATAGCACAGGTGACCTACCCAGCGGGTTGAAACCAACAGGGCGGCTCACCCGAAACGTGATGCGTACTGAAATCTCCCATCAATCCATTCCCAAGGCTGTTCTTCACGTGCTCGCTCTTCTCAAGAACGGCTTCTCCATAGGCGGACACTGAACCAAATTTCGGCCGCCGCCATAGGCTCGTTGTCATTGCTCGCCGAGATTTTATTAAGCCAGACGGCTCGCCGGGCGCCTAACAAAGAACATTACCCTCGGCGTAGATTGCTGTCAGTCTGGTAGGAGCTGGAAGCATAACGTTGCCACGAACAACTTTTCGGTAGCATAAGTTTGCCTAAAGTGCTCGT
>CAWFJP010000004.1:0-588376 GCA_963816145.1 uncultured delta proteobacterium
ATACACCGCCCTGCGGCGAATAAATTGGTAATATCCCTCGACCGCAAAGACCGAGTCGGAATCTCATAATAGTCTCCATCAGGAATATAGTGATACTGCGGCCCCTTACGCTGATCCCAAAACTCAATCGGCCATGCACTCTTAACATGCCCGTCTTCAAACTTTCTCCCCTCCAAAACATCTTTTTCGGTTAATCGATAACGGCCTGTCATTCTGATCCCCTCGCGCTCGGAAACCCCGGGAGCCATGCCTGCGATTCTGGAGCCCCTGAATTCGCTGATATTCTTTTTAAGCACTTCATGAACTCTTATGGCCTTATTCCTAATTGCTTCGATATCATATGTGCCATCACTTGGGAGAACGCTTATTCTTAAAACACCGTTGTGATTATTTCGTCCACTCAGCCAGACGCTGTAGCGAAGGCTCCGTCCTATCTCACCGCTTTCGGCAGCCCTTGCGAGATGATAGGCAACCTTCAAGTTCATCATGTGAGGATCGCCTGTTGTGTCCTCAATCTCAACCGCATAGGCGGCTAGTTGGCGCTCTCCTTTCCGAGCTAATTCATACGATGCGCCGCTCAAACGAACCACTTCACCTGCGCTGCCATCAATCAGCGCCCGAACATGAAGCGATGTTTTTTCCTCTTTGGTTCGAATGCAGATTTGTTTAATGGTTTGGTTCTCCACTTGAACGGCCTCGACTCTAGATTCAAACAAAATCTCAAGATTTGTTTCCATTTTCACCAGGTCAGAAAGCAAATGGTTCAATTGCTGAGGATCATATTGCAGGACTGCCAGTTTGCCCATATTCAATGCTCTCGAACCCTTTCTCGCCAACAAACCTTCCGCTACTTCGCGCGAAAGACCCCCATTCAATGTTTCTTTCGGCGAAGTGTCCGTATTCAGGTATAGACCGCACAGCTGTTGATGCATCCCTGTATGAGCCACTCCGCCTAAGGCAGCGCTTTTTTCAATTAAAAGGGTCTTAAGTCCCAGGCGAGCCGATTGAATGGCTGCGGCAATCCCCGCGAAACCAGCTCCGACCACACACCCATCATAAACTTGAGTTGCAAAGCTCATAGCTGCTCCGCCACCGTAAGGATCAAGTCTTCAGCTTCTTCTTCACCAACGGTATCTTCAATGTAAGAAAGCGTCATAGTCAGCCTTTTGTGGTACTGCGAGAAGAAAATACCAAGCCCAGGTGAAGGTGGTATGCGTGGAAAATGAAACATATTTAGGACTCCAAGTCCCGCAAACTCATCACTTTGGTAGGCGCTCTCCCCAAGGAATCCAAACACAAAAGTAGGCATGGGGGTTGGCACAAGAGATTCAAATCCGTAAGAGAGTACAGACCTGGGGACGATCCGAATAAGCATGCTCGACTCGGACAATGCCTCAGGAAGTTTATTCTTGACTTGCTCGTAAAGTTGCTGTTTTAGAAGACCCACCAGCATCTGAAAGTCGTCGATCTCCGGCGCACTTACCCTAAAATTGATGACAGAGAAATGATTAAAAAGTATCGGCACCTTAGCGCTGCCTTTTACGCGCATATCACGCGTAACCGAAATGACGAAATCACCCTCCCTTTGCCCACGGCGCACAAACAAGGAATGGATCATCTGAATACTTATGGCTAATGAGTAAGGTAAAAACATGAATAAGCCGGCTTGTTTCTCTGCCCGCTCAAAAATGGACTGCGTCGCGATCTGATCGAAATGTTTAATTTTGAACCGATTTCTTCCTTTTTTTGGTGATTTTCCGTCCGTAAAACGCCTTACCATGGAGTTTTCGCCGGAAGCAACGCCAGCCCGCTTCACCTTCCTACCGGCCTCGAACTTTTCCCGCCAATGATCCAAACCCGCGTCTGCGTTCTGCACCTGAAACTCTTGTGACAAACCATGTGCGCAAAAATCATGAAATCCCTGCAAAAATGACTCTGCGCCGCGGGCGTCAAAAAGCCGGTGATCAAAAGTGCACCCAATCAACGTCTTGTCCGAGACCGTAACACCAAACACCTTAAAATAGATCTCCTCCGTCTCAAGAGGCGTGTTGAGTTCCGCGGACAACAGATTTAATGCCTCCTCAAAATCGACCGCCTGTCGAAATACAATATCGACTTTGGATTCACCTCGATTAGTCCGCCAGTAAGGCGCTAGATTGATGAAGTCCCTGCGAGCGCTACCCCAAAGATGAGGAAAGCATTTACAATACCTCGCCAAAGAGCCCCTGAAGGACTCTTTCTCAAGCGTCCCCGCCAACTCAACTACGATTTGAAAGAGTAGACCGCAGCCAAGAACCTTCTTGGATGTGTGATCAATGGCATGCACAACCCAATCCATGCCCGAAAGATAGTATCTCAACGGAGATGACGGAAGCGTCACTTTCACAGATTGCAACCTACCCGATTTATGCAACTAGCCAAGGTTCGAAGAGTTTTCAGGTCTTCCTGTTGAATGATTTCGATCAGCTTAACCTTCAAATGTATTTCGATTGCAACCAATAGCTCGACAAAGCGCATCGAATCAAAACCCAGTGCCGATAAAGGAGTATCCGCACTAAATGCACCGCGATCGACAGATAAAATCGCGGCGCTTTCCCTCAGTAATACCTCCAATATCTCATCCGTAGATTTTGAATTCATAGCGTTTTAGGTCGTGTTGACCGTGCGGTTAGTGCACGGCTTTTGTCAAATCGTTCCATTTGCTACTTCTCCATTTTGAGGAACGCTAATTCACCGTCGCAGCTATGGGCGATACAGCGAATCGTGTTCAGCTCTTCAGGCACGGTCGTTTCGGTCACTTTCCATCCTTTAGGTTTGGTAAAAGGTGAACTTGCATATCTGACTTGGTTCTTTAGCATTAAGGCACTTGCAACACACTCAAAACCGGCACCGGTCATCAAACCCCCATAGATGTGTGTATAGGCAGCCACGTCTAAACCATCTTTGAGCGTCCTTCTATATAGCTTTTCACTTCCGGCCATGGCATTGGCTCCAATGACCGAAAGATCAACATCCTCTGGCGCTGCGCGGCTCGGCCCGATTTCAATTTCACAGATACTTCCGTATCTCTTTCTTGCAGGGTCTAACGAAAGAAGAAAGAAAGCACTACCTTCCCCGGGAACCACTTTGGGCCTTTTCAGGCAGCTCAAAGGCTGCATTCTTCCGTCGTAGGCAAGCGAAAGTATTTCATCACAGATATATTCCATAGTCTTTGAAAGCTCGTCGGCAACGCCTACGAGAACTCGTTCGACACGGCCCTCCAAAAGCCATGAGTACGCCAGCTGGAGCGCCTGATGAAATACAAAAAAAAATTGCGTAATCGTCAGCGTAGGACCTCGACAGCCCAAGACACCGGCCAAATAGGAGGCCGCTGCATTATGAAGCGTATGCGCAAATGTGGTGGGGGATACATTCAACTCACCGTAATCGATAATATTATCCAAAAAACGAAAAATGGAGGAATGAGCCCCAAAAGCCGTCGCAAGAATGACCCCTGTCTCGCGAATCTCCTCGATTGGCAGACTGCTATCGACCATTGCATCGTGCGCTGCCAATACGGTCATCTTGGAAATCCGGTCCGCCCGGCGGGCCTTCTTTAAGACTTCCCGGTCCACTAAATCATGAGTATTCACCCGGTAAGCCGGTCGGCCATCGGCAGAAAATTGCGGTGCAACCCAGCCCGCCCTTAAAGCGCATTCAAACTTTTCTATACCCCGCCCGCACGCGCAAAGAATGCCGAGCCCTTCGATTGAAAGAGGCTTCATCAAAAAAGAAACTCCTCTTTAGGCCGTTCAATCACCAATGCCGCATCACAACCGCCAAAACCAAGTGAGGTCGAAAGCGCAAGTTGTCCCTCGATTGAAGTGCGTTCTTTGACCGGAGATATCCCAATGGTCGGGTCTTCTTCGCTAAACCCGGCGCTTTGGGGTATCCACTCCTGTTCCAAAGCCAGAAGGCTAAAAGACGCCTCCAAAACGCCTGCCGCGCCGAGCGTATGTCCCGTGTATCCTTTAGTGGATAAAAACTTGGCTTGACGACCAAACAAACGGCTCAATACGAGTCCTTCGACACAATCATTGTCTCGTGTTGCCGTTCCGTGTGCATTAATAAAAGAGATTTGATCAGGGCGGATGGCGGCTGCTTTAAGCGCGGTCGTCACCGCACGCTCAAGTCCTTGCCCGTCAGGATCTGGCGCCGTTAAATGATGCGCGTCGTTCGAAGATCCGTACCCCCGAATGATTGCTCTCGCGCGTTGTCCACGTTGTCGCAAACTTGTTTCATTCTCTAGGATCAGCACGGCGGCGCCTTCACCCAAGTTTAACCCATTGCGGTTGCGATCAAAGGGGGCACAAAGTGAGTCGCTAAGAATGCCGAGTGAACGAAAACCACTGAGAGGAACCTGACTCATTTCGTCAGATCCTCCTGCAATTGCTATCTCACACAGCCCCGCTTTGATCCACGACATAGCCATGCCTATGGCGTCAGCACCGGACGTACACGCATTAACAACCGTTACGGAGGGCCCATGAGTTTCCAAAAACGAATGAACAGCCGACGCCAAGTCCCCTTGTAGATAATGATCCACAGCCACCATCGACGCCTTACCCGTTTTCCGGTATTCTCGGTAAAAGTCCAGATCGTTTAAAGTACTTCCCACCGTCGTCCCGATTGCCACACCGATACGCTTTCCTTTGAGCCCAGCCCGGGTCACACGGCAGTTACCTTCGAGCGCATCATCAATTGCTGCGAGACACAAGTTCAATGTCCGAAGCCGTTCGGGAAAATGACCACAGAACAAGTCCCTGACTTCGTAAGCAGGGGATTTAATGTCTGACGCAAAAAGAGACACGGGGCCGGCGTTGCGACGCCCCTCATAAAAACACTCTAATGTTTCCTTTTCACCCTTACCCGCAGCGGAAATAATGCCTACACCCGTTACGAATATTGTCATTTATTTTCCTTGGACCTATTATCATAAATATATCGAGACAGCGTATCAATTGACTTAAAAATTTCCCGACCCTCTTTCATATCTTTAACGTGTAATCCAAAATGTCTTTGAAGCAAGGCCACAATCTCCACCGCATCAAGCGAATCCAGGCCCAGCCCTTCTTCGAACAACATTTCATCGTCTTTAATATCTGCCGGATCAATCTCTTCCAGACCTGCCAACATGCTCACAAGCAGCTCCTTCAGCTCTCGCCGAATTGCTACTAGCTCTTCTTCCTTACTTGCCGTCATCGGACACTCCCTTTAGTTGAACCCCACACATTATGCAATAAGAAACATTCATAGGGATGTTCTTCCACGAATTATTCTAAGAGCGCGATATAATTGTTTAGCCAGCCTCTTAGTTGTTCTTTTTTTTCTGCCCGTCCTCATAGATTGGTCGCCACATATTAGAAACATCTGCAATGTATTCCCGCTCTAAAACTTTATGCGTTAGTAACACTACCACAGGCGACTCGGTCGCCGCTGCAACCGCAAGCGCGCCATACGGAAAATAGGCGGGTTTTCCCAGGAAAGGAACCTCCAAGGTATCAACCCGTAACTGCGGTCTCCCATCATGCAGACAATATTGCCTTCATTGAGAGCTTGCACAATATCGAGCGCACCGCCAAGATGCTGTTGAGGGTCAATCATTTTGACGGGTTTGGCCTCATGGCTTCCTAAACGCAGAAATTCGCGCACCGCCGGATTATCCTCCGGGCGCATGACTTTGGATACATCTTTTCTCAAATGCCCCAAATGCATTACCACCTGAATGACTCACCTCTTACTTTTCCACGTGCTCAAGGCAAACGGGGCAGGAGTTTCCAATGATGATTTTCCGTTCATGCCGAACCCGTCGAAGCATGAAGAATCCTTTTTCACCAGGCTGTTAGTACTACTGTGTTATAAATAAAATGGCTTTATGTTATGGTAGTTCATACAGGAGGAGGACGACCATGGCAAAGCTGGCTGAATACGAACGGTACATGAAGTATCTGTGCGAAGCCTTGGGGCACCAGGACCGCCATATGGGGTTTTCGGATTACAGCCTAGGATTGATGCTGCCGATTCAAAGTATTTCGGTTAATTCCCGTGCCACACAATGCCCATTGCAGCCACTTCACTAAAATTGACACATCTTTGAATACGGACTTTCACCGGTGGAGGAGCGGATTCGTCCGTTTCAAAATGTCCGCGGCGTTATCTCCGGAACATCGATCTTTTTGTTAGTCTGCATTTCCGAGCACCAGTTGAAGCACAGCTATTTTTGCTTCATCTCGTTTTATAGACGCTTTTACATCCAATGAACCGTCGCTATTGTTTTCCCACCTACAGTCGACCACAATCTCCTCATCGCAAGTCACGGAAGCGATAAACTTTGCCATGCTCACTTCTTTTAATCGAAACGATTTTCGCTGCGCCGCTTCAACCGCCAGCTGCGCCGCGTGAAGTTTGCAGATCCCGGGAAGCACCGGCCTTCCCACAAAATGACCTTGAAACCCCACAAACCCCCTTGGGAATAGGAACCACGCGCGCGCATTATTCTTATCCAACAACGTTAACTGCAACATGGCGTTGCTTATTTCTTGCTGCAAGCGGCTCATCTAAATATTTCTTCATTCCATTGAAACGCTTTAGCGTCTTTTAGAACAATAGAGTTGCGGACCGGTGTCTTCGTATGCCAGGCAAAACGTCCGGGCTTTTGCAAATAAGCAGAGCCCTTAAGCACGATCTCATGCTTGACCATCTGCAGATGCTTGATCTGCGTGAAGTTCGTTGGGATAGTTTCAACGCCTTTCATCTTTTCGTCTAAGGTGTCCAAAACTTTTCGGAAATCCCTTTCCCGCCCTGAGCCCCGCCGGAAACAGACATCGTCCAACTCTGCAAAAAGAAGGGCTGCCATAAAACCACTCACAGGCAGCACTACCTTTAATACAGAATGATTTCTTAGGCATGTCTTGTGCCGGTTTCCTTTATACTTCTTTGAAGCACTTTGATTTCTCCCTGCGCTAGCACCTGAGATCCTCGGCTCACGCTGCCTTCAATCACGCTGAAATCACCGAACTCTGCCGACTTATACGCTTTAATACGTAAAACATCGCCCACACGGGCGGCGCACGAGATCTTCAAAGCGCGAACCCCCAGCAAATATCCTTCAAGCGTCTTACGTTCTTCTGTCGGCAGCTCAAATCCCGACGCTGCCGCAATCGTCTGTGCAATCATTTCAACGAAAAGACATTCCTCCACACTCCCGTCCAAGCGTACGAATGGACTGTCTCCTCGGACCGTAACTTCCGCCTGCGCCGACCTATCACACACTTCGACTAAATCATCAATGACACACATTTCCCTGCAGTGAGGAATATAAGCACTCGCTTTAACCGGCAAATCCCCCACTTGACCACGCCCGTCCTTCACCGGCTCCATCAAAGGGTCTTCATTTCTTCTTTGATCGACACGGCATGCCTCCAACCGTTCGAGTTCTTCTTGTATGACAGCACGCACTTTGTTCTTGACCACAAAGGGCGTTACATCTTTAAACGATTCCCATTCAAGCGCAGGCAATTTATGGATCTTAATAGTTCCCGGATTTAAAACGCCAGAGCCTTTAGGCGGAATATCCTGATTGCCACTGAGACAAATTGGAATGATCGGAACCCTTGCCGCTTGAGCCACCCGAAACACAGCACCGTTGAATTGATGCAAGGTTTTGTCCCTTGATCTTGAACCTTCTGGAAAAGCCACCACGGAAACCCCTTCTCGTAAGAGCTTGCAGCTAGTCCGTTGAAATTCCTCGAATGGCATTGTGCGCACACTTAGATACCCTGCCAGACGTCCGATTATTCCGATCACCGGGATCTTAAAAGGCCAGTTGTTCACCACCTGAACCAGTTCCCGGCGCAAACATCCCATCAAAAACGCATCGGAACTCGACCGGTGATTACAAACAAAGATACATGCACCGCGATTTTTATCTCTTTCGAAGTCCTTATACTCTACTCGCACGAAAGGAAAAGGCAGAATTCGAACTACGATGGAGCCATAGCAGCGAATCAAAGTCCTTAAAATGTAAAGTGTTTTGCGGGTTCCTAAGGTGAGCCGAAATAGAACCATCGGAAAAAGAGTGATCGCAGGCATCAACACGGTGACCAACACAAATGACGGATAAAAGATCAGATTTAGGAGTATCTTTTTCAAAGGAAGGATTCTTTCACGCCTCAAGCCTAAGAAAAATGCGTTTCGCTTTTCAGTGTGAGGATGAAATTATAAATATCCCCTAGAGTCCGAATCTTTCGAACACGCTCATCGTCGCGAATCTGAATCTTAAATTTCTTCTGCAAAGCAACCACCAAATCAACAATGTCAAGACTGTCGATACCCAGGTCCTCAAATATTCTCGTTTCCGATCTTAGTCGCGCCGGCTCAATTTCAAAAGCCTCGACGAAAACTTCATCCACAAGTTTTTTAATTTCAATTTCGTCCATTCGTCCAGGATCTCCTCGCACTAATAAGCGTCAAGCTTCTTGCAAACCAACACCGTGTTGATACCGCCAAAGGCGAAAGAATTTTTAACTACAACTTTAATGTCTTTCTCTAACGGCTTTTGCACGTGTGCAATTCCGCTGCAACTGGCATCGACATCTTCTAAATTTAAAGTCGGGTAAATTATTCCCCGAGACATCATCTCCAAACAAGCTGCTAATTCAATCGCCCCCGAAGCACCCAGTGTGTGCCCGATGTACCCTTTCATTCCGCTTACCGGGACACGATCACCGAAAATATCACGAATGGCCTCGGCTTCGGCCTGATCGCCCTGAATAGTCGCCGTCGCGTGGGCGCTGATGTAATCCACTTGCTCCGGCTTGAGGCCCGAGTCCTGGATGGCATTGCCCATGCAATCCCGCATTCCTTCACGGTTCGATTCACTGACATGAGTTCCGCTTGCACAAGTTGAATAGCCTGCAATCTCGCCGTAAATATCCGCGCCGCGCTGACGGGCGTGTTCATAATCTTCCAGCACGAGCACACCGGCACCTTCGCCGCAGACAAGTCCGTCTCGTCTCGCATCAAAAGGCCGCGGGGTCAACCCGGCGTTATCGTTAAAATGAGTTGACGTTGCAAAAAGAATCTCAAAAATACCGGTCACAATTGGATGAAGTTCCTCGGCGCCGCCACAAAGCAAAACATCCTGCCTTCCGCTGCGAATCAGCTCAAAGCCTAATCCAATCGCCTGTAATGACGAGGCACAAGCGGCAGAGGTAGCCATCACATACCCTCTAACACCCAGGGCCTGGGCGACATTCATGGCCGCCGTATGTGACACGCATTTAAAAAAACCCATGGAAGACAGTTGAGACAAGTCGTGGTTCGGCAGCATAATTTCAAAAGCTTCATTCATCGCCTCCGCACTCCCCATCGTGGACCCCATAATGCAGCCCAAACGCCGCGATTTCAAAAGACCTTCCTCGATCTTTGATTCTTCAGCTGCCTGTTTTGCTGCCAAGGCGGCAAAAACACTCAAGCGCCCCATGGATCGGCGAATTTTTCGCGGGAACGCATTCTCGGCTTTCAATTCCGCCGGTGCGCCAACAAGACTATTGAGCCCTTTATATTCCTCCCAACCAGGCATTCGTAGCACCGCACTCTTTGACTTCTCCAAACCATCCATCAGAGAATTCAGGTTGCTGCCCAAAGGACTAACGACGCCTCTACCGGTAATAACTACACGTTTCACGGGGGAGTCTCTCCTGCATGAATTTATCGTATTGGTCGCGGCCTAAAATGGCCCTCGAAACAATAAAAGAAGACATCATCGCACCGACAATACCAGGAAGGAGGGCACTTTGCCCACAAGCATAGCAATTCCGAAAAGGGAGCCTTCCAAATAAATTAATTTGACCAATTTTCTGTTTTACACCGTATGCCGAGCCGTCCGGCGAATGCAAAAAGAACCGATAACTAAGCATCGAAGCCGCTTCAACCACTTCGATACGCCCTCCAAATTCCGGACAAGAATCAGTTATGCGTTTCAAAATCTTATCCACACGATCCTGTTTATACAGCGAATAAGATTTAGGTCGTTTTTTCAGGGAAGTATCTTTCCAATCCTCCACATCTCGCAAAAACGACGGCTCTAGCACTGTCATAACTTTCCGAAGCTTGCCCTTCACTTCTTCATTACTAGTCAACACAACAACCGCCGTTGGGCCCGCGTTTTCAGGATCCAGCAAAGTATTAACATCAGACACGGGAAGCAAGGTGGTGATGGTTGGGCTAATCGGTTCATCGGGGTTATCCGTTTTGAGTTCGCAGTGTAAAGAAAAAAAACCTAGCGACGGCTCAAAGCCCCGAACGCGCTCTGCAAACGCTTTGTTCAAATGGTCCCGCGGAAGCGTTTCAATAATGGAATAGGGATGAATCGTAAAGATACACTGATCACAAGATACTTGCTCGCCGGTATTCAAAACAAATCGCCCCACCGTACGGTTTTGAATATCTTCACAGGAGGTGATATAAGTTCGCAGTCGAATATCGACTTCCAATGATTCAAACGCCTTCTTAAACGCGTTTACAAAAGCGTCGCCGCCGCCATTCACACGCGCCACTGCTTCATAAAGTGCGTATACCACACGCGCATGATTCGCAAAGGAAACCTCTGACGGTTTTACTCCGTAACACATACAATAAGTGGAAAGCACACCTTTAATGTGTTTACTTTGAAACAATTCATCAAGCACACTAGCGAGTGTGTTATAATCCTCTTCAAGCACATTGGGTGTGTCCGTGATTCTTCGAAGATCAAGCGAGGGCGTTTCCCGGTAACACCTCTCACTCATCTCGAAATAACGGTCAATGCCTTGTGTCTCATTGGGAAAATAACCTTTCAAGCTGGCCTTAAAAGCCTCAACGCCTCGGGGAAAGTCATAAGCTTTGCCGTCCTCTTCAAAGACGTAGCGATTCGATCTGGGATCATCCAAAAAAATCGGTTCAATGCCATCACGAATACCCAGGGCTCTAAGCATTTCGTCGAGAACCCCGCCATCGGTAAAACCGCCAGTAAAATGAAAGCCGGTATCAAAGGGAATACCCTTCTTTTTAAAACGCGTCAGGCTCCCGCCCAAATACCACCCTTTTTCAATGAGCAGCACTTTCTTGCCACTCAATGCGAGCAGCTGGGCTAACGATAAGCCGCTCGCTCCGCTTCCAACGACAATATTATCGTAGTGCTTCACAGAGGATTGACTCACGTTGCCAAACCTCCGTTAATGCCAATCACCTGTCCATGGCTGTACATGTTCTTGTCTGTGCACAGAAAATGAATCACCGAAGAAACATCTTCCACTTTGCCAAGGCGCCTCAGAGGAATCAGGGGCATAATTTGATCTGCGGGAAACCCTTCAGTCATATCCGTTTCAATCAGGCTGGGAGCAACAACGTTGACAAGAATGTATTTTTTACCAACTTCGTGCGCCAAGGCTTTCGCCGCACCAATCAATCCAGCCTTTGAAGCTGAGTAATTAACCTGCCCGGCCTGTTCTATTCGTCCGGAAGTGGATGAGACCACTACGATGTGTTCCCTTTTTTCACGGAGCATTGGAAATAAAACCACATGCATAATATTATGAAATCCTTTAAGGTTGGTTCGCACTCTCCCACTCTTCACGGCTCATCATAACCAACAATCTATCGCGAACGATCCCGGAGTTAAACACGACGACCTCAGGCGCACGCTCATCCATTAAAGGCGTTAACGCGGCCTCCGTTTGCTCTTCATCGGCAACATCAACGGCTACCGTTCGTCAAGCAACGCCTTTACTTTCAATTTCAGAGCAAACAGAGTGCGCAGTTTTTTCATTGCGGTGATGGGTCAAACAGATATCGAAGCCAAAATCTGCAAGCCGAAGTGCCGTACTTTTCCCGATTCCACGACTTCCGCCTACAACCAGTGCCAGAGGTTTAAGACTCATCGCCAAACCCTTCTCCTTGTTTCGATAGACTCTAAAGTTCTGCTAATTTACCCTTCTTATATAAGCGGTTAACCATTATGGGGTTTCGAATCGGTTCTAACTTTCCACGGTAATCCCGATTGCGCAGAGTCATAGGGCTGGTCCCGAGGAAAGCTGCCGCTTCTTTAATATGAGCACATTTTGGGGCTCGATCATCCCCAACCCTTTAACTCGCTAATTGATATTAATAACTCGATTCGGTAATCGGCGGCCGCATACCTCTACTCAAAATTCAACAGGCGACACCGAAGCAGGGCAACGGCAGGAGGGTCGATCGCCAGCGTGAGGTCTTTCTCAGAAATTTGTTCGGAGGAATTCGTGACGCTGAAGGTGACGTCGCAACTGCCAGGCTCCGCGTACGGCTTCCAGATGAGCCAACGAACTCATGAAAATCAGAAAGATCAAGAGAATGGCGGACAACTGGCAAGGTCGGCCCAAAGAAGCGGTAAACTAGAAGAAGAATTCTCTGTATCTCTTAGACCCTATCTCGCATGCGGCAACCGTTTTATCCCCATAATTGCGCTGCTTATTGAGACCAGGCTCGTTTGTCGGCCCTTGAGAAACACACGCCAAGTTTTTTATTAAACTCAACACATCTCTGTTGTCAACCTTCACGGAGTGAAAAGCAATTGACAGTTCTCCCGATCCTACGATATGACTCCGGTCATAAAAAAGGCGGTTTAGAAGACTATTCATATCTGCCTGAGGACGTTGCGATCATCGCACTTGTGCTGGCAAATCATATCTCACCTATCGTTCAGGCCCTTACTCTGACATTGTCAAATTACCAGAAAGAGAATTCACTCTTGTGAAACATGGGATTTTAACACTAGTCGATTGCTACCCAGATGCAGGGTCAGATAGCAATGGGGCCGATCATAAGATGACGATTAGGGAACGGTATGCGCAGGTTATCGAAACCGCGGTTGCCGCAGACCAACTTGGCTTTGATTTTATGTGGGTAGGGGAGCATCATGGCTCGGCCTTTTACTGTTCCCCAAGCCCCGTCCCACTCTTAAGTGCGATTGCCGCGCGCACTCAGCGCATTCGTATTGGGCCAGGGGTGTGTCAACTGGCTCATCATGATCCTGTGCTGGTTGCGGAGGAGTATGCCATGCTCGATGTTTTGTCCAATGGCAGACTCGATATGCTCTTTGGTCGTCCAACATTCATGCGGGGCTTTCATCTGTTAAATCAACGGATTTCAGAGAGCGCGCCACGAACACTTGAAGGGGTCAAGGTCATACGCAATCTGTGGTCGCAAGATAGTGTAACCCATGAAGGGGCATTCTATTCGTTGAAGAAGGGTGTGCTACACCCCAAGCCATTACAACCCGCCCGACCGCCAACCTACATTGCGGTTGGCACGCCAACCGCAGCCAAGAACGTGGCCAAAGACGCGCTCAATTTGAGCATTTTATCTGTCTTTGGACGCCCCAAGTTTTTTCGTGAAATTGTGCAAGCCTATTGTGCTGGCCTGGGAGAAGTAGGGCTAAACCCTTCGAATTATTCTGTTGCCGCCGGACGCCATACATTGATCCACGCAACGGATGAAGAAGCTCAGATGGCGTTTGCCGTTTATTATGAACGCTATTTGCATCATCTGCGCAAGGAATTAGCCTATCGTCCACCTGAATCTTTGGGCATTGAGCGGCCACCTGAATTCCAAATCAGCCCATTTGCTATGGGACTCTATGCGGATATCCCACTCCAACAACGGATAGATGAACAGACAGCGTGTGGTAGCCCAGAAACCGTTGCCGGAAAAATTGTTGAGCTTCATGATACGCTGGGCAAGCTCGATGCGTATTGGTCAGTTTTTGATCTTGGTGGCTGCCCCACTCCAGAAATTATCCAAAGTATGGAGCTTTATGCCCGTAATGTTCGTCCACGGGTCGAGCGAATGATAAGCTGACTCCGCAAACGCAGGATGAAAACATAGATAGTTCCAGCGCGTCATTAACAGATGATCTGAGATTGGATTCGATCCTGCTGGTGAAATTGGTTTCACTGATTCTCGGGTGTCGTCGGTACGAAATTGTTGACAGACCGTTTTATTTAGATAATGCGGCAATCGTATTGGAATCCAATTCTCCGGTTTCCACGATACCTACCGCGCGTTGGAAATTCATAAGTGCCGCGCGTGTTCTGGGGCCATAGACTCCATCGGGTTGGCCGACGTCAAAGCCTCGCTTCTTCAACTCTGCCTGTGCCTGAGCCATAGTCATGGCTTGCCCAGGTGACTGAGGCGGTTTGTCTTGGGACTGACTTCGGACAGCTGGCGCGGCACGACGACCGCAGTAGCCAGGTTCGCTCGGATCATACTCGACAGCCGACACGTGCGAACCTTGGAACCCACCGGATGATAAAATTACGCGTCCTTGACCTTTGTAGTGCAACTCCGAACGTGTCGCGTCGCCTCCGAAATAGAAAGGGATGAAAGACTTACCCGTGATGTGTCCACACTGATCGCTGGGTGCCCCCATGATATTGAATACAGCCGCCATCCCCATACCCTGACGAATAGAAGCCAGGGGGCTAGGAGCCTGTCGGAGAAAGTGTTAAGGGGCAGGTATAAAAAGTTTTCAGCATGGCCATTTTTTCTGGACACCCAATTGATCGAGACTATATTGGTGTGCATGAGAACGTTCAAGTCGTACCAACCTGATCAACTTTACTTGTTGCCGCCAGCGCTTCGCGATTGGTTGCCCGAGGGGCACCTGGCGCTGTTTCTCAGCGATGTGGTGGATACGCTGGAATTGGGGCCGATCTTTGATGACTACGAGCAGGGCGATGGGCGAGGGCAGCCGCCGTATCATCCGGCGATGATGGTGAAGCTACTGATCTATGGGTACTGCATGGGCAAGCCGTCCTCGCGCAAACTGGAGCGGGCGAGCTATGAGGAGGTGGGGTATCGGGTGTTGTGCGCAGAGCAGCATCCGGACCATGACAGCATCGCCGAGTTTCGCAAGCGCCATCTTAAAGCGTTAGCCGGACTGTTTGTGCAGGTGCTGCGGCTGTGTCAGAGAGCGGGGCTGGTGAAGTTGGGGCATGTAGCGCTGGACGGGACCAAGGTCAAGGCCAACGCATCCAAGCACAAGGCGATGAGCTACGAGCGGATGTGCAAAGCGGAGCAGGAATTAGAGCTTGAGGTCAAGCGGCTGCTGGAGCTGGCCGAGAAGGTCGATGGGGCGGAAGACCAGGAGTTTGGGGAAAAGCGCGGGGATGAGTTACCGGCGGAGTTGGCGCGGCGAGAGAGCCGGCTTGCCAAGATTCGTCAAGCGAAGGCTGAGCTGGAAGAGGAGGCGCGCCAGCGCGCCGAGCAGGCTGCGGCCCAGGCGCAAGCAGAGATTGAAGAGCGACGGCTCAAGGAAGAGCAGACGGGGAACAAGGCCAAGGGGCGAGAGCCCAAGATAAACGATCCCCAACAAAGCGTGCCCCAACCCAAAGCACAGAGAAACTTTACCGATCGGGATTCACGGATCATGAAGGACGGGGCGACGGGGGGCTTTGTTCAAGGGTACAATTGCCAAGCGGTGGTCGATAGCCATGCCCAGATCATCGTGGCGGCGGCGCTCACGCAACAGGCCAATGACAAGCAGCAGTTGGTGGCGATGCTTTTGGCGGTGGAGAAAAACACTGGGGAGAAGCCAGCTAAGGCGTCATCGGATGCGGGCTACTTTAGTCAAGCGCAGATCACCGATGCTAAGCTTCAAGGCATTGATCTCTACGTAGCGCCCGAGCGGCTCAAACACGGGGAGAAGATCGAGGATCAGGCCCCATCATCGGCACCGCCAACACTGATCGAGCAGATGCGCGAGAAGCTCAAGAGCGCCCAGGGGCACGCGGTCTACAAGATGCGCAAAGCGATTGTCGAGCCGGTGTTTGGCCAGATCAAGGAAGCCAGAGGATTTCGCAGATTCTCCTTTCGCGGCGAACCGAAAGTAGGATGGGAGTGGCAGTTGATCTGCCTGACCCATAATCTGTTAAAGCTATTCCGCGCCAAAGTCTGCCTACAGGGTGCCTAAGATACAGATGAAAGCGGGCATGCCCTAGTGGAGAGAACGAATGCGGTCTGATTAAGAGCTTCGCCTGTTCTTGAAGTCCACGGCCAATTTGAATTGCTCGATAAATTGTCTGATATCTGTTTTTTTAGTCCATTCACAAATGTTTTTCCGACAAACTCCTAGTAGCCGGAATGTCGGCGGGGGCGGGGGCTGGTGGGGCTTCGGCTGCTCGGCCGGGGGCAGGTGACGCAACACGTTGGGCAGACTTAGAGCACCCGCTGATAAATACCAGGCCGACAAGACACACCTGAAATTTGGATCTGAAGTTCTTCTTTACCAAAGTAGAGCTCCGTTGTGAAAATTTCGACCGTAGCGTTCTTGGTTCTATACTATGCCGGACTATGAATAGTATTTTCAAACCACCTTTTTTCTGACCGGGACCATATCGCTGAACCAGCGAGGGTGTCAATCGTCAGAGCGATTAGTCAGAGCGATTAGTGAAATTTGCGCTTTTGCCTGGGTCGGCTCCGGCGGCAGACCGGTCGCAGGCGCGCGAAATGTTCCTTTTCGCGCCGATCGCTCGAACTCAGAGCGAGCGGCGCCGTCGGCTCGCGTTGGCAAGCCCAGATGGCTGAGGATCTTGTCGATCACCGGCGGATCTTCGATCGCAGCGATGATCTTCAAATCGCCGCCGCAGTTGGGCAAAGGAATTTTCGCCTTGAAGTGTGCCACCGTC
The DNA here is from genome assembly GCA_963816145.1 of uncultured delta proteobacterium. GTDB lineage: Bacteria > Desulfobacterota > Binatia > UBA9968 > UBA9968 > DP-20. Next base: position 16,743 of record CAWFJP010000004.1, read on the forward strand.
GCAGCAATATGCTCGCAGACGAGCTGCCGCGTTTCTCGGACTGGCGCTGACAGAGGCGGCGCCGGGATCACTCCACGATATCGCGGACGCGGCGATTGATCGATTTGGACACCCATCGGACGGTATTCACGTGGGTGCTTCAGTGTCTGGGCATCGCCCGGCTGATCAAGGGGAAAACGATTGCTATAGACTCCACCACGCTCGAAGCTAACGCGGCCCTGCCAGCACCGTGCGCCGCGACACCGGAGAGACGTATAACGACTTTTTGACCAAGCTGGCCCAGGCCTCTGGCATTGAGACCCCGACGTGGGAGGATCTAGCAAAAGCTTGATCGCAAGCGCAAGAACAAAGGGTCCAACCAGGACTGGACGCATCCGCATGACCCCGACGCGCGCATCGCCAAGATGAAGGACGGGCGCACCCATTTAGCGCACAAAGCCGAGCATGCGGTGGACCTGAAGACCGGCGCCATCGTGGCCGTCACGTTGCAAGAAGCTGATCAAGGCGACACGACCACGATTCAGACGACGCTACCCGAAGCGGTCGAACAGCTCGAAGCCGTAGCCGCGATCAACGAAAAGGTAAAGACGGTGGAGGAAGCGGTCACCGACACGGGCTATCACAGCAAGGAAACCGTGCTCGATGTGCAGAGCCTGGGACTGCGTACCTACATTAGCGAACCGGATCGGGGTCGGCAGCACTGGACCGATCAGCACGCTGAGCGCGACGCGGTGTATGCCAATTGGCGGCGCATCCGGGGCGAGCGTGGCCAGCAGTTGATGCAGCGACGCGCGCCAGCGAGCTCGCTCTTCTCGATGCCGGCCTGTTGGACGATCCTTTAGTTAAGAGTGGACGGCTCGGAATCGCTTACGGTTTCTCAACCGGGACGCCGAAAGCGATTTGCGACTTCGGCATGATGATCAGCGAGAAAAGCACCAAGGGTATCAATGCTACTACTTACATCAAAATGATGGGCCATACGGCGCCGGTCAACCTGGGCGTTTTTCTCGGCGTGACCGGGCGCATCATTACGACTTCCAGCGCTTGCACCTCCGGCAGCCAGGGCATCGGCTATGGCTATGAGACGATTCGCGCCGGCCAGCAACGGGCGATGATCGCCGGCGGCGCCGAAGAGTTATGCGTCACCGAAGTGGCGGTCTTCGATACGCTGTTCGCCACCAGTGTGCGCAACGACGACGCCGAGACCACGCCACGCCCCTTCGATATCGATCGCGATGGTTTGGTCCTAGGCGAAGGTGCCGGAACGCTGATTCTCGAAGAGTATGAACATGCTCTAGCGCGCGGCGCGCCCATCTATGCCGAGATCATCGGTTTCGGCACCAACAGCGACGGCTGTCACGTCACTCAACCCAACGCTAAAACCATGCAGGTGGCGATGGAGCTGGCGCTGGCCGACGCTCATTTGCCGCCCTCAGCGATCGGTTATATCAATGCCCATGGCACCGGCACCCAGCATGGCGATGTCGCCGAATCGCTAGCGACGCATAACGTGTTTGGCAACCATGTGCCGGTAAGCTCCCTTAAGAGTTATATGGGACATACGCTGGGCGCCTGCGGTGCGCTGGAAGCGTGGATGGCGATTGAAATGATGCGCAGCGGTTGGTTTGCGCCGACGATCAACCTTGCAAACATCGATCCCGCATGCGCCGAGCTGGATTACATCGTCAATAAGGCCCGCGCGCTCGAGTGTGAATATGTCATGTCCAACAACTTTGCCTTCGGCGGTATCAATACCTCGTTAATCTTTCGTAGAATGGCTTAGGTAAATGTTTCCAGAGGTCGTCAAAATGAAATCGTTGGTCTGCGCATTACTGGCGATCTGTTTCGCAATTTCTATGGCGGGGTTGGCGCACGGCCGTAATGTCGACCTGTTGGTGTCAATCGCCGACGCCATGGCGGCCACAGCTGTCAGCGATCGGCCCAGCGGCGCGGTCTGACCAACGGGCATGTCATGAAGCTTTTCTCTGGACACTGGTCGACTTGGAAAAACGCGCGCAACTAGCCGGCGCTAACGCTGTTGTGAACATCGTCCGCTACTATCGGAAAAAGGAAATGGCCAGTACCATCGAATTCGAATGCCATGTTGGCAACGTCGTCGTCACGGTTTGACTGAAAGGCGATTTGGTGAAAATTCCCGAATAAATGGAGTTGCCGTTGGTGTCGCAGACAGTCTACAGTAGTTCTCAGCATAAAACCGGAAGGAGTATCTCGATGAAAAGAATGTTTCACTTAACGATTGCCGTCACGTTAACCTTGAGCGGTGCTTGGCCGGCGCACGCCCGCGATGACAAACTGATGTTTCCGATCGCGCCCGCCTTGGAAGCCAAGGATGCCAAAGAGAAGCTTGACGGCTCGGTGAAGTTTTATTTCGGTAACCAGCCGACGCCAAATATTGTTACCAAGCTCGGCACCGATGTGACCAATCAGAAGACCAATGCCTTCGGCAAATCAGATGAAAAGGCGTGCAACTGGGTGTTTCTCTCGGCCATGATTCAGCTCGACAAGCGCGCCAAGCAATTGGGCGCCAACGCGGTCGTCAATATCGTCAGCTACTATCAGAAAAATGTCATGTCGAGCCCGACTGATTTCGAATGCCATGCTGGCACGGTGGTCGCCGGCGTGGCCCTGCGGGGTGACTTCGTCAAAATCGCTGAATAGTAATGTCGCGATGGCGCGCTTCGTATGCTCGAAAATCCGTCATGCAGCGAAGGAGATGAGCTATCGCAATGATCGGCGCCGGTGAATTTCACCCAAAACACCACTCTATGACGATGAAACAGTCAATCGGCTTGACCCTAGTTCTGATGGTTTCCCTGATCGCGCCTCGGCTCGCCCTGGCGCGGAACGATAAGTATCTGCTGCCGATCAAAGCGGCTCTGGAATCGACCGAGGCGCGTGAAAAACCTGACGGGTCGGTCCGGTTTTTCTTCGGTAAGCAATCTCCGCCGCCGATCGTTACAAAATTGGCGACTGTGACACCCCACGGCAAAGCGAGTACGCGCCGTACTGACGATATGAAGGCCTGCAACGCCGCGTTCCTAGCGGCCCTGGTAGACTTTCAAAAGCACGCGAAAAAAGCCGGCGCCAATGCGGTGGTGAATATTGTCAGTTATTATAAGAACGTCGAGATGGCGAGCCCGACCGAGTTTGAGTGCCACGCCGGCGCGGCCGCCCATGCCATATTGCGGGGCGATCTCGTCAAAATTGCCGATGAATGAAGCAGGCGGATTTACCACGGCGGCATCGCCGCTGTGAGCTGAGCGCCCCACTAATTCGCGCCAAGCCGCGGCTATTGGGTCGCGTTGCTACATTGCTTCCTTGCCGATATGCCACAAATACAGCGTGTGATAGTGGATCAACCCACCGAGCTTTTTTTCCGGGTCCGGCAGTTTGACCGTCTTGTCCGGCGCCCAGCCTTCGATGCCGAAGTCGTGGGCGACGATGCGGGCGCCACGTTTTAAATATTTCTTGAAGCTGGGTTTCATCGCTTCGTTGAACCAGGGGAGCATGTAGAGGGTGACGACGGTGGCCTTCGAGAGGTCGACTTTCATGGCGTCTTCGGCGCGGAACTCGACCAGGTGGCTGACGCCGGCGGCTTTGGCGTCTTGGCGCGCCTTGGCGAGCAGCAGCCGGTCCATCTCGATGCCGACCGCGCGGGCGCCGAATTTTTTCGCGGCGCGGATGACGATCCGGCCGTCACCGCTGCCGAGATCATAGACGACATCGCCTTTTTTGACCTCTGCGAGCTCAAGCATCTTATCGACGACTTCGATGGGTGTCGGCACGAAGGGGATTTCTTCGGGGAAGTCGGCGGCGGCGATGGTGATCACCGTCAGCGATAGAGCGACGGTGGCCCGGATGCCGATCCAATTTCGTCGGGGGATGGTCATTGAGTTATTTTGTTCCATTCAGAGTTCTCTCGAATCCATTTGACGCATGGCGCAAACCTTCGTCCACGGTGGCGGCGCGTGTGGCCCAATAAATTCATTGGGCATAACTACCTGATCGCCCTGTTGGCTGTCAATTTGCCGGCCAATTGCTCTCTGCCGAGCCGGCGGCTTGTTTGTCATTCGCGCTGAAATTTGGCTATATGAATGGATGGAAGACAACAAGCCTGGTACTCCCCAGAAACGGCCGCCGATCTCTTTGCCTTTTTATTATGGCTGGTTCGTCGTGTCGCTCTGTTTCATGACGACGTTGATCAGCGCCGGCGTCCGTTCGTCGCCGTCGGTTTTGATCCATCCTCTGGAAAGTGAATTCGGCTGGAGCCGGGCGATGATCGCATCGGCCATCAGCATGAATCTGCTGCTCTTCGGCGTCGCCGGGCCGATTAGCGGTTATTTGATCGACCGTTTTGGGCCGCGCAAAGTCATGCTCGGCAGTCTGACTTTGTTGACCACCGGTGTTAGCGGGACGGTGGTAATGGACCAGTTCTGGCAGTTCTTTTTGGTCTGGGGTGTCATTGTCGGTCTGGGCGCCGGCGGTGTCGGTTCGGTCTTGACGGCGACGGTCGGTAACCGCTGGTTCGTCGCCCGGCGCGGACTCGCTCTCGGTATTCTCGGCAGCGCCAGCTCGACTGGGCAGTTGATCTTTTTGCCGTTCTTCATGTGGATGATCGCCACCTCCGGCTGGCGCATCGGCTCGACCACATTGATTATATTCGCGATCATGTTGCTACCGCTGCTGTTTCTCTTCATGCGCGACGATCCGGCGGACGTCGGTTTGGAGCCCTATGGTGCCGGCCAAGCCAACGTTACCAGCGGCACTGCATCGCTGCGCGGTATGTCCTCCAAAAATGCTACGATTACAGCGCGTGAAGTCGTCACCAGCCCGACGTTTTGGCTCTTGTGCGGCACATTTTCCGTTTGCGGCGGTACGGCCAACGGACTGATCGGCACTCATTTGATCCCGCACGAAATCGAGATCGGTATCCCGCAGGTCGCCGCTGCGTCACTGATCGGCATCATGGGTACTGTGAACATCGTCGGCACGACCTTTTCCGGCTGGATGGTCGATAAGGTGTCGCCGCAAAAGTGGTTGGCGCTGGTGTTCGCACTGCGCGGCGTATCGCTTTTGATCTTGCCGTTCGTTAGGAGCTTCACCGGCCTGGTCATTTTCGCGATTATTTACGGACTGGACTGGTTCGCAACGGTGCCGCCGTCGATGGCGATCACCGCCGATACGTTCGGCCGGCAGAACGTCGGCAAAGTCTACGGCTGGATCTTTATGTCCCATCAGATCGGTGCTGCGATCATGGCGTCGACAGCCGGGGCCGTGCGGGATCATCTAGGCGAGTATAACGCCGCCTTCATGGCGGGCGGGTTTATCGCGATGATCGCCGCCGGATTGGCGCTACAGATCAAAACCAAGCCCAAAGAAGCGGTGTCGCCGCCGGGGATTGCACAGCCGGCCGGAGCTTGATGAAAAAAGGATGAAGTTTGAAGGCGGAAGGCTGATTAAGCGCAATCCTGGAGAATTGAGAGCAGCGCTAGTGTTCAATCAGATTCGGTGAAGTTTGACACGCGCCAGCCATTGCCTTCCTTGCGTGTAGCGATGGACCACTTGCGGGTGAACGACGTGCCGTCTTCGGACTGAATCTTGCCTTCGAACAAATAGGTCGACCGTTGGTCGCCTTCTTTTTTCTCCAACAGCGTGTAATTCACCCGCGGTTTTTGCGTCGAGGCATCGATGGTCTGCCCGCCGGTCAAACGGATCTCCTCGTCGATCTTGGCCTGGGCGACGCTCACGGTGTATTGCTTGGCCTTCTGCAAATCGATTTTTACGTAGTGGTGATCGACGAACTCTTCGGCGATGCCCTGCGCGGTGTTCAGATCATTGCCGCAGGCAGCAGTCAGGAACAAAGCCAGCACGGCAGCCCGAAGCGCAAATATTTGTTTGATTTTCATTAAGATACCTGTTTCTTGCGGGTTTACGGTCAAAAAATTTTCACCACGAAGGACCTAGCGCGGCAGAGCCGCAACCATAGATTCGGAATGTTCACCGCAGAGTACGCAAAGATCGCAGAGGGAAGAAAGAGTTTTCGGGAAATTATTAACAACATCTCTCTGTCTTTTCCTCTGTGTCCTCTGCGCCCTCTGTGGTACGTCTTCCGAGAATTTGCGCAAGCCGCACAAATTGTCAGCTATAGTAGTACGAAGAGCGCGAAGTTCGGACTCTGATTATCCGAGCCCTTTGCGCTCTTCGTGATGCACAAACCAAGTTAAACGGCATCGATGATCCACCAAAAGCCTGAAGAGCCATGCACTTTATCTAACATGTTCGGCGAGCCAATTCAGCGCTTCGCTCATCGCCTGGCGCATGATTAACGGATTCGAAAAGCGATGGTCGGTAGCTTTGAAGATCGACAACCGCTTGGGGCTGGTTAAACTTTCATGCAGCTCATAGGCTTCGGCAACCGGCACGACCTCATCGGCGTCGCCGTGGAGGATCAGCACCGGGCAACGGATTCGACGCACCGCCTCAGTTACATTGATACGCTCTAGATCTTTCAGCAGAGAAATATTTAAACGTTGGCCGTTGTAGGAGGTGTGGCCGCGTTCGCGCCATCGCTGTAATTGTGTAGGCGTGAGCATGCGCTTGGGAAAATTCTCAGGATGTCCCGGGGCCGCCAAGGTGACGACGGCGGCGACGCTAGCGACATCGGCTTTTTTGGCGGCGAACAGCAATGCCACGGTGCCGCCCATGCTCGAGCCAAAGATGACGGTCTTGCCGGGCTGGCGGCTTTGCATGAATTCATAGGCCGCCTGGAGATCTTCGACTTCGCCACTGTAGGTAATGTCGGCGAATTTGCCGCTGGAGTCGCCGACGTAACGGAAGTCGAAGCGCAGAGCTAAAACTCCGCGCTCGGCGAGCGATTGTGCCAAGAAAATCAATTTTGCACTGTTTTTCGCCGACTCCATGCCGTGGCAGAGGATCGCCGTGCCATGTGTCACATTACCGGCAGCGTGATGCAACACGCCGCTCAAGGTATCGCCGGAGCGAGTCGTGAACGAAGTGGTTTCCTGGTCCATACGATCGTGTGAACCGCGCCCATGGCGCTCATCAAATAGCATAACGGAAAACCGCCGGAATGCCACTTTTGGCTTGGAGATGAGATGGGAAGTTAGACGAAAGAGTTGTTGACTACTTACAGCTCATGCCCTGAAGATCTCTCCCATGCGCCGGCCAAAAAAACGACCGGCGATGAAAAGACTTCCGGACAAAAGTAACAGGCCTAGCATGCCCATCGCGCTGGCGATATACGGCCCATCTGCGATGCGCCCCAACAGCGCATAAATGGCTTTCGTTATGGGGTAATTCGCTTCTTTCGAAGCAAGGATGAGACTGTCGCTTACCTCGAGCATCGCAAACGAAAACGCCAACACCGCGCCGGCAATTAAGTTGGCAAATATCAAAGGCATGGTAATTTGAAAAAGCGTTTTCATCGGACTCGCGCCCAGGTTGATCGACGCTTCTTCGAGCGCGACGCTGGTTTGCTGGAAGCCCGCATAGGCAGCCCGCACCATGTAGGGCAGGCGCCGAACCGCGTAAGCGATAACGAGTAGGGGAACGGGATTAATTCGAGGGTCAAGCGGCGTCGCCGAAAAAGCCGCGACATAGCCAAAGGCCAAAACCAGACCAGGAAGGGCCAAAGGAAGCATGGCGAGGGCATCGAGAACCCCGCGACCGGGCACTCGCTTGCGCGCAAGCAGGTAAGCGATGGTAACGCCGAGAATGATGTCGAAGAGGGTGCTCACGCTGCTGAGCATGAGGCTGTTTTTAATGCTCAGGACTGTCAGATCGTGGCTGAAAACATCTTGATAAAATTTAAGCGTGTACTCGGTGGGTAGAACGCTTAAAAACCAGCGCTTAGTCAGGGAAGTCAGCAAAACGCCGGTGTGCGGAATCAGGGCGAGCGCCGATATGCTCAGGACAACGGAATACGCGATAACGGTCATACCGGGCGATGCCGGGCGCGCCAGGGAAGTGACATGACCGCGGCCGAGCATCTCGTAATTCCCGCCGCCGAGGATCCGTTTGGACAAATAAAAGAAAAAAAGCGTAAGCGCGATGACCACCACGACGAAAGCGTAGCCCATTGGATTTTGATGCAGGTCGGTCACCATGTTGAAAATCTGCACGGCAATCACGTCGCGATACTCAAATACCAGCGGCGTGCCGAGGTCGGTGAAGGCCCAAATAAATACGATGATCGCCCCGGCAAAATAACCGGGAAGCACCAAGGGAAAGGTAACCGTGCGGAAAAGTTTGAAACCATTCGCTCCCAGATTTCTTGCCGCTTCCTCGAGACTGGGGTCGACGTTCGCCAGCGCGGCCGCCAGATTCAAATACAGGATCGGGTAAAGGTGCAGCGACTCGAGGATCACCACACCCCAAAAACTGCCGCCGCCGAGCCAGTCGATGGGTTGGTCGATTATCCCTAACTGCAGCAGCAACAAGTTGACGGATCCGAAACGCGCCAGCAACTGACGCATGCCGATGGCGCCAACGAACGGCGGAAGCACTATCGGAACTAAAATGAGACCGTTCAACAGACCCTTGCCGGGAAAATTGTAACGCACGAGAAAAAAGGCGAGGGGAAGACTAAGCAGGGTCGCAAACAGCGTCACCGCTAGACCCAGATTAACGCTGTTGGCTAGAATGATCGTGTAGTTCGGGCTTGAAAACATCAGCCTGATAAAAGCCAGCGAAAAACCGTCCGGTGTGAAGAACGCGTTGGAGAACACATGACCGAGCGGATAAATCATGAAGGCCAAGAAAAACAGCCAGAGCGAGATGAGCACCGCGCCGGTGGCGGGGTTCAAATCATAGCGCCGCAACCAGTTAGTCACCCAAGTCCTCCTGGGGCAAGACGACCACGGCTTGGGCGTCGAACTGAAGCGCGAGGCGATCACCCACGCTGGCTTTGCTGGTCGTCGGATTATGCTCCACAGCGCGCATAATGGTGTTGTCCGCCAGGGTTAAAGAGTACTCTTCGTTGTCGCCCAGGTACATGACGCTCCGGACTTCAGCCGACAACTGGTTGATAGCGCCGTCCTGCGCCGCCGCGCAGGGCGCCGCCGCGGTCATTAAACGCAGCGATTCCGGCCGCACCGAGCAAAAAACCGGCGCGCCGCGCACCAGCCCGTTGACACCGTTTTTCGCACGCACCAAGCCTGCGTGAGTTCTAACCGCTAAAAATTCTCCCACTTCTTCCAGCGTTCCGCGCAGTAAGTTGGTGCCGCCGATGAACTGAGCGACGAAGGCGGATTCCGGCTGCGTGTAGAGTTGGCGCGGGGTGCCCGCTTGAACCAGCTGACCACGGCGCATCACCGCGATGCGATCCGCCATGGACAAAGCTTCGGCTTGGTCATGGGTGACATAGATCATCGTGCGGCCGATCTTGCGATGAATGTCTTTGATTTGCGTGCGCATCTCGATTCTTAATTTGGCATCGAGATTCGACAGCGGCTCATCGAGCAAGACGACATCTGGCTCGATGACTAACGCGCGGGCGAGAGCGACGCGTTGTTGTTGGCCGCCGGAGAGTTGATTCGGCATGCGCTTGGCGTAGGCCTGCATCTGGACAATTTCAAGGGCATGCCGAACCCGCTGCTGTTTTTCACCCTCCGATACCCGGCGCATTTTGAGACCGTAGGCGACGTTGTCCTGGACATCCATATGGGGCCATAGCGCGTAGTTTTGAAAAACCATTCCGGTATTCCGCTTGTGCGGCGGCACATGGCTCTGGTCTGTGTCGTTAAACAGAATGCGGCCCTCCTCCGGGGTGTAGAAGCCGGCGATCAAACGCAGCGCCGTGGTTTTGCCGCAGCCTGATGGCCCCAATAAAAAGAACAGTTCTCCCGCTGCAATCTCCAAGCTTAGCTTGTCTACAGCTTGCGACCGGCCGAGGGTTTTGGCAACAGATTCAAGTTTAACGCTAACCGTCATCGGTCACGCCACCTCAATTCCTTTTTTTTCGCCCGTAGGCGACCAAGCCGAGGGAGAGAAACGCAAAGGCGAACAGGCTGTACCATTCCGAGCGTATGATCGGCGGAGTGACATTTGACAGATATTTGCGCCGAGCGAAGTGAATCCACTCGTCGAGTTTTTGATTGCGGAACTCAGCATTTTTCCATTTCGTCTTAGCGAGGGTTAACGCCTCGTCGGCAGAGATCGGTACAGCTGCCAGCCTCTGCCACTCCTGGTCGCTCAAGCCGCCCTTATCCAAGGCCTGTTTCCATGCACGGGTCAGAAGATGCTTTTGGTCGATCACCAAGGCGCCCATCAAGTCGTTGACGATCGACCAACGCTCGGCGCCCAATTTGGCGTCAAAGGCAAAGTCCGACCGCCAAGAGAAGGGATTGAGTTTTACTGCCGTTGACTGGGGCGCTTCATAGAGAGACGGCAACACGCTGAAGCGGTTGAGTTGGTAGCGCTGCGGGCCGCCGGGAGCTTTTTCGACTAACAGCCAGAGGTTTTGCCCTTGCTCGGACATGACGAAGCGAATGAAAGCTTTGGCGACATCGGGGCTCGGCGCGGCTTTTAGAATTGCGATGGCGTCCGGCGTAATGATCGTGAGATTATCAGGCATGACAAAGCCGATCTTGTCGGCCCCGGTTTCCTTGACCTGAGCCCAAGCGTAAAAATCGACGGCCAAGCCATAGGCGACTTCGCCGATGGCTACGTCTTTGGGAATTTGACTCGCCGAATTGGTGAAGCTGCGCACATTAGCGCCAAGGCCGGTGATGATCTTCCAGCCTTTCTCCCAGCCATAAGCTTGCAGAATAATCTCGTAAACCATGTGCACGCTGCCGCTTTTGCGCGGATCGGAAGAGCCGACCCAGCCGAATGCTCGGGGCGATGCCAAATCCTCCCATGTGTTGATGACCGGTAATTTTGTCATGCTCAAAACGACCTTATTATAGACGATGCCAAAGCCCGCCAATGTGGCGCCATACCAGGTGTGCCCTGGATCATAGAGCGGAACACCGGCCAGCTGCGGAGGAATTTTTTCCAGCATCGCTTTGGGTAAAATATAGGGTTCCAGCAGATGAGATTTCTTTAATGCCAGATAAGGGTCATATCCTCCGCCAAAAAAGACATCGATGCCGATGCCGTTAGGCTTGTTTTGGTATTCGGACTCGATATAGCGGAGCGTTTCCGACGTGCCGCCAACGTCGATCCAGTCGAGCTCCACAGTTCGTCCCGTGTCGCGTTGATAGTGTGCCTTAAAGCCGCGTTCGAACTCATATCGAATCCCCTCCCAATGAGGCGAGATCAACACAAGCTTGTCGGCTAAAACGATGGCGGGGGAAGTGTAGATGAGCAAAAATGCCAGTAGGAGAGCGGGGCGAAAAATTCGCCGTTCGATTGTGAACCGGTGGTGAGGCGCTCTATTCATGTGACAACCGCGATTCGCGCGAGTATGAACCGGCGCAGGAAATGGTCTCGTCAAAGAAGCTCACCAATCCCAACTGCGCGGCGGTTTCCGCGTTCAGAGTTTCCTTCTCTGCGCGCCGGCTCGTTGCCGGATGCGACGGCGGCGGCAACGTCAAGCTCAATTGCTGTCGCGGACCGGCATGGTCCGGTGATCCACCGCCTTCGATGCAGCCGTTCTACTTGGCTTGGTGTGCTTGCCCAGATTCGGTTTGGCAGTTGAAGATGGGAAAAACGGTTGAGCAGTCTATAGCCGACTTTACCGGATGGGGTCAAGTAGGAATTAGGTAAGAATTAGGTAAACTTCAGGTTGGTTTTAGAGCAGCGCCAAGTGAATCAAAGACCAATGGCAACATTTGAGCGCTATTCGCGCTATCACGACCGTCTTCGACTTCAGCGGTTGGGCTATAAGCGACGAGGGTGAAGGTTTAACACCGAAGCGCGTGACCGAGTCGACTGTCGACGTTCAATTGGGAGAGCAACAACTTTAACGGGACCCACTCGGCGCAGCGACTACGCGCGCCAATTCGTCGTCGATGATGCGCGCGAAAGCCTCCAAGGGTTGCTCGCCGGAAACCAACCGGCCGTTGATGAAGAATGCGGGAGTCCCCGTTACGCCTAGGCGATTCCCTTCGTCGATGTCTTTCTTGACGGTGGCCTGGTACTTGCGGCTGTCGAAACAGGTCTCAAAGCCGGTCATGTCCAGCCCTACTTCCTTGGCCAATCCCTTAAAGACCTCCGGACTGGAACTGGGCGGATTGGCAAAGAGCCTGTCGTGATACGGCCAAAATTTTCCCGGCTCGTTGGCGCAGCGCGCCGCCTCGTGGGCTTTGGTCGCTCCCGGGTGCAGCTTTTCGATTGGGAAATCACGGAAGACCAACCTGATTTTATCGCCGTAGCGCGCCTCGAGTTGCGCCAGCGTGGATATAACCTGGCGGCAAAAGGGGCAGTGAAAGTCGGAAAATTCGACGATGGTCACCGCCGCCTTCTCGCTCCCTTTGAACGGCGCCCCTTGGACCGACACTTCGATGCGCTGGATCGGCGGCGCCTTGAGATTGACCACCACCTTCGCTTGCGCGCGCAGCGATCTGAGAAACTCTTCGCGCTTGACCACCAACTTTTGGTTTTGTAAGTAAGCTCTGATCCGCTCCCGAACCTGCGCCTGCTCTCCTTTGATTTGCGCTTTATTTTCCTGGTAGAAGTTTTCGAGTTCCTGCTCGGTGACTAGGCCGACTTTGGCCGTCACCTCGGCGTCAAGCAGCGCAGGCACCGTAAGCTTGCGTTTGGCCGCTTCCCTTTCCAAAAGCTTCTCAGTGATCAGCGCGTCGAGCTTCTGTCGCTTTAGATTATAGATCTGCTCTTCAAGCTTGCTTAACTGCCCCGCCAGACTCTTTTCGACCTCCTCGGTGCCAATCGTCACCCCGTCGACTACGGCCAGCGGTTCGTCGGCCGCATGAGCCGTGAATGGGAATCCGAGCCCTGCCAATAACAGTAAAATACAAAGAGTCGTCATGGGAGATAATCCTCTCTTACCCATGTTTTTATCGGCTAATCGTTACACGTCGGGTTTGAATCCGCAATACGAAAACGGCAGAGCGGGTTGATCCCTCTCTGCCGTCGAAGCGCACCGCCAACTTTCACTTCCTGCGATAACAGCAGGCCGTCAGGAGAGCAGCCTTCGGGAGAAAATGCGCCTGACTTTCTTCCCTTCCAATGATTGACACATCACCATGGCCACATTAGGATTCTAACCTGAAGTTTGTGTTTGCACGCGACAAGGAGGGGAAAGTTCATTTCAAAAACGCCATCCGGATGTCGCGGTATGGGAAGTCAAGGAAGTGTTCCACTTCAGTATGGCGGTCCAGCCAACTTACGGCGCCTTAAAAGGTATAGGCCACACCGTTCGCGGAGATTCCTCGTGGATAGGGCAAGAACAGAAAGGACACCGTGTTCGTCGTTACAGCCTATCCGCCGAAACAAGCGCATGTTGAGGTTTATTTGAGAACTGTTGGCGGCATTCGATGAAAAGGAAATGCAAAAAAGTGCGGATCAGAACTTTATCAAGTGGAGGATCTAAAACGGTTTTGTCTGTCCTGCCTAACTAAGGAGATAGAAGGGCGCAACCAGAAAAACGCCGTCAAAGGTACATGGAGAATTCTCGAACCCGAAACTACACCGGCATTGCGTTTGAGGGGAGCAGATCTTGCCAAAGCCAAAGCACGCGCCAGAAAAGTTGGGGAAACCCTATCAGACGCTGATTAAAAGACGTCATTCACCAAGCCCTGTCTTGATCAGGAAAGCACTCTCAATCTCTTGATGCGGTCAGCGTAACAAGTCGCGAGAATATCAATAAGGCATGCCCTGGAACCTAGTCGACGTCAGGAGTTGGTTCAAAATTCCGCGGCGTTCAGCCTGGGGTTAGGGAAGGTCGCCGATGAATTGGCGAAGGAACTGGGGCTGCGTCCGTTACTCGAAAGACCCTGCGACAAGCTGAGAAAAGGTAGCCAACCATGCCTCAATAAGGCATGCGTGACAGCATTTCCATTTCCCGATTTCCCAGCACCATTTCCCATTCACAGTTTCCCATTTCAGACACCATTTCACACCGTTTCAGATTGCGATGAAAAACCAGGCCCGTAAGATGGATGGTCAGCGGGAACGGGGAAGCTCTGAAGCACATGGATAGCGGCGCAGTCCAAGTGGCGCAAGACGCGCAAGCACGCACGGGGCATTGGCTGTCCACCCTGCTCCGCCGGCGTTTCGTCAAGGCGCTGATGGTGGCCAGCCTAGTGGTACTGATGCTGCTGCCCCTGCGAGAAGCCGGATGGCTGCAAGGCTTGGAGATTTCGGCGTACGACTCACTGGTAACCTTCTTCGCCGGGTCGCAGGAAAGCGACCGCGTGGTGCTGGTGGTCACCACCGAAGCGGACATCAACCGCTTCGGCTATCCCATCAGCGATAAGGTCCTTGCGGCCGTGCTGACACGCGTCTTTGCCGGCGGGCCAAAAGCCGTGGGCGTGGATCTGTACCGCGACCTGCCCATGCCGCCGGGCAACGAGGAGTTGCAAGCAATCCAGCGTGCGCAAGACAACCTCTATTGGGTCTTCAAGCTGCGGGACGAAGGCAATATCGGCATTCCGCCTCCGCCGATGCTGCGCGAGAGCGGTCGCGAGGTGCTGGCCGACCACGTTACCGATGCTGGTGGCGCGGTGCGCCGGGCCCTACTGGTGGCCTCCGATGAACGCACGGGCAACAACTGGCGCACACTGGGCGTCGCCCTGGCCGAACGCTTTACTGGTCAGGGGCTGCGCCCGACTGACAACGAACTAGCGCTGGGCCAAGGCCGCATCCCGCTAGTCGACCAGCCCTATGGCCCCTATTCAAAGGTCGATGCCGCTGGCTACCAGATGCTGTTCGACTACCGCGGCGGTCATCGGCGCTTCCGCGAGATCAGCTTCGCCGAGATCCTAGACCGGCCGGAGCTGGCGGCGACGCTGCGCAACCGCCTTGTGTTGATCGGTACCGCAGCGCTTTCCATAAAAGATCATTTCGCCACGCCATTCAGCACCGGCTGGGGCGGGGAGGGGTTGCTGATCGGAGTCGCCCTGCATGCGCATATTGCCGACCAACTGATCCGCGTAGCCAATGGTGAAGCGCGCAATCCGGTGCCAATGCCTCGCCTGCTGGACAATGTTGCCATCTCGGCCGCGGCCATTGCCGGCGCAGTGCTAGCACTGCTGGTCTGGCGCGTAACGCTGGTGCTGGTGGCGCTGGTGCTGGGGCTTGGTCTGGTGGGCGGCACCACCGCTTGGGCCTTCGCGAGCGCCGGCCTGTTGTTGCCCGGCGTGCCGGTGGCGCTGGCGTGGGTGCTGAGCGCGGCAGGTTGCAACTTCGTTATGCACTCGGCCGGACTGCGGGAACGCACCCAGCTGCGCCGCAGCTTCGAGAGCTACCTGGATCCGCGCATCATAAACCAGATGATGCAGGGCGATACCCTCCCCAGCTTCGGCGGCGAGCATCGCGAGATCACCGCGATCTTTACCGACATCGCCGGCTTTACCACCACGGCCGAGACCATGGACGCCGCCACCGTGGCCGGGCTGCTGGGCGACTATTTCGGTGTGCTGACCGAAGTGGTGGTGGAGAACGGCGGGCTGGTTAATGACTTCATCGGCGACGGCCTCCTAGTGCTGTTCGGTGCGCCGATGCACCAGCCGGACCACGCTGACCGCGCCGTGGCCGCCGCCCTGGCGATGGCCGAAACGGCCCAGCGTTTCACTGCCGGGTTGGCGGCGCGCGGCATCGAGTGGGGCCATACCCGCATCGGCGTGCATACCGGCACGGCGCTGGTCGGCAACATCGGCACCCGAGGGAAGCTCAAATACGGCGCTCTGGGCGATACGCTGAACACCGCCTCGCGCGTGGAGGGGTTGAACAAGTACATCGGCAGCCGTGTGGCTGTGACCGGCGAGACCGCGGCGCAGTGCCGGCGCCACGCGTTTCGTCCGCTTGGGGACATAATCGTCAAGGGCCGAAAGAACGCGCTGGCCATCCTGGCGCCGGTCTCGCCGGCCGACTCGCCGGCGCTGCTGGCCCGCTATGCCGAAGCCTATGCCGCGCTAAGCAAGGAAAAGCCTGAAGCCGGGGAACTTTTCGCGGCGCTGCACCGCGATTTTCCGGCCGACGCGCCCGCAGCCTTCCAAGCCCGGCGATTGGCCGCAGGCGAAAGCGGCACTCTGGTGGTCATGCAGGAGAAATGATCGGGTGATTTCTTTTTTACGCCCGGCTCAGGGAGAAAGCATCGTTCAAGTCACCGTCGTTTCCTGGCAATCGTCACCCCTGGTGTACTTGGGCCGTTGCCTGTCACGGCGAGCTCGCCGCGATGGACTCATTTGGATCACGGCTAGTCGTTTCTAGCCTCTCATTGTAGAGTTGTCATCCTCCCACCCTGACATATTTTCGTTGCTGTTGGATCCTGTCAGATTCACCTTGCTACTGCATAGGCAAATAATGCCGGTTGATCGTGGTGACTATCAGGTGGTAGGATCGCGCTCGCTTCCAACTAATGAAGGCAGAAACCATGCGGCAAAAAAACACCGAGGTAGAAAGTCACCATAGTGTTAATTCGGCCTACACAGTTCGCATGAAAAGGCCGGCGCTGGCATTCGCCGCAATCTTAACTTGCACAGGAATTTCCCTATCGTGGGTTCATGAGACCTTGAGCGCTAGTCTGTCCGCTACGGCAAATTTGTCGGCCGAGCAACGTATGGAACAGGGTGCGAACTCGTTCCAGCGCGGCGACTTCGAGCAGGCGATTTTGAGTTGGACGGAAGCTAAGCGATTGTACGAAGCAGAGCAGAGGCTCAGCCTGCTGAGCCGCGCGCTCACTCAGATCGCGCAAGCCTATCAGGCTCTTGGCCAATATAGCGACGCGTTGAAAAATCTTGAGCTGGCGTTAACCGCAGCAAAAAGTTCCGGCGATCGCACGCAGATCGCAGATGTTCTCGGCCGTATCGGCAACGTTTACATTGCCATCGGACCCGCCGAAAGCGCGCAAAAGTTTCTCAACCAAGGGTTGGACGCTGCCAAGGAGCTGAACAACCAGGAGCTTGCGGCAATTATCCTCAATAATCTCGGCAACCTGTTAACCGCGCAAAAAAAATATCCCGAAGCCCTCGCCGCCTATACTGAGAGCGCGGCGCTGGCCAAAGCGCGCAATAACGCGTCGCTGCTTACAAGTGCGACGATCAATGCAGCCACGGCGTCGATACAGAATAGGCAATTTAAAGAAGCCAAAGCCTTGCTCGACGGCGCCTCGCAGCAGATTCGCGCCATGGAGGCGACATCGGACAAGGTCACCGGCTTGATCAGTATTGGGTTGGGTTATCTGAGTCTCCGTTCGAGTACGCCCGATTCGAAAGACGCCTTTATCGTGCTGGCGCACGGCATGTTCAGTGAAGCGGGCGCCATGGCGGAAAGCATCGGAGACCATCGCGCCGCGTCCTATGCCTGGGGGCATCTCGGCAAATTGTACGAAGAGGAAAACCGATATGCGGAGGCTTTGCAGTTGACGCGCAGGGCCATCCATGCGGCGCAGCAAGTAAACTCGGCCGATTCGCTTTATCTCTGGGAATGGCAAGCCGGGCGTTTGCTGACGAAAACGGGAACCATTGACGATGCCATCGGCGCGTACCGGCGCGCCGTGCGGACACTTCAGTCGATCCGATCCGAACTCTCGGTCAGCTATGGCGCTCCACAGACGTCATTCCGTGAGACCATCGGGCCGCTATACTTTGAGTTAGTGGATCTTCTCTTACAACGTGCCGCGTCGTTGCCAGATCGCCAGCAAGCCGGCGCCTACCTGATTGAGGCGCGCGAATCCGTCGAATTGTTCAAAACCGCCGAATTGCGGGATTACTTCCGCGACGATTGCGTGGACAATGCGTTGGCGAAAATCACCGAGCTCGACGCGATAGCCAAATCGGCCGTCGTCATCTATCCGATTCTCCTGCCGGACCGAACCGAGTTGCTCGTCAGTCTACCTACCGGCCTCAAGCGAATTTTGGTTCCCGTAGGAGCGGAGACGCTGACCAAAGAGGTGCGGGAATTTCGCCATAAACTGGAGAAGCGAACCACCCGGGAATACCTGCCTCACGCGCAGAAGCTCTATGATTGGCTGATCCGGCCGCTGGAGGCGGACTTAAGTTCTTTGCCAATCGACACCCTGGTATTCGTGCCGGACGGAGCGCTGCGAACGATTCCGATGGCGGCACTTGCACGACGGGAAGCAATTTCTGATCGCCAAATATGGTGTGGGGATAACTCCCAGTCTAAGCCTCAGTGACCCGCGGCCGATCAAACGGGAAAACATGAAAGTACTGGCCGTTGGCGTGACCGAAGCGGTGCAAGGTTTTCCCGCGTTGCCGAATGTCTCCGTGGAGCTTAAAGAGATGCAAACTCTTTTGGGAAGCGAGACACTTGTCGACCGTGAGTTTCTTGCGGCCAATTTGGAAAAGAAGTTGAAAGAAGAACAATTCAGCATCGTCCACGTCGCCTCGCATGGCGAGTTCGGCAACGATGTCGATAACACGTTCCTCCTCACTTACGATGCCAAGGTGTCGTTGGACCGCCTCAATCAGATGATCGGGGTTTTCCGATTCCGTGATGATCCCTTGGAGTTACTCACTCTGAGCGCCTGCGACACCGCCGCCGGTGATGATCGAGCGGCATTGGGACTGGCCGGCATGGCGATCAAGGCCGGCGCCCGCAGCGCCCTCGCCACCTTGTGGAATATTAACGATCAAGCCACGGTGGATCTGGTCATGGATTTTTACCGTGAGATCAAGGATCCCGGCATCTCTAGGGCTGTCGCGCTGCAGCGCGCTCAGATGAAGTTAATCAACAATCCACGTTTTGAACACCCGGGCTTTTGGTCTGCCTTCCTAATGATCAATAACTGGCTCTGACGCGAATCGTCTTTGTCAGCTGGAACTCTTATTCACGTCCATGCTGCGATAACCGCGGTCAGCGGCAAATCACTCAGCAATTGCCGGCACGCCCACTTGACTGAGTAAAGCGGCGCGTTGCTTGCGGAGCTCCTGATTCTCGGGCGCGGCGTCAATCTGATCGGAGATCGCCTTCAACGCATCGTACCATAGACCGGCTTCGGCATAGACAAAGTAGGCTCGGTCCTTCCCTGCGTCGGTCAGTTTACTTTGCAGCTCGCTTGGCGCCTCAACTCTCTCAATGGCGCCACCGGCGAGAATATCTTTAGAGCGACGGTCGGTGTCAGGGACCACTGCGACGAACCATCGATACGCCTTGCCAGGTGCCAGACGAACATTATGATCGGCTAAGCGGAACCGGTGCACGCCCGCTTTAACCGGCGCGGGCAGGCGGGTTTCCAAGATCGGCTCCACACCTTGTGGATCCATGATCGTCACTTCGACGGGTAAGGCTGTCTCGGTCGAAATATACCAATACAGCGAAGGCTGCTCGCTGGTGGTGAATCCGCTGTGATCCGGTGCCAAGACGGATAGTATGAACACATCGCGTTGAGTACCACCACGCACACCGCCGCCCACCCGGCCACCAGGAGCTCCCCGTTTCGGCAGTGTATAGACCGGCCCCCCCGCATCGGCGGCGAGAACCGGTAACGGCGCGCTGATGACGAGCGCCAACGAAAAAGTACTAACTAGCCTCTTGTTCATGTACCGCATGCTCTTTCCTCCTTCGACTGACACTTAATAAACGCAACCGTTGTGCCAGCCACTACGGATCACGATAGATATTGCCTAGCACAGAACGCAGCTGGAAGAATTTTAACTGAAAGACCCTCGGCTTTAAGCCGAGGGCTTCTGAATTCGTCGACTAGAAGTCGACTCCTCCGTGTCGTCATTCCGGCGTAGGCCGGAATCCAGGTTTTGTTTTGCCTTGCAGCACGCGCGAAGATGGATGCCGGCCTTCGCCGGCATGACAAACCTTCTCTTCGCCCGAAGGCAAGGGATTTCAACCATCCCCGAGAGAGACATTAATATTCCACGATTTCATCCGTCCGTCCCACCTCAGAAGAATCCCAGAATAAATTGCATGTGAATGCCATGGTCTTGAAGCACTTTGTGTTTCGGCGATTCGACATTTTTCAACCGATGGCCCCAATAAAATTCGAACTGGGGGCGAATTGGCATCGGCCGTAACAGCGTGAGCGCCCAGCGTAGTCCTAACCCCACACTGTACAGTTTTTTCGGGTCAGGAGTTGGCGTGTTCTTGTTCCAGCCCTTGCCGAAATCAACGAAATGGGCCAGCTCTAGATAATCCGCCCAAAAGGTCTCTTTGACTACTGGCAGGCGCGCCTCTAGAGAAGTCAAGATCGCCTGGTCCCTCAAAAGAGTATTCTCTCGGTAGCCCCTCACGCTGTAGCGGCCACCAACAGAAATCTGCTCGAGGGACAAAAGCGGCGCACTGGAGAATTGGAAATCCGACCTAAAGATCAGATAACTGTCCAGCAATCCGAGGCGTTTGACCCATTGAAATTGGCCGATCCAGGCGAAGAATTCACCGTCCGGCACTCCGTGTTTATTGGTCGTCGCACCCCACGCATCCAGGCCGAAAGACAATCTCGATCGCGCAGCGATCACTTGGCTTTGCGTGCGATAGACAAACTCCTGAGCTGTTCGCAGTGCGGTAACGACAGTCTTGCCGTTTTGGGCGCCGGGCTCGAGGGAGAACGGCTCGCCCAGCAGAGTGGTCTTTAACGAGAGGCGCTCGCCAGTCAACTCGAGGGCGACCTCACTATTGAGTGTGCGATACACCGGCTGTCGCAATGTAAGCGTGTAAATGTTCGATTTGCTGTTGATGTCGAGGTCTTGGAAGGGTTGCTCGATCACGTTCAAGGTGTTTTTGCGATACTCGTAACTCAGAGTCGTGTCATGGGCGGTAAACGGGAACGAATATTTGATGTCGAGGAGCGGATCGAGACCTATCCCTCTGCCATATTGCGCCATCGCCACATCGCCGTTGCCGGTCAGGTTTTCGTGCAAAAGAGTGACGAGGCCGCGGTTCTCGCCGACGGCAGGTGACTCATAGTTGTCGTACTCCAAAAGCAGCTTGTAGGGTGTTCGCTCCTCGACCCGCACATCCAAAATCCCCTCGCCGCGCTTTACTCCCGGCTTGAGTTCCGCGTTCAGCCGTTGAAAACGGGAATCCTCGAGCAAAAGCTGCAACCGTGTTTGGAGGTCATTAATGTTGAGCGGAGGACCGGCATCGAGAAGGAAGCGTTTTTCTAGGTAGCTGGAACGAAACCAGCGGTTGCCCCGCACTTCGACACCCGTCAATGAACCCTCGATCACCTGATAGATAACCGTGCCTTCGGTCAACGTCTGATCCGGCAGGATCACCCCCGAATTGACATAGCCGTTATTGACATAGTGCAGCGTCAAAGCAATCCGCAGCGCCTCTAAATCCTCCGAGTTAACTTCTCGGTTCACGTAAGGGGCGGTGATTTTAGCCAGTTCTTCAGCGGAAAAAACCGTGCTGCCGGTTATGCGGATGTCGCGGATAAAGACGCGCAATGCCGGAAACGGCTCGCCTTTCGGCGTCAGGGGCACGGGAGGTAACAGCGTTCCCGGGGAAGGAATTGCCGGTTTGAAGTCCTGCGGTAGTTGCGGCGGTTCGCTGGACCGGCCAGTTGGATCGACGGCCGCCGCCTGTGCGCTGGGAGCAGCGAACAGCAGAACAATCAGAATTAGGGCGGAGACGACAGACCCCAACATGCTAACTCCCATGCGGAACGATCGCGATAATAATCATGTTCGGTGCCGCTCACAAGCAACAGTCGCTATCCACGAAGCACCTGGCGTGGCAGAGCCGCAACCGAAAACTGGATTATCCCCCGCCAAGGCGCCAATGAAGTCGGATCAGCGGAAGTGAATTCGTTTGAGAACACTAATTTTTTCTTCCGAACTTGACGCCTTTGCGCCTTCAGACTGTGTCGCAACTGTCATTTCGAGGTGAAGCCGAGAAATCTCTTCTTCGTATGTGGCTGAAAACACGAGATCCCTCGCTGCGCTCGGGATGACAGATGTGGGGCATTTGCTCATTACGACACAGCCTCCTTGGCGGGAGAAATTTCCGAATCCAAAGGTCTTCAACTTCCGGATCATTTGCGCAAGCCGCGCATAGTGTTTCTCAGTGAGCACGAAGCTGTAAGGGCAAGGCGCGCCTTGCCCCTACGGTCACCCCTACATGTCCTTTTCGGTAGTCTAGCCGGATCAGGCCACCAACCGAGACACGGCACTAGGAGCACCGAGAATTCGCCAATAGGCTGTATCGATTCAAACTCGATCCTTGATTCGCCGGCTGCAAAAGCGAGAAGCGCGGCCAGTCATAGCCGGTTATCGATGCCGGCGCGCCGGCTTTATCGGCAAAATACAGCGGGCTTGGCAACAGTCCTCCCGGTTGCAGTGGCAGGCCATCGCGGCCACCGAGCACCAAGCTGCTGGCTTTTCCTCCAGCGAATCTTGCCGCACATGACGCGCGCAGAAGTTCCGTGGCTTGCAGTGGCGTCTCCGGCAATTGGACGACACTGCCGCTGACATCCGTGAACGTCGCCTGAATATCGATCGTTCCGGAGGTGCTCAGAGCCGACGAGGCGCTGACGATGGTATCGGAAGGAAGAAAAACATTGGCGAAGATGTTGATGTTACCGCCCGGTCCTCCGAAGGCATCGGCGCGGATCTGACTATCGTTCAAAATAATAAAATCAAACGGCTGAGCCGCGGAGCCAATCGTGATGTTGCCTCCTGAACCGATGCCGCTTGCCACGCTGGTGGTGATTTGGCTGTCGGTCAGAAAAATCATTGATCCTGTGGTGGTGATAGAGATATTGCCGCCATCCGCCAGCGTGGCCTCCGTCGTGATGCTACCGCTCTGCATGGCGAGATCGCTGGTTACGATATTGATATTTCCGGCCGTGGCCGACGCGCTACCGGTGCTGTTCGCCGACATCGTCGCTCCGTCAAGGATTTGAACCTGCGGCGCTTGAACATTGATATCGCCCCCGGCCCCTGTGTTTGACGCCGTGCTGAACAGCCCAGTTCCTTGACCGGAGATCGAGGCCGAGTTGGCCGCTACGATAACTATATCTCCTCCCGACCCACTGCCGCTTGTGCTGCTATCAACCCTAGAGCCACCCGTTTGCGTAAAGTTGGTCACGTTCAGCGAGATATTGCCGGCATTACCCGCTCCCTCGGTCGCCACCGAGATCGTGCCGCCATCGCCCATCGTCAATGTCGGTGTAGTGACGGTGATCTCCCCGGCGTTCCCGGTGTTCGACGCCGTGCTGAACAGCCCGCCGCCACTGCCGGAGATCGACATGGCATCGGCCGCCGTGACTGTCACACTGCCACCTTGACCGGCACCGTCGGTATTGCTCACTACCTGAGCCCCGCCGGTTAAACTCAATTTGTTTGCCATCAGCCTAACGCTTCCCGCGTCACCTGATCCCGATGTCGCCACCGAAATCTTTGCTCCATCGGCCATCGTCAACGTCGGCACAGCCGTCAAGCCTGGCGCAGAAACGGTAATCTGTCCCGCATTCCCCGTGCTCGATGCCGTGCTCAACAAACCACTGCCGGCACCCGAAATGGAAACCAGTTCGCTCGCCGTCACTGCAAGCGTCCCGCCGGCGCCACCGCCCGTCGTGCTACTCGCAATCTGCGACCCGCTGCCAAGAGTCAAGTTACTCACGCTGAGAGAGATATTGCCGGCATTACCCGCTCCCTCGGTCGCCACCGAGATCGTGCCGCCATCGCCCATCGTCAACGTCGGTGTAGTGACGGTGATCTCCCCGGCGTTCCCGGTGTTCGACGCCGTGCTGAACAGCCCGCCGCCATTGCCGGAGATCGACATGGCATCGGCCGCCGTGACTGTCACACTGCCACCTTGACCGGCACCGTCGGTATTGCTCACTACCTGAGCCCCGCCGGTTAAACTCAATTTGTTTGCCATCAGCCTAACGCTTCCCGCGTCACCTGATCCCGATGTCGCCACCGAAATCTTTGCTCCATCGGCCATCGTCAACGTCGGCACAGCCGTCAAGCCTGGCGCAGAAACGGTAATCTGTCCCGCATTCCCCGTGCTCGATGCCGTGCTCAACAAACCGCTGCCGGCACCCGAAATGGAAACCAGTTCGCTCGCCGTCACTGCAAGCGTCCCGCCGGCGCCACCGCCCGTCGTGCTACTCGCAATCTGCGACCCGCTGCCAAGAGTCAAGTTACTCACGCTGAGAGAGATATTGCCGGCATTACCCGCTCCCTCGGTCGCCACCGAGATCGTGCCGCCATCGCCCATCGTCAATGTCGGTGTAGTGACGGTGATCTCCCCGGCGTTCCCGGTGTTCGACGCCGTGCTGAACAGCCCGCCGCCATGCCGGAGATCGACATCGATCCGCTCGCCGTGACTGTCACACTGCCACCTTGACCGGCACCACTTGTGCTGCTCTCGATCCGTGCGCCTCCCGTCTGCGTGAGGTTACCAATATTCAGCAATACGTTGCCGGCGTTGCCCTCACCTAACGTGGCAACCGTGATGGTGCCGTTGTCCATGTGAAGCGTGTCGCCGACGATGTTAATGTTGCCCGCATTCCCGGGAGTCCCGCCCAGGATAGCTGATGTTCCGGTGCTTGCGGCGGAGACGATGGCGCCGCCGCTGATCTGGAGCGAACCGGTGTCGAGGCTGATGTTGCCGCCGGCGCCGGAAGTCGCGGTGGTGCTGAAGATGCCGCTGCTCGGACTGCCGGTGAACGTAATACTCCCTACGCCGTCGGCCGGGCCCACTCCGTCGATCATCACCGAGCCCGGCGCGTTGATCGTGATGTTGCCGCCGGCGCCGGGCGCCACGATTTGACTGCTGCTCGCGATCTGCGCTCCGTTCATCAGGCTTACCGTGTTGGCGTTCACCAGAATTGGGCCGGCGTTCCCCGCGCCCAGCGTGCTCGTGTTGATATATCCCGCGTCCATAGACAGGCTTTTTGCGGCGAACTCCATGGCGCCAGCGTTTTGCGAGAAGGCTTGACTCTCGATGCCGGCAAGGCCGGAGATCGTGATGGAGTCCGTCGCCGTGATCCGCATGCTTTTCCCTGGCTCCGCGCCTGAACCGCCGCTGCGAATCTTCGCCTGGTCGCCGAGAAACACGTTGCCGGCGCTAAGCGCGATATTCCCGGCGAAGGGGAGTTCTCCGGTCAGCGGATCGGGGAAGATGGCGAACGTTCCAGTCGAAATCACGCCGTTGGGTCCAGAAATCGTCACGGTGTTGGCGGCGTTGATGGTGATGTCGCTGCCGCTGGCGTTTGAACTCGTCCGGATCGTACCGTTGAGGATGTCGGCACTGCCAACGTTGATATCGATGTTCCCGGTGCGACCGGCGCCGATTGCCAGAGACTCGATAGCGGAAAAATCCGTCACCGTCAGATTCCCCGTCGCGATCGAGATGCCGCTGGCGTCGCCTGCTCCTAACGACTCCGTCCGGATCGTTGCGCCATTGCCAAGAACGATCGAGTCGGTTGCGCGCAGGTCGATGCCCACCGGGGCGCCGGCCGCGTCGACCGTGTCGGTCAAGAGCACCGCGCCGCTGTCCAAGATTAGTTTGCCGCTCCGGATAACTACAGTGCCGCCCCCTAGAAGCGGATCGAAGGTCGGGGCGAAGGTGGTGCCGGCGGTAATTCCCCCGCCCGAAATGCTCACCTGCCCGAGGCTGGCAAATGATCCGAGATTCAAGTCTTGGGCGTTCAAGAGCGCATTGCCCGGGGAGGCGACGCTGCCAATTTGCACGAGGCCGCCCGGTGCGATTAGGACCCCGCCATCGATTTGTACATCGCCGCCGACCAGTGCAAGCGTCTGACCGGGATCGACCGCAAGCACAGCCCCTTGAACAGATATTGGAGCGGGAGCACTGCTAAGAAAGCCAAAGGCCTGCGGCGGCGCCGACGTGAGCTGGCTGAGTTCCCCGGCCACCGGTGTAGCGGAAAAGATGGCACCGTCCGCAAGCCTGATGTTGTCGGCCGTGCTCACGCGAAAGGCGCCGCCAACGTCGAGGCTGGCCCCCGACGTGAACAGCACCCCGCTCGGGTTGAGAAGGAAGAAGTTAGCGTTCGGCATCGCCGCCCGGGTGCTGATCAGGCCGTCGATTATGGACTGTTGTCCGCCCGTTACTCGGCTCAAGATATTGGCGATTGAGCTTGGCCCGAGAAAGGTCGCGCTCCCGCCCGTCGGCACATTGAACAGACCGAAGCTGTGGAAAAGATTGTTCCCTCTGATTGTCCCCCGTCGATGCTGTAGGCATCGACGAAGCGGCCCACCACGGTTCCCAGCGTTCCGTCAGCCGTGATCGCCGGTGCCTGGGCGACGCTTGCAGTTGGCCACAGCAGCAGCACGATGAGCGCTGCAGCAGCCTTGAGACACGCGCCTCGCTCACCCGCTAGGCGGTGCGACACCATACATTTCCTCCTATCCAGCGCATGGGCCGTCGCGGCCGTCCGAGACCGATAGCAGTCTCGCCCGAGGGTCATCTCATTGGAAGATCGACGCCGTAACGAGGTCGCTACCGGTGTCGGATCCCACGGCGAGTTCGACGGCTACCTGGTCGGGCAGCAACTCAGTGAGATTAACGCCGTGCACGGCCGCAGCGAACGTCCATGGACCGGCCGGATTCGTGCCGCGCGTGAATGTCGCGGCAATATCGACACCGTCCCACTGGCCGATGAAGGTGAAAAGCCTTCCTTGCAGGGACCGCTTGAACTTGCCCGGCGGGATTCTCAGCTGGTACTTGCCGCCAATATCCAAGTGGACCTCCTCCTTGTCTGGATTGATGCCATCGCTGGTCTTGGGTATGTCCAGCGTGAAGCGCGCGTCCAGCGCGAAGTTTTTGCGATAGACCAACAGGTGCCGCACCTCCATGCTGTCGAGCGGTGGAAGAACAGTGTTGGCAATGAGCAGCTCTGTCGGCTTAAACCCCTGAAGCGCCGCTTCCGGCGCGTCAATGGTCCCCCAGGTGGCTGGAAGGGTGACCCGGTTACTGGGCCTCTTGATGCTTATGTTTATCCTCGTCCTGAGACGCGTCCGGCAAGTCGCCTGCGCCCGTGTCACACTTGTGCTGCACCGTCTCGGTGATCTGGGTGTTGAACGACTTCGTCAAGCTTGTCGCCGTGAACTTGCACGTCGAGGTACCGGTGCAGGACGACGGCAACGACACCAGGACAT
Source organism: uncultured delta proteobacterium (assembly GCA_963816145.1). GTDB lineage: Bacteria > Desulfobacterota > Binatia > UBA9968 > UBA9968 > DP-20. Next base: position 43,958 of record CAWFJP010000004.1, read on the forward strand.
CGCCGGTGCCGGCGCCCGGCGTGGCGTTGATCACATCTTGGGCGACGCGGTCGGAATCACTGATTGCCGGCACACCCGGGATGATCCCCACGGCACGGGCCCCGGCGGCCGCCTTGAGCCCGCTCGCCTCCGCCGTCATCGAGATCGTATCGCCGTTGGGGCTGGCGGCCTGGGTCCCGGTGAAGGAGCCGGCCATGTAGACGCCGGCGGGGTAGCCAACGTTTGTTGGTTTGTCCAGGATGAAGTCGGTCCAATGAGTCGTTGCGACAACCTCCATCCGGCACGGATTCGTCGTAGGTGCAGCCGGCCGTCGCGGTGGCGGTTAACGTCGTAGGGCTGAACGTGATCTTCTGAAGGGTCCCGGACTGCGAGGCAGTCACCGTCCCGGAGATAGTGAATCCTTTGTAGGTGAAACTCGGGATTGTCAGTGTCGTAGTTCTGGTGGTGCCGGGAGCCGTCGTTCCTGGCCCTTTCGTATTCGTGGTGGTGGACGCGTCAGATGCGCAGTCCGGCACGCAGAATCTGACTTCCAAGGCCTCCACGCTCAACGGAACTGCCGAGAGGAAGAGAAGTGTTATAAGAAACAGACTGATATTTGGCCAACGAGTAATTGCCTGCATTATCGTCCTCCATTCTGTGAACATCATCGGTATCTTTGCCCTGTCCGAAGCGATCCCTGGTCGCGGCGTTCCATTTGCCGCGCCCTGACCCACTTAGGGATTTAAGTCGACCGCTCGGATACTGTTGTTGATCAAATCCGCTATATATAGCAGCTCGCCGCTGGCATCGACAGCGACAGCGACCGGCGAATTGAGCTTCGCCGCAGTCGCCGGGCCGCCATCGTCTTCGACTGAGTAACCTGCCGTCCCATTCCCGGCCACAGTTGTGATCACTCCCGCGGTAGATACACGCCGGATCCGATGGTTGTCGGTGTCGGCGATGTAAAGAGTGCCGTCAGACGCGACCGCCAGCCCGGACGGTGATTCGAGCTTCGCGGCAGTTGCCGGGCCGCCATCGCCGCATGGGTCAGTGGAGATAGGACAGGCATCCCCCGTTCCAGCGACCGTCGTGACGCTGCCGCCGCTGACCTTACGGATCTTGTTGTTGCCCTCGTCAGCGATGTAGACGTTCCCGGAGCTGTCGACCGCGACGCCCAACGGTGAGTTGAGCTTAGACCCCGCGACGGGGCCGTCAACATTGCCAGTCTCTCCGGTCCCGGTCCCGGCTACAGCACTTATGATTCCGGTGCCCGCGGCGACCTTTCGGACCTGCTGATTCATCGTGTCAGCGATGTAGATGTTGCCGGCGGCGTCAACCGCTACGCCCCTTGGATTGAACAGCTCCGCCTCCGTCGCAGGCCCGACGTTGACGGCGACACCAGAATTGTTCGGCGGTGTCCTGCCCACAGTTACCCCCGCCACCGTGCTGATAATTCCACCCGCGACCTTGCGGACGATGTTATTACCCGAGTCAGCGATGAACAGATCTCCGTTCCGCACCGCGACACCGGTCGGACTGTTGAGTTGCGCGCTATCGGCGGCGATGCCGTCGCCGTTGTAACCGGCCTCGCCGGTCCCGGCCACTAACGTAATCGTCGGCGCCTCGCCGCTGCTTCGTTTCCACACCCTATGGCTGTTGCGATCGGCGATGTAGAGGTTCCCGGTGGCGTCGACGGCGACGCCGAAGGGAAAGTTGAGGTTGTCCGCCACGGTGGTGATGCGTGGCGTTAGAGTGAAACTTCCCGCTTTGACTAATACCCACGAGTTAAAATTAGCGTCCCCTGCGTCAGCGATGGCCAGTTTGATATGGTTCGTCTGGCCGAAATTGACCGGTGCCGTCATTGTCAGGACCACCGTCAGACCGTCGGCTTGGATGTTGATCGGGCAGCCTGGTTGGCATTCATTATTGATGAAAAACTGCGGATTCTGCGGATTCGTGCCAATTGGGTTGCCCCCATTCACGGTGTTGATCGATACGGGAGTCACCCCGTCCGGGAGCACAGCGCGGTTGACCCCGTTGACGAAGAAACCGAACACATCGTTAAAGCCCGCGTTGGCATACTCGCTATACTCCTCCGATGCAAAGACATATTGAAAGGTGACCGCACTGCCGCTAGGGACGAAGTCGAATTCGAGGACGGCGGCGTCGTAGGTGGTAAAGCCTGAAATCGTGTTTAGATCCAGATCCCCTGCTGTGTTATAAATATCTGCCCGACTTGGGCTGTCGTTCGGACCGGCCACGGACGCCACACTTCCAGAACTCAGGATGGTCCCGCTTTCAAAGCCGATAAGTCCTGTACCGCCAGTAAAGGAGCCGAGGGCCCCAGGGTTGCCTGTGCACGTAGCGTTAGAAACCGTAATCCCCGGCCCCACTAAATTTTGGGCTAAAGTGGCACAGGTTGCTGGCGTCGTTACGAGCTGGGCGTGAGCTGAAGAAGTCATTGCACCAATACCGACCAAAGATAACCAGACCCCAAGCAGTCGCAGCGCCAGCGCCCTGATTATTTTGCGTGTCTTCATCTCTTTGCACTCCTTTTTATTAGTCTCTTTTCTGCCTTACTGTCCTTTCTTGGTCCAGGGTCCCAAGTGGCGGCCAGTGCAGGCAGAGCCGTTTCCAATCATAGAAAGCTAGCGATCAACAAAACATGAAACCTATTGAGCGAGTTCCTTTTGATGATGTGTTTCCCTATCGAAGTTCGCACTTGTGTAAGCGATTTTGGCAACATCCATTCCTGCTTACTTTCGGCCCATTATTATCCTCAATAATAGAAACTTGAATAGAAACTTGGACCGCGACTGCTTCACCTATCTTCCCTTTTCCTATTAGTTCGGTACGGAAAGACCGCCCGTCTCCCAAACCGCTCTTCCTTAGCCTACGTGCGAAGCCGAACGGCTGTGTAACTCCGCTTTAACGTTTGGCTCTCTTGCCGATAATGAATTCAAGACTTAAATCTAGTTTCATCAAACCTCGACGGTCAACGGGGCTCTATTCCAACCGTACCGATTCACTACCGTCGTGCTGACAATCCACGGTCACGAACCAACACGATCGCAAGTGGAGGACCACCCGGGAACGATCGCAGTGTCAACTCCCTAAGGTTTTCAGGGTACGCACGAGAGGAGTGATTGGCCGATCTTCACCGTAATCCACACTTGAATATTCGTTGTGGCCCCTATATCGCCGCCGCAATGGCCCTGTCAACCCCCACCGATCTGCGGCGCCGAGGCGTTTCTAAATAACTTCTCCAACGGGTTTTCCCGAGCGCCTCTAGCCGGGATGTCATGCACCCATGGTTATCAACTCTACAATTCAACTGTGCGCGACGAATCCCAAACTAAACAACCTCGGTCAAGGCAGAATTTCGCTCGGCTAACCACCGCAGCGACACGCAACACCGCCGATCCGCTGCGCGTACAAAGAGCTTTACGTTGAAGAAACATCCACCGAACTACCCGCGCATTTAACTACGCACAGTTCATGCCAATAATTGTCATTCATGACTAATGCGAAAAGCATTAATAATTCATTTCATCCACTCGGTATACGGGTTCAGATTAAGATGATGTAAACTTTTGGTTACAGGGCTGTAAACGAAAGGACTCAGCTTATTTTTCGTCCAACGCAATCACACCGTCCCACGCTTCGCCGGGCGGATTAGTCTTGTACTCTTCACAAAGCATTAAAAATAGAAGCGCGCCGCGCCGTCGGCCTGCTAGATTTCAAGGCCGCGATGAAGCTTTGCTTCCGCTTCATCTCATGATCGCCGCTTAAACACACTCAGGGCCGCAGCGAAAAGCTGGTAGGATTGTTGGTGCCGGTCGTCATTGCCCTCGAGACTGCCCAATAGTTCGTGCACGACTATAGGCAGTGCCTTACCTTTAGGCATTAGGGTGCCCACTTCGCGGGCAGCCAGTCTAGCTTCACCAGACCAGCGCCTCGGTTCCCAAGTAGTCATTGAGGCTGTCCAGCCGCGAGGCCGTGTTGACCGTATCGCCGGTGGGTGCCAGCCGCCTAACTGATTGCCCGAGCGAACAACTTATCGTCCTCAGCGACTCGGGGCTCCAGGGAATGCACGTCGAAAGTCACGATAACAGCGCCCTGTGCGGATAAAATGTTGACTAAGCGCGCGTGCAGCGAGCGCGGCCACTTTTCGGAATTCTCAGCAACGCCAAGTTGGTGCAGGCGAGCGGGCAATCCCGGCCAACACCCGCTGATTGCGCAGTGCGCGGCATTTGCCGCTGATTTCGTTCATTGCGCAGGCATGGTAGTAGTATCTAAGGAATGAGGATTCGACCGTGGAATCGCTAATCCAACAATACGCCGCGCACCTGCGCAATGAGCGCAACCTGTCGGCGCACACGTTGCGCAATTACCTGAGCGACTTGGCGCAGTTCCAAAGTTTTCTGCGCGAGCGGGAGCTGGCGCTCGATGCCGACGGTGCGGTCGTTGCCGGCAAAGTCGATATTCACGTGGTGCGAGCCTACCTGGCTTCGCTGGCGGCGGATCGCAAGAAGAGTTCCATCGGCCGCAAGCTGGCGGCGTTGAAAGGCTTCTTTCGCTACCTGGTGACGACCAAGCGGCTCGACCATGATCCGCTGCTGTTGATCAACTCGCCGAAGCAGGAAAAGCCGCTGCCCAAGTTTCTCACCGTCGACGACGCGTTTCATTTACTCGATGCGGTGAAGCTTGAGAATGGCCTTGATCTGCGCGATCGCGCCGTGTTGGAAGTATTTTATTCCACCGGGATTCGCGTCAGCGAGCTGGTCGGACTTGACTGGGCCGATATCGACGTCCAATTGGGCATCGTCCGTGTGGTCGGCAAAGGTTCAAAGGAGCGCATCGTGCCGATCGGCGCGCTGGCGCTGAAATCTTTAGAATCCTATGGTGACTCGGTGCGCCAGCAGTGGCAGGTGTCCTGTCGCGGCGAAACACCGGTGTTTCTCAACCATCGCGGCCGGCGTATCACGACGCGTAGCGTCGCGCGCATCGTCGAGAAACATCTAAAGCTGGCGGGCATTCAAATCAAAATGGGCCCCCATGGCCTGCGCCATAGCTTCGCCACTCATTTACTCAACGGTGGCGCCGACCTGAGAGTGATTCAGGAGCTGCTCGGTCATGTCAGCCTATCGACGACGCAGCGCTATACCCACTTGAACTTGGATCAACTGACCGCGGTGTACGACAAGGCGCATCCGCGGGCGTGAAGGAGTAGGCAATAGCCAACAGGCATTAGGCAATAGTTCAAAACTCCGAGCGAAGTCATTTCTTAACTGGTGCCTAGTGCCTGTTGCCTAAAGGATTTCAAGAATGTTTGAAGGAACGACAATCTTAGCGATACGCCATGGCGGTAAAGTGGTCGTCGTCGGCGACGGGCAGGTGAGTTTGGGGCAGACCGTGATGAAACATAGCGCGCGCAAGGTGCGCAAGCTGTATCACGACAAGGTGATCGCCGGTTTCGCCGGCGCGACGGCGGATGCGTTCACGCTGTTCGAGAAGTTCGAGGCCAAGCTCGAACAATACAATGGCAATCTGAAGCGCGCCGCGGTGGAGCTGGCTAAAGACTGGCGCACGGATCGGATTCTGCGCCGGCTCGAGGCCTTGCTGATCATCGCCGACGTGAGCGATTTGCTAGTGATCTCCGGCGCTGGCGACGTCATCGAACCGGATGACGGCGTGATCGCCATCGGCTCGGGTGGCAACTATGCGCTGGCGGCGGCGCGGGTGTTGGTCAAACATACTCAGCTCGACGCGCGCGTGATTGCCGAAGAGGCGATGCGAGTGGCCGCAGGTATCTGTGTTTACACCAACGAGCACCTGACCTTCGAAGAGCTGCCGTAGTTCCTCTCGGTGCGAGAAACTACGAATTTCAGATTTCATATTGCAAATTCCAAAGCGCGAACGCGGCAGCCAGACGAGCGGTTCAGCACTGCGAGACGGGCTTCTCGCAGGGGAAATCATTGCATTTCCTGGCGGAATTGTTAGGAGTGTTTATTCCTATGAATGACGTTGCAAAATTGCCCGCCGATGCTGGAACTTCACCGGCGCCAGTGATGACACCGCGCGAGATCGTTTCGGAACTCGACCGCTATATCGTCGGGCAAAAGGACGCGAAACGGGCGGTAGCCATTGCGCTGCGCAACCGCTGGCGGCGCCAGTTGGTGCCGGAGGACCTGCGCGACGAGATCGCGCCGAAGAACATCATCATGATCGGCCCGACCGGCGTGGGCAAAACCGAAATTTCCCGCCGCTTGGCGAAGCTCGCCCAGGCGCCGTTTATCAAGGTTGAAGCTTCGAAGTTCACCGAGGTGGGCTATGTCGGCCGCGATGTCGAGTCGATCATCCGCGACTTGACCGATCTCGCCGTCAACATGGTGAAAGAGGAAGAAAAGCAGAAGGTCGAGATCAAGGCGCGCGAAGTCGCCGAGGAGCGAGTGCTCGATTTGCTGCTGCCGGCGGGAACGCCGGTCGACGGCGAAGCGATCGACGCGGTTCGTCTGCAAGGAACCCGCGACAAACTCAAGAAAATGCTCCGCGACGGCAAGATGGACGACCGCTTCGTCGAGATCGAAATGTCGCAGTCGATGATGCCGATGATCGAAGTGCTGACGCCTCAGGGCATGGAAGGCATGGAGTTCAATCTCAAAGACATGTTTTCCAACATGATGCCCAAGAAGACCAAGAAGAAGACCGTCAAGATTCCCGAGGCGCTGGAGATTCTCACCCAGGAAGAAGCGGCGAAGCTGGTCGACATGGATAAGGTTACCGGCGAAGCGACCCGGCGCGTCGAGCAGTCCGGCATCGTCTTTCTCGACGAGATCGACAAGATCGCCGGCCGTGAGTCGATGCATGGCCCGGATGTCTCGCGCCAAGGCGTGCAGCGCGATCTCTTGCCGATCGTCGAAGGCTGTACGGTCAACACCAAATACGGCTTGGTGCGCACCGACCATATTTTGTTCGTTGCTTCCGGGGCGTTTCACACCGCCAAGCCGTCGGACTTGATTCCCGAGTTCCAGGGGCGCTTCCCGATTCGCGTGGAGCTGAGTTCCCTGGGCAAGGCCGACTTCGTGCGCATCCTCACCGAGCCGAAGAACGCGCTGATCAAGCAGTACGAAGCACTGCTTGAAACCGAAGGCGTGCATCTCAAGTTTGCCGACGATGCGGTGCAGGAGATCGCCGCCATCGCCGCCGACGTCAACGAGCGGATGGAAAATATCGGCGCGCGCCGGCTGCATACGATTCTCGAAAGGCTCCTCGACGAAGTCTCTTTTGCCGCGCCGGAAATGCACGGCCAGGAAGTCGCCATCGACGCGGCTTACGTGCGCGAGCGGCTGGCGCCGATCTTGATGAGCGAGGATTTGTCGCGCTATATCCTCTAAATTAAGGAGCCGAGATGGACGACTTTATCGGCAAGGCTGAGGTGTTGATGGAGGCGCTGCCCTATTTCCAGCGCTTTTACGGCAAGACCTTCGTCATCAAGTATGGCGGCCACGCCATGGAAAACGAGGAGCTCAAAGCGAGCTTCGCCCAGGATATCGTCCTGCTCAAGTACGTCGGCATCAATCCGGTGGTGGTTCATGGCGGCGGACCGCAGATCGACGCCGTGCTCGAAAGGATGGGGGTCAAAAGCCACTATGTGCGCGGCATGCGGGTCACCGATCAGGAGACCCTCGACATCGTCGAGATGGTCTTGGTCGGCAAGGTCAACAAAGAGATCGTCAACTTGATCAACCAACATGGCGGCATGGCGGTGGGGTTGAGCGGCAAGGACGGCGGACTGATCCTCGCCAAGAAGATGAATGTCACGGTGGTTTCGCCTAATGGCGAGTCTCCCGAAATCATCGATATCGGCATGGTCGGTGAAATCATCGGCATCAATCCGCTGGTGATCGAGTCCCTCGATCAAAACAAGTTTATCCCGGTGATCGCTCCAGTCGGCGTCGGCAAGAAAGGTGAGACCTACAACATCAACGCCGATTTGGTTGCCGGCGAGATCGCCGAGGCGCTGCACGCGGAAAAGTTTTTGCTCATGACCGATGTCGAAGGGGTCAAAGACAAGAAGGGCGGGCTGATGAGCACGCTTACCGAGAAGCAGGCGCGCAAAATGATCCAGGACGGTGTGGTCGGCTCCGGTATGATCCCCAAAGTCGAGTGTTGCATCAATGCGCTCAAAGGCGGCGTCGAAAAAACCCACATCATCGACGGCCGGGTTAAGCACGCGGTGCTCTTGGAAATCTTCACCAAGCAAGGCATCGGCACCGAGGTGGTGAGAAAATAAATGAAGAACAAAGACGTGGCTGCGCTGACCGATAAATTCGTCGCCAAGACCTACGCGCGCACACCGCTGGCGCTGGTCAAAGGCCGGGGCGTCAAGGTGTGGGACGCCGACGGCAAGGAGTATCTCGACTTTCTCGCCGGCATCGCGGTCAATAGTTTCGGCCATTGCCATCCGGCGATCGTCAAGGCGATCAAACAGCAGGCGCAAACTTTGATGCATGTGTCCAATCTCTACCACATGCAGCCGCAATCGGAGCTCGCCCGCGAACTGTGCCGCAACTCGTTCGCCGACCGGGTGTTCTTTTGCAACAGCGGCGCCGAGGCTAACGAAGCGGCGTTCAAGCTGGCGCGCCGCTATGGCCAGGAGAAGCTCGGCGGCAAGTATGAAATCATCTCGACGCATAACTCGTTTCATGGCCGCACGCTGGCGACTCTGACCGCCACGGGGCAAGAGAAGGTCCGCGCCGGCTATGATCCTCTGCCCGCCGGCTTTCGCCAGGTGCCGTACAACAAGCTCGACGCCATGGAAGCGGCCATCGACGAGAAAAAAACCGTGGCGATCTTGATCGAACCGATCCAGGCCGAGGGCGGCGTCATCGTGCCCAATGAGACTTACATGTTGGGCCTGCGCGAGATCTGTGATCAGCGGCGCATTCTGTTGATCTTCGATGAAGTGCAGACCGGCATGGGCCGCACCGGCAAGCTTTTCGGTTACGAGAACTTCGGCGTCAAACCCGATATCATGACCTTGGCCAAGGCGCTTGGCGGCGGTTTGCCGCTCGGTGCGATGTTGGCGCGCGAAGAGGTTGCTAACAGCTTTGGCCCGGGGAGTCATGCATCGACGTTCGGCGGCAATCCGGTCGCTTGCGCCGCCGGGTTGGCAGTGATGCAGTTGCTCAAGAGCGGCGCGTTGAAGAACTGCGTGCAGATGGGCAAATATTTCGTCAAAGGGCTCGAAGCGTTGAAAAAGCGTTTTCCGTTTATTCGCGAGATTCGCGGCAAGGGGCTGCTCATCGGCGTCGAGCTTGAAATGGAAGGCAGCAAAATCGTCGACGCTTGCATGCTCGAAGGGTTGCTGATGAACTGCACGGCGGCCAAAGTGTTGCGCTTCGTGCCGCCGCTGACCATCAAGAAAAATGAAATCGACCGCGGCTTATCGATCCTGGAAAAAGTGCTGGCTCGCCAATAGCATTTAGAATCATTAATTCGATGAACAAACGCGACCTGCTAAATTTCGACGGCATGAGCCGCCGGGAGTTCGACGGCATATTGCGAATTGCCGGTGAATTGAAGCGAAAACAGCAGCGCGGTATCTCGCATGCGTTACTGGCCGGCAAGCAGCTCGCATTGGTTTTTGAGAAACCGAGTCTGCGCACGCGCTCGACCTTCGCCGTCGGCATCACACAGTTAGGCGGCAGCGCCGTTTACTTAGGACCCGCCGAGGTTGGCTTAGGCACGCGGGAAACTCCGGCGGACTGTGCACGTAATCTCGATCGCTGGTTCGATCTGATCACCGTGCGCACTTTCGGGCATAAGATTATCGAAGAAATGGCCGAGTACTCCGCGGTGCCGGTGATCAATTCACTAACCGATTCGTACCACCCCTGCCAGGTGTTGGCCGACTGCCAGACGTTGATCGAACATAAGGGCGTGCTCGAGGGACTCAACATTACCTTTATCGGCGACGGCAACAATATGGTTCATTCATGGTTGGAAGCCGCCGCAATTGTACCTTTCTCATTCAGATGGGCTGGTCCCAAGGGCTACGAACCCGATCCGTCGATCGTCCAAAAAGCGCGCAGCCAAGGAGCAAAGATTATCTTAACCGATTCCGTCGAAGACGCGGTGGCTGATGCAGATGCGATCTATACCGATGTCTGGACCAGCATGGGTCAAGAGAACGAAGTTCAAGATCGCTTGAGGGCGTTTCGCGCTTACCAAGTTAACAATCGGGTGGTTAGCTTGGCCAAAAGCGACGCCGTTGTGATGCATTGTTTACCAGCGCATCGCGGCGAGGAAATTACCGACGAAGTCTTGGAAAGCTCGCAGTGCGTCGCCTTCGATCAAGCGGAGAATCGCCTCCATGCGCAGAAGGCCGTGATGGTCTGGCTGCTAAATGGGTTCAAAGGTTCAATCAAGAAAACCGCAAGCAGAGGTCCGAAGAAATCCAGATGAACGTCAAGAAAGTAGTATTGGCTTACTCCGGCGGGTTGGATACGTCGGTGATTTTACGCTGGCTCAAAGAAGAATACGGTTGCGAAGTTATCGCCTTCTGCGCTGACCTCGGCCAGGGCGAAGATCTCCAAGCGGTGCGCAAGAAAGCGATTCAGACCGGCGCGAGCAAAGTCGTGATCGGCGACCTGCGCGAGGAGTTCGTCAAGAATTACGTTTTCCCGATGCTGCGCGCCAATGCGGTGTACGAAGGTTCCTATTTGTTGGGTACCTCGATTGCCCGGCCGCTGATCGCCAAAGGCCAAATCGATGTCGCCGTGCGGGAAAAAGCCGACGCGGTCTCCCATGGCGCCACCGGCAAGGGCAACGATCAAGTGCGCTTCGAGCTCACTTACTATGCGCTCAAGCCGGGCATCAAAGTCATCGCGCCCTGGCGCGAGTGGAACTTGAATGCGCGCTCGACCTTGATCGACTATGCGCGCAAGCATGGCATCCCGGTGCCGGTCACCAAGGCCAAACCCTACAGCACCGATCGAAACCTATTTCACATCAGTTACGAAGGCGGCATTCTGGAAGATCCTTGGAAAGAGCCGCCTGCAGACATGTTTGTTTGGTGCCGGCCGGTGGAGAAGGCGCCCAACCGCGCCGAATATATCGAGATCGACTATGTGCGCGGTGATCCGGTGGCGCTCAACGGCAAAAAACACTCGCCGGCAAATCTGTTGGCGCGCTTGAACGATATCGGCGCCAAGCATGGCATCGGCCGGGTCGATGTGGTCGAGAACCGTTATGTCGGCATGAAGTCGCGCGGCGTTTATGAAACCCCTGGTGGCACGATTCTCCATGGGGCCCATCGCGGCGTGGAGTCGATCACCATGGACCGTGAGGTTTTGCGCTTGCGGGATTCGCTGATCCCGCGCTACGCCGAGATGATCTACTACGGCTACTGGTTTGCGCCGGAGCGCGAGGTGCTGCAAAAAACCATCGATGCCGCCCAGGCCAACGTCACCGGACGGGTGCGCGTCAAGTTGTACAAGGGCAACGTCATGGTCGTCGGCCGCAAGGCCGATGCCTCGCTTTACGATTCCAACGTGGCGACCTTCGAGGCCGATCAAGTTTACCGCCAGGCGGATGCCGAAGGGTTTATTCGTTTGAATGCGCTTCGTTTGCGGTTACGGAAACTTGCCAAGGCGAAATAAATTGATAATGGACAATGGAAAATTGATAATTCCACATCCGACAATTATCCATTATCCATTTTCAATTATCCATTGCGCGGTGCGCTGTACACTCACTTGAAGAAGTCCAACAAAAAGCTCTGGGGCGGCAGATTCAGCGGCGGCACCGCCGATTCGGTGGAAGCGTTTACCGCGTCCATCGCCGTTGATGCACGGCTCTACCGCCATGACATTATGGGCAGCATCGCCCACGCCAAGATGCTTGGCAAGCAGCGCATCATTCCGCGGCGGGACTCGCTTAAAATCGTCCGCAGCCTGGCGGCGATCGAGCGCGAGATCAAGAGCGGCAAGTTCGAGTTCTCGCCGGCGGATGAAGACATTCATATGAATATCGAGCGCCGGCTGACCGAGAAGATCGGCGCCGCCGGCGGCAAGCTGCACACGGCGCGCAGTCGCAACGATCAGGTCGCTCTGGATATGCGGCTCTATTTGCGCGACGAGGTGGCGGCGATACTGGTCATTCTTGAAACGTTGCAACGGGAACTCGCCAAGGCGGCCAAGAAACATCTCGATGTGATCATGCCTGGCTATACTCATCTGCAGCGGGCACAGCCGGTGCTGCTATCGCATCATTGGCTGGCCTACTACGATATGTTCGAGCGCGACCGCGAGCGCTACCTCGGCTGCTTGGAACGGATCAACGTTCTGCCGCTGGGCTCGGGCGCCCTCGCCGGCACGACCTTTCCGATTGATAGAGTGTACGTGGCCAAGCTCTTGGGCTTTCCGCGGATCTCCAAGAACAGCATTGATGCGGTGAGTGATCGCGATTTTTTGCTGGAGTTTCTCTCGGTCTCGTCGATTCTGTTCGTGCATCTGAGCCGGTTGGCCGATGAATTGGTTCTCTGGTCGAGCCAAGAGTTCGCTTTCGTCGAACTGCCGGACGGTTATTGTACCGGCAGCTCGATGATGCCGCAGAAGAAAAATCCCGATGTTCCGGAGTTGATTCGCGGCAAGACCGGGCGCGTGTTCGGCCATCTGCATGCGCTGTTGACCATCATGAAAGGATTGCCGCTTGCCTATAATCGCGATCTGCAAGAAGATAAGGTGCCGTTGTTCGACAGCGCCGATACGGTCATAGCGAGCTTGAAAATCATGGGCGAGATCGTCCGCGGTTTGAAAGTCAGGCGTGAGCGCATGTTGGCGGCGGCCCAAGACGGCTATATGAACGCGACGGACTTGGCCGACTATCTGGTCGAGCGCGGCATGCCGTTCCGCCAAGCCCATGAGGTGTCGGGCAGGATCGTGCGATTGGGAATGTCGCTCGGCAAGCGCATTGAAGAGTTATCGCTCACGGAGTTGAGAACGTATTCGAAAAAAATCGATAAAGACATCTACGACTATCTTTCCGCCGCATCGGTGGTCGGGCGCCGGCGTGCGTTGGGCGGCACGTCGAGGAGCAATGTCGTGCGCCGGCTGAAAGAACTGGGAGTCTAGATGAAACACGCATGGCTGCTGGTATTGATGTTGGTCGTCGCGGCAAGCGCATGTGGCCGAAAGGGCGAACCCCGCGCGCCGGAGCTGGCGACACCGAAGTTGATCACCAATCTCACCGCGAGATCGACCGCCGCCGGCGTTGCGCTCAGCTGGAACCGGCCGACGGAATATGTCGATGGCAGCGAGCTCAAGGACTTGGCTAGCTTCGTGATTTTCCGCAAGGAAATTTCCCAGAGCTGCCTCGATTGCCCGGTGCCGTACCGGGAGCTGACCACGGTCAACGTCGAGGATCGGGAGAAATTCGTGCGTCTCAAACAGTATCGTTTTGACGACCGCGAAGTGCGCGTCAATACCATATACCGCTATCGTGTGGCGTCGCAGTTGTTCGACGGCTCGTTGAGCGGGCCGTCCAATGAAGTAGAAATTTCCCGCTAAGAGGTCAGGCATGAATTACTTTCAATATCTCCGTGGTGAAATGTTCGCGGAAAACGTTCCGCTCAAACGTATCGCCCAGGAGGTTGGCACCCCGGCTTACGTCTATAGTCTCGCGACGTTGAAGCGTCATTACAGCGTCTTCGACCAGGCCTTCGCCAAGGTGCCGCATATCGTTTGCTTTTCGGTGAAAGCCAATTCCAATCTGGCGCTGCTGCGCGCCTTCGCCAAACAGGGCAGCGGTTTCGATATCGTGTCCGGCGGCGAACTGTTTCGCGCCTTGAAGGTCGGCGCCGATCCCAAGCGGATCGTTTTTTCCGGCGTCGGCAAGAAAAAGCATGAAATCGAGTACGCGCTCAACTCCGATATCTTGATGTTCAATGTCGAGTCGGAAGAGGAGTTGACGGCATTAAATGACATCGCCGCCGGCATCGGCAAGAAAGCGCCGATCAGTCTGCGCGTCAATCCCGACGTCGATCCGCAGACCCATCCCTATATTTCCACGGGAATGAAAAAAGCCAAGTTCGGCGTCGATATCAAGCGGTCCATCGAAATCTACAAAAAAGCGGTGTCGCTCAAGAACTTGGAAGTGGTCGGCGTTGACTGCCATATCGGCTCTCAGTTGACGTCGCTGACGCCGTTCGTCGACGCGCTCGCCAAGCTGCGCGAGTATCTCGACCGCGTGCTGCTCGGCGAGATGAGAAAAGAAGGCGCGCGGATCCGATATCTCGATCTCGGCGGCGGATTGGGCATCAATTACAACGAAGAAGATCCGCCGTTGCCGGAGGCTTACGCCAAAGCGATTATCAAAGGCCTCGAAGGGCTGGACGTGACGCTGATCCTCGAGCCGGGCCGGGTGATCGTCGGCAACGCCGGCATTCTTCTGACCGAAGTGCAGTTCATCAAAGAAACCGACACCAAGAAGTTCGTGATTGTCGACGGCGGCATGAACGATCTGATCCGGCCGGCGCTCTACGGATCGTACCAAGCGATCCGGCCGGTGGTCGAGACCAAGGCGGAGATTATCAACGCCGATGTCGTTGGGCCGATCTGCGAGAGCGGCGATTTCTTCGCCAAGGACCGCGACATCGCCCGGCCCAAGCGCGGCGATTTACTGGCGGTGATGAGCGCCGGCGCCTACGGCTTTACCATGGCGTCGAACTACAATTCGCATCCCAAGCCGCCCGAAGTGCTGGTCGATGGCGATCAGTATTACGTCGTGCGCAAGCGCGAGAGCTTCGAAGATCTGATCAACGGCGAGATGATTCCGGCTGCGTGGCAATAATTTCGTTCAAACGTTCAACGGTTTAAAAGTTCAAAGTTATGGAACTGCAATTTACTAAGATGCATGGGGCGGGCAACGATTTCGTCTTTCTCGATTGTCTGAAGAACAACGTCGAGAATCTCGAAGCCGTGGCCAAGCGGCTTTGCGACCGCCGTTTCGGCATTGGCGCGGATCAGTTGCTGACGGTGCATCCCTCTCAAGTCGCCGACTTCAAAATGGAGATCTACAACGCCGACGGCAGCCAGGTGGAGATGTGTGGCAACGGCATCCGCTGTTTCGCCAAATATGTCTACGACCATGGCATCACGCAGAAGCGCGCGATCGAAGTGGAAACATTGGCGGGTATCATCAGGCCAAAGATCGTCGGCGATCTTGTCGAAGTCGACATGGGCGAACCGATTCTCGAAGGGCGCAAGATCCCCGTCGATGCCGATGGCGAAATCAAAAACCGTCCGCTTACGGTGCAGGGCAAGACTTATCAGATAACGTGCGTGTCGATGGGCAATCCCCACTCGGTGATCTATCTCGACGACATCGATTCTTTGGATCTGGCAAAGATCGGCCCCGACTTCGAACATCACCCATTTTTCCCCAAACGGGTGAACACCGAGTTCATCAAGATCATCGGTCCGTCGGAGGTGCGCATGCGCGTGTGGGAGCGTGGTGCCGGCGAGACCTGGGCCTGCGGCACCGGCGCCAGCGCCGTCGGGGTAGCCGGCGTCATCACCGGCCGCACCGAACGCAAAGTCACGGTCCATCTAAAAGGCGGCGATCTGGTCATCGAATGGCGCGCCGACAATCGCGTGTATATGACCGGCGGAGCGACCGAAGTCTTTCACGGCACAGTTCAATTCGATTAGGAGTCGTTGGTTATGTTTACTGGTTCGATGGTTGCGTTGGTGACGCCATTCAAAAACGGCCAAGTCGACTGGCCGAGTCTTGAGGCGCTGGTCGAGTTTCACTTAAGTAACGGCACCAACGGTATTGTCCCATGCGGTACCACCGGCGAGTCGGCGACACTTAGCCATGCGGAACACGACCAAGTGATTCGCACCGTCATCAAAGCCGTGAATAAACGCGTGCCGGTAATTGCTGGCACCGGGTCGAATTCCACCGATGAGGCGGTTCGCTTAACCAAGGAAGCGGAAAGATCCGGCGCCGACGGCGCACTAATGATCTCGCCTTACTACAACCGGCCGACCCAGGAAGGGATCTATCAGCATTATAAGAAAGTCGCCTCGGAAGTCGGTATCCCGCTGATCGTTTACAACATTCCCGGCCGCACCGGTTCGAAGATCGAAGCCGAGACATTAGCGCGGCTTGCCGAAATCAAGAATGTTGTCGGCGTCAAAGAAGCCACTGGTTCGGTGGACCAAGCCATCGACGTGATCCGCTTGTGCGGCGATCGTCTGGCAGTCTACTCCGGCGAAGATTCGTTGATTTACTCGCTGATGGCGCTCGGCGGTAAAGGCGTGATCTCCACGGTTGCCAATGTCGCGCCGCGACAGACCGCGCAGCTTACCCAGGCTTGTCTGGCGGGCAATTGGGACGATGGCCGCAAGATTCAATTCCAACTGATCCCGCTGATTCGCAGTCTGTTCATCGAAACTAATCCGATCCCGGTGAAAACCGCGCTGGCGTTGATGGGCAAGTGTACCGGGGAATTGCGTTTACCGATGACGCCGATGGCCGAGGGTAACATGAAAAAGCTAAAAATAGCCCTCGAAGATTTCGGGTTATTGCAAAACTAGATGACACTGGGAATCATTGTTTGCGGCGTCGGCGGGCGCATGGGCGGCGCGGTTATTCGCGCCGCGCAGCAGTTCGCGGGCGTGAGCGTGATCGCGGCGATCGATAGACCTGGGAGCGCGCGCATTGGCAAAGACGCCGGTGCAATCTCCGGTGTCGGCAGCATTGGTGTTTCGGTCAGCGATCGGATCTTACCCGCGCACAAAGCCAATTCAGTCATCATCGATTTCACCAGTCCCGAAGCTTCCCTGGGTTATCTAAAGGAAGCGGCGAAGCATCGTATTCCAATCGTCATTGCGACCACCGGCTTCGATGCCAAACAGTCGAGCGCCATCAAGCGGCTGGCGGGGCACACTCCGACGCTGCTGTCGGCAAACACCAGTTGGGGTGTCAATGTGTTGGTTTCTCTTCTGGGCAAAGCCGCCAAAATGCTGGGCGATGACTACGATGTCGAGATCGTCGAAGCGCACCACCGCTTCAAAAAAGACGCGCCGAGCGGCACGGCGCTGGCGCTCGGCCGCTCGGTCGCCGAAGCGCTCAATCGCGATCTCGACAAGGTCGGCATCAATGGCCGCAAAGGCATTGTCGGCGCCCGTGGCAAAAAAGAAATCGCCCTGCTTTCGGTCCGCGCCGGCGACATCGTCGGCGAGCATACGGTAATCTTTGGCGGTATCGGCGAGCGCCTTGAATTCATCCACCGCGCCCACAGCCGCGACACCTTCGCCCATGGCGCCATCCGCGCGGCGCAGTGGCTGGCTGGAAAGAAGCCTGGCCTGTACGGCATGCCGGATCTTTTGGTAAGGTAGCTGCCGCGCGAGTTCGACACGAGTTCGGCCGGCCGGCAGCCTCGTTTTTCACCATCGGTTCCTTCCGCTAATTTCCTCACCGGGTGGCTCAAACCAAATGATTCACTCGATTGGGTTGACTTTTCATCGAGAGGGCTCCTGCAAATTCGTTGATCGTTCACAGAAAAATTTCTTCGCAATCGCGCCAAACTCGTCTATCATTACATACTGTAAATTCGCGTTGGCGTGTGGGCTGAAATACCAAGGGTTCGATGCGGTGATTTTGAGCAGTAACGGGATGCGGGTGTGACTGGCCAAAAAAAACCTCGAGTGCTCATTTTTGTGGTCGCCTATAATGCCGAGCGGACCATTGAAAGTGTTCTGGCGCGTATCCCAGTCAGCTTGGCCGGCGACTACGAGGTCGAGATTCTTGCCATCGACGATTCTTCGCGCGATCGCACTTTCGAAGTCGGTCATAGGATTGAATTGGCCGGTTCTTCGCCTTTTCCGCTGCACGTCCTGTTCAATCCGGTCAACCAGGGCTATGGCGGCAATCAGAAAATCGGTTATCACTATGCGATTCAGAACAACTTCGATTTTGTCGCATTGCTGCATGGGGATGGCCAGTATGCGCCGGAGGTGCTTCCGGAGCTTTTGAAGCCGCTCGATCAGGGGATAGCCGACGCGGTATTCGGCTCGCGAATGCTCAGCCGAGGGGCGGCACGCAAGGGCGGTATGCCGCTCTACAAGTTAGTCGGCAACAAGATTCTCACGTCGTTTCAAAACCGGTTGTTGCGCACGAATTTGAGTGAGTTTCATTCCGGCTATCGAATTTACTCGGTGGCCGCACTTAAAAGGCTGCCGTTCGACCGCAACACCAACGACTTTCACTTCGATACCGAAATAATCATTCAGCTGATCAAAGCGTGTATGCGCATCCACGAGATACCCATTCCGACCTACTACGGCAATGAAATTTGCCACGTCAACGGAATCAAGTACGCCTGGGACGTCGCCAAAACGACCCTTAGATCGCGGGCTCACGAGCTGTGTATTTTTTATGACAGTAAATTCGACTGCGAGCCAGAGCAGGCGGCCAACGCTTACTATGAACCCAAGCTAGGTTACGACAGCTCGCATAGCGCGATTCTCGACCTCGTGCCGGCAGGTTCTAAAGTTTTGGATCTGGGATGCGCGGGAGGCTACATGTGCGCGTTGCTGCAGCGGGATCGCGATTGTGACTGCACCGGCGTCGATATCTTTCCGCTGCCGCAAAAAATTGTCTTGAACCGATTTGTTCAGCATGACCTGAACATGGGGCCACCTCAGTTGGAATTTTCAGACTACGACTATGTATTGCTGCAAGACGTCATCGAGCACCTGGTATCACCAGAATTGTTTTTGGATCGCTTGCGCGAAAGTATGAAGTATTGCACGGGGACAAAAATCATCGTCACCACGCCCAATGTTGGCTTTGTTATTATCCGATTGATGCTGCTGCTCGGGCAATTCAACTACGGTAAGCGCGGCATTCTCGACCTTACACACAAACGACTCTTTACCTTCGCATCGATCGGGCATCTTTTCGACCAACATGGCTTCCAAGTTTCAACTTGCCGCGGCATCCCGGCGCCGTTTCCGGTGGCGCTTGGACAGGGCTTTTTGAGCCGATTCTTGATTGCGCTTAACAAATGCTTGCTTCGACTGTTACCCTCTATGTTTTCCTATCAGATACTTGCAGTGGCTGAACCGAGGCCTTCGTTGGAGATCCTATTACAGCGTGCCCTGGACGAATCTGCCTCCCGCGCACAGGACTTGGCAGCGAACTTGTCGTGACTGCCGGCAAATCGCTCTATCTGGTTTGCGTGCCGTCTTTTTGGCTGTGTCGGTCCGGCAATTCGCGGTCGGTTGGGCAGTCGGTCTATCGTCACTTTCGATGAAATGACTTAGTTTTGACTCTCCCCGGCCTATCCATTACATTGTTTGGACTTCCCTGCCGAATAGGAACGTTTAATGGTCGAAATGGACAAGATTGTGTCGCTGTGCAAGCGGCGCGGCTTTATTTTTCAATCCAGCGAGATTTATGGCGGGACCGGGTCTTGTTGGGACTACGGTCCACTGGGGGTCGAGCTCAAGAACAACGTCAAGCGCGCTTGGTGGCGCGACTGCGTGCAGAACCGCGGCGACATGGTCGGGCTCGATGCGTCGATTCTCATGCACCCGCGGGTCTGGAAGGCGAGCGGTCATTTGGACCATTTCACCGATCCGATGGTCGACTGCAAGGCGTGCAAGGGACGCTTTCGCGCGGACAAGCTCGAGGATGCGCGCTGCCCGCAGAAGCCGTCGAAGCAGCCTGGCCAGCATGACGCTTGCGCGCTCACCGAGGCGCGAATGTTCAATCTCATGTTTAAAACCTTCATGGGGCCGGTGGAGGATGATGCTGCGGTTGCTTATCTTCGGCCGGAAACCGCGCAGGGGATTTTCGTCAACTTCGAGAATGTCCAGCAGTCGATGCGTTTGAAGCTGCCCTTTGGTATCGCCCAGATCGGCAAGTCTTTCCGCAACGAAATCACACCGGGTAATTTTACGTTTCGCACCCGTGAATTCGAGCAAATGGAAATCGAATTCTTCGTCATGCCGGGGACCGACGAGGACTGGCACCAACGCTGGCTCGACGAGCGCTTCGCCTGGTATCCCAAATACGGCATTCACAAGGAAAACCTGCGGCTGCGCGAGCATGAGAAAGACGAGCTGGCGCACTACGCCAAACGCACCGCCGACATCGAGTATCTGTTCCCGATGGGTTGGAGTGAGCTCGAAGGGATCGCCAACCGCACCGATTTCGATTTGAAGCAGCACGCCCAGTTCAGCGGCAAGACCCTGGAATACTTCGACGAGGAGAGCAGGCAAAAGGTGGTTCCCTTTGTCATCGAGCCGTCGGCCGGCGCCGACCGCGGCACATTGGCGTTCCTTGTCGACGCCTATCGCGAGGAAGAGGTGAAGGGCGAGAAGCGCGTGGTGCTGAACTTTCATCCCGAGCTCGCGCCGATCAAGATTGCGATCCTGCCGCTCTTGAAGAAGAATTCACGGATCGTTGAGACCGCGCGGAAGCTGTGCGCCGAGCTGCGCAAACGTTGGCACTCGGTCTATGACGACACCGCGTCGATCGGCCGACTCTACCGCCGCCAGGACGAAGTCGGCACGCCGTTCTGCGTCACCGTCGATGTGCAAACGGTCGGCGATGAAAAGTCGGCGGCCGACGAAAAAGTGACGATTCGCGACCGCGACAACATGCAGCAGGTCCGCGTGCCGCTGGCGTCGTTGATTGGAGTGATGGAAAAGCTCATGGACGGCGAGTGGGCCGAGGTTCATCGCCAGCACGGCGTTGCGCGAGGCTAAGATCTAAGAACGTTGAGTTGCAATCAAGATCGATAGACACCCTTCACCACGAAGGACACGAAGAGCACGAAGTTCGGAGTTTAAACTATCTTAACCCTTCGTGTCCTTCGTGCTCTTCGTGGTGAGTTTGAATGTTTTCATCGCTTGCGCCCACTGACTGCGAACCAAAGGACACAGAGATTCTTCGCTATTACCACCGGGTCAAGTTTCTCATTGACCGCTACCGTCGGCTGCTCCTTCTCGGCGTTCTTTCGCTGATCGCGACTGATTTCTCCGGCATCGCGTTGCCATGGTTGATCAAAGGCGGCATCGACACGGCGTTGCGCGCCAAAGACGACATCGCCTCGCTAATCGCTTACCCGCTGCTGATTCTCGGCGCAGCGTCGTTGCAAGGCTTTTTTCGTTTCTGCTGGCGCATCAACATTCACGGTTTCTCGCGCCGCTGCGAGGCCGACTTGCGCGATGCAGTGTTCGCCCACCTGCAAAAGTTGCCGCTCAGCTATTTTCAATACAACAAGATCGGCGACTTGATGTCGCGCCTGACCAACGACATCCACGCCGTGCGCGAGCTCATGGGTTTCGGTTCGCTGGCGATCGTCGACGCTGTGGTGGTGATTCTTTTCAGCTTGACGCTGATGATCACCATCGATCCTTGGCTGACCCTGTGGTCGATGATGGCGATGCCGTTTATTCCGGTCGTCGTGCGCTTCTTCGGACGGCATATTTTCCGCTGGTCGCGCGACACCCAGGATCAACTGAGCGTGATGAGCGCCTACACGCTGGAAAACTTCTCCGGCATCCGCGTCGTCCAAGCTTACGCCCAGGAGGAAAACCAGATTCACGGCTTCGATCGGATCAGCTCCGAGTACCGCAAGAAGACCATGTGGCTGGCGACGCTGTGGGGGGTTTTCTGGCCGCTGATGCAGGTTCATGCCGGCATCGCTGGCACCATCGTGCTCTGGCTTGGCGGTCGCCAGGTGTTGGCGGGAACCATGACTCTTGGAGAATACGTCGCTTTCAACGGCTATCTCGCGATGCTTACTTGGCCGCTCATGGCGATCGGTTACACCGCCAATCAATATCAGCGCGGCACCGCGGCGCTCACCCGGATAGCCGAAGTGCTGGACACGCCCGTGGGTTCGCGTTACGCGAGTCCCACCGATCTCGAGCCGGCAAAGGCCGTGCGTGGCGCCATTGAGCTGCGCAATTTGACTTTCTCCTATGGCACCACCCAAGCGGCGGAACTGCGCAATATTAATTTGCACATTCCCGCGGGCAAGATCTGCGGCATCATCGGTGAGACCGGTGCGGGCAAGAGCACGCTGGTGAATCTTTTGCTGCGGCTTTATGAACCGCCGACGCAGTCGATTCTGATTGACGGCATCGATATTTGCCGCATGCCGCTGCGCCAGCTGGAGGACGCCGTCGGCTTTGTCTCGCAGGATATTTTTCTGTTCTCGGGGTCGGTGCGGGAGAATATCTTGCTCGGCGTCGAGAACGGCGAGTTGGCGCGGGTCGAAGAGGCGGCGCGAATCGCCCAATTGCTGCCGGCCGTCGAGTCGTTCGGCGCCGGCTTCGAGACGATCATCGGCGAGCGCGGCGTGCGCCTATCGGGTGGACAGAAACAGCGCACCGCGCTGGCGCGAGCGCTGATCAAGGATCCGCCGATTCTAATTCTTGACGACGCGTTTTCCAGCGTCGATGTCGAAACCGAAGAAGAGATTCTACGCGAGCTCAAACAGTTCATGCGCGGCCGCACGACGTTGCTCATATCGCATCGCATCTCCACCGTGCGCGATGCCGACATGATCGTCTACCTGAGCGGCGGCACGATCATCGAGCAGGGGACGCACGAGCAACTCTTGGCGCAGCGCGGCGCTTATTTCAGTTTGTTCCGGCGCCAGAGTCTTGAACGGGAAGTCGCCACCTTGATGCTTGAGGACGGGCAGCGATGATCGGCGCGCAGCTCCCGGACGAGGAAATTCTCGGCAAGGCCTACGACGCGCGCTTGATGGCGCGCATCCTGCGCTACCTGCGGCCTTACTGGAAACTGCTCGCCGTCGCGTTTGTCTTTTTGCTGCTGCAGACCGGTACGCAGTTGCTCGGTCCCTATATCACCAAGATCGCCATTGACCGCTATGTGCTCGCCAAGGATGTTCATGGCCTTGATTTAATGGCACTGGCCTATCTCGGCGTCGTTTTGTGCGGCTTTGTCGTGCTGTTCGTGCAGACCTACACCACCGAGTATATCGGCCAGCGCGCCATGCATGATTTGCGCCTGGAAATTTTCAGCCATTTGCAAAAGCAGGATCTGGCCTATTTCGACCGTAACGCGGTCGGCCGGTTGATGACCCGGACGATCAACGATGTCGAGACGCTGAACGAACTATTCAGCACCGGCGTTGTCGGTCTCATGGGCGATGTTTCCATGGTGTTCGGCATCGCCGTGGTGATGCTTTGGCTCAACTGGCAGCTGGCGCTGGTCTGCCTCGCGGCGTTCCCGCTGATTATTTACTTGAGCCGTTTTTATCGCCGGCGCGCCCGCGAGGTCTATCGTCAGAGCCGGCTTATTCTCGGCCGGCTCAATGCCGGTTTGCAGGAAAACATCGCCGGTGTGGCGACGGTGCAGGCATTCGGTCAAGAGGAGCGGATGTACCGGCGCTTTCAACAGGTCAATCTCAACTATCGCGATGTCTTGTTGCAGAGTATTCGCAACAACGCCGTGTTCTTTCCGGTCATCGAACTGTTCAGCGCGATCTCGGTGGGCTTGCTGCTCTGGTACGGCGGCGTGCAAATGGCGGGTCATGCGGTCGAGGCTGGCGTGCTGGTGGCGTTTCTCCAGTACATTCAACGCATGTACCAGCCGATCCGCGATTTAGCCGAGAAATACAATATCATGCAAGCCGCCATGGCATCGTCGGAGCGGATTTTTCTCTTGCTCGATCAAGCGGAGACGATCAAGAACCCGCCCGAGCCCAAGCGCGTCGATAAATTCGCCGGCGCGGTTGAATTCAAAAACGTTCAGCTATCCTATCAGCCCGGCGATCCGGTGCTGAAAAACATTTCGTTTAAAATTCGCCCCGGTGAAAAAGTCGCTCTGGTCGGCGCCACCGGCGGCGGCAAGACTTCGATTATCTCCGCGCTCTGCCGCTTCTACGATGTCGACTGTGGCGCGATCCTGGTTGACGGCATCGATGTCCGCGAATGGAACAAGCAGGAGCTGCGCCGCCACTTGGGTCTGGTGTTGCAAGATGTGTTTCTGTTTTCCGGCGACATCGCCACCAACGTTACTCTCGGCGACCCGCGCATCAGCCAAGAGCGCATGGCCGAGGCGGCGGCGCGGGCGCAGATTATGCCGTTTGTCGACAAGCTGCCGCATGGTTTCCAGGAAGAAGTCCAAGAGCGCGGCTCGACCATATCCCAAGGCCAACGCCAGCTCCTGTCGTTCGCCAGGGCCCTGGCTTTCGATCCGAAGATACTCATTCTCGATGAAGCGACGAGCTCGGTGGATACCCAAACCGAAGCGCTGATTCAGGAGGCGCTCAACGAGCTCTTGAAAAATCGCACTGCGCTGATCGTCGCCCACCGGCTGTCGACGATCAAGCACGCCGATCGCATTCTCGTCATCCACAACGGCGAGATCCGGGAAGAGGGCAATCACGACGAGCTGCTGGCTCACGGCGGCTTGTACGCGCGGCTCTACGAGTTGCAGTATCGCGTTCCGGAGCGTGACGGCGCGATGGCGGCGGCTGTTGCGCCGCTGTGAAGCAATGACGCGCCGTTGGGTCCAGATCGCGTAGCTCGAAGTTAACGGCCAGAGGGCTTGGCATTTTTTTGTAAAAGTCCCGATTAAGCGACGAACCCCAGCAGTCCAGCCGTGCGAAACCCTGGGAAAACTTTGTTCAGCTCTTTTTGGCCCAGATGGCGCGTGAGCACTTCGCTGCACACGGCGCGAAAGTCGGTCGTGAGGGCGAGGTCGCGGCCTTCGTAAAGCGTTTCCGGCGCGAGACCGGGCCAGCGGCCGTAGACTTTGCCGCCGCGCACGCGCCCGCCCATGGCGAACATTACGTTGGCATGGCCATGATCGGTGCCGCGGTTGCCGTTCTCACGCGCCGTGCGGCCGAACTCCGACATGGTGAGAAGCGTGACATCGTCCATGCGGTCGCCAAGGTCACGATAGAACGCGGCCAGACCGTCAGCCAATTCTCTGAGCCGATTGGCCAGCTGGCCGGTGGCGCCGCCTTGGTTGGCGTGGGTGTCCCAGCCGCCGATTTCAGTGAATGCCACTTCAATGCCGACATCGGCTTTGATCAGGCGGGCGATCTGCGCTAGACCGGCGCCAAAACGTCCTGCCGGATAGCGTTCCGAGGAGAAGGGTATTTTGGCATCGAGCCGTTTGAGCTCGGCCATGGCGCCGAAGAGATTCTCGGCGCCGAAGCGCAGTTCTTTGTCCGGGGTGTTAGCGTAGAGTTTTTGTAAGGCGTTGCCGAGCGCTTCATTGCGGAAGCGAAATTCTTCAATCGATGACAGCGTCAGCGCCGGTGCCGTGCCGGCCAACATGCGCGGCAATTGCGCGGTGAAGGCGATGCCGCGTAAATTTGACTGAGATTTTCTGCTTTCAAGTAAATAGCGGTTAAGCCAACCGTCCGGTGTGCTCTTGATGCCAGGTGTGCCGATCTCCATGTAGTCCTGGGCATCGAAATGGGAGCGCGTGTTATCCGGCGAACCGGCTGCTTGGATAAACCCTAGATGGCCTTTGTCGTAGATGCTCTTGAGCGCTGCCAGCGCCGGATGCAGCCCGTAAAAGCCGTCGAGATCGATGGCGCTCTCTTCACCCGCTCCCGGCTCGCGCACGGCGATGCTCGGCCGGAGTTTGAAGTAGGCCGGATCTTTAAATGGAATGACGACATTCAAGCCATCCATGGCGCCGCGCTGAAACACCACGACCAGCGATTTATTTTTCGCCGATTGCGCGTGCGCCGCGCGGACGAGAAACGAAGGCGGTAAGCCCAGGGCGAGAAAGCCTAAACCGGTGCTTTGCAAAAAACTTCGGCGTGAGGAGTTCATCCTTATCTCCTTTGAAATTCCGGCGCCGCCAACAGCAACGCGATGGCTTGATTACCCTCGGCTTCCGCCAGGACCGTTTGCGTCGCCTGCGACAGCGAGTCCGGCGCAATGCGGCGAACCAGACTGTCGCGATTCTTCAGTGTTTCCATCGGCACATTGGTCCCCGGCAAGCGGTTCGACAGCAGATCCGCGACGAAATTCATGCGCGTGAGCAGCATGTCGGCGCTGATCCAGGAGGCCGCGTTATCGGGATAGCCGGTGGGCGCTTGGGCCAGGAACAGCGGCTCGCCCATGCGGCCCAAGTAGCGCAGCAGTTGGTGCGTTACCTGCGCTTCGCTGCCGGTGACCCGGAGTGCGCTAGTGACGAACTCGAAAGGAGTTTTGATCTTGGCCTGATAAAAATCACGGCTGAAAAACTCCGGCGCATCGACGATGGCGCGCAAGACCGTCGGGATATCGCCGTCGCTCTGGCGAAACGCTTCCGCGGCCTTGCTGACGATCGCTGCCGGCGCTTCGTCGGCGACAAATCTGCGCGCCAATTTGGCGGCGATAAACCGCGCCGTCGACGGATGTTTGACCAGGATATCGATGACCCTTAGGCCATCGTCCATGCCGCCGCCTCGCGGGATGCGCTCGCCGAGGACGGTCTTTTCGCCGTTGTCATGCAGCCGCGGTTCAAAGCGAAATACTCCTTGACCGCGCGGTTGGACAATTGTCCAGCCGGTGAAACAGCGGGCGACTTCCTGAACGTCCTGCTGGGTGTAGCCGCCGTCGACGCCCAACGTATGCAGCTCCATCAGCTCGCGGGCGTAGTTCTCGTTTAAGCCGCGGCGCCGATTGTTCGGCCCGCCCATGCGGGCGCCGGGGGAATCCGGACTGGCGCTCATCCAGTTGTCCAGATAAAACAGCATCGCCGGGCTTTGCGCCGTCGCTAGCAACAACTCCTTAAATTTGCCCAAGGCCAGGGGCCGGATCGTGTCGCGGTCGTAGGAAGTAGTCAACCAACGGTTGGCGCCTTTGGCGGCGTAAATGTTGAAGTGATTGCTCCAGAAATCGACCATGACTTCATAGAGTTGGCGGTTACTGTAAAGCGCGCGCAGGAGTTTGCCTTGTTGCAGCTCAAGGATCACGACGCGCGGGCCTTCCATGGACTGCATGGCCATGTCGCCTGGCTGTCTTTGCGCCCGCGGTGGTGGATAGAGTTCGATCAGTTCGCGGCTGTTAAACCGCATGGTCTTGAGCCCCGCGACCCTTTCGTCGGCGGGGTTATCGGGGATTTTTTCCGGCGCGAGCTGCTCGTCCAGGTAGGCTCGGATGCCGATGCGCGCGGCTCTTTGCATGTTGCCCAGGGTGGGACCGAAACTGGTGCGATTCAAAAAATGGACGATTCTTTGGTCTTGACTGAGCGGCGCGGTCATGGGTTACTCCTTGGGCTAGTCCTTGTCCCGGCTGCGCTGTAGCTTTTCCCGGAGCTGCTCGCGATAGCGCCGTTTCTCCTCAAGCGTCCCATGCTCTTTGAGTTCGCGAACTTTTTCGCGTAGCTCCTGTCTCTCATGGGCCGGCATGTTGTCGTAATGTTCGCGCAGCCTCTGCCGCTGCTCCTTCGTCTCCCCCAGCCGCTCGCGCCGCTCCATCAGCTGCCGGCGCAATTCTTGGCGCTTTTCCGGCGGCATTTCGCGCAGTGTCTGCAGGCGCCGTTTGATTTCTTCGCGCCGTTCGGGCGGCAGCTTGCGATATTCTTCCCAGCGTTTCTGCAAGCGTTCGCGCTCGTCCGGCGGCAGTTTCTGAAAGCGCTCAAAATTTCGCCGTGCCGTGGTCTTCTCTTCAGGGGGCAGTTTGCGCCAGTTGTCAAACTTATCCTGTAGGTCGGCTTTTTCTTTAGCGTCGAGGCTTTTCCAACGCTGGTAACGCTCGCGCATTTCCTGTTTTTCTTCCTGCGACATCTTTTGCCAGCGGTCGAGGGATTCTTGTTCGTTCTGGACCGGCACGGGACCGGGGCGCGCGCTTTGGCTCCAAGCCGGCGCTGCCAGAAGCAATGCTGCAAGCCCGAATGGGAGCGCCGATTGGCCAAAATTTTTCACTTGGGAGCCTCCTTCTTTGTCGCCGGAGCGGACTTTCGCGGCAGGGAATTCTTGGCTTGTTCGCCCAGCGACTCGGCTCGATCCAGTTCACGCATCATTTCCAGCTGCTTGATCATTTCCATTTCGCGCAAGAACTCGAGCATCTTGAGCATCTCTTTGTCCGGCGGGTCGGCTTGCTTTGTCGCGCCGAATCCGACGGATGCGGCGATCAGGAGAATGCCCAGTGGTAACCAACGGTAGGTCATGGTGCGGACCGTCAAGCCGCGTCGTTGGCCGAGTTGTCCATGGCTTCCAATAAGTCCAGGTTATCCAATACATCCATGGCGCGGAAGAATTCCAAGTTCTCCGCCACCGGCAGCGCTTCGGATAATTCATCGTCCGGTAGATCATTCTTGCCGTTCCATAAGCCGCGATTGAGGGTGAACGTCAGAGCCATGGCCAGCACCGCGACAGCGGCCAGAGCGGACAGGTAGCGCGGTTGAAAAATCGCGGTTAAATCTTGCCACCAAGGTTTATGGTCAACGGCGGCGTCGATTTTGTGGCGCAGCTCGCGGCTATAATCCATCCAGAACTCATGCGGCGGCGTGTCGGTTTTGACCGTTAACGGCATGAGCGTGGTAAGTTCCTTCAGGTAGTTCGAGCAGCCGGCGCAGTCGGCGAGATGAGCTTGCAGCCGTTCACGCTCGCCGCCGTCGAGGTCGCCGAAGTGAAACAATACAAGATCGGCTTCCAAGTCTGTGCAGGCAGTCGCCGCGGATTCGATTGGTTGCGCCATAACTCCTCCTAGATCAACTCCGCCAAGCTTTGCCGCAGCGTGGTGACGGCGCGGTGCAGGTGTACTTTTACCGTGCCCTCGGCAGTTTCCATGGTTTCGGCGATTTCTCTGATCGAAAGCCCTTGGTGGTTCTTTAAAATAAATGCCGTGCGCTGTTTGGCCGGCAAGGTTTGCAGCGCGGCGTCTACTTTGCGCGAGAGCTGCCCCGCCAACACATGCTGTTCCGGCGCCAGCGGTTGAGCCGGGTTATGCGACGGTTCCATTTGATTCTCGATGTTCTCGTCAAATTCACCGGCGGATGTGCGCTTGGCGCGCCGCTTGTAATCGAGACAGACGTTGACCACGATGCGGTAAAACCAGGTGTAAAAGCTCGAGCGGCCGTCGAAGTTCTTCAAGTAGGTAAAAGCTTTTAAGAACGCTTCTTGGGACAAATCTTTGGCTTCCTCGCGATCTCGGGAGAAGCCAAAAGCGATATGGTAGGCCTTCTGTTTGTGGCGCTCGATCAGTTCATCGAACGCCCGGCGGTCGCCGTTTTGGGCCAATGCGACCAATTCCTCATCCCCAGAGTTCGCCAATTGGCTCGTCCTGCCTTTCGTCGCTTCACGCGCGCTCGGATCACTGTGGAGGGGGCGGCGGAAGAATTCAAGTTCTTGCGCCGCTTGCAGGCATGCCATGTCGGCTCCCGTTTTAGTTTGTCACGGCGTCTCGGCGGTCGCTGCGCAGTTCCTTGCGGTCCTGGCGCCGTTCGACGCGGTCCTGATGCAATTCTTTCCTGTCGCCTTTGATCTCGACCTTGTCCTGGACGATTTCTTTGCGGTCCTGGGCGATCTCTTGTGAGCTGGCGTTGTTCCTAACGTCCCGGCGCAATTCTCGACGGTCGGCGCGCAGCTGTCTAAAGTCTTTGCGCGACTCGCGACGGTCGCCCTTGATCTCCTGACGGTCGCGGTGGATTTCCTTGCGGTCCTGTCGCAGCTCGGCATTCTCCACGGGGGTGATCTTGCTTTCCGCCGCCAGCAGCGGTGATACTGCCACGGCCAAAGTAGCGACAAACACTCCCGTGCTCATGACCGATTTACTTGTCATCTGGAAGACCTCCGGAGTTTAGTTTTTGCTTCTCCATCGGTTAGACGGCCCAAACGACGGTCGGTTTACCGGCCCGTTGAGAAAATCCAGCGGTGAATTATTCAGCGAAAATTCGCTTACTTAGGATCCCATGCAGGACCATATTAGAACTCCGATGAGGGGCTTACGAGGGCTGCTTGACGTAGCCGCGGGCAAAACCGGCATTGACCCGCCAGCGCCAAGATGCGAAAGGCAGGCGGAATCTTGGGCACAGAGCTGAATCTTGAAACTTGTAGTCGGGTCCAGAGTGACGCAGAGTGCGGATCGGACTGTTCAAGTTGACAAGCCATCCGGCTTCGACTAGCTTCAAACCATGTCAGTTTTTGGAGCTCGAACGGCAAACGCTTTCGGCCGCGCCGCTTGCGCCGTCACTTTGCTGTTCTTGTTCTTCCTGCCGCTGCATGTTCATTTTTCGCTGTCGCCGCAGTTGAGCAACCAATGCAGTTGCTTGCAGGGCGCGCGCGCGCAGTTCGTCGTCGCCGACAAAGCTCCGACGGTTGTGCCGGTCCCGCAATTTGCGGTTCTGCTCGAACCGCAGGTTTGCGCTTGGAGTTCTACCGCATCGCATTGCCAGTATGTCCGTGGCCCGCCTCTCTCAGTAGCCGTTTAGTTCGACAATTTCAGCGATACTAGTGTGTTCTCGGTGGCGTGTGCGCAAGCCGAGGCGAGTTGTTATCTATCGAGGGAGGGGCTTGTCATGAACTTTTCTGTTGTTCGGACACCGCTTGTCGTGGTGTCTGCGGCTTTTACGTTTCTGTTGTTTCTATCGGAGCGAGGTTGGGGGCAAAGTACCGAGCTTGAATCGCTGCGCGCGCTCGTCAAGGGCATGGAACAGCAGCTGCAACAGGCTTTGCAGCGCATCGATCAGCTGGAAAAAGAAAAAGGGTCGACGTCAGTAAGGGTCGAGCAAGTCGAAAAATCAATTCAGGCGGTGCAAAGCGCGCCGACGGCGCTCAATCCAGCAATCACACCGATCCAACCGCTTGTCCCGGAGCTATGTCAACGAAACTCTTCTTATTTTACCGCATTAACAAGTATTCACCGATGGAGGCCTGAGACAAAAAGCACTCCGGTCGAGGCATCCTCTCAGCTACGCGCGGACTCGTTGAATTTGACAAGTCTTAATTCCTAGGCTAACAAGTCGGCTATGGATCTCGCGCAGCTCTCGTTTCAAATAAAGCATAGACAGCGCTGCGTCGGCGTCTTATTGCTGCTAACCGTCTTTTTCCTGCTGTTTCATTTTCACCCCGCCACAGCGTCAACCGCACAGATTAATGGCGAATGTACCTGCCTGCATGGTACCCGGACCCAAATCGGAATTGCCCCGGTCATGGTCCAGTTACCACTGCCCGTGCTGTTAGTTAGGTATTATTCATTCGAACCTCGGTTTGTGTCATTAAATACTGTTCGTTTCCGATCCATTCGCGGTCCGCCGGTTTTTTAGTCTCTCCGTCACCGTTTATTTTTCAGCTGTTTCTTGAAGATAGGAGCCACCTCGACCGTCCTCGGTCGCCCGCGGCCCGTTCTCCATCCATTGGCCCTTAGCCGATTGGAGGAATATTCATGAATCAAAATGTCTCTGCCGTGGCGCCCCGCTCGTGGATCGATGCCCTCGGCAGCACGTTTTCAATTGCCTGCGCCATGCAGTGTTCGGTTTTTCCGCTGCTCATCGGCGTGTTGCCGCTGTTAGGTTTGGGTTTTCTCTTAGGCGACGGCGTCGAGAAAGTCTTTCTGGGAACCTCAGTCGTGCTCGGCGTCAGCAGCTTCACTTGGGGATTTCGCTACCACCAACGTTTTTACGTCTTTGTTTTTTTGGTTTCGGCGTTAGCCTTGATCGGCGTCGGACGCTTTTGGGTTGACGACCGATACGAGACTCCAATCGTCGTCGCCGGAACGCTGGTTTTGGCCGCAGGCCATTTCCTCAATCGGCGACTATGCCGTCTTTGCGCCGAGTGCGACCGCCATGGAAGCGCGTCCGGCTCCCATGTCGCAAGCCATATGAGCACTGTCTCCGTTGCCAACGAAAGGAACAACGATCATGAAGTCTAAGTTGATATTAGCTTTACTTTGTATCGGCCTGATCTCCCTGGGTTCACCCGCGGTGCATGTCTGCCGGATTATTCCCGGCTGGAGTGCGATTACCGTTGCTGGCGCTGCCAATGCTGCGGAAAAGATTCCGTCGCTTACCTGGGATAATCTCCGCAGGCTCAACCCGCAGTCGGGCAAAATGCCGGCGGACTTGAAGAAGCACGATGGTAACGTTGTGCGAGTTCCAGGTTTTATCATCCCGCTCGAAGACAATGACCAGGAAGTTTCAGAGTTTCTCCTCGTGCCCTACCCGTTGGCGTGCATTCATGTGCCGGCTCCGCCGCCCAATCAAATTGTCCATGTGAAAATGGAGAAGGGGAAGAAGGTTCCTTTCGATTTTTACGCGCCGGTTTGGGCGCAAGGACGGCTCAAGATTCAACACGAGCAAAACATGTACACCGACACGTCGTACTTCATGAGCGGTCTCTCGATAGAACCGTACCGAGAACGATAGGAGTGAGCCATGTTCTATAAGACATTGTTAATTTCGGCACTCGGCATCTTTGCGCTGGGCGTTAATAAAGGAACCGCAGCTGAACAGCGCCATGCCGAAGCTCATGTGCACGGCATGGCGGAAATCAACATCGTAGTCGAAGGCAAGAGAGTTGTTGTGGAATTCCACACGCCCTCGGAAGGTCTAATGGGTTTTGAGCATGAAGCCAAGACTGACGCAGAAAAGAAAAAACGTGACGCGGCAATGAAAATCGTCAACCAGCGGTCTAACGAACTGATCGTTTTCGACAAACGAAGCGCTTGCAAATCGCGTAGTGCTACAGCTCGGATCGCGCGCGGTGAGGACCACGATACTAAAGACAAAACGCACGCGGCGGAAAATCAAAAGATCAGCGGCGAGCACAGCGAACTCCAAGCCGTGTACCAATTTGAGTGTGATCGGTCGCCGCTAGGGACCAAAGTGAGTTTTGGCGTCTCGAAGCTGTTTCCTGACATTCACGAGATCAAAGTACAGATCTTGACCGACACCAAGCAAACCGGAGTAACGATCAAGAACGACAAAGGGAACGTCGAGCTTTAACCGGCTATGGATTACGCCGTTGACATCGAGCAATTGATTTTTTCCTACCGTGGATCGAAGGCCGTGCTGCGTATTCCCGCTCTTACGATCGCCAAGGGTGAAAAAATTTTCCTCCATGGACCGAGCGGCAGCGGCAAAACCACGCTGCTCGGAATTCTCGCCGGTGTTCTCAGGGCGACCGAAGGACAGGTGACTATCTTGGGGCAAGATCTCGCTCGAATGTCGGGACCCCGCCGCGATGCCCTTCGCGGTTCGCACATCGGTTACATCTTTCAGATGTTCAATCTAATTCCTTATCTCAATGTGCTGGAAAACATCATCCTGCCCTGCCGCATCAGCCCGGAACGCCAACGACGCTTGAACGGCCGATCGCAACACGATGAAGCCAAGAAATTAGCGGACCGATTGGGGATCGGGCCGATTGTAAGCGACAACGTCATCGATCTGAGCGTCGGCCAGCAGCAACGGGTGGCGGCGGCGCGCGCCTTGATGGGCGCTCCTGAGCTGATCATCGCCGATGAACCGACATCGTCGTTGGACGAAGATCATCGCGAGGGATTTCTTCAACTGTTGTTCGATCAGTGCCGCGAGATCGGCTCGACGTTGATTTTTGTCAGCCACGATAGACGGATGATGCCGCTCTTCGATCGCGCCGTGTCGTTAGCAGAGATCAATAAGGTTTAACATGTTTCTGCTCTCGCTCGCATACCGCTCATTGGCCAATCGCAAACTGACGACGATCGTTACATTGTTGTCGCTTGGACTGAGCGTCAGCCTTTGGATTGGGATCGAACAGATTCGTAGCGGCGCGCGCGAAAGTTTTTCCAACACTATCAGCCAAACCGATCTGATCGTCGGCGCGCGCGGCAGTCCGATCCAGTTGCTGCTCTACACGGTATTTCACATCGGTACGCCGACGGCGAACGTCACTTACAAGTCATACAAGGAAATCAAAGATCACAAAGCGGTGCTGTGGACGATTCCCATCTCTCTGGGCGACAGCCACCGCGGATACCGCGTAGTTGGCACAAACGAAGATTTTTACCAGCATTACCGTTACCGGCAAGACCAGCAATTGGAGTTTGGCCAAGGGCGCGCGCCGGCTGGGATCTTTGATGTGGCGCTCGGCAGCGATGTGGCGCAGGCGTTGCGCTACGGTCTGGGAGCAAAGATCGTTGTCACTCACGGCATCACCAACAGCCGCGGCATCATGGATCACGACGATAAGCCGTTTACAGTTGTCGGTGTCTTGCGGCCCACGCGCACCCCGATCGACCGTTCTCTTTATGTGACACTCGAAGGTATCGAAGCGATGCACATCGACTGGAAACAGGGCGCGCCGCCGATCAAAGGACAAGAAACCCCGGCGGAGAAAATCAAAAAGGAAGACATTAAAATTGACCAGATCACGGCGTTTTTTCTGCGCACGAAGTCACGGGTGCAAACCCTCGCGCTGCAACGGGAGATCACCAATTTCCCTGACGAGCCGCTGACGGCGGTGGTTCCCGGTGTCGCTCTGAGCGAGCTTTGGACCGGTATCAGTTACGGCGAGCAAGTGCTCCAAGTGGTGGCGATCTTTGTCGTGATCGTCGGACTCCTCGGCATGTTGATGTCGCTCTACACATCTTTGAACGAGCGGCGGCGGGAAATTGCCATTCTCAGGGCCTTGGGAGTTGGGCCGGTGAAAGTAATTTCCCTCTTGATATTCGAGTCGGGGCTGCTGACCTTAATCGGTACGGTTTTGGGGGTGGCTATAGTTTATGGTTCTGTTGCATTGTTGCAGCCGACGATTGAGCAGCAATT
Organism: uncultured delta proteobacterium; assembly: GCA_963816145.1. Classification (GTDB taxonomy): domain Bacteria; phylum Desulfobacterota; class Binatia; order UBA9968; family UBA9968; genus DP-20. Next base: position 78,695 of record CAWFJP010000004.1, read on the forward strand.
CGGCCTGCACATCCCGCTTAGGCCGCTCACGGGCACGCAGTATAGTTACCTGGTTTATGTAGTCTTTGGCGGAATTGCCGTCGGTCTCATTCCAGCCTGGAAAGCTTACCGAAATGCCCTCTCAGATGGCTTAAGCGTGCGAATTTAGATTTGCAGCGATGGGGATAGTGAAAAAAACTTCCTTGATGACGCTGCCGGTGCGGTATCGTCGGAGGGTATACGAGTCTTGCTTATGATTTTGGAGATTTGAAATGGAAAAACAAGCCGTCATTTTATTTCTGCTGTTAAGTTTGTTGCTCATCTCGAAAGGAATGAATTTTGCCGACGAATCCATTCCTGTTCGGCAACCGATTCGCGATAAGTTGGCGAACGCAGCGCGCCATTTTCTCGGGATGCCATATCGCTGGGGAGGGATGTCGGAGCGTCGCGGCATGGATTGCTCGGGGTTGGTCAAAGCGCTATTTGCCACATTACACATTGATTTGCCCAGGACTTCCCGCGAACAATATCACGCCGGGGAAAATGTTGCTGTCGAAAACCTGCAAGCCGGCGACCTGCTCTTCTTTTCATCTGACGGCGTGACGCCGAATCACGTCGGTCTTTATATCGGCGACAATCGTTTTGTTCACGCCGAGAAAAAAGCCGGACACGTCATCATCACGGAACTGAATCAGCCTTGGTACGTTAAGCATTTCCTGGGAGCACGCCGTATTGTGGAATCGGAAGAAGGGCGACGCACATGAAACAAATGGATCGGTTTTAGTGTTACGTGATCTATGTTTCAAGCCTGACGATAATACAGCATAGACAGGAATCGCGGCCTGGGAGAAGTTTAGGGAAAGTCAAAAAAGTAAACCCTCTGGAGACGCGCTGCGAGTGGCATTCGGATTTAGATTAATTACTTTCGCTGGGCTTTGCTTAATTTGGTCGGTGCACATCGCTTGGGCGGCCGGCTCTTGTCATATCCACCCGCTGGGAGTCGATATCAAGGAAGCCGAATCGAGCGCATTCGAGTGGTACAGCTCTCTTGAGCAGTGCGAGGTGGCGAATAAAAAGTTTTTCGGCGGAAGAGGAATGTGTCATTGTTTTCCTGACGGATTTATCAACGGAGAAGGCGATGACTGGCGGTCTCGGCTGAGAGATCACGGCACGCTGCAAGAGCCGCCGTCGGAATGATCATTGATGTCACAAACGCACGGTCGTCTACCCTGGGACCGGATGCTGACGGAACGCCTCGATGGAAAATGAAGCACCCATCTAGCATGACCTTCATGCTTGGAATCGGATTGATCGCTGCATTATTCGGTGCGGTCGCTTGCACGCCAGCAATTGTCACTTCTCTACCGCAGACCGTTCGTCGAATCGCCGTTCTTCCACCCTTCCAACGTGGCGCCGTCAATGCGCGCACTGACGCAGACAACGGTCTACCTGTTTTACAAAACATGACTGTGGGAGATGTTCTCGCCCATCAAGCACGCATCAGACTTGCGGAAAAAGGATTCGAGGTTCTCAGTCCTGGTGCAGTGAAAGTGGCAACCAAGGATCGTGTGCCCACTAGCCCAGAGATGGCGGCGCAGATTCTGCGCGAGGCCAACCTTGACGCGGTGGCGCTGTACATCGAAATACGGCGTTGGGACCCAACGCCAAGCGAGAGGGGAATGAAAGCCGACGGTGTAATCGTCGCGTTAGACGTGACGATGGTCGATCCGAGGACAGGCGCGATATTGTGGCAGCTACACCGTCCATCCCGGCCGGTTCCGCTTTACGGAGTCGTATTGACCGGGCAAGCTAATGTCTTCGTGGCCGAGACGATCATGCGGGAGGCGCTTGCATTGGTTAAGTTGTCGCAGCCGAATGGTTGAACATACGTCCATTAGCCGCTAATGGACCATGCTTTATGAACTCAACACAGGTTATCCATGGGACTCAATGGCCGGTGTTTTCTTCGGAGCCTGAAAGTTTATTAAGGCGCCGCTGGATCTCGTCGAATTGCTGGCGCAGCGCTTCGTACTGCTGGCGGAGCATTGCCAAATCCCGTTGATCCTGGGATTTCTCCTTCGTCTTGGAATCGCTATCTCCAGCCAATACAACTTCAGGCACCAACTCACGCACGACAGTTTCGTAGCGACGAGCAGCGCCATCATCGCGCCCAGCGGCTGCGACGGCATAGTGATAGAGCGCTGTCCCGGCCCGACGAGCAGCGGTAATTTCCGGCGCTGTCGGCCAAAGCGGATCGGCAGCGCCTGCCAAGCGCGTTTCAAGAATATCATAAAACGAAGCTAGACTTTCTCCGGTGAACCAATCCGCGTTGCCAAATGTGGCGGCGACACGGGTCAAGCGCGGAGCCAGGAATTCAATCAGCGGGCGATCGTCGGTATTAAGCGGAGCGCTGCCGAACAAATCAGCTACAGCTCTGAGATTTCCGGCGTAGAGCATCGACAGACCTCGCGGAGTCGAAAGAACCGGATCCTTGCTCCATTCGGGCAGTCGCAACGCGCGCTCACGGATGCGCGCGAGGTCAAGCCGTCGCGATGTTAGCTGGCCGACCAAACCAACCACTGGAAGCTCCGCATAAAAATCATCGCGCCAGAGACTCACTTGCGGAAATACAGCAAGAAACGTTCGCGCGATAATATCAAATTCCCCGCGGGTAAGTTGATAGAGCGGCAGCCACTGACAAAAGATTCCGTCCGGCGCGAGACGACGGGCCGCGGTTTCATACATCTCTCGCGCGTAAAGGTTTCCAGTCCCCGGATTCCAGGGTACGAACAGGTCGGAGACAATCACGTCGAAACTGTCTCGGCTGGTCGCGAGATAGCGGCGACCGTCGTCGAGCACGAGGCGTACATCGGAGCGCTCCAATAATTTTGCGTTCCAAGACGAGAAGTGCGCGCGCGCCGCGTTCGCGACTTCCGGCACGAGTTCAACAACCGTTGTATCTTCTACGCCAAGGGCAGGTGCTGCGCTTGCGCTGATGCCGGTGGCAAGGCCGATGAAGGCAACACGGCGCGGATTGGGATGGAGCAGCAACGGGAGCAGCCCCTGGCGCCGCTCGCCAACCGCTGCCGCGCTGCGCCCCAGTACGTAGTAGTTATCGAGCCGGAGTTGAAGATCTCCGCCCGCCTCCGTCACAGCGACAACGCCGCTCGCTCCCTCGATCATCTCGCGTAACGTTTCGCCTTTCGAACCGAGATGTACGAGCGGCGCTCGCAGTGGATTGGCAATCAACATGGCGAGGAGAACAACGTAAGCGAGCGGTCTAAACCGGCTTTGCGACGGCGCAAGTAGATCAGCGAGCAGAACATACACCACCGCCGCGACGAGCAAGCTCCCGCGAACGCCGAGCGCCGGGATTATTAAGAAGCCCATGGCAACCGCGCCGAGGACTCCACCGAAAAGGTTTGCCGCCGAAAGATCTCCCAGCGGACGAGCTACACTTATCCGCTCGCCCCAGGCGGCCCAGAGGGCGGGCAAAACCATTCCGGACGCAATCGCCGCGGGGCCAACTGTTATTGCGGTAAGTGCTATGATCCGTAAAACATATTCCAGCAACCCAGCGCGCATGCCCAAATAGGTGAGCCCATCCGTCCAGTACACGAAGAGCCACAGCCCGCCGATGGTTGCACCCGCTGCAACCACCAACCCCATCGCTGCGACGGTATTCGGTGCAGCGCGACGCAGTAGAAACGCCGCCAGTGCCGCGCCCGCCGCGATCGCTAAAAGAAAAACAAGGATCACCGTCGTGAAGGAATAGACTGAGTTATGTAAAACTTGGGCAAAGAGATGTGTCCAAAGCACTTCGAGCCCGAGGCCCAAGGCGCCCGTACCGGCGGCGACGAGCCGCAAACGCGCGCGTTGCGGCGGCGGAAACATGGCTTTCCTTGACCGATTCGGTTATGGATGCTTTCTCACGGCGATCGCCGATCGCGATTGCCAGGAGTCCGGCCAGCAAACTGGCGCCGGCGGCGATGACGTAGCTCGCCCGCACACCGACGAAGATGGGAAGGCCAAAGCCCGCGGCTGCCGCGCCGAGCACAGCGCCTGCGGTGTTGATGGCGTAAAGGAGACCGCCGCGTTGTCCCACAGTCTCGACGCTGGCAAGAGCTTGGGCAAGAGTCGGAAGCGTTGCACCTAGACAGAATGTTGTCGGTAGAATCGCCAACGCGACGGCAGCAACGCGTCCCGCGAGTCCAATGTTGGAAAGCCAAACCTGAGCATTATCGAGGGCCAGTACCCGGAAAATAGTGAGCGACCACAGTGCGCCTCCTGCGGCGCCAAATTCGAGATATCCGTACAATCGCACTGGTCGTGACGAAGCCCGTCGCGCATAGACTGAGCCAAGGCCCAAGCCGGCAAAATAGCAGGCGAGGACGGTCGCGGCGGTGAAAGCGGTTGTGCCAAGGACGAGCCCGGCCGAGCGCATCCATAGCATTTCCAAGGCCAGAGCGGCTGCGCCTGAAAGAGCGAAACAGAGCCAAAGCATAAACCGCATGCTACGTTGATTTATGTTGTACCACAGCAAATGTAAACTAGATGACTCATCAACGGCCAAAAAATATGTTTCTGTTCGACTCCTCGCTGCCTGTTGTGTCATCTTTCGGAAAGATTGATCTCAATAGCAAGTCGGTTACGGCTGCAGCGCAATATTCTGTTGACTTCGCGAAGCACATTCGTTAGGTTAAACGGCGTGGTTCTTTCAGGAATGAGAAGAGGATTTTCTATTCGCCGTCTCGTTACTGCGACGACTTTAGTATTTGTTTTCTTTCTACCATTTCATTTTCATCTTTCCGTTTCCGCGCAAATCAGTAAAGAGTGCACTTGCCTCCAAGGTGTTCGAACTCAGCTGGGTGCGATCGCGAATGTTACGGCGGTCGTCCAGCAGCTTTGGATTGCACGCGTTGCCAATCAAGCGGTTTCTATTTGGGCCGAAGACAGATTGGAACAGCAGCATGTCCGAGGGCCACCCTTCCGAGCCTCCCTGTAGTTCTTTGTTCGAAATCCGAATCGTAAAATAACTACGTCCGTTTCCCTTCTATTCTCACCTCTGAATCATAGGAGGGTGACGGAATGGTATTGGAGGGGGGGTAGCAAAATGTTTCTATTATCAGCGAGGCTGCAACGGGTCGCGGCATTCGTTCTGGTGAGTCTATTGATTGGGTTTCCATCGGCTGCCCTGGCGCAAAGTTCGGAGTTGGAAGCGCTGCGCGCCACGGTCAAAAACATGGAGCAGCAAATGCAAAAGGCGTTGCAGCGTATCGATCAATTGGAAAAGGAAAAAACTTCGACAACCGTGCGCGTCGAGCAAGTCGAAAAATCAGTTCAGGCGGTGCAGAGCGCGCCCACAGCGCTAAACCCCTCGATGGGGCTGGTGCTTGATGCGAATGTCCAAAATCTTGGCAAAGCGGGCGGCAATTTTGATTTCCGCAGCGCCGAGCTGGGAATCGCGGCTTCGGTGGACCCATTCGCCAGAATGTACAGTTTCTTCAACGGCTCAAAGGATGGTGTGGAGGTCGATGAAGCGGCAGCGATCACTTCTTCGCTGCCATGGAACTTGACGGCCAAGGGCGGCCGATTCCTCGCCGACTTCGGGCGCTTGCCTAAAGTTCACGAGCATGAGCTGCCGTTTGTGACTCAGCCGCTATCGATACAACGAATGGTCGGCGGTGAAACCCAGGCGGACGGCGTAGAAATGAATTATCTGTTCCCGACGCCGTTTTATCTGCGGGCCACGTTGGGAGGAATGAACAAGATCGGCGAGGATAACGATCAGGTAAGCAATTCCAAGCCGCGCTCGTGGAGCCGATTCACCTATCTCGGCAGGCTCAACACCTATTTTGATCTAACTGATAATCAAAGCGTTGAAGTTGGCACGAGCATGGCCTATACGCCAGACCTGCGTCTGGCAGGTGATCCCAGCGGCGGCTATCGCGCGCTTAACGGCATCGATGTGACTTATCGCTACCAGCCCCTCAACAGCGCCGTTTACCAGGGTGTGACTTGGGGTAGTGAATGGTATACCAACAGCGAGCGGATACCATTTGATACCGACGCGAGTAGTTCTGCCAAACGACAACGGTCATACGGCGGCTATAGTTACGTTGAGGCGAAGCTGAACAAGAACTGGTCGACCGGATTCCAAGTCGACTACGCTCCCATGGTCGAGACCCCGGCACAGCGGACCATGAGTTACACACCTTTCGTGACCTGGAATCTCAGCGAATTTAATCGGCTGCGCTTTCAGTACAGTTACTTGAACAACAATTTTCGCGGGGCGGACAAAGCTGAAAACGGCAATCAATTTTTCCTCCAATGGACGACGGTCATCGGTGCTCATACCCATGGTTTTCTCGGTCGCTAAGGATTTTCCCAAGGGAGTCTACTTATTATGATTAAAAAATTAACGCGAGGAATAAACTGGAAAACATTTCTCTTCGCTTTTACATTTCTTTCCTTACAAACGGGTTTGGTATTCGCACAGCAGATTCGTGTAGTGGCGACCTTTCCTGATCTCGCCGACATAACCCGGCAGATCGGCAAAGAGCTGGTCACTGTGGATAGTCTGGCCACGGGAATCGAAGACCCTCACGGGGTTCCCATGAAACCGAGCTTTGTGCCTCGATTAAACAGAGCTGACGTAATAGTCCTCACGGGTTTGGATGACGAGCATTCATGGCTTCCCGCGTTACTGGAAGTGGCAGCCAATTCAAAAATTCTTCTCGGCCGTCCGGGCTACATAGATTGTTCTGTTGGAGTACCGGTGCTTGAAGCGCCGACTCTCGTGGACCGCTCGGAGGGAGATATGCACCCGAAGGGGAATCCGCACTTCATGTTAGATCCTGTCAAAGCGAAAATCGCAGCGCGGAACATCGCTTCTGGCCTTTCCCGGAATTTTCCTCAACATCAGCAGGTTTTTGACAAAAATCTCAAAGCCTATGTTGCGGAACTGGATAGTTGGATTGCACGCTGGGAAAAGCTGGCGATGCCTCTCCGGGGTATCAAATATGTAGAATATCATCCCCAATGGATATATTTCGCCGATCGATTCGGTATGAAACGGATTGGGAGTGTTGAACTGAAGCCAGGGATAGAACCAACGCCTAATCATATCGTGGAATTGGTGCAGACAATCAAACAAGAGAAACCTCAGTTACTCCTTTACGGTGCTCAGAACCCGCGACTTCCGCAACAAATCTCAGCTGAGACAGGTATCAAGGTTCTTCGTCTTTACAGTAACGCGGGAGCGCAACCTGAGACGGATAGCTATATAAAATGGATCGATTATACTGTGCGTACTCTAGTTCAGGCGGTTAGTTAGACTTGATAAAACAGGATCGAGATGTCGACGCAATCGCAGGCGCCAGAGGTGAAGAGTCGGAAAAAAGCTCTTCGCCTCTGGTTTCTCTTGAAAATGTAAACCTGGGCTATGATTCCACCCCGGTGGTTCGAGACGTCAATCTCGCTATCTTTCCGGGGAGCCTCATCGGTCTGGCCGGGCCCAACGGTTCAGGCAAGACCACGCTGTTCAGAACAATTCTAGGGTTACTGCCGCCTGTTAGCGGAACTCTTTCCCGCAGTTGTCCCTTGTCAAACTTTGGCTACGTGCCGCAAAGCGCAGCGCTCGATCCGCAATTTCCGCTGAGCGCGTCAGAGGTCGTGGAGATGGGCGCCTACGGCCGTGTCCGCCCATATCAGTTTTTACCGGCGAGTGAAAAGGCGCGAGTCAAAGAAGTTTTGCAACAAATTGGCTTGCCGCAGCTCGCGGCGAGATCGTTTTTTTCTTTGTCCGGTGGCCAAAAACAACGGATGCTGATTGCGCGCGCGTTGATGGTAAATCCAAAGATCATGATTTTAGACGAGCCGCTTTCTGGAGTGGACGAAGAGTCCCGGCGCAGCATCGCCGATCTATTAACAAAACTCACCCGCGAAAAGGGATTGGCGGTGTTTTTTTCCAGCCACGACCTTGAGATGGTGCAACGCGTGGCCGATGGTATCGTGCGCATCGATAAAGGACAGATTTGGTTGGACGAAAGAAAGGCACGACTTCATCCATGAGCGCTCTATTTGAAATCATAAGCCCCTCATATTTGCTCTTTCCAGCACTCGTGGGCACGATGATCATGGGCTTGGTTTGTCCACTGGTGGGATCGTTCCTGGTTCTTAGACGCACGGTGTTTCTTGGATTAACCCTTCCGGAAATTGCTGCCGCTGGAGTCGCTTTTACGTTCTGGATGCAGCAGGCGGGCCTCTTGCCACAGATGGGACAAAGCGAAAGAGGTGTTGCGATGGTGGGGTCGCTCGTCTTTACGTTCCTCGGCATGGGGCTGCTCGGTTATCTGGAGCAGCGCGGCAAAGGCCCAGCGGAAGGCCGCCTCGCCGCGGCATACGCATTTGCCGGCGCTCTAACGATCTTGTTCATGGTTTTTAATCCCGCGGGTCAGATAGAAGTTCTCAATCTACTGAAGGGTGAAGTGATCGCACTATCCAAAGGAGAACTGCGACTTGTAGTTGCAGTGTTTGGCTTAGTTTTATTGGCGATGGTTTTCTTCCGCCGTGAGTTTCTTCTGACTTCTTTCGATCGGGACTTAGCATTCTTGCTCAAAGGCCGCCAAGTGATTTGGGACATATTGCTTTATCTTCTTGCCGGCTTAATCATCGCCGTCGGGGTGATCATCGCGGGACCGCTGCTGATTTTCGGATTCCTGGTCTTGCCGGCGCTGGCAGCTAAACCTTTGGTCCACCGGATGAGTTCTTTCCTTATGCTTTCTTCAGCGTTGGGTATGATGATGGCATTTTTCGGTTTTTACAGCTCCGTCAGGTTGGATCTTCCTTTAGGACCAACAGACGTGGCTCTGGGATGCTGCCTGATCTTTCTGGCGTACGGAATCCGGCGGATTTCAACCAGAGGTTTTGCGGCAACGATCCTGACATGCGTTGCTATTTCCGTTTCCGCTTGCAGCACGCCAGTCCCTCCACCACCCATTCCTGAGGCTAAAGCGATTCATGCAGATCTAGTCTGGTTGGCCAAGGTCAAAAATAGCACTGCGTTGCCGCTGATATTGCCGGAGTCCAATCCGCTGCGATCGTTGGCCGAAATGGCCGGCAAGCTTGCCCCCGAGACACGCGCCAACGTGATGGATTTGCTGCGTCAAAATCTCCAAACTGAACTCGCGCAACAAGGCTTCCAGATTTTTCTACCTGAGGCCAAGGATGTGCGCTTTCCGCCGTTTGCCGCCGACGCCGTTAGCGCCGCCCGGGTGGCGCGCGAGGGGAATCTTTCGGGGTTGATTTTCGTCTGTGAGATTTGGCGCTGGGAAGGCGAAACGCAAAAGTTCGTGCGCGCTCTGGTCGATTTCAAACTCGTCCGCATCGATGACGGCACCGTCGTCTGGGAGCGCCGCGTGCAACGCGCGGTTCCCACCCCGAGCGCGACCAATCTCGGTCAGGCATCGACCGATGCCGTAAAGGCAATTATCCACGACTTATTCGCGGGATGAAAAGAGGATGTCACGTCTGCTACATGGATTTATAGCCTCGCCAGCGTTGTTTTGGTGAGTCTGCTGTCGCTTGTCGGTATCGCTTTTATCTCACTGAGCGAATTGCGTTTGAAGCAGCTGATATTCGCCATGGTTAGCCTCGCTGTCGGCAGTTTGTTCGGCGACGCATTCATCCATCTGTTGCCCAAGTCATTTGAGCAGAGGCCGGAGAAGATGCAAGTGTCGCTCTCAATTCTTGCCGGAATCTTTACATTTTTTATTTTGGAAAAATTTCTTCTTTGGCGTCACAAGCACGTGCTGGAATCCGAGCATGCGATCCACCCCGTCGGGTACATGAATCTACTGGCAGACGGCGTGCACAACTTTATTGACGGCGCGATTATCGGAGCGTCTTATCTGGTCAGCTATCAGATTGGCGTGGCGACTACCCTGGCGGTGATTTTTCACGAGATCCCGCATGAGCTCGGAAACTTCTTCGTTTTGCTCTATGCCGGATTCACCAAGACGAAAGCGCTCTTGTTCAACTTTATATCGGCATTGTTCGCGATTTTGGGAACTGTAATTTCGTTGTCCGTCGGTTCTCGGGTGCAACAATTTGCTTCGCTGATGCTGCCGATCGCCGCCGGCGGTTTTATTTACATCGCCGGTTCCGATCTAGTTCCCGAGCTGAATAAAGAGGTGCAACTATCCAAATCGATCATGCAGATGATCGCTATAGGAACCGGCGTTGGATTAATGCTGTTATTGACGCTGCTGGAATGAGGTTATCGCACTATGGCTCACCGTCGTCCTCCGCTTATGCGCGCATTGCAGCTCAATACCGCGGTTCTGGTCGTAGAGATCGCCGCCGGAATTGGCTCTAACAGTTTTAGCCTCATCATGGATGGCATCCATAATCTTTCCGACGAAGTCGCGCTTGTGCTGCTGGTGCTAGCCTATAGTCTTAGAGCGGGTCTTTCAGGCAAGCTGTTGCGCTACGCAAACCTGTTCAACTCAGTCGGACTTTTAGCGATCTCGGTCTTCCTGACCTTGCGTGTTGTTGAGCGCCTGTCTTACCCCGTCGAAGTGGTCGGCGTTGTCCCGATCATAGCCGGTTTGATCGGAGCAGCAGCCAACTGGGGCGTCGCTCGCGTGTTGCGCGAAGCCGCCAAAGAGGACGTGGCCATTCGTCTAGCTTACGTCCACAATCTCGGCGACACTTTGGTTTCGCTCATTCCGGTAGCAGCTGGCATTTTCATTTTTGCCTCGGGAAATTTTCTATTTGACTCGTTGTTCGCCTTGCTGATTGCCGCCGTTGTGGTGGTTACGACGCTGCAAGCCGTCGTGGGGTCCCACCAAGAGCTGCTGTGGCCGGAGAATGTTTCGTGCGGGCATGCGGAAGTTGATCTAAAGATTTGACCAAAATTCGCCGCTGATTTTCCAAACCTGGGTGGGGCTACCGCCCGGGCAGATTCTCCTTGGTCCAAGGGTCACGGCGTTCTTCGTGAAGCAAAGATAAGGGATACGCCGACGACGAAAAAGGGAATACTGAGAATTTGCCCCATGTCCAACGGCAGTCGGCTCTCGAATGGCACCTGATTCTCTTTGACCATTTCGATTAGGAAACGCGCGAGAAAAGCTGCCGTTGTCACCGTGCCGACGACTCTGCCGGGGAATTGCGTGATCGTGGTTCTCCGATAGGTGGTATTGAGAAGGCAAAAGATAACCAAGTACGCGAGCGCTTCGTAAAGCATCGCAGGATGCCGAGGAATGCTGTCAACACGCGCGAAAACCAGGGCCCACGGCAAGATTGACGGCGTGCCGATAATCTCCGAATTGAAAAAATTGCCGACTCTGATCAATGCGCCCGCCAACAAACAAGGTAGGGAGAGACGATCCGCAAGCTCGATGAAACTCATGTCGCGGTGTTTTCTGAGGTAAAAATAGAGCGCGATAATGACGCCGGCGAAACCGCCATGGCTGGCGAGACCACCGTGCCAGAGCATCGGAATCTCCCATGGGTGTGACAGGAAATAGTCGGGCTGATAGAAAAGGACGTGACCCAGTCGGGCGCCGATGATCGTACCGAGCATCAAATAGAGAAATAGCTCGGATAAATTCTCGAGTGAGCGCTGTTCCCGGCGGTAAATCTGCGCCATGACCTCGTAGCCGAGGAAAAATCCGAGCGCGAAAAATAGACCATACCAACGAATTTCGACTGGGCCGAGGCGAAATATCGCCGGATCTATGTTCCATACCCAATGTCGCATCAGCGATGTCACGCTAGCAGGTTTCGTCGATTATTGAAGATCGCGCCCGGTTGTCCGCGATCCTTGAGATAGCTTTTGCTACTCCAAAAGCTTTGCTATAGTCGCACCCATGTCGTCAATCCTGATCAAAAACATCGGCGCCCTGGTCACTGGCAAGTTGGCCGGTCCGCTCCGGCAGGCTGATTCGATTTTTATTAAAGATGGTTTGGTTCAAGCGATCGGCACCGGTTTAAGTCAAGCTGCCGACCAGACGATCGACGCCAACGGCATCACCGCCATCCCCGGTTTGATCGATTCGCATTCCCATCCATCGATCGGCGAGTACACGCCGGCGCAGAATACGCTGGGTTGGATCACTAACTATATGCATGGCGGCGTGACTGCGTTGATCTCCGCCGGCGAATTGCATCTCCCCGGACTGCCGCTGCCGCCCGACGCGCGCACGGCGCTGTCGGTCGCTGTGGTGACGAAGAAATGTTACGACAATCTGCGACCGTCGGGCGTCAAGGTGCATGCCGGCACCTTGCTGTTGGTTCCAGGTTTGTCGGAAAAAGATTTCGACGAGATTCACGCGCTCGGCATCAAGCTGGTCAAGTTTATTTTTTACGATTACAGCTTGCTGCCCAACGGCGAAGCGAATCGTTATGTCGATTGGGCGCATGCTCGGGGTATCAAGGTTAAAATTCATTCCGGCGGCGTGTCGCGTTCGGGCGTCAGCCAGGTGGCCGGCTTCGACATGGTGCAAAAGATCAAACCCGACATCATCGGCCATATCACCGGCGGGCCGATTCCGATGCCGGAACAGGACATGATCCGCATCGCCAACGAGACCGAATGCTTCATGGAAATCTGCACCTCGGGAAATTATCGCTTGGCTTTGAGCCTGGCGCGAGTTGTAAAAGTGAACGGCCGTTATGACCGGGTGTTGATCGGTACCGACACGCCAGGCGGCACCGGCATCGTGCCGCGCGGCATTTTGCGTGAGATCGCTTTTCTTTCTTCCGTGGGCGAGATCGCGCCGGAGAATGCCATCTGCATGGCTACCGGCAACGTCGGCCGCGCCCATGATTTGAATCTGGGCATCCTAGAAGAGGGGCGGCCCGCCGATATCGTCTTGCTGCACAAGATCACCGGCTCGGTTTCCAAGGACGCGCTCGATTCCTTTGCCAAAGGCGATTTGCCGGGGATTTCCTATGTGATTATCGACGGGGTCGTCCAGGTGGCAGGACGCAGCCAGCAAACGCCGCCGCCGGAGCGAGCGGCCAGCGAAAGTTGTTGTTAAAGGGGAGTCGATCGTGAGCCAATTCGAATTCGGCGTTGGGCTTTTTCCCACCGAGCCGCTGCAAAAGATGATTCACCTGGCCAAGGTAAGTGAAGAGGTGGGGTTTAGCCACATTTGGGTGGGCGACTCCCACTTAATCTGGCGCGAGGCTTACATCAATATGGCGGCGATGATGCTCAACACGACCAAAGTGAAGTTGGGCACCGGTGTCACCAACCCGTTGACGCGCCATCCCTCGGTGGTCGCTAGCGGCTATGCGACTTTGGAAGAATATTCACCCGGCCGCATGATCGTCGGCATTGGCTTGGGCGACAGCTCGGTGGAAACCATGGGCATGAAGCCGTCGACGTTGGCCAACTTCGAAAAATCTCTACAGCAAATGCGCGAGTTGTTCGCCGGCAAGGAAGCCGAACTGCCGACCGGCAGGATTCATCTGCTCCATCCATGCAAAAACAAAGTTCCGATATACGTCGCCGCCAGCGGGCCGAAGATGTTGGAACTCTGCGGGCGCATCGCCGATGGCATCATCGTTCTGGTGGGTGTCGCAGACGATTACATCGCCCATGCCAAGGAGAAGATCGCCGCGGGCGCCAAAGCCGCAGGACGAAAGTTGGACGATATTAATCTCGTTCTTGTGGGTTCCCTGCGCGGTTTCCGAAACGGCGAATGCGAAAGACGCAGTCAAAGCCCATGTCGCGCGCGTGGTTGCCCATCCGCTGCCTTACGTGCTCGATCCCAATGAACAGAAGGTTCTTGAAGAGATCCGCAAAACCTACGACTACTACCATCATATGGATCAGCAGGCGAACCACGCCGAGGTGATTCCCGACTGGCTGGTCGACAAGTTCGCCATCGCCGGCACGGCGGCGGAATGCAAAGCGCAGATCGAGCGCATCAAGAAAACCGGCATCCAGCAAATCGCCATCATTCCCTACAGCCCGCCAGGCGGCAGCCGGGAAGAGACCATTCGCGGCTTTGCCAAGGCCATGGGCTAGATTGTGGATTCTCACTACTGCTATATCATCGAGCGAAAGGGTAAGAACTATGAAAATCGTCCACACTATGATCCGCGTCAACAATCTCGACGAGAGTTTGAAGTTCTACTGCGACGGGCTCGGCATGAAGCTATTGAAGAAACGCGACTATGAGTCGGGCCGTTTTACCAACGTTTTCGTCGGTTACGGCTCGGAAGCGACCGACGCGGTGATCGAGCTTACCTACAATTGGGACACTCATTCTTACGATATTGGTAATGGCTTCGGCCATATCGCCCTGGGCGTGCCGGATGTCTACAAGACCTGTGAAGAGTTGCGCGCCAAAGGCGTGAAAATTACCCGCGAGCCCGGCCCGATGAAACATGGCAGCGGCGCCAACGCCATTGCATTCCTCGAAGACCCCAATGGCTACAAAATCGAACTGACGACGCGGGCGGAGTAACGATTTACACTGCCGAGATTAATCCTTGCGCCGCTGGACGACTTTAGGATTTTTATCTTCCATGTCGTTAAGCGGCCCCGCCTTACGCAAGAGCCCAGGCGCGACATTCCAGCGCTGGCCGCCGTCGGTGATCACTGTGACGGTTTTTTATTGTAGCGGGTGATGATGCCGAATAACGGCGGGCGTCGGTCCGGGTGAAAAGTCACTCGGTCGCCGATCCCGAAGTCGAGCATCTGCGAGTGGGCGCGCATTTGATTCAAGAACCGCAGACGCGCGACGATACGGTTGTTCAGATCGATCAAATCGTTCTCGCTGAGTTTGTCGCTGTCGATATTCACGACGACCTCCGCCTTGAATTTGGCGCACCGCTTGAAAAGAAGTCAATTGAGCTTGGGCGAAATTGCCGGTAACCTTTTTACCATGGCAAAACTTATATCAGCACCGACCGTTATTCCTGCAGCCGGCAAGCCGCCGAAAATCATCGAAGAGTTCATTGGCCGCGTCAACTCGCAGACCGCGAATATCAGTATCGCCAAGATGACCAGCCCTTCGGGCTGGCGCGAACCAGGACAAATTCCGGAGTTTGACGAATACACGATTGTTCTGTATGGCGAACTGCAAGTGGAAACGCGCGACGCGATCCACAAAGTTGCGGCCGGACAAGCGATCATCGTTCATGCCGGCGAGTGGGTGCGTTACAGCACACCAAGTCCGGCTGGCGCGCAATACGTCGCGGTTTGCCTGCCTGCGTTCGCGCCAGTAACCGTTCACCGCGACGCGGAATGATTTCATGGCAGTTGTTGGCGATGCGATTGGGCGGCGGAGGGCGTTCTGGTACCCGGTACCCTGGTCCATCATTGCAGATCGTTTGTCTAATCCGGATTCTTGACGAGAATATTTTTAGCCGCGTCTAGACAGACCAGCCGCATTACTCCCAGGACATCTTGCGTGAACGGGCAGACCATGAAGTCTGCAAACCTAAGCGAATCGGCGGTGACTAATTGCGCGACGATATCGGGTGGGATGTTTTCATAATTGGGCAGTAGGAAACGCCCGTCCGAAATGCCCAGAAGCCGCTTGCTGCCAATCGGCCATATGCGCAAAGCCGGTGCGCCGTTTTAGATGGACAATCTGCCGCGAATTTGAAAGCAGGGATTGACGAGTTGGGGATGCTGTCGACAGGGCATTTTCCGGATGGTTCGGGTGCCCCTGGATTATCGGCTGCAAAGTGCCGTATCAAGGGGAGTAACACGAATGCCACCCACCGGGATCGCTACGCCACTTTTACGCCCCATGATTTCATAAGAACCGCACTACCGCGAAAATTCCAATCATGGCAAGTGACATGGCAATCTTCAGCGCCGAGCCGATGACGAGGCCGATGGTGGCGCCGATGCCGGCGCGGGTGGCTTGTTGCAGACCACGGCGGGCTGACAGTTCACCGATCACGGCGCCGATAAAAGGGCCAAAGATGACGCCGGAAAGGCCGAGAAACAGACCGGCGACGACGCCGATCAGAGCGCCGATGATTGCGCGTTTGGATGCGCCGAACTTCTTGGCGCCAAAAATCGTCGCCCAAAAATCCACGGCGTAAGTCAATCCCGCCAAAACCGCAAGAACGATTATCGTCCGCAGGCCGACGTGGGTAAAATTGTCGGCCCACGCGCCGAGGATGAGGCCGATCAGAATGAGCGGCGCGCCTGGTAGGCCGGGCAGGACGAGTCCGAGCAAACCCAGTCCCACCAGGAGAACTGCGCCGACCCAGTAGATAATAACATCTTCCATGGTCTTGCTTTCGTTATTGCGGACATGGCTGCGGTGACTGGTTTCAGCGCGGCAGTTTCTCTAGTCTCAGGCGCCGCCGACGCCGCACCGTTGGCGCGGCATCGTGCCCCGAGAACCGCTTCAGCCGCTGCGCGATGACTTTGTAAACATCGGCGGAGAAACCAAATCCGAGGTGAGTCGATTTGACTTCGACATGTTCTATGTTGTGAGTGTGATGGTCGATACAGGCTTCCCAGGCCACCAACCCGTCCTTTTGCGAATAAATCGCCACTACCGGAACCTCTAGGTTGGCGATACGATTACGCTGTTCGACCTCGGCAGCGATGGCTTCAATATCGATACCGCGCTTGCGATAGGATTCCGCCGCTGCCGTGTATTTCGGGCCGCCGATGACCGGTGTACCCAGAGTAATCACCAGACGAACAAGCTCGGGACGCTCGCGCGCCAGCTCGCGCGCTAAGTAACCGCCGAAGCTCCAGCCAACGATGGCGACCTTTTGTTTGCTCCGTCGGGATAAATTCCCCAACCGTCGCAAAAGGCGCGGCAGCGAATCGCTGGCAGCGCGGTGATTTTTGCCCAGACCCCAACCCCGCGCACGATAGCCGAGTAAACGCAGATAGCCCTTGAGAATCATCGTCGAACCGTCGCCGGCGCCGTAGCCGGGAAAGACCAGAACCGGCTCGCCGTTGCCGCGCGGTTGGCGCGCCAGGGACGGAAACCTCAACAAAAGCCGCGGCAACTCGATCAAGCCGCGCGCTTCGCGCATTACATGGGCCGGTGAGGGCGCCTGCAGAGTTTCATTCATGATCCGAAGCCTAAGCCATGGATTACCAATGCTAGCCAACTTTGCGCAGCGGAACAATGATAAAATGGCCAAACCGGAGAATTCCCCGCCATAAAGACCGATATTGGGACTTGGCGCGACGATCGACAATACGACATCAGTCTCAAAGATCCGCCAAACCTTCCGTCAAAGAGGGATAGATCAGACAGGGCGCGATTTCACCTTTCTTCCGTCTGGTGTCGGCGACAACCGAAGTCATGCCCATCTGAATAATGTCGCGCTTCAGCGGCGTCCCGACATGAAAGAGGCCGGCGATCGCTTCGCATGCCGCCTCCGTGAGGGTGAAAAAAAACTTCGGGAGACGGCGAGGTTTTGGATAACCCCAATGGTTTGCAAGACGGTGCAAAAACTCATGCAATAAAAGCGGCTGATCGTCGCAGAGGTTGTAAATGCCGTGATGTTGCTCCTTCGCGATGGCGCACTGAACGCAGTGAAGAAAGTCCGCGAAGGACAGCAGATGTATACAAGCGGGCTGCGGCCAGATCGCCATCAAGCGCCAACGCATGAGTGTGCGCGCTACCTCAAAGAGTTTCACGGCCAGACCGTAAATCACACCGGCGCGCAAAATGACCGGGGTCATACTCAGGCCGCCGCAGGCGTCGAGTAAATAGTTTTCCGCCGCGAGCCTGGTTTGCGCATGCAAAGATTTAGGCTCGACGATGAGAACGTTCACGAGGCTTTAACTCGCTTGACAAGTTATTAATTGTACAGATAAAAGTCGGGCAAACGTGATTTTTGGATTCCCTAATATTGTAGTCATTCAATGATTGGGCCTCTAAGCGAAATCTCCACGACTTCAGAGCGTAGACTAGCGCTGTGTCGGACAAAGAAGGAGTCCCTCATGAACCTTGCTGAAGAGATGCCGGTTTCGCGTGTCCGTGAGAAGGTAACGGAGGCCGAATGGGAAGCACGGGTTAACCTCGCTGCCGCCTATCGCCTGGTGGCCCTGTACGGTTGGGACGATCTCGTCTTCACCCACATTTCGATGCGGGTTCCAGGTGCTAATCATCATTTCCTCATCAACCCCTACGGGATGCTGTTTGAAGAGATTACAGCGTCGAGCCTGGTCAAGGTCGACATCGACGGCAACATCGTGATGGACACCCTCTACCCGATCTCTCCAGCTGGTTTCGTTATTCACAGCGCCATCCATGCAGCGCGGGAGAGTGCGAAATGCGTGCTTCATATCCACAGCGTAAACGGGATAGCGGTGTCCGCACAACGGAGCGGGGTGTTACCGATATCGCAGCAATCGGCCTACGTGCTCTCCTCGCTCGGTTACCACGATTACGAGGGGTTCGCTCTGAACGACGAAGAAAAGCCGCGACTGGTTCGTGATCTCGGGGATCGCATATTTCTGATACTTCGTAACCATGGCTTGTTGACCGTCGGCGAGACGGTTGCGGACGCGTTCGTGGCTATGTACGTGCTTGAAACGGTGTGTACGATTCAAGTGCGCGCTCAAGCTGGCGGCGGCGAACTCATAGGCATCGACCCATCGATTATCGAGGCGGCGAAGGAACAAGCGCGGAAGGCGACCACTGGTGTTAGCGCGGGCGCGCTGAGTTGGCCTGGGCTGCTTCGTAAGCTTGATCGAACTGATCCATCGTACAAGAACTAGGTTCTCCAACTGCCGCACGTACCATACGGTGGGGCGGCACCGCCAGTTCAGACAAGAGAGGCCCAACCCGCCGTTCAACCGGAGCGCCTAAGCTGAGCGCCAAGGGTGGGATGATGAGAATCGTTGACGACGTGAACACCGGGACCCTTCGAATCGTAGCGCATCCGAATCGGATTACAAATGAGAACTCTCAGCGTTCGCGCCCCTGACCCAGGCATTCCGCTGTGTGCCATTTTCAGGTTGTCGACGATGAGCACGTCGCCCGCTCTCCACTTAAACGAGGAGCACCGATTGCGGATGCTCGTGGCCAAACGACCAGTCGCCTCTTTACTGAAGATCTCGTCAACGCAAGCATCAAAAGGTTTGCGAAATAAGGTTCGCCATACGGTCCCTGGATCCCGAGACAACACGTCCAGTTTATCCAACACGCCGATTAGGGGAAAGCGCCAGCTCAGTCTATGCAGCAGCCATTCCTTTGACGAGTAATCCGGTAGGAATACTCTTTGTATCGTGCGGTCGAGTCCGGACTTCATCAATGCCACTGAGTAATTGAATGCCAAGGCGTGTTCTTTAGTGATCGGGTGTTCGATAACACACGGCTTGTACATCGAGGCGTATTTCTGACCGTGCTGCGTGACGACAGGTAATCCGGAATCCAAACAAAATTGCTCCACCTGCTGAGCATTAACGCCATATCGCCACGCCATTTTAGCCAACGGCCACGCCGCGACCCAGTAGGCTCGTTGCTTGAGTTCTGTTTTCACGGCCTCAGGAAGGTCAGAGAAGAGCTGGGCCGTGTTTACCAGACCCGTTTCACCGCCAATCTGCGATGCTTGCTCGCAGAAGAAGGATATGTAGCTTGGTACGTCAGGCGAATAGTAGTTTTCGGAATGGAATCCACCCAAATATAGGCTCCCCCCAGTCCTGTATAGACTATTGGTGTGGAGGACGAAGCGAGTGCCTTTTACGACTTCACGACCTGGCTCCGACATTAGGCATTCGTTGATTCCTTGAAATTTAGAGATAGCAAGGGTGGCACTCTCGAAATCTTGAGGGCTCCTTAAATCAAAGCCTCGCAATAAGACGGCTCCATGAATAGCAATATCCATTACAATTTGGGATGAGTTGGACGAGAGAAACTCCTGAAGAAAACCGAGGCTACCTGAACTACCCCGGCGCTCTATGACAAGCGGTGTAGGCTCCTCGGTATCAATGAACCTCTCGTCTGGATTTAGGAGCCGAGTAGTAACGCCGCTGTAGCGATGACTCACGTCGATGCCGCCAATATGTCGTCTCATATCGGTGTTGTTATGATAGTCCACAAGGCCCTGCTGGCTCCCCTCATACTTATGACAGGGCAGCTGACGTGTTTTAAGCAGGCTTTTCATTAGTCACTCCGGCGCCAAAATTTGCAGTAACGCGGAATTTAGTCGATTGACCAAAGCCATGTCAATATTTCTCGTAGTTCGAACGACGCACAGAAATCTTTAGGTACGCTGTTCTCTGGGGGACTATACCAAAGTCTAGTAGAACAGCGCTGCCGAGTCTTTGTAGCTTTAGTTGTGAGGGGAAAGACGCAGCGGGTGCTGGCAGTGCTTGATGACAAGCTGCCGATGCGCAAATCGTTGCGCCGGTGGCGCACCGCCAGAGGCTCACGCACAGAGGACTATCGGCGCGGCCAGCCGAGCCTCAAAATCAAAGTTTGCAGCTCTGCGAGACCGCGGTTGGACAGATCTCGAGCGCGCGATAGTCCACGCCGCAGGTCACTAAAAATTTTCAGCGAGTGTGGAGCCGGATGTGTTTGCGCCTGTGTGGCTTCTCGCCAATTTCGTGACGCGAACGGTCGTCGGCTTGCGCCAGGCGCTGCGCGATGATGCGGTAAACTTCCGGCGAAAAGCCGAAGCCATAATGGGCGCTGCGGACCTCGACATGTTCAACGTTTAGCGTTTGGTGGTCGATGCAAGCTTGCCAGGCGACGAGGGCGTCGATGCGTGAATAGATCGCCACCACCGGCGTTTCCAGCGGTGCCGCTTGATTGCGGAAATTGACTTCGGCTGCGATGGCTTCGATATCCATGCCGCGCTTGCGGTAGATTTCCGATAGAGCGGTGTACTTGGGCCCGCCGATTACAGGAGTGCCGAGGGTAATCACGCGGCGAATGAGATCCGGACGCTCGCGCGCCAATTCGCGCGCCAGGTAGCCGCCAAAGCTCCATCCGATCAGTGTAACTTTTTGATTGCTGCGTTTGGCAAAGGATGCCAACCGTTTCAACGCGCGCGGCAGCAGTTCGGATACGTCGCCTTTATTGCGTCCGAGGCCCCAACCCCGAGCGCGATAGCCGATCAGCCGAAGGTAGGCTTTTAGAAGTGTCGTCGAACCGTCGCCACTGCTGTGCGGCGGAAGAATAAGCACCGGCTCACGCTTGCCGCGCGGTTGGGCAAAAAGCGACGGAAAGTGTAATAGTAAGCGTGGCAGTTCGATCAGACAAAGTACTTCACGTACAAGACCTGAAAAAGCCGGCGGCTGAAGAGTTTCAATCATACCTGCGAGTAACTCGTCGACAGAGAACTGACCTTTAGCAAAATTAACTCGACACAGTGTAGCCTTATGCCGGTTGGATGTGAAGCGACAACGGATCGACGCAGTTTAGGCGCCAAACCCGGCTTTCCAATGATTGCTAAGCCGTGCGCCAACGGCGGGTGCGCAAAATGAAAAAAATTCTACCTGGGTACGAATTGAATAGATGCTGTGGTTTGTCGAATTGCGGTTGTTGAGCTCCGGTTGCGGTTCTGCGTAGGAGAGCACCATCGTCACAAAATCTTGCTCTTTCTTGTCACACCCTTCTCATGATCTGCTGGCAAATCTGACCGGTGCGACATTGGCGCTGGGCCGTTCAAAAACGTCGAACAGTAACACGGACATTTCGAAATGAAATGAGTCAAATGAGCGGAGTTGAAAACTCTTAAGCTATGCCTTGGTTTTTCCTGGAAATGAACAAAGGTCTTCGATCGTGCATTCCGGGCATTTCGGTTTTTTGGCGAAGCAGACGCGGCGGCCATGGTACTGCATCAGGTGGCAAAAGCGCACCCGCTGTTTTTCCGGGACAATGGCCATCAAGTCGGCTTCGATCTTGTCCGGATCGTTTTTGGTCGTGAAGCCCAAGCGCTGCGACAAGCGCATGACATGGGTGTCGACGCCGATGGTGTCCCGGCTGAAACCGTTGCCGAGGACGATGTTGGCGGTCTTGCGGCCGACGCCGGGCAGGCTGACGAGGTCTTCTAAGTTGTCGGGAACCTTGCCGCCGAAGCGTTCGACCAATTGGCTGCAACAGTTGTGAATCGATTTGGCCTTGTTGCGGTAGAAATTAATCTTGCCAATCTGTTTTTCCAACTTGGCTAGCGGGAGCTTGGCGTAGTCGGCGGCAGTGCGGTTCGCTCGGAAGAGTTCCGGTGTGACTTGATTGACCAGATCGTCGCGCGCTTGGGCGGCGAGGATCAGGGCGATCAGCAATTCCATAGGGTTGGCGAAGTCGAGGTCGAGTTTGGCGTCGGGATGGGCTTTCTCTAGCCGAGGCAGGATTTTATTGACGCTATCTGTAGGGTTGAATTTTACGGTTTTTGGCTTTTTGGCGGTCATTTTGGTTTCAGTGGAAAATATGGTACCAAAAAGTGACTCATAAAGGGAGGAATTTCTTGATGGAAGCCAGTGCATTGACGACCGCCAAACAAAACATTCGCCAGCTGAAAAAACAAAAAGCCGAACTCGCCGCGGCCACGCCCGATCGTAAGAAAACGCGCCGGTTACAACGGAAGATCCGGCTGCTCAAGCGCACGACCCGCATCCTCGCTACGGAGAAGAAGGCAGTAGCCGCAAAGGCCGCCGCGGAAGCCGCTGCCAAAGAGACCGCGGAAAAAGCCGCCGCAGCCAAAGCTGCCGCTGATGCTAAAGCCGCTGAGGCCAAAGCTGCGGCCGACGCCGCCAAGGCGGCCGATGCCGCTGAAGCGACCGAAGCAAGCGCCTAGTGCGTTAAGCCATGAATACGCCGCCTCCTCTGCGCGGCCGCGGTTCGGCGACCAATCCGAAAAACCGTTTCGAGTCGATCGAACGGCTGCCTGAGCCGCCAGAGGATAGCGACGAAGTTCCTGCTCCTCACACTCAGTTCTACCCCGATCATTCGAAATCGCTGATCGTCTTCAACGACAGCCCCGATGTCGGCTTCGATGCCAGCATTAATCCCTATCGTGGCTGCGAGCATGGCTGTGTTTATTGCTACGCCCGTCCGACGCATGAGTATCTAGGGTTTTCCGCGGGGTTAGACTTTGAGACCAAGATCATGGTCAAAGAGGATGCACCGGAACTATTGCGCCAAGAATTGGCGCGCCCTAACTGGAAGCCGCAGTTGGTCGCGCTGAGCGGTAATACCGACTGTTACCAGCCCATCGAGAAACAAAAGCAGCTGAGCCGGCGCTGCTTGGAGGTGTTGCTCGATTTCCGCAATCCGGTGGTTATCGTCACCAAAAATCATTTGGTCACCCGTGATATCGATGTTCTTGCTCAACTGGCTAGGTTCGACTGTATCGGCGTGACGATTTCTCTGTCGACGTTGGATGCCAAGTTGGCGGCGTCGATGGAGCCGCGCGCGTCGCGGCCGGCACGCCGTTTGGAGGCGATTCGAAAACTAGCCGCGGCAGGCGTGCCGGTTGGCTATCTGCAAGCGCCGATGATTCCCGGACTGACCGATGCCGAAGCCCCGGCGATTGCCCTCGCGGCGTCCCGGGCCGGCGCGACATTCTCTGGTTATGTCGCGTTACGGTTGCCGTTCGCCGTAAAAGAACTATTCGAGCAATGGCTGGCGCAACACTACCCTGACAAGAAGGACAAGATTCTTCACCGTCTGCGAGAGATCCGCGGCGGCAAACTCAACGATCCCAACTTCCAATCGCGCATGCGTGGCGAAGGCAAATTCGCCGAGCAAATGGCGGGGCTGTTTCAATTGGCGCGCAAGAAGTCGGGTATTACAGATCGCTGGCCCAAGCTGACGACCGAACATTTTCGCCGGCCGGAAAGGGATCAGTTGAGTTTGTTTTGAGCGGTATGATGCAATTCGGAATCGGATGTTTAACCGCAAAGAACGCAGAGGGCGCAAAGTTTGGAAGGGGAATGTTCACCACGAAGGCACGAAGAGCGCGAAGTTCGGAATCAGTGTCATTCGAAACCTTCGTGTCCTTCGTGTCTTCGTGGTGAGATCCTAATCCCCGGCTGCCTCAGCTCCAGAAGCCGTGCTGCTTACTTACTTCCAGATAATCCTTGAATCCCTGGATCAATTTGTATTTTGGCGTGTAGCCCAAGACGCGTTTGGCTTGCGCCAGTGAGATGTTGATCCGCTCGTTGCCGGCGCGGCCGTCGTCGGCGCCTTTGATCAATTTGATCTCGCGCTTGGGACAGAGCTGGGCGATCGCTTTGCGAAAATCTTGCGGCGTGTAGGTCTCGCCGGTGCCGATGTTGAAAGTCTTGCCCGCCGCGTCTTTGGCCACGCACGCAAGCGCAATGCCGCGGCCGACGTCTTTGGCGTAGACGAAATCGTTGCTGCCGATGCGCTTCTCGTGCAGTTCGATGGCACCGTTGCCCAGACAGCTGCGCGCCAGCTCAGCCATGTTCTTGCCGCCGCCGGAGCCGCCGCGGTAGTGGCCGGGACCGTAGACGCTGGCAGGGCGGATCACGACGGTTTCCAATTCATAGTAATTTTTATAAGCACCGAGCAACAGTTCGTTGGCGACTTTGGTCGCCTGATAAAACTGCGTCGCCCAGCGCGGGAAGTCTTCGGTTACCGGCCCTTTCTTGATGTTGTCCCAGTCGTAGACGCCGAAGGTGCTGACATGAACGATGCGCTTGACGCCGGTGAGTTGGGCGGCTTCGAAAGTGTTCACCGAGCCGAGAATGTTGGTGCGGATGCCACGGTAGGGCGGGTTGGCGACCTGGCTGCCGATGAAGCCGGCGCTGTGGACGACCGCGGCGGGTTTCACGGTTTTCATGGCGCGCAGCAGCGCAGGCAAGTCGAGCAGGTCGCCGCGCAGGACGCTGACGCGCTTCTTGCCGGCGATGGCGTCGATATAGGTTTGGTTGGGATTGATGTCGAAGAGTGTGACGTTGTGGCCGCGCTGGGCCAATTCATTGGCGCTATGGCAGCCGATCAGGCCGGCGCCGGTGATGAGGATTTTCATTTTGTCGGGATTCCTTCCGCAGTGAGTTCAGTTGAATATTCAGCCATATACAAGCTTTTCACTCTCACCCTTCGCTCTCCAGTCGGAGGCTGTGTCGTAATGCGCAAATGCCCCACATCTGTCATCCCGAGCGCAGCGAGGGATCTCGTGTTTTCAGCTACATTAGGATGACAAGATTTCTCGGCTTCACCTCGAAATGACAGTTGCGACACAGCCTCCCAGTCGAGGGAGAGGGTAAAATTTGGGGAGGGGAAAAGAATGCAAACTCATTGAATTGCTGATTCGATTAGTCGCAGTAGTATTCCAGTTTATAACCGTTGGGGTCGGTGATGTAGAAAGCGGTCTTGCCGCGGCGGCCGTCGATCTGGATGGCTAACTTTTTGAATTTTGCTTCGAGCTTTTTCAGTTCCGCTTGGGTGACTTTAAAGCCGACATGTTCGAGGCCTTGGTTGGCGCGAGGGCGTTGGGCGGTTTTGACGAAGTTCAGAAGGTCGCTGCTGCCGGGCGTGGTGAGAAAAATCATGCTGGGCGGATGACGAAACGCTACCTTAAGCCCCAGCACATCGACGTAGAAGTCCTCGGTCTTTTTCAAGTCGCGCACTTTGAGAGCGATGTGGCTAAGCCCTTTTTTTGCCATGGCGTCGGTCCTCCGTGATCGGGTTCGTGATCGTGCTCGTCACATAACTGCTATATCCCATCGGTTCTAGCCCATTCAACTCCGAGCTTTTACAAGCGCGGCGATCCTTGATAGTTTGCAAACTCTCGCTTCGTGGTGGCTTTGCATTGAATTCTCCCACAACATTTTCAACCTCCCGTTCCGACCGTAAATTTTTCTACGGCTGGTACATCGTCGGTGTCGGCTTTCTTGCCCATGTCGCGTGCGCGTTTCACATGTCGAGCACCCTCAGCGTGTTCTTGAAGCCGTTGACCGAGGATCTGGGCGTCTCGCGCGGTTTGTTTTCGCTCTTGCGCTCTGGGGAAATTCTCATCGGCGCGGCGATGGCGCCGCTGGTGGGGCCGCTGGTCGATCGTTTCGGCGGCCGTTGGCTGATGGTCGGCGGGGCGTTATCCGCGGGTTTGGGATTTCTCCTGATGAGCCGGGTCGGCGCGTTCTGGCAGTTTCTCATGCTGCGCTGGATCTTCGTCGCCATCGGCGGCGTCTTCATGTGCCAGATGATCGTCAGCGTGACGGTGTCGCGCTGGTTCGTGCGCAAACGCGGGCGGGCGATCGCGATCGCCAGCCTGGGGCAGGGATTTGCCAAGGTCTGTATCCCGGTCGTGACCGCGACTCTGTTCGCCTGGGTTGGCTGGCGGCTGACCTGGTCGATCTTCGGCTTGATCACATTGGTGCTGGTCGTGGTTCCCGCGCTGATTTTCATGCGGCGCAGCCCGGAGGAGATGGGCTTGCAGCCGGACGGCATGGACGCACAGCCGGCGTTGGTTGGCAGTAAATCGAATGACGCTACCAAGGCACGACTGGCGGCGGAAGAAGTAGTTTGGACTTGGCGCGAAGTGATCCGCACCAAAGCGTTTTGGATTATTTGTTTCATTTACGGTATAGCCAACGTCGGTATCGCCGGCTTGAATCTGCATGTGTTCGCTTACGTCACCGATATCGGCTACTCGCCGCTGGTGGCGGCGACGGTGCTCAGCATCATCGCGTCGACGCAGCTTGGCTCGACCATGGTCTGGGGCGTGATTAGCGAGCGCATGGACATCCGCCACTCCAGTTTGGTCATGTTTTTGGTGCAGTCGACAGGATTGGCGCTGGTTCTTGTCACTAGTCAGGTGGTGCCGGTTTACCTCGGTTTTTTGCTTTACGGTGTCGGTTTGGGCGGTGGTTGGGTGCTGCAAGAACTCATCTGGGCCAGCAATTTCGGCCGGGTCTCGCTCGGCATGGTGCGGGGCCTTGGCATTCTGGTTACCCATGCGTTCGGTGCCGCGGGGGCGCCGTTCTTCGGATTTGTCCACGATCTCACAGGCAGTTACCGATCATCGTTTTTGGCTTTCGTCGTCGCCTTGATCGTCTCGGCGTTGTTGAGCCTGGCGGTGCGGGCGCCGCGCAAGAACTCTCTGGTCGTGAGTTGACCCGCGATATGCACTGCGCATAATAAGATCACCAGCCGCAAAACGTCTCGCATGGAATCACAACTTTCCAAATCCGCCAGCTTGCACAGCGACGGACCGCGCAACGGCGTGCTCAAGCTCGCCATCGCCGGCCGGCTCGACGCCGACAGCACCGGGGGCATTTGGCGCGAATCGACGCGACTGGTGGCGGCGGCACGGGCGGTGACGGTTGATCTCGACGCGGCGGCGATCGATTACTGCGACGGTTCCGGTATCGCGCTGCTGATTCAGCTGCGCCGGTTGCAACAGAAGAACGCGGGCCGGTTGGAAATTCACGGTCTACGCCCGGAGTTCCAAGAATTGTTGGACGACTGGGCGCAAGGCAGCGCTGAGACCGGTCAGAGCAAGACCAAAGTTCGCGTTCAATTGGCCGAGGAGATCGGCCGGGGGGCGGTGCAGGTTTGGCAAGATATTCATGAATTGATTGCCTTCGTCGGTCAGTTGGGCTTGGCCATGGTCAAGGCGGCGCGTCATCCCAGCACGATTCGTTGGCGCGACACGTTGCTGATCGCTGAAGAGGTCGGGGTCAATGCGCTGCCGATCGTAGCGCTGCTGAGTTTTCTGGTCGGCGTCATCATGGCGTTTCAGGCGGCGGTCGCCTTGCGTCAATTCGGCGCCGAGATCTTTGTCGCCAATATGATCGGCTTGTCGGTGCTGCGCGAGATGGGGCCGTTGATGACGGCGATCATTCTCGCCGGCCGTTCGGGTTCGGCCTTTGCCGCCGAGATCGGCACCATGAAAGTGCGCGAGGAAATCGACGCGCTCAAAACCATGGGGTTGGAGCCGGTGCGGTTTCTGGTCGTGCCGCGGGTGCTTGCCGCGCTGGCGATGACGCCGGTGCTCACCGTGTTCGCCGACCTGTTGGGCGTCATGGGCGGTTCGGTCGTCATGATGTCGTTAGGTTTTCCGCTCATTACTTTTTTTCATCAACTGCAGCTGGCGGTGAGCTATGGCTCGCTTGTCGGCGGGCTGGTGAAAGCCTTCGCGTTTGGTATCCTGGTTGCGGCGATCGGCTGCTTGCGCGGCCTGCAGACCCAATCCGGCGCCAGCGCCGTCGGACTTTCCACCACCCATGCGGTGGTGAGCGGGATTATCCTGATCGTGATCACCGACGGGATTTTTACGGTGATCTATTATTACCTTTGGGTCTAATCGGATCATGGCAACCGACGATACGATCATCCGAGTGGACGGCTTCACCGCAGCCTATGACGGCCTGGTGATTCTCAATCAATTGAATTTCGACGTGTGCCGCGGCGAAGTGTTCGCCATCCTCGGCGGCTCGGGGTGCGGCAAGAGCACTCTGCTCAAACATATGATCGGCTTGTACCCGCCGGCGGCGGGAACCATTCTCATCGACGGCCACAATGTCACTACGGCTGAAGGCGGCGAGCGCCAGCGACTGCTCCGCAAGTTCGGCGTCATGTACCAAAGCGGCGCGTTGTTTGGCTCGATGACGGTGCTCGACAATGTCTGTTTGCCGCTCCAAGAGTTTACCGATCTGCCGCCGGACGCGATTCGTTTTATCGCCTCGATGAAGTTGCAGCGCGTCGGCCTCGGCGGTTTCGACGATCATCTGCCGTCGGAATTAAGCGGCGGCATGCAGAAGCGCGCCGCCATCGCCCGCGCCATGGCGCTTGACCCGCAGGTGATGTTTCTCGACGAACCGTCGGCAGGGCTCGATCCGATCACTTCGGCGGAACTTGATGAATTGATTCTCTCGCTGGCGCGCAGCTTAAAGATTACCTTTGTCATCGTCACCCATGAGCTGGCGAGTATCTTCGCGATTGCGGATCGGGTGATTATGTTGGATAAAAGCGTCAAAGGCATCGTGGCTACGGGCAAACCTCAGGAGTTGCGCGATCACAGCGAGAATCCCTGGGTAAGGCAGTTTTTTTCCCGCCAGCCCTCCGCCGACAATCCAGCTTAGCGCATCCATGGTATTGATTTAACCGCTTAAATTGCCGGTATGGAAAAAGCCAGCTATTTCAAGATCGGTGTATTTATCATCATTGGCACCATCATCGGCGTCATTGGCGTGGTCGCGCTCGGCGTCGGCACCATTTTTCAGAAGAAAGTCCTGGTCGAAACCTATATCGATGAGTCGGTGCAAGGGCTTGACGTCGGCTCGTCGGTGAAATTTCGCGGTGTGCCGGTCGGCAAGGTCGAAACCATCAGCCTGACCAGCGCCGAGTATCCGACCAAGCGCCGCTACGTTCTGGTCCGGATCGGTCTTACGACGACGATCTTTCAAGCGCCGCTGTCCGACGCCGGTTCACCGAGTTTCACGACCGAGATCGAAAAAGGATTGCGCGTCCGTCTCGCATCCCAGGGTCTCACCGGCGCGGCCTACATAGAGGCGGATTATCAGGACCCAGCGCGCAATCCGCCGTTGGAGATCGATTGGCACCCCCGATACCCCTATGTGCCGTCGACTCTGAGCCGAATCGCGCAGCTCAGCGAGTCGCTGGAAAAGATTCTTCGCAGCGCGGAAGACATCGATGTTGGCCGGTTGGTCGCCGGCCTGGAAAAATCTTTGCAAACGATTACCAAAGTCGCCGAAGGGGCGAATTTCGACAAGCTCGGCGGCCAGGCCAACGCCTTTCTGACCGAAGTGCGTGACACCAACCGTCAGTTGAAAGAGCTGATCGGCAGCAACGAAGTGAAGTCCGCCTTGAAAGACAGCGCGGCTGCGGCGAGCGCCGCGCGCCAGATCATCGAACGCGCGCAAGGTCCGGTCAATCAAATGCTCAGCGACTTGCCGCGCGCGGCTGAGAGTTTGGAACGCATGGTCAAGCGGCTTGATTTGGTCAGCGCTGATCTGCCCGATACGAGTGCTCAGCTCAGGCAAACCGTCCAGCGATTGAACCGATTGATCGCGACGCAGCAACAGGGGATCGCGGCCACAGTCGAGAACTTGCAAGCGATTTCCAATGACATGAAAGAGCTCACGGAAAGTTCGCGCAAGTATCCATCTCAGGTATTGTTCGGCGCGCCGCCGACGCCCTCGAAGGTGATGCCACGATGAAATCATTTAGGACTCTTTTTGTAACCGCAGCGCTGCTGGCCATGCTTGGCAACGGTTGCGTCAGCCTCGAACGCAACTATCCCGATAAGCATTTTTATGCCCTGGAAGTCCGCCCGGCGACGAGCGGTGAAGTGGTTCGTGACGAAATCTTGCAAGTGTCGCCTTTACGTATTTCACCGCGTTATCAGGATCGAAGTTTTGTTTATCGTATTTCGGATACCGGGTTCGAGAGCGATTTTTACAATCAATTTATCGCTCCACCAGCAGGGCTGATCAGTGAAGAGATTCGCAAGAGTTTGATCGGCTCACAGCTTTTCAAATACGTCATCAGCGCATCGAATAGCCAGACGCCGAGCTATGTGTTGGAGGGCACGGTCAATGGGATCTATGGGGATTTTAGAAATCTGAATGCGCCGGCTGCGGTGATTGACTTGGAGTTTTTTTTGACCAGCGATCTACCCGCCAAACCGGGGATTCTCATGCAGAAACGCTATGTGCAATCCGTGCTGGTGAGCAACCGATCACCGGAAGCGCTGGTCAAAAGCTGGGATCTCGCGCTGGAAGAAATTCTCACGGCTCTGACGGCGGATCTTAGAATAGTAAAATAATACTGGTTAACGCCGGTCAAAAAGTCCGAGCTGGTCAAAGCGCCGCTGATTTCCGATCGGTCAATTCGAACGACCGGAAGTTTTGCAACGATCGGAACAGACCCACCTGGCGATTCACGGTGCCGGACGGACTCTGCATAGATACGATCGATGCGGCAGTGAGCCGCTGATCGGATCGGCTTGGTCGGTGCCGATGAGCACGGCGGCGTTGGCGCCATTTTCGTTGTAGGCGTCGTAGCCCGGGAGTTCCAGTTCTTTGCAGCCTTGCCACCAGCCATGTTGGACGCAGACGGCGCCGGGGACGATGTTTCCAGTCACGCGCGCTTTGACTTTGATCGCACCCTTCGGGGTTTCGACGGTCATCCATTCTTTGTTCTTAATCCCATAACGCAATGCGGTTTCAGGGTGAACGTCGGCGCTCGGCTCGGGCAACGCTTTGCGCAGACTGGTTAACGCGCGCTGCTGGCTGTGCACGAAAGTCGTGTTCTTGGCGTTGGTCAGGACCAGAGGAAAATCCGCAGCGACGTCCGGCCGGCTGACTGGGCTCAACGCGGGCTCGATATATTCCGGCAGCGCTGGATAGCCGGCGGCGGCGAACTTATGGCAGTATAGTTCGACTCGCTTCGACGGCGTGGCGAAGCCGCGCGGTTTGCCGTCTTTATTTATTTTTGTGTGTTTCTCAAATGTCGGTGCGACCGGACGGGAAATACCGCCGGGAGTGTTTTTCAATTCTTCCAGCGTGATTCCTGTCGGCGCGAGCTCGTAGGCGTAGGCGGCTTCGATGTCGCCGTTGAAGAATTGCTCGCTCATGCCCATGCGCTTGGCTAGCTCGAAAAGTATCCAGGTATCGGAGCGCCGCTCGTAGAGCGGTTCCACCACGACGGCGCGATATTGCAGATGGGTCTTGCCTAACTGGCGGTGTTCGAAGGCGGTGGTGATGTTGGACATTTCGAGAAAACTGGCGGCCGGCAAGACATAGTCGCAGAGCTGCGCCGTCGGCGTCATGAACAAATCCATGGCTACGGCGAATTCCAATTTGCTTAGCGCCTCGCGGGCGCGCCGCGGATCGGCATTGGACATGACCGGATTACAACCGAAGGCGAGAAACGCTTTGATCGGATAGGGTTGTTCGTCGAGGATTGCGGTGAAGATATCGTAGGCGGCGCAGTTTCCCGGCGACGCCGGCGGGCCGAGCGGCTTTTTATCGCGGCCAATGCGCAATGCTGCCGCTTCTTTGGACAAAAATTCTTTGCCGTCGACGCTGTTAGTGGGGACTTTCGGAAAAGTCACGTTGCCGCCCTGGCGGTCGAAGTCGCCGAGGAGCGCGTAGAGTGATGCGATGGCGCGGCTGGTTTGGGTCGCGTTGGTGTGCTGGCCGAGTCCGTTCCACATGTACAGGCTGACCGGCCGATTGTGTGACAGCATCAGCGCGGTCTTCCAGACCTGCTCGGCCGGCACCCAGGTGATTTTCTCGGATTTCTCCGGGGCGAATTCCGCGGCGAGCTCGCCCAACCGTTCGAAGACCGGCTGGCAAACAATTTCATTGCCGTCTTTGCTTTTGAGAATTCGTTTGCCGAAGAGTGCCGGTCGCACATCGTCGCGTGCGTAATCGCCGGTGGCGGAATCGTAGATGACCGCCTTGTTTTTCGCTTCGTCCCAAACTACGAAGCGGTTGGCATCGCCGTCGGCGCTGAGATTGGCTTCGGTGACGACGGCGCCGGTGGCGGTATTCATCAACAACATTCCATTGGTCCAGCGGCGTACGAAATCGACGTCGTACCAGCTCTCTTCGATCAGACAATGGATCAGCGCTAGCGCCAGGGCGCCGTCGGTGCCGGGACGTACTTGCAAGAGCATGTCAGCATTCGCGCCTATGCCGATGCGGCGGGGATCGACGACGATAGTTTTCATGCCGCGCTTGCGCGCCTGGATGATATCTTCCGCGAGAATCAGCGAGGTCGAGCTAGGGTTATGGCCCCAAAGGAGAAACGTTTTGCTATGTCCGACATCGGGCGTTTGGATCGTTGTGCCGAAGGTAAAACTGAAACCGGTGTCTTTATGCCAATTGCACACATGGGTGGTCGAAACCCAGTTGGGACTGCCGTAGAGGTAAAGAAAGCGGCCAAGCCAGCGCTCGACATCGTCCACCGAGGTGCCGCTCTTGGTGCCCTTGCCCAACGCCATCGCCTTGGCGCCATGCTGGTCGCGGATCGATAGCAGTTTTCTCGCGATGTCATCGAGCGCTTCGTCCCAACCGACGCGCTGCCAGCCGGGATCGGGGTCTCCTTTAGGCCGGGTGCGCTTGAGCGGGTAGTTCAATCGCTCGGGATTGTAGACCAACTCCGGCGCCGCTTTGCCCTTAATGCACATGACGCCGCCATTGGGATGATCGTAGTCGGGTTCCAATTTAGTCACCCGGCCGTTCTCAACGGTGGCGATGGTGGCGCAGTGGGCGGTGCAGAGGGCGCAGTAGCCGCGCACTTCTTTTACCTCAGCAACCTGACGAGCTGATTTGGACATTACTTTCTCCGATTGATGACGGCGACCTGAACGCGGCGGTTCAAGGTTCAATAGTTCAAAAGTTCAGTCGTCCGGTATCCGACCTTGAACTTTTGAACCTCAAAACCCTTGAACGGGCTTTTAATCTAACTCCGGCCGATTCGGTCTGCCGATAAAGCCGGGGCCGAAGCCGGCTTCGTGGGCGGCCCAGGCGCCGGCGACGCGACCGCTGAAGATCGACGGGCCGAGCATGGTGCCTTCGAGTCCAGCCTTGCCGTTAATATGGCCGCCGGCCATGCCGGCGACTTCTCCTGCTGCATAGAGCCCGGGGATCGGCTCGAAGTATTTGTTAAGTGCGCGGCAACGCAGGTCGGTTTTGGCGCCGCCAAAATTCTTGCGCGCCAGCGGACAAATCTGAATCGCATAGTAGGGCGGCGTGTCGAATTTTTTCGAAGCCTTGAGCGACTTGCCGAACTTGGGCTCCTTGTCCAGGTTGGCATCGAAGCATTTGTTATAAGCGTCCACTTCGGCGACGAAATTATTTGCGTCGTCGAAGCCGCACTGCTTGCCCAGCTCTTCGAGGGTGTCGGCCTTCTTGATAAACGGTGAGTGGTTCAGCAGTTCCTCGACTTTCGGCCGGTCGATGACATCGCCGCGGCGGTAGTACGGGTCGGCGACATCGATCTTGGCCAGCATCGGCGTGTCGGCGATGGCCCAGGCGTGGGGCGGAGTCTGCGCCAGCAGCGCCGGCGTCGCCGAGGCGCCCCCGGTGAGCGACTCGTTATGAAAGCGTCGGCCTTGCTGGTTGAACCAGAGGTAGCCGGGCACCATGCGAAAAACCAAACCGCGGCGTTGCTGCGAATCGCGGTAGTCCGGCGTAGCATAGACGTAGAACCAGATGCAGTCCAAATGAGTGAAGTAGCCGCCCAGTTCGCGGATCATCTTGTGGCCCTCGCCTTTGGCGCCAAAACCCGAGCCTTCCATGACGCGAAACTTTTTGAACTCGGGGCGGCACTCCAATATCATGTCCAGGTTGGAGTTGAACCCGCCGGTGGAGACGACGACCGTCTTGCTCTGGACGTCGAACCTTTGGTTTTCTTTGGTCGCGGTTAGTCCGGCGACCCGGCCGTCCTTGGTGATGAGCTTGCCCGCCTTTGTCGACGTTATAATGGTGATGTTGGGAATCGATTCAACGGTCTTGATCAGCGCGGTCATCAGCCCGAGACCATTGTTGTCGGGCCGGTGCCAGCGGTGGACGCGGTTGCCTTCCTGGAATTTCAAATCCATCCACTTGACGCCGCAGCTTTCGGCCCAGTGATACAGATCATGCAAGCTGTGTTCGAGGTAATAGCGCGCCCAAACTTCGTCGGCCTGGCCGCCGCCCCACTTGATCCAATCTTCGAAGGCCATGTCGGGCGTGTCGTTAATGTCCAGGGCTTTTTGCAACG
The DNA here is from genome assembly GCA_963816145.1 of uncultured delta proteobacterium. Lineage (GTDB taxonomy): Bacteria > Desulfobacterota > Binatia > UBA9968 > UBA9968 > DP-20. Next base: position 113,338 of record CAWFJP010000004.1, read on the forward strand.
GCGTGCCGACGATGCAGCAGCCGCCGCCGGAGATCGCCGCCGTGCCGCCGCATTCCGCCGCGCCTTCCAAAACCAGCGCTCGGCCGCCGGCGCGGGCTACTTCGATTGCCGCGGGTATACCCGCACCACCGCCGCCGACAATCGCTACATCCGTTTCGATAATCGAGTTGGCCATGAAAAACTCCTGTGGAAGGGTATCGATAGCCGACGGTTTATCACCGTTATCCCGATGGGGTCAACGCATACCCCCTTGCCAAGAGCGCGCGCTTTCGGTATCGGGAGTGATGATCGCACTAGGCTAAGGAGGTTATTTATGATCTGCCGCCGATTGGGTGTGTTTGTTCTCATGGGTTTTGCCCTATTGACGTTGGCTAACCGCAACGGCCACTCGCAAGAAAACGTTCGCGTTGCCTATCCGTCGCTGTCCGCATCGGTGATTATAATGATGATCGCCGCCAGGGAAGGCTATTTTAAGGAAGAAGGACTCAACGTCGAAATGCTGAGCATTCGCGGCGAGATCGCGATCCGCACGGCGCTGGCCGGCGAGATCGATTTTTTCACCAACGCCGGCAGCGGTCTGGCCGCCGCCGCGCGCAATGTGCCGGTCAAAATCCTTGCGGTGATTCAGGATAAACCGGGCTGGGACTTGATCGCGCTGCCGAACATCAAATCCATCGCGCAACTGCGCGGTCAGACGGTGGCGATCATGTCGCCGGAGGGCTCGCTCGCGGTGGTGACGCGAGAGATTCTCCGGAAAAACGGTCTCGATCCCAGCAAGGACGCCAATCTAGTGGTGATGGGCGGCGACGAAGTGCGCTTTCCAGCGCTAAAGGGCAAAGCGATCCAAGCGACACTATTTAACGCGGCGGCAAGCATACGCGCGCAAAAAGAAGGTTTCACCAAGCTCGCGTCTGCGGGCGAGTATGTCAGCGCGATCCAGGGCGGCATCGCCACAACCGATGAACGGATCAAGCAGCAGCCGGCGAAGATTGGCCGATTCATGCGCGCGAGTTTGAAGGGCATCAGCTTCTTCGTCAACAAGCGCGATGCGTCGATCAAACACATGGTCGATATTCTGAAAATGAAAGACCGCGACCTGGTGGCCTCGATCTACGACACTGAAGAGCGAATCACGGTACGCAACGGCATCAGTGACGACAGAATCCTCCAACCGTTGATCGACGATATGAAACGCACGACCAAATCGACGCGGGAAATGAAAGTCAGCGATGTTTTCGACTTCAGCTTCGCGCGCAAGGCCAACGATGAGTTGAAGGCGAGCGGCTGGAAACCGTGAGAATCGGTTTCGGAATTTCTCTCGCCAAGGCGCAAAGTTCGGAAAAGAGATTTTTGGGGAATCGTTCTTGGCGTCTTTGCGCCTTGGCGAGAGGTATATCCGAACCCCTTCGTGACCTTCGCGTCTTCGTGGTGAAAAAACGTCCCCATAAACTTATGCCAACCCATACAGCTTCGCCGGATTTTTCTCCAGGATACTTTCCTTTGCCGACTCGCTGATATCGGTGCGCTTTTGCAAGATTGCGGCAGCGCAGCGGTCGCGGTCGCCGTGCGGCATGTCGCTGCCGAAGATGACTTGGCTTTCGCCGACGAGATTCAAAACATTGGGCAGGATTTCATCTTCGACCTCGGTGCTGAAATAGATGTTGCCGCGTTTGATGTAGTCCATCACCGGCAGCTTTTGGATCGGCGCGGTCTGCGGCAAGAACTTTCTCAGCGTCGAGCCTTGGTTTTTGAAGCGATGGTGAATTCTCTCGATGATGAAAGGCACCCACTGGCAGCCGGCTTCGAGGAACACCACTTTGAGCTGCGGAAAACGATCGAGGACGCCGCCGCTGACCAGCGCGGTGAAGGCCATCAGCAGGGGTACATGAAAGGCGATGACGCCGGATGGATAAATATGCGAGTAGAGATTGTTTACCGATGGACAGGACCAGCCAACATGGACACCCAGGGCTATGTTCTCTTCGCATAGGGCGGCGTAAAAGGGATCGAGGCGCGGATGATCGAGCATGTCGTCGCCGGCGGTGCCGAGCACCATGACCGAGACGGCGCCGAGCTTTTTCGCCTCGCGAACTTGTTTCATCGCGCCTGGGATGTCGTCGAGATTGACCACTGCCGACCACTTGATGCGCGCTTGTCCGGCCAGGCGTTGACCCATCCAACGGTTGTAGGAAGCTGTCATCGCGGTAGCCAACGGGACATTCTTGGTCAGTGGGTAGGCTAGGAATAGCGTTGTGTATATGACTTGAATGGCGATGTCTTCGTCGTCCATGAGCTTCAAGCGCGCCGCGATGTCGTCCAGCTCCATGCTGGCGATGCTTTCCTGCTTGCTCAACGTGTGAGCGGCGACCTCGCCGTTTACATTGGTCGGCGTGCCCAAATTATGACAGCCGGGACCGACGCGCCGCGGGTAGAGTTGCTCTTCGATCACCCAATAGGCCAAACCGTCAACTCCGGTGACGCGCGGGCGCAACGCACGAAACGCGGGGTCCAAATATCTATCGCTAAAAGTATCTAAGTTCTCTTCGACATGACCGTCGGCATCGATGACACGCATAAGAAATACCTCCGTGATGCGTCGAGCTGTATTACTAGGCTGTGCGGATTGTCAAGCTAAGCTGCGCGCATGATCCCGCCCTTCGCTATATTTAGTTTGGCAATTTCATCATTACAAAACTGCAGCGGTTTGCTACAATGGCGTTATCACGACCGTTGTGCATAGACACACGTAATCTGGCAGTCGTTATGGCTGATATTTTTATTAGTTACGCTCACGAAGACCGGGAATCCGCTGAGCATATCGCTCAGGTTCTTGAAGCGGCCGGTTTTAGTGTGTGGTGGGATCGTCGCATTCCGGCGGGCCGCACTTGGCGCTCCGTCCTCGAAGAGGCGTTGCAAGGGATGCGATGCTTGATCGTGCTCTGGTCAGAAAACTCGATCAAGAGTACTTGGGTCATTGAGGAAGCCGAAGAGGCGCGTCGGCTGGGGAAAATAATGCTTCCCGTGCTGATTCACAAGATCAATCCGCCGGTGGGATTTCGTGCGATCCAAGCGGCCAAGTTGATAGACTGGAGCGGGGCTGCCGACGCACCGGCGGTGGAATTGCTGGTTGCCGACCTGAAGGCCCTGTTGGGCGAACCTAAAGCACCAAGCAACGGAAACGTTGAACCTGACCGGGTGAATGACTCGGCATCTGACGACAATCCCCGTGCAGACCCTTTGCGCAGCCTGTTCGTTCGTAACTGGAAAATCCTGGCCGGCGGAGGTGCGGCGATCGCCTTGATTCTCGTTGCTCTCCAAATCTCATGGCCGGGTCGAACCGCCATTGATGCGCCGCCGGCGCAGCCGATAAACGAGCCGCTTCCAGCCCGCCAATTGACCGCCATTGCCATCGCGGGCGCGCCGCGAGAGTTAAAACCTGCCGATATGGTCGCGCTCAAACTGCAAGGAATTTATTCCGACGGAACCAACAGCGATATCGCCGATTCGATAAAATGGACGATCAGCGATAGCCGCGTTGCAGCGGTCGATGACCAAGGTAATTTGAAGGCGCTGCAGCCGGGGACCGCTGAAGTATCGGCGCGACTTGGAGACTTGGTCAGTAAACCCTGGACGGTGGCGGTAACATCGATACAAAAAGTCGTTGATGAAATCCCCGCCGTCAAGATGGTGCAGCTTGCAATTACACCCGCGCGCAAAGAATTGTTCGCGAATGAAAGAATTGCGCTGCGCGTGATTGCTCGTTATTCAGACCAAAGCGAAAGACCAATCGGTCGCGAGTTGCGATGGCACATCAGCGATCCCACCATCGCGGCCATCACTTCCGATGGTCAACTGAGCGGCTTGAGAACAGGCAGAGTCGATATATCGGTGCGCGCCGGAGAGGTGGTGAGTGCGCCAATCCTAATCGTCGTTAAGGATCGGCCGAAAAAGGCGCAAGTCGAAACTCTTTCGGTAAAACCAAACACTGAATCAAAAGCCCTGGCTCCACCGCCGCTGGAGCCCGCCAGACCGAGGCTCGCGCCTTACATCGCTCGGGCCAAGAGTTTGCGCGAGCAAGGTCAATATGCCGCCGCCGTGGCGGAGCTACAAAAAGCTGCGGCTATCGATCCGTCCAACGCCGAGGTGATAAAAGAAATCGATCAAACCAGAAGAGCCTGTGCGGCGGAAAGAAGTCTCGGCCAAAAGATAGAATGCTAAAATCCTGTTTGGGTCATTGGCTCCGGGTAGGGCTCTAAGGCCGCATTCGTCGACCTTCCTCAGCCTCGTCACGCCGGGCGCGATCGCTTTCCTCTTCCAAATTGTAACCCACCAACTCGGCGTTGCTAAGGATGATTTCCCAATTGGGCTGACTTGCCTGCGCCGACCGAAGTGCCCGGGAAATTTCCGTGCGGATTTCTCCCGAAGGATCCCAATAGCGTCCTTGAGGAGTGTGGGCAATTGTATAGTCGAGCCAGTCGCGCAGCCCGGTCAAAGCCGCCGCGATTTCTTTGGCGCCTTCCATGCGCTGTTTGTCGCTCGCCTTGCCTTGTTTGGTGCGCTCGGCGCGAAATTGTTTAAGCTCATCCAACAAGGTTGAGTCGGCCCCTGCAGTTCTTAGCTGATTTTCAGTCTCGGCGTTGAGGTCGAAGGCTATACCGCGCTCGCGCGAAATCGTGCCGACTCGCCGCGGCGCCACGCCTTCGCGGAGCGCATAGGAAACTTCTTGCAGAGTCATAGCATTGGCGGGCGGTGCGGCGGTGTCGCCACGTAGAACCGTCAAGCCGCGGTAAAGCCGTGCGACATCGTCGTCCTTCACATAAGTCAAAGCTTTATCGAGGGCGACTTTGGCCTCCGCATATCTGCCAGCGTTGTAATAGGCTCGGCCCAGGTAAGTCCAGATACTCTTGCGCGGTGGCGCCGAGGTGACGACGTAACTAGGATCGGTTTGTGCGATCGCGTTGAAATAATTGGCAGCGTTGTCGGGTTCGCCGCGCAATAATGCTTGCCGCCCTGCCAAGAAGCTGGAGCCCGTACCGGCGCAGGCGGCAAACGCGAGACACGATGTTAGTAAAAACCAATGCCGAATCATCATGGATGACCGATAGGATAAGTGTCCAGGCGAGAAAAGACAATGACTCAATGGCGTTCTCGTCGAATGGTTTCGCCGGATTGTCACTGCCTGCTTGTGGGCTTTTCCGCCATCTGTTAATGACAAAGGGCAATTATCGTCATGCGTTTCTCACCGACACCGTGGTTAATCGCCGCATTCGCTTTCGTCGTGCTCGGATTCTCGCGCGGACTGCATTCTTCCTTCGGCGTTTTCAATGTCGCTTTGCTCGATGCCTTCGGTTGGAGCCGGGGGGCGACGGCGGGGATATTTTCGATTGTCCTAGCTGTCGATGCGCTGCTTTCTCCTGCGGCTGGATATTTACTAGACCGCTTCGGCACCAGGAAAATCGCGATCGCCGGCTGCCTCACGCTGGTTGTCGGGCTCTTTCTTAGCAGCCAAGTCTCGGCGCTATGGGAACTCTATATTAGCTTTGGCCTCGTGCTGGCAACTGGATTTACTTTGACCGGCATGGTGCCGCATATTTTTCTGATCTCGGAGTGGTTCTCATCCAATCGAGCTTCGGCCATCGGCGTGGTCTACGCCGGCAGCGGCGTCGGCATCATGTTATTAGCGCCGCTCAGCGAATGGCTGATTTCCAGCTATGGCTGGGAGCGCGCGTTTGAGATTTACGCGGCGATGGTGCTGGTTTTGTTGCTGCCGATTGTGCTGCTTTCCTATCAACCGGGGCCCCATGGACATAGCGGCGCCCACGGCATGCAGAAAAAAGGCGAACAGAACCAGTGGACCGCCAAGCTGGCGCTGCAGAGCTTGCAGTTCTGGCTGTTGTTCATCGCCCGCATCGGCGCGGCGTCGGGTACTACCGTGATTGTCACCCACCAAGTTGCGCACGTGGTCGACGTCGGCTTCAGTAAGCTGCTGGCGGCGTCGATTTTTGGTCTCGCCGGGATTACCAGCAGTTTTGGCCGGGTGATTTTCGGCTTCATCGCCGACCACTTGACCAAACAGGCGGCTTATTCGTTAAATATCGTCATGACCATCGTTGGCGTCGGCGCCTTGATGATCCTGCGCGATCCCAGTCAGGCTTGGCTGCTCTACGTCTACGTCATTTTCTTTGGCATCGGTTTCGGCTCGCGGGCGGTGATCTTTTCGTCGTTAACAGCGGATATTTTTGCCGGCAAAGGCTTTGGTTCGATTCTCGGTTACTCGACGGTTGCGGTCGGCGTCGGTGGGGCAATGGGTTCCTACTTCGGCGGCGTGTTTCACGACTGGACGGGCAGTTATAACATGTCCTTCACACTTTCCACTTTGTTGCTGGCGGTCTCCGATGTCTGCATCTGGCTCGCCGCGGTGCCGGCGGTGGCGCAGTACGATCAACGTCTGTGGGCGCGCCATTGAACTCGTTCAAGCCATTCAAATAGTTCAAAACCTTCAAGCCGTTTCGTTCCTCCTTAGACTTCTCAGCTCGCCTTGAGGGCTTGGTCGGAAGTTGCTAATTTACTCACTTCAAACTTATGGATGCTCGGCTTCGAGACGGCATACGTCTATTTAACGACCGGAAATTCTTCGAGTGCCACGAAGTTCTGGAGGGTTATTACCAGGACAGCCAGTTGGATACCAAGCCGTTTATCGAGGGCTTGATTCAGTTGGCGGCGGCGTTTCGCATGTTTGTCGATTTCGGCGAGGTCAAAGGCCCGGTGCGGGCGATTTACCAGGCACTGATTCGCTTCGAGAATTATCAGCCGGCGTATCTGCAAGTTAGGGTGAAAGACCTCAGTACGGAGGTCGAGGCCTGGGCCAAAGCGGCTGAGGCCGCTGGCGCCGTGCCGTCAACCGCCGATATTCCAAAGATTCAGCTCCAACGGTTCAATCTTTTTTCATGACCGATCAACCGCTCAGCGAAAAGCTCGGTCAATTTCTTCGCGGAAACTGGACGGGCGATAAACGCATTCAGGGCATACAGGGCGGCGCGCGGGCCTATCTGTTGGCGCTCGCCGCGGCCGAGGCCCAGCGACCGCTGTTGGTGATCGCGCCGAGCGCCAATCAGGCGGAAAATCTTTATGACGATCTGGCGTTTTTCCTCGGCGAGGAGCGCGGCTTGGCGCCGCTGCGCCGCCGCCTGCATCTATTCCCGTCCTGGGAAGTACTGCCCTTCGAAAATCTCTCGCCCCATCCGGAAAACATCGCCGGCCGATTGGAAGGGCTTTACAAACTGGTCGAAGAACCGGCGCCGATCTTAATCGCCACGCCGGCAGCGCTCATGCAGCGGGTGATCCCCAAAGACACCCTAAAAAAATCTTATCTTTATCTCGTTGTCGGCCAGGAACTGCCGCGCGAGTCGTTACTCGATCATGTCGTCCACTGGGGTTTTCAAAATGTTCCATTGGTCGAGGAGCGCGGCGATTTTAGCGTGCGCGGCGGTATCGTCGATCTATTTCCGCCGGGTTACGGCCGGCCGATTCGCCTTGAATTCGACGGCGACTGCTTGGAGTCTATTCGCGAGTTCAACCCGGCCAATCAGCGCACCGAGGCGGTGCAGGAGGAATGCATCCTTCTGCCGATGAAAGAGTTCGCGCTCAAACGGGCAGGCATCGACGAGTCGGTCCGGCGCCTGGAGCAGCGCGCACTGGAGTTGGAAGTCGACCGGCGCGAACGCCAGGCGCTGATCGAATCGATCCGTGAAGGTATTCCGGTCGCCGGCGTGGAATTTTTTCTGCCGTTTTTTTGCTCCAACTTGGTGCCGGTGACTTCCTATCTGCCGAACAACACTCTCGTCTGGTTCGATGGCGCGGACCGCGTCGAGGCGGAAAGCGAGCGCTTTGGCCAGCTTGCTTGGGAGCGCAACCGGATGGTCATCGAAGAGCGCCGCCTGGCGGCGCCGGTGGCGCAGCTCTATTTGAACGAACATGAGTGGCGTGAAACGCTCCAGCCATTTTCCACCGTTCACGGCGAAGCCTTGATGCTGCTTGCCGGCGCGGAAAAAGCCCAGGCGACAACCCTCACCGTTGAGTCGTATATGACCACCGATTTGCGCCAGGACCCGGCACTGCATGGCAAGGATGTTTCGCTGGCGCCGCTGGTTGAGCGTTTGAAATCCTGGAGCGGCGAAAAAGTCATCTTCGTCGCGCCGACCAAGGGTGATGCGGCGCGCCTGCGGGAGCTGTTGGGCGGCTACCAAGTCGATGCGGCGCTGATCGAGGATGCGATTCCCGCCGTGCTGGCGCGCAAGGATATCGGACGGGCGATCGTGTGCGGCAATTTGAATCAAGGGTTTCGCTTGCCCGAAGCGCATTTGATTTTCGTTACCTTCGACGAGATTTTCGGCACGCGTAAGCGCCAGCCGACCACGGCGACCAAAAGCTATCCGAGCCATTTTCTTTCCAGCCTGAGCGAGCTCAAGCAGGATGATTACGTCGTCCATCTCGACCATGGCATAGGTGTTTATCGCGGCCTTAAGTTTCTCAAGGTGGCCGGTGTTGAGGGCGAGTTTCTCCATCTCGAATATGAAGCGGGCGACCGGCTGTATCTGCCGGTGGACCGCATCAATATGGTGCAGAAATACATCGGCGGCGACGGCGCGCAGCCGTCGCTCGACCGGCTGGGCGGCACGGCCTGGGAGAAAGTTAAAGCCAAGGCGAAGAAGAGCGTGCTTGCCATGGCCGAAGAGCTGGTCCAGCTCTACGCCCTGCGCGAAGCGCGCGGCGGAACGGCGTTCGCTCCGCCGGACAACATGTACAACGAGTTCGAAGCGGCCTTCGAGTTCGAAGAGACGCCGGACCAGCAACGCGCCATCGACGACACGCTGGCGAGCATGCAGAGCAAGAAGCCGATGGACCGCTTGGTATGCGGCGACGTCGGCTACGGCAAAACCGAAGTGGCCATGCGCGCGGCGTTCCTCGCCGTCGAGGGCGGCAAGCAGGTTGCTGTGCTCGCGCCGACGACGATCTTGGCGCAACAGCACATGCAGACCTTTCGCCATCGTTTTCGCAATCATCCGGTGCGCATCGAAATGGTCAGCCGGTTTTTGACCAGCAAAGAAATCGCCCAGGTTCTCAGCGACGCCGCCAAAGGCCAGGTCGATATTGTCATCGGCACCCACCGGCTTTTGCAGAAGGATGTCGAGTTCAGGGACCTGGGACTGGTGATCATCGACGAAGAGCACCGTTTCGGCGTGGTGCACAAAGAACGGCTGAAAAAAATGCGCGCGCTGGTCGATGTCTTGAGTCTCACCGCGACGCCGATCCCGCGCACCTTGCATATGTCTCTGGTCGGCATTCGCGATTTGAGCATTATTGAAACGCCGCCGGTGGATCGATTGGCGATTCAGACCTATGTTACACGCTACGACGATCGGGTGATCCGCGACGCCATCCTGCGCGAGATCGAACGCGGCGGTCAGGTGTTTTTTCTGCACAACCGGGTGGAAACCATCGATCGCCTAGCGCTCAAACTGTCGGAGTTGGTTCCCGAGGCGAAGATGGCGGTGGGCCATGGCCAGATGCGGCCCAAGGAATTGGAAAAGGTCATGATCGATTTTTTGGAGAATAAGACCCAAGTGTTGGTCTGTTCGGCGATCATCGAGTCGGGCCTCGACTTTCCCAACGCCAACACAATCATCATTAATCGTGCCGACCGCTTCGGCCTGGCCCAGCTCTATCAACTGCGCGGCCGGGTCGGGCGCTCGCATCGCCACGCGTTCGCCTATCTCCTCATTCCCGGCGAGCACGCGATTACGCCGGACGCCGAACGGCGCTTGCGCGCCTTGCAGGAAATCGACGGTCTCGGCGGCGGTTTCAAGTTGGCGCTGCACGATCTAGAGATTCGCGGCGCCGGCAATTTACTCGGCGACCAGCAGTCGGGGCAAATCACCGCGGTCGGTTTCGAGCTTTACACCGAGATGATGCAGGTGGCGATCCAGGAACTCAAAGGCGAAGAAATTCTGCCCGAGATCGATCCGGAAATTCGTTTGGGCATCTCAGCCTATTTCCCTGACAACTACATGCCCGATGCCAATCAGCGGCTGTATTTTTACAAGCGCTTGGCGAGCTTGAAAAACGGCGCGGAACTTGAAGATCTCAAGGCGGAGATCGAAGATCGCTTCGGCCCCTATCCCGATGTGGTCGATAATCTGTTCCTGGTGATGAATCTGCGCCGGGTGCTCAAAGAGTTTCTCGTCCAGCAGATCAGCTACTCCGACGGCAAGATTTTTCTTCTCTTCCATCCCGAGTCACCGGTCAAAGTCGACAAGCTGCTGGGACTGATTCACACGCAAAAAAATCGTTTCCGTTTGGCGCCCGACGGCCGTTTGTCATTCACACCGAGGAATCATGAGTGGCAGCCGCTGGCCGCCGAGGTGGCCGAGTTGCTGCGGGCGATTCGCGAAATTCCCGCGCCGCAGTGTGTCGGACCGGTGACGATCCGATAGGCGGATTGGAATGATGGAGTATTTGGTTAGTGGAGTGCTGGGGGGAAATCTCCGGTCTATCACTCCAATGCATGATCTTTTGTGAACTTGGCTGAAATTGCCTTGCCGCCGAGGCGTATGACACAACGCTGCTATCCCTGGGTGGTCATCGGCGTGGCATTTCTTACCGTGGCCATGGCTTTTCGTCGCGCCAGTCGCTCTATCCGACCATCGCTGCTGACCTGTTCCATGGAAGTTCGTTTGGCGCGATCATCGGTGCCATCGCCCTGTTCATAGGTGCCGGCGCCGGCATCGGTCCTTGGCCGGGCGGGGCGGTGTGTGACTGGACGAGCGGTTATTTGGGGGCGTTTTGGGTCGCCCAGATCCTGTCATTCTTATCAGCCTGTTTCATCGCTTGGGCGGCGCGGGTGGCAACGCCGGAAAATTCCCACAAGGATCATTGACCGGGGGTGTCGAAGCCTCATGACCTGACGGTGGTAGTCTGGTATTTTTCGGTTTGGCATTCTAAAATGACTATGTTAGCTGTTAGATAGCCGTCCGGAGAGGCTTTAGACCATGTTCATCCGAGCAATATTGATTGGGCTATGCCTGTTAGTGACCGCTGTTCTGCCGCACAAAACGGTGGCGGGGGTGATTGAGCAGTTGATCGTCGTAATCGATGGCGAACCTTATACCCTCACCAATCTCCGAACCTTCGCAAAATCTCGCCTGGCAAGAGCTTTCCCAACTGGCAATTTGCAGGAAATCAATGCGGCCGATCGCGATGTCCTGGAGCAGTTTATCACGGATAAGCTGATGGAGGCGGAGGTTCGCGAGGCGGGCATTCGGGTTACGGATGTTGAAGTGGATGGTTACATTGAACAGGTTAAGAAGAACAACCGGCTCTCCGAGGAAGATTTCAAGGCTGCCCTAGCCCGTGATGGGATGAACCTAGCGAGCTATAAAATCTCGGTCAAGACGGAACTGGAAAAATCTGATGTTCTCGACCGCCAAGTCAAGCGCAAGGTGAGTATTACCGACGAGGACGTCGAGCGCTACTACAAGCTCAACTCGAAAAATTACCGTACCAATGAACGGGCGCGATTTCGCCATATCCTGTTGACCTTATCTGAAAAAGCCCCGGCCGACCAAGTCAATGCCGTCTCTGCCAAGGCGAGGGAGTTGTACAGTAGGATTGCCGCCGGCGAAGACTTTGCCGCCATCGCACAGGAGTATTCCGAAGGCGCCGGGCGCGCCGAGGGCGGCGATATCGGCTGGGTGAATAAAGGCTCCTTGATTGCCGGGCTCGAAGAGGTCGCGTTTGAAAAGCTCAAGCCTGGTCAAGTAAGCGAACCCTTCCGCACCAGCATGGGTATCCATATTGTCAAATTGGAAGCGCGCGAAGCCGGTAGTGTGTTGCCGCTCAGCACGGTGGCGCCGAAGATCAAGCAAGAGTTGCTCAACAAAGCGCTGGAAGAGCGTTTTGCCAAATGGCTCAAGTCCGATCTGCGGCGCAAACACCGCGTCGACATCAAGCTCGCCGGGGTTACGTACAAGCCGGAAGATTCAAAAGAAGATACCGTGAATTCGTTGATGGCGCGCTCGAACCGACCGGCGCGCCCCGCGCAGCGCTCGGTGTTAAGCTATCTTAACCCGCTGTCGTACATCGTTAAGGAAACGCCATTCGAGGACGAGGATCCGAAAGGCCCGTTGGCGAATAAAAGCGTTGTCAGCGTCTTCGGTGCACCGTTATTCGTCACCGACAACGCTGCCGAGGCACCGGATATTTTCGCGCCGCCGCCGGACGGCGAGGAGTCCAAGGGATTATTCTCGTCGATCATCGACTCGCTCAATCCGTTCTCGTCAAAAAAGCCCTGATCTCTTGCCTGACCGTTCGTAAGCGGAGATAATCGACCAACTATCTCACGCGAAGTTTCGCCACCGCATGCCAGCTAAACCGATTATCGCCGTAACCATGGGCGATCCGTCAGGGATCGGACCGGAAATTATTCTCAAAGCGCTCAAAGACCCGATCATCAAGAAAGTCGCCAGGCCGCTAATCCTGGGCGACTGGGGCGTGCTGCAGCGGACGCGGCTGAGTGGAAGAAGGCCAAGATTAATTTGTTGGCAGCCCGGCCAGCGCCTCTTGCCGATGCTCGACGACCCTAAGGCGTTCACGCTCTGTTCGTTGTCGGCGCTCAGCGCCAAAGATTCACGCCCCGGTGTCGCTGCCAAGGTCGCCGGCCATGGGACGTTCAGCTATATCCGGGTGGCTGCCAAGCTGGCGCTCTCGAAAGTCGCCGACGCCATCGCTACTGCGCCGCTCAGCAAAAATATTCTCATCGATGCCGGGTATAACTATCCCGGTCATACTGAATTGCTCGGCGAGCTTGGCGGCACGCCCGAGTGCCGTATGATGCTCATCGGCGATAAGTTGCGCGTTGTACCGGTGACCGGCCATATTCCGTTGGCCAAGGTGCCGCGCAGTCTCAATCGCGAAAATATTCAAAAAACTTTTGAATTAACCTATCAAAGCTTAAAAAAATCCTTCGGCATCGCCCGGCCACGTATCGCGGTGGCGGCGCTCAACCCACACGGCGGTGAAAAGGGTAACTTTGGCGCCGAGGAGATTGAAATCATCGCACCGGCGGTGAGGGCGGCGCGCAAGCGCGGCATTCCCGTGCATGGACCGTTCCCGGCCGATAGTTTGTTTCATCATGCCGCACGCGGCGATTACGACGCGGTGGTATGCATGTATCACGATCAAGGTTTGATTCCGCTGAAATTGCACCATTTCTACGGCGGAGTGGCACTGACTCTGGGCCCGCCATTCATTCGCACATCGGTGGACCATGGCACCGCTTACGATATCGCCGGCAAGGACAAAGCGGATGAGACCAGTATGAGGGAAGCGATTCTCCTGGCAGCTCGCCTAGCGCGGCAAAATTCCCGACTCAAGAAAAGATGAATCCTGTCGTGTTTCGCGAATACGACATTCGCGGTCTAGCCGAAATCGATTTTGACCAAGAGTTCGCGTTGCTGCTCGGCAAGGTGCATGGCACGGCCATCGCCGAGACGGGCGGAACGCGTGTGACCGTGGGACGCGACTGCCGGGCGACTTCGGATGCTTATGCCGAAGCGGTGATCGCCGGTTTTGTGTCGGCGGGCCTGCAGGTTTACGATGTCGGCGTGTGTCCGTCGCCGCTGCTCTATTTTTCGCTGTTTCATCTCGATGTCGACGGCGGTATTCAAATCACCGCTAGCCACAATCCGCCAGAGTACAACGGCTTTAAAATTTGTCGGGGCAAAGACACGCTCCACGGCGAGCAGATTCAAGAGATTCGCCGCATGATGGAGCGCGGTGAATTTCGCCAGCGCCCGGGCGGTACAGTAGAGCATTTTGAAATCGTTACGCCCTATCAGAAGCATCTATTAACCGACGTACCGAAGCTGGCACGCCCGTTAAAAGTCGTTGTCGATGCCGGCAGCGGTGTCGGTGGCCCGGTGGCGCCGCCGATTTTTCGCCAATTGGGCTGTCATGTGTGGGAGATCGCTTGCGTTCCCGACGGCAATTTTCCGTTCCATCATCCCGATCCGACGGTGCCGGAAAATTTGGCGATGTTGATCGCTAAAGTCAGAAAGGAAAAGGCCGATGTCGGTATCGCCTATGATGGCGACGCTGACCGCATTGGCGCGGTCGATGAGCAGGGTAATATTCTTTGGGGCGACGAGTTGCTGGTGCTCTTTGCCCGCGACATGCTCAAGCGTAATCCCGGCGCGCTGGTGATTTCCGAAATTAAATGCTCGCAACGGCTCTATGACGATATCGCCAGGCATGGCGGCAAGTCGGTCATGTGGAAAGCTGGCCATTCCTTGCTCAAGGCCAAGATGAAAGAGACCGGCGCGTTACTAGCTGGCGAAATGAGCGGCCATATGTTTTTCAAAGAGCGCTACTTTGGTTACGACGATGCGGTGTACGCGTCGCTGCGGCTGTTAGAGATCCTCGCCAATTCCGGCAAACCGCTTTCGGAGCTGCTCGCCGATCTGCCGAAAAGCGTCTCGACGCCGGAGCTGCGCGTCGATTGTCCCGATGACAAGAAATTCATCATCGCCGACAAGGCGACGCAATACTTTCGCCAGCATTACGATGTCGTCGATGTCGACGGCGTGCGCGTGCAGTTTCCGCAGGGCTGGGGCCTGATCCGCGCTTCCAACACCCAACCGGCGTTGGTGCTTCGATTCGAAGCGCAGTCCGCCGCTAAGCTCAAAGAATACCGCGCGCTGATCGAGAACAAACTCAAAGAGTTCGAGCTGCAGTAACACTCGCGATGGCGGGCCAAATCGTCATCCAGGGCGCGCGCGTCCACAATCTCAAGAACATCAACCTGGAGATTCCGCGCGACCGGCTGGTCGTCATCACCGGTGTTTCCGGTTCCGGCAAGTCGTCTCTCGCCTTCGACACGCTCTACGCCGAAGGCCAGCGACGCTATCTCGAATCTCTCGGCGTCGACATGCGCCAGCTGCTCAGGCAATTGGCCAAGCCCGATGTCGACCGCATCGACGGGTTGTCGCCGGCCATCGCGATTCAGCAGAAAGCCGCCGCGTATAATCCGCGCTCCACCGTCGGCACACTCACGGATATTTACGATTTTCTGCGCCTCTTGTTCGCCCGCGTCGGGCAGCCGCACTGCGTCAAATGCGGCTGCGAGATTCAGGCACAATCGATTGAGCAAATCAGCGATCGAGTGATGGCGCTGCCGGCAGGATCGCGACTGCTCATCTTGGCGCCGGTGAAATTCTTCGAAGGCAGCGCAGGCAAGAGTTTAGGCGAGTTGGCACGCCAGGGATTTACGCGGGCCATGGTCGACGGAAGAACTTACGAACTGAGCGGGGAGATTCCTGACGCGTTGCATAACACGAATCAACTCGATCTCGTCATCGATCGGCTGGTGCTGCGCGACGGGATTGAAAAACGCTTGGCCGACTCTTTGGAAGTTGCCGCGCGCGCCGGACAACAAACGATAAAGATCGAGATTCTTGGCGATGGTGCCGCAGCGGCGCCGGAGCGGTTAGTATTCAGTCAAAGATTTGCCTGTGTTGACTGTGGTACAGCGCTTGGTGAAATCACCCCAAGTCTGTTCTCCTTCAACAGTCCGGATGGGGCATGTGTCGGCTGCAACGGCACCGGCATGGAGATCAAACGCGGCAAGCGCGTCGCCGATCAGACAGATGCCACGCCATGTTCAGATTGTCGCGGCACCCGGTTGCGCAAGGAAAGTCTAGCCGTGCGTATCGCCGGCCAAAATATCGCGTCGTTGTCGTCGGCTGCCATCTCAGAGAATTTGTTATTCTTCGATCAAGTCAAGTTGGCGCCGGAGCGGCGAATTGTCGGGCAAAGAATTATCGCTGAGATCGCCAGCCGGCTGGGTTGCCTGAGCGAGCTGGGACTGGATTATCTGTGTTTGCATCGGCCGACGATGACATTGTCCGGCGGTGAGCTGCAGCGGGTGCGGCTGGCGACCCAGATCGGTTCGAGTCTGGCGGGGGTGCTTTATATTCTCGACGAGCCAAGCATTGGGCTTCATCAGAAAGATAATGATCGGTTGATCGGCTTGCTGCGCCGGTTACGCGACAACGGGAACTCGGTGATCGTTGTCGAGCATGATCGCGAGACCATTGGCGCCGCTGATTTCGTCGTCGACATGGGGCCGGGAGCTGGCGTCAACGGCGGCGAAGTGGTCGCGCATGGCACGCCTGCCGAATTACAAAAAACTCGCCGCTCGCTTACCGGAATGTATCTGGCGGGCGAGCTGGAAATCGCTCGACCGCTACGGCGGCGCGTCGGCACCGAGAGGGTTTTGCAAATTACCGGCGCACGGCGGCATAATTTAAGAAATCTCACCGTCAGGTTTCCCATCGGCGCGATGAGCTGTGTTACCGGAGTATCGGGCGCGGGCAAGAGTACTTTGGCAATGGAGGTGCTCTATAACGCTGTCAGCCAACGGTTGCAAAGAGGGCGCGGCAAGGTCGTTGATTCCCAGCAAGTCTCCGGTTGGGAAAATTTCGACAGGGTCATCGCCATCGATCAATTGCCCATCGGCCGCACGGCGCGCTCCAATCCGGCGACATTTATGGGATTGCACGATCATTTGCGCGAGTTGTTCGCGCAAGTTCCCGAAGCGCGGGTGCGCGGCTTCAAGGCCGCAAGGTTTTCCTTCAACGCCAAGGGCGGCCGCTGCGAAGCTTGTCAGGGTGACGGCGTCACCCGTGTGGAGATGCATTTCCTGCCCGAAATGTATGTCACCTGCGAATCGTGCAAAGGCCGGCGCTACAATCGCGAGACCCTGGAGATTAAGTATAGAGGGCTAAGCATCGCCGATGTCTTGGATCTGACGGTCATGCAGGCGGCGGAACTGCTGAGTACCGTGCCGCCGATTCACGAGCGGCTGCGCACGCTGCGCGAGGTCGGCCTGGGCTATTTAGCCCTTGGGCAATCCGCTGCGACGCTCTCCGGCGGCGAAGCCCAACGACTCAAGTTAGCGCGCGAATTGGCACGCCGGTCGACGGGGCGATCGCTCTATCTCCTCGACGAGCCGACCACCGGTTTGCATTTCGACGACATCAAGCAACTTCTCGAGCTGCTCAACCGTCTAATCGATTTGGGCAATACCATGATTATCGTCGAGCATAACCTCGAAGTGATTAAGTGCGCCGATTTCGTTGTTGACCTCGGTCCGGGGGGAGGAACGGCGGGCGGAGAAATTGTCGCTATGGGCAGCCCAGAGGACATTGCGGTGGCGCCAGCTTCGGCGACGGGCCGCTATCTGCGCGGAGTGCTAGCTCCTACAGACAAATAAATTCCAATAATTCGGTAACTTACTAAAGCGGCCCTGGCTATTGACTCAAATCGAAGTCTTGGTTACTTTGATATCAGACTAATTAGGTCTGTAATCCCAAGAGAATCGAATCGATGGCTCTGCAAACGCCCATTTATCTGGATAATCACGCTACCACACCGGTGGACCCGCGGGTATTGGAAGCGATGCTGCCATATTTTACAGAGCGTTTTGGCAATGCGGCGAGCAAAAGCCATGCTTTTGGCTGGGAAGCAGATGCCGCGGTGGATATTGCGCGGGAGCAGGTAGCCAAACTTATCGGCGCCGCCTCACCGCGCGAGATCGTATTTACCAGCGGCGCCACCGAGTCGGACAACCTGGCGATCAAAGGCGTCGCCGAGGCTTACCGCGACAAAGGCAACCACATCATTACCTGCGTTACCGAGCACAAGGCGGTGTTGGATAGCTGCAAGGTGTTGGCGAAGCATGGGTTCGAGGTCACCTATTTGCCGGTTACACCCGATGGACTCGTCGACATGCAGCGTTTGCACGGCGCCATCACCGACAAGACGATCTTGATCTCGATCATGGCGGCGAACAACGAAATCGGCACGATCCAGCCGATCAAAGAGATCGGTCGCTTGGCCAAAGCGAAAAATATTTTATTTCATAGCGACGCGACCCAAGGCGTCGGCAAGTTTCCGATCAACGTCGAGGACATGAGCATCGATCTATTGTCGCTGACGGCGCACAAGATGTACGGTCCCAAGGGGATTGGTGCGCTTTACGTGCGTTCGACCAAGCCTCGGGTCAAGTTGATATCGCTCATCGACGGCGGCGGCCACGAGCATGGCATGCGTTCGGGAACCTTGAATGTTCCGGGAATTGTCGGACTCGGCAAGGCCTGTGAACTGTCGCAAAAAGAGATGAGCGCCGAGGCCGAGCGATTGATCGCCCTGCGCGAGCGCTTGAAGGACGGTATCCTCAAACAGCTCGACGATGTGCAGATCAACGGCCACGCCGTGCAACGCTTGCCCGGTAACTTGAATGTGAGTTTCGCTTATATCGAGGGTGAATCGCTTTTAATGGGGCTCAAAGATATTGCCGTGTCCACTGGCTCCGCCTGCACCTCGGCGAGTCTGGAACCTTCGTACGTCTTGAAAGCGATCGGACTTGCCGATGAGCTGGCTTACAGCGCGATCCGTTTCGGCTTGGGCCGATTTACCAGTCAAGACGAGATCGACTACACGGTTAAGCGGGTAGTCGAAGAGGTGCGGCGGCTGCGCGAGATGTCGCCGGTTTACAAAGTTAAGAAGGTGAAGCAGCAGTTGGCGAGCGCGAAGCAATAGGGGATTGATCTCTAGCCATTGGCGTTTTGACAGGAGAAATATCATGGCGATGGGCGTGAGTGTAACCGAACGGGCAGCGGCAAGAATCAAGGAGTTAGCGGCCACCGAGAACCGGCAGGGCCAGGGCCTCAGGGTAAAGGTCGTGGGTGGCGGCTGTTCGGGGCTGCAATACAAAGTCGACCTCGATGTGCCGAAGGGAACCGATAAAATTTTCGAGAAAGACGGCGCCAAGGTTTTGGTCGACATGAAAAGCCTGCTGTATTTGACCGGCACCGAGCTCGACTACAAGGACGAACTGATGCAGTCCGGTTTCGTCTTCCAGAATCCCAACGTCAAGAAGGCCTGCGGCTGTGGCGCGTCGTTTACCGTGTGAAAGAATTGAGGACCAACGTTTATGGCATCCACTAGCGTCGAAGATCTCGCCCAACGCGAATACAAGTACGGCTTTGTCTCGGACATCGAAGCCGACACCATGCCGCCGGGTTTGAATGAAGATGTGATTCGGCTGATCTCGGCGAGGAAAAACGAACCGGAATTCATGCTCGAATGGCGTCTGAGGGCTTATCGCCATTGGATTAAGTTGGAAAAAGCTGCGGCGGAACCCAGGTGGGCCAAGGTGCACTATCCAGCCATCGACTATCAAGCGATCCGCTACTATTCGGCACCCAAGTCGCAGAACGATGGGCCCAAAAGCTTGGAGGAAGTCGAACCCGAGCTGCTCGAAACCTACGCAAAGCTCGGTATTCCGCTCAAAGAGCAAGAGCGGTTAGCGGGCGTCGCCGTCGACGCGGTGTTCGATAGCGTTTCGGTGGCGACGACGTTTAAAAGCAAGCTCGGCGAGATGGGCGTCATCTTCTGCTCGTTTTCCGACGCGGTGCATAATCATCCAGAGCTGGTCCAAAAGTATTTAGGCTCGGTGGTGCCGTACACCGATAATTTTTTTGCCGCGCTCAATTCAGCCGTCTTCAGCGATGGCTCCTTCTGTTACATTCCCAAGGGCGTGCGTTGTCCAATGGAGTTGTCGACTTATTTTCGCATCAATGCGGCGGAGACCGGCCAGTTCGAACGCACGTTAATTGTCGCTGACGAAGGCGCAACGGTGAGTTACCTCGAAGGCTGCACGGCGCCCATGCGCGACAAGAATCAGCTCCATGCGGCGGTGGTCGAGTTGGTTGCGCACAAAGACGCGCAGATTAAATATTCCACGGTGCAAAACTGGTATCCCGGCGACAAAGACGGCAAGGGCGGAATCTACAACTTCGTCACCAAGCGCGGCAAGTGCTCGGGCGAACGCTCAAAGATCTCCTGGACCCAGGTGGAGACCGGTTCGGCGATCACCTGGAAATATCCGAGCTGCATCTTGCAGGGAGACGATTCGGTCGGTGAATTTTACTCAGTGGCGTTGACCAACAACTATCAGCAGGCCGACACCGGCACCAAGATGATCCATATCGGCAAGAACACCAAGAGCACGATTATCTCTAAGGGGATTTCCGCCGGCCATGGCGAGAACACTTATCGTGGCTTGGTGAAGATCATGAAAGGCGCCAGCGGCGCGCGTAACTATTCGCAGTGCGATTCGTTATTGTTGGGTGATAAGTGTGGTGCCCACACGTTTCCGTATCTGGAGGTTCTCAACAACGCATCGCAGGTCGAGCATGAGGCGTCGACCTCGAAGATCGGCGAAGATCAGCTTTTCTATTGCCAGCAGCGCGGCATTTCGAGAGAGGATGCGGTGAACATGATCGTCAACGGCTTCTGCAAACAGGTGTTCAAAGAATTGCCGATGGAGTTTGCCGTCGAGGCACAAAAATTATTGGGCGTGAGTCTTGAGGGCAGCGTTGGTTAGTCGGTTCGTCTGATGCTTGTGTGAATCCCATGGACGTTTACTTCGATAACAATGCTACCACGCGGGTGCTGCCGGAAGTCGCCGAGGCGATGCTGCCGTTCTACAGCCAATATTATGGCAATCCGTCGAGCATCCACCGTTTCGGCAGCGACGTCGGCCAGAAGATCGAGCAAGCTCGTATCCAAGTGGCGGCGCTGCTCGGCGCCGTCGATCCGGTGGAAGTGATTTTTACCAGCTGCGGCACCGAGGGCGATAACGCGGCGATTCGCGGCATGCTCGAAGCGCGGCCGGACAAACGTCATATTGTCACGACCAAAGTGGAACATTCCGCGGTGCTTGGACTGTGCCAGCATCTCGAGAAAAAGGGTTATCGGGTGACCTGGTTGAGCGTCGATCAAGACGGCGGCCTCGACATGGACGAGTTATCGGCGGCGCTATCCGATGATACCGCGTTAGTGTCGATCATGTGGGCAAACAACGAGACCGGGGTGATTTTCCCGATCGAAAAGATTGGCGCGATCACCCGTGCTAAAAGCATTCCACTGCATGTCGACGCGGTACAAGCCGCTGGTCGGATTCCCATTAACGTCAGTGCCCTCCCAGTGGAGTTACTGACCATCTCCGGCCATAAGTTCCATGCGCCTAAGGGCGTGGGTGCATTGTACGTACGCCGGGGCATTACTTTCCCGCCGTTTCTGATCGGCGGCCACCAAGAGCGCAATCGCCGCGCCGGCACGGAAAATGTCGCCGGCATCATCGGCATGGGCCTTGCCGCCGAGATCGCGTTGGGTCGCATTCCGCAGGACAGTCTACATGTAACGAAACTGCGCGATCGCTTAGAAACACTGTTGCTTGGTTCTTGTCCGGAAAGTCGAGTCAATGGTCAAAACCAAGAGCGATTGCCGAATACGTCGAATATCAGCTTCCGTTATTTAGAAGGCGAGTCGATGCTCGTTCTATTGGACCAGCAGGGTATCTGCGCCTCGACCGGGTCGGCCTGCACGGCGGGCTCTGCCGAGCCTTCTCATGTTTTGCGGGCGATGAACGTGCAGGCCGACTGGTTGCAGGGCGCGGTGCGCTTTAGCGTGAGCCGATTCAATACTGAGACAGAAGTTAATTACGTGAACGAAAAGGTGCCGGTAATCGTCCAACGCTTACAAGGGCTTTCGGCTCTCGGGCGATTGGGCAGTCAACACCGGCCGCAGGACGAGCGTAGCGCTACCGGGGCGCGTTAGCGGCGAAGGAGCTACACTATGGGCCTCATGCAAATTCCGCGGCGGGTCGATTACGGGTTGCGCGCGGTGATTTATTTGTCGGGCCAAGACCCGGAGAAATGTTGCTCCATCGCCGAGATCGCCAAACAACAAGGTATGCCGCGCAAATTTTTGGAGAAGATCATTCAAGACTTGATTCGCGGCGGTCTCATCAAATCGAAACGCGGCTCTTGCGGCGGCTATGCCCTGGCGCGGCCGGCGGAAGCGATTTCTTTCACCGATGTCATTGAAGCGATCGAAGGGCCGATCGCGGTCAATGCATGTATGGACGAGCACTTGGGTTGCGCGCAAATGCCCCGCTGCACGATGATCGGCGTTTGGAGCGAAGTGCAAAAGAAGATTAACGAAGTGCTCAGCGGGACGACGATTGCGGGCTTGAGACGTTCGCCCTGCCGGGAATCTATTGGCTCCTCTTCTCTTTCGAGTGCGGCGTAATCGCGATGCGAGATTTCGCAATGCTACCTGGGTCTAGGCCGCACCTGAACGGGAGGGGGTTTTTATGGCTTACGAGACTGGACTGAGTATGGAAGAACGGGTGACTTCGCTATTTCAGCCGGATACGCTGCTGCCAGATCAATATCTCGATACGTTCCGGCGCAAGCTACACTTGGAACCGGAGAAAAAGCTGATGCTGGCGATACTGGAAGATGCCGTCGCTTGTTTCCAAAAATATCTGTTCGCTCGGGACAGCAAGGGCAAGACGCAATTTCGCGATACCGAGGATTGGGTTTTTCAAGGCACCGACTTGGGTATTTTTTCCTTCGATATTGTCTGCGAGACCCTAGGACTTGAGCCGAACTATGTACGCAGGGGCCTGGCGCATTGGAAAAAACAGCGGCTCGCGCAACAGACGCACGCCCAAGTCATTTCACTGCGGCCAGCGCGCGATAAGCCGCGCCGTGGCCCGGCACTTTCCGGCCGCTCCAAGCCAAGATTAAGCCGGGTGGTGGGCCGCTAAGCGATTATTCAATTTCCCTGCGCACTGACGGCAGTGGGATTATCCCAGTTCCATCGGTTTTGCATCAGCGCGAACTTGCAAAGCTGACCAAACGAATTCATAAATCATATATGACTAGGTTGAAGCGGCGGCGCGCGCCGGTGGGACAATTCTTTTACGACTTGCGCTATCGTATCGGTGAGTATTCGTTACGCGGTTTTATCGCCTGCTTGCCCTATGTGCCGTTCACGGTCGTCGAGCGATTTACCTACTCGGTGGCTTGGCTGACTTTCAAACTAATGGCGCAATACCGTCGACGCATGGAAGAAAACATCGCCTTGACCCTGGGCAAGGAAATCTCTAGTGAAGCGGAGCGCAAAGAGTTGGCTTGGCGCGCTTGGAAAAACTTCGCTCGCGGTGTGCTCGATACCACGGCGGTCATGCATCATTCGAAAGAACGCATTATCGGCAGCGTTCGCCTTGTTGGCGAAGAGCACTTGCAAGAGGCGTTGGCCAAAGGCAAAGGTGTTCTTGCTTTGAGCGCCCATCTCGGTAGCTTCACTTTGATCGGTGCGCGTTTGGCAGCGGCCGGCTATCCTTTCAGTGTGGTGGTGAAGCATCCGGCCGATGAACGGTTTGCTCGGCTCACCGATGACTACCGGGCGCAAATCGGCATCCACACGATCCCCGCCAAGCCTCGGCGCGAGGCGGTGCGCGGACTGCTCAAAGCACTGCGGGCAAATCGCATCGTGCTGGTGATCGCCGACGAGTTCAAGTCCGGCGACGTCATGGTGGAGTTTTTCGGTATGAAACTGCCGGCACCGCGCGGTCCGGCGACTTTGGCGCTGCGCACCGGAGCGGTGACACTGCCGATGTTCGCCACACGTGAGCGCGATGATTCTGTACTGTTGACGGTGGGTGCGCCCATCGCCGTGGTGCAGCTTGATGATCTCGAAGCCAGTGTGGAGGCGACCACGGCGGTCTACACGAGCCACCTCGAAGCGGCGATTCGTCGCTCTCCCGATCAATGGAATTGGCTGGGCTTGCCCAATCGCAATGGCAAAATGTCGCGCGCCGAAATGTCTCGTATCATAAGGGAGGCGCGAAAAGCTGCTGCCACACAGAGCGCTGATACACCAAGGAAAACCGCCACGGGCGCTTAACCAAACGCTTATAGCTTCGAGTCGAATCCCGGATTGAGAATTCCCCTGTTCTCGGTGGCTTCCAAGTAGCGCATGAAGCGGTATTTGTTCTCGATCTCGTCGAGCTGGAGTGGAGGCAGATTTTTAGGCTGCCCCGGGTCGACTTTTACGGCGATCAAGGTCAGTTCGTTGCGCTCCCAAGCGCGGTGAAACTGCCGGCGAAATTCTTCCAGGGAGTCGACCCAAAGGGCGTGCTTGTAGCCCGTCCCCTTGGCGATGATCACCGCATCGGTGCTGCGCGACGCGGTGGCGGTGCCGCCGGATGCCTCATAGATTTCATTGTCAAACAGCAAATGGATTAAATTTCCCGGGCTCTGCTGGGCGATGGTTGGCAAACCGCAGAGGTTCATCAGAAACGCCCCATCGCCATCAATGGCGATCACTTTGCGGTGCGGCAGGGCGATGGCTAAACCGGCAGCGATCGATGATACCAGACCCAGGGTGCGCGTCTTGAGATTGCCGTCGCTCGGGCGCACCGCCCACCATTCGCGCGAGCCCCAACCGGTGGACACGGCTAGCGCGTCCTGGGCATCGGTACTGATCGCTTTTAAATAGTCATAGCGTTGCATTATTTGACTCCGAGTACGCGTTTGGTGAGGAGCACCGCCACCGGTTTTTTCGAATCGTCGGCGAGCACCTGCGCACCCGCCAGGGTTTCATCGATCTCGTCCGGCTTGCGCAGGACATAGCTGCGAAATCCCATCGCCTGCAAAACCGGTTCGGTTACCGATCCAAGGGTGGTAAAACCGCGGTCGCCGATATCGCCAGCGTAATAGATCAGCATCAAGATCGGGATTTGCAGTTGCAAGGAAGTCGTCGTCAGAGCATTGCAGCTATTCAGGAAGCCGGCGTTCTGCATGATGATCGCGGTCTTCTTGCCGGCTAGATAAGCGCCGGCGCAAATCCCGATGCCTTCTTCCTCGCGGCATAGCGGCACGTGCTTTAACTGCTCGTCGCGTTCGACAGCACGAATCACTTCGAGCATTTTTTCGTCCGGCAGAGTGGCGACAAAGTCGATGCCGGCATTTTTCAAGCCGTTGACAATGGCTTGGCCTGCGGTCACTGGATCGTTGGTTGTCATTGTTTTCCTATCGCGGTGATACTGGCAATAACTTAGCTTATCGATTTGACTATCGC
This sequence comes from uncultured delta proteobacterium, assembly GCA_963816145.1. Lineage (GTDB taxonomy): Bacteria > Desulfobacterota > Binatia > UBA9968 > UBA9968 > DP-20. The sequence goes on from CAWFJP010000004.1 coordinate 138,394, forward strand.
TACTGTGAATTCCATGATGATGTCAAGCGAGTTGCCGGGTACCCGACCCTTGACAGCAGAAGGACAAAGTCTGTAGTGATGGGTTATCAACGATGACGGAAAAAGAAGTCAAAGTCAGCAAACAGCATGTCTGGGTCGGCGTCGAAGACCGGCATGTCCATCTCGGACTCACCAACTACATTCAGGGGGCGTTGGGTTCGGTGCTATCGGTGGAATTGCCGGATATCGGCGATACCATCGAAGAGGGCGAGATCTTCGCCGAGATCGAGTCCGCTGCGACCGTGCATGAGCTCGTTTCCCCGGTAACCGGCCGAGTGATGGCGGTCAATCCGATGTTGGAAGATCACCCCACGATTATCAACGAAGATCCTTATAGCGAAGGCTGGCTCATCGAAGTGCGATTGAAAAATGAGAACGAGCTCGATTCGCTCATGGATATGGATGAGTATTATCACTTCGTGTTCAAAGATAAATCCTAGGCCGGTTCTAAATTAGTTTCGCGCGCTTTCCCGAGGCCATTCTCGGCAGCGCCGCCGTTGTGGTATGACCGAAGCGTTATGGCCCGGTAATTTCCTGGGAAGTCGCAATTGTGCCGGCCATCCATTTGAGTTCTCACTCGGATGGCGCTTCGGCGCTTTCGGCCGGAGACGATGGGCGGCGCGATTCAGATTTGGAAAACCGATAGACGATTTCCCCAGGGCGGACCATGTTGAGTTCTTCTCGCGCCAACTTTTCCAGATAATAATTATCGTGTCTTACCCGGGCGATTCGCTGGCGCAGCGCTTCGTTATCGCGCTGCATGCGGTAGTTTTGTTCGTCGATCCGGTTTTTCTCGCCGCGCAGACGCCAGAGGTGTAGCGCGCCGCGATCGCCGACGATGGTGGCAAGCGAGAGCAGCAGAATTAGCGAACCGAGTAGATAGAAGGGCCAGCGCGGCGACAAGTGAAACTTCATCGGAGTTAATAGCAATATAGCATATTTTGTGATTTTGTCTTGTGTAACAATTTTTTTGGGAGACGACGATGAAAATTCAACGAGTGCATGCTCGGGAAGTGCTGGATTCGCGGGGGCAGCCGACAGTGGAAGTAGAAGTCACGTTGAAAAATGGCGTGCTCGGACGGGCGACCGTGCCGTCAGGAGCCTCCACCGGAGTGCATGAGGCGGTGGAGTTGCGCGATGGCGGCAAGCGGTTTCTCGGCAAGGGGGTGGCGCGTGCGGTCGCCCATGTCAATGAAAAGATCGCGCCGCGGCTGCGCGGCAAAGACGGCCGCGACCAGATCGCCATCGACCGGATCATGCTCGATCTCGACGGTTCGGCGAATAAAAGGAAGCTCGGTGCCAATGCCATTCTTGGCGTATCCTTGGCGGTCGCCCAAGCCCAGGCGCGTTCCCAGGGAGTGTCGCTTTACCGCTATCTTGGCGGCGCAGCGGGTAAGACGCTGCCGGTGCCGATGTTGAACGTCCTCAATGGCGGCGCCCACGCTGACAACAATGTCGACGTGCAGGAGTTTATGGTGGTGCCCTACGGCATGAAGAGTTTCAAAGAGGCGCTGCGCGGCGCCGCGGAGATCTTCGCAACATTAAAAAACGTTCTTCACGACCGCGGTCTATCGACCAGCGTGGGCGACGAAGGCGGTTTTGCGCCGCGGGTCAAAAGCAACGCAGAAGCCATCGAGCTTTTACTCGAAGCGATCGCCAAAGCCGGTTACAAGGCCGGCTCCCAGGTGGCTCTCGCGTTGGATGTTGCCTCCAGTGGTTTTTACGACGATGGCAAATATGTCTTCAAAAAATCCGACGGCAAGGCGCGCAGCCGCGATCAGATGGTGCAGTTGTATCAGGACTGGGTGCGTCAGTATCCGATCATCTCCATCGAAGACGGATTCGCCGAGGATGACTGGGAAGGCTGGTGCATGATGACCGACGCTTTGGGCAAAAAGATTCAGCTGGTGGGCGACGATCTATTCGTCACCAATAAGGTGCGCTTAAAGCGCGGCATCGACTCCGGTGTTGCAAACTCGATTTTGGTCAAGGTGAATCAGATCGGCAGTCTGACGGAAACATTGGAAACCATGCAGCTCGCCAAGGAAAATGGTTATACCACCGTTATGTCGCACCGCTCCGGCGAGACCGAGGATGTGACCATTGCCGATCTGGCGGTGGCGACCAATGCGGGTCAGATCAAGACCGGTGCGCCCTGCCGCGGCGAGCGCACAGCGAAGTATAATCAGCTGCTGCGCATCGAAGAAGAGTTGGGTAAGCGAGCCGTTTATGCCGGTAAAAGCGCCTTTCGGGCTCGTCGCGCCGGCTAGCAGGTTGGGCAAGGGCGCGCCCGAGTTCACCAACGCGCGCTCCCGCGCACGGGAGACTCTGTCAGATAAATCCGCCCGTGCCGCCCGCATCGCTGCCGGTTTGGCGGAACTTTACGGCGACATCGAGTGCCCGCTGATACACCGTAACAACTTTGAGTTGTTGGTTGCGGTTATCTTGTCGGCGCAGTGCACCGATACCGCGGTCAATAAGGTGACGCCTGAATTGTTCGCGCGATATCCTGATCCAATCGCGCTGTCGCGCACGTCATTAGCGGATATCGAGTCTTGTATCCGTACCCTGGGACTGTTTCGTGCCAAAGCAAAATCGCTCAAGCGCTGTGCCGAGCAGTTGGTCCGAGATCACAATGGCGAAGTGCCATCAGCGATGGAGGATTTGACGAAGCTCGCGGGCGTCGGCAGAAAAACTGCCAATGTGATTCGCGGTCACGCCTTCGGTGAGCCCGGTATCGCCGTCGACACCCACTGCCGGCGTTTGTCGCGCCGACTGGGCCTAACCCGGCAGCAAGATCCGGTGAAGATCGAATCCGACTTGGCACGCATCCTGCCGCCTGCCGACTGGACTAACTTCTCGCACCGGTTGATTATCCACGGTCGGCGCGTTTGTTACGCGCGCAAACCCTCGTGCAACCGTTGCACGTTGACGCGCTTGTGTCCTGCGGCGAGTTTCCAACCCAGTTGAGCCTGGCTAGCTGATAGACACCGTGGGCTACTCCTATTGGGCAATCAAACCCAGTGGTCACAAGGTATCGCGAGCGTAACATTTCAGCGCCACTCGACGGCAGTTCCTTCGCGCCGTAAAACTGAATGACCCTCGGCTTAAGGCCGAGGGGTTCTGAATTCGTCGACTAGAAGTCGACTCTTCCGTGTCGTCATTCCGGCTTAGGCCGGAATCCAGGTTTTCTTTGGCCTTGCAGCGCGCGCGAAGATGGATGCCGGCCTTCGCCGGCATGACAAACTTTCTCTTCGCCTGAAGGCGAGGGATTTCAACCATCCCCGAGAGAGACATTAATAGCCATCGACATTCCGTCTGCCAAGCTGTCCGCAGTTTGCAGCCAATCGTGCAACGACTATCGAACCCTACGGCTCTGTTGAAATACGACATCCCCGGAATGCGAACCGTCCCATGCATCGTTGGCTTAAACGTTCATCGAATCCCAAACGGTGACAATGGAGCCGTGCTCTAAAACTCGAAAGCAACATCCAATTTGGCATCCGGCGATGCGAGATGGACGCAGACAACATCCTTGGCATGAAATGGGTAGGGTGTCGTCGTGGTTTCGTAAATTTCCGGCGGCAGCATCGTCAAGTTAACGCCGCCTTCCGACAGTTTTGCGCAAGCGTTGCCGTTAGCGATGTTGACAAATTCTTTCGACGCGTCGATCGCCAGCTCATCGGCAGTGCTGATGGTGTCGTCCAACATCGTCGAGGCCATCTGTAATAGCAGCTTCGGCGGCACTGACAAGAGACAGTTGAACTCGACGTTCTCGCCTGCGATCTTTTGCGCAATGACCCAACGGAACCGCCGGATTTTTTCTTTGCCGCTCTCGCAGCGCTCGATGATGATGTCTTGCTTGCCGAATCGGGTGAACATCAAGAGCATCAGGTCGGTGAATGTCGTAACGATGTCTTTGTGCACCAGGGCGCCGAAAGCGTCGCTGACTTCTGAAGAGAACTTCTCGGTTTCTTTGTTGTATTCTTTGAGTTCACGTTCGAGCGACTCAATGGTGATAAACCCCTTGAGCATCAGCGCTTCGCCCAACCTTACCCGGTGACAAATTTCCTCGACCTGTAAGAGGTCATCGACCTGGATCTGGGTCAAATGGCCCAACTCCACCGCCAATTCGCCAAAGCGCAAAGCCTTGCGTTTCTGCTGCTCTAGGATGTCTGTGACCTGGGCCGCACTTAGCCAGCCACGTTCCAAGGCCAACGTCCCGATCGGCATCGAAATGGTTTTTTGAAACTCTAGCGCAGCGAGCAGTTGCTGCGAAGTTATTCGACCTCTCTCGAGTAGAAATTGCCCAAAAAATCTCGTGCTCATAGTTCCACCCCGGCTTCTTGGCAAACGTTCTTCAGGTGCGCCAGCATGTTTTCCTTCTGCAGCGGTTTTTGCAGGAAGCTCTTGGCCCCCTTCTTGAGACAATCCTGGACGGTCGCCTCGGTGCCGATCGAGCTTACCATCACCACACAAGCGCCGGTGTCGACATCGAGCAAGCGCTCGAGGGTGTCGACGCCGGTCACTTCAGGCATGACGACGTCGAGTAACACCAGTTGGGGCTTGATCTCCTTAAATTTCTCTACGGCCTCGGGGCCGCTGCAGGCGGTGGCGACGACTTCGAAATTGCTGCCGCGCAACTGCGCTGCGAGCATGGCGAGCATCGTTTTGGAGTCGTCTACGGCGAGAACCTTTACTTTATTCATGATGATAATCTCCTTCCTAAAATGTCCTTATCCTTCGCTTGAGTGACGTTGTTAATTTCACGTTTATTTTTGTGCCGATAATCGCATTCGGTTAACGTCGGCCGCGCACTGGCATTTTCTCAATTGTCCTGCCGTTTAGGATCGCAGCGGCAATCCCGGAAAGATTGACGACCCGGTCCACCGCACCGTGCTCGATGGCCTCCTTGGGCATACCAAAGACCACGCAGGAGGCTTCGTCCTGGGCGAGGGTATAAGCACCGGCTTGTTTCATTTCTCGAAGTCCCTCAGCGCCGTCATTACCCATGCCGGTCATGATGACGCCGACGGCGTTGAGTCCGGCGCTCTGCGCCACAGAACGGAACAGGACATCAACGCTTGGACGATGGCGTGAGACTAACGGCCCGTCGGTGACTTCGACGACATACTGGGCGCCGTTGCGCCGCACCAGGGTATGGAGATTTCCCGGCGCTATTAGCGCGCGCCCGGCGGCGATGCGGTCACCGTTAGCGGCTTCCTTGACCTCGATCCGGCAAGTTTGATTTAAGCGTTGAGCGAACGCCGCGGTGAACCCTTCGGGCATATGTTGCACCACGACGAGCCCCGGTGCATCAGTCGGCATGGACTCGAGGACCATGCGTAATGCTTCGGTGCCGCCGGTGGACGCCCCAATGGCGACGACTTTGTCGCTGGTAGTCCGCAACGGCAAGGCCGATTTATCCGCAGGTATGGCATCGGGGTTGAACCGCGGTGTCGCGGCAATTGGGGGTCTGAGAGATCTTCGCCCCGTCGAGCGCGCTGCCGCCCGTACTGCGTCGATCAAAATGATTGCGGATTCGTGTAAAAACTCGCGCACACCAAGGCGGGGTTTAGAGACCACGTCGACGGCGCCTTCTTCGAGGGCTTGCAAACCGATGCTGGTGTCGGGACCGGTCAATGCTGAACAAATGATGACGGGAAGGGGATCTTCGCGGATGATCTTGCGGAGAAAAGTTAGACCGTCCATGCGTGGCATCTCAAGGTCGAGAATCATCACGTCGGGACGTTGATTTTTCATCTTACCCATGGCGATGAACGGATCGCCGGCGACCACGACGTTAAAGCCCGGCTCCTGAGACAGCACCGCAGTCATCACCTCGCGCACGACGGCGGAATCGTCGACCACCAGGATATTCAATGGGCCATGGTGAATGGTATTCATCCTGTTGTGAGCACTCCCCGGCTTTTCATTCCTCTCGGTCTCAGCGGAGTTTGGGGCTGGTCGGTGATCGTATAGATTGTTGGTACAATATAGCGCACTCGATCGGTAACTCCGGTCAGACTCTCGGCGTGGCCGACAAAGAGAAATCCGTTCGGTGCCAGGCGGTCGACCAAACGCTGGATCACGCGGGCACGCGACTGGGTGTCGAAGTAGATCAGTACATTGCGGCAAAAAATCAAATCGAGATTCCCCGTAACCGGATAGTCGTCGTCGTTGAGGTTGAGCCGTTCGAAGCGCACCACCGAGCGTAGTTCCGCCCCGGCTTTCATATTGCCGCTTTGCTCGCCGCTTCCCTTGAGCATATATTTTTTGAGGTAGCCCTGGGGAATCTCACTGGCTTTGTCGATCGGCCACATCCCGGCGGCGCCTGTGCTGAGCGCGCGGGTCGAGAGATCAGTTGCGAGGATTTCAAAGTCCCACCCTGAACCTGTTGGAAAGTGATTCCACAACATCATCGCGAGGGAAAAGGGCTCCTCGCCGCTGGAGCAAGCGGCGCTCCAGGCCCGGATATGTCGGGTGCCGCCGGCCGACCGATTGCGCTCCTTCCACGCGGGAAAGACTTCATTTTCGAGAAACTCGAATTGCTTGGGCTCGCGAAAGAAATGGGTTTCGTTTGTCGCTATGCGATCGAGCAGGACAATCAGCTCGTCACTGTGATCACTATCCAGAATATGGCGGTAATAGGCTGCAAATGAACTCAAGCCCAGTTCCCGCAAACGTCGCGTCAGCCGAGCTTCGAGCAGAGCTTTCTTTGCCGGGACGAGGTGGATCCCGGCCTCCCGATAGATCAGCTTTTGAAACAGCACAAACTCACGATCCGAGACCGGACGAGTGGCAGGTTCGACGGTTGCTTGAGTTGGCGCTGAGGTCGGGTGATTCATGGTCAAAGTGTCGCCACCCGTTGATCACGGACGCGCCCATGGTGCGCAACGGCGCCGTCACTCCAGGATGCCTTTCGATGGGTCATTCTTTTGCTACCTTTGTTGCCGTTGGCTATGCCGCACCTTCGTTAGAATCGTTGATAATCTCGGTCATTGTCGTGATCTGGCTGTCGACGATCATTGTCCCGTCCGGTTTTAACCGACGGTAAGTGGTGCAGAGGAAGTTTCAATGACTGCTGCGACCGGTTGTGTTGGCGCCGGGTTGCCGCGGGCTGCGCCAATTTCACTGTTCCCCCTATTTCAGTGTAGATCTGAAACGCGCTCATTAATTTCTGTAGCTCTTGGGCTCGGGAGGCGAGTTGTCCGGCTGTGCTTGTCAGCTCTTCAGCCGCGGCTGCGTTGGTTTGCGTGACTCGATCCACCTGAGTCATCGCCTTATTCACGTGGTGCACCCCGACCCCCTGTTCGCGCGAAGCGGTGGACACTTCTTGCACCAACTCCGCGGTCTTGCGAATCGCCGGCACGAGATCGTTCAGCAATCGCCCGGACCGTTCGGCGACTTTGAGGCTAGACGCCGTTAGCGAACTGATTTCTTGAGCTGCGGCTTGACTGCGTTCGGCCAATTTCCTGACCTCGGTAGCGACTACGGAAAATCCTTTACCATGTTCACCGGCGCGGGCCGCCTCGATGGCGGCATTGAGCGCGAGCAGGTTGGTCTGGTAGGCGATCTCTTCAACGATGGTAATCTTTTCAGCGATCGTATTCATCGCGTCAACGGACTCAGAAACAGCCCTGCCGGATTCTTCGACTTGGCGCGCCCCAGCAAGCGCCATCTGTTCCATTTGCCGACTGTTGTCGACGTTTTGGCCAATCGAGGCATTCATTTGCTCCAGACTCGAAGTGGTTTCCTCGACCGAGGCAGCTTGCTCACTGGTGCCCTGCGCTAGGACCTCCGCCGAGGATGAAAGTTGATGGGAGACCAGCGCTACCGCGTCCGCCGACATGCGGACCTGGGCGATCACGAGAGTGAGTTGATCGACAAACTGATTGAACGATCGCGCGACATCGCCGATCTCGTTGTTCGCGCTGTAATCGATACGCTTGGTCAAGTTGCCGTCACCTTGGGCGATTTCATTAAGTCGGTCGGCGACCAGGGACAGCGGCCGGGAGATCTCCCGGCGCATCAAAAATGTCAAGACAACGAATAAGAAAACTAAACTCACTGCCTCGCGCAGAATGATGCTCCACCAGCCGCGGCCGACTAATTTTTCAAGTGACGCCGTCGAAATCCACAAGGTAACTGAACCAATAGCCTCCGTGTTATTGAAAAACACCGGGCGGGTGACGGCAAGAGTGGCTGTCAGGTTGGCTTTATCGCCACGGGTTGCGTTGATCTTTCCGGATTTGTCTTTAACCTCAATATATTTAATTGCTGGATCATTGCCGAACGCGGCGATCGTTCCGTTGATCTTGTACTGATTAAAGGTGAACAACGCGCTGGCGATATTGTCTGCTAGAAGATCGGCTGTGCGCACGCCTTGTTTTTTGATATCCGCCAATAGCGACCGGTGCCCTATATAGCTGGTCAGAAGCGCGGAAAGGACACCGACCGCCAGCAAGGCGAGCCCGGTGACCAGGCTGAAACGAAACGCCAGGCTACTCCTGCGCCGTTCGCTGATCCGATTGAAGTTGAAAAAATTCATACAATTGTCTTGCTACCTGACTTTGTTTGGCGCCGGTCGGGCGCTTGTTGTCCGGTCGCATGCCGACATTTTCTCTTGGTTCTTCACCATGTCGGGATTAGCTCAGTCGGCGATCTTGTCTGTCAACCGACCCGAACCGCCGCCACTCATCTGGTTTTGGACAGAGACTGCCGCCGTACCGAGCAAAACGGCAATTATAATCGGGATTGGGACTTTCACGATCCTTCTTGCCTTTGCGGTTTTTACAATTCATTGGTCCAGCGCGAGGGCTTGAAACCTGTCGCGCCGTTTACATCGGCGGCCCTTGCCGATTGATGCGCGCCGAGAGATCGTTCCTGTCTTGCCCGGGCATGTTCCTGCTGAACGCCTTGGGTCGGAGCCTGGCTACTGTTTGCGATTGGCTTCGGGGTTGAGCTTGGGGTGGTTGGGTCGACTCTGAACACGCTCATGAGTTGCTGCAGGTTCTCGGCATTGGCGGCCATTTGATCCGCGGTGATCGAGAGTTCTTCGGCCCAAGCCGCGTTGCGCTGGGTTACTTTGTCAACCTGCGTCATGGCTTTGTTAACTTGGGCTACTCCCAGCGCCTGTTCTCTTGACGCCGTCGCCACCTCCTGCACTAACTCAGCGGTCTTCCTGATCGATGGCACCAACCCGACCAAGACTTCCCCCGACCGTTCAGCGACTCTCACGCTCGAAGAGGTAAGCGAGCTGATGTCTCCGGCGGCGATTTGGCTTCTTTCCGCGAGCTTTCTAACTTCGCTGGCGACAACGGCGAAGCCCTTGCCATGCTCGCCAGCGCGCGCCGCCTCGATGGCGGCATTGAGAGCCAAAAGATTCGTCTGATAAGCAATTTCTTCGACGATGGAAATTTTCTCGGCGATGGTTTTCATGGCATTGACCGATTCGGCAACCGCTTGGCTGCTTTCGGCAATGTCTTTGGATCCCTTGAGGGCCATCTGTTCCATCTGGCGCGAGTTCTCCGCGTTCTGGGTGATCGAAGCGTTCATCTCCTCCAGGCTAGCGGTGGTTTCTTCCACCGCCGCGGCATGCTCGCTGGTCGACTGGGTCAGATTCTGCGCTGAGGCCGCGATCTCGCCTGCGGCCTTCGATAAGGTGTCGGCGGTGCTGATCACCCACTCGATGGACTCGTGGAGATTGTCCGTAAAAGTGTTGTATGCGCGGGCCACCTCGCCGAGTTCGTCGCCTCGGTCGATCGCTTTCACCCATCTGAGCAATCCCGACTGTCCGTGATTGTGATTGTTGAAACGGTTGGCAAAATTGAGCAGGGGTCGGGCAATACTATCCGCCAGATACCAAGCGACAAAACAATTTAGGATCGTGAAACCAACGCCGATCCCGAGCAGGATATTGAAACTCGCGCCCTGCGCCGCCAATGCGCCGCAGACAGCGTAGCCGAGCGCGAAAAGGGCGGATAGTAGGTAGAACTTTTTTCTGATCGTCAGCCGTCTGAGCATCAAGCGTAACATCGTTATTGCTCCCTCTGCGAATTGACTTGCCGGTTTCGTGCGCCGTTGACTTTTGACTCGACTGTCCACCGGGGCGGCTTGAAGGATTGAGCCCCTGTCCTGGTCGTTACTTCGCTTTTCGCTGTTGATAACAATCGCATATCGCTTTGCTCCATCGACGGCGCCGCAGCAATCGCTGATCCCGATCGTCGCTGCCCGACTGATGCCGCGTATGGGTTTCCCTGTGGCGGTCCGTTGTCTGGGGCGTTGTCGATTCGGAAGGCGCTCAATAGCTGTTGCAGACTGGCGGCTTGAGAAGCCATCTGATCGGCGGTGCCGGAGAGCTCTTCGGCGGCCGAAGCATTTCGCTGCGTGACCTGATCCATCTGGGTCATCGCCTGGTTGACTTGGGAAACGCCGGCGGCTTGTTCTCTGGAGGCGGTGGCGACTTCCTGGACCAACTCGGCGGTCTTTTTTATCGACGGGACCAGATCTGTTAGCACCGCTGCCGATCGTTCAGCGATGCGCACGCTGGATGCGGTCAAGGCGTTGATCTCCTGGGCGGCGCACTGGCTGCGTTCGGCGAGATTCCTGACCTCTGTGGCGACCACTGCGAAGCCTTTGCCGTGCTCGCCGGCGCGGGCGGCTTCGATGGCGGCGTTGAGAGCCAGCAAATTGGTTTGATAGGCGATGTCCTCGATGACCGCGGTCTTCGCGGCGATGGTTTCCATCGCCGCGGCAGACTCACCGACAGCCTGGCTGGACTGAGCGATTTCATGAGCGCCATTGAGGGCCATGAATTCCATTTGTCTGCTGTTGTCTGCGTTCTGGGTGATCGAAGCGTTCATCTGCTCGAGGCTGGCGCTGGTTTGTTGCACCGAGGCGGCTTGCTCGCTGGTTCCCTGCGAGAGCGATTGCGACGAGGCCGCGACTTGGGAAGAGGCCGAAGCGATTTCATCAGCGGCGGACTTCACCGACTGCACCATCGCTCGCAGCTGGGTGACCATTACTTTGCATGCCGATTGCATTTGGCCGATCTCATCTTCGCCATGCACGGTGACGGTTTGACTAAGATCGCCATGGGCGACGGTTTGCACCAGGGCAACTAAATTGCGGATCGGAGCGGTAACCCATTTTTGCAAGATCAGGAACACCCCCGCGGCGGAAACCGCAAGTGATACCAGCGCCAGGACCAGAAAGAGTCCGGTCATGCGGCGCTGCGCCGCCCGTATGACCTCCGCCCTTGAAACCAGCGAGATGTACACCGTGCCTTTTTCATGAACGACCGGATGGATAAAATTGTAGTTGCCGTCAATTGCCAGCGTCAGGGTATTTTTCGGATGCCGGGTCAGGTGGGTCTGGATCGCCTTGTGCAACTTCAGTTTCTTTTCTTCGCTGGGGTCGCTGTGAACTGCTAGATTGCCTTCGCCATCGTAGACTGCGATATGGGCGAGTTCGGGATTGGCTTTCTGCAACGCCAGGATATCGCCTTTGAGAACGATGAATACGTTGGGTTGATAGCCGACTTGATTCAATAGGTCCGTGACCCGAGTTCTCAGCGGTTGGATGAGTACCGCGGAGCGGGCTTCCAGCCAATGAAGATATTCGGCGGTGAAGACCGACACGTTAATCCAGGCGCCGACACCGAGCACGGCCATCAGGAGAAGCGCAACCGGTATTGCAATTTTTGCTCGGAGGTCGTTCTTAATCTGCTGCATAAAATTTGCGCGGCTTATCACCTGGTTTATCCACGTTGCTCCTAAGAGTTGATTGGCGCGGTTCCTTTCCCAACTGCCAGGCGACGTTTCGAGTTTGCTTACAGCGCTGCCGCCGCTCCCTGTTCCGATGCGTTGACGCCGCGTGCCGTCGGCACAAGATCGTCAGCGTTCAAGACTTTATCGATGTCGAGGACCAAGACGAACTTGTCGCCGGATTTTCCCATGCCGCGCAGAAAATCGATGCGTCTCCGGGTGCCGAAGGCCGGCGCCGGTAAAATATTGTCTTCCGACATACTAATCACTTGGCTGACGGAGTCGGCGATGACGCCCATGACCGCGCGGCTCTCGTTGATATCGGCTTCGACGATGACGATGCATGTGCGATCGGTCACGGGGCTGGCGGTCAAACCAAACTTGAGCCCGAGATCTACGACCGGGACGACATTGCCGCGTAAATTGATCACGCCGCGGATCGACGGCGGGGTGTGCGGCACTTTGGTCAGAGTCCCGTAGGTTATGATTTCCCTGACCTGCAAGATGCCCACGGCGTATTCCTCCCCGGCCAAATGAAATGTCAGATATTGCGTCTGGTCGAAGCTATTATTTTTGTCATGCATCACGGACCTCGATTAATTTTACTGCAATGAATTCAGGTTCGTTGGGCCTCCGTCGCCACCGCGGTTGGCGACTAAGCTGGCGGCGCTGCCGTTGCCATGGAAGCGAATCACCTCGCGCATCAAGGCGGAGACATCGAGGATCAGAGCTACTCTGCCGTTACCCATGATCGCCGATCCGGAGACACCGGGAAGGTCTCTAAATTGGTCACCGAGAGATTTGATCACGGTCTGGCGCGCGCCTTGGAGGGTATCCACAGCCAACCCGGCTTTGGCGCCGTCGAGGTCGACGACGACGATGTTTTCGCGATCAGGGCGGGGGCTCGAAAGTTCGAACCAGTTGCGTAAACGAACATAAGGCAGCGGCTCGCCGCGCAAATTGATGACGCCCTGGGGTCGGTCGTGGGAGCGTTCGGCGACCGGCATTTCGATGCACTCGCTGACCGCATGCAACGGCAGCACATAAGTATCCTCACCGATGCCGACGCCGAAGCCCTCGATGATCGCTAGGGTCAACGGCAAGCGCATGGTGATAGTCGTCCCTTTGCCCCGCTCGCTGTCGATGCCCACCGAACCGCGCAGCTCTTCGATGTTGCGACGCACCACGTCCATGCCGACGCCGCGGCCGGATAAGTCCGTGACCGCGTCGGCAGTCGAAAATCCAGGTTCGAAAATCATCCGATAAAGCTCTTGGTCGGCTAGTTTGTCCGGCTCCGCGACGTTACCGATAATTTTTGCCTGTTCAATTATTTTGCTGCAGTTGAGTCCGGCGCCATCGTCGCTCACTTGGATGACGATTTTGGCGCCCTCGTGGAAGGCCTTGAGCGAAATGGTGCCGCAGGGATCCTTGCCGTGCGCCTTGCGAGTCTCAGGCGGCTCGATGCCATGATCGAGGGCGTTGCGAATCATATGCATGAGCGGATCTTTGAGATGCTCGATGACACTGACATCGACCTCGACGTCTTCCCCCTCCAAAGTGAGCAGGGCGGATTTGCCGTGATCGTTTGCGACATCGCGGACGGTGCGGATGTACTGACGAAACGTCGGGCCCACCGGCACCATGCGCACCTTCATGATGTGCTCCTGAAGTTCGAGGGAAAGTCGTTCGACTTGGTCCTGGGCTTCAAGCGCTTCAGTTTTTTCGTTGCTGGTCTGTTCAATTGCTTGCCGGAGCCGGCCTTGGGCGATGGCGATCTCGCCGGCGAGGTTGAGCATTCGATCGAGTTTTTGGGTATCGACACGGATCGTTCCAGCGCGCTCCATCCAGGCCGTGGCGTCGGCTTGGCGGCGACCGAAGGGGCGGCGCGCCGAGTCGACCTCATGGGGATGGCGGGCGCCGCTGGTTTCCTCCGGCTCACCGCTCGCCAGTTGATTCAACAACGCAATATGCTGTGGTTGCAATTCGTCGCCGCCGGCGATCGCTTCGGGCACCATTTGGCGCATTGCGTCAAGCGCATGGAGTAGCAGGGTGATGCGCTGTTGGGTCACCGGCAACGTGCGGTTGCGGAAACGCTGGAGCATTTCTTCGAATACATGCGCGAAGCCCGCGACTTTGGGATAACCTAGACTCGCGGAGTTGCCCTTGAGCGTGTGGGCGCCGCGAAAGATCGCTTCGAGGAGTTTGTCGTCCTCCGGGTTCGCTTCCAGAGCAACGAGAGACTCCTCCATCTTGGCAAAATGCTCTTCAGACTCGGCCATGAAGGTTTGGAGGATCGCTTCGAAATCGAATTCCATAATCGTGCTACAGCGCTTTGACCCAAGCCGCTCCGTCGTCGGTGTGGAAAATGAGCTTGCGGCCGCGTTGGCCGCCGACATCGTGACCTACCAGTGGGATCGACTCGGACTCCAGCAGTTCGCGGGCCACTTCGATATTCTTCGTGCCAAGGTGGTGCTGGCGCTGGCGAAAGGCTTCGAGCACGCAGGCGCCGCCAAACATCTTGGCCAATAAATTATGTTTTTGACTACCCAAATAGGCCAGCTGATCGAGCAATTCTTTGATCGCGATATTGCCGAAGCGTGGCGACGCGATGCCTTCGCCACTGAAGCTCGGCAATAGAAAGTGGTTCATGCCGCCGATGCCGCTCAGTGGGTCCCATATACAAACGGCAACACAGGACCCGAGTATGGTGGTCACGGCATAGCTGTCGGCGGAGACGAACAGTTGGCCTGGGTGAAGATAGGCGGTCGCCCGTTCGGTCGCTGCACTGGGCGGCGACGATGGCATGCGGTCGCTGCGAGGTGTTGTTGAGGGATGCATTATGACCTTGTTCAGTCGCCGAGGAGGTCGCGCACTTTAGCGATCAGTTCCATGCTGTCGATGGGCTTGACGATATAGTCGTTGCAACCACTGGCGTAGCCGGTTTCGATGCTGTCCGCTTCGTTTCTGGTCGTGACCATGACGACCGGTACCGTACTCGTACGGTGATTTACGCGCAGCTGGCGCAGCGCTTCAAAGCCGCCCATTCGCGGCATGACGACATCCATCAGAATCAGATCAGGATTGCATTCGAGGGCACGCGCGACACCTTCGGCGCCGTCGCGCGCAACCAGCAGCTCATAGGGCTCCTTGGCGAGAATCATTTGTTCCATCTGCAAGATGGTTTCCGAATCATCGACGAGTAAGATTTTTCGCGCTGCCATTGCCTTGAAACCTTTCGCTGCATGCACAGGGTTGCCGCGGCGGCGAACCGTGCGGCGCCTTAGACCACTGCCGACGCTGGCCGAAGCCGCAATCGTGACAACTACGAGCAAGATGTCTGCCAATGTCGAAACTATTGGAAAGAAAGGAAAACTTCGGAGTATTTCAACGAATATCGGTGCCGTTGAGGAACAACTCTGTACATGAGTGAACAGAGCGATTGGGCGATTTCCCAATACGCTCGCGATGCTGCAGTGGTTCTTCCGTCGGTGAGCAGCTCGAGGGGTGGGTCGCCGCAAGCTGGATCGCCGAAATGAATTTCCGGTGTTGGCACGCAAGCCAATCGTATCCTGCACGTCATGGTTTTCCACCGATGACTGGATTCGGTCCCAATATGTCCAATTGCGGCCAATGCTGCGCTTTGAGTCTTTCGGTAGGATTAAGCCATCTTTTGGTTATTATTGGGTTTTAGGTCGTTCAATGGGGTGGCATGTATTTAGCTTTGCTAAGGCCGAAGACCTTTTTCAATTGAGGTAGAGCTACGCCCAGCAGTATGGCGGGCGAGGAGTGAGATTCGTGGCGGAAGATAAAAACGATCAGCCGTTGGGAAGCCAGACAATTGGCGCTGCCAATGGGAAAGACGTGTTATATGGTTGGCTTGTCGGTCGGGCTGCGGCCGATCTCGGATTGGCACAAGCGATCGCCGCAAGCGAGGCGCAACGGGCGGAACAGATCAAGCGTCTCGAGGCAGCGTTGCTCGGGCAAATGCGTGAGCTGCAAAACAGTCAAGCAACGTTTTCCGGATCGTCCGTAGACGGAGCTGAAGTCGACCGACTGAAGGATCAATTCCAGCAATTTGGCGAACGGCAAAATTTTCTCGAGGCGCAACAGCTTACCATTGGGCAGATCGAAGCCCAGTTATCAGCTAAAATTGTCGAGCTGCAAGCTCAGATCGAGCAGCCGCCAGCGGCGGCTGCCAGCGCCGAAGTTAACGCGCTGCGTGCCGAAATGGCCGGGTTCGCCGAACGTCTCGCGCAGGCCGAGGCGTGTGCAACGCGCGAACCTGCGCCAGTAGATAGTCGTCCGGTTGAGGAGCAAATTGCCGTCGTCGTGCGCGAGCAAACCGAAGAGCTGAAAACCCAACTATTCGAGCACCTCCAAAGACAAACTGCTGTCGGCTATGAACTCAAGACTCTGGAGACTGCTTTCCAGCAAAAGCTCGATGGCTTGAAACAAGAGATCCGGGAGAAGGCCGCGCTCTTGCGCTTGCGCGATGGCGAACTAAGTGAACTGCGGGTTCAACTTGCCCGCGTGGAGCAGCGGCTCGATCAAGTGGCGGCAACGCCGCCGCCCGAAACCAGCGCCAGCGAGCGGGAAGCGGAGCGGGCGCTGTGGCAGCGCGACTTCGACGAACGGTTAAGCGTCCGCTTGCGCGAGTTGGGCGACGAGATTCGCGTCAAGCTCCACGCAGTGACCAGCGCCAACGTCGATCAAGAACAATTTCACGGCGAGACTATGGCGTTGACGGCGCGCATCGCACAGTTGGAGCACTCCCACCAGGAAGCCAATTCTGGCGCCGCGGTGGAGGCGCGCGAAGCCTACCAAGCCACGGTGGCGTTGCGCGGCGAAATAGCGGCGTTGAAAGCCACGCTCGTAGAACAGCAAAGCACCCAGTCCAACGACGGACTGATTCGCAGTGTGGAGGAGATGTTGTGCGGCCAAGTTCACGAACTCCACAATCAGATCGCGCAAAATCAGCGCGGCGGCCTCGAATGGGAGAAGCAAATAAAAGATTTGCGCGTCGATCTTCAATCGCTGATGCAGCGGCAAATCCAATCGGAGTCGTTGGCCCAGCAGACCCATGCGCGGGAGACTCAAGAAACCGCGCAGATCTGCGGCGGCCTTAAGTCCGATCTGTTGGCGATCGAGGCGCAATTGAACGAACAGCGTTCGCGCGATGCGGCGCTGCAAGGCATGGAAGAGACGTTGAATCTGCGCCTGCGCGAGATACATAGTCAGTTGGCCCAGGGGATGTCGGCGCTCGACCAGCGCGACGGCGAGTTGCGCGATCTCAAGAATCAAGTACAGCACCTGGCGCAACAGGTCGGTCAAAGCGGTCAGGCGGCGTCGTTTGCGTCCCTTAGCCGGCCAGATCCGGTGGCTGCGATTCCTGCGGTGGCGCCATCAAGTGGAGTCATGTCTGGGCTGCAAGCGGCCGAGCTGCGACCAATGGCTGCCGCAGGCAGCGCGGATACCATGCCGAATTTATTACAGCCGGTTGTACCCGGCAATGGCCACGCAACGGATCAGAGTAAGATTTCGCCGATTGATTTACATGACCGTCTGTCCGCGGAGATCGAGCGCAAACGGGCCGAGCTGCGAGAAAAGAGCGGCCGCTGGAAAGTGCGGCAGTAGTAAACTGGCAAGTTGCTGCGACCACCGGCTTGAGGTTCCAGCGAAACGGAAAGTCGTAGACGGCGCAGCATTGTTATTTCGTCCAACATCGCGAAAGACCTTATCGTAATGGCCAACGGAAACAGGGTGCCGACCGGAATCGTCGAACTCGATGCGCTCATCGAAGGCGGCTTGCGGGCCGGTAAAACATATCTCGTCGTCGGTGAGCCGGGGACGGGCAAGACCGTTTTCGGCTTGCAGTTTCTCGTCAACGGTTTGATGGAGAAAGAACGAGGGCTTTACGTCGCCATCGACGAAAAGCCCGCCGACGTGCTCGACCAAGCCGCGTCCCTGGGCTGGGACCTGGCGCCGTTTATCGAGTCCAAAGAGTTCGTCATCCTCGATGCCTCGGCTTATTTCAGCGGTAGCAGCGATACCCAGAAAAAAATCGATGTGCAACGGGTAGTCGCTGACCTCAATGCTTATATCACGCGCATGGGCGCCACCCGGCTGGTGATCGATCCGGTGGGACCGCTGTTATTCAACCGCGAAGCGACATCGCGGGCGCCGGATCAGGCGCGTATGCTTTTCTACGGTCTCCAGGCCAATGGCAATACGACGAATCTGCTGACCACTTATTCGGTCGAACGCAACGTCCGCGGCCTGGAAGAATATCTCGTCGCCGGTACCATCGTACTAGAAATGGAGTTGGTCAAGAGCCGCTTCGTGCGCACGTTGACCATTGAGAAAATGCGCAGCACGGCGTTGGCGCCGGCGCAGTATTTGTTCAATATCGTTGCCGACCGTGGCATTGTCTTGCAAGGTTTGAGCGATGCCGCGGGTTGATCCGGGGTGTGCCGCGATCGAAGCGTTGGTGACGGACATCGCGCCGCAATAAATCCATGAAGTCCTGCTCCGATTTCATCGCCCATGGTTTGGCCATTTCGATTGCGATCGTCTTATTGGCGCTGGCAGTGGAGGTCAAGCAAGACGCGAGAGCAAATCTGCTGGAGCTGCAGCCGCAAAAACAAGCACTCACAGCTTTACGCCAAGAGCGCAAAATACTGAAGATCAATCGGAAGGAGCGCCGCATTGAGCGGCGTGACCGGCGTAAGGAGCGGCACGAAGTCAAGCCTGTGAGCAAAGTAGCGCGTTGACCGGCGCTGCCGGTCGTTAACGTTTCATGCTTTATTAATGCCAACTCCAAGCGCGCTTGGCCATTTTTATCCACGAAATACTTCGACAGAGACCGCCGTGCCATAGGCTAGTACTTCGGTGACACCGTCGGCGATCTCAGTGGCGTCGTAGCGCACGCCGATGATCGCGTTGGCGCCGAGCTGATGGGCGTGCTCGATCATCGAACGGTGCGCATCGTCGCGCGCTGTCTCGCATAGCTCTGTGTAGATCGTGATTTTGCCGCCAAACAGCGTCTGCAGGCTGGCGCCGATATTGCCGACGAGACTGCGCGAGCGCACGATGATGCCGCGCACTACGCCGAGGTTTCGCGTGACCCGATAGCCGGGCAGATCCTGCGCGGTTGTAATGAGTTTAGCGTCGATCAAGGCAATCTTCTCAATCAAAGAGCTGACGGCGGTTGAGGATCGCGCTGTAAATTCTCGCGACTATCTCTGCGGCAGAGGTTCATTGCCGGCGATCTTGTTGAACAGAGCGATCACATCGGCGTCGCGCGGAATGTCTTTGATCGCTTTTTCCTGGGCTTCCGGCAATAGCGGGGTGGCATCGTCGGCGGAGAGCCGTTTGAAGTCCTTCAAGAACGCAGGGTCGCGAAAAGTCTTGCGCATCGCCTCGCGCCAGTGCGCCACCGCCTCGGCGGGCGTCCCTGGCGGTAGAATATAGGGCGAGCCGACCAGGCGGAAGGTGCGGAACATGGTCATGATCTTGCGCTCGCGCTCACTCTTGGCGAACGATTCTAGCTCAGGCAGTTTGTTGAACAGGGGATGGGGATGGCGGTCGTCCTTGGGGATCTGAATGATCGCATGAAAGTTGAGACGTTTCTTTTCCAGTTGGTCGGCATTGCGCTGCAATATGGTATCGGGAATGTTGGCGCGGGCATCTAGTTCGCCGCGGTCCATGGCAAGATCGAGTTCCGGGCCGGAGAAACCGGTAACGAAACGGGGATCTTTCAGACCGAGTATCCAGGAAAACAGCCGCCCGTTGATATAGATATCATGGCCGACGGTTTGCGCGCCGACACGGAGACCGGGATGAGCGCGCAATTTATCCAAACTATCGAGCCCCAGTCTTACCATCGAGCCGAAAACATATTGCGCCGTGCTGTTTGAGGCGCCGAGGTAAATCAGTTTGTCGATATCGTACTCGACGCCGGTGGAACCGAGCACGGCGTTGGCGACCAAGCCCGAACCGACGTTCCCTAAAGTCAAGCCGTCGGGCTTGGCGTTGCGCGCAATATAGTTGCTCGCCTTACGGCCGCCGCCGCCGGGCATGAATTGGGTGACGATGATCGGCTCGCCGGGGAGGTATTTTTTGAGAAACGGTAGCGCCGCCTGGACGCGCAAGGCGCCGGTGCCGCCCGGCTCGCGGCCTTGCACTAGCAAGATGGTTTTACCCTGGAAATAGGGCGTTGATTGGCCGAAACCCGGCGTGTTGCCGAGCAATACAAATAACGTTACCGCTGTCGTTAATGTGGTTATTGGCTTCATCATCTGTCCCCTAAAAATTAGCGTCGTAGTTGTCTATCATGCAGACCGGTGAATTCAAGACGGTTTTGCCGACCACGGGCCTCAGCTAGCAGCAGCGCTTGGTGAAGCGTGAAATCGCCCGCCGGTCTCTCTTGGTCGGCCGCCCCGGCGCGGCGAATTCGGGCGGCCGTTCGAGTTGCAACTGCGCCGCGACCTTGTGACGTTGCTGTATGCTCGTCTCGGTCTCGTCGTAGAGCAGTTGCGCTTGCGGCGCCGAGCCGCGCAGACGCGAAACATCTTTCACGACGACGAACCATTCATAGGGACTGCCGCGGATGCAGAGTCTGTCGCCGGCGCGGACGATGCGGCTCGGTTTGGCGCGCTCGCCGTTGACCTCGACCCTGCCGCCGCTCACTGCTTCGGCCGCCAATGAGCGGGTCTTAAAAAAGCGCGCGGCCCAAAGCCATTTGTCGATTCGAATCGGTTCCTCTTGCTGCGACATGATGCGGGCTAGGTTAGGGCCAGGGAAACTGCGCTACCGAGGTTCCGCTGAGAAGCTTGTGGTCGGTCATATCGCATTGCAGCGGCGTCACCGAGATATAGCCTTCGTTTACCGCCATGCAGTCGGTGCCATCGTCCTTGGCGAAGCCCAAGTCGTCGCCGCCGATCCAGTAATACTTGCCGCCGCGCGGGTCGACGCGCTCGACGATGTTCTCGCTGTAATGGCGTTTGCCCATGCGGGTAAATTTCCAACCTTTGAGCTGTTCTCTCGGCAAATGGGGCACGTTGACGTTGAGCAGGGTTCCCGCCGGTATGCCCGGCTGCTGAATGCGCTCGATCAAGGTCGCGGTGAATTCTGCCGCGGCGCGAAAATCAAAATTCTCAAAGGTGACGAGAGACACGGCGATGGCAGGAATGCCTAGGAGCGTGCCCTCAATGGCCGCCGAAACCGTTCCTGAATAAATAATATCGTCGCCGAGATTCGGCCCTTTGTTGATGCCGGAGACGACCAGGTCGGGTTTTACCGGCAACAGGCCGGTAAGCGCGAGTTTGACACAATCGACTGGAGTGCCGTCGACCGCCATGCGTCGCGGGCTGAGCTCGTGGACGCGTAGCGGCCGGTGCAGTGTCAACGCGTGGCTCATGGAGCTTTGCGCCCGGTCCGGCGCTACGGTGTAAATTTCGGCGAGCCGAGCGAGGCTTTTTTCCAGAGCTGTGAGCCCATCGGATTGGATGCCGTCATCGTTGGAAAGCAGGATGATCATACGGCCATTGTTGCAAAGAAGCCGTAAGCGAACAAGCGCAAGGGGAAACCGCTGGCCGATTAAGGGTTCGTTAGAATCACACCGCGTGCAAAAATTGCCGATGGCTTTCGATCAAATCGGCAAACTGAGTTAGCTCTTCCTTTGCCACACCCGGCGGAAATTTTGCCGCGCTGCGGCGCCAGCGCGCCAGCCACTTTTGGTCGAGCAGCGGCGGTGCTAGCGGATGCCGGGCAGCACTCTCATCTCGGTTGAACGCGATCGTGGTCTCGGTCTTCGGGCCGGTGCCGACGCCTCGGGCGACAAAGAAGCCGGCGCTGAGCAAGGCGACGCGCACGGCGGTGGATGCCGAATAAGTGTAGAGTTCGGCGGGCTTGGCCAAGCATCGGCGAAAGATTCGCGCAAAAATGTCACTGGTCCAAAGTGCCGCGTCGGTTTTGTACGAGAATGGATCATAAAAAATCAGGTCGGGGAGCGCTGCCGCTTCGATGCAGTCGCGAAAGTCTCCTTTCAGAAGTTGCCATTGCAGCTGTTCCGAGAGGTGTCGCCAGCTGCCGTGGGAGAGAATTTTGGACGGCGCGCTGTGGTGCAGGTGCGGGAAGCAGGCGGAATGTTTGGCGGCCAGGATGAGCGGATCGAGATCATGCTCGAAACTAATCAGCCGCAGAGGTCGCAGCCTCGTGTCGTGGCTCTCGGCGAAGCATCGCTCGAAGCAGTAGAGCGCTGCCATGGCATTGGTGGCGGCGCCGAGGCCGACATCCCAGATCACCAACTCGACCGCGTTGTTGCCGGCTTCGATTAAGCGCGCGGCGAGGGCTGACTGCTCGATGTAAAGTTTGTTGGCTTCCTCGCTCGGTGCGCTCACCGAATGCATGATTTCACCGGAGCTGATTTGGCGAATGCTGTAGAACCCCTGCACCGAGCGGTGCAGTTCGTAATCGCCCAGGCGGGACGGCTGGGTTGTTTTGTTTTTCTTGGGCGGACGAGTCGGATTTTCTTCATCGGCGCGTTTCAGTTCACCGCGCATTTGTTGGTAATAGGAGGCGAAGTCGCCGTCCAGGATTTGCATGCGCATTTCCCGCATCAGGCGATGGTAAAACGCCAGGTTGTGTATGCCTAAGAGGTGCCAGCCGAGCACCTCATCCGATTTGATCAAATGGTGCATGTAGGCGCGCGAGTACTCTCGGCAGCATCGGCAATCGCAGCGAGCGTCTACCGGCTCTTCGACAAATTTATGCACGGTGCGGTGCAACTGTAGTCTGCCGTGGGAAGTAAAGGCGATGCCGCGTTGCGCCAGTTGCGTCGGGATTATGCAATCGAACATATCGACGCCGCGATGCACCGATTCGAGCAGATCGATGGGCGTGCCGACGCCCATCAGATAACGCGGCAGGTTGGCGGGCAGGTGCTCGGTGACCCATTCGGTGAGGTCGTAACGCTCGGCGTGGGTTTCACCGACTGCTAAGCCGCCGATGGCCAAGCCGTTGAAGGGCAGTAGGCGTAAAAACTCTGCGCTGGCTTTGCGCAAATCGTGCTGACAACCACCCTGGACGATACCGAACAGCGCCGCCGGCGCATCGCCATGAGCGCTGAGCGCGCGCACGGCCCAACGGTGCGTAAGTTCCATGGCCGCCTGGGCTTGGGCGTGAGCGGCGGTGGCAGGGATGCATTGATCGAGCACCATCATGATATCGCTGCCGATGGTTTGCTGCATGGCGATGCTCGACTCGGGGGATAGGAGAAATGTTTTACCGTCGATGTAGCTTTTGAAGCTTGCTCCGGCTTCATTCATTTCTCTTGAATGGCGCAGCGAGAATATTTGAAATCCGCCTGAGTCGGTGAGAATCGGGCCCTCCCAGTTCATGAAACGATGAATGCCGCCAAATTTTTTGAAGACCTCGGCGCCCGGGCGCAGCAGCAAGTGATAGGTATTGGCGAGGAGCAGCCGCGCGCCGGTTTCTTTGAGGCTTTCCACCGTTTGCGCTTTGACCGTCGCTTGAGTGCCCACCGGCATGAAGATCGGCGTTTGGACCGCACCATGGAGTGTCTGAAAAGTTGCAGCGCGTGCTCGTGATCCGGGCGACTCGGCATCCAAGGTGAACGGCAATCGGTTATTACCGCGCGGTGAAATTGCCATGACTCGGATTATCTCTCGCAAAGGCGCTAAGGCGTCAAGTTCGAAAAGGATGGATAATAAATATTTTGACTGGTTTTAATCTTCTTCTCCGGACTTAGCGTCCTTGCGCCTTTGCAAGAAAAAATCCGAATCCGATTTATGTTCGAATTCCATCGTATCACCGGTTGGCGCATTAGCGCGAGGGCGACCTTGTGTCAACCGTACCGCCTAGGGTATAAATTTTATTCAAATCTAGGAGAAGTTTTGCAATGGCAAACGCGGAAATCGTTGCGATCGGTTCTGAATTACTGCTCGGTCAAATCGTCGATACCAACTCGGCGTGGATGGCGCAGCGGCTCACGGCGCTGGGCGTGAACCTCTATTTCAAATCGGTGGTGGGCGACAATCCGGCACGGATGAAAGAGGTCATCGGGCGCGCCGTGGAACGCGCTGATATCGTTATCACCAGCGGCGGCATCGGTCCGACCCAGGACGATCTGACCCGCGAGATCGTCGCCGAGGTGACCGGACGTAAATTGATCCAGGACGCCGGCATGCTCGAACAGGTCGAAGAACACTTTCGCAGGCGCGGCCGGCCCATGACGCCCAATAACTTGCGCCAGTCGTATCTGCCCGAGGGAGCGATCCCGGTGAAAAATCCCAACGGCACGGCGCCGTCATTTGTCGTTGAAGATCCACGGGCGGTGGTTTTCTCTCTACCGGGCGTGCCAGTGGAGATGAAGTGGCTTTTCGAAAACGAAGTCGAACCTTATCTCCGAAAGAAGTTCAATCTCGCCGAGGTGATTCACTACCGCGTGCTCAAGATCGTCGGCATCGGCGAAAGCGCGGTGGACGACAAGGTCGGCCATCTGATTGCCAATTCGAGCAATCCGACGGTCGGGGTGCTCGCCTTGCCCGGACAAGTCGACGTGCGCATCGCCGCCAAGGCGGGCGATCGCGCTGAAGCGATGAAGATGATTGCGCCGGTGGAAGCCGAGGTGCGCCAATTGCTCGGCAACGCGATCTTCGCCGCCGACGAAGAAACCATGGAGTTTGTCACCGGCAAATTGTTGCGCGACAAAAATCAAACCGTGGCGGCCTGCGAAGACCTGACCTGCGGCCAGTTGGCGGAGCGCTTGCAGACCGCCGGCAGTGAAAACTTCGGCGCCGGCTTTATCTGCAATAATGAAAACGCGCTGCGCTCACTGCTGAAAAACGCCCGCAGCGGCATCGATCTGGATGCCACTCTGAAAGATCCAAGCGCGCTTACCGACGAGATGGCCTGGGCGGCGCGCCAGCAGTCGGGCTGCGATTTCGGTTTGGCGCTTCACGCCATCGCCGATCCTGACAGCAAGATTCAAAACCTCGCGCGCGGCCAAACCTACGTTTCGCTCACCGACGGCAAGAGATTTCTGCGCCGTGAAAGCACTAGCGCCGGCCGCGGCGCCTACGACCGCTCGCGTATGACACTCAATGCCATTGATTTACTCCGGACCGCGCTGTTGGAAGGGATGAGCTGAAAGTTGCTTTGAGTTTCGGGTTACGAGTGTCGAGTCATGACTTTGGGCAAGAGTCTCTGCAGTTGGCCGAGCGGTTCTTCCAAGCTGCGAATCGCTTCGGTCCAGAAATCCGCTTCCTCGATATTTCGACCGACGGTTTGGCGCACGACATTCTCCGCGCTCTCGCCGCCGGCGCGGCGGAGAAATTCTTCATACTTCGGGAGAAATGCATTGCCTTCGGCTTTGAACATGGCGTAGAGGCCGCGGCTGAGCAGATAGCCGAAGGTGTAGGGAAAATTATAAAAGGTAATGCCGGTGATGTAGAAGTGCAGCTTGGAAGCCCAGAAGTAGGGATCTTCCCCGCCGGGCTCGAGTACCTCGCCGATGATCCGACGCTGGGTTGCCACCATCAATTCTTTCAAACGCGACACGCTGAGCGGACCATTGGCCCGCTCTTCGTAAAAGGACTTCTCGAATTCATAGCGTACCGGGATGTCCAACAAGTAGACCGCCCCATGGCCGACTTCGATGTCGAGGATGCGCGCTTTTTCACTGTCGCCGGCCGTATGATCGTCGAGAATGCCATTCATCAAGACATTTTCGCCAAAAGTCGACGCCGTTTCGGCCAGTGTCATTGGATATCCACGTGCGTAAGGGCGGACATCGCGCATCATGGCGCCGTGGTAGGCGTGACCGGATTCGTGCGCCAGCGTGAGCATATCGCCGAGGGATTCGTTGAAGGTCATGAAGATGCGCGATTCCTTGCTCAGCATAGAGCTGGTGCAAAAGCCGCCGGGCCGTTTGCCCATGCGCGGCTCCCAATCGACCCATTTTTTGCCGATGATTTGGTCGTTGAAGAATTTCCCAAGCGCGGGATAGGCGCGAGAGAACGATGCCGCGACCGTCGATTGGGCTTTGTCCCAGGAAAGCTTGTTCGTATCCGGCAAGTCGAGGGGCGCGCCGAGATCGAACCAGGCGACGCTTTGGCGCGCCATGGATTGGGCTTTCAATCGAAGGATGCGCCGGGGTATCTCCAGGTTCGCCAGCAAAGCTTCAAACATGGCGTCGAGTGTCTTTCGGTTGATAGCGGCCTGGAACAGAGCGATGTCGAGAAAGTGATCGACGCCGCGGTGGCGGTTGAGCGTCAGCCGAGTGCCCGCGATGGCGTTCAAGGCAGCCGCGGCGGTGTCTTCAACGGTTTGCCAGGCGGCGTTGCCGCTGTCAAAGGCGGCTTGGCGCACATGCCGGTCGGGATGATCCATCAAAGAGCGGCGCTGCGACATGGGTAGGCGCGCGTGCCGGCCCTCGGGATAGACCATGTCGAATTCAAGTTTCGCCGAGATGGTGTCGTACAGCCTGCCCCAGCCTTGGATGCCGTCAACACCCAAGTCGGTGGCGAGGATTTCTTTTTCCGAGGTCATGGCGCGGCGCGCCTCTTCGCGCAAACGTGTCAGATAGTTCTGCGCCCCTGCTAATGTTGGTCGATTACAAAATTCCGCGAATATTTCGTCATCGCTAACTTTGAAGGCGCGCAACAGCTCGATGCGCACTTTGGCGAGCTCGGCGCGAGTGCGGGTAAGTTCGGCCTCTTCTTTCTGAAAACTCTCGTTGCGCGCGTCCGAGGCCGCCAGGCAGCCGATGTATGAGCCGATGTGCGACATGCGGCGTAAAAGATCTTCGTTTCGTAGCAGGATGCTTTCCCACGCTGCTACCGATTCGGAATTTAGAGACGGTAAATTGGCGGCGTTTGTTTGCAGCGCAGCGACATCGGCGCGAATGGCTTCTTTGAATTGAAGCATATCGGTGCCGTTAAATTGAAGAAAATAACTCGTCAGATCCCAGGTCATCGCGCCTCCGCGCAGTTTTGGGTTCCGAGTTGATGCGAAACCCGAAACCGATAACTCGAAACTTTAGTACACCGGTTAAATATCTACATTCGTGCCGACGTTCTGTTCGAGGGCCTTGCGATAGACCAGTTGCGCTGTCGCGACATCTTGAATGGCGATGCCGACGGATTTGTAGAGGGTGATCTCGCCGGGGCTGCTTCGGCCGGTTTTGCCGCCGGCGAGGACTTCGCCGATCTCGCCGTAGATGTCGGCTTCGCTGATCGACTTTTCATTGAGCGCGAGCAAGATATCACCGCACTCAGCCATGATCGCTTCGCGCGAGTCGACGACGACTTTGGCGCGTTTGAGTGTTGCGCCGTCGATCTCGCGCAGATCGGGACGGTGCGAGCCGACGGCGTTGATATGGGCGCCGGGCTTGAGCCACTCCGGTTTGACGATCGGTTCTTTGGCGGTGGTCACCGTCACCAGCAGATCGCTGTCAGACACCGCGTCTTGCGGCGAATTCACAACTTCGATGGGCACGCCGCACGGCTTTTCCAGTTCTTGTTTGATACGCAGCGCGCTTTTGCCGGATGGACTGTAGAGCTTGATGCGGCTGAGCTGGCGCACGCGCGTAAGCGCGAGAATATGGGCGCGCGCTTGCACGCCGGCGCCGAGAATTCCCAACACCGGCGCGTCGGGATTGGCCATTGTCCTGGTCGCCAGCGCCGAGGCGCAGGCGGTTCTGATCGCCGTGATATAACCGCCGTCCATGGCGGCGATTATCTTGCCGGTCTCGGCGCTGAATAACATGACCGTGGCGAGGATCGCCGGCAAATTCTGTTTGGGATTGTCTTGAAAATAAGTAACGACTTTCATGCCGAGGGCTTTGTCCTCGCTCAAATATCCCGGCATGCTGGTGATCCGCCCTTGGATCTGCGGCAGTGGCACGACCAAGCGCACCGGCATCACCGCCTTGCCGGTGGAGTATTGGATATGCGCCTGTTCGAGGGCGGCGATCAGTTCGTCGAGGTCGATGAGACTCTGTACCTGCGACTCGGATAAGACCAGCATGATTCAGTTTGATAGCATAAAGTGCGCCGCGATGGGTAGGGTAGTTGACGTGTTGCGCATGACTAACTTCGAGGGCCTCGAAGCGCCTAACACCGAGAAATAACTCGGCCTATTTGATGTCTTTATTAGCTTCTTCGAGCGCAGCCTTTTGTTTGTCCTCGCTTTGCTTGAGCGAGTCCTTGGCGCTGTCTATCTGGTTGAACGGTTGGGTGACGACTTCTTTTACCGCCTCGCGGCCTTTCTCGACGGTAGGTTTTTTCGCGTCGCAGCCGCCGATAAGGCAGAGTGTCAGCACCGCTAGCGCTATCTTACGAGTTTTAAGTTTCATCTTTCGATCACTCCTTTGCCGACTGCATCTTCCAGCGCTTCTCGGCTGATCTCGCCGGCGCGAATGATTCTCAGCTTGTCTTTTTCAATTGCGGCGACGGTGGAGCCGGTTGGTGACTGTAGCTCGCCGCCATCGATATAGATAGAGATCTTTTCAGCGAAATACTTTTTCGCTTCACCGACCGTATGCGCGCCGGGTTGGCCGGACGGATTGGCACTGGTTGCCGTCAGCGGATGTTCCAGTAACCGAACCATTTCCGTGGCAATCGGCTGGCTCGACAAGCGCACACCGATGCCGCCGCAGCGATTGACCAACGGGCGCGGAATGTCGGCGCGCGCTGGCAGCACCAGGGTTAGTGGGCCGGGCCAGAAGCGCTTTATCAATAATTCCGCGAGCGGGGATATTGCTGCGACCAGGGAGTCGAGCATCGCCCGGTCGGCGACTAAGACGGGAAACGGATTGTCGGGATCGCGGCCCTTGAGTTGAAAGACTTTTTCAACGGCGGTGAAATTCAACGCATCGGCACCTAGGCCGTAGAGAGTCTCGGTGGGGAAGACGATCACCTCGCCGCGTTTGAGGGCGGTGAGAGCTGCTGTTAAATCTGCTACTTCGTTGGTTTGCACTTTTCGTCTGGGTAGCGTGACCGCTTTGGAACCTGGATTCCCGCTGGCGCGGGAATGACGGTCGTTGGAAAAATTAGCCCTCTGCTATTTAGCGCGGCCTGATAGGTCAATCGCGGTCGGTCGTCAACGCCCGTCGCGCGATATCTTTGCGATAGCGCATTCCCGACCAGGAGATTTCGCCGACGGCCCGATAGACTTCTTTGACCGCCTCGGCCACTGATTTGCCGCGGGCGGTGACGCCCAAGACCCGGCCGCCGGTGGTGAGCCAGCGGTTGTTATCTTTCGCAGTGCCGGCGTGAAATACGAAGCCCTGTTGCCAACCCACGAGTTTTTCCAGTCCGTGAATTTCTTTGCCCTTGTCGTAGACGCCGGGATAACCGTTGGCGGTGAGGACGACACAGACGGCGGGGTCTTCATGCCACTCGGCCTTTACCTGATCGAGTTTGCCGTCGATGGTTGCTTCGAGCAGCGGCAACAAATCGCTTTTGAGCCGCATCATGATCGGCTGGCATTCGGGATCGCCGAAGCGGGCGTTGAATTCGATGACCTTCGGCCCACCCTTGGTAATCATCAAGCCGGCATAAATCAGGCCGCGATAGCGGATGCTTTGCCGCTTCAGACCGTTGAGCAGCGGCAGCAGTATTTCGCGAAGAATCCGGGCATGGACCTCGGCGGTGACGATCGGGGCGGGCGAGTAGGCGCCCATGCCGCCGGTGTTGGGCCCTTGGTCGTTGTCGAAGGCCCGCTTGTGATCCTGCGACGTAGCCAGCGGCAGCAAATGTTCGCTGTCGGTCAGCGCCATGAACGAAGCCTCTTCGCCGGCGAGAAATTCTTCGATGACGACTTTGTTGCCGGCGGCGCCGAAACTTTTGCGCACGAGAATTTCATCGATGGCGGTTTCCGCTTCGGTCAGAGTGGCGCAGATCGACACGCCCTTTGCCGGCGGCGAGGCCGTCGGCTTTGACGACGTAGGGCGATTTTTGTCGCGCCAAATATTGCTTGGCCGCTGCCGCGTCGGTGAATGTCGCAAAGGCGGCGGTTGGAATTCTGTTGGCGTGAAGGATTTCCTTAGTGAAGGCTTTGCTGCCTTCGAGTTGGGCGGCGGCTTTGTTTGGCCCGAAAATTCTCAGACCGCGCGATTCAAAAAGATCGACAATGCCGAGTGTCAGCGGCAACTCCGGGCCAACGACGGTGAGGTCGATCCGTTCTCTTTCTGCGAACTCGGCGAGACGATCCAGATGCTCTGGGTTGATCGCTACGCATTCGGCTAACTCGCCGATGGCGGCACTGCCCGGTGCGCAGAATATTTTCGTCACGCGCGGGCTTTGGCTGAGCTTCCAGACCAGCGCGTGTTCGCGGCCGCCGCTGCCGATGACGAGGAGTTTCATGGGTCGACGTAGTCAGAAGTCAGAATTCAGAGAAAATTGTAGTCAGAATTGGCTCGAGTCGACATACTGGCTTCTGAATTCTGGAACCTTCCTAATGCCGAAAATGCCTCATGCCGGTGAAGATCATGGCGATGCCATGTTCGTTGGCGGCGGCGATGACTTCTTCATCTTTGATCGAGCCGCCGGGCTGGATGATCGATTTGGCGCCGCCTTTGGCGGCTTCGTCGAGACCGTCGCGAAATGGATAAAATGCGTCGGATGCCACCGCCGAGCCTTTGAGATCGAGTCCGTGGGTGGCGGCGCGCAGCACGGCGATCTTGGTCGAGTCGATGCGGCTCATCTGGCCGGCGCCGACGCCGAGCACCTGGTCGGGGCTCGCGAAAACTATCGTGTTCGATTTCACGTGACGGCAGACGCGCCAGGCGAAGTCGAGGGCGCGATACTCGTCGTCGGTGGGCTTTCGTTCGGTGACGACCTTGCAGGCGCGCACATCGATCTTGCCGGTGTCCCAATCTTGGATCAGCATGCCGCCGCGCACGCGCCGCAGGTCGTAACCGCCAGTCTGCGGCTGGCTCATGTCACATTCGAGCAAGCGGATGTTCAGCAGCCGCTTCTGCGACGACAGCACGGCCTTGGCTTGCGGGGTAAAGCTCGGAGCGATGACGATTTCGAGAAAAATCTCTTTGAGCTCCAGCGCGGTCTCTTCGTCCACCGGCCGATTGAAGGCCAAGACGCCGCCAAAGATCGAAACCGGATCGCAGGCCTTGGCTTTGCGAAACGAGTCGGCGAGGGATTTTGTCGACAGGGCGACGCCGCAAGGGTTGTTGTGCTTGATCGCGACGGTGGCGATATCGGAGAATTCCAACACCGTGCTCAACGCCGCGTCGGCATCGAGGATGTTGTTGAAGGAGAGTTCCTTGCCTTGGAACTGTTTGGCCCGCGAGATCGATGGGCCGGCATCGCCAGTGGTGCCGTAGAAGGCCGCGCTCTGATGGGGATTCTCACCGTAGCGCATGTCCTGGAGCTTGCTCACTTGGATGTTGACCGTTTGGCCCCAGCGCTGCGGTTTCTTATCGTGGTCGAGTGAAGAAAAGTAGTTGGAAATGGCGCCATCGTAGTGCGCGGTGTGCTGGAACGCCTTGCAGAAAAGCCGAAAGTGGGTTGCCGGTAGGAGCGCGCCGTTATTGGCCTTTAATTCGGCGAGAATCGAATCATAGTCCGCCGGATCGACGACGACGCCGACATGCTGATGGTTTTTCGCTGCGGCGCGCACCATGCTCGGGCCGCCTATGTCGATGTTTTCAACGACTTCTTCGAAGGCCGCGCCACGAGCGACGGTGGCTTCGAAGGGATAGAGATTTACCACGACCAAATCGATGGGCTGGATGCCATGCTCTTTCATCTTGGCGACATGTTCGGGATTGTCGCGCAGCGCCAGGATGGCGCCATGAATTTTCGGATGCAGGGTTTTGACCCGGCCGTCCATCATTTCCGGGAAGCCGGTGAGCATCGGCAACATCCTTGACGGGGATTTTGTTATCGCGCAGCAGCGTCGCGGTGCCGCCAGTAGAGACCAATTCGACCCCCATGGCCGCGAGGGCGCGGGAAAATTCGACAATGCCTTGTTTGTCGGAAACGCTGATAAGGGCTCTTTCAATCTTGCCCACTGCCGGTAGTCCTCCTAGATATTTTTGTGAATGCGGGGAACTCGAGCGCTGATGGAAGTGAAAATCTCGTAAGAGATCGTGTTTGCCCAGCCGGCGATCTCGTCTGCGCCAATTTCAGCGCTGCCATGATAGCCGAGGAGAACAACCTCGTCTCCCTGCTGGACATTTCTAATATCGGTAACATCGATGGTAGTCAAATCCATGCTCACTCTACCGGCTACCGGCGCGCGTTTACCGCGCACCAAGACTTGCGCGCGGTTGGAAAAAAGCCGGCGGTAACCGTCGGCGTAGCCCACTGGTAAAGTAGCGATCAGGCTGTTTCGTTTCGCCACGAAGGTCCGGCCATAGCCGATGCTGGTGCCGGCGGCAACGCGCTTCAATTGGATGATGCGGGTTTGCCAACTCAGCACCGGTTTGAGATCGATCTGCTTCTTGAGCGCAGGTGCCGGATACATGCCGTAAAGAATCAGCCCCGGCCGCACCATGGCAAAATGCGCATTCGGTTCGGTGATGAGCGCCGCGCTTTTGGACATGTGGCTGGTTCGATGCATGACGCTGGCTTGTGCGAAACGCTCTAAGACATGGTGGAAACGCGTGAGCTGTTTCTGGGTATATCGTTCGTTTGGGCTCTCGGCGTCGGCAAAATGGGAAAACACTCCTTGGAGCTTGACCGCTTTGAGCTTGGCGAGCGCCGGCAACCAAGCGTCGATTCCCCCCGCCGGAAAACCAATGCGCCCCATGCCGGTATCGACTTCGATTTCGATCGGCAGCGTCGTTTTTAGCTTTAGTAGTCGACTGGCTAAAGCCTTTAAGGTCGCGACTTCATGGACCACCGGCGTTAGCTGGTATTGCAAAAACTGCGGCAGTTGTTCGAGGTAAACACCGGCGAGCACCAGGATCGGTTGCCTGATGCGCGCCCGCCTGAGTTCGATCCCTTCTTCGACCGTGGCGACGCCGAAAGCGTCAGCGCCGGCCGCAGCAAGAGTTTTTGCCACGGCGACGGCGCCATGGCCGTAACCGTTGGCTTTCACCATGGCCAGGATTTTCACCCGCGCACCGACCAGCGTGCGAACTTGTTTCAAGTTCCAGCGCAAGGCGCGATGATCGATGACGCAGAAGGTGGGCCGCCCTGGCGGGGTGATGGTCATGGAGGACGCGGTTTTCTCGATGGGCTTATTTTACTTTCGAACCGGCAAGCGCCGGTTTGTCCGGTGTCAAGACGATCACCTGGTCGCCGCTGGAGGCGGCGAGCAGCATGCCTTGGCTCTCCATGCCGCGCAGTTTGGCGGTGGCCAGGTTGGCGACGACGACAATCTGTTTGCCGACCAGTTGTTCCGGCGTATAGTGGCTTCTGATGCCGGCGCAGATTTGCCGCTGTTCGGTGCCGAGATCGATTTGCAGCACCAGCAGTTTATCGGCGTTGGGATGAGGCTCGGCGGCGGTAATTGTCGCTACTTTCAGCTCGATCTTTTTGAAATCGTCGATGGCGATGGTGGCGGTCGGTTCCGGATTTTCCATCAGCTGAAAATATCAGAGTCGAATCGCTAAAAAAAGTAACGAGCTTTCTTGACTTGCGATGATTCACTTCATAATAGTAATCATTATCAATTAACAGGAGGAAGCTTTATGGCAAAAAGTTTAGCTGGCACCAAGTCTCACGAGAACCTGAAGGGCGCCTTTGCGGGTGAGTCTCAGGCCAATCGGCGTTACCTTTATTTCGCACGGGTGGCGGATATCGAAGGGTACCCTGATGTCGGTGGTTTGTTCCGCGATACCTCGGAGGCGGAGACCGGTCACGCCTTTGGGCATCTCGACTTTCTCAAAGAAGTGGGCGATCCGTGCACCGGCGTAGCAATCGGCACCACGGCGAAAAATCTGAAGTCGGCGGTGGAAGGCGAAACCTACGAATACACCGAAATGTATCCGGGCTTTGCCAAGACCGCGCGCGACGAGGGGTTGCCCGAATTGGCCGAATGGTTTGAAACTTTGGCCAAGGCGGAAAAGTCTCACGCCGGACGCTTCGCCAAGGGTCTCGATACTCTCGGCAGTTAGTACCCAGCTTAGTCAATGATGACGGCGGCGGGTAGCGCGAAGCCATTCAACTACCCGCCGCTGTTGCATTTGCCACTCATGAAAAAAATTGCCCTTGACGATATATTGGGATTTGCCGCCTACGAAAATGTGCGCGAGCAGTTCCGCCGGGAGATCATCGAAAAGAAAAAGCTCCGCCGGGTAGCGGTGGGCCGGAATATTTCCCTGGTATTCGAAAACCGCGACACGGTGATCTTTCAGATCCAAGAGATGTTGCGCGCCGAACGGATCACCGACCTCGATAAAATTCGCGAAGAAATTTCCGTTTACAACGAGCTGATTCCCAACCCCGGCGAACTGAGCGCGACGCTATTCATCGAGATCGAAGATCAGACCCATCTGCGCGACGAGTTGCTGAAATTTCTCGGCATCGACGAAGCCTTGATGTTTCAAAGTTGGCGAACAGCGAATTCCTGGGCGGTTCGAAGAGGGGCGAAGCAAAGAGGATAAGATCAGCGCGGTCCAATATGTGCGGTTTGTCGTTCAGCGCGCAGGCCCGACAAGCGTTTATCGCCGGGGCGCCGGCTGAGATTATTATCGACCATGCGAACTACCGTGCCAGCGAAGTTCTGAGCGCTGCGGTGCAAGGGTCTTTGGCGCAGGATTTGGCGGATTAGTGATGGCGTCAACCCAAAAGCCGGCGCGGAATACCAGGCAATTGGCGATGGTTTGGCAGGCCATCAAAGACGATAAGTCTCATCCTACCGCGGATCAAGTCTATGATCGCGTACGGCGCAAGTTGCCGAACATCAGCCTCGGAACGGTATATCGTAACTTACAAAAGCTGGTTGCCTTAAAAAGACTGCAAGTCTTGATGCTCGGCCGCTCCCAACATTTTGATCCGCTGGTGCAGCGCCATCAGCATTTCATCTGCGAAGTTTGCGAACGTGTCTTCGATGTGATCGTCGAAAGCCATCGGGATATCCGGCCGGCAAAGCTTCCCGAGGAGGGCTTCACCGTGACATCGCATCACTTGGCCTTCTACGGCACCTGCAAGGGCTGCTCTTCCTAAGATTCGACTTTGTTGTAAACCGGCGGGTGCGGCGATAGAGTTCTCACGTCGCACCCATAATGTCTGGCGCAAGAACGTCAGCGGCGATGCCGTAGCGATGTCCATGAGGAGGAGAAATGAAACGACGAAGTTTTATTGGCGCCCTCACGAGCTTTCTGCTCCTTCCTCTACGTGAAATTGTCGAAGCGGTGTGCAATCCGTCGGTGGTGCATTTCTTTCATCACGGACGCCAGCTGGTTCAGACCCGCGGCAATATCGGCAAAAGCCTGGTGCTCGGTTCTTATTTTCTCCAGTGGTATGGCCATTCGAGTTTTTTGATTCACTCCGGCAGCCAAACCAAAGTCGTCGCCGATCCCAATTTCAATGTGACGCCCGGAATTCAAGCCGACGCGGTGACTGTCAGCAACGATCACTTCACCCATAACAATACCGGCGCGGTGACCGGCAATCCGCTGATTCTGCGCGGCATTACTTTCAAACAGACCTGGCAACCGATTCGCACCAGCGTGAAAGATATCACCATCGTCAATATTCCCAGCCAGCGTAGCGCCAATTGGGGTGCGATTGCCAACTCGATCTTCGTCTATGAGATGGGTAGCCTATGTCTCGCCCATCTGGGCAACATCGGCCACTTGCTCACCGACGAGCAGGTCAAGGTGCTGCAGCACATCGATGTCATGATGGTGCCGATCGATGCGATGACCAATCTCGGTTTTGAAGATGTCATAAAGGTGATCGACCAGGTGAAACCGCCGATCGTGATTCCGATGCATTACGA
This sequence comes from uncultured delta proteobacterium, assembly GCA_963816145.1. Lineage (GTDB taxonomy): Bacteria > Desulfobacterota > Binatia > UBA9968 > UBA9968 > DP-20. The sequence continues at coordinate 174,138 of CAWFJP010000004.1, forward strand.
TATCGCGCGCCAAGCCGAGCTGTTTGCCGCCTTCGCCAAAGAGCATTACCCGGTCAAGCGCTTAGCAGAGTCTCAGCTTACGTTAAATCGCTCCATGCTCCCGAAAGCGACCGAGGTCTACGTGCTAGCCCATCCGCGTTCCAATAGTTTCGGTGACTGATTTAGCCATTTTCTTCTCTTCAACTTTGCTGCCGCAGTTGGACTTGGCGCCCGGCGTGAGGTATCGACTGCCGATTTCGGGATCAAAAAAACTCGGTGAATCCAGGTTGATGTTTGGGCATTGTGCCTTATAATACCGGCTATTCGTGATAGGTGATTTTTTGAACACTAGAGACACGGCATATTTTCGCAAAATGTTGAGTGAGCGCATCGATGAGTTGCGCGCCGAAGCCGGCAAGACCGTCGGTACCATGGACGAGGAAGAAAATTTCCCCGATCCCACCGACCGGGCGTCGATGGAATCTAATCGCAATTCGATGCTGCGCATGCGCGACCGCGAGCGCAAACTCATATTCAAGATACAGGAAGCCTTGGAGCGGCTCGAAGCCGGCGCCTATGGCATCTGTGAAGAGTGCGGCGAAGAGATCGGCACCGCCCGGCTCAAAGCCCGCCCGGTGACGACGCTGTGCATTCAGTGTAAATCCGACCAGGAAGTCGAAGAGAGAAAGGCCAAGCGGGTCGTCTGACCGGCCATTTCAAACGCCATGAAACTTCGCAAAGCGGTTATTCCCGTGGCTGGACTCGGCACGCGCTTCTTGCCGGCAACCAAAACTGTGCCCAAAGAGTTGCTGCCGATCGTCGATATTCCGTCGATCCAGTATGTCGTCCAGGAGGCGATGGAAGCGGGCATCGAAGAAATTATTTTCGTTACCGGACGCGGTAAAGACGGCATCGAAGATCACTTCGACGAAGCACCGGAATTGGAGCAGGTGCTCACCGAGCGCGGCAACCTTGAGATGGCCCAGACTCTCCGCAAGATCGCCGAGATGACCGAAGTGGTTTCGGTGCGGCAGAAAAAGCCCCTGGGCCTTGGTCACGCGGTGCTTTGCGCTCGCGATCTAGTCGGCGACGAGGCGTTTGCGGTGATGCTCGCCGACGACTTGATCGACGCCGAGGTGCCGGGTATCCGCCAGCTGCTCAAGATCTTCGAAGAGACTAACGAATCCGTGGTTGCGCTGATGGAAGTGCCGCAAGCCGAGGTGCATCAATACGGCGTCATCAAGGGCCGGGAAATAAAAAAGCGGCTTTACCAGGTTGAAGGGACAGTGGAAAAACCGCTGGCAAAGGATGCCCCGTCGCGCATGGCAATCATCGGCCGTTATGTGCTGCGCCCGGAGATCTTCAAGATATTACAAAATCTGCCGCCGGGGCGGGGCGGCGAGATACAGCTTACCGATGGCCTGGCGCAATTGGTCCGTGAACGGAAAATATTTGGCTGTGAGTTTGTCGGCGACCGTTACGATATCGGCGATAAATTCGGTTTTGTCCGGGCGACCGTGGCCTATGCGTTGAAAAGGCCAGACCTTAGAGATAAAGTGCTCGAGTACCTAAAAACCATCCCAAACTAGTGGGGCTGTAGCTCAGTTGGGAGAGCGCTAGAATCGCACTCTAGAGGCCGTGGGTTCGACTCCCATCAGCTCCACCAAATAATTCTCTTAGCGGCAACTTTTCGAATACTATCTACCAATATTTCTAGTGGTTATAGCGCAATCTTTGTCACGGTAGTCTAAGTTTACAGCACACAAATTAATTTGCATTGAAGTGCAGCCGCGGCTGAAAGGTGATCTACCCTTGGCCGACAGTGCGGGAATTCTATTGACCGAGTTTTCATCGTCTTTCATGGATGAGCAGGCGGCGCTCACGAAAGCCAGCGAATTGGCACCGCGGTACATTAGTTTCGACGGATCCAAGCCAGTGCAAATTTCGAAGCCGCGCTCATGATCCACGTGATGCACGCCAGAACTTTGGTGCACCACGGATTATTCGAGTTGATAAGCTCGCCGCCCACTTACTCGCCATGTTCAAGCAGGCCTACGCGAGACTCTAGATTTGCGTCATTCGCCATGTCAGCTTTGTCATGTAATAAGCACCGACTAGCGGGCTTCTGTTAGCTGACCGAGGGCTAAAGACATGGCAATAAAACCGACAGGAATCATCCGGCAAATGGGGTGGCGAAGTTTTTTCCAGCTGCTCACCCATCTGCCGAGCTTTGTGAAGCTGTTTTCCCGTTTGATCAAAGATCCGCGAGTCTCCGTCAGCCCCAAGCTGCTGTTGGCCGGGATCTTGGCCTATGTGATCTTACCCGGCGACCTCTTGCCGGACTTTCTTATCGGTTTCGGACAACTGGACGACCTGGCGGTGATCCTCGGCGGCTTAAAGCTATTTCTTAATCTGTGTCCTCGTGAAGTGGTGCAAGAGCACCTGAAGGCGATCGCTGCGCGGACTCGATAAAGTTGCGGACCGCTTAGTGCTTGGCCGTGGCGGCTTTTTCTTCCTTGATGTTGTCGTGGATCAGGCGCGGCACGCCGCCACAGTTGAAGCAGCGGGGCGGCTCATGCTTGGTCTCGCCTTCGGGATAGCGCATGAAGCGTTTGTAGAAAGGCTTTTCGGTGCCGACAAAGTCATCGTAGTAAAAGGCCAGCTTGCCGCATTCGCTGCACTGTAGGTACTTCGCCATCTTGTTCCTCGTGAAACCTTGCCCTCGCGGTTTGCAGAAGAATACTCACGAACTCCGCTAAGGTCAATAACAGCGGCCGGCACGGGGTTGAGAATTAAGCCGATTTGATGCATGGCTTACTATGCACGGGCGGCGCCGGCATATCTTCGGCACTTGCCGCATAGGCAAATTCAACGGTTTCTTGTATAAACTAAATACCCAGGGAGGTTCGAAATCATGGCGATCAAATTGTTTAATTCCCAAACTTCGATGTTTTGCGAAAAGGTCCGGGTGGTCTTCGCGCTGAAAAAGGTGCCCTACGAAGTCATCGATGTGCGCGCCGACGAGCGCAAGTCGCTGCTCGAATACACCAATCAGCGCAAAGTGCCGACGCTCAATTACAACGGCGAATGCGTCATCGACTCGACGGTGATCTCGGCGCGGTTGGAGAAGGATCATCCGCAGAACAGCATTTATCCGGAAGGCGCCAATAACAAGGGCCTATGCTTGGCGATCGAGGACTGGTCCGATGAAGTGTTGGTCCATGCCAACCACGCGATGCGCCGGGCTGACACTCCGGAAGCGAAACAAAAGGCCGAAGCGGAGTGGGGTACCCTTTTCAATTCCCTCGACCTGATGTATGCCGGCAAGAAATTCATCTTCGACAACAAGATGACCATCGCCGATATCTCGATCTTCTCGCAATTGCATTATCTCTACACTGCGGTGAAGTATGATGTGCCGGCGCAGTACAAGAACGTTCACGCCTTTCTTGAAAACATGCGTCAAACCTTGAAACTCAAGTCCTTGGCCGATAGCTTCGATGCCCCGTCGCTCTAGGATCGCCCGTGAAGACCGAAGTCATCGTGCCGCGCTTGGGATCGAGCGATGAGAGCGACGAGGTAAGAATCCTGCGCTGGATCAAAGCTTCCGGGTCGGCCGTCAAGAAGGGCGAAGCGCTGCTCGAAGTCGAGACCGATAAGGTCAACGTCGAGATCGAAGCTCCGGCGGATGGCACTCTCGCTGAGGTGAGTGCCAAAGAGGGGGACTTCGTCAAATTCGGCGCGGCGGTTGCCGTGATCGATCCGTAGTTCGCGATAACTCAACTGCGCGCGGTTGACGGCAGCCGCGCGCGGACAAACTTGATCCATTTCCGCTCCGGCGAAAATCGTAAATCTTTTGTTTGCCCCGCTCCTATTGGTGACTGCCGTTATTCTTCTCGACGCGAAGCCTGGTGGGTTGGCTCGCCTTGGGCCAGCGGAGGCCAGCCGCTGGAGCAGCAACGGAGTCTGATGGGCGAGCGCTTCTCACAACTCTTGACGCGCACTTGCGCGGTCGGTTGTCTGCTCGGGGTGGCGGGGACGGTGTACTTGCTCGCCGGCTTGGCGGGTTTTGTTCACAGTGCGCTGCTCAATCTTGGTATCGCCGCGGTTCTTGCGGCGGCGTTGCTATTTTTTCTCGCTAACTTCTTTGCGTTGTTTACCCAGACCGGTTGGGTCGGCCGGAGCATCTGGTTCGGCATCTTGGTGATTCTGATCGGCGAAATTCTTCTCGGGGTTTTGCCGCCGACCAGCCGTGATGAGCTGACCCATCATCTGGCGATACCCAAGCTCTACGCCGATGCCGGGCGCATCGTCGAAGTGCCGGTGGCGCCCTACGCCTACTATCCGATGCTGGTCGACATGCTCTATACGCCTTGGATTTATTGGGGCTATGACTTCGTGCCCAAATGGATTCACGCGCTTTACGGCGCGCTCACGGGACTGCTTCTCTATGGGTATTTAGCGTGGCGGATGAACCCGGTTTACGGCTTGCTCGGCGCCTTTTTCTTCCTCTCCACGCCGGTGATTTTGCGGCTCAGTCATTGGGGTTATATCGATCTCGGCATCACGTTTTACACCACGGCGGCGCTACTATTGCTCCTTCGCTGGCGGGAAGATCGCAACGCCCTCGGCGCCCTCGCGTTAGCCGGCTTGTCTTTGGGGTTCGCCGTAGCAACCAAGCCCAATGGTTTGGTCGCGGCGCTTATAGTCACGATGTTGTTCGCCCTCGTCTTGGCCAGACCACCGCGGAAAAGTTTTTTTGCGTCGATTGGCGAAACCGCTCTATTTGGCGTGCTCGCGTTCCTGCCGTTTTTCCCCTGGCTCGGCAAGAATTGGTGGCAAACCGGCAATCCTTTTTATCCGTTCTTCCCCGGTTGGTTCAGCGCGCAGCCGGGCGTGGGCGCGCAGGCGGCCAGCTATGCAGGCATCGGCATTTTCGCCAAGCGCGAACTCTTGTACGGCGAGGACGTCTGGCAGATTGTCACGCTGCCGCTGCGGCTTTTCTTCTCCGGCCGGGACGACAATCCGCAGTTCTTCGACGGTGTGCTGACGCCGATTCTGATCTTGTTGCTGCCCTGGGCGTTTCGGGGAAAGTGGTCTGACGACAAGAAGTTGCTCGCCGGCTTTTCCCTGCTAACGCTTTTGTACGGGATATTCTTGGTCGATTTGCGGGTGCGCTATGTGTTGCCGATCGTCCCGCCGCTGGTCATTCTGATGGTTTACGGAGTGTTCAACATTTACACCCGGATCAAGCGACCGGCGATTTTGTTTACTGGGTTGTTGCTCTGCGCCGCGTGGCATGGCGCATTTCTGTGGAAATATGTCGCGGCGGCGGCACCCTGGCCTTATCTGGTTGGCGCGGAAAGCCGCGACGGCTATCTGACGCGAACGCTCCCGGAGTATCCGGCGTTTCGCTACATTAACCGGGAAACACCGACGAATGCGAAAATTTATCTTCTCTTTGTCGGGCGGAGAGCGTATTATTGTCAGAGAAACTATTTTCACGACGGCGGCGAGCTGCCGGGATTTCTTCTTGGCGCCATTCGCAACGCTAAAGGCATCGAACAGTTGGCACAGTCGCTCAGGCAAAAACAGATCACTCATCTGCTGATCCGTGAGGATCTCCTGACCGGATTTTTGAGCAACAACTTGACGGCGGAGCAAGCGCACCTGTGGAACGAATTCGTTGCCAGCCGGCTTCGGCTCAACTTTCGTGACCAGGGCCACGCAGTCTATCAACTGAATGGCTAACCCCGTCGAAACTTCAATCATCGTTCCCGTCTACAACGAAGCGGAGAATCTGAAAAAATTAATTGGCCAGATTCATTCGCTCAGGATGCCCGACAGTGAAATCATCGTCGTCGACGATGGTTCCAACGACGGCAGCGCGGCGATCGCCATGGCGGCCGGCGCCAACGTCGTGCGCCATCCTTACAACATCGGCAATGGCGCGGCGGTGAAGAGCGGCATGCGCGCCGCCAAAGGCCGATTCATCGTCATGATGGACGGCGATGGCCAGCACAAACCGGAAGACATTCCCAAACTTTTGGCCGACGCGGACAGGTATCACATGGTCGTCGGCGCGCGCGCCAAAGGTTCCAAGCTGCGCATGCATCGCAACCTGGCCAACATGGTCTACAATCTGCTGGCGTCTTATGTGACGCGCTTCAAGGTCCAAGACCTGACCTCGGGGTTTCGGGTGATTCGCCGGCGCGACGCCCTGCGCTTCATCGATCTGCTGCCCAATACCTTTTCCTACCCGACGACTTTGACGTTGGCCTGTCTGCGCTCTGGGCTGACCGTCCAGTATGTGCCGATCCAGACCCTCTACCGCGCCGGTCAGAGCAAGATCAGCTTGGTTACCGACGGCATTCGGTTCCTGCTGATCATCACCAAGATCGCGACTTTGTTTGCGCCGTTTCGGGTATTTTTACCGGTGAGTGTATTCTTCTTTCTCGGCGGGATTGGCAATTACATCTACACCTACTTGACCCAGAACCGTTTCACCAATATGTCGGTGTTCGCTTTGACCACCTCGGTGATCATTTTCATGTTGGGATTGATCTCGGAACAGATTGCGCTCTTGCGCATGGAACGCCAAGAGGCCGGTCGGCGGCATGATGACGGGTGACCGGTGACGCGCCGGCCGCTATTTTTGGCTAGTTTTGATGACCGGTCGACGGTATGAATTCGCGATAAAGTTTGTCGTACTCACCGGCAATGTGTTGCCAATCATAACGTTCCTTAACTTCGTCGTAGGCATTGGCGGCAAGGGCGGTTCGAAGCGCAGCGTTGCCCATCAGTTGCTCAATCGCCGCGGCGATCTCTTGCGGTTGGTTGGGTCGCACGAGGATGCCGCTGTGCCGGTCGCGCACGACCGCGTCGATGCCGCCGGATCGGGTCGCCAAGACGCATAGCCGGGCGGCGAATGCTTCCAAGAAAACTACGCCTTGACCTTCGCTATCGCCGGAGCGCGCCTCCATGGACGGGGCGACGAAGAGATCGGCGGCGGCATAGAAGTTCGGCAGGTCCTGATTGCGCACCATGCCCCAAAAGCGCACCTGCTTATCGATGGCCCATTCCACCGCGGCCTTTTCCAGCGCCACTCGGCGTTCGCCGTCGCCAACGATCCAAAGCCGGGTGCGCGGCTTGAGATCGGCCGGCAATAATGCGAGCGCGCGCAGCAAATCATCAACGCCCTTTTTCTCTACGAGCCGGCCAACGAAGAGCAACAAAAATTCGTTCTCAGCCAGCAGCGGGCGCAGAGCGTTGCGGTCGCCATTGGCGAAACGGCCGATATCGACGCCCATCGGTATGACCCGGGTTGGGGATGTCGACATTGGGTCGCCGACGGCCGAGGAGGTCGCTACGGTGTTGGCCGTCCAAGCATCGCTCTTGGAGACCACCAGCCGTTTTATGAATGAATTGAGCCGGCCTTTGAACGCGAAGGCATCGGCGCCATGCGCCGTGGTCACCAGCGGGATCGGGTGGATTGTTTTTGCCAGGATGCCAATCAAACCCTGGGGCAGAATCCAATGGGCGTGGAGTAAGTCGAATTTTTCCCGGCGGAGTAAGCGCAGTAGCGTCCACAGCATGGCTACTAGATAAAACGGAACTTGCAGCCAAAGCCACGGCGAGTGGCTGAGATTGGGCATGATGCCGGAGCCGTAGGCGAGCTTCTGCCAGCGCCGCGGAAAATATTGGAAGCGGTGCACCGTGATGGCGCCATCGATGGCGGTCGCACTCTTGCCGTCCGCCGGTGCCAGGACATGAACTTGGTCGCCTTGCGCGACCAACGATTCGGCAAAGTAACGGAGAAAAACCGCGGCCACGTCATGTTCGTCGCGTGGATAACTTGACGCAAGAAATAGCACCTTGATGGAATCGCGCCGGCTCATGGTTGACACTGCCGTGAATTTAGCCGCGCCAGGGTTGGCCTATTGTGGGTGTTCACCAAGCTTGGGACCGCCGGTTCGAACCTGATTAGGTCCAATCATTTATATTGATCAACTATCTTGTAGCGAGTAGAATACATTTTTAGTCCATAAAATCTACAAAACCACATGAATCTACGGACAAACCCACAACCGGTTTGCGAGTATACGCCAGCGTCGCAATTAGCCGATCCCACTCGTCTGTGCCGTACCATGATCCATGATATCGCAGTATCGCGCGAGTTGGCTTGGCGCTTGCTGGCGCGTAACCTCAGTTCGCGGTACCGGCATACAGCGCTCGGTTACGTCTGGGCATTCTTACCGCCGATTCTTTCGACTGCGGTGTTCGTGTTTCTGCGCCAGAGCGGATACTTCACAGTCGCTCAAACACCGGTGCCCTATGCGGTGTTTCTATTTGCCGGTTTGATTCTCTGGCAAGTTTTCTGCGACGCCATCGCCATGCCGTTGCGCATGGTGCAGCAATCTCATGCCATTCTGACGAAAGTGAATTTCCCGCGGGAGGCGCTGGTGATCGCCGGCATCGGCGAGGTCTTGTTCGGTTTCGTCATTCGCTTCGCGCTGCTGTTCATCGGTTTATGGTGGTTCAAAGTCGGCATCTCGCCATCGATGCTTTGGGTTCCTTTCGGCGTCGCCGTTCTCATCGGTTTAGGCGTCGGTCTTGGTCTGCTGCTCACGCCCATCGGTATTCTCTATCATGACGTGGGGCACGGTTTGCCGTTTGTTCTCTACCTTTGGATGTTTCTTTCGCCGGTGCTCTATCCGGCGCCGCAGTCCTGGGCGGCTTCGTCCGCTTGGGCCTTGAACCCGGTCGGTCCGATATTGGATACCACGCGGGCTTGGTTGCTATCGGTGCCGCCGGAACATTTGGCCGGATTTCAAGCTGCTGCAGCCCTGGCGATTTTCACGTTACTCATCGGCTGGTTGCTCTATCGTCTGGCCCTGCCCATCTTGATCGAGCGGATGAGCGCTTAGCTATGAGTGAAACTCCAGTCGTCACGGTCGAGCAAGTCTCGAAAAAATACTGCCGCCGCCTGAGTCATTCCCTGTGGTACGGCATGCTCGATCTCGCCACGGAATTGACGGCGCAGAGCGGCAACCGCGACTTGCGGCTGCGCCATGCGGAGTTTCTCGCCGTCGACGATGTGTCGTTTGAGCTACGTCCCGGCGAGTGCATCGGCCTGATCGGCCACAACGGCGCGGGCAAAAGTACGCTGCTGAAAATGCTCAACGGTCTAGTCCGGCCCGACAAAGGCAAAATCACCATGCGCGGGCGCGTGGGAGCTTTGATCGAGCTTGGCGCTGGCTTTAGTCCGATCCTAACCGGCCGGGAAAATATTTATATCAACGGCGCAGTCCTGGGATTTACCAAGAGCGAGATTGACGCCAAGTTCGACGAGATCGTCGACTTCGCCGAGCTCGACGACGCCATCGATGCGCCGGTGCAGACGTATAGCTCCGGTATGTACGTCCGCCTCGGATTCGCCGTGGCGGCGCAGCTCAATCCGGATATCTTTTTGATAGATGAATTGCTTGCTGTCGGTGATACGGCTTTTCGGATGAAATGCTTTCAGCACCTCCTCGACATGAAAAACGCCGGCAAGTCCATATTGGTCGTCTCGCATAACATGATCGACATCAATCGCGTCTGCGATCGGGTTGTAGTGCTGGCGGGCGGCAAGAAGATTTTTGACGGCACGGCGCCGGCCGGCATCGCCACGTATGAAAGCCTGCTGGCCAAGCGGGGCAGCTTCAGGGAAAAACGGAATTTGGCGTCGCCCGCGTGGATTGAGCGTGTCGCGCTTTTCGATGCACTGGGATTCGAGAAAGACGAATTTGAAACCGGTGAGGATCTGGTAGCCGAAGTAACCTTGTCAGCTGCGCAGAAAGTTCGCGATGCAAGGCTGGTTGTCAGTGTTATGACTCCTTCCTTGGGTACGTTAGGATCGTTTTCCACTCCCCACAATGGTTTTGCCTTCGATATCGTTCCGCCCAGAAACGTTCTACGTTTCTCGATACGATCAATGCCTCTGCTCATCGGGAGCTATAGCCTCGGTTTGCATCTGTACGGCCCGGCAATAAAAGATTTTCTTGATTCTAAAACTGACGCCGCATGCTTCAAGATTGTCGGTCCTGCCGTTGACGCCTTTGGCTTCGGTGTCTGTCACACCGTTTGCTTTCAGCATGATTGGGAAGTCATTGCCCGAGAATCCGGCCCGCTAAGTTCCCGGCCAGTGGTGCATTCGGCGAGGTAAGATGAACGCGGTCCCTTTAACACGTAGCATCGAAGCTCTACGGACAAGTTACCGGGAAGCAACGAAAGTACCTATTGCGTGCCCGCTTTGTGGCGGGACAGAGAGTAACCATTGCACGAATGTTGACCGCCACGATCTCGGTCTTAACGTTGTCACTTGTCGGCGTTGTAGCTTGGCAATGATTTCGCCTCGCCCGGAAACCCAGTGGTTTGACTACTTCTACCAACAAAATTATTGGCCCGTCTACATCAGCTCCCGCTTTGAGGATCTCGATGAAATGTTCACGGCGGATCGATGTGCTGAACGTGCCGAACAAATCTTTCACGCCATTGATGACAATTTTCCCCAAGCCCCCCAGAACTACCTAGACGTAGGGTGCGGCCAAGGAGCTATGATTGCGGAGTTTCGCAAGCGCTACCCAACTGCGCAATGCATCGGCGTAGAGCCCTCTGCTGATGCTGCCGATTTTTGCCGTCGTCGGCATGAAGTTACGGTTGAGGCGCTGCAATGGGATTCCTTGGATTCAGACACGCTACCCGGGCCGTTCGATGTCATCACCTTAATTCACGTTCTGGAGCATGTTGTTGACCCAGTCGATGTTCTCACCAAGGCCGTTGACCGATTGTCATCCAATGGCCGGATCTATGTTGAAGTCCCTGATCTTCTCTCGGATCGCTGGTCAGGCAAGGATTTTTTTCACATTGCCCACGTGTGGTACTTTCACGAACGCGCCCTACGTAATCTTTTCTTACGTTGCGGCTTGGATGTCACAGCGGTTACTCGTGGGGCCGCCGAAGTTTGGCCCTGGGCTATTGGTTTTGTCGGGAAGGCAAATATGAAAGGGCCTCAGCCCGCTGATGCGGTCCCTACGGTCCCTATGAATTTCATTCATCGTCTTCAGGGCCATTTGGCCAGACGTGACGTTCCAGTTGCGGGGGTAATCCCCCGGCTACAACGTCAACTGAGAAAACCGCAAAAGAAGAATCTATCGGCCATCAATGCTTCCGGAAAGAAGCCGGTGCCAGACTGGATCAAAGTTCCAGTTCACGGGCTGCTACGAAAATATACGTCAGTGCGCATGGATGAAATTTCGGCATTGGAAAAACGACTTCGGGAAACTGAAAACCTCCTGGAATTTGTCGCAGCCGATGAGACACATCGCTGGCTGTACCAAAATCGCCTTGAGCGCATGGATGCAACGCTGACTATTTTCGATGAAAGGCGTCGTCAGTTTCACCTTGATCGCTATCGCTATGCTTGCCGACAAGTTGCCGGGAAGCGCGTTTTAGACTGCGCCACCGGCACGGGCTATGGAGTGCGCTTGCTGCGCGAACTGGGTGGCGCCGTGCAGGCCTTCGGCGTCGATATCGAACGAAAAGCGATTGACTACGCGCGTAAGAATCACCAGGTTGAGGGGACGCAGTTTCTCTGTGCGTCGGCCGATTGTTTGCCGTTGCCCGACAGCTGCTTTGATGTTGTCGTCTCCTTCGAAACCATCGAACATGTGCCGGACGATCACGCTGTAATCGCTGAATTTCATCGGGTGCTGCGACCTACAGGCCGGCTAATCGTTTCCACGCCCAATCAATGGCCGCTCGCGGACGCTCCGTTTCATGTTAGGGAATATGACCGGCGGTCTTTCGAGGCGGTGCTCGCCCCTGGTTTTGAATGCTTGGAAATCTATAATCAGAATTCCGGATCGGAAGCACCATTCAATCGAGGTCAGCCGCGAGCGATGGTTGCAACCAGTCCCGCCAATGAACAGCTCGCGGAATGTTTTATTGCGGTCTGCCGGCGCAAATGAGTCTATGAAAAGGGCAACATTCCAGTCGACTAACCTTTCTGGATCTCGGCGTGCCTGAGGCCCCGCCCGACGCCGTAGATCGAGCCGATTCTGACCCCGGAGCCATTGGTGTTGCTGTTGTCGAGAATGTCGGTCGTCGAGAAAAACTTGTCCAGCAACAAGCGTAGCGACGTCTCGCTGAAGAAATGCAGGTGATCGGTGTTCTCGTATTCTTCCTTGCCGCAGGGCACTTCGATCAGGACCGATCCGTCCGGGCGGAGGATCTTGGCTATTTTAGCAAGGACCTGTTCCGGGTAGCGCATATGTTCGAGGGTGTGGAACGAAATCACCAGGTCGCAATGACGCTCCGGTAGTACCAGACTCTCAAACGGCTCGGTGCGGATATCGACGCCCAAATGTTTCATGCCCTCTGCCGCCATGGCGCGGTTCATCTCGCAACCAGCGACCGTCATGCCGCGCTTTCTTAAAGCGTGAAGCAGCATGCCTTCGGCGCAGCCGATTTCGAATACGGATTTATTTTTACCCGCTGTCGTCGCGACAAGGTCGAGACGCTCCAATATGCCGAGCCGAGCGTTCAAATAGACATCCGACTCTGCGCTTTGCTTCATCGTCGTGATGCCTTGGTGTATGCGGTCTTTTTCCCAGTAGCTGACGTCGCCATAAAGGCTACTCAGCACTTGGTCGTTGGGCAGCTGGACGGCATAAACATGGTTACAGTGACGACAGCGAAATAGCGGCGTTAGCTTATTCTCATACTCGAATTTCCCGGGCCCGCTGCAAATGGGGCAGTGTTTGACATGATGGCAGCGGTAGGCGCTGCTCCAAGGCAGGTAGCGGCGGAGCATCCTGAAAGTTCTTCGCGCAGCGAGAGTCTCGCTACTGAGCCGGCGATAGAAATGTCTGATGACGAAGATTGCAACCAACAAAGATGCCGCGGTGGTGTTGGCAAAACCCTTGGTTCCTGAGCGGATCAAGTTGCTTACCGACCAGGCTGCGATTAGAACAACCAGTTTGATTGGACCCAACAAGCTCCGAGGTGTTTTTGGCCAGTAGGGATCGAGTTTCTTCGCCGCGACCGGCGCTACGACCCTGCCAACGATGTCGCGCGGCCCGTTAGGCACCCGGGTGATGCTGTGTAGCTCTCGCAGTGCTTTGGTGATTTTCCCCAGCATCAAGCGAGCCTGTGCCAGCCGAAACCTGCTCCACAGATCATCCGGTTGAAATTCCAAAACCCGCAAGCACAGGCTTTCGGCTAAAAGAAAGTGCCTCCGATCGTTGCACTGTTCGATCAACTGCCGCGCTTGGTCAAGTGCCCGGTTGCGTAGTTGGTCGTCGCCGGCTTTGTCGACTGGATGAGAATCGAGCAAAGCGATGGCAGCGTCGAGGCAATGACTTGCGTTGGCCAGATCGCTGTTTGCGGCGCTGAGTTGCGCCGACTTTTCGATCAGCAGTTCCGGTACCACACCCACGAGCCCTCGCTCTTCCAGTTGGTGCAACATCGCTGCGGCCTCCTGTGGTCTGCCGCTTCGGCGCAGACTGTTCATGATTACGACGCGCATCGGGATTTCATGCCACAGCGTATGGAACGGCGGATGTAGTTCCATCGCTTGCTCTGCGTGCTTTATCGCCCGGTCATAGTCTGCCGACGCTTGATAGCCATGGGCCAGTTCATAATGCGGATAGTACCAATGCGGATCCAGTCCAATTACATCGTGCCAAGCCGAGATGGCATCCTGCCGGCGACCGCCGGCGTGGGACTCTAATGCCAAACGGACGGTGTCTTGCCACGGCGTGCGAACGGCCAATTGCGTGCAAATTCTGAGCGCGTGGTCTTGTCTACCGACAAACAGCATACTCTTGATGAGCCAGTGCCAATTGTTTTCATTGGGCGGGCGTCGATTGGAAGCAAGTGAGGCGATCTCTTTGGCGATGTCTGCAGCCACGCCCCCGATGGGTAAATAAAAGTGCTTGGCTTTGACATTTGCCGGGTCGGTAGCGCCCTCACTATAGGTCTGCTCAATCGCCGCGCCGAGCTGGCTGATGTCCTCGACAACCCAAGCGCCGCCATCTTCGTGAAAGAGGGTTTTAAGACCGCAGGCGGCGACGACCGTTGGGACGCCGCGCAAGACCGCTTCCAAGCAGGTCTGGGAGTTGCCGCGGTTCACCAATACGCCAGTCGCGGCGAACAGCTCGTCCATAGCGACTTCGCGGCCAAGCACGATCGCGTCCGGGATAATGTTCTCGACATACTGGCGATTCGATTCAACATCTTCGTTGGGATGGAGTTTAACCACAACTCGACGTCCGATTTTCCGGCTTGCTTGGGCGATTTCCCGCAAAACGGCTTGGCGGAATTGGAGATCGTCCTTGTTGTGCAGTGACAACCGGCCGCGCAATGGCGAGGTGGTGTAAACGATCGGTTTGGTGGCCGCATCCAGACCAAGGTGCTTGAGCGTAGCGTTCGTGCCATTGCGATTTGCGCAAAACCGGTCGTTGGCTAGAAGGCCGCTGACGTGCAGCATCTCGGCGGGATATCCAAGCTTGAGGAAGCGCTGCTGTTCATCGGGCGAGGCGACGAACAGCCGATCGAAAGGGGCATCGTAGTTATTGATGTCGAATTGGTTGAGCCCAAGCTGCGCGACTTCTTCGATCGCGACAACCGGCACATTTCGTTGTTTGGCCCAATGGCATAGTAACAAGGCGAAGGGCTCGAATACCGCGCCTAAGATCAATGCCGCGACTTCGTTCGGTATGAGTTTTTCTATATCTGACCCGTCATCGAGGGTAATCGACGGAAGCCCTTCGCCTGCTATTGCAGCCGGGATACCTGGCGCGACCCGCGCCAGCGGTTCGTAAACGATGGCTTGGTATTTCCATCCCGGCATTTTGCTTATGACTTGGCACAGGTCGCGAACATGCACCGGGCTTGTCGGATAAAAGAGCAAGAACTGTGAACCGGTCGAGTCAGACATTGCTACTATCGGGGCGTCTCCCGCCAGACTACGGTGGCGTAACTTAGGATTTCGCTGATGCTAAAGGTTATCGGCACGAGCAACAAGCGGGCCGTAATGTCGCCTGAGTAAGTAATAGCGCCAAATATTCTTAGTGGTGCCAACGATTTGCTTGTTTCCAAAGAGGTATTTCGTCGAAAACCGCCACCCAGCGGGGCGAGAGCATGGAACGTTGGACATATAAACACGATTTAAGAAGTGCAAATTTGTCCCAAATCTGCCAATATTTGTCACTAAAGCTCGTCCTCTAGTTATAAACTGTTGTAAAATTAGGTTAAGTTCTCTGGCTTGCCTTTTGCTCGAGTAACGGCGACCGGTAGAATTAACACTTTAATAGCCCGATTCCCATGGTTTGGAGGTCTGAAGAGTGCCAATAAACGGCACCAGATTCTTTCGAATGGACCATGATTGATAGTGGAGGAGACTAAATGGCCGCTAACGAGCTAGCCTTGAATCAAAACTCGACTGTGGATCCAACCGTGGAGTTCATTAAGACCACGACGCGAAATATCACCCGGCGCGGGGTCATGTGGTTGGGGCAGACCTGCAACATTCGCTGCCACTTCTGTTATTTTCTCGACCGTATCAATTCCACAGACCACCCTGAACATCCGTTCATGAGCTTGGAAAAGGCCAAACAGATCTGTTCGACTCTGGTCGAAGTTTACGGCAATAACGCTATCGATATTCAAGGGGGCGAACCGACACTGTTCCGTCACATCAACGAGTTGGTTCGGCACTGCCGCGATATTGGTTTGATGCCGACCCTGATTACTAACGCGATTACGCTTGGCGATTTACGCCGTTGTGTGGCGTTGAAAGAAGCCGGTATTCGAGACCTCTTGGTGAGCGTGCAAGGGCTTGATGATACCTATGACTCTATTGTCGGTGTCAAAGGCGCTGCGCTAAAGCAGCGTAGCGGTCTCGAAAATATCATCGAGGCGGGGATTCCGGTTCGCTTCAATAGCGTCTTGTCCAAACCTGTGTTGCCGCAGTTGGAGGATATCGCCAAGCTTGCGGTGAGCAGTCCAGGCACGGGCGGTTAACTTTCTGGCATTCAACCCATTTGAAGATCAACAGATCGCCGGTAAGCGCAGCGCGACCAACGTGCCGCGCTATAGCGAAGTCGCCTCGTCCTTAAATGCGGCGATGGATATTCTTGCCGACGGGGGCGTCGAATGTAACGTCCGCTATTTTCCGATCTGCATGGTCGAACCCCGACATCGCAAGTCAATGTACAATTTCCAGCAACTGCCCTACGACCCGCATGAATGGGATTATGCCTCGTGGTCGTGGACAGGTTTGCAGCCCCAGCGGATGAAGTGGGGCGAGTGCTCGCCGGTAACCGATCTCGCAAAAGAAACCTATACATCGGTGCAATATACCGGAGTGGCCAAACCGATCGCCGATGTCGCACGCCGTCTCGTCACCAAGTATCCGCGCCTGCGCGCGCCTGCGCGTCAGGTGCATGTCTCGGTCAGCAAACTCATGGCAGCCAAACCAGCTCACTCGTCGGAGCTCACGTCGAAAGAAAACTTGTACCGCGACAATGCCCGGCTGAGGAGCACGCAGCACTGCCGTTACGAATACGATCGAGCTTGCAACACTTGCGATATCAAAACAATTTGCGATGGCTTTCACGGCGACTATGCCGCCTTGTTTGGCACTGGCGAAGCCCGCGGGGTTGAGCTGGGGAAACCGGTCGATAATCCGAAGTTCTTTATTGCGGAGCAGGATAAGGTTATCGAGAAAGAGGATTTTGGATGGGCTCTCTAAGGAGCTACATTGAGGCCTTCGACGGACGGTTGGGGCAGCTCAATACGGTCGCGCCGAAAGTTTCGATTATCATCACAAACTATAACTACGTCGATTACATCGTCGATTGTTTGCAGTCGGTCAGTCAGCAGAGCTATCCGGAGATCGAATGCATCGTGGTCGACGATCACTCCAGTGACGGTTCAGCCGCCCAAATTCTCCGGTTTATCGAACGCGACAGGTCATCTATTTCCTTCAAACTCGTCTGTCATGAAATGACCCGAGGTCAGTACGCGGCGTTTCGCACCGGTACGGCTCACGTTAGCGGCGCGTTCATTGTGTTCCTGGACGCTGATGATTTGTTGCTGCCAGATTTTGTCAGCGAGCATGTGCGCGTGCATCTAAGTATGCCACCGGTGGCATTTACCAGCTCGAACCAATACCAAATCGACTCTTTAGGACAGGTGATTGGCGGCGTTCACCCGGATCTTCTGACCCAGGACCGATTTCGCATGATCGGAACGGTTTCATTGCATAGACCGTTTTGGGTTTGGGCGACGACAAGCTCGATGATGTTTCGGCGTGCCGTGCTGGACTATGCGCTCGTGGATGCCGATGAGGCGTTTCGCAAATGCGCCGACAATTATGTAGCCCATTTTTGCAATCTTTTGGGAGGCTCGATCCTCATTCCGACAGTTTTAGGTTGTTACCGGCGCCACCAACGCAATACCTTCAGTAACAATCCGCTGATCGGTGGGCGTCTACCGACTGGTGACATGCGTCACCATCCAACGCATCGCCTGGTGTTAGACTCGATACGAACCCGTTTGGTCGAGTGCCACAAGGAGTTCATTTCATTGCTGGGCCCGGCGGGATTTGTTCATACGGTGGCCCGAGTGACCCCGGGTTCTGAATGGTGGCGTCAACGTCGTGACTGGAGCAAAGTCGTTGGCGTTGCCGGATTAACAACTTTCGTTCCAATGGTCGGATTGAATTTCCTGCGCACAATCAACCGTCGGCTGAGAAATCGACCGCCAGCGTATACCGTTACTGACTTAGAGGGGAGTAAGCGTGCGGCAAAAATTGCCAGCTACGCCAACTATCAGCGTCATCGTAGCGACGCGAAATAGACGCGCGGCCCTCGATCAGTTTCTCAATCATATCCGTCGGCTACCCTCCACGCCCGGTTGGGAGCTTATCATTGTCGATAATGGCAGCAGCGACGATACCTCGACACTACTCGCTTCGGCAGGCGATGCTTTGCCGCTTCTAGCGATTGAGGAGCCGCGCCAGGGAAAGAGCCGGGCCTTGAACAAAGCCCTCAGTTACGCGCGCGGTGACTTAATATTGTTTGCCGATGACGATATCGTGCCGGATCAGTTGTGGCTTTCCGCGCTTTCCGCGGCTGCTGTTGAATATCCCGATGCGAATGTGTTTGGCGGCCGGATCTTGGTGGATCGGCAGTCTATCCCACGTTGGATCGCTGATTCACAAAATTTGAAAACTATTTTGACAACTGAACAAGATCTCGGTGATGTCCCGCAATGTTTTGCGCCGGACCAATATCCGGTCGGACCTAATATCGCCATACGGCGAAGCATTCTCGATGGCGGTCGATACCAATGGCCTGTGAGTCTCGGTCCCGGGACACCGGTGCCGTTAGGCGATGAGCGGGTATTTCTCATGCAGCTCAGTGCGCCTCATTCGCCTGATCGCCTCTACGTTCCCGGCAGTGTCGTGTGGCATCGTGTTGTCGGGAGAGATCTCCGGGTCGGCAGTGCGGCTGGCCGCTGCTTCCTAGGAGGTTACGCCGCGGGATTGATTGGCAAGCGGTATGGTGGCGCTGCGATAGCACGCAAGACCCGGATAACTAAACTTGCTTGGCAGCGCTACCGCCGCTCCGCCAGTAACGCGGAATTGTTCTGTAACTGCGCCCGTGCCTTGGGTGTGGCGGTGGGCTCGATCAGCCCCTTTCCACGGATTGGCGAAGATTAGTTTATGCGCGTGCTGTTTATTACCAAGCAGCAGTACATGGCGAAAGATCTTCTAGCGGATCGATTCGGCCGATTCTATGAAATCCCGCGGGTGCTGGGGCAATTGCGTCACGACCTGCACGGCGTTTGTCTTCGTTATTGGCCTAGCAAAACCGGTGTCATGACTTCTGGGTCTCACGATTTTGTCAAATGGACGTCCTTTCCTTTGGGCAGAGACTTGCCGTTGGGATTTGTGCGACACTATGTTCGGTTGGTTAGAATCGCCCGGCGGATTAAACCTGATATCGTAGTTGGTGCTTCCGATTGCTTCCACATCATCATGGCCGCTCGTTTGGGGACCAAGTTGAGCATACCGTACGCTGTTGATCTGTATGACAACTTCGAAGCCTATCGCGCGACGCAGATCCCCGGGCTGAGACATTGGTATCGCTCCGCCGTCAGCAAAGCTGCTGCGGTGTCGGTCGTCTCCGAAACACTCTTGGCGAAAGTCGAGACCGAGTATCGTCCGACCGGCATCGTTCGGACGGTTACCAATGCGGTGGCGCCGGAGTTTTTTCATGCCGGTGACAAAGCTATGGCAAGACGCAACCTCGGACTTCCCGAATCCAGACTCTTAGTAGGTAGCGCGGGCTCATTGACGCGTAGCCGCGATATTGCAATTCTTTGTCGTGCCATTGAGCGCATTAAGAATATTAATCCACGGGTTTGTTTAGTACTTGCTGGTCCGACGGATATGAGCATGACGCCGCAAGCGTGTGGCAAGATGATTTATCTCGGTCAATTGCCCCAGAAACGAGTCGGGGATCTGTTTCGCGCTTTAGACGTTGGCATCGTTTGCAACAGGGACGACCAGTTCGGCCGCTACTGTTTCCCGCAAAAGCTCTTCGAGATGTTGGCGTGCAACCTGCCTGTCGTGGCGGCCGATGTCGGTGCCACGCACAACTTGTTGCGCGAATCTAAAACATGTCTCTACCACCCGACCAGCGAGGATTCCTTGGTTAACGCGATCCTGGCGCAATTTGGCGGGGGTTGTTTGCCCGCACTGCCGATACCGACATGGCAAGACCGTGGCCTTGAGTTTGGCGCGTTGTTGGAAGAGGCGATCCCGGCTTCAACAAAATTGTTGACCAGCTTCGAGGCAGACAAATTGGCGGCTCAGAGATTGTAAATGTCCTCGAAATCGATTCGTGAATATTAGGCAATCAAGTATCGCGAGCGTAGATTATGATGCTTCTCATTTCCGTGTTTATCCTCGGCACCATCGTCGGTAGTTTCCTAAACGTCTGCATTGGCCGGATTCCCAATGAAGAGTCGGTAGTGTTTCCGCCTTCTCATTGCCCCAAGTGCAAGGCTGCCATCACGTTTTACGACAACTTCCCGTTGCTCAGTTATTTGTGGTTACGTGGGAAGTGTCGGGCCTGCCACGAGGCCATTTCGCCGCGCTATTTCCTTGTCGAGTTGCTCACGGGATTGGTGGCATTGGCGCTCTATTCCCGCTTCGGACTGAGTTACACTTTTGTCGTCAGTTTTGTTTTTGCCGCGGCCTTGATCGTTATTTCGTTTATCGATCTCGATGTTCGCATCGTACCGGACGTGATCAGCCTGCCGGGGATCATCGTCGGTTTAGTGTTTTCGGTCATTGGCTATTTTGTCTTTACCGATGCCTTCGAAATTATCCCGACCCCGCTAAGCTCGCTCATCGGGATCCTTGTCGGTGGCGGGTTTTTGCTGGCGACGGCCTGGATATACGAGAAAGTTACCGGTGTGGATGGCATGGGCGGTGGCGACATTAAGCTGTTGGCGATGATCGGTGCGTTTCTCGGTTGGCCTTCGATTCCCGTTACGCTTTTCATTGCGTCGGTGTTGGGTTCGGTGATCGGTGTCGGCTTGATGGTGGCCACCGGTGCCGGGCGCAGGCTGGCTTTGCCTTTCGCCCCGTTTCTATGCGCTGGTGCGCTGATTTATCTTTTCTACGGTGGCATTTTGATTCAATATTATTTGCCTAACTCTTAGTGCCGACTGTTTACTGGGGCCAAATCTCGTCATAAGTCCGATTTTTGGTAGGATATCGTGTCGCTCAATTTTCTAGGCTGGTCTAAATAGCTCCCCATTAATCCCTCGATGTCACGGCTGCTCTCGATGTCAGCTCTTCGGGCCTTGGTATGCTTCTTGTTAGATAAAACTCGCAGCGGTTTATAAGTCTACAGGGGCTGAATTGGTGTCGATCTGGGGAGTGGAGACCGTTAGCTAGACATGAGACTAGAGCGCGCAGCGAAGAGGTTTTTCGTTCAATCCGGTTTTACACTATTGGAGCTGCTTGCCGGGTGCGCTCTATTCGGCATTCTTACAGCGATTGCGGTACCGAGCTTTACTGCGGTCCAACCCTCACTTCGTCTCAATGGTGCAGCGAGACAGGCATATGGACGGTTGATGTGGGCACGGGCGCAAGCGGTTGATCAGAATAACCAGTTCATCGTTTCTTTGGCTGATAATCACACTTTATCCATTCTGGATGATAACAATGGTAACGGCAGCGCAGATGTTGGGGAAACGGTGACCACAGTAGATATCCAACTTGCGTACCCAGATGTGACAATCACTAAAGGTTTGGCGGACCCTAACCCGACGTTCTTGGGAAGAGGCACGACTCTTGGGACTACGAGTTTCACCGTGTCTAACTCGGCTGGGTCGCGGACGATTACCGTCAATATTACTGGCGTGATCAAAATTAACTAGCGGTTATAGATTTTATTAACGATGAAGCGTTTGCGAGCGAATGTTGGATTTACCTTGATGGAGGTGTTGGTAGCCCTGCTGCTGCTAACGCTGGGGATGCTCGGCGTGGCGAATCTTACGATTGGAGTCATCAAGGGGAATTCCTATAGCAAGAATGTAACCACGGCGACTGTTGTGGCGCGGCAACAAATCGAGGAGGCTATTCGACTGGGATATTCCACTGCCGGTAATCTGGCCGGCACATCGACGATAGCGATGGGTGGCAAGAGCTTTACGCGAACGACCACCGTTGCCAACGCGACCCCCTCGGCAAATATGAAAACCGTTACCGTCGCAGTGGCGTGGAATCCGGGGAATTATTCTGTGAGTCTCAACACTACGCTTTCGCAATAGCAATGGTTTACATGGGATTTAAAAACAACCAATTCCAGGACGGGTTCTCCTTGATGGAATTGGTTATCGCGATCGCCATTGGGATGGTGATCATGGGGGCGGTCGCGGGCACATTTATGACGCAGACACGGTTCTATAACGCCCAAGAGCAAGTAAATGAAATGCAACAAAATGCTAGAGCCGCGATCGATCTGATTTCTCGTGAGATTAAGATGGCCGGCTATAAACCAACTGGCGATGCGATTACAGGTGTGAGCTACAGCACTACTGAGCTTAGAATCAGATCGAATAATAACGGGTATCTTGCGGTCGCGAACGGCGGCGATACGACCATCAACGACAGCTCGGACGAACATTTGGTGTACACGTTTGATGCGGCGAACAACCAAATCAAACGAGCGTATGGCGTGGTGGGTGCAACCCCTCAAGTCGTCGCAAGCAATATTACAGCCTTTACGTTTAGCTACTTGGATTCGAGCGGAGCTGCAACAACCACGGCAGCAAACATTCGACAAATAAGCCTCAGCATAACCGCTCGAACGGCAAAGCCGGATCCAAATTTAAGCACCAATAACGGCTACCGAACCTACACCGTATCGACAGTTATCACACCGCCGAATCTAGGACTCTGAATAAGGAGAAACATTCTATGAGAGCTATGCGGATTAGTCGCTTTTGTCCCTGTGCGCGAGTGTTGTCGAGCCAGGACGGATTCCTGTTGGTGGCGGCATTGGTGTTATTGGCGACGTTGACAATGCTTGGGACTACTGCCTATTTGCTCTCGTCGACGGACATAAAAGTCGGTGGAAGTTTCAAGACCTCGCAAGAAAGTTTAGCCGTAGCCCAGGCTGGTGCGGAGAGAGGTCGGGAAGTGTTGCGACAAATCAATGGAAACCAAACCATCGCCGCCGACCCAACCACCTTTAATTCAGAACTTGTCTACTACCAAAATGTAGCCTTAACGAGTGGAACGATTGGCAGTTATAGTTATACGGTCATGCTGAGTAATGATTTGCGGGATGCAGAGCCTACAGCCGATAGTAACAACAAAGTTTTGCTGACTTCCACGGCAACGGGACCGAATAATACAAAGGCGATGGTGGAAATAGGCGTGTCTTTACCGCCACCACCGAGTGGATCACCGATAAACTTTCCGACCAACCCCGGCGCGATTACTTTGCTTGGGAACAGCGCCAGTTTTATCGGTGGTAACAGTAATGCGAAAACATTGAATGGCGACGATCAGTGTGGGGCGTCGCCACCTCTTCCGGTGGTCGCCGTCAGTGCGGCTGGCAGTTTGGCCGGTGTCAAAACTTCGATCACCGGTACCAAGCCGGCTACTTACCATACCAAAGTCAACGGCGTTAGTGTCGATGCGACTACGAATATCAACGATATCGCCAAATCCATAACGGCTGGGCAAATGACCAGTGCCGGTTACGATCTGAGCAGCGCGACTTCACAAACAGTCTGGTCGGCGCAATCCAGGCCTTGC
The DNA here is from genome assembly GCA_963816145.1 of uncultured delta proteobacterium. Lineage (GTDB taxonomy): Bacteria > Desulfobacterota > Binatia > UBA9968 > UBA9968 > DP-20. Next base: position 197,512 of record CAWFJP010000004.1, read on the forward strand.
CTCAGGCTACGACCGTTGCGGGAGGTTCGTCGAGTTCCGGTATTGCCGGCGGTATTGGAACGGCGGCAAGTCAGAAGATTGTCGTTGTCGACGGCGACCTCACCTTGAGTGGAGGGGCAAGCGGATTTGGGATTTTGGTCGTCAAGGGTACGCTGACTTTTAGCGGCAATATCAACTACACCGGAATTATCATGGTTGTCGGCGACGGTGTGATGGTACGGAATGGTGGTGGCAATGGTACGATTAGCGGCGCAGTCTGGGTCGCCAACACATCGGGGCCCGATGGTAATCCCGGTACGGCCGACGATGCGATGGGCGCCGCGGTATTGAACACGTCGGGCGGCGGCGCTTCAAACATCCAGTATTGTTCGTCAGCGATTGCTAATGCACTTTCCTTGACGGCGACACCACCAACATATGACCCGTTGCTTGTAAAATCATACCGGCAGGTCATGTAATCGAAAATGGCGCCTCTCCTACGGTGATTGTCATCGGACAGTGGGGATTGTCCACGAGAGTGGGTTTAAGGATAGGCTGCTTTTAAATAGCGATCGATCGCTTTCCGGAGCGTCGTTAACGCAGCCAGCTCTTCCTTGTGGGCATCGGCCTGATTCAACTTCTGAACCTTACTTATGAAGGATTCTATATCAGCGTCTAGTGCGTGCACTTCATGTTTTGGCAAATCATTGAGGCTGCCAAAGCGTTTTTGTAACTCACCGTATTCGTTTAGTATCTCTTCATTTTTGGGCAGAGGCTCGCTGGTGGCAGATTCGGTTTTCTGGGAAACCGTTTGTCCTGCTTGTTTTTGATCTGTTAGAAGTTTCGACTCAACGGATGCGACACCGGTCGGTGTCTGCTGTCCGGCTGTCTTGGTCCTTTCAGCCTCGGTCGTATGAGTTGGCAGTGGCAGTATTCGATCGGATTGCTCGATCTTGTCCACGAACGATCTGTCAATGCCGAAAATCCCCCCGTAAGTATCGAACAAAATTTGGGCGCCCGCTTGCCAGTAACGATTTGTTATGTACTCGTTGCCATTTTTTAATTTAATCACATAAGCGGCGTTGGCGTTTCTTATAAAGCCCATGCAGGCCATCATTAGAAATCCGATAGCTGTTTTCTTCATCTTCATGGGTTCCAACTGGATTGTTTTTGATTATACCATTTCTTGGCGTCGGCGGTATATTTTTTCGGCTTTGGTTGTCGTGGAAGGCACACCTAGGCCGCCTCGTTCCTGGACCCTGCATGACCATTACATAGCGTGGCGTTGCGGAACTTCCATCAAGTTAAAAAGCAAAAAAGAACAAGTGGTTAGCAAGACTCAGGCAGCTGATCAGGCAATATATAAGCGCTGCTGACAGAGGTTGACATCCGCGATACTGTCGTAGCAACATCAATCTTCCATATTAACAGCAACGCGAATATGTCAGGGTCATGAGTTGGGGTGCCGGCGCGGTGTTGACGAAAGCATGTTGCGCAGCGACATGGGGATGCAGGGAAGTTTGAGTTTGTAGGCAGTGTCAGCTTGATAAGAGCGAAGATGGATGAACAGACCGATCCTCTTGGCTCGGTCTGTTCCCGGCAATCAGATTTGCGTAGATCGAAGGCGAGTGTTGCGGCTAGAGTGTCAGTCGGAGTTTCAAGATAGCCGCAATTTCATTGAAGATAACTTGGAGTTGTGCTTGGACATCGCCATTAAGATCAACGGTATATAATTTTCCCTTCTGGTGATTCGAATTAAATGCGGGTTTCCCGGCGCCAGTGAGATCACTATGCGGATCCTGATCGGGAGTGGTATAAACGGCGTTACAACCCCCTGACTGCTGGTCAGTACTGACATCCTCGATCACATCTTGGTCGTTGGTAATCGCTGCCAAGAGGCATCGCGCGTTGGCGTCGAGCCTGGCAGTAGCGTCGGCATTAGTCCCTGGCCCTATTGCGATGGCAAAAATGATGGCGTTTCTTCCTCCTAGTTCTTTGATCTGACGCGCCTCTTCCCTGGCAGCATTGCGAGCCGCCTGCATCTGGTGCAGATAGAGTGAATTGGGAGTTCCCGAGCCTGACGTAGTCTTGCCGCATCCATCGCTATTATCGATCGTTGACGCACCGAAGTGCTTTTCGCAATTCGTGTTTAGGTTAAAACGATCCAATCCGTCTGATACCGCCGCGCTTGTGGAGTTACCTCTTTTGACAAAAAAACAACCGTTGCCATCGCTCCACGGGGGGTTGCCAAGCGGACTGCCGGTAAGAGGATCGGTTTGGCATGCCGCGATGCTGTCAAGTCGGAGAGCGGTGGGTTGCCCGTCTGTAACCAAAAGGACTACTTTGCGTGTTGCAGTTCGTGCAGGGTCATTGAAAGCATTGGCGATCTGCGTCTTTCCTGTCCGGAGACCTTCCATCGTGTTGGTCGTACCGCTCAGTCCTAGGCCATTGACGGCGGCCACAATATTACTAATCGTGCTTCCCATGACCTTGTCAGGCACGCAGACATTGCCCGTGAATTCGTTTGAACCGCCCGTGCCACACCCTCGTTTACCAAAGGCAGTCATTCCGAGTCGATCGTCCGCGGTAAAGTTTTCACCTAAAAAACCGCTCCCGGTACATCCCTGGCCTGTCAGGGCGCATTTCAAAGCGTTTAACTTCGTTCTTCCCGCGCCATCGGTTTCACCCATAGAGCCGGATCGATCAAGCACCAACATGAGGTCAACCGGCCGTTCAGGACCAGCCTCGGCGCGAGCGACGACATTGATAGTTGAATAGTCTCCCGGCACGATCCAGCCGAGAAAGCGTAAAAACGTGGTGGACACCGGCTCAGTCGCGGTCACTCTCACCCCCTTTACCGGCGGTCCGCCGGAGACGGGAAGATCGAAGAATTCGACCTCGGCAGTCATTGGCGCGCCATTGGTTGTCGTGCAAGCGTTGCCGCTCATGACCACAGGCGCGCCGTTCATCGTCATCGAATCACAGGCGGCGCGGACCGCGTCGTTTATCAATGCCGCCTGGCCTTTGACGACCTTGGCAGCGGCGAGAGACGCGGCATCGACGAGCCGGTTAATCCGTGCTTTTTCCAGATAGGATCGACCAAAATCAAGGGCAAACCCGATAAAGGTACCGAGTAATGCGAAGGAAACCGTGAACCATACAATGAACGAACCCCTTTGATTTAACTTGCGCATTTTAGGGTCTCCCGCGTTTAATTCGCGCTAACATTCGTAAAGATCGTTCGATCATATAAGTCTGTATTTATACCTTTGCCGACGAAGGTGATTATATTCGGAGCATAGTTGTAAAAAACCTCCAATACATGGAAAGTTTGGCCATCTTTCACATTCTGGATGCCTGGCAGGATACTCTGAGATATCGGAGTTCCGTTGGGTGGATTGGGTAGACCCAGTTTGCTCTGTTTATTGAGGTTTCCCCTGGTAACTTGACCACCCGCCTTAGTGTCCACGATATAATTGCAAGGGTCGGGTGGGCATGGAATATTGTTTCGAACCACTTTGGTGTAAATAACTCTCCACTGCGCCTGATTGGCCGTAGTAAGCGTTGGCGCCGCGGCTTTGATGATGGCGTCGAGTATATCGTTGTCGGGGCCGGTCTTATCGATAGGAAGCTTTCCACCCCGGGAGGCGAGGTTGGCGCCTTCTCGGGTCGTGTGAGTTAGAGTCAAATAGGTACTAATTACCGATCCAACTTCAACAGCGCCATAGGTCAACATTACCAACAAAGGCGCGATTAGCGCGATCTCGATAAGCGCCTGCCCTTTATTCGAGCCTAGGATTGTGCGTAACGATCTCACAATAAGAACTCCTAACTTGTCGGATAGGGTTCGTTTTTCCAGGTGGTGCTCAATTGCAACGGCACCCCACCCGAGGGGAAATATCGCGAAAAAAACGGCATGAGCGTCGGTTTTGATAACTTAACCGTGACCAGTACGGTTTGCTCCGATCCCCCGCCCGGCGCCGTACAAGTCCCATCAAGACAGGTAAACGTAAAATTGGGGCCGAGAGGGGGACACTGGACCCCGGCGGCGATCACATTGGCGCAGAATACGTCATGAATCACTTGATCACGGGGAAGCGGATCTCCTTGCTTGTTCATTTCGGTTCTACCCGTAATCATATATCGGCCCGCCGTGCGTAGCGCATGTTGCAAAGTGACCTTGGCATAGAGAAGATGAGAAAATTCCACGATCGCCATGAAAAGAGCGAAAAATATCAAGAAGCTAAATGTGAATTCGACAAGCGCTTGGCCCGTTCGGCAATCCAGGGGTTTCATTAATCTGAATATCAGCGATCGAACTTCGGCCATCGATCCTCCACTAATTGGCATGCAAAAGGACATTGCGAAATCCAGAGTGTACAAAATCTAGACAATTTTTTATATGCAATATCCAAACCATTATAATGGTCGCCTTAGGCGTCCATCAAGTCCTTAATTATTGAAAAAACCCGCGCAAGCCAACGACATTGATGACGAGACTGACAAGGGCATGGGACAAATATGTCAGCGGAAGTTTTATCAATCCGGGTGCTCAGTGGGCATCGTTCTCAGGCATTTCGCCGGAAATATTCCGCTTCGGATTGTCTCGTAACAGAATTCTCCACGAATATACATTTTTATCCGCGTCTTTCTGATGGCCCGTTCCTTGCTCACACGATTAGACAAGCGGGGCCAAAACTAACGGAGCGAAAACTTTTGGAAAGAAACGGAAAACTCATGAATGGGTCCTCTTGTTGCGCAAAGTGGATTCTCGTCTTATTAGTTGTCAACACAATGGCGTTTGTTGAAGGCTTTTGCCTTGCGTCTCTAGGCCGCGGCATAGTGACTGTGGGGCTCACAATAACAAGCGTGTTAGCCGTCGTTGCGATGAGTCGCTTGGGGCTCTTAAATACAACTAGCGGCGGCAAAAACGCCCTCGCGGGTGAAGAACCTCAGCATTAACGGAAAATTTCCGATGATTTCAGCCCATGATCCGTCCGTCTCTGGGTTTATCGAAAGACGAGCGACATCGTTAGATCATCGTGTGCTCGGGAAATCACGATCTGAAATCGAATCTGTGTAATTCCCCCGTGTTACTGAGACCGGGGGGATTACATTTAAAAGTCCGTGCGGGCCTAATTTTACCCACTCTGCATGATTAGAAGGAATATTTCGGCCAATAATCGGGCGGTGCAACTTTAAATATTACGTTTTTTCATTCACCGTCGATTTGCAGTGAGGGCTAAGTGCTCCTCCCAGTACCCCTATCTGGATATCCGCGGGAAGCCATCGACCTGGAGCATCATCCCCTCAGCGGTTCGTATTTCTCAGCGGCTTCGGTGTTTGATGCCGCGCTGCTTCTTGGGGGGGGATCTCGGCACGAAGAATACGGCGGACTTTCTCCAGACTGAGTGAGATCTGTTCTTGTTCTTTGAGCTGCTCGGTTAGATGGAGATCGTTGAAGCCTTGGTATTTACCTCGGGCTAATTCCAAGACCCGTTTAACCGTCCTTTTCTTGAGTTTTCGTTTACACGGTAGTCCGTGGTTACCGTGAACCACGCCCTTGGCTCCCGCCTTGTTCACCCGCGCTTTGATCCGGTAACACTCTCGTTCGCTTAGTCCCATCACCAGTGCGGCTTGTCCCACGGTCAGCTCACAGCGATAAACCCGTTGGATTACGTCTAGTCTTTTCTCCTCTTTCATCGTCAGGGTTGTCATCCTTCCACCCTGACATAATTACGTTGCATAAGACCCTGTCAGATTCACTTTGCTACAACAATTGACATCCGCGATACTTGACAGCCTTTCTGGTTCGGCAGTATGGTGCGCCAGTCTTGGAGGGGGTCATGATTTTTGGCAATCATGAGGAAGGCTTCTCTGCGATTGAGCTGGCCGTTGTGCTAGTTCTCACCGGTCTACTCGCGGCCATCGCTTTGCCGCGTTGGCGAGGGCTGGTTCAAAGTTTCGAACTCAACAACTCGGCTCGGCAAATCCAATCCGAACTGCACAATCTCAAGTCCCGCGCCGCTGCTGAGAACGTCAGCTTCCAAATGGCTTATAGCCAGGGGGCGACCGGTTATACGATTCAGCGCGATAACGTTGCGGTGGCCACCAAACCATTGGCAGAGGGTACAACCATAACCAAGGCGGGCCGGATCACTTTCTGGCCTAGAGGCACTGCGGTGGCTAATCGGGTGCGCTTGCTCGATGCCCAAGGGGTTTGTCGGCAGATTGTCGTGAGCCCGACGGGTCGAGTGCGCTGGTGCACACCAAGCAATTGCGCAGGAGATTGCTGAGATGCTCCGCTTACGCAGTGGTCGCAAGTTTAATCAACGCGGTTACACCTTTAACGAACTCTTAGTCGCGATGGCTATTGGTGTGGCGTTCGTGATGAGTGCGGCGTTGAACACGGCGTCGATGTTTCGCCAGCAGGCAGTAAATAGCAACGCGACGATCGCCTTGCAACTGGCTCAGGACAAACTTGAAGAGCTGCACGCGCGGCGTAAGCCCGCTGATGAGAACCGTTGCCCTGGTGGTGGTGATGTCGGGCTTTCTGCCAGTGGCGCTACGGGCGGTCGGTTCGACCGCTGTTGGCGGATCCAATCATCACCCCTCGGCGCGAATCTCAAACAAGTCGACGTCACGGTGACTTGGCTCGATCTACAACCTAGTGAAGTGACGCTATCGGCGTTGATTTTCGTGGGGTCGTGATGGCGAAATTGCTCGAAGCTCACGGCATGACCCTGATCGAACAGGTGATCGCCCTGGGATTGGGCGCGCTGATGATGACCGTACTGTTCGGCTACTTCCGTTCAGAAATTTTTCATTTGCGGTCGCTTGAAACTCGGACGACGACGATGGAAGACGCGCGTGGGGCGCTGGATATCATGATTCGTGATCTAAAGAACGCCGGCTCCTGGGGCACCGGGAGCGCGCCGGCGGAAACTGGTAGCATGGACGATCCTGACGGCGATGCCGATTCTCTTTGCAACCGGGTTTACTTGGCGACGGCAAACCGGCTTCATGTGCAAATGGACCTCAATGGAAATGGCAACTGCGCCGATCTCGATCCGAGAGAAAACATTCGCTACGAATTGACCGGTCCAACTGCCTCCTGCCCCGGCTCAACGATTATTCGGCGCAACGGTGATTGCCTGGTGGCAAACGTCGTCGCCGGGCCGGCGGTATTGTTTACTTATTACGACGGCGCGGGCAACGCTCTTGGCGCGACGCCGAACCTGTCCACTATTCGCCGCGTGCGCATCGCATTTTCCGTGCAGGTGAAAAATCCAGATTCTAGAGTCGGCGATAACCTGACCACGTTGCTGTCGAGCAGTGTAGAATTTCGCAATTAGCTAAGATCTATGAAACGCTTGCGCAACCTGATTTTCGGCCAGAGCGGTATCGTGCTTGCTGGGTCTCTGATGATCCTCTGCGCGCTGGCCGTCGCCGGCTTGGCCGCACGGCTGATGCTGCAAAACGATCACCGTACCGCAGCAAATCTACGCCATGGTTCGCAAGCGTTTTACCTGGCGGCTTCCGGCATCGAATGGGGTAAGAGCGAGTTACTATCTTTCACCGGGCTAACGCCGGCACCCGCTGACCGGTCTGTGAATTTCAGTAATGGAAGATTTTCGGTCTTCTTCGTATCGGCGTTGAGCGTTGGCCCGCTGTCAGCACAGTTTGTCGTGCGATCTTTGGGGGTCTTAAACAGCGATTCGCATGTGCTCCAGTCGGGGTTAACCAAGAGTTACGATCTCAGCGATAGCGCACTCGGCCTGCGCGGCAATATCCAGGCGGTCAATTTTGGCGCCACGGTTGTTACCATTTCCGGGGTCGATCATGACCCTGTTAGCGGTCAGCCCACCGGTGTCACCACCGTACTTCCGGCAGTTTCGACGGATTCTCCGTCGATGTACGATCTGGTGCGTGCACAGACAGCGAGCTTGCCCGTGGGCAGTCTGCAAAGCGATTCGGGCGCTCCGGCGGTGGCGCCGAGCAGTCACCTTACCTCGGCCACACTTAGTCAGCTCGCCGACCAACTTTGCGCCGCTCAGGGAGCCGTTACCCTTACCATACCAAGTTCTGGTACGCTCACTTTGGCAAGCCAGAGTTGGGGAACGCCGGCAACGCCGCAACTTCGCTGCATCGATGGACTGTCCGTTACGGGGGATGGCGTGACATTGTCCGGCGATTCCACCGGTGCCGGGATCCTCATCGTCAGAAATGCAGATCTGCTCTTGAACGGGGTGTTTCGCTGGGAAGGTTTGATCATCGTCACTGGCAGTGATGTGGGTGTCAAAGCGGGAGCGTCGAGCAGTACGAATATATTCGGATCGATTATACTCAACGAGACCGGCAACCCGGCACTTGGAGCGGCTAACCTGGACCTTCAGGGCAGTTTTCGGTCAATCTTTAGTCGCTCGGCGCTAAACCGTGCCGCTGGCGTGATTCCTATCAGCGAGCTTGGTGCGGTTTACGCTAGCCTACCGGCTTCGATTAGGCAGGATTATTGGCGATCGGTGAGTCCGTGAAAGTCGCAATGAGTTTAATTTACATTACCGGCGTAAGGTGCTAAATTACCGTTCTATAAGGGTTTGAGTGCGATTCATGGGTCAATGGATGGGCGCGTCGACGGGCCCAAAGATTTTTCTGAAATCCTCAGCCCAATCGTGTAAAATAACCGAATCGATTCTACGGTGGCGGTGTAACAGGGAGAGCGCATGGATACCAAAAAGACCATAATGGTGGTTGACGATAATCCGGATATCATCACAATCGTCAAAACCATTTTGGAAGGCAGGGGGTTTACCGTTTTCAACGCCTCGAGCGGCCTCGAGTTGCTGAACATGCTGCCGAATCAAAAGCCCGATCTGATCATTCTCGACATCATGATGCCGGAGATGGACGGGCTTGAGGTGCTAACTCGGCTTAAGGGCAAGACCGAGACCTCGACGATTCCGGTAATACTCCTGACCGCCAAGGTGCAATACGAAGACGTTCTCGGCGGGTACAAGTTGGGGGCGGACTACTACATCACCAAGCCATTTACCAGCACTCAACTGGTCAATGGCATTAATTTGCTCCTCGGCGAAGGTAAAGCCGTCGCCAGCTAATTCATACTGCTAGTTATTTTTCGGTTCCCCGGCCCAGACAAGAGCGCGATTTGCATCTTGTCTGGGTTTTCTTCATTCTCCTAATGCATGGTTCGTTTTTTGACCATCGAAGGCGGTGACGGCACCGGTAAAACCACCCAGATTCGAGCCCTCGAGGCCTATCTGATTTCTCGGGGTAAGGCTTGTTTAGTTACCCGGGAGCCTGGCGGCACCGAACTTGGGGTGATGCTTCGTCGTGTACTTCTGGAAACCAGCGGGGCATCGATAGCACCAGCGAGTGAATTGTTTCTCTACTTGGCCGACCGGGCGCAGCATGTCAGCGAAGTGATTCTCCCCGCGGTGGCTGCCGGTAAGATCGTCTTGTGCGACCGTTTTACCGATTCCACTCTGGCGTATCAGGGATATGGGCGCAGTATGGATCTGGCTTTGTTGCGCCAGTTCAACAGGGTTGCTGACGGCGGCATGCGCCCCGATTTAACCTTGCTACTCGATTGTCCGGTTGACGTTGGTTTGGGCCGCACTGCTAGCCGGCTGGCGCAGTCTCAAGTCGACGCTCCAAAGGAGGATCGCTTCGAGCGCGAAAAGTTGGAGTTTCATGAGAAGGTTCGCGCCGGGTTTCTCGCGCTCGCTATGCAAGAGCCGGAGCGGTTTCGGGTCATCGATGCGGCGCGGCCGGCGGCGGATGTTTCGATTGCGATTCGCACGATTGTCGACGAGGCGCTGAAATAATGGCATTGGGCGAAATCATCGGCCATCGCCGGCAACTGGAGATATTGCGCCTCGCTTTGAAGAGCGGGCGGCTGCACCATGCTTATCTGTTTGTCGGTCCGGAAGGGATCGGTAAGCGCACTCTGGCGATCGCGCTGGCGAAAGCCGTGCATTGCAGCGATAGTTCGGATGATTTTTGCGGCAGCTGCGTCAATTGCCGGCGCATCGCCGATGGCAACCATCCGGATGTGCGGATTATCGAACTGCTTGCCGGCAAGAAAGAAATCTCGATCCAGCAGGTGCGCGAGTTTGAGCGCGAGCTCAATTATCGTTCATTCACGGGCAAGCGTAAAATTATGATCGTCGATCCGGCGACGTTGATGAACTTGGCGTCGCAGAACGCGCTGCTCAAGACCCTCGAAGAGCCGCCGCAGGATTCGCTGATAATTCTCATCGCGCCGAGCGCCGGCGGGTTGCTACCGACGGTGCGCTCGCGTTGTCTGCGCATTTCCTTCGCCCCGTTGGCGCGCAGTGATGTGGTCCAATATCTGCGCACACAACAGGGGATGAGCGGCGACGAAGTCGAGTTTCTCGCGGCCTTGAGCATGGGCAGTATCGGCGCAGCCATGGGGCTCGTAAAAGATGTGTTGATCGAGAAGCGGCGAGTTTGGGCTGGCATCCTCGGGGCGTTGAAAGCCGGCGATTATCAAGCGGCGGTGGTTGCGGCGGAGGCATTGGCTGGCAACCGCGACGAAGCGCTCAAGTTTCTCGCTTGGGCGCAAAGCTGGTTCCGCGATCTGTTGCTGTATGGGGTCACCGGCGACAGCGGGGAACTGGTCAACTTGGATCTGCTTGAGCAAATCGCCGGACAAGCGGCGCCGGCAAAGAGTGAGCAGCGCATCGCGGCGCTGACCGCGAGCCAGCGAGCGGCGGCGGCGATCCAGCGTAATCTCAATCGCCGCCTGGTTTTGGAGAAATACTTGCTTGGGGTCGTAAAGGGACTGTCATGAGCTCGGTTTATATCACAACACCATTGTTCTATGTGAATGCGGAACCTCATTTGGGCAGTACCTATACGATGGTGATCACGGACACGTTGGCGCGGTACTACCGGGCTAAGGGCCATGAGACGTTTTATCTGACCGGTACCGACGAGCATGGTGACAAGATCGCTCAGGTCGCCGGGGAAGCCAAGGTCTCGGAAAAAGAGTTTACCGACCGGGTCAGCGCGGCGTTTCGCCGCATCTGGGACGATTGCGGCATTACCTACGATTACTTCATCCGCACCACCGACGCCCATCATGTGCGCTTTGTGCAGGAAGTCTTGCAGCGGGTCTACGATGCCGGCGATATTTATTTCGACAAGTATGGCGGGCTTTATTGCGTCGGTTGTGAGCGCTTCTACACCGAAAAAGAGCTGCGCGACGGCAAATGTCCGGACCATCTGACCGAACCCACGCTGATCGAGGAAGAGAATTATTTCTTCCGCATGAGCAAATATCAGGACCGGTTGCGCGAACATCTCGTAACCCATCCGGATTTCATCCGCCCCGAGGGCTACCGCAACGAAGTGCTCGGCATGCTGCGCGAGCCCATCGGCGATCTGTGCATCTCGCGGCCCAAGAGCCGGCTCGACTGGGGCATTGGCATTCCGTTCGACGAGCGCTACGTCACTTACGTGTGGTTCGACGCGTTACTGAATTATGTCAGCGCTCTCAAGTGCCATGGCGAAGAGACTTTTCAAAAGTTCTGGCCGGCGGCCGAGCACTTCATCGGCAAAGACATCGTCAAACCGCACGGCGTATTCTGGCCGACCATGCTGATGGCGGCGGGAATTCCGCTCTACAAGCACCTCAACGTTCATGGATTTTGGACCGTCGAAGGTCAAAAGATGTCGAAGAGCTTGGGCAATACGGTGGCGCCGTTGGAAGTGAAAGCCGAGATCGGCATGGACGCCTTTCGCTATTTTCTTTTGCGCGAAAGCGTGTTCGGCCAGGACCCGGACTTCCGCCACGAGAGTTTGATCACGCGGTACAACACCGATCTCGCCAACAACCTCGGCAACTTCGTCAGCCGAGCGCTGGCCATGCAGCAAAAATATTTTGCCGGCGTTGTTCAGCCGCTCGGTGAAGATTGGCCGACGGAGGATCGCGAGCTGCGCGATAAGTTCGCTCAAACCGAAAAGGACATTGACGTCTACATGCGCGACTTGTTGTTCCATCGCGCCTTGGAGTCGGTGATGGCCGCCCTCGACCATGCCAACCGCTACATCGTGCAGATGGCGCCGTTTACCATGATCAAGGACCCCGCCAAGCAAGCGCGCGTCGGCGCAGTGCTGCATCATTTGCTCGAAGTGGTGCGCACGCTAGCGCGGCTGTTGGCGCCGTTCCTGCCGGACACGGCGCGCGAGCTGCGCGCGCTACTGGCGCTCGATGAGGCGGCTGTGAAGGCGCCTTGGGGGCAGGGATTTGCCGCGGGCCATAAAGTCAACGCGCCGAAAGTTTTGTTTCCGCGCATCGATACCGACGCCAAGAAATAGCGGCTTTTCCAACCATGTTGATCGACAGCCACGCCCATATCCAGGGGAAAGAATACGCCGGGGAAGCCGAGGCGGTGATCGCCCGTGCGCATGAGGCTGGCGTCGAGGTGATCGTCGCGGTGGGCGGCGCCGGCGATATGTCGAGCAACTCGGGCGCGGTACGTTTGGCGAATTCCTTTCCTAACGTATATGCCACCGTCGGCATGCATCCGCATGACGCTAAAGATGTCGGCGTTGATGAGTTGGCAGTGCTAAAAAACTTGGCAGCGGATTCCAAAGTCGTTGCCATCGGCGAGACCGGTTTGGATTACTATTACAGTCATTCGCCCCATGACGTGCAGCGGCGCGTGTTCGGCCAATTCATCCACATGGCGCGCCAGACCCAGTTGCCAATCGTCGTCCACGAGCGCGACGCGGCACAGGATGCGGCCGAAATGTTGCGCGGCGAAGGGGCCGGCGAGCTGCGTGGTGTGATTCACTGTTTCACGGGGAATTACCAAGCCGCGTGCGCTTACCTTGATCTAGGTTTCTATCTCTCCTTCACCGGCATCATCACCTTCAAGAACGCTGACGCCCTGCGCGAGGTTGTCCGGGAAGTTCCGCTGGACCGCGTATTGGTTGAAACGGATTCTCCCTATCTCACCCCGGTGCCCCATCGCGGCAAACGCAACGAGCCCGCATATCGTTCGCTTCGTCGCCGAAACCATCGCCAAGGTTAAGGACATTGCGTTCAACGAGGTTGCTCAGCTCACGACTGCTAACGTTAAACAGCTGTTCCGCATTTGACCCCCGGATTAGGCAGTCGTATGCTGCGCTTGCGGGCGGATCGCCACTACTAATGTTTCTTGAGGAGGACTAGTATGAAAGGGAACGCAGAAGTCATTAAGGCGTTGAATGAAGTTTTGCGGAAAGAATTGACGGGAATCAATCAGTACTTCATTCATTCTAAGATGTGCAAGAATTGGGGCTATGCGGTGTTGGCCGGAGTGGCATGGAAAGAGTCTATCGAAGAAATGAAACATGCTGATCAGATTATCGAGAGAATTCTTTTTCTCGACGGCATTCCCAATCTTTCCGCTTACGATAAGATCAGCGTTGGTTCTACCGTGAAGCAGCAGTTGGAGAACGACCTGGGGCTGGAAGAGGGGGCCCTGGTGGTTTTAAAAGCCGGCATTAAAGACCTGCTTTGAGGCCAATGAGCACGCCAGCCGGGAACTGTTGGAGCATATTCTCGTCGATGAAGAAGAGCATGTCGACTGGATCGAATCGCAGCTGCATCAGATCAAAGAAGTGGGTTACGAGAATTATCTGGCGCAGCAGATGTTCAAAAAAAGCTAATCGGACGACAAAGACTTTTCTCCTTTGTCGGTGATGTGCCACAGTCGTGAAGCATGACTCGACGGGCAGGTTGGCTGGAGCGCGCAGTGTTGGCAGGGCTGGGTACAGCCGAGCACCGTGCGCTCGAGGTAGCCAAGCTGTTCCAACTGCTGGATCATCTGGCGTACACCATCGATGCTCACGCCGAGATCGCGCGCTAGAGCGGCGTTGTCGATCGTTGAGCGGTCGCGCGTAAGCCGTAAGAGTTTCCTAAGCATGAATTACGTCTAAGCCAAAACCGCGGCCTGTCTGATAGGCGATTCCGGCGGCGAACAGTGCCACGAAAAGCATCAGACCTACGCTAACCAGGACCCAACGCCATTGGCCGGTTTCCTGGCGCATGACGGCGAGCGTCGCGGCACAGGGAACAAACAACATCGTTGCGGTCAGGAATGCGAGTCCCGCGGCCGGTGTCACATGCGTCGAAAGAATTTCCGCAAGTCCATCGCCCGCTACGCTGCTACCGTAGAGGATGCCGAGCGTGGCAAGCGCATTCTCCTTGGCGATGAAACTGCTGAGCAGCGCCACCAGCATGCGCCAGTCCATGCCGAGTAGTGCGCCCACGGGGCCAAGCAAATAGCCAAAACGGCCCAGGTAACTGCTCTCCAGGTCCGGCCCAGGGAAGTATCCCAGCGCCCAGATCAGCATCGACATCAATAAGATTATAGTTCCGGCTTTGCTCAGAAATGCCCGCGTGTTGTGCCACAAGTAATGCGCTACGCTGCGGGCAGTCGGAGCATGATAGAGCGGCAACTCCATGATGAACGGTATTTGCCGGCCTTTGAAGACGGTGTAATTCAAAACTACGCCGATGACGGCCAATACGACTAAGTTCAGCGTCGCAAGTCCGAGGGCGACCGCGAGCGCCCAAGGGCCGAAGAACGGTGGCGCCAAAAATGCGATCACAGCGAGCCGGGCGCTGCACGGCACGAACGGCGCGAGCAGGATAGTCAGCAGGCGCGCCGCCGGCGCTTCGATCACGCGCGCCCCGATGACTGCGGGCACGTTGCAGCCGAAGCCGAGAAATAGCGGTAGAAAACTCTTGCCGTGCAAACCCATGACGTGCATGAAACGGTCCATGACGTACGCCGCGCGGGCAAGGTAGCCGGTGTCCTCGAACAATGCCAGAACCGTGAAAAACACCATGAGGACCGGTAAGAACGTCAAAACCGTTCCTGCGCCGCCCGCGACTCCGTCGGCCAAGAAAGCTGCAAGCCACCGTGGAACCATCGGCAGTCCGGTGCGAATCCACGCGCGTACCGCCGAGACCAGGCGTTCATCCAGCCACTCCTGAATCGGCGTAGCGAGTTGAAAAGTCAGACCGAAAATCACCGTGAATACAGCCAGAAGTATTGCCATGCCCCAAATGGGATGCACGGCGTAGCGATCGAGCCGATCGGTGATGCTAACCTGACCGAGGCGCGGCTGCTTGACTGCGGCCCGAACCATGCGGCCGATCCATTCGTAGCGCCCGCTGGCGATATCCAAGCCGGCATCTTCATGGGCGTGGAGCAGCACGCTGATCTGCCGCCAAGCAGTGTCCGAAATCCACGAGCGGGCGAGCTCGGTGATTTCCTGATCGCCTTCGAGAACCTTCAGCGCTACCCACTCGACGGGATAGGGTCGTGGTACGGCGGTTCCCAATAACGCGCGCAAATTCGCGAGCACATCACGATGGGTTGCGCCGATCTCTGGTCGGGTCGGCCTGAAGCCCGCCGGGTTTAAGGCCAAGCGCACGGCTGCAGTCATGAGCGCCGGCACTCCTTCCGTGCGGCTCGCCACCATCGGCACGACCGGCAAACCAAGAGCGGCTGACAAGACATGGGCTTCGATCTCAATGCCCTCGGCAGCGGCGACATCCATCATGTTGATTCCCAGGACAATCGGCGCTGGAAGGCATAGGAGTTCGGCAAGCAGATAAAGATTGCGTTCTATGGCCGCCGCGTCCGCGATCATCACGATGACATCTGGACGTTCTTGGAGAATAAAGTCCCGGGCAATCTTTTCTTCGAGCGAATTGGCGGTGAGACTGTAGGTTCCGGGTAAATCGACCAGACGGAGTGTAATGCCTTCCTGAACGCAGGTCCCTTCGCGACGCTCGACCGTCTTGCCCGGCCAATTGCCGACATGCTGGCTCAGGCCCGTAAGCAAGTTAAAGACGGTGGATTTGCCGACATTGGGCTGGCCGGCCAAACCGACCATCAGCCCTACAGGCCTGCTTCGATCGGAATTCATTGGTCGATTTCCTCGACCAGGACTTTCATCGCTTCATCGTGACCTAGAGCCACTCGGGTGTTGTGCACGCGCACCAACACAGGGCCGCGACCTGAGTTCTGCAACACCTCGAGCTGGGCTCCGTCGAGGAGCCCTAAAGCAGCGAGACGGCTTGACAGAGTGCGACCTGCGTTCACGCCGCGAAAAAACACGCGCGCGCCTGTGTCCATTTCGGCTAGAACTAGGCGGCGTGGGTTTTTGCTAGTCATGAAGTGAGACCATCAATTATAAGAAGTTTGCCTCGATGATGGTAGACAGTCGGTCTTCATACAACTCCGGGTCGAAGTGGAGCTAGCGCTCCGGTCGTGCGAAGTACCGACGGAGTTCACCATCACCGCCGCCGTCATCGTCAGTGAGACACCAGCACACGCCAAGGTTAAGACCGGACACTCGCTGCAACGCCGCCCGCAGCAAGCCCTACTTCCGATAGTCGTTAACGTCACCGAAGTGTTGGTTCTTAATCGCCGGTTGTCTCAACCAGCGGCCTAACCGACAAGGTTCAGCGGCGGCGCAACGAGCGCCGGCCGCTGAACCCATTATTAGCTGACGGCTTTTTCGCCGTTTCTGCTACGATCAGGCGAGGTCAAAGCGATCCAAGTTCATCACCTTGTTCCAGGCCGCGACAAAGTCATGGACAAACTTCTCCTGGGAGTCCGCACATCCATAGACTTCAGCCAGGGCGCGGAGCTGGGAGTTTGAACCGAAGACGAGATCGACACGAGTGCCGGTCCACTTGACTTTGCCCGTAGCGCGTTCGCGGCCTTCGAACACGTCGGCGGCGTCCGAGACCGGCTTCCATTCAGTGCCCATGTCGATGAGGTTCACGAAGAAGTCGTTGGTCAGCGCCTCGGGCTTGGAGGTGAAGACCCCGTGCTTGGAGCCGCCGACGTTGGTTCCTAGCATGCGCATGCCGCCGACGAGGACCGTCATCTCGGGCGCTGTGAGCGTCAGGAGCTGCGCCCTGTCGATCAGCAGCTGCTCGTCGGCGACCGTGAACTCGCCTTTCAGGTAGTTGCGGAAGCCGTCGGCGTTCGGCTCGAGTACCGCGAAGGACTCGACGTCGGTCTGGTCCTGTCTCGCGTCCATGCGTCCGGGCGAGAAGGGAACCTTCACCTCGACGCCGGCCTTCTTCGCGGCCTGCTCGACGCCCGCACAGCCGGCCAGAACGATCAGGTCGGCGAGTGACACCTTCTTGCCGCCGGAGGCCGAGGCGTTGAACTCCTTCTGAATGTCCTCCAGGGTCTTCAGGACGTTTGCTAGTTGGGCAGGCTGGTTGACCTCCCAATCTTTCTGCGGCGCCAAGCGAATGCGCGCGCCGTTGGCACCGCCGCGCTTGTCGGAACCACGGAAGGTAGAGGCCGACGCCCAGGCGGTCGAGACGAGCTGCGAGACCGACAGGCCCGACGCCAGCACCTTGCTCTTGAGCGAGGCGATGTCCTTCTCGTCGATCAGCTTGTGATCGACCGCGGGAATAGGGTCTTGCCAGAGGAGATCTTCCTTAGGAACCTCCGGGCCGAGGTAGCGTGCGCGCGGCCCCATGTCGCGGTGAATCAGCTTGAACCAGGCGCGCGCGAAGGCATCGGCAAAGGCCTGCGGGTCGTCGAGGAACCGGCGCGAGAACTTGCCGAATTCCGGATCGAAACGCAGCGTCAGGTCGGTGGTCAGCATGGTCGGCTTGTGGAACTTGCCCGGGATGTGCGCGTCGGGAATGATCTCCGGCGCGTTCTTGGCCACCCATTGCTTGGCGCCGGCCGGCGACTTCGTCAGCTCCCATTCATACTTGAACAGGTTCTCGAAGAAGTTATTGCTCCACAGCGCCGGAGTCTTGGTCCAGGTCACTTCTATGCCGCTCGAAATCGTGTCGGCGCCGTGCCCCGTGCCGTAGTCGCTCATCCAGCCCAGACCCTGCGCTTGAAGCGGCGCGCCTTCCGGATCCGGGCCCTTGTGCGATTCCGGGGCGGCGCCATGGGCCTTGCCGAAGGTATGGCCGCCGGCAATGAGGGCGACGGTCTCCTCGTCGTTCATCGCCATGCGGCCGAAGGTGGCACGGATGTCCTTGGCGGCGGCCATGTAGTCGCCGCTGGCGTTCGGGCCTTCCGGGTTGACGTAGATCAGGCCCATGTGGGTGGCGCCAAACGGCGCAACCAGGTCGCGGTCGCCGGTGAAGCGCATGTCGTCGTTCAGCCAGGCGATCTCGCCACCCCAGTTCACGTCTTCGTCCGGCTCCCACACGTCCGCACGGCCGGCGCCGAAGCCGAAGGTCCTGAAACCCATGGACTCCAGCGCAACGTTGCCGGCGAGGATGATCAGGTCGGCCCAGGAGATTTTCTTGCCGTACTTCTGCTTGATCGGCCACAGCAGCCGGCGCGACTTGTCGATGTTGACGTTGTCGGGCCAGCTGTCGAGCGGGGCGAAGCGCTGCTGGCCCCGGCCGCCGCCGCCGCGGCCGTCGCTGATCCGGTAGGTCCCGGCGGCGTGCCAGGTCATGCGGATGAATTGCGGCCCGTAATGGCCGAAGTCCGCCGGCCACCAGTCCTGCGAGTCGGTCATCAGCTTGACCAGGTCGCTCTTCAGCGCCTTGTAGTCCAGGCTCTCGAATTCCTTTCTGTAGTCGAAATCCTTGCCCATCGGGTCGGACTTCGCCGAATGCTGGTGCAGCAGATCGAGCCGCAGCTGCTTCGGCCACCAGTCGCGGTTTGTCCTGCCGACGCCGGCAATGTGATTGAACGGGCACTTGTTTGTATCAGCCATATATTGTCTCCTTTTGTGGTTTGGACTTACTTACTGCGTTGCTTTAGTTACTTATCTTGCGTTGGTTCCTTTTTTTTCTCTGCCATAAACGATTCCTCCTCCTATTTGAGTGTACGTCAAAACAATATTTTAAAAAATTAAAAGTGCTAGCCGTGATTGCAACGCTACTTCTTGATCATTAGTTCGAGATCTTCGGAGAGCGACTGAAGATCCTCCTCGTGCGCGACTTCGTCTTGGAGGATCTGCAGGACGATGTTGTACGTGACCGGGTCCTTGCCCTGAGTCGCTTCCAGAACTTTCTTGTAAAAGCCAATGGCGCAGCGCTCGCCCTTGATGTTTTGGTTGAGAATCGTCTCGACGAACGGGTCATCGGGCGCGTCGTAGCCGCAACTAGTTACCTCGTACCACTTTTTCGGTTCGGTCACCGGTGTGCCACCGAGCTGAATGATGCGGCCCGCGATCATACCGGCGTGGCGCAGCTCGTCGGTGGCATGTTGCAAGAGCTCAGCGATCACCGCTTCCTTCATCGGACCCTTCACGACCTTGGAGCCAAGCCAGTACTGGTAATAGGCGAGCCACTCATCGGCGAAAGCCATGTTAAGCAGCTTCAACAGTTGGTCGACATCCATGCCGACGATTTCTCTTCCTTTTGTGCCCATATTTTCTCCTCCTCTAAACTTAAATTTTCAGATGCACGATCGCCATTTAATTCCCTTGAGCGCTGGCGACTCATCGCCATAAGCGACAAGAGCCCGCGCTTCGCCGCAAAAGCGAAACGACGGGCTCTGGGTTCGTGACCGCTGGCCTCTTGATTCTGGGTGATAAAGCACTTCGCGTGCCACGGTCAATGACGTGGATTTTCGACGCCGCACCGGAGTCAAATTGTCACTTTTGAAAAATTGCGCAGCGAAACAATCCAATTATGAGAAGTGGCGGTGTCGTTAGATTGCTGAGAGTCGGGGCGATCGTTATCTTTGTTCTTTGCCTGAGCGCATGTTTGGATGAACGCTCGGAAGTTAAAAAAGTCGGTTACGAGAACTACCTGACGCGGCAGATATTTAACAAAAGCTGAACTTTGGCAACAAGCGACAGACGGTTAGAAGGTTTCAGCACCGCGTGTTCGCACATGCCGTTTGGCCAATGTCCCGGACGCTTCGATCATCGCTTTTTGTCGTTTTGAACCAGTCGATCATTTTGACTGCCAAGTTATCCCTTCGGCTTGCTCGAAAGAGAGCGACGAGATATGGCGGGTTCGGTTGAATTTTTCTTCGCCGCTGCCGCCTGCTTTGTCGTCGAAGTGAGTCACCTCCAGCACATACCGACCTGCCCAGGGCATCGGCAAAGTAACCCGGCCCTGTTCGTTTGTGGTGAGAGGTTTTTCCCATTTCGATGGGCCGATAATCGTGAGTTCGGCTTTCGGAAGCGGCGATCCGAGAAAAATCAGCACAAAGGTACTGCCGTTGGCTTCTGCGGGCACTAACTCCAAGTCGAGGTTCGCACTAGTTTCCGAACGCCCATGCTTGGCGTGATAGATTGTCTTGGTTGTGCCGCCTTTTTCGTTGTCCTCGCGCGGCGGCACGCTGCTGTCCACAAAGCGCACGTCGCCAATACCCTGGGTGGCAAATTCGAGGTTGTTGTCATTGCGTTTAACCTGAAGCGGTTGGTTATTCGCGCCGACAGTTACGCGCGGCGCTTTGAATCGATCGAGCAGGCCGCCGGTTTTTTCGCGGATATCGTCGATCCATTCGCCGAAATAGGCGCGGGTAGCGCCGTCGCCTTGGCGTTCGAGCCAGAGGAAATGAGCATGAGCGGAAGGAATTAGCGCCAGCGTCGCAAACATCGTGAAGAGGGAGATCAACTTGGCCATGAGGGTTCTCCTTTGGTTTCTGCCGAGAGAGCCGTTCGTTGATCTTTTTCGAACTGCGCTAGAACGCCGTCGAACCAACGCTTGGCCGGTTCGTCGTAATCGACATCGCAATCGACGCGGGGATAGATACGCGCGGCGCCATGCCGTTCCAGGGCGGCGTCGAAATCGCGGCCGCACTTGCAGAAGTGGTCGTAGGTCGTGTTGCCGAGCGCGAGCACGGAAAATTTGATGCCGCTCAGGTCGAGGCCGTTGCCGTGCACCAATGCTTGCCAGAAAGGCGTGGCGTCGTCGGGTGGTTCGCCGTCGCCATAGGTGCTGACCACCATCAGCACGCAGTTTGCCTGCTTCAGTAGGTTTGTCTCACAGCGCGCCATGTCGCACATTTGTGCCGTGATATTGGCGCGCCGAAGCGCTGTTGCGAGCTTTTTCGCGAGCATTTCGGCGTTGCCGGTGACGGTACCGTAAAGAATGAGCACCGAATCGTTATTGCCCGGTGCCCCGGTCAGTTCGGCGCTGGCATGGTCGTGACCGTTGTGGGAATGGCCATTGTTGCTGAAATTAGAGTTCGTTTCTTCCATCGGGATACTCGCGAGCTCCTCTGCTATTTTATTGTTTTGCGGCAGGGTTTGTATGACTGTTGGAGCGGCTTCCACCGGCGCGATTTGATATTCCACGGTGCTGGCAACTTCGGCATCGCGTTTACGATAGCGGAAGCGCCGCCAGGCCATGGCGAAGCCGGTCCAAACCAGAAAGCAGCCGCCGAGCGAAGCCAGGCCGGCGACGGTTTGGCCGGCAAAACCGAGAGCTTCACCGGTGTGGAGGCCGCGCACCCAGGTTCTCAGCTTTCGTCCCGGGCTCGCGGCGCCGTAGGGTTCCCATTTGACGACTGCGGCGCTGGCGCGATTGAGCACCAGTTGCGATCGCGCGAAGATATGCGGCGCGGTGGGTTCCTGGATCAAAAGTGTGACCGGGCCATCGCCGCGCGGCGGCAGGCGCATCGTCATCATGATCCAGCCAGGCGCCTGTTGCTCGGCGCGCGCCAGAAAGGCGTCGAAGCTCGCCAGCGGCTTGCGCGAGCGCGGCTCTGCGCCGGCGCCGCGCCGCTGCTGGGTTTGCGCCATCGGACCGGAGGGCTGGGCTCGCGGCGGCGGCTCGCTGCCGGTCAAGGTAAAAAGCAGATCGTTGGCCCATGGGTACGACATCACCGCGGCGGTGAGCGTAAGCACCACCAGCACACTGGACGACCAGAAACCGATGACGTTATGCCAGTTCCAATCGCGGGCTTTACCGCGCAGGTGAAGATTGAAAAGGAGGCTGGACTTCAATCCCCGCCAGTGCCAGCTGCGCGGCCACCAGAGATAGACTCCGGTGACGGCAAGCCAGAAAAAGGCCAGATTGCAGGCGCCGGTGATGGCTCGGGCGGTGGCTCGGCCTTCGCCTTCCGTGCCGAGCCAGCGGTGCCACTCGATGACCTCGTGAAACCAGTCGTGCAGTTTTGATTCCTCGCCGAGAACCGCACCGGTATAAGGGTTGACATAATTCGCGCCTTCGCGGCCGAAGTCGACGGCCACGGCGGCGGTCGGTTCGTTGCGCAAGACAATCGCCGGTGACTTGGGCCTTGGGGTTTTGTTCGCGCACGTTGGCTTATCAGTTCATCCAGACTCAGATCGTTGCGCGCCGGCGCCCGGCGCGCGACCTGTCGCACGTCGCGTTCGGCGTATTCGACCAGCTGGCGCTCGTACATCACCACAAAGCCGGTGGCGGACATGATGAAAATGACCACGCCGCCGATGGTGCCGGCGAGCAAATGGGACCAGAAAATAATTTTGTGCATTAACTTCATGGGTCTTCTCACGTCCTAGTTTGTGTTGCCGATCTTGAGAGACGCAAACTCGGCACGCAGCCAGTCACGCAAGAGATCTTTCTCGTAACGCAGGTAGTCATCGGGGGGATAGACGACGCGCATCTGATAATCGATATCGGTAAGGTCGCGTTTGCCTTCCGCGACCGCCTGCCCGGCCGCATCGACAGCGCGAAACTCGAGCGCGATGCGCGGCGGATAGATGCCTTTGATCACCCGCACTTGATCGCGCACCGGGCCGCGAAAGAGCTCGAAGTCTCCGGCCAAGTCGACATCGGTGATCCTGATTTCAAGCCGCAGCGGTTCCGGCAGCGCGTCTGCGCCGGTCTCGACGATGTAGCGTTGCAGCTGCAGCAGTATCGCCGGCGAGTAGCGTTCCGCTTGCGAATAGCGCATGTCGGTAAATTTCTCCGGATCGACGAAAACAACGGAGACGCGCGCGGTCGCATCGGCGGCAGCAGAGTTCGGAACCTGGGCAGGCAAGCTGCCGAGGAGAATCGTTGCCGCCAAGACGTGGGTAGAAAATGGGATCTTCATCGTTCTCACACCTCGGCGAAACGGCGCAGCAAGTTGTGATAGCAGTTGGTCAACTCCACCACCGCGCCGTGGTTCGGCAACGCCTGGTTCACTTTGTTGATCGCCATGTCGAGATCGAAAAGCAGGGTTCGAGCGGCCTCGTCGCGCACCATGCTCTGGACCCAGAAAAACGACGCGAGGCGCACGCCGCGGGTCACCGGGTTGACATGGTGCAGGCTGCTCGCCGGGTAGACCACCATGTCGCCGGCGTTGAGTTTTACCGCATGGGCGCCGTAGACGTCTTCGATGACCAGCTCGCCGCCGTCGTAGTCTTCGGGCGCGCTGAGAAAAAGCGTTGCCGATATGTCGGTGCGAATGCGATAGGGCGTGCCGGGGATTTGCCGAATCGAATTATCGAGATGAGCGCCGAAGCTTTCGCCGCCTTCGTAGCGGTTGAACAGCGGCGGGAAGACCCGCAGCGGCAACGCCGCGGTGATAAACAGCGGGCTGCGCTCCAGCGCCGCCACGACCAGATCGCCAAGCTCCCGCGCCTCCGGACTATTTTCCGGCAATTGACGGTTGTCTTTTACCACGGCTGACTGATGTCCCGCAGTCACCCGGCCGTCGATCCAGGTCGCGCGATTCATCGATTCGCGGCAGCGCGCGATCTGTTCGGGGTTCAGGACATTGGGAACTTGGACGATCATTCTTATGCCGACTCCTTAGAACTTGAAATTGGCGCTGCCGAGGAACGTCCGTCCGGCAGCCGGGATCGCTTTCGAACCGGAGATGCTATCGAAATAAAGCTGGTTGGACAGATTGAGCGCGTTAACCCGGAACTGAATGTTCTTGGTGATCTGGTACGCGACGGTCGAATCCCATCGAATGTAACCCGGGATGCGATTGGTGTTGGCGTTATTGGAGTATCGGCTGTCGACATAGGAGGGGCCACCGCCGATCTGCCATTTTTCCAGAAAGTCGTAGGTGATCCAAACGTTGGCGCTGTTCTTCGGCGCGTTTTGGATTTCGTTACCAACAATACTCGGAATGGTATTATCTTTAAGTATCTCGGTATCGAGAAAGGTGTAACCGCTGAAAATGTTCAAGCCCGGAAGCAGGCGGCCGGTCACCCCGATCTCGAAGCCCTGTGAACGCTGTTTACCGGTCACGACGTTGGGCAGAAGGGGATCGATCGGATTCGGCGTGCGCGCGTTCTTTTTGTCGATGCGAAAGATTGCGCCCTGGACACTCAAGGCGCCGCCGAAGAAATTCAGTTTGGCGCCGACTTCGAAGATCTCGTTTTGTTCCGGCGGAGTATTGTTGGTGGCTGGGCTGAGGGCGACGCCTTCGGCGGATGGATTGAACGAGGTGCCGTAAGAAAAATAATAACTTTGCCAATCCGTCGGGTGAAATACCAAGCCGCCGCGATAACTCCACTCTCTGTCGATTTGTTTTCGCTTGTCGTTAAGGAAATAGTCCTTGACTTGGCTGTCGAAGTAGTCCCAACGGACACCGCCGACGAGATCGAAATACTCGTTTAGCTTGATTTGATCAGCCGCGTAAATGCCAAAGCTGAACGCGTTGGTATCGGATTCCGCAGCGCGGGTTCTCGGGTTCGGAGGCTGGTTGTTGTTGGGATTGTTGATGGTTGTGTTGGGACCGGCGCTGGCCCAGCGTATCAAGTCGAAAGTCTCGCGCGCCAGTTCAATCCCGGTGGTGACCGTGTGTTTGAAACTGTAGGTATAAAACTTCGCCGTGAGGTCCGATTGGTTGCTCAAGATGCTTTCCTGGGTGTCGCGCTGCGGGCGGCTTCGGTTCAGTGTATTCGGTCTAGGTATTACTGGTATGATGGGATTGGTAACTGCTGATTCTCGGTCAACGTAGCTGTAGCGCAGCGTATTGCGCAAGTTGAATATGTCGTTGAAGGTGTGATCGAGTTTCAGTGTGCCGATATTCACCGTCGTTTCTTCACGATCATCGTGAGTTAAGCCATACCAGTTGCTGCGGTCGGTGCGTAACGGCTTGCCGTCCTTGTATGGGAATCCGTAATCAGGAATATTGTCTTCATGTTGCAGCAGGTAGCTCAACGTCACCTGCGTCGGTGTGCCCAGGCCGAAGGCAATCGACGGCGCTAGACCCAGCCGCTTGACTTCGATCTTGTCCCGCTCCACGACGTCGTCCCTATGTGCCATGAGGTTGATACGGAAGGCGGCGTTGGGAAGCAGTTGAGGGATCGGTTGATTGACATCGATGGTGCCGCGCAGATACATGTTGCCGCCGGCGGTAAAAATGCCGTCGTAGCTCGGGTCGAGGCGGGGAGTCTTGCTGACCTGATTGATCACACCGCCGGTGGAGCCGCGCCCGAAATAGGTCGAAGACGGTCCCTTCAACACCTCGACGGAGTCGAAATTGAATGAATCGCGAAAATAAGAGCCGGCGTCGCGCACGCCATCGATATACATATCGTTGCGCGCATTGAACCCGCGTAGCGTAAAAACATCGCCCTGGGCGCCGCCGCCTTCGCCGGCTGTGGCGGTGATGCCAGGCACGTTGCGCAGGGCATCGCGCAATGTCGTACCGGCCTGTTCCTCGAGGAGTTTTTCCGGCACGATGGTAATCGATTGCGGGATGTCGATCAGCGGCTCGGGAAACTTCGAGAGCGAGGACTGCGGCACAATGTAGGGACTGCTTTGGTCTTGCACCACCACCGGTGGCATGGCGATCGGTTCGTCTGGTTTGGGCTCGGCGGCCGCCGCATGGCTCGCCAGCGCAAAGCTGAAGGCCACTGCCTTGCCCACGCCTTCGCCGGCGGCGAGACAGATTTTTTGAAATGCCGTCTTATTGGATTTTCTTTCGATCGCGCGTTTTTGTTGTCGAGTCATCCTATCCTCCGTGAGTTCAGATTGCTTGATCGGCTGGCTTTCCCTGTCCGGAGAACTGGATGGATGGCTGGCTGGATCGTAAGGTTACTTGGTCAATATTAGCTTGCCGTTTTTGGTGATGCGCAGGTTGTACTCCTCCTTTTGATGCACGATGACGATCTCGTTGTTGCCTTGAAATAGGTGGGCGCTTTCAACGCGCGGTTTTTTCGCTGCCGGAGCGAGGATCGACGGCTCGGCTGTCGGTTTGGCGGCGCAATGGACAAGTATTTCTGCCACGGCGTTTCCTAGTGCAACTCAAATTTGACCGGTAATAAGACCCATACCGAAACCGCTTCTTTGCCCCGGCGTGCCGGTTCGAAGAGCCATTTTTTGACCGCGTCCATAGCGGCGATATCGAGATCGCGAAAACCAGCGGATTGCTCGACCAAAACTTCGCTCACGCGGCCGGTTTCCAGCACCCGAACCTTTAAAGTCGTCACGCCTTGAGCGCCGGCTCTTTTGGCGGAGTCGGGATAACGCGGCTTAACTTGGTAGCCGCCGAGGGGTCTGGCCAGACCGGAGAGCGCTTCTCCTGAGCCTGTGCCGCCGCCGGTGCCGTCGCCCTTGGCGCCCCGGCCGAGCCCCGACGCTCCGGTACCGCCACCGCCGCCGGCGACTCCGCTGCCGGCGACCACGCCGGCATCGCCCTTGGCGAAGAGATTGCCGGCGCCGGCGGCGCTGCCCTCCGCTTGAGTGGCTTGCGTGCCGGTGTTCCAGCCGGCTTTGGCCGCGCCGGCGTTATCCGGCAATGCCGCCAGCTGCTGCGGCTCTGCGACCGGTTTTTCTTTGCTGTCTTCTTTGGTGTTGCCGGTCGGCGGCAATGGACTGGTTTCAAAAACCGGCTTGGAAAGCAATTTGGGCGCGGTGAGATTTTGCGGTTTGGGTTTCGGCACCGGTGGCGGCGGTGCGACCTCAACTTTTTGCGGCTGCTCGACCCGCGGCAGCTCGATCAATTCCACCGGCATATTGACGGGCTTGAGCGGTTTGGCGTGCATCACCAGCGCAGCCACGGGAATCAGGCTCAAATGAATTAACGACGAGGCGGTAAACGACGAGATCAGCCCGTGCTCATTCATTTTCTTTGCTCCTTCGGTTTGACCGCGATCGCCATCTTGGCGACGTTGGCGCCGCGGGCGATATCCATGACTTCGACGACGCGGCCATGCTCGACGCCGTCGTCGGCGTTGATGACAACCAACATCTCGGAGTTTTTCACCAGCTGCTGGCGCAGCGCATCGCCCAGAGCGGTCTTGTCGATCGCCTTTTGGTTAAGAAACAACCGGCCGTCTTTGTCGATGGTTACCGCCGCGCTCTCGGCCGGCGCCTGCTGACCGGCAGCGGCTTTCGGCAGATTGACCGGCATGCCTTTGAACTGGGTCATCGACAACGTCGAGATCATAAAAAAGACCAGGAGAAAGAAAATCGTGTCGATCATCGGGATGATCTCGATGCGCGCCTTTTTAATGCTGCGGCGTTGTATGCGCATCAGTGTTTCCCCATGCGCTCATGAAGCAGCAATTCGAGCGAGGAACTGAAGTGCTCCATTCGGTCCATTTCGCGCTCGACCTTCGCCGTGAAGTAGTTGTAGGAAACCAAGGTGAGAATCGCGATCAGCAAACCGGTGGCGGTGGCGATCAGCGCTTCGGCAACGCCGCCGGTGACCGCATGGGGCTGGCCCATGCCGACCTCGGACATGACATCAAAGGAACCGATCATGCCGACCACCGTGCCGAGCAGTCCGAGCAATGGGGCGAGGGTGACGATCGTGTCGAGAACCCCCAGGCGGCTTTTGAGAATCGGAATTTCGGCCTGCGCCGCCGCTTCCATTGCTTTGGCCGGGGCCGGATTGCGGTGCGCGATGCCGGCAGCGAGGACCCGTGCAATGGGCTGGATCGACGTCTTGCCTAACTGCAACGCCTGGTCGAATTCGCCCTTGTCGACAAAAGCTAGGATTTGATGCAACGCATCCTTCGATTTTAGTTTGGTCCAATACAATAAGCGTTCGATTGTCAGGGCGACAGAGATTAGCGAACAAGCGAGGAGCGGAATCATGACGATCCCGCCTTTAACGATGATCGAAACAAATGCCGACATGACTATTGGACCAATCCTTTCTTGACTTGCTGATGATTGTTCTGCTCGCTGATCTCGGCGTCCTCCGCCACGCTTTGCATGGCGAGCCCGAGGTCGCGCAGATCGCCTCTCGAGATATGCAGAACGATGTTGCCGTAATGAAAGTGGGCGGTGTCTTGACTGCAATCGCAAAGCGAGACCGACCACCCTCCTCCTCGGGATTTGATGCCGTACATTTTGACCTCCGCAAAAATCAAAAAGCCCGACGCTCTGCAACATTCGCTGCGAAGCGCCGGGCTCTGGATTCAAGATCTCTGGCCGCTGAGTGTGTTTGTATATTCAAAGCATAAGTATTTGTCAATACTTATAGCCGATATTTGTATAGACTAATATTAATTTATAACCTGCTAAAACTTTGTGTAAATTAACGATGTCTGTGTTCTCAATATCTCTCTTTGTTGTGCCATTAATCACCGAGGATTTTGGTTATGCCGGTGCTCAGGTGAAATAGGAATAATGATCTTTCGTTTACACCGGCGACACTTGATTTCGACCCCACCCGGCACTAGACGGGCCAGCAAATTGCCACAGTGACAGCGTAAGAGTTTAACCTCTGTGCCGTCGACGACTTTATCTTTCATTGGCGGTTTGACTCAGTTGACAGATAGCGCTTCGACAAGACATGGCATTTATTTTCTTCTCCAAAAAAAGAGCCCGGAATCGCATGTAACGCGATGCCGGGCTCTGGGTTCTCGACCTCTGGCCGCTCGTCCGTTTACCGTTATGAAACTGTTAGTGTTGGTCGACTCTAACTGTTCTCTAAAAAATTCGGGCCACAAAACTCCACTGCTCCAATTCGATTTGGCTATCGCGAGCCGAGATCGACATGGCCATTACCAAAACCAGCTCGATTCTGACGAGGGACCGAACAGCGCGCAAACGAAATTCTCAAGCTCTAGATTGAACTTGATGATGACCGGATCCGAGCCGTGGGTCAGACCGAAACCGGCGCCAATATTGTACTCGATACCATGCGGCAGCTCGCCCCGGATGACCGGAAAGATGTAATGTTGCTGCTCCGCTCTTGGGTCGGTGTCGTTGATGTTGCCGATACCGCCGAAAAACTCGACACCCGGCGAAATCGACCGCATCCAGCGATAATAAATTCCCGAGGCGTAGCCGAATTCGAATCCTTTGTTCTTGTCTGGGCCGACCAATACTTTTTCAAAGATGGGATTAACCATCAAGGAAAGGCTGCCGAAGTCTTTTTGAATAATCGGGCGCAATTCCAGTTCTAGTTTCTGATCGTCGAATTGCGGTACACGGTTGTATCCCAATTCAATGTACCAACCGAGATCGATGGGCAGCTGCCCTTGATCGAACAGGCTGCCGCGCACTCTGAACTTTGAGCCGGCATATTGCAGGTCACGACCGTTGGGCTTGGCGATATTCACGTACGCCGCCGCTTCGATGCGATCGGAAAGCCCGTAGGTTGCCTCCAAAGCGGTGCGCCACATCGATTGGCTGGGTAAGGTGCCGCCTGAAGTTCCCTTGTCGCCCTGGGTGAAGCCATTGGCGACAACGCTATTTAGCCACTCAAGTTCAAGAACACCGCGCCCGAGCGTGCGGTACGGATAAACTTCAAATTCCCAGGGATCGACCTGCGCGGCGCCACAACCGGGGCGTAACAAATCTGCCAGGACGATGAGGCACGCTAAGGTTATCGATCGTAAATAAGTGTTCATTGTGAATGCTCCTTAGTTGTATTGGAACTTTGTTGGGATCGTTGGCTTGCTAACTCCGATTCGATCCACTGTAGTAACAGCAGCAGATCTGTTTGGTTTAGCGCTGCTTGAGGGTGCAGTATGCGGTAACTCCACGGCGGCATGTTTTCTTGACGCAAGGTGCGATCGATCCACTGAAGTTTGCGTAACTTTGTCGTCAGGTAATAGGAACCCCATTCGGAGAAGTTCAGCTGTTTGCGCCCCAACCCGACGTCCCGTTCCAACCACCAAGAGAATGGCGCGACGTAGCCGTACCATGGCCAGCGGGTTTCATTGGAGTGGCAGTCGTAACAGGAGCGTATGAGAATAGCCGCAATTTTCGGTGGCGCTGCAGCGTCGTCACGTGTAGGAGGATCTTCATGGCGAATCCCGCGCGATAGTCCGACCATGGTAAGTCCGGCGACTGCGAGGAGCGCCGCGACGTGCTGCTTGTTTATTTTCACCGGCCGTCGATCTCCTATACCCATGAGTTTTTATTTGGCCGTGATCGTTCCTTCGGGAACATCCTGGTGAAAATCGTCGTAAATGTCATAACTGCCGGGCCGCAAAGCCGGTACGAGTACGATCACCGACTCACCGGGGCCAACGACCTTCTCACGGTTGAGCTTGAAGCTTTCGAATTCGATGGCTTCTTTGCTGCTGTTGGTGATTTTAATCTTAAACGGTTGATTCGCCGGGACGGTGATCGTTTGCGGAATAAAGCGGCGATTCTCGAAGCGCAACTCGACCACCGCGTCGTCGGCTTGGGCGCGCCTTGCTAACGCGATGGCAAAGAGGAAAAGCAGGGTAATTGTAATCCTCGAATGCTTCATCTAGTTCTCTCCTTGGCTATTAAAAAGCAAAAAGCCCGGTTACCGCCGTTGTCTGTGCGGAACGCCGGGCTCTGGGTTCAAGACCTCTGGCCGCTGAATTAGATTTATCAACGTTCTCAATGATGGTTACATATCGATCCTGACAGTGCCCTTGGTGGCGAAAGGTACGACCACTTGGCGCTTACAGCGGCGGCATTTGAGTTCGACGCCGTCGGCGACCACCCGGGCTAACAAGCTGCCACAGCTGCATCGCAGCGAGTTGTCTGGCTTTGTTGCCGCCGCTATCTCGCGGTTCTTTTGTTGTAGTCGTGAATCCAATTTACTTCGCTTTCTTGCGCTGACGGGCCAGCCAAAAGGACGTAGCGACGAAGGCAAAAAGCATCAATCCTTGAGCCGCCAGGGTTTCAACGGTCGGATGGATGCCGAGCAAGGGGATCGCGTGCGGCACGCTCGTCGGTGTGGTGGAGATCCACTGGGCGGCTTGTAATTCTTTGACGCCGTTGCCGGCGAAGATAAACGCCATGATATAGAGCAGCGTTCCAGTGGCGCTCAAGAAATATTTGATCGGAAGTTTGAGCCCGAGCTTTAAAATCGCAAAGGTCGCGACCCCCAATAACCCGAGCCCGAGCGCCAGGCCCCAAATAATCGAGCCGTGACTATCCTCATTTTGCATCCACAGCGCTTGATAAAACAGCACCAGTTCGAAGGCCTCGCGATAGACGGCGAAAAACGAGATGCCGATAAGTCCGAAGATGCGCTGGGTCGATATTCCCGATTTTACTTTCTGTTCGATGAACTCATGCCAGCGTTTGACTTCCGAGCGGGTGTGCAGCCAGTAGCCGACATAGAAAAGCGCCACGGCCGCGAAGACGGATATGAATCCTTCCATGCTTTCGCGGTGGCGACCGCTGAGCGTGAGCACGGTTTGCGTCGCTACCCAGGTCAATCCGCCGCAGAAGAGCGCGAGAATCCAACCGAGATGAATGTAGCGGATCGCTTCGGTTGCGCCCATGACGCGCAACATGCCGATGATGCTGGCCAGGATCAGTGCCGCTTCGAGTCCTTCGCGAAAGATGATCAAGGCTGAATTCGCGAAGGCATAATAGCCCGAGTAGCCGTCGTCGCGCGCCATTGCCTGGGTGGCGCGATCGAGTTGCACTTCGATTTCTACATGCTGTTTTTGAATTTCTTCCGCCGGCGCGCCTTGCTTGATGCTGTTGCGCAGCTGGGTAAATTGCGCTTCCAGACCGCGTCCCAAGCTCGCATCTTTGGCGACTAGTGTTGGTTCGGCAAGTTCATAGCCGTCAAGATACGCTTCAACGGCTTTTTGATAGGCCTGATCTTTTTCCCCTTTGGCATAAAGCGCGACGGCTTCGCGCAGAAGTCCCTTGGCAACTGAAAGGGGATCGGACAGCGAGGCTTCCAACATGCCGCGGCGCAGGTAGGCAAGCGCTGCCAGCGCCTGAGACTCGTCTTTGGTCTGTTGTTGGAGCCGGTCCAACAGCACTTCGTCGGCGCTGGTCGCCAGGGTTGCAACCGTTTGCAATTCGCCGGGCAAGCCTTTCGCCTTGACCATCTGCGCGCCGGTTTTGGCCGCTTCGTCGGTGAATCGCAGAGAAAATACGTAGAATGCGACCTGCCAGCGTTGCTCTTCGCTAAGGGCGGCAAACGATGCCATGGCCGTGCCCTCGATGCCGAAGCTCGCGGTGTTAAATACTTTGAACGGCGACAGGCCGCCGATGCGCTCGGGATCGGTGAAGTTGGCCGGCAGCGGCGTTTTGGGTTTCATGCTTTCGCGGCCTGGGCCGTCGCCTTTGCCGGTGGCGCCATGGCATTGCGCGCAATTGTCGTCGTAGATTTTCTTGCCGCTCGCCATGGACGGCAAGCGGCGCGGGTAGGGGACGATATTGTAGGCCGCCAGCAGTTTTTCTTTGGTTGCCTTGGCAGTTTCGGCGACCGCTTTGGGATCGGCTTTGTCCGTCACCTGCTGCGCCAGGGATTTTACCAAGGCTTCGACGCCGGCTTTATCGCCTTTGTCAGCGGCTTTGAGCTGGGCGAATAATTCCAAACCGCGCTTGGCGAATTCTTGCATTTCGCCGTACTCGTCCGGGTTCAAGACTTTGCCGTCTTTGACGGCATTTTTGTAATCGCTGCCCAGGTAGTCGAGCAGCGCGACCAGCTTCTTGGCCTGTTCTTGCGCCAATACCGGAGCCGCGGCGAAGAGTAGTAGCCATATCGCTAAGAATGAGGCGGTGATCTTGCTACTCGTGAAAGCGCGTCGTTGGGAAATCCCGTTGGTCATTGGCTAGCTTCCTTGAGTCGATAGTAGAAAACGTTTTCTCAGCCAGGCGCTGATGCCGTCCATCATCAAGACGATCACCAGAACTAGTAGCAGCACGGTGGCTAGCCGACGATAATCGAGATTCTGCAGATAGATTTGAATCACCAAACCGAGACCGCCGGCGCCGACAAATCCGAGAACCGACGAGGCGCGGATGTTGTATTCGAGCATGAACAGCACCTGGGCGAGGATCGCATTGGCGGTTTCCGGGATAATCACAAAGCGCACCAGTTGCAGCTTCGATGCACCGGTGCTCTGCACCGCTTCGATGATTTCCGGATCGGTGCCTTCGAACAGGTCGGCGTAGATTTTCGCCAGGTAGCCGACCGTATAGGCGGCAATACCGAAGGTGCCGGCCAGCGGTCCGAGGCCGACCAGAATGACGAAGACGATCGCCCACAGCAGCACCGGAATGGTGCGTATGCCAGCGGCGATGAATCTGGCCAAGCTCGAGAGCCAATCTGAAAAAAGTCGGCGCGTGCCGAGCACGCTCAAAGGCAGCGAAGCGATGAAACCCAAGAGCGTTCCGGCAAAGGACATTTCGACGGTTTCCCATAGCGCGGCGCCGGCGGTGGGCAGGATACTCATGTCGGGCGGCACCATTTCGCCGCCGAGAATCCTCAGGTTGCGAAAGCCGCGCGCTAAACGCTCGCCATCGAAGAGCCCTAAATGGGCCAGGGTCGCAAGCAGGAACAAACCGACGGTGAGCGGCAAAAAGAATTTCGGCATCACGCGGTTGCCTCAGCCGGCTCGGTTTCAAGATACTCG
This sequence comes from uncultured delta proteobacterium, assembly GCA_963816145.1. Lineage (GTDB taxonomy): Bacteria > Desulfobacterota > Binatia > UBA9968 > UBA9968 > DP-20. Next base: position 231,199 of record CAWFJP010000004.1, read on the forward strand.
CTGCCGATGTAGCCCTTGCCGATCGCGCCGTCTTTCATGGCGAGCACTTCTTCGCCGAACTTCCGCGCCAGACCGAGGCGGTGCATGCTCATGATGAATGTGATGTTTTCTGTCTCGGCAGCGGCGCGGATACGGCCGAGAATCTCGTAGGCCAAAGTGAGATCGAGATCCGAGGCGAACTCGTCGGCGATGACGATGCGCGGCCGCTGCAATAGCGTGCGCGCGATGGCGACCCGTTGACGCTCGCCGCCGCTCAGCTGGAATACCCGATTGTTGCTCTTGTGGTCGATACCCATCATGGCGAGCGCCGCATGGGCGGCGTCGATCTCCGCGCGCGGAAATATGCCGAATAGAGTTTGGGCATCGCCAAGCCGGCCGAGCGCGCCCATCAGCACGTTGTCGAGGGCGGAGAGATTGCGCACCAGACCCAATTGTTGCGGAATGTAACCAATCAGCGAGCTCAAATTTCGCCGGCTGCCGCCTTCCAGGGGTTGGCCGAACACGGCAATTTTCCCGCGGCTTGGCGGCAATATTCCCGCCATGACACGCAGCAATGTGGTCTTGCCGGTTCCCGAAGGACCCATGATCACCGTGTGCTTGCCGGCGGGAATCGACAGCGAGACATTGCGCAGGACGGGCTCGTGGCGCGGATAGGAAAACCAAACCTGGTCTGCGTGCAATGCCGTAACCATATATGCGCTGTCGCCTACAATCGCTCGGTGAACTTCAAGTTGGCGAGCTTTAAATATTTCGTTAGCCCGGCCAGATGCTCCTGCGCCGTGGTCGGCTTGAAACCGACGAAAATACTCGAAATAAACGTGCGCATGAGATCGCGATGTTCCGGTGCGCCGAGCTTGATCACGCTCTGGATCGTCCGGGAGCGCAGAGGTTCTTTGAACTCGCGGCTGAGCACGACGGCGTGGGAGGGGATCGGCCCTTGATCCTCGATGGAGCGTGTGCCGGCGAGGACTTCGTTATAGAGCTTCTCGGGCACGTCGCCGGCGATGATTGTGGTATCGACTTGGCCCTGTTTGAGCGCCTGCCAGCACTGGCCATAACCGCCGCCGAACAGCACTTCCTTAAAGAAGGATTTAGGGTCGGCTTCCTTGCCTTCGCCGGGTTGGAGCAGGTTCAGCTCAACCATCCGGCCCATGGGCGCGACGAATCCGGAAGTGGAAATTGGGCTGGGAAAGCACGCCGACTTGCCTTTCAGCGATGCCAAATCTTTGTAAGGTGAGTCGGGATTGACCACCCAGTAGGAATAATAATACGGAGCGTCGACTTTTTCTTTGCCGTGGAGTACTTGGCGCACCTCGGCCAACGCTACCTCGGCGCCGCCAAGGCGGACTGCCAACTGAGCCGGCCAGGCTGACATGAAGGCGACCTGCGCATGGCCAAAGCGCAGCGATTCCACCACCGCGGCGAAGCTGGTTGGCACATAGAGCTCCACTTTGGTTTTGCCGCCGAGGCTTTGTTCGAGAAATTTTTGCAGTGGCTTGGCTTTGTTGAGCATCTCATCGCTGGCCACTGTCGGTTGGATCGCGATGACGAGTTTTCCTTGAGCACGTGCCGGTTCGGAGAAAGCTATCAACAGCCAAAACAATGCCGAAAATGTTCCCCGGATGATTCCTAGATTATTGGCGTTTAACATCAATGAAGGCTCCCTTGATCTCTTGTCGCAACTTGATTATTAAGGTGGCAGGCAAGATTTAGTTTAGACGTAAAACAAATTCATGCTTCGCCATCCAAAATACTTATTCTTCGTATAGTCGAAGCTAGAAAGTTTGTCAAATCTATGGAAGAAATTAAAGTCACCCATGCGTTAGAAGATTATCTCAAGGCTATTTATGTACTTATGGAAGACGGGCAGCCGGTTATAGCCGCCCGGATGGCTGCCGAGGCCGGGGTTTCGGCATCGACGATCTTCGCCACGGTTCGGCGGTTAGAAAAAGATGGCTACGTGACGATCAATCGGCGCAAAGAAATTCATTTGACCAGTGAGGGTAAGAAGATTGCGGAACGAACGATTCGGCGCCATTTCCTGACCGAGCGGTTTCTGACCGATCTGTTGGGACTGGATTGGGTCAAGGCGCATCAGGAAGCGCACCGTCTGGAACATGCGATTTCCCAAGAAGTTGAAGAGCGCTTGGCGAAATTGCTAAATAATCCGCTGACCTGTCCCCACGGCAATCGCATTCCCGGGGCTGCTACAGGCAACCTGAGCAAGACTACGCCACTCAATGACGCCAACGACGGCCAAACCGTCGAGCTCGATTTCATTACCGAAGGCGGCGAACGCGACGTGCGCCTATTAAGTTACTTACAGGAGCATGGTCTGGTCCCGGGGGCGAAGGTGTTGGTCGTCGACGTCGCGCCGTCCCTCGGCATGATGACGCTCAAGGTCGGCGATGACCAGTTTTCTTTGGGCATCGAGGCGGCTAAAAAAATCCGCGTGCACTAAATCTTTTCAGCGCGGGGCTAGTTCGAACTCGCCGGCTCTGACGCTTCACTGGCCGGCGCGGCGGTTTGTGAATCTGCCTCGGCTTGCCGCCCGGCGAGCTCGTTGGCGAGAAACTCAATCTGGTCGATCAGCGGAATGTCCCGGTCGATGACGATCAATTCCCGTCCTTTGACCCGGCAACTCCCGCTGTGAGCGCGATAGCCGACTTCGCGCAAAAGCTTCTCCATGCGCACTTGAATATTCAGCTGTTTGGCGCTGACGATCAGATCCTGAAGGCGGGCTTCCTGACGATTCTTCGGTCGCTGCATTTATCCAACTTCTCTAGAGTAGGGCGGATTATCTCCTAAAGGCGCGCGGATGTAAACGGTCGGCGGCGATTCCGTTTGTAATTAGTCCCGGCCTTGTTATCGTGTCGATAGTGCCCCAGGCCTAGGGGAGAAATAGCTGACGGCGATCGCCGGTTACGGTGACTGCACCGGCAATCTAACGGAGAGACCTATGATCAAAAACATCTTGATTCCGCTCGACGGCTCCGAGCATTCCAAGGCGGCGCTCGATTACGCGATCTGGCTCGTGCGCGGCTTTGACGGCATGTTATTGGGCCAGCATGTGATCGATACGGTTTCCCTCGAAGGAACCTTCTTCCACGATGTCTCAGGCTCGCTCGGATTCGAACCCTATCTCGATTTTTCCACCAAGATGCGCGAGCTCCTCGATGACCGCGGCAAACTTATTCTCGACTACTTCCGCGAGACCTGCGCGGCAAAAAATATTCGGGTGCAGACCTTTCTCGATACCGGGCTGATCGCCAATGAAATCTGCGAGCGGGCCAAGGTTGCCGATCTGGTAGTGATCGGTCATCGCGGCGTCAACGAAGGCTTCACCGCTGGCATGCTCGGCTCGACCGCCGAAACGATCATTCGCAAATGTCCGCGGCCGATCTTTGTATCGACCAAGCGCTTCGACAACATTGCAAACCCATTGCTAGCCTACGATGGCAGCCAGCGGGCGAGCTCGGCGATGGAATCGGCGGCGGAGTTTTGTACAGTGCTCAAGCTGCCTCTCACGGTGCTCTCTATCGCCCGGGAAGAAGCGGCGGCGCAGGCGATCTTGCAGCAGGCCAAGGCCTATCTCGGCTCCTACGCCATCGACGTCAAGTACGAGACTGCGCGCGGTTACCCCGAGCAGAAAATCATCGAGTATCTGGTCAATCTCAAATACGACTTGCTGTTCATCGGCGCCCACGGCCACCGGCGAATTATTAAGATGGTGCTCGGCGGCACGACGGAATATGTATTGCGCAATGCGCCCTGTCCGGTTTTTCTGAACAGATAACAGCCGTTCAAGGGTTCATCCCTCGATACGCGACCTTCGGCCCCTACTCGGGACAAACGGTTTAAGGGTTTCGAAAATATGAAGTTCATTGCCGCCGCGGTGCAGATGTTGGCTTCGGATGACAAAGCGGCGAATCTCGCCGAAGCTGAGCGTTGGGTGCGCGAGGCGGCTGGCCTAGGTGCGCGTCTCGTGGTCCTACCGGAAGTTTTTATTTGGCGCGGTAACAAAAAATTAGAAAGAGAGTTTGCCGAAGCGATTCCCGGACCGACTGCGAACCGACTTGCCGGATTGGCGCGGGAGTTGAAGATTTTCTTACTTGGCGGTTCGATTCTCGAAACGATTCCCGCCAGCGCGAAAGCCTACAACACGAGTCTGCTCTTTGGTCCGGCGGGCGAACTGCTAGCGGCCTACCGTAAGATTCATCTCTTCGATGTCGACCTGGCCAACGGCGTGTCGCTGCGCGAGTCGGAGACCCGCGCTCATGGCGGCGATGTCGTGGCGGTGCAGACCGAGCTTGGGACGATGGGTTTGTCGGTTTGCTACGATCTGCGTTTCCCCGAACTGTATCGCGGTTTAGCCGACCAGGGCGCGCATTTGATCTTCGTCCCGTCGGCGTTCACGGCCTTCACCGGCCAGGCGCATTGGGAAATTCTTCTCCGTGCCCGCGCCATCGAGAACCAAACCTACATCATCGCCGCCGATCAATATGGCAAAGGCGCCAAAAGCTTCGAATGCCACGGCCACTCGATGATCGTCGATCCCTGGGGTACTATACTCGCCGAGCTCCCTGACGGTCCCGGCGTCATCACGGCGGAAATCGATCTCGACCATCTCACCAAAGTGCGCGCCGAGCTGCCGGCGCTGCAGCACCGCAGATTGTAGGGCACGAATGCTTGCACCCTCGTGCCGGTTATCTGATAGGAACTCTACCACCTACGTTGAGTCCAGCCAGATCTACTGTTCGGGCACTGTGCGAATGGCGGATTCTAGGCGGTGTTGAGCATGGCTGTCATTGCCGGGATTGTCATTTTAGAATCGATGGTCGGCGCATAGAACACGCGGGTGAAACTCAGATTGTCTAGTTTCTGACGGCGCTGATGCCCGCAAAAATCGCTGGGGCTCCCGTGCGCAGCGCGATTACAGCTAGCGTTGTGGTCTCCGATTGCCGAATTTTTTGTCGGAAGGCTACTTCTCAGAATCGCTTATGCTGTGTCTAACGGTATCTCATCGCGAATTTGGACATTCAGGTAATCGAACCGCGTTGCACCAGACAAGACATAACATGCATCCGCGTTGACATCATGAATTGCCCGGCTTAAGACTGACTCGATGCTGTCTTTTTCGCCGTGCAGGGCGGCCGTTCAACTCTGCGCGATAACGCTGCATACCTTTCTTCTCGGCATCGTTATCCTCGCTTCGGTTCCGCAGGTCTCGAATCGAGCGGGGGATTATCGACCGGTACGAGAGAGTCGGTTGGCTGCGCTGCACGATCCGGTCGACGGCACGGCACTCAACCGAGGGGTAAAACGCTATGACGACCAGAACCCAGCCGGTTTCTTGGCGTTGGCTCGTTTCCGTCAGGCCCAGATCCAACAAACGACGCGGCTCAGTTTCGATATAAATGATGGTTTTTATCGCCAGCCTACTCTGGGGTTTCTGCCGATCCGTTCTCCGCCTTTCCATCTTCCTTTGTAACTTTCGGGCAGTTAAATAGCGAACAATTCGTTCTGTGATCGCCGTTGCCGGTGAGCCTGGGGCGATTCGTCGTTCGTCGTGACTTGATCGAGCATCGCCGCGGTCAGCGCGCGCCATTCCAGTTGCGCAGAGACCTTGCGCTTCGAGTACGAAATGCCGCTGCTTCGCCGGCGATAAAGGAGTCGAAATGATAGAGGGATTCTCTACGGATACTATTATCGTACTAGGTTTTTTAGTTGCCGCAGTGCTTTTCATCGCCTGGGTGAGAAGACAATAGTTTCCCAGATGCAATCTTTCGTTCACTAGGCAAACTAGTTCCCTCATGCTCACGCGTACGGGTGCTGCGCGTGGGCATGCCGCGCCATTTCGTGTTCGCGGCGATTTCCGCGTTTACCGGCTAAAGCCAACAGGAATCACTACTGCGTGCGCGTCATCGAAAACCGGGGCTTCGCTATCGTTGCCTCAATTAAACTGACAACTCACTCGATTTCATTCTGCCTAGGAATTAAGCGCACCGCTCAATTCCTAGGCACCTACGGCTTCTTCAATCTCGACGTTTTTAGTCGATGATTCGCCGAATAGTTTAATCATTTCGCTGAGTATCGCTGCGCTCGCGGCGAAAAATGATTTTGGCATCGCGGTTGCTCTAGCCCCTGTCTGAGCCCAAACGTTCGGGATGCTTTTATTGGCGGTGTCGTAAACAAAGGAGTTTTTATGAAGATGGTCGAAGCGATCGTGAAGCCGTTTAAGCTTGACGAGGTTAAGGAAGCGCTCACCAAGGCGGGAGTTCAAGGCATGACGGTGGAAGAGGTCAAAGGGTTTGGCCGGCAAAAGGGTCACACCGAGCTATACCGCGGTGCTGAATACTCCGTGGATTTTTTGCCGAAGGTGAAAATTCAGATCCTGGTGGCCGATGACAAGGCTGCGGAAGTGGTGCAACTCATCACCGACGCCGCAAAGACCGGTAAGATCGGTGATGGCAAGATTTTTGTGACTAACGTCGAAGAGGTGATCCGTATCCGCACCGGGGAAAAGGGACCGGACGCGATTTCAGAATTTACTTACAGGTTAGGGGGAAGAGGCAAATATGAATCGAGGAAGAAGCAGGAATATTTTAGCGTCCGTGGCTGCCGCGCTGTGGATGATCTGCTCTACCAATGTTTCTATAGCCGCTGAAGAAACTAAGGCACCCGAGCCGGCGAAAGCCGAGGCTCCGGGCTGCAGCGCCGGTCGCCGCGGCGCCAGCGCCGAAGCTGCCAGGATATTTCACGGCAACCAGCGATGATCCGAAGAAGCCGCCGCCTTGGCCAGATCCTACAGGCGGCGCCTCCGGTGTTTGGGCAACGCCAGCCGGCGATGCAAAGGGGGACGTACCCGATACGCTTAAGCTCGGCGACGTCTATGACCGGATGGTCCACAATCTGTACTCAATCAACTACATGTGGGTGCTGATCGCTGGTTTTCTCGTCATGTTCATGCAAGCCGGGTTCATGTTTGTCGAAACCGGTCTTTGTCGTGCGAAGAATGCGTCGCACACGTCAGCCATGAATTTTATGGTTTATCCTTTGGGCTGTTTGGCCTTTTGGGTTTATGGTTTTGCGATTGGCTGGGGTAACTGGTGGAACGGCCCTGTGCCTCCAGGCTGGTATCCTTCATTGGGTCCAGGTTTATCAGTCTTGAGCGAGGGTTGGGGACTCGGGGCAGCGGTGGACGCGGCAGGAAAAGCTACCGGAGCGTTCACCTACGGGATTATCGGATTGAAAGGTTGGTTTTTGACCGGCGCGGTGAACGATGTGTCGGTGATAGCGCTGTTTTTCTTCATGATGGTTTTCATGGATACGACCGCGACGATACCGACCGGCGCCATGGCCGAGCGCTGGGCATGGAAGAACTTTTGTATCTACGCTTTGTGGGTCGCGTTTCCGTACTGTCTCTACGCCAACTGGGTTTGGGGCGGTGGCTGGCTTGCGCAGGGCGGTCTCAACTGGAGTTTAGGCCATGGGGCAGTGGACTTCGCTGGCTCAGGTGTGGTGCATGCGATGGGCGGCATCATAGGTCTTGCCGGAGCTATGGTCATCGGTCCGCGTATTGGCAAATACGATCCTCAAGGCCGGCCCAAGGCTCTGCCGGGTCACAGTGTTCCGATGGTGGTTTGCGGGACCTTTATTCTGGCTTTCGGCTGGTTTGGTTTCAATCCAGGTTCAACTCTTTCGGGCACGGATCTACGAATTAGCTTTGTCGTCGTTAATACCATGCTCGCCAGTATTACGGGCGCGATCGGTGCTCAGATAGCGCTTGCTATGAAGGGGTTGAAGCCCGATCCGACGATGCTTTGCAACGGCATGCTCGCCGGCTTAGTGGCGATCACCGCGCCCTGCGCTTTTGTGAACCCAGTAGGCGCAGCCATCATTGGCGCCGTGGCCGGTGTTTTAGTTGTCTACAGCGTTTTCTTTTGGGAGAACCGCGGGGTCGATGATCCAGTCGGCGCGATTTCGGTGCATGGAGTCAATGGTTTGTGGGGCGTATTGTCGGTTGGCATATTCGCGACCGGTGATTACGGCGCTGGCTGGGGTGGTGTTGTGCGAGATGAATACGTTAAGCTGTACGGTTCGGACGGTGTCCGAGGTCTGCTTTATGGCGATTTTTCTCAGTTCATCATGCAGATTATCGACTGCGCGACAGTGGCGGTGTTCGGCTTTGTCGTGGCTTACGTTTGGTTCAAGATCAGCGATATGATTACACCGATTCGCGTCAGCAAAGATACTGAGATGGAAGGACTCGACGGTCCAGAGATGGGGACGCTCGGTTATCCGGATTTCCAGCTGCATTCCGGCTCGAAAATGGTCGAATAGTTATAGTATGGTTATGGGGGCAGCGGTGATCAGCACCGCTGCTCCCTGCGCTTCTGCGCGAGTAACAACATAAACCTAGAAACGAGGAGCAAATAGATGTCCGTAAAAGACGTCCTAGAGATGGCGAAGAAGAACAAGGTGGAGATCGTCGATTTCAAGTTTATCGACGTGCCCGGGCTGTGGCAGCATTTTTCGATCCCGGCCACCGATCTCGACGCCGATAAGTTTGAATCGGGTTTGGGTTTCGACGGATCGAGTATCCGTGGCTTCCAGTCGATCAACGAATCCGACATGATCCTTTTGCCCGACCCTGACACCGCCATGATGGATCCGTTCACCGAACACCCCACTCTTAGCTTTGTCTGTAACGTGCTCGATGCGATCACCCGCCAGCCCTACTCCCGGGACCCGCGCTATATTACGCAGAAAGCCGAGAAGTACCTAAAGTCCACCGGTCTGGCCGACATCAGCTATTGGGGGCCCGAGATCGAGTTTTTTATCTTTGATAGTATCCGCTTCGATCAGAACCATCACGAAGGTTATTATCATATCGACTCCAGTGAAGGGTTCTGGAACTCCGGCAACGGCGACGGTGCCAATCTGGGCAACAAGATCAGATACAAAGAAGGCTACTTCCCGGTCCCGCCGATGGACCAGTACCAAGACCTCAGGTCAGAAATGGTCATGAACCTGGAGAAATGCGGCATCAAGATCGAAGTGCATCATCACGAAGTCGCCACCGGCGGTCAGACCGAGATCGACATGCGCTTTGACACCATGACCAAGATGGCCGACAAGGTGTTGCTCTATAAGTATGTCGTCAAGAACACCGCCCGCAAACGCGGCAAAGTAGTGACCTGCATGCCCAAACCGCTGTTCCAAGACAATGGCTCCGGCATGCACTGCCACCAGAGTCTGTGGAAAGCCGGCAAGAATATCTTTTACGACAAGAAGGGCTACGGGCTGATCAGCGATACTGCGAGATACTACATCGGCGGGCTGATCAAACATGCCCATGCGCTGTGCGCCTTTATCGCGCCAACGACCAATTCCTATAGAAGACTTGTTCCCGGCTACGAAGCGCCGATCAATTTAGTCTACTCGGCGAGAAACCGCAGCGCTTGCGTCAGAATCCCTATGTACTCGACCAGCGAGAAGGCCAAGCGGTTGGAGTTCAGAACCCCTGATCCGAGTGCCAATCCGTACTTTGCCTTTCCGGCGATGATGATGGCCGGGTTGGACGGCATCCGCAATAAGATCGAGCCGCCCAAACCGATCGACAAGAACTTGTATGAGCTGGAGCCTGAGGAAGCGGCCAAGGTTAAATCGATGCCGGGATCGTTAGATCAGGCCCTCGATGCGTTGGAGAAGGATCATGACTTCCTGCTCAAGGGCGATGTGTTTACCAAGGACGTGATCGAGACCTGGCTCGAGTACAAGCGCAAGCATGAGGTCGATGCCATCCGGCTCCGTCCTCATCCTTGGGAGTTCGCTCTCTATTTCGATATCTAACCCATGACCATTTGGACTGAGGGTTGAGTGCCCTCAGTCCAAATTTTGCTGGCGCAGAATTTACGGGGGACCCATGGGTGAGGTCGTCGTTTTCCAGCATGACCCATTCGAAGATCTGGGTTTCTTCGCCGAAGTCTTGGCAAAGCAGGGTGCTGCCTATCGAGTGGTCCGTCTGTTCCACGACGAAATGCCAGAGGAGAACTGGGACCAAGTCAAAGCTCTGATCATTCTCGGCGGGCCGATGAATGTCGACGACGAGGCCGATTTTCCATTCTTGCGCTGGGAAAAGCGCATTATTCGGGCGGCCATTGACGAAGCGGTGCCGATTTTGGGCATTTGTCTCGGGGCGCAGTTGATTGCCGCTACGCTCGGCGCTGCGGTTTTTCACGGTTCGGTCAAAGAGATCGGCTGGAGCCCGATTTCGATCACGCCGCACGGCCAGGTCGATTCTCTGCTGGGATATTTGCCGGAAAATGCCACGGTGTTTCAGTGGCATGGCGACGGTTTCGAATTGCCGACGGGCGCCATCCTGCTGGCTTCGTCGCAGCATTTTCGCACCCAGGCGTTTCGCGTCGGCAAAACCATTTACGGCCTGCAATTTCATCTCGAAGTGACGCCGCGCATGATCGAACGATGGATCGACGAGCGATCCAAAGACCTGGCGCTGGCGCCCTATGTGCAGCCGGACAAGATTATGGCCGATACACATAATTACGCGCCGGCATTGAAATACTACGGCGAGCGGTTTCTTTCGGAGTTTGTGCGGCGCGTCGCTCGATCAAAAAGTCGCAAAGCCGACGGCGGACAGGTTTTGGTATGAAAAAAGTCCTCGTCATCGACGATCACGAATTATCGCGTAATCAACTGGTCGAAAGTTTGCGCAACTGCGGTTATCAAATCGCTGCCGAGGGAGCGAGCGGCAGGGTGGCCTCGGCGCTAGCGCACGCTTCGGCTGCTGAAGTCATCGTTATGGCAGTGGGGCTGGCGGATCTCGACGGCATCGAAGCCGCGCGCGAGATCATGCAAACCCGTCCCCTGCCGATTGTGTTGATTACGAGTCATGCCGATCCTTCGACGGTCGCCCGCGCGACCCAAGCGGGCGTGATGAGTTATCTGGTCAAACCGCTGCGGGTGGAGGAACTCGCGCCCGCCATCGAGCTCGCGGTCAGCCGTTTCCGTGAATTTGTTTCCTTGCGCGATGAAGTCTCCACCCTCAAGCTCAATCTTGAAGAACGCAAATTGATCGAACGCGCCAAAGGGTTGCTGATGGAACAACGCCATCTCTCCGAAGAACGCGCCTATGCGCTGATGAAAAAAGCCAGCATGAACATGCGCAAGCCGATGGCGGATATCGCCCAGGCGATACTACTCGCTGGTGGACTGCTGACCGAATCTAATCCGTAAATCTACCGCTTATCGATTAATGTCCCGTTGCGGCGATGTTTGAAATCCCTCGCCTTCAAGCGAAGAGAAGATTTGTAATTCCGGTGGAGGCCGGCATCCATACTTCGCTTGTGTTGCAAGTCTAAAAAAAATACTGGATTCCGGCCTGCGCCGGAATGGCGAAAGAAAGAGTCGTCTTCGAGTCGAAAAATTCAGAACCCCTCGGCCTAAAGCCGAAGGTCATTCAGTGCGTCGCGGAAACGCAAAGTTTTTGAGCGTTGTCGTATTTTGACTGCGCCGCGGTCTTGGCCCCCTCTCTACTGAAATATCTTCTAGTTGCAAGAGATTCGCTTCTAGCTGCATGTTGTTTAGGCATGCTCGTGACCATTGAACAGGCGATTATTATTAACGGAATATTAAAACGTCATGATATCGCGATGTTTGTGATTGCTGATGAGTGGCACGGCGGTTGCGTTATCAGTTAAGCGAGGGCGATGTTGCCCTGGGTTGAGCAAAGGCGCTCACCGTGGTCCGGTGCAGCGCCTTAATTTTTTCTGGAGGTAAAAATGATAAAAACAGGCAAAACCGCAACCGAGAGAATTTTTGAAAATATCATTTTCTTGGCCGACGTGTTCGGTGAACAGCTGGAGAAAGATATTCCGGTGTGGCCGGTGTTGGAGATGGCACGTTGTTTTGAACTCGCACAGCCGGACATCGCTCATGCCAATAGACTGCGCCGGAAAGACTGGCAGCTATGGAACTAACGCCGGTGAATTACCGGATCACGGAAGTTGCCGGCTGGGTTGTCGTCACGCCGTCCGGCAAAGCCGAAAACAATGAGCCGTTGCGGGTGCGCCATCTGTTTCGCCGCTGGCTGACGCGCCAGGGCATCCGCGTGATCGTTAATCTCAAGCAACTGGAGCAGTTTGGAATTTGGGAGGTGGGGGTGCTGACATCGTTCAAGCGTCAAGTCGATCAACGGGTCGGCGTATTGCGGCTGTGCAATTTAGATCCATCCTTACAGGGTTATTTTTATAACGACCGATTTTCCGAATGTTTCGAAATCTACAACGATCTCGAAGCGGCTATGGGAGGAGTTCATCGAAGTGGAAAGCACGAATGCGGTCACTGAGCTAAATCCGAGAATTTTTCAGATACGCGGAATTGGCGGTAGTAGCCATTGTTACGTCATCCAAGGCGACTATATGAACGTCATGATCGATTCCGGTTCGGACCAGAATTTCCCGGTGCTCGAGCGCGGGCTGCGCCATATCGGCATGAAGGTGCGCGATATTAATTTGGTGATTAATTCGCACGAGCATTGCGACCATATCGGCGCCAATCGCTACTTTCAGGAGTCGGCGATGATTGCCGCCTACCGATTGGCTGCGTCGAAAATGACCACGGGCGATTACTACGTGACCATGTACAAGGGCAACGATCTCAACGAACTGCCGATGCGGGTGCATCTGTGGCTGGAAAATATGACGCGCATCGATCTGGGCAACTATACTCTGAGGGTGTTTCACACGCCCGGCCACACTTCGGGCTGCATTTCGATCATCGAGACATCAAGCGGATTGCTCTTCTCCGCCGATAGCGTCTTTGCCGGCGGCACACTTTCCTACATCGCCGAGAGCGGCAGCATCGGCGACTATCTCGACTCGCTGGCGCGGCTGCGTAGTTTCAGTTTGAAGGCGCTCTACCCTGGTCATGGACGAGTGTCAGTGACGCCGATCGAAGACATCGATCGAGCGATCGGCAATGCGCAGATGCTGTTGGAAACAAAGAACCATGAGAAGGTCGACATTTTTTATCAGAATGCTCACGAGAATTCCGACGCTAATGGAAGGGATGCTGCTGTAAGCAACTAAGCAACAATTCGCAAACACCTATCGCTTGCGGCGCTAACGCGCTGCAAGCGCGAAAAGATCGGTCCAGGGATTCGATGCTGAAGCCCGCGACCATGGCAATGGCGCCAGATTCCTCCAACGGGATCGAGCGCCATTTTTATTGGCAACGAGCGATGAGAGAGGCGAGGCCATGAACGAACATATGAGTTTCAGTCAAATTCCTATTCCACGTAGCGCGACCAAGGATCACCAAGCCGAAATGACGAGCACGCGCAAGTCTTGGCGGCGCAGGTGGGTCAGCTGGGCCGGCGCGGCCATGGTGCTTGGCGCAACCGGCGCGACAGCGCAGTCTTCGCGCGACTCCTGGTATTTTTCCGCCGCCGATATCGGCGCTGCCTATCAGTATCAAGAAGCCTATGGCGGCCGGATGCGCAACCCCTTGCCAGCTTTCAGCTGCATGACCGGCAATACTGATTTTGCCGCAACCTACCGCGGCGTCCCCGTCCAGGTGGCTTGCCGGTTTATCAACGAAGTGATGCGTCATCTGAAGGGTATGCTCGACATCGGCGCGGCGCGTTACCTGTTTCCACTCGACGCCGATCATGCCCACTTGGCGGTGCCGGCCGATGTCTGGGCGGAGAAGTACGACAAGCTTTCGCCAGCGCAGTTGATGGTCGCGCTACTGCGTGAGCCCAAGCTCGTGGCGCTCTACCACACTGCGGAGCATCTTGAGCCAGGCGCTAAGATAAATGGCACGGACGATGCCGGCGTGAGGCGCTGGCGCGAGCAGCGCAACGTTCTGGGCTACTTCAATGGCCGGCCGCTGCAAGTTTTGCCACCGCATCCCGACGGCTTCGGTGTCGGCTTGCCCGATGGATTGGTTTCCTACGGTGGTTTCAATTTTCTCGCGAGCCCGCGCGGCGAATTGATGATTCTTCAGGGAGAGCGAGCAATCGCGTTCGACGTGAGCTTGGAAATGGAAGAGCCGGCGCCGAATGTGTTCGGTCGCTCGCTGGCGCGCACTGCCCCGGCGCTGCGGGGATCTGTTGGACGTTGAACCGGAAAGGGAACGGCTAGTGTGCCGGCCCAAAAGTCCGCTACATAATTCATCCGTCATTCCGGGCAAGCTGGCGATAGCTAGCGCGACCCGGAATCCAGGAAAATCGCGAACCTGGATGCCGGCTTTCTCCGCCATGACGATATGAGGCCGTCCGACTTATTTTGCGAACTTCTGGGCCGGGACGCTCGTTCCGATGGGGAAAATGATTTTGCGCACGAAGTTCTCATGCATAGCGCTGGCGGGGTCGTGCTTATCCTCCGTTAGCGCTACTGCCAATAACTAACGACCCAAGATTAACAAGCGCGAAAGGACTGCAATGAAAGTGAAAATTGTTCCGATACTCGCATTGACGCTATCGCTGGCCGTCGTGCAGGGAAGTGGCGCCCAGGAAAAATTGGAGAAACTTTATGTCGGTGTCGCCGGTTTAAGCGGCGCGCTGGCCCATGCGTTCATACCCAAGGACGCGGGGTTGTACGAAAAATATGGCCTAGATGTGGACTTGGTATTCTTTCAGGGTGGCACCCAGGGGGTGCAGTCGTTGATCGCCGGCGGCGTGCAATTCATCGTTTCTTCCGGATCGGAAACTATTGCGGCGCGAGTGGCCGGCGCTGATATCACGATGATCGCCGGCTACATGAATACGGTGCCCTATAGCATTGTCGCCGATAAAGGCATCCGCCGTTTTGCCGATCTGAAGGGGGCCAAGGCGGCGGTGAGCCGGTTCGGCACGACCTCCGACCTCGCCGTGCGTTATGCCTTCGAACAAAACGGTCTGATTGCAGGCAAGGACATCACTTTGGTGCAGCTAGGCGATCAGGGTTCGCGCTTCGCGGCGCTGACCGGCGGCACGGTGCAAGCAACGGTCATTTCACCGCCGTTCGATCTGACGGCAAAAAAGCTCGGCTATCGCATACTAGCCGACATGGCCGATCTCGGTTTGAACTATCAGCATGAGGCGATAGCGACGACTGAGCGGTTGCTCGCCGAACGACCCGAAACCGCGCGCCGTTTTCTCAAGGCATTCATCGCCGGAATACATCTCTGGATGACAGACGAGAAGAGGACCAAAGACATCTTGGCCAAACGGTTGAGGATCAAGGATAGCGAGGTTCTCGGTGAGACATATTCGGCCTACAAGAAACTGACGGAAAAGAAACCTTATCCCACGCTCAAGGGTCTCGAATTTCAGATCGCTGATCTGGCGCTGCGCAACGCCAAGGCCAAAGGCGCCAGGGCGGAGACCTTCGTCAATCTCGGCTTGTTGAAGGAGATCGACAAGAGCGGCTTTATCGACGGTCTGTATAAAAGATAGTGACGCCGTGAATTGAAGTCAGCGTCTTAACCCAAGTCTTGGTCAAGGAGATGAAAATGCAGAAGATGAGAAAGATTCTCGTACCGATTGATTTTACCCTGGAGTCCGGCAGGGCTCTGCGCGACGCTGTCGCACTCGGGAAGGAAACCGGATCCCAAGTCGTCGCGCTCCATGTGATCGATGAAAAAGCCGAACGCGACGTGTTGTTGTCGGCCATTGCACCGGTCGATGTTTTGCCGTTTTTCTTGGACAGCTACGCAACCGTGCCAGTCGACGTCCTGCGGCGTGAGCGAACTCTCGATCTGTGGAACTTTGTCGCGCAATACGCCGGGCGGATGCAGCAAGAGCGCGTTAGGAAAGTGATCAGAATGGGCAAACTAACCCGAGAAATCACCACCTTTATGCAAGATGAGGCAGTCGATCTGCTGGTTCTCAAACAACGCCAACGGCGGCTGTTTCCCGATCTTACGATGCTAAAACTGGTCACCCTAGCCGGACGCCTTTCTTGTCCGGTTTTATTGGATCCGCCAGCGCCGCGTGAGCGTCCCAAGCCGCGCAACGGTTTGCTCGCTTTTGATCTGCTGGAACAGGCAAGACTGTTATGGAACCTCCGTACCAGCGAGCATTAGCCGATCAATCCCAAGGAGTTTTATGACGATCGATTCGCAAATGAATCGGCCGAAGAGAAATTTTCCAACAAACTTCGCGGCAAATCTCGGCGCAACTGAGCGGCACGCTATATTGAGAGATTAGAAAGGACAAGCAACTATGTGGCTTAGACTATGGATCGCTATCGGTTGTCTACTGAGCAGCACGGTGATACATGCCCAGGCGCCATTTTATCAGGGCAAGTTAGTGACGATTGTGGTGGCGACCAAAGCGGGCGATGTCTACGATCTCTATCCCCGGCTGCTCGCGGAATACCTGCCAAAATACATTCCGGGCAATCCTAACATCATTATCCAGAACGTCGCAGGCGCCGCGGGGCTGATTGCGACCAATCAAGTTTACAACCTGGCCAAACCGGACGGTCTTACGCTCGGGGCGATTTATCCAGCGCTTTACTTCGAGCAGCTCGCCAAGCGGCCGGAAGTGAAATTCGATTGGAACAAATTTCATTGGATCGGCAGCATGGCCTCGTCGAACACGTTGATGTACATCCGCAACGACGCCGGCATCAAGACCATCGACGATGTGCGTAGCGCTGCCGCTCCGCCCAAGTGCGGTGCCACCGGCGTGACCTCGGCGGCATACTACATGCCCAAGCTCATCGAGGA
Organism: uncultured delta proteobacterium; assembly: GCA_963816145.1. Classification (GTDB taxonomy): domain Bacteria; phylum Desulfobacterota; class Binatia; order UBA9968; family UBA9968; genus DP-20. The sequence continues at coordinate 247,939 of CAWFJP010000004.1, forward strand.
CGCGATCGGCGCTAAATTCAGTGTCGTCTCCGGCTACGTTGCCGGCTCGGACATCGATCTGGCCGTGGAACGCGGCGAGGTGCAGTGCCGGGCGTTTACCATTTCCACCTACTTTGCCCGTGAGCCCTTCATCACCTGGCGCAAGAAAAACTTTGTCCGCGTGCTTTATCAAACCGGCAGCAAGCGCGACGGGCGATTGAAGGAGGTCCCGACGTTCACTGAATTGATGGACAAATACAAAACCGCGGAAGGTGTGCGCCAGTTGGTCAAAGCCGTCGTCGCGTCCGACGAATTCGGCCGTCCCTTGGTGGTTCCACCGGGTGTGGCGCCGGACAAAATCAAGATCCTGCGCGATGCCTTTAACAAAGCGGTCAGCGATCCGGCGCTGTTGGCCGAAGCCGAGAAACGTCGTCTCGACATGGATCCATCCAGCGGCGAAGAGTTGGACTCATTGGCCAAAGAAGTGATGGCCACACCGCCAGCGGTGGTGGAAAAAGTAAAAGCCTTGATCGGCCGGTGAGGGGGGGGGGAAGTGAACCCATCGCGTAGTGTGGATTTGTTTGCGCCATCTTCCTCGCACTAAACAACCCTCGGCTTTAAGCCGAGGGGGTTCTAAATTTGTCGACCGGAAGTCGACTCTTCGGGGTCGTCATTCCGGCGTAGGCCGGAATCCAGGTTTCGTTTGGCCTTGCCGCGCGCGCGAAGATGGATGCCGGCCTGCGCCGGCATGACAAATCTTCTCTTTGCCTGAAGTCTGCCCTGAGCAAGATCGAATGGGCGAGGGATTTCAACCATCCCCGAGAGCGCCATTAAAGCCGCTGCCCAGTTTCTAGGCATCCGCCGTATAAGGCGTAAGCAGTCGCACCGAGTTCCAACTCACACGACACTGAATTAATTCGAGTTTCTCGCAAAATAATCGTGGCACAGGCGTTGCTCATCACGCTTCGTGAACGATGAATAAAATCGAAGAATATAAGAAGGAGAAAGCCGGCCTCGATATTCTCGATGATGTTCCGCGCTACGCCGCTGCGGGTTGGGAAAAGATCACTGACGGCGACAAGGAGCGGCTCAAGTGGGCGGGAATATTCTTTCGCCGCCAAACGCCGGGCCGCTTCATGATGCGCCTGCGATTCGCCAATGGCTTGTTGAACGCGCCACAGTTGCGCGCCATCGGCGAAATCAGCCGTGACTTCGGCAAAGGCTTCGCCGATATCACCACGCGCCAGCAGATGCAGCTGCGCGAATTCACAATCAATGACGTGCCGGAGATCTGGCGCAGACTGCGCGCCGTCGATTTGATCTCGCTGCAAACGGGGATGGATAACATCCGTGGGGTCATCGGCTGTCCGGTTGCCGGCTTGACGCCCAACGAGTTGTTCGATGCTTCGCGTGTCGCCCGTCAGTTTACCGATTTGTTTATCGGCAACCGGGCATTCACCGATCTGCCGCGCAAATTCAACGTGACGATTACCGGCTGCAAAGAAGCTTGCACCCATGCCGAAGCGCAGGATTTGGCCTTGACGCCGGCGTTAAAGGAAATTGACGGCGCCCAGGTGAAAGGCTTCAACATCGCGGTCGGCGGCAAGCTCGGCTCGGGCGGCTTTCGGATCGCGTCGCCGTTGGATTTGTTCGTATCTCCCGACGAAGCGGCGGCGCTCTGCTCCCATATCGTCATGATCTTTCGCGACCACGGCGCGCGCGAGCTGCGCACCAAGGCGCGCTTGGCATTTCTCATCGAAGAATGGGGTGCGGCCAAATTTCGCAACGAGCTTGAACGGCGCGTTGATCGCCCGCTTGCCTCCGCTGGGCAAGATCAACGCACGCCGAAACACACCGATCATGTCGGCGTGTTTCGCCAGCGGCAGGCGGGCCTCAACTATGTTGGGCTCGCCGTGCCGGTTGGGCGCATGACTTCGGGACAGATGCTGCAAGTCGCTGACTTGGCCGAACGCTACGGCAGCGGCGAGCTGCGTTTGACGGTCGGGCAGAATCTCATCATTGCCAACGTGCCCGACAGTAGGATCGGCGAGCTCACCGAAGAACCGGTCCTGCGGGAGTTACGTTACGATCCTTCCGAGGTCATGCGCGGCCTGGTGAGCTGCACCGGCATGGATTTTTGCCACTTCGCTTTGATCGACACCAAGGGCTGGGCGCTGAAAACCGCGCTCACGCTGGAAGCCAAATTGGGCAAAACGCAGCCACTGCGCATGCATTGGTCCGGCTGTCCGGCGAGTTGCGGTAATCACACGGTGGCCGACATCGGCCTGCTCGGGAAAAATATCAAGCTCAACGGTGAAGTCGTCGAAGCGGTCGATGTTTTCGCCGGCGGCGCGGCCGGCTGTGAAGCCAATTTCCCGGTAAAGATCATGGAAGATGTGCCCTGCGAAGATTTGTCGGAGGTGGTTGCCGGCTTGGTCAAACACGGCGCGTTCAAGGCGATGCGCCAGCAGCTGCGAAAAATTCCTCAAGCGCCGGCACTGGGCAATCAAGCGGAAAAAAAACCAGAACCGCTCAAACCGCTGATTCGCAGTGCTGACATTGCCGAGGGCGCGGCGAAACTGGTGCGAGTGAATAACCACGAAATCGCCGTGTTCAAGCACGAGGGCAATCTTTGCGCGCTGCAAAACATTTGTCCCCATGAAGGCGGTCAATTGTCGGCCGGCTGGATCGAAGACGGCGCGGCGGTGTGCCCGCTGCACGGTTACAAGTTCGACTTGATCAGCGGTGCCTGCGCCAACGACGCCAAGCTTAAAGCAAAAGTTTTCAACCTCGCTGCTGACGGCGAAAATTATACCGTGGAGGAGTGATTGAGATGAAGAAAGTGAAGAAACCAAGCCGGCGCGAATTTCTTAAAGTGGCCGGTGCCAGCTCATTTGGATTGCTGCTGAGCCATCTGCCGACGCGCTGGGTGGGCGGCGTCTATGCGGCGGATGCGCCGGAAACGACCAAGATTCGTTTCGGCATTATCGCCCTGACCGATTGCGCGTCGATCGTGATGGCGCATGAACTTGGGCTTTTCAAAAAATACGGTATCGAGGCGACCATCTCCAAGGAAGCTTCCTGGGCGGCGATCCGCGACAAGCTTTCCATCGGCGAGAACCAGGCGACCCATATGCTCTACGGTATGCCGTACGCATCGAGCATGGGGCTCTTAGGCTCGCCCAAAAAGCCGATGATCATTCCCTTTGCGATCAACCACAACGGACAGGGGATCACTCTGCATACCAAGTATCTCAAACAGGGGATTAAAAAACCGGAACAACTCAAACCGGTTGTCGACGAAGCGAAGAAAAAGGGCCAGCCCATGACTTTCGCCATGACCTTCCCGCCGGGAACCCATGCGATGTGGATGCGTTATTGGCTTGGCGCTGGTGGCATCAATCCTGACAAAGATGTGACCCTGATTACGATCCCGCCGCCACAAATGGTTGCCAATCTGAAAGTGGACAAGATGGACGGCTTGTGCGTCGGTGAGCCGTGGAACGCCCGGGCGATTTTCGACAATATCGGCTACACCGTGACCACCAGCCAGCAGATGTGGAAAGACCACCCGGAAAAGGTCTTGGCTTTCACCGAAGAGTTTGCCGACAAGAATCCCAGGACCGTCAAAGCAATTCTCAAAGCGATGATCGAGTCGAGCCGCTATATCGACAAGATGGAAAACCGTGCGCAGGTCGTCGACGTGATTTCTCGGCCGCAGTATATCAACACGCCTAAAGATATCATTCTTGGTCGCATGCTTGGCGACTACGACTATGGTGACGGCAAAAAAGAGAAAGACCCCAACTACATGGTTTTTGCCGACCGCGACACCAACTTCCCGTGGAAGTCCCACGGTATCTGGTGGCTGACGCAGTTTCGTCGCTGGGGCATGGTCAAAGCACCGCTGGACTACAAGGGGATTGTCGAAAAAGTGCACCGACCCGATATCTATCGGGAGGTGGCCAAAGAGATGAGCATTAACCCACCGAAGGAAGACACAAAAAGGGAGACTCTCTTCGACAAGATCGAGTTTGATCCCAGTAAGCCGGAAGAGTACGTCAAAAAGTTTGCCGTCAGCAACATCGTTTAGAGGTGGCTAGGACTATGGAAAAGCGCGTTGACGCAGCGGCGTTCGTATTGCCGTTGTTCGGTTTAGGGTTGGTTTTGATGATATGGACTACGATCAGTCTAAAAGTCGCCCCCGATTTGCCATCACCGCTTAAGACCTGGCAGGAAAGCCAGCAGTATATTCTCAATCCGTTTTTTAAAGACGGAGAGATGAATCAAGGCATTCTCCGATTTGCTTTGCTCAGCTTGATTCGTGTCGCCAAGGGTTTTCTCTTGGCAATCGCTTTTGGCACACCTTTGGGATTTCTCTTGGGACTGTCGCCGAAATTCAATCAAGCGTTCGATCCGGTAATCCAAATTTTGCGGCCGATCTCGCCACTTGCCTGGCTACCGCTGGGTTTGGTGATGTTCAAGCAATCGGAGCCGGCGGCGTTGTTTACCATCGCACTTTGCGCCATGTGGCCGACGGTCGTTAATACTGCGATGGGCGTGCGCAGCATCGGCACGGAGTATTTAAACGTCGGCCGGGTGCTCAAATTGTCGCCGATGAAGACGCTGAGAAAAATCATGATCCCGGCGACACTGCCTTATATGTTCACCGGCTTTCGTCTCAGTCTCGGCATGGCTTGGCTGGTGATCGTCGCGGCGGAGATGTTGACCGGTTCTCCTGGCTTGGGCGGATTCCTTTGGCAGGAATACAACAGCTTGGTTTACTCACATATTCTTTTATCGGTGTTGGCCATCGGTTTAATTGGGTTTGCTCTGGATCGCATGATGGGAGTGATTGAGCGCCGATTTAAGACCGCGTGATGGACTAAGTGATGGCAATTCTTGAACTGCATGGTGTAAGCAAGAGTTTTTCTCGCAATGGGCGAGGGAAGTCACAGGCCGCTAAGGTCGAGGTCCTGCGCGATATCAATTTGTCGATTCGCGAGAACGAGTTTGTCTGCATCGTCGGCCGGTCGGGCTCGGGAAAGACGACGTTGATTTCGCTGATCGCCGGTCTCATCGAAGCGGACACAGGTGCGATCTTGCTCGAAGGCAAACCGATCGCTGGCCCAGGACCGGACCGCGGCGTGATCTTTCAGAACTATTCGCTGCTGCCATGGATGAACGTCTTCGATAACGTTTACCTAGCGGTGGACGCGGTCGCGCCGAATCTGGCAGATCAGGAAAAACGCCGGCGCACCGAGTATTACCTCGACCTAGTCAATCTCGGCGCTGCATTGAAAAAAGTTCCGCGCGAACTTTCAGGCGGCATGCGCCAGCGGGTTGCGGTGGCGCGCGGCCTGGCCATGGACCCGAAGGTTTTGCTCTTGGACGAACCCTTTAGCGCCCTCGATGCGCTGACCCGCGGCACGCTGCAAGACGAGCTGGCGCGCATCTGGATGGAAAGCCGCAAGACCGTGGTGATGATCACCAACGATATCGATGAGGCGATATTGCTCGCCGATACCATTTACACGTTGACCGGCGGGCCAGGCGCGACGCTTAGCCCGGCGGTCTCGGTCGATACGCTTCATCCGCGCTCGCGGGTGCAGTTGAGCGGCCAAGCGGGCTATCACAAGGCCCGGCGCGACACGCTCAAGACACTTACCGGAGGCACGGTTGCTTCGGCGACCTCGGCGCCGATCGCCGGGCGGCACATTTACTTCACTGAAGGGAACGGTTGATTCCATGATACCGGCGCTAGAACTCACACAACTGGGCAAGAGTTACGATACCGATCAAGGGCGGTCGATCATCGTCAAGGATTTCAACCTGCGTGTCAGCGAAGGTGAATTTGTCTGCATCATCGGTCACTCGGGGTGCGGCAAGTCGACGGTCTTGTCGATCGCCATGGGACTCAACGATGCCAGCGAAGGCGGCGTGATCATCGCCGGGCGCGAAGTAGTCGGGCCGGGATTGGACCGCGGCGTGGTGTTTCAATCCTCGGCGTTGTTGCCCTGGCTCACAGCGCGGGAAAATGTCCTGCTCGCCGTCGATCAGCGCGAGGAGCGCCATTCGCAGCGCATCCGGCGCGGCCTCGCGGATAAATATCTTTTTGCTGTCGGACTCGATGGTAATGCCGATTCCTACCCTGATGAGCTTTCCGCCGGCATGCGCCAGCGCGTCGGCATTGCGCGTGCCTTGGCCTTGGAGCCGAAGGTGCTGCTACTCGACGAGCCGTTCAGTTTGCTCGACGTGGTCACCCGCATGGAGCTGCAAGACCAAGTGATTCGTTTGTGCGCTCAGGAGACGAAGACCGTGCTGATGGTGACCCATGATGTCGACGAAGCACTGTTGCTTGCCGACCGCATCGTCATGATGACCAATGGCCCGGCGGCGACGGTGGGGGAAATTCTCGGCGTTCCTTTCGAGCGGCCGCGCGACCGGCTGACTCTCAGCGAGGAACCGATGTATCACCGATTGCGCAGTCAAATGCTGCGCTTTCTCGAAGAACGCGCGCCGGAGCGCACGGCAACACCTGCGCAGCAGAAGGACGAGCCCTTCAAACAGCTGGCGCAGTTGAGCGCGGAGGAAGTCTTCATCATCGAGAAATACACCGGCTTTAACCGGTTTCGCGGCAAGTATCGTAATTATGACGCGACGGCGAATGTCAGCGACAACGCGGCAGCCACGCAGGCCAAGGCCTTGGCCTAGTCCCGGCCAGCGCGCTTGAGCAAGAGATCGTGCAGACAGCCGAAGCCAAATCCGCTCAGAACGAAATCCGGCGCTGGGCAAAAACCTACTGCCCGTACTGCGGTGTCGGTTGCGGCCTGCTTGCCGGTGTGGGCAAGGGCATGGTGGCGAAAATCAAAGGGGACAAGGATCACCCTTCGAGCCTGGGTGATCTCTGTCTCAAGGCGGTCTACTTGCCCGAGACGCTACGAACTGCCGATCGCCTGCTCTATCCGCAGATTCGCGCTTGTTCGGATGGTCCGTTCAGGCGCGTGTCATGGGATCAAAGCATGGGCTACTTGGCGCAGCGGTTCCGCGCGATTATCGACGAGCATGGGCCCGACGCTGTGGCTTTCTATGGTTCCGGACAGCTCACCACCGAGGAGTATTACATCGCCAACAAACTCGCCAAGGGTTACATCGGCACGAATAATTTCGACACCAATTCACGCCTGTGCATGTCCTCGGCGGTGGCGGGCTATAAATCTTCGTTCGGTTCGGATGGGCCGCCGGTGTCCTATGCCGATCTAGACGAGGCCAACTGTTTTTTCCTCATCGGCACCAACACCGCGGACTGCCATCCGGTGATCTTTAAACGCATCAAGCAGCGCAAGCTCAGCGCGCCGGATGATGTGATGATGATTTGCGTCGATCCGCGGCGCACGGAAACCGCCGACTTCGCCGACCTGCATTTGCCGATTCGGCCGGGCAGCGACATAGCTCTGCTCAATAGCATGCTGTATGTGCTCCTCGATGAGAATCTGATCGATCGCGAGTTTGTCGCGCAACGCACCAATGGCTTTGGCGCGCTCATCAATGCTGTCAAAGATTATGCCCCACGCGTGGCCCAGGAGATTTGCGGCATCGCCGAATGTCTGATTGTCGAGGCTGCTTTGATCTTCGGTAAAGCCGAGCGCGCCATGTCGCTGTGGAGCATGGGCGTCAATCAAAGCACGGTGGGAGTGCATAAGAACAACGCGATTCATAATCTTCATCTGGCGACGGGAAAGATCGGCAAACCGGGTTGCGGTCCGTTCTCGCTCACCGGCCAGCCCAATGCGATGGGCGGCCGAGAAGTTGGCGGCCTGTCCCATATGCTCCCCGGCTATCGCAGTGTGGAGAATCCGCAGCACCGCGACGAAGTCGAACGTCATTGGGGTGTGCCGTTCGGCAGCATCGCGCCCGAACCCGGTTTGGCGGCATTGGAGCAATTCGAAGCGCTGGCTGAGGGCAAGGTCAAAGCGATCTGGATCCTTTGCACCAATCCCGCGGCGTCGGCGCCGGATACCGATGTGATCGAAAAGGCATTGCGCCAAGCGGAGCTGGTGGTTGTGCAAGATGCCTATTATACGACCGCGACAGGCAAATTTGCTCATGTGCTTTTGCCCGCGGCGCAATGGAGCGAGAAGGAAGGCGTGATGACCAATTCGGAGCGCCGGATGACTTATATGCCGAAACTAGTCGATCCTCCCGGTGAGGCGCTACCGGATTGGCAAATCATTGCGCGCTTCGCCGGTGCGATGGGCTTCGGCGAAGCATTTGCGTATCAGTCGTCAAAGCAGATCTTTACCGAATACGCCGAGCTGACAAAGAAGAGAGTCTGCGATTGCTCGGGAATGAGTTATCGAAAGCTGAAATCGAGTCCGTTGCAATGGCCCTATCCGAAATCGATACGAATGCCGGCTGCACGGCTCTATTCTGACGGAATCTTCCCGACGGCGGACGGCCGCGCCAATTTTATCGCCGTCGAACATGCCGAACCTGCGGAAACGGTCGATGATGCGTACCCGCTGGTCTTGACCACCGGCCGCTCCAAATATCACTGGCACACCATGACGCGAACCGGGAAAAACCCGGCGCTGCGCAAGAGCGCGCCGGAGCCGATCCTCGATCTCCATCGCGTCGACGCGCGCCGCTATGGCATTCAGGACGCCGATTTCGTCGAGGTTATTTCTCGGCGCGGCAAGGTCATGGTGCAATGCCGGGTCACTGAAGAGATCACCCGTGGCACTTGTTTCCTGCCGTTTCATTGGGGGCGCGATCAAGGCTTTTTCAAGGCGGCGAACAATCTCACGATCAGCGCGCGCGATCCAGCGTCGCGCCAGCCCGAACTAAAAGCCTGCGCGGTACGGCTGCGCAAGGTGATGGATTTCCCCTTGGAGGACAACTGATCATGACTCTTCACGGGCTCGGCAAGGTATTTCTAGTTGGCGCGGGTCCGGGTGATCCGGAATTGCTCACGCTTAAAGGCAAGCGCTGTCTCGAAGCGGCGGAGGTAATTCTCTTCGATGAGCTGGCGAACCATGAGCTGTTGGAGTTTGCTGCCTCGGAAGCGCAATTGATCTATGTCGGGAAGAAACCTGGAAAACATTGCGCCGACCAACGTGAGATCGAAGCGCTGCTGATTCAACACGCCCGGCAGGGCAAATATGTCGTTCGACTTAAGGGCGGCGACCCGTTTGTTTTCGGCCGCGGCGGTGAGGAGGCCCAGGCCTTGAAGGCGGCGGGGATTCCATTCGAAGTCGTGCCGGGGATTAGCGCAGCCATTGCCGTGCCGGCCTATGCTGGAATTCCCATAACCCACCGTGGCCGCGCTTCGAGTTTTGCCGTAGTGACCGGACATAACGTCTCTGACTCGGTGGTCAATTGGTCGGGCTTGGTGCACTCGGTGGATACGCTGGTAATTTTGATGGGGCTAAGCAACTTGGCAGCGATCATGGACCTGCTACTGGAAAACGGCTGCGAGCCGGAGCGGCCCGTTGGGCTGATCCGGTCCGGTACCCGCAGCCAGCAAGTTGTCGTGACCGGCACGGTTGCGACCATCGGCATGCTCGCCAGCCGAGCCAAATTGCGCTCACCGGTTACGATTGTTGTGGGCGCGGTAGCCCGCATGGCGGCCGAGCTTGACTGGTTCCCCATCATTGCCAGCACAGCTTCCAGCAATCGTGAGTTGGCACTCGGCATGACTGAGCTTGAGTTACTACCTGTCTAAAGGCTGCTGGTTTTCCCAAGCGTTTGCCTAAATAGTCAGCAGCCATGCCAAAATTTAGGCACTCGCGATTTCTGCCGTCGGGGTGTCGGTGAAATATTTCAGGGATATTAACCGTTTATGCCGAGCAATTGGCCTTGATCGGTGATGGCATTTAAGTTGCTTTATTACTTAGCGCTCGAATTCTATTTGCTTTCGTGTATTATCGACAACATTATTTTCATCGGAATTAATTGGTGTTGAGGAGGACTAACTCATGAAACGTCGGATGGTCCGAATGGCGCTCTTGGCCGGAGTGATCGCGCTTAGCGGTCAGAACGTTCGCGCTGATGATGACAAACCGCTCGCTCCTGGCGTGTTGAGCTTGGACAGCAGCGTCGGTGTCGCCGATCAGGGGATCGCCAACGGCAAAGGTTCGTTGGAGAAAGCATTAGGCATCGGTATCAGCGGATTTATCGATATGGGCTACATTTGGAGCTCGAATCATCCAGGTAATCCCTCTGACATTTCTGGCCGCTACTTCGATAAGGACAATAATCAATTTAATGTCAACAATTTTCATCTTGCGATTGAAAAGCCGGAAAAGGACTGGGGCGTTGGCTTCAAGGTTTCCGGCGATTTCGGTCGCTACGGCGAGCTACTCCACGAAGCGACACAGTGGAACAGCATCGGTGCAAAGTTTTGCTGCGCATCGTCGGCCGAGGTCCGTGAGGCATATCTTACAACCACGATTCCCGTGGGTGAGGGGATCGGTGTCAAAGGCGGTTTGTTCGTAACGCCTCTAGGTACGGAAATTCTCAACAACCCTGGCGCATATAACGACAATATTTCTCGTTCGTTCGCGTTTAACTATGGTATCCCAATTCGCCATCTGGGGACTTTGTTCAGTTACCCGTTTGCCAAAACGGTCACGGCGAGTATTGGTTGGGTGACCGGCTGGGATGATCCGCACGACAACAACGGCGCGCCGTCCGGTATCGTCGGCGTCAATTATACGCCGAGTGACGCCTTCGGTTTGTCGAGCAATCTGCTATTCGGGCCGGAACAAAGACACAATTCAGGACGGATGAGAGTAACCTGGAGCAGCGTGGCGACGATCAAGCCGATGGATCCTTTGACAGTATTGCTTGAGTATACCCTCGGCAGCGAATCGTCGGCGCCGACTCCGACCGGTACGCAGGATGCGTACTGGCACGCTCTTGCTGCCATCGCATCCTGGGGCTGGACCGACCGTTTCACCACGGCACTACGAGGTGAGGTTTTCTTCGATAATCAAGGCGCGCGAACTTTCGGCCTCGCCGCTACCACTCCCCAACATAATGCCACACTCGGCGAGCTGACTTTAACCAGTAGCTATAAGTTCACTAAGATGCTAATGGGTCGCGCCGAATTGCGTCAAGATTTTGCCAACCATGGTGTTTACAAAGTGGGCAAGACCGGCGCCGATAGCCAGCAGACGACGATCGGGATGCAGTTGCTTTACACGTTCTAGGTCGATTGCCTCCACTTAGGGCGGATGGGGAGCAGCCGAAGGGCTGCTCCTTTTTTTTGGTTGCGGCGTTTGGCATAGCGGTTCAACATTTCAGCGCTGCGTAACGGAGGGAGTCATGCGGGTTGGCGGCGCAAGTATTTCCCACAGCCATCGGTAGACTTCAGGGCTGAGCATGCGTCTGAAATTCTTATTACCGCTGATGACTGTCTCCCGGCCCTTGTGAACGGCGCTGCTTGCGTCTCTGGAAATTGCCCATGGCGCTTGTTAGTTGTGAATCATCAAGCCGCTGATTGTTCTAGTCCTTTGATTGCTGAAAAACATTACTCGCTTGCCCTCCTCGTTCTCTGTTCGCTGTTGTTTTTTTTCGGTATTGGTTCGCGTGACTTCTGGGCGCCGGTGGAGCCGCGCTACGGCGAGATCGTCCGGGTGATGTTCGCCAAGGGCGAGTGGATCGTCCCCACTGTCAATGGCGGCATCTACACCGACAAGCCAATCCTTTTTTTCTGGCTGGCGCTGATCGCTTCGAATATCGCCGGCGGCGTGTCCGAGTGGACGGTGAGGCTGCCGGCCGCACTGGGCGGTATCGGGTTTATTTTGTCGACATACTTCTTCGGCCGGGATTTTTTCAACCCGCGCATCGGTCTCATTGCGGCGGCGATCTTGGCGACATCGATGCGGGTGATCTGGGAAGCGCGCTGGGCCCATGTCGACATGGTCTTTTGTTGTTGGTTCATGTTGTCGGTTTACTTCGCCGCGCGAACTTTTCTCGGCAAAGGCCGCGCTTACGAAATCCTCGTCGCCTACGCCTTCATGGGACTGGCGGTGCTGACCAAGGGCTTGATCGGCGTGGTCTTGCCGGGTTTGGTGTTTGTTTCGTTCATGGTCGTGCGCCGCGACTGGCGCATGATCGGCGCGGCGAAACTCCATCTGGGAATTCCCATTCTGCTGCTCGTCACCGTGCCATGGTTTTTTTTGGTTGATCAAGCGACCGACGGTCGATGGCTCCGCGATTTTATTTACCTGCATCATTTGCGGCGTTACATCGCCGGCGCCGGCCATCGACAGCCTGTCTATTATTATCTCACGACGTTGCCTGCCGATTTTCTACCGTGGACAATCTTCGCTATCCCGGCATTGATCGCGCGTCGGCCGCTTCGCCAGATCTTGAAGGACGTTCCCAGCCAACTTTGTCTATGCTGGTTTCTGGCGATCCTTGCATTCTTTACGATCTCCGATACCAAGCGCGATCTTTATCTCCTGCCGCTCCTACCGACGGTGGCATTACTTGTTGCTTGCTACATCGATTCGCTCGCGACACAGCGCAGCGCCGATGGCGCGTCTTGCCGCTGGATCACCGCGAGCTTCTTCGCATTGCTTGCGCTCGGTGCATTCCTTGTTCCAGTGGCGGCGTGGCGCCTTCGCCCCGATGCGGTGCTACCGTTGTTGCCGGCGAGTCTGGTGTTGGCGGTGAGCGGCGCGTCGGCCGCTGTGTATTTGGTTCGGCGCGAGGTGGATCACGCGATCATCGTGATTGTCGCTTTGATGACCTTGTCGATGTTAACCGCGGCGCTTTGGGTATTCCCGTATTTGGAAACGTATAAGTCGCCGCGACCGTTCGCCCGCGAAATCGCCCGGCTCGTGCCGCCGTCAGCGCCGCTGTACATCTTTGCCGATACCATGCATGATTTTAACTATTACGTCGAGCGCGAAGCGATTCCCGTGCTGAGTTCGCCATCCGCAGTGGAAAGACTCTTAACGGGAGTACAACCTGGTTTTCTGTTGGTCCGGGAGCGTGACTTGGCAGAATTGCCGATGTTGCCGCGATCCTGGGTGATCGCCAGCGATCGCAGAGGGCGCATGCCTTGGCATTTAGTGCGATTCAACAGTGCCCAGGGATCGAGCGCGGCGAACAAAGAGTAGGTAACGGAACATGATCAAAAATATTGCGTGGATCGCTATCGGTGTGATTGCGGCTTACTTGATTTGGTGGATAGTCCCAGACTATTTCCACGGGGAGAAAGGTGATCCGCGCTCGCAGGAGCATTTGAGCCGGATCGCCGCCGAGATCAATCAAAGCGTGCCGTTCATGATCGATAACGAAACCGAGCTGATGCCGATCTCGGGCCATGAAGGGATGTTGATCTATAATTATCGTCTCGTGAGCTACTCAGTGAAAAATTTGGATTATCGGCGATTTGCCGCCGGGGCGCGCGACCGCGTCGTGCAAGGCGCCTGCGGGCGGCCGGAGACACGCGACGATTTTCTCAAAAAAGGCGTGACGCTGCGCTACTCGTACTTCGACAAAGACAAGCAGCATATCGCAACCATCGACGTGACGCCGCGGGATTGCGGGTTTTGAAGATGGACAGAAATGGCATGAAGGCATGGTGGAGTATCAAAATGGCGGCCCTGTCCTAAGCCCGTAGCTGTACCATTCCAATACTCCATCACGCCATGGTTTTTCACTACTTCAAAATTTCTTTAGAGCGTGGAATTAGTTTGGGGTCGAGTTTGAATACATCCTTGACACTATTCTCTAACTCCTGCCCATCCAGGGGATCGATATCGAGCTTTGCCTTCTTGGCATCTGCCAGGAATTCTGGATCCTTCATGACGTCCATGAATGCTTTGCGCAGTATCGTTAAACGATCCTTCGGGGTGCCCGGCGGAAACAAATAGGGCCTCGCTGCTGGGCCAACGCTGTGAACCAGCGCGTTGATTAAATTTCGAGCCTCATCGGTTTTGGCGTAGCTAATCGCTAGCGGGACCTTGGAAAGTTCGGGGTGCGACTTGGCAGTCGTCTGCAATACGATCTGCAGGTCGCCGCTTTTGAGCTCGTTAGGCCAAGTGGCTGAAAATGACTGCCAAGCGTTGCACACCCCTTGGACTTCACCGGCGTCGTAAGCCAATCTTACATCCGCGGTGCCTTTGTAACCCGACACGAGTTGCGCGGGCAGTCCTATGGTTGCAATCAATACCTTGGGGATATCGTCCGTGGCCGAACCCGCGCCGACACCCCCAAGCTTGACCATGGTCTTGGACGACATCCATTGGTCCATGGTCGACACGCCAGTATTTTTTTTCGACACGCCGATTACATAGTTGTCCTGGGTCGGGACGCCGATATATTCAAATTTGGCCGCGTCGAACTGGATGCCCGGTTTACCCAGGAGTTGCTGCAAGAAAAGCCCACCGATGAAGTGACCGATGGTCAGGCCGTCGGGCTTGGCGATATTGTACATATAGTTGGCCGAGATCAGGAATCCGGCGCCCGGCATATTCTCAACCACAAAGGTCGGGTTGCCCGGGACGTACTTGGAGATATGCCGAGCGATCGTTCGCGAATAGGTATCGTAACCGCCGCCGGCGGATGCGCCGACAATGATGCGGACGGTTTTGCCTTGGTAAAAGTTGTCTTGGGCGAAAACCGCACTTTGCTGCAAGCTCGCTGCGATAAAAGCGACGGTGAGCGCGAAACGCCATCCCTGTTTCATAAGATTCATTCTCCTCTCGTTTTCTATGGACGATAGCTAAGAACGATTATTGCAATATCTCTTTTAGCTGATTAACGATGGCAGGATCAATCTTGAAAAGCTGATCGACGATTTTTTCAATTTCCTCACCGGTCAACGGATCAATGTCGAGCCGTGATTTTTTCGCGTCGGCAAGAAACGCTGAATCTTTAAGTGTCTCGACATACGCTTTGCGCAGTACCATTACGCGATCCTTGGGCGTGCCCGGCGCGACGGCGTAAGGACGGGTTATCGCGGCAGGATCGTGGCCGCCAAATTTCAAAATTTGTTTGGCATTGTCATTAGCCGCGAAGTCGATGGCGTTGGGTACTTTCGCCAATTCGGGGTGCGGCTTGGCATTGACTTGCAAGACCATGTACACGTTGCCCGAGTCGAGGCCCTGGCGCCAAATGGACTTGATCGATTCCCACTGCCAACAGCCGCCCGCCACTTCACCGGCTTCGGCGGCAAGCCTCACTTCCGCCGTGCCTTTATAGCCCGCCACCAGTTGCAATGGCAGCTTGAGCGCGGCGATCAGGAGCTTTGCGGTGTTGTAAGTCGTGTCGCCTGGGGCGACGCCGCCGATTTTCACTGGCGTCTTGGCATTTCGCAGGGCGTCAAAAGTAGTGATGCCGCTGGCTTTGGTGAAACCGCAGGCGACGTTATCCTGGGTCGGGATGCCGATGTACTCGAACTTGCGCGCGTCGAACTCGATACCGGGCTTGCCGATGACCTGATTGATCACCTGGTTGCCGTGGAAATTGAGAATGGTCAGGCCGTCGGGTTTGGCGACCTTGTATACATGATTCGCGGCCAGCAGGCTGGCCGCACCGGTCATGTTCTCAACGACAATGGCGGGGTTACCGGGAATATGCCCGCCCAGGTGGCGCGCGATCAAGCGCGAGTAGGTGTCGAAGCCGCCGCCAGCGGAGAAGCCAACAATTACTTTAATTGTCTTGCCTTCGTAGAAAGATGCGGCGCTGCTGGGCGTACCAAAAGCGGTAATTAATCCCAGTCCAAATATTAAACCACTCAGAGTCTTGTTCATGCTTTTTTGTCCTCAAAGTGCCCGGGCCTTTATCGCGGCAATTAAATATGAAACGGCGGGAGAGTCAACTGCGTTACCTCGATCGTCGCTAACGCGCCATCCCGACACCAACGTGGATAGTTCCAAGCTTAAAATTGCTCCGCTGCCTCAATCGTTGACAACGGCCCGCGACGACCCGATGCAAACTACCGATTTCGAAACGGCGTGGCATGAAATAGTGCGTCGCTCGCGGTGTCATCGATTAGCTCCTACACTTCGGTTTGGCAGGCAGGGGCGCTGTTGCCGATTTCTAAGAATTCCGCTGCGTTATAATCACGCTTGTTAAATCGGCCGAATCGACTTAGCGAGACTTCAACCCTTGGCTTCGTTGCGCATCTCGGCCAGCAGCTCGTCTTCCCAGGCGCGGCTGCCGTCAATCGACCATTGAAACCCTGGGTCGCGGATTTCACCGGAGCGGGTGAACTTGGGCAGCTCTTCGAGCGCGCGTGCGAGTACCGCCTCGTTGCGGGCGCGGTCATGGGGCGGGCCGAAGGTGCGGCCCACCGGATGATCGACAAAGACTGCGCGCGGCGGAGTGACTTTGCTCATGATGTCATGGGCCGTGCCGATCATCAGTGTCGGAATGCCCTGGCCTTCGATGACATGAGCGATGAGACCGACGGTCTCATGGCAGAAGGGTCAATAGGGAACTAGTAACGCGAGGTCGACCTGGGCTTGCTTCAAGTCGCTCGTAATCGCCGTCGCCAGCTGGTTTTCGACCTTATCATGGTCGCGCAAGCCGCCCATGAACGAAAAATGAAACGGTGACAAATCGCCGACAACGCCGCGCTTCTGCAAGTTTGCCAATGCCGTGCGTGGAAAAACGATTTCGGGATCCTGCTTCGGCACCCGGCCGATGCCTGAATGATGATCGATAATGATCTCTCCCGCGCTCGGATCGGACGGCACGCGCCGGTAGCCGAAATCTTCGCGTGGAATGAACGGCTCCTGATGCGCCAAACGCAATGCCGCGCTGCTCAACAGCGCGACGCGAGATTCATTTAACGGTTTCTTGATCGGACACCAAGCCGGCTTGGACGGCGCTACCAGCACGCGCGGCGGTTTGGGCGCCGAGTTTTGCGCCATGACGGGGAGATATTGGAAGGGCATAAAAAGAAAGCCTCCGGTGTGGTATTTCTACTTCAGTCATCGACCGGGATCAACTGAATTAACCTGGCCGGCAGTCGTTGGGCGATTCGATGGGAATAATCAGACCATCTCACCTCCTGACTGAATATTCTCTTATCGCGGGTTTAAAAGAGTACGAAAAGTGGCAAGCCATGCCGCCCTACAGAGCTCGAGCCGGGTGTTGTTATCTGAATCGGTCCTGTCAAACTTTGGGAATCGGCATCGTGGCCGGATCGTGCTGATAGCCGAGCCCGATGAGAAACTTATCGACGTCTCGTAAGGTTTCGTTGAACCACTTTCCATCGCCATGTCGCGGGTTGAAAAAGCCGTGCTTGGCTCCTGCGTAACCGACGATTTGACACTGATTACCGTAGGCTCTAGCCGCTGCGCAAAACCGTGTCACATCGGCGAAGGGAGCTTTAGTGTCAGCTTTGCCGTGGAGGATTAGGGTGGGCGGTAAATCCGGGCCTAGATGATGCAGCGGCGATCCTTCCAGGGCTCGATCGCCGAACCGCTCCTGCAAATGTCCAAGCCAGGTATGAGTCGTGTCCACTGTCGGATTGAACAGTACGAGTGCGTTAGGTTTCGAACTGATCGTCCGATCCTCGCCGGCCTCATCGAACCTGCTGAAGAGCGCTGCGCTCAAAGCGATGTGGCCGCCAGCCGAGCCTCCCGACGCGACAATTCGCGTGGGATCGACGTGCAATTGCGTGGCGTGAGCGCGTACCCAGCGCAAAGCGGATTTCGCATCGGCTATCGCTTCGAAGGGAGTGGTGCTGTGGCGGCCAAATACACGATAGTCAACTAGGATCGCAACCATGCCACGTTCGGCAAAGTGATGCGCTTGGGGCACGAACTGAGTGATCGACCCCTCCAGCCAACCGCCGCTAAAAAAAACACCATCGCCGGCCGGCGATCCTGGGGAGTGGCGCTTTCCGGGCCGAAGACATGCAGCCGCAACTGGTTGCCGCCGATGCTTTTATAGACGTGGGGCGAGGCACCGTCAACAGTCAGCTGCTGTGGCGGAATGGGGTTGGCGCGAGCCGATGACGCCAGGGAGGCGACGAGCACCGCAACCCCGATGTAACTTTTGTGGTGAATCACTGACATGTTTCAATTACCCGTCGCGGGTTTGTCCACGAATGCGGCTCTCCGCCTTTTGTTTCTTTTCTGCGAAATTCCACTGATATTTGCCAATATATAAATATAGACGATTGAGCTTAGTCTATTGTTCACACCCCGAAGACCGGCTGCAAAATAAGTCTGTGTTGCCCATTTTCGGCACAAGAGTGCTTGTGCTCGGCGGTTTGTACCGCGAAGTCATCGGCAACGCACATTATCGTCGAAAGGCAGGTAACGGGAAAATTTCTTGCGAACCAGCTCGCACCGGGGCGTGAGCAGCGCCGGTGGCCCGGACTTTTGTCGCATTCGATCTTGCAGTAGCTAAAGCTGCTGGCGCCGGCTGGTTGGCTGGCGAATATAGAGAGGGACATTTTGACAAATATCTCGCCTTTCTCATGGCGAGTGAAATCTCGCCATCGTTATGGTAAGCATTTGCCCTCATGGTCGATGTTGGAGCCAACTATCGCGGCATTCTTGAGCGAATTGCTACTGCTGCGGCGAAGGCGGGGCGGGATGCGCGGGAGGTTCGGTTGTTGGCGGCTTCGAAGTCGCAGTCGGTTGACGCAATCCGCGTGGCGCTTGCGGCTGGGGTGGTGCTGGTTGGCGAGAATTACGTGCAGGAGGCGCAGGAAAAGAAGCGCCAATTGGCGGATGCCAAGACCGAATGGCATATGATCGGCCACTTGCAGCGCAATAAGGCAAAGTTGGCGGTGGACTTGTTCGACGTCATCGAATCGCTGGATAACTTGGCGTTGGCGCGGGAGTTGGACAAAGAGGCGGCTAAACGAAGCAAAATTGTGCGGGCTTTTATCGAAGTGAATTTGGCCGGGGAGGAGAGCAAGGCCGGGATTGCTAAAAGTGAAGTTGCCGATTTGTTGGAACAGGTTTCCGGTTTGGCTCACATTAGAATAGAAGGGTTGATGACCGTGCCGCCGTTTCGTGAAAATCTCGAAGAAGTCCGGTTGTACTTTCGCGAGTTGCGCGAGTTGCGCGATTCGCTCAGTTCACTGCATTTTCCTAACGTGCAACTCAAAGAGCTGTCGATGGGCATGACCCAGGACTTCACCGTGGCGATCGAAGAGGGTGCGACCATCGTGCGCGTCGGTACCGCGCTGTTTGGGCCGCGGGGAAAATAACCTATGTTTCTGATCGCGAATCTGCTGGTTGCAGTGGCGCAAATTCTTGACTATGTCCTGTGGGCCTATGCCTGGATCTTATTGGGTCGTGTGGTGATCTCTTACATTAATGCCGATCCCAATAATCCGTTGATTAGGTTTCTTTACAGCGTCACGGAGCCGGTGCTCGAACGGGTGCGGGCGAAATTGCCGGTGTCCAGTGGCGGTTTTGATTTTTCGCCAATTCTCGTGTGGTTAGCGGTGATGTTTTTGCAGCGTTTCTTGGTTCGTTCCCTGTACGATTTGGCGCAAGCGATCAGTTAACCACGGGAGGGTATTCACATGAAGTCTCTCTTTGCCGCCGATATTCGCGACAATCAATTGGTCGATTCTATGTTTCTGGTCGCGGCGAAAACCCATGGGGTGACCAAGACCGGCAACAGTTACCTGACGCTTAAGCTGGTCGACAAGAGCGGCGAGATCGAAGCGCGGGTGTGGGAGCGCGCCGACGATCTCGGGCGCGGTTTCGACAAGAATGATTTTGTTCGGGTGCGCGGACAGGCGACACTTTACCAGGGCAAGATGCAGCTGCGCGTGCAAGATGTTCTACGGGTCGACGAGTCGAAAGTCGCGCCGGAGGATTTTTTGCCCAAGAGTGCTTTCGATCCAGCATCCATGCTTGAAGAACTGCAAACTATTCTCCGCGCTATGAAAAATCCCCATTTGCTCGCTCTCGCGGAAGCTTGCTTCGCCGACGAGGAGCTGATGCGGTTATTAAGCCAGGCGCCCGGGGCCAAGACCATCCATCATCCTTATTTAAGCGGATTGCTGGAGCACACGCTGTCCTTGATGAAGTTGATACTCAAAGTCGTCGAAAATTACCGGGGCATCGATGTCGATTTATTGCTGATGGGCGGCTTTCTCCATGATATCGGCAAAGTTTATGAATTCACTTTCGACCGGGCGGTGGATTACACCGATGCCGGTCAGTTGTTGGGCCATCTGGTCATGGAAGTGGAGATGGTGAGCAAAAAGATCGAGGCGATTCCGGACTTTCCCACTGAACTAGCTTTGCTGCTCAAGCATTTGTTGGTCAGTCATCATGGCGCCTATGAGTTCGGTTCGCCGAAATTGCCGCAGACGGTCGAAGCGGTGATTCTGCATTCCCTCGATGATCTCGACGGCAAGATACAGGCGATTCAGAATATACCGGAAAAAGAGCCGGGATCGAAATGGACTGCGTTTCATCGGGCGTATGGGCGGAGTTTTTATCGGGCCAATGGCGAGAAAACCGAGGCAGAGAAATGATCTGACGTGCGAAGTTGTAACCAAAGCAGCAAAGAGTTTAACCACTAAGGCGACAAGGAAATCCTGGGAGTCTGAGCGTAGTGGCGTATCATGATACGTCCTTGGGAGGTGAAGTGGTGGTTTTTGTCTCCCAGCGCTGTCAAATTTAGCTAGGGAGGTTTGTTATCATGAGGAATTTGATTGCTGGGCAGTGGATCGATAAGGCGAAAAAGATTGATGTTACCAATCCGTTCGACAACTCGGTGATTGATTCCGTGCCGAAGGCGGATGCGGCGGACTTGGAAAAGGCATTGGCCTTCGCCGAGCGCGGCGCCAAGGTGATGGCGAAGCTGTCGAGCTACGAGCGCTGGAAGATTCTCCGCAAAGCCGCGGATATGATGGCGGCGCGCAATGAAGAGCTGGGCCAGGTCATTTCCAAGGAAGAAGGCAAGATCATCGCCGAAGGGCGCGGTGAGGCGAATCGGGCGGTGGAAACCATGATGGGCTCGGCCGAGGAGGCCAAGCGCTTGCACGGCGAGACCGTGCCGCTGGACGCTGACCCTACCGGCAGCAAGAAGCTCGGTTTCACGTTGCGCGTGCCTTGCGGTGTGGTAGCGGCGATCGCGCCGTTTAATTTTCCCTTGAACCTGGTCTGCCACAAAGTCGGGCCGGCGTTGGCCGCGGGCAACACCGTAATAATCAAGCCGGCATCCGACACGCCGCTATCGGCGATCAAATTGACTGAAATTTTGCTTGAAGCGGGATTGCCGCCGGAAGGCATTCAATGTCTCACCGGTTCAGGCGGAGAAATTGGCGACGCGCTGGTGGCAGATCGTAGGGTCCGCAAGGTGACGTTCACCGGCAGCCGCGAGATCGGCGAGCGGATATGCCGCACGGCGGGAATCAAGAAAGTTACCATGGAACTGGGTTCCAACAGTCCGGTGATCGTCATGCCCGACGCCGACATGGAAAAAGTCGCGGCGGTGTTAGCGATGACCGGCTACGGCAATGCCGGCCAAACTTGCATCTCGACCCAGCGGGTATTGGCGTCGAAAAAGGTATACGGTGATTTGCTCAGCGCATTGAAGCCCAAGGTCGAGGCGCTGGCCACCGGCAATCAACTCGATGAGAAAAATAAAGTCGGCCCGATGGTCAAGGAGAGCGAAGCCGCCCGGGTGGATGAATGGATCAATGAAGCGGTTAGCAGCGGCGCAAAGTTGGTGGCCGGAGGCGGCCGGCGTGGCGCGATCTATCTGCCGGCGGTGGTCGCCGACGTCCATCCCGACATGCGCATCTCGCGCGACGAACTGTTCGGTCCGGCGGTGGCGGTGACGCCGTTTGATACGATTGAAGATGCCATCGCCCTGGCGAACGACAGCATCTATGGATTAGCCGCTGGGATTTTCACCGACAACGTTGAATGGGCGATGAAGTTCGCGCGTGAAGCGGAAGCGGGCAATCTGCATGTCAATTGGGGCTCCCAGTGGCGTGTCGACCTGATGCCCTATGGCGGACTGAAAGATTCCGGTTTCGGCAAAGAAGGGCCTAAGTACGCGGTGAACGAGATGACGGAACTGAAGATGGTAGTGTTTCATTTGAACAGTTGAACTAGGCGGTAGGCAATGCGCAAGAAAGAACTCACAATACGATGATCGTAAAACCGAGAAACGACGGACGGAAGCCGAACCAATTGAGATCCGTAAAGATCATCCCGAGCTACATCAAAACCGCCGACGGTTCGGTGCTGATCGAGATGGGCGATACCAAAGTGATTTGTACGGCCAAGCTCGAAGAGCGGGTACCGCCGTTTCTGCGCAACAGCGGCAAAGGTTGGATCACCGCTGAGTACGGCATGTTGCCCGGCTCTTCGCAGCAACGTATCGGCCGCGAGTCGTCGCGCGGCAAGGTTGGCGGCCGCACCCATGAAATTCAACGTTTGATCGGCCGCAGCTTGCGCGCCGTCGCCGACTTGAAACTGCTCGGCGAGCGGACCATTTGGATCGATTGCGACGTCATCCAGGCCGATGGTGGCACGCGTACGGCGTCGATCACCGGCGCCTACGTTGCGGTGACCGAAGCGGTAAAGAGTTGGCTCGACAAAGGCAAGCTGCTGCAAACCCCTATAAAGGATGCGGTCGCGGCGGTGAGCATCGGCATTGTCGACGGCAAGATCCTCTTGGATCTTTGCTACCAGGAAGATAGCACCGCCGATGTCGATATGAACTTTGTCATGACCGGGTCGGGCAAGTTTATCGAAGTCCAAGGCACCGCCGAAAGCGAGCCGTTCACGCGTAAGCAGATGGAGCGCATGGCTGAGATCGCCCAGGGCGGTATCAAGGATTTGCTCAAAGCGCAGAAGCAAGCGATTGCGGGCCTCGCATGAGAGCCGATGCATCAGCTGCAAAGAGCGCAAAATTCGCAAAGACAATCTAGCCGTGATCGAACTCCTCGTTGCGACGACCAACTCAGGCAAGTTTGCCGAGGTGCAAGCGTTTCTCAGCCGACTGCCGATTCGAATTCGTTCCCTGCGTGACCTCGCAAATCCGCCCACGGTGCTGGAAGATGGCGCGACGTTCGAAGCCAATGCGCTTAAAAAGGCGCGGAGCTTGGCGGCGTATTCCGGGTTGCTCACACTCGCCGATGACTCCGGTCTGGAAGTTGATGTGCTGGACGGCGCGCCGGGAATCTACTCCGCGCGCTACTGCGGCGAGGACGGCAACGATGATGAAAATAATCGTAAGCTCCTGCGCGAATTGGCCGGCGTCGCCGTAGCGCACCGTAGCGGGCGGTTCGTTTGCGCATTGGCGCTGTGCGCGCCTGACGATTCCGTCATGTCTGACTGGACCGTGCGTGAGTCTTGCGAGGGGCTAATTGCATTTGAACTCAAAGGCGCCAATGGGTTTGGCTACGATCCGCTATTTTTCTATCCAGCGTTTGGCAAAACCTTTGGCGAGATCGACCGCGAAACTAAGGCGACGGTCAGTCACCGTGGTAAAGCGCTAACAAAGCTTGCCGCAGCGTTGCCTAAACTGGTTGATTTGGCCGGTTAACCTTGATTTGATCGAAGCCCAGTGTAGAATGGCCGCTGGTTAATTGACGGGGCGTAGCGCAGCCTGGTAGCGCACCTGCCTTGGGCGCAGGGGGTCGGAAGTTCGAATCTTCTCGCCCCGACCAACGAACAATGGTATGTGCTGAGCTATGAGTACTGAGTAATGTGGGGCGGAGGGGAAATTCCCCTCAGTACTCAGGACTCGTACTCGATTGGGCGCCAGTAGCTCAGCTGGATAGAGCAACGGCCTTCTAAGCCGTAGGTCAGGGGTTCGAATCCCTTCTGGCGCGCCAGACTGTTTTGCGGTGAGTGTAGCTCAATTGGTTAGAGCACTGGATTGTGGTTCCAGGGGTTGAGGGTTCAAGTCCCTTCACTCACCCCAGTTTGAAATCGGTGAATATCGAGGGTCGAGCATAGGTAACTGCAATCCGCGATCTTCCATTTTTCACGTTTAGTTTTATCCGTGCGGGCCGCTAGCTCAGTTGGTAGAGCAGCTGACTC
This sequence comes from uncultured delta proteobacterium, assembly GCA_963816145.1. Taxonomy (GTDB): domain Bacteria; phylum Desulfobacterota; class Binatia; order UBA9968; family UBA9968; genus DP-20. Next base: position 271,932 of record CAWFJP010000004.1, read on the forward strand.
TTAATCAGCGGGTCCGGAGTTCGAGTCTCCGGCGGCCCACCAAATTCTCCTTCCTTATTTCCACAGAGCCGGGGTGCGAATTCTCCAGTCTGATAATCGATTAAACGAAATTGCGGGATATCTGTAAATCGCCACGGTATGCTATCATTACAACTGTTCGTTTCTGACTAATGTTGCAGTGAGCAGAAAAAAAAGCTGGTAGCAATGGAACAAGGCTTAACTTATACGATGCCTCTGGAGGTCTACCTCTCTGCGGCGTTGGTGCGTGGGGTGCTGGAGACCAATCTCGATCGGGTTAGCAGTCACCTCCTGTTTCGCCAGGACGACCAGGTTTTTTCTCTGCGAGACGCGACCGTGGAAGATCTCAACGGCCAGCCGATCGTTAGCCGCGCCGCTGAGTATGTCGTGTATATGCGCGAGGTTTACCTGATCGCCGACCTCAGTCCCGCCAACCAGTCACAGCGCTCCGGCTTCGAAAGTCTCTATCAGAAAAAGGATACCAGCAAGGCGTTGATCAGTGTGGGGCCGCACTTGATCCAGGGAGATGTTTACCTCCTTCCCGGTGGCGCGTTGTACGATCTGCTGCTCGAAAAGAATCAATTCATTCCCTTGACCCATGCGACCATCCTCGGCCGTCAACCCACTGCGCCGCGGACCTATTTGATCAATCGTCATAAGATCGGCTTCATGACCGCGATGGGCGACGGTCTGGTGGAATTTTAACCAATGGCTGTTTATCCAACTGAGATTAATCACATCAAAGCGCGCGGCATCGTGCGCATAACTTGGGATGACGGCCATATCGGTGAATATGACGAGCCCTATCTGCGCGGTTTTTGCCCCTGCGCCATGTGCCAAGGCCATGGCGCCCAACGCCGTTTCATTTCGGTGCCCGAAGCGAAGCTTCAGGAGATTCGCGGTGTCGGCAACTATGCAATCGAGTTTCGCTGGCATGACGGCCACAGCACGGGAATCTATACATTTGAGTATCTGCGTTCGCTTTGTCCTTGTGCTGCCTGCGCTGGGGTGAGCGGCGATGATAGGTAATTGACCTCCAGAAGGTGTGCTCCCACTTGCCAGATCACTACAGGCCGCGACCCGAACAACTGAGTTTCATCAGTATCATTGACGCTCCGCAAGACGATCAACTGCATGTGTAAAGATGCGCACCTGCCAACCGTACGTGAGCCAGTCTAAGATCCGTCTCAAGGCCCGCTACTGGCGCTCGTTGCGCTTGACTTACCACCGGGTAATTCTTACTCTCCTCTCCGAGTCGGCGAAGCTGGATCGACAGTTTGCAGCGACTGGGCGACCTGCGAGAGTGGCGGAATTGGCAGACGCACTAGACTTAGGATCTAGCGGGCAACCGTGGGGGTTCGAGTCCCCCCTCTCGCACCATGAAAGCTTCTGTTTCGTTCGACATACATTGAGATAGAAAGGTTAACGGTAAGGCTACCGCCCATTCACATTGCGAGGTCCGAGACAATCCGGACTCGTCCTGCGTCAAAGCGCAAACGCCTCTGTCGTAAGAACATTGTAGATGAAAGTTGCTATCGATGAATTGAGTTCGATCCAACGCAAGGTCAGCATTGAATTGCCGGCCGACCGGGTCGTGAACGAGTTTTCCCGCGCCTACAAGAATCTCGGCCAGCGGGTGCATGTCAGGGGATTTCGCACCGGCAAGATTCCGCGCAAGGTGCTTCAGGGCATCTACGGTGAGGATGTCAAAGGCGAAGTACGCTCCCACCTGGTTGAGGAATGTCTCGCTGAGGTGGTTAAGGATCGGGGTCTGCAAATCGTCTCGCGGCCGGAAGTGGAGGCCAATGAGATCAAAGAAGACGATGGGTTTTCGTTCTCGGCGGTCTTTGAGGTCAAGCCAGCCATCGAATTGAAAGATTATTCGGGTGTCGAAGTCGAGAAGGTGAAGATTGCCGTCAGTGAAGAGCAGGTCGACGAGGCGCTTAAGCGTTTACAAGAAGGCCACGCGCGACTTGAGCTGGTGGAGGGTCGCGAAATCGTTCAGAAGGGCGACTTCGTGACGGTCGATTTCGAAGGAACGATTGCGGGTAAACCATTCGCCGGCGGCAAAGGTCAGAACTACGTGCTTGAAGTGGGCGCCGGGCACACCCTACCGCAGTTCGAAGAGGCCGTGGTTGGATTGCAATTGGGCCAGCAACATTCCTTCCCGGTGACCTATCCCGACAACTATCCAAACGCGGAAATCGCCGGCAAGGCCGTCGAGTTTGCGCTCACGGTTCGTGAGATCAAACAGACAGTTCTGCCGGTGCTTGACGATGATTTCGCCAAAGATCACGGCGAGCATAGCTCGCTGGCTGAATTGCGCGGCGCGATTCGCAAGCGGCTTGAGGATGAACTTAAGCATTATCAGGACGAGGACCTCAAAGATAAGATAATTAGTCGTCTGATCGAATCCCATATGTTTGTTGTGCCGCCATCGATGATCGATCGGCAGACCCGCTATTTAATGGAACGTTACCAAAGCCAAATGGCTGGACGTCCGGGCGCAGAAGACGATCCGGCGCCGCCGATGGAAGAGGCGCGCAAGAATCTCGAAGGCCGCGCTGCCCGCCAAGTTCAGACGACATTGCTCGTCGAGAAAATCGCCCAGGCTGAAACCATCGAAGTCTCGGACAAAGAGCTGCAAGAGCGGGTTGACAATCTGGCGCGTGGCGCTGGCGACCGGGGCAAAGGCGTCCGAGAATACTACGCGCGGCCTGATGCACGCGACGATTTGCGCGCACAAATGGTGTTCGATCGCACGCTCAGCCTCTTGCTTGAGCGGGCAAAAATAAAAGAGGTCGATGCACCGACATCTACAGTTGATGCTACCGCCGAAAAAAGCTAGAATGGCCTTCGTGATTGAGGGGTTTAGCCACTTATGAACTTCATCCCCATGGTCGTCGAGCAAACTGGGCGAGGCGAACGGGCATATGATATCTATTCGCGTCTGCTAAAAGAACGAATCATCTTTCTTGGCTCGGTGGTCACCGACGAAGTCGCCAACGTCATTACCGCGCAGTTGCTGTTCCTCGAATCCGAAGATCCCGAGCGAGAGATTTTCTTCTACATCAACAGTCCCGGCGGGTCGGTTACCGCCGGATTGGCGATTTATGACACGATGCAGTACGTGCGCCCGCAAATTTCGACGCTATGCGTCGGCCAAGCGGCAAGCATGGCTGCCGTATTGCTGGCGGCCGGCGCCAAAGGTAAGCGTTTCGCACTGCCTCACTCGCGGATCATGATTCATCAGCCCCTGGGTGGGTTCGAAGGCCAGGCGACCGATATTGAGATTCACGCCCGGGAAATTCTCCGTATGCGCGAGGAATTGAACAATATTCTCATGAAACATACGGGCCAGAACCTCAAGAAAATCGAAAAAGACACGGAGCGCGACATGTTTTTGACGGGGAAGCAGGCGCAAGAGTACGGCCTGGTCGACGATGTGATCGCGGCACGTCCTGATAATACGCTCAAGAAATAGCTCTTAGTTTAGCTTGGGGGGTCTATGCCTAAACATGGTGAGCACGGATCGGGAAATCTCGTCTGTTCTTTTTGCGGCAAAAGCCAGGACGAGGTTCGCAAGCTGATCGCCGGTCCGACGGTATACATCTGCGATGAATGCATCGACCTCTGCAACGACATTATCGCCGAAGAAATCGACCATGACGAGAATCTGAGTTCGTCGTCGAATGTTCCCAAGCCTGCCGAAATCAAACGCGTACTCGACCAATACGTAATCGGCCAGGAACGCGCTAAGAAAATCTTGGCGGTTGCGGTCCACAATCATTACAAGCGCATCGACAGCCAGATGGTGACGGGGGATGTCGAGCTGCAAAAGAGCAACATCCTGCTGCTTGGCCCCACCGGGTCTGGCAAGACCCTACTTGCCCAAACCCTTGCCCGCTTTCTGCAGGTGCCCTTTACCATTGCCGATGCGACCAGCTTGACTGAGGCCGGCTATGTCGGTGAGGATGTCGAGAATATAATTCTCAATTTGTTGCAGGCGGCCGAGTACGACGTTGAAAAAGCCCAGCGCGGTATCGTCTATATTGATGAGATCGATAAAATTTCGCGCAAGTCGGACAATCCGTCGATTACCCGAGATGTCTCCGGAGAAGGTGTGCAACAGGCGTTGCTCAAAATTATCGAAGGGACCATGGCGAGTGTGCCACCAAAGGGTGGGCGAAAACATCCCCAGCAAGAGTTCTTGCAGGTGGACACCACCAATATCTTGTTTATTTGCGGTGGCGCTTTCGTCGGTTTAGAAGACATTATCCGCAAACGGACCGGCCGCAAACGCATGGGCTTTGGCGGGCAATTAGAAGAAAGTGAAAAAAATGGCCAACGGTCTTCAGATCTGCTGCACAGTGTTCAGACGGAGGATTTGCTCAAGTTTGGCTTAATTCCTGAATTCATTGGCCGATTGCCGGTGATAGCTACTCTTGACGAGTTGGACGATAGCGCATTGATGCGTATTTTGAAGGAACCCAAAAACGCCTTGACCAAGCAGTATTCCAAGCTGTTTGAAATGGAGTCGGTGCATCTTAAGTTCACAGAAGATGCGTTGCGAGCGATCGCGCGCGAAGCCATGAAACGGAAGTCCGGAGCGCGCGGGCTACGGGCGATCATGGAAAATATTATGTTGGATATCATGTACGACATGCCATCGCAGCCAAATATCAAAGAGGTTGTGATCTCAGAGGATGTTGTTGAAAAGCATGAACCTCCGATCGTCGTATACACCAAGGCAGCAGAGAGCGCTTAGGAGGGGACCGTATGTTGTTTAGGAACGATAAGAAGGATCCGGAAGCCACCGCTGGCGGAACAAGGGTGCCGTTGCTGCCGTTGCGGGATATTATCGTTTTCCCGCACATGGTCGTGCCGCTATTTGTCGGGCGCCAGCGCTCGATCAAGGCCCTTGAAGAGGCGACTCAGAAGCAGAGTTTGATTTTCTTGTCCTCGCAGAAAGACGCCAAAACCAACGAGCCCAGTGAAGATGATATTTACCGAATTGGCACGCTCGGTTCGGTGGTGCAGATGCTCAAGTTGCCGGATGGCACGGTCAAAGTCCTAATCGAGGGAAAGAAGCGCGCTAAAATCGCTAACTTTGTCGCCAATCCGGATTTTTTCCTAGTCGACGTGGAAGATGCGCAGGAGTCGAGCGATCGCACCACGGAAGCCGAGGCGCTGATCCGCGAAGTTCACACAACCTTTGAAAATTACGTTAAGTTAAAAAAGAAAATTCCCCCGGAAATGGTCATGTCGGTGTCCTCCATCGATGAACCGGGGCGGCTGTCCGATACTATAGTGGCCCATCTCGGTATCAAGCTAGAAGACCGGCAAAATTTGCTGGAAACGTTTAATGCCGCGGATCGGTTGGAGAAGGTGCTCGGCCATATGCGCGCCGAGATCGAGATCCTTGAGGTCGAGCGGCGTATTCGTTCGCGCGTCAAGAAACAGATGGAGCGCTCGCAAAAGGAATATTATCTCAATGAACAGATGCGGGCGATCCAAAAAGAGCTGGGCGAAAAGGATGAGTTTAAGAACGAGATTCAAGAGATAGAAGAAAAGTTAAAACAGAAAAAGCTCTCTGCTGAAGCTAAAGATAAGGTCGACAAAGAGCTCAAGAAGCTCAAGATGATGTCGCCAATGTCGGCCGAAGCGACGGTGGTCAGAAACTATGTCGACTGGATTATCAGTTTGCCTTGGAATGAGTTCACCGACGATAAGCTCGATATTAACGAAGCGGAAAAGGTTTTGGATGAGGACCATTTTGGCTTAGAAAAGGTGAAAGAACGGATTCTCGAGTATCTCGCCGTGCAAAGTCTGGTGGGCAAGATCAAGGGGCCAATCCTTTGTTTGGTTGGACCTCCGGGCGTTGGCAAAACCTCGTTAGGTAGATCAATCGCCAGGGCAACCGGCCGGAAGTTCATTCGGGTTTCGCTCGGGGGGGTTCGCGACGAAGCGGAAATTCGCGGCCATCGCCGCACCTACATCGGCGCACTACCGGGCAAGATCATCCAATCGATGAAGAAGGCTGGGTCGAGCAACCCAGTCTTCCTGATGGACGAGATCGACAAGATGTCCACGGATTTCCGTGGTGATCCATCCTCGGCGCTGTTGGAGGTGCTCGATCCCGAACAGAATACATCGTTTAACGATCACTATCTCGATCTCGATTTCGACCTTTCTAAGGTCATGTTCATTACGACTGCCAATACCTTGGATCGGATTCCTCGGCCGTTGCAAGATCGCATGGAGATCATTCGCATTGCCGGTTATACCGAGCTGGAAAAGGTTAATATCGCTAAGAAATACTTGATTGACAAGCAACGTGAAGCCAATGGGTTGACGCCGGAGAACATAGTCTTTACCGACAACGCATTGATGGGTGTGGTCCGCCACTATACCAAAGAAGCCGGAGTGCGGAGCCTGGAGCGGGAAATCGCCGCTGTTTGTCGTAAGGTCGCGGTTGAAGTCGTCAAGAAAGACCGCAACTCCCATGTTCAGGTCGGGACTAAGAGTCTACACAAGTATCTCGGGCCGATAAAATTCCGCTACGGCAAAGCCGATGCCGATACCAAAGTCGGCGTGACTACTGGGTTAGCGTGGACGGAATTGGGTGGCGAGCTACTCTCAACAGAAGTAACCGTTATGCCTGGCAAGGGGCAACTCATTATCACCGGGAAACTGGGTGATGTGATGCAGGAGTCGGCGCAGGCGGCAATGAGTTACGTTCGATCGCGTGCGACCGCATTGGGTTTAGAAAAGGACTTTTATCAAAAGCTGGATGTTCATCTACATGTACCGGAGGGAGCAATCCCCAAGGATGGTCCCTCAGCAGGCATAACGATGGCAACATCGCTGGTGTCCGCGTTGATAAAGACTCCCGTACGCAACGATCTTGCAATGACGGGTGAAATCACGCTGCGTGGCACGGTGTTGCCAATTGGTGGCCTGAAAGAAAAAGTTTTGGCGGCGCACCGGGCTGGGATCAAGAAAATCCTGATTCCGGCGGAGAACGAAAAGGACATTGAGGAAATTCCGGCGAGCGTACTTAAGAGTGTGGAATTGGAACTCGTTTCTCATGTTGATGAGGTGCTTAAGAAAGCTCTGGTACTCGATGATCCTGAAGCGCTATTCAGCCACACCCCGGTCGAGCTTCAGCCGAAAGAGGAGAGCCCGCCGTTTGCCGACAAGGTCGAGGAAGTTCCCGCGAGCGAAATTCTTCCCCAGTAAGTCGCGAGAATCTGGCACGGAAATGCCGGGTAATTTGACACCCGGTATTTCCGCTGTTATAACACCGCATTGCTGATTATTAGCGGTCTATAGCCGTTAGTATCGCCAAAGCCCCAATGTTAGGACAATCATTTATATTTATTCCGCCTAGCCAGTCGAGTTGGGGATCGCAGTGGCAGCGATCGGTTACAGGGGCGCCCACGAGATTTTAAGGAGCACATCGGGTGGTTTTCGCAGCATTCATTGGGACGGCCGCCCGGGCTAAGCACTCGATGTATATTTTAGTAGGGGCGGTTAGCTCAGTGGGAGAGCATCGGCCTTACAAGCCGGGGGTCACAGGTTCAAGCCCTGTACCGCCCACCAATTAAGTTTGTGTTGTTTGGATAAATCGGGGTCGTAGTTCAGTCGGTTAGAACGCCGGCCTGTCACGCCGGAGGTCGCGAGTTCGAGTCTCGTCGGCCCCGCCATTTTTTGCAAGTTCAATTGAACTTGGAGTTGACTGGAGCAAGTGCTATGAACAGGGAAGATGCGCTGACTCAACGTCATTGGTACGTGATCGACGCTCAAGGAAAGATTCTTGGGCGAATGGCCACAGAGATTGCCAAGGTTTTGCGCGGCAAACATAAACCGGTTTTTACGCCCAACCAAGACGCAGGCGACTTTGTGATTGTCATAAATGCGCGGGGTTTGAAGCTAACCGGCGCTAAACTGGACCAAAAGATTTACTTTCGGCATACCAATTATCCTGGCGGTATCCGTCAACGTACCGCCGCGGAAATGCTCCAAGAGAAGCCCGAAGAATTGGTGCGGTTAGCCGTAAAGGGAATGTTGCCAAAAAACCGTTTAAGCCGGCACTTAGTTACCAAGCTAAAAATCTACGCAGGTCCGGACCATCCCCACGCGGCGCAGATGCCTCAACCGCTGGCAGTCGAAGCATAGGAGAATTTGATCGATGGCAGATAAAATGATCGTGTCGACAGGACGGCGAAAGACTTCGGTTGCCCGGGTCTTTCTCAAACCCGGGAAAGGCAGCTTGCGGATAAACAATCGCACGCTGCAAGAATATTTCGGACGTGAGACCGCGCGTATGATTGTCTTGCAACCTTTTCAAGTTACTCAGACAGCTGGAAATTTTGATATTGAGGTAAATGTCGACGGTGGCGGTAACTCAGGGCAGGCCGGAGCGATTCGCCACGGTATCACCCGCGCCTTGATGAAATTTAATCCTGACCTACGTCCTTCCCTTAAGAAAGCCGGCTTTGTCACCCGCGATCCACGCGCAGTCGAGCGCAAAAAGTATGGTCGTCATAAAGCCCGCAAACGGCCCCAGTATTCAAAGCGCTAATTCGTAGCCGCTATTTCATCGATTCACTTACCAAAGAGCTTGGCCTTGCCGGATGAGCAAGACCGAGCTCTTTCTTGGCTCAAGCGATGCATCGTCCGGTTTCTGCAACTGGAAGAATTCGCTGGGCGAACACCCTCTGCGACGGAGAAACGCGTGGCCGTCAGTTACTCTAAATCTGGGGAAAAGTGTTGTGCGTCGGGTTTGTTTACGCTTTAAATCGATTGGGAGAGCGGCGGATGGTCCGCACTTGGTCGCCATGCTTCGGTGGCATTGCCCATGCGGATGCCATCTTGCTGGTCGAACTGCCAACCGGCTCTCGCGGGTCGAAGCTACAACAAAACCCCAAGTCGAAGCGATCACTCTTCAGAGGTGAAGAAATAGAGGCCGATCATTAAGAATATTATATTGGGGATCCATGCCGCGGGCAGCGCGGGGAGCGCACCCCCATGACCTAAAGAAGTGCAAAAGGCTGTCAGTACCCAATACCCGAAGGCGATCGCCATCGTTACGCCGAAGCTGAGCGATAGGTTGCCGCTTATCTGCCGCTTGATCGCAAACGGCGTAGCTAACAGAACCATCAGAAAAGAGACCAATGGAATCGCGAGTTTGATTTGCAAATCCACTTCGGGGGCGGTGGTATCGATGCCCTTGGATTTCATGTCGCCAACCTGCTTTTCTAAATCGAAATAACTAAATTCTTCGGCGTCGCGCGCAAGCAGTTTTAGATCCTCCGGAGTTTCCGTAATCGGAATGTTTGCGACACTTTCAGTGCGATTCAATTTCCCGTCCTCTTGCAACTCCCATTCGACTGCGGCGTCGGTATGCCAATTTCGCTCACGCCATTGAGCATTGGGAATCTCGATCAAAGAGCGTAAACTGAAATCCCGATTCAGCTTAAACACCGTGACCCCCTGCAGGTTATTCGTCCGCGGATCGAAGTTGTCGATGTTGATGAAACTGGCCTCACCGCGAATCCAAATATTTCGCGTCCCGAATAAGCTCAATTGTTGTTTTTGTTTGATCTCGGTTCGATAGATCTGTTGAGCGTTGCGGCTAAAAATTGGCACCAGCGTCTCGTTCCAAAAAAAAGTCATGCCCGAGATTAACAAAGACAGCACAAGCAACGGCAGGGCGATCCGCTGGACGCTAACGCCGCTTGACCTTATCGCCGTGATTTCTTGAGTCCGAGCGAGTAGGCCCAAACAAAACAGTGTCGAGAACAATGTCGCAAATCCGACCACTCGAGAAATTAATAGCGGTGCTTTGAACAGGAAATAGCGCAAGACCGTTATCACCGACGCACCGGATTCCAGCAGGCTGCCGATTCTTTCGAAAAAATCGGCGGTTAAATAAAGTCCGGTGATCACCGCTAAGCTAATTCCGAAGATGCGCAAAAATCCTGTTGAAATATACCGATCCAGGATGCTGCCTAGGGGCATTGTGCGATGTTGCACTCTTGCTGTCATCACGACTTAGTCCTTCGTTCGTCTCACTATTCTTTTCACCCGTTGTAAAGTGGCGCTACCGACACGCGAGGCAAACGCTGGCAACACGAGCGGCGATTCGCGCATCGCCTTGCGAAAGAAAACCGATGCAATGAATCCAAGGGTCAGGTTAGGTAGCCATAGGGCTGGAATGGGCTGTAGGTGTCCCTTGTCACCCAAAGCCTTACCGAAGGAGAGCAAGACGTAGTACACCAACAGCCAGAACAAGCACAGCATGAATCCCCACGAGCGCCCGGCTCGCGATGTGCGCGGCAGTAGCGCCAGTGCCACGCCAAGCACGCCAAACACTAAAGGGATAAAGCCGAAAGCGATGCGCTGGTGCAATTCCATTCTCTCTGGAATCGAGTTGCTGCCGCGCCGCTGTTTTTCTTCGATGGATTTGCGCAATTCCGCTAAGGACAACTCTTTCGGCCCGGCTTCCCTCTGTCGCATCGGGCCGACCAGTTCGTCCAGGTCAAGCTTGAAATCGTAAATATTGAAGCGAGTTTGGCTAAAGCCCTCGCGAGTTTTTTCTCGTTCGTAGATCGAGCCGTCGAAAAGCCTGAGTGACAAAGTGTTTGATTCGTCGTCGGTGGTGATTCGAGCGACTTTGCCGAGAATGATGTCTTCGCGCACGCGATCCCGTTTGTCGACGATGAGGATCCCTTGCGCGGTATTCCCAGGTGGAATGATTTCTTCGACGTAAATCAGGATCTTGGGAAAGTCATCGTTAAAGACTTTTTCTTTGAGCGCCGTTCCAACCCGAGATTTAGCGATGTTGTAAAGTTCTTTTTTGAGAGCCGAATTGGCAGTTGGCCGCGCGTAGAGAGTGGTGATTAGGGTTAGAATTGAAACCATCAGCGACAAGCCGGCGATGGGCCACAAAATCTGCAATGGACTGACACCCGAGGCTTTCATGGCAAGCAGCTCTTGGTCGTTGGCCATGCGACCGAGGCCCAACAGAATCGCCAGTAGGAACGCCATCGGCACGGTCATTTCCAAGAACGTCGGCATGATCAACGCCAAAAGTTTCCCGACTTGGGTCAGCGGGACGCCGCGGCTGATGACCAGTTCGATCAGTTTCAAAAGGCGCCCAATTAGCAAAATAAACGTAAAGGCCAGCAGTCCGAGAAGAAATGGCGGCAAGACTTCAGAAATGAGATAACGGATCAACGTCTTTCGTTTCACGGTTGCGGCATGTTAACTGTTGTACTCTTGGTTGTAAAATCCATTGTTAGTTTGAAGTGAATCATGGCAACGGACTATCTTTTCGGCATCAACACAATTCATGAAATGTTTATTGCGGCACCAAAAAGTGTGCGGGAGATTATCGTTAGTGACAATGCCAATCATGGTCGGCTACAAGCATTAGTCGTTGAAGCGCGACGTCTCGGGCTGCCGGTTAGTTTTCGCTCTGCTCGCGAATTGGATCGTTTGGCTCAAGGTGAGCGCCATCAGGGGGTGGTGGCAGCCGTTGACGCTTACGCCTATCCGGGATTTGAAAAATTGCTGCAACGCATTGCCGATGCGGAGATTGCCGAATGGATCTTGATTTTGGACGGCATCGTCGATCCCCGTAACTTTGGGGCTCTGTTGCGTACAGCGGAAGCCGCCGGTGTTCGGCATATTGTAATTCCAAAGGATCGTAGCGTCGAGGTGACACCATTAGTCGTCAAAGCGTCAGCCGGAGCGACGCACCATCTGAACATTTACAAGGTGACGAATCTGCGACGCACAATGCAGGAGCTAAAACAGGCGGGTTATTGGACGGTTGGCTTGGTGGTCGGTGCCAAGGAATGCTTATATGATCGGGTTTACCCAGAGAAATTGGCTATTGTGCTCGGCAGCGAAGCCACCGGAGTACGCCCGATCAATCTTCGGGAGTGTGATTTTCTTGTTTCAATTCCAATGCTTGGAAATGTCGCTTCGCTTAACGTAGGGGTCGCTGGGGCGATTTGTCTATATGAAATGGTGCGTCAGCAGAGGTTGGTCCGACGATAGCCGTCGGCTGGTAGTTGGGCGGCTTTTCAAGGCAGTACTACTACATTGGCATGAAACCTCGGTGCGCTGTTGACATGGCTAATCGAAGATGGTTTAAATACCCGTTTACAAACGGGGAAAACTCCCTGGCGTCGTGGTTTGCCTGGCAGGCAAATGATCCGTACTTATAAACTGTAAAAATTTGTTGAGATAAGTATCTTTACCGCTGCCTAAAGAGGTAATTGGCAATTTTTTCGCTGGTTCGAGAAACCCAAGGGCGGTGGGCTGGCGTAGCTCAACGGTAGAGCAGCTGATTTGTAATCAGCAGGTTGTAGGTTCAAGTCCTATCGCCAGCTCCAGCTAATCCATTTAGGAAAGTTGGCGCGGCGAGAAATTTGTTTCTGGGGGGAGTCGAGGAGAGGTTCCCGAGTGGCCAAAGGGAGCAGACTGTAAATCTGCCGGCGATGCCTTCGAAGGTTCGAATCCTTCCCTCTCCACCAATTTTGCGGGAATAGCTCAGTTGGTAGAGCGCAAGCCTTCCAAGCTTGGGGTCGCGGGTTCGAGTCCCGTTTCCCGCTCCATATTGGTTAGTGGCGGATGGCATTTTGCCTGGCCGGTCTCTCGCCCCGATGGTGGGCACCGTGGCCAACAGCCATCGACCGACATGCCCAGGTAGCTCAGTCGGTAGAGCACGTCCTTGGTAAGGACGAGGTCAGCGGTTCAATCCCGCTCCTGGGCTTTGCCTTTCGGTTTGGAGAATTCTGGGGAGAGTAGTTGGCAGAAGCCTTAAGGGTGATGATTCGGAAATCAATTAGGAGGACGCGATGAGCAAAGCGAAATTTGAGCGTAAAAAACCACATTTGAATATTGGTACGATCGGTCATGTCGACCACGGTAAAACAACCTTGACTGCAGCGATTACCAAGGTGCTGGCGAAGACGGGACGAGCCACGTTCCTAGCCTACGATCAGATCGATAAGGCGCCCGAAGAAAGAGAACGTGGCGTTACCATTAACATCGCCCATGTCGAGTATGAAACCGACAAACGGCACTACGCTCACGTCGATTGCCCTGGACATGCCGACTACGTAAAGAACATGATCACCGGGGCGGCCCAGATGGACGGCGCGATTTTGGTGGTTTCTGCCGCCGATGGCCCCATGCCGCAAACTCGCGAGCATATTCTGCTGGCGCGCCAAGTCGGCGTTCCTGCCATTGTGGTCTTTTTGAACAAGGCGGATATGGTCGATGACAAGGAGCTTTTGGAACTCGTCGAACTCGAAGTGCGCGAGCTGCTCTCCAAGTACAAATTCCCCGGCGACGATACACCCATCGTCATCGGTAGCGCGCTCAAGGCCCTGGAAGGGGATACCTCCGAAATGGGCGAGGGTGCTATCTTGAAGTTGATGGAAGCTGTCGATTCGTTCGTTCAGGAACCAGAGCGCGAAATCGATAAACCCTTCATCATGCCGGTCGAAGACGTTTTCACTATCAGTGGCCGAGGTACAGTGGTAACGGGCCGGGTTGAACGCGGCATTATTAAAGTCGGCGAAGAAATTGAAATCGTCGGCTTCAAACCGACGCAAAAGACTGTCGCCACGGGCGTCGAAATGTTCCGCAAACTGCTCGACGAAGGCCGAGCCGGCGATAACATCGGCGTGCTTTTGCGCGGTACCAAGCGCGAAGAAGTCGAGCGCGGTCAAGTATTGGCCAAGCCCGGCAGCATTACGCCGCACACCAAGTTCAACGCCGAGGCTTACGTGTTGACCAAGGAAGAGGGTGGCCGCCATACGCCGTTCTTCAATGGCTACCGGCCGCAATTCTACTTCCGTACGACCGATGTTACCGGAGTGGTGAAATTGCCGGAAGGCACGGAGATGGTTATGCCGGGCGACAATATCAATGTCGAAATCGAGTTGATTACTCCGGTCGCCATGGATCAAGGCTTAAAATTCGCTATTCGTGAAGGTGGGCGTACCGTCGGCGCCGGCGTGGTTACGAAGATCCTTCAGTGACTTAACGCCGATCGCCAGGAGGATAAGGTCATGCGGGAGTTGGTAGGGTTTGCATGCGATAAGTGTAAACGGAAGAACTACACGTCATCGAAGAACCGGAAAACAACCACCGAGAAACTGGCGCTCAAGAAGTTTTGTGCGTCTTGTCGGTCACACACCCTGCATCGTGAGGTTAAAGTTTAACGAGGATACAGGGGTCAGTAGCTCCAATTGGTAGAGCGCCGGACTCCAAATCCGGTTGTTGCAGGTTCGAGTCCTGCCTGACCCGCCACTTTATCGCGTTGGAGACACCTCAAATGGGGGATTGGATTCAAAAAATTCAGGACGGCGTCCAACAGGGCGTCGAATTTTGCAAAGAGTCCTGGCAGGAGTTGCAAAAAGTCCATTGGCCGTCGCGTAAGGAGACTTACATGGCGACCATGGTCGTTATCGTCGTTGTTATCCTGGTGTCATTGTATTTGGCGACCGTGGATTTCGTCCTGACAAAGGCGGTCCAGGCGATTATCGGTTAGTTGCGTAGGCTCTCTTCTATGGCGAAACAGTGGTACATCGTTCACACCTTTTCTGGCTTTGAACAAAAGACCAAGGCTGCCCTAGAGGAGCGCGTTAAACAGCTAGGCAAGCAGGATCTCTTCGGCGAAATCCTTGTGCCCATGGAAAAGGTCGTCGAGTTGGTCAAAGGGAAGAAGAAGACTTCGTCGCGAAAATTTTTTCCCGGCTATATTCTCGTGCAGATGGAGCTTAACGACGAGACTTGGCATGTGGTTAAAGAGACCCCGAAGGTGACCGGTTTCGTCGGTGGAAGCACCAACCCGCCTTCGGTTAGCGATGAAGAGGTGAGAGCGATCACGCAGCAAATGGAAGAGGGGGCGATCAAGCCCAAACCGCGCGTGTCGTTCTCCGTCGGTGAAAACGTCAAGGTGGTCGATGGTCCGTTCGCAGACTTCAACGGCGTGGTCGAAGAGGTCAAGCCGGACAAGGGCAAGCTAAGAGTGCTTATTAGCATATTTGGGCGCGCGACACCGGTTGAGCTGGAGTTTGTCCAGGTCGAACGCAATTAGTTTGATTAGAAGGGTCGAAAGCAATGGCTAAGAAAGTCATCGGTGAAATCAAATTACAAATCCCTGCCGGGCAGGCGAACCCCAGTCCGCCAGTGGGCCCAGCACTCGGCCAGCGTGGCGTCAATATCATGGAGTTCTGCAAGGCCTTTAATGCCGCAACCCAGGCGCAGGTCGGCATGGTTACGCCAGTAATCATCACCGTCTATGCCGACCGTTCATTTACATTTGTCACCAAGACACCGCCAGCGTCGATCTTGCTCAAGAAGGCCGCTGGTCTGGAAAGGGGCTCCAAGGAACCGGGCAAGACCAAGGTCGGCAAAGTGACCAGGGCTCAGGTGAGAGAGATCGCGGAGTTAAAGCTCAAGGATTTAACGGCCAGCGACCTGGCCGCGGCGGAAAAGTCTGTCGCGGGAACTGCCCGGAGTATCGGCTTGGACGTCGAAGGTTAGTCTGGCAAACGTAAATTGTCTCAGCTAAATCGAGGATCGCCATGAGTGGAATGGGAAAAAGCTATCGCAAAGTTTTTGAGAAGGTAGATCGCACCCAGCGCTACCAATTAGAAGATAGTTTGAAGTTGGTCAAGGAAACCGCGCGGGCAAAATTCGATGAAACCGTCGATTTGGCGATTCGCTTGGGGGTCGATCCACGCCAGGCCGATCAAAATATTCGCGGTACGGTGGCGTTGCCGCACGGCATGGGCAAAACGGTTCGTGTATTGGCATTCGCCAAGGGCGAAAAGGAGCGCGAAGCGCAAGACGCTGGCGCCGATTTTGTTGGCAGCGACGAATTGATCAAGAAAATCAGCGAAGGCTGGCTTGATTTCGACAAGGCGGTTGCCACGCCGGATATGATGGCTGCGGTCGGTCGTATTGGTAAAATCCTCGGTCCGCGCGGTCTGATGCCCAACCCTAAAACTGGAACGGTAAGCTTGGATATCGGTAAAGCGGTCAGAGAAATCAAGGCGGGTAAGTTGGAATTTCGCGTCGATAAGGCAGGGATCGTTCACGTGCCCGTGGGCCGTGCGTCGTTTTCCGCCGAACAATTGATCGACAATGCCCGGATGGTTTTACTGACCGTGCTGCGGGCAAAACCCGCATCGGCCAAGGGGAACTACGTCAAGGGCGTAACGGTTGCCACCACCATGGGGCCTGGCATCAAAATCGATTTGGCGCAGATCCGGGCGATGGCCGCTTAAAGGCTGAGGATCATTCGCGGGCCCAATCAACATCAGATCAGAATAGGATCGGGGAGAAGAAAATGTCGGAAGCGCAGGTTGTCCGTGCCGGTTACAGCGAGAAATCCGAAACGGTGAACGCCGTTCACGAGCGGCTCAAGTCCGCGAAAATGGCGATTGTGACGGAGTACCGCGGCCTGACGGTTGCGCAAATGACCAAGTTGCGCCGCGAAGTCCGCCAGGTTTCAGGCGAATATCAAGTGATCAAGAATACCTTGGTGCGGCGCGCACTCAAGGACACCGTTTACGGCGATTTAGCAAAGTTGCTCGAGGGGCCCAACGGTTGGGTGTTCGCTTATGATGACCCGGTTCTACTAACCAAGACTTTGCTCAAGTTTGCCGACGACAACGATAAACTGACCATTAAGGGCGGCGTCTTCGAAGGCCGCTTCATGGATTCGGCCGGCGTAAAAGTTCTCTCGCAAATGCCCAGCAAGCCGGAATTGCAGGCGAAGTTGCTGGCGATGATCAACGCTCCGGCGACTCAGTTGCTGCGCACTATTCAAGAGCCCGGTGCACAGATGGTCCGTTTGCTCGAATCCCTGCGCAAAGCAAAAAGCGAATAACAATCAACTAACTAGCAGATATTTTAAAGGGGGAACGTTATGGAAGGCGTATCAAGAGAACAAGTTAAAGATTACATCAAGAACATGACCTTGATGGATGCAGCGACGTTGGTGAAGGAACTCGAAGAAGAGTTAGGCGTGAGCGCAGCGGCGCCCGTCGCGGTGGCGGCGGCAGCCGGCCCAGCGGCCGCGGCGGCCGAGGAGAAGACCGAGTTCAACGTCATTCTCGCCGAGGCCGGTGAAAAGAAGATTCAGGTCATCAAAGTCGTTCGCGAATTGACCGGGTTGGGTTTGAAGGAAGCCAAGGATTTGGTCGATGGCGCGCCCAAGCCTGTCAAAGAGGGCGTCTCCAAGGCCGATGCCGAGAATATCAAGAAGAAGCTCGAAGAACAGGGCGCTAAAGTCGAAGTCAAGTAAATCTCTCGCAGTGGATCGCTCCGTTGAGTTGTTTGAAATGGATCGTTAACCGCTAGTTCGAGAGAGGAGCACGCATGGCCTTTCAGGTTGCCAATAACTTACGATTCCGCCGTAGCTTCGGGAGAATTCGAAAAATTATCGACCTCCCGTATTTGATCGAAATCCAGAAAAACTCTTACGAGCTGTTCCTGCAGAAAGATGCGGCGCCGACCGAGCGCCAGAACATGGGTCTGCAGGAGGTTTTTAAGTCGGTCTTTCCGATTAAGGATTTTAACGAAACCGCTTCTTTGGAATTTGTCAGTTATACCCTCGGCGAGCCCAAGTATGACGTCGAGGAGTGTCACCAACGCGGCATGACCTACGCTGCGCCTTTAAAGGTGACGGTGCAGTTGGTGCTGTGGGATGTTGACCAGCAGACCGGTGCCCGCAGCATCAAGAACGTCAAAGAGCAGGAAGTTTATTTCGGTGAAGTCCCGCTCATGACGATCAACGGCACCTTCATGATCAACGGTACGGAGCGGGTGATTGTCAGCCAGTTGCACCGTTCGCCCGGCGTATTCTTCGAGCATGACAAAGGCAAGACCCACGCCAGCGGCAAGTTGCTGTATTCGGCGCGGGTGATTCCTTATCGTGGGTCGTGGGTCGACCTCGAATTCGATCCACGCGACGTGGTCTATGTGCGGATCGACCGGCGGCGCAAATTTCACGCGACGGTATTGTTGCGCGCGCTCGGAATGACCAGCGAAGACTTGCTCAATTACTACTATCGCAGCGACACGATTCACTTCGACGGCCGCAAGGCGACGTTGGAGTTCAATGCGAACCATCTGCTCGGCGCGAAGGTCAGCGCAGATGTGCGCGACCCAAAGAGCAACGATATCATCGTCAAAGAAGGCAAGAAATTCACCCGGCCGGTGTTGCGCCAGATGGAAGCGGCGCGGGTCAAGCAAGTGCCGATCGCGCTGGAAGAAATCCTTGGACGCGTGGCGTCTCATGACGTTGTCGACCCCCACGGCAAAGAAGTGCTGGTCGAGTGCAATCACGAGATCACTCAGGAAAAACTCGATCTGATCCGCGATAAAGGGCTCACCCAGGTCGAAGTTTTGTTTATCGATGAATCGAGCGTCGGTCCGTATCTGCGCAACACGCTACTGCAAGACCGGATTCGTTCCCCCCAAGATGCCATCCTGGAAATTTACCGGCGCTTACGGCCCGGCGATCCACCGACGGTGGAGTCGGCGACCAATTTTTTCAACAACTTGTTTTTCAATCCGGATCGCTACGATCTCTCCAAGGTAGGCCGGTTGAAGCTCAACCATCGGCTCAAGCTCAACATCCCGCTGGAGCAGGGCACGTTGCGTAAAGAGGATATCCTCGAAGTGGTGCGCTACTTGATGGAGCTCAAGAATGGCAACGGCTCGGTGGACGACATCGATCACCTGGGTAATCGCCGCGTGCGGGCAGTCGGCGAATTGGTAGAAAACCATTTCCGTGTCGGCTTGGTGCGCATGGAGCGGGCGATTAAAGAGAAGATGAGCTTGCAGGACATCGAGACATTGATGCCGCAGGAACTCATCAACTACAAACCGGTTTCAGCTGCGCTTAAAGAGTTCTTTGGCTCCAGCCAGCTATCGCAGTTTATGGATCAAACCAATCCACTGTCGGAAATCACCCATAAGCGGCGGCTTTCGGCTCTTGGACCCGGCGGTTTGACGCGCGAGCGCGCCGGTTTCGAAGTGCGCGATGTGCATCCGACCCACTATGGTCGGGTCTGTCCGATCGAAACTCCGGAAGGTCCGAATATCGGCTTGATCGCGTCGCTGACCACCTATGCGCGGGTCAATGACTTTGGTTTTATCGAAACCCCTTATCGCGAAGTCGAAAATGGTCGGGTTACCGACAAGATTCGCTATCTTTCGGCCCTCGAAGAAGAAGACCACGTGATTGCCCAGGCGAATGCGCCCATCGACGGCCGCGGAAATTTCTCCGCGGATTTGGTTTCGTCGCGCAAGGGCGGCGAATTCGTCATGGCCCGTCCCGAAGAAGTCAATTTCATGGACGTGTCCCCGAATCAGCTGGTCAGTGTAGCTGCTTCGCTAATTCCTTTCTTGGAAAACGACGACGCCAACCGCGCGCTGATGGGTTCCAACATGCAGCGCCAGGCAGTGCCGCTGTTGCGCACCGAGGCGCCGTTTGTCGGTACCGGGATGGAGCGGACCGTGGCGCGGGATTCCGGTGTCACGATCGTTGCACGCCGCGACGGTTTAGTTGAAAGCGTCGATTCCACGCGCATTGTCGTAAAAGCCGACAAGCCGGCCGGCTCGCGGGATACGGGTGTCGATATCTACAACCTAGTTAAATACCAGCGTTCCAATCAAAACACCTGTAACAACCAGCGTCCCATTGTCGTGGTCGGCGATCAAGTCAAAGCCGGTGACGTCATTGCTGACGGTCCGTCGACTGAGATGGGCGAGCTGGCGCTTGGACGCAACGTCGTCGTCGCACTGATGCCGTGGGGCGGTTATAACTTCGAAGATTCCATTTTGATCAACGAACGGGTGGTCAAAGAAGACATTTTCACATCGATTCATATCGAAGAGTTCGAGTGCGTATCGCGCGACACGAAATTAGGGCCCGAGGAAATCACCAGGGATATCCCGAACGTTGGTGACGAGGCGCTCACCGATCTCGATGAAAGCGGTATCATTCGCATCGGCGCCGAAGTCAAGCCGGGTCAGATCCTGGTCGGCAAGATTACGCCGAAGGGCGAAACCCAATTGTCGCCGGAAGAAAAGTTGTTGCGCGCGATTTTCGGCGAAAAGGCCGGTGAAGTGCGCGACACCTCGCTGCGCGTACCGCCTGGCGTTGAAGGAACGGTTATCAACGTCCGCATCTTTTCGCGAAAAGGCTTAGGTAAAGACGATCGCAGCAAATCGATCGAGGACGAAGAGGTAACACGGCTGCGCAAAGATCAGCATGACGAGGTGCGGATTCTCCAAGAAGGCGCACTTCGCCGGCTGAAAAAACTTCTGGTCGGCCGCCGCCTGGCGAGCCGCATCAGCGACGATAGCCGCAAAGTCCTGCTCAACAAGGGGCAGGAGGTGACCGAGGAAGATCTCGATCAGCTGCCGATGTCCTACTGGAGCGAGATTCAAGTCGATAATGAATCGGTGGAGAATGAGCTCGGCCGGATCATCGAGAGCACGACCACTCAGGTTAACCTGATCAAGCATGCGTTCGAAGATAAAATCGAAAAACTTAAAGGCGGCGATGAGCTGCCTCCCGGCGTCATCAAGATGGTCAAGGTTTTTGTCGCCATCAAACGTAAGCTCCAAGTCGGCGACAAGATGGCCGGCCGGCATGGCAACAAGGGTGTCATTTCCCGGATTCTGCCCGAGGAAGACATGCCGTATTTAGAGGACGGCACGCCCGTCGACGTGGTGCTGAATCCGTTAGGGGTCCCGTCGCGTATGAACGTGGGGCAGATTCTCGAGGCCCATTTGGGTTGGGCGGCGCGCAGTCTGGGACACCAAATCGACGATCTCTTGCGTACCCACAATGGAGATGTCGATCAATTGCGGCGCCGCTTGAAAGACTACTTGAATACCCGGGACGCCAACGAATTGATCGATGGCGCCAAAGATGTCGAGGTGTTGAAGCTCGCGTCCAAATATCGCGACGGCGTGCGCATCGCATCACCGGTCTTCGACGGTGCCGCGGAAGAGGAAATTTTCAACCTGTTGCGCAAAGCCGGGTTGCCGGCCACCGGACAGGCGACGTTGTACGATGGCCGTACTGGCGAACCCTTCGACGGCAAAGTCACCGTCGGCGTCATGTACATCATGAAGCTGCATCACTTGGTCGACGATAAGATCCACGCCCGCTCGACCGGGCCCTATTCACTTGTCACGCAGCAGCCCCTGGGCGGTAAGGCGCAGTTCGGTGGCCAGCGTTTGGGTGAGATGGAAGTCTGGGCACTGGAAGCTTATGGCGCCGCGTATACGTTGCAAGAGATGCTCACGGTGAAGTCCGACGACGTGGTTGGACGCACGCGCATGTACGAAGCGATCGTCAAGGGCGATAATCTGCTCGAACCGGGGCTTCCCGAATCTTTCAACGTCATGGTGAAAGAGCTCCAAAGCCTGGGTTTGGATGTCGATCTCGTCGAAGAAAAGTAGGTAACCCCAGTAAGGCTGTGCCGCTAAAACCGGAGGTGATCCTGATATGGAAGATCTGTTCAATTTATTCGAAAAACCGAAGAATCCGCTAAGTTTTAACGCGATCAAAGTTTCCGTGGCTTCGCCAGAAAAGATTCGCTCTTGGTCCCATGGCGAAGTGAAGAAGCCCGAGACGATTAATTACCGGACTTTCAAGCCGGAACGGGATGGCTTGTTTTGCGCCAAGATCTTCGGTCCAACCAAAGATTACGAATGCAACTGCGGCAAATACAAGCGCATGCGCCACCGTGGTGTGGTCTGCGAAAAGTGCGGCGTCGAAGTTATCCAGTCCAAAGTGCGCCGCGAGCGCATGGGGCACATCGAATTGGCGACGCCGGTCGTGCATATTTGGTTTTTGAAGAGCCTCCCCAGCCGAATCGGCGCGCTGCTCGACATGTCGCTTAAAGACATCGAGAAGGTGCTCTACTTCGAGTCCTACATCGTCGTCGATCCGGGCGAGACCCCGCTGCAATACAAAGAGCTTTTAACCGAAGCGCGTTACCGCAAGGCGGTGGAGGAGTACGGCGGCAAATTTGTCGCCGGGATGGGCGCCGAGGCAGTGCGCAAGCTGCTCAAAGAGATCGATATTCCCAAGGTTGCCGACGAATTGCGCCAGGAAATGCGCGATGCCAATTCCGAAGTGCGGCGCAAAAAGATGGCCAAGCGGCTCAAAGTTTTGACCGCTTTCCGGACTTCAGGTAATCGTCCGGAGTGGATGGTTATGGAAGTGATTCCAGTGATTCCGCCAGACTTGCGTCCTCTAGTCCCTCTCGACGGCGGCCGCTTCGCGACTTCCGATTTGAACGACCTCTATCGCCGCGTCATCAATCGTAACAACCGGCTCAAACGGCTGATGGAATTGAGCGCGCCGGACATGATCATCCGTAACGAAAAGCGCATGCTCCAAGAAGCGGTCGATGCCTTGTTCGACAACGGGCGGCGCGGCCGGGCGATTACCGGCCAAAACCGCCGGCCGCTCAAATCTTTGAGCGAAATGCTCAAAGGCAAAACCGGCCGTTTCCGCCAGAACCTGCTCGGCAAACGTGTCGACTATTCAGGCCGTTCGGTTATCGTCGTCGGTCCAGAACTGCGCTTGCATCAGTGCGGTTTACCGAAAAAGATGGCCCTCGAGCTCTTCAAGCCGTTTATCTACAATAAGCTCGAAGAACGGGGCCATGTGACGACGATCAAAAGTGCCAAAAAGATGGTCGAACGCGAGCTCCCGGAAGTTTGGGATATTCTCGACGAAGTCATCCGCGAGCATCCCGTTTTGCTCAACCGGGCGCCGACGCTGCATCGTTTGGGCATTCAGGCCTTCGAACCCATCTTGATCGAGGGCAAGGCGATTCAGCTTCATCCGCTGGTTTGCGCTGCTTACAACGCCGATTTCGACGGCGATCAGATGGCAGTGCATGTGCCGTTATCCGTCGAAGCTCAGGTCGAGGCACGCGCTTTAATGATGTCGACTAACAATATCTTGTCACCAGCTCATGGCAAGCCGATCATCGTGCCGACCCAGGATATCGTATTGGGCCTATACTACATGACCCGCGACCGCTTGCATGCCAAAGGGAGTGGCCGGTTATTCAGTAGCCCGACCGAGGTCCGCGTGGCCTACGATCAGGGCGAGGTCGACCTCCAAGCGCCGATCACGGTGCGTATCAATGGCGAGCGAATCGACACCACCACCGGTCGTGTGCTGCTTTACGACGTGGTTCCCGAGGTAATTCCTTTCAAGGAAGTCAATCGGGTGATGAAGAAAAAAGAGCTTGCCAACTTGATCGACGTGAGCTTCCGACTCGCCGGCAACAAGGCGACGGTTATTCTTGCCGATCGCTTGAAAGATGTCGGTTATCGCCATGCCACGAAGGCCGGCATCTCGATCTCGATTAAGGACATGCTGATTCCGCCGACGAAAGAGGCGATGCTCAAGCGGGCGCATGACGATGTGCGCGAGATCGAAGAGCAATACAAGAACGGTCTGATTACCGACGGCGAGCGCTATAATAAAGTCGTCGACATCTGGGCTGAAGTCACCGACCGTATCGCCGATCAGATGCTCGGCGATTTGGGCACGGAGAAGGTCACCGACGAGCACGGTCATGAATTTACCGTGCCGAGCTTCAATCCGATTTTCATGATGGCCGACTCCGGCGCGCGCGGCAGCGCGCAGCAAATTCGCCAATTGGCCGGCATGCGCGGCTTGATGGCGAAGCCTTCCGGTGAAATTATTGAGACCCCGATCACGGCCAATTTCCGCGAAGGATTGACCGTGTTGCAGTATTTCATCTCGACCCACGGCGCGCGCAAGGGTCTGGCCGATACGGCATTGAAAACCGCCAATTCCGGTTACCTGACGCGCCGTCTCGTCGACGTCGCTCAGGACGCGGTCATTGGTGAATCGGATTGCGGCACCATGGACGGCATCGAGATCACGCCGTTGATGGAAGGCGGCGAAGTCATCGAACCGCTTGGTGATCGCGTCCTAGGCCGGGTGGCTCTAGAAGATGTGGTCGATCCCTTTACCGGCGAGGTGATCGTCAAGGCCAACCAAGAAATCAACGAAGAATTGGTACAACGGGTCGAAGATGCCGGCCTGGAACGAATCAAGATTCGTTCGGTATTAACCTGCGCGTCCCGTCGCGGTGTATGCATCATGTGTTACGGGCGCGACTTGGGCCGCGGTCATATGATCAACATGGGCGAGGCGGTTGGCGTGATCGCCGCCCAGTCGATCGGTGAACCGGGCACGCAGTTGACGATGCGTACCTTCCATATCGGCGGTACGGCGAGCCGGCGCGCGGAGCAGACCACGCTCGAAGCGCGTAACGATGGTAATCTGAAATTCATCAACGTTAACACCGTAACCAATAAAGAGGGCGATTTCGTCGTTATGAACCGTAACGGTGAAGTGGCGATTGTCGACTATCCAGAGGGTGAGAAGGGGCGCGTGCGTGAACGCGAACGCTACCCGGTGGTCTATGGCGCAAAGCTCAAGAAGAAAGATGGCGCCAAGGTCAAAGCCGGTGAACTGCTGGCTGAATGGGACCCGTACACCATCCCAATTCTCACCGAGGTTAGCGGCCCGGTGAAGTTCGGTGACGTGATTGAAAACGTCACCATGGAAGAGAAAGTCGATGAGCGGACCGGTCTATCGACCAAGGTTATCATCGACTCGAAAGATATCGATAAGCGGCCGCGCATTTCGATTAAGGACACCCAGGGTCAGACCACCCGGCTAACAGCAACGGCGGAAGCTCGATATTTAATTCCGGTCGGCGCCCATATCAATGTCCAGGACGGCCAAGAAGTATTTGCCGGCGATATCTTGGCGAAAATCCCAAGGGAAACCACCAAGACCAAAGACATCACCGGTGGCTTGCCGCGTGTCGCGGAACTCTTCGAAGCGCGCAAGCCGAAAGAATTCGCCGTTATCAGCGAAATCGACGGTGCGGTTTCTTTCGGTAAGGACACCAAGGGGAAACGTAAAGTCGTGGTCACTCCGGAAATCGGCGAGCCGCGTGAATATTTGATTCCCAAAGGCAAGCACATCAGCGTCCATGACGGTGATCGTATCCGCGCCGGCGAGGCGTTGATGGACGGCTCGTCCAACCCGCACGATATTCTCAATATTCTCGGCGAAAAGGCTCTGGCGAAGTATCTCGTCGACGAAGTGCAGGAGATCTATCGGCTCCAGGGTGTGCGCATCAACGACAAGCATATCGAGGTTATCGTGCGCCAAATGCTGCGCCGCGTGCGCATCAAAGATGTCGGCGATGCCGATTTCTTGGTTGGCGACCAGATCGAGAAGTGGCGTTTCGAAGATGAAAACCAGCGGGTTATCGGCGAGAATGGCAAACCCGCGGTTGCCGAACCGCTTTTGCTAGGTATTACCAAGGCGTCGTTGTCGACCGAAAGTTTCATCTCCGCTGCGTCGTTCCAAGAGACCACTAAGGTGCTCACGGAAGCCGCTATCCAAGGCAAAGTCGATTTGCTGCGCGGTTTGAAAGAGAACGTCATTATGGGTCGGCTAATCCCGGCCGGTACCGGTGTGACTAATTACGCCAAAGCCGAAATCGAAACTGACGAAATTGAAGACGGCGCCGCCCCGATGGATCATGCGGCGGAGGCATAAGCTTTGACAATGGCGAAATATTTTGTTAATTAAAGGATTTTCCTAGGGGAGTTGTGAGGGCTAATTTGCTCCCCAGAATCCTAACGAGATCGACGAGAAACATGAGTTATGCCAACTATTAGTCAACTAGTGCGTGAGAGCCGAGAAAAGCAGCGCCGCAAGAATACCGCACCGGCGCTGCAAAGCTGTCCGCAGAAGCGCGGCGTGTGCACACGTGTTTACACATCGACGCCGAAAAAACCGAACTCGGCGCTCCGTAAAGTCGCTCGCGTGCGATTAACCAATGGTGTCGAAGTGACGTCTTACATTCCTGGGGTCGGCCACAATTTGCAGGAGCACTCGGTGGTTTTGATTCGCGGCGGCCGTGTAAAGGATCTACCCGGAGTTCGTTATCATATCGTCCGCGGCACACTGGATTCTATCGGGGTTCAGGATCGCCGTCAGAGCCGCTCTAAATATGGCGCCAAGAAACCGAAGTAATATTTATGCCGCGTAAAGGTGAAGTAAGAAAACGAGAGATTTTGCCGGACCCAAAATACGGCGATAAGGTCGTGGCGAAGTTTGTCAATACGATCATGAATCAGGGCAAGAAGAGCGTGGCGGAATCGATCCTCTATCATAGCCTCGATATCATTACAGCCAAGACCAAAGAAGATTCTTTGGGAATCTTCAAGCGTGCCATCGAGAACACCCGGCCCACCGTCGAGGTTCGGTCCCGGCGCGTCGGGGGTGCTACCTATCAGGTGCCCGTTGAAGTGCGGCCGCAGCGGCGTCTGTCCCTCAGTATGCGCTGGTTAATTGACGCGGCCCGGGAGCGCGCCGAAAAGTCTATGGAAGAAAAATTGGCGGCGGAATTGATCGATGCCGCCAACAATCGCGGCACAGCGATTAAGAAAAAAGAAGACACGCATCGTATGGCGGAGGCCAACCGGGCCTTTGCTCACTATCGTTGGTAAGTAACATTTAAATTTGAGTTCGTAAAAGGAGGCGGTTTGACCGCCTCCTTTTTTTCCGGCGTAAAGAAAATGGCTAGAACCGTCTCATTAGAGAAGACCCGCAATATCGGCATCATGGCCCACATCGATGCCGGTAAGACCACGACCACGGAGCGGATCCTCTACTACACCGGGATCAACTATAAGATCGGTGAAGTGCATGAGGGTACCGCAACCATGGACTGGATGGTCCAGGAGCAAGAGCGCGGGATCACGATCACTTCGGCGGCGACCACCTGTTTCTGGCGCGACCATCGAGTCAATATCATCGATACTCCGGGCCATGTGGATTTCACCATCGAAGTCGAGCGCTCGCTGCGCGTTCTTGACGGCGCGGTGGCAGTATTCTGCTCGGTCGGCGGCGTCGAACCGCAGACAGAGACGGTTTGGCGTCAGGCCGATAAATATGGTGTTCCTCGTCTCGCCTTCATCAACAAGATGGATCGTCTCGGCGCCGACTTCTTCCGGGTCGTCAAAATGATCGAGACCCGCCTGGGCGCCCGTCCGGCGGTCATGCAATTGCCGATCGGCGCCGAAGACAAGTTCACTGGTATCGTTGACTTGATCACCATGAAGGCAGTGGTCTGGGAAGATGAGAGCTTGGGCGCCAAGTTTCATGAAGAAGAAATCCCGGCAGATCTAAAAGTTCAAGCCGATGAGTATCGGGAAAAATTGCTGGAAGCTGCCGCCGACGCTGACGAAGCGTTGATGGAAAAGTATCTCGACGGCAAGCCCATTAGCGAAGCTGAGTTACGGGCCGCGATTCGCAAGGCCACACTCGCTCTCAAGATTGTTCCAATAGTCTGTGGTACGGCTTTCCGCAACAAGGGTGTTCAGCCGATGCTTGATGCGGTCGTGGACTTTCTACCGTCACCTGTCGATATTCCGCCGGTTAAGGGGGTCGTAGCCGGCACCGACAAGCCGGATGAGCGGCCGGCTAGGGACGATGTGCCGTTCTCGGCGTTAGCTTTCAAGATCATGACCGACCCGTTCGTCGGAACCTTGACGTTTTTCCGGGTCTATTCTGGTTCCATCAGTTCCGGCGCGAGTATTTATAACTCGACCAAAACTAAACGTGAACGGGTCGGTCGTTTGCTCAAGATGCACGCCAACAAGCGGGAAGAAATCAAAGACGTTTATGCCGGTGATATTGCGGCCGCCGTGGGTCTAAGAACCGCGACCACCGGCGACACTTTATGCGATGAAGATAAGCCCATTGTTCTTGAGTCTATCGATTTCCCGGAACCCGTCATATCGATCGCAATCGAACCTAAGAGTAAAGCCGATCAGGAAAAGCTCGGACTATCGTTGCAGAAGTTGGCCACCGAAGATCCTTCCTTTCGTGTGCGTACGGATGAAGAAACCGGGCAGACGATTATTTCCGGCATGGGCGAGTTGCACCTAGAGATTATCGTCGATCGTTTGCTCCGCGAATTTAGTGTCGGTGCCAGTGTCGGTAAGCCCCAGGTCGCCTATCGCGAGACGGTGCGAAAAGTTGTCGAGCAGCAGGGCCGTTTTGTGCGGCAGACCGGCGGTCGTGGTCAGTACGGCGATGTTTGGATAAAACTCGAACCTCAGGAACCAGGTGGCGGTTTCGAATTTGTCGACGCCATCAAGGGCGGATCGATTCCGCGCGAATATATCCCGGCGGTTGAGAAGGGCATTCGCGAAGCGCTCGATAATGGGGTGCTAGCCGGCTATCCCGTGGTCGATGTTAAGGTGACTTTGTTCGATGGCAGCTATCACGACGTCGACTCATCGGAAATCGCCTTCAAAATCGCCGGTTCGATGGCATTCAAACAGGCGGCGCGTAAGGCCAGCCCGGTGTTGCTCGAACCGATTATGTCGGTGGAAGTCGTCGTGCCGGAAGATTTCATGGGCGATGTGATTGGCGACCTGAGCTCGCGGCGCGGCAAGGTGCTTGGCATGGACACGCGGCCGGCGGCCCAAGCGATCGATGCTCGGGTGCCATTGGCCCAGATGTTCGGTTACGCTACGGACGTGCGTTCGATGACTCAAGGGCGGGCGACCTATACAATGCAGTTTTCCCATTATGAACCTGTTCCAGCGGCGGTTGCTGAAGGTATTATCGCCAAATTTGATGGCAAGTCGGATGATGAAGTATGAACGAGAAAATTAGGATTCGGCTGAAAGCCTATGACCACCGCGTTTTGGATCAGTCGGTGGGCGAGATCGTCGAGACCGTACGGCGCACCGGCGGCCGGGTTGCGGGACCTATTCCGTTGCCCACCCGCATTGAGCGATTCACGGTCAACCGTTCGCCCCATGTCGACAAAAAGTCGCGCGATCAATATGAAATTCGCACGCATAAGCGTTTGCTCGATATTCTCGAACCGACCCAGCAGACGATTGACGCTCTGGGCAAGCTCGATATCGCCGCGGGTGTGGATGTGGAGATAAAGCTCCAGTAACCAAAGGATAAAAGAGTCGGACTAACCAAGCGCCGATGGGAATGAGATCATGACTGGGCTAATTGGCAGAAAAATTGGAATGACGCAGTGCTACAGCGCTGAAGGCAACGTAGTTCCCGTCACTGTTGTGGAGACCGGGCCCTGTGTGGTCGTCCAGAAGAAAGAACCGGCGAACGACGGCTACAGCGCGTTGCAAGTTGGCTTCGGCAGCAAGAAGGCCCAACGGGTCAACAAAGCCGAACAAGGCCATATGGGCAAGGCCGGCAAGGGTGCTTTCGAGGTGCTGCGCGAGTTCCGCCTCGACGACGTCTCTTCCTATGAAGTCGGACAGGAAATCAAAGCGACCGATCTGTTCAAGGTCGGTGATTTAATCGACGTTGCGGGTATTTCTAAGGGGCATGGTTTTACCGGTGTCATTAAGCGCTGGTCCTTTGCGGGTTTTCCAGGTGCCCATGGTACTCACGAATATTTCCGCCATGGCGGTTCCATCGGTAACCGTTCTTATCCGGGCCGTGTGCGGAAAGGCAAAAAGATGGCTGGCCATTGGGGTAACGAGCGGATCGCCACGCAGAACCTCTTGGTCGTCGAAATCCGCGCCGAGGAAAATCTGATGTTTGTTCGCGGCGCGGTGCCGGGGGCTAAGCAGGGTGTAGTAATCTTGCGTCCGGCTGCAAAAAGGTAATTGAAATGGAAGTCCACGTGATCCAACCCACGCTCAACGAAGCGATTTTCGGCGCCAAGACCCGGCCGCATTTATTGCACCAGACGGTGGTCATGCAATTGGCTAACCGCCGTGCCGGTACGGCGGCAACCAAAACCAAGGGGTTTGTCAGCGGCGGCGGTAAAAAGCCCTGGCGGCAAAAGGGCACCGGCCGGGCCCGTTCCGGTAGCATTCGTTCGCCTATTTGGGTCGGTGGCGGTACCGCATTCGGCCCTACACCACGCGATTATTCTTATCGAATGCCGCGATCGGCGCGGCGCGAAGCGCTGTTGTCGGCGCTCAGTCTCAAGAATCGCGAAGGCAAACTGATTGTAGTCGATAAATTCGAGCTCGAAGCAGCCAAGACCAAAATCATGGTACAAGCGTTGGCCGAGCTGAAGGTCGCCAGCGCGGTGATCGTCGTCGCTCACGCAGACGAGAAGATCGAACGCTCCGCGCGCAATTTACCTAAGATCAAAGTGCTGCGGGTCGAGGGTTTGAATGTTTACGATATAATGCGTTATGAGCACCTGATTTTGACCGACGGAGCGCTCAAGCTTTTAGAAGAAAGGTTGGCAGCATGAAAGCGCCACATGAAGTGATCAAAGCGCCGTTGATCTCCGAAAAGGGCACGGCACTGACGGAAAGCGCGAATCAGGTATTGTTCAAAGTTCGGCCCAACGCCAACAAGATCGAGGTCAAGCAGGCGGTGGAGCAAATGTTCAAGGTCAAAGTTGAGCAAGTGCGCATGGCACGTTATCTCGGCAAGGTGCGCCGTATCGGCCGCAGCATGGGACGCCGTCCCGATTGGAAAAAGGCATACGTCACGCTCAAGGAAGGCGACAAAATTGATTTTTTTGGCGCCGCCTAAAGTGACTTCAATAGTGATTCGAGAGTAAGAAAATGGCGATTAGAACTTACCGGCCAACTTCCGCGGGCATGCGTTTTCGCACCGGCCACACCTTCGACGAGGTGACCAAGGCACGGCCGGAAAAAACCCTGCTGGAACCCAACAATCATAGCGGTGGGCGCAACAACACTGGCCGGATAACGGCGTTTCATCGTGGCGGTGGCCATAAGCGGCGTTATCGTTTGATCGATTTCAAACGCAACAAGCTCAGAATTCCAGCCAGGGTCGAGGCCATCGAATACGATCCCAATCGATCCGCCCGTATTGCCCTATTATGTTACGCGGACGGCGTACGGCGCTATATCCTGGCGCCGGAAAAGCTCCAATTAGGCGCCACGGTTATTGCTGGCGATGACAATATCGACATTCAGCCGGGTAATTCCATGCCTCTTAAGTTCATTCCGGTGGGTACGATTCTCCACAATATTGAACTTAAGATCGGCAAAGGCGGCCAGCTCGTGCGAAGCGCCGGCTTGGGCGCGCAGTTGATGGCCAAAGAAGGTACCTATGCGCTACTCAAGCTGCCTTCCGGAGAGTTGCGCTACGTGTTAGCAGAGTGCCGCGCGACGGTCGGGCAAGTAGGTAATGCCGAACAGGAAAATGTTTCCTGGGGCAAGGCGGGTCGCATGCGCTGGTTGGGTTTTTTACCCGGGAGCCGCGGGATCGCGAAAAATCCTGTCGATCATCCCCATGGCGGCGGTGAAGGCCGATCCAAGGGGAATCATCCGATGACGCCTTGGGGCAAGCCGACCAAGGGCTATAAAACGCGAAAAAATCAGTCGACCGATAAATATATTGTGCAACGGAGAAAAGGTAGGTAGCGATGGCCCGTTCGGTTAAAAAAGGACCTTTTATCGACGAGCATTTGCAGAAAAAGGTCACGGCGATGGCGGAGACTCGCGGTCGCCAGGTGATCCGCACTTGGTCGCGCCGCTCGACGGTGACGCCGGAGATGGTGGGCCTGACCATCGGCGTGCACAACGGCCGGAAATTCATTCCGGTGTTTGTCAGCGAAAATATGGTCGGCCACAAACTCGGCGAGTTCTCCCCGACGCGGACGTTTTACGCGCATTCTGGGGACCGCAAGAGCGAGGCTAAAGAGTCTGGCGGCGGCGCGCCGCGGCCAGCACCGACAAAGAGCTAAGTCATGCGAAAACCGATTAGGAATGATTGACCAAGTCATGGAAACACGCGCGATCACAAAATTTATCCGGGTCTCACCGCGAAAAGTGCGTTTGGTGGTGGACCAAATTCGCGGCAAGGGTGTCGAGGAAGCGCTCAATATTCTCAAGTTTATTCCCAAGCGCTCGGCGGGCATAGTCGCCAAGACTGTGCGCACGGCAGTGGCTAATGCGGAGAATACCCAGAGCGTTGACGTCGACCGATTATTCGTCAAGCAGGCTAAAGTTGATGAGGCCGGTATGTGGAAACGTTTTACTTCCCGCGCTCAAGGCCGCGCGACGCGAGTGCGCAAACGGTTGAGCCATGTGACAATCGTCCTCGATGAATCCGAGGAGAGGAGTTAACTTTAAGATGGGTCAAAAAACGCATCCAAAACTGTTTCGCCTCGGTGTCATCGAGACCTGGGATTCCAAATGGTTTGCGCGCCATGACTACCCCAAGCTCTTGCACGAAGATTTTCGGATCAAGAAATTTCTTAAGACCCGGCTCTACCATGCGGGTATCTCGCGCATTGAAATTGAACGGGCGGCGAATAAGGCTAAAATCAACATCCATACGGCGCGACCCGGTATCGTGATCGGCAAGAAGGGCGCGGAGATCGAAAAGCTCAAGGAAGAAATCACCAAGCTCACCCATCGTGAAACCTATATCAACATTCACGAAGTGCGGCGGCCGGATTTAGACGCGCAATTGACTTCGGAAAATGTCGCTTTGCAGCTCGAGCGTCGCGTCGCCTTCCGCCGCGCCATGAAGGAAAGTGTTTCGCGCGCATTACGCATGGGCGCCCAAGGTGTCAGGATTCAATGTGCCGGCCGCCTTGGCGGCTCTGAAATTGCCCGCACGGAGTGGTACCGAGAAGGTCGTGTGCCGCTGCATACATTACGCGCCGACGTGAATTATGGCACTGCCGAAGCGCATACGACCTACGGCATTATCGGGGTCAAGGTTTGGATCTTCCGTGGCGAGGTTTTGACCGCAGAAGAAGAACAGCAGAAAGCGATGATGGGCGGTTGATCGATTGGATCTATACGTAGAATATCTTTTTCAATATCACCAAGAAAATGCTTGAACCGAAAAAAGTAAAGTTTCGCAAAGTGCAAAAGGGCCGCCGTCGCGGCACGGCACACCGAGGCTCCACGCTCGCCTTCGGCGATTATGGGCTGAAAGCGCTGGGGCGGGGATGGATGAGTGCGCGAGAGATCGAGGCTGCTCGGGTTGCCTTGACTCGGTATTTGAAACGCGGTGGGAAAGTGTGGATTCGCATTTTCCCAGACAAACCGTTGACCAAAAAGCCCTTGGAAACTCGCATGGGCAAAGGCAAAGGCGCCACCGAGAAATGGGTCGCGGTGGTCCAGCCGGGACGGATTTTGTTCGAGATGGAAGGTGTCGAAGCCGTGCTTGCCAAGGAAGCCTTTCGTTTGGCGGCGCATAAACTATCGATCCCGACCATGATGGTGGAACGCAGAGGATTAGTTCATGGAAGCTAGAGAACTGCGCGGCATGAGCACCGCTGATTTGACCGACAAGCTTGCAACCCTGCGCGAAGAAATCGGCCACCTGGCGCTGAAGCGAGCGACCAGCCGGTTGGATAATCCCGTGAAGCTGAAAGAGACCAAGCGAGAGCTCGCCCGGGTCGCAACCATTTTGCGCGAAAAAGCGCTGCAGAGTCAGGAAGGCTGAGCATGGAAGGCAGAGGATTACAGAAACAGCGTAGCGGCGTGGTCGTGAGCGACAAGATGGCCAAAACCGTGGTGGTGTCGATTGAGCGGACGGTGATGCACCCCCGATACAAAAAGATTTTGCGCCGACGCTCGAAGGTGAAGGCGCACGACGAAACCAATCAGTGCCGAGTCGGCGACCGCGTATTGCTGGTCGAATGCCGGCCCCTCAGTCGTGACAAGCGATGGCGCGTCAGCAAGGTTTTGGAAAAGACCAAGTCGGGTGCCGAAGTGACCGTCGGGTAGTCTTCGCGCGAGGAAAGTGAGTCCAGACTGATTTATGATTCAGACCAATTCAAACTTGGATGTCGCGGATAATTCGGGCGCACGGCGAGTTCAATGCATCAAAGTTTTGGGCGGTAGCAAGCGCCGGTACGCTTCCGTCGGCGATATTATTGTCGTCGCGGTTAAAGAAGCGATTCCCAACGGCAAAGTGAAAAAGGGCGACGTCGTCAAGGCCGTGGTGGTACGGACGGCCAAGGAACTCGGGCGGCCCGATGGAACCTACATCCGCTTTGACAATAACTCAGCGGTGTTGATCGACAATCAAAAAGAGCCGGTGGGAACGCGTATCTTCGGACCGGTGGCGCGTGAACTTCGCGCCAAGAAATTCATGAAGATCATTTCTCTGGCGCCTGAAGTGCTTTAGCTGGAGTATTGAGGAGAAATCGCTCGTGGAGATTCGTAAAAACGACAGCGTGATGGTGATTGCCGGCAAGGAACGGGGCAAGACCGGCAAAGTCCTGCGCGTGCTGCCCGAGAAGAACGCGGTCATCATTGAGAGGATCAGCATCGTCAAACGGCACACCAAGCCGCGCGGGCCGCAGCAGACCGGCGGGATCATCGAAAAAGAAGCCGCCATCAATGCTTCCAATGTCATGATGATGTGCGATAAATGCAACGCGCCGGTTCGTATTGGCCACAAGGATCTCACCGACGGCAAAAAAATTCGCATCTGCCGCCGTTGCAACGAGGCGCTGGAATAGTTTGCTAGACCAGTGGGACAATTGAAGTGACCATGGCAAGATTAAAAACCAAATACAAAGATGATGTCGTGCCGGCGATGATCAAGGAGTTCGGTTACAAAAACCCCATGCAGGTACCCAAGCTCAATAAGATCACGATCAATGTCGGCTTGGGCGAGGCGACGCAAAATGCCAAGGCGATCGATAGTGCGGTGGTTGATATCACGGCAATCACCGGGCAAAAGCCGGTGGTAACCAAGTCGAGAAAGGCCATCGCCAACTTCAAGCTGCGCGAAAACATTCCGATCGGCTGCATGGTCACCCTGCGGCGCGATCGCATGTATGAATTTCTCGACCGCTTGATCCACACCGCGTTGCCCCGGGTGCGCGATTTCAAAGGCGTGTCGGACAAATCCTTCGACGGCCGTGGCAATTATTCTTTGGGCCTGCGTGAACAGATTATTTTTCCAGAGATTCAAGCCGACAAAGTCGACAAAACCAGGGGTATGACGATCACGATAGCGACCTCGGCGACTACCGATCAGGAAGGCCGGACTTTGCTTCGGCTCATGGGTATGCCGTTCGCGAGTTAGTGTAGGGGGAAATTCCATTGGCCAAGACATGTCTGAGAATTAAGGCCGAACGACCAAACAAGTTTAAAGTTCGGGAATACAACCGCTGTCCGCTGTGCGGGCGTTCGCGGGCATTTTATCGCCGTTTTCGCATGTGCCGGTTATGTCTGCGCGATAACGCGCGCAAGGGAAATATCCCCGGACTGATCAAGGCCAGTTGGTAGAGGCTGGAGTTTATTATGGGAATGACCGATCCGATCGCGGATTTACTAACACGGATTCGCAACGCGTCACGGGCGCGCCATCAAAAAGTTACCGTGCCCTGGTCGCGTTTAAAAGAAAACATCGTCAAGATTTTGATCGATGAAGGCTATCTCAAGGACCAGAAGAAGGTCAAGGCCGCTATCGGCGGCGGTGATGAGATGGTTATTACATTAAAGTTCGACCGCGAAAGCCGGCCGATTATTCTGGGAATGAAGCGAGTGAGCAAGCCTGGCCGGCGGATCTACGTTGGGTCCCAAGAAGCCGCGCCGATCCGTAAAGGATTGGGCATCCATGTGCTGTCGACGCCCAAGGGGATCCTGGTCGATCGCGAAGCGCAGCGCGCCAAAGTTGGCGGTGAATTGATCTGTACTGTTTGGTAGGATGGATAGAGGTGTAATGTGTCACGTATCGGTAAGCTGCCCATAGCGATCCCCAGTGGCGTGAAGGTCGCAGTTGACGCCAATCGGATTCGTCTCGAAGGGCCGAAGGGCAAGTTGCAAGCCGGGGTTCCTTCCGGTGTCAGTGTCATAGTTGATGGCAACTTGCTGCGCGTCGAGCGCGCCAACGAAGACCGTAAAGTCCGTGCGCTCCATGGTTTAACGCGCAAGCTGATCGCCAATATGGCGCAGGGCGTAAGCGTCGGATTTAGCCGTGTGTTAGATATCAACGGCGTCGGTTATCGTGCCGAGGTCAAGGGCCAGGAAATTCACATGACGCTGGGCTACTCTCATCCCGTGGTGTTTCCGTTGCCTGTGGGCGTAAGCGCGGCGGTCGAGAGGCAAATTATTATCACCCTTTCCAGCGCCGATCGCCAGGTGTTGGGCGAAACTGCGGCTAAAATCCGCATGCTCAGACCGCCGGAACCCTACAAGGGTAAGGGTATCAAGTATCGTGAAGAGTTTATCAAGCGCAAAGCCGGCAAAGCCGTCGGTTCGGCGGGTGGAAAGTAATCAACCGAGGAATTGAGATGTCGAGCAAGCGTTTAGACATAGGTCGGCAACGGCGAAAAATTAGAGTCCGTAAGAAAGTTCGCGGCACGGATATGCGCCCACGAGTTTGCGTATTCCGCAGCAATAAGCATATTTACGCACAGGTCATTTCGGACAGCCAGGGAAGGACCTTGGTGACGGTGTCGACACTGTCTGAAGACCTAGCGGAACAGCTTAAAAAATCCAAAGGCATCGATGCCGCCAAGCAGGTGGGTGTGGCTTTGGCCAAGGTTTGCAAGGATAGGAACATTACCCGCGTCGTTTTCGACCGCAACGGGTTTATCTACCACGGCCGGGTGAAGGCAGTGGCGGATGGCGCTCGCGAAGGCGGATTAGAATTTTAACCAGCGTTGAACGAGAGGTTGCTTTGGAACGGATTGATCCGCAAGGTTTAGAGTTGAAAGAAAAGGTGGTTCACATCAGCCGGGTGGCCAAGGTCGTTAAAGGGGGCCGGCGCTTTAGCTTCAGCGCCTTAGTGGTCACCGGTGACAGCCACTCGGTAGTTGGCTACGGTATGGGCAAGGCTAAGGAAGTGCCTGAAGCGATCCGTAAGGGCCTGGAGCAGGCGAAAAAGAATTTAATCCGGGTGCCGATTATGGATGGGACCATTCCCTTCGAAGTGATCGGACATTACGGAGCGGGCCATGTCATTCTCAAGCCCGCCTCGGGCGGAACCGGGGTGATCGCCGGTGGCGGTGTGCGCGCAGTGGTTGAAGCCTCCGGCATCCAGAATGTCTTGACCAAGTGCCTTGGTTCGAATAATCCCCATAATATGGTCAAAGCGACCTTTGAAGCCCTACGCGATTTGCGTCAGCCGGAAGAAATCGCGGAACGACGTGGTAAAACCTTGGCGGAGATTCGCTAACTATGAAACTCGACGATCTGAGGCCAGCCGCTGGCTCGAATAAGAAGCGCAAACGCGTCGGTAGAGGCGACGGCTCTGGCCATGGCAAGACTTCTTGCCGCGGACACAAAGGGCAAGGTTCGCGCTCCGGCGGTAACACCAAGCCGGGTTTTGAAGGCGGCCAGATGCCACTACAGCGGCGCCTGCCCAAGCGCGGCTTTCATAACATCTTTCGCAACGCAATGGCCGTAGTTAATTTAGCGCAGCTGGAGGCGCTCGCCGGTGTCGGCGAAATCGCCCCCGAAACCATGGCGCAACATGGCTTGATCAGCGGTAAGAACCGCCATGTGAAAGTTTTGGGCGAAGGCAATTTGACCAAGGCGCTGATGATTCGCGCCCATGGGTTTTCCGCGGGCGCCAAAGAGAAAATAGAAGCGGCCGGCGGTAAAGCGGAGTTGATCGAGCTCCATGCTTAGCGGATTTCAAAACGCATCGCGGGTGCCGGAGCTGCGCCGCCGGGTGATTTTCGCCATGGCGATGCTGGCCGTCTATCGCCTTGGCGTCCATGTGCCGACGCCGGGCATCGACCGCGCCGCCATGGCGGCGTTTTTCGAGCAGCAGAAGAATACCCTATTCGGCTTTCTCAATCTGTTTTCCGGCGGCGCGCTGGAACAATTTTCCGTTTTTTCCCTGGGCATTATGCCTTACATCAGCGCGTCGATCATTTTGCAATTGCTCACGGTCGTGTTCCCGTATCTGGAAAGGCTTTCGAAGGAAGGTGAAGTCGGCCGGCGTAAGATTACTCAATACACGCGCTACGGCACCGTGGTCCTATCGATTATCCAAGGGACCATGATTGCCATCGGCTTGGAAGGTACGCAGGGACCCGGCGGAACGCCTTTGGTGTTAAACCCGGGATTTGCTTTCCGCTTTATGACGGTGGTTACGCTCACATCCGGCACTGCCTTTATCATGTGGTTGGGCGAGCAGATCACCGAGCGGGGCATCGGCAATGGCATGTCATTGATCATCTTCGCCGGTATTGTTGCTCGCCTGCCGTCAGCGATTTGGTCGACCTTTGAGTTCATGCGCAACGGCGAGCTCGGCCCATTGGTAGCTTTGGTGATGTTGATTCTCAGTGTCACGATCATTGGCGCGATTATTTTCGTCGAACGCGGCCAGCGGCGCATACCGGTACAATACGCCAAGCGGGTAGTCGGCCGGCGCATGTATGGCGGCATGACCTCGCACCTGCCGCTAAAAGTTAACACGGCAAATGTCATTCCGATTATCTTTGCATCGTCGGTGTTAATCTTTCCGGCGACCATGGCGCAGTTCGCCAAGCATCCGTGGATTCAAACGATTTCGGGAATGCTGGCGCCGGGCCAATGGCTCTATGAGATCGCGCAGATCTCACTGATCATCTTTTTCGCGTTTTTCTACACCGCAGTGGTGTTTAACCCGAGCGACGTGGCGGAAAATATGAAGAAGGCCGGCGGTTACATTCCAGGCATCCGCCCTGGGCAGAAAACCGCCGAATTTATCGAGAAGGTGTTGTCGCGCATTACCTTGAGCGGGGCGGTTTATTTGTGCCTGATCGCATTGTTGCCGTCGATGTTGGTGCGGCAGTTAAACGTGCCATTTTATTTTGGTGGGACCGCCTTATTAATTGTCGTCGGCGTCGCATTGGACACTGTCGCGCAGATGGAAACCCATCTCATTAGTCGGAACTATGAAGGGTTCATGAAGCGTGGCAGGTTGCGCGGTAGAAAGGGCTAGAGACTTGGCCGCTAGCGCACGTGTGGTTCTGCTCGGCCCTCCGGGAGCCGGAAAGGGCACCCAGGCGAAGTTACTCGAGCAGGAGTTTGGCGCGGTGCAAATCTCCACAGGAGATATCCTTCGAAAGGCGGTAGCCGATCAAACTCCCCTCGGTAAGCAAGCTGGGGATTTTATCACGCGCGGTGCGTTAGTTCCCGACGATGTGATTGTCGAGCTAATCGCCGAAAGATTGCAGCAAAAGGATTGCGCCAGGGGGTTTCTGCTGGATGGTTTCCCGCGGACGATTCCGCAGGCCGAAAGCCTTGACGCAATTCTAAAAAATTTGGCGCTGAGCCTAAACGGTGTACTGTCGGTTCAAGTGCCGAGGGAAGTTATTATCGAACGGCTGGCGGGACGGCGCACCTGTAAGCGGTGCGGTGCCCTTAGCCATGTCGTTTTTGAACCGTCAAAGCAGGCGGGGGTTTGCGACCGCTGCGGTGGTGAGCTGTTTCAGCGCGACGACGACCGGGAAGAAACCATCGCCAACCGTCTGACGGTCTATGAAGCGCAAACGGCGCCGCTAGTGGACTATTACCGTCGCCAGGGCATGTTGCGGGAGATCGACGGTGTCGGCAGCATCAGTGATATCCGCGCCCGGGTGATGACCGCCTTAGAAGGCTTGGTGTCGTGATTTCGCTCAAGTCGGCTCGAGAAATCGAGATCATGCGAAGCGCGAATGTCATCGTTGCCGAGGTCCTGCAAGAGCTCAAGAAGCGCGTGGCTCCAGGTATTACGACTCTGGACCTGGATGCCATTGCCGAGGAGATGACCCTCAGCCGGAAGGCGATTCCGGCGTTCAAGGGATACAACGTCGCAGGGCGGGTTTATCCGCGCTGCTTATGTGCTTCGATCAATGACGAGATCGTCCATGGCATCCCGTCAAACCGCCCCTTGCGTGAAGGCGACATCGTCGGACTGGACTACGGCGTCATCTACGACGGCTTCTATGGCGACGCCGCAATGACTGTCGCGGTCGGCAAGGTGAGCGCGGCGGCGCAAAGGTTGATGGACGTGACCGAGAAGTCGCTCTATGCCGGAATCGAGCAGCTCCATGAGGGCAAACGCTTGGGCGATCTCGGCGCCGCGGTGCAAAAGGTTGCAGAGGATGCGGGTTATTCTGTTGTCCGCGCCTTTGTCGGCCATGGAATCGGCAAAAAGCTCCATGAAGAGCCGCCGGTGCCGAACTATGGCGAGAAGGACCGCGGCCTGCGATTGAAGGAAGGCATGGTGCTGGCGGTTGAGCCGATGGTAAACGTCGGCAGTTACGAAGTCGAAATTAAAGAAGATGGTTGGACCGCAGTGACCAAAGATGGTAGCTTAGCGGCCCATTTCGAGCATTCGATAGCGATTACAAAGAATGGCCCGTATATTTTGAGTCAACTTTAGCGCTTAGGAGAGACAACCGTAGAGGAAACCCGATTTAGCTATGGCAAAACAAGACGCCATCGAAGTCACCGGTACAGTGCTAGAGACTTTACCCAATGCGATGTTTCGGGTGGAGTTGGAAAACGGCCATAAAGTGTTGGCCCATATATCGGGGAAAATGCGCATGCACTACATCAAAATTTTGCCGGGAGACAAAGTGAAGATCGAGCTGTCTCCCTACGATTTGGCGCGCGGACGCATCGTTTTCCGCGAGCGCTAGCAAGAGGGGTAATCGTGAAGGTTAGAGCGTCTGTCAAAAAGATTTGCAACAAATGCAAAGTGATTCGCCGTAAGGGCGTGGTGCGGGTGCTGTGCGAAAACACCAAGCACAAACAACGCCAAGGCTAGTTCGGATTACGCTTTTTGGTCTAATTGTAACCGCGCCAGCGCAAGGTTGAGCGCGCTAGGGAGTGAAATATGGCACGTATCGCAGGGGTTGACTTACCGAGGGCCAAACGGATGGAAATCGCGCTGACTTATGTTTACGGCATTGGCCGCAGCACGTCGCGCGATATTCTGACGGCTGCCGGGGTTTCTTTGGATTTGCGCAGCGACGATTTGAGCGACGACGATGTCGCGAAAATTCGTCAGGTGCTCGATCAGAGCTACAAAGTCGAAGGCGATCTGCGCCGCGAGGTGACTGGCAATATCAAACGGCACTTGGACATGGGTTCTTACCGCGGTCTACGCCATCGCAAGAATTTACCGGTGCGTGGCCAGCGTACCCATACCAACGCGCGCACCCGCAAGGGGCCGCGCAAAACCGTCGCCGGCAAAAAAACCGCGCCGTCCAAGGGTTAATATAAGTTAGGAGAATGTCATGGCAGATGCTGCGGATGAAAAGAAGAGCGAAGCGCCGGCGGGCGATGCCAAAGCCGTTGACAAGGCGGCGGCCCGCAAACGGCGCGGCCGCAAGAATATTGCCGAGGGTGTGGTGCATATCCATTCCACTTTCAATAACACCATCGTGACGATCTCGGATTATCAGGGCAATGTGATCTCCTGGTCGAGCGCCGGCGCGATGGGTTTCAAAGGCTCGCGCAAAGGCACCCCGTTCGCGGCCCAGCAGGCCGCCGATAGCGCCGCCAAGAAAGCCATGGATCATGGCTTACGCACGGTACAAATCTATGTCCGCGGCCCCGGCGCAGGACGCGAGTCGGCGCTGCGCGCGCTGCAGTCGGCGGGTATAAGCATCAGTCTGATCAAAGACGTTACGCCGATCCCGCACAACGGTTGCCGCCCGCCCAAGCGGCGGCGGGTCTGATTTTTAGAGGAGGAAGCAGGTTTGGCTAGATATATAGAATCCGTGTGCCGCCTTTGCCGGCGCGAGAATCTTAAGCTCTTTCTAAAGGGCGAGCGTTGTTATACCGACAAGTGCGCCATTGAGCGGCGCACCTACCCGCCAGGGCAACATGGCCAAGGGCGGCCGAAATTTTCGGAGTACAGCATTCAGCTGCGTGAAAAGCAAAAAGTAAAGCGCATGTACGGCCTATTGGAAAACCAATTTCGCCGCACGTTTGCTGAAGCGGCGCGCACCAAAGGCATCACCGGCGAGACCCTGCTGGTGCTGCTTGAACGCCGCCTTGACAACGTCGCCTTTCGGATGGGCTTCGCCAGCTCGAGAGCTGAAGCACGCACGCTGGTGCGCCATGGCCACATCTTGGTGAACGGCAAGAAGGTGAATATCCCATCCTATACGGTTCGCGTCGCCGATGTGATTTCCGTTAAGGAGCCGAGCCGGCAGATCACCCGGGTGATGTCGGCGTTGGAAGGCTCGCAACGGCGCGGTGTACCCGATTGGGCAGAAGTCGACCGCGAAGCGTTTAGCGGGCGCATCAAGATCCTGCCCACGCGCAGCGATATCACCATGCCGATCAACGAAAAACTGATCGTAGAATTGTATTCGAAATAGGTTTCGAATCTTGGGAGACGATATGTCGACAATGTACAAGCATTGGACGGAGCTGATCAAACCCAAACAGTTGGAGGTGGAAGAGCGAACTCTGACCGCGACGTTTGGCCGTTTTACGGCGGAACCGTTCGAGCGCGGGTTCGGTCAAACCATCGGCAACTCGGTGCGCCGGATTCTTTTATCCTCGCTGATGGGCGCCTCCATTGTTGCGGTCCGCATCAAGGGCGTTTTGCACGAATTCTCCACGGTGGCCGGGGTCACCGAAGATGTTGCCGAAATTATTCTAAACTTAAAAGAAGTTCGCCTGCGGCTGAACGAGGGCGAACAAGCAACGCTGAAGATCGATGCCAAAGGCCCGGGTGTCGTGTGCGCCAAGGATATTAGCGGGTCGGCGGCGGTCGATATTCTCAATCCCGAGCACAAGATCGCGACCCTATCGCGCGACGGCAAACTCGATATGGAATTGTTGGTCAAGCTCGGCCGTGGCTATGTGCCGGCAGAGCGCAACAAAGAAGAGAACGCGCCGGTGGACACGATCTTTATCGATGCGATCTTTTCGCCGGTGCTGAAGGTCAACTTCACGGTCTCCAACGCGCGGGTCGGTCAGCGCACCGACTACGACCGCTTGGTGTTCGATGTGCACACCGACGGCAGCGTCAAGCCCGACGATGCCATGGCCTACGCGGCGAAGATTTTGCAGGATCAGGTCAGCATCTTTGTCAACTTCCAAGACGAACCGCGGCCCGAGAAGCGCGACGACGGTCCGTCGATTCCGCTCAACGAAAATCTGTTTCGCTCCGTCGATGAGCTGGAGTTTTCGGTGCGCTCGCAAAACTGCTTGCAGAACGCCGACATCAAATACATCGGTGAGCTGGTGCAAAAGAGCGAACAAGAAATGCTCCGGACGAAAAATTTTGGCCATAAATCTTTGAACGAGATCAAAGAAATCCTGCGCGAGATGGGACTGGAGCTGGGGATGAAAGTGGATCACTTTCCGACACGCGCCGAAATCGAAGCCCGCAAGCGCGAAATTACCAAGGAGTAGCTTGAAGCCATGCGTCATCTAAAATCCGGCCGGCAACTAAGCCGTAATTCCAGCCACCGCTGGGCGTTGATGCGCAATCTGATTACCGCGCTGTTGCGCGAGGAAAAGATTCAAACCACCGATCCTAAGGCAAAAGAACTGCGCCGTTGGGTCGATCGGGTCATCACCCTCGGCAAGCGCGGCGACTTGCACGCGCGCCGTCAGGCGGCGGCCATCATTTTCGATAAGGCTGTGGTCAAGAAACTTTTCGATACCATCGGACCGCGCTTCAAAGACCGCCCCGGCGGTTTCACCAGAATCATCAAGTTGGGGATTCGCCATGGGGATGCCGCGCAGATGGCTTTGATTGAGTTGGTTGGCGGCGAAGCGAGCGCCGAGGCTTCTTCCGGGGGCGCCAAAAAAGGCCGCCGCGCGCGCCGCCGCGAACGCGAGCAACAGCAACAGGTGGCAGCCGCTTAGTCCGCTTGTCAAAATTGACCGTCGTGAGCAACAGCCCGCTAGAATCCAGTTGATTCAGCGGGCTGTTGTCGTCTCGAGTCTTCCAGCGACCTGTGCAAGTCGGCATGTTTAAATTTTCCCCGGTCTTTGGTTTTGTCAAAATTTTCCTTCAGTGTAATCTGTGAACGGCTGGAGTTTGTTCGTAACCAATGATCCGAGGCGGTTTACCGCCTGGGCATGAACCAACAAATAAAAATCCAGTGGAGTGGATGAACGCGTGAACCCGATAGGCGCTTTTTCAAATCTTGAGTCCGAGTCCATCGAGATCTTCCGTGAAGTGGCGGCAACGGCGGCTCGTCCGGTGATGCTTTACTCCATTGGCAAGGATTCTTCCGTTATGCTGCGTTTGGCGCAGAAGGCGTTTTACCCTGGGCCGATTCCCTTTCCATTGCTGCATATAGATACCGGCTGGAAATTTCGCGAGATGATTGCGTTCCGCGACCGTATCTCCA
This sequence comes from uncultured delta proteobacterium, assembly GCA_963816145.1. GTDB lineage: Bacteria > Desulfobacterota > Binatia > UBA9968 > UBA9968 > DP-20. The sequence goes on from CAWFJP010000004.1 coordinate 316,367, forward strand.
AGGAAATTGGCCTTCGGCTGATTGCTTATACCAACCCGCGCGGCGCCGCCGAGGGGATCGGTCCATTCAGCCATGGGTCTGCCTATCATACGGATGTCATGAAGACCGAAGCGCTCAAACAAGCGCTCGACCTGCACGGCTTTGACGTCGCTTTCGGCGGTGCACGGCGCGACGAGGAGAAATCGCGGGCGAAAGAAAGAGTTTTTTCCTTTCGCGCGCCGGGCCATCGTTGGGAGCCCAAAGCGCAGCGGCCCGAGCTGTGGAATCTATACAACACGCGGGTCAATCCCGGCGAAACTATCCGTGTCTTCCCCTTGTCCAACTGGACCGAGGCCGATATCTGGGGCTACATCCAGCAAGAGCAGATTCCCATCGTGCCGCTATATTTCGCCGCTAAACGTCCGGTGGTTAAGCGTTACGGCCAATGGATTATGGTCGACGACGAACGCCTGCCGCTCGAACCGGGCGAGTCGGCGCAGCTATTGATGGTGCGTTTCCGCACCCTCGGCTGTTATCCGTTGACGGCGGCGGTGGAAAGCACGGCGATCACTCTCGACGAGATCGTCGCTGAAACTCTCGGCGCGACGACCTCGGAGCGCCAGGGCCGAGTGATCGACCATGACGGCGCCGGCTCCATGGAGCGAAAAAAGCAGGAGGGCTATTTCTAACATGGACCTGCTGCGCTTCATCACCTGCGGTAGCGTCGACGACGGCAAGTCGACGCTCATTGGCCGCCTGCTCTTTGAGACCAAATTAATCTTTGAAGATCAGCTCGAAGCGCTCAAGGCCGATTCCAAAAAGTACGGCACCCAGGGCGAACGGCTTGACTTCGCGTTGCTGGTCGACGGCTTGCAGGCGGAACGGGAGCAGGGCATTACCATCGATGTCGCCTACCGGTTTTTCGCCACGCCCAAGCGGCGCTTCATCGTTGCCGATACGCCGGGTCACGAACAGTACACCCGCAACATGGCTACCGGCGCATCGACAGCACAGGCAGCCGTACTGCTCATCGACGCGCGTAAAGGCGTGCTGACTCAGACCAAGCGGCACAGCCGAATTGTCGCCATGCTCGGCATTCGCCATGTTGTTTTGGCGATCAACAAAATGGACATGGTAGACTGGTCGCAGACGGTCTGCGGCGAAATCGATCAGGAGTTTCGCGCCTTCGCGCAGGATTTAAACTTCGCGACGATCACGTCGATTCCGCTCTCGGCGCTCGAAGGCACCAACGTCGTTGAGTCCGGCCAAACTTCGATGCCGTGGTATGCCGGACCTAGCCTTTTACAATGGCTCGAAACCGTAGAGCCCGAGGACGCCGCAGTGACCCGCCCCTTCGCCATGCCGGTACAGTGGGTCAACCGGCCCCATTTGGATTTCCGCGGTTTCTCCGGCCGCATCGCCAGCGGCAGCGTGCAGCCGGGCGATCCGGTGCGCATCAGCCCGTCGGGCGTCCGCAGCCGGATTAAAGCTATTTCGGTCTGGGGTGGAGATCAGCTCAAAGCGGACAGCGGCGAATCAGTTACTCTTGTGCTTGAAGACGAAGTCGATGCCAGCCGCGGCGATGTCGTCGCCGCGGCGACCCATCCAGTCGAGGCCGCCGACCAATTCGAAGCCGATCTTCTGTGGATGAGCGAGCATGCGCTTCTGCCCGGCCGCTCCTACGCCGCCTTGATTCACAGCAAAGCCGCGAGCGTGACGATCACCGACATCAAACACCAACTCGACATCAACAGCGGCGCCCGCCTGGCAGCGAAGAGCTTGGCGCTGAACGAGATCGCCACGGTCAATGTGAGCTTCGACCGCGTAGTTCCCTTCGCGCCCTACCGAGAGAACAAGCGCTTGGGTTCGTTTATCGTCATAGACAAGCTGACCAACGAGACTGTCGGTGCGGGCATCCTACACTTCGCCCTGCGGCGCTCCGTCAACGTTCACTGGCAGGCCATTGAAGTGTCCAAAACGGCGCGTGCAGTGATGAAGCAGCAACGCGCCCGCTGTCTGTGGTTCACCGGACTGTCTGGCTCCGGCAAATCGACCATCGCCAATTTACTAGAGAAACGGCTGCACGCAGCCGGCAAACACACCTATATCCTCGACGGCGACAACGTGCGCCACGGGCTTAACCGAGATCTTGGATTCACTGAAGTTGATCGGGTCGAAAACATTCGGCGCGTCGCCGAAGTCGCCCGGCTCATGGTCGACGCCGGCTTGATCGTCATCGTGGCCTTCATCTCGCCGTTCCGAACCGATCGCGACACTGCGCGCAACCTGCTTAACCGCGGTGAATTCATTGAAGTTTACGTCGACACCCCGCTCGACGAATGCGAACGGCGCGACGTCAAAGGTCTCTATGCTAAAGCCCGGCGCGGTGAACTCAAAAACTTCACCGGCATCGACAGCGCCTACGAGCCGCCGGAGGCGGCGGAGATCCACCTGCAAACCCTCGGTGCCTCGCCGGAGGTCTGCGTGGATCGGATTGTGGCGTGGCTGCGGTCGTAGTGTTGCAATGCAGGATCAGAAAGCATCAGATAGCCTGAGTTTGACGGATACCAACTCTATCTGCTCCGGGCGATGGTCAAGTCCCAATTCTTACGTCCATTGAGCAAAAGCAGATTATCCCAACTCTAACTTTAGGGTTATTTCTGCTGTAATGCGGCCGCCGCGGTCTTGGGGTTGTCGCTTTCAGAGGCAGCAGTCCCGTCTTTAGTTCATTTGGCAGTCGTGATAGGTAATCGCCGTGGCGGAAAATGGCACTGGCGTGTTGCGCCGTTCGCTTAACGATTTCCTGTCGTTTCAGCTCGACGAAGCGGCGCTGGATCGTTTGACCTGGCGCGACTTCGGCAATGGGCTGGGGATGTCGCGCTTGGCGCGGCAGGGCAAGCGCGAGTTGGTGCTCTACCGTATCGCCGCGGACGCTTCGTCCGACGCGTTTCTCAAGCACGAGCATTTGGGCGGTGAGTTTTATCTGGTGCTCAAGGGCAAGATCGGCGATGAGACCGGCGAGTACGAAACTGGCGACGTGGTATTTCTCGATCCCCAGTCGGTGCATACGCCGCGAGCGATCGGCGAGACCGTTGTTCTGGTTTTGTGGCCGGCCGGGGTGCGGTTGGTGGACTGAGCCGCGACTAACGAATAGATACGGAATCGGATGATTAACCGCAAAGCGCGCAAAAAATGAGTTGAAAACTAAAGGCAGCCCATTGTGGTTGTTCTGCTAAATGTATTGTTCTTACAGGGAGGCAACATGGCAAATTTAGGATTCATCGGCACCGGCGGCATGGGTAGCGGCATGGCCGCCAACTTGATCAAGGCGGGCCATAAACTGACCGTCACCGATCTGCGCCGCGAGCAGAGCAAAGGCTTGGAAAGTCAGGGCGCGGTCTTCAAAGACTCACCCAAGGCGGTGGCGGAATCTTGCGACGTGGTTTGTTCGATGTTGCCTTACAACCAAGCGGTGCAAGCCGTCGGTTTGGGCAAAGGCGGATTGCACGAAGCGGCCAGCGGCGCCAAGACCTGGATCGATTTCAGCAGCATCGACAAGAAGACCATCGTCGGCGTCGATGCCGAGCTCAGCAAAAAGGGCTGGACGATACTCGACGGCTCAGCGGGCGGCGTTGAAGAGGCGGCGGCGGCCGGCACTTTGTCGCTCTGGCTGTCGGGCTCGAAAGCGCTGTTCGATCAGCACCAGGAGATCTTCAAGGCGATGGGCAACAAGATCATCTTCGTCGGCGAGCTGGGCAATGCCAAGCTGGTGAAAAACGCCATGGCGATGTTCGCTGCGGTGGTGCACTTGACCCTGGCTGAGACTTGCGCTTGGCTAAAAAAGGGCGGCCTCAGCGAAGACACCTTTCGCACGATCTCTGAAAAATTCCCAGCAGGATTCGGTCGCCATCGACCGGATCATGGAAATCATCGTCAGCAAGAAGTACAAGCCGCGCAAATCCTGGATGCCTAAAGACGTCGGTTTCGGCCTCGACATGGCGCGCGAGATGGAAGTGCCGATGCCGTTCGTCGCCTTGGCCTACCAGATGTTTTCCATCGCCCAGGCCACCGGCCAGGACGGCTATGAGGCCACCGGCATCGCCTGCAACGTCTACGACATCATTACCGGGGCAAAAAAATAGCGAGGCTCCCATGGCGCTGGCACCGGAACGCTTGTCGCGCTTTCTGACCTTTCTCTTGCGACACAAGCCCAAGGATTATCCCTTGGCGATCGACAGCGAGGGGTTTGCGCCGTGGCGCGATGTCGTCGATCTGGTGCAACAGCGCTTTTACGACGTCACCGAGGGGCAGATGCGCGCGCTGATCGCCGGTGCGGAGAAAAAGCGCTTCGAGATTCGCGGCGACAAAGTGCGCGCGACCTACGGCCATTCTTTTCCGGTCGATCTCGGCGGCACGGCGGCCGAGCCGCCGGCACAACTCTATTTCGGCGCGGCGCGGGATCTGGCACAGTCGATGCTGCGCCGCGGTCTCGAGCCGCGCGACCGCCAATACGTGCACCTGAGCGTCACGGCGGAGGAAGCCGAGTCAGTGGCAAGGCGCCATGATCCGGCGCCGGCGATTCTCGTCATCGACGCCCAGGCGGCCCACGCCGAGGGGGTGCGTTTCTACGAGTCCGGGCCGCTGTTCCTGGCCGAGAGCGTGCCGGCGAAGTTTCTGTCCCTGCGCTAGTTGTAAACCCGTTCGGTTGGTTCGCAACCCGCCCGAGCGATCCCATGAGTAATAATTCCTAATCTATTTCCAGTCAGCCGCAGGGACGCGGGTAAATACTGTGGGCAATTTACAAAGTAGGGATTAACGATACAGCGGTGTAACTCTGATATTCCGAGGCGTGCCGCCGCCAGTAGGCTTTCGACTGAACGGAGCCAACGACGATGATTGGCACTTGGGTCCTGGTTGGTTTTGCGGAAATAAGTCGCATAGATTTCTCGCTACGCTCGAAATGACAGTGGTGGGTAGCGATTATCCCGAACGTAGGGGGAAACGTTGCCGAATTGGACTACCATGGGATCTTTCACGACGAATAATCCGGTTTGCACGGGCCATTTCATTCAGTTACATTGACTCCATCATTAGTCGTTCATCCCGAATATTTTTGCTTGAATCCTCCGGACCGGTGGCGAATTTGCCGGCCGGTGTGGCGGAAAATATTTAAGAAACGTCATGCGAAGTCATCTTAAAACGCTCTTGAGCCAAGCTGTCGAGAAGACGGCAAAGTCGGGAGAACTGAATAATAGCGAGCTGCCGCCGCTCCACCTGGAGCCGCCGAAGCAGCGCGAGTTCGGCGACTTGTCATCGAACGTCGCTATGCTGTGGGCCAAGAGCGCCAAGAAAAACCCGCGGGCGATCGCCGAGGCGATTCTCAAGAATATCGACGATGCCGACGGCATTCTCGCGCGCCAAGAGATCGCCGGGCCCGGGTTTTTGAATTTCGCATTCGCGCCGAAGTTTTATTTCGCCCAGTTGCGCGAGGTCGCCGCCGGCAAGCAGGACAAAATCGAAATCGGCCAGGGGCGCAAGGTGCAGGTGGAATTTGCCAGCGTCAATCCGACCGGACCGCTTCATGTCGGCCATGGCCGGGTGGCGGTGATCGGCGATGTCTTGGCGCGCTTGCACGAAGCCACCGGCTTCAACGTCGAGCGCGAGTATTACGTCAACGACGCCGGCAACCAGATGGAGAATCTCGGGCTGTCGCTTTACGCCCGTTATCTGGAACAATTGGGCCGTCCAGCCGAGTTTCCCGAAGCGGGCTACCCCGGCGACTACGTCAAGGAGATCGCAGCTGAGATCGTGGCGCGGGACGGCGACAAGTATCTCCACCAGGACAAGGACGAGGCGGTAAAGTTCTTTCGCCAGTACGGCGGCGATGCGCTGCTCAACACCATTCGCGGCCAACTGGGCGACTTCGGCATCCGCTTCGATTGTTATTTCAGCGAGACGGCGATGCGCGAGCGCAGCGAGGTCGCCCAATCGATGGCGGCGCTGCGCGCGCGCGGCCTGCTCTATTCCCAAGACGGCGCCGAGTGGTACCGTTCGACCCAGTTCGGCGACGACAAAGACCGCACGGTGATCAAGAGCGACGGCGAGCTCACTTACTTTGCCGCTGACATCGCCTATCACCGCAACAAGTTCGAGCGCGGGTTCGACAAACTGATCAATGTCTGGGGCGCCGATCATCATGGCTATGTGCCGCGCTTGAAGGCGGCGATGCAGGGGCTGGGTTACGACGCCAACGCATTGCAAGTGGTGCTCGTCCAGATGGTTCAATTGAGTCGTGGCGGCGAGCCGGTGCGCATGGGCAAGCGCACGGGTGAATTCGTCGCTCTCGAAGACGTGCTCCAAGAAGTGGGGCGCGACGCGGCGCGGTTTTTCTATCTCATGCGCAAGTCGGACAGCCATCTCGACTTCGATCTGGAGCTGGCGAAAAAGCAGTCGAGCGACAATCCGGTGTTCTACGTCCAGTACGCCCACGCGCGGGTGGCGAGTATTTTCGAGCAAGCGGCAAAAAGTGGCGTCGCCCTCGGCGCCCCCGAGTCGGTGCCGGTAGAGCGCTTGGAGCTGGCCGAAGAGTTGGAGTTGATCCGCCAGATGATTCAATTCAACGATGTCTTGGAGGAGTCGGTGCGCGAACTCGAACCGCACCGTATGGTATTCTATTTACTGGAAATCGCCGGTGAGTTTCATCGTTACTACAACCGCAACCGGGTGGTGTCCGACGATGTCGACTTGAGCCGGGCGCGTTTGTTATTGTTGGCCAACATTCAAAAGACGATTCGCAAAGGCTTGGAGATCCTCGGTGTCGACGCACCGATGAAAATGGCTGCGAAGGCGGAAACCGAAGCTTGACCAGGCGAGACAAGGCGAGAGGTTAATCGAAATGGCGGAGAATCGTAGAGGCAAAGACAGCCGATATTACCTGAGTCGCGGCCAGATGATTATTCTCGGCGGCACTTTCACCTTGGCTTCGGTGGTGATCTTTCTCATCGGCATGATGGTGGGCAAGGTGATCGAGGAGCGGAAGATCCAAAAAAAGGATGAGCCCCTGGTGAAAATGCCGGTCAAGCCCGCCGGTGCCGCAGGTGGCGCGGCAGCGAAAAACGATGAGATCACCTTCTACGATACCTTGGCGAAGTCCCGCAGTGCTCAGGCACTGACCGAGCAACCGACCAAGGAGGTCAAACCGGCCGAAAAAACCGTCCGCGCCGAGGACAAAGAAACTAAAGCCGCCGTCAAAGCCGACACGCAGCTGGCCAAGCCGACGGAAAACAAAGCGGCTAAACCCCAGCCACCGGCTGAGATCACTAAGACGGAGTCCACCGAGTCCACCGATACCGCCGAAGGAAAAGTTTGGCGCGCCCAAGTGGACGCATTTCCCGACGAGCGGTCGGCGAAACAGTTGGTTGATCGACTGAAAAATAAGGGCTACAACGCCTATGTTAGTGAGGTGCAATATCGCGGCAAGCCCTGGTATCGGGTCAGCGTCGGCAAATACGGCGCACGCGAGGAAGCCGACAAAGTCGTGAGCGCGCTCAAGGGCAAAGAAAACTATGCGAAAGCGTTCGCCGCGTCCAAGTGAGCAGGGCGACACAGACCATGAACATACGCGAAGCCATCGATAAGTTAGTCAACCGGATCAACTTGACTGAAGCGCAGACCGTCGATGTTATGAACCAAATCATGACCGGCGAGGCGACGCCGCTGCAGGTGGCGTCCTTTCTGACCGCGCTGCGCATGAAAGGCGAAACCGTCGATGAGGTCACCGGAGCGGCGCGGGTTATGCGCGAAAAGGCGCATCGGGTCAATGTCGGCGGCAAGACCGTGCTCGATACCTGCGGCACCGGCGGTGATCAAACGGGCACATTCAATATCTCAACGACATGCGCATTCGTGGTCGCTGGCGCCGGCGTCAATGTCGCCAAGCACGGCAACCGTTCAGTGTCGAGCCAATCGGGCAGCGCTGATGTGTTGGGCGCATTAGGCGTCAAAGTCGATGCGCCAAAAGAGCGCGTCGAGCATTGCATCGCCAAGATCGGCATCGGTTTCCTGTTCGCCCCGCTGCTCCATGAAGCGATGAAGTACGCGGTGCAGCCGCGCCGCGACATCGGTATTCGCACCATCTTTAATTTACTCGGGCCGCTGACCAATCCGGCCATGGCGACCCAGCAGCTGATCGGCATCTACAGTGGCGACTTGGTCGGCATGGTTGCCAACGTTCTGAAGAATCTTGGCAGTGCGCGGGCGATGGTCGTGCATGGACTCGAGGGCTTGGATGAAATCTCTCTGTGCGGGCCGACCCAAGTAGCCGAGCTGCGCGACGGCGCCGTCAAAGAATTCCAAATCGAGCCCGAACAGTTCGGTCTCAAACGCTGCGTTTTAGCGGACCTGCATGGCGGCAGCGCCGAGGAGAGCGCGGTGATTGTCCGCGCCGTCCTCGATGGCAAGAGCGGTGCGCCGCGCGATGTCGTGCTGTTAAACAGCGGCGCGGCGCTTTACGTCAGCGGCAGTGCCGCCAATCTGCCGGATGGCATCAAACTGGCCGCCAAGTCCATCGACAGCGGCAAGGCGCGCCAAAAACTCCAGCAGCTGGTCGAGCTGACCAACGCCGCATAGTTGATCCATGGCTGAAATCCTGGCCACCATCGCGGCGCATGTGCGTGAAGTCGTTGCCGTGCGCCAGCGCGAACTGCCACTGACCGCGCTGCGCGAGCGCTCGCTGTTTGGCGCGCCCACGCGCGGTTTTGCCAGAGCTCTGTCCGGTACCAAACGCCACATCGTTGCCGAGGTCAAAAAAGCTTCGCCGTCCAAGGGGCTGATCCGCGCCGACTTCGATCCGGTCGCCATCGCCAAAGACTACGCGGCCCATGGCGCCAGTGCTATATCGGTGTTGACCGAGGAGCGTTTTTTTCAAGGCGACTTGGCTTATCTCGAACAGATTCACGCGAGTGTCGAGGTGCCGCTGTTGCGCAAGGATTTCATGCTCGATCCGTATCAGATCGTCGAAGCGAAAAGCTGCGGCGCTGACGCGGTGCTATTCATCGCGGCGATGCTTGATGGCCAACTCATGGGCGAACTGCGCCACCAGGCCAGTGAATTACAAATGGACTCGCTGGTGGAAGTGCATTGTGAAACAGAGCTAGCGGCGGCCTTAAGAGCCGGCGCCCAGTTGATCGGCATCAACAACCGCGATCTGAAAACCTTTGCCGTGAGCTTGGCGACCACCGAACGACTGGCGCCGCTGGTGCCGGCGGGCATGCCGGCGGTCTGTGAAAGCGGTATCGACAGTATCGAGCAGATCCGCCGAGTCGAGACATTTGGCATCCACGCGTTTCTGATCGGCGAGTCGCTCATGCGCGCACCCGAGCCCGGTGTGAAGCTCAGCGAATTGTTAAACGGCTGAGGGTTCTGTGCCGATGCCGGTCAAGATCAAGGTTTGCGGCATTACCAATCTCGGCGACGCCGAGAAGGCGCTGGAGTTTGGCGCGGATATTTTGGGCTTCAATTTTTATCCGCCGAGCCCGCGCTGTGTTACGCCGGGAAAGGCCAGGGAAATTATCGAGCGCTTGCCGCGCGATGCCTTCAACGTAGCGCTGTTCGTCAACGAGCCCAAAGCGCGCGTGAGCGAAGTGTTGGCGGCGGGCCGCTGGCCGGATGGACGGCAAGGCTATCGCGGCGTGCAGTTTCACGGCGAGGAGAACGGCGCGTACTGTCAAGGCTGGGATGTGAAAGTGATCAAAGCGTTTCGCATCAAAGAGCAGGCTTCGCTCGTCGCCTTGAAAGGTTACCCGGCGGACTACTATCTGCTCGATTCCTTTTCCGCGGGATACGGCGGCTCGGGAAAGATGTTTCCTTGGGAATGGCTCGATGGCATCGACGCCGGCAAGATCCTGCTCTCGGGCGGGTTGCGGGTCGACAATGTCGCCGAGGCGATCCGCAAGATTCAACCGTTTGGAGTCGATGTCTGCAGCGGCGTGGAAGCGCGCCCAGGTATTAAAGATCATGGCAAACTCAAAGAATTTATCGATGCTGCCAAAGGTGCCTGACCGGCGCGGCCATTTCGGGCCCTACGGCGGGCGCTATGTGGCGGAAACCCTCATGCCTGCGCTTAGCGAATTGGAGCGTGGCTATGCGCAAGTGCGCCGGGATGGCGGATTCAAACGCGAACTTGCCTATTATCTCAAAGAGTATGTCGGCCGGGAAACACCGCTTTATTTCGCCGAAAGATTGACCCGCAACCTGGGTGGCGCCACGGTCTATCTCAAACGCGAGGACCTCTGTCACACCGGCGCGCATAAGATCAACAACACCATGGGCCAGATCCTCCTGGCGCGGCACATGGGCAAGCGGCGCATCATCGCCGAGACCGGTGCAGGACAACATGGTGTGGCGACCGCCACGGTGGCGGCGCGTTTCGGCATGGAGTGTGAGATCTTTATGGGCAAGGAAGATGTCCAGCGCCAGTCGCTCAACGTCTTTCGTATGAGGCTCCTGGGCGCCAAAGTGCGCGAGGTCGAATCCGGTAGCCAAACGCTCAAGGATGCCATGAATGAAGCGCTGCGCGACTGGGTGACCAACGTGCGCACGACCTATTACCTAATCGGCTCGGTGGCCGGGCCGCACCCCTATCCGATGATGGTGCGGGATTTTCAATCGGTCATCGGCCGCGAGGCGCGTCGGCAGATTCTCAAAAAAGAAGGGCGGCTGCCGGATTATCTGGTCGCCTGTGTCGGCGGCGGCAGCAACTCAATGGGGCTGTTTTTCCCATTCATCAAAGACCGGCAAGTCAAAATGCTTGGTGTCGAGGCCGCGGGCCATGGACTAGGTTCTGGCAAACACTCGGCGACTATCCAGCGCGGCGAAGTGGGAGTCTTACATGGCAGCAAGAGCTATCTGCTCCAAGACGACAAAGGCCAAGTTAAGGAAACCCATTCGGTTGCGGCGGGCTTGGACTATCCCGGTGTCGGCCCTGAACTAAGTTATCTGCGCGACTGTGGCCGGGTGCAGTTCGATTCGGCAACTGACGATGAGGCGATCACCTCGATCCGGTTTCTTGCCGAGGTCGAAGGGATCATTCCCGCCCTGGAAAGCGCCCATGCGATCGCCGTGGTGCGGCGCTTGGCGCCTAAACTGAAGAAACGCCAAATCATCATTGTCAACCTGTCCGGCCGCGGCGATAAGGACATGATCACCGTCGGCGATTATCTCGGAGCGAAGCTATAAGAATCGTTCAAAAGTTCAACGTTTCAAACGTTCAAGGTTGGACGGGGATCTGCGCAGCCATTGAAGTTTTGAACCTTGAACGGGCTTGATAATTTAACTATGAGCCGTATCGAAAAAAAATTTATTGAATTAAAGCATCGCGGTGAAGCCGCGCTGATTCCCTTTATCACCGCCGGCGACCCTGACTTGGCCATCACGCTCAAGATCATGCGTGCATTGGAAGCCGGCGGCGCCGACGCCATTGAGTTGGGCATTCCGTTTTCCGATCCCTCGGCGGATGGTCCGACGATTCAGCGTTCGTCGGAACGGGCTTTGCAGAACCCGATCACTTTGCCGGCAATTTTCCGGTTGGTGCGCGAGTTCCGCCGCACTTCCGAACTGCCGATCATTTTGTTCGGTTATTACAATCCATTTTTTCGTTTCGGTCTCGACAAGTTTGCTAATCAAGCGGCGCAAGCCGGCGCCGATGGCGTGCTCTGCGTCGACTTGCCGCCGGAAGAGAGCGGTGAACTCAAGCATCGCACCGATCGTTGTGGTCTAGACGTAATTTTTCTCCTATCGCCTACCAGCGGTGCGGATCGGCGCCGCTTGGTCGCGCGCCAAGGCCGCGGCTTTATCTATTATGTCTCGGTGACCGGGGTCACTGGCGCGCGGCAATCTTTCGATAGTGATCTGCGCCGCCAAGTCGCTCTGGTGCGCAAGGCGACTGCATTGCCGGTGGGGGTGGGCTTCGGCATTTCGACACCGAAGCAAGCCGCTTGGATCGCCGAGTTCGCCGATGCCGCGGTCGTCGGCAGTGCTTTGGTGCAACGCATCGAGCAGGGCAGAAGCAAATCTGACAAGGTGAAACAAGCCGGGAAATTCGTCGCCCAGCTCAAACGGGCGATGAAGCAAGCGCGCAAGAAAACCTAGCTTTCCCAAAATGCGCGGAATCCGCCGATAGTGGCCGGGGACTGCCAAGCCGCATGGCCAGTTATTCTGAAACTCTTGATCGGATCTACAACCTGCGCGGTGGCATCATCGACCTGCGCCTCGACAGAGTCGCCGGAACGTTAAAGCTATTCGGCTATCCGGAAAGAAAATTCCCCTCCATTCACATCGCCGGCACCAACGGCAAAGGGTCAACCTCGGCGATTCTCCAGCGGATTCTTTCCCTGGCGGGCTACCGCACGGCTTTGTACACTTCGCCCCATCTGGTGGCGTTTACCGAGCGCATCAAGATCGGCGACGATGAAATCACCGAAGCTGAAGTGGTGGCGATCGCCGACGAAATCTGGCAGCGCACCTCGACCGCAGGTATCGGACTCACTTATTTTGAAGTCGTAACGGTGATGGGGTTTATTTATTTCGCCCGCCACTCAGCCGAGCTGGCGGTTGTCGAAGTGGGCTTGGGCGGCCGCTACGACGCAACCAATGTCATCACGCCGCTGGTTTCGCTAATCACGACGATTTCCAAAGATCATGAAGCGTTTCTCGGCACCGACCTTTTGTCGATCGCCGGCGAAAAAGCCGGCATCATCAAGCCTAGTATACCGGTGGTTTGCGGCGCGGTCGCCGCAGAAATCAAAGAACTGTTTCGCCACACTGCCGAGAAGCGGGGTTCAAATGCGTATTTCTTTGGTGCAGATTTTGATTTTTCCTTGAAAAATGAAGGGTTTTTCGATTATACAGGATTAAAACAACATTATTATAATCTTCCGCTTCGACTGCATGGCTTGCATCAAAGGTATAACGCCTCGGTTGCGCTGGCAGGTTTAGAAGTCGTGCACGATCGATTCCCGGTGACCGAGCACGCGGTCCGCGCCGGCTTGGCAACCGTTCAATGGCCGGGAAGGTTCGAAGTGATGTTGGAGCGGCCGACGGTGGTCATCGACGGCGCGCATAATGGCGAAGGCATCCTGGCACTGGTCGAAGCGCTCAAAAGTTATCGCGGGCGCAAGATTAAATTGCTGTTCGCGGCGATGTCGGACAAAGATTGGCGGCTTATGTTGACGCGCTTGATCGGGGTTGTTTCCGAAGCGGTGTTCACAAGGGTTGCCGTGGAACGGAGCGCTGATCCGGCCGAGTTGGCAAACGGCTTTGCTGGCAGAATTGCTACGCGAGCTCACCCGGACTCAAGAGCGGCGTTGCGATTATTAATTGACGAATCCGCACCTGACGATGTTATTGTGGTAGCGGGTTCGCTTTATCTTCTCGGCGAAATTCGCCCGATGTTGCAAGAAATAGCCGCGGCGCAGCCCAAGCTCGCTGGCTGAGGCGCAGTTGCAGGCAAGAACCACAATGATTTTACGACCGATCTCTTTTACGATCACCGCGCTGCTCGCGCTGGCGCCGTGGACCTCGTCTGTGGGCGCAGCCCAGGCGCCGCAACCGGGTGCTAATGATCCCGCGGCGGTAATTAACTTGCAGGCCGACAAGTTGTCGTCGAGTGACAGTGGCAATCAGATCGAAGCCACCGGCAATGTTGAGATCAAACGGGAATTAACTACGCTCAAGGCTAACGAACTGCGAATGAACCGGGCGACCCAGGATGTCGAAGCTGAGGGCCGGGTGACGCTGGACGATCCGGAATGGAAGATCAAGTCCGCCGACTCGATCCGCATGAACATGGAAAAGGAAACCGGCGAGCTGCACAACGCCGACCTTTTCCTGGAACAGGGCCATATCAGCATGTCGGGGCGCCGCTTGGAGAAATTTGGCGGCCAGACCTATCACATCGACGACGGCTTTTTTACCACCTGTCTGTGCGAATCCGGCGCGCCATCGTGGAAATTTTCCGCTGAGCAGATGGATCTCACCCTTCAGGGCACGGGAACGATCAAAAACGGTGTGTTCTACATCCTGGATTACCCGGTGCTCTACATTCCCTATGGATATTTCCCGCTACGCAGTGAGCGTCAGACCGGTTTACTATTTCCCAAAGTCGGCACCTCGAGCCACGACGGTTTTCGCTTTCTGCAACCCTTTTTTTGGGCGATCTCAAAAAACAGCGATGCTACGTTGTCCGCTGACATTGAGACGAACTCGCGGTTTGGCGTCATCGGCGAATATCGCACACTTTTCGATCGCAACTCGGACTTCAAACTTGAATCATCGTATTTTAATGAAAATTGGCGAACCAACTACGACATAGCCGACCCAACCATCGCCGATCCGAATATTCCCAAACACCGCTGGAACCTTTTCGGCTCGCACCGTTATACCACGGCCTCCGATTGGCTTACCTACAGCGACACTGCGGCATACAGCGATGATTTGTTTACCCGTGAACTGATGGGGCGGCTGGATTTGTCGATTAGCCAGGAGGCGAATATTCTCCGCAGCCGTTACGGCGAGTCGCGCATGGGTTTGTTCAAAAACTGGGGCGATACCTTCGTCAAAGGGGAGTTCAATTTTTACCAAGACTTCATTCAGCCCGATAAGACCACGTATTTGCGCACGCCGGAGGTTGGGTTTTGGGGCCGACGTTTATTCCCGGGATTTCCGTTGGAGCTGCGTTGGTCGGCGGATGGCATAAACTATCTTCGGCGCGACCGCGGTGACGGTCTCCGTTTCGATCTCCGGCCGGAATTCGTGCTGCCGTTCAAACTCGCTTCGGTTGTGAACGGGTCATTGAGTGTCGCGCCACGCGAAACCTTCTATCATTTGTACAGCACGCCGGTGAATTCTACAGCGCATAATGTGTCACGCGAGCTGGTCGAAATTCGCAGTAATTTTAACACTGCGTTGAGCCGGGTCTTCGCGGTCGATAGCCTGGGCCTAAAGCAGATCAAGCATGTTTTGGAACCTGAGATCAGTTATCTATTTGTCCCGGGGGTCAATCAAGACAAGATTCCCATTATGGACAACATCGATCGGGTTAACCGCCGCAATGTACTTACCTTTGCTGTCAATAACCGCCTATGGGGAAAATCCCCCAGTCCTCTCACCGATCAAGACTTAGACCGCAGTACCGAGTATCTTAGCCCGGCAGTGACGGGCGATGTCCAGGAGTTCGCATCGTTTCGGATGGCGTTGTCTTATGATATCGATAAGGAGCGCAATGGCAGCGATAGCCTGTCCGATCTCGATTTTCGTTTGCGTTTGACACCCCGGGGGTTTCTCGACCTTGATTTGATCGGCGGCTTGAACCCCGGACCATGGTCCATTACCCAGATGCTCGCCAGTGTGGCGATCACAGACCCGCGGCCTTTATTCCGGCGCTCGCTCGATGCCGATTTCAACCGGCCTAATACCTTTGGTTTGAGTTTTCACTTCTTGCGCCGCGGGCCAAATAGTTTTCTCGCCGATAATGCCAATGCCGACGTAGATTTGTGCTCAACCACTCCGAACAACCCCAATTGCAAAAAAAACACCGTGGGAAATATCATCAACAATCTTTTATACCGTGTCACCGACAACCTGCTGTTCAATTTCAACAGTACTTACGACGTCCGGGATAGCCGCTTCATCGGTTTTCGGGCGATCAGTAAGTTTCTGTCGTTTTGCGAGTGTTGGACAGTGACCTTTGGTGTTTCGCACAGCGTTAACCCGGATAAAACCAGCTTCAGTGT
This sequence comes from uncultured delta proteobacterium, assembly GCA_963816145.1. Lineage (GTDB taxonomy): Bacteria > Desulfobacterota > Binatia > UBA9968 > UBA9968 > DP-20. Next base: position 332,134 of record CAWFJP010000004.1, read on the forward strand.
GGACTTCAGTTTACTCGGGCTGGGCAATCCGAAAACTTCATTGAAGTAGCGGCAAGATTCGGGTTCGGTGCATCGCTTCAACTCCGGTCAACCTGCGATTGCCTGCGGTTAGCGTCCAGCATGCCGAGGTAGTGATAGATGCGGCCTTTGCTGCGATAGCGCTTACGCTCTTTCCCTATCAGAGTGTAAAAAACGTACTCGATGGCGACACGGGTGAGACTAAAGAGCATGGATGCTGTGCTACGTTTTCGAATCAGGAATCGGCTGCCGCCCTGCTGCCAGTGAATCTGTTTGAAATACTCCTCGGTCAAGCGCCGGCGGTCGACCCCATGGTAAACCATCGCCTGCGGCGCATAGCCGATGGCAATGCCCGCGCGAGTCAGGCGGCGCGCGAAGTCGACGTCTTCCGAGGTCCCCGACGCGCCAGGCCCGAGGCGTTCGTCGAAGCCTCCGGCCCGGTCAAACGCGGTGCGAGAGACGAAGAAGTTGGCGCCGTTCAAGGAATGCACGGACCTTACGTCTCGCGGGTGTTCGAGTCTCGGGATCGTGCGATAGCGTTCAACCAATTTGACGAGATCCGGATCGTTCTGGGCCGGTGCTTGCAACCGGATGGCCCCCTGTCCCGCCTCGAAGGTGCCGGTTCGAAAAAAATCATCGACGGCGGTGAGCCAATTCTTATCAACGACCACATCGTCGTCGAGAAAGGCGAAGACATCGCCGTTCGCCGCCTTGACGGCATCGTTAATCGCCGCGGATTTCCCGGGCCGTACTACGCCCAAGACTCGAAGCGTTATCGGAAAATCTTTGGCGACGTTGGCGGTGAAATCATCGGTGCCGTCATCCGAACCATTGTTGGCTACGATGACTTCCGGGCGAATCGCTCCGATATTGTCGGCGCCGCGCAGACTCTCTAAAAGCTCGCCGAGGGTCAGCTCGCGATTTTTCGTGGGGATGATGATGGAAAGACTGAAAGATCGTGCATTCATGGTGCAAATTAACGGCTCTTTTAGTGTTTTTTGGAGGCCCGCGCCAGCATGTTATCAAGATAAACAAATTTGATCACAATACAGACAATTTTTAACGTTTAAATAGTTGCTTGCATAAATTAATTAAGATACTAAATCTCTCTATGGTTGCTAGCCTAACGGCGCCAGCTAGGCGTATCCTGCAGTGCGGCCGCCTTGCCCGCTCGGGTCGTCGTAATCATTTTAACTTCGGTCTGTAGGTCGTTTGTTGCGCCTTGCACCATGGCCCGGGAGTCGTTATCGGCAACAATGATCTCGGGCCGGAGTTCGGTTAAGCCGTTCAGCCTCTTTAGGCTGGGAAAAGTTGCGCCAACGCCGGTGCTCGATCTTTTGTCGGTATTATGCTGCTTGGGCGAAGCTCATTCCCTCTGATCTTTCCGAATTGCTCAGCACGGCTTGCTCATGAACCCGGCTTGATCCCATAACCTCTAGGCAATAGGTCTGAGATGACAAACTCTATTAAATTTGCTAAATGAACGGTACAGTAATTGCCAATTGCTGTGCTTCAACTAGGATACCACGCTCAAATCAGCATCGACCCTCCACCGTCCCATGACATCCCTATATCAGTACCGCGAGCTTATTCGCAATCTCGTTGTGAAGGATCTTAAGCTAAAATATCGGGATTCGACGATCGGTTTTATCTGGTCGTTGGTGAATCCGCTGCTATTGATTCTTGTTTATAGCTTCGTTTTTAGCAACATCCTCAAGGGTGGCATACCGAACTTCTCGTATTTCTTACTGATCGGTATCTTGCCTTGGAATTTTTTCGCTCAGTCGATCATGATGTCGACCGGTTCAATCCTGGACAATGGCGGACTGATTAGAAAAGTTGCCATGCCGATGGAGGTTTTTCCGGTCGCCACGGTACTCTTCAACTTGGTTCAACTTGTTCTGGCGTTATTGGTTTTTGCGCCTATGTCTTTCTGGTTCTTTCAAGTGCCGATGGCCTGGGTTACCCTATGGTTTTTCCCCTTGCTGATCTTGCACATGCTCTTTACCATTGGTCTGAGTTTCTTGATCTCGACAGCGACCATCTTTTACCGTGATGTGCGCCATTTTGTCGAGATCGCCTTGACGCTGTTATTCTGGCTTACACCGGTTATTTACGATATTGGCAGCGTTCCGGAATCTTTCCGCTCGGTCATTTACTGGAATCCGCAGTCCTTCTTTATCCTGAGTTATCAAGACATTCTTTATCGTCAAGCGGCGCCTGAAAATTCTCGAGTCGCGATCTTGATATTATTGACGGTGGCGTCACTGACGATCGGCTACCAAGTGCATCGTCATTATAAGGCTCGGTTTGCCGAAGAGGTTTGAGGAGATGGCGGGTCGAATCGATATCGTCAGTGTATCCAAAGCGTTTTCGATTCGCCACAATCGCTCGAATTCGCTCAAATCGTCATTTGTCGGAATCTTTCACCCGCGTTACCAGGAGCGCGTGGAAGAGTTTTGGGCCCTGCGCGATATCAACTTGGAGATCCAGCCCGGTGAATCTTTCGGCATCATCGGTCGGAATGGCTCCGGCAAGAGCACGCTTTTGAGAATCATCGCGGGGATTTATTCCCCCTCGTCGGGCGAAATTCGCATGCCGAAAAATATCCGCGTCGGCGCCATGATCGAGCTCGGGGTGGGCTTTCATCCGGAGCTAACCGGACGAGAAAATGTCTTTTTGGGTGCTTCGATCCACGGACTCTGTCGTAAGGAAATCGAGGCGCTGTATCCGGCCATCGTCGAGTTCGCGGAGTTGGAGGAGTTCATGGATACCGCGATGAAAAATTATTCCTCCGGCATGCAGGCGCGCCTCGGCTTCGCGTTGGCGGTTAATCTCAATCCCGATCTTTTTATCATCGATGAAGTCCTCTCCGTGGGAGACGAAGCCTTTCAGCAGAAATGCGTCAAGCAAATTGAAGCGTTTCAAGCCCTGGGCAAGACTATCATTTTCGTTTCACATAGCCCGGAGGTCGTCAAAAGCATTTGCAGTCGGGTCTGCGTCTTGGATCACGGCTCATTGGTCTATTTGGGAGAGGCTCAAGAGGCGATTGAACATTATCACGCTCGCCTGCCGCATTAGATATTGACTCGATAGTGTATCAATTCCCGCAATGGTTAGCCGAAAGATTTTCGAATATCACTTTGCGCTGGTACTCAACAGGCGAGCAACGGACCAAGAAGCAGAATTATAATGGGGGAAGTTCCTGCCATTAATTAAGCTGCCTGTCCGTCTGTCTCTTCCGCCGTTTTACCGCTACCACAAAACGGCTCTTTGCAGGTTATTTGCTTCGATATTAATCAGCCTCGCAATCCAAGTCGATAGCGTTTGCACCGATTTTGCGGGATCCCGGGTTACATGGTACTTTCGCCGGAAAGCGATGTCATGAATTATGCCACCGATCCTCAGAGTCGTGCCGTGAGAGGGCAGATCTACTTGCTGCTAGTCGTGGCATTAGTCGCATACTTGGGAGGTTGTACGATGTCGGACGCTCAACCCACCGAGAAAAAGGCCGGATGGACAACGAAAGTCGCGCCGGAATTAATAAATCTGTATGACGAATATTCGCGCTACCTGGCTTCAGGTAAGTCCGGCGAGTTCAAATCGACCCATTCGTTGGTACCGGTCATTGATGATCGTGTGGTGATCGACGCGGTGGCGTCTGGTGATGCGACCATTCTCAAAGCGGACCTAGAGTCCCTCGGGATGCAACGCGCGGTTGCCTTCGGTCGCATCGTCTCAGGCCAGCTGCCAATTTTGGCAATCTCCCGTATGGCGACACTACCTAGCTTGAATTTTGCCAGGGCGGCCTCTGCCGTTTTGCAAGGCGGCGGATCTCCGGTTCGTCCTGGGCCGCTTCCTCAATAGTTGATTGGCAGACAACGAGGGAAATTGCATGAAACGATGGGTTTTGGGTTTGTTTGCCGTCATTCTGCTCCCTTGCCTTGGCAGCAACATCGCGCAGGCTCAAGCCAATAAGAGTGACCCCATGGCCAAGCTAACGCAAAGCTTGGTAACTCTCCACGATCGCTTTACCACACACTTGGCACAACGCAGCGCGGCGTCGTTTAGATCCGCTGATCCTTTAGTCTCGCTGGTGGCCGATCGTGTTGTCGTCGATGCGGTTGCTGCTGGTGATGTTGATTTACTTAAAGCAGATTTGGTGTCGTTGGGAATGCGCAATGCAGTCTCCTTTGGACGGGTCGTCTCGGGCCAGCTGCCTATCGCCGCGCTTCCCGCCGCCGCGGGACTGGCAAACCTGGGGTTCGCACGATCCACCGCTGCCATAACCAGTGCCGGTAGCGTGACGAGCCAGGGCGATCAAGCGATCCGTTCCAATGTGGCGCGGGCCACTTACGGGGTGGATGGGAGCGGGGTCACAGTGGGAGCCCTGTCAGATAGCTTTAACTGTCTCGGCGGCGCCACGGCAGACATCACTAGCGGGGACCTATCGCCAGTAACCGTGGTCCAGGAGATTGGGAGCTGCGGCGCCGGTACCGACGAGGGCCGGGCCATGCTGCAAATCGTCCATGACGTCGCCCCCGGGGCTAGTTTGGCCTTTGCCACTGCGTTTAATGGCTCGGCTTCTTTTGCGGCGAACATTCAGTCGCTCGCGGCGGCCGGAGCGAAAGTAATCGTCGATGATGTAATTTATTTAGCCGAGCCAATGTTTCAGGACGGTATCATCGCCCAGGCGGTCAATAACGTGGTCTCGGGAGGTGCCGCTTATTTCTCGGCGGCCGGCAACCAAGGTCGCGACGGTTATGAAAGCGCCTTCCGGCCAGGTGATGTCTTCGCGGCCAACGCGTTTCCGGGTGCACCCGCTTTTCTCGGTGGCACAGCCCACAATTTCAATGCCAGCGGCGGCAACGATCCTTTCCAAAGCATCACGATCCCGGCAGGTACCACTGTCTCTGTTAGCCTACAATGGGACTCGCCGTTTTTTTCAGCTTGCCCTCCATCGACAAGCAACTGCCAAAGGACGCAAAACAATCTCGACCTCTATATTTTAGATGCCTCTGCAAGCGTAGTCATAGCCGGAGTTACAACCAACAATATCATCAGCGGCGATGCGGTCGAGCTCCTCGGAGTCATGGTCACCGGCTCAACGCCACTTACCGTGAATCTCATGATCGTCAATCGCTCGGGACCTAACCCGGGTTTGATTAAGTACGTTTATTTTGTTTCTGGTGCAGCACCGACGATCAACGAGTACGCCACAAACAGCGGCACGCTCTACGGCCATGCCAACGCAGTTGGCGCGGAATCGGTGGGTGCGGCTGCCTACTTTAACACTCCAGCATTCGGTGTTTCTCCGCCGGTTTTAAATTCCTATTCTTCATCAGGGTCGACCCCTATTCTTTTTGACTTGGCAGGTAACCGGCTTACCAATCCCGAACTCCGTGCCAAGCCGGAGATTGTCGCCCCGGATGGCGGCGACACGACATTCTTTGGCTCCCTATATCCAGATGGAAATGGATTCCCCAACTTCTTTGGCACGTCGGCCTCGGCGCCTCATGCGGCGGGTGTAGCGGCACTAATGTTACAGAGGAGACCGACGTTAGTGCCGGCCGGATTATACGCAAGTCTGGAAAGCACCGCGATTGATATGGGCGTGCCAGGCTTCGATAGTGACAGCGGATTTGGCCTTATTCAGGCCGATGCGGCCCTAGTGATAAACGAAGTTTTTGTTCGTCAACAGTATTTGGATTTTTTGGATCGGGAGCCGGATTCTGGGGGCTTTGCGGGCTGGGTGAATGTATTGGACAACGGCTTACCGAGGGCGAGTTTGATCGAAGCATTCATGGATTCGGGGGAATTTCACTTTAAGGGGGAATTCATCGCCCAGGTTTATTTGGGGATTTTGACTCGGGATGCTGAATATAGTGGATTTCGGGGTTGGTTAGGGTTATTGCTCGCAGGAGCATCTCCAGAGCAGATTGTACAGGCGTTTTTAGTCTCGGGTGAATTTCAGTCTAGGTTTGGCAGCAATCTAACCAACGCACAGTTTGTCGAGCGGATGTACAATAATATATTGCTACGGCCGTCAGATCCTGGGGGATTTAATGGTTGGGTACAGGTATTAAACAGCGGGCAGCTGACTAGGGCACAGGTGGCGTTGAGTTTTTTGGATTCGGGAGAGTTTCAGAATCTGGATGTGAGCCAGAATAGGGTGGACCTATCGCTTTTGTATTTCGATATGCTGCGGCGGGATCCTGATGCTGGGAGTTTTTCGGCGTGGGTAGGGGATCTCGATGCTGGAGTACCATTCACATCGGTGCTAGAGGGCTTTCTGAACTCTATCGAATATAAAACGCGAATTGCCGCACTGGTGGCATCCTTGCAATTTTCCTCTAGGCTCTGAAAAGGTTTGGGAAATCGCATAGAGTGAAGTGATAAATTTGTTCAGTCGAGCTAGAAGTGTCCGGCAGGTTTCACAATAAAATCGGTTGGTTAGTGTTGTCGCACAACAGTTCGTTGGTTGACGCGTAGGTAAGGCGCTGGAACAAAGAATTATTCTCCAACGGTGCAATGCTCAGAATCTGTAACTTTTCGTGCAAGGACAAATCTCAATTGAGACGCTAACGAACGCTGGCGACTAATTTGGGAATCTCTGAACAAGTCTTCTGTAAAGTCGTCTAAAATCCAAAACCGGTAAGAATGTCCAGTTTTTCAATGGGACAAAATCGCGGGAACAAGTGAATCGTTGTTGGTTGAGGTTCGACGGTCGCCAACATGCCGAGCGCAATTTTTGCACCCTCCCAGAGAGGCCCTGGACTATCAAACCGGGTATTTTTTGTTACAACAGAAAAACTACACATCGGGTCCGAGACGGATTGCGTAAAAGCGGTGCGGCTCGCGAGCGTCGCCATTAGGTCAAGACTTGCCGCGATTCGTTCCAATCCACCTTACCCGGACCAAGATCATAACGGGCACCGATAAGCATTCTCGGCTGAATGGTTCCTCATGCAGCAGGTCAGCGCCCCCAATAGTAACTAAACAAGGCCGAAACAGCTTTGCTACAGTAGCGCGTTAGTGAATCGTTGTTAGGCACCGGATGAATATAGCTGTTATTACCAAATAGCTTCTATTAATTACAGCAATTACACAATAGTTACTAGGCCTTCATAAGCATAGCTCGGGAAAAAATTTTGTCGATGACTCTTACTTCATCGGTGGCGAGGATCGTAGTTGTAGCTAAACGCCTACGCATCACCTGTCTGATTTTCGAGTCACCAACTGACAAAACTGTTCCTTCTTCACCATTCGATGGTCAGAACTGAACAAAAAAATATAACCGGTTTCCCCCAGGGAACAGCGGAGCGTCACAGACGGCAAGGGTGTGCGTTTAGAGTTGACACAAGTGTCATGTCCGAAGGCTGTGGCATCAACCCTGCTTAAGACGATCCAAGAAATTTTTAAAATTGTTGCACGGGTTTAATAGAAAATGCGGGTTGGTTGCATAAGTGCTCGAAAACTTTCAACCAAAGCACTCGATAAGACTAACGGTCGAAAAAGGCAATCCATCCGCAAGGGTAGGACGCGAAGTCACTGACCTGAGTTCCCCTACGCCGGAATACGGTAGCGGGGTTGCCATGCGACCCCAGTTGACCTTTTCAACGACTGCGGGTCATGCACGCGAAGGAGGTTCTCTGGGATGAGCCGTCTGTATTTTCTATGTCGAACAATAATTGTCATCGCAACTGTGTTGGCCGCGGGTGTGGCACTAGCAGATCGGGTCGAAGCAGCGAGCCTTCGTCTTGGCTGGAGCGACAACTCTAGCAACGAAAGTGGATTCAAAATTGAACGTCGCGCAGCCGGTGGAAGTTATGCTCAGCTTACGACTGTCGGCGCAAATGTTACGTCATACACTGACTCCGGCCTGACCTCTGGCCGGACATATTGCTATATTGTTCGCGCCTTCAATTCCGCCGGCACCTCGGTCCCAACCAAGGAAGCTTGCGCGACAACTGCGTCAACATCCACGAGTAGCAGCACATCGTCAAGCACCACCACGACAACCTCGACCGGGACGACGGGTTCTACGTCAACTTCCGGCGGCAGCTCGGCGCTAACACTATTCTCTGATAATCGTGTGTTCGTCTCTCAGCAGTATTTAGACTTTCTGGATCGAGCGCCGGACTCTGTAGGATTTGCTGCATGGGTCAATGCACTGAACAGCGGGTTTCCGAAGGCGGGCCTAATCGAGAGCTTCATGGATTCTGGAGAATCCCGCATTAAGGGGAAATTCATTGCTCAAACTTACCTGGGGATTTTTAGTCGGGATGCCGGGCATAACGAGTTTCGTGATTGGTTGGGAGCGTTGCTGCAGGGGATGTCACGGGAACAGATCGTGCAGTTTTTTTTGAACTCCGATGAGTTTAAGTCTCGGTTTGGCAGTGGTCTGACGAACAGACAGTTTGTGGAGAGGATGTACAATAACATACTGCTGCGTTCGTCTGATTATGCGGGATTAAATGGTTGGGTGTGGGCACTAAACAACGGGCAGGTGACCAGGGCGCAGGTGGCGCTGAGTTTTTTGGATTCGGATGAATTTCAGAATCTTAGTGCCAGTCAGAACCGGGTGGACATAGCGCTTTTGTATTTCGACATGTTGCGGCGGGATCCTGATGCTGGGGGTTTTTCGGGGTGGGTCGAAGCTCTCAATTCGGGCGTACCGCTTACATCGGCAATCGATGCTTTCCTAATGTCCCGTGAATATCAAGCTCAATTCTGTAATTGCGTTCTACAATAGACGTTTAATGCCAGGCCGACTTAGTGCCGTAAACGATCCTATCAAAGTCGTTGGTTATACGACTACATGGAACGAGATTTCGAAGACGCCTCTGCCCGTTGTGAATGCTTGCCAGCGCCTGGGCTTTGCGATTGCAGGCAGCAAGCTCAACCAATGGCACTTTGACCGCGTACCCGCTCTTCCATTCCCGACAGATCGATAAGCCCTCAGCGAAAAACGACCGACCATACGGAATTCTTCCGGCGGAATTTTTCCCAGCCGTGTTCTTCCGTCGGCAATCCGCTCACGCCGCAAGGCTAGAGCAGCTCGTTTTATGAACATTGCCGGGCTGAGTCTTGACCCTCAAGACCTCCGATCTGAACCAGACGGGTAAGGAACGGATCGTAGGAAGGATTTTCCGATGGTGCAGTAAAATCCGAAACGCCCACCAATTGCCGGCCCCAGTACTCACCAGGTTGCTGTCGACCTCGAATGCTTCCGAGTTGACTTGATTGTTGCGAATAAGGCGTTCTATAAATTTCCATTCATGGTATCTGGATCGTTTAACTTAAGGGGGCGGGGCAAGCTCAGATTATGCGAGATCGCAATTCTCTGGATCATTAATTTTGTTCTTTTACCCTTCTCAAATGCACAAACGCTAACCGACCCATCGTTGCGAGTGAGCGAGATTGTCGCTGGGTTGAGCCAGCCCACCGCGATGGCGTTTATCGGACCGGGCGACATTCTTGTGCTGCAAAAGGGAGATGGACAGGTTAAACGGGTCGTTGACGGGGTGCTGCAAGCGGCCCCGGTCCTAGATGTAACAGTCGACAATCAATCTGAACGTGGACTTTTGGGGATCGCCGTTCATCCGAACTTTCCAGCGACACCGTTTGTTTATCTTTACTACACACAAAGCAGCACCTCGACGGATACATCCGGAAACCCGTCGTCGCTCGGCAATCGCGTCTATCGTTACGCCTGGACTGGTAACGCTCTGGTCAGTCCCACTTTGATATTGGATTTGCCGGTTACACCAGGACCGAATCATAACGGGGGCACTATGACTTTCGGTCCGGACGGCAAGCTCTATGTGGTCATCGGAGACCTGAACCGTGATGGACAACTGCAGAATTTCTCCAATGGTCCCGGCCCAGACGATACGGGGGTGATCTTCCGCATCAATGATGATGGTCGCGTTCCGATTGATAATCCATTCTTTTCTCAAGGGGGCAATTTAGCAAAGTACTATGCGTACGGGATTCGCAACAGCTTCGGCCTGGCCGTCGATCCACTTACCGGCGAACTTTGGGATACCGAGAACGGACCGAACAACTTCGATGAGATTAATCTGGTGCAGCCGGGCTTCAACAGCGGCTGGAAGCGGATCATGGGTCCGGTGAGTCGTGATGCGGAAGGAACAAGTGATTTGGTTCAGTTTCCCGGCTCGCATTACGCTGACCCGAAGTTTTCCTGGCTAAATACTGTGGGACCAACTGCTATCGCTTTCATGAAATCCCCTCTCCTGGGTGCCAAATACCAGAACGATATTTTTGTTGGAGATATCAATAACGGGAACCTCTACCATTTCGGAGTTAGCGCGACCCGAGATGGGTTTGACTTTACGAGTCTGGGACTCGCGGATCTGGTAGCGGACAGCAGTGCAGAACTCGAAGAAATTATTTTGGGAACAGGGTTCGGCGGAATCACGGATCTCAAAGTTGGACCAGACGGCTTGTTGTATGTCCTCTCATTCGGGGTGGGTAAGATATTCGTTTTATCCAGCGACTCCACGACCGAAAACGCGATCTTTGTTCGTCGGCAATATTTGGATTTTTTAGATCGGGAGCCTGGTCCGGGAGAGTTTACTGCTTGGCTAAACGCGTTGGATAGTGGGTTGGCGAGATCTAGTATGATCGAAGCATTCATGGATTCGGGGGAATTTGACTTTAAGGGGGAATTCATCGCCCAGGTTTATTTGGGGATTTTGACTCGGGATGCTGACTATGGTGGATTTCGGGGTTGGTTAGGGTTATTGCTCGCAGGAGCATCTGCAGAGCAGATTGTGCAGGCGTTTTTAGTCTCGGGTGAATTTCAGTCTAGGTTTGGCAGCAATCTAACCAACGCACAGTTTGTCGAGCGGATGTACAATAATATATTGCTACGGCCGTCTGATCCTGGGGGATTTAATGGTTGGGTACAGGTATTAAACGGCGGGCAGCTGACTAGGGCACAGGTGGCGTTGAGTTTTTTGGATTCGGGAGAGTTTCAGAATCTGGATGTGAGCCAGAATAGGGTGGACCTATCGCTTTTGTATTTCGATATGCTGCGGCGGGATCCTGATGCTGGGAGTTTTTCGGCGTGGGTAGGGGAGCTCGATGCTGGAGTACCTCTCACATCGATAATCGATGCATTTCTAAATTCCGCTGAATATAAGGCCCGGTTATAGCGAACGAGGCTTCTTATTTGTGTTGGTCCTAGAATCTCTTGGGGGACGGGGGAGACAGTCCCGCAACTAGACCCTCTATTCAGTTATCTTCCGGTGTCCTATACGTGCTTTCTGGATTGGACCCGGCAGACGTGAAGAGTGCGGAGCTTACATACGGTGATGGGAGAGAGCGAAAAATCTAAATTAAGACGAGACACGGTTGGCTATAGCCTTTTCCCGCACGGGACTAGGCGTGGCGAAGCTCTCGGCTTCATCAGAAACGCGATTTACTTTCTTTTTCGTGGTCCTTCGGCAATTATTTACCAACCGCGGCGAATCGTGCGGACGATTCGCTCTGCGTTGTTTGTCCTGCGCAGAGGCGGGCTCAAGGCTTTGAGGCTTCGCCTTATGTACAGAGTCAGCGGCCAATTGGACTACGATTCTTGGATCAAAATCCACGATACCTTGACCGCTGCCGATCGCTGTGCGATCCGCCAGCATATCGAGCGGCTCGATTACAAACCTGTCATTTCGGTGATCATGCCCGTCTACAACACCGATCGGAGGTGGTTGCGAGCGGCCATAGATTCCGTTGTTGAGCAACTTTACGACAAATGGGAGCTTTGTATCGCAGACGATGCGTCGACCGAATTTCACGTTAAGAGAATCCTCGAGGAATACCGGACTAAGGACCGGCGGATAAAGGTCATCTTCCGCGAAAAAAACGGTCATATCTCGGTTGCTTCTAACAGCGCGCTTGAACTTGCGACGGGGAAATTCGTGGCGCTACTTGACCACGATGATGTGCTGCCTGAGCATGCCTTATATACGATAGCGGTCGAGATGAACGACCATCGGGACGCAGATCTAATCTATAGTGATGAGGACAAGATTAACGATGAAGGCCGCCGCTACGACCCCTATTTCAAACCAGACTGGAACCCAGATCTTTTTTTGTCTCAGAACTTGGTCAGCCATCTGGGAGTTTACCGCACCTCTATTATTAGACAGATCGGCGGGTTCAGGCCCGGTTACGAGGGCAGCCAGGATTGGGATCTTGCAATGCGGGTAGTCGAGAGTATCCCACTTGTCCATATACGACATGTTCCTCACATCCTATATCACTGGCGCGCAATACGAGGATCGGCTGCTCTTACGGAGGATCAGAAGAACTACGTCCACGCAGCGCAGTTCAAGACGCTTCAATCTAACTTTGATCGTAGTGGCGACGATGTGGCAATTCTCCCGGCGGTGGGCGGGTACTGGCGCATCCGATATCCCCTGCCACAGTCAGCGCCTCATGTCACGTTGCTTATTCCCACTCGAAATGGCCTCAGCCTTTTGCAACGATGCTTGGGCAGTCTTTTTGACAAAACAACTTATCCCAACTTTGACGTAATCATACTTGACAATCAGTCGGATGATCCGGATATGTTGGTTTACCTCAGTGAGTTGGAGAGAACGAAGGCCGTCCAAATACTCCGCTATGACGCACCGTTCAATTACGCCGCGATCAACAATTACGGGGTTCGACATGCGCGTGGAGAGATCATCGGTCTGCTCAACAATGATGTTGAGGTGATCTCACCTGATTGGCTGGAAGAAATGGTAACGCATGCTCTCCGACCCGATATCGGCGCGGTAGGGGCGATGTTGTATTTTCCTGATGACACCATTCAGCATGCTGGTGTCATCCTTGGCCTCGGTGTGTATGGGGTGGCGGCCCATCCATATCAGCGTAGGCCACGAGGCTTGCAGGGCCAGATGGGGCGTGCGCTACTTGTGCAAAATCTTACTGCTGTTACTGCTGCCTGTTTAGTTTTGCGACGAGCCGTTTTCGAGGAGGTGGCAGGGATGGATGAACTCAACTTACCGGTAGCATTCAACGACGTAGATTTATGTCTGCGCATTCGAGAAGCCGGATATAGGAATCTGTGGACTCCTTACGCGGAACTTTATCATCGCGAGTCGGCTAGTCGTGGATTTGACGACATTCCGAATAAAAAAGTCCGTTTTCAAAAGGAGAGGGATTACATGATAAGCCGCTGGGGGGAAGTTTTGGTGAGCGATCCCGCTTATAACCCCAATTTGGCACTGGACCAGGACGGCTTTATGCTTGCCTATCCTCCACGAGTTGCAAAACCCTGGCTTGCGGAGGAAGTTCGGCCGGGAGTAAAGGCGACGACCCAAAGTGCCGCCGCCTTTGAACGAGACTTCTCATAAAGTGCCGGTGACATGAAAGATGTAACGCCCCAGGTTAGTGAACCTGAGAAAAAAGTGAGCGAGTTGAAAGATAAAGTTGATCTACTGGAACGTTCGCTGCAACAAGCGCTTTACGAAAGGGATGTTTTAGAGTTTGAACTCCAGAAAATCAATAACAGTCTCTCTTGGCTGACAATAATAAAATATCGAGAATTACGTGACTGGTGTCTTCCGATCGGGACGAGACGTCGCCACGCTTACGACTCTGTACGAGGTAATCTTAGAGCGCTGATTTTACATACGGGTCCAAGCTCTGACCTTACTCGTCGGCACATTCCGGAGCAGATGGTGAGCACTCCCGAAGTTGGCTCCATCGAGCAGCCCTTGGCGAATGAGACGGTGCGACGCATGCCCATAGGGGTGTGGGGCTGGGCGGTTCTCGCTGGGCCCCTCGCGCGGGTTGACATCACAGTGGATGGGGAGGTTCAGGGGGCTGCCCGTCTCGGTGTTTACCGGCCCGAACTAGCAGTGTTGTTTCCAGGTCGACCCGATGCCATCGTTAGCGGGTTCGAGTATCTCCTTGACTTGACGGGCCTGCCGGGAGAACGCAGCACTGTTACCTTGGGCGCGGACGCCCGCGGCCTCGACGGTTCATGTTATAAACTCTCCGAGGTCACAATCGGGATCGGCCCTCGAGAGACCCCATACGAGGATTTCAACGGACGAACGGCCCGGCTTCGCGCAGAGCCCAGGCGCCAGGTCTCGCGAGAATCCGGGACCGGCGAGGAATCGATTCGACTACTTGCCTTCACCCATCACCTGGGATACGGAGGCGGGCAGCTGTACCTCTACGAGCTTCTGCGGCAACTCCGTCGCCAGGACGACTTTACCAGTACGGTAGTAGCACCTGAAGACGGGCCACTACGCTCTGCAATCGAGGATTTGGGTATCCCTGTTCATGTCACTCATGGGTACCCTTACCAGAACCTCGAGATGTTCGAGCGGCAGATCCATGAGCTTATGGCTTGGGCTCGTCCCCAGGGATTCAACGCGGCACTAGTGAACACGGTGGGTACTCTACCTGGGCCCGAGGTAGCCATTGGCCTGGACATTCCCTTCGTCTGGGCCATTCACGAGAGCTGGACGCCCCGCGTGATCTGGTCCGTGATTCATCCACCTCCCGGCGCACATCCTCAAGTCCGGCGAAGGGTCATTGATGCGCTAGGCAAAGCCGCGGCGGTCGTATTTGAAGCCGATGCCACTCGGCTCCAGTACCAGCCTTACGGTGATCCTGAGCGGTTCATCCTTGTGCCCTACGGCATCGATGTGGGTTCAGTTGATCGCTATCGGGCCTCGTTCGACCGCGTCTCGGCCCGTCGGCGCCTCGGAATTCCCAACACCGCGACCGCCATCCTCTGCATGAGCACCATTGAACCGCGCAAAGCACAAGTGCTCCTGGTCCAAGCGTTCCGGCAGGTGGCGGAGGCCCATGCCGACGCCTTCCTCATCCTGGTCGGCGATACAGGTTCCCCGTATGGCGAGGCCGTCCGGTCCTTGGTAGCTGCAGCCGGACTGCGGAAGCGTGTCATAATCTCCCGGGTGGTTCCAGAACCCTATGAGTGGTACGCAGCGGCCGACCTCTTAGTCTGCCCGTCGGATGTGGAATCGCTGCCTAGATGCGTCCTCGAAGCGATGGCATTTGAGCTCCCGGTGCTTGCGACGGAAGTGTTTGGGCTTCCGGAACTGATCAAGGATGGGGAGAACGGTTATCTCTGTCGGCCATGCGATCTCGGTGCGCTCGCCACTGCTCTGGATCGTGTGTTAAGCGAAGACAAGGAAAAGCGCCGACAGGTAGCAAGGAACGGCGCCAATTTGGTTCGCACGCGCCACGATTCGCGTGGATATGCGGACGCGTATCTGCGTCTGATGCGAGGGCTAATCCAGAACCCCGAGGCCAAACCTCGTGACCTTTTGGCCGGGTAGTCGTTGTCGTCGGTTCAAGGCCGTGTTGCGGCTCTGGACGAATTCGCCGCGGGTACTGTAAGGTGTTCAATTCCAGTTGACGGGTTATTATCACACGTGGTCCTGATTCTGTCACGAAGCCGGAAGGATTGGTAAACATGGCTATCAGCGGTCAAGAACGTTGGGACAAAGCATTCAGCAGTGATCACGCAAAGCCTGAGCAAATCCGCGCCATCTACACATTGGCGTCTGAACTATACTGGCATCTTTATGGCAACCGCTGCTTTGGCAATACCGGCAGTGAATACGGGTGGCTCTCGTGGCTTTATCGGGTGTACGGGCATCCACGGCCGCGCCGTGTACTCGAGCTCGGCAGCGGAAACGGTGATTTGCTGTTGGACCTGCAACGCATGAATTTTGCCGACCAATACGTAGGTATTGATGTCTCCGCCGTTGGTGTAGAGGTCTCTCAACAAAAGGCGACCGAGGCGGGCATCTCGAACGTTCGATTTGAGGTGGGCGATTTGAATCAGCTCCAATTAGCTCCGCTGTGCTACGATATGATTCTGGCGCAGATGTGCATCCACCACATCGAGAATCTCGAACACCTTTTTGCACAGGTAGCGCGTGCGCTTACACCCGATGGCCTATTCGCCATCTGTGACTTTGTAGGTCCCAGCCGATGGCAATTTACCCGGATGCAAATTCTGCTCGCAAATGCTCTGCTTTACTGCGTACCAGATCGATTGAAGGTAAGTCACCCTGAGGGGAACATTAAAGGTCGACTTAAGCGACCTACTATCGGTGAGATGCTGGCGATGGATGCGTCCGAGGCGGTTCGTTCCGAGGAGATTTTACAGGTGTTCAAGCAATACTTTCGCGTCGAGTCTGTGATCGACTTCGGTGGCAGCGTTTCGATCCCCGTTTTAGATAGGATTATTAGCAACTTTCATGCAGGGGACCTAACCAGTGTTAGATGGCTTAAGTTTGTACTTTGGACAGATCATTGGGCGCGCCGTCTACGTCTGGTTCCGCGGGTTAATCTGGTACTCGCAGGGCGCCCACGCAATGATGTGCGTAACACGTCTTTATCTACGGGATAGAGAGCACCCAAGCTATCAAGTCGCGGCATAAGCCGAGGTGCAACATGCGGGGAGACGCAGTTTAAGTCTTGGGTCTAGAAGCCGCGACGGAAAAATGACGACCGGATATCAAGTCAGGAGTTTTTACCGCAAACTTGTGACTCTGGCGAGACCGCTGGTCTTCTCTAGGAAGGTCTATGAAACAGATCCTCTCGCGTGCCTGAAGTGCCCAAGCGATGCTTATCAATCCAAATTTCGGAACCAGAGAATCGTCGCTCTAATGAGGCACCTGAAGCCAAGGCAAAGCTCTAGTTTGGTCAGCTAGGTAGCCGGGTTTCGCAGAGCAACGAATCGCGCCATTTTAGTTGTAATCAAAGTGGAGCGTTTATTTGGAATTAAGAAACCTCAAATCACTGGTCACGAATATTCGATTGAAAGTCCGTTCTGGCGCGGAAAGGCATTACTGCCCTTTATGTAATCAACAGGTTAAAAACTATCTACCATTGCCTGACTTCTATTTAGATAATCTCCGAAAGTATGGCTGGAAATATAGTTTTGAAGACTCTGAATTCTGCAACGTAAAAAATTATTTATGTCCTTCTTGCGGTGCCAGTGATCGTGACAGATTGTACGCCTTGTATCTAAAGCGATATTTCGCCAAAACTCGACGTGAAAATGCCATCAGGATCGTTGATTTTGCGCCCTCACCGCAGTTAACGGCTTTTATCAAGAATTTGGCGACCGCATTAAATCAAAACATCACCTATCGGAGTGCCGATTTGTTCATGCAGGAGGCGGATGACAGGGTTGATATAATGGATATGACAATCTACCCGGACAAGCACTTTGATTTTTTTGTCTGTTCGCACATGCTTGAGCACGTCGTCGATGATCGGAAGGCGCTACGAGAATTATACAGAATCTTAAAGTGGGGCGGACAGGGCATCTTAGTTGTACCGATTGTGCTGAGCATTGATGAAATTGATGAAGACCCTTCAGTGACCGACGTCGCCGAGCGGTGGCGGCGGTTCGGGCAAGATGACCACGTGCGGTTGTATTCCAAGCAAGGGTTCTTAAGAAGAATAGAGGAAGCAGGATTTGTCGTTCATCAGCTTGGTCAGAAATTCTTTGGCAAAAAAGTGTTCACGCAGAACGGCATTACGCCGCAGAGTGTCTTATACATAGTAGAGAAAACGGAGCACTGCGAACTCCCGTGAACGGCTACCTACATCCGATTTACGCAAATTCGCTGATAGCGTTTGGCAGCCCACGTGAATTGCCTCGCAGCCGAGGTTGGCTATTAGAACGACAGATTCACGGTCATGCCGAACATGACGCGATGGGCGTGTATCCGCTGTTTGCCTGTCAGGATTGGTCGAACTTACACGTAGATTTGGACGAGATAAAGCACGACTTGATCAGTTTAGCTTTAATCACTGATCCGTTTGGTGATTACGATGAATCTTATCTGCGTCGATGCTTCAGAGATGTGGTATTCCCTTTCAAAGAACACTTCGTTGTCGATCTGAATCGTCCAATAGGCACTGTTGTCGGTCACCACCACCGTCGGAATATTAAGAAAGTGCTCGATCAGATTTGCGTAGAGAGATGCGCAAAACCCGCTGGGCACCTCGAGGAGTGGTGCAGCCTATACACGAATCTAATCCAGCGGTATCAAATCACCGGCATAGCAGCATTTTCGCGCGATGCGTTTGCGAAGCAATTGCACGTTCCTGGTATGGTAGCGTTCCGGGCAAGTCATAAAGGTGTTACAGTTGGAATGCTCCTATGGTACATCTACGGGAGTGTCGGCTATTATCATCTCGGAGCTTACAGTGAGTTAGGCTACGAAATGCGGGCTTCATTTGGTTTGTTTTCATTCGCTATTGAGTATTTCGCTGCTCATGGGCTGCGTTGGCTGAACCTTGGCGCTGGTGCCGGTGTCGAGGGAGATAGTACAGATGGTTTGAGTCGCTTTAAGCGCGGTTGGTCTACCGGCACCCGGACCGTTTACTTCTGTGGCCGCATTTTTAACCAAGCGCGGTATACGGAAATAGTAAAAGCGAGCGGACTTGGCAGCACTACGTATTTCCCGGCCTATCGGCGAGGTGAGTTCCGTTGAGCGTGATTGATAAGAAATACCTGAGCATTGTATCCCACTATGAAAACTGCCTGGCACAGTACGGGGATAATCACTTGGGCGTTGACTGGCCGAAGAAAGCGGACGCTGAGACCCGCTACCGAATTATGCTTGAAATCATCAAACCATGTGCTGACCGTGACGTTAGCCTCCTTGACTTTGGCTGCGGCGCGTCTCACCTGTATGAGCATATGTTGAAGCGAAATATGCGTGGTATCATTTATGCCGGGCTGGATTTGTCCGAGAAATTTACGCAGTTATCAAAAAACAAGTTTCCAGGAAATAAGTATTACTGCCTGGATATTCTAGGCCAGAGCGGTCAGCTTCCTGGCTTCGATTATGTGGTCATGAATGGGGTTTTCACAGAGAAGCGGGAGCTTTCGTTCGATGACATGCTCGCCTATTTTAAGCAGATGCTAAAGACGATATTCAACAAAACCGCCATAGGTCTGGCGTTTAATGTTATGTCGAAGCAGGTGGATTGGGAAAGAGAAGATTTATTCCATCTGCCTTTAGAGACCTTGGCTGATTTTCTAACCAGACAATTAAGCAGGAATTTCGTCATAAGGAACGACTACGGCCTTCATGAGTATACGACCTACGTTTACAAATAAAGGTTCAGGCAGATGGCGAAAGTCATTATTTTTGGCTTACAAGACCTTGCGTCCCTGGCTCACTTCTATTTAAAACATGATAGTGAGCATGAAGTCGCGGCTTTTACTGTTACTCAAGAATATCTCTCTACAGAAAAGACGTTTGAGGGCTTACCGATTGTTCCATTTGAAGAGATAGAAACCGCTTACAGTCCACCAGAATTTAGGTTTTTTGCGCCAATGTCGCACCGGAAAATGAATCGTCTCCGCGAGTCCATTTACCTGCAGGCGAAAGGCAAAGGCTACCAACTGATCAGCTATGTTAGTTCGAAGGCGACCATTTTCCCGGGCGCAAAAATTGGTGATAACTGCTTTATTTTGGAAGACAACACTATCCAACCGTATACCGCTATTGGTAACAATGTGATCTTATGGAGTGGAAATCACATCGGACATCATAGCGTGATTAAAGATCATGTTTTCTTCACCTCCCACGTGGTTCTATCTGGCCATTGCACCGTCGAGCCGTACTCTTTCTTTGGCGTCAACTCGACTATCCGAGACGGGCTGCATATTGCCGAAGGCTCTTTAATTGCGATGGGCGCGTGCGTTACCAAAGATACGGAACCTTGGGGGGTTTACGATGGTGTTCCAGCGCAGAGAAGGAAAGTGTCAAGCAAGGATTTGGATTTTTGAGAAACCCTGAAGCTATGATCTGAAAAGCAAACCTTTGATGAAATGGATCAAAAAGGGCCTTATTTTTGCCCCCGACAATAATTTCGATTGGATGGCTTCTCATGCTTCAATCCCGATTGCGGACAGAATTGACGACAACCGACTGAGAATATATTTCGGCACGCGGGATAATCAGGGACGTTCGCTGCCGGCATATCTTGAGGTCGACGCCGATAATCCACAAAACATCTTATACCTTCATCCTGAACCGATCCTGCCATTGGGCCGGTTGGGGACTTTCGACGACGATGGCGTTATGCCCTCATGGATCGTCAATCACAATAAAAGGAAATATCTCTACTACACCGGTTGGAACCGCCAGGTGACCGTTTCTTATCGCCTGTCAATCGGGCTAGCAATCAGCGAAGACAACGGCCAAAGCTACCACAAATATTCCGAGGGACCGATTTGTGACCGAGCATTAGACGAGCCATTTTTTAACACAGCGCCATGCGTGGTGGCGGAAGCGAACATCTGGCGGATGTGGTATACGTCATGCACCAGATGGGAAATCATCAACGGGTGGCCTGAACCATTCTACCACGTGAAGTGTGCCGAGTCGGCGGACGGCATTCATTGGGTAAAGGCAGGACGGGTCTGCATAGATTATGACGCCTTTACCGACGGTATTGGCCGCCCATGTGTTTATTTAGAAAACGGCTTGTATAAGATGTTTTATTCTTACCGCAGCGCAATCGGGTATCGCACTGATCCGCAGCGCAGTTATCGGCTCGGATATGCTGAATCAACCGATGGGCTCGATTGGACGAGAAAAGACAGCGAAGTGGGAATCACGAGGTCAGACAAGGGCTGGGACTCGGAAATGATGGAGTATTGCTTCCTATACGAGCATCACGAGCAAAAATATCTCTTTTACAATGGCAATGGATTTGGTAAGGCGGGCTTTGGATATGCCATTTTAGTAGACACTTAACCCAAACATCCATGAAGTCATCCTTGGAACAGTTGGCTATTTTTGGAGGGGTGCCGGCCTTTCACGAGAAGCTCCACGTAGGTCGTCCCAACATCGGGAATCGCGAGCGGCTGCTGAAAAGGATTAACCAACTTTTAGATAGCAAATGGCTAACCAATGGCGGACCTTTTGAGCAGGAGTTCGAGGAGCGGGTGGCTGCCTTACTGGGTGTCAGGCATTGTATCTCGATCTGTAGCGGCACGGTTGCATTGGAGATTGCTTTTCGAGCGAGTGGCTTGCAGGGGGAAGTCATCGTCCCATCTTTCACTTTCATTGCGACGGCCCACGCTCTGCAATGGCAAAAAATCACCCCTGTCTTCTGTGATATTGACCCTCATACCCACACACTCGACCCAGCCAAAGTGGAACAACTGATCACCACACGCACGAGCGGTATTGTTGGCGTGCATCTATGGGGACAGAGTTGTGACGTGAAGGCGTTGACGAATATCGCTAGCCGTCACGGGCTCAAATTGTTATTTGACGCGGCCCATGCATTTGGATGTTCATATGAGGGACGTCCAATCGGTAATTTCGGCGATGCCGAGGTATTTAGCTTCCATGCCACCAAATTTTTTAACACCTTCGAAGGCGGTGCCATTGTGACGAATGATGATGCGCTGGCAGCCGCCGTCCGACTGATGAGAAATTTTGGCTTTATAGGATACGACGACGTGAGCTCCGTGGGCACAAACGGCAAGATGAGCGAAATATCGGCGGCGATGGGATTGACCGGACTGGAGAGTTTGGAAGACTTTATCGCGGTCAATTATCGTAACTATAAATGTTACCAGGAAGAACTAGCCGACCTGCCGGGGATCCGCCTTTTCCCACACAACGAATCGCAACCAGGAAATTATCAGTACATTATCTTGGAAGTCGACCCGGCGGCGGCACATCTCAGCCGCGACCGATTAATGCAAGTGCTGTGGGCGGAGAATATTTTGGCCCGGCGTTATTTTTATCCTGGCTGCCACCGAATGGAACCTTACCGCTCCTACTATTCTAATGCCGCGCAATCGCTACCCGAAACGGAGAAGATTGCTGACCGCGTTCTTTGTTTGCCGACGGGCATGAGCGTTACTCCGACAGATATCGCCGTGATCTGCCGGATTATTCGCACAGCTCTCCAAGGTGTCGACGCCGTGAACCGACGATTAGAAACTGGGGCGGCGTGAATTTGAAAGAAAAAATCAACATGAGTTCGGACAGGCCCCTGGTTTCAATCGTCGTTTGCTCCTACAACTATGCTTACTATATTGGGCAAACCATTGCGTCAGTCTTGGCCCAAACTTACGACAACTGGGAACTGATAATCAGCGATGACGGCTCAACCGATACCTCTATAGAGGTAATTCGCTCTTTCTCAGATCCGCGAATTACCGTCATCGCTTCCGAATCGAATAGAGGAGGAGCTGTTGCGTATGCTGAGGCTTACAAATTGTGCCGCGGCAAGTACTTTACTAGCTTGGACTCCGACGATTACATCGTGCCAAGCAAACTCGAAAAGCAAGTCCAATACTTCGAGGATCACCCTGACATCGATATTCTAAGCACGTTCGTGACTGAAGTGGACGCAAGCGGACAAATCATTGGGGATCAAGGGGTGCACCAGATATGGTTTAACCAGAAGATGGATTTGAACCAGCCCGATAGTTGGCTCTGGCAAAACCACTTGTGTCACTCATCCGCGTTGATTCGTAAAGCGTTCCATGACCAGATTGGTTTAACCAACCCTAATTTGCCTTATACGGCTGATTATGAATTTTGGGTGAGATGCCTAATCGGTGGTGGTCGCTTTCACGTCTTGCCGGAAAAATTGACTTATTATCGCGCTCACCGCGATATGGTGACCCACCAAAACCCTGACCGAGCTTTGTTAGAAAGCGCTTATGTCTTCTGCGCGCACTTGAAGCCATATCTGTTCAAGATTAATCGACATGATTTGGCTTACAAAGGATTTGCAGACCTGTTAAATCATCATGAACCTTATCAAAAGGCGAGCAAGCAGCTCAAAGCCAAACTTTTAAAACAATTACTATGTACTGAAACGGGACCTAAAGATTTCGAATGTTTCTTGGAAAATGCTCAAAGTCCGGCTAGTACCGAGTTCCTTACTCTCACGGAAGTTCTTGACAAAGCATTAATAGCTATACAAGAGTCAACCAAGCTCAATGAACAGCAGCAAGGCTGGATGACTGAGCTCGAAAAGGGCAAAAGCTGGCTGGAAGAGGAGCGGCAGAAGTGGCGGGACGTTGCATCGGAACAGGGGGCCCACATTCAGCGACAGCAGGCGGCTATAGAACAGCAACAGGCGACGATTCAACAGCAGCAAGGCTGGATGACTGAGCTCGAAAAGGGCAAAAGCTGGCTGGAAGGGGAGTGGCAGAAGTGGCGTGACGTTGCATCGGAGCAGGGAGCCCACATTCAGCGACAGCAGGCGGCTATAGAACAGCAGCAAGTCTGGATGACTGAGCTCGAAAAGGGCAAAAGCTGGCTGGAAGGGGAGTGGCAGAAGTGGCGGGACGTTGCATCGGAGCAGGGAGCCCACATTCAGCGACAGCAGGCTGCTATGGACCGACAACAAGCGACTATCCAACAGCAGCAAGTCTGGATGACTGAGCTCGAAAAGGGCAAAAGCTGGCTGGAAGGGGAGTGGCAGAAGTGGCGTGACGTTGCATCGGAACAGGGGGCCCACATCCAGCGACAGCAGGCGGCTATAGAACAGCAACAGGCGACGATTCAGGGGCTAGAAGAATATTTGATCAGACTCAGGCAAAAACCGCTTATTCGCTTTGGCCAATACTTCGGGCTACTAGGTCCAGATAGGTAAAAATAAGTACCGAGCTCACTCACTCGCTATAATCCAAATCGTCGATCATTGAGGGGAAACTGATGTCCACATTCACCGATCTACGTGACGAATACGTCGCTCGCGTGGTTAAAGGTAAAACTTTTGCCGACGTGGGAGGGCTCTGGGGTACCATCGGTGAGAGGGTGTCTATTGCTCACCATCACGGAGCCGCTTCATTAACGATGGTTGATATTCAAGCCGAAGGAAATGAGTATTGGCAAATGTTCGAGGCTCGTATGCAAGAGTTGGGGGTTCCAAAGTACGAGTGTATCAGTACTGACATTTGCAATCCTAATTTAGAAAAGCTGTTGGAACCATTTGATGTCGTACACTGTTCAGGTGTCCTCTACCATCATCCCAATCCTATGATGATGTTGGTGGCTTTACGGAATATCACTAAAGAATATCTGATTCTAACCTCGGTTATTACGCAACAGGTTATTCAAAACGAAAAGGGCAAATACACCATCCCACCTTCCGGTGTGATATTTTTCCCAGCTTTGAATGATGCTGAACGGTCTATTCTAAAAGTCTACTGGGACAAAATTGGCGCCGCCCATGCCCATGATATCACCAAAATATACCCCTACACCGTCGATGATTTTGCCCCGTGGTGGTGGCTACCTACAGCCCCAGCCTTGCTAGCCATGTGTGTGGCGGCTGGCTTTAAAATTTTGGATCACGGCTTGGTGTGGAATGATGATGCGCTAGCCATTCTTTTAAAAGTATAACCGTTGATTTCACCCTAAAAGTAACCTAAGAGCGGGAATGAGTTCGCCGAATCAATACGACATCAAATCTCCAATCAGCTTGGCTTCCTTGGTTATGCAGAATCTTCACTCGTTCAAGCATTCCGAGTGTCGTTCTAGAGACCAGCTTGGTTGGCGTAACACCGCCCCTTGTTATGGTGTTTGAAAGGCTGTTGCGGGCCTTGGCAGAGAGTCATGAGCCCGCTTAATGAGCCGTAACTACGGAATATCGAGTGAGTGAACGAAAAAATGCCACCGATAGATAATAGTGGTGAGGAAAACCTAAGCGATTTGAAACACAGGATCGCATTACTAGAGCACGCGCTGCGACAGGAGCTGGACGAAAAAAGCGCTCTAGAACGCGAGCTACTCGAGATCAAGAACAGCTTCGCATGGGTGTCAATTCTAAAATATCGAGTTGTACGCGATCGGCTTTTTCCCATTAGAACGAGACGCCGTGGCGCCTACGATCGTGTAAAAAGCACATGTAGGGGTCTGGTATCTCCCGAGACTCCAAGATCCGGTTTTTTTCATGCTCCAAAACCCGGCCTCGTCAGCGAGGCTTTTAACACTCCGATAGCTCCATCTGTCGATCTAGCTGCTAAAACTTTCACTGGAAAAAAACTAGAATATCGGCCGTCGGCGTCGTCTCTAAAAATTGCGTGCTTAACTTGGACGATCCCCTATCCTCCCGATACTGGGGGTAAAAACCGCAGTTATAATCTTCTCCGCTACCTTGCTCAGCATCATGAGGTCCATCTTCACGTTCCTGTATGGGAAGCCTCGACCGTTGCTCCCGAGTTACTCGATATCATGGCTTCCATCACCATGCACCAGCTGAATCGCTCTTTCACTAAAAAAAGCTATCGGTCAAAAGTAATCAGAGGGGTTCCAGCACCCGTAGCCGGTTTGCACACAACTCAGTCAGTCGCCGAATTTCAGCAAATGATTGCGGCAGAGCCAGTGGACTTGATCCTTGTTGATGAGGCTCATTTGGCCCCTTATGCTTGGCCGTTATCGCAGATGCCATGCATTTTGATGCGGCAAAAAGTAGATCATCTGTATTATCGCGATGTTTTCTTAAGGGCTCCGTTTGGGCAGGAAAAGGCGAAAGCTTTGAGAGAATGGTTCTCATTTAGACTTTACGAAAACAGATTGTGGAACCGGTTTACACGTGGTGTGGTTGTATCCGAAATAGAACGCCAGACGTATCTGAAATTGAATCCGAAATTAGATTTGGCCGTGATCCCCAATGGAGTGGATCTATCGCATTTCCGAGTTACACCACTACCGAGCAACCAAGCCCCTACCATATTACTTAACGGGACAATGTCATATTACGCTAATGTAGACGCTGCCGTCTGGTTTGTCGAAAAAATTTTTCCATTGATTTTGCATATTTTACCCCAAACCATGTTGTTAATTGTGGGGCAGAATCCAGTAGACGCAGTCCAGCGCCTCGCTCGAGACGGGCAAATTATTGTGACCGGGAGCGTCCCCGATATGCGCGACTATTTAAACCAGAGCAATGTAGTTGCAATCCCACTCCGGATTGGACATGGCACCCGACTGAAGGTTCTTGAGGCCATGGCGGCCGGGCGGCCCGTTGTGTCAACACCAATCGGGGCTGAAGGGCTAGATGCTCAAGCTGGCAAACACTTGCTTTTGGCTGACAATCCAACGCAATTCGCCGCGGGTGTAATTGAAATTTTAACCAAGCCCCAGCTAGCTGAACGCATGGCCGGTGACGCTCGACAGTTCGTTGAAAGTGCTTATGCGTGGCCAGTTATCGGCGAGAAATTAAGTCAATACTGCCAACTGGTCGCTAACAGCCCGGTCAAGTAATGAAAATTGCATGGCTGATCAATCTCTATCCACCTTACATAATGGGTGGCAATGAAATCCTCGCCCAAAATGTAATCTTAGAGCTGCGGGCCAGAGGGCACGAAGTCCATGTCCTGTCCGGCCGGGGGCAGAACTTGCCGCGGGATGTCTACCATTTGAGCCCAATCAACTTTGATCTCGACCGTATGGGAGAACGTTTTCTAGGAACACGGACTCCGTCACTTTATGAGTCCATGCGGTGGCATATCTTCGATTTCAATACTTACCGGGCGGCAATCCGGCTGCTAAATCACCTAAGGCCTGACTTAACGATTGTTGACAATTTTTCGCTTATTTCTGTGGCACCATTGATTGCCGCCGCTCGGGCCAGATCTAAAGTAGTGGTGCAAGCAAACGACAAGTGGTTAATCTATGGTTTGAGGGCTGCTGGCCAAGGTCTTTGGCATACTCCATCCAGGCAAACTTCGACCATTGCCACGTTTCAAGCTCTTATACAGCCTATTTTTAGAGCCGTGACCAGAAAGGTTCCTATTTTTGTCAACTCACACTTTCTAAAGAACGCTTATATCCAAAGCGGTTTCAAACCAGAGCAGTTACGCGTGATACACTTGGGGATTGATGTGGATACCTACCAACCTAACGCCAATCAAAGGACGCAGTTAGGCGCCCCTATACGGCTTATGTATGCCAGCCAATTATGGGCAGGCAAGGGCGCCCAGATCGCCATCCAGGCTTTGGCTGAATTAAGAAAGCTTGATCCAGAAAACACTTTTGTGATCGACGTGTATGGTGATGGAGCACCAGATTTTAAGAATTATCTAATCCAGTTAGCAACGGATTTAAGAGTCAATGATTGTGTTAATTATTGTGGTTTTGTACCGCCCGCACAACTGGCCGAGGCTTTTCATAACCATGACATTTTTTTGTTTACTTCCATTTGGGATGAACCGTTTGCATTGACGCTGCTCTCAGCATTGTCCTGTGGTATTCCCGTCATTTCAACGTCCGCTGGGGGCAATCAAGAGGCAATTGAACATGAGCGGACGGGTTTGCTCGTACCCCCAGCCGACCCACTTGCCCTAGCTCAAGCAATCCTAAAGCTGGTGCGGGATTCCTCTCTCAGGTGCCGGGTTAGCGCTCAAGCCAGCGTCACCGTGCGCGAAAGATGGTCCTTCCAGCGTTATGTTGATACGTTGGAGGCAGCCTATCGGACCTATGCGATGGATAACTGAGGCACGTGTAATATGAGAGTATTGGTAACCGGAGGCAATGGTTTTATCGGCTCGCATTTGGTGGATCAATTACTCAAACGCGACTGGAATGTGACGGTTCTTGATGTAAATGAACGACGGTACGGTTCCTTACCACCACATGTGCATTTTATTAAGGGCGATTTAAATCAAGACTATCTAGTTAGGGAAGCGGTAACCGGGGTCGACGTGGTATTTCATCTAACCTGGACCACCATTCATGAGATTGCGAATCGAGATCCGGCTGGAGATGTGACGGCAAATCTCATTCCGACAATCCACCTGCTAGAAGCTTGTCGAAACGCGGGAGTTCGCCGAATTGTTTTTACTTCCTCGGGGGGGACGGTCTATGGGCCGGCCCAGGCATGGCCGATCTCCGAGACGCATCCGCAAAACCCTGTCAACAGCTATGGGGTCACGAAACTGGCGGTCGAGAAATACTTTTATATGTTCAGACATCTATACGGGATGGACTATGCCATTTTTCGTCCGTCCGTTCCGTATGGGCCTCGGCAGAACCCGCTGGCCCGGCAAGGAGCTATCGCGGTATTTCTCTATCGGGTGGCGCGTGATCTGCCGGTAACCATCTGGGGCGATGGCAGTGTTACACGTGATTATTTTTATGTCTCCGATTTAGCCGAGGCCCTCATCGCCGGAGCTGAACGTGAACTGCGCGAGCAACGCATCTTCAATATCGGCGGTGAACAAGAGGTGTCGCTAGTCCAACTGCTAAGAATGATAGAAGAAGTTATCGGCAAGCGAGCACGCGTTGAGTATGCTCCGGCCCGTGGTTTTGACGCGCCGCGAATCGTACTGGACACCCATCTGGCACGACAGGAATTGGGATGGAAACCTACTGTGTCCCTAACCGACGGGCTCGTTCAAACGTGGGCATGGATGTCGGACACAGTTTAGAGTTACGGAATAATCTGCGTCCATCGTGACAACACTTACTTTCAAGCCTTCTATCGATACGCCGCAAATCAAATATCAACAGGCTCGCAAGCTCCACTGGAACGCAGTCGCTCGCGAGCTGGGAACCTGGAAGGGTTGGGGAGAATATTATCACCAACGATTGGCTGAAGTTTATCGATCGGTAGTTTCGCCGGGGCAGTCGATCCTTGAAATTGGTTGCGCTCGCGGAGATCTGCTAGCTGCGCTCAAACCGGCTTTAGGTGTTGGAGTGGATTTTTCAGAAGAGATGATTGGTGCGGCTAGACGCCGCCACCCAGATCTCCGCTTTATCCACGCGGACGCACATGCACTGGACCTTAGCGAAAAGTTTGATGTGATCATTCTCTCTGATCTGGTTAACGATCTGTGGGATGTTCAGACCGTCTTGCAACAAATTTGTAAATTCACGACTCCCCGGACCCGGATCATCATAAATTCATACAGCCGTCTGTGGGAGCCGCTCCTGAGGGCCGCACAATGGTTGAATTTGGCTAAGCCGACACTGTACCAAAATTGGTTGACTGTAGAGGATATTGCTGGACTGCTCGGTCTTACCGACTGTGAGATAATCAAGAAGTGGCAAGAAATCTTCTGGCCGCTCCGAACCTGGATTTTGGCTGATCTATTTAACCGTTTTGTGGTCAAGATCTGGCCTTTCAAACACTTCGCCTTGACCAATTTCATCATTGCCCGGCCTCGCCCTGAACTCGGTTTGCGCGCTACGCTACCCTCTGTCTCAGTGATCATTCCAGCCCGAAACGAGGCTGGTAATATCGCGGAGATATTCAAACATGTCCCAAACATGGGCCGATCGACAGAATTGGTTTTTGTTGAAGGACATTCGAGAGACAACACCTACGATACAATTAAAGCGGCAATTGCGGCCCACCCAGAGCGATGTTGCCAACTGCTACAACAGACCGGTATAGGCAAAGGTGATGCTGTTCGCTTGGGTTTCGCACGGGCGAAGGGCGAGATCCTGATGATTCTGGATGCCGACCTGACGGTATCACCCGAGGATTTACCGCGCTTCTACGACGCGCTTCTTTCCGGCAGGGGTGAATTCATCAATGGTGTTCGGCTGGTTTACCCTATGGAGAAGCAGGCGATGCGTTTTCTGAATTTATTGGGCAATAAATTTTTTAGCCAGGCATTTTCCTGGCTGTTGGGGCAACAGATCAAGGATACCTTGTGCGGCACCAAGGTTTTATGGAAACGCGACTACGAGGCCATCGCCGTCAATCGCGATTACTTTGGCGACTTCGACCCCTTCGGTGATTTTGACCTGATTTTCGGTGCGGTGAAATTAAACTTGAAGATTACCGACTTACCAATCCGTTATAGCGAACGCACCTACGGCACAACCAACATTCAACGTTGGAAGCATGGGTGGCTGCTGCTGAAGATGGTCGTATTTGCTGCTGAGCGACTCAAATTTGTGTAAGTATACTAATGCTCAAAACTTGGCTTGCCCACCCCCTCACTCGGGGCCTGAATATTGACCACCCAGAAACTACGCAACTGCGTCAGCAAATCATTCAAGAAAAGATCTTCTTGAAACGGATTTATCAGGAATGGTATCGTGCGATCGCCGCGACTTTGCCGCCCAGTCAAGGTGCGGTACTGGAGTTGGGAGCAGGTGGGGGATTCATGAGGGAATTTGTTCCCAACCTCATCACTTCGGAGCTTTTTTTCTGTCCGCGTATTCGAACGGTATTAGATGGGTTGCACTTGCCGTTTGCAGCCTACTCTTTACGTGCCATCGTGATGACTAACGTACTCCATCACTTGCCAGAACCCCAGCTTTTTTTTGCCGAGGCAACTCGTTGCGTGCGGCCCGGAGGAGTAGTGGCGATGATCGAGCCGTGGGTTACTCCTTGGTCCCGATTCGTCTACAGCCGTTTACACCACGAGCCTTTTGAGCCCGAAGCGCCGTCTTGGGAGCTTCCGACCAGCGGTCCACTTTCCGGCGCAAATGACGCGATGCCATGGATTGTCTTTGTCAGAGACCGGTTGCAGTTTGAGCATGAGTTTCCGCAATGGCAAATCGAAGTGATTAAGCCGACTATGCCTTTTCGCTATTTGCTTTCCGGCGGGGTTTCGCTACGAAGTCTCGCCCCTGGCTGGAGCTTCGAACTGTGCCGTGGGCTCGAAAATGCTCTTGGCCGGTGGAACGATCACCTGGCCATGTTTGCGCAGATTGTCGTGCGGCGTCTGGCATAAGCCACCTCGAGGATCGTTACGTCCCCATGCTTAAATGTTCCAAAGCAGTGTTTCAGCTAGAAGCGCCATTGGCTGAACACGCAGGCATTTTGATCTATCGGCGAAACACTCTTCCAATGATCGTGTTGGTTCTATGAGCATAATCTCTACGGTTAAAGAGATCGCAGGTCAAATAAAGAATCTTGGCGTTCATGAGCTTTACAGAAAAATTGTGGAGCTCGAAGGTTGTGTGGTTGAGCTCACTAAGGAGAAACAGGCTCTTGAGGAGCGAAACGAGCAGCTAAAGCATTCGTTAGAATTTCGCAAGGAAACGTGGTTGAGACGTCTGGGTCCCATCCGCCTGTTCACGCAGTGGCGAGCGTATCTAGTACCGGTCGTGGTGTGCTGTCCTAGTCTTATCTGGATTGCGCTGGATAAAACTGCCTGGCCCTGGGATCAAGCGTGGTACGCTAAAGGTTCAACCGAGCTGTTCTATACCCTAATTTATAACCCTTCGTCTTGGTGGCCTACGCTGTTAAGCGGCTTATCCCAGAAGGCGCCTGGGATCGCTTG
This sequence comes from uncultured delta proteobacterium, assembly GCA_963816145.1. Taxonomy (GTDB): domain Bacteria; phylum Desulfobacterota; class Binatia; order UBA9968; family UBA9968; genus DP-20. The sequence continues at coordinate 363,428 of CAWFJP010000004.1, forward strand.
GTTGGGCCAATTCTTTGTACCCTTAGGTTATCTATTAGGTTCAATTGACGTGGGATTGCTGTTGTCCATCCTAGTGACTCAAGCGCTGACACTGATGCTAGTATTTAAGTCTGTCGAAGAGTTATCAGGTGGCGAGAAGTTAATTGCGATAGCGGGTTGTATCATGGTAGCTTCAGCTCCTTTATTCATCGGCCTCTCCCATCAATTCCTTGTCGAGCCGATGCAAACACTAGCGGTAGCGTGGTTTGCGTCAATTATGACTTTCGCACCAAAATGGAACCGGGCATTCATTTTGAGTCAGCTAGTGGCCGCTACATCCTTCGCAATGTTGGCTAAAGTTAGCTCACCTTTATATTGCTGTGGACCCGGGCTGGTCGCATTGAGCTACGCCTTCAAACCCCGATTGCTGTACTCTGGTAGCGATTGGCGGCAAGGGCGCGTCATCGTGACACTAGCTTTCGGTATAGTTTTATCTTTTGCTGGTGCTGCTTGGTATCTGCGGAATATAAAATTTGTCGTCGACTACGTGGCCCTGGCTTCAACAGGGGCCGTTGCCGAGCTTTACGGCAAGAACGACACTTTTTTGAATTCCATGTTTTACTGGCTTGACTCCTTACAAGCGAGCTTTTTTCTGCCCAGCTTTCTTATTTTAAGCGGTGCAATCGTGGCCGGTGGGGTTGTTCGCCATCTCGTTAAACCCAATTCATCTCTCAGGTACTTTACCCTGTGCAGCGTTATAGGTTTCTTGCAGATCCTGGTCGCGCTATCAGTGTTCTCGTTCAGTTCCAATCGAGACAACCGCTACTTATTGCCTTTGCTACCGTACGTTGCGATCTTATTATGTTGGGGTCTGGTTCAAATCAACAAAATCATAGTAACCGCGTTGGTACTTTGTACTTTTTCGATCCAGTTGGCTATGGCTCACGCAATTACCTTAAGCATAATGCCGCCGAACAACAGCATTTCATTTTGGCTGTATCCGGCGAATAAGAACAGCAGGGACGCCACGGCTTTAAATGCGCTCGTCAGCCGGACTTGTACGGACAAAAGCGAAAGCCCGGGGCGTTACTACAACACCGTAGGGGTTGAAAAACCCTGGCTCAATCTATGGACACTCTCTTACGTCGCGGCAAAAAACTTAGCGCCTAGTAACGTGTTGAACTGTTTTTACGCCTCTCTTGGCTATGTCGAGTCCGACGCAGATAAGATATGGAAGCAGATTCTGGCTTTACAAACCCGTTACTACATCACAACAGACCCCAATTTGTATCCGATACCGTCAGACCCGGTGGATCAGGCAATAAATCAGCTAAGTGCCCCGATCCTGGAGCGTATCCGAACGAGTGGCTTGTATGAGCAAGAACCACCTTTGCCAGAAGACCCAGGCATTCTCATCTTTCACCGGAAGTAAAGTTGGTCCGCAGCAATTACTAAATCGGTAACGGGTAAAGAACGCATGAATCAAGTCTAAGTTTATATGTTCTGCTTCGTAACGTCGACCGACCGCGATAACGCATTTCTCGACCGGATGACGAACTCGCTGAGCATGGTGCAACTCACCGAACCCGGTGAGTTCTGAGTCGATCCAATTGGGCGTCGCCATACGGGGTGTGGCGATCCGCTCTCAAATGCGTGGATTGCTCTTTGTTGGGGTGGTTTTAGATAAATAAATGGAGACCGCTAACGTGGTGGTTAATAGGCGGGTTCAAAAAAATGTTTCAAATTTCTTGCCGAATTCTCTAAAGGATTAAGGGGGGCAGTTCAAATGAAAAAGGCACTCATTACAGGTATAACGGGCCAGGACGGTTCTTATCTTGCAGAATTACTTTTGGAGAAAGGGTACGAGGTTCATGGCATTGTTCGGCGAGTTGCGATTGAAGATCCGGAGCACAGACTCTGGCGGATAAAACACATAATCGACAAGCTCGTTCTTCATGCTGCCTCGCTGGAAAGTTTTGCCAGTATTTTCAGTGTGGTGGATAAAGTACAGCCGGATGAGATTTATCATTTAGCTGCCCAAAGTTTCGTGAGCTACTCCTTCGAAGATGAGTTTTCCACAATCGGTACCAATATCAACGGCACTCATTACATGCTCGCGGCCATGAAGGAAAGAGCGCCGCATGCGCGGTTTTATTTTGCCGCATCGAGCGAGATGTACGGCAACGCAAAAGAAACCCCGCAAAACGAAAATACCAGTTTTCACCCGCGGTCACCGTACGGCATCTCCAAAGTGGCCGGCTTCCAACTAACGGAAAATTATCGCCACGCCTATAATCTCTATGCTGTGAGCGGTATTTGTTTTAACCACGAGTCACCCAGAAGGGGGTTTGAATTCGTATCGAGAAAAGTCATTAATACCGTCGCTCGAATTAAACTTGGACTGGCAAATGAACTGGTGCTGGGCAACCTCGAATCAAAGAGGGACTGGGGTTATGCGGCTGATTATGTCAGAGCCATGTGGCTGATGTTGCAACAGAGTGAGCCGGATGACTACGTCATCGCGACCGGAGAGAGTCATTCGGTGACGGATCTAGTGCAAAACGCGTTTAAGCATGTCGGCCTCGACTATGAAAAGTATACGACCATCGATAAAAGGCTATATCGGCCATCGGAAATTTATGAATTGAGAGGGGATTACGCCAAGGCGAGGCAGAAATTGAATTGGGAGCCTTCGGTAAAGTTTGATCGGCTGATTCACATGATGGTAGACTCTGAGATCGCTTCTCTGACGGAGCGTTCATCAAAAAGAGCCTAGAGCCAAAAATATCGGAAAGTTTTGGCTCCCTCGATTTTCTCCGAGTCCTCACCCCCCTCCGCGGTGAGATAGCGGAATTTCTTTTACATGGCAGAGATACAGAGTTCGCGGAGGCTAAGACTGTCCCCGACATGACGGTACCTGACGAATGTAGCTACAATCGATATGGAATATGGCTAGTTAGAAAGAGATCGCTATAGAGATGACAGCCGGTAGCCGAGACCTGAAAAAAAATTTGGGCCATTATCTGAGGGAAGTAAAAAGGGGCGCTCAGTTACACTCACCGAAAGAGGAAACGTCGTGGCTACTATCGTTCCGGGCCGCACAAACGCAGGCGAGAGTGTCGTGTTTTCTTGTTTGATGCTCGCGTCGCCGATGCAGCGGGAAAGCAGCTCTGCGGTTTATGAAATAGGAAAAAGCTCGGAGGAGTCGGGTGCCCTCTCGGCATAAGATGATTCCCGGAGAAGAGAATAAAAAGGTTAGCATTATCGTTGTTAACTGGAATGGTGAAGGATTTCTCAATGATTGCCTGAGCGCTCTTTCCGACCAAACCTATGCTAATTACGAAATCATCCTTGTTGACAACGGCTCTTCTGACAACTCCGTCTGCCTGACCAGGGAAAAGTTTCCCCAGGTAAAGATCGCTGCGCTTAGCGAGAACAAGGGTTTCACGGGAGGTAACGCGGCCGGGCTGGAGGTCGCTCAAGGGCCATACATCGCGCTGGTCAATAATGATGCCCGCACTGACAAGACATGGCTTGAAAACCTTCTCCAGCCGATGTTGCGCGATCGGAGCATCGGTATATGCGCGTCGAAGCTCATCTTCGAGAATTCTCTAATTCTCAACAGTGCCGGCGACGGGATCACCACCGCCGCCGTCGGCTTCAATCGCGGCCTGGGTAAAGATCCTGCGTTGTTTAACGGGGCGGATTTAGTCTTTAGTGCTTGTGGAGCGGCGGTTCTCTACCGCCGCAGGATGCTCGCGGAGATCGGGTTTTTGGACGACAATTTTTTTCTCTACGACGAAGACACGGACTTGAGCTTTCGGGCGCAGCTTGCGGGTTGGAAGTGCGTCTACGTTCCGAATGCGATCGCGTTCCACAAAGCCAACGCCACCGCCGGCCGGCTAAGCGACACCCATGTTTATTATCATACCCGCAATTTGGAATTCGTCTGGATCAAAAACATGCCGCTCGGTTTGATGCTCCGATTCGCGCACCAGAAATTCTTTCAGGAGATTGGTTCATTTTGCTACCTCTGTTTGCGGCACGGGAAGTGGACACCGTTCTTTAAGGCCAAGAGAGACGCGCTCAAAATGTTGCCCCAGATGTGGAAAGAAAGGCGGGCGATTCAGGCACGGCGGCGCGTGTCGAGCGGGTATCTCCGCTCGCTGATGACCTCCATGTTCACGTGGGATTTTGTACGGCAAAAGATTCGGCAACTAATCAAAGGTTGAGTTCAAATATCTGCTGTTGATCTTGCCCCGCAATAGGAGCGAGCGGTCGCTAGCTTTTCGGCAACGCTTGCCAGCGATCGAATGGGACGCTCAGCGGCCGTTGGTCTGAACTCTTGGCGCGGCATTTGGGCGTTTCTGCATAATCGTAAAAGAATTGAATGTGGATACTGCCCCACGGGTGGCTGTTTTCAGTACGTCAAATTGATACCAGTGCCAACCTCGCGCCAAGAACACCTTTGTCACAACCAACCCATTCAGCCTGATCTCAACTCTTTGGCAGGCAGGCCCTTTGGGGGAATTGGGAAAAACGTTGAAACGGAAATGGCAATCCCGCTCAGTGGGCAAGGTTATGACCAATTCCGATGCCAGACCAGTGGCCCAAACCATCGACCGTTTGCTGCCGTTCCACTATTCATCGCCCGACCAACCGTAGCCTAATGATGGTCGCGCTTGAGGCGTGCCAAAGTCAAAGTTGATTATCAAGGGATCTTGCGGAGCGATGTTGTTTGCCGCCACCATCTGCGCTGCAATCTTTTTTCAGCGTAATAAAGAAAAGTGAGAGCACTGAAGCCAAGCGTTAATGCGCCCTTCCAACCGACAAGCCCGAGCCAGCTTGGGCGAATGTCATTGCCGCGCGGAATTGATTTTTTTGCGATGGCAAGCCTGTTGCCGGGCCGATAACGGCTCCGCCGACCGCGTTCCAAGTATACTGTGCGTGCCAATAAAGACGGGAAATAGCAGGTAGAATCGCCGGTCAATTAAAACTGGACTCACGGCGAGAGAGCTAACACCGAGGCCGGAGGCGAGGCCAAACGCCGGCGCGCGTACGGCCCGAAGGAGGGAAGTGGAATCGCACGTCTGGTTGTGATTACTGGGTATACTCGAGCGCTCCGGCAATTGCGCTGACGAGAACTAACACAATGAGCACCGCAACCCCGGCGGTTTTGGTGCGAACATTTAATAATAGCCGTGCTCCGGCAGTGTTGCGTCTATGACGATTTCCACGGCGCCGTGGTCGTAGTATCCGAAAATCCCCATCAACGGCTCAAATAATGGCGCGCGCAGCACGGGACAGACAAGATGCGTTACATCGACATTAGTTGAAGACTGATAGCATAACGTTGCTTGAGTGACTAAGAGATAAAGACCCAGTGTCACGCCGAACCGAGTAGGTGAACGGCGGTCTGCAGCCTAGCGGCGACTGAGCGTGCCACTCACCGCTGGGGAACGCGACGATCGCGGGAGTAGACCGCGGTGGAATTGCCTGCTATCTTCGGCATTCGGGATTGCACACTCTGCATGAATCGCGATAGCTTAAAATAGCTGTGGTCTGGATCATTCGGCAAACGATTATTATTAACGATGACGGTCGTGCGAGGTATATGGGTGAACGGATTGGCATTTCTCAAAACCATTTTCGCAGTATTGGCGGCGTTGGCGTTGTGCGCTTGCGGCGGCGATGAAGCCAGACGGTTACCGGATTCTGGCTTCGCCGTCGAATTTTTGGAGAACGACATTCCCAGCACGATGACGGCCGGTAACAAACTTTTCGCTAATGTCGTTATTCGCAACATCAGCAAACAAACCTGGCCAAGCCGGCCGAACGCAAAGAATCGTAATCAAGTGAATCTTTCCTATCGCTGGAAGGACCCAAAGGGCCAAGTCTTAGTCGCGGACGGAGTGCGAACGCCGCTGCCGCGCAATCTGGCGCCGGGTGAATCCGTTCGACTGAAGATGAATATTGAGACGCCGGCACGGCCCGGGCGATATGTCATTGAAGTGACATTAGTTCAGGAGGCGGTTGCATGGTTCGACGAAAAAGGCGGCGCTGCGCTGGCGCTTCCTGTTGTCGTGTCAGAGGCAACGGCGAAGAACACAGAAAGCGAAATTACACCTACTGCGGCAAGCGCGCCGGCGCGGAGCGGCGATAAGCCAGTTAAAGTGAAACCCGCGAGCGTGAAGGTGCAGTCGAAGCAGGACGCTGCCCCTCGCGTCCCTGACAAGGCTCAAAAGGCTGTAGCGACTGCCAAGGGCACAACCGGACTATGGTTCATTCAAGTGGGCTCGTTTCCGGAACGTCACAATGCCGCAAGTGCCGCCAGAAAGTTGGGCCAGAAGGGCCACGATGTGTACGTCTTGGAGACAGAGGTCAACGGGAAAAAGCAGCAGCGAGTTGAAGTCGGTCGTTTGGCGAGCCGGGACGAGGCGGTGTCGCTGCAACAGGTATTAAAACAAAAAGAAAATTTCTCTCGGACAATCGTCGCCAAACAGTAAGCGGCCGCCAGCGACAAATTTTAGACATAACACGATTTCGCAGGTGTCGCGGCGGCGACGTGAGATGCTCAGTGCCGACCCTTGGCTGTTCAGAGTGATCTGACTGAAGTTGCTTATCCGAATGAAAGTTGCTCTGATTCACGATTGGCTGGTCGGCATGCGCGGCGGCGAGAAGTGTCTGGAAGTTTTTTGCGAGCTTTATCCGGCAGCCGATCTCTACACCCTGGTTTACGCTCCGGAAAGTATTTCAGCGACGATTCGGCGCATGAATGTGCGCACTTCGTGGCTGAATCGGCTGCCCTCGGCGCGCAAATACTTTCGCTATTTGCTGCCACTTTTCCCCCAGGCCGTCGAGCAATTCGATCTCGGCGCTTATGACTTAATTCTCTCGAGTAGCCACTGTGTCGCCAAGGGCGTATTTCCCCATCGCGCGCTCCATCTCGCTTATACTCACTCGCCGATGCGCTATGTGTGGGATTTGCACGACGCTTATCTTGCCGGCACCAACGGTTCGCTCATGAACCGCGCCGGTTTGGCGCTGTTCCGTTCCTACTTGCAGCGCTGGGACGTACAGAGCACGGCGCGAGTGGATTCCTTTATTGCGAACTCGTCAAACATCGCGGCCAAGATCGAACGATTTTATGGACGGTCGGCTACCGTGATCTATCCACCGGTGGAGGTTGAGCGGTTCCATGTCGATGGTGCAGTAAGACCGTTTTACCTGGTGGTTTCGGCGCTCGTGCCCTATAAGCGAATCGATATTGCCGTCCAGGCCTTCAATGCGCTAAAACTACCGCTAAAGATTGTTGGCATGGGTCCGCTGCGCGATTGCTTGCAGAGGCAAGCTAATGCCAACATTGAATTCCTCGGCTGGCTCGACGATGGTAGACTGGCGGACCTGTATGCAGCGTGCCAAGCGTTTATTTTTCCAGGAGAAGAGGATTTTGGTATTGCGCCTCTGGAGGCACAGGCGAGCGGCCGACCCGTGATTGCATTCGGACGGGGTGGCTTGATGGAAACCGTTGTCGGGCTGGATGGGGCGTCATCCGAGGCGTGTCCCACGGGTATCTTTTTTGACGAACAGAATGTTGCTAGCTTAATCGCGGCGGTGCGGCTTTTTGAGCAAAACAAAGATCGATTCGCTGCCGACCCCATTCGCGAGCACGCGGGTAAGTTTGGCCGTGCCCGATTCAAGCGGGAAATTGCCGAGCACATCGAAGAGTGTCTGCGCCAATATCGCGGTGGTTCATAAGCCATGCTAAAAAAGCATAGTGAACTGTTTAAGGGGTTACTGCTGGCGAGCGATCTCTGCTTCGTCAGTATGGCCTGGTGGTTCGCTTTTGCGCTGCGCTTCCATTCGAGTGTTTTTGTCGAAGCGGAGCCGTATGTACTGCGTCATTACGTGATCGCGTGGCTGGTGATTCTCGGCGTGTGGGCCGTGGTTTTTGAGCTTTGCGACTTTTATCGGCCGCGCCGTTTGTCCACGCACCAGCATGAAACCGTTGAGCTCATCAAGGCCTCCGGTCTGGCCGCGATGATCTTTTTCGGGATCATTTTTCTGCTGCGCGAATTGATTCTGTCACGTCTCGTTGTCGTGCTTTTCTGGTTTTCCAGCCTGTTTTTCCTGAGTCTAAGCCATATTTGTTTTCGCGAGGCGCTGCGAATCGCGCGCCGGCGCGGCTACAACCAGCGCTACGTTCTAATTATCGGTATGCGCGCCCAAGCCGACGCTCTGCTCGCTCGCTTCAGAGCCTATCGTTATCTCGGCTTACGGATCCGGGGAATTTTCATGCTTGATGAGGACAACGAAACGAAAATAGCTAGTGATGCTGAATGGATAAGAAGTCCAAACCAACTGGCTGATATAGTTCGAACCGGGGAAATTGACCAGGTGTTCGTTGCCTTGCCCCTGGAACAGGCATCCAAGCTTCCGGAAATCCTAGAATGGTTGGGTGACGAACCGGTGACGTTGCATTTTGTTCCAGACTTGCATGAACTGGCGACCTTGGGCGGTCATTTTGAAGACTTCGATGGACTACAAATCGTGACTTTGCAGTCATCGCCACTCGCCGGTTGGAATGCAGCGTTGAAGCGCGCGGCCGATCTCGTGTTGGGTGGCTTGGCCCTGCTGATCTGCACGCCGGTCATGGCCGCAGTCGCGCTGGCGATTCGCTGCTCATCAAAAGGGCCGGTATTCTACCGCCAGGAGCGTATGGGGTTGGACGGCGAGCGCTTCGAGATGCTCAAGTTTCGCACTATGGTGAATGACGCCGAGCAGCATACCGGCCCAGTGTGGGCAGCCGACGACGATCCGAGGGTAACCCCTTTGGGTCGTTGGTTACGGCATTGGAGCTTTGATGAATTACCACAACTGATCAATGTCTTGCGCGGTGAGATGAGTCTGGTCGGGCCGCGTCCGGAACGGCCCCCGTTGATCGCCGAGTTTCGTAAGACGATCCCCAAGTATATGCTGCGCCAGAAAGTGAAAGCCGGCATGACCGGCTGGGCGCAAATTCATGGCTGGCGTGGTAATACTTCCTTAGCGACCCGGATCGAATACGATCTCGACTATATCGAGCACTGGTCCTTGTGGCGCGATCTCAAAATCCTCGTGCTTACGGTCCTTGGTGGCTTCCGCAACGGCCGGGTGCGCCATTCGTAATCGATAGCGGGATGTGGTTTGCGCGCAGAGGGGGCAACGCGCGCTCTTGTCGGAGAGTCCGCGCAATAGTGAACATTGACAAGCTTCTAGACTGGTGGCAGCGCGGTGTGATCGCCGCGCTCGGCATTTCGATCCTCTTGCTCGGTATCGGCCGCCTGGAATTTTCTAGTTTCAGCCTGAGCGCCTGGAGCGTTTCGCGGACGACTTTCATTTTCTGGTTCTTAGGGAAATTGCTGCTGCTGTATCACCGTGGTTGGGCCGGGTTCGAACTGCGCCGATTAAGCGGGTTGGCGCCATTAAGTCTATTTTTTCTTGCGGCTACTTTGTCGTTACTGCCGGATTTTCGCGCGGCGGGCGATTATCGTTACTTTGCTTTCGCCTGTGGGCATGCCGTCGTGGTGGCCGATCTACTCGCGGATAAACAACGCGCGCGCTGGACGCTTCTAGCGCTCGGAGTCCTGCCGGCGATCTTGGTCGTGCGCGGCTTGGTTAACGACCCGGCGCTCCTATCTATTAATCTGGCCCATCGTTTCGGCTTCCCCCTAGACCACGCAAACAGCGCTGGCTTCGTTTTGGCGTTGACCTTACCGCTAAGTCTCTGGTGTATCGCAACGGAAACAGGGTGGTGGCGCCGCCTGGCTGTCGTCTCCTGCCTGCTTCAATGGCTCGCCCTAATATTGACATTTTCGCGGGCCGCTTGGCTGGGCGCAACCTTGTCGTTGCTCGCCTACGCCATCTTGCTCAAACAGTGGAAGCCGATAACCGTCGTCGTTGCAGCGATTTTCGCTGCAATACTGACTTTGCCCTCGTTTCGCGACCGTGTCTTATCTATGGCTAATCCGCGGCAGGATGTTGCGATCAGTGAACGGCTGATGCTTGTCAGTGAGGGCATGCGATTGGGAATCGACAAGCCAATTTTGGGCGTGGGATATGGACGAGGCCGTGTGAAGGAGGCGCTGCGCGGCCGGCTGCGTGGTACCGAATACGAGAATAATTCGCTTTGGCATACGCATAATCTCTATGTGGAACTGTTTGCTGGAACTGGTCTGCTTGGCCTTGGCGCGTTTTTATGGATGGCCAGCGCAGCATTGATGCGTGCCGCGCGCTCGGCCTGGCAAGCGGCGCGGCCCGATGCATTGTTGAGCACCGCACTGGCGTCGTCATGGTTTGCCATGATTATTTGTGGACTCGGCGATGTCCCATTTTTTCACCACGAAACTCGAATTATGCTGTTTACTCTCTTAGGGTTGATTGTCAGCGCTTGCTCAGTCGGTACCTCGCGCCAATGAGAAATCCTTAGAGCGGAGTTTTGTTTGCCGGAGTGGCTTAATCTGGTATCATTCGTACCAATTATGGCTGATCGACTGACCCACCCAGATAAACTTGTTGATAAACCATGGGGTTATGAGCTGATTTGGGCTCATACCGATCGCTACGTCGGGAAGATACTGCACATCAACAAAGGGGAATCCCTGAGTTACCAGTTTCACAACATCAAGGACGAGACGATTAGGCTGCTCGCTGGCGTGCTTGAATTGGATATTGAGAAAGATGGCCAGCAACAGAAGCTGCGTTTGGCGGCGGGCGAGAGCTTGCATATTGTGCCGCTGATGAAGCATCGCATGATCGCCATTGAGGATTGCGATGTTTTGGAGGTTTCGACGCCGGAACTCGATGACGTGGTCCGTTTGGAAGACCGCTATGGAAGAGCGGTTGCGCCAGTGCGCAAATAACCTTGTAACCGGGAATTTTCATGGAAACACAAGCGACCTTTGCTGAGCGTCTCATCGAGCGGCAAATGCTCTCTAGCGAGGAAATGGAGCGGGTTCGCAAGCTTCAGGAGGAGCAGCATGCTCCGTTGAGCCGCTTGGTGGTCGAGCTGGGTTTTTTGTCGGAAGAAGATCTCCTGCCCGTCATGCGCGATCATTTCGATCTGCTGCTGATGTCGCTGCGCGACGTGCCGAACACGCCGTTGCCCATCGAGTTGCCGGCGAGCATCGGCGATTTTTTCAAGTTAGCGCGTATGGTGCCGGTCAAAATCGAAGGGCGTGAACTGATCGTTGCCATTGCCGATCCTACGGAGCTGTCGCGGTTGCATGCCATCGAGCTGGCGACTGGTCTACGGGTCAAAGCGGTGCTCGCCAAAGAAAAAGAGATCGCCGCGCGCATCGAAGCTTTGTACGGTGGCAGCTACACTCCGGACGGGACGGCAGAGGAATCCGCGCAAGCGTTTGATGGGATCGCTGAAGACGAAGATGTCGCCCATCTGCGCGACATGGCGTCGGAAGTACCGGTGATCCGGCTGGTGAATCAGATGCTTGTCCGCGCCCTCGAAAGCCGGGCGTCGGATGTGCACATCGAGCCCTTCGAAAATCAATTGAAGGTACGATATCGCATCGACGGCATTTTGCACGAAGTCGAGTCGCCGCCGCGCCAGTTGAAGGGCGCAGTGATCTCGCGCCTGAAAATTCTCGCGCAGCTCAATATCGCCGAGCGGCGACTACCGCAGGATGGCCGGATCAAGACTCGATTGGGCGGCAAGGACATCGATCTCCGTATCGCGACCGTGCCGACCCTGTACGGCGAGAGCGTCGTGATCCGCTTGCTCGAACGCGGGCAGATTTTTACCCAGTTGGAAACCCTGGGCTTTCCGCCGGTGCAATTGGCGCGCTTTAACGAAATGATTCTCAAGCCCCACGGCATGATCTTGGTCACTGGACCGACCGGCAGCGGAAAGACCACTACGCTTTATGGCGCGCTGCAGAAGATCAACGATCCGGGCAAGAAAATCATCACCATCGAAGATCCGGTCGAGTATCAGTTGGGCGGCGTCAATCAGATCCATGTCAAGCCGCAGATCGGTTTGACTTTCGCCAACGGGCTGCGCTCGATCGTGCGCCAAGACCCCGACGTGATCATGGTCGGCGAGATTCGCGATGCCGAGACCGCCGAGATTGCCGTGCAAGCGGCGCTCACCGGCCATTTGGTATTTTCCACGCTGCATACTAACGATGCCGCCGGCGCAATCTCCCGGCTTTTGGAGATGGGCGTGCAGGATTATCTGCTGTCGTCGTCGTTGCTTGGGGTCTTGGCGCAGCGCTTGGTGCGCCGCCTCTGTCCAGACTGTCGCAAAGAGGTGCCGTTTACTGGTCTGGAAGGCGTGGCGCCCGAGATGGCGCTGGCTAATAGCGAAGCCTTGCATACGATCTGGGAAGCGGCCGGCTGCGAAGCCTGTAGCGGTACCGGTTACCTCGGTCGTGTCGGTGTCTTTGAGCTTCTGCCGGTGACTGCGGATATTTGCAAGTTGATCAACCAAAAGGCCGATGCCAACGCCATCCGTAATCTTGCCGTCCAGCAGGGCATGCGTCTACTCCGTGAGGATGCCTGGGATAAAGTACGGCGGGGGATGACGACTTTGGCGGAGGTCGTGCGTGTGACCCGCGAAGAAGGATAGGCGCGCAAATCTATTCGGCGATTCCTGATACCAGATCGTGGCGTAAACAATAATTATGGCGTTTTACCAATATCGGGCCGCGGACCAAGCCGGTAAAGTCGTCGAGGGCGTAATGGAGGCCGATGCCGAACAGAGCGTCGTGTCGCGCTTGCGCGAGATGGGCTGTATCCCGCTGCGCATCGCCATGCCGAGCGAGCGCGCGGTTGGTGCGGCGCGCCAGGCACGGCCGCTGTTCGAAAAACGCAAGGTCAGCCAGCAGCAGTTGCTTCAGTTTACCCGTGAGATGGCCACCTTGCTCAATGCCGGCTTACCGCTTGACCGGAGCCTGTCAATTCTTGGCAATCTGTTTGAAGGCGCTGAATTCAGTAAAACCTTGCGCTCGCTGGTTGAAGCCGTGCGCGCCGGCAAATCCCTCGCTGCATCCATGGGTGAACACCCACAAGTTTTCCCACGTATCTATGTCAACATGATCCGCGCCGGCGAGGCCGGGGGTATATTGGAAAGCGTGCTGCGCTATTTGACCGAGTATTTGGAGAGCACCACGGCGCTCAAGGAGGAGATCAAGTCGGCCTTGATCTACCCGATCATTCTGGCCACGGCCGCCGGAACCTCATTGATCCTTTTGTTTGTCTTGGTTATTCCAAAGTTCGCCGCTCTGTTTCGCGATAATCGCAAAGCGATTCCCTGGATCACTCAAGCCGTTATCGGCTTTAGCGAGATGCTGTCCCAGTATGGTTGGCTGATATTGTTGGTGATTACTGTGGTGGCGGCCGGGGCGATTTTTTACGTGAAAAGTCCGGAGGGTAGAAGCGAGTGGGATCGGCTATGCTTGAAGGCTTGGCTGATCGGCGATTTGGTGCGCAAGTTTGAAACCGCCCGTTTCTCGCGGACGCTGTCCGCGTTACTCAGAGGCGGCGTGCCATTGCTCGAAGCGTTGGGCACCGTTCAAGGCGTGGTTGGCAACCGGCTCTTGTCTCGGGCCATTGGCCAGGTGCAGGTGCGGGTGCGCGAAGGCAAGGGCATGGCGCGACCGTTGAGCGAGAGTGGTTTGTTTCCGATTCTGGCTCTCAACATGATCGCGGTGGGCGAAGAGTCGGGCAAGTTGGATGGCATGTTATCCGAAGTGGCGTCGTTCTACGATCAAGAGGTCAGGCGGTCGACGAAAAGATTAACTGCTTTGTTGGAGCCCATATTGATATTGGGGATGGGTCTGATCATCGCAGTGGTCGTCATCTCCATGTTGATGGCGATTTTCAGTATCAATGATATTTAACGAAAATCATCCTATGAACACGATTAAGAACCAAGCTGGGTTTACTCTGATGGAAATGATCATCGTAGTCGTGATCATCGGTCTGTTGGCTGGGCTTGTCGCGCCAAATTTAATAAAACGTCAAGGGCAAGCCGAGAGCAAAACCGCCAGAGCGCAAATTGAGCTGTTCGGCACGGCCCTCGATACTTTCCGCCTCGATGTCGGCCGCTATCCGACCAGCCAAGAAGGACTGGCAGCTTTGATGCAGAAGCCCGGCGGCGCCGACCGCTGGGATGGTCCCTACCTGAAAAAAGATTTGCCGCCCGATCCGTGGGGTAAGCCCTACACCTACAAGAGTCCGGGGGATCATGGCCCGTACGATATTATTTCCTATGGCGCTGATGGCGCCCCAGGGGGCGATGACAACAACCGTGACATTACCAGCTGGGAAAGATAGCCGGGGATTTTCCCTCCTTGAGATGGTCTTGGTGCTAGTGGTGATGGGCATCAGCATGGCAATCGTCGTGCCCAATATCGGCCGGCGCTTACAGGAGCGCGAGGTGCGCAGTTCGGCGCTCAGCTTGGCTGCGCTGGCGCGGGATCTGCGCAGCCGCGCTTTACTCGATGGTATCGCGCAGCAATTGGTCGTCAGCATGCCGAACAATACATACCTCGTTCCAAAACAACGCGAGATTCATCTGCCCCAAGATATCCGCATCGCCTCCATCGAAGGCGGCGAAGCGGTGGAGCGCGACACCAAGCGATTCTATTTCTTTCCCAATGGCAGCAGCCTAGGCGGCGAGATTGTCATTACCGACAGTGCCAATGCAATTTCGTATCGCATTCGCATGGAACCTCTCACCGGTAAGATCGAAGTCGCGCGCGGCGATAATTCATGAAACCTGCCATACGACACAGCAAAGCCGGATTTACTTTGCTCGAGGTGCTGGTCGCTATGACCATCGTCGGTTTCGGCGTGGTGACATTGCTGCAAATATTTTCCCTCGGCCTGCGCTTGGGGTCGCGCAGCAACGTCCAGACCGAGGCGATCGCCCAAGGCGCGCGGGTCATGGACGAGTTGCTCGCCCGGCCTATGCTTCGTGACGGTTCCGAGAGTGGCAGGGTGGCGCCAGCCAGCCGCTGGCGCGCGCAGATTCAAACGCTCCGCGATGCCACGCCATCCCTCAATCTCGGCAGTAACTGGGAACTTAAGGAAATCGGTTTGGAAATGACCGTGCCTGATGGCGACAGAGAACGCCGGGTAGAGCTCAAGACGTTGCGCCTCGCGCGCAAGGGCAATCCATGAGTTCGCGATTTAGCTCGATTCCGTGCGCCGGCACGCCGCCAACAGGGCGCCTTCGGCGCGCTACTGGCTTTACTCTAATCGAAGTGGTGCTGGCTATCTCTATCTTCGCGCTCATGGGGGGGGTCCTTTATGGCGCGTTTTCTCTCGGCCACACGGCGGTGGAAAAATCCGAGAAAAGTTTTAACCGCAGCCAACTGACTCGATCCATCGGCGATCTCCTGGCGACTTATATCCACTCCGCTTATCCCTACCGCGAGTCGATTCAAGAACAGACGATTTTTTTCGAAGGCGAGCGCGACAGTCTGACTTTCGTCTCGGCTTACTCGCACGCCATGGGCGGGCGCGGCATGGCTGTGATCGTCATCGAGACGGAGGAGACTGACAACGGCCGGGCGAGATTTCGACTCTCCGAGACCACGCCGGTGCGGGTTGGCGCCGATAGCGGCGAAGGCGGGCAGCGCTCTAGCTTGGTGATTCAGGAAGGCGTTCGCGATTTCCAACTCGCTTATCTCGATACCGAGGGCGACAAAGAAAACTGGGAGGAGCGCTGGGACGGAAAAGAGCGGCGCCGCCTGCCGCGAGCGGTACGCATGTCGTTTATCGATGCCGAAGGCAAAGAAGTGCGCTGGGTTTTCCCCTTCATGTTGGCGGTGCTGTCGCAATGAGGACCGCGGTTCGAAAAGCGTTCCGCGTACGGCTAGGCAATCAGCGTGGTGTGGCGCTGATCGTGGTTCTATGGATCTTTATTTTTCTCTTCGTCGTCGCCTTCGATTTTAGCGCCACGGTGCGTGAAGAAGCGGCGGCAACCCATCGTTTTAGCGATGAGACTCAGGGTTACTATCTGGCTTTGGCGGGTTTTCAGCGCGGCTTGTACGATTTCGTCCAGCAGGCCGGCGGCGGCAACCCGCAGGCCGATGCGAAGCAGAATGATTTGTTCGATGGCAGTTGGCGCGAGGAGAAGCTCGGCAGCGGGATGTTTCGTGTGCGGCTGGTTGACGAGGGTGGCAAGATCAACCTCAATCGCGTCGACGAGCAGATCTTGCGCCGGGTATTGACCAACCTTGGGGTGGAAGGCTCGGTGGCGGATATTCTGGCAGACTCGATCATGGACTGGCGCGATCCCGACGACCTTCATCGCACTAACGGCGCGGAAAGCGACTATTATAGTTCGCTGTCGCCGGCTTACACGGCGAAGAACGGGCCTCTCGATAGCGTCGAGGATCTACTGTGGATTCGCGGCATGACGCCGGCGTTGTTTTACGGCTCTTCTGATGACGCCGGTGATACGCGGTCGGAGCGCGCGCCGCGAGTTGGGTTGCGCGATGTCTTTACCATCGATAGTCCCATCGACCGGGTCAATCTGCGTACCGCGACGGCGGAAGTGATTCACGCGTTGACCGGCATTCCGATGGACAAATGCCGCAACTTCGTCGAGGAACGCAAACGCTTGTCGGAAAAAACCATGACCGACTTGCTGCCGCTCTTGGGTATCGGTTCGGGCGACACGGCGTTGCAGTCGTTTATATTTACCAACCCATCGGTGGTTGCCGTCGATGCCGAAGGCCGGCCGACGGATGCCCGCGCGGCGCGCCGCGTCAAAGGCGTGGTTCGGCTGGGCGGCGCCCAGGGATTTGAGATTTTACGCTGGCTGGATCGTGAGATTGGACTATCGCAACCTTGAGGTTTCATGTAAAATGAACCCGTTAACTGCATTTATGCCCCGCGAATACCCATGGCTCTAGGACAGCGTTTACAAGATTTGTCCCGCGCCGACTTTCTCAGCAGCGTCGGTCTTTACGTCATGCAGGACCGTCTGGTGATGGTGCGGCTGCGCAAAAGCTTTCTCAACGTCTCGCTGCTCGACGAGCAAGAACGAGAGCTTCCCCAGAGCGACACTCGACCGGCAATCGCCGATATCACCGGCTGGGTGGCCGAGGACATCAAAGAGATCGCGCTGAAAGCCGAGAGCGATTCGCGCGAGCGCAGCCTGCGCCAGGCGATGGTTTCTTTGTTGCCCCATTTCAATGCTGGCCGCGACGCGGTTTATCTGTGTATCCCGCAAGATCAGGTGATGATGCAACAAATATTCCTGCCCTTGGCGGCGCAGGACACTATCGACCAAGTCTTGGAATATGAAATCGAACGGCAGTTGCCTTTTCGCCGCGATGAGATCTATTACGACTATCTCGCCGCTGGTAAAAAAGGCGAGAAGCTAAGCCTGTATATCGTCGCGGTGCAGAAAAAGCTTGTCGACAGTCTGGTGAACTTGCTCGAATCTTTCGGCATCAAGCCCGCGGGTGTTGAACCTGATATCACCGCGCTCCTCAATTACGCGCTTTATGCCGCCGGCCCAAACAGCGGCCGTACGGCTATCCTGGCGGCGAGCGCGCAGAGCTGGGACGTGCTTGGGGTCGAGACCAAAGCGGGCAGTTGGAACCGTTCGCTTCAACTGCTGTTTTCGCACCGCTTGCCGAATTCGGAATGGGCTCAGGGCGCCAGCCGAGAACTACTGCTGCAAGATCTCGTCGATGTCGGCAAGTGCTATCGTTGGGGCACTCTCGGTGCGGTGACCGGCTTGCCGGCGGAAAAATTTGCTGCCGCCGAGGATCTCGGTTCGTTGGACAGTCATCGTTTGAGTGGTCTCAAATCACCTCCCCCTGAGGCAGCATTGCCAGCAGTGGGCGCTGCGCTGCGCGGGATTCGTGAAGCCTCGGTCATCAGCAATTTCTTGCGCCATGAGAATCCCGAGTCAGCAGGAGGCAAGTCGCTGTCGATGCTCAATACTATTTTGGGCGGGCTTCTGGTGCTCACGTTAATTGCCTGGGTACTCAGTTATCCGATTAAAGACGAAATGCGCTTGCGCCAGTTGCAACGGGAGAATCAGAAGTTCGAGCCGGCAATCGAGGCGTTGCGCCGCGAAGAAAATCAATTACAACAGCTGAACAAAGAAGTTAGCGCCTTGGCCGATCTGCAAGGGCGCCGGGGCGAAGTGCTGAGAATCCTCGACGAGCTGTCGAAGGTGGTTCCCAACAACGCTCATTTGTCCAATCTGCGCTACCGCTCTGGAGTGTTAGAAGTCCAAGGCAACGCCGAAAGTGCCTCGGCGCTGATTCCGCTGTTGGAGCGCTCGCCGGTTTTTGAGAACGTGGCATTTAACGCGCCGTCCAACCGCGGCCGGGACAACCGCGAAACATTTTCATTGAAGGCCGATGTGGAAAAATTCAAGGAGTCCGCCAAGGAGCCGCCGCCAGCTACCAAAGCAGTTACCAAAGAGGCTCCGAAAGAGGCCCCGAAGGTGACCCCCAAAGAAAGTAAATCGAAGTCATGAAGCAATTCTGGCAAAGGTTGTCGCAACGCGAACGCGGATTGGTCTATTTGACCGGCGCGATTCTGTTGTTCTTTATCGGCAAGGCTGCGATTGCCACGCCGTTGCTTGAGCGCCAGGCCAGAATTAAGGGACAACTCGAGAGCCAACCGCAGTTGTTGCAAAGGAATCTGCGCTATTTAAGCCAAAAGGATTCGCTTTTGGCGGCGCTGGAAGTTGCGCGCAATCAGATCAAATCGATCGAACCGGCATTGCTAACTGGGGATACGCCTTCGGTGACCGCCTCTGATCTTCAAGAGACGGTGCAATCGTTAGCGACTCGCGAGGGCACGCAGGTGATCACGACCCGGGTGCTCAATCCCGAGCCGAGCGGCTCGTTCTCCAAGATCGCGATCCAAATGGAGATCGGCGGCCAGGTCCAACAACTGGCCAACTTGATTCGCAGCATCGAAAGCTCGCAAAAGCTCCTGGTGATAGATGAGATCAATGTTCGATCGTTGTTCCGTCCCGTTGGTTTCCCTCAGGCGCCTGGGTCGCAACCGGCAGCACAACAAAACCTTAGAGTGAGCCTCACCGTCATTGGCTATGCCCGGGCGCAACCAGCTGCCGCGGCGAAACCTGAAGGTCCAGCGGGACCGGCGAAAGCAGCGCCGGATAAGCGCGTCTAGGTCGAGTTCGACCGGCAGTGAACTCCGTCGTGCGTAACTGGAGTATGGCGTACTTTGCTTGAAAATGAGCGCTAGTTTGAGCGGTGCTAAATTTGGACATTAAGGTATTAAACTCCAAAACGACATTGTATAATCGGGTGCCGAATTGAACTTGTGGCGCAACCGGGTAAACTTGAGCGACTTCTGACCCAAGAGCGGCTGGAGGAAAAGCGATATTCTTACTCGATCCGCACTCTTAAGCATTGTTATGGCGGTGGCCATCGGATTGGTCGCATGGACGACTTATCGCTCTTGGCGCGCGGGGCCTTGGGATATCCCGGGACCCATAGCGCAGCGGCCGGCGGCGATTGTCACTCAGACGCAGATTTCGCTGGCACCGCGGTCGCCGATCGGCACCGAAGCGATCATCAGCAAGAATCTTTTTGATCCGGAACGAGGCGCGGGGGCCTCGCGTGATGCGGAAGAAAACTCGCGTGCTGTGCAACGGGTGCGCGGCATGGTTCTAATGGGCACAGTAATTATTGGCAATAACCGCGTGGCGATTTTGCAGGATGGGACAAACTCTGCGCCCGGTCAGCCCATTCCCGGCCAACGCCCGCCAGCCCAACCGGCGGCGATGATGCGCTTAAAAGTTGGCGACTCGCTTGAAGGGTTTAGGCTCACCGAGATTGCCGATCAGCGGGTGGTTTTCGCGCGTGACGCTACACGGGTTGAAGTGTTGCTAGACTTCTTTCGCAAAGTCGACAATGTTTCACCTCGGCCGGTTGCTGCGTCGGGGCCGGTTGCTGTGCCGGGGCAGATTCAAGCGCCGCCTGTGGGGGCGCCCGTACCCGTGCCGCGGGTTTTGCCCAACTTGCCAAGACGGGGCCGAATACCGGTTCCAGGAAGCGGCAGCCCCGAGTCATGAGCGGAGAAGGAGCGTTCGCATGTCTTTAATCAGAGTATCACGCATGGCTATTTTGGCTCTTGCAATGGCGGTTGCCCTGCCGGCAAGGGCGCAACAACCGTCCGTGACACCGACTCCGGCGCCGAGTCCTAATCAACCGAGCCCAAGTACTCAGCAGCCGCCAGTTCCCGGTGATCCCAACGTGCCTCCAGGACCGCGGCCGCCGGTTTTGCCACGGCGTATCCCCGCGCCCGTGCAAGTCCCTCCTGGGCAAGCGCCTGCTCCCGCAGCCGTTCCGGGACCTCCTCTTCCGACCCCATTGCCGCCGAATCAGGCGCCGCCAGTTGGTGGCGATTCCAGCGCCCCGGCGCCGCAACCTGCGCCAGCGATTCCCGTGCCGTCAGCGCGGCGCGGCATTTCCGGACAGTCCATTCCCGCCGGCGGCATGGTTTCGCTTAACTTTAACCGCGCTGACCTGGTCGAAATCATCCACATCATCGCCCAACAATTAAGGTTGACCTACACCATCGATCCCGAGGTCAAAGGTACGGTTACGATCAATAGCGCTGAGCCGCTACGCTCAGAGGATTTGATGCCGATATTCCACCAGCTTTTACGCATGAATGGCGCGGTGGCGGTGCGCACCGGCAACCTTTATCACATCATGCCGATCAAAGACGGCAAGGGGTTAGCACGCCCGTTGGCGCAAGGGCGCGAAGATAGTTTTGCCTTGCAGCTCATCCCGGTGCGATTTTTTACGGTCGCCGAAATGAAGCGGGTTTTGACGCCGTTTTTGCAGCCGGGCGCTGAGATCGTCGATAATCCGCGCGGCAATTTCTTGATCGTGATGGACACGCCGCTCAATATACAGCGTCTTGTGGAAATCGCCGATCTCATCGACGTTCAAGTGTTTGCCGGCACGCGCATGGAGATTTATCAGCCGAGAATTGCCAGCGCCGAGGAATTGTCGCAAGAGATGACTAAAGTCATGCAGTCGTTTTCCGCCTCCTCGCCCCAATCCGAAAACTTTGCCGCGCAGTTCATCCCGCTGCCAAGAATCAACCAGCTACTGGTGATCGCCCACAGCGAAGCCGCCTGGACCTACGCTAAACGTTGGCTCGACCGCATCGACGTGGTTGCCGAAGGCCCGGGTCGTAGGATATTTATCTATCCGGTGGAGAACGGTAAGGCGACGGAGCTAGCTGATGTGCTTAGTCAAGCGCTCGGTCTGCCTTCGACGGGTTCAAAAGTAAGCACGCAAACTTTGCAGAGTATCCATCGCTCGTCATCAAGCAGCTCCAACCAATCTGGTAACTACGGCCAGTCAAGTGGCTCGAGTCAGTTTGGTTCGGGTCAGTTTGGTTCGGGGAGTATGCAGCAGGGGCAAACACGATGAAAAAATTTATCGCCCTATGGCTCATCCTAATCGTCGCAAACTTTTCCGGTGCGCAGGCACAAAACCGTGCCGGAGCGTTCGCAGCGGCAGCCGCGCCCGGCCAAGTCCCAGTGCCGGCAGCGGCCACCCCCCAACTCACCACACCGCCGGGACCTGGTAGCCCGAGACCAGCTACCCCGGGCCAACCTGGCCAGCAGCAGCAACAGGAGCAGTTGCGTGTCGTTGCCGACCCCGCGACCAACTCACTGATTATCTACGGAACGGTCCAGGAGTATCAAAACGTCAAGAACATCCTGAAAGAATTGGACGCGGTCCCACGGCAGGTGTTGATCGAAGCGATGATATTGCAAATCGATCTAAAAGATGCCGAAGATTTCGGGGTTGACTATCAGCTGTTCACAAAATCGCGGCAGACTATCTTTGGAAAGACTTTTGGCTCGAATGCTGTGATCACGTCATTGGGGGCGAAACTGTCCCCCGCCGCACCATTTTTCGCAGGTGTAAATGGACTTACTGCAATCGTTGGCGATGATACAGTATCCGCATTAATTCGTGCTGCGGCGACGGATTCTCGAATAAAGCTGATCTCATCTCCCAGCGTGATTGCCAGCGACAATAAGCCAGCGCGGATTCAAGTCGGCAGCGAGGAGCCAATCGCGACAGGTAGCGTCCAGGCGGCAACCGGTGCGGTTGCAAGTCTTTCAACCTCCACGACCATTCAGTACCGTAATACCGGCCGGATTTTGACAATCATCCCCCAGGTTAATTCGCAAGGCTTGGTCAATTTGCAGATCAAAGCTGAAGTTAGTGCGCGCGGTGACGATGTGACGGTTGGACAAGACAAATACCCCGCGTTCAATACCCAGGACGCGGAAACGACCGCTGTGGTTCAGGACGGTGACACGCTGGTCATCGGCGGACTTATCGGTGAGCTCAAAAGAAAGGCGCGGGTCGGCGTTCCCTACTTGATGGACATCCCGGTCATCGGCCGCTTCTTTGGCACTACCAGCGATGAATCCAGTCGCACCGAACTCATCATGTTGATCACGCCGCGGGTCATTCGCAATCGGAGTGACTCTCGCGTGGTTACGGCAGAATTTAAAGCCGGTTTAGAGAAAGTCAGAACCGAGCTTGAACGTTATGAGAGGGACCGCGCGAAATTACTGCCGCCACCACCGCTGCCGCCACTGCCGGATCCAAACCAGTATTATCAATACGATCAGCAGCAGCCAGCACCGACCAATCCGCCCGTTGGGCCGCGAACTTCGCTGCCGCCGGTGGTTGGCAACATCATGATCTTTTCGAATGATCCAATCACCGGTCGGATGATGCCGCCGATGGCTGTACCGCAGGAGTCGGTTCCAGTTGCACTTGAGCAAACCCAACCTGTGGCTACAAAGCCCCTTGAGCAACTGAGTCGAAGCGCGGCCCCGGTGTTACCAGCACCACCGGCCTATATGCTATCGTTTACGTCAGCGCCGCCGGTAGCCGCGCCTGCTGCTCCAGCGGTTCCAGTGATTCCGGCGCAGCAGCAAAAGCAAAAGTCTGCCGATCCCCGACGGATTTGGACCGTGCAAGTTGCTGCGATCGCGGAATCTAGCGCTGCCGAATCGTTGGCGCAGAAATTGCGCCGATTGGGATACGACGCTTATATTCGCATCATCAAGAGCGAAACTAAGACCTGGCATCGGGTGCGGGTCGGGCAGCTGGAAAGCCAAAAAGATGCGGCTGACCTGCGCAACATCCTCAGCGCCAAGAAAGAACACAAAGACGCGTATATTGCTCTCTATTAGTTTGCACCGAATTTTTTGATCCGCCGCCCATGAGTCGAACTCATCGGGCGGCTTTTTTTGGCCGCGCGTTGGCGTTAGCGCGTGTAGGCCGATAGTCAAATTCGTGAGGAGCGCCGACCGGCGCCGATTTTGTTCGCGTTATTCGCTTTGTTATAATTTGCCTGAAACCCAAAGGGGTGAGTTCGACAGCTTTAAACCTTGCTGTGTTGATCCCCGCCAAGCGTCATTCCGGCCTAGAAATCCAAGCCGCTATGAGGATTGGCGACGTTGATCCAAGGGGTGAAAGAGAGTATGTTGACTCGATTTCCGACAAGGCTATAGCCATTGGCGGAGGGGTTCTGGGGGCGATATTGCATTCGTATCCAAGCCTTACGATTCCCGCCGAACTGGTGCTGGAAAAATTAACTGCAAAGGATGAAGCGCGCGTGGATCCGAAACAGCTGACCATCGAGCAAGTTCAAGAAATTCTTCTCAAAGAAAAATATGTCTGCGACCGTTCTCTGGCGACCGTAGTTTATTTGTCGTTGGTGATGGGCAAACCGCTTCTTCTAGAGGGCGAAGCGGGGGTCGGCAAGACCGAGATCGCCAAGGTGTTGTCCAAGGTCTTGGGCGCGCGGCTGATCCGTTTGCAGTGCTACGAAGGGCTCGATGCCAGTACCGCGCTCTACGAGTGGAACTACCCTAAGCAGATGCTCCATATCAAGCTCGAAGAGATCGAGCGCGGCGATAAGAAGCAGGTTGAGACCGAGATCTTTACTCAAGACTACCTGGTTAAACGGCCGTTGCTCGACGCGATCCAGAGCGAGGATACCATCCCGCCGGTGCTGTTGATCGACGAGATCGACCGCGCCGATATGGAGTTCGAGGCGTTTCTACTCGAAGTCTTGTCCGATTTTCAGATCACTATTCCCGAGTTGGGCACGGTGACGGCAAAGCATCGGCCCTATGTGTTTCTCACCTCCAACCGCACGCGGGAAATCCACGACGCTTTGAAGCGGCGCTGTTTGTATCACTGGATCGAGTATCCGACCTTCGACAAGGAATACGAGATCATCACGACCAAGTTTCCCGAGGTCGAAACCAAAATGGCGCAGCAAATCTGCGCGTTCATGCAAAAAGTGCGCGAGATGAATTTCTACAAGCGTCCCGGTGTCGCCGAAACTTTGGATTGGGCCACGGCACTGATCGCGCTCAATCGCAAACAGTTGGATGACAAGTCGGTGATCGAGACCATGGGCTGCGTGTTCAAGTACCGGGAAGATTTGAGCCATCTGCGCGAGCAAGTGGAAAACCGCCAATTCAGTCTCGATGCGCTGCTGCGCACCTCGCCGGAGCTCGTGAGTTAGGGATCGATGGATATCACTCCCGAAACAGTCGCGGAGGCGGTCAACAAAGTCGCCTCGGCACGCGGCAAAGGCACTTTGCCGAACATCATGGCGTTTGGCCGCGCCTTGAAACAGCTCGGCGTCAAGGTCAGCTTGAGCCAGCTACTCGATGCCTCGCGTTCGGCGGATCTGGTCGACATTTCCGAGCGTGGCGATTTCCGCGCGCTGTTACGCGCCAACTTGATTTCGCAAAAGGAAGACTTTCCGGTCTTCGATATGCTATTCGATTGTTTCTGGCGCGAGCAGAGCTATGAGCGCGTGCCGATGGAAACCATGGATATTCAAGGCACGCCCACCGAGTCTCAAGCCCCGGAGGGCGGCGATGAGGAAGGCGGCATGGAAGAGGCTGCCACCGAGGCGATCGCCAATGAGAATTTGCCGCTGGAGAATCTCGACGAGTTCGCGGTGCCGACCTATAGCGCGCAGGAGCTGATGAACCGCAAGGACTTCAGCGAGATGGGCACCGAGGAAAGCCGCGCCATCGCCCGAGCGATTCTGCTCATCGCTACCAAGATCGCCACCCAGATCAGCCGGCGCAAGAAGATCGGTCGCAAAGGTCCGGTGATCGACCCGCGTACGACCATGCGGCGAAGCATGAAGTTTGGCGGCGAAGTGATCGAGATGTCGCACCGCAAACGGCGCATCAAGAAAACCAAAGTCGTGCTCTTGTGCGATGTTAGCGGCTCGATGGACTGTTACAGCCGGTTTCTGATTCAGTTCATGTACGGTCTTCAGAATGAGCTGTGGGGCGTCGAGACTTTCGTTTTTAGCACATCGCTCAGCCGGATCACCCATCTGATCCGCACCAAGAATATCGTCGATGCGTTGGATAAGATTTCCGGCACGATCCTCGGCTGGTCCGGCGGCACCAACATCGGCCGCTCGTTGCACACTTTTAACCGCAACTTCGCGCCGAGCATGGTGACCCACCGCACGGTAGTGGTGATCATCAGCGACGGTTGGGACCGCGGCGACGTCAGTTTGCTCGAAAAGGAAATGCAGGATATCAAGCGGCGCGCCAAGAAAATCATTTGGCTCAATCCCTTGCTGGCGAGCGAGAACTACGAACCGCTGTGCAAAGGCATGCAGGCGGCGTTGCCGTATTTGGATATGTTTTTGTCGGTGCACAATGTCAACAGTTTGGTTGCGTTAGGGCGGACCTTGCAGAAGATGGTGGCGTGATTAGAATTGATAATGGATAATTGAGCATGGAAAATGACGGACTGGGAGTGGTGCGGTTATCGCGCCCTTTTCTATCCTCAATCTTCTATCCTCGATTCTAAACAGGAGGTCTGAACATGGCTGGACCCGGCGCTTGTTACACGGATGCGGACTTAGAAGCGAAGAAGAAAGACTCGATCTATCATCAGGTCAACGAGTTTCTCGCCAAGGGCGAGACCGTCGCGGTGGCGACCATCGTCTCGACCAAGGGCTCGACGCCGCGGGAAGTCGGCGCCAAAATGGTGGTGACCGCTTGGGGTGAAATTTTGGGCACCATCGGCGGCGGCTGTGGCGAGGCCGACGTCAAGCGTGAAGCCGTCGAAGTGATCCGCTCGCGCAAGCCGCGCACCGTGCGCGTCGATTTGCTCGACGATATTTCCTCGGACAGTCCGGCGGTGTGCGGCGGCATCATGAATGTCTTTATCGATCCCTGGTGGCAGGAACGCGACGAGGAGGCGGCAAGCGGCAAATGAGTTCGCTGTCCGAAGAATTAGTCAAAATCGCCGAGCAGGGCGAGGCGGCGGTCCTGGTGACCGTCGTTGAAGTGCAGGGCGATGGGCGGACCCAGCCCGGCGCCAAGTGTCTGATCCGCGACGGCAGGGCGCAGGTTGAAACCATCGGCGATGCCAAAGTGGTCGCCGTCCTGGAGCGTGAGAGCGAAACCCATGCGCGGGCGGAAAAATCTCAACTGGTTTCGCTGGCGATTCCCGACAGCACGATCAAGCTCGAAGCGTTCTTCGAAGTCATGCCGTCGCCGCCCAAGCTGATCGTCGTTGGCGCCGGTCATATCGCCGTGCCGCTGGTGAAGATCGCCAAGGTGCTCGATTTTCACGTCACGGTGATCGATGACCGTTTGCTCTTCGCCAATCGCGAGCGCTTCCCCGACGCCGATGAAGTTTTGACCGGCGACATGGCGCAGATGCTCAAGGAAATGACCATCACGCCGTCATGCTATATTGTTTTGATTACCCGCGGCCATGCTTACGACGAGCCCTGTTTGCGCAACATCATTCACAGCAAGGCGAAATACATCGGCATGATCGGTAGCCGGCGGCGCATCAAAGCGTGCTTTCAGCGTTTCCGAGATGAAGAGAAAATCACTGAGGAAGCGATCCAACGCATTTACGCGCCCATCGGCCTCGATATCGCCACGGAGACGCCGGCGGAAATCGCTTTGTCGATTCTCGGCGAGGTGATCAAGATCCGGCGCGGCGGCAAAGCCGCATCGCTGTCAGGCCATTGATCGCGACCGCCGTGGCGAGTTTTGCACGCATGACCGGTACGATTTTCTCCGACCTGGGACAGGCGTCGCGGTTTATGGCGTTGGACTGGGTACAGGAGTTGTTCCATCAGTGTCTTGGGTACCATCCTTATCCGGCGACCCTGAATTTGCGGCCGGTGACGCCAGACGATTCGCAAGTGTGGCAACGGGTGCAATGCGAATTGGACGGGATCGCGCTGGCGACCGCAGCGGGCGGCCACTGTGCCGCCAAGCTGTACCGCGTCGAGATTGAAGCGTCCGCGAATTCGGCTCGAGTTGCTGGCGCGGTGGTGTTGCCCGAAGTAAAAGATTATCCGAGTGACAAAATCGAAGTGGTTGCGCCGTTGCGCTTGAAAGCACATCTGGGCGTTAAGGACGGCGATCGACTGATAGTGGAGTTTCTCAGGTGAACAACAAGAAGCGGCTTATTATCGGTGTTTCCGGCGCCACCGGCGCAATCTATGGCGTGCGCATGCTCGAGATCCTCGGCAAGATGGATGAGATCGAAACCCATCTGGTGCTCAGCAAAGCCGGCAAGATGACCATCCAAGTGGAGACGCCGTACTCGGTTAAAGAAGTCGAAGCGATGGCTGACGTGGTGCACGACATCAACAACGTCGGCGCGAGCATCTCCAGCGGCTCGTTTCGCACCGCCGGCATGGTGATCGTCCCCTGTTCGATGAAATCCATGGGCGCAATAGCCCACTCGCTGGGCGGCGATCTGTTGGTGCGAGCCGCCGACGTAGTTTTGAAAGAACGAAAGAAACTTGTGGTGGTGGTGCGCGAGACACCGCTCCATCTGGGCCATCTCGAAGCAATGGCATCGCTCACCCGCATGGGTGCGATCATCTTCCCGCCGGTGCCGGCGTTTTACCATCGGCCGAAGACTTTGGACGACGTCATCAACCAGACGGTGACGCGGATACTCGATCAGTTCGACATCGATGTTAAATTGTTTCACCGCTGGGATGACGAGGGCATGAGCCGTCATCCCGATGCCGCCAAGCCCAAACCGACGCCGATCAGCGCGGCCAAAGAGCGTAAGGAAGCGAAGAAGCTGCGCTAGCCTCGACGGCTCTCCGGACCATGCCACGCTCCCGGGGTAATAAAGCCCTCACCAAAACCCAAGCGCGCAAAAAAGAGCATCTGGAAATTTGTCTCGACACCGAGAATGTCAGCAGCCATTCCAGCACCGGGCTCGATCGCTATCGTTTCATCCACAACGCTCTGCCCGAACTGGATCTCGACGAGATCGATGTCGGCACGACGTTTCTCGGCAAGAAGCTCCGGGCGCCGATCTTGATTTCTTCGATGACCGGCGGTTTCGATCTGGCGCGCAAGGTCAATCGCAATCTCGCCGCGGCGGCGCAAG
Organism: uncultured delta proteobacterium; assembly: GCA_963816145.1. Taxonomy (GTDB): domain Bacteria; phylum Desulfobacterota; class Binatia; order UBA9968; family UBA9968; genus DP-20. The sequence goes on from CAWFJP010000004.1 coordinate 391,894, forward strand.
AGTTGGGCATCGCCATGGGTGTCGGTTCCCAGAGGGTTGCCATCGAAGAGCCGGCCGCCGTCGATTCGTTTCAAGTGCGCGACGTCGCGCCGGACATTCTTTTGCTCGGCAATCTCGGCGCGGTGCAGCTCAACTTTGGTTACTCCATCGATCAATGCCGGCGCGCCGTCGAGATGATCGGCGCCGATGCTTTGATCCTGCATTTGAATGTTTTGCAGGAAGCGCTTCAGCCCGAAGGCAACCGCAATTTCAAGGGATTGACGGAAAAAATCGCCACGGTTTGCCGCGAGCTGAAAGTTCCCGTCGTCGTCAAGGAAGTCGGCAACGGCATTTCTGTCGAGGTCGCCAAGCGCTTGCATGGCGCCGGTGTCGCCGCCATCGATATCGCCGGCAAAGGTGGCACCGCCTGGTCCGCCGTCGAAGCGCAGCGCGCAACGCAGCAAGGCAAGCCGTACAGTAGAACATTTACCGACTGGGGGATCCCCACCGAGGAAGCGCTGGTTGGCGTGCGCGCTGCCTTGCCGCAGATCCAGTTGGTCGCCTCGGGAGGCATTCGCAGCGGACTGGACATCGCCAAGAGCGTCGCCCTGGGGGCTGACCTGGCGGCTTTCGGCCAGCCGCTGCTTGCGGCAGCTTTGGAGTCGCCCCGGGAGGTGGTAAAATTCATCGATGGGATTATTCATGAGCTCAAGGTCGCCATGCTCTGCGTGGGCGCGGCAAACCTGCAGTCATTGCGTCAGACTACCTTGGTCCGTTGTGCGTGATGTCTGCGTCGCCGCCTTAGCTAACGTCAATCCCCACCCTCTTAATTGCGACTACGCCCATGGCTGAAGATCTTAGACAGCAGGTTCTCGACTATCTCAAGAACCACAACACCATGACCCTGGCCACCTGTAGTGGTGAATCGCCTTGGGCGGCCACGGTTTTCTTTGCAAGCGACGGCTTGAGTCTGTATTTTTTCTCCGCGCCGGAGTCGCGCCATTGCCAAAACCTCGGTGCCAACTCGCGTGTCGCTGTGACGGTTCAGGAAGACTATAAGGACTGGCGCAAGATCAAAGGCGTTCAACTCGAAGGCCGAGTCGAACTGGTCGATGGGGTAGGGGCAAAGGCCAAAGCGATGACCGTTTACGCCCTCAAATTCCCAGAAGTCATCAAGCTATTTACCGACCCGACCAATGGGGTGTTTCACAGGGCATTCCTGAAGGTGAAGTTCTATTGCGTGGTGCCGGAGAAACTGTTCTTTATCGACAACGAGCAAGGGTTTGGCAAGCGCCAGGAGTTGCTCCTTTGATCGATAGACTGAACCCGGCACGTAAGCGTCTAAAGGAATGAAAGCAGCATGTCACAGCTTCTAGGCAAAGAATTACCCGCGGCTTTACAGCAGCGGCTTAGCGGCGGCGAGGTCGAAGACCATGAGGGCAAGATCATCCCGATCTTTACCATCGACGACGCAGGTTGGGCTCATCCAGCGCTGCTTTCGTACTACGAGATCGTTGCCAAGAACGCGTTTACTTTGGATATGGCGCTGTGGAAAGACAGCTCGACTTCGAACAACTTGCGCCATACCGGCAAGGTGACGCTGATGATCAGCGACAAGGGCGTCAATTATTATCTCAAGGGCAGCGTCCGCGAATTGCATTACGAAATGGCTGGGGCGGCGGCGGTGTCGCGCTTCCGCGTCACCCTGGAGCAGGTTATCGAGGACCAAGAACCCAATGCTGAGATTACTACCGGGTTAACTTATCGGCGTATGACCAAGCGCGATCCCAACGATTTTGCAGCGAAGGTATTTCGCTTACTGCGCGAGGAGTCATGAAGTATAAGAAATCGACTATCGCCTTGGTTTTACTCTTGGCAGCCGGCGGTGCTGGTTACGCCTACTGGCAAATGGAGGGCGCGCCCAAAGAGCCGCCCTATTTGACCGCTCCGGTCAACAAAGCCAACATTCGCCAAGTGGTCGCGTCCACTGGCACCTTGCAAGCGGTGACTACGGTCCTGGTCGGCAGCCAGGTTTCGGGCACCATCGCCAAGCTTAATGTCGACTACAACAGCAAAGTTTCCAAAGGGCAGATCGTCGCCCAACTCGATCAGGCGCGCTTTGCCGCGCGCGTGGAAGAGACCCGCGCCAATGTGTTGGCCGCCCAAGCCAGCCTGGCGAAGGCGAAAGTCGCGCTAGAGGATGTCGAAAGAACTTTGAAACGGACCAAAGAACTCAAGCAGCGAGAACTGGTGTCCCAGAGCGAACTGGACGCGGCGCAGACTGCCTATGATTCGGCGCGTGCCCAGGTCAACGTGACTCAATCTCAAGTCGGCCAAGCTCAGGCGTCGATGAATCAGGCGCAGATCGATCTCGGCTACACGATCATTCGCTCCCCGGTGGATGGCATTGTGATCTCGCGCAGCGTCGATGTCGGCCAGACCGTGGCGGCGTCGCTGTCCGCGCCCACACTATTCACCATCGCCAACGATCTGACCAAGATGGAAGTGCACACCAACGTCGACGAAGCTGATATCGGCAATATTTCCGAAGGCCAGGATGTTAGTTTCACCGTCGATGCCCATGCGCAGCGGCGCTTCCGCGGCAAGGTGCATCAGGTGCGCAACGCGCCACAAGTGATCCAAAACGTCGTGACCTACGACTCGGTAGTGCGTATCAACAATAAGGATCTCCTGCTCAAGCCCGGCATGACCGCTAACGTGCAGTTTCTGGTCGCGCAGAAAGAAGACGCCTTGTCGATTCCCAATATCGCCCTGCGATTCCGTCTGCCCGAGGAAAAGAATGAAGCCGAGGTGTTATTGACCAAGGCACAGGGACAGACCGCGCCGCGAGTCGGTCAAAGACAAACCCGCCGCGTTGGCAACGCTGGGGGCGGTGGGGCCGAAGCACGCCGAGTGCGGCAAGTGAAAGTTTATACGCTAAAAGACGGCAAGGCTCAGGCGGTGGACGTAAAAGTCGGCATTACCGACGGCTCGCGGACCGAGATTGTCGCCGGTCTCAATGAAAACGATCCGGTGATCATCGGCATGTCGAGCGGTGCCAGCGCGCAAGCCCAGAGCGGTGTGGTCAGTCCATTCCAACCTCAAGTGCCAGGCGGGTTCAGAGGACGATGAGCGAAGTCATTCGCGTCCAAGGTTTGCAAAAGGTCTACCGCATGGGCGATGTCGAAGTGCCCGCCCTGCGCGGCATTAATTTATCCATCGAGCACGGCGAATTCGTCGCGGTGATGGGCTCCTCAGGTTCGGGCAAATCAACTTTTATGAATATTCTCGGCTGCCTCGACCGTCCCACTATCGGCAATTACTGGCTGGAGGGTGAAGAAGTCAGCTCGCTCAGCGCCGACGATTGGGCGCATATCCGCAATAAGCGCATCGGCTTTGTTTTCCAAGGCTTCAATCTGCTGTCGCGCACCACGGCGCTGGAGAACGTCGAGCTGCCGATGATGTACAACGGTTTTGCCGGTAACGAGCGTCATCGGCGGGCTGTGGAAGTTTTGAATTTGGTTGGTTTGGGCCAGCGTCAAGATCACACGCCCAATCGGCTTTCGGGCGGCCAGCAGCAGCGGGTCGCCATCGCCCGGGCGCTGGTGAATAAGCCGTCGTTGATTCTCGCCGACGAACCGACCGGAAACCTCGATTCCGCGACCAGCAACGAGATCATGGGCTTGTTCCAGCACTTGAACAGTGATCAAGGAATCACGATTATTCTAGTTACGCATGAGCCCGACATCGCCGAGCATGCCAAGCGGCAGATCGTTTTCCGCGATGGCGCGGTGATTTCCGACAAGCCGAATACCCAGGTGTTGGTCAAACTGGAGTCGTAAATGCGCTGGTTAATGACATTCAGAATCGCTCTGCGCGCCTTGGCGCGCAACAAACTGCGCGCCTTTCTTACCATGTTGGGCATCATCATTGGCGTTGGCGCGGTGATCGCAATGGTCGCCATCGGCGAGGGAGCCAAGTCGACGATTCGCTCGCAGATCTCCGCTCTGGGCACCAATGTCTTGATCGTCTTGCCCGGCAGCAACGTTCAGGGCGGCGTGCGCGCCGGCACCGGCAACGTCAATACCCTGGTCGATTCCGATGCCCGCGCCATGACCCGCGAACTGCGTTCGGTCGCCTATGCTTCACCGGTGCTGCGCCGACAGGAACAACTCGTCGCCGGCAATCTCAACTGGGGTTCACTGACTCAGGGCGTGGCGCCGGAGTTCGAGCAGATCCGCGACTGGCAGATCGAGTCCGGGCGCTTTCTTCACGAAGGCGATATGGATTCCGCCGCCAAAGTTGCCGTCATCGGCCAGACGGTGGCGCGGCAATTATTCGCCAACGACGATCCCATCGATGCCGTTATCCGCATTCGCAATATTCCATTTCGCATCGTCGGCGTTTTAGTCGGCAAGGGTCAGACGGGCCAGGGCCAGGACCAAGACGACACCGTGATGATCCCCTACACGACCATGCAAAAACGGCTCATGCGCATCACCTTCGTGCAAAGCATCGTGGTGCGCGCCGTCAGCGCCGAGAAAGTTGCCGAGGCCCAGGAGCAGATCACGTTATTACTGCGCCAGCGCCACCGCATCGCCGAAGGTCGCGACGATGACTTCACGGTGCGCAATTTGTCGGACATCGCCGAAGCGGCGCAGAGCACGGCGCGGGTGATGGCGGTCCTGCTCGGCAGTGTCGCCGGGATCTCGCTGCTCGTCGGCGGCATCGGCATTATGAACATTATGCTCGTGTCGGTCACCGAACGCACCCGCGAGATCGGCATCCGCATGGCCGTCGGCGCCCGCAGTAAGGACATCATGCTGCAATTTCTCGTCGAGGCTGTTGTCATGGCCGCCACCGGCGGCATTATCGGCATCCTCTTGGGCATTGGTAGCTCCGAACTCCTAAAAACCTGGGCTCAATGGCCGACCCTGATCAACCCCGGCATCATCTTCATCGCCTTCGGCTTCTCCGCCGCCGTCGGCATCTTCTTCGGTTTTTATCCCGCTAGAAAAGCGGCGGGTTTAGATCCAATCGATGCGCTCAGATATGAGTAGCGATCACTTTCGGCGCAAAGGGCACTATCGACTTTTCTTCCCGCTGTTTGTTGCCACTACTGTCGCCGCGTAGAGCGAGAAATCGACGAAATTGGTTTGTGACGGTATCTGTTGCAGGCTGTCAAGCCAGCGGGAACTCATTCAAGCGTTTCACGCGCCGGCTAATCTCGAAAGGTCGATTGAGTTGAAACAACGGAGCTGTGCTCCTTGAACTGACTAATTCCGGACATTCGCCAGCGTCCCGGCGGTGAGCCTGCTGCGACCGCAGTATTCATCGTTCGGAAAACTATTCTCGGTCTAACAAATCCTCGATCGTGATGTTTAAGGTTTAGTGAATTGGTGAGTTTGGAGGAAGGCCGGTCAGGTTGATCCGCCGAGCGGCAAAAAGACACGGCGGCTCCAAGTTATCCTCGATGCCGCCGCGATTAGATTCAGCTCGCTGAAAGCGTTGTGATTTTGCTTTGCGTCGCTATTGATGATCGTGGTTATCGTTACCCCGATGCTCCCGATCATCTCGATGTGCCGGCACATTCCGATGTTCCGGAACTTCCCGATGTTCGCCATACCGGTAGTCCCATCGATGTTCCGGGCGATTGTCGGTGTACTCACGCCGGTCGTCGATATAGTAGCGACCGAACACGCGCCTTGGATTCTGCGCGATCTCGTCTCGGACCGTCGGATGTTTTCGCAGGAAGTCTCTTACTTCGTCGTGTTTATCGAGATATTTGCGGTCGTAAACTAGCCGGGGATTTGCCTGCAAATCTGTGGAAACGCTAGGATGGTTCCGCATGAAGGCGTGGAATTGAGCCACTTCGTTAGTCATTTGCCGATAGTCAGCCCAGGCCGGGCTCACCAAGCCGAGCAGCGATAGCGTCAGCACTAGCGCGCAGGCAGCCAGCGCGGCAAAGTTTTGGTTTTTGATAGTTTTCATATGAGTTCCCCCTGCACCGTTAGACGCCGCAGATCGAATTACGTTTAGCCATCTGAACTAACCGGACGGATTTTATCGAAGTCTAGGAGATTTATCGCTCTCCACCGAGTGCTGCGCTCATCTTAAAGTCAAAATCCATCCGAAATGGTTAATTTGGCGCGCTCTGGCAGTCGACAAATTCGACTTCCCCTCGGCCGTGTTTATTGGGGGCTTTAGCTTGAAAATGGACGCTCTGACGGCCGATATTTCGCCCGATTTGGCTTACTTGGAGACCGCAGTGATTGCGAGTGAATTACCAAAGCCAAAGTGAAGATCACGTGCCGCTAGCGAGAGCAGTTTCGCGGCTAATCCGCCAAACACGCGGAATATCAGCGCGTCAACCCATGTATAAAACACCACCAACTCCATCGAGATAGGCGCCGCCGCCGGATCAGGGATGGATCTGGAGAGAGACAGCGCGGCGCCCAAAACGTTGGGCGTATAAAAAGGTCTGCCGTTATAGAGATCGACAACAAAAAACCTTATGGCGATTGTTGCCGCGCCAATCATACCGCCGACAACTCCTTCGACGTATACGCCCGAAAATTCTGATGTTTCAGAAACGCCGGTAGGTTTGCTCGTGGTGTGAGATTGAATGGCCATACTTGCTCCTTAGTGGCCTGATAATTGGCCCCTGCACAACTCCGCAGCCGCCAATCCTCTACCTCGGAATACGCCAACACCTACTTTGCCGCTGTCAATATATAAATTTCATCAAATCGGGGTCTGTGCATAACCTGGTGGACTGACCTATCTAACCTGGCCGACTCCCCTTGAAACATGATGGCAATACTTCTAAAGGAAAACTTGTATGACCCATGTTTTAGTGATCGCGAAAGACGCGGCTATCGCCAATTCGCTGGCGACTCGACTGCCCAACCAGGTGACGGCCGAGGCGGTGTCTTCACCAGACGAAGCGAAGGAGAGATTCCACTGTCAACACTTCGATTTGGTCATCTATGATGCCGAATCTCTGCCGTCGCATCGGGCAAAAACTTTACAGCTCTTAGCAAAGCGGGCTCATAAACACCTTGGGGTTAGAGTCATCGTCGTTGCAGACAACCAGCCACTCCACGCACCGGGTTTAGGCATGAAGGAATTCGAATGGATCGAACGGCCGCTGGACGAAGCCCATATGTTGGCGATCGTCAGCGCCGGATTACCTGGAATGTCGCAATTGGAAACGTCGAAAGGTGACCTATCCACTTTACTTCCGCCGACGGATTTTGAAGGCATCATGGCGATCAGCTTGCCGATGCGTATTGTCTTCCAGCAAGTGATTGAAACAGCGGCTGTGGACGGTTCGGTACTCATCACCGGGGAAACCGGCACCGGCAAGGACATGGTGGCGGCGGCGATTCACAAACGCAGCAAGCGGCAGCACCGTCCCTACGTACCGGTGAACATGGGAGCGATCTCCCACGAGCTTATCGCTAGCGAACTTTTCGGCCATGAGAAAGGCGCGTTCACCGGCGCCGCCGATGCTCACCTGGGAGTCTTTGAGCAGGCCCAAGGGGGTAGTATTTTTCTCGACGAAATTACCAGTATGGATGAAAAAACCCAGGTCAGCCTGCTGAGAATCTTGGAAACCAAAACCATGCGCAGGGTCGGTGGCACCAGGGATATCGATGTGGATGCGCGAGTGATCGCGGCGACCAACGAAAATATCGAGGAAACCGTAAAAGCGCGGCGCTTCCGGGAGGATCTATATTATCGTCTCGATGTTTTCCGTATCCATCTGCCGCCGTTGCGAGAACGTCCCGGCGACGTGACTTTTCTGACCAATCATTTCATCGCGCATTATGGCGCGATGTACCACAAGAGCATTCGGCGCGCTCCTGGGGAAATCTACCAGATCCTTAGGGCCTACCCTTGGCCAGGAAACGTCCGTGAGCTCAAGAACGTCATCCAGCGCGCGGTGGTCATGGCAAGAGGAGCCGAACTCATCCCCGAATTACTTCCGTCCAGAGTCAGAGACGCCAGCGGTTCCGGATCGGGGCCAACCAAGGCACAGCCACCGATTCATATCGGTATGAGCCTCGAAGATGTCGAGCGGGAGTTTATCACCATGACCCTCGACTCCGTGGTCGGCAACAAAGCAAAAGCTGCGGCGATTCTCAAGATTAGCCGCCATACCTTATACGACAAGCTAAAAAGATATGGCGTTCTTTAGAGCGCCGCTCAGTGTGCAATAACGGAACATCGGCTGCTTGATCCGCCCTGACAATTCCGGCTCTTAAGCGCCACTTGCCAACGAATCTCGGTTTCTCCGTGTAAAATTTTCACACCCATAAGCAATTTCCAAAGCCCTGTGTGAATGATTCACACACCACGCTTTCTGTTCGCCTCCTGCCAATTGGCGACAACCGCTAAGTCGTTGTTTTCAAACGCTAGACTCGCCTGGCTGAGCAATTGCACTACCCTTTGACGAAAACTCGCGGATCGAATCGCACATTGTATCCAGCCAGGCAAACCCGAGGGCTTGGCTGGCTCGGCTGGGGGCTGCGTGATGGGATTCGTTCGCGATTGTGAAGCGCCTAAATGAGTCATTGAGTGAACTCCATTCCTGCTGGCAAAGGAGCAAGGCAAATGAATCCTGCATTCGGTACTCACCTCCGACAAGAACTTTTATCGCGCCGAGATAGGATCGCATCGATCCTCGAGAACCTCGAATTCCGGGAGGTGGAAATGCGCTTCAGAACGCTAGGGCAAGCGGAGAAACTCGAACTCAACCGATTAGGCATGCTCGATTGCCTCGACGACTGGTACCGTAGAGAACTGATCGAGGTGGATAACGCTTTGGCGCGTATAGACAAAGGTGATTTTGGCATGTGCTTGGGTTGTGGCTCGCAGATTGATCCCAATTGGATCGTGGCGTTCCCAGAGGGAGAGTTTTGTCGCAACTGCGAAGACATGAAAAAGTGGATGGAGATTGGCTGAGCCGTCTGGCGTGGCCCGTTACCTGAGGTGATTTATGGAATTGGTGCGTGAAAGTAGGGCCAATGGCAGTGCCGCGTCGACGACGAGCGGCCAAGTTATCGACGAGATCGCTTCCAATGCAAGAGCGAAACCGAACGAAATCAGGGAAATTGATTCCGACCCAACTGGATGGCATATGCACCACCGACTCGATGACTATCAAGCAAATCTTTATCACCAGCCGGAGAAGATGTTGATGTTCGCCATTCTTGTGGACGCGATTTCTTGCTTTGACAAATTGTCCGATGCGGCGGAAATGGAGCGAAGTAGGAAATGGCTCGAGGCTAAGAATTGGCTCTGGAGTAACCGGCAAGACTGGCCGTTCTCGTATCGTAACGTTTGCGAGGCCTTAGGTTTCGACCCGGATTATTTGCGCCGCGGGCTGCTCGGCCGGATAAACATGGCCGGACCGGATAGTTGCGGCGGAGAAAGAAACGGTTTCAGGATTAAGAAAACTTATCATAGCGGCCACTAGAGGTTTATTGTGAAACGCAAAACGCGAAAAATCTTGTTCGTCTGTTCAAGTGTCGGCGACGCTCTAGAGGCACAGCTGGATTGCGGCGGTTGGCACGCAATCTGGGCGCCCGACGCGAAGACCGCGATCGCCAGAGCGCGCAGGGAGCGCTTCGATCTCGCAGTGCTCATCTCCACCGGACAAGAAATGGACATCACGGAAACATTTTTCAATCTGCGCGACATCCGCCAGTCACTGCCCATCGCCGTCGTTCAGACCACCAGCGATCCTAACGATGCCCCGTCAAGTGCGGCGTATCTGCCGACGGATAACAACTTGATCGCAGTACAAGACTTGGATGACTTGGTGCGCTTGCTGCAACCGCATGACCGTTCAGTTGTAAGCCAGCCATCACGAGATCGTCCGCAACCCTAGGGAGGCGACGCCATGAATGAAGAGAAGGATCGCGTTGGCGATTTTTTCAGCCTAGTCGAACGCGCCCGTGAAGACGTTTACTTCGCGGAAAGGGACCGCAGACTGCTCGAGAAGCAGAAACTCCGCTTGGAGAAAGCGCACCAAGACCAATTGGAAGGTCACGCCAGGAACTGTCCGCAATGCGGTGTCGCGCTGCATCAATCGAGCTTGCTGGACTTTGCGGTGAGCCGATGTTCTGGGTGCGGCGGCATATGGGTTGAGCGCGCTGAATTGCAGCGATTGATGAACATGAAAAAGATCGAGCCGGACGCCGCCTATTCATGGTCCAAGCACTCACTGAGATACCTATGGCCGGACGACCGACGCTAAGTCATAGAGTAAGCGGGTAGACGTTGCATCCTACAAGCATTCGATAAAATTTTCTCAACCGGAAGCGATTCAAAGTCAGGAGCTCTCGTCAAGCGCAAGATGATAAAATCAAAGAGTTAATCACACTGGCGAGCAAGGAGGAGCATCGATGATTACTCAAATGATTCTGGGGAAGGTGCCAGCCGATAAGTCCGCGGAAGCTGAACGGCCGTGGCGGGAAGACTGCGGCGCGCTATTGATCGAGCAGTCAGGCGGCAAGAGCGAGCGGTTCCTGCGGAGCCGAGAAAACCAGGGTGAATTCATTTCACTGAGCGCCTGGGATAACCAAGACGCCATCGATCGCTATCGCGCTAGCGACGCCCATCGGACCATCCAACAACACTCACGCGCGCTGACGAACGTCGCAAAAGTAGAGGGAAAACTTATGAGGTTGCCGGATAGCCGGAAGCGCTCACGGCCGAAAATCGAGAGTAACAGAGAGAGACTTCCGTTGTCGTCATGTCGCGTAGCTAATTACGATGGTGTGCTCGGGAGTACAGGAGCGCGAGGTCATGGCTCCAAGAGGCTGGGCTCTATTTCAATCAGTTAGCGGGTCGTAAGGAAGTGCAATTCGACTGGGCGAAGTTCAATTGGATCGGCAGCCCCGACTGGTCGGATCATGTTATGTATATCCGCTCCGATACGCCCTACAAGACGATTCATGACGTGCGCGGCGCTTCCACGCCGCCCAAATGCACGGCTACGGCGACCGGCACGACCGGCCACTATCTCCCGAAGCTCCTCGAAGAAACCATCGGCACGAAATTTCAAATCATCTTGGGATATCCGGGCGGGCCGGAAATGGATCTGGCGGTGGAGCGCAACGAAGCGCAATGCCGGGCGTTCACGATCACCGCCTGGTACAGCGGCGAGCCCGATCAGAGCTGGCGCAAGAATGGCTTCGCGCACTTGCTGCTCCAAACCGGACGTAAGCGTGACGAGCGCTTGCCCCAGCTGCCGGCACTTTATGAACTCATGGACCCATACAAGACCGCGGAGACTGAACGACGCCTGGCCGAAGTTGTCCTAGCTTCCAATATTTTCGGCCGCCCGTACGTGGTCCCGCCGGGAATTCTTCAGAGCGGCTTAGAATGATCCGCGACGCGTTCGGCAGAACCACCGCCGACCGGGGATTTTTGGCGGAGGCAAAAAATGCAATCTGGAAATAAAACCGACCACTGGCGAGGAGCTGGAGAAACTAGCGAAACATATCGTCGTCCAGCCGCTGGAGGTTGTTGAACGGATGAAGAAGCTATTGGGCAAATAGACTTGGTTAGGAGATCATGATCATGCAAATTATCACGATCTATCAGGGCGCATCCGGCAGTGGTGAAGAGATCGGCGGCGCGGTGGCGGAGGCCTTGGGCTACGCAACGGTCGACCGCGAAGTAGTGGTCGAGGCAAGTCGGCAGTATGGCATTCCCGAGGCGAAACTTGCCGAAATCGTCGACAGAGAACCGACCTGGTGGGCTAGCTTTACGCGCAATCTGGAGCCCTATCGGATCGCCTTGCAGGCAGCGTTTTGCCAACTCGCCGGTGATCGCGGCATTGTTTATCACGGCCATATCGGCCACGAGCTGATACCCAAGTTTCAGCATGTTCTGAAGGCCCTGCTCACCGCGCCTATAGAAATGCGCATCGCGCAGGTGCGCGCGCACCAACAGCTCACTGAGATCGCGGCGCGTCGTTATGTCGAGGAAGTCGATCGGGCGCGTACACGCCGACTCAAAGTCATGTTCGGCGCCGATTGGTGCGATCCGAGCCGATACGACTTGGTCGTCAATCTTGGTCACATGAGTCTAGAAACCGCGAAACAACTGATCGTTGGGACGGCGCGTGCAACCGATTACCAGATGACCCCCGCCTCCAAGCAGACCTTTGAAGACTTCGCTCTGGTGTCGCGGGTTCATGCGACGCTGGCTTTGGCTAACGATTTGTCGCATGCGAAGGTCGACATCAAAGCCCAACAAGGCGAGATTTCCGTATCAGGAACGATCCCCCATTGGGGTTCAGAAAATCACATCGTTAGCCAGATCAGAAATATTCCCGGAGTAAGAAATGTCCGCACAGATCTAACCAAGCTCCCGCCCGACCTCGGATTCGACATGTAGGTCGCGGTTGGAACAAGAGCCGTTGGGCGCCCGAGGCGCCTCGGAGGTGATGCATGTTAACTAACAAAGTCAGTGAGATTATGACGACCGAGCTCATATCGGCTCCGGCGTCAAGCACCGTTCATGATGTCATCCAGCAGATGGTTGCACGCGACGTAGGACGGGTCATCATCTGCCGCGACGATCTCCCTGTGGGAATTTTTACCGAACGACATGTGCTCAAACATGTTGCAAACAACAAATTGGATCCGCAACAAACCCTGGTGGAAACGGTCATGACCTCACCGTTTCGCGCGGTCGATAAAGATAGCCATATCGTCGACGCATTGGGCGATATGATCCAAGGGAAGTTTCGCCATCTGCAAGTTCTTGGGACGAGGAATGACATCGTCGGTATCGTTTCCATGCGCCGCATATTGGAAATCGCAGTGGAGCTCGGCCATGGTCTGAGTGAAAACAAGACGATCGGCAGCATTATTTCCCAAGCGCCATTGTCGATGGACGAGTGCGAAACAGTCTGGAATGCCGTGGAGCTAATGAATGAAATACAGGCGGGTGCCGTTGTCGTCATCTCGGCGCACAAGCCGGTCGGGATCTTTACTGAACGCGACGTTTTGAATCGGATTGTCGCAAAGCAACTTGACGGCAGAAAGATATCGCTTAAGGATGTCATGACCTCGCCCGTGATTACCATGCCAATCACGGCTCTGATCGGACAAGTCCTCGAGCAAATGTCACGTCGAGATATCCGCAACATGCCGATCGTCGGCGACTGGGGTCAACTCGCTGGATTAGTCTCGATGCCAGACGTCCTACAGTACGCCCGGGCCTTCGATTTCGACGAAGAAGTCCGGCGCACATGGAAGGGAATTCAAAACTTCTACGATTCGCAGTATGACTACACGCCAGGATAGGAGGGCCAAGTAAGCGCTATACCCGTGCACCCGTCGTGAGCGGGACTGCTATTTCGTTTGCGCATCAGAGCTGAGAGCCCTTGGGTCTGATCCCGGCGCGGTTGAGAATCTATTCATGTCGTTAGAATTACAAAAGGGCATCTCTCGCGTGCGGGAGATGCCCTTTTGTTGCGCGTTCTGCGCCTGATTCTTTTCTTGATTGTAAAACTTGTTAGTCCCGCGTGTCAGCCCTTTGCGTCACGTCGTTTCAACCGCATACCCGCGACACCTTCCCGGCGTCTCATGCCATCTACGACCTTCCTTTTATCGTCGCCGCAGCGACTGTTTGCCTACAGGCAATTCAAGTTGAGGTCTAGAGGGAGCAACCCCTGGATGTGTCGTGGGACATCGATCGTGCTACGTGCCAGCCCACTGACTGCGGGCGCTGCTGGTCCGGTGGAGCACCGTTCATCATACAACCCTCCTCATATAACGAACCTCCTTTCGAACCGTTGGGGCCCTCTCTATACTGCCCGATCCATCCGGCCCCGCGCCTGGCGGCGTTCAATGGATCTGTCAAAACGCTAGAGCGCGATGGGTATTTTGTCAATAGACAAAATTTCTTGGCGAAAAAACTATCTTCGAAGACGAAACTTCGATCAAGCTCGTCGCAATCCTGGTTGACAGATTGCTTTCGCCAGCGATATTGCTTGCAAAGTCTGTGGTGCGCAGAACTGCTGATCGGTTCGGATCTTATAAAGTTTGAGCACGGTCAACTGTCATCGACTTCCAGCCGTTAAACGAGCGTTCCGTGACAAGTTCGGTTGGTCGGCAATCCGATTAACGAGGTGGGCAAATGGAAACAGTAGGCTTTGTCGGTTTGGGAACTATTGGCGGAGTGGTGGCCGGGAATATTCAGAAGGCCGGCTATTCGATGGTGGTGTACGACATCGTGCCAGCGGCGACGCGACCGTTGGTCGAATCTGGCGCGCGGGTCGCGCGATCGGCCGCGGAAGTTGCGCAGGATTGCCGTATCGTATTTACGTCGCTGCCGGGGCCGCGGCAGGTTGAAGCAGTCGCGCTCGGCGCCGACGGCCTTGTCCATGGCATTCGCGACGGCAGTATCTATGTCGATCTCTCAAGCAGCAGTGCTGATCTCATTCGCCACATTGCTGCTGAATTTACTCCGCGCGGCGGCCGGGTGATGGATGCGCCGTTGATCGTTGGTAGACGGGGCATCGCCCAGCGCAGCGTTCAGGTGCTGGCGTCGGGGGGTGCCGAAACCTACAGCGAAGTGAAGCCCTTATTCGATGCCTTCAGCGATACGGTGGTCTATACCGGCGAGTTGGGAACCGGCACCGTGATCAAGCTGGCGCACAACTTGGTGCGCCGCGGCATCGGCCTGGCGATCGGCGAGGGACTGGTGCTGGGCGCGAAGGCGGGTGTCGACCCCGAGCTTCTCTGGGACTGCATGCATTGGGGCTTGGATGTCCAGCTCAACCAATTGAAAAAGCATTTTGCCGATACCGTCTTTACAGGAAACTACGACGTGCCGGCGAGCTTCGGTATTGGACTATCGAGAAAGGATGTCGGCCTGGCCACCGATTTGGGCCGTCAACTCGATGTGCCGATGCCGATTGCCGCGTTAGTCGAACAGATAATGATTCACGCCGTCAGCCGCGGCTGGTCGGCGCAAAGCACGGCGTCTTTGTTTCGCTTGCAAGAGGAGGCGGCGGGTGTCGAAGTGCGGAAAGCGAGCGCGCCTGAGTGTTGAAGCCCCAGTGTGGCTTAGACGAAGAAAAATCGGGTAACTAACTCAAACCCGGGTAACACCTGAGATCGCAGCGTTTGGTTCGATTGGTAGCGGCGGCCGCTATCGTATTTCCCTGCGGCGAGATGGAATATTGTTATTTCTCTCCGGAGTGTATCGACGAGCCAATATTCGTTGACCCCATTGGTTTCGTAGATCTTTTTCTTTTCGATGCGATCCCGCTGGGCTGTGGCGGGGGATAAAATCTCCACCGTCAAACTCGGCACCAGCCTAAGAAACTGGCCTCGTCGCGGTTGCGGCCCCTTGGTCCAGCGCTCGCGCGATACAAAGGACGCATCGGGTTCTAAGGTATCTCCCGACGGGAGCTGGTATCCTGCGCTGGAGCCAAAGAACTTTCCCAGGCGATGAGTCAATACGAATTCTCCTAGGATTCGAATTATTCTGGCTTCGATCTCCGCGTGCTCCCAACTTGCTGGAGGGGTCATGACGATTCTCCCGCTCGCAAGCTCATACCGATTGATGTCTCCGACCGGGCGGCTTTCAACCCAGCGTTTGAATTCTATTGGTGTAAAGGTCTTGAGCGAGATAAATGCCGTCTCCGCAGACCTGATTGCCCCTGATTTCATCGCCTAAACCCCAAGTGTCCTGCCACGCCTCGAACTTTAATCTTTGGCATATTTACCATTTTGCTAGGTTGTCTGGCAAATCCACTCGGAAAAGTCGCTGACTCGAAGTTTGGCAGGTCCCCACTTAAGTTCACACCAGTTCAAAATCGATCTCGCTTCTAAACGCGTTGATCTTCGCCACTCTTACCCGGACGTTGTCGCCCAGGCGAAAGCGCTTGCCGTGGCGGCGGCCTTTGATCAGGTATTCTTTTTCATAATAGTCGTAGTCGTCGTCGGTGAGCGACGACAACTTCACCAAGCCTTCGATGAAATAATCGTCGAGTTCGACGAAGAAGCCGAAGTTGGCCAGGCTGTTAACGAAGCCGGAGAACTCTTCGCCCATTTTGGTCATCATGAACTGGGCCTTCTTCAAGTCGACCATCTCGCGTTCGGCGTCCATGGCGTGGCGCTCGCGTTCGGAGGTGTGCTTGCCCCACTCTTGCAAGGTGCGCAGGAGATCGGCGCGTTCGTTGGGTTTGAGCTTGTCGCCGCCCATGACGCGGTCGAGCATGCGATGAACGATCAAATCGGGATAGCGGCGGATCGGCGAGGTGAAGTGGGTGTAGCAGGTCGATGCCAGACCGAAGTGGCCAATGTTTTCCGGTTGATAGACCGCTTGTTTCATCGAGCGCAGCAGCACGCGGTTGATCACCCGCTCTTCCGGCTTGCCGCGGGCCGATTCCAACAACCGCTGGATCTCCAGCGGCGGGAGATTTTCTTTTTTCTGCGGCAGGCGGTAGCCCAGACTCAAAAGAAATGACTCCAACGCTTGCAGGGCGTCTTCGTCCGGGCCGGCATGGACGCGGTAGAGTGTCGGGACGTCTTTCGCGGTGAGTTCGCGCGCCACCGCTTCGTTGGCGGCGATCATATACTCTTCGATGATGCGATGGGCGATATTACGCTCGGCGCGGATGATGTTTTCCGGCAGCCCTTGCAGGTCGAGGACGATTTCCGCTTCGGGCAGATCGAAGTCGAGATTGCCGCGGGCTTTGCGGTTGGCGTAGATTAAGAGCGCCAGCTCTTCCATGAGCTTGAAACCATCGACTAAGTTTTTATAGTGCTCCAAACATTCCGGATCACTATCGACCAGAATTTTCCGCACGTTGGTGTAGGTCATGCGCGCGTGGCTGCGGATCACCGAGTCGAAGAAGCGGCTATGGATCGCTTCGCCTTTACTGTTGAACTCGATCCAAGCGGTTTTGGTCAAGCGCTCTTCGTTTGGATTCAAGCTACAGATGCCGTTGGACAGCGCTTCGGGCAGCATCGGGATCGCCCGGTCGGGAAAGTAGACGCTGGTGGCGCGGGCGTAGGCCTCTTGGTCCAGTGCCGTGTCCGGGCGAACGTAATGGGCGACGTCGGCGATGGAGACGAATAGCTCGTAGCCGCGAGCCTTGCGCCGTACGTAGACCGCGTCGTCGAAATCGCGGGCGTTCTCGCCGTCGATGGTAACGATGGGCAGATCGCGCAGGTCTTCGCGCCGGGCGATTTCTCCTGCACTGATTTCGAAGGCGGCGCTCGTCACTTCGCGGTGCACTTCCGGTGGAAAGCTCGGCGACAGATCGAAACGGAAGATGATCGATTGCGCCTGGACCTCGGGATCGTTAGGGTCGCCCATCACTTGCACCAGGGTGGCTTCGGGCGGCGACATGGCGGTGCCGAAGCGGCTGATCTCGGCGGCGATGACTTTGCCTTGGGTTAGTTTCGCGCCGCTGTTCTGGAGCGGCATGGCGCCAATGCGCGCGTCCATCGGGATCAAGAAAGCTCTGCCGTCGATTTCCTCGTAGGTGCCTAGCAGCCGCTTTTGGCCGCGTTCGATGATCTGGACGATATGAGCTTCGCTGCCGCCGCGCTGTTTGCGATCGATGCGCACCATCACTTGATCGCCATGCATGACCCGGCGCATCTCGCGACGGTTCAAATAAACGTCTTCGGCGTCTTTGTCTTCGAGAATGAGAAAGCCGTAGCCGTCGGGGTGGGCGTGGACGCGGCCGCGCAGGAGATTCTGCCGGTCGGGCAGGGCGTAGTGATTTTTCTTGAGCCGCACGAGGCGGCCGTCGCGGCAGAGCTGGCGCAAGCCGTCGATGACCGATTGTAAATCGCTGCGCTCGAAGCCGGCGCGGCGCTGCAGCTCCGCCGGGGTGAAGCGGGCGCGCGGCTGTTTGTTGAACAGCGCGAGGATCTTCTCCTGTGCGTTGCCGGCCATGGATGTTGGGTGAGCTTCTACTGGAATCGGCGCGAATTCAATCGATGGCAAGTAAACTTTTCTCAGCGGCGCCTCGAAACGTTAGCCGGCGGAAGCTACTTTTGCCCTGACGACATTGACTCAGCCAACTCCAGCATGAACCAATCGTCGGTCATGTCGGCGGGCCTGGCGATTTCCGCAAGCGGAATATCTTGTTTGAGCGAGTCGATGATTTTATGCGCGGTGTCGACAAAGTCGGTCATCGCCAATAAGACGATGATCGCCTTCTTGCGATCGACCGTGCGGATGATGCCGATTTCCTCGTAGGACTCGAAGATGAATTTAACATAGGCGATATGCTCAGGAGCGATCTCTAAATAGATTTCTTGAAGGTCCATGGCCATTTCCACTAGCGGTTGAGGAAGCGATCGAGGGTGTCGGGAAGCCAGCCCTTTTCTTCCTGGGGTGGGCGGTCGTCGTTACTATCGCGATCTCGATCGCGCGGCTCCGAGCCGCGAAACGCCTGGCTCAAATTGCGGTTATCGATGCGGATCTTTACGTCGGGGATATTGCCCTCGATGCGAAAGGGTATCGCCAGTCGGCCGCGCCGGTCCAGGAGATGGCGAATCCAGCGGAAGTCACGCTGGATTTCCTGGGTCAAACGCGGTGACAGCACCAACAGGCCATTCCATCGAGTGCTCCGGTCCAAGGCGAACCAGCCGGCACCGGTCACGGTGTAATCCGGTGTCGAAACGATCAAGTTGTCGGTGCTGAAGCGACCTTTGTCGGCGGTGAAATTAGCCTTGAGCGTATCGAAGTGGGTGTCGTTGGCTTTGGCGAGTTCGATCAGGGCGGTGGGCAGGCGCGCCTTGGCGGCCGCGGAAACGTTGGAGCCGCTGCCGCGCAGCAGCAGTTGCGACAGCATATTGAAGTCCTTGATGACGCCGCGCTGGATCGTGGTTTCGCCGTTTGCCTTGAGTGTTTGCGCAACGGTTTCGCCTTCGGTGAGCGTCACATCGTAGCGCACTTGTCCGCTGAGGCTGCCGTCGAGACGGTCTTTGAGCAGCGGCAAGAAATTGGTGAGCAACGGCTCCAAGTCGGCGCTCTTGATCTCCGATACACCTTTCAAGTGGCCGATGTTTTTCGGCGCGGCCGGGGCATGGAAGCCATCCGAGCGAAACCAGCCTTGGGCGGCGCGAAAGGTCAGATCCTTAAAGCTCAGGCCGGCGGCCGACCATGAGAAAGCCGAGCGCATATCGCTCACGGCAAAGTCGTTGAAGTTTCCTTGCGGCGCCGCCACATCGCCGGAAACGCCCAGCGTATCGTTTTGCATTTGCACTAGGCCCTTAACGCTTAACTGCTTCAACCGCGCCGGCTGGGAGATCGCCAAAGCTGACATGTCGGCCAAGTCGATCTCCGAGGCGATGAGTTGGAAGTTGAGCTTCGGTTCGGCGAGGTTCGGCACGATACCGGTGAGCGCAAGTTGCGCGGCGCCGAGGCGGAAATCGGCGCGCTCGATGCGCGCTTGCTGGCCTAAGAACGTGATCTGGGCATTGAGTTGTTCCAGTTTGCCGTGGTTGTCTCTGCCGTAGATTTCGCCGTCGGTGATGGCCAGCTGGCCTTCGATGTTCCAGTCGGTCGGCGCGGCCGCGGGCATGCGTTCGATGGCGAGATGCCAACTGACGTTGCCGGATTTCGCCGTGACGGCGCCGTTACTGAGCGGCGTCCAGACCGCCAGAGGGGCGTCGTCGGCTTGCAATTTGACATAAAGCCGGGGCGCGTCGATGTCCTGAACCGCGCCGGAAAATACCGTTTTGGCCGCCCCCAGAGTCAGTTCCGATTCGTGAATCGTCAGGCGCTGATTACGCCGTGACAGGCGCGCTTTGATCTCTGCTGGACTTTTCGCCGGTTTGCGCAGCCAGTCGCCATAGCGGATTTCGCTATTTTCGGCGCGCACGAGGGCGCCGATCCGCAAATGATTCCAGGTCCCCTCGAAGCGGCTGTAAAGGCTAACATTGCCTTCGGTGACTAGCTCTTCGGGTAAGTGGTTGCGAAATACTGGCAGTAGGCGCGCCCGGCTGAGCGCCAACGGATCGATTTTCAATCGGCCGGTGAGATTGGCTTCGCTCCAGCTGCGCTGTTCGGTGAACTCTACTTTGCCGCTGACGACTGCGTTATAGTCGGAGGAGCCGAACAGCGGGATTTTTAATGTAAAGTCGTCTAGTTGAGGCTTCAGCAGGCTGCCGCTCGCATGGGCTTGGAATGACATCGGGCCGGTGACATCGAGCTCCCGCGGCATTCCTTCGCGCAACCCGTCGAAGGCGCTCAGAACCGTCGGCGCATACAACGAATCGAATTGAATCTTTAGATCCAAACCGCGCTGGTACCAGCTCTGATCGGATTTGGCGCTCTGCAGCAGTCCCTCGATGTGCATGTCTTGACCTAAGCCCTCGGTGAGCGAGGCCGCGGCGCGAACCCGTGTGGGCCTCACCAGATCGAGACTGTTTAACGTTAAATCGACATCGCGCAATTGCAACTCCGCCGGCTCCTTGACCGTGCGATCGAGGTAAATGACGCGTCCGTCCTCGACGCTAATCTTATCGATGGCAAAGCGGACGGAGCTTTGACGCCGCTCGCCCGAAGCGTCGGACCCGGGCCGGGGCATCGTGCCGAGTTCTTTTCTGCGGCTGGCGAGCGCACTGAGATTGAGCAGACCGGTTTCGTCGTTGATAATTTGAATTTCTGGTTCGATGAATCCGAGCGAATCGATAACGATGCGGCCGGTGAAGAGCGGGAGCAGGCTGATGCCGAGAACGAGTTCGCGCGCTTTGACAATCGGTGTGGCGGCAAAGCGACTGTCGTCGGCAACGCGAAACTCGTGCAAGACGAATCCTGGTAGCCAAAATAGCCGGAACTCGAGGTCGTCGAACCGGGCGCTATCGCCAAGCATGCGGCGCAGTTCCTGCTGCACCTGTTCGCGGTGCTTATCGGCGAGGGTTTTGAAATGGTTGCCGAGGCCGACTGCTGTGGCAGTCAAGACGATAGCGACGGCGAGAGTGATTTTACGCAATTTGGTCATGGCGCCGGAGTGAGCGGGCCACAGGCGGGCGGTCGATCGGTTAGAAAAGCTGTCTGCAAAAAATGCCGGCCTACCGATGTCACACCGGCCAATGACGGCCGAAGGCCATTTATGCCGGCGATATCTGCGGAGCGCGTGGGTCGGTTCAATTCACTCGTTCGACGATGGTGGCAATGCCCTGGCCGACGCCAATGCACATGGTTGCCAAGCCATACCGGCTGCCGCGTTTTTGCATTTCATGCACCAGGGTCGTCATCATGCGCGCGCCGCTGCAGCCGAGTGGATGACCCAGGGCGATGGCACCGCCGTTGACGTTGAGTTTGTTCAAGTCGATGCCCAACTCGCGGCAGCAAGCCAACACCTGGGAGGCGAACGCTTCGTTCAATTCGACCAGATCGATCTGATCGATGGTCAGGCCGGCGCGCTTCAAGGCTTTCTGCGTCGCCGGAATCGGCCCGATGCCCATGTAGTTGGGATGCACGCCCGCGGCCGCCGAGGCGACGATGCGCGCCAGCGGTTTGAGTTTCAACTGTTCGGCTTTTTGCGGCGTCGTGATCAGCAGGGCAGCGGCGCCGTCGGAGAGCGGCGATGAATTCCCCGCGGTGACGCTACCGCCTTTCTTGAATGCCGGCTGCAGACCGGCGAGAATTTCCAACGTCGTGTCCGAGCGTGGCCCTTCATCTTTGTCATGCACCAGCGGCGCGCCTTTGCGCTGGGGAATCTCGAAGGGGATGATTTCGTCTTTCAGCCGGCCGTCTTTTTGCGCCTGGATCGCTTTCTGATGGCTTGCCAGAGCGAGCTTGTCCTGGTCTTCCCGGCTGATGTTATGTTTCTCGGCGACATTTTCCGCTGTCTCGCCGTTGTTGATCAGCGAATAGAGCTCGCCCATGCGTTTGTTGGGAAAGCGCCAGCCGAGCGAGCTGTCGTACATTTGAATATCGCCGCGCTGAAATGGATTCGCCGGTTTGCCCATGACCCAGGGACCGCGGGTCATGCTTTCGACGCCGCCGGCGACGAAGAGGTCGCCGTGATCGGTCTCGATGGCGCGGGCCGCTTGATTGATCGCTTCGAGCCCGGAACCGCATAGGCGATTGACCGTGGCGCCTGGAACGGTGTAGGGCAGGCCTGCAAGTAAGGACGCGTTGCGCGCGACATTGCGCGAATCCTCGCCGGCCTGGTTGGTGCAGCCGAAGTAGACATCTTCGATCTCGTCTTTGCTAATGCCGGTTTTGTCGACCATCTTGCCGATGATGTAGGCGGCGAGATCGTCGGTGCGGATGTCTTTTAGAATCCCGCTATGGCGCCCCGTGGGCGTGCGCGCGGCGGCGACGATGACGGCTTCTTTCATGATTTCACCTGACCTTCGTTATGGGAATAAAATCCTCTGCCGCTGATTTCGCCGAGATAGCCGGCGGTGACCAGTTTCTTGAGCAGCGGCGCCGGCCGGTAGCGATCGTCGCCGGTTTCCCGTCGCAGTCCTTCGAGGACGGCGAGGACTTCGTCGAGACCGATCTGATCGGCCCAGCGCAGCGGCCCCTGGGGATAGTTCACGCCGAGGCGCATGGCGATGTCGATCTCCTCGGCAGCGGCGACACCTTCTTCCAGGCTGCGCGCTGCTTCGTTGATGATCAAACTCAAGATCCGCGGAAAGGTCAGCCCGGCGGTGTCCTTGACGCGCACGGTCTCCTTGCCGAGGTTTTTGAATAGCTGCTCGGTTTGCTCGACGGACTTGTCGAGAGTGCGTAAGCCGGGCGCGAGCTCGATGAGTTTGCGATCGTTTACCGGATAAAAGGTCGCAAAGCCGACGACGCGCTCGGGTTTCTTCACCCAGGAGGCCATCAAAGTGGTCGAGAAGCGCAGACAGGAGCTGACGATGATACCGCTTGCCGATAGCGAGGCGTCGAGCCGCTGCAAGACCGCGCGCTTTTTGTCATCGTTGCCGTTCTCGGTGTCGATGACGAATTGGCTGGTCGGTGCGATCGCCGTGGCGTCGTGCAGCTGCGCGACGTCGAGCCCCTTTTCCCGGCCCAATGCGACGAATTCATCGGCCAACCGGCCTTTGCCGATGACTGCGAGACTACTTTTTGCCATAGCTATAAAAACCCCGTCCGGTCTTGCGCCCGAGGTTGCCGCCGGCGACCATGCGCTGCTGAATCGGGCTCGGGCGAAAACGCGGATCTTCGAAAAACGAGCGATAGAGCGATTCGGTGGCGGCGAAGTTGATGTCGTTGCCGATCAAGTCCATCAACTCGAACGGCCCCATGCGGAAGTTGCCGGCTTCTTTCATGATGCGGTCGATGGTCTCCACCGCGGCGTTGCCGTCGCCGAGCACGCGCAGCCCTTCGTTGTAGAACGGCCGGGCGATCCGGTTGACGATGAAGCCCGGGGTGTCTTTGGCGCGCGCCGGGGTTTTGCCCATGGCCTTCATCAGCGCGGTGGCTTTTTCAATGGTCGCGCTGCTGGTGCGGTCACCCTGGATCACCTCGACCAAAGCCATGAGCGGCGGTGGGTTGAAGAAATGCAGCCCGAGCACGCGTTCCTGATGCTGCGTGGCGGCAGCGATGGCGGTGACATTGAACGACGAAGTGTTGGTCGCCAGTAAAGTCTCCGGGCCGCAGATGGCATCCAACTGCTTGAAGATATCGCGCTTGAGTTCAAGCTTTTCCGGCGCCGCCTCGATGACCAGCGTGCTGCCCTGGGCATCGTCGAGGCTCGTACTGGTGTGAAAACGGCCGAGGATTTCTTGTTCCTGTTCGGCACTGATCTTGCCGCGCTCCCGGCTGCCTTGGAGAAAGTTTTTGATTTTTCCCAAGCCTATGTCGATGAATTCTTGCTTGATGTCATAGACGAGGGTCTGGAAGCCGGCTTGAGCGGCGACCTGAGCGATCCCCGCGCCCATGGTGCCGGCGCCGAGGACGGCGATTTTTTCACTTGGATTGGCCATATTTTCTAATCGATTTGGGTTTCGGCTTGTTTGATCTTCAGGTTTGCGATTGAGCTATATCTGACGCTTCCTATTTTACCACGAAAAGCACGAAGGAGACGAAGGTTTGATTGGCGGCTGGGTTTAAAACCCCGCCCCCTACTTCGTTATCTTCGTGTCCTTCGTGGTGAGCATTCGTTTTCAATCCACCCGCAATCATCTACTTGCCGGTAAATACCGGCGTGCGTTTTTCCAAGAAAGCTTTCACGCCCTCGTCGTAGTCACTGCTGCGACCGGCGATTTCTTGCAAATTTGCTTCGTATTCCAAGTCAGCTTCAATGTTGGGCAGATTGGCGTGATTGACGGCGCGTTTGATCAGACCGATGCCGCGCGGAGCTTTGGCGACGCGTTCGGCGATTTCGCGCGCCGAGGCGGCGAATTCGGCGGCTGGGAAGACCCGCGCCACCAGGCCGATGCGCTGGGCTTCTTTGGCGTCGACGGTATCGCCGAGCAACAAAAGCTCCATCGCCTTGCTGACACCGACGAGCCGGGTCAGGATAAAACTGCCGCCGGAGTCGGGCGCCAAGCCGACGCGCACGAACGATTGAATAAATTTGGCTTCCTCCGAGGCGACGCGCAGATCGCAGGCCAGGGCGAAATTGCAGCCGGCGCCGGCGGCCACGCCATTGACGGCGGCGATGACGATCTTCTCCATGCCGCGGATCTGGCGGATCATCGGATTGTACTTTTCCCGCAGCGACGCGCCCAAGGAACCTTTTTGATCGGGTGTGCGGCCCTTCAAATCCTGGCCGGCGCAAAATGCCCGGCCGGCGCCGGTGATCATGAAACAGCGAACTTCTGTGTCCCGTTCGCCGTCGCGCAACGCTTCGAGCACTTCCTTGTTCATCTGCGGCACGAAGGCGTTTAACGCCTGGGGCCGATTGAGCGTGACCGTCGCTACGCCGTTTTGCTTCTCGTAATCAATGGTTTCGTAGGCCACGGGAGTTTACTTACCTTTAAATTCCGCTTTGCGCTTTTCGAGAAACGCCTTCATTCCTTCGCTGCGGTCTTCCGAGGCGAACAGAAGATAAAATGCTTTCCGTTCGAACTCCAGGCCTTCGTCGAGGCCGGTGTTGGCCGATTTGAGCACCGCCTCTTTGGCGGCCTTGATCGCGAGTTGGGGTTTCGCGGCGATCTTCTTGGCGATGTTCTTGGCTTCTTCGAGACAAAGCTCGACGGGCACGACGCGGTTGACCAGACCGAAGCGCTCGGCGTCGCTGGCGCTCAGCATGTCGCCGGTGAGCACCAGCTCCATGGCGCGATGTTTACCTAGCAGGTGCGTCAGCCGCTGGGTGCCGCCACTACCGGGGATGATGCCCAGGTTGACCTCGGGTTGGCCGAAGCGGGCATTCTCGGCAGCGACGATAATGTCGCAGCTCATTGCCAGCTCACAGCCGCCGCCCAGGGCGAAGCCAATCACAGCGGCGATCACCGGCTTGGAGATCTTGTTGATCTTGTCGCGATAGGCGAGGCGCTCATGGACCATGGCGTCGAAGGGGCCTTTGTCGGCCATCTCCTTGATGTCGGCGCCGGCGGCGAAGACTTTGTCTCCGCCAGTGACGACGATCACGCGCACTTCGGGATCCTGGTCGAGCTCCTGCATGGCCAACGAAAGGTCTTTGACCAGACCATACGACAGAGCGTTGAGAGCTTGCGGCCGGTTCAGGGTCACGACAGCGATGGCGCCGTCACGGCCGACTATAACGTTGTCGTAGTTCATCGGATTTGAGCTTAAAGACATACACCATGGTTAGCGGCGATTCAAGAAACAGTTCGCTTAGCGGCTACTCCGAATTGATTGCAAAAACTGACACTTACACTCAGTGCAAGGTTTGATTGACACCCCAGATGCGATTTGCCAAGATCGGCTAATCCATGTCCAACCGCGTTGAACCCGCAACTCGTCACTACGACGAAAAACTGCAACTGATTCTCAAAACCTCGGCGAAAATCTTTGCCGAGAAGGGATTTCATCACACGTCGGTGCGCGACATATCGCGCGCCACCAAGATGAGTTTGTCGGGGCTCTACTATTATTTCACGACCAAGGAAGAGCTGCTCTATCTGATCCAGGAGCGCTGTTTCATTACTTTGCTCGGCCACTGGGAGCAGATCGACATGCCGGAGTCCGACGTGCGCGGACGGATACGGGCGTTTGCCGAGAATCATCTCGGCTTCTTTCTCCACAATATGCATGAAATGAAAGTCATGGCCCATGAGGACGAGTCGCTGACCGGCGACTTCGACGAAAAGATCCTTGTGCTCAAGCGCCGCTACGTCAAAGTGATCGTGGATTTATTGGCGGAGCTGCCGGAAAAAGCCGGCGGCAAAGCCATCGACCTGCGGGTGGCGACTTTCACGCTCTTCGGCATGATGAACTGGATCTACACCTGGTATCAGCCCAAGCGCGACTTGCCGTTCCCGCAATTGATCGAGCAGATGCTGCGCATCTATTTTTTCGGTTTGGTCAAAGCTGGCAGCGAAGCAGAGCCCTGGTTCACTGCGCCGGCGTCGGCGAGCGCCAAGGATGCGTTTTCGCTCTGGCACAACATTCCTTAGATGGCAAGGCAAAAGTTAAAAGGTAAAAGTAAAAAATCGGCCGGCCGCAGGACAGATTGAATTGGTTTGGAGTCGTTATGAATTTGTTGCGCATCGGCGATCACGCGCCGGATTTTAAAGTTAGAGGAATTTTGCACGCGCAGGTCGGCGAGTATTCTCTCGGCGCCGGCAAAGGCAAATGGCTTGTGCTGTTTTTCTATCCGGCCGACTTTACCTTTATCTGTCCCGACGGAAGTCTACCGGTTTTAGCAAGGCGAGAAGGATTTTGCCGCCGAGGATGCGCTGGTTTGGGGTGTTAGCGTCGATTCCGTCGACAGCCACCGCTCATGGTCCGCGGAGTTGGGCGGTTTGGACTGTCCGCTGCTGAGCGATGACAACGAAGAGTCTGAGCAGCGCCTACGGTGTGCTCGACGAGAAAGACGGCGTCGCGTTGCGCGCGACATTTATCGTCAATCCTGCTGGCGTCATCTGCTACCAAGTCGTCAGCCACGTCAACGTCGGCCGCAGCGTCGAAGAAACCTTGCGCGTGCTCAAAGCGCTGCGCACGGAGCGGTTGTGCCCCTCCGATTGGAAGCCGGGCGAGGCGACCGGCGATTTGGCGCTGAAATATTAGAATAATGGATAATTGATAATTGAGAATGGATCATTTCGGAAATCGGGGGCGCCGTGCCTGGTCTTTAATTTTCAATTATCCATTTTCCATTATCAATTGATCTATGTCGCTCGATGCCATTCAGCAAAAGAAGCAGGTTATCGAAAGCCGCTCGCGGATTCGCGAGTTTGTTTTCGGCATTCAAGACGGTTTGATCAGCACGGTCGGCCTGCTCGCCGGCGTTCAGAGTGCAACCGAAAGTAACGTTGTCGTCATCGTCACGGGGCTGACCGCAATGTTTTCCGGGGCGATCTCCATGGCCACCGGTTCCTATCTCTCGTCCGGCGCGCAGAAGGATATTTTCGACAAAGAGCTTGCCGATGCCGAAAAGCTTGCCGCCAGCGAGCCGTATATCGCCGCGGAGGGCTTGTTGAAAGCCCTCGGCGAAGAGGGGCTGAGCAAAGAGCAAAGTTACCGCATGGTGAAGGTGCTGCTGGCCGAGCGCAAAGTCTTCATGCGCACCTTCCAAGAAAAAGTGTTCGGCCTGGGCAGCGCGGAAATCAATCAGCCGTTCAAGGCGGCCCTGGTGATGGGGATGTCCTTCATTATCGGCGCCATCGTTCCGATCCTTCCGTTTATCGCGATGGGTGGGGTCGCAGCGCTTTATCTGTCGGTTTGCTTGAGCGCGGCTACACTGTTTATCGTCGGCGCGTTCAAAGGCCGTCTCGCCGACCAGTCCATCCTGGTCTCCGGCGCCAAGTTTTTTGTCGTTGCCGTGAGTGCTGCTGGCGTGGGTTATCTCATCGGTCTTGGCGTGCAGTGGTTTTTCCCGGGAATCACGATTCCGGCGGGGTAGAAGAATCAGCGTCTTCGCCTTGAAATCCATATTTTTTGAGCTTGTAGCGAAGGGCACGCTCGGTGACGCCGAGTAATTCCGCGGCGCGCGTCTGCACGCCGTTGGCGCGTTTGAGCGCCTCTCTGATCATGCGCCGTTCCAGGCCTTCGACAGCGGCGGTGAGTTGAGTCTGCGCCTCGCTGAGAGCGTCCGGGTCATCGAGTATCAGCGGCAAATCGCCGCGATCGATCACGTCGCCGCGGCAGAGAACCACGGCGCGCTCGAGCAAATTTTCCAACTCACGCACATTGCCCGGATAATCGTAGCGCAACAGCGCATCGCGCGCTGCGCGGCTAAAACCGCGCAGACTTTTGCCGTTCTTAGCGGCAAATAGCTTGAGAAAATGATCCATGAGAGGCGGCAAATCCTGGCGCCGTTCGCGCAGCGGCGGCAGCAGAATGGTTACGACGTTGAGACGATAATACAGATCATCGCGAAACTGTCCCGCTCGCATCAAAGACTCGAGGTCGCGATGGGTCGCCGAGAGAATCCTGACATTGACCTTGATCGGCTGGCTGGAGCCGACCCGTTCGAACTCGCGTTCCTGGAGGACGCGAAGAAGTTTCGCCTGAAGGTGGAGCGGCAGGTCGCCGATCTCATCGAGAAACAAAGTGCCTGTGTCTGCCAGCTCAAATCGTCCTTTGCGAGTCGAGATGGCACCGGTGAAGGAACCCTTCTCGTGGCCGAACAGTTCTGACTCCAGCAAATTCTCGGGCAGGGCGGCGCAGTTGACGCGCACCAGCGGCCGGGCCGCCCGCGGGCTGGCGTAATGGATCGCTTTGGCGATCAGCTCTTTGCCCGTGCCGCTTTCACCGCGAATCAAGACCGTCGCTTCGCTGGCCGCGACGCGCTGTACGAGTGAAATGACTTCGACCATCTGGCCGCTTTCGCCGATAATTCCCTCGATGCGGTGGCGCGATTTGAGTTCCTCGCGCAGGGCGCGATTTTCTGCGTAGAGCCGGTGCTGTTCGACAATTCGCTGAATTTTTTGCCGGAGCTCATCCAGATTGAGGGGTTTGGCTACATAATCTGCGGCGCCGTCCCTCATCGCTTCCACGGCGGTTTCAACGCTGCCGTAGGCGGTCATGACGATCACCTGGGTTTCTGGATTGATTTCCCGAGCGGCCTTGAGCAGATCGAGGCCGGAAAGGCCGGGCATCCGCTGATCGGTCAAGATCAGCTCCATCGGCGCCTGTCGAAACAGTTCCAGCGCCGACTCGCCGCCGGCGGCGGTGAAAACTTCAAATCCCTGCTTCTTGAGGTAGCCGCTGACCAGCTCGCGCTGGCTCGCTTCGTCATCGACCACCAGGATGCGGATGGAATCGTTCATTTAGGTTCAAGCGCCGGCGCTAGGCAGCGATACCCGAAAGCAGGAGCCCTGTCCCGGCCAACTCTCCACGGCTATCTTACCACCATGGGCCTCCGCGATTCGACGGGCAATGGCCAGCCCCAAACCGGAGCCGTTGGTTTTGGTGGTGAAATAGGGCTCGAAGATCTTGCTCAAATTCTCCGCCTCGATGCCGATGCCTTGATCGCGGATGTTCAGGCGCAAAAATTCTTTTTCCGCGACGGCTTGCACCGACAGCTTGCCTCCGCCCGGCATGGCTTGCACGGCGTTCAGCATGAGATTGAGCAGGAGCTGTTTGAAATAATTTCGGTCCGCCCGCAGCGGCGGCAGATTCGGCGCGACCTTTAGCTCGATGTCCACCTTCGATGCGTGGGCGTCGGCAGCCAGGAGTGTCGTGATCTCGTCGAGAAATTCATCGATCCGGATCTGTTCTTGGTTCAGTTTTAGCGGCCGGGCCAAGGAGAGAAATTGTTCGACGGTGCTATTGAGCCGACGAACTTCGTCCTGCATCAGATTCAAAAAATGGGCGTACTCCTCGGAATCTCCGGTCGGTGTGAACTCGGCCTTGAGACGCTGCAGGCCCATGGACACGGAGTTGAGCGGGTTGCGTATTTCATGGGCCACTGTGGCCGCCATGTTGCCGAGCTCTGAAAGCCGCTCTTTGCGGTTGATTTCTTGTTCCAGCGATCGGACTTTCTGCAAGTGCCCCCTTTGATTATAGAAGATGGCGCCGATGCCCAGGATGCCCACCGTGAGGATGCCGAGGCCGAAGACGGCCATCGAGCGCAGACTGCGCTGCCAAGCCGCTTCCGTGGACTTCAACGAGAGCCCGATCTCGAGAAATCCCAGCGTCGCGCCATTGACCCTCACCGCCTTGACGACATCAAAGTGGCGGCTGCCGTCAGGCTGTTCGACGATCTTGCGGCCAATTCCTTGGTTCGATTTCGCCTCGATTAGAAGCGGGTTGTCTTGTCGACGATTGACGGTTTGCGGGTCGGTATGGGCCAGGACTTTGAAGTCGTTGTCGACCAACGCGATATGCTCGATATCAGACTGCCGGCCCAGTTCTTCGATGTGTTTTTGCACAGCGATCTGTTTGCGAAAATTGACGATGTAATCGGCATTGGCGTGGACGGCGATAATGCCGGGAAAGCTCCGGGCGCCGATGGCGACACCGAATACGCTGCCCTCCCAAAATTTCTTTGCTGCGACTTTCGGCGGCGGCGGGGCTGCATCTTGCGCCAGACGCCAGCGCCTGCCCCACATGAAGGTCATCATGGTCCGGCGCTGCTCATCGGACTCCGCCGGCGGCAGTTTCCCCATGCGAGCCATCATCTCTTGCATGCGCCGGGGGGCCGGCGTGGGAGGGGTCTGCAGCGGCTGCCCCTTGGAATCGAGCAGTTCAATTTTGCTAAGTCGATTGGCAGCGGCGATCTGCTGGAGCATTTTCTCGTCTGTCCGGGGAAATTGCAGCAGCTCATCGATGAGCCGCGCGTTGTCAAACAGTCGCTGGCTGATGAGCTCCTCCAATAATGAATTCGCCAGCACGGAGGCACGGACATTGGCTTCGATAGCGTCGGCCAAAGCCAGTCCCTTGGCTTCGGTCTGGCGCAACAACTCGTCTTGAAAACGACGCGCCTCAAAGAAAATATAAACCGAAACAAGCGCGAGAAGCAGCAGGACGGAGAGAATGAAGTGACGCGGTAATATGCTTCGTCCCATGGTCGGCGGCCATTATAGTCGGCGGCGTCGCCGTAAACAAAGTATCGATCCGAAGTTTAATTCTAAAATCCGCTGCCTGATTTTGAGCGAACTGGAGTGGTAGCGATGCGTTACACGACTCCACGGCTCCCGACATCGGCGGTCCGCGTTAAGCGAGAGGCCCCATCGCGGGGCCTCTCCTGGCTTCAGATTGACCGTTAGGACCCTCGGCCCCATGGCCCGCCAAAGGGCATAATGTTACCCCAGGGGTTCACGCGCAGGGTCCGAAGTTCGCCGGCTTCGTTCTTTAGTTCCACCGAATACATGGTGTGGACTCTGCCGGTGAACGGCAGCACGCGCTCAACGGTGAATCCTTTGAGGTACTGTCCCGCGTACGCCGTGGCCAGTTCCTTGGCTTTCGCTTCGTCGATCGCGCTGGCCGGCGCCGTGGCGCCCGCGCAAGGCGCGCCGCCGGCCATCCAGCCTCGCCCTCCGCCCATCATTCCCGGACCCATGCCGCCGAAGCGGCCGCCGGGTCCGCCGCCCCACTGTGCCGATGCCACGCCGGTTAGTAGTGCCAACCCTCCTGCTACTGCGATAGCGCTTAAGACCTTTTTCATAACCTGTCCCTCCTTTTGGGTTTCGTCTTTGACTTTTTGTTAGCGCAAGCTGAGTGCCAACAACGGCGACGAAGGAACCGGTTAATTTTAATAGTGTTTTTCTCTTTCGCGATTGGGCTGCGGCGAATAATAATCGCCGCAATGGTCGAGGTTTCGACCATTTGGTCGAATTGCCCCAATCTTCGAAAGAAATGAATCTCCGTGCTAAGCGATGAGACTGCGCAACAGGGTCAGATTCTCGCGGTCTTCTTTCAAGTCCGGTCCCTTGGGCGTTTCCAAACACATCGGCAAACCCCAGAAGCGTCGGTCGTTCATTAACAATCGAAACGCTTCGACGCCGATGAAGCCTTGGCCGATATGTTCGTGGCGATCGACGCGGGAGTGAAATTCCTTCTTTGAATCGTTGAGATGAAAGGCGGCGAGCAGTTTGATGCCAATGGTTTTGTCGAATTCGGCGAAAGTGCGCTCGTAGCCTTCCTTGGTTCGAATGTCGTAGCCGGCGGCAAAGGCATGTTCTGTGTCGAAGCAGACGCGCAGCCGGTCGCATTCTTTGGTCGCGTCGATGATGTCGCCGATCTGTTCGAAGCGGTAGCCCAAGTTCGATCCCTGGCCGGCGGTGATTTCCAACGTCACTTTGACCTTGAAGCCGGGGCAGGCTTTGTGGACTTCGTCCAGCGACTTGGCAATCGTCTTGATGCCTTCCACTTCGCCGGCGCCGACGTGGGCGCCGGGGTGGGCGATCAAGTTCGACACGCCGAGCACCTCGCAGCGTTCCATCTCGTCGATGAACGCGCCGATGGAACGCTTGCGCAGAGCCGGGTCGGGCGAGCCTAAGTTGAGCAGGTAGGAGTCGTGGGCGACCACCGATGCGATGCCGGTCTCTTTCCGATTAGCGTGGAACTGGGCGATCTCGTCTTTGTCCAAAGGCTTGGACGCCCATTGGCGCGACGACTTGGTAAAAATTTGAATCGCTTCGCAGTCGACCTTCCGGCCTTCGAGAAAAGCGTTGCCGACGCCGCCGGCGATGGACATGTGGGCGCCCAAGAGCGGGCCGCGGCGTTTTTCTTTGGTTTTTTTAACCATTGGAACTCCTGGAACGATTGGAACCTTTGGAACGATTTCATCGCGGCCGGTTCCAGCCGTTCCAATCGTTCCAAGGGTTCCAGGTGAGTCGGATCATTGGGTGAAGTATCGCTTCTCGACCAGCGGTAAAGAAATGCTGCCGGCGCTGAGAAGCTTGTCGTGGAATGCGCATAGATTGAATTTATTGCCGAGCCGTTTTTGTTCCTGGTCGCGCAGGCGGTTGATGATCGACCAGCCCAAGGCGTAGCCCATCGGCCCCGACGGGGATTGGCTGTACCAGTTCAAATCGCCGCAGGCCTGTTCGCGCGGGAAGTGGAGTTCGCGCACCATCAAGTCCGCCGCTTCGTCGTAGGTGAGCTTTCCGGTCTGAGTTTTGACGTCGATGATGATTCGCAGCGCGCGCCACAGCCGGTCCTTGAGCATGACGAAGCGGTGTTCTGGCGATTTCAGAAATCCCTGCTCCTGCATCAATTGCTCGCAATAAAGCGCCCAGCCTTCGTAGAACACCGACGACTCGTTCATCAAGCGCGGCAAGGTCGCGGCGGCAGGCGTGCAGTTGGCGATGGAAAATTGCAGGTGATGTCCGGGATAGCTCTCGTGCACCGAGGTATTTTCCAGCCCGACGTAGTTGTGCTCGCGCAGCAAATCGTCGCTGGTCACCGGCGTGACATAGTAGTAGCCCATTTGATTGGGATCTTTGGGCGAGGGCGAGAGATACGCGGCAAAGGGAATCTCATGGCGGCGGAATACCGGTGTGTATACGACGTGGAGCTCTTCCTTGGCGGGAAAGGTGACGAGCTTTTTCTCGCGGACGAAGTCCCGCGCCGCGCTCATCGCTTTCTCATAGACCGATAGGATCTGTTCGCTACTTGGATGGTTTTCCTGGATCGCTCTGGCCGCCGCTTCGACGCCTTTGCCCGGCGCCAACTCTTCGGCTAGGGCTTCGAGTTCAAGTTTGGTCTTGGCGAAAAGACTCTCACCCAAGGCGAGCAGAGTTTGCGCGTCGTGATCGAGGAAGTGCTTTTTTCTCAAGAGCAGGTTGAAATGCTCTTCGCCCACCGCGTAGCTGGCATTGCTGCGGGGTAAGAGATGGCTTTCGAGAAAGCTGGCGAAGTCATGCATCGCTGTCTTGGCTTTGGCGATGGCGCTGTGCAGAGCGGCGCTGTCTTTAACTTCGCTTTGCACTTTTGGATGTTGGGGCAGGCTGTCGAGAAAGGCGATGCCGCCTTTAGCGCCCTCAATGGCGTTTTCGGTCCAGAGTTTGGGCGGATTGGCAGCCCTGCGGCCGAGGTTGGTGATGCCCTGCCGAATCAGCGCCGGGGTACGATCGAGCCGGCTGAGTAAGTTC
Source organism: uncultured delta proteobacterium (assembly GCA_963816145.1). Taxonomy (GTDB): domain Bacteria; phylum Desulfobacterota; class Binatia; order UBA9968; family UBA9968; genus DP-20. The sequence goes on from CAWFJP010000004.1 coordinate 426,009, forward strand.
CCGGCGAGATCGCTGGTCGCCCGCACGGTGAGAATATAAATCGCCTCGATGGGGGAATAGGTGTCTGGTTGTTTGAGGCGATAGTCTTCCTTGGCCTGCTCGTAGCTTTGGATCAAGAGGCGGCCTTCGAGAAGCGCGTAGTCGATGGCTTCGTCGGCAGTCAAATCCGCCGGCGAAATCCCGCGCAGCTTGCGCAGCGATTCCTTGACAAAAATTGTTTCCGCTTTGTAGCTCTTGTCCGAGTAATCGTTGAGCAGGTGATCGTAGCCTTCGATGCCGTAATAGATGGCGTCCGTCGGGTGAAGCTCGAAGTGTTGTTTGAAATAGCGGGTGCAGAAATCAGCGAACTTTGACATGCAGGTGAAATATCATCGAATCGGCGCCGGCGCAATTTTCGTCGGCGCACGACGAATCTTAGCATCGAGCGATGGCAAAGATTGGACATCTTCGGCGCCGCCGATCCGAGCAAGCGATCGGTATTGGCTAGCGCGCCGATGCGGCTGGGCGATCCAAGACGACGTTGGTGACCGCTGGTGAGCGTTCCAAGATTTTTAGTGCGTCTAGTCCAACTCGAAGGGCGATGCCGGGAATTTTTCGATAGATCCGGGTGACCCGGTAGCGGGTGCCGACCAGTTCAGCCAACACGTAGCTTTGCACGTCATGGATGGCGGCTCTTTGTAGAGCGAGCAAATTCTCATCGAGCAACTCTTCGCGCTGCCATGGTGTTCGCAGGCCTGCCAGCACGAGCACCGTGCCGTCGGCTGCCACGCGCTTGAAGATCTGCGGCGGCACCTTTTCCGCTATCGCGCTTGCGGTGAACGATACCGTTGAGCCGGCCTGGGCCGTATCGGTGCTCGCTTCATCAGGTTTTTTTATCGCCGGCCGATCGAGCAGTACGTTGGTAACAATCGGTAGGCGCGCCAACTCGGCCAACGCATCGGCGCCGACTTCCAACGCGATGCCGGGGATTTCTTGGTAGCGGCGCACAACCGTGAACGTGCGGCCTGCTAGGTGTTCCAATAGATCGTCTTGTCTTGCCGCAATGGCGCTGCGCTGGGCACGCAAGTCATCTGGGTTCAGGCTCGATTCCATTTGCCAGGGCAAAGCCAAGCCCACCAGAACCCAGGCGCTGCCGTGAGCGGCGGTGTGGTCGATGACGTCACGGGGAATTTTATCGGAGGATTGGCCCTGGGCGGCTGCCAAGAAGAAAAAAAGTAGTGCCGCGCAGCAACCTAGTTTCAACATTCCTTTGTTCCGAAGATTTCGACTCATGGCAAATCTCCTTCGGCTTTTCGGTTAGGCTGAGGATGTGCAGCGGGGCGATTTCAATCCACAGCAAGATTCTACACTCGTTGTGTAGCGTCTGTCGAGGGGCCGTTTAAACATTGCCATTGCACTCTGCCGGCACCCAGGAAAACCAGCTACTCAATTAGCATAAGATAATTGAAATTGACGATCGGTCCAGCTGGGGTATAGTGCAGGCATTGCTTTGGTGGCGGAGGTTTTGTGTGCAGAGATTGATCGGCCTGGGTTTAACGCACAGTATAGCGCTGGCCTTCGGCATTTTCCTGTCTGCCGCAAATGCGCTATGCGCGGATGCGCCGCGGCCATCCCGGTGGGAGACCACGGTCGAAGCGGCCAAGAAGGAAGGCCAGGTCAACATCTATCTTTACCGCTACGGGCGGGTGCTCGATGTCTTTCGCAGTGACTACCCGGAGATCCGGCCGTATTTGCTTACCGGCACCGGCGCGCAGATCACGACGAAGATTTTGACCGAGCGCAGAGCCGGGCGCTACCTTGCCGACGTGGTCGGCTTGGGTTCGTCGAATTACCGGATACTGCATCAGCAGGCAAAGATTCTCGACCCTATTCAGCCGGCGTTGATGCTTCCCGAAGTGCTCGATGGCGCGCGCTGGTACGGCGGCAAGCATCGCTATCTCGATGCCGAGAACAAGTATGTCTTTGCCTATCTCGCCAACGCCAGTTCGGGACAGCTCTATTACAACACCGCGCAGGTCAATCCCAAAGAGTTCACCTCCTATTACGATCTGTTCAAGCCCAAGTGGAAGGGTAAGATCGTTATGCTCGATCCGCGGCCGCGCACCGAGATCGGCACCACCATGCAGTTTTTTTATTACAATCCGGAACTCGGGCCGGGATTTATTCGGCAGTTGTTCGGCGCCAAGGAGATTACTTTTAGCCGCGACAGCCGGCAGATGATCGACTGGCTGGGACAAGGGAGATTCTCGATCTGCTTCGGTTGCTCCGGCGCGCTCAAGGCCAAGAATCAGGGACTGCCCATCGAGATCTTCGACACCAGCCTGTGGAAAGAGGGCGCCAGTTTTTCGGTCGGCGGCGGCACGCTATCGACACCGAGCCAGGGATCCCATCCCAACGCCGCCAAGGTTTTCACCAATTGGTATCTGTCGCGCCGCGGTCAAATAGCGCTGCAAAAACTTGGCGACCCCGACGAACCGCCCAACTCGGCGCGCATCGATATTCCCAAGGACGAGATTCAAGTGCACAACAAACTGATCGACGGCCGTAAATATTTCGACGCCAGCCGACCGGAGTTCGAAGATATCGATGGCGCGTTCAAGACCGCGGTTCAGGCGATGGATGGACGCTGACAGTTTTCGACCGCGGCAAGCTGTTTGAATTGAAATTAACCAGGGAGAACGATTAACCCATGGAACTGTCACTGCTCGATTACTCGATCGACCAACTGGAGTGGGGCGCGCGCAGCGCGCTGACCGGTCGATCGCTGACCGTCTCGCAGGCCGACATTCGTGCACTTGCTCGGTGATTTAAGCCACGGCATTCGCGTCGACTTGGAGCTCGCCCGTCCCGGCGAGTCGAAGCGCATCGTCCATGTGCTCGATACGGTACTGCCGATTGCTAAGCTTGCCGGTGCCGGCACGGCCTTTCCAGGCTTCCATGAATCGGCAAAACTCGTCGGCACTGGGAAAACCGCGCGCCTCAATAATCTTCTGGTCACCGTGGCCGGGCGCTTCCCGCAGTTCGAATCGTTGTCGCCGATCGAAAAGCCGCGCGAGGGGATCATCGATATGGCCGGTGTCGGCGCACCCTACGCTTACGGTTCGGATCGATTTCATGTCGTGCTGTCGCTCACACCCGACCCGTCGGTCTCCAACGCCGGCTTTGATCAGGCGCTGAGAAACATGGCGCTGCGCTGCGCGAGCTTTCTGGCGCGGGTGGACAAAAACAACTGCGAGCCGGCGGAGCAGCGGATTGCTTTGCCGCCGGTCGATCAACGTTTGCCCAAAGTGGTGCTGATCTACCAGGTGCAGAGCCAGCTGTGCTGCGCGCGCACATTTTATTACGGCGAAGAAATTTCCAAAACCTTGCCCACCTTCGTTCATCCCAGCGAATTTTTCGACGGCGCGGTGGTCAGCGGCAATTATAAAAGCGAGCGCAAGGTGCCGACATCTTTGCACTGCGATAATCCGTTCATCGCCGACTTGCTCGCGCGCCACGGCAAAACCCTGAACTTCCTGGGCGTGATTCTGTCGCGCGGTTACAACGATAGTTTTGAGCAGAAAAAAAAGCTCGGGCTTTGGGTGGCGCGCCTGGCGCGAAATCTTGGAGCCGACGGAGCGGTCGCCTTCATGGAGGGCACCGGCAACGGCACGGTGGACTTCATGCAAACCGTCAAGGCTTGCGAGGACGAGGGTGTTAAAACCGCCGCCGTCTTGCATGAATCGAACGGTCCCAAGGGTTACGAGCGGCCTTTGGTCGACCATCCCAAGGAGGCCGATGGGATGATCAGCCGCGGCAATGTTTCGGAAAAAATCTATATCCCGCCGCTCGACTCGGTAATCGGCGCCACGACGCTCGATCTCCACTTGAAGGCGAGCCACGATGCGCGCTTGCCGTTTCTTTTCGACCCAACGATCTTTTTCGCTTCCTACAGCAAGATGGGTAGCAGCGGCTTTCGCGCGGAATATGAGAACTGACGTACCGCAATCGAAGATGAACAGAGATTAACCGTAAAGCGCCTAGCGCGGCAGATCCGTAACCCAATAAGAAGTAAGATGTTCACCACGAAGGACACGAAGATCACGAAGTTCGGAGTTCAAACTATCCGAAACCTTCGTGGCCTTCGTGCCTTCGTGGTGAGATCGCATTTTGCGTTTAGCAGAGCAATTTAGGAGCCTTGGCGCGGGAAAATTGCGCCAGCCGCGAAAATTTCAAAATATAATAATACAATTTCACATCGAAATAAGATTCTGATTCGGAAGGTTGGCCGCAAAGAACGGAAAAAGGAATTGAAATTGTTGGGGGCAACCCGCCGTGGTTGCCGATCCATTACGGAGGCGCGCGATGATCAAAGTGCTGCACTATTTGAACCAGTTTTTCGCCGGCATCGGCGGCGAAGAGAAGGCCGGGCAGGAAGCGCTCTTGCTGCCCCATGCGGTGGGCGTCGGTAGCGTGATCGAAACTGCATTGAAAGCGCACGGCGTGGAATACGCAACGATCGTTTGCGGCGACAACTATTTTCACGAGGCGGAACCCGAAGCGTTGCGCACGATCGGCTCGGCGATCGATGAGTTTCACCCGGATCTCTTCCTGGCCGGTCCTGCGTTCAACGCCGGCCGCTATGGCCTCGCCTGCGCCAAGCTGTGCAGTTGGGTGCGCGACAATTGGCGCATTCCGGCGATTACCGGCATGGACGAAAATAATCCGGGAACCCAGGAGATCGGCCGCCATGTTTTCGTTGTGCAAACCGGCGCTTCGACGGCGTCGATGGCGGAGACTTTGAAGCGGTATTCCCAGCTGATCGAAAAATTGCTGGCGCAAGATGCCGCCGCGGTGGAAAATTTCCGCGCCGAGCACTGTCTGCCGATCCCGCGCCGGTTCACGGTAAAAACCGGCAAGCCGGATTATGTCCGCGCCACGGATCTGTTGCTGTCCAAGCTCAACGGCCAAGCCTATACAAGTGAAATTCCGCGCATCGAAACCGAAGCGCACACGATTCCAAATTTGGCCGGTATTTTGAGCGAGGCCACCGTGGCGCTGGTTACCGAAGGCGGCTTGGTGCCAACGGGAAATCCGGATCGTTTGGAAAGTTCGCGCGGCTCGAAATATTTCAAGTATTCGCTCGCCGGGCGCGACGATCTCAAGCGCGGCGAGTTCGCGGCGATGCATACCGGTTACGACACCTCCACGGTCGATCAAGATCCCGATCGCATCGTTCCGGTCGACGCCATGCGCGCGCTGGAGAAGGCGCAAAGGATCAAAAAACTCTACGATCATTATTTCGTCACCACCGGCACCGGCGCCATGCCGAGCAAGATGGCTGAGCTCGGCGCCGGCATCGCCGACGAGCTGGTGACCGCCGGCGTCAACGCGGTCATTTTGACCGCCACGTGAGGAACCGGCACTCGTAGCGGCGCTACGATCAGCAAAGAAATTGAGAAGAAAGGAATCCCCGTCGTCCTGATCACCTGTCTTGCCAACGTCGCGCAGCAAGTCGGCGTCGGCAGGATTCTCGCCGGCAGCAAATTTCATTACCCGGTCGGACAACCCGAACTGCCGCCGCAGGAAGAACTGCGCTGGCGCGTCGCGCTCCTCGAGAAAGCGCTCGCTTCCCTGGAAACTAGGCAGGAGGCGAAGAATTGAAAAAATGGAGAATGGAAAATTGATAATGGAGAATGACGGGGAGGCGAGGGGGAATTGAGAATGGATAATGGAGAATTGATAATTGAAAATGCGGGGGAAGGGGGATGGGTTATTCGACTCTTTCCGTCATACCGTTGAAGAACGGTATCCAGGTGCATGATGGGCCTGGATTCCCGCGTGCGCGGGAATGACGGAATGATCAGTTCACTTCTCGTTGGAGCAATTTTCGCTAACTTCTTCCCGTGAGCTTCCGTCCTTGGTCCAAGACTCCGAACGTGCGCGGCGATGAGGGCATGAGGAAACGGTAGCCGTCTTTCACCAACCGCTCGATGTTTTTGCCGTCCGGATGCGGATGGCCGCAGGGGACGTTGTGTTCTTTGCAGATTTTCAAAATGCTGTTGATTGCGTCGGCGACCACCGGGTGGTCGTAGTCGCGCGGATGGCCGAGCTCCTGGCTCAGATCGCCTTCGCCGATCAGGACCACGCCGATACCGGGCACTTCTTTTAAAATCTTCGGCAGGTTTTCGATGGCGCGCATCTCTTCGCATTGGATGACCACCAGGACTTCGCCATCCGGCGCCAGCGGCCAGACATCGGCGCGCTTGTAATATTCCTGTTGCGGCAGCCCCCAGTAGCGCGCGGCGCGGGCCGGCGCGTCGCCGCGGATGCCGGGCGGATGGTAGCGCGGCGCGCTCTTGAGGCGCGGATAGCGGCAGGCGCCGACGGCGTTGGCCGCCTCTTCGACCGAGCTGACATGGGGGAAGATGATGCCCATGACGCCGATATCGAGCACCTGCTTGGCGATCCAGCTGTTCATTTCGATGCCGTTGGGCGGTACGCGCACCATCGGCGTGACCGCGGGCGCGAGGGTGCCGCCGGCGACGATCTGGCCGCGGTCGAGCATGAATTGCAGGGCATTGCGCAGGCCGGGAAAATCCAGCGGCGCATGTTCCATTTCAAAAGCGACGCCGTCCAGCTTGGTGCCGGCCATGGCGACGGCATTCTCGATGTCGACGGGAGTGAAGGCGACGAAGGCGGTCTGGCCTTGTTCGAGGGCTTTGATAACGCCGTTGAGGCGAGGTATGTCTGGCATTTGAAACTCTCCTGAATGTTTGAAAGTAAATGTGCGACCTATAAACATTGCGCGGGACGGCTCGACAAATGGCAGCAGAAAAGTTGTTGACACCACGAAGACGCGAAGGAACGCAGCTTGCGGACAATCGCTGCAAATTTTGTCTGGTACAAGTCCTTCGCAGGACAAAGAGCTTCTGGGTGCTTTCTCCGTGGTGAGAACGAATTTTAATGATCAATGTCTTATCGACCGAACACGGGAGGATTGACAATGATCATCGACGCACATAATCACTTCACCACTGCGCCGGCGCAGCTGCAGGCCTACCGCGGGCAACAGATCACCAATATGGCAAAACCGATACGCGCCAAACTTGTCATCAGCGACGAGGAACTGGCGCGGTCGATGCAGGGCCAGCTCAAGCGCATGGCCGAGAACGGCATCGACCGCTTGCTGTTTTCGCCGCAGGCGGGGGCGATGGGGCATCACTTCGGTTCCCCGCTGGTGAGCCGCTATTGGACCGAAGCGTGCAATGATTTGATTGGACGCGTCGCGAAAATGTTCCCGGACAAGATCTCGCCGGTCTGCCAGTTGCCCCAGTCGCCCGGGGTCGGTCCCAAGGAATGGGTCGACGAGCTCGGTCGCTGCGTGAAGGAAATGGGCTTTGTCGGCTGCAACGTCAACCCCGACCCCGCCGGCGGGCGCGAGCCGTTGACACCGTCGATGGCCAGCGAGTGGTGGTATCCGCTCTGGGAGAAGCTCGTCGAGCTCGACGTGCCGTGCACGGTGCATGCCAGCGCGTCGCTCAACCCGGCGATGCACCTGACCAATGCCTACTATATCGGTCAGCATAACTCGGCCGCCGTGGAGCTGTTGCGCTCGCGCGTGTTCAAGGATTTTCCCAAGTTGAAAATTATCATCCCCCATGGCGGCGGAGCGATTCCGTTTCAGTGGAACCGTCAGCGCGGCATGCATGTGAAGGAAGGGCTCGAACCGTTCGAAGAAGCGGCGCGCTGGGTCTATTGGGACATGGCGATCTATGACAAGGAATCGATGGAACTCTTGATCAAGCGCGTCGGCGCCGACCGTGTATTGTTCGCAACCGAGATGTTTGGCGCGGTCAACGCCATCGATCCCAAGACCGGGCGCAACTTTGAAGATCTGGTGCCGATTTTCCAGTCCATCGATTGGCTAAGCGATGAGGAGCGTTACAATATCTCCGAAGGGAACGCGCGCCGGGTATTTTCCAAGATGTTCGCCGAGAAAAAGTAAGCGCGGCAAGGTTGGCTTTCGGTGCGCAGGGCACCAGGGTAAGGCAGCAAGCGAGACTCGGGTTGTGTCTGGCAAAGTCGCAAGGAGTGCAGTCCAGGGTCCGCTTTCACCACGAAGTACACGAAGGTCGCGAAGTTCGGAATTAAATAGTCCGAAGCCTTCGTACGCTTCAAGCCTCCTTAGAAAATGCATGTGCAGTTACGATCTGGGCGACGAATTGGCATGAGGCTTCCGTCATGCCGGCGAAGGCCGGCATCCAGGGGAGGGAGGGGATGGATACCGGCTTTCGCCGGTATGACGAATCAAGGGAGCAACCATGTGGCGCTGGGAGGGCTGCAAGTTCATATTCTGTAGACGAGCGTAAGCTCATGGTCACTTCGTGGTGAGATTGAAGGAAAAACGACTTTCGTCAAGCGTAAAACTTTGAGCCCCACCAGTTGGGTATCGATAACCCGATTATGACGACGCAATCAAATCCATTCCTCGCACTAATATTATCGGCGATCCTTCCCGGCCTCGGGCAAATCTACAATCACGAGCGCAAAAAAGGCTGGGTGATTCTCACCTGCTCCGCCGTTTTGGCCATAGCCACTTATTGGCTCGGCGATTTCAACGCAATTACTACCGCGCTCGCGTTTTTGCTCCTGTGGTCGAGCGCGATTATCGACGCCTACAAAGTCGCCAAGTCGGCCGGCCAGGCGGCGGAATTCTATTACGCCAGAGCTTACGTGGTCGCGATGTTGCTGCTGGTCGGACCGCTGGCTTTGCCGCTGCTCTGGCAGAGCCCGAACTTTTCAAACCCGGCTCGCTGGGTGTGGACGGTGATCGTTACTGGTGCGGCGCTGATGTTTATCGCGACGCCGTATTTGCTCAAGTGGGTGATCGGTTAGAAGGCTGCGGCTTGTATTCCATTCCCCGTAGCTCGCGTGGTTTATTTCATTGTCTTTCTCCGAGGACCGTCATTCCCGCATGCTTTAAGCGGGAATCCAGGCGAGTCCGGATCTGGACCGCCGATAAAAACATTCGGGGGTGCCCCCTACTAGATAACTCGCTCTTCCACACTCGGATATTCATAGCAGACCGTCCGCGGTAAACCTCGTCTCAGTGCGGCCAGCCATGCTGGGATAGATCGACAGGGTTGCCGTCGGGGTCGAGGACGCGGTATTCGGCTTCGCGATTGGGCGGTCGCTTTCTTACATCGGTTGCCGCGCCGAGTCCGTTACACGCTTCGCGCACCGCGGCGACATCTTCGACTTCGAAGCCGAAGTGGTTGATGCCGGTCTGAAGCTGCGGCCCTTCGATCTCGCGTTCCGGACCGATCGGGATAATCGCCAGATTGATATGACCGTCGGTGAGATAGGTCGCCGTGCCGACGCCGTGGACGATCTTCAGGCCGAAGCCCTCGGTGTAAAACTTAACCAACTTGTCGACGTCTTCGGTGAGAATTGCAAGATGACGGATGCGTGCCATCGCTGCCTCCTTTGCGAACGACCGCAGGGTAGCATGGATTGTTCATGCTTGACTATCGTCGATGATCTTTCCAAGACACTAGGAAGCTGTTAACATTTTTACGTGGAATTCGAGTGGGACCCGAGGAAGGCGGCTCAGAATTTACGTAAACACGGGGTTTCATTTCATGAAGCCGCGACGGTTTTTGGTGATCTGTTGAGCACCACGGTCGCCGATCCAGATCACTCTGTAAACGAGGAGCGATATATTACTGTTGGCATGTCCGATCGGCGGCGGCTCGTGATCGTCGCTCATACTGCGAGGGGCGAGCGAATCCGTATCATCAGCGCGCGCGAACTGACCCGAACTGAAAGAGAAGTATATGAAGAAGAAACAAAAAAATAGCATGGCGGACGAGCTGCGGCCTGAATATGACCTTCGCAGTTTGCTGAAGCACGGTGTCAGAGGAAAATACGCGGAACGTTATCGCGCTGGGACTAATTTAGTCCTGTTAGCTCCGGACGTCGCTAAGGCGTTCGCGAACAATACGGAAGCAGTCAACGAAGCGCTGCGATTAGTGATTCAGTTGACCAAGGTTCCATTGGGGAAAAAAACACAGGCCGCCAAGTCTTAATCGTTTGTTAAAACCCGTGCAGATTCCCTCCCTGAATTTCCGCGGAAACTGGAATCGCCGGGCTGTTCAGAACTTCAACCCTTCGGCAAACTTCTCTTGTTTCAATCGCTCGATGATCGAGCCATCGACGAACTCCTTGGGGTCGCGTTTGGGGGCGTCGGGGTATTCTTTGCCGAAGTTTTCCAGGATGACTTTGATGCCGTCGAGCGTCGGCGCCATGTAGTCGGGCATCAGCGAGGCGACGAAGTCGAACTCGGTCGCCATCAGTTTGGGATCGCTGATCTTCATGTACTTGCCGATGGTGCGCTCGCTTTCGGCACGGTTGCGCTTCATGGTGACGATCGCTTCGGTGGCGCATTTCATGTAGCGGTAGGCAAGCTCGCGGTTTTTCACTAGCCAGCTTTCTTCGACTACCACTGAAGTCCAAGGAAATGGGATCGCCATCTGCTGGGCGGTGGCCAGCACGCGGAAGCCGAGCGCGCGGGCATTGTCGGTGGCGGCGGCGCCGAGGAAGGTGTATTGGACGGTGCCGGCTTTCAAGGCGGCGACGCGGCTGGAGTCGCCGCCCATCTGGAGCATCTTCAAATCGCGGTCGACGTTCAGGCCATTCTTGCGGAACAGATAGCGGAATCCCTGGTCGGTGGAGGAGCCGAAGCGCGAGATGCCGGCAAACTTTCCGGCCAACTCGGGGATGCTTTTGATGTCGGGATGGACGATCAGATTCGACGCCAGCCAGGGCAGCGGATTGCCCAAGATCGTCAACTTGATGCCGCGCAGGCGGGCTTCGATGGACACCGGCCCGCCGCCGGCGATCTGCACGCTGCCGCCGAGCAGGGCGGCGATATTCATGGTGCCGCTGTTGATGTAGAGCAGCTCGCCTTCGAGGCCATGTTTGGCGAAGATGCCGCGGTCCAGGGCGACCCACAAGAAAGCCTGCGTAGCGTTGATTGCCGAATAGGAGATACGTAGTTTGTCGGCGCCGGCGGCGTAGGGAGTCGGCGCAACGAGTGCGAATAATACCAGCAGAGCGAAGTAAAATTTGCGATTGATCATGACCGATTGGATACAGTGCTTCCGGCATTGAGGTCAAGGGATTGAGTTCACCGACGGCAGAGATCCCTCCCTTCGTTCGGGATGACATCAACGCAAGAACTGTCATTTCGAGCGCAGCGAGAAATCTCTTCTGCGCGGCGCATCCCTGGGTAAAGGCACTGTACTGGGGATTGTATTGGGGCCGGATGCTGATTTATAAACTACATGGAGGATATTTCATGGCAACCCGTTGGTTATTCAAGACCGAACCGAGCGTGTATTCGTATCAGCAGCTGGTCAAAGACAAATCGACCAGGTGGGACGGCGTGGCGAACAACCTCGCGCTGATGCATTTGAAGGACATCAAAAAAGGCGATCAGATCTTCATCTATCACACCGGCGACGAGCGCCAGGCGGTGGGCATCGCCCGGGCTCTGGGCGGCGCCTACTCCGATCCGGAAAAGGACAATCCGCGCATGCTGGTGGTCGACATCGAGCCGGTGAAAGCCCTGGCCAAGCCGGTGACCTTGGCTGAAGTCAAAGCCGACAAGAAGCTGGCCAAATTCGATCTCGTGCGCAATTCGCGCTTGTCGATCATGAAGCTCACCGAAGAGCAGTGGGATGCGATGATGGAGATGGCGAAGAAGTGAAAAAATAGGCGCGAGGCATGAGGCTTGAGGCGCGAGTAAGACAAAAGAAAGAGGATTTATTCATGGCAGAAGAACATAAGCACGAGCATACGGGCGATCATTCGCACGGGCACGACCATCATGACGACAAGCATGGCCAGGAACACGGTCACGATCACGATCATGCGGCGCATGAACACGCGCATGCCGACGACCACGGGCATTCCCACGATCACGATCACGGTCATTCCCATGGACACGACCATACATCGCGCTTCAAAGACCCGGCCCACGCGGCGGAGTTCGACCAACGCGGCTTGTCGGACATGCGCAGCCAGCTGACGGTCAAGTTGATCGAGGCGTTGACGCTCAAGGGCGGCGAAGCGATTTTGGATTTGGCCACCGGCACAGGGCGCGTCGCCCGGCCGCTGTCGAAGCAGATGCAGTCCGGGCGCATCGTCGGCGTCGACGAGGCGCTGGCGATGCTCGATATCGGCCATCATCACAAAGATCCGATCGAGCGTTATGAATTGAGCGCCGGCGAGGCGGATAAGCTGCCGTTCAAGTCCGGCACCTTCGACCGCGCCTTCGTGTCGTTCAGCCTGCATCATTTCGGCAATCCCGCCGGCGTGGTCGGTGAAGTCCAGCGCGTGCTCAAACCGAGCGGCCGCTTCGTCGTCCTCGATCCGGTTATCGAGGAGTCGAAAGATGCCATCGACGTGGCGCTGGAGGCCAAGATCAATCAGGTCTTTCGCCGCACCCATGGCGAGGGCTTTCGCTTTCACACCGTCAGCAGCATCGAACGTTTGCTGACCAAGGCGGGTTACCGGGTGCCGCGCAAGAGCGTGATTTCCTACCCGTTCAACCAAGAAGGCATGGACGGCATTCCCACCGGCCGCCATTGGCTCGAAGCGGCGCTGGAGTTGGAAAAGGAAGCGCCGGAGCTGGCCGAGCGCATGAAGAAAAACTATTTCACCTGGCACACCCACGGCGATCATTCCCATGTGAAGGGAAGTTTTTCCTACGCGCTGATCACCGGGGTGAAACCGGCGTGAAGTGAGAGTAGCCAGAAGTCAGTAGTCAGAAATCAGTACTCGGACGTCCGATCCCGAACTTCTGGCTTCTGAATTCTGGCTCCTGACTTCCAGTGTTAGTTCTGAATTTCAAGGAGCGACAATGAAGAAAGCCGACTTCCGAACATTCTACAAAGACGCCCATGCCGTCGAGTGTCTGACCGAGCGCGAGAAGATGCTGATGGGGCTCGCGGTCGCGATGATGCGGCTGTGCGATCCGTGAGTGGAGCGGCGCCTTGCGGACGCAAGGAAAGCGGGGATGACGGAGGAAGAGTTGGACGCTGCGGTGGATGTGATCGCGGCGGTGGACGCGGGGGTTTTGCAGTCGCTCAATCAGCGGATGAAGGCGCGGAACAAGAATTAGCGGTGTGCAACTAGGCTTTGCGAGAACGGAAATTGCGGCGTTCGGATTTATCATCAGTGTGAATTGCTCAAATAGTCACAAAAGCCAATCCTGACACCTGTCACAAAGCTATAGCGAAAGGAGTAACCGTGACTCTTTGGAAAGTTTACTGCATGGAAGGTCACTATCCCGGTCTGTGGCACCGGCTTTATCGCCACCAATGCGTCGCGATTGGATGGCCGCCTCCGCGTAACAAGCTCAACGAGAAGGCGAAAGAGCGCGGATTCGCGAAAGCTTGCAAAGCTCTGTCTCGAATGGCTGTAGGGGATTACGTAATCGCCGCGTTAAAAAATCATCGTGTCGCGCGGCTGGGGCAGTTTACGGCCCTAGCAGTTGATGACGATGAGTGGGACCCGCTCGTGCCGAAGAGCAAGAACCGTCCGGTCGGACAGATGGGTCGACGGATTCAAGTGCGATGGGATCTAGCCTGCGGACCTACCGATCAGGATCTCGTGGTTTCGCTTCCTGAAGGTTCGCGGTTAGCAGTAAGCGAGCTTCTTCCAACAATCGCGTTGATAAAATCAATAACACTTACGAAACTGCGAAGGGCAATGAACGACCCGGCAAACTGGATTGGTTTGTTGGCGCATTTCGATCGCGAACGCGCGTTATCCGATTACATTGCTGGCCACCCGGATCATCTTGAAGACGGTTTGGTACCGCACCCTGACTCCAAGGTTCGCGAGAAAGTGTTTGCTGATCGGAAGCGGTCCGATGTACTGCTCTTAGATCGGGAGGAGCGGCCGGTAGTCGTTGAGTGCAAGCAAGGCGCGCCAACTGTTAAGCATCTGGAGCAACTGCGCCATTACATGAAGTTGGTTCAAAAGGAGACACGAAACAACAAGGTTCGGGGGATCTTGGTGCATGGCGGGTCCCTTAATCTCCGCCAAGAAGTGATTAAGGCGGCAAAGCGCGCTCCTGTGGTGGAGATCGTGCAGCACCACTTACACGTTGACTTCAATCGTGGCTATGCTGGGTAACATTCGGCCGAGGCCGCGCCTAAATTGCAGCTCCAGCATTTGGCATTTCACGAACAACGGGGAAGGCTATGAGCCAGCTTAATACGCATCGGAGTAAAGCAGAGTGGCCTGATCCGTGCCGTCGGGGCTTTCGCGGGACTCGAAGGCTGCAATCCCTTTCCGCGATCGTTAGCGATTATGCTAAACACCACGGTCAGAAGGCCAAAAAAGAGCTTCGCTACCTCCGAGCAATTCCCACCTTCGAAGATGCGGTCACCCAAGCGGGACTCGCACTTCGACCCGAACGCGATAGTAAAAAGAGATCGTCGCATCAGCGGCGCATTTCCAGAGCCGTCCTTGAACAAGCAACGCGGAGGTTGCGTCGGGCCAAGCTCAAAAGTGCAGCCTCGTTTGATGACTTAATCAAGCGGGTACGCATGGCAACCAAAGTCGTTGACGGCATCGGCGAGCTCTACGTCTATGATACCTCGCTTCGCATCGGCGCGTGGCTCCGCCTGCTACCCCGCAAAGTTTATCTGCATGCTGGTACAAGGCTTGGGGCGCAGGCACTCCATTTGGACCACCACGCGAAATCGCTTGCACCCAAAGATCTACCGTCCACGTTGCGACGTCTGCGACCTTATGAGATCGAGGATGTGCTATGTATCTACAAGGAGTGGCTTGGCAAGGCGAAATACGTAGGGCGACCCAATAGACGAAAGACAGCTATGAGAAGTTCGAACGGGGTCCACTCTGGGCCAAGACTATAGCAGGTCGGTGAGCCGAGGAGCCGCTCGTGTGAGGAGCGATAAACAACTACTTGAGCCCCGCCAGATAAAGCAGCTCTTGGCACACGGTCCGGAAGTCATCAGCAATTTTTTCAATGTCTTCCCGGTGCGAGTTGTATCGGCGACTGTGGGCCGATTGATCTCCGACGTTCTTGAGTTTCGGCAAAGCCTGTTTCGCATTCCTTCCGATATTCCACGACGGCTCTTGGATGAGCCTATCGATCAAATCCCGCAGAAATAAGAAGTCGCCGGTTGAAGGATTTTTGATGCTGCCTGCTATTTGGTGCCTCTCAAAGCACTCGATGATTAGCGTTTCGATCAGTCGGCGCATCATCACCGCGCAACCGTCGAACCAGCCCTTCTCGTAGCAACCGTTAATCTGAAAGACCACGCGCTCGATGTAGCCGCGAGTGCCCTTCACCATCGCGTGCGGCAACACGAACTCGTTAAGCGGTCGAGTCCCTTCCGACGGAGGAACAAAGTTTTTCGGAGCTTCTGCACGAAGTTTTTTGACTAGATCGACAACCGCTTTAACGTCGGGGGGAAGTGGATTAGACACGTCTGTATATGTGTTTCGCCATGCTTGCAAAGATTAACTCGATTTGATCCGCTGAAGCGTCGGCAGAAATATGAATTTCAAGATTGATGTGAACTCCCGGTGCAGCAGGAGGATTTGAAAGTGCCGGATTAAAATCCGGGTTAGCAGGTGGATCGACAGCCAGTCGCTGTTTGGCTTGTTTCGCTTTTGGTCGTGTCGATTTGACCGCTTTCGCAGGCGTCTCTTTATCTGGCTGTTTCGACGCGTCAGCCTCTACAAGCACGGTGTACAGCGCGGCCATCCGTCGTGCCGCGTTCTCCCCAGCACCTGATTGGCGGGCAAACCATCTTTCGGCTGCACCCCGATTCTCTGTCGGTTTTGAGACCGCATCTAGCAATTCCTTGGGAAACACGTCGTTTAAAATATCACGGCACACTTCCGGATAGTGATGGTCGTCGCGCCACAGTTTGGCGCGCTCGGTGGTCTTGCCTTCTTCGTCAATGATCCCCAACACTTTGAGAAACGGTAAAACATTGGCGTTGGCGGAATTCTCCGCCATGTTCAAAACGGTTGCCAAGTACGAACCCGTAACCACACCTGGTAAGCTCTGCTTGAACTTCTTTCGCAGATTCCACCAGTGAGCGATCGGCAACATCGGGAAGCTCCTCTTCGGTTCGGCCATCTACTATCCTCCTAATCGCTTTTGTCGAAAGTACCAGGCTTCGTTAATTTGATTTTTGTCCAATGTCTAATAAGTCAAAGTCAAACATTCAAAAGAATTCGAGGCAAACGCGGCGAGAGATTCTGGTCGAAAAGGAGCTTCATCCCGGAAGAGTTGCGAGCTTGCGCTCGCGGTCGGCAGCGAAAGCGAGGCACGCGCGGATATCTTCAGCGGTAAGATCGGGAAATTCAGCCAGCAATTCTTCCTGCGTCATGCCTCCTGCAAGGTATTCCAGCACGTCGGTCACCGTCATTCTCGTACCGCGAATGCAGGGCTTGCCGCTTCGCTTATCCGGCTCAATGGTAATGATTCTCTGATAATCCATAACCAGATAATACCACAACCCAGGGTCTCCGGAGAAGGCTCGCTTTCTCGCTTGCTAGACTGATATGAAATGGGTAGTTCAGCGGTCTGTTTTCCTCCATTCTCCCCTCGTCGCAGTCGTGTGCAGATAGTCTCCGACGCGTTGTTGGTATGAATCAGCTAACATAAGCAATTAACCAAACAATGCCTGTCCTACTCGAACACTGACACCTGCTCACCCGTGTTTTTCGTTGCCATGTTTCTTGTTCTCCTTGCCCAACAAAGTCTTCAAGCGAAGTACCAACGATGATCGGCCGGTTGTATTGAGTCTATGAGGAAAAGCGCGCTCAAGAATGGGAAAGGATAGTGGCAGCGGCTTTGAACCGCACAATCCAGACTCAGGCCTACCCGTAAGCGCTTTAAGTTGTTTCTATCCAAGAGAACAAACGTTCTCTAGCCCTTATGCTTGTTTTGCGGCAGTATATTTAGCTAGAAGGTCTAATGAGGATAGCGCAGCACGACAGGGCAAGAATCATATCCCCACGCGTGTAGCTAGGAGAGCAGCTTGAAGTTACCGCTCGAGCAGCAGGCGATTTGGCATAACTGCCTTCATCCGTCGGGAACGTTTGTTGAGTTCCCCGAAGAGGATGTCGAGAGGTCGATCCCGGCGTTGTTCGAACAAATCGCGCTAAGTTATCACGACCGATTGGCCGTCAAATCCGGCGACCGCTCCATGACCTACGGTGAGTTGAACCGAAGCTCGAATCGGATCGCAACTGCGATTTTCAACACCTTGGGTCATGGCCAAGAACCCGTAGGCGTATTGTGCCGCCACGACGCGCCTGTGGTCGCGGCGATCTTAGGAATCCTTAAGGCGGGTAAATTTTATTTGCCGATGGATGCCAATTGGCCGCGGCACCGAGCATCCACCATACTGGAAACCTCGCAAACCCGTCTCGTCGTAACCGACGACTTTCACTCTGATATCGCGGCTACCATGGTGCAGACTCAGGCAGATATCTTGAATATCGACACCCTTAATCAGGACACCGGTACCGATAATCTGGAATTGTCGCTGCCACCACAGTCCTGCGCCTATGTCATTTACACTTCCGGATCTACAGGAGAGCCAAAGGGAGTCCTGCAAAACCACCGAAACGTGATCCACTCGGTCATGGCCAACACGAATAGTCTTCGCATTTGCCGGGAAGATCGTCTCACTGGTGTTTATCAGTATTACGCAAATGGTGGAGCTCATGATATTTTCACGGCCTTGCTGAACGGCGCGTCGCTGTTTCCCTTCGATGTCAGATGCTGGGGTCCGTCGTCGATTCCCGGATGGCTCAGCCGCGAAGCCATAACTATTTATCACTCGGTGCGAAGCGTGTTCCGCGAATTTGCGTTATCTCTGCGCGGGGATGAATCCTTTCCATCGCTGCGCGCGATCAGCCTGGGCGGAGAGAACGTGACAAAATTCGATGTCGACCTGTTCCAAAGATGTTTTTCCGACAGAGTCATCTTCGTGAACCGATTGGGCAGCACAGAATGCGGCCGAATCAGTCGATACTTTATCGACAAAGAGACCATCATCGACACTCCGAACGTTCCGGTAGGCTACCCGAGTCCGGGCTACCAGATCGAAATTGTCGATGAGTTGGGAACAGCTCTGGCGAAGAACATGGTCGGCGAAATTGTCGTAAAAAGTGAATTTTTATCCCCTGGCTACTGGCGCCGACCGGATCTGACAGAGGATAAATTCTCTCAGGAACCTAGGGGCGGTCCACAGCGACTGTACCGAACCGGGGATCTGGGCCGATTTTTGCCCGACGGTGGTCTCGAATATATCGGCCGCAAGGATTTTGAGGTTAAAATCGGCGGCAACCGCATTCAGATTGCTGAAATCGAATTGGCGCTGGCCGCGTTTCCATCAATAAAAGAAGTGCACGTTCTCGCACGGCAGGGAACACAGAGTGAGCCTCAATTAGTCGCGTACTACCGGGTCGAGGGGGCCGCGGACCCCAAACATTTCGAATTGAGGCGCTTTTTGCGCAATAGATTGCCCGGCATCATGATTCCATCGGTGTTCATGAAGATCGAGAATTTTCCGCTCAGCGGTAGCAGCAAATTGGACCGCAACTCTCTGCCAATGCCGTCGAGGGGTAGACCGGATTTAGAAGCGAAGTTTGTGGCGCCTGAAACTGTCGTTGAAAAACTGCTCGCCAAGATCTGGACTGAGGTGCTTTCCATCGACCAGGTCGGCGTTAACGATAATTTTTTTGACCTTGGCGGCCACTCCCTTACGGCGACACGGGTGATCTCCCAGGTCATTACGCAATTTCGCTTGGTGCTGCCACTTCAATCTTTGTTTCAGTCGCCAACAGTCGCCGAGATGGCGGCCATCATCACACAGAACCAAGCGAAGCAAGCAAGCGACGCCGAGCTAGCTCGGATGCTGCGCGAGGTGGAGGCGATGACGGAGGACGAAGCGCAGCGGCGCGTGGACGAAATCAATTCGATAGTCTCAAATAAGTAGCTTGCGGTTTTTAGCCATTCGTCCGTGTACGATGTTCCGAGAGAATCGAGGAAAAGTCGCGCCACGGAAAAAGCTGGATGGGCATCGGTTATCAGTGTCCTCGATCCGTAGGCTTACACGAGTCGCTATGGGTGTCTGTCACTATGCACATAGTGATGGTGTCAGACATGGATTATTTGATATTCGCCTTTCTCTCCTTGTCGCAGTCGTTGGCACATAGTCTCCAACTGCTTGCTGGCATGAATCACAGCACGGGGGGGGCAGCACAGCACGATGGTAGACCCTCAACGCCGACAGAAGAATTTCACAGATCCTCGTAGGAACCGGCATTCGTCTGGCTGGTGGCCTTTGTGACATTGATATCGGCGAACGTCGGTCTATATTATTGGGTAGGTCTCTGAATTATGGACGATTGCTGTATCGATAAGAGTTGCGCTATCGACGTGGTGAGCGTGGGGGACTGGCCTGAGTATTGACTAATGCTCGGCGAGTACAGGGTGACCCAAGTGATTATGCTCAATCGATCTTCCACCATTCCTGCCATGCCTCCATATCGCGGAATAAGGGCAGGGAATCCGTCATCGCATCGCTCCGCACTAGCTGGAAGCGTTTCTTGAAAAGCTGCTCGGCTTCGGGCTCTGTCAGAGGAAACGGCGGCCCCGACGGCGACCTTTGCCCATATAAAAAGACGCCAATCAATCTGCCTCCGGCTGACAAGAGTTCTGCCATTCTGTTCACGTACTCAGGCCAGCGGGACGGAGTCATCGAACAAAGAAATGTTCGTTCGTAAATCAAGTCGAAGCGGCGTTGGCCGAAGTCGTATGTGAAGAAGTCTCCCAGAACAACCCGTTCAGCCAAAAACCCTAGCGCATGTTTGGCTTGGTCAACGGCAGCAGGCGAAAAATCGATTGCCGAAACTTCGTACCCGGCCGCATGGAACGCCTGAATCTCGTAGCCGGAGCCACATCCCGGAATGAGCACTTTGCCCCGAACAGAAGATCTTTCAAGAAATGATTTCAACGCAGATGGAACACCGCCGAAGTCCCATGGCGTCTTACCTGCGGTGTAACGGACGGTCCAGAAATCCGGCTGGTTACTATCAGAAGAATTGTCCATAGCACGCCTTTAACCCTAAGCGATGCGCTTCCTGAAGACAACGAGTAGCAGCATCATGTTCTTTATTCCTGAGAACAAGGGCGTGGGGGTCCGACTTTGACTTCATAACATTCCAGAGAAAAGTTGAAACCGCCGTCCTTGTAACGTTCATCAATCCGACGGTCAGCCAATCCCCGTAAGAATTCACGCCGCCATTCGCCTTGGAATCACTGGGCCTTCTACTTTTCGATTGACTCGTCCTGCCAATTTCGTTTGACGCGGGTTGGGGTTCTATGGAACTAATTCGGACCAGCAACTAGCGTGACGCGGCGAGCTAGGGAGAATCGCCTCGCAGCGACTCAAGTGAGGAATAAAATGATTGTTAAGCACTGCATCGCTCGATGGGTATTTTTGTTCTTTTGCGTAATGCTCGCCGGTTGTTCGGCGATGTCGCCGAGCCGACCGATTGTCATTCAAGGAGCTACCCTGATCGACGGCACGGGGCGGGCGGCGCTGGCCGACTCGGTGGTGGTGCTGCAAGGCGGACGATTCCAAGCCGTCGGCAAGCGCGGTGACGTGGCGATTCCCCAGGGCGCCGAAGTGATCGACGCCAAGGGTAAAACGCTTTTGCCGGGATTCATCGACGGTCATTGCCATTACCGCGACTGGATGGGCGAGCTGTATCTTGCCTACGGCGTGGTGACTTGTCCGAACATTTCCAACAATCCGGTTGAATGGATCACGGCGCAACGCGAAGGCGTGAAGAACGGCACCATACGCGGGCCGCGGGTGTGGGCGTCGGCCAATATCATCGACGGGCCGCCGCCGGGCGGGACCGGCACACTGCGACGCCAGCGCACCAGCATCATTGTCGACAATGACGACGAAGCGCGCCAAGCCGTGCGGGATTTAGTTGGTAAAGGCGTTGACGGCATCAAGCTGTTCGAGCGGCTGAAACCCAACGTCGCCAAGGCGGCGGTGGACGAGGCTCACAAGCTCGGCCGGCCGGTGTTCGGCCACTCGCTGGATATTTTCACCGCGGCGGCAAACGGCTATCAGTCGGTGGAGCATTCCTGGTCGGTGGTCTACACCTCGATTCAAGATCCCAAGAAGAAAGAGGCCCTCGACATCGGCCGCATGCGCGGCAAGATCGACACCGCCGAGGTGCACGCCGAGATGGAACCGGCGATGTTCGATAAGATCATTCGCGCCATGATCGACAAGAATCTCCACTGGAGCACCACTTGGGCGACCTGGTTCCGGCCGCTATCGAGCTACGCCCCGGAGATGAAGCAGCGCGAGTTAACGCTGTTGCGCAATCCGCAATTGAAATATCTGCCGCCGTATATTCTCAAAGACACCGAGAGCTTCTTCGCCAAGTACGAAAAGATGGCGCCGGACAAACGCCAGCAAGTTGTGGGCGGCTTTAAAATGCTCCAGGAGTTCGTGCGCAAGTTCGCCGCCGCCGGCGGCAAGATCCACTCAGGTTCCGATCCCAACCACGTCGTGCCGGGTTATGCCATTCATGCCGAGTTGCAGATGTTGATCGAGGCCGGACTGAAGCCGGAGCAAGCGATTCGCACGGCGTCGCTCAATGTCGCCGAGGCCTGGGGCAAAGAGAAGGATTTCGGCAGCGTCGAGAAGGGCAAGGTGGCGGATCTGATTCTCATTAACGGCGATCCGCTGAAGAATATTTCCGACACGCAAAGGATCGAGATGGTATTCAGCGAAGGAATCAAGGTCGACACTGCGTATCACGCCGACTACAAAAATCCGCTGCCGCGGCCGATCGAAGACCGGCCGGAGCAATGAGGCGATCCATTGAATAGAGTTTTTCAGGTTCTTGTGTGGATGATGTGTCACGTTCGGTTTGGGTTGTGCACCACGAAGGACACGAAGATCACGAAGTTCGGAATTTTGATCGTCCGAAATGTTCGTGATTTTCGTGGTGAAAGCCTCTTCACAGTAAGCCGGGATGCATCTTGAATGAAGACCAGCGACAGAGTCAAAGCGGTTTGTTTTCTTTTCTCGTCACCCTCCAGGATACTGTATCGCAATGCGCAAAGGCCCCACATCTGTCATCCCGAGCGCAGCGAGGGATCTCGTGTTTCCAGCCACAATCGAAGCAGAGATTCCTCGGCTTGGCCTCGGAATGACAGTTGCGACAAAGTCTCGACGAGGAGGGAGACGATGAACTCGAGGGTGGTCAAGATTCGAAGGGCCCTCACCCCCGCCCTCTCCCGCTTTGCGGGCGAGGGGGCAAGAGGTTTAGGGCGCGGCAGTCGGCGTTTGGCCGTGTTGCTTATCTTATTGATGGTGGTGCCGCTAAGAACTTTCGCTGCGGAGCTACGAACCGTCACTGTGCTTTCCTATCCCGACCGGCCGGCGAAGCTGCCGCTGTGGCTGGCGCAGGACGCGGGGATTTTCAAAAAGTACGGACTCGCCGTTGAAATCAAAACGCCCAACTCGGGCGAGGCGATCGCCGAAGGCGCGCGCGACAATGCGGCGGACATCTACGTCGCCACGGCCAACTGGATGGTGTCGGCCGTCGGCGACGGGGCGGATTTGATGTTCTTCGCCAATACCGGCTACAGCGTGCTCAAGCTATTATCACATCCATCGATTACGCGGCCCGAACAATTGCGCGGCAAGCGGGTCGGCACCGGCGAAGCGGGAAGCTCGCAGGACCGGATTACGCGCGAGACCTTGCGCCGGCTCGGTCTCGATGCCGACAAAGACGTTACGCTGGTGCCGTTCGGCAGCCGGAGTATTCAACGGCTGAACGCGCTGGTCAAAGGCGAGATCGATGCGACCACTAGCAACGAAGACAATATCTTCGACCTCGAAAGGCGCGGTGAGATCGACAAGGTTCGCGTTCTGGCCGACAACGACAGCTTGAAACTGTTCATCGGCGCGGGTGTCGACTTCGCCGTCACACGTAAGCTGCTGGTTAGCTCGCGCGACACGGTGAAAAAATTCGTCCAGGCGCTCAGCGAAGCGATCGCGCTGGCGCGGCGCGACCGCGCGGCGGCGGACCGAATTTATTCGAAGTATCTGAAAGTCAGCGATCCGGTGTTGCTCGAATTTATGTACCGCACCTATGTCCAGCACGCGATCCCCGAGCAGCCGTTCCCTAAATTGGACAACGTCGCGCTGGGCATCGCCGAGTTCGCTGCCAAGCCTGGGCTGAAGGGGAAATCCGCGGAGATGCTCACCGATATGTCGTTGGTGCGAGAGCTGGAGCGGGACGGATTCTTCAACCGTTCTGACCAGGCCAAACCAGCCCACGGCGATCGCCCTGAATAAATCTGATACTGATCAGTCTTCCAAATAAGATCGCCGCATATCGAGTTCCGTAACTCGATGACGCTGGAAGTCAGCGGGCGCACTGTTGCAATGCGGTATGTTAAAAGCGTGCATGTGGAATGCACGCCATAACCCTTGGGCGCGTCGGCACCCTTCAGCCTTGACGATAAAGAGGCTTTGCGCGGTCGCAGTTTTCGCTGCCAGGTTTTAGCAAGACTCCATTGATAGCGTAGCGCGGTTGGCTAGACCGCGCGCGTTGCCTGCGCGCGGTCGTAGTATTGATTTCTAGTGCGAGAGTGATTTTTATTTCATCTTAATTCCGACCGGTCGGTAAAACCGGAACGAGATGCTAAAAGCGCTCCTTGGTTGAACTATCCTGCGCCGCGTTCTGGAGCGGTTTCAACCGGCGCTCAACGGCATCCCAGTTGATATTTGCGAAAAACGCATCGATATACTTCGGGCGTTCGCTCGGCTGAAAGTCGAGCAAATAGGCGTGCTCCCAGACGTCCATCACCAGCACCGGCGTAAAACCGGCGATATTGCCGATTTCATGCGACGATATCCAGTGATTGCTCACGTGGCCGCGCTGGGGGTCTTGAAAGCAAATGACCCAGCCGACGCCGCGCATTTTACCCTTGGCGACGAAATCCGCCTGCCAATTCTGATAACTGCCGAAACTGGACTGGGCGGCTTGCAGAAATATCGATTTGCCGTGGGGATCGCTGGAGCCGAATTTTTTCAGGTTGGCGAAATAATACTCGTGCAAAATCATGCCATTGTATTCAAACCCCAGGCGGCGAGTGAGCTCCGAATAAATATCGAAGTCGGCGCTTTCGACGCGACCGTTTCTGGTGTACTCCGACAGACGCTCGTTGAGCTGGTTGGTTTGCTTTACGTAACCTTCGTAAAGCTTGAAATGCATTTCGAGGGTGCGATCGGATATACTTTGCAGTCCGCTTAAGTTGAAGGTCTTGATCGGATACACGCGATCTTCGAGGGCTTCGAGATTGCCGGCTTTTTTTGCGTCCAGTTTACTGTTCATCATTTCCTCCTGGTTCTAAGGTTATTGTTGCTGCTATCGAACACATTCGCATAAGTTTATCTCTAGCTGATCTGCTGAGCGGTGCTCTCCCAATGTAGGAGCCGGCTTACCGGACGGCCTTGGGAGATCTCCAAGTCTTTGATTTCCTTGGTGCGGTCGCCAAAGCTAGCCTTCACGTCGTACTTGCCTTGGGGCAGTTCGACATAAAGCCATGGACCCGCGGTGGTGGTCCTCAAGATCTGCTTGCCATGCTGGTCGTCGACCGTAACCTTGACGTCGCTCAGGTAACCGCCATGGCGGTCGGCAAACTCTAGCTTAAGATCGTAACCCTGGGCCATCTTAAGCATCCGCGCGCGTTCTTCCTGTCCGACGCCGCCCGACATGAAGGCTGTGCCCTCCGGCGACTTCTCAGTGTCGATGCCGCTGGAAATTGACTGGGCACAAAGCGGCAATGGTTGTGCAAGCAGCAGCGCGAGCGGCAAGCCGGCCAGAGACACGACACGAGCTTTTTTTGCCGAGTTTACGAAAAACTTATCCATCGTCGTTGCTCCTTCTTTGGCGAAATTTTGGAACCAATGTTATAGGCGTTTCATTTCCCTGCGGGTCAACGCTAGAGCAAATTTTCTAGAGTTGTGATTTGTAATCATATCGTGACGCAACTCCGATGCCAGCGAGGCGAAAGCGACGGCTGCGCGCGGCCAAAAACAATCGCCAGAAATTCTCCACTCTAACGGATGATGCAGGTGATCCGGCTCGATACGAGATGAATCAGCGCACGAGCGTGCGCGGTCTAACCGTGACAAAAAGGTGTGACACGTGAGGCGCGATGGTCATAATCTGAAGTGCCCATTAGCGACCGTGCGTTTTTGGGTTGCGCGCCTTACTCATACGTTCGGCGCCACACTTTTGTCGAGGTCGGTCATTTGGCGCGGCCATCCCGCGTGATGGGGGGCGAGCGGGTCGCGGTACTTTCGGAGGGTGTTCCCAAGCGCACCCTACCGGAGCGTACAATTGCGACCAACGCGTGGAAGGGATTTCTTGCCTCCGCGAGCTGGTCCAAGGCGATATTCGGCCGTATCTTCGGCGTACATCACCAATCCTCTCGAGAAGAATCGCGCCACCGGCGTTTTGCAGCCTTGGCCATTAACAGGCTTTGCACAGTTGAAGCTTTGGATTCCAGATGTTAGAAAGATCCCCGTGGTCGCATAGCTCAGTTGGTTAGAGCGCGCGCCTCACATGCGCGAGGTCGTAGGTTCAAGTCCTACTGCGACCACCATCATTCCTGTTTCGCAGTTTCTTTTAGCTCCGATCATAAGATCTCGCTCTTTTGCACGGTTCCTTTGGGCACCCGCGCGGTTACCCATGGGCTGACTTGGCGATTAATTCGAGAACAGCTTCATTGGTAAATGGTTTACCGAGGAGCGGTATGCCCAGCTTGACCGCTTGCTCGTCGAGTGAACGATCGGCAAAAGCGGAAATCAAAATTATCTTGGCGGCGGGGAATTGTTCCTTCAGTCCTTCTGCCAACTTGGTACCGGGAATCCTCGGCATGCGCACGTCGATGATGAAAAGCTCATAATAGTTTCGCTGCGCCAGCTTGAATGCCTCCAGTGCGCGGCTTGCCCAATCGACCTCATGGCCCCGAGAGGCCAATAGCTCCGCGAGTAACTGGCAAAATCTTCTATCGTCATCAACGACCAAAATTTGCATAGCGTTTGCGGTCTCATTCAGGCAAACCGAGTCGGCGCGGCAAATTGAAACGTCGCTGTCGCTGCGGTCGTATCGAGCGGTTCGGCGCGGTCGATGGACTGAAGAGTTGCCCGCGGTTAGACATCAGTGGAAAATGTGGTCCCCAGGGTGCCAATGGCTGGCATCGCTATCTTGCCAGTCTTGGAAAAGCGCCACTAGCAAGACGCCGCCGCCGATGGCCAAGTTGTTCCACGCGGCCGTCCTTAAATTAAAATAGCTGTATAAAAACGGATTGATCAGTGTCAGGAACCCGAGGGCGGTGACGAACCAATCGGCGAAGGCAATTTCACCCTCGCGCCGGGCCAGCAAACGACAAAGTGAAAAAGTTGCGATGCCGAAACCGAGTAACAAATCTTCCCATAGGACTTTGAGGATTGTGTGGCTTAGAAGCACAAGGACAAAGGGCGACGTCATCAACCACAGGCCTAAGAACATATTCAGCCAGATGGCTCGCTTCAAATCGATCACCTCCAATACATCTTCGCAGTGAATCATTTAATTGCAACAATAATGCTAGCGCGCAAGGTTAATGCCATGGATAGATCGATTTTTCGCTGACGCTTCCCGTGATTTTCCGGATGTGCTCGGCAAAATTGCCTCAGGTGTAGCGCAATTTTGCCACAGCTTGTGTGACCGCAATACCCAGCTCGCCAAATTCCTACACTCGCGACGGCGCATAAATTGATCAGATCAATATTCTCTAAACGGCGCGATGTTTGCTTTTGGAAGCTTCCGGAGCCGGACGTAGGGAATAGATGATCTCGGCTAAGCGCTGTTGTCGTCGGAAAATGTTTGCGAAGTTGTCGGACCCGATGCCGACTACATTAGAAAAAATTTGCAGCGTTGGCGCGGGGGAGCAAACGCAAGCCCGCTAATCGTTTGTTTTATGTCCTCGGACCCAGGACAGGGCACGGAGGGTCGCAAAATCAACTACCTGACATCCACACAGACGTCGTCATAAGAGTGACGGAATCGCATTAAGGATCATGGAGGTAGATATGCAGCACAAGAGAATTTTGATCGTGGCGTTGTTGATGTTTTCACTGGCCGGCGCGAAGGACCTGCTGGCATATGAAGGCGGTAGTGTCAGCAACGGCGGTACGATCGAGGGCGTGGTTAAATTCAAGGGGACCGCTCCCCCGCCAAAGAAAATTCAAGTCTCGAAGGACACGGCCGTCTGCGGCAAAACGGCTAAAACGGACGAAACAGTTGTCGTCAACAACGGCGATATCGAGAATGCAGTGGTATCGATTGACAATATTGAGAAGGGCAAGCCGATGACGCCGACGGTCATCAAGTTGGATCAGAAGGACTGCGACTATCACCCTCACGTGCTGGCGTTCCCAGCCGGATCGACGGTGGAAGTGATAAATCCGGATGGCATACTGCACAACATCCATAGCTACAGCAAAGTGAACTCACCGTTTAACTTTGCCCAGCCGAAATTCAAAAAAACCTTGAGTGTCAAAATCGAAAAACCTGAGGTCATCAACGTCAAATGCGACGTGCACAACTGGATGAATGGCTGGCTGTTTTCGGCGGCAAACCCTTATTTTAGCGTGACCGATGCGCACGGCAGCTTTAGGCTTAGCGATGTGCCGCCCGGAACCTACACTCTGACGGTTTGGCACGAAAAATTGGCCCCCTCGACGAAAAAAGTTACGGTCAAGGCAGGCCAGGATAGCAAAGTCGATTTCGAGCTCGCTTCAAAGTAACAGGCGCCGGCGCGTGACCCCGCGGTTAAAAAAACTACGGCGGCGGACTGGGAAAGTTCACGTTCATAAACCTTCCCGGGCGCTGCCGCTGCCTTGGATTGTCGGAGTTCTGGTTTTCCCTCGGCCACGTCCATTCAATTGAGATTTGCCCGAGAAATGTTTCCAGCGCTTCGGGCGGCCACGAATTCCTGCGTCACCGATCATATAAGGTCTGTATTGCTCGGGATTGCGAATCTGCTTGTACCGGTTTAGCGGTGCGCGATGGTTTGCAATATTCGCAAGAGTCCCAGTGAACCAAGACAACCGGCTGCGTTTACGAGATGAGTGTAATTCAAGCTTGCGAAAACGTTCCAGCGGCGATGCCAAGCTATCGTCGTTCTGTTCCGAAGCGAGCGCGGCAAGCGTCTACTCGCACATCTGCAAAATAATCGAGCAGCGGATCGGCGCCGTGATTCGACAAGTGTCGCTCGTCTAGACCATTCCTAATCGACGCCACTTCTGCCGTGGTGCGTCGAACCGCCGCGGGGCAATTGACAGTATCGGGGTGGCGTATTACTTCCTAGACGATAACGATTGACACTATGCCGATCGCCGATCTACGTCGTCGTCATGAAAAAGAGCAAAAAAGTTACCCTTGCGGATTTACCCTACATCAGCCGCGGCACGCCCGCTGGCGAGTGGTTTCGACGCCATTGGCTGGTCGTCGGCACGAGCCGCGAACTGCGCGACGTTCCCCAAGCGGTCAAAGTGCTCGGCGAAGAGCCGGTGCTGTTTCGCGATGACCGGGGCCGCATCGGTTTGCTCGGGCTCCATTGTCCCCATCGTGGCACGTCGTTGGACTATGGCGATATCGAAGACGGCGGCATTCGCTGTCCCTATCATGGCTGGTTGTTCGACCTAGGCGGTCATTCACTTGCAGCCACCCGGGTTATCTCTTGGTCATCAGCCAATTCCAGTTAGAAATACCGCTGCAATCCTTGTTTCAATCTCCCACGGTGGCCGAGATGGCGGTCATCATCATACAGAACCGAACGAAGCGGGCAAGCAACGCCGAGCCAGCGGGGATGTTGCGCGATGTGGAGGCGATGATCGAGGATGTAGCGCAGCGCCATGTGGACGAAATCAATGTGACCGTCTCGAAGAAGTAGCTTGACGGGTTCAGCCAATTGTCGGCGTAGGATCTTCGAAGAAAATCGATTACAAGTAGCACCACGGTTATTGTTGGATCGGTATCGGTGATCGGGCCTTTTTCTCCATCCGCAAGCCGGGATTGACCTGTTTCCTCTTAGTAACAAATCTTGCAGATTTATCCGTTGCCGCTTTCAATCCCATGATGGATGTTTGTCTTGTTTTTCTCGACTTACCATGATTCTTCCGGATCCCTTTAACTCGGATCGGCACAACACAAGACATCTAGTCGGTGATCAGGCCATTTCATGGTCATCTCGTTGACGCCTCGTTTGCTGGACGTGTAGAATGAAGTAGATATGAGCGAGTCCATCCGAAGTGATTCAAACCTGCCGCCGGAGCAGCTGGCCATCCGGGCAAAGTGTTTTCACCCGACGGGCAGGTTTGAAGTATTCTCAGAAGAAGAGATCGAGCAATCGATTCCCGAGCGGTTTGAAAAAATCGTTCGTGAGCATCCCGGGCGATTGGCGGTTAAAGCAAGGGCTTGTTCATTAACTTATGCTGCTCTGAATCACGCGGCAAACCAGATAGCTCACGCGATCTTGATTCACCAGGGGAAGGCGGAGGAAAGTATCGGATGTTTGTTAAGCCCCGGAGCCGCTCGGCCCGCGGCAATGCTCGGAGTATTCAAGGCCGGGAAGATCTACGTTTTTTTGAATCCATCCTTTCCCGAAGCAAGAATAAAATTTATGTTGAGAGATTCGCAGTCAACGGTGATCTTGACCGACAATGACCATCTCTCCATGGCGAAGGGATTCGTCGAGGATGGGGTACGATTGATAAATGTTGATGATCTCGATTCACGTCTCTCCATAAAAAACCCAGGTGTCATCATATCGCCGACTGCGTATGCCTGGATCAGCTACACTTCCGGCTCCACCGGACAACCGAAGGGCGTCGTCCAAAATCATCGCAACTTGCTTCATTTATTCATGACACAAACCAACGATCTTCAGATCTGCTCGGAGGACAGGCTTTTGACGCTGACTTCCTCAGCTGGAGAATTGCTTTTAGCGGTGCTCAACGGTGCATCCGTCTTTCCGGTGAACATTCAAAAGGAAGGACTGGCTGGGCTAAGCGACTGGTTGATGCAAGAAGAAATTACCGTTTACAATTCGGTTCCGTCGATTTTCCGCCAATTCGCGAAGAGTCTGCGCGGCGATGAGAGTTTTCCAAAGCTTCGCTTGATCAGATTCACCGGCGAAGCGCTCTATCGAGCGGACGTAGATTTATACAAGAAATATTTTTGTGAAAGCTGCATTGTCGTCAACCGGTTGTCGAGCAATGAAGTCCCCGCATTCAGACAATACTTCATCAATCACTCAACCGTGCTCACTGATAGCGTTGTACCAGTCGGCTATGCCATCGGGGGTTATGATGTCCTGTTAATAGGCGCCGACGGCCAAGAAGTAGGTATCAACGAAATCGGCGAGATTGCCGTCAAGAGCCGTCATCTCGCTCCGGGATATTGGCGCAATCCAGATTTAACTCAGGCTAAGTTCTCGTCGGCCGCGAAAGATAAAGAACGCCGTATCTTCAGTACAGGAGACATGGGCCGCATGAACCCGGACGGATGTCTTGTCTATCTGGGCCGCCAAGATTTTCAAGTCAAAATTCGGGGCAATCGAATTGAAATCTCTGAAATTGAATCAGCGCTGATAGAACTCGAAAGTGTCAAAGAGGCGGTTGTCGTCGCGCGTGACCATAGCGGTGGCGAGAAGCGTCTTGTCGCATATGTAGTGCCAGCAACACAACCCGAACCGACTGTGACTGCCCTTCGGAAGCAATTGGCGGAGAAACTTCCCCAATACATGATTCCGTCTGTATTCGTGTCCCTAGATGCGCTGCCGGTAATCGGTACCGGTAAGGTGAACCGTCAAGCCCTTCCTGAGCCTGAGCAGTGCCGGCCCAGTCTGGACTCGGAGTTTACTATGCCTAGGAGTCCGGTTGAAGAAATCCTGGTGCAGATTTGGGCCGATATCTTGTCGCTGGATCGAGTCGGCATCCACGATAACTTTTTCGATCTCGGAGGAGACTCGCTGACAGCGACACAGGTAGTTACGCAACTCGTCAAACACTTCCAGTTAGAGATTCCACTCCGATATTTGTTTGAATCTCCCACGGTATCCGAGATGGCAGAGGTGATAACCGAGTATCAAGGGAAACAACTTAGCAAGGACGATTTGGAAAGTATTTTGGCCGAACTTGAATCTCTGCCGGATCAAAAAGCTTAACGGTTTCTCAACAAAGGTGGCCAAGCTGAGTCTAAGACCTGAATTGGCTGTGAGTATTTGGCTATGGGTCAAATACTGCATTGCTCCCGTCCGATACCGAACCAAGACGTTATTTGAGATTTGACTTAGCTGGCAGTCACCGTCGGACCTCCGGCCATTGTTAATGCTCTTGCGATCGAACTGTCTTGTCCTCCAACCTGATCCCGGCTTCGCGCCTTTTGTCCGTGAGTGAGGTCAGACAACCGTCTGATAAGTCCAACGATTTAACCTCGAGTTTTCGATTCACGGGATTTTATTGTAGGGTCGACGTGGAGGCTTGGGAACGATTGCTATCGCACTCCAGCAACCGCTGAGTGACTAAGCGCGGCGTGGGAAAACAGCAAGATTAGATGCAATTGTCATGATTCCGAGTGCGTTTCAAATTTCCGCGCTGGGCATGATGACACTGTGTTGGGCGCCAGAGGGTCGGCACTCCGACCTCCATAACTTGGGTAGCGAGAAGGTAATGCTAAGGGTTGGTTCTCTTCACTGTCTCACTGCGACCACCATTTCAAAATGTTACCCTCGGCTCGCGAATCCGTCAGTTAACCGACGAACGTGGCCGTCATTTCTGGATCATCACCGTGACTAAACGGCCGAAAAAGCTTGCGCTCGCCGATCTACCCTATGTAGGCCGCGGCACGCCATCCGGCGAGTGGTTTCGACGCCATTGGCTGGTCGTCGGCACGAGCCGCGAACTGCGCGACATTCCCCAAGCGGTCAAAGTGCTCGGCGAAGAGCTGGTGCTGTTTCGCGATGACCGGGGCCGCATCGGTTTGCTCGGGCTCCATTGTCCCCATCGTGGCACGTCGTTGGAATATGGCGATATCGAAGACGGCGGCATTCGCTGTCCCTATCATGGCTGGTTGTTCGACGTCGGCGGCCAATGTTTGGCGATGCCGGCTGAGCCGGCGGAACGCGGCTTTGCCGGCAAGGTTCGCCATTTATCCTACCCGGTTCAAGAACAAGGCGGACTACTATTCGCTTTTCTCGGACCGGAAGCAGAAACGCCGCCGTTGCCGCGTTACTTGCCTTTGGTCAGCACGGATGGCCAACGCTCCCTCGAAGCGACCCGATTGTACAACTACAATTGGTTCAACTTCATCGAAAACGGCGCCGACCCGGCGCATTTTTCGATTCTTCATCGCGCCGATCCCAACGACGGCACCTGGCGCAGTTGGTTCTTCAACTTTCGCGATATTCCGCCGTTCGACGCCGTCGAAATGCCCTACGGCATGAAAGTGATCTCGCGCAAACCGGGGCCGACCGCCGATACCGAATATGTCGACGAAAAAAGTTTCGCCTTGCCGGCGATTTTGCAGATCGGCGACACCGAGTTCACCCATTTCAATCAGCCGCGCGAAGCGCTCGCCGCCGGCTCGCACAACGCGCACCTGATGTTCGTGACTCCCAACGACGACGCTAGTTTTACCCTGTACACGGTGAATCACTATACCGGACCGGACCAAGAATTTTTCGCCAAGCTGGCGCCGAGCCGCCGGGTGCAGGCGCCGCTGGAGAAGAAGTCCTATGACCGGCGGGAATTTTCTCCCTTTCGCGGCAATGTCCGCACCGAAGACATCGCTTGCCAGGCGACGCAGAAATTATTGGGTCAGCGCGGCGAGCAACTGGCCACGTCGGATCGCGGCGTGATCCTGCTGCGCAAGCTGATACTCAACGATATTGAAGCCGTGCGCCGCAATGGCAAGCCGCGCGCCTTAACCAACGCGCAACAGCATGACGGTCTGGTCACGATCGATTCTTTCACCGGCGTGCGCGTCAAAGGGGTAAGCTAAATTATGATCTCTCGAGTGCCCCAAAGCCGGAGTTCGCGACAAAATACAACCGTCATTCCGGGCACGTTGGCGCGATCCCCGCTTTCGCGAGGAAGCGCGACCCGGAATCCAGGAATCTCGCGAATCTGGATGCCGGCTTTCGCCGGCATGACGATCCGAAGATTTTCGATTTGCCTTGTGGATATCCGGGCTAGAGTTCTCGCAGTGATGATTTTTGTTGCGGTGAGCGCCATGGCGAGTACGCTTGCCGCGGCGCCGCTACGTATCGCGTACAGCGCCATCAGCGGTGCCATGTCGACTTTGTGGGTGGCGCAGGACGCCGGCTACTTCAAGCGCGAGGGTTTGGATACCGAGCTGCTTTACATCGGCGGAGGTACCTTACTGATTCAATCGATGCTGAGCGGCGATGTGCCGTTTGCCTATGGGCCGTCGGTGCCGGTGATCAACGCGACGCTGCGCGGTTCGGACTTGGTGCTGATCGGCAACACCGGCAACAGTTTGGTTTTCTCTATCATGTCGCGTCCCGAGATCAAGCAGCCGGCGCAACTGCGCGGCAAGAAAGTCGGTGTAACTCGATTGGGCGGTTCCACCGACTGGGCATTGGATGCGGCGCTCAAACAGTGGGGCATCGAGCGCAGCCAGCTTAACGTCATTCAAACCGGCGGCATGCCGGAAGGTTTGGCAGCACTCACCGCCGGGGCGCTCGACGCAGTGGTATTGTCACCGCCAAGTAATTTCCGCGCCGCCAACGCGGGCATGCATGAATTGGAAGACGTCGGTCAACTGAAAATCGTTTTTCCCAACACGCCGCTGTCGTCGACGCGTTCTTTCATGCGCGCCAACCGCGACATGAGCCTGCGCTTCATGCGCGGCTTTACCCAGGGGTTGCAGCGGCTGCGCACGGACAAAGAGTTCAGCATGAAAGTCTTGTCCAAGTACACCAAGGTGACCGACAGCGAAACATTGGCGCAGCTCCAGCAAACCTACGGTGTGCGTTACAGCGGCGAGCGGATTCCCTATGTGCGGCCGGAGAGCATCGACGAGATCCTCCGGCGCACGCCCGGCAAAGAGGCGCGCGAGGCGAAGTCAGCGGACTTCATCGACAACAGCCTGCTGCAAGAGTTGGATAAATCGGGCTGGTTCAAAACTTTAGGACGATGAGGCTATACCAAATCGCTCGCGGGGTTCGGACCCCGCTCGTGACCAAAGGGGATGCTCGCCCCCTTTGGAAACCCAATTCAATGGTTCTCGCCGCAAGCGGCGAGGTTAATGGTAATCTATGCGGGTAGTAGTCACCGGCGGGTCGGGGCGGTTGGGTCAGTATGTGGTTCGGGAGTTGTTTACCCATGCGCACCAAGTGTCGTCGCTTGACTGCGTCAAACCGCGAGAGTGCCCGGCGCCGACTTACACCGTCGACCTGAGCAAATTCAAATCGCTGCTCGACCATTTCAAAAATGCCGATGCGGTGGTTCACCTGGCGCGCATTCGCTTTCCCTACACCGAAACCGGTTTCGATGCCGCAACGCAGAAGTGGCAGTTTGCCGATCCCGCCGGCGATGCCGAGCGCTTCAACCAAAACCTGGCGATCACCAACAATGTTCTAACGGCTGCAGAAGCTGCCGGCGTAAAGAAAGTAATTTGCGGTTCGAGCCTGGCGGTTTATGGACTCTACTATCCGTCGACCGAACTACTGCCGGATTATTTGCCGGTCGACGAAGCGCATCCGCTGCGGCCGCAAGACCCTTACGGACTCACCAAATTGATCGGTGAAAAGCTCGGTGACGCCTTGAGTCAAAAAAGCACCGTCGCGGTGACGAGTCTACGCTTTTCGGGAATCTATACCGAAGCGCATCGGTCAATGCTGCTCGGGCGTAAGAAAAACCCGCTGGCGCGCGGCACCGGCGCGTTGTGGAGTTACATCGATGCGCGTGACGCGGCGCGCGCCTGCCGGGTAGCTCTAGAAGCCGATTTGCCGGGCCATCAGATTTTCAATATTGCCGCGCCGAACAGCCTGGTGGATATTCCCACCCGTGAGCTGGTCGTTCGGTATCTGCCGCAGGTGAGCGATTTACGCGCCGGCTTGGACGGCAATTGCAGCGGATATAGTGTAACTAAAGCGAAAAATGCTTTAGGCTTCGAGGCGAAATTGTCACTGGTGGATTGATTGCGTGATGCGTGACTCAGCCGTCATTCCCGTGCAAACGGGAATCCAGACCCATCATCCACCTGGATACCGTTCTTCAACGGTATGACGGACGCTGTCCGTTACCTGGATGCCGGCCGGAGTTTATCCTGAGTGGCATCGAAGGGCCGGCATGACGAATGAAGACATAAGCGATAAAATCTGACAGCAACCGAATGCGCAGCGGGAGCGACGAATCATCATGATGGACCTAAGGGAATTCCTCAAAGTTTTAGAAGAAGAGCACGAACTGCAAAAGATCAAAGCCGAGGTCGATCCCAAGCATGAGCTCGGCGCGATCTGCAAGATTCATAATGAAAAGCCCAACAGTCCGGCGCTGCTGTTCGAGAACGTCAAGGGCCATACGATTCCGGTGGTCGGCCAATTGCTCGCCAGCGATCGGCGCGTCGCTTTGGCGCTCGGTCTGCCCCAGAAGAACGTCTTTGACGAAACCGTGCGCCGTGCCAACAAACCGATTTCAACCCGGCTAGTGCCGAAGGGGCCATGCCAGGAAGTGGTTCACGAAGGAAACGATGTCGACCTGAGCAAACTGCCGCTCTGCACCAACAACCCGCGCGACGGTGGTCCATACATTACCGCCGGGCATGTCATCATCAGAGATCCCGAGTTCGGCAATAATCTGGCGATTTACCGGATGATGCTGGTCTCGAAGAACGAGGTCACCATCCGCTTCACCCCCGGGCACGACGGCCACGACTTCATCAGGAACGCCGAGAAGCGCGGCCAGAAGAAATTCGAAGTTGCGGTCTGCATCGGCGTGCCGCCGGCAGTCTATGTCGCGTCCCAGTTCGAGCCGCGGGCGGGCGTTTATGAATTGGAGATTGCGGGCGGTCTGGCTGGCGAAGCTGTGGATGTCGTCGAGTGCCGGACCATCGATTTGGAAGTTCCCGCGCTGGCGGAAATCGTTCTCGAAGGCGAGTTGACGATCCCCGCTAAAACCGGTGACGAAGGTCCTTTCGGTGAGTTCTGCGGCTACACGACCCAACAAGTGCCCGGCGAGCGAATCATGAGGATCAAGGCGATCACCCACCGGCGCAATCCGGTCTATCACAACATCTGGCTCGGCAAGCCGCCGCACGAACATCTTTACGTCGATGCCTTGACCTATGCGGTGGCGGCCTACCAGGAACTCAAGCCGGCTTATCCGGCGTTGAAAAAAGCCTATGCACCGCCCTGGGGCGTTTCCATCGTGTTGCTTTTGCAGCTGGAAAAACGCCTCATGCGTCCGGGCATCGTCGACAATATCCTGGCGGCTTCGCTTTATACCCGCAGCGGAAAATGGAAACATGTTTTCGTCGTCGACGAAGACATCGTCATGGAAGATCCCAATGAAGTCTTGTGGGCGTTGACGACGCGGTTTCAACCGGCGACCGATATGTTTATCATTCCGCGCGGCATCACCAGCTCGCTCGAACCGTCGGCCACCGTCGACGGGCTGACGTCGAAGATGATGCTCGACTTGACGCGCAAGGCCAATTTTCGCGGCGAAGTCGCCGAGCCGACGGAGGGTATGCGAGACATGGTTTTGCAGAAGTGGAAGGAGTATGGATTTAAATAATCCACTGAGCATGTTCAAGCCGTTCAAAACGTTCAAGCCGTCTCGGACATAGGAAAAGGATTCCACCGTGAAGACCGGGAGTAAAAGAAAGACACGGAAAATTTCGGTTGCCGATATCCCGCACGTCGGGCCCGGAACCCCAGCCGGTGAGTGGTTTCGCCGCTATTGGCTGGTGGTCGGCACGGTGCAGGAACTGTACGACATTCCCCAAGCGGTCAAAATTCTCGGCGAGGAGCTGGTGTTGTTTCGCGATCCCAACGGCCAAATCGGTTTGCTTGGCGAGCATTGTCCACACCGCGGTTCCTCGCTCGAGTATGGAGATATCGAAGATGGCGGTTTGCGCTGCCCGTATCATGGCTGGCTCTTCGATGTTCACGGCCGCTGTCTGGAAATGCCGGCGGAGCCCAAGGACAGCAAGTTCTGCCAGAAGGTCAAGCATCTTGCCTATCCGGTGCGCGAGTTGGGCGGGCTGATCTTTGCTTACATGGGACCGGACCAAGCCAAACCGCCACCGCTGCCGCAATATGCGCCACTACTCGAACGCGGCGGCCAGCGCCAGGTCGAGCCGGTGCGCCACGCCGATTACAATTGGTTCAATTTTTTTGAAAACTCCGCCGACCCGGCGCATGTTTGCGTGCTTCATCGCCACGCCGGTTACGGCCAGCAGTCGTGGGGCGATCATTTCTTTAGTTATACCGACATGCCGAACGTCGATTTCGTCGAAATGGATTACGGCATGAAAGTCGTGATGACCAAGCCCGGGCCGCGGCCGGGAACCGAGTTCGTCGACGAGATGAGTCTGGCGCTGCCGAGCATTGTGCAGGTGGGCGACACCGAGTTCGTCCATGCCAAGATGGACGCCGCGGCGCTGATTAACGAAGGCTCGCGTTGCGAGCACTGGATGTTCGTCACGCCCAACGACGACGACCACTTCATGTTGTTCACCGCCGATAATTACCGGGGGCCGGTGGAAAGTTTCTTCGACAAACTCAAAGCCCTGCGCGCCCAGGAAATGCCGATCCAGGAAGTGAAGCCCTACGACAAGCGCAAATACATGCCGTACAAAGGCAACGTGCGTAAGGAAGACATCATGACGCAGGGCACTCAGGGTCTGTTGGGCGAGCGTCAGGAACAGCTTGGAGTTTCGGATCGCGGCGTCATCAAGTTTCGCAAGATTGTCTTGGACGCCATTGAAACGGCACTGCAAGGCGGCACGCCAACAGGTTTGCTGCCGAGAGATCCGGCGACGGGCATCACCCGTTTGGATACGGCGGTGGGAGTTAGACCGAAAGCTAATTGAGAATTGATAATGGAGAATTGATAATTTCGGAACTGGGTGCTGGCGCGAAAACAGGAGGAATCATGATTCGTGGAGTTCTATTACCGATTATCACACCGTTCGATGACAAGGTTCGCGTCGATGAGCAGATGATGCGCCAGTTGGTCGATTTTCACATCAAGGCGGGAGTGCAGGGTTTGTTCGTTCTTGGCTCGACCGGCCAGGGGCCGGCGATGACTACGGAGGAGCGCAAGCAGACCGCGGCGGCGGCGTTGGATCAGACGAAGAAGCGGGTGCCGGTGGTGATCCACGTCGGCACCGCCGACGCTGGCAGCGCGGTGGAGCTGGCGGTGCATGCGGCTGAGCATGGCGCCGATGCGGTGGCAATCGTGCCGCCGTATTATTATTCCGACCACACCGAGTTCGAAATCATGGCGCATTACAAAGCGGTGCATAACGCGATGCCGCTGCCGATTTATATTTACGAGAATCCAAAATACTCCGGCATCTCGATCCCACCAGGCTTCGCGGTGCGGATGAAAGAACAAGTGCCGGCGTTGAAAGGCATCAAAGTCGCGTACGGCCAAGGCGCGCTGCTCGAATATGTCCGTTTAATGCCCGACGTTTCGGTCTTTACCGGCAATGCCGATCTGTTCGGCCTGGTGCCCTTTGGCGTCGCCGGCATGATCAATCCACCGACCAGCTTCGCACCGGAGATCTGCGTCGACTTGTTCAAAAAGCTCGATAGCAAAGACTACGCTGGCGCCGTCGAAGCACAGAAGAAGGTCGATAACGCGGCGCGGATCGTCGCAGCGCGCTTGCGCAAATGGGGCCGGGTGCCGTTGCAGGAAGTCTATCGTATGCGCGGTTTCGCGGTGAAGCGTTTTCCCAAGTGGGAGACCGAGCAGATGCCCAAGGATGAGATCGTCAAACTGGAACGCGAGCTGCGTGACAACGGCATTCTCGGTCAGTGAGGCGAGCGAAAGTTGACTCCCGAAGCTGCCAACAAAGTAGTCGACGGCCTCAAGCAAGCCGGCATCGATTTCGTCGCCTATCTTCCCGAAACGCGCTTGAGCGAAATACTGCCGGTGCTGAAGGCGGACGACGCGTTCATGCTAGTGCCCGTGGCGAGCGAAGCGGAGGCGGTCGGCATCGCCGCCGGCGCGTCCCTCGGCGGCAAGCAACCGGCGCTGTACATGGAAGGCACCGGCTTGTTTGTCTCGTCGTACAATCTGCTCACCCTCGGTGAGCGCTACGGCGTGCCGATGTTGCTGCTGATCAGTTATATCGGCAGCATGGATGACCGGCGCAGCACCTTTCTTTACTCGCACTATGGCACGCATATGGTGCCGCAACTCGAGGCGCTGGGAATCCAGTACGAGATTGTCAAAGACGCTAACAATATTGGGACCAACGTTAAGAACGCGGTGCGGCTGATGCATGGGTTGAAGCAGCCGGTGGCTCTGCTGTTTACCGGCGAGTTTACGATTTAAGAAGGTAAGGGGTGAAGGGTTAGGGGTAAGGAGTTCAGATCAAGATGAAGAATCTTGTTGGCAAAATTGTTGTGTATGCTCGGCTTTTGTCTGGTTGTCGGGCACTGATCGTACCGACTCCCGCCCTCGCGCAGAAGATCAACATCGCGGTCTCCAACCCCGATATGTCTTTTCTCAGCGGCGGTGTGGCCAAGTTCAAGGGCTTTTTCAAAGAAGAAGGTTTGGACGCGGAACTGGTGCAAATCACCGCCAATGTTTCGATTGCCGCGTTGGCCAGCGGCAATATCGATTACAATCTGATCCTGCAATCGGTCGTGACCGGAAACTTGCGCGGCTTGCCGATCAAGGTCGCGGGCATTTTGATCGAGCGGCCCAACCATGTCGTCGTCGTCAATCCGAAAATCACCCGCTTCGCCGATCTCAAAGGGAAAAAGATCGCGGTGAGTTCCTTCGGCTCGGCGACCGATATTTTGGCGCGGCTGACGGTAGAACATTTCAAGCTCAACCCCAATAAAGACGTTCAGTTCGTCGCCGCGGGCGGCGGCTCCGGCCGGCTGGCCCAATTGGAGTCCGGCCTGGTCGACGCTGCGGTAGTAGCGCCGCCGTCAGACGCGCTGGCGGAAGCGCGCGGTTTCAAGAGTTTGGTGCGGACGCGGGATATCTTGCTTTTTCCGGTGAACGGCGTCGGCCTGCATGAACAGAAGCTCAAGAACAATCGCAGCGAAGTGAAGCGCGTGCTGCGGGCGTTGCTCAAGGCGAACCGGTTCATTCTCGACGACAAGAAGGGCGCCATCGATGTTCTGCAGCGTTGGGGTCGCACGTCGTTGGCGGTCGCCGAACAGGGCTATGCTTCGTCCGCATCCAATTACAGCCGCAATTTGCTAGCGCCGCGGGATGCGCTGGAGAAAGTCATCGAGAGCACGAAGCTCAATATCGACGTTAAGCGCGAAGTACCGCTCGGCGATGTTTTCGATTTCAGTTTGGTGCGGGAAATTCTCAGAGAAATGGGCGAGTCTCCCAAAGAATAGATTGCTATGCAGCGCTTTGAATGTTTGGAACAGCTTGCGCCGTTGATTTCGGATCAACTCGTCGTCACGTCATTGAGCGGGCAGCGGGTTGAGTGGGGGCAGTTATCCAAACATGACGGCAACCTGCTGCTCGGGTCCATGGGCAATGCGCTGGCGGTGGGATTGGGACTGGCGCTGGCGCTGCCGAAAAGA
Organism: uncultured delta proteobacterium; assembly: GCA_963816145.1. Classification (GTDB taxonomy): domain Bacteria; phylum Desulfobacterota; class Binatia; order UBA9968; family UBA9968; genus DP-20. The sequence goes on from CAWFJP010000004.1 coordinate 466,975, forward strand.
AAGGTGATCGTGCTCGAATCGGACGGCAGTCTGCTGCTGTCGCTCTATAACTTGCCCACCGTCGCCAACATGAATCCGGCCAATCTCGCGGTTTTCGTTTTCGACAACCAGGCCTACAGCGGCACCAAGATCAGCGAGCCCACCGCAACGGCGGGCAAGACGGATTTAGCGGGCATGGCGCGCAGCGCGGGCATCGAACACGCAGTGACTGTGCGCGATGTGGCGTCGTTTAAGAGCGAAGCCGCCGGAGCGATCGGCGAAGCCGGCCTTAGATTCGTCGTCGCCAAAGTCGAAGAGAGCCGTGGCCATCGGCGCATCGAGCGGACCAATGTCGATTTGCTCGAAAATAAATATAGTTTCGTTCGCTATCTGGAGCGGACGGAAGCTAAGTCGATATTCAGGGGCCGTGGCTAAGAGTCTGACAGTTTTGGTGGTTCTGACCAAGCGCCGATAAGCAAATAGTTCCGTTGCCGTCCGGTCCCTTCTCCTCGTGCGGGAGAAGGTTAGGATGAGGGGAATTAAATCAAGCACCCTCACCTCTGTCCTCTCCCGTCGAGGGAGAGGAGGTAAGATTTGGTCGAGTGGGACAGTGAAGTAAAGGCGACCTTAGACGCCATTATTTTCATTCACGATGATAAAAAACACAGCGAAGCGAGTGATCGGCATCCCGACCACCAGATCCGAAGGCCGGGAGAAAGTCTCGGGCGCGGCGATCTATGCGACCGACGTGGTACTTCCTAACATGCTCTGGGCCAAGGCGCTGCGCAGTCCGATTCCCTACGGACGCATTCGGAAAATCAATGCCAGTAAAGCGCTCGCCCTGCCGGGTGTTCATGCCGTGGTGACCGGTGCCGGTGTCAAAGGCCAGCTCATCGGCCGAAAAATCTACGACATGCCGGTGCTTCCCGACGAGGTCGTGCGCTTTATCGGTGAGAAAGTCGCGGTGGTCGCGGCGGAGAACGAGGAGATCGCCGAGGCCGCGACGGAATTGATCGAGGTTGAATACGACGAGCTGGAACCGTTGCTCGATCCCCTTGAAGCCATCCAGCCCAGCGCGACCCTGCTGCATCCCAACGTGCGACTCTATCGCGGCTTGCTGCACGAAATAAAAGCACCGAGCAACATTTTCGTCGATCTGACTTGGACCAAGGGCGATGTCGAAGCGGGCTTCCGCGATGCCGACTTAATCGTCGAAAACACTTTCACCACTCAACCGATGCATCAGGCTTACATCGAGCCGCACTCTTGCGTCGTGCAGGCGCATAGCTCGGGTGGCGCCGATGTTTGGGCCTGTTCCAAAGTTCCCTTTGCCTTGCGCGAGCAAATGGCGACGGCGTTGCGCCGGCCGGCCGGCGATTTTCTCATGCATCCCTGTTACATCGGCGGCTGCTTCGGCGGCAAGGGCGACTTCATGGATGTGCCGGTGTGCTACTTGCTCTCACTTAAGAGCGGCCGCCCGGTGAAGATGGTGATGGATTATTCTGAGGAATTCACCGCCGGCAATCCGCGCCATGCCGCGGTGATTAAAGTAAAAACCGGCGTGAAGAAGGACGGCCGACTGGTTGCGCACCGCATGGACTATGTGTACGACAGCGGTGCCTACGGCGCTTTCAAACCGCAAGGTTATTTGGTGGGCCCCAAGGAAGCGGCGGGGCCGTACAAGATCCCCAATATCTATATCAACGAGAAAATCGTCTACACTAACAAAATCCCCTGCGGCCATATGCGCGCGCCGGGCGAACCGCAAGGCTTTTTCGCCAATGAATCGCAGATGGATTTGGTGGCGCGGCGGCTGGGTGTGGACCCGATTGCGTTCCGCCGGAAAAATCTCATGCACTCCGGTGATGTCTCGCCCATCGGTCATGTGGTGCCGCATATCAAGAGCGACGAAACCTTAGCGCAAGCGATGACGGCATCGGGGTACAACAAGCCCAAACGGAGAAATCTCGGCCGCGGTTTGGCGCTGGCGCAGTGGCTGCCGCTAGGGGGCGAAGGGCATGCCTTCGTAACGGTTGATGCGGATGGTGAAGTCGCGGTTTCGACCGCAATGGTCGATCAGGGGGCCGGCACCTACACGGCGATGCGCCAGATTGTCGCCAACGAGTTGCAAGTACCGGTGGACCGCGTTCGATTCCATATTCTCAATACCAGTGCCGTCGCCGCGGATACCGGCGTCGGCGCCAGCCGGGCGACGCGGATTTTCGGTAATTCAACCTATGCCGCAGCGCTGCAAGTCAAAGCGAAGTTGCTGCAAGGCGCGAGCGCGATACTCGGGGTGCCGGCGGATGAGCTTTGGTTGACCGGCGCCGGCGCCATACGAAACCGCGCTGGCATGGAAGTCTCTTACGCCGCTATCGTTGCAAGTCTCGGTGGTTCGATTCGCTGCGAGGGTTCGTACAAAAATTTCGATAACGGCCCGGAAGCCGCGCTGGTCGCGCAAGTTGCCGAAGTCGAGGTCGACCGTGAGACGGGAGAGGTGATGTTGAAACACTTCACGACTGCCCATAGCACCGGTACGATCATCAATCCGCTGATGCATCAAGGGCAGATTGACGGCGGGGTTGTGACGGCGATCGGTTATGCGCTGATGGAACAACTAGTTATAGAACAGGGCAAAGTTACGACGACCAACTTCGGTGAGAGCAAGATCCCGTCGATTCGCGATATTCCACCGCTAAAAACGGTCATCCAGGAGTTCCCCGTCGGCAACGGTCCATATGGGGGAATGAGCATCGGCGAGCCGCCCGTATTGGTCGCCGCCGCGGCGATCGCTAACGCGGTGCAGGACGCTGTCGGCGTGCGCATCTACGACTTGCCGATTACGGCGGAGAAGGTGCTGCGGGCGTTGAAAGAAGCTTCGGATTCGGAAACTTACCGCAAAGAGCGCAAAGAACGCAAAAAGAATAACTGATCACTCGGGGGGGGGGTGAATCCGCCCTGTGCGCTGCGGGTCCAATTGCGCCGGACGGCATTCCCTGCTAATTCAGACTACCAACTATGAGAGACGAACTTGCCAAACGACTCGTGCAGGGTCTCAAAGACGCGGGGATCAATTTCGTCACCTATTTGCCGGAGACGCGATTGAGCCAGATCGTGCCGCTGATCCGCGACGATCCCGATATGGAGCTGATTGGGGTTGCCAACGAATCCGAGGCGATCACTATTGCCGCCGGAGCGACGCTCGGCGGCAAGCAGGCCGCCGTGTACATGGAAAACACCGGCATCTTCACGTCTTGTTACCCTCTGGTAACGGTGGGCAAGCAATTGGGCGTGCCGCTTTTGTTGGTCATTGCTTACCTCGGCGGTGTGCCGGATTGGCGCAACAGTTTTCTCTACGCGACCATCGGCAAGCATTCGATCCCGGTGCTGGATGGAGTCGGTATCGACCATTCATTGATCGAGGATGGCGACAAGCTTGAGCTCAAGATCAAAGACGCGGTGCGCGCCGCCAATTCTTTGCGCAGTCCCTACGCGCTGCTTTTCGCCGGGGAGTTTTCCGAATGATTCGTTACGAATGTCTGCAGCTGCTGGCCAGTAAAATGACCGATCAATTGGTCGTAACCTCGCAAAGCGGCCAGCGCATCGAGTGGTCGCATTTGTCGCGCCATGAGGGCAACCTCTTGGTCGGCATGATGGGTTGCGCCATTGGCGTCGCCACCGGGCTGGCGCTAGCCCTGCCGCATCGCAAAGTGATCGCCCTCGACTCTGACGGCAGCGTGCTGCTGTCGCTGTTCAATCTCGCGACGTTGGGCAATTTGCAGCCGAAGAATCTGGTCGTTTATGTCTTCGACAACGGCGTCTACAGCGGCAGCCGCATCAGCTACCCGACCGCGACCTCCGGAAACACGGACTTGGCTGCCATGGCGCAGGGAGCCGGAATCAAGAATGCATGCACGATCCGGGATTTCCAAGATTTCAAAATGGCGGGTGTCGACGCCTTGAGCAAAAACGAATTGAGCTTCTTTGTCTGCAAAGTCGAGGAGAGCTTGCTGCACCGCGAAATTCCCCGTCCCAACACCGATCTCGCCGAGAACAAATACACCTTCGTGCGTTACTTGGAACGCACGGAAGAAAGAACTATTCCGTTCATCGGACGCGGTTGATTCGATGTTGGGGAAAAGATGAACCTCGTCATGTTGGGCAAATTCCGAATTCGTCATACCGGCGAAAGCCGGTATCCATCCCTCATCCCCGCCTGGATTCCGGCGTGCGCCGGAATAACGGTAAGACGAGGGAATTCGAGTCGAAGCGATAATACCGATTGCTGGAAGGCGGCGGGCAATTCGTTGCGGAATCTAGGAGACCATCATGCAAATAGTTTTTGCTTTGTTGATGTTTGCCATCACGTTCGCGGTCCATAATCCTTGGCCCGTCAATGCTCAGGACTACAAGGACAAGACGTTGACGATCATCGTCGGTTACTCGCCGGGCGGCTCCTTCGATCTCTATGCGCGAGTGCTGGCGCGCTACATCGGCCGTTACCTGCCGGGAAACCCGACGCGCATCGTCGAGAACATGACCGGCGCCGGCGGCATGATCGCCGCCAATCATCTCTACAATCGGGTGAAGCCCGACGGGTTGACCATCGGCGCGTGGGCATCGCCCTTGGTGCTGCAGCAGATTATGGGCAATGAAGCGGCGCAGTTTGACGGCCGACGCTTCGGTTATCTGGGCATTCCGTCCGAGTACGATACCGTTTGCACCTTCAATCAGAAGAGCGGCATCAGCAAAATGGACGACTGGGTCAATGCCAAACGGCCGCAAAAGATTTCCACCATCGGCCCGGGAACCAGCACTTCGGATATTCCCAAGCTTCTCAAAGCCGCGCTGAATCTGCCGATGGACGTGATCGACGGCTACAAAGGCGGCGCCGACGCGCGCCTCGCGGTGGAGTCCGGCGAAGTCGACGGTTACTGCGGCTCATGGGGAACCGTGGAGACGGTGTGGCGCAGCGCCTACGAGAGCAAGAAAATCATTCCGGTCCTGCAAGCGACGCTGAAGCCCAATCCCAAATACAAACAGATTCCGGTGGCGATGAATTTTGCGAAGACCGACGAGTCGCGCGAACTGCTGAAGATCGCCGACGATGTGCACGGCGCGCAATTCCCCTTCTCCGTGCCGCCGGGAATGGCTAAGGATCGTTTAGATCTGTTGCAAAAAGCGTTTCTGCAAACCTTCAAAGATCGAGACCTGATCGCTGAAGCAAAAAGAGCGCAGCTCGACATCGGTCCGGTGGATGGACCGACGATCACGAAAACCCTCTCAGGCCTGTACGATCTCAAACCGGCGACGGTGGCGCGGTTGAAGGAAATTCTGTTGCCGAAGAAGAAATAAAAAACGAGTCGGTGATCGTGGCCCGTGATCGTCTGCGCCTGACCGCTGAAGCCGTGCGGCCGATTCCCGACACCGAAGGCGCTGGAAATATCCCGTGGACGCAGGTCGCGGATGCGTCGCTGGTGGAAGAAGTGCTGCGGAGGAACCGCTGGCGTCGAAGACGCTTCGGTATCATTCCCACTACGTTAATCCTATCTGACAGGCGAGCTCGTCAGCGAATTAGTGGCGAACTCTTGTCGATCTTGTAGCTCATGTTGGCCCTATGGTTTGATCAACGCCTTTACCGGATACAATCCCGGAATCTCGCCGCCGACCGCACGGATACACTTTTCTGTTTCATCGAGCGGAAAGGTGTGGGTGACCATTTGCTGGACGGGGAATTTACTGGCTTGGACGGCGTTCATGGCGATCTCGGTGGCGTCGTTGTCGGTGGTGAAGGCGCCTTGGAAGCGGATTTGCCGGCGCACGATCAGGTTCACATTCAACGGCACGTCGACGCCGTCGCGGGTCAGACCGCCGACGACGAGGGTGCCGAGGGTGCGGACGCACTCGACCGATGTGCGGATCGCTTGGACGTTGCCGGAAACATCGACGGCGACGTCGACCAGTTCGCCGTCGGTTTCGCTGCGAATCACTTCAAGGACATTTTCTTTTTCGACATTGATTATTCGGGTCGCGCCGAATTTTTTGGCGACTTCCAAGCGTTCGGCGTCGCGGTTCATGCCGGTGACGAAGATTTTGGCGGCGCCGGTGGTTTTCGCCGCGAACGTGCAAGCCAGCCCTTGTTGACCGGGCCCCTGAATCAGCACGCTATCGCCCATCTTGACGCCACCCTGGCGCACTGCCCATTGAAATCCGTTGGCCATCACCGCGCCAATAAGAACCGCGGCTTCCGGCGGCAGATCGTTACTGACTTTGGTGACTAGGATCTCCGGCACAAGATACAGATAGTCGGCAAAGCCGCCAAATAGATGGGGCGGGTTGGCGCAGGTGGTCTGACCGCCGTAACCAATGCGTGACTTGCAAAAACGCGCGGCGCCGCGCCGGCAGTGGCCGCAACGGCCGCAGCCCTTGGCGCCTTTCATGATGATCCGGTCGCCTTCTTTGATGCCGTGAATCGCCGCCGCTTCCTTGCCGAGTTTTTCGACCCGCCCCAAAATCTCATGGCCGAGAATGAGCGGATAAGGCAAGCCGTTTTTGCCGCCATGCAGATACTTGAAATCCGAACCGCAGACGCCGCCCATTTCGACTTTAACCAGACCGCCGTCAGGCGGAATTTCGGGAATAGGATACTCCCTGATTTCCAGTTTGTCGGGTGCCAATAATGTCGCTCCGCGGCTGGTTGCTGCCATGGTTTACCTCCGACCTGTCGAGTAATAGTTACGGCAGCAGTTGTCCAAACGTCAAGTCAAAAAATGACGAATAGTGGCGCGCCTGTTGGAAAGAGAAATAAGATTTACACCCTGAAGAACACCGAGTTCGGAGTCCGGGCTTGTTCCCGGGCGCCTTTGCGTTTTGCGTGAGACTTCCCTTATCTTCGTTGGTACGATGCAATGTCGACTTGCTTGACAGGGGTAGAACTTTGCTTGTAGACCATTTCACATACTGAGCATTTCCCAACCTGTCGGGGTGATGGAGGAAAATCTTATGGCAGAGATCGTTATCGGTATTGGCACGTCGCATAGTCCGCAGTTGAGCATTCGCGCGAAGGACTGGGCGAAGTTGCTTGGGGACAAAGACAAAACCGATCCGCGGCTTGACTATCAAGCGTTATTACAGAAGGCCAAACCCGGCTTAGACAAGGAGTTGACCGAAGATAAGTTTCGCGAGCGGGACGAGGCTTGCCTGGCGGGAATTGAAGTCTTGGGCGATGCCCTCAAGGCGGCCAAGCCGGATGTCGTTGTGGTCTTCGGCGACGATCAGCAGGAACAGTTTCACGACGATAATATGCCGATGTTCGCGATCTATCACGGCAAGGGATTGCCCGTGGTGAAGCATAACAATTTGCGTCCAGCCGCATGGAAAGATGCTGAGGAAAAGGGCTGGGCCGAAACTGCGCCGGAGTATGAAGCGGCTTCGGATCTTGCCGATCACTTGATTCGCGCCCTCACAGATGCCGAATTCGACATTACGCGCTGCAACAAGCTGCGCGCCGAGATCGGCGTCGGCCATGCGTTTAGTTTTCTCTATCGCCGCGTGCTGCCGGGAAGCAAGGTGCCGATGGTTCCGGTGATGGTCAACACTTACTATCCGCCCAACCAGCCGACGCCCAAGCGCTGTTACGCCTTCGGCCAGGCGGTGCGCAAAGCAATCGAGACTTGGGATAGCAACAAGCGCGTGGCGGTCTTGGCGTCGGGCGGATTGAGCCACGTGGTCATCGACGAAGAAATCGACGCAATGGTGATCGACGGGCTGAAAAACAAGAAACCGGAAGTGCTGTTTCAGTTGCCGCGGAAGAAATTGCACGGCGGCACGTCGGAGATCTTGAACTGGGTGGCCCTCGCCGGCGCGATGGAAAATCGCGATCTGAAATATCTGGAATATGTCACGACCTATCGCTCGCCTGCCGCCACCGGCTGCGGCATGGGCTTCGCCTATTGGCAATAATCGCTCAAGGTTCCAGGTTCAAAGTTCAAGGTTGATGCGGATTGAAGAATTATACTGGATGAACTGCACTTGGTGACTGGAGTTTTAATGGCCCGTGAACCGATAATCGAGAGGTTGATGAAGCTCGACACCTGCGCGGTGTCGGATGCGCTGGACAGTTTGAACCTCAAAGGGGCGACCTGGGGTGTAAGGCCGCAGTGGCAGTGTCCGAAGATCGCCGGCCGGGCGGTGACGATGAAGATCAAGCCGGCCGGCTTGCAGCAGCCGACGCAGCACTTGGGCACCGCGCCGATTGAAGCGGCGCAGCCGGGCGATGTCATTGTCATCGATAATGGCGGCAAGTTGGAATTTTCCTGCTGGGGCGGTTTGCTGGCGCTCTCGGCCAAGCTCAAAGGCGTGAGCGGTGTGGTGATCGACGGCGCCTCGCGCGACATCGACGAAGCGCGCGAGGTGGAGTTCCCGGTTTATGCCCGCGGCGTGGTGCCGATGACGGCGCGCAATCGGGTGGTGCAGGAATCCTACAATCAAGAAATTCAGTTCGCCGGCGTGCAGTGTCGTCCAGGCGATTTGGTCCTCGCCGATGGCAGCGGCATCATCATTATTCCCAAGGAGAAAGAGGAAGAGGTGGTTAGCGCCGCCGAGGGGATTTACGCCAAGGAACAAGAAATGGCGGCCGGCATACGTAAGGGCTATTCCGGTTTGGAAATGTTGGAGAAGCTCGGTTACGAGCAGATGCTCAACAAGAAGTAAGCGCGAAAATTTAATAAATGGAATTTGATACGGCTCGAAGATGCAGGATCGAAGATTGAAGATTGACATAATTCACGCACGTTGTGACGATCGAATATGTTGACCCATGAAGAAAATACCCTGTTGACGCAAGTTGGCCGGGGCACGCCCGGTGGTGAATTGTTGCGGCGCTATTGGCACCCAGTGGCGGCAGCCGCTGAGTTGACCGATGAAAGGCCGATTCGCGCCGTCAAGATTCTCGGCGAGGAGTTGGTGGTTTACCGTGACAAGAAGGGTAACTACGGTTTGGTCGGCGAACATTGCCCGCATCGTTTGGCTTCGCTCGCCTACGGCCGGGTCGATGGAGCCGGCATTCGCTGCCCTTATCATGGCTGGAAGTTCGACGGCGCAGGCAATTGTCTTGAGCAACCGGCGGAACCTGCCGACAGCACTTTCAAAGATCGCATCAAGCATGTCGCCTATCCGGTCCAATATTTGGGCGGCTTGATTTACGCCTACCTCGGTCCCGCCCCCGCGCCTCTGCTGCCGCGTTGGGACGTTTTGGTTTGGGAACATGGCCGGCGCTGGATCGTCAAAGAGTCGGTGATCGAATGCAATTGGCTCCAGCCGATGGAGAATTCCGTCGACCCGTCGCATTTGTTCTGGCTCCACGGCGATACGGCGCACCTGGCGCCGCGAGTAAAAAAATATTCCGAACGGCACGAGTTCATCCGATTCGAATATGGAATCAAGAAGCGCCGCACGACGTTAGCGCTCGCCACCGGCAGCAAGCCGGAAGTCGACGAGCATCCGTTGTTATTTCCCTCGGTGCTGCGCCATGTCGCGCCCGCCGACGAGGGCAAGTCCGTGCGGCACAATTTGCAGATTCGCGTGCCGGTCGACGACCATCATACGCAAGTATTTCGTGTTAACTTTGTCCCGTCGGAAAGCGAGCGCTCGCCGGCCGAGGCGCCGGTACCGTTTCGATTCACGCCGCTCAAAACCGCGCCGCGCGAGTACCGCATGGACATGGTATCGGCGCAGGATTCGATGGCGTGGGAAACACAGGGTCCGCTAACCGACCGTGCGACCGAGCATTTGGGCGTCGGTGATGAGGGGATTATCGAGTTCCGTAAACTCCTCAAAGAGCAGATCGAACGGGTTCAGCAGGGGTTCGATCCGATCGGCGTGATCCGCGACCCGGCGAAAAACCAGGTAATCGATCTTGGCGTGATCAATGAACGCATCGGGCTCCACCCTCTATCATCCACTCAAGCCCCGCCCCCGCAAGTGGCATCCGAATAACATCTCGGATTCGCTCAATCTCTTCTGCCAGCATACCCCAGTTTGGTCGCTTACCCACGTTAGTTTTATTCATCTCTTAGGTTAGATGGGCGCCCTCCACGCCGCCCAATCGTTAACACCTAAAAATTCCATACTTAATCTAACATATTGATTTTGCAGGATTATTTTAAAAATAGTCTTGCGCAGTGGGGGGCTTGTTGGTTAATATTCGGTCCTATGTTGGGACGGCGGACGCAGTGTGTGACATGGGCTACAGCAAGACTTGCGCTGGTGGTGTTAAAGATCGACGAAGACGCGGGAATCAAAGCCGGCAAAAACAATATCGCATCGTAGCACAGGAGTAAGGTCATGCTAACGAGAGAAGAAAACGAATCGTTGACTCGGGTGGGACCGGGGACTCCGGCTGGAGAGTTGTTGCGGCGTTATTGGCTGCCCGTGGGCGTGGCTAGCGAGCTGACTGCTGAGAACCCAACCCAGGTGGTGCGTATACTAGGCGAGACCTTGGTATTGTTTCGCGATAAGAGCGGCAACGTCGGTTTGCTCGAAGAGCGTTGTCCCCATCGCGGTGTGTCGCTGTCCTATGGCCGTGTAGAAGCGCGCGGCATCGCGTGTGCCTATCATGGATGGCTTTTCAACACTAAGGGTAATTGTCTGGAAACCCCGGCTGAGCCGTGCGGAAGCAAATTCCATCTCACCGTCAAACAACGATCCTATCCGGTGCAAAAACTCGTCGGCCTCTACTGGGCTTATCTCGGCCCACTGCCGGCGCCGCTGATCGCCAACTTCGACGTATGGTTCAGAAAGGATGGCCGCCGGAAGATATTCATCCAGCCGCAACTCGACGCCAACTGGTTTCAGCCCATGGAAAATTCCATGGATCCGGCGCATTTGCAGATTCTTCACCAGGAAACCGCGGGGCGCGGCCGCGAAATCAAAGACAGCACTCGCGGGCTCACCGACGACGTGGCGGAATTCGACTTTTATGAGGTTCCTTACGGCTTGATGAAGCGGCGCACCTATAAAAACGGCATGATCGACGAACATCCGGTCATCTTTCCCAACATTTTGCGCCAGGGTAACGTCGGCCAGATCCGCGTGCCGATTGACGATACCCATACCAAAATTTATTTCGTGCGTTTTTATCCCAGCGAGAACGGCGAGATTGTCGAGGACGACGAGCCGCCGGTGGAATACATCAAGTCTTACAAGAATCCTCCCGACGCCATGCATCCCTTCACCCGATTCCGCATGGACGCGGTACAGGCGCAGGATCACATGGCGTGGGAAACCCAGGGGCCGATTTACGATCGCACCAACGAGCGGCTCACCACTTCAGACCGCGGCGTGATCCTGCTGCGCGCGGTGATGTTTCGCGAAATGAAAAAAGTAAAGCAAGGTCTAGATCCGATGGGGGTGGTGCGTGACCCGGCGAACAATCCGTTCATCGATACTCACTTGCTGGAATCGATAAGACTGGGCGACTACGACCGCTCACCGCTCGCAGTTAACCAATAGCAGCGGGCTTCGCCCGGCGCGCCCCTCTGTTGCCTCCGGAGGGGCGCGTTTTCTTTCTGCCTTTAACTCACTTCTACCCGGTCTAGATCATCTATTCGCTTGCCTTAGTCGGTGCGCGAGAATATGATTCTGGCGCTTTCCCGATAATTCATTGCCGAACATCGAGTGAGGAAATTCATATGGCCGACCTATCGAAACTTCGCGAGCTGGTGGCGCAATCCTGCCGGATGCTGGGAAAACTTAACTTAACCAAGGAACCGAGCGGCCATGTCAGCGCACGGGTGCCCGGCGAAGACAAAGTGCTGATTAAAGCGCGCGGGCCCGAAGAATCGGGACTGCGCTTTGTCAGACCGCGCGATATCATCAGCGTCGATTTCAACGGCAAGAAAGTCGCGGGTGACGACGGCCTCGACGTGCCCCAGGAAGTTTTCATTCACACCTGGCTTTACAAGACTCGCCCCGATGTCGAATGCGTCGTTCATGTGCATCCGCTGACTGTCGTGTTATTTACCATCTGCGATAAACCGATTCAGCCGATTTACGGCGCGTATGATCCCTCGGGTTTGCGTTTGATCGTCGAAGGTTTGGCGACCTATCCGCGCAGTATTACGGTTTCCAACGAGAAGCTTGGTGAAGAGTTCGCCAAGGCGATGGGTGACAAACCGGCTTGCCTCATGCGCGGCCACGGTATTACCAGCGCCGGTCCCAACGTGCAGGAGGCGACGTTGACAGCGATCAAGTTAAACGACGCGGCGACGGTCAACTATCAGGCTAGTCTGCTCGGCACGCCACGGCCGATTCCCCAGGAAGACATCGACATCATGGTCGGAAAATCGCGCGGCGCCGGTAACAAATCCGTGCATGCCAACTCCAACTGGCGCTACTACTGCAAGTTGCTGGACGAGGAGTTTTAGATCCGGTCGTTCAATACGTTCAAATAGTTCAAGCCGTTCAAATCGTTTTGGATCGCCTAATGTCGATTCTTGCGCTTCATTAGTTTTGCATTTTCGCAGATGAGCGCTCTTGTCCTTGAGTTTCGCGATGTGGTCAAACGCTTCGGCGCGGTCAATGCCGTCGACGGCGTGAGTTTTACCATCGAACGGGGCGAGATTTTCACACTGCTTGGGCCGTCGGGCTGTGGCAAGACGACCACGTTGCGATTGGTTGCTGGACTAGAAGAGCCCGACAATGGTGAAATCTTCATCTCCGGCAAGCCGGTCGCGGTCGCCGCGCGTGGAATCTTTTTACCACCGGAAAAGCGCCAATTGGGCATGGTGTTTCAGTCCTATGCGATCTGGCCGCATCTGTCGGTTTTCGAGAATGTGGCGTTTCCCCTGCGCGTGCGACGGGAGTCGAATCAAACCGTCCGCCAGCGGGTCGCGCATGCGCTTGAAATCGTCGGTCTAGGCGGTTTCGCCGAGCGCGGTGCGACTCAGCTCTCCGGCGGCCAGCAGCAGCGAGTTGCGCTAGCGCGGGCGCTGGTCTACGAGCCGGAGATTCTTTTGCTCGACGAGCCGCTGTCCAATCTTGACGCCAAATTGCGCGAGCAGATGCGCGTTGAGATTCGCGCGTTGCAAAAGAAGCTTGGACTAACCGTTCTCTACGTCACCCATGATCAGGCTGAAGCGATGACTCTATCGGACCGCATCGCGCTGGTGCATCGCGGCCGATTCGAGCAAGTGGGTACGCCGGAGGAAGTTTACGAGAAGCCGCTGACTGAATTTGCTGCTGGGTTTTTGGGACGGATGGTCAGTTTCGCGGGAAAAATTTCAAAGAGTCATTCGCGTTGCTGGTTTGAGCTTGATGGCCATAGCACTCAAACTTCAGTGCCGGCTGCATTAGTGGCGGCGTTTAGTGACGGTGCGTCAATTCATTTGCAGACTCGTCCGGAGGACCTCGAGATTTTACCTAACGGAGAGCTGCTACCCTATCAAATGGTTGCGACGGTCGATCAGGTCGCCTACCTCGGCGAGAGTTTCGAATATCATGTGCGAGCAAGCGGAGTTCCCTTCGTTCTAACCGCTGGGAAAAAACACCGATATCAGGCCGGCGATACGATTCGCCTGGCGCTCGACCCATCCCGAATCAATTTTCGCGCAGCGTGAGCGACGATGTCACGCGCAGCTACCACAACCATGCCTCGCTCGCGCCGATTTCATCTGCGGCCGATTCGCTTGGCCGAATTCTCATTTTTGGTCTTCCTCGCTGTTGTCATGGGGCTGCCGTTGCTGTTCTTGCTTACCGGCAGTTTCAACTTGAGCGCGCCGGGAAAGCCTGCTGTTTACGGCGTCGATAATTGGCTTCGTGCCTTTACCGACAGCGGCACCCTGAGCGCTTTGTCGATGAGCTTCACGCTCTCGGTGGTCCGGCTGATTCCCGCGATGATTATTTCGGTGTCGTTCGCATGGTTGATCGCCCGCACCGATATGCCTGGCGGCAAGTTTATCGAATCGGTCTGTTGGATCGCCTACTTCGTGCCGGATTTTCCCCTGGTGCTGGCATGGATACTACTGCTCGACCCCACCTTCGGTTTTCTCAACAGCGTCGCCAAGAGTTTGCCCGGAGTCGAGGGCAGCATATTCAATCCCTACGGCTTCTGGGGCATCGTTTGGGTGCACACTTCCACCGGGGGGATTTGGTTCAAGGTGATGTTGCTGGTGCCGGTGTTTCGCCGGTTAGGCGCGACTCTCGAAGAGGCGGCGCGAGTGGCCGGCGCCAACACTGCGACGATGCTCTGGCGCATCACGCTGCCGGTTTTGGCGCCGATGATTTTGGCCGTGTCGGTGCTGAGTTTTATCCGCGGCCTGCAATCTTTCAACACCGAACTGTTGCTCGGCACGCCGGCGGGGATCTACGTCTACTCGACGAAAATTTACGACTTCCTCCAGCGTGAACCGCGGGCTTACGGCGAAGCGACGGCGTTGGGATCGGTGTTTTTGCTCGTGCTGGCGGTGCTGTTGTTTTTCTACTGGAAGTTTTTGAGCGGCGGCAAAAAATTCACCGTGGTCACCGGCCAGGGTTTTTCGACCCTGCGGGTGAAGTTGGGAAAGTGGCGCTACGTCGCGTTTGCCGGCTGCCTGCTCTACGTCGCCGTGACCATGCTTTTGCCGCTGACGTTTCTCGTGATCGGCTCGTTCATGCGCCGTTATGGCTTTTTCAATATCACATCGCCGTTTACCTTGAATCATTGGCACAGCATGCTCAGCGATCCGATCTTTTTGGTCGCGCTCAAGAATAGTTTGATCATCGCCAGCACGACGGCCATCGGCGGTGTCTTGCTCTATTCTGCGTTGGCCTATTTACTGGTTTCGCGGCGCACGATTACGGCGCCATTGTTGGAGAGTCTCTGTTGGATCCCCCATGTGTTGCCGGGAATTCTCTTGAGTCTCGGCGTGCTCTGGCTGTTTCTGGCGACCCCGCTGCGATTTTTCCTTTACGGCAGCGTTTGGGGAATCGCGGCGGCGCTGATTTTGGCGGACAGTCCGGTGACGACTCAGGCGTTCAAGGCCGGTCTGCTGCAACTGGGCGCGGAGCTAGAAGAGTCAGCGCGGGTGAGCGGCGCCTCGTGGCGCTATACTTACCGGCGCGTGCTCTTACCGTTGTTAGCTCCAATCGCGGCGGCGGTCGGTCTGATGAATTTCGGCAGCGCCTTGACCAGCATCAGTACACCTGTGCTACTTTACAGCCACGAGTCGCGGCCGTTGGCGATCCTGCTGCTTGAATATAGCTTCACCGGCGAACTGGAGCGGGCTGCGGCACTGGGCTTGCTGATCACGGCGATCATCGGAACGATGATGCTGGTGGGGCGGAAATTGGGCTTGCACTTAGCGGGGAGCGAGTGATGCGATTAATTGCTGGATGGAAAAGAGTTTGGCTGATCGGCGCATTCGTGCTCGGGTTCGTGTGCGTCGCGGCCACTGAGTTGCGGGCGCAGACCAAGGCCAGCGATAAAGAATGGGTCGCCGTCGTCGAGGCGGCAAAGAAGGAAGGCAAAGTCGTGGTTGCCGGCTCGCCCGATCCGGTGATGCGCAATGACATCATTCCAAAATTCACCGCCCGCTTCGGCATCCCCGTGGAGTTTGTCGCCGGCCGATCGAGCCAGATTGTCTCGCGAGTCGAGACCGAGCGTGCAGCCGGAATTTATAGCATTGACGTCTTTCTCGCCGGTCCGGACACCTCTGCCAACGAGCTTTATAACGACAAGATGATCGACCCGCTCAAACCGTTGCTGGTGATGCCGGAAGTCGCCGACGGCTCGAAGTGGAAGAGCGGAAAAGTTTGGTTTGTCGACCCGCAGGAGCAGTTCATCGTCCGGGCATTCAGCAGTGTCGCGACTCTGCTGTTCATCAACACTGAACATGTCAAACCCGATGAGTTGCGCCAGATGAAGGATCTGCTCAATCCCAAATGGCGCGGCAAGATTTCCACCGAAGATCCCACGACCACCGGTGCCGGCGCCAACAAGGCTGCTCGGTTTTATGTGCAAATCGGCGAGGAGTTCGTGAAAAATCTTTACATCGATCAGAAGAGCGTGCGCACCCGCGAGCGGCGGCAGATGACCGACTGGTTGGCGCGCGGCACACAGCCGATCTGTCTAGACTGCCGGGAAGACGATGTTCGGCCGCTCCTCAAAGACGGTTTCAAGATACTTGAAATATTCGAGATCGCCGGTGCCGGGCCGACGATCAACGGTTCGCCGTGGATGCTCTCGTTGGCCAACAAGGCGCCGCACCCGAAGGCGGCACAGGTGTTTGCCAATTGGATTCTCGCCAAGGAAGGTTTGGAAACCTATGCCAGGGGCTATGGATCGGCGACGCTGCGCACCGATGTCGACGAATCATTCCTCAACCCCGGCAATGTGCCCAAGAAGGGCGTGAAGTATTTCGACGACACCGATTGGAAGTGGATCGTTGGCGGCAGGCATGAGAATCGCGACAAGGTTTGGAAGCTTTTGAAGGCGCGCTAGGCGCGCCGTTCCAATCGTTCCAGGGGTTCCAAACGTTTCAGGAGTCAAAAATAATTTAATGGGTTTAAATCGGTTTAACGAAGAAAGGTAGACACTTCATGGCTAAGAAAATCAGAATCTTTTACCGCGCGCCGAGTCACGTGCCGTTGTGGAAGGTGATGGAAGAGTGCGGCTTTTTGAACAAACATGGACTTGAAATGGAGATGGGGTCCCTCGAAGGCCAGCGCAAACGTGCCGCCGAAGGTTTGAAGGCTGGAGATCTCGACGTGGTCTCGGGCAATCACCACAATCTGTACGCGCGCAAGGCGCTCTACGGCGATCCTTATGTTCACATCGCCCAGAGTAATAATTCCTGGCGCGAAAACTTCTTGGTCTGCGGCAAAGGCGTCAACGGCCTGCAAGATCTCAAAGGAAAAAAAGTGGTGATGGACGACTTCGACGGCCACACCGGTCTCAATGTCTGGCTCTACCTGCGCCAGCATGGTTTGGAAGAAGGACGAGATGTCGAACTGGTGGAGAATGGCAAGAAGGGTACCGAGCGGGCGCGAGAGGTCGTGGAAGGAAAATACGACGCCAGCTTCATCCGCGCCGTGGATCGACTGCGCGCGCTAAAGTTCGGCGCCAAGATCATCGAGCTGCCGTCGATGGCGATGATCGAAGGCGTGACGCTGACGACGACCACCACCTACGTGCAGAGTCATGAGGAGGAATGCCGAGCGTTGATCATGGCTTTGGTCGACGGCATCCACTTCTACAAGACCAACAAAGCCGACACTTTGAAGATCGTGCAACAACACTGCTCGGAGCTGCTCAAGATGCACGGCGACGAGGAGTGGAATTGCTTTTACGAGAACCAAGCCGAGTCCTTGGAGAGCGCGCCCTACCCATCCATCGAAGCGATTCAAAACGTTTTCGCCTTGGGCGTAAAACGCAATCCTGAGATCAAAGAGTTCAATCCGCTGGTACTGTGGGATCTCCACTACGTCAAGGAGATCGACGATAGCGGATATATCCGCAAGCTTTATAGCTAGCTTCATTAATTCCATTCCGTTCGATTAGGCAACGACGGGTAGCCGGGAATCGTTACCGGCTACCCGTCGTGATTTATCTGTGCAGTGCACGCGATGCATATTTTGCCCTATTACGTCGACCACTGAAAATTTCCGCCCGTCAGTATGCGATTGTAATTCCAGTTGTGCTGCGCCATCGCGGTTGCGGCCCGGTGCGGGCTGAGGCGACCGCCAGACTGTTAGCTAAAATTGCTGGGCCGAAATTTACTGCGGGAGATAACGCTTCCGGTCGTCGAACCGACGTAGGGGCAGGTAGCGGCAAAGAATTTGGCTTCCTGAGTTTTATCTGCAAACCTGATCAGTGTGATCCCCTTGCCGGCGTCAACCGGCTGGGCAAGAAACTTGTTTGGGAATTGACTCTCGACCCAAGCGCGAAATAGATCGGGATATTTCCCGGTCGCTTGATTAAAACAATTGGCACAGCTCAGGAAATAGAAAACCGAAACCTCGCGCAGAGCCGGCTCCACCGCTCTGGACATATACTCCAAATTTCCCGGGATGAGCCAAGAATAGGTTAATGGTATCATGTTCGAAGTGTTGGACAGCGCCCCCGTGCCATAGAGAGGAGCGAGCACAACACTCGGCGGTACTCCCCCCTTGGTCCGAAGATCTTCTTCGACAAACCCGGAACGAAATAGAATCGCCGGGTTGTTGTCCCGGCGGGCAAGTATATCTAAACAAGCCGATGCTTGGCGCCAATTTTGAAACCCGGTAGTGCTAAAAGTTTCATAGGCCCGAAAATTCATCGCAAAAGCCATACCGGTAAAAAGCAGCCAATACGATAGAGGTATGACCACTATCCTTCGTGGCGTCCACTCAAAGGCGGTTGCTGCAATTATGACCGCCGGGACTGACAATGGTATCATATAGCGCCGCTCGAGGAGATTTACGCCTAAGCCACCGAGTATCTCTAAAAGCGCGATCGGTACGATCAACGAGATCCAGAAAAGCCGCAGGGTGTGCTGTTGCAATCCCGATATCGGGGCAATTCGCGCGGTGACGGTATAGACCAGTCCCGCGATGATAAAGGGACCGGCGAGTTCAAAAAAAGCCAGGTAATTCGGATCCCCAATCCACGACAGTTCCGCGCGGCGCGACCAGAGCTGAGCCAACTGGGGCAGCGCCCACGCCACTAAAAGCAATTGGACTCCGATGTCTGTTACAAATTGGCGTGGCGCGTAGCGAGCTCGCAATGGCGGCAAACAGAAATAGGCTATTGCCACTCCGAGAGCGGCCAGCGCGAGCAAATAGTGCGTGCTGAAGAGCCCGGCCCCACCGGCAATAAACAACCATCGTCCCCTGTGGTCGGCGAATTGGGTCGAACGGATGAAGCCATAAAAAAGAGTTGCGGTCATGAACAGAGCTAACGCATAGGGCCTGGCATCCGCATTCACTTTTGCCATGGTTGGCGAGAGCCAAAGTAAGCTAGCCGCAGTTATCCCTATGCGCCGGTTGCCAACTAGTGTCCCGAGTAAATAGACTTCACAGACAGTGGCGAAACCGAAGAACAAAGAGGGCAGCCGCAGTGTAATTTCCGAAACTCCAAACACTTGTTTAAACGCCCATACGATCAGGTAATAAAATGGGCTCTGTCCTTGGAATGAAAAGGCGCGCTGGATCACCTGACGCAGGTCGCCGTCGATCGTCCATAGGGTGCCAAACTCATCCAACCAGAGACTGCGGTCAAATCCATAAATGCTGAAAACAAGGCCGAGCACGCCGCTCGCTGCGGCGAAGATGAGAAGCGGAAGAGATATTGTCGCAGAGCTCGGGCGTTCGGGATTCTGAGATTGTTTTTTGAATCTCGGGCGACTGGCGATCCAAAGTGCTAAAAGAATTGCGACGACGCCGAGGACCATGAAAGGTATGATCAGAAATGCCATCATCTGGTTGTTCACCGATTCGCGGCCCTGACGGGGTGTGCGTCAAATAGTCTAACATCGTCCACCGAGAACGGGAAGAAAGTTTTTCGCAGCTGAAGGATCGCATTTTTGAGTAGGGACCGCGCATGCGGGCTCCGGAACGGTGGTCTAAAGGTTGCCAGATGATTTCCGCTATCTGTCCTTCCAGTGTATAGTAAGCGATAAGATTTTAACCAACTATCAGCAGACTGACCGACCATTGATATTGAACGGCCATTGTCCGTCTCCCAGCCGGTTACGTCATGCACACTCCAAGGCCGACTCTTGGGTGGTGATTCGTGTTGGTGTCGCGATGGTTTTAGTTTTTCTCATCCTTGTAGATTCGCTTTGGGCCCATCCGGCTAGCCCGGTTCTAGTCGGCGCCGGCGATATCGCTAGCTGCGATATCGATCGAGCGGAGGCGACTGCAAAGCTACTGGATAAGATTGCTGGGACCGTGTTTACCGCGGGAGATCACGCATACCCTGGTGGGACCGAGCAACAATTCTCTCGGTGCTATCATCGCTCTTGGGGCAGGCATCGTGAGCGAACCCGGCCATCACCGGGGAATCATGATTATGAGACCGACCAGGCGGTACCGTACTTCAAATACTTTGGCGCCAACGCGGGCCCATCTGGGCGTGGCTATTACAGCTACAAACTAGGTGCTTGGCGTATTTTTTCGCTCGACAGCAATACCAATGCCCGCTTTTGGGGAGCGGCGCAGGAGCAATGGCTGATCCAGGAACTCGCTGCTTACCATGCCGATTGCACCCTGGCGTACTGGCATCATCCGCTGTTTAGTTCGAGCACGACCCATGGCAACCAGCTCCACATGCGGCGGCTGTTCAAAATTCTGCATGCCTACGGAACTGACGTGGTGATTGCCGGCCACGACCATACTTACGAACGCTTCGCGCCGCAGAATTCCGAGGGTCGAGCCGATCCGCTCGGCATCCGTCAGTTTGTCGTCGGTACCGGTGGCGAGAAGTTCTACGACTTCGGCCCCGCGCGTCCCAACAGCGAAGCGCGCAATGCCGCCGATCATGGTGTGCTCAAGTTGACGCTCTATCCCCAGGGCTACGATTGGGAATTTGTGCCGGTTGCCGGCGGGAAATTCCGCGATAGCGGCAGCGGCAAGTGCTCGGCGCCGTTGTCGTTCAAAGGCGCGTTAGAAACAAAATCGACTTTCGTGACGTGAATCCATGGAAGAAGTGCGCATCGTCGATACGACTCTGCGGGACGGCGACATTAGCCTGTGGGCTTACGGCATGACGACGGGGATGATGTTGCCGGCGCTGCGTCCCATGGACGAAGCGGGTTTCGACTCGATGGAGTTTTTCCTGAGCCTGCGCTTCAAAAAGTTCGTCCGCGAGCACAAGGAAGATCCTTGGGATTGGCTGCGCCTGGGCACCAAAGAGATCAAGAAAACTCGGCTGCGTTATCACGGCGGTTTGCACAGCGGCTTTGAGTTCATTCCCGAATGCATCCGGCGCCTGGTGATTTCGACCGTCGCCAAGTACGGCATCGATCTGACGCGCACGTCCAATGCGTGGAATAATTTCGCGCTGCTCGGCAACGAAGCCATTGAACTGAAGAAGCTCGGTATGGACACGGTGATGAATTTGATTTACGCGATCTCGCCGCGCCACACCGACGAGTACTACGCCCAGAAGGCGCGCGATGCCGCGAAGCTTAAGCCCTACCGGCTTTGCTTCAAAGATGTCGGCGGCATGCTGACGCCGGAGCGCACGCGCACGCTGGTGCGACTGATCAAACAAAATATCGGCGATGTTCCGCTTGAGTTTCACGCCCACTGCAACAACGGCTTGGCGCCTTTCAATTTGCTCGAAGCGGTCAAGGAAGGCGTGCGCATCGTGCACACGGCGATTCCACCGCTGGCCAATGGTTCGTCGCAACCGTCAATCTTCAACGTCGTCAGGAATCTGCGCGCTTTGGGTTACCAGCCGGTGGTCAATACCTCGGTGTTACTGCCGGTTCAGGAGCACTTCTCACGCATCGCCGAGCTGGAAAACCTCCCCACGGGCGCGCCGCGGGAATACGATCAAGCTTGGTACGGCCATCAGGTGCCGGGCGGGATGATTTCCAACCTGCGCCACCAATTGAAGGTTATGGGCACGGAGGAAAAACTTGCCGCAGTGCTCGACGAGATCACCCAGGTGCGCGCTGAGCTTGGCTATCCGATCATGGTCACGCCCTTCGCCCAATTCGTCGGCAGCCAAGCGGCGATCAACGTGATTGTCGGGGAGCGCTACAAAGAAGCGACCGATCCGGTGATTCAATATGCACTGGGCCTGTGGGGCAAGGAGGGCGCCGATTACATGGACCCGGACGTGAAAGCGAAGATCCTCGACCGCCCGCGCGCCCGGGAAATCGCCAAAATGGAACACCCCGAGCCGAGTCTAGCCGAGGTGCGCAAGCAATACGGTGGCGCCCACTTATCCGACGAAGACTTGTTGTTGCGCTATTACGCCGGGCCCGAGTTCGTTGACGCACTTAAGACAGCACCGCCGCGGAAGGAGTATCTCAGTCCGCGTAAACCTTTGGTGCGGTTGATCGAAGAACTCGGAAAGAAAAAACTCAGCCACGTTTACATCCGCAAGGATGGCATTACGCTCACCTTGGGTCGAAGGAATAGAACTCAGCCAGCATGAATCTGCGCTATGGATCGCTGTGCGCCCAGTTAGCAGGATTGGCGCCGGCCTGGGTTGACGCTCAGCCACTATTGGCTTCCAGGCTCTCATAATACGTTGCTTTTTCGATTAAATAATGGTCGATCGCGGTTCGTGTCACGAGTAGCAGTAAACCTTAACCAATCATCAACATCGTGAGGAGTGCAAGGATGAAATCTCCCAAGATGTTGTGCTTGGAGTACTTGGGCTAGCGGTTTTGGCGGGTTGCGCCACAGGCGGCTCCGGCTCAGGACGGTATTGGTCACGTTATGCAAACAATCCGGCATGAAAATCGATTCCCTGAAAATTTCGCCCGACCCCATTGCTCAAGGGCAGCAGATTAGTAATTGGCGCGTGGTCGTTCAAGCTGATACCGATGGAGAACGCGCCACGTCCCTGCAGGTCCAAGAGCAACCGTCGAATTTCACCGTCGCTAACACGCGGGTTTACAGGTTCCGTCCCGGTTTGAACGAGGTCACAGTGCAACCGGATATTCGCTACCGCTTTAGCCAGGCACAGCATTGTTTTGTTGTCATCGCCGATATTGAGGAAATCCCGCGCGCAAACGATGCGACGAAAAAGTTCTGTGCGCAAAAGCAGGGTAATGGCTGGACGATGGCCGGTCGCTAACACAGCGACAGGAGCCGAGGTGGTACGCTAGCGTTCGCAACCGCGTGATGCGTTCCGCTCCGGCTATTTGATTCGATACCGTATTTGCGACTTACGACCTATCACGGATCAACGAGAATTCATTGGAAACATCACTTCGACCTTGCTGCCTTGCAGTGTCTCGTCGACGTCTCTAGCTATCACAATCCCGTCGTGCTCGCCGGTGGCCGGCGGTGGTGCGTCGCTTGTTCGTAGGCGTAGGCGTACTTGATCAGGTTGCCGTCGTCGTAGGGGCGGCCGATGAAGCAGAGCCCCGCCGGCAAATTGTCCCGCGTGAAGCCCGCCGGTACCGTGATCGTCGGCACATAAACCAAAAAAGTATTCAGATGCGGCGCGCCTTTCTGATCTGTGAACGGCGGTGCGATGCCGTCTTTGATCAAGGTCGGTTGATGCTCGACGGACTTGTAGACTATAGCGTCAAGTCTATAGTCGGCCATGACTTTCAAGAAGTTGGTCGTAAGCTCGTCCTGGGCGCGCAGACTCTCGTAGTGTTTGGTTGCGTCGGGATTGCGCTTGAAGCGTTCCTGCGAACGTTTGACGACTTTGGGGAAGTCCGGGTGCTGGGTCGCTTCCTGCGGCGTTTTGAACGGTGAGTTGGCGCTGCGGCTATAATAGTTTTTAAACGATTCTGCGGTTTCGCCGGGAGCGCCGGAGCGTTTGGCGAGTAATTCTTTGATCTTTGGAATTACGATCGGGTCGATAACCTCAGCGCCAGCCGCCTTCAGTTCGCTCAGCGCTTTGTCGAACACTTCTTGAATTTTTTTGAAATCTTCCGACTCCGGTTCGGAATTCAAACCGATGGACTCGCGCAATACCCCCAAACGCGCGCCTTTGAGACCATCCTTATTCAAAAACTTGGTGAAGGTGTCGGGGGTATTGCCGACGCCGCGGGCGGTAATCGGATCTTCGGGATCGTAGCCGGCCATGCTGTCCAGCAGGATCGCCAAGTCCTTTACCGTGCGCGCCATCGGGCCCAAAGAGCCGAACACTTCCGGCCAGCAACCGTAGACGCCGCCGCGGCTGACGATACCCGCGGACGGGCGCATGCCGGTGATGCAGTTCCAAGTTGATGGTCGGCGGATCGACGCTAAGCCTTCCTGGCCGACTGCGACCGTCGAGTAGTTCGCCGCTACCGCCGCTGCCGAGCCGCCGGAGGAGCCGCCGACGGTCCGTTCGGTGTCATAGGGGTTGCGCGTCGAGCCGAACAGCGAGCCGTGGGTGTCGCCGCCGCCGAGCTCGCCCAAGGTCGCTTTGCCGAGAATCACCGCGCCGGCATTTTTCAATTTTTCGGCAACGAACGAATCGCGATCGGGATAGTAGTCCTTGAATAACAGCGACCCCAATGTTGTCGGCATACCTTTGACATCGGCCTGATCTTTGACGATCACAGGAATGCCGTGCAGCGGTCCGACCGGGCCGGAGGATTTGTACGCTCCGTCAAGTTTGTCGGCATCTTTCAAGGCATCGACGTTGACCGTGATCATCGCGTTGATGTTCGGCCCTTTTTTGTCGAAGGCTTCGATACGATCCAAATAAGCTTGCACCACTTGGCGGCAGGTGAGTTGGCCGGCTTTGTAACCGGCGTGAATGTCGTCGATGGTCGCTTCGACGGGATTGAAATTGATTCGAGCCATGTTTTGTCTCCTTGTGATAGATCTAAATATTGAACTGGGACGGCAATGTCCAGGGCCAATAGGCGGAAGGCTCGAGGCGCGAGTCCGGAGAGGGGCGCATAATGCCGCGCGCCCGATGGTTGAAAGATATTGTCGGTCGTGATTATTCGAATAGGATAATTTTGTGGCGCAACGACGAATATGGCTGTGATGTCTCGACGGGTTGCCGGATTCGGCACGACGATATTCGCTGATGTCAACGCTCTGGCGGCGAAGCATGGCGCGGTGAATCTCGGCCAGGGGGCGCCGGATTTCGACGGACCGCCGGAAGTGTTGGCGGCGGCGGTCAAAGCTGTCAATAGCGCGCTCAATCAATACGCGCCGGGCATCGGGATGGCGCCGGTGCGCCTGGCGATCGCCCAGCATGCCCAGCGCTTCTACAACCAGCAGTTGAACCCTGACACCGAAGTGCTGGTGACCTCTGGCGCCACCGAAGCGATGTTTGCGGCGATTTTCGGATTGACCGATCCCGGCGACGAGGTGATCGTTTTCGAGCCGGTGTACGATACCTATGTGCCGAACCTGGTCATGGCCGGCGTGTCGCCGCGCTATGTGCCGCTACGCGGCGATAGCTGGTGCTTCGATGCCGACGAACTGGCCAAGGCGTTCAATGCGCGGACCAAGGCGATCGTCATCAACACGCCGCATAATCCCACCGGCAAAGTCTTTTCGCACGACGAATTGCGGACCATCGCCGAATTGTGCCTGAAGCATAACGTCGTCGCTATCACCGATGAAGTGTATGAGCATATTCTTTACGACGACGCGAGTCATGTGCGCCTGGCGACGCTTCCCGGCATGGCAGAACGCACCTTGACCATCAGCAGCCTGGGCAAGACTTTTAGCGTCACCGGTTGGAAGATCGGCTGGGCCATGGGGCCGGCGGCATTGGTGCACGCGGTCAACCAGGCGCACCAGTTCATCACTTATGCGGTGGCGTCGCCGCTGCAGGCCGCGGCGGCGACGGCGCTCAATATGCCGTTGGCCTTTTTCGAAGATTTGCAGGCTAGCTATCAATCGCGGCGCGATCGCCTGCTCGAAGTCCTGCGCCGCGCCGGCTTCAAGGTTTTCAAACCGCAAGGCAGCTACTTCATCATGATCGATTGGCGCGGCGTGGCGCCGCGTCAAGTCCAAGACGACATGCAGTTCACCCGCTGGCTGATTCAGGAGATCGGCGTCGCTTGCATTCCGGCAAGCCCGTTTTACCAGGAATCAGATAAACACTTGGGCAAATACTTTGCCAGGTTTGCCGTTTGCAAGAAGGATGAAACCCTGGACGCTGCCGCGGAGCGATTTGCCAAGCTTGGGGAAATATGAGATTGCACATGAACAATACAGCGAGGTGACGAGATGAAATTAATTCGCGTGGCGATTTTGCCGATTCTGATTATCGCGGTGATCCAAACTCCTGTTCAATCTCAGGAATCGATTCCCTATGTGCCCACCACCATGCCGGTGGTGGGGAAGATGCTGGAGCTGGCGTCGGTTTCCAAGGACGATCTGGTTTACGACATGGGGTGCGGCGATGGGCGGATCTTGATCATGGCGGCGAAAAAATACGGCGCGCGCGGCGTCGGCATCGACCTCGACCCGGTGCGCATCGCCGAAGCCAAGAAAATTGCCGAAGAGGAAGGCGTCAGCCATCTGGTCGAATTCCGCGCCGAGGACGGCACCAAGACCGATATCTCCAAGGCGACGGTGGTGACGCTCTACATGTTCAAATGGTTCAACAACGCGATCCGACCCAAATTGCAAAAGCTCCCGCCGGGCTCGCGCGTGGTCGCCCATGATTTCGATATCGACGACTGGAAGCCGACGGATATAGTTTATTTGGATTCCGAGAAAAACGGCCACGAAGGCATCGAGCGGCCGCACACGCTTTATTTGTGGCTCGTCGGCGCCGAGCAGAAGCCGTAACCACGCGCAAAAGACAGCCTTGATCGCTTGCAACATTTCAAGCTATGCCGGTCGGTTCGGCGCAGCCAGCAACCTAACTCTTCCTCGCGGCGGTCAATTCTTCCAGAAGATCTCCATATATTGTTTATTGATCTCGTCGAAGCGCGCCATCATCTTCGGGTTAACCGGATGGAGGCGATAGCCGGCGGTTTTTTTGCGCAGCTCCGATTCGACGCTGGGATTGGCGGGGTAGCTGCCGATAACATTGGCGGCGAGACTCTGGCCCTCCTGCGACAGCAAGAAATCGACGAACAGCTTGGCGGCGTTGGGATGGCGGGCGTGGGCGTAGACGCCGAGCAGGTGGGTCGATGCCGGAATCGGATTTCTGCCTGGCACCCATTCGATGGGCGCGCCGGCTTTTTGGATTTTCACAAAAGTCTCTAGATAAGTGTTGGCCAACACCGGGAACTCGCCGGCCGCAAGCAGTTGGGTCAGGAGATTTTTGTTCTCGCGCATGTAGAGGTCTTTGGCGGCGAGTTTTTTCATGAAAGCGAGCCCTTCGGTGTCGCCCATGATCTCCAACATCACCGCCATCCAGGAGCTGTCGCGGTAGTCCATGGCGATCTGCTTGGGGCGCCAGCGCGGCTGCAGCAAATCTTCGTATCTTTTCGGCGCAATATCCGGCGCAACCAGCTTGGTGTTGTAGGCCATGCCTTGAACGCCCAAGTGGAGAATATTCCAGTAGCCGTCGGCATCTTTGAGCGTGTCGGGATATTTGGCGCGCTCCGGCGAGTCGTATTTCATGATGAGTTTGGCGCGGGTGAGCTCGTTCCAGATGGTAAACGTCGCGCTGATCACGTCGGCTTCATGTTGCTGGGTGCGCGCTTCCAGTTGAATTTTCGGCAGAAGCTTCTGTGTGTTAGCGCGGTAAAGCGAGGTGTCGATGAACGGATACTTTTTCTTGAACTCGGCAAGCAGAGCGGTGGCGTTTTCCGTCAGCATGCTGACATAGGCGACCAGCTTGCCTTCCTTCTTCGCCGCGTCGACGATCTTGGGGTCGGCGGCTGCGACCACACCGACGCACACCAGGGGCAACGCCAAAAAAGCAAAAACCAATAGTTGGCGCAGCAATGGGCTCATGAGCGCTCCCTCACAAGAACTATTTTTTCGCACGTAACTTCTACAGCAAAGAACGATCGGCCATTTGGCTGGCGCTTGGGGGGGGTAACGAACGTCAGCGTTCATGCGGCGATTCTTTAGCCGATGGCGCGGAACTGTCAAGGCGAAAAATAGCTTTTGGCTGCAACCGCCGCTCTAGCGGATCAGGCGGGCGCGTGGCAGGGCCAGATAGATGCCCAGCATGCTGAGGGCGCCGGCCAGACTGAGCGATGCCGTCGCCCACTGGGCACCGACCCAGGAGGCCAGAGCACCGATCAGGATGCCGCCGGCGAGCAGGATCACATGGGTCATGTGATAGAGCGCCATGGTGCGGCCGCGAAACTCCTTGGGCGAGTAAGTTTGGATGACGGTCTGTGCCAGGGCGTGGGAGGTGACATGGACGATGCCGACCAAGCCCATGAGCACCACCGATAACTTGAACCAGGGCGAGACCGCGAAGGCGGCGATGATGACGCCATAGATCGTCACACCGATGAGCATGATGTTGACCCGCGGCACGCGGTCGCCGAACGATGCGATCAAGACTGAGCTGAACAATGCGCCGATGCCCATGGCGCTCAGCAGCAGTCCTTGCCCGGTGGCGCCGACATGAAGCACGTCGCGGGCAAAGACCGGCAACAGGGTCATAAACGGAATGATAAAGATCGACGAGCAGATGACGATTAGCAAGCTGGCGCGCACCGCCTCGTTGCGCCAGCTGAATTTCCAACCTTCGATGATGCTCCGGCCGAAGGATTCGTCGTGGCCATGTTTGCCGCCGGTGGTCTGCGCCGGGTTCTGGCCGGCGCGCAACTGCCAGGTCCAAATGGTGGCAAGAAAATAGCAAAGCGCTTGTGCGGTATAGGCACCGCCGGTGCCGACCAACGCGATCAGAAAACCGGCGACCGCCGGGCCGGCGCTGCGGGCGACGTTGAAGACAATCGAATTTAAGCCGATGGCGTTGGTGATATGGGCCGTCGGCACGGCGTCGCCGACCATGGCGGCGCGCGCCGGCTGTTGAAACGCCTGGACCACCGACATGCCGAACGCCGTGAGATAAACATGCCAGGGTTCGATACGCCCGGCAAAGATCAATATAGCGACGACGACGTAGAGCAGGCCGTCGACAATCTGGGCGACGAGAATTTGATTCTTGCGCGAGTAGCGATCGGCGGCGCTCCCCGCCACGGGTGACAGCAAAAGTATCGGAATCGCCTGGACACCGCGTACCAGACCCAACTGCAGTGTCGAGTTGGTCAGCTCGTAGAGCAACCAGCCGCGTGCCACTTGATCCATCCAGGTGGCGAGCGAAGCGAAGATCTGCCCGAACCAGATCAAACGGTACTCGCGATAATGCAGCGCCTCGAATATGCGCAGTCCGCCGAGTAAGCCAAGCCAGCCGCGTGGCTGGGCGGCCTCGATCGCGGCCTCTGCCGGCGACGCTGGGGTTTCGTCGCTCATACCAGAAATTCCAATCGGGCGAGGTTACAGCCAAACGGCCGCCTTCCATTGATATCGACCTTGCTGGGGTTCATTCGCCGCACTGTCGTTCGCCGATGGTCGCCGAATTACGCCCGCGTCAACTGCCGGTACTTGATGCGGTGCGGCCGGTCGGCGTCGGCGCCCATACGCGCTTTGCGGTCGGCCTCGTAGTCCGAATAGTTGCCGTCAAACCAAATGATTTTGCTGTCGCCTTCGAAGGCGAGGATGTGGGTCGCGATGCGGTCGAGAAACCAGCGGTCATGGGAGATCACCACAGCGCAGCCGGCGAAGTTCTCCAGCGCTTCTTCGAGGGCGCGAAGGGTGTTGACATCCAAGTCGTTGGTCGGTTCATCGAGCAGGATGACGTTGGCGCCTTCCTTCAACATCTTGGCCAGGTGCACGCGGTTGCGCTCGCCGCCGGACAGACCGCCGACTTTTTTCTGTTGGTCACTGCCGGAGAAATTGAAGCGCGCCACATAGGCGCGCGAATTGACCTCGCGGTTGCCAATCTTCAGCAAATCGGCGCCGCCGGAGATTTCCTCCCAGATCGATTTGTCCGGATCGAGGGTGCGGCTTTGATCGACGTACGCCAGCACCACGGTATCACCGATGCGGATCTTGCCGCTGTCGGGTTTCTCTTGCCCGGTGATCATGCGAAACAGCGTCGTCTTGCCGGCGCCGTTGGGGCCAATGACGCCGACGATGCCACCCGGCGGCAGCTTGAAGGTCATGCCATCGATCAGCAGGTGATCGCCGTAGGCTTTGCTGACATTTTCCGCTTCGATGACGACATTGCCGAGCCGCGGTCCCGGCGGAATCGGGATTTCTAAATCTTCGCGCTGCTTCTGCGACTCCTGATCGAGCAGCGCTTCATAGGCGGTGATGCGCGCTTTGCCCTTGGATTGGCGCGCTTTCGGCGACATGCGGATCCATTCAAGTTCGCGCTGCAACGTCTTCTGCCGTTCGCTTTCGGACTTTTCCTGTTGCCGCAATCGTTCCTGTTTCTGCTCCAGCCATGACGTGTAGTTGCCTTTGAACGGGATACCCTGGCCGCGATCGAGCTCGAGAATCCAGCCGGCGACGTTGTCGAGGAAGTATCTGTCATGGGTGACCGCGATGACCGTGCCGGCATAACTCTGCAAATGATGTTCGAGCCAGGCCACCGACTCAGCGTCGAGATGATTGGTCGGTTCGTCGAGGAGCAAAATATCCGGCTTCTGCAACAGCAAGCGGCACAAGGCGACGCGGCGGCGTTCGCCGCCGGACAAGATCTTCACCGGCGTGTCCGAAGGCGGACAGCGCAGCGCATCCATCGCCATCTCCAGCCGCGCGTCGAGGTCCCAGGCATCTAGATGGTCGAGCTTCTCTTGCACCTCGCCCTGCCGTTCGAGCAGTTTGTTCATGTCGTCGTCGGACATTTCCTCGGCGAACTTGGCGTTGATCTCCTCGAATTCCTTCAACAGATTAACGGTTTCCTGCACCGCTTCCTCGACCACTTCGCGCACGGTGCGCGCATCGTCGACCAACGGCTCCTGCTGCAGGTAGCCGACGGTATAGCCCGGCGACAGCACGGCTTCGCCGTTAAACTCCTTGTCGACGCCGGCCATGATCTTAAGCAACGACGACTTGCCCGAGCCGTTCAAACCGATGACACCGATCTTGGCGCCGTAGAAATAGGAGAGATAAATATCTTTCAGCACGGCGCGCTTGTCGTAATTCTTGCCGACGCCGACCATCGAATAGATAATTTTGTTGGGTTCGGTTGCCATGGATTGAAACGATTACCTCGCGTGCGAATTTGTTAAGAATTTGGCTTCAATACTATTCACCACGGAGGCGCTTAGGGCGCGGAGTTTCGAAGAACAAACCTCTACGAATTCTCTGTCTCTGCGGTGAATAATTCTTTAAAAGAAGTAGTTGGACTTCGCTAAAGCTAACCTGTCGGGTCTCATTCTGCAACAAAGCGGTAAAATCGCGAAATCGTGATTGACCTAATTTCCGGACCAGAGATATGCTTGC
The DNA here is from genome assembly GCA_963816145.1 of uncultured delta proteobacterium. Classification (GTDB taxonomy): domain Bacteria; phylum Desulfobacterota; class Binatia; order UBA9968; family UBA9968; genus DP-20. Next base: position 497,992 of record CAWFJP010000004.1, read on the forward strand.
TGCCAGATATGCAGAAAGGAGCTTGAGTATGGCGGCAAATCATTCGGTTCACGCGATGATGGTGGGGATGAGCGAGAGCTGGTGGCGTTCGGGAATCATGCCTTGTTTGCGCAGCGATCTGGATCGCGAGAAACCGGTGGCGTACATATTCTGGCTCATCGAAGGACCGAACGGACCGGTAATCGTCGACACGGGTTACCATCCCGATTATGTCGCATCCGAGTGGGCGCAAGGAAAACAGTTCGTCGAGCCGCCGAAACTGCTTTCTGAGGTCGGCATCAAGTCCGACGAGATCAAGACTGTCATCGTGACGCATTTTCACCAAGATCATTTCACCGGCTTCGACTATTTTCCCAACGCCAAGTTTGTCATCCAGCGCGCCGAGCTGGAGTTCTGGACCGGACCCTATATGCGCCACGACGTGTTGGACAAACAGATACGCCCCAAAGTTCGCCCAGGGTTGGAGCGACTGAAACAAGAAGACCGGATTCAGTTGATCGATGGAGATGTCGAACTCTACCCTGGGCTAGAGCTGATCAAAGCCGGTGGCCATACTCCTGGCTCACAGATGATCTCACTCCAAACCGCAAGGGGCAAAGCCGTCCTTTGCGGCGACATCGCCTACACATTCAAAAACATCCGCGATCATCACCCGGTGGGCTGGTACTACGACCTGGGCGACACGGTCGCCGCGCTCGACCGGGCTATTTCAACCGCAGCGCGACCGGATTTGGCCTTTCCAAATCATGATGCGGAGATCATGCAGGGGAAGCGGGTGGTGCGGGTTATTTGAACAGGTTGGAGTTCCGACGATTGATCGGATAGTTGGAAGAGGGCGCAAGAAAGTCGAGTTGTCAAAGGGCTTCCCGTGGTTCCTGCCCCGATTTATGGCTGGACCTGTTTTAACTTTGTATGGCGCCGCAATGTTTGCATTCGCGCGCGGCGAGTCTGACTCGTTTGTAGCATTTCGAACAAATTTTGGTCGAAGCAAACCAATAGATCATCGCGCCAGCAATTATTAACGTGACACCGGGCAACGTTGTCCCGGCACTCGCTCCCAGCACGGAACCGATCACGCAGCCAACGACGGTAATCATCACGCCGAGACAAAAAATTAGACGACCGAAGAGACTGGCTAGCACATGCATACTATTAATTTCTCTGTTCTACAGCCGCTTTCGGCCAAGCACCCGCCCACCGATGGTGGTGGTAAATTTAGGCGCGGTGAACTGCCACGCAGATTAAAGCCCCAGCCAGTGGTTTCAACATGCCCGCTAGAGTCAATACCACACCACATGAACTAAGCCCAATCGCGTGCTTTTCGACGTGCGCGGATTGCTGGGTGTAACTCGCTTTAAATCGTTACACATGGCCGACGAAGAGTTCTTCCAATGCTATTGCACCGCCGAGCATAGCTCTTGTTCAGGGCGGTGGGATCGGATAGAGCGAGAACATGCCGATTGCGGCTAACAGCACCCATGCATTAGGAGGGCTTCATAATGAATCGACGAAATCGATGGACCGTCTTCTTCACGCTGTTAATGACATTGACGCCGCGCCTGCCGAATGCTGAAGCAAAAAGCTACATTGCCTATATCTCTGATTCGACCAACTCCTCGGTAATTTATTGGATCGCCAAAGAAGCGGGTCTCTTCAAAAAACATGATCTCGATCTCGACACGATTTTCATCAATGGCAGTGTGCGCGGGATTCAAAGCCTGATCGCCGGCGATCTCGGCTACAGCGGCGCGGTCGGCACCGCGGTGATCAACGCCAAGCTCGCCGGCGCAGACATCGCAATCATCCAGAGCCAGATGAATACCTTGCCTTATTTCATTATCGGCAATGCGAGCATCCGTTCACCGGAGATGCTCAAAGGGCGAGCGGCGGCGGTGCATATTCCTGGCACTTCCGCAGATTTCGCCATGCGATTGGCACTTACCAAAGCCGGCATCAACTACAAAGACATCAAAGCGATCACGGTCGGCGGCGCGCCCGCCCGGCTCGCCGCGGTCGCTCAGGGGCAGGCGGATTTTACCGTGGTCACCGACGGGGAACGAATCCAGGGTGAAAAGATGGGCATGAGGGTCATCATCGACATGGCAAAACTAAACGTGCCGTTTCAGTTCAACTGCAGCGTCACCACCCGCAAGAAGATCCGCGAAGAGCCGGATGAAGTGCGCCGCCTGGTCTGGACTATGGCGGAATCGATTCACTTTTTTAAGACCCGCAAAGAAGAATCGATCAGGATCATGGCCAAATACACCCGCGGGCTGCCGCGCGAGGTCTTGGAAGGCGCTCATTCCGCTAATTCCGAGCTGCTTGTCAATGACACTTATCCGACGGTCGAGGGGCTGAAGCAAACGCTGGAGGTGCAAGCCTTGACCGATCCGCGGGCGGCGAAAGTTAAAGCGGACGAGATGGTGGAGCTGCGCTTTGTCGACGAATTGAGAAAAAGTGGCTTTATCGACAAGCTCTACGGGCGAAAATAGTTGCCCCGGACCGGCTCGAAATCAATGCAACAATTAAGTCAATACGCATGCCTATCCCATCGCTGACCGAGTTTGTTGATTGTCTAGCATGTCGAGGTTTAAAACTTTTAGGCTCACTCGTTCAACTAGAAAATAATGTCTTTCAAATCGTCAGCGTCGTGTTGCCCGAGGAATCGTAAGAATCGCACTGGTAATGAATGAACAAAGAAAGTTCTCTTATATAAGTTGACCTGGTTATCTCTCCAAGAAATGCGGCGCTATCGCTATGTGCTAATTCCGCTGGTAGACCCTGGTTCTCTCTACCCCTCTGAGACCCTGGCTCTTTGACGGTTCTCGGACTGGCTATACACCGCTCTACTTTATGACTGTTATAGCTGGCCCAGTTTCCCTGATAACATTATGACTTGAAGAGCCGTTTTGACGTGTGGAAACATTAAGAACGAGGTATGATTCTCAAAAAATTTACGGGCATTAGACGAATTCTATGGGAAATTTTGCGACACCCAGCACGGTCAGTTCAACGTTCAATCTAATCGAGCGGGTCCGGACGGAATGTCGCGACCATCCGAAGGCGGTCGCCATCGAGTCGGGAAACTGCCGAGTAACCTACGCTGACCTGGGTCATCAAATTGACTCTATTGTGGCCATGATGCGAAAGTCATCTTGCGCGCCAGGCGAAGTGATCGCCGTCATGGTCGCGGACCGGGCGGCCCTCATCGCCGTTATGCTCGGTGTGCTACAAGAGGGCTGTGTCTTTGTGCCGCTAAACGACGACGCGCCGGCCGAGCGGCTGCGCCGTGTCATTAGATGGCTCCAACCGAAGCTGGTTCTGACCACCGAATTACAGCAGTCAACTGTCAAAGGTCTTGTCGCGAGCCTCGGTGAGGCAACTTCGGTACTGACGGTTCCGTGTGCTGTTGAGAAGACACCCGATGAGGAAGCGGCACGGACTCCCGTGGCTTCTCCGACCGAGATCTTCGTGCCGACCGCTAACGCACCCTCCTACGTATATTTTACTTCCGGCTCCACCGGTCAGCCGAAAGGTATCGCCGGAACTTTGACCAGCCTGGCCAAACGTATTGCCTGGGAGATCGATGCCTTTCAGATCCCGCGCGGTTTTCGCGTGAGCCAGCTAATCACCGCGACGTTTGACCCATGGTTTAGGGATATCTTTGTTCCGCTTTGCGCAGGGGGCACCATTTGCATACCGCCGGATCGACCGGCTCGACTGAGTCCAGAATCGCTTCTCGAATGGCTCCGCGATGCGAAGATCAATCTCATGCATTGCGGCCCGACACTATTTAACACAATGGTCAGCACGCCACCCCGGATCCGAAGGCTTCCGGATTTGCGCCAAGTCTTACTCTCCGGCGAGTTTTTGCATGTCTCGCTGGTATCTCGCTGGCGGCGGCGTTTCGGCTCGGAGACACAACTCGTTAACCTCTACGGTCCCACTGAAGCGACCATGGCGCAGTTCCACCACATCGTCGAGGCGGCGGACTTGAAGCGTGACTTCATTCCCATCGGGCGAGCGCTGCCGGACGTGGATATCCTGCTCCTAGACGAACAAGGCAAACCTTGCGCGCCCGGCCAAATGGGCGAGATTTTAATCGGTGGCCCGACTTTAAGTTTGGGTTATTTTCGCGATGACGAGGAGACCCGCAAAGCGTTTGTCGAAATGGCGATGCCGGATGGTGATCGGAAGCTTTTTTACCGCAGCGGCGATGTCGGCGTGGAATTCGCCGGCGGAATGTATCGGCTCTTAGGGCGTCGGGACGATCAAGTAAAAATTCGCGGTGTCCGGGTTGAACCGCGAGAGGTGGAAGATGCGCTTATAGGTTATCCGCTTGTCGCGGCTTGCGCGGTAACGGTACATAGATGTGGAGAAGGCGAGTCCACGCTCGTTGCCTACGTCGTGCCGGAAACGGAATATCCACCGGCAATTCCCGAGATGCGAGCCTACCTCCGCGAGCGTTTGCCGTTAGAGTCCGTTCCGGCAAAAATCGTGTTGGTCAACCAACTCCCCGTCACAGACACTGGCAAAATCGATCGGCGCAGGTTGCCCGAGCCGGGGCAGATGCTGCAGGAATCAGAGGATCACGGCACCGCACCGCGCAATCTGTTGGAATCCGCGCTGGCGGAATACTGGTGCGAAATTCTTGGCTTGCCGCGCGTCGGTGTCCATGATCACTTTCTGGACCTGGGAGGGCACTCGCTGAGTGCAATGCGCTTAATCAACAGAGTCCGCTCGGACCAAGGCATTGGACTGTCGGTGGTGGATATTTTAAATAACCCTACCGTCGCAAAGCTAGCGGTGCGAATTGAGGCTCTCACCGCTACCGAGGAGAGAACGCCGAACATTGCCATAGGCACTGCAGCGCCGCGTTTACCAAATCTCTTGACTGCCACGACTACTCAGACGCCTCCAGATTTGGAGAGCGACTTTGCCTGCCCTGAAAAACCGTCGCCCCTGTTCGGCGCCCGCCATTGCAACCTCGTCCTGTTTCTCGGCGACAGCGGCGATCGCGACAGCTTTGAAAACGTTCGCCATTGGGTGGAGAAATTCGATCCGACGATTCACGCCGAGATCGTCGAGGATAAGCCCGGTTGGTCGACCGACCTGCCGAGCCGACCGTCATTGTTCTTTTCACCGGCATTGATCCGCAATCGACCGCGTATTCCCGGTCATATCGCTTGTGGCTTTCCGTTGAGCAAGAGCGAGGAGTACTTGATTCTAGCCAAGGCTGGTATTGCCGTGCCGCGTTGGGTAGCCCTGCGGGAGAATGAGATGCCCAACCTGAATGGGTTCGGCGAGTACGTTGTGCGCAAGCCCGATTACGGCGCCAAAGGTGCCGAGGTGCGCATCGTCAAGCGTGAACGTGTTCGCTGGAAACGCGTGGTCACTTCGGCAGCGGGCCCAAGTCCCACGTTGCTCGTGCAGGAGTTCATTTACACCGGGCCGTGGCCCGTCAGCTACCGCGTCAATACTCTTTTCGGCCGTGTCCTGTACTGCATACGAATTACGGCCAACCACACCCGCCCGGTTCTGCGCGGCGCCAACGACTTCGACGTCCGAGGATCGGGAAATACCGTGTCGATCGTTTCAAATGTGCGCGACTCCACGGCTGAGTATTGCGATGACGTTGAGATCATTCGGTTTGGCGAGCAAGCGGCCCGCGCATTTCCTGACTTGCCGATGTTGGGTGTCGATATATTGAAAGAAGCCGGCGGCGGGCGATTGTTCGTGACCGAGGTCAATGCGCTCGGGCACAATTGGAACTTTGGCAAGGAATTTCGCGACAACTTTGCCCTCGATCCTGCAAGCCAGTTCGACGGATTACGGAAAGCCGCCTTCGTTCTAGCCGAGCAAACACAGAGCCTTGCGAATCTCGCTCGCAATGCCGATTCGTAAATCGCTCGCTCTGATTCAAATTGCCATGTCTATTTCTGGCCGTTGGTTTTCTGCCTGGACGGGATCGCATTGAGCGGCGAGAGATAGGATCTCTGCAACTCTGCAGCGCTGCGGTCAATCCTTTTTTTCTCTTCAGTAGTGCCTTTACTGCGCCAGCTAATTTGCAGTTAAACAATCCCCGGGATCTTAGAAACACGTAATGGATAAGCCGGTTTTAACGATCTTGCTGAGCGCTTGCTGTTACTATCCCATCCTTCCCAACTGGCAGGGTAATCGATCTAAAAAACAAATAAAAACAACCCTCACAGTTAAAAGGTCTCCACTACATCGGGCATGATTTTGTTAGTGGACCCGTTGGCCGCCGGCAGTGATTCGGGGTGGCGGCTGGGGCGGCAAAGTGAGATTGAGTTGTTCTAAGAGAAGCTTGTGATCGGTGTCGGGCTCGGTGTAACGGCTAAGAATCAAAGTGCGGCCGTCGGTGGTGGGAAACTTGACATCGAGCATCTGCAGGGTGGCAAACTTATCGAGCACCGCGCGAGGCGTCAGTCCATCTGCCACAGGCCGTAGCCTGGCCTTGAGCGTGACGTGCAGGCAATAAGAGATAAACGCCACAAAGATATGCGCTTCGATGCGAGATTGAAGCTGGTGGTAAATCGGCCGCAATTGAAGATCGTCTTTTAAGTTTTTGAAGGCCGCTTCAATCTCGACCAGTTGGATGTAGAACTGCCAGAGCTGAGCGGGCTCTCGGCCCGACAGATTGGTCCGTAGCAGATAGCGGCCCTCGCGCCGGCGCTTCTTCGCCCGAAGTGGCCAAGAATTTCGTCGACAGGGAGACAGCTGTGAGGCTGGGCGCTGCCAATGGTTGCGCGGAAGCTGCTCTATTTCCACTGGCTCCGCTGGCCGATCATCTTCGCGCGCACTGGGTTGAGCACGACGTAGCGGCAGACTTCAAGAAAATGGCCGTCCTTTTATATTATTGAGTCGGGCGTTCCAACTCAGCTAACCGGCGACGCAGGTCGCGTTCCTCATTCCATCGTTGAGTCTCATCGCGAACGATCGCCACAATTGCTGAAGTGTGGCTGTCGGACAAATTCACCAGCGCAACCGTAAACGCGATGGAAAGCGCGCGCCCGTCTTTGTGCAGAGCCGGCACGCGGAGTACTTCGGCGCCGTAGCGAGTCTCGCCGGTGCGCATTACCTGTCGAAACCCCTCCCAATGGCGCTCGCGAAAACGCTCGGGAATAATCAGATCGAGCGATTGGTCAATGGCATCTGCGCCCGTGAACCCGAAAATGCGCTCCGCTGCCGGGTTCCATAAAATGATCTTACCGTCGCTTCCGACCGCAATGATCGCATCACCGGCCGATTGTACAAAAGATTCCAAGTTGATGTTTTGGTACATATCGTCCCCCCAACTGTTGCTAGCGATATTTGACTAGATGAGCTACCGCGGCGATCAAAAAGTTCTTGAAGTAAGCTTTGTCATTGAGCGGTTTGAATATCCGTCCGGCGAGTCACATTTGGAAGCCGATAACCTTCTCAGGCGATATCGAGAGCTTCAAATGACGGCAATTGTTTGTAACTTGCAGCGTCGAGCGGCCGCCAGTTGCCGTTCGTCGGCGCTGATGAATGGCAGCAGCGCGTGCACGGACTGTTGGATGACGAGCGCCGAGGCGAGATGGATCGCGTCGAGCGTCCAAACTTGGTGTTTGACGACGACTTCTTCAGCTTTGGCCAAGACTTGCGGCACGGATTCGACTAGTTGCCAAAACGAGCGGTCGGTTTTGACGCGAGCTATGATCGCATTGTAATTCGCTCTAGTGATGTCGCCCTGGCTGTAGCGCCGTTGCACTGCCGAGTGTAATTCGATAGGCGCGATCGCCGAGGAAAGGAATTCATGAGTTGTGAGAAGCACGCGAACTTGCGCCGAACCTGCTTCTTGTACGTAGTTCTTGACGAGGGCGCTTGTGTCGAAATAGGCCAGGCTCACCGCTCGTCTCGCTCTTCGCTGATTGTGCCGGCGAAGGGCTCGCCTTTGATACGAATAGGGGAGCGCCAAGCGAGCATCGGTTTTCCGCTTTTCGGACCGCGCCGCAAGATCCCTTCGGCTTCCAGGCGGCGCATGACGGCGTCGGCATCATCTTTCGCTGCCAACGGCTTGATCACGGCGATGGGCTTGCCGCGCTCCGTTAAGATCACGTCTTTGCCGGATTTGACTGCCTTGATCGCTTTGGAAAAGCTCTGATTGGCCTCTCTCAATCCCATACGCATTGGTGTGCCCCAGTAAACTGTAGTGATGTCACTACAATATGATGGATGGTGTGAAGTGTCAAGCGCACTTGTTAAAGGTCTGTTGAATACGCCGGCGAACATTAGGAAATATGACGAGATGCGGTGACCGAGTGCGCATGGCGGTGCGAGTCTGGAGCGTGGAATTGAAGTGATGCGACATGGAAAGTCATATCCTAAAAATCCAATGCCGAATCTGAGTTCCGGGCGAAAATAATTGCCAGTGGACACAACCATTAGATCCTCGGGCGCGAGGATGTCTAAGAATATCCGGCCGGAAAGGTAACAGGAGATCAGCGGTCGGTGAAGCCAAATGAGCCCACCCCGAAGCAAGCCGGCGCAATAACCAAGATTTAGCGGCGATGGCAGCATGCTTCCCCAAAGTGTGTGATGGCAAGACCTGTTCCCTTGCTTGGCCTCGCTGTCGGAGAGCGATATGGCTCGACATTTTCAGGAATTTCTGCTGAATAATCAGAACATGGAAGAGACAATCTCAGCGATCGACACGATCACGCTCCGCATTCCGTTGGACATCTGGGCTCCGGCGCCAATGTCTCAAGGTGTGCCGCGCACGCATGTTGAAAGTCTTTATGTGCGCGTGACGACCCGTAGTGGCCTAGTGGGTTGGGGGGAGTCATTCGGCACAGCCCGTCCCATGGTCGTCGCAGCGATCGACAACTGGATCAGGCGTCTCGCAGTTGGACAGAGCGCCTCGGATGAGCAACTCGTGGCACGCATAGAACGCATGTTGCTTTCATTGAGCCGCTCCGGTCCGCTGGCCCACGCGCTCGCGGGACTCGACATTGCGCTGTGGGACATCCGGGGGAAGCTTGCGGGCGTGCCGGTGTCGACGCTCCTGGGCGGCGCCAAGCGAACCCGCGTCGAATGTTATGCCTCGTTGCTGCAATATTCCGGCAACCCAGAATACATCAAGCGCAACACCGCTCGCGCGCTCGAACGCGGTTATCGCCTGATTAAGCTCCATGAGCGCTCCCCCGAGGCGGTCGCTGCTGCGCGCGAGGTGACCGGTCCGGACATTCCTCTTATGGTGGATACCAACTGCGCTTGGACTTCGGCCGAAGCCGAAGCGGCGGTCGCGGCGATGGCGCCGTACAAGCCGTTCTGGGTCGAGGAGCCGATCTATCCTCCGGAGGACTTCGAAGCGCTCGCCAAGCTGCGCACGGTCACCGGCGTACCGATGGGGATCGGCGAGAACTCAACCAGTCTGCGCGAGTTTCGCCGAATGGTCACCATCGGCAAGGCTGATTACGTTCAGCCCGCCATGGTCAAGCTGGGCATCACCGCCATGGCGAAAGTAGCGGCCGAGGTCGAGCAGGCGGGCGCCACCTGCGTGCCGAACGCCTTTTATCTGGGACCGGCTTTTCTCGCGGTGTTGCATTGCCTCGCGGCAAAGGAAAAAGTTTCGCCCCTCGAACGGATGTTTGCCGACTTCGGCGCTACGCCGTTCGCCAAGACCGTACCTATCATCAACGGCGGGGTTGAAGTCCCGCAAAGCCCAGGGCTCGGCGCGGACCCGGAAGATGAACTGATTGCACGGTTCAGAGTCTAAGTCCGCGCTGTCCAAGTACGGTGTGTCTGCTTCAGCGGGCATTATAATATGTATAAGTCAAAACTCAGGCTTGATCCCGCTGCTCTGCTCCACCTATGTCGCTACGGCAACCTGATGTTTTCTACGGTGATTCCGAGGGATGGAGCGCGGGATAGCGGGCCATCGGCTGTGAGCAGCGTTGCATTGGCGATACGCGCAGCGGCGACGTAAAAAGCATCGTACGCACTGACGTTGTTCCGGTGTTGCCATGCAACTCGGAGAAGTGGCAGATGGGGAATCCGATCGACACTCCAATCCATTAGGTCATCGAGCGCGAGTGAGGCGCGGTGGTCAGAAAGCTCGCCGCGAAGCACCGCGCGTCTTAGTACCGACATCACTTCGACATCCAACAATTCGGGCGCCAGTAGCGTTGCGTCTTCAAGGATGTCGACCAATTTCAGCCCCAACGGCGTTCGCAGCAGATATTCCGTAGCCGCCGACGCATCGATGACGTAACGGCTCACGGCAGATCGTTACCGCGCTGCCGGCGTTCCTCCTCAAGCAGCGCTGCTGCCGAGGTGCCGAGCGTGGTCGCCGGGCGGGTGGAGAAGCGTTTGTGCCATTCCCGGCGCGCCACTTCCCGCTCGATTGCTTCCAAGACGATATCGCCAAGCGTGCATTCCTGCTGGCGCGCGTATCGGCGCAGCTGGTTATGCAGCTTTTGCGGTATGTTTTTGACTTGAATATTCGCCATGTCGGAGATTAGCATGCCGCGGGCATGCTGGCAATCGCGAGGTGAAATCGGCCAGCGGATGCTAGCGGGTCAACTGGTGGCGATTACGGACCAGCCACTGTTGCGTGGCGCAACAGGCGAAAGTTCAGATGGTAAAGGCGCGGCAGAAATAGCGGCCCAGGTGGCATCGGGCGCCACTTGCGTGCCGAATACATTTTATATCGGATCGGCTTTTCTCGCGGTGCTGCACTGCAAGGTGGCAAAGGAAAATGATTCGCCGCTCGAGCGGATGTTCGCCGACTTCGGCGCGACGCCGTTCGCCAAGACCGTTCCAGTGATCGACGGCGGAATCGAAGTTCCGCAAGCCCTAGGTCTCGGCGCGAACCCGGACGACGACCTGATTACTCGGTTCAGAGTGTAAGTCCGCTCTGTCCAAGCACAGCGCCTCCGCTTCCGCGGCCATCGTAATGTGAATAAATGTAGGGTCGAGGACTGGCGCGGTATCTCGTAGGTGAAACCTATCTGTTACCGTCTCTTTCGTCTGACGGTGCCTCACTAGCTCCACCGTAAACCCGTTTCCAGCCCCCGCCACCTCAAACCGGACGTGACCCTTTCGGTCATCCGGCTTTCCTGCGTCTGTTCGTCGGCGGCGCTATCTGCCTAGCGCGCTGGAGACACTTTCACCGGCGATCGATAGAAGTACTGGACACGATAATCGTCAACCAGTCCCCATTCTTTGTAGATCGCCTCGTTACTCCATCTCTTCCAGCCACAGCCAGGGCGGCCTTTCTGTTTCATTGCAAACCGGCGTATCTGCCTCATGATCGCAAAGCGTATCCAATCAAACGCCCGGCGCGAGTTGCCCACTCGGAAGTAGTGCACCCAGCCCACTATCACAGGCCGGATCTTTTCCAGGACTTCCTTGGTTGAACAATGCCGGGAGTATTTCAAGATGTGTCTGACTCGCTTGAGCAGCTCACTCTGCTTCTTTGTCTTCGGGGTCCGCAACACGAACCGCTTGCCGAACCGATTGTGCGCCGCTCTGAAATCAAATCCCAGAAAACCAAAGCTCGCGCCGCTACCGAAGTCCACCACCTTGGTCTTTTCTTCGTTGATCTCAATCGCCACTTTCTTCAGCTCTTGGTCCAACCGCTTCTGGATCATCCCCACGTGCGGTTGCCATTGCGGATAACCATCGACCAAAATCACCATGTCATCCGCATAGCGGGTGTACACCACCCGTTCCCATCGCCCTTCTCTTCGCCGCTTGGCCGTTTCTTCTTCCATCGCTTGGTCCAATTCGTTTAAATACAAATTGGCCAATAGCGGTGATAGCACTCCCCCTTGCGGAACTCCTTTGGCTCCGTTGACCTTCAGGATCTGCTTGACCAGATGAAGGATTTGGGGGTCTTGCACTCTGCGAGCTAGCTTCTGAAGTAGAAGATGATGGCGAACGTTGTCGAAATAGCTCTTGAGATCAACGTCGAGGACTCGGCTGAGCCCTTGCACCAGCCCGTGAACCACGCGATCGAGCGCTTGGTGCGCTGTCCGTTTGGGCCGGTACGCAAAAGAACTGGTGTGAAAATCAGCTTCAAAGATCGCCTCCAAGATCAGCTTCACGGCTCCCTGGACCACTCGATCTTTGATGGTGGGTATTCCCAACCGGCGCGTCTTGCCATTCCCTTTGGGAATTTCCGCCCGCCGATTCTTGCTCGGCTTGTAACTGCGTGTGAGAAGTTCTTCGCGTATGGCGCTTAGGAACTTCTCCACGCCGCGGGCCTCGATCAACGCAAAACTTTCCCCATCGATCCCCACCGTCCCATCATTCGCTTTGGCTTGCTGATACGCCGCTCTTAAGGTCTCCATCTTGATCACGTGAACGTAGAGACCCCAAAACCGCCACTGCTTCTCGGCTTTCGCCTTTCGATATATCCTTCGCCTCAGTTCTTGCAGATTAACGGAAGACTTTATCATCTCTTCCCTGCCTCACCTTGCGGTCGAAAGAATCAAACCCAGCATGGCCCCTTCGCTCCATCCGCATTACCAGACTTCACCGCTACTACGGGCCACTCCGCCATCCTGCTGCCTTCGTCCCCTTTCCTGTCTCCAGTTATAGGGCCGACCTGCTCCGCAGATTTCTCCACGGGGCATACAGGACTTCTCCAGTTTCTGTCGTGCCCTTGTGACCGTGTCGCCGCCAATACCCCGCCGGTGTGGAACTATCCCCTATGCCAGTCTGACATAGCCCATGCTGTCTTCGCCGAATTTTGAGCGGCTCGACCACCGAAAACTAACCCATCCTTAACGAGGCTTGCTCAGCGTTTACTCACGTTGCAACCCGGTCACTCGCTCATCAGCCCGAAGCTGACTTTGTCGGTAGGCTCCAGCATCTCGATTGCTCTCCATGCTGCTACCCAAGCTAGGCGGCTCCTGGCTCTTACCGCCGCGGGACTTCCCTCACCTAACTGACAGTTCACCCTATGGTCCACGACAGCTTTTCATCTGGACACGCCAATACTCAGGCCTGACCCCGCTGTTTGCCGCTGCTTGACCCCCCTCTTGGGCTGTTCGGTCATGCGATCGCGGGGACATCGATAAAGAATCTCTCGAAGTAGGGTTTGCACTTCAAAGGTTCCAACGATTTGGCTGGTGAGCCACGGTTCAGACAAGAGAAGACTTCCGACCGCGTTTCTGGGCTCGTGACGAGTGTCTCGGTCATAAGTAAGGATGCGACCGTTGTTTGCTCTCGAAAGTCGGATTATAAAAATATGCCGCCGTTTCCGAGCTGAGAGTCTAACCCCGGCTCATGCTTTGTGAGCCTCAATGAAGTCGAGTCAGCACATAGAACGAGAAGTTGTCGGATGAATCCTGTTCGCCGACCTGAATTTCATTCAATGTCTCAGATATGATCATGATTGCGCGCTTCTGGTTGAGCATGTCTGTCAACAAAGATGACGAAACAAATGTCGTCGTGATCTCTTTGCGGGTGACGGTAGAATCAACTGCGTGACCGAGAATCTTTCCGTTGTAACTAACCCGATACTTTTCGGGGGTTGGGAGGGACGGAGGTTTGCCGAAGAGCGCCTCGCTTAGCCTGAGACCCGAACTCGACACCTCGTAATTTCCCTCGGCAACGAACACGTTTCCTTTAATCGTTATTCGAAGTTCACAATTTGGACCTCGCCACCGCCCAACGTGTTCAACTATGTCATCTTGTGCAGCTGCAAGACCATATTCTCTATAGAAATCGCTTAAGGGTCTTGCTTTGTCTAACACTACATTTTCCTTATTCTGTTCCTCGATTGGTACGACTTTGATTCTTGCGATCGCGTGGCCAATATTCTGATGATAATCAGTCATCTTGATTGCCCGATCGCAAATTTCAGTTGCTTCTGCAAGAAACCCTGATTTGATTAGTTTTTGCGCAAGATTACTCATCGCTAAGGTTTCCCCAAGGGCCTCAGCTTTTCTATAGGCATCTACAGACTTGCTTGGAAGATCCGACACATCAAATTGGACTCCGAGATTGTTCCAAGCCATCGAGTGTCGCCGATCGTAAGGGATTTTTGAATAGTGGTAAAGCGAGAGTTCGTTTTGGTTGGCTTGAGAATAATTGTAAGCAAGGGAGAAGCGCGAGTCCACGTCATCCGGGCGAAGTTGTAATAGCCGCTCTGTTAAACCGAACAACAAGTGTTTTTCTTTTTCGATGTCCGCAGCTTTGCGCAAGGTATCCAACAAAATAATCTCTCCACCATCCGCTTGAGGTGCAAGGACTTTCATTTGTTTGACGATGTCCTGGCTTCGCTCTTTACGTCGCGCTCGCACAAACGCGAGGGCGGCATCACCAAGTCTTGCCAATATAACCTTCTTGTCTTCGCTTTTGTCTGCAGCAACGAGGAAACATTCTCCGGCTTTATCGTGTTCTGCGTACTTCTGATAGCCGAGGCCGAAATACCTTTGAATATCACTATTGTCACGATACTTATTTGCTAACGCCTCAAGCTTAGTGAGCGCACCACCTTTCCCTAGATCTAGTCGCAGATATTCACCGCGAGCCTCCCATCTCTGTCTGTTTGCTTCAATCTGCCCTTCATCAGTGGCAAAGAACGCCTCAGTGATCCGCTTCTCGCCATTGGTATCTCCCGTTAAGATCATATGAAACACAGCGAATTCGTAATCTTGCCTGTGCCAGTCTTGTTTCGGCTCTAACCACTCCGGAGACGTCGTTGCGTGTGGTGTGGGTGTATCGTCGGCTGCCGCCGACATATCTGTCTCGGGAATAAAGATAGATTTTGCTTTCGGCCGGAGAGATTGGATCATCTCTAGGAGCTTTCCAAACGATTTTTCTGGTGCGCTACGTTCAAACGGTATGTATTCCAGATTCCCCTGTAGTCCCCCCGGTTGCCGTAATCCACTTTCTACTAAAAGGATCAGTTCCATGCCTCGTCCGATTGCTAGTCCAATTTCTTGAATTATCCAGTCAGAGGTTTTTGGTGAGTATCGATCTTCAGGGCCATTTAGTAACTTGCGCCTGAATTTATTTCTAGAGAGATGCACCGTATCTATAACGGCTTCCTTTCGTGTACAGATACCAATAAACAAGTTTTTGTCTTTAATAAGATTCAAAACCTTATCCGCGAGATCTTTCGGCTCCGCAGGTTCAGCGCTTTCCCAGCTGAATTCAATTTCCATGCTTTTGATCTGGTTAAAATACTTTAGAAATGCCTCGACAACCGAATGATCGTCGGCTGTAAAGCTGTGGCCTACAAAAGCATTAAGCTGAGTCATTTTCTTGTCACCTCAAAACGACGAGGGGCAGGTTTCAAACCTGCCCCTACATAAGTTGCGAAAATGTAATTAGCCTTTCTTACGCCTTCCCCGCCTCCTTCAACGCCCGCAGCACATTCTCCGGACTGAGCGGCAGCTTGGTCACCCGCACGCCGGTCGCGTTGAAGATCGCGTTGGCGATGCAGGCCATGGGCGGGACGCAGGCGATTTCGCCGGCGCCTTTGGCGCCGTAGGGGCCGGCGCCGGGGTAGCCTTCGACCAGCGTGGTTTCGATGCGCGGCATCATGTTGATGGTCGGCATCAGATAGTCGACGAAGCTTGGGTTCAAGGTCCGGCCGTCTTTGTCGAAGACGACTTGCTCGCACAACGCCTGGCCGATGCTCATCGCGGCGGCGCCTTCGATCTGGCCTTCGGCGGCTGCTCTATGAATCGGCTGGCCGATGTCGTGGACGGCGACGTATTTTAAAATTTTCACGTTGCCGGTGTCCGGTGCTCGACTTCGACGATGCAGGCGTGGGCCGTGAAGGGCTGGGAGCTGCCGTGGGCTTTTTCCTCGGCCATCAATGCAAGGTTGTCGCAGTAGCCGCGGCCGATGACTTCGCCGATGACGTTGTGCGCGTCGGTGGCGACGGTGGCGAGAGGGACGCTTTTCGCCGGCGTGCCTTTGACCCGAATCTGCTTGTCGACGATCTCCAAATCTTCCGGGCTCGCTTCCAGTTTGCCGGCGGCCATTTTGAATAGCTGATTGCGCGCGTCGATGGCGGCGAGCCGAGACGCGGTGCCGGAAACCAGGATGCCGCGGCTGCCGACCGTGCCGGCGTCCCATGGACTGGCGTCGGTATCGACGTTCGACCACGGTGACATCGGTCACCGGTATGCCGAGCTCTTCGGCGACGATCATTGGAATACCGAAACCGGGGATGGTGCCCATGTCGATCTTGCCGATATGGACCGTCACCGAGCCGTCTTCGTTGACTTTGACGATGGAGCCGCCGCCGGGACCGGCGCTTTCGATCCATGAGCCGGTGGCCAGGCCGATGCCCTGGTTCTTTTCCAGCTTCACTTTGCCCCAGCCGATTTTCTCCTTGGCGATCTTGATGGTCTCGCCGAGCGAAACATCGCGTAGCTTGGGCACGCCGACGATCTTATCGCCCGCCTTGGGCATGTTCTTCATGCGGAGTTCCGTTGGGTCCATGCCGAGCTTGGCGGCGATGGAGTCCATATGCGATTCGACAGCGAAGGCCGCTTGCGGGCCGCCGGGGCCGCGCACCGGGCCGCAGACCTGTTTGTTGGTGTAGACGGTGAAGCCTTCGATGTGGCAGTTGGGCATCAAGTACCAGCCGCCGAGCATGTTGGTGCAGCGGCCGCCCGCTTGAACGCCGAAGCCCGAATAGCCGCCGGCATCGTAGAAAACTTTACCGGTGCGAGCGACAATGGTGCCGTCTTTTTTCACGCCGGTCTTGATGTACATGCGCGCACCCGCGCGAATGGTCGTCGAGATGGTTTCCTCAGCCTTATCGAGAACGATCATCACCGCGCGCTTGGTCTTGATCGCCAACAGGCCGCAGATCGGTTCTACGGCGGCGCTGGAGGTGATGCCGCTGCCCTTGCCGCCGAAACCGCCACCCAAGCCGGTGGAGATGACGCGAACGTCATTCAATCGCAACCCTAGCATCTTCGCGGTTTCCTGGCGCACCGGGAAGGGCGCCTGGGCGTTGGCCCAGACGGTGAGCCGGCCGTTGGGTTCCATCTGCGCCGCGGCGATGCGCGGTTCCAAATACTGCGGATGGATCATCTTGGTGTCGTAAACTTCCTCGACTACGAGATCGGCTTCGGACATAGCCTTGTCGGGATCGCCGACATGGACGACGGCGTGGCCGCAGACATTTTTCATGTCTGCGGGAGCGGTTTTTGGCAGCGGCATGTCGTCATGCAGCACCGGCGCGGTGGGTTTGGTTGCCTCTTCAGCATCGATGACTACCGGCAGCGGCTCGTAATTGACTTTGATCTTCTTGAGTGCGGCCTTGGCGATGGCCGGGGTATCGGCGGCGACGGCCGCGACCGGGTCGCCCATGAAACGGACTTTACCGCGCGCGAGGATGTGGCGGTCGATGTAGCTGCGGCCGTAGCGCACATTCGGCGCATCAGCCGATGTGACCACGGCGTGGACGCCGGGGACTTTCTTTGCTTCGCTGGTGTCGATGCTGACAATTTTCGCGTGGGCGTATTGGCTGCGCAGGATCGCGCCATGGAGTTGGTCTTTGAGCATCAAGTCGATGCCGTAAACGCCCTTGCCGATGACGCGCTCGATGCCGCCCATTCGGGCGGGGCTGGTGCCGATGAATTTGAATTCAGCTTTTGCCATGACTGGTCTCCTAATCTGCTTAAGAAATTTTCCCGCAAAGGCGCAAAGGCGCCAAGGTAAGAAATAAACACTCCTCCGAACTTTGCGTCTTTGCGCCTTGGCGGGAGATCATTTTCTTCTCGGGTTCTTTCCTTAGAGCTTCGATGCCGCGAGGTGGATCGCGTCGACGATCTTGTTGTAGCCGGTGCAGCGGCAGATGTTGCCGGAGACCGCTTCTTCGATGTCCGCCGGTGTCGGCTTGGTGGTGCGGTCGAGCAGCGCTTTCACCGACATGATGTAGCCCGGCGTGCAGTAGCCGCACTGCACCGCGCCGGTGTCGATGAAGGCTTGTTGCACCGGGTGGAGCTTTTCGCCCTCGGCCAAGCCTTCGATGGTAGTGATCTTGGCGCCGTTGGCGTCGGCGGCAAGTGTCACGCAGGAATTGATCGGCTTGCCGTTGTAGATCACCGTGCAGGCGCCGCACTCGCCGGTGTTGCAGCACAGCTTGCTGCCCTTCATTTCCAAAGTGTCGCGGAGAAACTCCAACAGCGAAGTCGATGCCTCGGCGCTGGCGCTGACCGCTTGGCCATTGATGGTCGTATTGATCGTGACGGACATTATGCAACCTCCTTGCCGGTGGCGGCTTTCCAAGTTTGTTCGAGACCGCGGCGGGTCAATGCTTCGACGATCCAGCGGCGGTTCTCGGCGCTGCTGCGCTGATCGCTGATCGGGCTCGCTTCGCTCGCTGCTAGCGTGCCGGCTTCTTTCAACAGGGCGGCGGTGAGCGGCTTGCCCTTTAGCAATGCTTCAGTCTTCGGCGCGCGCACCGGCGTCGGCGCCACGGCGCCCAAGCCGATGCGAACATCTTTCACGTTGCCGGCGTCGGCGCTGAGCAGGACAGCGACGCCGACCATGGCGATGTCCATGGCGCCGCGCACGGCGTGCTTCAAATAAACGCCTTTGCTGCCCGCCGGCGGAATCGGCACTTCGATCTCCGTCAACAAGCCTTTGACACCGGCCGCGCTCTTGCCCGGGCCGTGAAAAAATGACTTGAACGGTTCGCTGCGCTCGCCGTCGGAAAAGGCGAGGATCGCGTTAGCTTCCAACACCAGGAGCGGCGTCAGGGTTTCGCCGGAGGGTGAGGCGCGGCAGATATTACCGCCGATGGTGGCGGTGTTGCGCACCTGCAGCGAGGCGAACTGGTGCGCCGATTCCCAGAGCACCGGCAGCTTGTCGCGCACAATGGCGCTGGTTTCGATCTCGCGGATGGTCGTCAGCGCGCCGATGCGCAGCGTGCCGCCGCTTTCCGAGATGCCGGCGAGGCTCGGGATTTTTTTGATATTGACCAGACAGCCCGGCTCTTCCTTGAATTTAATATCCACCATCACGTCGGTGCCGCCGGCGATCACCTTGGCCTCGTTGCCATGTTTGGACAACAGCGCCAAAGCGTCGCTGATCGATTTCGGTTCAAAGTATTCCATGGTATTTCCTCATTATGGGTTTTTGTCTCATTGGAACTGTGTCTTAGCCCAAGTCGCGTGATATTGGCAAGGGCAGCAGAGGATTTGCCGGAGTAAATCCGCGGAAATATCACTGAGACTGGCGGCTCCGGACCTATGGGTCGTTAAAGACACCTGGCAGCGAGAACTTGAGGCTTACTGTAGATGAAGCGAGATCCGCAGCGGGTCGCGCGCCCCAAAGAAGCCGGCAGATGGCGCGATTGGTTTATGCCGGCGGATGTCGAATACGATCGGCCATTGTTTCAAGACTTTCTCGTCAAATACGCATACGAACTGGACTGGACGTTGAATCCCAATCCGCGCATCGCGGCGGAACATTCCACGCTCTACGTGCAGAGAATGCTCGAAGAGGGCATCGAAGCACGGCGCAAGGCGAAATCCCGACTTCGCGCCAGGTTCAAAGCTTGGCGATTCGTTGGATCATTCTTGAGCGCTTGGACTGGTTCGCTTGCCGCAGGCACCGGTTGTTTTCTCCAGCTCTGATGGAATCGCTCGCCGGACTCATTATCGCGAAAAATTCGTTGAAGTCTTAACTAAACTCACCTTGCAGTTTGTATCTACCGAGAATATAGAATCAGTGCATTCACGCAGCCGGCGTTGATCATTTTTGAGCCGCTAAAGGAATTTAATCGATGCGATTGCCACACCGCGACCCGATTCAGCTGGGTCTGACAGCTTACGAACTGTTTCAAGAAAAAGAGGGGATTCCCTCGGTCACCGGTTTTTTCATCGAAGACCTGATGGACGTCGAGGTCAAGCCCTGGGCGCGCATGGGGGCGCTCGGATTCGTATCTGAATCTCGGCGAGCAGCAGGAGACACGACGCTTATATTTGCGAGATCCCCGCCGGCAAACAGACCGAGCCGCAGCATCATATGTTCGAGACGCTCGATCTACATTCACAAAGGGCGCGGCGCGACCACGGTTTGGTTCGAGGGCGACGCCAAGCAGACTTTCGAGTGGGCCGCCGGGGCGATCTTTGCGATTCCGCTCAACGTTTCCTACCAGCACTTCAATGTTTCTAACGAGCCGGTGCGCTTTCTTGCCGGCACCAACGCGCCCCATGTGATCAATTTGTTTCACAACGAAGATTTTATTTTTCGCAATCCGTTTCAGTTCCGCGATCGCTTCACGCCGGAGCGGGAATTTTTCAACTACAATAAGAAACTAACGGTGCGCTCGTGGGAATCGAACCTAGTTCCTGACGTCAACACTTTTACCCTCGACGATTATCCGATGAAGGGCAAGGGCGTGAAGATCATGCGCTTCGGTCTTGCCGGCACGACTTACGGCTGCCACGTGCAGGAATTCCCCGCTGGCAGTCGCAGCCTGTTTCACCGCCATGGCCCGGGTGCCATCGTGTGCGTAACTCAGGGAACGGGCTTCGCAATGGTGTGGCGCGACGGCGAGGAGCGCACGCGCTTCGAGATCAAGCCCGGTTCGATCTATTCGCCCGGCGATCTCATGTACCACGGCCATTTCAACACCGGCCACACAACGCTGCGCCACTTCGCCATGCGCGGCCGCAGTCCAAAGTTCAGCCAGGATCGCTTCCGCACCAAGCTGCATGAGATGATTCCGCTCGACGAAGAGCCGCCGGAGATTCATCCGATGTATTTGGCAGAGTTAAAGCGCAATGGCGTGAAGTCGGAGATATCCGTGGTTGAAGAGTAGAGAGAATTAACCACAAAGAGCACAAAAGGCACAAAATAGGGGCGCAGCATGCTGCGCCCTCGGAGTCGGGACAACAGGCGCAAGGAACACAAGGGCGACAAAGTAAAAAGCTAATTCACCACTAAGGCATAGAAAATAAATTTCTTTCCTTCGTGTCCTTCGTGCCTTCGTGGTGAACCAAATCCGGGGAGAATTTATGTCTGAACTTGCTTACACGGATTTTCGCAGCTTCGTCGAAGAAGCGAAAAGGATCAGCGACTTTCGGATCATCGAAGGGGCGGATTGGGATGCCGAGATCGGAGCGTTGGTGGAATCCACCGCCGAGTTGGTATCGCAGCCGCCGATGCTGATCTTCGACAAAGTCAAAGGCTACCCGGCTGGGTTTCGGGTTTGCAGCTTGCCCTACGCGGCCTATCGTAGAGTAGCCTTGGCGCTCGGTTTGCCGACTGACAAGACGAAATTAGAAACTTTGCGCTTGGCAGCGCGCAAAGTGCGCGGCGCCGAGCCGATCCCGCCCAAGGAAGTCAGCACCTCGCCGCTCTTCGAGAACAAACTGACTGGCGCCGATGTCGACATGCTGAAATTCCCGGCGTTGCGTTTTCACGAGAACGACGGCGGGCGCTATTTCGGCCCCGGCGGTGGTTTGATCAACCGCGATCCCGACAGCGGCTACGTCAACACCGGCACCTATCGCATGCAGCTGCACGACAAGAATACGCTTGGTCTGTGGATGAGCCCCGGACAAAATGGCCGGCAGATTTGCGCCAAGTATTGGGACAAGGGGAAGAGCTGCCCGGTGGTGGCAAGTTACGGCCAGCATCCGATGGTGTTCATGCCTTCGTACACCAAGTTTCCCTACGGCCGCTCGGAGATGGAGATTTCGGGCGGTTTGATCGGCAGACCGTTGGAAGTTTTGCGCGGGCCGATTACTGGACTGCCGATTCCCGCGTCTTCCGAGATCGCCATCGAAGGCGAAATACCGCCGCCGTCGGAAGAGGCGCGTGCCGAGGGACCGTTCGGCGAATGGCCGGGCTATTATTCCGGCGGCACCACCGGCACGGGCGAGAACCAACCGATCATTCGCATCAAAGCGATCTATCATCGCAACGATCCGATCCTCGAAGACGAGGCGCCGCTCTGGCCGGGAGCGGTGAAGATGGATCTGCATATCTCCGCCGGCGTGCTGTGGGACCAGCTCGAGAGCGCAGGCATTCAAGACATCGCCGGCGTCTACAACCATACGTCTTACATGACGGTGGTGTCGATCAAGCAACGCTATCCCGGACATGCCAAGCAAGCGGGGCAAGCGGCGCTTAGCTGCGCGGCGGGCAATCGCAACGGCCGTTACGTCGTTGTCGTCGACGACGACATCGACCCGACCAACATGAAAGAGGTCTTGTGGGCGATGATGACGCGGGTCGATCCGCCGACCAATATCGACATCATCGACGGCTGCTGGTCGACGCCGCTCGATCCGCGCATGCCGCCGGAGAAGCGCGAAAACAAGGACCACACCAACGGACGGGCAATTTTCTACGCCGTGCGGCCATATCATTGGAAAGATAAATTCCCCAAAGTCAGCCGGTCGAGTCGCGAGTTGCGCGAGAAGACGATCGCCAAGTTTCGGGGAGTCATCCCGTTTCCGGGGGTGTGATCGGGGAAAGTAATTGACGGGTGACATTCTGTGATCCGACCTCTTCCCCCTTGAGAGACTGTGTCGCAACTGTCATTTCGAGGTGAAGCCGAGAAATCTCTTCTTCATATGTGGCTGAAAACACGAGATCCCTCGCTGCGCTCGGGATGACAAATGTGGGGCATTTGCGCATTACGACACAGCCTCCGACGGGGGAAGGCTAGGATGGGGGTCCTGCGCACGTCATTGAAATTGACGGGCACCCCCACCTCAATCCTCCCCCGTCAAGGGGGAGGAGGTAATAAAGTCGGAGCACGATAATTCTTTCACAACAGTGTGAGGCTGCAGCATTATGATTTCGCGCGAGGAAAACCAACTGCTAACTCAAACCGGCGCCGGCACGCCGTGCGGCGAGTTGCTGCGCCGCTACTGGCAGCCGGTGGCGTTATCGGAGGAGTTGAAAGCTGACGAGGCGCCTTTAGCTGTGACCTTGATGGGCGAAGAATTGGCGATTTTCCGCGACGACAAGGGGCGCGTCGGCGTGCTCGATGCACATTGCTGCCATCGCGGCGCTGATTTGACTTACGGTCGCTTAGAGGATGGCGGTCTGCGCTGCATTTACCACGGCTGGTTGTACGACATTAAAGGTAGAATCCTCGAACAACCCGGAGAGCCCAATGGCGGCGAAAACCGCGATGCGTTTTGCCAGCCGTCGTTTCCGTGTCAGGAATCCGGCGGGGTGATCTTCGCCTATATCGGACCGGGGAGCCGCCGCTGTTGCCCAACTACGAGTTTCTCCAAGTGCCGGATGACCACCGCTTCGTTTCCAAGATTCATCACTCGTGCAACTACCTGCAGTCCAACGAAGGCAACATCGATCCGGTGCATCTGTCGTTTTTACATCGCAAGCTGGAGTTGACCGAACTCGACAAGCAACGGCGCGTCACCGGCAGCGAAAGTTCGCCGAATGCTTTATTCGGCGCCGATCTGGCGCCGCGCATCGAGTTGGAGCTCACCGATTTCGGCGTGCGAATTTTCACCGTGCGCGATATCGAAGACGAAAAGATTTATTTTCGCACCTCCAACTTCATCATGCCCAACTTTAGCACCTTCCCCGGGCAAACGGCGGCGGAAGGATATTCGGTCAACTGGCATGTGCCCATCGACGATTACAATCACTGGAAATTCGTCATAGTTTTCAGCCGCAAGCGGGCGTTGGTACGCGAAATGATGTTGCGCGGGCGCGACGAATTGACCGCCGACTATCATATGGTACGCAACAAGGCGAATCGTTATCTGCAAGACCGCGAGTCGATGAAGAACAAATCGTTCAGCGGTATCGGACATAATTTTCAGGCCCAGGATGCTTGTGTGATCGAAGGCGCCGGCGCGATTCAAAATCGTACTAAAGAACATCTGGTGACCTCGGATAAAGCCATCGTCGCGGCGCGCAAGTTGTTGCTCAAGGGGATTCAGGACGTAAAAGAGGGCCGCGATCCGTTGCATGTCATCCGCGATCCCAAGGCTAACCATTTTTCGCATCTGGCAGTGATCTCCGAGGTGACGCCGAAGGCGGCGGATATTCGGGCTATCGTGCAGGAAAAGATTAGGCAGCAGAGCGCGATGAGTTAAACCAGATGCTTTGTTCTCTCAACCCTCGCCCACGAAGTGGGAGAGGGAAGGGTGAGGGTCATGGCATCGCTCAAACCGAGCCCTCACCCCGACCCTCTCCCATCGGAATGGGCGAGGGTGATATCGGATTGTGGGAAGTATATGAATGATATTCTCCGGCTAGGCATGGCAGGCTTGGGCGTGGCGAGCACGCAGATCCTGCCGCCGATCGCCAAGTTGCCGTTTATCAGAATCACCGCGGCCGCGGATATGCGCGCGGACGCGGTGGCGAAGTTCCGCGAGCAGTATCGGGCCGAAGGTTACACCAGTGTCGAGGAACTCTGTGCTAGCCCGAACGTCGACGCGATCTACATCGCCACCCCCAACTCGCTCCACGCCGAGCACGCGATCATCGCCGCCAAGCACAAAAAGCATATCATCGTCGAAAAGCCCATGGCGATGAACCTGGCGGAATGCGATGCGATGAATGAAGCGGCGGATCGATACGGCGTCAAATTGCTCTGCGGCCACACCCACAGCTTCGATCCGCCGATCCGCAAGATTCGCGAGATCGTCAAAAGCGGCGAGTTGGGGAAGCTGTGCATGATCCACAGCTGGAACTACAACGAGTTCATGTACCGGCCGCGCATGAAGCATGAGCTGGCGATGACCCGCGGCGTCGTGCTCAACCAAGGACCGCACCATGTCGATATCGTGCGCCTGATCGGCGGCGGCATGGTTCGCAGTGTGCGCGCCATGACCGGCGTCTGGGACCCGGCGCGCGAGTGGGAAGGCAGCTACAGCTGTTATCTCGAATTCGCAGACGGCACGCCGGCGACGCTGGTTTACAGCGGCTATGGCTTTTTCGACACCGCGGAGTTATTCGACTGGGTCGGCGAGGGCGGCCAGCATCGAGCGCCGGAGACGAATTTGTCGGTGCGCGCCAAGCTCCGCGAAGTGCGCACCGCAGAGGAAGAAGAGCAGTTGAAGGAAGGCATGCGTTTCGGCGGCAGTCGTGAGGGCGAGTTCAGTCATGTCTGGAGCGGCGAGCGCAGGCAGCCGTTCTTCGGCCACACCGTGGTGAGCTGTCAGAAGGGCGACATCCGCCAGACGCCGGATGGTTTGAAAATCTACGGCGAGACCGAGCAACGCGAGATCAATTTGCCGGCGGGCAGCCGCGGCCGCGAGGCGGAAGTCGAAGAACTCTACGACGCCGTGGTCAAGGGCCGGCCGGTGTTTCACGGCGGCCGTTGGGGGGCGGCGACTTTGGAGGTTTGTTTGGCTATGCTGGAGTCCGCGAAGCAGCGCAAGGAAATCCTGCTGTCGCATCAGGTGCCGAGTCCGGAGTAAAAAACGTTCAAGGTTCAAGGGTTCAAAGTTCAAGGTTCCGGATTGTCTTATTTCTCCATGGGAGACTGTGTCGTCATGCGGAGATCTTTCGTTCCTGTCATCCCGAGCGGCGCGAGGGAACTCGTTTTTGAGACGATTATGAAATTTCCGACGGGTCTTTTGTTGCTGGCGGTTCTTTGCTGCGCTGTTATTCCAGCCTTCGCGGCCGAGTCCAAACCCGCTTGGCAGGCCGAATGGGAGCGGACGGTCAAGGCCGCGGAGGACGAAGGGCAGTTGACGGTCTACATCGCCGGCTACGGCGCGTTGATCGATTCGGGGCTGTTTCAGAAGGCTTACCCGAAAATCAAGGTGACCAGCGTCACCGGTTCGGGCACGCAGCTCGCGCCGCGCATCGTCGCCGAGCGGCGCGCCGAAAAATACCTCGCCGACGTTTACAGCGGCGGCGGCGGGTCCCTGTATCAAAACCTCTACCTCGGCAAAATGCTTGATCCAATCAAGCCGGCGCTGATCTTGCCGGAAGTCGTCGACTCGACTAAATGGTGGGAAGGAAAACTAAAATACGTCGACCGTGAGGGGCGTTACATTATTGTTTATGAAGCTAACGTAGCCGCCGGGGCGAGTCCGGCTTACAACACCAATCTGATCAACCCCAAAGACTACAAATCCCTGTGGGACTTTCTAAACCCCAAGCTGAAAGGCAAGATCGTCTCCCCCGACATCAGGCGCGTGCGCGGTTCCGGACCATCGTTTCAGTATCTTTACTATCATGCCGACCTCGGCCCCGAATTCATGCGCCGATTTTACAGCGAGATGGATGTGACGCTGACGGCCGATCTGCGCCAGGCTATGGATTGGCTCTCGGCGGGCAAGTTTGCGTTGTCGATGCCGACGCAAAGTTCTTCGACCGCTAAAGCCAAGGCTCAGGGGTTGCCAGTGGATGAATTCGATCCGCATCACTTTAAAGAGGGCCCGAGCATCTCCGTGGCATTTGGCCAACTTGCATTGATGAACCGCGCGCCCCATCCCAACGCGGCCAAGGTATTTGTCAATTGGCTGCTTTCGCGCGAAGGGCAAAGCGCCTTCCAGCGCATAATCAGCACGCCGGGAGAAGCGAAAAACTCGCGGCGCATCGACGTGCCGAAGGATCACATTCCGGCGGCGGAGCGGCGCGTCGACGGCGGAAAGTATTTTGATCCGGACGACCTGAATTCTCGGGATATTACCCCGGTGACCAAGTTGATGGATGAGATTTTTGCCGGTAAGAAGTAACCGGGCCTGTTGCGCACGGAAGATTGAAAATAGAAGATAGCGCGTCCAGGCGCCAATGTTAGAGGGGGCTTGCAATGATAACAGCAGAAGAAAATGAAATGCTGACCAAAGTCGGGCCCGGCACGCCGGCGGGCGAATTGCTGCGGCGCTATTGGCACCCGATTTCAATTGCTGCGGATATTACGCCTGAGAGCCCGACAAAGTTCGTGCGTATTCTCGGGGAAGACCTGGTGCTTTATCAGACGCCGAACGGGGAAGCTGGCCTGCTTCATGATCGTTGCCCGCACCGTGGCGCGTCTCTCTCCTATGGCCGCTGCGAAGAGCGCGGAATCTCTTGCGCCTATCATGGTTGGTTGTTCAACAGCAAAGGCGACTGTTTGGAGACGCCGGCGGAGCCGGCGGATAGTAAGTTTCATCTAACGGTGAAGCAAAAAGCCTACCCGGTGAAAAAACTTGCCGGCCTGTACTGGGCATATATGGGACCGCTGCCGGCGCCGGAAATACCCAAGTGGGATGTCTGGGCGCGCACCGACGGCTGGCATTGGCTCCGCGCCCTGCCGACGCTCGACTGTAATTGGTTGCAGGCTATGGAGAACTCGGTCGACACGACGCATCTGCACATACTCCACCAGGAGCTGGTCACCGATGGCTTTGAGGTCACCAGTACAACCCGCGGCACCATCGACAATTTAGACATGTACGAGACCGAAGAGTTTGAATATGGAATCATCAAACGGCGGGTGTTCGGCGACGGCAAAATCGAAGAACATCCGTTGTTGTTTCCCACCTGGCTGCGTCAGGCCAATCGCACGCAAATCCGCGTGCCGATCGACGACACGCACACCTATGTTGTCTACGTTCACTTTGTTCCCGACGCCGCCGGGCCGCGTCCGGCCGGCGGCGAGGTGCCTGTCAATTACCGCAGGCCTTTCAAAAACCCACCGGATCAACGCCATCCGATCGCCAAACATCGCCTCGACGAGGTCGACGCTCAGGATTTCATGGCTTGGGAAACTCAAGGGCCGATTCATGACCGGACCCGCGAGCGGCTCAGCACCTCGGATCGCGGCATCGTTGTTTACCGCGAGATGCTAACCCGTGAGATCAAGAAAGTGCAGCGGGGCTTGGAGCCGATGAACGTCTTCCGGGATCCCAACGGCCCGATCATCGACACCAAGCTAGAGGAGTCGGTAAAGGTCGGAAAAGCCGGCGGCTTCGCGCATATTTTGCCACCGAAGGCGACGAGAGAAGCTTAACTGCATTTAGCGCAAGAGTGGGATTGTTAATCTTTGCGTTGCGACCGAGCGCTCTCGTTTCAATCGAGGGCATCCAACCGAACGCTGCAGGACTGAATTCCCACTTTGCGAAATTTGACGCGAACTCCTTCATTGCAGCGGAGGCCGGCAGCTTTCTCAGCTCTAGTCGAGCGGACGTTTACGAGCGCTTCGTGGTTCAAAGACAGGGAGAGCGAAACGTGAGACAAAAAGCGCTGCTTTCCGTGGTTTTATTGCTGCTGTGCTTTGCCGGGATCACGAGCGCCGCCGAAACCAAACCGGCTTGGCAGCGCGAGTGGGAGAGAATTCTCGAAGCGGCGAAGAAAGAAGGCTCGCTATCGCTCTACCTCTTTCAGGGCGAGGGCGAGCTCGGCGCGGTGGCGCAGCTGTTTCAAAAAAAATATCCGGAGATCAATGTCATTACGACTACCGGCCGGGGCAATACGCTTGGGCCGCGTATCATGGCGGAGCGGCGTGCCGGCAAGTTTTTGGTTGATGCTTATATCAGCGGGGTGACGACGGCCTATGAAGTGTTTTATCGGGCGAAAATCCTCGACAGCGTGCGCGCGGCGCTGATCCTTCCCGAGGTCCTCGATGAGTCCAAGTGGTTGCTCGGCCAGCATCACTACGTCGACCCGGAGAACCGTTATATATTTGTCTATCTCGGCAATGTCGACAATTATGTCTCGTACCATACCAAGTCGGTGGAGGCGGGTGAGATTCGTTCCTACTGGGACTTTCTCCAACCCAAGTGGAAAGGCAAGATTCTCTCGCGAGATCCGAAGATATCCGGTAGCCAGCGCATCGGCCTACGGATGTTTTATCATACGCCGGAGTTGGGGCCCGAGTTTATCCGGCGCCTGTATGGCGAGATGGATCTGACGTTGACTCAAGAAATCCGCCAGGCGACGGATTGGCTGGGGAGCGGGAAGTTCGCCATTTGTTTTTTCTGCTCGGAAATTCTGCGGGCGAAGGAGCAGGGGGTGCCGGTCGATGAATTTCGCACGGCGCAGTGGAAAGAAAGCCGGGCGATTTCCGCCGGCAACAAAGGCTCCATAGCGTTGCCGACCCAACCGCCGCATCCGAACGCGGCACGTTTGTTCGTCAATTGGCTGCTTTCGCGCGAAGGTCAGACGGCGTTGCAGCGCGCGGCAAACACGCCGTTCAATTCCGAGGAATCGCTGCGCACGGATGTGCCAAAGGACATGGTGCGCAGTGAAGTGCGGCGCATCGATGGCGTCAAATACTTAATGGCGGAAAAGCCGGAGTATATGGACATGGCGCCGATTCAGGAGATCGTCGAGAAGGCGTTGGCGCAGGGGAAGAAGAAGTAAGGCGCCAGGAGTAACGGGTGCAGAAAAAAGCCAGTTGAGCGTCTCAAGGCGGCGAAAAAAAGTTAATAAATAATTGAGAATGGAGAATGGAATCTTGAATAGACGGATGACGATCGTATCTAGATTTGTTTTGGCAATGGTATTTTGCGGGGCAGCGAGTGTCGCTTTGGCTGCGCAGGCGAAGCCGGCTTGGCAAGCGGAGTGGGAGAAAGTCGTCGAAGCAGCCAAGAAAGAAGGCCAGCTGTCGATTTACATCAGCGGCTATGAGGAGGTGCTGCCGGATTTCCAAAAGGAGTATCCGGAAATCAAGGTTGCGCCGATCACCGGCCGCGGCAGTCAGGTCGGCCAGCGTCTGCTCGCCGAGCGGCGCGCCGATAAGTTTCTTGCCGATGTCGTCAGTGCCGGCGGCGTGACGACGTATCAGCAACTGTTCCCGGGGAAAGTCTTCGACCCGATCAAACCGGCGCTGCTGTTGCCGGAGATCAACGACGTCACCAAGTGGTATCAAGGCAAGCACCACTATGCCGACCCGGAGAATCAATACATTTTCAGCTATGTCGGCACCGCGACCTACGGGTCGGTGAACTACAATACCAAACTGGTCGACGTGAAAGATTTCAAATCCTATTGGGACCTGCTCAATCCCAAGTGGAAAGGAAAAATCATCTCGCGGGATGTTCGCGTGCCCGGCCCCGGTTCAGGCAATGCGCGGTTGTTTTACTACTTGCCGGATGTCGGACCCTCGTTTATCAAAAAACTGTACGGCGAAATGGACGTGACTTTGTTTCGCGACTACCGCCAAGGCAGCGACTGGCTCGCCGTCGGTAAGGCGGCGATCTGTTTTTTCTGCGAGGTCGATGTGTCCAAGCAGCAGGGGCTGCCGGTGGATACCTTCGGCCCTGGGGTTTTCAAGGAAGGCGCCGGCCTGGTGCAGCAATTCGGCACCCTCGGGCTGGTAAACCGCGCGCCCCATCCCAACGCCGCGAAAGTCTACATCAACTGGTTGCTGTCGCGCAGAGGCCAGATCGCCCTGCAGAAAAACATGCTCAAAACCGAGAATCCCACCGATTCGTTGCGCATCGATATTCCCAAGGACGATGTGCCGGTGCTCCAGCGCCGGGTCGAAGGCGTGAAGTACCTCGACACCAGCCGGCCGGAGTGGCAGGAGATGAAACCGATCTTGGATGTCATGAATGAGGCGCTCAAGGCGGCGGGGAAGAGTTGAACTAATGGATAATTGAGAATGGAGAATTGAAAATTGTTACTGAGAGTCGCTGCGGTAAGTAGTGTTTTTTTGGCGATCTTTGGTCTCGCAGTTGGAGCTTTAGCGGCCCAGCCAAAACCCGCCTGGCAGCGGGAGTGGGAGACGACCCTCGACGCGGCCAAAAAAGAAGGGCAGGTCGTGGTTTACATTGGTGGCTACGAAGCGGTGCTGCCGGACTTTGAAAAGGAATTTCCGGAGATCAAGCTCGTGGTCGTTCCGGCGCGCGGCGCGCAAATCGTCCAACGGTTGATCAGCGAGCGCCGCGGCGACAAATATCTCGCTGATGTCGTCAGCACGGGAGCGAATGCGACCTACCAGCAGCTCTATCCGGCCAAAGTATTGGATCCGATCAAACCGGCGCTAATTCTTCCTGAGATAATCGACCCATCCAAATGGTATGAAGGAAAGCACCATTACGCCGACCCCGAGGGCCAATACGTTTTCAACTATGTCGGTTCGGCGACCTACGGATCGGTGAATTACAACACCAAGCTGGTCGATACGAAGGAGTTTAAATCTTACTGGGATCTGCTGAGTCCAAAATGGAAGGATAAAATCGTCGCCCGCGATGTTCGCGCGCCCGGCCCCGGCGGCGGTAACGCCCGCTTCTTTTATTATCATCCCGAGTTGGGCGCGCCGTTTATTCGAAAACTCTACGGCGAGATGAATTTGACTTTGTTTCGTGATTTTCGCCAGGGGCCGGATTGGCTGGCGGCGGGAAAGTTCGCCATCTGTTTTTCCTGCGACGTGGAGATACCGAAGCAGCAGGGCTTACCCGTGGACACCTTCGGGCCGCGGGTTTTCAAAGAAGGCGGCGGCTTGGTCCAGGCGTTCGGCACTTTAACGCTGGTCAATCGCGCGCCGCATCCCAACGCGGCCAAGGTTTTTGTCAATTGGCTATTATCGCGCCGCGGCCAGATGGCTTTGCAAAAGCGCTTGAGCACCGGCGAAAGCCCCGGTGATTCTCTGCGCATCGACATTCCCAAAGACGATGTGCCGCTGCTAAACCGACGGCTGGAAGGCGTTAGGTATGTCGACACGGGCAGACCCGAGATGCTCGAGATGAAACCGATTCTAGACGTCGTGAATGAGGCGCTGAAAGCAGCGGGAAAGAGCTAGGTTAATGGATAATTGAGAATGGAGAATGGAAAATTGAGAAGAAAGGTAGCCGCAGTGATTGGTTCTGTTTCGACCATCATATTCTTTGGATTAGCGATCGATGTCTTGGCGGCGCAGGTGAAGCCCGCCTGGCAGCAGGAATGGGAGAAAACCCTCGAAGCAGCCAAGAAGGAAGGCCAGGTCGTTGTTTACATCAGCGGCTATGAAGCGATTCTGCCTGACTTCGAGAAGGAGTTCCCTGAGATCAAAGTGACCGCCGTTACCGGGCGGGGTAATCAGCTGGGGCCGCGCTTGTTGGCGGAGCGGCGCGCGGAAAAGTTTATCGCCGATGTTTCCAGCACCGGTGCCAATCCCAACTATCAGCAGTATTCACGCCGACCAAGGCTCTCGATCCGATCAAGCCGGCGTTGATCCTGCCGGAAGTCACGGATCAGACCAAGTGGTATTTGAAGAAGCACCAGTATTCCGATCCGGAAGGCCAATATGTTTTCAACTACGTCGGCTCGGCGACCTATGGCTCGATTCACTACAACACCAAGATCGTCGAGTCGAAGGAGTTCAAGTCCTATTGGGATCTGCTCAGTCCCAAGTGGAAAGGCAAGATCGCCATCCGCGATATCCGTGAGGCCGGCCCGGGCGCCGGTAATACCCGGTTCTTTTATTACAATTCCGAGCTAGGGCCCGGGTTTATTCGCAAGCTGTTTGGCGAGATGGATGCGACGTTGTTCCGTGACTTTCGCCAGGGGCCGGATTGGCTGGCGACGGGGAAGTATGCCATCTGCTTTTTTTGCGATGTCGATGTGTTGAAGCGCCAAGGCCTGCCGGTGGACACCTTCGGGCCGAAAGTCTTCAAAGAAGGTGGCGGGTTGGTGCAGCAGTTCGGCACTTTGGCCCTGCTCAATCGCGCGCCCCATCCCAACGCCGCCAAGGTGTTCATCAACTGGCTGCTCTCGCGCAACGGCCAGATCGCGCTGCAAAAACGAACCATGACCGCGGAAAGCCCGGCCGATTCCCTGCGCATCGATATTCCCAAAGAAGAAGTGCCCTACGACAATCGCCGATTGGAAGGCATCAAATATCTCGACACCGGCAAGCCCGAGTGGATCGAGATGAAGCCGATCATCGATGTGGTGAACGAAGCGCTCAAGGCGGCGGGGAAGAGTTAACGGATAATTGAGAATGGATAATGGAGAATTGAAAATTATCCGGTCCCATACGACTTGAAAGGAGGAAGGTTAAATGTATAAGAAGGAAGTGGCAGGTATGAAGAAATTCTCGCAATTGGAAGACATAAGGATAATTGAGAATGGATAATGGAGAATTGAAAATTATCCGGTCCCGTCCCCACTTTGAGATACTGTGTCGCAATGCGCGAAAGCCTCAATCATGTCATCTCGAACGAAGTGAGAGATCTTGCATTTCAGCCACATCCGAAGAAAAGATGTCTCGCCTCCGACTCGAAATGACAATTGCGACACAGTTTCTCGACGGGAGAAGGTTAGAATAGGGGGCCTGCGCGCCAGTGAAAAATTTCGCACTCCTCTTGGAAAGACCAATGAAGAAAAAACTGATTTTCGCTGCGGTCGCGTCTTTTGTTTTGGCGCTTGGCGATCTCGCCCGAGCGCAGCAGCCGACGAATGTTACGCGGATCGGCTTTCTCGCAGCACCCAGCCGATCCGGCATGTCGCATCTCACCGAGGCGTTCCTCCAAGGTCTGCGCGAGGTCGGTTACGTCGAGGGGAAGAATATCGCGATCGAATACCGATGGGCCGACGGCAAGTTCGAGCGGCTGCCGGAACTTGCCGCGGAATTGGTTCGTCTGAAGGTCGACGTGATTGTCGCGGCGGTGACGCAAGCGTCGCTGGCGGCCAAGAATGCGACCGGTGCAATCCCGATTGTCATGGTAGCGGTTGCCAATCCCGTGGACTCCGGCCTTATCGCCAGCCTCGCCCGGCCGGGGGCGAATCTCACGGGGACGTCTGTCATGAACGACGAGGTTGTCGGCAAGCAGTTAGAGCTGCTCAAGGAAGCTTTGCCGGCAATTTCCAGGGTTGGCGCTATGTGGAATCCGGCGAATCCGGTCTTCCAAAAGTTGCAATTGCGCGCGCTCGAGGCCACGGCTCGAGCATTGAACGTACGTCTTCAGAAAGTGGAGGCGCGAGATCAAGAAGAGATCGAGCGCGCCTTCAAAGCGATCGCCAAAGAGCGCACGCGGGCGCTCCACGTCCTCCCCGATCCAGTTTTCACTGCACACCGCCGAATGATCGCCGACCTTGCCCTCAAGCTTCACCTGCCGGCGGTAAGCGGAACGAAAGAATATGCTGAAGCTGGCCTGCTCATGTCCTACGGCCCGAGCTTTCCCGAGTCGTATCGCCGCGCGGCAATTTATGTCGATAAAATTCTCAAAGGTGCCAAGCCCGCGGACATCCCTATCGAGCGATCGACCAAGTTCGAGTTCGTCATCAATCTCAGCACGGCGAAGCAAATCGGCGTGACGCTTCCGCAATCGCTGCTGTATCGGGCGGATAAGGTCATCCGGTAAAGCGCTGAGGGACAATTGAGAATGGATAATGGAGAATTGATAATGCTCGGGCGCTGGCAATCTGAAGGGACTCATAATGGGAAGTGAAAGTTCACTAGCTTACAAAGACCTGCGCGGTTATCTCGACGCGGCTGACAAGCTCGGCGAACTGCGTCGGGTTAACGGCGCGGATTGGGATCTGGAGCTCGGCGCGATTACCGAAGTGGCGGCGCGGGCGACGCATCCGAAAGTGGTTCTGTTCGACGACATCAAGGGCTATCCGACGGGGTTTCGCGTCGTTACCAATCCGGTTTGTTCGGCGGCCACGACGGCGCTCGCTTTCGGACTCGATCCGAAGTTGACCGGTATGGATATTATTCGCGCCTGGAAAGAGCGGCTCGGCAAGCAGACGCCGATCAGGCCCGTGGAAGTTGGCAACGGGCCGATTACCGAGAACTGCGACAGCGGCGACCAGGTCGATTTGCTCAAGTTCCCGACGCCGCGTTGGCATGAAGAAGACGGCGGTCGTTATATCGGCACCGGCTGCATGGTGATCATGGAAGATCCCGACGGCAAGTGGACCAACGTCGGCACTTACCGTGTCTGTGTGCATGACAAGAACACGCTCGGCATCTGGATTTCGCCGGGCAAGCATGGACGGCTGATCCGGGAAAAATATTGGGCCCAGGGCAAACCCTGTCCGGTGGTGATTAGTTTCGGCCAAGATCCGATTCTCGCCAAAGTGGCGAGTTGGTACGAAGCCTGGGGTGTGTCGGAGTTGGAAATTGCCGGCTGGCTGTTCGGCGCGCCGGTTAAATATATTCACGGCAAGGAAACCGGTCTGCCGATTCCCGCGACTTCCGAGCTTAGCCATCGAAGGTTTCATCGTGCCGCCGACCGAAGACAGCCGGCCGGAAGGTCCGTTCGGCGAATGGACCGGCTACTACGCTTCGGGCACGCGCAACGAGCCGGTGGTCAAAGTCAAAAATGTTTTTTACCGCAACGATCCGATCATCTTCGGCATGCCGCCGGGCATCTCCGGCAAATCGGTGCCGCTGAGCGCCGCTAACGTGTGGCTCGCCCTCGAAAAAGCCGGCGTCACCGACGTCCAGGGCGTGTGGGAATATCAGACGCGCTACATCACGGCGATCTCGATCAAACAAAAATACGGCGGCCACGCCAAGCGCACGGCGATGGCGATGTTAGGCTCGACCTACGGCTACCACCGGCGTTTCGTCATTATCGTCGATGACGATGTCGATCCATCGAACATCGACGATGTTATGTGGGCCCTGGCCACCCGCTGCGATCCGGCGACGGCGATCAATGTCATCACCGACGCCTGGAGCACACCGCTCGACCCGCGCATCACGCCCGACGCCCGGGCGGCGCGCAACTTCACCAATTCGGTCGCGATCATCAACGCCTGCCAGCCGTACCATTGGAAAGATCAATATGCCAAGACTTGCTACTTTCCTGAGGAAACGCGGCGGGCGGCGGCGGCGAAGTGGAAGGACGTGCTGAAATTGGACTGATTCCATTTTGGATTTTCGATTTTGGTTTTGGATTGCGGGAGGAAACGTGAAACGATTTTGGATGTTAGTCTGTGAGACCGCTATTGGAATCTGGCACAGAGGACGCGCAGACGCGGTACAAATTCTGGCAGTGGCTCCGGACATCTTTCCGATAATCTAAAATCCAAAATCCAAAATCGAAAATGGTGGTGGGGGTGCTGTCGCGTGCCTGCTTAGGTGTTGCAGCAGCGGTGCTACCATCGCTGCGGAGGCTCCCAAGTGGCAGCAGGACTGGGAGCGAACGGTGGAAGCGGCGAAGAAGGAAGGGCAGCTTACCCTCTACGGCAGCCCGGAATACGAAGGGCTTTTTGGCGAACTGAACAAAAAGTACCCGGAGATTAAAATTACCGGGGTCTTCAATCGCGGCGCGGACGCGGCGCGGCGGCTGATGTCGGAGCGGCGTGCGGATAAATATCTCGCCGATCTCTATCTCAACGGCATGACCACTGGCTACAACGTATTCTACAAAGCCAAGGTTCTCGATCCGATCCCGCCTCAGCTGATTCTTCCGGAAGTTACCGATGCCTCGAAGTGGTGGCGCGGCAAGCCGCAATACGTCGATCCGGAAAATCAGTATCTGCTCAACTTCAACGGCGAGAATCGCATGGTGGTGGCATTCAATACAAAGCTGGTGAACCCGGCGGAAATCAAATCTTACTG
The DNA here is from genome assembly GCA_963816145.1 of uncultured delta proteobacterium. Classification (GTDB taxonomy): domain Bacteria; phylum Desulfobacterota; class Binatia; order UBA9968; family UBA9968; genus DP-20. Next base: position 534,401 of record CAWFJP010000004.1, read on the forward strand.
GGATTTGCTCAATCCCAAGTGGAAGGGGAAGATCGTCGCCTACGATCCGACCCAGGGCGGCTCCGGCGATGCGACGCGGTTTTTCTATCACCACAAAAGTCTGGGTCCCGAGTTTATTAAGCGAATTCTCACCGAGACCGATATTGTGATCAGCAGAGATACGCGCCAGATGGGGGACTGGCTGGCGGGAGGGAAGTATGCGCTCTCGATCTTTGGCCCGGTGTCGCGTATGGATTTGGACTTGATGCAGACCCAGGGGTTGCCGGTGGATTGGTTCAAGCCGGAACAGCTGAAGGAGGGCACCTATATTACGGGAGGATCGGGCGGTGTCGCGTCGATCAATAAAGCACCCCATCCCAATGCTGCCAAAGTCGGCTTGAACTGGCTGTTGTCTCGGGAGGGGCAAATGGCGTATCAGCGACTTTTCACCCAAGGCAACGACGGCCCGGATTCGATGCGCATCGATATTCCCAAAGACAAAGTGCCGCGCGGTAATCGCCGGCCCGCGACCGACGACGGACGCACGCCCTTCGTCGATCGCGCCGAGTGGATGGATCAGGAGCCAATCACCAAGTTCATTAAAGAAGTGTTGGAGCAACGAAGGAAGTAATTCAAAATTTTGGATAGCGGAGAAATCCCGTCAAGATAAAGTCGGTAATATCTCTCAAGGGAATTCTACCGACTGTGTTGGCGCGGGCGGAGAAAATAATTCGCTGACCCAGCGATCCGAACGCGACGGCTACGGGTTAGTTCTAGTACTGGGGGGTCAAGAAAAAGCGAAAGGCGGAAAAAAATCATGAACGGGAAATTTCTTGGTTTCTTGGTTCAAGGGCTTTTTATCGCGGCGAGTGTTTTTGGCGCTTGCCTCTTCCCGCTGAGCTCTTCGATACATGCGGCGCAGAAGGACTTGCAAAAACTGACGGTCGGCTACACTCCGATCGCCGGCGCGTCGCTGCCGTTCTTCATCGCCGTCGAGGAAAAGATCTTTCAAAAATACGGCTATGAGATTTCCCCGGTATTCATGGGCGGCTCGCCGCTGATCAATTCGGCGATCCTCGCCGGAGAATTTCCGCATCGGCTACACCGGCGGCGGCGCGGTGATCTCGAGCCGGCTCAGCGGCAGCGATCTGATCGCCATCGCATCGCCGTTGCCGGTGCTCACCATCGATGGCTGGTCAAAGCCTGAGATTAAATCCATCAGCGATTTGCGGGGCAAAAGAGTCGGAGTAACGCGATTCGGCGCCTCGAGTTATTTCTCGGCGTTGTCGATGCTGGAGTCCGGCGGGGTGAAACCCAGCGAGGTGACCTTTATTCAAAACGGCGGCGTTGGCGAGTCCTACGCAGCCCTAACCGGCGGCCGGGTGGATGTCTGCATGATCGGATATCCCTTCGGTTTGAATGCCAAGAATGCCGGTTTTAACCTGCTCTTCCGACCGTCGCAGACCGAATACGGTCTGTTTCCCACCGCGGTCATTGCCGCGCGCGAGTCGTGGTTGAAGGAAGCCAAAAACCACAAAGTCGCGGTGGATTTTCTACGCGCGCTCAATGAAGGCCAGCAGCTCGCCAGGGAAAACGCCGCGGCATCTAAGCGGGCCTTGAAAAAATTCACTCGGGTTGACGACGATGCGTCGTTGCAGGGTAGTTTCGAATACTACAGGGACGCTTTTCCCAGCTCCATCAGGGTGATCGAGAAAGCCATGGCCAACGCGCTGAAGTTTGTCGAACACCCCAAGGCCAAGGGCGCCGACGTCAGGCAATCGTTCGACAACAGCTATGTCGACGAGATGACCAAATGAGTTTAGATAGGCGGACAAAAATCCGATCGAAGCGGACCGTGGCCCATCTTTATCCAGGTTCGTCGATTCCAAAATGGCTGGCGCTATCGTTTGCATGCGTGCTCGGGTTGGTATCTACCGTGATCGGCGCGGAACAGCCGAAGTGGCAAGCCGAGTGGCAACAGGTGATCGAGGCGGCGAAGAAGGAAGGGCAGCTGTCGCTCTACGGCGGCCAGGAGATTACGCATCCAGAGATTGTCGCGGCGTTCAACAAAGAGTTTCCGTTCATTAAAATAACTTCAGCAAGCGGGCGCGCCGCCGACATGATGACGCGCATCGTCGCCGAGCGGCGCGCCGAGAAATATCTCGCCGACTTGACGGCCAGCGGTCCCAATGGGCCGCGCATGCTCTATCTCAACAAGATGCTCGAGCCGATCATGCCGGCATTTATCCTTCCGGAAGTTACCGACGGTTCGAAATGGTATGGCGGCAGGCATTGGTATGCGGATCCGGAGAACAAATATATTTTCATGTTCGAGGGTACGATCGTTAGCACTGGGCTCTCGTACAATACCAAGTTGGTCCAGGCCGATGAGATCAAATCCTATTGGGACCTGCTCCAGCCAAAGTGGAAAGGCAAACTGCTCGCTCAAGACCCGCGCAGCGCCGCTCTGGCGACGCCGGTGTTGATTCTTTACCACCGGGCTGGATTGGGCCCTGACTTTCTGCGGCGGTTTTACACTGAGACCGAGATCACGCTGTTTCGCGACCGACGCCAGGGGACCAATTGGCTCGCTACTGGGAAATTTCCGCTTTGCCATCTTTGCCGCGAAATCGACAAAGCCCAACAGCAAGGACTATCCGTTGACGAAGTGGCGCCGGATAAGCTTAAAGAAGGCGGCACCATCGGCGGCGGTGGCAGCAGCGTCATCGCCCTGATCAACCGGGCGCCGCATCCGAATGCAGCAAAGGTTTTCATAAACTGGTATCTGTCGCGTCAGGGGCAAAGCGTTTGGCAGCATGTGATGAACGTCAAGGAAGTGGAAGCGTCCGATTCCATGCGCATCGATATCCCGAAGGATGTCGTGCTGCCGGACGGCAAGCGGGTTGCGGGGAAACAGTACGAAGTAATTGGCTTTCTCGATCCCGAGCCGGTGCAGAAGCTGTTGCAGGAGATTTTGAAATAAGGATTTAACCACAAAGGGCCTAGCGCGGCACAGCCGCAACCAAAGGAAAAATTCAGAATCGGATATTAACCGCAAAGGGCGCAAAAAACGCAAAATTCGGAAAGGACAACTCACCACGAAGGACACGAAGATCACGAAGAAAGAGACTTAAATTCCGAACCTTCGTGTCCTTCGCGCCTTCGTGGTGAACACTTCTTATACGCATGAAGCTGCTCCTGTCGAAGACGCTAAAATTTGCGCTAGCCGCGAAAACAAAGACCACATAGAAAGAAGATTAGGATTCGGAAAATTGGCCGCAAAGAACGCAAAAAGTCCGATGATCTCCCGCAAGGGTGCTAAGGATGAAGCTTGTCATTTCGAACGGAGAGAGAAATCCGTCTTCGATCCCTCGCATTCGCTCGGGATGACAGGCCTCCGCCCTGTCACTTGGCGTCTTTGCGCCTTTGCGGGAGAATTATCCGGTTTGATTGGAGGAATACATGCCAGAGCAAGAGATCATGGAAATTCGCGGTTTCTATCGCTCCCATTCGCATCTGCCGATTTGGGAAGTGATGGACAAGGCGGGGATTTGGCAGCAGAACGGGCTTAAGGTCAGTTTTGAATTCTGCGACAGCTCGGAGGCGGCGGAGAAGGCGTTGTTCGGCGGCGAAGTCGATTTCGTTTCCGGCAATCACATCTCACCGTACCTTCTCGTCAAGCGCGGCAAGCCGATCGTCTGTCTGACATCGCCGTCCAACGACACCAGTGATCGCCTGGTGACCAACTTTCCGATCAAAGCAGTCGCCGAACTGCGCGGCAAGAAAATCGGCGACACGACGTTGGTCGATTCCATCGGCGGCTACCATCATCCGCGCGGCAATCACATGCTTTACGTCATGCGCGGCGGCTTGAAGCTGGCCGATGTCGAGTGGGTCGAGCTGTCGGAGTCGAACAACGAGTTCAAGGCGATGCAGCTGGACGTGCTCAAAGCGAAAAAGGTCGACGCGATCTTCGTCAGCGGCAATACCGATAAATTCCAGCAGGCGGGCATGGATGTGCTGGCGCTGGACCGGCTGCCGATGATCAACGGGCCGACATTGACTTCGACGCTCACCACTTTACAAAATAAAGAAGGTTTGGCAGAGCGGCTGGTAAAAGCGCAGGTCATGGGTATTCATTTCGCGCGCACCCGCCGCGGCGAGACCGAAGCGATACTCGACGACCTGCGCAAGCGCGAGCCGGAGTGTAGAAACGTTCAATATAGAAGCGTCGCCAAGTTGTCGCCCAAGCCCTATCCCGAGCAGGAAGCGGTGGCCAACGCGTACAAGCTATGCTGCCTGAAAAATCCCGAGGCCGAGGAGCAGAGTCCGCTGGCGCTGTGGGATTTGCATTATCTAAGGACGTTGGATCATTCGGGGTTTATCGATGAGCTATATAAATAGGGAATGGTTCAAACCGTTCAAACGCTGCGCTCCGTTCAAGCCGTTCAAGTCGTTGACGGAGTGAATCGGGAACGGACCGACCGTTCCGTTATGTCGATGAGAAGAATCACTATGCTGCATAACCAAATCTGGGCTCCGCTCATTCTTGCCATCGTGGTTTTTTCATTGCCGGGCAGAGTTGTGGCCGCCCAGCTGGATTGGAAGGCGGATTGGGAACGAACGGTTGCCGCCGCCAAGAAGGAAGGGCAGGTCAACGTTTATATCTATCGATATGAGGGTTTGCTACAGGATTTCAAACGGGACTTTCCCGGCATCAATGTCGTGGCGGTTTCCGGGCGGGGCAACGAACTGACCACGCGGCTCATGTCGGAGCGGCGCGCCGGCAAATATCTCGCCGATGTTTACAGCGCCGGCCCGGGCGGCAACTACAACGTCCTCTACAAAGGCAAAGCTCTCGAGCCGATCAAGCCGCTGTTGAGCCTGCCGGAAGTCGTCGATGAGTCGAAGTGGTACGGCAAAGAGCATCGCTACGCGGACGCCGAGGGGAAATACGTCTTCGCCTACTTAGCCAGTCCGAGCGACGCGCAGTTGGCGTTCAACACGACGATGGTCAACCCCAAGGAATTCAAATCCTATTGGGATGTCATCCAACCGAAGTGGAAGGGCAAGATCGTCTCGCTCGATCTGCGCGACGGCGGATTGGGCGGCACCATGCAGTTCTTCTACTACAATCCGGAAATCGGCGCGGAGTTTATCAGAAAGTTCTTTAGCACCATGGATATCCAGTTCGCCAAGAATTTCCGGCAGATGACCGACTGGCTGGCGCAGGGGCGTTACTCTATTTGCTTCGGCTGCAAGGATTCGATGCGCGCCAAGAACCAGGGGCTGCCGGTGGACGACTTCGATACGACACGGTGGAAGGAAGGGTCGAGCTTTTCGTCCGGCGGCGGTTCGCTGAGCTATCCGAATCAAGCGCCGCACCCCAATGCGGCCAAAGTTTTTATCAATTGGTTCCTGTCGCGCCGCGGGCAGATTGCGTTGCAGAAGCTCGGCGACGTCGACGATCCGCCCAACTCGCGGCGCATCGACATCCCCAAAGACGATGTGCCGCCGACCAATCGCATGGTCCCCGACGGCAAATATTTCGATGTCGTCAAACCGGAGTACGCCGATCAAAAGCCGATCGCCGATCTCGCCAAGGAGATCATGGCGGGGATCGACGCGAAGAAGTAGTTGCCGCCGCGGGCAATCTGTCGCCGTTCCATCAAGCTTTGTCTGCCGCCTCAACCGATTCGCGAGTTGACTTTGACATGCCCATGGGGAAATATTCTGCCGGTGAATCGAATCGGTTTAAAATTATTCCATCGGAGTGGATTTATGACTAGTCGCCCTGTTGGTTCCCTTGCGCCTTGGCTAGGCTTTGCGCTTATTTTATTGGCGACCCAAAGCCACGCGGCCCAAGCCGACTGGAAGAAGGACTGGGAGCAAACCGTCGCGGCGGCTAAAAAGGAGGGCCAGGTCACCGTCTATATTTACCGCTACGAAGGTTTGCTGCAGGATTTCAAGCGCGACTATCCCGGCATCAACGTCGTCGCGGTCACCGGCCGGGGTAACGACCTCACCAACCGAATTATCGCCGAACGGCGCGGCGGCAAGTTTATCGTCGATATCTATAGCGGCGGCACCAACAGTCTTTATAATACGCTTTACAAAGGCAAAGTACTCGATCCGCTCAAGCCGCTGCTGACGCTGCCGGAAGTGACTGATCTATCCAAGTGGTATAATCACGAGCATCGTTACGCCGATCCCGAGGGTAAATATATCTTTGCCTTCATCGGCTCGCCGAGCAACGCCCAGTTGGCCTACAATACCAATCTGGTCAATCCCAAGGAGTTCAAATCCTATACCGACGTGATCAACCCCAAGTGGAAGGGCAAGATCGTCTCCCTCGATCCGCGCGATACCGGACTCGGCGCGACCATGCAATTTTGGTACTTCAATCCGGAAATCGGCCCTGAGTACATGAAGAGGTTTTTCGGCGGCATGGATGTCTCCTACGCGAAAAACTTCCAGCAGATGACCAACTGGCTGGCGCAAGGCAAATACGCCATCTGCATGGGCTGCAAAGACTCGGCGCGGGCAAAGAAGCAGGGGCTGCCGGTGGACGATTTCGACACCAATCATTGGAAAGAAGGTTCGAGCTTCTCTGCTGGCGGCGGTTCCGTTAGCTACTTGAATCAGGCGCCGCATCCCAACGCCGCCAAGGTTTTCATCAACTGGTTCCTGTCGCGAAAAGGTCAGATCGCGCTGCAAAAACTCGGTGATGTCGACGATCCGGCGAATTCACGGCGCATCGATATTCCGAAAGATGATATTCCGCCGGACAACCGGCTCCAGCCGGGAGTGAAGTATTTCGACGTGGTCAAGCCGGAATATGGCGATATGAAACAGATCTTCGATCTGGCCAAAGAGATCATGGCCGGAGTGGATAAAGGCAAGTAGGAATTCGAGATGCGTATCAAGTTTATATGATACACGAAGCGGCAGCAATTCAGACACCTTCCCCATCGACAGACTGTGTCGCAATGCGCAAATGTGGCACATCTGTCATCCCGAGCGCAGCGAGGGATCTCGTGTTTTCAGCCACATACGAAGAAGAGATTTCTCGGCTTCACCTCGAAATGACAGTTGCGACACAGCCTCCGAGGGGGAGGATTAAAGAATTAGAGGTTGAACCAACTTCAGTTTGATCACTTATTGGTCCCAAGGAGCGCGATATGCTCACCAAAGAAGAAAACGAATTGCTCACCAGTGTTGGCCGCGGCACGCCGGGCGGCGAACTCTTGCGGCGCTACTGGATGCCGGTGGCCTGCACCGGCGAACTGACCGAAGAGAAGTCGATCAAGGCTTTTCGTTTGTTGGGCGAAGATTTGGTGGTCTATCGCGACAAAGCGGGGCGTTATGGAGTGGTTGGCGAACAGTGTCCACACCGGAAGGCGTCGCTCGCGTTTGGCCGTGTCGACGAAGAAGGAATTCGTTGTCCGTATCACGGTTGGAAATTCGATTGCACCGGCAAGTGTCTTGAAATGCCGGCAGAGCCGGAATCCGGCGGTTTCAAAGATAAGATCAAGCATGTCGCTTATCCGGCCGAACGGCTCGGCGGTTTGATCTGGACTTACATGGGACCGCAGCCGGCGCCGTTGTTGCCGCGTTGGGATGTGCTCACCTGGGAGAATGGCAAACGCTGGGTGCAAAAGCATGAAATCTACAAATGCAACTGGCTCCAGCCGATGGAAAATTCCGTTGATCCTTCTCATCTCTATTGGCTCCACGGCGACACCGCGCACCTGGCGCCGACGGTGGACCATTACGAGGAGGATCATCAATTCATGCCGTTCGAGTACGGCATTATGAAGCGGCGCATCACTCCCGGTCGCAGGGCCGGCGATCCACCGGTGGTCGATCAGCATCCGTTACTGTTCCCGATTACCCTGCGCCATGTGTTTCGCGCCACCAAAACAACCGGTTTCGTGCTCCACAATGTGCAAATCCGGGTGCCCGTCGACGATGCCCACACGCAGGTTTTCGTGGTCTACTTCACGCCCAACGATACCGATAAGTCGCCGGCGGATGGCGATACCCCCTGGGAGTATTTCCCGATCCGCGACGAAAACGGCGAGTACCGTTTGACCGAGGTCTTGGTGCAGGACGCCATGGCGTGGGAAACCCAAGGCGCGCCGACCGATCGCACGCAGGAGCATTTGGGTGTCGGCGACGAAGGCATCATTTTGCTCAGAAAACTGCTGCGCGAACAGATCGAGATCGTGCGCAACGGCGGCGAACCGCTCGGCATTGTGCGCGATGCGAAAAAGAATCGTTTGATCGAGTTCGAAGTGATCAACGAGCGCATCGGGCTGGTTGGCAAAGAACGAAAGGTGGCGTAAAAATTATCTTGTCGCAGCTGCGCCGAATTTTACTGGCCCCTCGCTGGGGGAAGGCAAGGATGGGGGGTGCTGCGCGCGATATTGGTCTAGTGTCCCGACCCAGAAGTTCACTGCATAATGCAACCGTCATTCCGGGCAAGCTGGCGATAGCTGGCGCGACCCGGAATCCAGAAGACTCGCGAATCTGGATGCCGGCTTTCGCCGGCATGACGATGTGAAGGCATCCGGCTCATTTTGCAAACTTCCGGCCCAGGACACTAGCTGGGTACCCCACCTTTATTATCCCCCGTCGACGGGGAGGAAAGAAGATTCACAGTGCGGCGAGCGTTTTTAGTCGTTCGAAAATTTTTAGCGTGCAGTAATCAGGAGGAAGTTTTTAATGGCCGAAATGAATTCACAACCCGTCGATCTCAAGCCGGAGCGGCTCGACACTTATAAAGTTTGGCAGGCCGAACAAAAGATTCCCTGCATTCGCGGTTTCTTCGTCAAGGACGTGAACACGGTTCCGGTGGAGTACTGGGATTTGAAAGGCGTGCCCTGTTCCTTCGTCGTGCTCGACGGCACCGGCGGTACCAATGACGGCTACGTCTGCGAAATTCCCGCCGGCGGCAAGACCAAACCGCAGAAGCATATGTACGAGGAGATGGTCTATGTTTCCAAAGGCTACGGCGCGACCACCGTGTGGCAGCGCGACGGCAAGAAGAAGCACACCTTCGAGTGGGGTCCGGGCAGCATGTTCGCGATCCCGATCAATGCCGACTACCAGCACTTCAACGCCAGTGGGAGTGAAACTGCGCGGTACTTCGCGGTGACCAATTCGTGCTTCATGATGAACCTATTTCACAACAGCGATTACATCTTCAACAGCGACTACGTTTTCACCGACCGCTTCGATCCGCACACCGAAGGTTATTTTAACGGCGAAGGAACGATCACCGGGCGATTTTTCATGACCACCAACTTCGTGCCCGACACGCACACGCTCAAGCTGACCAATTACGACGAGCGCGGCAAGGGCAGCACCAACATGAAATTCGACCTGGCGCGCAACACCATGGGCGCGCATATCTCGGAGTTTCCCGTGGGGACCTACAAAAAAGGCCATCGCCATGGTCCCGGCGCGCATGTGATTATTCTTTCCGGCCAGGGCTATTCGGTCTTGTGGAAGGACGGCGAGCCCGAGCGCGTCGACTGGGGGCGCGGCAGCGTCGTGGTGCCGCCGGATCAGTGGTTCCATCAGCATTTCAATTCCGGTGCGGCGCCGGCGCGTTATCTGGCACTGCGCTGGAACAACTGGCGCTACCGCTTCATGCGCTCGCAGGATGGCGAGGGCGGAACCTACACGAGCTTGAAATTGGGCGGCAACCAGATCGAGTTCGAGGACGAAGACCCGCAGATCCACAGAGACTTCGAGGCGGCGATGAAGGCCGCCGGCGCCAAGTGCAACATGCCGTATCATCCGGGGTGCACCCAGAAGTAATCGCTGCGCGATTACTTCCGGGGTTCAAGGTTCAAACGTTCAAAGTTCAAGGTTCGGAGCTAAAAGGCCGGCTTTCTAGCCGGCCTTTTTTTGTCCGGTTGACGGCCAGCGCGGCTCGCGATACGACACTGCTTAGCGAATTAGTTCTTGTTTACAGGGGGATTCTTTTATGCCGGAAGCCGCGCAGTCGCCGGTGGCGATCAAGTACGAACGCATCGATACCTATAAGGAGTGGCAAGCCAAACAAAAAATTCCGCTGGTCACCGGTTTCTTCGTCGAGGATTTGAACAAAGTTCCGGTCGAGCCGTGGGATTTGAAGGGCGTGCCCTGCTCGTTCGTCGTGCTCGACGGCACCGGCGGTGTCAATGACGGCTATGTCTGTGAGATCCCGCCCAAAAGCAAAACCAAAACCCAGAAACATCTCTACGAAGAGATGGTCTATGTCACCCAAGGCTACGGCGCGACAACGGTGTGGCAGAAAGACGGCAAGAAGCATACTTTTGAATGGGGACCAGGCAGCTTGTTCGCCGTGCCGATCAATGCCCACTACCAGCATTTCAACGCCAGCGGCAGCGAGTCAGCGCGTTACTTTGCGGTGACCAACTCCTGCTTCATGATCAATCTGTTTCACAACGTCGATTTTATTTTCAACAACGATTACCCGTTTCTCGATCGCTTCGATCCATCGGATGAGAACTATTTCAGCGGCAATGGCGAGGTCACCGGCCGCTTCTTCATGACCACCAACTTTGTCCCGGATACTCACACCGTCGGCCTGGCCGACTATAGCGAGCGCGGCAAGGGCAGCACCAACATGAAGTTCAACCTCGCTGGCCAAACCATGTGCGCGCATATCTCCGAGTTTCCCGTCGGCACCTACAAGAAAGGCCACAAGCATGGTCCGGGCGCCCATGTGATCATCCTCACCGGCCAAGGTTATTCCGTGCTCTGGCCCGAAGGGCAAGACATGCAGCGGGTCGACTGGAAACCGGGCAGCGTGGTGGTGCCGCCGGATCAGTGGTTCCATCAACATTTCAACTCGGGCGCCAAGCCGGCGCGTTATCTGGCACTGCGCTGGGGCAGCTGGAAGTTCCGCTTCATGCGCATGCAAGACGGCGAAGGCGGGACTTATACGAGCATTAAGAAGGGCGGCGGGCAGATTGAGTTCGAGGACGAAGATCCGCGCATTCATCAAGAGTTCGAAGCTTCGATGAATCTCGCCGGCGCCCGCTGCAATATGCCGTATCATCCGGGGTGTACACAGAAGTAATCGCGCTGCGATTACTTCTGTTGTTTAAAGGTTCAAGCGTTCAAGGTTCAACGTTCGGATTCCGGCCCGCTTTGACCTTGAACGTTGAACTTTTGAACCCTGAACAGAAACGGGAGGTTCCTATGCCACGACTCAGACTCAGCTTCGTTTCCGCCTACAACGAACGCGTGCAGCCGCTGATGGATGGCAGTATTCAGCCGGAAGGCGTCGAACTTCTGCCGACCTATTCCGATCCGTCGGAAACTTTCTGGCGCCAGCTTAAGTTTCACGAGTTTGAAGTCTCGGAGATGTCGCTGTCGTCCTACCTGATCGCCCGATCGCGCGGCATGGACTTTGTTGCGATCCCTGTGTTCCCGGCGCGCCGCTTCTTTCATGCCGAGCTTTCCTACCATGTCGATTCGGGAATCAAGCAACCAAGCGACGTGACTGGCCATCGTATTGGCGTCGGCGAATACCAGCAGACCGCTTCGCTCTGGGTGCGCGGCACCTTGGATCATGATTTTGGGGTGTCGCAGTACAAAGTCGATTGGTACATGGAACGTACCGATGAGTTAAGCCACGGCGGAGCGACCGGATTTGCGCCGCCCAAGGGCATCTCGTTCAACAAGATACCAGCAGATAAGAGCATCGCTTCGATGCTCGTCAATCACGAGATCGACGTCGCGTCAGTGACGCGAGCGTTTTCGCGCGAATCGAACATCATTGACCGGTCGACTCAGATCCGGGCCGAGAGCGGTGACTGGAGCAAAGTGAAACCGCTGTTTCCCGACCGCGTCGCTGAAGCCGCCCGGTTCGTCAAGCAGCACGGTTTCGCCCCGGCGAATCACGCGTACGCGATCCGCGGCGACGTCGCGCGCAAGTATCCTTGGTTGGCGTTCAATCTATACAAAGCGTTTGCCGCCGCGAAAGCGGCGTGGCGCGATCGCTTCGTCGAGAATCTCCCGTCAGGGCTTTTTTTTGGCAGAGAATATGCCGCCAAGACGCGCGAGATTCTCGGCGACGATCCCTATCCCTACGGCATTAAAGCCAACCGTCCGATGTTGGAAACGATTATTGACTATTCCTACGAGCAAGGTTTGACCCCGCAGAAGGCCAGAATCGAAGATTTGTTCGCGCCGGCGACGTTGGATCTCTAAGCTGGCGCAGAGAGGATCGGCGATGATTCGCCCGAGTGTTCCGCTGCTCACTTTGTTGCTGTGCCAACTGTCGCTGCCGCAAACGGTGCTTGCGGCTGAATCTGTCACAGCGCCCGAAGGCGAATGGGAACGCACGGTCAAAGCCGCCGAGCAGGAAGGCCAAGTCAACGTCTACAAGATCGCCAGCGACTCCGAGTGGCAAGCCTTTCAGAAAAAATACCCCAAGATCAAAGTCAACCTCTTCCACGCCACGGCAGCACAACATTTGCAGCGCTTGCTGGCCGAGCGGCGGGCGGGAAAATTTCTCGCCGATGTGGTTCGCCTCGGCGGCGGCACCAGCACGTCGCTTTACAAAGCCAAGGCCATCGACCCGCTGCCGCCGGCGTTGCTGCTGCCCGAAGTCAAAGATCAGGCAAAATGGTTCGAGGGGCGGCACCAATACAACGACGTCGACAACCAGTATGTGTTTATCTACGCGGCGTTTCCGTTGCATCTGCTCGGATACAATCCGAAAATCGTCGAGGCGCAGAATCTGCGCAGTTACGCAGACTTATTGGATCCCAAGTGGAAGGGCAAAATTACCCTCAAAGATCCGCGCGATCCGGGCGGCGCGAGTCCTTTGCTGTTTCTCTATAACAACCCGCAGCTGGGGCCGGAGTTTATCAAGAAGCTCTTTACCATGGCCGGTCTGACGTTGATCCGCGACGAACGCCAGCAACTCGATTGGATCGCCTCGGGGAAATATCCCCTGGCAATCACGGCAAAGCCGGAACAGCTTGAAGATGCGAGAAATAAAGGACTGCCCGTAGAAGTGCTCGACGCTCATACGATGAAAAAGGACGGCGTCGGCCTGGAAGCGGGCGGGACGATGATCGCGCTAGCGAACAAAGCGCCCCATCCGAACGCAGCCAAAGTGCTGGTCAATTGGTTTTTGTCGCGCGACGGACAGATGGCCGTGCAAGAACCCCAAGGCAACGAGCCAGCGTATAATTCTCTGCGCGATGATATTCCCAAAGACCATCTACCGCCGCGGGCGCAGCGGCAAAAAGGCGTGAACTACATTCGGCTCTGGGGACCGTCGGTTTGGGACCGTTCGGCGATCACGGATTTGGTCAGTGAGATGGCGAAATAAGAAAACTCGTTCCAATCGTTCAAACCGTTCAAGCCGTTCAAAACGTGGATGGAAGAAGAATCGGATTTGGAGTATCTCCGGCAATGGCGCCTGGGCGCAAAGGTGAGCGATGTCATTTCGAACGGAGAGAGAAATCTCGCTTAGATCCCTCGTATTCGCTCGGGATGACAGGCCTCTGGCCTGCCACTTGGCGTCTTTGCGCCTTTGCGGGAGGAATATCCGGTGCCTTGTCGACAATAAGGAGACAGGCTTATGATCAAGGCAAGCGATCTTTCATGGGATGACGTGGTTCGCGTCGGCGCGGGTACGCCGGGAGGGAATTATTTACGTTCGTTCTGGTGGCCGGTGGCGCTGGCCGACGAAGTCAAAGATATCCCGGTGCCGGTGAAAATCCTCGGCGAAGAGTTGGTGCTGTTCCGCGATCTCGGCGGTGAACTGGCGTTGCTCGGTGCCTACTGTGCGCACCGGCGTGCCTCGCTTGAGTATGGGATCATTCAAGCCAACGGCATTCGCTGCGCTTATCATGGCTGGTGTTACGACCGACAGGGCAAGATCGTCGATCGGCCGGCGGAGCCGATTAAGACGGCGCCGAATATTAATCATCCGTGCTATCCGGCGCGCGAGTTGGGGGGATTTGTATTTGCCTACTTGGGCAAGAACAGCCCGCCGCCGCTGCCGCGCTATGATGTGCTGATGCAAGATGGCTACCGGGTGGTTGAACGCGGCGACGCCGAAGCCGGCAAGGCTTATCACTGCAATTGGCTCCAGGGCGTGGAAAATACCACGGACACGACCCATCTGACGTATCTGCACGGCATTTATAAGTCTTGTCCGGCGTTCAAACCGGTGGAAGGCGAGTACGGCGTCAAACTTTATATTCTTGAGCCGCGGGCAAAGCCGAATCACGTGGCGATTCGCAAACGCTGCACCGTGTTGCCGACCATCAATCGCAAGTCCCGCGAGCTCTATCCGAAAAACCCAGGTGAGCCGACGGTGACCCTGCAGCAGGCAATCTGGGTGATCCCCATCGACGACACCCACTGCGAGGAGATGCGCATGACCGTTTATCCCGAGGCGCCGGCGGAAAAAAGCTACCATGGCGGCTTCGTCAAGCAAGCCAAACAGCGCGAGCGAAAATCCTACGACCGGCGTTTTTACGGCGAGATCCGCGGCAACGTGCCGCTGGAAGACAAAGCGATGGTGGAAAGCCAAGGCGCGATCGTCGACCGTACCCTCGAGCATCCGGGCTACGGCGACCGGGCGATTTTGCTCTTGCGCAAGATGATCCGCGACGGCGTCGCCGCGGTGGCCAACGGCGAGACGCCCAAGGGTGTCATGAAAGAGGACGCCTCCCTGGTCGATCTCGACATTGGCATCGAGCAATATCCGGTGGGCGCGGTGCCGCAGAATAGAAAAGAATTGCTGGCTGAATTGCAGCAGCAGGCGGAGCAAATCTGAAGGCTAAATCAGGACCGTCATTCACTACGAAGTGTCCATGAGCTTACGCTCGTCTACAGAGCATGAAATTGCAGGCCCCTGCACCCCCCCGGTTCGTCATGCCGGCGCAGGCCGGCATCCAGGGGACGGAGGGGGGATGGATACCGGCTTTCGCCGGTATGACGGAAGCCTTATGCCAATTCGTCGGCCAGATCGTACTTGCGCATGTATTTTCTCAGAAGGACACGAAGAGCACGAAGTTCGGAACCTTAAACATCCGAACCCTTCGCGGCCTTCGTGAGCTTCGTGGCGCGGTGGATTTTCTCATGGCCCGCGACTAATGCAGCCAATTTGATGGGACCAAAACGATGAAAACATATAATTCGACGGCTCCCTTGGAGCGCGTGGGATTTATCGGCCTCGGCAACATGGGCGGCGCCATCGCGCTGCGATTGCTGCGCGCCGGTTATCCACTGACGATTTTAGACTTGGACGCGGAAAAGATGGCGGGTCTCATTAACGAAGGCGCGACGCGCGCTGCCACGCCGCGAGAAGTGGCCGAGCGTTGCACCATCGTCCTCGCGTCGCTGCAACCGGACGACGTCGAGAAAGTTGCCTGCGGCACCGACGGCATTGCTCAAAGTAAAAACAAGAGTGTTGTTTTTGTCGATCTCAGCAGCACGACCGAGCAGACGGCGATCAAAGTTGCCGATTCGTTGCGTGCGTGCGGCATCGAAATGCTCGACTCTCCGGTGAGCGGCGCGGACATCGGCGCGACCAACGGCCATCTGACGCTCTTTGTCGGCGGCAGTTATCAAGCCTATCAGCGCTGTCTGCCGGTGCTGCAACAGGTCGGGCGGATGGTTACCTATCTCGGTAAGAACGGCAACGGCCAGGTGGGTAAGAAAATCAATCAGATGATGCAGGCGCTGTCTGAGCTGGCGATCTACGAAGGCATGTTGCTGGCGCAAAAAGCCGGTTTGCCGCTGCGGAGTTTTGCTCGTGCGGCGTCGGCCGGCTGTGCTCAGACTTGGCGCTTGGATGAGATGGTCAACGATGTTTTCAACCAGGGTGTGCGCCAACACCGCTTCAGGCTTCGTCCGGGCCGCACGGGCAACGCGCTGAAGATGGCCGCGCGGCTGGGTGTCAAACTGCCCGGCACGGAAGCCGCCCACGAGCTGTTTTCGCGCCACGATTGGGAAATCGTGATCGATTTTGACGATGACAAAGTTCCTGAGTAGGTCTCTATGATCGAGCCCAGGTGTTTAGTCGGGTTGTTGCTGGCCGTGGTGATGCTTGCGTTAGCTAGCTCGGTCGCAGCGGCTGATTCTAACGCCTCCCCAGGCTGGGAGCCTGAGTGGAACCGCACGGTCAAGGCCGCCGAGCAAGAAGGGCAATTGGTGCTTTACAGTCTCACCGAAGTGGGCGAGGCGATCAGTAACACCGGATTTCAAAAAAAATTTCCCAAAATCAAGATTTCTGTAATTTCGGCGCGTGGCGGCGAACATATTTCGCGCATTATGGCCGAGCGGCGGGCGGGAAAGTTTCTCGCCGACGTCGGCAATCTGGGCAATACCTCGCCCTACACTCTCTACCAGAGCAAAGTCCTCGATCCGATTGCGTCGGCCTTCATCCTGCCGGAGGTCAAGGATGAGTCGAAATGGTGGCAGGGCAAACAGCAGTTCATCGATCCGGAAGGGAAATATATTCTGGTATACGTCGGCGCGCCGTTGTTCTTGGTCGGCTACAACACCAAGCTGGTCAATCCGAGCGGGTTCAAATCATACTGGGAATTGCTCGACCCCATGTGGAAAGGCAAGATCGTTGCGTTCGATCCCAAAGCCGGCGGCTTTGCTGCGACTCGCGATAGATTTTTTTTTCACAATCCGGAATTGGGACCCGCCTTTGTGCGCCGTTTGTTTAGCGAGATGGCGCTGACGTTGTACGCGCGCTTTCCCCAGGGAGAAGATTGGCTGGCAGCGGGCAAATATGCGCTTTGTCTATGCCGGCACCAATCGATCAGCGAGGCCAAGAGCCAAGGTTTGCCGGTGGACCTGATCGAGCCGGCGCAGTTCAAGGAGGGCGTCGGTGTCGAAAGCCGCGCCAAGACTCTGGTGCTGATGAATCAGCCAGCCCATCCCAATGCGGCGAAAGTTTTTCTCAATTGGTTTCTGTCGCGCGAGGGGCAAAGCGATTTCCAAAAGAGCGCGGCGAAATATGTCGACGCCGGTGCCGAGGGATCGCTGCGCGTGGACATCTCAAAAGACGAGATTCCCGCGCGCAACCGGCTCAATCCCGGTGTCAAATATGTGCCCCAATGGAATCCGGACTACTTCGATATGAAACCGATCGCCAAAGTGATCGCCGAAGCGCAGGTTGAAGCGGGGAAGAAGTAAATGCAAGAATTCAAGCTCACCACGAAGGCACGAAGGACACGAAGGTTTCGAAAGAATAATAATCCGGACTTCGTGCTCTTCGTGTCCTTCGTGGTGAAGAATCATGGAGACTACTTATGCTCAGCCAAGAAGAGAACAACCAACTTACTCAAGTGGGTCGCGGCACGCCGATGGGCGAGTTGTGGCGGCGTTATTGGCTGCCGATCGCGGCTTCATCGGAGCTAATCGCCAAGCCCACCAAAGCCGTGCGCTTGTTGGGCGAGGATTTGGTGCTATATCGCGACAAACAGGGGCGACCGGGTTTGATCGGGCCCCAGTGCGCGCACCGGCGCATGTCGATGTTGCTCGGTATCCCGGACAACGATGGCTTGCGCTGCCCCTATCATGGCTGGCTCTACGGTAAAGATGGCAAGTGTCTGGAGCAGCCCTACGAAACCGCCGAAGATCCTACCAGCAGCTTCAAAGATCGTATCCGCATGCTGGCTTACCCCGTGCAGGAGCTTGGCGGCTTGCTGTTCGCCTATCTCGGTCCCGAGCCGGCGCCGTTGATTCCACGCTGGGAGTTATTTGTCCGCGATGGCGTGCTGCGCGACATCGGCGCGGCGGTGATTCCCTGTAACTGGCTGCAGATCATGGAAAACTCGCTCGACCCGGTGCATGTCGAGTGGCTGCATCAGCATTTTTTTAATTACGTTCAAGAGCGTTTGGGGCGCACTGACGTCAAGGGTAAGCCGGTGAGCCACAAGAAGATCAACTTCAAAGAATTCGAGCATGGCATCGTCAAAACCCGCATGCTCGACGGTCAGACCGAAGACAGTGAAGACTGGCGAGTCGGACACCCGGTGTTGTTCCCAAATATTCTTTTGAGCGGCAGTACCCAGCGGCCGACGTTTCAAATCCGCGTGCCGCTCGACGACACGCACACGTTGCATCTTTGGTATACCTGCTATGCGCGCGACGACGCCAAGCCGCAGGATGTCATCCCTTTCTACAACGTTCCCGTGCCCGGTGTGGACGCCACCGGCGAGCTTGACTGGTCGCTGCTCGATAACAATAGCGGCGAAGACATGATCGCCTGGGTCACCCAGGGCGAAGTTGCCGACCGCACGCAGGAGGCGTTGGGTTTGTCCGACAAGGGCATTATCCTGTATCGCAAACAGTTGAAAGAGCAGATGGAGAAAGTGCAGGCGGGCCAAGACCCGATGAATGTGTTTCGCGACCCGGCGATCAACCAATCGATCAAATTGCGGCTCGAAGAAGCTAAGTTGAATAAGTTCAGTTTTCGCGGCAGCGGCCAGACGCGCCAGGGCGGCGCGACCAAGTACAGTCCGATACTTAATTCAGAAAAATGACCGTTCCAGTTGTTCCAAACGTTCCAATCGTTCCAGCCCCCACCTCTTTCCTCCCCCGCGTCGCGGGGGAGGATGAAGGAGAGGGATGAAACAACTGGAACCTTTGGAACGATTGAAACCTAATCTTTGGAATCGAACATGAATCTTCGAATCGGTTTAGTCGGCCTCGGCACCGGCGGAAGATCGTTGCCCCATGCGGTTGCCAAAACGACCGGCTTTACGTTTGTCGCGGGCGCCGATCTGCGCGAGGAGGCGCGGGCGCAGTATGCCGCGGATTTCGGCATTCAAACCTTCGACAGCGTTGAGGCGATGTGCGGGCTGAAGGATTTGAACGCGGTCTATGTCGCCACGCCCAATCCGTTTCATGCCGGCCATGCGATCGCCGCGTTGCATGCGGGCAAGCATGTCATGGTCGAGAAGCCGATGGCGCTGACTTTGGCAGACTGCGACCGCATGATCGCCGCGGCGGAGCGCAATCGCGTCAAACTCATGGTGGCGCACACGCGTAGTTGGAATGCGCCGATTCGAAGGATGCGCGAGATCATTAGCAGCGGCCGGCTCGGCCGGGTCACCCAAGTGCACACGCTGCGCTATTCGCCTTGGCTGTTACGGCCGCGGGAACCGGTGGAGATCGACACGGCTCTCGGCGGCGGTGTTTGCTACCGTCAAGCGCCGCATCAGGTCGACATTGCGCGGCTGCTGGGCGGCGGGTTGGTCGAGAGTGTGCGCGCACACGCCGGCCGTTGGTCGCCGGAGAACGACACGGAGGGTAATTATTCGGCGTTGTTACAGTTCGCCGGCGGCGTGACCGCGACGTTGATCTACGACGGCTACGGTTATTTCGACGATCGCGAATTGATCGAGGGCGACGTGTTCGGCAGCGGGCGGCAATCGAGCCCTGGGCAGCGACTGCGCCAAGCGCGCGCTGCCGGCAAGCTCGACAAGAACACCAGCCGCTCGGGGGTCGCTTTCGACATCGAACGGGGCGACGGCGATGCTCGCAAACGTCCGCGCCAGCCGTTTTTCGGCATCACCTTGGTCAGTTGCGAACGCGGCGCGTTGCGCCAATCCTCCGACGGCGTGTTTCTCTACGATGCCCAGGGCCGCTCGGAGGTTGCCTGCCAGCGGTGGGACGGGCCGCTCAAAGTGGAGCTCGACGAGTTCCATCGCGCCATTACCCTGGACCAGCCCATGCCGCACGACGGCAAGTGGGGCAAAGCGACGCTGGAAGTTTGCCTGGCGATGCTGCAATCGAGCCGCGATCAAAGCGAAGTGAGGCTCTGTCATCAAGTTGGTAGCCCCTACTAACATTGCACAGTTGCAGCCGACTCTCGGATTATCTCGCGCAAAGACGCAAAGCCCGCAAAGGCTGGAAAATAACGGTAATAAACTCTCCAAGATAATTCATCTCTTCCTTCCGAACTTGGCGTCTTTGCGCCTTTGCGGGAGAAATTTCCGAATCCGAGTTAACCGGTGCAAAGCCAAAATCCTCTTGATCTCCAACGCTTCACGCGATATTAACTCGCAGACTCTTTAGCGGGTTATAGCGATGGCCAAGACCGAAACCTACGACGCACCGGCCCTGACGCGATCCTGGCTACCGCCACTGGACGGCGGCACCGCGATTATGGCCGCTTTGATCGGTTTCATGGGATTTTACGTGCTCTATCCCTTGACGCTGATTGTCATCAACAGCTTCAACACCGCGACTATTGCCGAACCGGAAGTTTACGGCTTGGATGCATGGCGCAAAGCCTTCGCCGAGCCGGGTATCTGGCGCTCTCTCTTGAACAGCGTCAAGATCGGTATCGTGCTGCAGCTGATCGCCCTGCCGACCGGCATCTTTATTTCATGGTTGTTGGCGCGCACCAATATCCTCTGTGCCAATCTGTTTGAGTTTGGTTTCTGGCTGTCGTTCTTTATGCCCGGCCTGGCCTGCACCTTCGGCTGGATGCTGATGCTCGATCCGAGCACTGGGCTGCTCAATTCCTGGTTGCGTCAGGTGCCGGGGTTGAGCTGGCTCAATTTCGACATCTACTCATTTTGGGGAATCATTTGGGTCCATGTGGTGAGCCACGGGCTGTCGACCAAAGTCATGCTGCTGACGCCGGCGTTCCGGCGCATGGATGCTTCGATGGAAGAAGCCAGCCGCATGTCGGGCGCCAGCGCGCTGACCACATTGGTGCGCATCACGGTGCCGGCGATGACGCCGGTAATCATCGTGGTTTTCCTGTTGAGCGTGATTCGGATTTTCAGCAGCTTGGAAATTGAACTGCTGCTTGGCGTGCCCTGGGGCTTCTACGTCTATTCGACCAAGATCGTCGATCTGGCGCGCCAGGAGCCGCCGCTGGTAAACCAAGCGGCGGCTTTGGGCAGTGTGATCTTGATCTTTCTCGTCGCCTTCATACCAATTCAGCGCAAACTCATCGCGCGCCGCCAATTCACCACGGTTACCGGCCAATTCAAACCGAAAATCATCGAGCTCGGTGCCTGGCGCTATCCGGCGACGGCGTTTGTCGGTTTGGTGCTGTTCGTTCTCGACGTCGTGCCGCTGCTCAGTGTGGTCGGCGGCAGCTTCATGACCCGCTTCGGGTTTTTCAATTTGCCGAAGACCTGGACCCTGGAGTATTGGCGCATGGCGCTCACCGACCCGCGCATTCTCCAGGGGTTGCACAATACTTTAATTGTCGCGGTCAGCGCCGGCCTGGTCGGCGCGTTATTCTTCTCCCTGGTCGGCTATGTCTTGGTGCGCACCAAGCTGCCGGGCCGGGGCATACTGGATTCGATTTGTTGGCTGCCGTCGGCGATTCCCGGCGTGCTCTCGGGCTTGGGGCTATTGTGGATGTTTCTCGGCACGCCGGTGTTTCGGCCGTTTTACGGCACCATCGTTCTCTTGGTCGTCGCCCAAGTGCTCGGCGGGATTACCTTGGCAACGCAGATTCTCAAAGCCAACTTCGTGCAGTTGGGCAAGGAGCTCGAAGAGTCGTCGCGCATGTCGGGGGCGGGTTTCTGGCGCACCTATTTGCGTATCGTCTTTCCGCTGATGGCGCAGACCATGGTGATGGTGGCGGTTATCAAGTTCATGTTCGCGGCGCAGCATAATGGGGCGATCATTTTATTGGCGACCTCGGAAACCCGCACCTTGTCGCTCTTGGCGTTGGATCAGGTCGCGGCCGGTTACCGTGAGGTGGCCAGTATCACCATCATCATGATCACTGTGCTCACCTTGGGTGTGGCGATCGTGGCACGCTCGTTCGGCCTCAAAGTCGGCATCCGCGCCGATTAACCATCAGTTCAGAGGATTCCATTGGTGAGTTTCTTACGCATTCAAAATCTCTATAAGACTTTTGGCCAGGTTGCGGCGGTCAATCGCATCAATCTCGACATTGCCGAGGGTGAGTTTTTCACCATGCTCGGCTCCAGCGGTTGCGGCAAGACGACGACACTCCGCATGATCGGCGGCTTGGAAAAACCCGACAGCGGCGAGATCCATCTCGGCGAACAGTGTCTGGTGGCGCCGGAAAAAGGGCTGTTCATCAAACCGGAAAAGCGCAACATGGGCATGGTGTTTCAGTCCTATGCCCTGTGGCCGCATATGACGGTATTCGAAAACGTCGCCTATCCGCTCAAGTTGCGCGGCATCAAAGGCGCCGAAGCGAGCAAGAAGGTCGAAGACGTGCTCGCCCTCGTGGGCTTGGCCGGCTTGGGCGAGCGGCCGGCGCCGGCGCTCTCCGGCGGCCAGCAACAGCGCGTCGCTTTGGCGCGCGCTTTGGTGTTCTCGCCGCGGGTGTTGCTGTTGGATGAGCCCTTGAGCAACCTCGATGCCCAATTGCGTGAGGAGATGCGCCGGGAGCTGAAGTCGCTGCAGCAGCGCGTGAATATCACCGTGATCTTTGTCACCCATGACCAGATCGAAGCGCTGAGTTTGTCCGATCGCATTGCGATCATGAAGTTCGGCGTACTCGAACAGGTCGGCACGCCGGAGGATGTGTATTTTCGCCCGGCGACGCCATTTGTGCGCGACTTCCTCGGCAAGACCTTCCTCTTGCCCGGCAAGATCTCCGTGTCGACTGAACAAACCATCGGCGTCAGTGTCCAGGGCAGCAGCACAGCGTCGTTGAGTTTGCCGCGCAGTAAACTGATTGGCGCGGCCAACGGTTTGTTGACGGTTGGCCAGGGCGTTACCGTGGCGATCCGCCCGGAGCAGGTCAATTTGACCGCCGGGCGTCAGGACGGGCGCGCCAATATGGTCGAGGCGACTTTGCAAACGGTGCAGTTTCTCGGCGACCGCTACGAGTACACGGTTACCTTGGGCGGGGAAACCCGAGTGTTGGCTTCGCCGGAGCCGCAGCATCTCAAGTCGGGGGACCGGGTTTATCTCGAACTCAAGCCCGAAGGCATGACGCTGTGGCCAACTGAAAAATAGTTCAAGCCGTTCAAATCGTTTAAAAGGTTCAAGCCGTCGGAATGCGCCGGCATGCCGCCCTGACAATTGAAATTCGGTATTCAAGAAGCCTGGACGGCAGGTCACTCGTATATGAAATCGCTGCTCGGATCTGTTGCTGCCGGATTGATTAT
This sequence comes from uncultured delta proteobacterium, assembly GCA_963816145.1. Taxonomy (GTDB): domain Bacteria; phylum Desulfobacterota; class Binatia; order UBA9968; family UBA9968; genus DP-20. The sequence goes on from CAWFJP010000004.1 coordinate 557,509, forward strand.
CGCGACGGGATCGATGGTCGGCGATTACCAAACGGCTGCCACCGCTGCGGTTGATACGGAGTGGGCTCGCACCGTCGAGGCGGCGACAAAAGAAGGCAAGGTCAGCGTCTTTCTCGACCAGCGCTAACACATCGAAGCGGTTCGAGCCTCCGAGTGGAACTGCTGGAACCCTTGGAACGCTTGGAACCCAAGATTGCTTTTCACTTCTCAGCGGTTCTGTATCTCTCATCATCCCATCGAAACTTTGGGATTGCCGGGATTTGCCACGCGGTCAAGATCGTCACCAGCGTGACGAATAGGCCGCCGAAAAGGGTGGTTTCGCGCACACCGATGAGCGGGATCATTAGGCCCGACTCGACCTGGCCGAGCGGGTGCAGGCCGCGGTTGCTCAGTTGAAACACGCCCATCACGCGGCCGCGAAATTTGTCCGGAGTGATCATCTGCATGATCGTGCCGCGCGCCGCGCCCCAGACGGTGTCGGTCAAGCCGACCAGGGTCATCAAGCTCAATGCCAGCGCGAAGTTGGGCGCGAGCCCGAAGAGCGCAAAGAATAACCCATAGAAAATCGCCGTGACGATGAGAATCTTGCCTTGATAGGGTTTTTGTCCGATGGCGAGAAACAGCCCCGAACCGACGACTGCGCCGAGGCCGCGCGCCGATTGCAACAGACCGAAACCTTGCGCGCCGACGCGGAGCACATCGCTGGCGAAGATCGTCAGCATCGTATGGTCCAAGCCGAACACCGATGACACCGCTTCCATGACGGTGAGGCCGAGGATGATTGGCCGGGCGACGATGTATTTAAAACCCTCCTGGGTCTCGGCCATGAATTGGCGCTGCCGTTTGGGTTCGGCCTTGGCCGTGATTCGCAGCATCGTCAACGTGACGACGACGACCAGAAAGCTCATCGCATTGGCATAAAACGCACCGGCGGTGCCCATCAGACTGATAGCGATGCCGCCGAGCGACGGGCCGATAAGGGCGGAGCCTTTCCAGAGTAGCGAATTGAGCGCGACGGCATTGGGCAGCGCCGAGCGCGGCACCAGCGCGGGAAACATCGCTTGTCGCGTCGGTCCGTCGAAGGCGCCCACCGCCGAGCTCAAGAACGTGAACATGTAGATATGCCAAGGCTGGATGTGGCCGAAATCATCCAAGAGGCCGACGGCGAGGGACAGCGAGCCCAAAATCACCTGAGTCCATAACAGCATCCTTCGCCGATCGTAGCGATCGGCGAAGGTGCCGCTGATAACACCGAGACTGAGTGCGGGGATGGCGCGAAAGATGCCGTTGAGACCGAGCAGCACCGCCGAGCCGGTGAGTTGGTAGAGTAGCCAACTGGTTGCGGTCATTTGCATCCAGGTGCCGATGTTGGAAATCAATTGTCCGGACCAGAATAGGCGAAAGTCGCGATAGCCTAGTGCGGCGAGGCGGCCGTGGACTGGAATGGTTTGCTCGGTGGCGTCGTTCATGAGTTTTCTTGTCGCATAAATTATTGCCGGAGTGGGTGCATTACGTTTATTGTCATGTTTGCAGGTGAATTCGCCGCGCTAATTTACAATTCCATCAAACTACCATGGCATTGCGAATTTAAAACGTCTGTTCGGCGGTGCGTGCGAATAATTTGCCGTCGTGCCACGAAATTAAAGATCTATTCTTTGGTGGGCCGATTCGTGGGCTGTCGATCCAGACGAAAGCGCGGAATTTCGCTGAGTCGCCAGGCGGTGAGAAGTGTGACGGAAGCGACGACGATGCCGCCGAGGGCAGTTGCCAATCTGGCGCCGACGACCGGAACCAGCAGACCGGTTTCCACTTGGCCAAGCGGATTGAGACCTTGGTTGCTCAGCTGAAAAATGCCCATGATCCGGCCGCGCAATCGTTCGGGAGCCAACCATTGAAGTATCGTACTACGGGCAGCGGCCCAGATCGTATCCATGGCGCCGACAAAAGTGAGCAACAAGAGCGATAGGATGAACGAGGGTGAATAGCCGAAGAGCACGAAACCGATACCGTAGAGAAGCGCCGACGTTAGAAGTATTTTGCCCTGAGCGGGCGCTTGTCCAAAGGCGATGTAAATGCTCGAGCCGATCACCGCGCCGAGGCCGCGCGCCGATTGCAATAGACCGAAGCCATGGGCGCCGACGCGCAAAATGTCGCTAGCGAAGATCGTCAGGAGGGCGTTGTCGAGGCCAAAAATTGACGTGGTCGCTTCCATGACGATCACACCGAGAATGACGTTTTGCGAATAGACATAAGACAATCCGGCCTTCACTTCGCTGGCGAAATGGCGTCCGGTCTCAGCGCCGGGGGATGATGTTTTCATCATCATCAGCGCGCTGACGACGACAAGAAAGCTCGCGGCGTTGGCGTAAAATGCGCCGCTGGTGCCCATCAAGCTAATCGCGACGCCGCCGAGCATCGGTCCAAGCAGCGCAGCGCCTTTCCAAAGAATTGCATTGAGCGCCACGGCGTTCGGCAGTACCTCCTTGGGAATGAGCAGTGGGAAAAGTGCCTGGCGCGCCGGGCCGTCGCATGAACCCACCGCGGCGCTGAGAAAGGTCATCGTGTAAATGTGCCAGGGGCGGATATTTTCAGAGTGATCGAGGATGCCCAGGATGAGCGCGAGAGTGCCGAGCAGGCATTGCGTTGTCAGCAGCAGTTTCTTGCGATCATATCGGTCGGCGAGGGTGCCGCTGAAAATTCCCAGAACTAGAGCCGGTCCGGCGCGAAACAGACCATTCAGCCCTAACTGGAGCGGCGATTTGGTCAGCTTGTAGAGCAGCCAATTGATCGCCGTCATCTGCATCCAGGTGCCGATGTTGGAGATAAAAATACTGGTCCAGAACAGGCGAAAGTCGCGGTAACGAAACGACGCGAACCTTCCGACCGTTGGCGGGTTCACTTCGTCGAATGGGTCTGGCATTCGTGCTATCTGGGACTTGTGCGCAGGTCAGTGAGCGCAGTCGCGGCTAGTTAAAATCCCAGTGCGCGAAACCCATGGCGCAGCCGACGCCGGTTTGGGTGCGGTAAAGGGGCGAATACTCGATGACTTTACCGGGTCGGTTGGCCGCGCCGGCGATGACGATCCAATTCAGTATCTCCGACGTGCCTTCGCGGAAAATCGCTGAGGGCATTGCCGCCATGTAGGCCGTGTCGTTGGTTTGCAGCGCTTCGAGAAACTCATGATCGAGAGCTTCATCGATCTTGGTGTGGCTGAGACCGCCGGAAGCGGCGATGACGACACGAGCTTCACTGGGAAATTCGCGAATCAGCGCGGCCAGGGACTGGCCGAAATGGAGACAGCGCTGGGCCGAGGGTGCCGGCGGATAGTAGGTGTTGACCATCACCGGGATTAGCCGGCAGTTATTTTCGGGAACGAGAAACTTGAGCACCCGGGCGAAGGCGTGGCCGAGGCCGCCGTCGTAGCGGGTCTTTTTCGAATACGATGGGTCGAAACCCTGGTCCATGAGACCGGTGATTAAAGCTTCAGCCATCTTGGCGTCGATGTTGTACTTGGTTCGATTCTCCGATTTCGCCTGGTTCAAATAGCGCAGGCTGACGCTCGCTTCGGCGTCGGCGCCCATGAAGATCGTGAATGGCGGCATGTTGTCGTCGACCAAATTCTCGTGCTGGTCGTCGCCGACGATGATCAAAACATCGGGCTTAAGCGCCGCGACTTTTTGCCGCAGCTGATCGATAGCGTTTATGCAGCCTTTCCACTTGGTCCATTTGACTTCATCGGTCTCAGCGGCGAGCTCCGGTTTGTCGGGCAGACTCTCGCCCTTGCGGGTATTCAGAAGGTGCCAGTTACTCGGGTCGAGCATCAATTGTGGGGCGTGGGACATGGCCACGCAGCCGACTAGGTTTGCCATAGGATTATTCGTTCAAGGTTCAAGGGTCAAAGTTCAAAATTCAGAAAGATTTATGCGACGGCCGCTTTCATATCGGACAGCTCCGGCACGTTGACGTTTAATTTAAACCAGCTGGCGCCGCTGTCGTCGCTGCCGAACAGGTCGCCGTTCTGTTGCGCCGCATACATGTTGTTGGAGTTGGTCGGATCGAAGGCGAAGCTTTCGACGAAGCTGTGATTGGCCTGGGAAACGGCGCCCTCCAATTTTTTCCAGCTTTTGCCGGCGTCGGTGGATTGGATCAAAAACGCTTGGGCATCGCCGCCGCGCTTGCGCCATTGCCCAGGCTGGCCATTGGCCACTGCCGAATAAAGCACATTATGCTTGGTCGGATGAACCGCCAGCGGCACGGAGTATTCTTCTTTGAATTCCATCGCCATCGGCGCCCAGTTCTTGCCGCCGTCGACGCTCGAGTAAAGCGCGCGGCCCGGCGCTTTGCCGGCGCGGCAATCATGGCCGCCGGTGGCGATGAATATTTTATTGCCGTCGTCGGGATGGAGCACGATGGTGTGCACATCGCAGTCGAGATTTTTATTCAACAGCTCCCAGTTCCTGCCGCCGTCGGTGGTCTTGAGCATGTAGCCGACTTGCAAGGCGACGTACATCGTCTTTGGGTCCTTCGGGTCGATGGTGATGTCGCGCACGTGAGGCTCCACGGTCGCCACCGGATAGGTGATCGTCGAAACCCAGGGAATATTCCACACGGTGTCGAGCCGCTCCCAGCTTTTGGCTTCGTCGTGGGTGACGAATACATCGATCGGTTCGGTGCCGGCATAGAGAGTTTTGCTATCATGAGGATCGAAGGTGAGGCAGCGGACTTTGCCGGGCCCGCGCTTGCCGTAGCAGGGCTTTTTCCAAGTGGCGCCGAAATCCTCGCTGACCCAAACGCCGTCGCCGCGGGTGCCGGCGAAAACCCGATTGGGCGTCTCAGGCGAAACCGCCACTTCGGGAATCTGCCAATCTTTGAGGCCGTGATGTTGTTGTTTCCAGCTTCGGCCATCTTCGCTTTTAAGCGTAACTACGCCTTCATCGGTTGCGACGTAAAGGATCGATGCCATAAATTATCCTCCTGATTTTTCTGAGATCATATCTACTACAGGCGGCATAAACGGACAACAGCCGTTCCGGTCAAGAATGGTTCAAGGTTCAAAAGTTCAAGGTTCAAGGTCGGATTTTGGATTCAGCGATGAATTGACTGATGCGCCGGATATCGACGATCCGAGCTCCGATTGAACCTGGAACTTTTGAACCTTGAACGGATTGAGGTTCTAGTACCCCAGTTCTTTGTTGACCAGATTATTCAGCGGCTCGCCGGCGATGAAGCGGCGCAGGTTTTCCTTGAACACCGGCAGCACCGCGGGCCATTTCTCGCTGGTGATGCCGGCGATGCGCGGCGTGATGATGACGTTGGGCAGCTGCCAAAGCTCGGAATCTTCCGGCAGCGGTTGCCTGGCGAAGGCGTCGAGGACGGCGCCGGCAAACCATTTTTCTTTGAGCGCGCGGACGAGTAACCGTTCTTCGACGGCGCGGCCGCCGGTGAGATTAATAAAGTAGGCGCTCGGTTTCATCGCCCGCAGCTCTGGTTCGCCGATGATGTTGAACGTCGACGGCACCGAGGCGAGCAGCAGGACGACGAAGTCGGACTGCGCCATCAAGGCGGGCAAGAAATCGGGGTCGCCCAGTGCGTCGACGAAGTCCGGTTTGGCGCCGGGATTTCGTTTGGTCGCGAGCACGCGCATGCCGAGCGCTTTGGCTTTGCGCGCCAGCTCCATGCCGACGGTGCCGAGACCGACGATGCCGAGGGTCTGGCCTGCGACTTCGACCGGTTGAAGCTTCTGCCATTTCTTCTGCGCTTGCGCGGCGATCGCATCCGGGAGTTTTTTTGCCAGGGCGAAGATGCAGGCTAACGCGAATTCGGAAAATACCGTGCCGTGGATACCCTTGGAGCCGGTCACTTGAATCGGTCTCGACTTTACCGACGGTGTGAGATAGGCATTCACCCCGCCGCGGGTGACGTGGAGCCAGCGAAGTCGCGTCATTCGCTGGATGATCTCATCCGGCACTGTCTCTTCGGTGAAGACGCCGTCGATCTTGGCCCAGCCATTGCGGATCGACGCCGCTGTCGTCGCTTTGACGGAGCTCACAGTTGGGAAATTCTTGTTTGAGGGACGCCAGTTCTTTGTCGGGAAGTTTGAGTCTCAGCCAGATGTTTTGCGGCATGGCGATTTCCGTATAGGAACCGGTCCGGTCTGTCAATCAATCGGTTGGTTCGTTGAATGTCTATTGCCCGCGTGCTACTTAGCCGATGAGTCTGGTGAGGGGGAACGGCAATCCAAAATCGAAAATCGAAAATCCAAAATGGTCGAGGCGATGCCATATTGGTGAAAAATGTTGCCTTGTCCTGCCGCATCCTCGCCAAGCTCGGCCAATTCAAAGAGACCACCGGCCATGTCAGCGCGCGCAGCGCGAGCGGCGCGAGCATGCTGATCCGCGGCCGCGGCAAGGAAGAGTCGGGACTGCTGTTCACCAAACCGAGCGATGTTGTCGCAGCTGACTTTGACGGCCGGATGCTGCGCGACAAAGCCGGCCTCAAGACGCCCAACGAGTCGTGCATTCACGGCGAGCTCTACCGGGCTCGGCCCGATGTAGGTGCCATTGTGCACGCCCATCCGCCGTCGCTGGTGTTGACGAGCATGGCCGGCATCGAGCTCAAGCCGGCGTTCGGCGGCTTCGACCCGCGCGCCATGCGCTTGGCGTTGCGGCCGATTCCCGTCTTCGAGAGCAGCTTGACGCTGCACACCAAGGAACAAGTTCACGCCATGATGGATGTCATGGGCGACAACGATATTTGCATCATGCGCGGCCACGGTGTGGTGGTGTGCGGCAAGTCCGTGGAGGACGCGACCATCAAGGCGATCAAGCTCGATGCGCTGGCCGAGATGAATTTAGAGCTGGCGCGACTGGGCAAGAGCGCGACGATATCCGAAGCCGACATCGCGGCGTTTCAAAATCGCACGGGTAAAGGTGACGGATCGGTGCAGCCGGTGTGGCGGTATTACGTCGAGTGGTTGAAAAGCAGTTAAGGTTCCAAAGGTTCCAGTCGTTCCAGAAGTTCCAGTGGTTTTGACCTTGGTTCAAGATTTATTTTGTAGGGGCGACCGGCGGTCGCCCTCCGGAGGCCGACAATCGAAAATCCAAAAGCAGCCCCGCAGACCAAAATCCAAAATTTGAAGCGCCGTTTGGTCGAAGGTATTCAGGTAATCACCGGCGAAGGCGTGCTCACCGGCTCGGGTCACTTGAGCGCGCGCATCCCCGGCACCGATACGTTCCTGATCAATCCGCGCTTTGCCGGCGTGCTCGCCGATCCGAAGGATATTTGCACGGTGACGTTCGACGGCAAGCGGATCGCCGGCAAAGGGCCGATCCCTTCGGAGTCGCCGATTCACGCCGCGGTTTATCGGGCGCGGCCGGATGTCGGCAGCGTGATACATTGCCACGCGCGCTATTCGATCCTCGTCGGTTTGCTGGACCGGGGTTTGGTGCCGTTCAACCGTGAAGCGCGGATTTTTGCCGACGGCGTGCCGGTGTTTCACGATAGCCGCGGTATCAACGACTTCGCGCTGGCCGAGCGTATGGTCGACAATCTCGGGCCGCACTGGGCGACGTTTCTACGCGGCCATGGTATCGTCGTGGCGGGTCCGGGGATCGAAGGTGTCTGTATCTCGGCGATCCAGCTCGAACGGGCCTGCCAGGATCAACTGTTGATGATGAGCATTACCGAGGTGAAACCGATGACCGACGCCGGGCGCGGCCGCAATTCGGCGCGCTTGGAAAATCCCTACCGAGCTTGGCCGTTCCTTCTATGGAAACACAAGGTGAAGTCGAAGACGCAGATTCGCGCGGGCATTCGGACATTGAAAGAAGGCGAGCATTATTAATGGCACAGCTTGATAGGATGAGTTTACCGCTGCGTCCGGTGCACACTTTCCGATTCCTTCCCCCTCGACGGGGGAAGGTTAGGATGGGGGTGCTGCGCACGCCGTATAGATTGATTGGCACCCCCACCTCTGTCCTCCCCCATCGAGGGGGAGGATGTTGGATGGGCCGGAATTTTCAGCTAATGCACCGAGCAGTAATTGCGCTGGCATTATTCTTCTATTCATTGGCATATTCGCCCTTCACGCTTTCCGCCCAGGACAAGAAGCTCGACTCTTTCACCATCTCCTACGCGTCGGTTTCCGGCACGCGGGCGCCGTTGTGGATCGCCAAGGATTTAGGGCTGTTCGAGAAATATGGACTCGACGGCAATCTGGTTTACATCGCCTCGGGCGTGACTTCGGTCAACGCGCTGCTCGGCGGCAGCGTCGATATTATCGCGGCGTCCGGCTCCTCAGCCGTCGGCGCGGCGGCGCGCGGCGCGCCGCTGGTGATCATCGCTAGCTTGGGTCATATCGCCTATAAACTGATCGCCCATCCGTCGATCACTTCGGTCCAAGGACTGCGCGGCAAGATTATCGGCTCGAGCCGCATCGGCGCAGGGACCGATTTCGCATTGCAACGGTTGCTGCCCAAATTGGGCCTCACGCCGGGAAAAGATGTCACGCTGCTGCCCACCGGCATCAGCGAATCGGACCGCCGCCTGTTGATGCTGGTGCAGGGTAGGATCGATGCGACGCTCGGCACCGAGGACAATCTTCTGCAGCTCGCCGCGCGCGGCATGAACTTCAACGTCCTTGCCGATGTCTATGAAGCCGGTGTGTACACCACCGGCAGCGATATCGCCACCAGCCGCGCGCTGCTCAAACAGAAACCGCGCCAGCTCAAAGCGTTTCTCATGGCGATCACCGAAGGCACCTACATCGGCCGCACCCAAAAAGAAGTGGCGCTGCGGATCTATCGAAAGTATCTGAAGATCGAAGACCCGAAGATGCTCGACTCGATGCATAAAAATTATTTACTCGGCTCGATTCCGGCGCGGCCGTTTCCCAAGGAAGAGGCGATCCAGAACGACATCGAAGACCTGAGCAGCAGCTACCCGCATCTGAAGGGCCGGCGGGCGGCGGAGTTCCTCGATATCTCCTTGCTCAAGAGCATGGAGGACGAGGGGTTTTTCAAAAAACTTTACGGTAAATAACGGTTGTCCCGTCGAACGACCCGCTTTGAAACAAACCAAACCGCGCTTACTTCAATACGAACTTCCCGGTGGATGGACCGTGCTCGCGGGCGCCACCGACGCGGACAACGATTATCTGAGCACCGAACTGGCGGAACCCAATGACTGGTGGTTTCACGCCGACAGCGTGCCGGGCAGCCATGTGATCCTGCGCGCCAAACCGGATGCCGAGCCGAGCCGGGAAACGCTGCGCCAGGCGGCGTCGGTGGCGTTGTACCACAGCAAGGCGCGCAATGCCGGGCTCGCTCCCGTGCACTGCACTCAGGCGCGCAACGTCAAGAAGCCGCGCGGTGTCAAAACCGGCACCGTCCAGGTATCCAAAGGTACAGTACTCAAAGTGCGCCCCGATATCAGTTTCGCCGTGCGCGTCAGCGGCGCGCCGAAGCCGGCTGCTGAGTAGGGACTACGAGCTTCTATGCAAAAACTCACTTTGGCCTACCGGGATGACGATCGCACCCCGGTGATCTTCGCCATTCGCGAGATGGCCCGGCGCCATTACGGTCTCATGGTGAAGATCGTCCGCATCAAGGGTGGCGACGCCTACGAAGCGGCGCTTTTCAACGGTGCCGCGGATATCATCATCGAACATCTCGAATATCTTTACGACGAAGCGGTCAAGGGCAAGAAGGTGCTGATTTTCTGCGCGCCGAGCAAAGGCGGCGGGCTCGATCTGGTGGTGCGGCCAGAGGTTCGGAGTGTGGAAGAGTTGCGCGGTCAGACCATGGCCGTCCGTTCCCATGGCCAACCGCACGCGGTGACGTTGTGGCTGCGCATGCTGGGATTGGAAAAAGATGTCGCCACCTTGATCGTCCACGACAAGGATGTCGGCCGCTGGGGCCAGTGGAAGAAAGTCGTCAGCGGCGAGTGCGTTGCCACCTTCATGTCGCCTTTGTACTTGCCCGAAGCATTGAATGCCGGGTTGAAAAGTCCTTGAGGTTCCCGACATTCCCATCGTCGGCCAATTCGCCCAGGCTTGCCTGGCCGAATTCGGCCGAAAGAATGACGCCGTGATGCGCGCCTATGTGCAGTCGGTCCTGCACGCGTTGGTTTGGCTGACCCATCGTCCCGGAGAAGCCCTGGCTACGCTGGCGCCAGAGCTGAAAGCCTGCATGGAAATCGCCGATGACAGCGAGCTCAAACGCCGCTTCGATGCGGTAGTCACCGGCTTAAAAATCCGTCCCTATCCGACGCTGCAAGCGATCGCCAACACCTACGAGATTGCCGTCATGGAGTACCCCGACGCGAAAGGGTTGAATCCGCTGTCGCTGTGGGATTTGCATTGGGTGAAGGATCTCGATGATGGCGGTTTTATCGATGGACTAGTTCGGCAGCTGTCGGCGTAATCCGAGTCCCAATTCCGTCATTCCGGTGAAAACCGGAATCCAGGTTCGTTTTCCGTTCAAAGGCAAAGACTGGACACCGGCTTTCGCCGGTGTGACGATGGGATGCGGGACTCTGGGATTTTTTCTTACACTGCCGGGATTTGTCAATTCCCTCGGATCGAAATAGTATGGCTACGGTGTTCGACCAGTGAAGCAACCCTGCGTTTACATTTTGGCAAGTAGACGCAATGGAACTTTGTATGCGGGTGTGACATCCGATTTGATGCAGCGGATTTGGCAGCACAGGAACGACCAGGTTGAAGGATTTACGAAGCGCTACGGTGCACAAATTAGTCTGGTATGAAATCTGCGGTCAATGGAGTTGCAATTGCGCGCGAAAAAGCGATCAAGGAATGGAAACGGACTTGGAAGATCGAGCTGATTGAAAAAGCAAATCCCGAGTGGCGCGACTTGTATGCTGAACTGCTTTGAGTGGACACCGGCTTTCGCCGGTGTGACGAAGAAGGGACCGATGTTAGGTGTCGGGGTGCTGAATGTCAGGATGCCGACGCAGCTAGGCCACACCGTCCGTCATTCCGGCGCAGGCCGGAATCCAGGTTGGGTGCGGGGGCGTGGCGAATTAGACGCAGAAGATGGACACCGGCTTCCGCCGGTGTGACGATGTGATTGTGTGATTCTGTCGAGAGGTGGACTTTTATGATTGCCGCTGAAGAAAACCAGCTTTTAACCCAAACCGATCGCGGAACTCCATGCGGCGAATTGATGCGGCGATACTGGCAGCCGGTGGCGTTGAGCGAAGAGCTGCCTGCCGGCGGCGCGCCGCTCAAAGTGAAGATCCTCGGCGAAGAGCTGGCGTTGTTCCGCGACGATCAGGGGCGGCCCGGTTTGATCGGCCTGCACTGCTCGCACCGCGGCACCGACTTGAGCTATGGCCGGGTCGAGGACGGCGGGCTGCGCTGCCTCTATCATGGCTGGCTCTACGATATTTGCGGCCGGGTGATCGATCAACCGGGCGAGCCCGGCGGCGGCGCCAACAAGGCGGCGATTCGGCATCCGGCTTATCCCTGTCAGGAAGTCGGCGGAATCATTCTCGCCTACATGGGACCGGGCGAGCCGCCGCTCGTGCCCAATTATGAATTCCTCAAAGTCGCGCCGGAATATCGCACGGTGGTCAAAGTGATGTACGAGTGCAACTATTTGCAGGGCAACGAAGGCAACATCGATCCGGTGCACTTATCGTTCCTGCATCAAATTTTAGATGAGGCGCAGATCGCCCGCCGGCGCGTCGTCCAAGCCGTCAACGCGTCGGATAATACGTTGCTCGCCAAAGACGTGGCGCCGACCATCGAGGTCGCGGTGATGAACTTCGGTCTGCGAATTTCTACCCTGCGCGATGCCAGCGCCGACAAGCGCTATCTGCGCACGACCAATTTTATCATGCCCAATCTGGCGGCCTTTGGCGGCTCGACGGTGGGCGAGGGCTATGCGGTGCACTGGCATGTGCCGATCGACGATCACCATCACTGGAAATATATCTTTGCCTTTAGCCGCAGCGGTCCTTTGGATGAGTTCTTGCGCACGCGCAGCCGCGCTGAATTGACCGCCGATTACCGCCTGACCAAAAATGCCGCGAACCGTTACCAACAGGACCGCGCGTCGATGCAGACTCAGACTTTCACCGGCCTGGGCACCAACTTTCAAGTGCACGACGCCTTCGCCACCGAGAGCCAGGGACCGGTGCAGAATCGCACGGAAGAAAATCTTGTCTCGTCGGACAAAGCGATCGTGGCGGCGCGCAAACTGATCTTGAACGGCATCAAAGACGTGCGGGAAGGCCGCGATCCGCAGCATGTGGTACGCGATCCCAAAGCCAATGCTTTTCCCAACTTGGTGGTAATCTCCGATGTGATCGCGAAATCGATGGATTGGAAAGAGTACACGCGGAGCAGGGAAGTTAAATAGCCACGCCCCTCGGTCGTGGCTCAGTAGCATAGTAATCCTGGGGGTGTGCGTTCAAGAGATTTCTCGCTGCGCTCGAAATGACAGATGTGAGTCTCTGTCATCCCGAACGAAGAGAGGGATCTCGCCGCAATGAACCAGCGATGGCTGATACGAACTGAACGGGGAGCCGATATGCCAAGGAAACTCTTTATCTTGATTTGCTTGCTGATCCTGCCCTCAGCGGCGGTGGCCCAGGAACACTATTTCATTGCCTATGCCGGTTTCGCCGGTTTTCAGTCGCCACTATGGGCGACCAAGGAACTCGGTCTGCTTGACCAAATACGGCATCAATGCCGACTTGATTTTGACGCCCGGTTCGACGCGGCAGATTCAGGCCATGCTCGGCAATAGCGTGCATTTCGCCCAAGTCGATGCTGTGACGACGATCAACGCCATCGCCCAAGGCGCCGACCTGGTGATGATCTCCGGTTCGCTCAATACGTTTCCGTTCAGCTTCGTCGCCCAGAAAGAGATTCGCAAGCCTGAGGATCTCGCCGGCAAGAAAGTCGGCATCGTCGGATTCGGCGGCGCCAACGAGCTGGCGGTGCTGTTGGCACTCAAAGAATGGAACATGGCGCGCCAGTCGGTGACGATCCTGCAAGCCGGCGGCGCGCCGCAGCGCTATTTGGCGCTTATGACCAAAGCGCTCGACGCCACGGTATTGGCCCAGCCCGAAATCGGCGAAGCCCAGCGCATGGGCATGAGCGTGCTGGCGCATATGCGCGATATGAAAACCGCGGCATTCCCGATGAACGCCATGGTGGTACGCCGGTCATTCCTCCAGCGGAATCGCGAGTTGGTGAAGCGTTACCAGCAGGCCTACGCCGAGGCGACCTATCAGATGATCCATAACAAGGAGAGAGCGACCGCGGTGCTGACCAAGTGGCTGCAGCAGAAAAATCCCAAAGCGATCGAAGAGACCTATCAGTACGTCGCCACCAGCTTCGCTTTTCCCACGCGCATCTCGCCGCAAGGCATCCGCAACACCTTGGACATGGTGGCGGAGAAAAATCCCAAGATCGATCGGAACATCGCGAAGTATGTCGATGAAAGCACCCTCGATGAACTCGAAAAAGAGGGATTCTTCAAGCGCATCACTGGGAAGTGATGCGCGTTCCAACTGTTCCAGCCGTTCCAATGGTTCCAACTGTTTGGGCCCATGCGACGCGGGCGAACTGACGATTGGAACTTGAACTGAGCGAAGCGGTTGAACGACTTGAACGTTTTGAACAAACCGACCGCAGGGAGGTTTGTGAGGTTTATGCTTACGAGAATCCAACACTTTGCCATCGTCAGCGAAAACTTCGTCCGTGAAGCCAAGTTCTTCGAGACCGCTTTCGGCATGAAGCGGTCGAAGCCGGGGTCGGAAGAAGAGCAGAAGGCGATCCGAACCAACTACGCCGTCAGCATCGGCGACGGCTACGTCGGCGTCACCATGATCGGCCGCAAGCCCGGTTACGTGCCCGGGCTGCATCATTTCGGCGTCGACGTGGACGACGTCGAAGAGGCGATCCGGCGCATCAAGAAGAAATATCCCCAGGTCGCCGTGCTGAAGCGGCCGTCGAACCGGCCGTTCGCCACCTACGGCGCCCATGACCCGGAGGGCAATTACTTCGATCTGACGCAGGAGGGCATGGCGAACCGCCGCGATGTCTATGTTGAGCAACAACGCGAAGCGCCGCGCCGCATTCACCATCTCAAACTGCGGGTCATGAACGCGCCGATGATCGCCGAGTTTTTCCGCGATAGCTTCGATCTCAAAGAAGCCGAGAAAGCCTTGGAAGATCCCAACTTCTATCTCACCGACGGCAGAATGACGCTCATCATCGCACCGTGGAAAATGTCGGACTTCGAGGGCGCCGGCATCGACCGTCCCGGCCTCGAGCATGTCGGCTTTCAAGTCGAAAACGTCGAAACGGTAAAAAAAGAATTAATCGCCCTGCGCGACCAAGACCCCGACATGCGCGAGCGCATCATCGCCGAGCGCAGCGAAGGCGAGCGGCGTGAAGCGCTGATCGCCGGATGCCGCTACTGCAAGCACGTGACCTCGAGCCCGGACGGGGTGTTCGTGGATATCTGCCAATGACGCGACACCGATTTTTCAACATGCAAGAGGTCTCGGAATACCAGAACTAACACCTGACCTAGCGGTACTGGAGAATACTCATGGCTGGCGTCGTCGATGCGGATACACATATTATCGAACATCCTGGGATGTGGGAGCTCTTTGACCCGAAACTTTATCCACGTCGACCGGTATTGGCGTCGACCACCGATAACAGTGTCTACGGACATAACAACCAGGTCTGGTTGATCGATGGCGTGGCCGTGCCCAAGCGCTTTGGCAAAGGCAGTGCCATTGTCGCCGTGGGTGGGTCCGACGCGGAAGAGGCGCGCACGGACATTGCAAAGGCGGTGCGCTACATCACCGACGCCACCGCGCGGGTAAGAGACATGGACATGCGCGGCGTCGACGCTGAAGTCGTATTTCCGACCCTGTTACTGGGTTACCTGCCGGTGGAGGTCGACCTGGAGGTGGCCATCTGCGCTGCCTACAACCGTTACCTGGCAAAAGCCTGGGAACAGGGCGGCGATCGCTTGCGCTGGGTTGTCGTCCCACCGCTGCGGGACATACAGGCTTCGGTGCGCGAGATCGAAACCGCGCGTGACCACGGCGCGGTGGGCGTGTTCTTTCGCGGCGTAGAGGGGGAGCGCTCCCTGGCAGAGTCGTATTTTTTTCCGGTGTACGAGGCCGCCAACCGGTTGGGTATGGCCATTTGCATTCACACCGGCGCCGGTGCGCCGGAAATCACTAAAGTCTTTGACCGCAGCTTCAGCCACAACTTGCCGCACGTGCGCTCGCTGCCGCTGTTCGCCTTTCGCGACCTCGTGGCGCACAAAATTCCCGAACGCTTCCCGGAACTGCGGTTTGGCTTCATCGAGGCGTCGGCCTCCTGGGTACCCTACGTGCTACACCACCTCCAACGGTCCAGCGGCGCCAAACTCAACTCCGGCGGCGACGCCGATGCAGCCATGGAGTGGGGTCCGAAGCTATTCAGAGACTACCGGCTCTACGTTGCCGCCGAGGCGGACGAAGACCTGGCCTATCTCCTGACTCATATTGGCGAAGACAACATGATCATGGGCTCGGATTACGGCCACCAGGATCAATCCAAAGAAGATGGTATGGTGGGTGTGATGCGGCGCAAGAAAAGCATAGCGCCGGCGGTGATCGAAAAAATTCTCTGCGACAACCCGCGTCGCTTCTACGGACTGTAGCGGGGGAGGCTGTTCGGGGCACATTGGAAGGTTCGAGTAGATATGGCATTATTGTTATCGGCCGGAGGCGAGTTATGACAAGTTCTGCAAAGGCGATTTTGGATTCCTTCGATGCGCTTCCTGATACCGAGAAACGGGACGTTGTGCGTGCCATACTCCAGCGCGCCCTGCGCTTGGATTCACCGCCTCTTACTGATGAAGAGCTGGTGGCACAAGCCGAAGATATTTTTCTCGAGTTAGACAAGCGCGAAGCCGCGGATGGCTAAAGCAAATCGCGGCGAAGTTTGGATCGTCGACTTGGGTTTGGCCGCTAACTCCGTCCTTGTTTGGTTCTCAGTGTTCCTTTTTCCGATCAAGAACGCTCACTTAATACAGCAGTTGCTCATACTACGAGTCCTCGGGGTGGCGATTTGAAGTCACAGTGCGCGCGATGTTTCTAAAAGCGGGTGTCTTCGATGCGCAGAATCTCGTGACCATCCCAGAAGCCAGATTGATTCGGCGCGTCGGTGCGCTTCGAGCGGAAGATCTGAAATCGGTGGAAGCCTCGGTACGAGCTTGGCTTGGCCTTCAATCGGCGCCGCCCCCCAATATTGTTGCTCCACTGTGCAGTCGATGCCCCGCGAAGGCGAACCGAGTACTCCACTTGATCGCTTCATGCTGTGGCGCGCAGCATGCGTGGGTAGCCCAGTAACTCACAAGTAAAGATGCGACTCTGATGGCGCTGCTGATGGCGCTATTCAGAGACTACCGGCTCTACATTGGAAGAAAGGGGTCAGACTTTTACGTCTCGACTTTCTTCGTCAGTTTCTCAATCTCCCGCCGCATACCTTCATCCGCTTTCATACGCCCGCTCAACCGGCCAATCAAAGTCCCCAGCGTCGCCGCGTCCCGCGCGAAATACCGCGCCACTTCGCTTAGAGTCGAACGATCAAGGTCAAATCTGTGTCTTTGATCTTCATCCAGCTTCAATCTACGAAATATCAAAAGTAAAGATGCGACTCTAATTGCCTGCTCTTGACTACCGCGGACAGGCAAAGGAGAATGCCCGCGCTGGAGCAAAGAGCCGGCAAACTATCTTCTCATGAGCTGAGGGAGCGGGTATGAGGGACAACATGCGCGGCGCGGCCGCTATCGTCGGGATTGGCGAGCTGAAGCCAGAGCGGACGCGGCCGGGCCGCGATGCGATGAGCTTGCTGGCTGAGGCGGCGTATCTTGCGATTCAAGATGCTGGGCTGACAAAAGCGGACATCGACGGGATGATCCTGGAAGAGGGCATGACCCCGACCGGGAGCGGCTACAACCCGAAGATGGCCGAATACATGGGCATCTACCCAACCTTCGCCACCGGCTGTGATGCGCAAGGCGCGGCCGGAGTCACGATGGCGCTGCAGGCGGCTGCCTACATCAACGCGGGCTTGTGTGACTACGTGCTCTGCGGCATGAGTGCCGCGATAGACGGCTCGCGGCCCCGACGCCCAGCTGGGCCAGGTCACACCGAGACGGCTACCTCTGAGTTCGCCGCACCCTTCGGCCCGACCGTGGGGGCGAACGGCTGGTACGCCATGATTGCCAAGCGCTACGAGAAGCTGTACGGCGCTACCGTGGAGAAGCGCGCCAAGATCAGCGTGGACCTGCGCTACAACGCCAACCACAATCCGATGGCCATCTGGCACGACGTGCCGATTACGGTCGACGACGTGGTTAACTCGCGCATCGTGGCAGATCCACTTCATTTATTGGAATGCGTCATGCCCTGCGCCGGGGCTTGCGCGTTCATCGTGACCCGGGCGGACATCGCGCGAGGTATGCGCCATAAGCCAGCCTACGTGCTCGGCGGCGCCAACGGCGTGTCGCGCAGCAACCTCACGCACGTCGGCGAGATCACCATCTCCCCAGTGGGTCGGGCCGCGCGAAAAGCGTTCGCCATGTCGGGCTACGGCCCGTCCGATGTCCAGGTTATGGAGATTTACGACTCATTCACCATCACCGTGATGTGTGAGCTGGAAGAGTCCGGCTTCTGCCCGAAGGGCACCGCTGGCGACTGGGTTCAGGAGCACGATTTGACCTTTAAAGGCGATAAGCCACTGAACACGCATGGCGGTCAGCTCTCCTATGGCCAGGCGTCAACCGCGGGTGGCTGTGCCCAGGTCACCGAGGCGGTGCGCCAGATCCGTCGCGACGCCGGCGAGCACCAGGTACCGGGTCCTACCGATTTGGTCTACGTGACAGGCTCCGGCGGCACCTTCTCCCAGCAGTCGGCGCTGCTGCTAGCGAGCGGCGCAGCACTGTAGGGCCGCACTCCTGTCATGCTGAGCCCGCGGGCGAAGCATCCGTAAACCCGAAAAGCCCCAAACACGAAGGAGTCACCGAGATGGCCACTACGAGCGAGTACAAGAAGCCTCTTCCTACCCCATCCCACGTCAGCCAGCCATTCTGGGATGCTGCGAAGGAACATCGCCTCACCTACCAACGCTGCACCGCATGTGGAACCCGGGTTTTCTACCCGCGCGACGTCTGCCCTGGGCCCGAGTGTTTCGGTGTTGGGACGTTGGAGTGGGTCGAGTCTAGCGGGAAGGGTTGGGTCTACGCTTCCTCGATCTCTTACCAGCCGGCCCACCCGGCGTTCGCTGACGACGTGCCCTACGTGCTCGCCATCATCGAGCTGGACGAGGGCGTGCGCATGCACAGCAATGTGGTCGGGATCGATCCGAAAGAAGTCGAGATCGGCATGCGCGTCGAAGTCGTCTGGGACGACGTCACGCCCGAGTTCAGCCTACCGAAGTTCCGCCCAATCCAGAAGTAATAGCCCGTAAGGGTCATGTCTTGGGGTCAAGTTGAGCTAGCTCCAAGACTTCCATGATGTGGCTGTTCCACTTGATCCAGCCGAACAGTTGAACTCTGGTGCCCGCCGCCGGTAAGCCATTGCTTCGTGGTTGGCTGAAACGACACCACAGCTCTCGTTGTTCTTCCAACCCGACGCAAAAAAATCCAGTGTCAGGATAAATTTCCTTCAGTTCGCCCTCATAAGAGACCGCCAGGCCGAATCGGCGCCAGAGCAATTTGACATAGAGGTCTGGCGCGTTATCGGCCGCCACCGGAGCGCCGCCGGCCGCATCTGTGTCGGTGGCTAACCAATAGCCTTGAATTCGATCGACTATGACCAAGGTCTCCCGCGGCAGACCGACGCCGTTGTACACTGATGCACCGGCAAAATTCAATTTTTTGAGATAGGCGACATCGTCAATCTGTTCGACGACCAGATCGAGGCTGCCGCGGCCGCGCCGTCCGGCCAGGAGGCGCAATCCGTCGAGCAGGGGTTCCGGCAATGGCGTATTGAAATAGGCGATCGTATGGTCGGCCGATTCCAATCTGGCAACGAGGTCGCTTAGCGATATTCGCGGGTTCATCTTGGTTCGGTCTAATATTGCAATTGTAGCGGTCAGTTGAAACAACCTGTGAAGGAATTCAAGCCGCGCAGCGGCATCGACGCTCGCCAGCGCGGATAGTCGCTGCATGTCTATAAGGTCAGCAGAGGGGGCAGACTTTTGTATCTCAACTTTTTGACAACTGTTGTGATTTGAAAGTGACCCGATTAGTCTCGTTTGAACGAAGAAAGGGCGACATCGTCAATCTCTTCGACAACCAGATCGAGGCTGCCGCGGCCGCGCCGTCCGGCCAGGAGGCGCAATCCGTCGAGCAGGGGTTCCGGCAATGGCGTATTGAAATAGGCGATCGTATGGTCAGCCGATTCCAATCTGGCAACGAGGTCGCTGAGCGATATTCGCGGGTTCATCTTGGTTCGGTCTAATATTGCAATTGTAGCGGTCAGTTGAAACAACCTGTGAAGGAATTCAAGCCGCGCAGCGGCATCGACGCTCGCCAGCGCGGATAGTCGCTGCATGTCTATAAGGTCAGCAGAGGGGGCAGACTTTTGTATCGTTTCAGCGCTCGACTAATTCGACGCCAATCATGAGCGTTGACGATTCGATTAACACGAATGAAAGTGTCTCGGCGCTGTCCGATTTCGTCATGTCCAAGTAAGTTTATGCGCAGAACCCGTTTGTTATTTCGATGAGTGTGGAGAATTCCAGTAATAAGGGCCCCGTTTCGTCGAAATTGGTCTATAATGTCATATGATCAGTTTGGCATTCGTTTTGCGGTGCGTTACTGGCGAAACTCTTCCGGAAGTAGAATCGAGATGACCATTCGGACAAGCCTATGACTAAAGAACCTCCAATAGGAATACTTCTCGGTCTGGCATTGAGCATTATCATGGCAATCATCGTATGGTTTTCGGGATTACTCGCACCGGAAACCGAATGGAAGGTTACCGACACTCTTAAAAGAGGAGGGCCTTACGTTAACCAGCTCACGACCACGGTGACAGAAAGTGGGACCTATCGGAGCCTCGAAAAAGCCGCCAACGTAATCAAAGACACCAGCTCCACTATTCTCCAATCTTTCAATTCGCAGGAAAGCCCACTACCCGCAGTTGAAATCGATAAGTGGCGCCGCCACGCAGTGGCGCTAGGCGTTAGAAACCCCGATATTCAAGCAATCAGTCTTGTTCCCAAGCAACAGTTTTCGTCGGTCACCGAAATCAAAGGCAAACGCAGGGTTAAAATACAAGGCACAATAGTAAGTATCGCGCAGGAGAGACTTGTCGTCGAGATAGAAGCCTGGACTGATGGTGAGAAAACTCTGGCGGAGAGTTCCTACGTTATTGAACCGCTTAGTCCAGGAAAGGTATTCGATCTGATGAAGCATTCACGCATTAAGGGTGTCTCCGCAATAAGGCTTGCCATTCTCTCGCGTCCTGCCAACGACCGGTTAATCATCGCACTGGACGGTCTTGGGGCGCCGAACAAGGCGTCATAGTCCAACGTTCGGCAAAACTCGCAGTATCGCGCATAGTGATTTGGGCTCGCCGCCACGGTCGGACCGCGGCAACTTCTGGCAAGCAGGAAACGGAAAGTTGGCGCAGGTTTCTTGTGTTGGATTTTGCGAGACCTCAATAGCGTCAACAAGAGGCTCAGCGGCCTGAGGGCTTCCGAGAAAATCTTCTCGCGAAGACAATCTTAAGGGCTCTCTCCGCTTTTGCCGGCTTCGTAACCTTCCTGATAACCGCGCTGCTTTCCTTCTTCGTAGCGATCCTTATCGTGTTCCTTCTGGGCTTGCTCATATCCCTGAGCGTACCCTTCCGCGTACCCGCGATCGTATGCGTCGGCGGGAGGCGGCGGGGGTGATGTAGAGTATGACCGTGCGGAATAGCTCATATACGGAGTCGTATGGCCTCCGTAAGAATAAAGCGAATAGGAATACGGATACGAATAGGAGTAGTACGGACGCGAGTAATACGGATAGCCGTACGGGTACGGGAAAAAAGCTCCGGGGAATATACCTCTATGAGGAAATCCCGGTCGGACCACTACAATCGGCCGAGGATAAAAAGCACCACGCGAAAAGCCGGGACGTGCGACAAATCCAGAGCGGATAGCGACACCTCTACCTTGCGCCGCGGCGATCGATGGGCCGGAAATGACAATCAAGGCAAGCAGCATGATCATGGTTTTCATAGCGTTCTCCCACTATAAATTTAGACCTGTCTGCTCCTGTTCGCGGTTATTTTTCATCACATAGCTCGGGCGAAAACAAGAGATGCGGATTCGAACACAACTCAATCTAAACAGCTTGCGCCAACTTCTCCAATTTGCGCCGCATCTCGGGTTGCTTCTCCACTTTACCATTGTACCGACTCAGCGTCGCACTGATCGTCGTGGCGTCGCGGCCGAAATACCCCGCCACGTCTTTTACCGCATAGCAGCGTATAGCAGTGGTCAAGCGCATAGCAACGAGGTCGCTTAGCGATATTCGCGGGTTCATCTTGGTTCGGTCTAATATTGCAATTGTAGCGGTCAGTTGAAACAACCTGTGAAGGAATTCAAGCCGCGCAGCGGCATCGACGCTCGCCAGCGCGGATAGTCGCTGCATGTCTATAAGGTCAGCAGAGGGGGCAGACTTTTGTATCTCAACTTTTTGACAACTGTTGTGATTTGAAAGTGACCCGATTAGTCTCGTTTGAACGAAGAAAGTCTAGATGTGAAAGTCTGAGCCTAGCTCCTGGCCCCATGAAATTAGGTCGTTTAAGAATTTCAAAGTTTCAGTCTTTCGGTCCCGAGCCGAACTGAAATTTCTTTGGATGACATGACTTTTCTTATTGGTCCTAACGGATCAGGCAAAACGGCGATTCTCCATGCGCTTTGCAGATTGTTCGCCTTTGATCCAGGACTCAGACGAGTACAACGATCAGATTTCCATGTTCCCTTAAATGAAGAGAAACCGCACCGGAAGAACGCACGTTCTGGCTTGAAGCCGACTTTATTTTTCCGGAGCTTAGGGACGCACAGAGGCAGCACCCGACAATTCCTCCGTACTTTGGTCATATGCGGCTGGATGACGTTAATGGAGTGCCACGTGTCCGTTTTCGATTCGACGCCAATCTCGATGCAGGCGGCGAAATCGAAGAGAGTTTGAACTATGTTTTGGATGTTGATGCGACAGGTCAAGCTTTAATCAAACATACTGTGCCGCGGTCGGAGAGGAGTAGTATTCAAGTTCACTATCTCCCGGCGCGCCGCGATCCGTCCGACCATGTCGCGTACACTGCAAATTCGTTGCTGGGACGATGCTTCGATCAGCAAACTGGCAAACAGAACGAGAAACTATCAAAGACCTTACAGGTCAAATCAGCGATGCTCTTGCCGGAAATAGCGCTGTCGGAATCACTTGGCATAAAGCTTTCAGCGCTGTGGCTCATGCTGCACAAGGGATCGTTCTTTCGCCACCCTCACGTAACTTTCATGAACAGCGAAATCGAAGCCTTGCTCCGTCATCTATCGATTTCCTTTTCTCCCGCGCATGGCGAGGAGCATGTAGACTTCTCGCGTCTGAGCGACGGGCAGAAATCCATGCTCTATCTGTCTTTGGTGCTTTCAATACAGGGCATCGGACGTGCGGTGCTCAGCGGCGAGAACGAATCTTTCGACGTGGAAAAACTGATGCCCGCAGTTTTTACAATCGTCGCAATGGAGGAGCCGGAGAACAGTCTCTCACCGCACTACCTGGGGCGTATTGTTCAAGCGCTGGACAACTCTGGGAAAGCAGGACGATGCTCAGGCTTTGATAGCCACACACGCGCCGTCGATGCTCAGGCGTGTGGCTCCGGAGTCCATTCGCTATCTGTGTCTCGACGATTTGCGCCAAACGCAGGTTTCGACGATCGTGATGCCCGCGCAGGCAGACGAGGCCCACAAGTTTGTCAGGGAGGCGGTGCAAGCCTTTCCCGAGCTCTATTTTTCCCGAGTGGTTGTGCTTGGTGAAGGAGACAGCGAAGAGATCGCCCTCCGCGGCTCCTGAAGGCCAAGGGTCTCGCCACAGACGAAGGCGCAATCTCGGTAGTACCGCTCGGCGGGCGACACGTCAATCATTTCTGGCGATTGCTCACCGCGCTGAAAATTCCGTTTGTCACCCTTTTGGACCTTGACCTGGCACGGCACCAGGGAGGGTGGGGTCGCGTCCGATATGCTGCCATTCAACTTCTGAGGTTCGCGCCGACGACATGCGGCATCGTTCAAACAGACATCGATTCTTTTCCCGCATGGAATGGTGCGAGAGGACTTGCTTGAGGTGAATAGTGCCAATGGCTGGCTTTCCTATCTGGAAGAGACAGGGAATGTTTTTTCTCATCACCCCTGGATCTTGATTTTGCGATGCTCAAGAGCTTTCCCGGCGCATTCGGAACCGATCCCGTCGATCAAATCATTCCGCCAGAGACGACGATTAAAGCCGTTTTGGGAGAGAGCTATCACGGTGTAGATCAATACTCGACTAGAGAAAAAAAACTGTTCATCACGTACCACAAGCGGTTCAAGTTGGAAAGCAAACCAGCGGCCCATTTGAATGCGCTGGCGCAACTAATGACGACGAACTGCCTCGCGAAATGCCCGAGTCCTTCGAGCCGTCTCGTTGATGCGGTAGTTCGCAAAGCTTGAGGTGTTACCTGAGTGATTCGTCCGGATGACTGGCGTCCCGCGGATGGGCTGATCCTTGAGCCTAATGCGCTCACCGCCGCCAAGGAACAAGCGCGTTGCCAGGCCTTAACCGCGGGACCGGGAGCGGGAAAAACGGAGATGCTCGCGCAACGCGCGGATTTTTTGCTGCGTACAGGACTGTGTCGGTATCCGAAAGCGGATTCTGGCGATTTCCTTCAAAGTGGACGCGAGCCGGAATCTCAAGGAACGGGTCAAGCGTCGGTGCGGCGCATCCCTTGCCGGCCGTTTTGATAGCCACACGTTCCACGCCTTCGCGAAACGCATTATTGATCGCTTTCGTCCGGTGCTTACCGGTCGGACGCACTGGATGTTGGCTACAGCATCGGTCAACCAAGAGTAACGCGTCGTCAGATTACATTTAGCGACCTCGTACCACTCGCGATTCAGATTCTTCGGAGCTCTCCGATGGCGTGTAACGCGTTCGCCAGACGTACAGCGATGTTTTCCTGGATGAATTCCAAGACTGCACCGACCAACAGTACGCATTGATAAAACTCGCATTCCAAGGCACAGCGATTCGTCTGACCGCGGTTGGCGACACCAAACAAAAAATTATGGGCTGGGCGGGGGCGCTCGAAGGAATTTTCGTTACCTTTGCCCAGGACTTCAATGCGGTTCCGTTGAATCTGTATCGAAATTTCCGCTCGCAACCGAAGCTCTTGCGAATGCAAAACGAAATCATCAATGTTTTGGACCCGGCAGCCGTGATGCAGGACGAGTTGATCGTAGGCAATGACGGAATAATAGAAATACAGAACTTTGGCACCAGTAGTGAGGAGGCCGCAGCTCTGGCTGATCAGATAGACAATTGGGTTATTACTGAGGGCGTTCCTTATTCGGAAATTGCCGTATTGGTTTCCAAACAGCCCCATTTGTATGCCGCACTGCTGATGGCAGAGTTAGAGCGCCGGCGGCTTCCATTTCGGGACGAGCAGCAATTGCAGGACTTATCCGCAGAGCCCGCAACCCAACTCATCGGTGGCTATCTCCTCTCGCTTTTTGGCGATCGTCGAACCCGATGCATATGCCCGACTCATGGCGCAGTTGACTGATTTCGCGTTTGATGAAGAGGGGCAGTCAAAGCAAAGAAGCGACTGGATTCGCTTTCTCAAAGTTGAAAAGACTAAACTTGCATCTTCACCACTTTCCAGTCGAAACTTTGACCTCGTCTGGGCATACGCTACCGCGTTTCTGAATGAGCTTGGCAATGAGAGCCTGGTGTCGCTCTCGGCAGACTATGAATCAGGAGCCCGACTTGCTGAAGTTCTGGCAGACACAAGAAATCGCCTTCAGGAATTACTGACCGCTGAGCCCAACATTGTTAAGGGCCTCAGGCTACTCACGGGCGATTCCGCTGTTCGCATCATGACGATCCACAAGAGCAAAGGACTGGAATTCGACTCTGTGGTGATCCTGGGAGTCGAGAAGCAGGCTTTCTGGAGCAACCCCGATGACGAGCGATGCGCCTTTTTTGTCGGAGTATCGAGGGCAAAAAAGCGTCTTGTATTGACGCATGCGAACGAGCGGCCCGGCCAGAAGGATTTGGCGGCCAATGGCAGGTGGCACGGCAACCTCATCAAGAGTTCATCGGATATGCCAAGTCGTTTTCGACGCGTAGTACATCATTTGTCTGATGTGCCGATTGGTCCGGTACTGGAAACTTGGGTGTTCAGGCCTGAGTATTGACTATTCAGCTAATCGTTGCGGGATTTTCTTCTCGGTGAGTCTGATTGGTAAATAACTCAATACTCAGCCCTGCCCCATTACCCACGCTCACCCATCACGCTGAGACGGCGGTGGATTTGTCTTCAAGTAGAAAAGCAAATTGACATCTCTTCCGGTCCTGCGCTATGTCTGCGCTGACTGGCATGGCCGCTGCCCGATGCATCGGCGGCGCCCGCTTTTCGCGATGCAAGGAGAATCGATGGATGCCGAACCCGCACGATTGATCATTGAAGCGCTGAAGGAGGAGAAGATCGACATCTACGTCACGCTTCCGGAGGAACCCACGGTCTCTCTCACGCAAGCGGTGCAAGCCGATCCCTACTTTCAATGCGTGACGGTGGCCTCCGAGGATGGCGGTGTGGCGCTCACCGCCGGCGCGGCGATCGCGGGGCGTCGCGCGGTGTTCGTCACCGGCATTGCGGGCTTGTTGAAAGGCGGACTTGCGTTGATGCACATGGGGCCGCAGTACGGCATTCCGGTGTTCATCCTGGCCTCGTACCGCGGCGACTTCGGCGATCGCTCGGGCATCTCGGGCTCGAAGCTCCAGGTATTCCGCCAAGTGGGCGAGCCCTTCCTACAAGCGCTGCGCATTCCGTATCAGATCGTCGGCGAGCGGCGCACGCTCAAACGAACGATACGCGATGCCTACTTCATGTGCCGCACCTCGGACATGCCCGCGGTGCTGCTCCTTACTGGCGAGGTGCTCTGGTGAAACACTCTGCCTGCATGAAATTGCTCTCCGATCTCATCGACGACGAGACCCTCACGATCACCAATTTGACCACGAACGCGCGCATGTGGTCGGCATTGCGCGGCGAGCGGCCGAGTTTCTACGGCCTCAACATGGGCCTGTGCCTGCCTTTTGCCGTCGGTGTCGCGCTCGCGTTTCCCAAGCGCCGCGTGGTCGCGATCGACGGCGATGGCAGTCTCATCATAGAAACGAGCAGCCTCATCACCGCAGCCGACGTGCGCCCGGCAAATTTAACCGCGGTGGTGTTCGACAACGGCGTCTACGCCGGCATGGGCGAAACGGCAACGGCACGGCGCACGGATCTCGCCAAGATGGCCGAAGGCGCCGGCATCGCGCACACCGCGACGCTGCGCACCATGGAGGAGTACGAAAAGGCCTTGCGCGCGGCGCTTGCAGCGGAGGAATTTCGCTTCCTCGTCGCCAAGGTTGAGCGCGACGATACCCTGCCTTTCACCGGCAACTACATCAAGCGTTCCGAGCGCGGCATGAAAGAGTCCTTCGTCGACGCGTTGAAGCGCCTGCCGGACTATCCGGGCGAACGCTAGGCTCTACAGCTCAGGAAGGTCTCGCGTGCAACTGCCGGTCGATCATCTCAAACACGTCATGGCCCCGGGACAAATGGCTTCGGGTATCTGGTGCAACCCATGCAGTGAATTCGCCATGGAAGTCGTGATGGGCGCGGATTTGGACAATCAGCTAGGGTACGTTGTTGACTAGCTGGACAAACTCGCTTGAAAGGGGCAGGCGAGGAGGGCGATTCCCCCAGTCCTAGCTCGCCTTTTTCATCTCGCTGGCCAAGATCTCGTTGACGAGCGATTGATAGGGCAGCCCTTTTTTTCAGCGGCCTTGTGCAGCCACCCTAAAACCTTCGCATCCAAACGTATCGCGATCAGTTTTCTTGGTTCGTCACCGACCGTGGGCCGACCGACCCGACGCATGGCGGATAATTGCCGATCGGAAAGTTCTGGAATATCGGAATAGTCAATCTTCCCCGGCTTCATACCTCTATCGCTCTTTAAGGAGACCGACTAGGGTCGGTCTTTACTTTTGATGTTTGCACTTCTGGATACCCACGCTGAACGGTTTGATAGCTGTTAAAGCGACGCTCGCACTCCTGCTCCGGATCGTTTTCTGCGTGCAGGTGCGCGAACAGCTTCCACCTGAAACTGAATCCCACTATGTTGCTGTAGATGGGTGAGGACAGCAAAAAGATTTGTCGCCGTCGGGTTGCCGCTGGCGCCGAACATGCGTACCAGACTTTTTTCCGGCGTGCCGGTGCGGCGGCTCAATGTGGCATAGCCGATGGTACCCTTGATCACATCGCGGATTAGGCTACGCGCCACCACCAGATCATCGGACAAAAGAGCTTGCACAGCTTCTTGTAACAGAGCACGCGCAAAATCAGGATCACGGCGTACGCGCGCTTGTGTGATTTCTCCGATAGGGCGGCCCAATAGTTTTCTATTCATTTCTTCCCCCTGTCGCGTCTTTGCTTGTAATCTGTCCAGCTTTCAGCGGCACGTTCAATGTCGCGGTCTTGTGTAGCCTTCGTGCCGCCACCGAGCAAAATAATAAGCGTCACTCCATCCTGCCCGAAGTAAATACGCAAACCTTTTCCCCAGTGAATTCGCCGCTCCGATACTCCTCCGCCGACGGGCTTGACCTCTGACGTATTGCCGGCCTCAAGTTGGGCTAGGGCGCTTCGGACCTTGGCAGCCGCCCGTGCGTCCAGGTCTTGAAACCATTTGTTGAACGGTTCGCGTCCCTTGGCATCGCGGTAGGCAAACACGCTCGGCATCTAATTTAAGTAACATATACGTTACCTATGGTCAAGTAGAAGCCCCCCATGGCGGTACCGCCTACGTAAATAGCAGGTGCAGGCTTTGCTTCATTGGCTCTATGAAGCTTTCGCTAAGATAAGCAAATAACCATAGGCGGATACGTTCTTATTTGAGCTTTTGCACGGGCTGGCGGCTTCGTATAGTCGTATCAAGAAATCTTATAGGGGGAAAACAATGGCGGAAATGGACCTGCCCGACATCGATCTTGAGGGCCGCGTCGTCATCATGACCGGCGCCGACCGCGGCCTTGGCCGCGCGATGAGCCTCGGCCTCGCAAAAAAGGGCGCGCGCCTGGTGCTGGCCTCGCCGGTCATGGACGGTCTCAACGACCGCTGAGGGCCTGAGTTTACTTAATTTTGGACCTCTCTCGACATCGCCATCGTTATCGGAACGGCAAAAGCAAATACAGATAACTCATAATTCAGGCTTGACCCCTCGCTTACTCCTTGGCTTGCGCGCAGAGCTGGACATCTGATTCCGACTTCGGTAAGAGGCTTTTAAATTGTTGGCTATCCCTCAATGTTTTTTTCGAGTCGGTGTTTGTCGTATCGTACGGATGGATCGTAGGTATCTCTAGAGACACTTCGAGACAGTTCACCTTCGACAAACCGAAATGAAAAACCCGAACCGATGTTGAGCGACGAACAGAACCGAACGTTGACGCAGGTCGGTGCCGGCACGCCGATGGGAGAGTTGCTGCGGCGCTACTGGATGCCCATCGCCGCGGTGGCTGAGTTGGACGACAAATCGATGAAGCCCATGCGCTTGCTGGGGGAGAATCTCGTCCTTTACCGGGACCAGGCCGGCAATTATGGTCTTGTGGACCGGCACTGCCCGCATCGCCATGCCGACCTATCCTATGGATGGGTCGAAGGCTGCGGGCTGCGCTGCAACTACCACGGCTGGGTGTGGGATCACACCGGCAAGTGCCTGGAGCAGCCCTTCGAGGAGATCGCGAATCCCGAGGCGCGCTTCAAGGACCGCGTGCGTATCAAAGCGTATCCGGTGGAGGCCAAGGCCGGCTTGTTGTGGGCTTACCTCGGACCGCCGCCGGTACCGCTCGTGCCCACGTGGGAGCCTTTCACCTGGCGCAACGGCTTCGTGCAGATCGTCTTCTCGGAAGTCCCCTGTAATTGGTTCCAGTGCCAGGAGAACTCGATCGACCCCGTGCACTTCGAGTGGCTGCACAGTAACTGGACGCGTGTCCTGCAGAGTGACAAAGGCCCGAAGCCGCCGACCCATCTGAAGATCGGCTTCGAGGAGTTCGAGTACGGGTTCGTCTACCGCCGCATTCTGGAAGGTCAGTCGGAGTCGGACGAGCTGTGGACCGTCGGGCGCACCTGCTTGTGGCCGAACTGTCTTTTCACCGGCGGCCACTTCGAATGGCGCGTGCCCATCGACGACGAGAACATGCTGAGCGTCGGCTGGTTCTTCGACCGGGTGCCCAACGAGATGGAACCGTTCACACAGGAACGCATCCCTTACTGGTACAGCCCGATCACCGAGGCGGGCACGGGGCGTTGGATCACCACGCATGTAATGAACCAAGATTTCGTCGCCTGGGTCGGCCAGGGTGCGCTCTCCGACCGAACGCAGGAGCACCTTGGCGAGAGCGACCGCGGCGTCATCATGATGCGCAAGCGCATGCTGGAGCAGGCCGAGCTTGTGGCCCGCGGCGGCGAGCCCAAGGCGGTGATCCGCGATCCGGCGCAGAACGCCTGTGTGCAGCTGCCGATCATCGGCCGGGAGTACTTCGTCGGCGGCTACTCCCGAACCGACGGCGACAAGCGGCGCGGGCGCACGCCGGGCTCGCCGCCGCGTAAGGACTTTCCCTTCTTGACCGGCCAGCCGGAGGAAATCCGGCAGGCCTTCCGCCGCGCGATGGGTATCGACGCCGAAGTGCCGCGCGACGTTCGCTCGCCCGGCTAAACTACCTCGAGTTCCTCGATCAGACTGCCGCCAGATTCTTGCTCACATCCGGCCACGGATCGGGCATCTTTTCGTAGCGCTGCCAATCCTGCGGGCGCAACCATTGGGTAAACGCCTTATCGTAGGACGGGCGCGCTTTGGCGCGCTCCCACCACGCTGTGATGCCCGGCTTGTGATCCCACAGGCGCGCGAGCCGCAACATCTCCAGACGCATCATGTAGGGAATGGCGGCGATGTCGGCCAGCGAATAGTCCGGGCCGGCGAGCCAGGCGGATTTTTCCGTCGACTCTTCGATCCACTTGAGCAACTTCATGAAGCTCTTGGTCGCTTCCTTCCCTGCCGGCGATCCAATGCCTTCCTCGACGCCGGCGCGCTTGTACTCGGCCTGGCGCTGCAGCGGCATCTTGGCATACTGCTCGGCGCGTTGTTCAGGAGACAAGCCGGCGAAGCGGCCGCGGTTGGCCGTTGCAAACGTATAGACGATGCACGCCGGATGGATGTATTCGTCCATGAGCTTTTTGAAAAGATGGGCGCGCGTCCGGTCGAGCGGCGCGCGCGGCATCAGCGGCGGATCGGGAAAGAGATCGTCGAGGTAGTGGATGATCACGGTGGACTCGACGATGATCGTGCCGTCGTGTACCAGCGTCGGCACCACGCCGTTGGGATTGATCTGCAAATACTCCGGGGTGAGATGATCGCCGTTCAACTCAAGCAGGTGGCTCTGCCACTCAAGCCCCTTTTCTGCGAGAGTGAGCCGCACCTTCTGCGCGCACACCGAAGTAGTGCCATGATAAAGCTCCAGCATGATTC
>CAWFJP010000005.1:0-411108 GCA_963816145.1 uncultured delta proteobacterium
CGCCTGCGCGCAGCTTTTCGACCAGCGCCGAGTCGCGCTCGGGTCGCCAATCCTTCAAGATTTTCGAGCCGCCGGTGGTGAGCACACCGGTCATCTCGAACATGTCCTTGATGCTCACCGGCACGCCATGAAGTGGCCCGCGGTAATCGCCGGCGGCGATCTCCTGGTCGGCTTTCTTGGCGTCGGCGAGCGCCGGCTCGGCACAGACGGTGATAAAGGCGTTGAGCTTGTCGTCGAGGGCGCGCAAACGCGCCAGCGTTGCCTCGAGAGCTTCCACCGCCGATACCTTGCGCGCGGCGATGAGCCATGAGAGGTCGGTCAGGTTTTGTTCGAGAATCGCTGCGTCGGCCATGATCACGCCTTCCTGCCCGCCGGTTGCGCTTGGTGGGAAATCCACGCGGTGTCTTTGCTGAACTCTTCGAGCTCGGCGACGATTCTCAGGTTGTCCTCGATCTCATTGGCGATGGCTTCGAGATCGGCAGGGGAGAATGTCACGCCTTCGAGAAGCGCCAAACGCTGCGCAAGGTTTTCTGGATCAGCCATGGTTCAATAGCCTTTCGTACATTTTCAGAAGGCTCACCGCAGAGGCGCTAAGGGCGCAGAGAAAGAAGTGCTTCAATCCGTTCCGAACTCTGCGAACTCCGTGTCTCTGCGGTGAAATCCTTACTTATTCGTTGGCTGCGATTTTGTCGCGTCGATCATACTTTACATCGCGTAGTAGCGCGCGCAGTTATCCCACAGGATTTTCCGTTTATCCTCGTCGGAAAACGGCAGACGGAGAAAATGGTTGATCGCCTCGGGATATCGCGAGTCGACATGAGGATAGTCGGTGGAGAACACCAAGTTGCCGTTGCCGACCTGTTGCAGGACATTGTTGGCGATAACTTCGTCGGGTTCGATGGAGACCACGCACTGGCGTTTGAAGTATTCGCTGGGTTTTTCTTTGACGTCCTTTGCCCATACATCACCGTCGAGTTCCCAGGCTTCGTCGAGACGCCATAAGAGCCAAGGCAGCCAGCTGCAGTTGGCTTCGAGAAAGGCCACGCGCAGTTTGGGATGACGCGCCAGCACGCCGCCGCCGCAGAAGCAGCCGAGCGCGAGCATTTGTTCTATCGGCTGGGCGAACACCCGGCGCAGCATGAAATTGGGCTCCAGGCGCTCGCCGACCTGGTTTCTGCCGGTGCCGGTGGACTCATGAAATCCCACGGAGATATTCAGATCTTCGAGCGCGCTCCAGAGCGGGTCGTAGTAGGCGCTTTGCCACTGGTGATCGACTAACGGGTTGGCGCGCAGGAATGCGGCGCGAAAGCCCAACTGCTCGGCGCAGCGGCGCGCTTCGCTGACGGCATCGTCCATGTTGAATGGTGAGATCATGCCGGCACCGACCAAGCGTTTGGGATTTCGCTGGCAGAAGTCGTACATCCAGTCGTTGTAGGCGCGCGCCATGGCGGCGCCGAACTCGGGGTCCATGCGCTCGTCGACCAGTGCGCGCAGGCCGCGGGTCGGATAGAGGACGGCGATGTCGATGCCTTCGATATCCATGGCCTCGATCTGCACTTCGGAGGTCCAACCGCGCGCGGCGTCATTGCCGAGAATATTTTGCTTCTGCTCGAAATTCTTACCCTTGGCGGTATCGTTGGCCGGCGTGGTCTTGCGCGACCATTCGACGCCGTCGGGATGGACTAGCCGCAGGTCGCGCACGTTATGGCTCGTCACGCCGCGCGGCGCGCGGTGGCGAAACTTCTTGTCGATATATTTCTCCCACAACTCCGGCGGTTCCATGACATGCATGTCGCTGTCGATGACTTTGAATCCGTTCTTAGACATGATTTACCTCTCCTGCTTGAGCTGTATATAAGCTCCACAAATCTTTCAATTCAACTAGATCGAGGATCGTCAATCAGAGGGTCAGCGCAGTGGAGCGCAAGAAAATAAGTCATGATGGGTATTGCCTTGCCGCCGCGGCGAACACTCAGGACTGCCTCATACGCTCGACGGCTCTACGGATTTCAACCTGCATGGCGTCTCGCTCAGCATGAAAGCGGTAACCATGGCCGGGTAATATCCAGGTGAACTCTTCTCGGAGTAATTTCTCGACCGATTCTCTCTGGAGGTCCCAGGAGTATTGGCAATATTGCCGTGAGGTGAAGAGGCCGTCGGTATCCAGACACCAAGAAAGATGATCGCCAGTGAAAATAAATTTCTCCCGATAAAGCAGCGCCGTCGAGCCGCGAGTGTGGCCCGGCGTGGCGATGATTTTAACATCCGGGGCGAGTTGCCAAGGTCCAGCGCCCGACAGTTTCTGCTCGGCGGACTTGAGCGCCCAGCGCGCATCGGCTTCATGAATAATGCGTTCACAACTAAAGTGCTGGTGAAACTGCTCATGGTCGGCGACATCGTCATGATGCGTGAGAAACATGAACCGCAACCCATCCAGTTGTTCGAACTTGCGCACCAACGGCTTGGTGAAGCGCGGCGAGTCGATCAGAATATTTCCCGCCTGGCGTTGGATGAAATAGCTATGGGCGCCGAAACTGTCGGGCGACGCGAAGCCGCAGTAATACACATCGTCGTCGAGCAGTTGCGGCAGCGCGTCAATGGCCGGGGTCAAGTCGCGTTGCGATCTTGTGCCGATGGAACCTGCCGGACAGCTTACCAACGCCATCAGCGCTTGCAGATCTTCCCGATCGGATTGCGGCTGCCGAACGACAATGGGCCGGCTCGGCCCGTCGCCGAATGTAGTCGGCGCCACTTGCCGGCAGGTGGGACAGCTGATGCAATTGCGATCGACGAAGAAATCGCCGGGCGCGTTGGCTGGATCGGCAAGCTCGACGTTCGCCATGCCCTATCCTGCATGCCAGCTTAATTCCGCCGGCTGAGATGCGCTATGCCGCGCATAGGCCGTACAGCGCCTTGGCGTTGTCGTAGTAGACTTTTTTCTTCACGTCTGACGGCAAATGGTTCGAATCTTTGGCGACGATGTCTTGGGAGAACGGCCAGGTGCTGTCGGGATGGGGATAGTCGGAGCCCCACATGATATGGCCGTCGCCGAAGAACTCGGTTAGGTGCAAGCCGACAAAGTCGGTTTGGAAGGTCGCCCAGACTTGCCGTTTGAAGATTTCGCTGGGCATATTCTTCAGCGGGATTTCCGCGGCTTTTCGGCGCTCGAACTGGCGTTTATATCGATAGTCCATTTCTTGGACGACGAAGGGGATCCAGCCGATGGCTGATTCGGCGAGGCAGAATTTCAAATTTGGATGGCGTTCCAGGGTGCCGAAGTTGATCATGTTGACGAACGGATTGAAGAATGACGTTGCCCCATTGGTGAGACCCATGTCGAACACGCCCTGGTGTTCGCCGGGCTTTTTCACCGCATCAATCGTGGCGCGCACGGTGCTTGTCTGCACGCTGCCGCCGGCATGATACGACACCACGATGCCGGTTTCCTCGGCGGCGGCCCAGAAACCATCCCAAGCTTTCAAGCTCATTTCCAGAGTGACGTCGTTGACCAAGAAATTGGCTTCTTTGAAGCCGAGCTTGGCGACGCGGATGACTTCGTCGCGCGCGGCATCGGCATCCACCGGCGACAACATCGCTACAGGATAAAAGCGGTTAGGGGCGCGCTTGCCGAATTCGTAAGCCCAGTCGTTGTACGCGCGCAAGGTGGCGTTGCGCAGCTCGGCGTCGCCCACCTGCATGGCGATGATCGGCGGAAACAGCAGTGAGGCTTCGACGCCGTCGCGGTCCATGTCGCTGAGCCGCTTTTCGGCGGTGGTCGGCCGGTAAGCTTCGCCGACGCCGCCGCGGTCGAGGGCTAGCCAGGTGCGGCTGGAGCGGGCGAACCAGCGCTCGCCGCGGTGCTCGGCCCAGGTGTCGCCGTCGCACACCCAGTATTCACCCTTTTCGCCGCGGTCTTCGACATGAGGGGCGCGGTCGCGCAGCGAGGCGGGCATGCGCGCGGTCCATAAGTCGCGCGGCAAGTATCCTAAATCGATATGATCATCGGCGGAAATCATCTTGTAGGTCATCTTCAATCTCCTATAGATATCGGGTGGTTCAGAGTTTTGTCGGATAGCGCTGATAATCACGCCGATGGTGGGTCTCTGTCAAGCATTGGAAGGATTCAGAAACCTCACGGTTCAGGTTCCCAGCGCGTTGAGGCAACCGGTCAGCCGGTGCAGGCCTTGTGAGTTTCCAGTGATAAATGGAGCGTAGTGCTAGACGTCACTCCATGCCGTTGATCTCGTCGATCATTTGGCGCAGCCGGCAGAAATCTTCGCGGTTGAAGCGTACCAAAAGCCGGTGCAGGTGCAGCGTGTCGGGATCGTCGGATTCGTCGGCCAGGGGCTCGGTTTGCCTGATCTTGCCGTCGGTCAGGATATCGCTGAAGTCGCGGTTGAGCCGGTCGATCAGTGCGGGCGCCGGCGGATGGTTGAGCCGGATCACCAGGTCCTGCTTGACGTAGCGATAAGAGTGAAAGTTGCGGTAAAAGCTCGTGATCTCCTTGACCGCTGCTGCCGCGCAAGTGAGGATTTTAAAAAAACTCATTTCTCTCTCAACGATGTATCCCCGGCTTATCACGTCATCGCGCAGGAAATCTTGCCAGCGCGACCAGTAAGTTCCTTCCGGGAGGTCCATCAAGATAATCGGCACGAGCTGGCTCTTGCCGGTTTGCGCTAAGGTGATTGACTCTAAAAGTTCATCGTGGGTGCCGAAACCGCCGGGGAAGATCACTACCGCATCCGCTTCTTTGACGAACATGAGTTTGCGGGTGAAGAAAAAATGAAAATCCATGAGCTTTGGATCGTTGAGGATGAACGGGTTGGCCGCTTGCACCGACGGCAATCGGATATTGACGCCAAAACTTTTCTCACGTCCCGCGCCCTCATGGCCGGCTTGCATGATGCCTGGGCCGGCGCCGGTGATCACCATTAACCCGGCTTGCGCCAGCCCCTTAGCCACATTTCGCGCCAGAGCGTAATAGGGGTCGCTTTCCGCCACGCGGGTCGATCCGAAGATGCTTACTTTGCGCTGGTGCCGGTACGGCGCGAAGATCCTAAAAGCGTGGCGCAGCTCCTGCATGGCGCGGTTTAAGATTTTCAAATCGCCGCGTCCGGCGTCGTCCTGCGACAACTTGACCACGGTGCGCAAGATTCCGGCTAGCTGATCCGCGTTACCGGTGCGATCTTGCGCCGCTAGCCACTCATCGATCTGGGCCACCATGTCGACCAAAGTTTTTGGCTGCTGCTCTATGGGTTCCATTATTCCTGCCAATCTAGGTCGCCGGCGCCGATTCGATTTGCCAAGGGCGCTGGCGAGCTCTCTTTGGCAGTATAAGCGATGGTCAACGCTGGGGGAAGCAATTGTGGTGGAGGGGGGAGGCGAATTCGTTTCTACAGTACAGGTCGCAACCCGTTACACGTTCGACACGTAGTGTACGGGCCGCTGAGACTACGAGTCAGGACGGGCAAACTTATGTCAGAGCATCGCGGATGTTCGTTCTGGGTTAACGGAAGTCAAACCCATAGAGCTCCGCGGTGTTCTGGCAGAGAATTTTCCGGCTGTCTTCGGCGTCGATGTTTTGGAAATCCGCGGCAATCTTTTCCCGCGACTTCGGCCAGAAGGTCGCGCTATGGGGAAAGTCGGATGACCACATGATGTTTTCGACGCCGATGTTCTGCCGCTGGCCCAGGCCGAAGGTGTCGTCGATGAAGGTCGCATAAAGCTGGCGGCGAAAATAGTCGCTGGGTTTGAGCGTCAGCTTGGTGTTGAACGGCGTGCCGCGGAAGCGAATGCCGCGGTGATCGAAGCGCTCGTCCATGCGGTGCAAAAAAAACGGCACCCAGCCGCAATTTAACTCCGCCGAAACCACTTTGAGCGCGGGAAAGCGCTCGAGCACGCCGGAAATGATCAGGGTCGCAAAGGTCTGCTCGACTTCATGGGAATTGATCGCTTGAGCGACGGTGCGCTTCTTTGAATTGGAATCCCAGTCAACCCATTTAAAGCCGGCGAACTCGTGCAGGCTCAGCGGCATTTTGAGCTCCTGCGCCGCCGCCCAAAATGGATCGTAGCTTTCCGAATGAAACGGCAGGTCGTCGGGCGGCGAGGCCCAAATGATCGCGCCGGCAAGCCCTTTCTTGGCACACTCCGCCAGATCGAGGGCCGCCTGTTTAGGATCGTAGAGTGAGATCAGCGCCAGCCCTTTAAAGCGTTTGGGCGAGTAAGCGCAGAACTCGGCCAGCCAGTCGTTGTAGACCTGAAAGCAGGCGCGCTGGAAGCCGCCGTCCTTGATCCAAAACATGCGAAATCCCAGCGTCGTGTAAAGCACGTCACCGGCAACGCCGTCCTGGTCCATGTCCTTCAGCCGCTGCGCCGGGTCCCAGCCGCCTTGGTGGGCGCCGGCGTAAGAGAAGCTTTCCAATAACTTTTGCAGCTCGTCCATCGACTTGTTGGCGCCGAAGCCCAGGATGACGTTATGCGGCTGGCGGTCCGCTTCGATATGCCACCAGGCGCCGGGCTGGCCCCGATATTGGGTCTCCATGTGCGGCGCGATGCCGCGGTACTTTTCCGGCAGCCGCTCCTGCCATAGATTCAACGGCTCGCTGACATGGGAATCCGCATCCAAGATTGTTTCCGGCATAAGGTTTTTCCTCTGAACTAGGATTTGCTCTGCATTGCCCCCAATAGATAGTTCATTCTAACGAATTTTCAAAGACACCGCCGCTTCGCTGACCGGCGCCCAATCGACGATCCTGTCGGCGGGAACGATTGCCGGCACATTGGCCATGCTCAGGGCGGTGGCGAGACCCGTATTCGACGGGATGCCGTTGTCGGGCCAAAGCTCTTTGATTACGTCAAAAGTTTTTCTGCTCATCTCGATGTCCGGCAGGCCGGCGAACTGTTTGAGCAGAGCCAATACCTCTTCGCGATGGCTCTTGGTGTAGGCGATGCCTTTGAGCGCGGCGGCGAGGATTTTTTTCACTTCATCCGGCTTTTCGCGCAGGCGTTCGTCGTGGGCGATCAGGCCGAGCAGCGGAAACTCGGCGATGTCTTTCATATAAGCGATCGGTCGAAAGCCGTCTTTCTCCATGAACAAATCGTAGGGCACACTCAGCATCGCCG
The DNA here is from genome assembly GCA_963816145.1 of uncultured delta proteobacterium. Taxonomy (GTDB): domain Bacteria; phylum Desulfobacterota; class Binatia; order UBA9968; family UBA9968; genus DP-20. Next base: position 7,123 of record CAWFJP010000005.1, read on the forward strand.
CGTCAATGGTGCCGGTCCTGAGCGCGAGGGCGCGTGCCGGCATCTCGCCCAGGTTGATCATTTGGACGGTCTTCGCGTCGACTTTGTAATGCTCGAGGATTTTCAAAAACTGCCGATGCACCGTACCGCCCGGTTGGCTGATCGCGACTCCGCGGCCGCGCAGCGCGCTGGGGTTGGCGATGTCGCGCTTGGCGACCAACACGTGGTGCGAGCGCACCGCGAAGATCATGATCACTTTGGCCGGCAGACCGTTGGCGATGGCCGTCATCGATGAGCCGAGCGGCGTGATGTAGGAGATATGGCGCGACGCCAAAGCCCCCAGGGATGCGCGCACCGACATGGTAACGGGCAATAGCTCGATGCCCTGCTCCTGGAAGATCCCCTTCTTCCAAGCGACGTAGAGCGGAAACCATGTGACGGTATTGGTCGGTACGCCGATGTAAATCTGGGTGAGCTTTTGCGCCGGCGCCGGATCGGCGTGAGTAAAAACAACCAAGAGAATCAACGCGAAGAGATTTTTGCTTCGAGGTGTTTGCCTTAGCTGGAAAATCCCTCCTAACCTCCCTTTACCAAGGGAGGCACTCGGAGATTCGCCGTGATGACTTCTTACTCGCAATGCTAGAGCGCTGCTCATGCCGGTTGTCATCAGGCCTCGGAAAAGTCCAACAGCACGCCGTCCGGATCGGAGGTCGCGAACTGGCCAATCTTACAACCATCCATGTCGCGTTTGGTGAGATGGCCGAAGATGCCGCCGGCGATGTCTCTCGGCGCCGATGCCGGCGTGGTGGCGGCCAGTTGTTCGAGGTCTTTTTTGGTTTGCTCGATGCTCTCGACTTTGTACCCGACGTGGTCGAGACCTTGGCGCATGCTCATATACGAGTTGTCGTTGGTCGGTTGGATCAGCAGGCGCACCTTACCGTCGCTCAAACAAATCGTTTCGTCTAAAGGCGGTTCTTTGACTTCGAAGAGTTGGAACACATTTTGGTAGAAATCGGCCACTGCCGCCGGTTCATGAGCCCGGATGACCACATGATTAAATTGCCGCGCTTGCTCCCAACCGGATTCTTTGTAGCCTTCTCTGACCTTGGGGTCGGTGCGCTCGGAGATGTCGAACTGGGCGCCGGCGGGGTCGTGGCTGCGAAACAATGCGAACGGAACTCGCTCCAACCCTTTGGTAATGATCGCTTGGGGGTAATGCTTTTTTATGCGCTGGCGGGCGGTGTCGACGTCATCGACTTCGAAGCCGAAATGATCCAGCCCCGCGGGGATGCCGGGTCGGCGCGCCAGGACAGCGAGTCCGATCAATCCGTCGCTGATATGACCGCGATTAGTCTCTAACACCGCTGTGGTGATCCGTTTCATGCCGAGGATTTTCTCGTAAAAAGCGATGGCACTCTGGGGATTCTGGGTGTAAATCGCGGCGTGTTTAATCTGTGCAAACATGCCAACCTCCTCGGGGTATGACTTCGAATTATGAATGAGTTGAGATCGATGCGTAATTGCTGCTATCGACATCCCCCTTTGAAAAAGGGGGACTGAGGGGGATTTGAATTTTGTCTGCATCGGAAAATCCCCCCTTCCCCCCTTTTCCAAAGGGGGGAGCGTGCGTACCCATGATTTGATTTAATCAATGGACCTCCGAGTCAGGGTGTTGCCTCGCTCACCGGCCGTAGAAACGCCGGGCGTTGTCGCCGAGGATCGCTGTCTTGTGTTCTTTTTTGAGATCGTCGCGCTCTAACACTTCGTCGATCTCCTCCATGCAATTGCTCATGGAGATCTCGTGGGGAAAATCCGACGCGAACATGAATGGTTTGGGGCCGACCCGATCGATGGCGTAGGCGAGCGCTTTCTCGTTTCCTTCGCAGCCGACGAAGATGCGGTCGTCTTTGAAATAATCGATGGGATGGCGTTTGAGTTTCAAGCCGCCGTATTCCAGCTCGCGCTCGAGCCGGTCGATGACCAGCGGTATCCACGCCGTGCCGCCTTCCATGAAGCCGACGCGCAGCTTGGGGAAACGGTCGAAGACGCCGTCGACCATCATGCCGGTCATCGCGATGGCTAGCGGAAAGGGCATGCCCAACGCGCGGGTGGCGGGAAATACCGTGTAGCTGTTGAAGCCCAAGTTGATGTAACTGCCGCCATGCACCGCCATGACGCAATTTAGCTTTTCCGCCTCTTCGTAGATCGGCCAATATTCCTGGTGGCTGACATGGCGGGTGAGGCCGTTGGACGGAATCATCGCGCCCATGAAGCCCAGTTCTTTGACCGAGCGGCGCAGCTCACTGGCGGCGTCGGGAACGTTCTGCATCGGAATCAGCGACACCGCTTGAAACTTGGAGCTGCGCTTTAGATAGCGGGCGTGAATGTAATCGTTGTACGCCTGCGCGTAAGCCAACGCCCAGGTCGGATAAGCGACATTGCCGTAGGCCAAGCCCGCCGTTGGATAGAGCACCGTGTAATCGGTGCCGGTCTTTTCCAAGAATTGCAGCCACTGCTCCGGCCCGGTGTTGGGATCGAAGGTCCCAGGCGTGCGCGGCGTGCCGTCGGCCGGCGTGTGAAAATGATCCAAGCTCGGAATCCAATTCCTCGTGCCGCGGTTGTTGTAGGGCGCCTTGACGAAGCTGAGAATATCCTCGGCATCTTCCATGACATGGCCGTCGGCATCGACGTAGTTGTTGGGCATGAATCCTCCTAAAATTTGCAGCGGATGGCGTTAACTATCTATGCAGCAGTCGGCTCCGCGTCAATCGATAGAGTCATTTATAGGGCGAGTGAGATCGGGGCGTCAAGTCGGAGATAACAGCGCGTTTGGAAATCCCGCTTCTGCTTGTTCGGATCGCTGCAGGCGGCTCGCAGCGATCAGCGATTTTTGTAGGCTTGCTCGACGAAACCCTCGCGCACCAGCTTGTCGATGATCGAGTTGTCGGCGAAGGTTTCGATGGGCAAGCCCTTCTTACCCATCATTTCCAGAGTCGCCGCCACCGCTTCGGCTTCGACGCGCGGGATGCGGTCGACGTACTTGGCGGCGTCGTTATAAATCTCATCGATCGCTCTGGTTTCCTTGAGCCGGCTGAAGTAGGTAATCGCTTTGGTCACCCGGGTTTTTTGGCTCGGATCGCGCAGCGCGGCCACCCCCTCGATGTAAGCGCGCATGATTCTTTCCAAAGTGTCGGGCGATCGGCGTTGAAACTCGCGTGCCACAACCAGCTGGCCCATCGAATACTGAATACCGGACTCCGCTAGTTCGATCAAAATCCGATGGGGCGCATCGGCGCGCAGCGTGGCCAGAACGGCGCCATCGATTTGCCGGTGGCGAAAGGCGAGGGCGACCTCCAGGGTGCCGCCCAGTTGGCGAATATTGACGGCGTTTTCCAGTCCGACGCGGCGCAACAAGATACGCGTGAGATTATCCGTCGTCGACCCGAAGCGCGAGACGCCGAGAGTTTTGCCGCGCAACTCGTCGACCCGGGTGAACTCGGGCCGCGCCCATAGACGCAAATAGGGCCGGTTCGCCAGGCTCGCAACGGACACAATCGGCGCGCCGCCGAGGGCGGCGGCGATCACCGCGTTGGCGCCGGCGACGGCGCACTGGACGTCGCCGCCGATCAACGCCGGCACCATCACCGGACTCGACGAAATGAAAACGAAATTCCCGTCGACGCCGTATTTGTTGAAGGCACCGATCTCTTGGGCGGTCCACAGGCCGACGGCGGTGGGGCCGGTGCTGGAATAGCCGATGGTGAGTTTACTCTTCTCCGCCGGCTGGGCCGGCACCGACAGTAACAGCGCCTCGAGTGAAGCCATCGCGGCAACTCTGAACCATTTCCATCGTTGTGCCATATGAATGTCCCTCTCAGGGATCGTTGAAATACCTTGCCTTCAGGCGAAGAGAAGATTGTCATGCCGGCGCAGGCCGGCATCCATCTTCGTTTGCGCTGCAAAGCCGAAGAAACCCTGGATTCCGGCCTACGCCGGAATGACGAAGGGGAGGGTCGACTTCCAGTCGTCGAATTCTGAACCGCTCGATATAAAGCCAAGTGTCTTTCAGTTCTCAACTCGCTTCAGCGGTAAACGCTGTCGATGAAGCCGCTTGTTTCCAACTGCCGGACGAAGCGGTCGTCGAAGAACAACTTGGCATCTTGGTCTTTGGCTTTGGGATTGCGCTCGGCGATCTCCTCGACCACCGACTTGACGTTGTCGACGGTCGGTAGCGGCACTTTTAGCAGATACTTGGCGATCTGCACATCATAGGTTTCGCTCAATAGATCGGTGTCGCTGGTGCGCAGGTATTTGCCGAGAACCTTGAAGCTAAAGGCGCGGTCTTTTTTCATCAGCGCGCTGGCCTCGATGACCGCCGAGAGATAGCGACGCACCAGATCGGGATCGTTGCGCAAAATTTCGCCGCGGGTCGATACACCGTTAGCAGCGTAGGGAATGTTGAGCGTGGGCAGATGCAGCATTAGGCGATTGCCGAGTTTGATGGCTCGGGAAGTCTGGGGGTAACCGAACACGCCGCCTTGGATGCGACCGCCCTGCATAGCGCCGACGATCCACTCGCCGGCACCGATCTCGGCGATGGCGACGTCTTTGCCGTCCCCGAAGCCGAAGTGGCGCAGTGCGATGCGCGCGCCGGTGTGCAGCGATGTGCCGTAGCGGCTGATGCCGATGGTCTTGCCGCGCAGTTGTTCCGGTTTTTCGATCTCGGGGCGCACCACCAGATTGAGTACCAGAGTGCCGACCAGCGTAGCGATGATCTTTACGTCAAGGCCGCCGATGGCTGCGCCCGCTGTCGTGCCGCCGGCGATGTGCACGAAATCGACTTCGCGAGCGGCCAGCGTGGTGATACCCTGCAAGCCGCTGGGCATGGCGACGACTTCGACCTGCAGGCCATGTTTGGCAAAGATTCCCGATTCATGCGCCGCCCATGACGGCGACATGCTGCCGGAGATGCTGGTGACGGCGGCGCGGATTTTACGCAAACCGGTTGGGTCGGCGGCGTAGACGCTACTGCCGTAAAGGAAAAACAGCGCACTGACAATTCGCAGAACCACGCGCCTGGGCATCGATCACCTCGCGTTCGAGTTCGCGGACCGGTGCCGCTATACACCGCCGGACCGTGTCGCATCTTATAGCTCAGATTGGGAAAATTTACATCGGCATCTTGGGAAATTTCGGCAGGGCGGGATTCATATGGTCCCAGGGTTGTGCGCTCGAAGTGTAAATATCCATTTGCGGCACATACTGCTTCGGATCGTCGAGACTACCGGCGGTGAGCATTGCAAGATCGGGCATGGCGCTGACTTTCCCTAACAGGCGCGAGCCGCATTCGGGGCAGAAGCCGCGACTCATGATGTTGCCGCTGTCAGCTTTGTTGTCGTGATATTTTACCTGTCCGGTGACCTTGAGAGTCGCCGCCGGGATGCCGATGGCGGCCTCATAGGCGGTGCCGGTGGCTTTTTGGCAGTCGAGGCAGTGGCAGTTGCCCATAAAGATCGGGTCTGCAGTGCATTCGTAACGGACTTTGCCGCACATACATCCGCCGGTAAATTTTGTCGCCATGCGTTTGTCCTCCTTTTGGTTTGCGATCGTTTAATTAACTCAAGCACGCCAATGCGGCGGATAGGTCCGCTGATAGTTGGGCAGCGCTTCGATGCGTTCCGCCCACCTAGCGAGTTTGGGATAATAGCTCGCCAATGGCATCCATTGTAAATTCAATGGTTGGGCCGTTTCCTTTCCGGCCGCCCGCAGAATGAGTTGGATCATCGGAAATATCGCGATATCGGCGGCGCTGATGGTTGCGCCGACTAACCAGTTCCGAGCCGATAGCCGCGCATCGAGAGTTTTAAGCTCCTCGCGGATCGTTTGGGCCGCTTGCTGAATCTCGTCGACCTTGTCCAAGCCTTTGCCGAAAAACAGCGGTCGAACCACTTTGTCGCCGGCGCTGGCGAAATAGGACTCGCACTCCGATATGGCTTGCCAGATCAGCGCGGTTTCCTCGGCGTTGGCGCCGAAGAGCGGCGGCGTCGGGTATTTGCGATCGAGATAGCTCATGATCGCCAACGATTCGTAAACCACGAACTCGCCGTCTTTCAGCGTCGGCACCTTGCCGCGCGGGTTGAGTTGCAGATAAGCGGTTGTTTTGTGTTCGCCTTTGGAGAATTCCAAAAGTTTCGAGTCATAGGCCAAGCCTTTCACTTCAAGCGTCAGCATGACGCGCCAAGCGAATGGACTGCCGCTGCCCCAATATAGTTCGATAGCCATGATCAACCACCCTCCTATGGTGAGAAGTAGTTAACCGCGCATATCGTCGAATAGCAACATTCACTGAAGGATTCAGCGTGTCTTGTCGCGAAGGCAGGAGTCCGGCACTTCGGCTGTTTTGTCATTTCGACCGCAGGGAGAAATCCAGGATCTCTCACATTCGTTCGAGATGACACTCAATTCAAGTTCCCGATACGTTACTCGTCCAGTTCGGGATAGTGGCGGAAAATCCCATTGGTGTTGAACGCCAGGCGGTGCGGTGAAGCGAGATATTTTTTTAGCCGCGGCCGGGCGGCAACGCGGTCATGGACCGCGATGACGCGCGGACAGCTGGGTTCCACCTTCGCCATGGCGCGTGGGAACGCGTAGCGCAACCCTTCGACCATTTGAAACAGCGATAAGTCGGCGTAGCAAATCTGTTTGCTGAGTAGAAAGTGGCTGTTGCTGGGGTTTTTCTGGAGAATTTTTTCGTAGTAGCCCATGAATTTCGGAATGCGCAGTGACGTGAAGTAGGAGGTGCGCCGCTTGGCTTCTTCCTTTTGCTCTTCGTAATAAAGCACATTGGCGATGGGATGATGGGTATTGCCGACCTCGGCGACCCAATCGGTCACCGTGAGCTGCAACTGATGCACCCAAAGCCGGCTCGCTTGATCTTTCGGCACCAGACCCAGCCGTGGACCGAGAAACTGCAGAATGTTGGCAGTCTGTCCGATCATGAGCTTGCCGGCTTTCAAGAATGGCGGGGCGAAGGATGGATGCTCCACGTTGGGGTCTTCGAGAATCTTCATGATGCCGGCGCGGCCGAATTCCGGATCGCGGGCGACGTCGACATATTCGGCGCCGGCGTCTTCCAGCGCCAAGCGGACGAATTCACCGCGGCCTTGAATGGAGGGTTGGTAGTAGAGTTCGTAACGCATTGCGATCTCCTTCGTGTTCGTGGTTCGTGATCGTGTTCGTTTCCGATCAGGGAGTCGTCTCAGGGCCGGTTTTTATCCTGAGATTACCTTGGCGTTAATTTATCGATGAGGCCGCTCGTTTCCAACGCTTTAAGATAGCTGTTATCGAAGATCCCTTTGACGTCGACTTTCGGCAACGGCGGACCTTGGGCCTGCATGGCGTCGATGGTTGCCCGCGCCGAAACTTCGTCGACGTAAGGGATGCGCGGCAAGTCGGCGGCCATTTCGTCGTAGAATTTATTCAAGATTTCGGGATCGCGCTGGCGTGTGTATTTGGCGATGACTTTGATCGTCGCCTCTTTTTGCGTGCGCACGACATGGAGGCCTTCGACGTAACCGCGCAGGAACGCATCGGCGCTGTCGCGCCGCTCGCGCAGGAACTTTCGCGTGATGCCGCTGACCGTGATCAACTGGCGGATGCCGAGATCGCGGATCGCGCTGAAGCTGCGCAGTCCCTGTTTCTCGGCGGCATAAGTGTTGGGCGCTGTGAGAATGGTCGCCGACGCTTGCTTACGCAACACTGCCGCCGCCCGTTCGGGCTGTCCGGCGGTGCCGAATTGAACGAATTGCACTTCGTCTTTGCGGATACCGACTTTCTCCAAGACTTTCAGCATGTAGCCGTAGGTAGGGCTGGTTGGGTCGAGCGCCAACCGCTTGCCGCGCAAATCTTCGATGCGCGTAATGCTCGGGTCGGTAATCAGCACGTAATGATTGACGAGATTGTATTGGGTGGCGATGAAAACGCCGTCGCCGCCGCCGGATACCAGGCGAATCAAGCCCTCGGCCCCGCCTTGATATGCTTGAATCTCGCCGGCGGTGAGCGCCGAGAGCATGACGCGATTGCCCTGGATATAGGCGATCTTAGCGTCGATACCATGCTTAGCGAACAAGCCGTGGTCATGGGCAACCCAAAGCGGCGCGAAGCTGCCGCTGATTGCCGAATAGGCGATGGTCATCGAGGGGAGCTTTTTCTCTTGTGAATGACCGGCGGAGACCAAGCAAAATAGCGCGGCGAAAGTGATGAACAATGATCTCACCACGAAGGGCACGAAGTTCACGAAGACTTCCATCCCAAAACTCCGAGCCTTCGTGATCTTCGTGCCTTCGTGGTGAAAAATCATGGCTTCAACTTTCTGTAGAGGGCTTGCATCTCTACCTTCTAGCTATTTTAGAATCTTCCGTGCAAACTCGCCGGCAGGTTCGCGCCAATTGGTGACGATGTCCTCGCCGTAAAATCGCACCTTCTCGAACTCTTCCGGCGTGGTGACATCTTTCGCCGCTGGAGTGTTGTAGCGGGTCAGCCATTTGGTGTCGACATCGAAGCGCCGGCTGCCTTGCGTAAGCGCGCGGCCGTAGAGATCTTGGCCTTCCTTGCCGAGCAACCAGTTTATGTAGACCTTGGCTGCGTTCGGATGCGACGCGTTGGCCATGACCGCGACCGTGCCGAAGCCGTTACTGCCGCCCATGCCTTCTTTGATAGAGGTCAGCGCTTTGATCGGCAAGCCGCCTTTGATGTAGGGGTCGACGAAGCGTTGTGCCACGGCGAGCGCCACGGCGAGATTCCCCTTGGCGAGTCCGACGGCGATCTGCTGGCCGTCGCGATGGATATAGAGGTTTTGCTCGGCCAGTTTCTGCAAGTAGTCTTTGCCTTTGGCGCGCATCAAATATCCCCATAGACCCTGGCCGGCGCTGGGGACACGGGGCTCGAACATTCCGATCTTGCCTTTCCATTTGGGCTGCAACAGATCGTCGTAGGAGGTAATCTCGTTGGGCTTGACCAAGTCCGAGTTGTAAAACGGCGGCACGGTGAAGTCGGCGGAGAATGAGTAGATGAAGCGGTTGGTCTTGACGTTGTCTTCCCACATATGGCCGCCCCACCATTGCTTGGCATCGCGAACCTCGGCCAAAACCACATTGTCCATGAACGGCGCGAGCATGTTTTCATTGCGCAGCGGCTGCAGCGTGCCCGAGCCGCCGTGCAGCACATCAAAATGTTTCACTCCCGCCTTGAACTCAGCGATCGCCCGCTGGGCATTTTGCGGACCCGGCGCCGAGAGCAGTTCGAGCTCGATGCCGAAGCGGCTTTCGAAGGTCTCTTTAAACTGTTTGCGCAAGACTGCGGTGGGCGGGCCGCCGGCGACGACTTTGCCTTCCTTCTTGGCCACTTCGACGATGCGGCGCCAGTCCTCTTGAATGTCGGCGGCGCGGGCGTCGTGACTCGGGTGCAAGCTAAGAACCCACAGCATGCCGAACATGCAGGTTAGCGTAAGCGGCAACGTCAGTATCATCTTCGCTTTCTCCTGATCCAACGGGCGTCATCGCAGAGTGTCTTATCCTGATCGCAATTCCGACATCAAGAGATTAATCGGTATTTTTGTGAGCTCGGCGCCATTCCTAAACGGAAAATATGGCGGGAGCTTGCGATGATTTCTGGGCGTTTGCAAGAAGCCAGTGTCACTCGCCGGATATTGTGTCCCAGCCACCCCTCCTACGCGGCTTGCAGTTCGTTTGCCGGGTGATAAAGAGGGGGCGTGGAGGGGGACGCGAAACCGAGGTAGGGGCATGTAAGGACGGGCTAGATTCGCCGGTAGCACTCGATGCAGAGTGTCGATTGCGATGGCGCAGCCTATTTAATAAAAAGTTCGGCGCAGAGGACTACTTCCGCGGCAGCGGCTCTTCGATTATGCAGTGGGGGATCACTATGTATTGCAAACATTTCGGCTTAAATGAGTTGCCCTTCAACATGACGCCCAACCCGCGTTTCGTTTACAAAAACGCGGTTGCTGAGGAAGTGCTCAGTAAGCTTCGCTATGGCATAGAGGCGAGGAAGGGATTTTTCGTGCTGACCGGCGAAGCGGGCACTGGCAAGACGACTCTCTTGCGCCTCTTGATGCGGAGTTTACCCGATACCGTCGCCTACGCGTACATTTTCAATCCGCGCCTGAAGTTCTCGGCGTTGTTGCGCGCTCTTCTCAACGACCTGGGCATTCCTGCTCCAATGGCCGACAAGGAATCCATGTTAGAACGACTCAATGGTTATGCGCTGGAGCAGCATAAACAGGGACGTATCGTCGCGTGCATCCTCGACGAGGCTCAAGGCCTGAGCGACGAGGTGTTGGAAGAGCTCAGGTTGCTGGGCAATCTCGAAACCGATAGTGAGAAATTGATCCAGATTATTCTCGTCGGTCAACCCGAACTCGAACGCCGGCTCGATCAGGCAAAGCTAAGGCAATTAAAACAACGGATCTCTCATCGCCATGTTTTGAATCCGCTTCACGCCCATGAGGTTGGTCCATATTTAGCAGCGCGCTTGAACCAGGCCGGTTATAAAGGCGGCCGGATTTTCAGCCCTGCGGCCGTCGAACGAATCGGTTATTATTCACGCGGCATTCCCCGGCTGATCAATTCAATTTGCGACAATGCGCTGATTCGCGCCTGTCGAATCGGCACCCATGAGATCACAGTGGAATTGATCGACGAAGCCGCTGTTGAGCTACGACTGTTTGAACCGTCACCGGAGGTGATGACAGGGAGACTCGTGAGCGCCGACCAGCAGGCAGAAGAAGAAGCGGCCGGCGCTGGGTCTATCTCTGAGTGCGCTGAACGACTCGCCGACGCAGTCTCAAGTGATGGCTCTGGCGCGGCAAGGTTATCCTTTGAATTTGATATGCCGAGCGGTCCAGCCGTTTTGTCGCGACGCATCTGGATGGAGCGGTTCGCCATAGGATCGCTGATGACGGTTATCGTTTCTGTGCTGGGCGGGGTGGCCCTTTTGACGCCGCGGGGTGACAGCGCACCTGCACAAATGAAGTTTTCACATAATGACACGCGCAGCATCGTGCCTGTGGCTGCGGTGCCATCGACTTCATCGACGATCAGTCCCGATAGCTTCGGCGCACAAGCGCCGTCAATAACGCCCTCGACGTTTGACCAACCCTCCGTTACGCCTACGTTGGCCAATGGGAAGGAGTTCGCCGGGCCAACCAGGGAAGCGCAACCCGCTGCGCTTCACGCTCGCAAAATCGTTCGTTCGCTATCCCAAGCTATATTCCGCGTTAGCGCGACATCTTTTCTGAGGAACAAGCCCACGGCGAATGCCGACATAATAGACGCTCTGCACCCTGGCATTCGTATCGAAGTTACCAATCTCGGTGGTGAGTATTTTGCGGTACGCGCGTTGGGAGATGAAAATATCCATGGATTTGTTCACAAAGAGGATGCATTCTTCGAACCCCTTCGCTGAGGACGTTGATCGGAATCATCCTGTGTCAAACTATTTGATCTCGCTTCGAAACAAATGGCGGCTTTGCCAGTGAATCGACCGAGCGGGCGATGAATGTCTTTCTTGTAGTATGGTTAGCCGTTTTGGCCAACGTTTTTCCAGCCTTGGCCCAAGTTCCGTTCTACCAGGACAAAACCATCACGGTGATTCTCGGCGGACCGCCGGCGGGTTCGGCGGATATGCGGACGCGCGCGGTCGTCAACATCCTGCGCAAATATATTCCGGGAAATCCCGTGATTGTCGTGCAGCACATGGCTGCGGGTGGCGGCCGGCAAGCCGCGAACCACGTTTACAAAGTCGCCAAACCCGACGGGTTGACCATCGGCAGCATGGGCGCGGCGCTGGTTGCCAATGCCGTCCTGGGCGAGCCTGGCGTACAGTATGACATCGATAAGTTCATCTATCTTGGGACGCCCGATAGTGCCCAACACTATTTATTCATCACCCACCGCGAGGCAGCCTTGAGCAGCATCGAAAAGCTGCGCGCCGCGCCAGGCGTCCGCGTCGGCGGACAATCGGTCGGTCACCCGGTTTACATCACCGGCAGAGTGTTCGCGTATATGATCGGGTTGAACGAGCCGAAATTCGTCACCGGTTACACCGGACCGCAACTCGATATCGCGATCACCCGGCGCGAGATCGACGCTCGGGTTACGACTGGCGAAACCATGCTGGCGCGATCGCGCGAATGGTTGGAGAAAGGCATGGTGGATATTCTCGCCGGCATCGAAATCCCGAAGGGGAAGAAAAATCCGCGCTTTGCGGCCGTGCCGGATCTGGAGACTTTCGCCAAAAACGAGCGCGAACGAAAGCTCGTGGAAATGTTCCGGGCGTTCAGATTGGCCGGTCAGAATTTTTTTCTGCCGCCGGGAACACCGAAGGAGCGCGTGCAGATCCTTCAGGAAGCGATGCGCAAAGCCCTCAGCGACCCGGAGTTCGAGAAGGAGTACGAGCGCATGGCCGGCGACACGCCGTCGCCGTTGCAAGCTGAAGCCCTCGAGAAAGTCATCCGTGAGCTGCCGCGCGACCCTTCGGTGGTCGAGTTGTTCAACAAGCTCGCCGGCGCCGACCCGCTGCCGGCGCGGTGAAGCGAACATGGGGTGTCAGACGAAAGTCTGAATGGCCCCGGTCTTGTTTTTAACGCGCCTAAATTCTCGAACAATCTCTTTTGCCGGCTTGGGTTGAAATGATATAAATTGCCGTCGTTATCGACAGGGTTATGGTGCGTCTAGAAGTTGGGTGAAAGAGGTGTTGCTGCGGATGCGAAATGAGAGAGTTGTTGCGTGGCAGCTAAATCAAACAAGGAGGAAATAGTCGTGGATAGAATCGCGATGTTATTAAAGGAGTTTTCGCAGGGATTGATTTCGCGGCGCGAGTTTATGCAACGGGCAGTCATTGTGGACGGGCAGTGTCGCTGTGGCGTCGTCCTTGCTCGATTCGCTTAGTCCGTCCGTCGCCCATGCCAATCAGGTGGATCCGAACGACCCGGCGCTGATATCGACGGATGTTAAATATGCTGCAACCGATGGTGCTTCGATCAACGCCTACGTTAGCCGTCCGAAGGCAGATGGCAGACGGCCGGCAGTGATTGTGGTCACCGATAACTGGGCTCTCGACGACCATAATCGTGATGTCGGCCGGAGATTGGCCAAAGCGGGTTACGTTGCGATTGTGCCAGACGTCGTTTCGCGAGAGGGCGGTACTGGCTCATTCCCGAATCGTGAAGCAGTGGGGAAGGCGGTTGGGAGTCTGAATAGCGACAGTGTGATGAAAGACTTGATGGGCGCACACAACTATATCAAGAGTCAAAGTTTCGTCCAGGCCAGTAAAATTGGAGTTATCGGATTTTGTTGGGGCGGTGGTCAAACTTTTCTCTTCACGACCCAGAACAAGGATCTGGCAGCGACCGTGATATTCTATGGGCCGATTCCCAAGGATCTCGATGCGGTCAAAAATATTTCCGCACCGGTCTTGGGTAATTATGGCGAACTTGATAAAGGCATCTCCTCGCAGGTGCCAAGGCTCGCAGAGGAAATGAAAAAATACGGCAAGTCATACGATTATAAAATTTATCCCGACGCACCGCACGCATTTTTTAGCGACGTGCGACGCGGATCGATACCGTCCAGAGGCGGCGAAGGATGCCTGGGGCCGGACGTTGGAGTTCTTCAAGAAAAATCTGCAGGGTTAACAGCCGAGCACAGTGAACGCCGATCTCTTACAGTGCCGGCGAGCACGTTCAGTTGTCATTAGCGCGAGCACACCTAGGTGGCGTCGCTCGCGCTGATGATCCGATTAAGCAGCGCTATTCAGATATTTTTTGAAAGTGATCGACGGTGCGCTGCCAGGCGAGCTTGGCGGCGGCTTCGTCGTATCGCGGCGTCGTGTCGTTGTGAAAGCCATGGTTGGTTTTGGCATAGATGTAGCCTTCGTGCTTGATCCCATTGGCCTTCAGGGCTGCTTCATAAGCTGGCCAAGTGCCGGTGGTGTTGGGATCCAGTTCCGCATCGGCAAAATGAGCGAGGACGGCGGCTTTGATCTTCGGCACGTCGGCTGGTCGCCGGCGCTCTGCCGTAGAATGGTACCGCCGCGGCTAGTGCCGGCACTCGGACCGCTAGTTGATTGACTCTGATGCCGCCGACGCAAAAGCCCACAGCGCCGAGTTTTCCCGTTGATTGCGGATGCTTCAGCAAAAACTCAGCGGCCGCGAGGAAGTCTTCGATAATTTTTCCTTGGTCGAGTTTCCCGTTCATGGCGACAGCTTTTTCGTCGGTTTAGCGTCAAAGGCGTACTTATCCACGTCCGGATACCCACCCAGCGGCCATAACGCATCGGGAGCGAAGGCCATAAAACCCGCGACGGCCAGGCGCCGTGCCACGTCTTCGATGTACGGATTTAGTCCGCGGTTCTCGTGAATTACGACGACTACAGGAAATTTGTCGCCGCTCGCCGGTCGCGCGAGCAGGCCGCGCATCTGGCCGTCGGGAGCATTGCCCTTCGGCGACAGATAAAACGCGTATTCCGCCTTGATCCGTTTGTCGTCTTTTGCGACTTGCTGCGCCCAAGGTAGTTGGGCCGCAGCATCTCCCATAGACCCATCGCCGTCAGCCCGCCAACAGCAAATTTGGCGGCGCCTTCTAAAAACTCGCGCCGATTGATCGCGCCATGGACATATTTATTGAAAAGACTCAATAGCTGCGGATCGAAGTCGCTGGCTTTTTTTCTTTCCATTGAATGCCTTAATTTAGGTTGACTTTTGAACTGCAACGCGAAAGCGCAACTGAATGATATTTAGCTAACTCTGTAGATGCTTTTTGAAAAAATCCAATGTTCTCGTCCACGCCTCTTTTGCCGCTTCCTCCCGGTAGCTCCCTGGATTTTGATCGTTGTTGAACCCATGCGGTGCGCCTGGATAGATCTTGTAGTCAAACGACTTGCCATATTTTTTCATGATCTCGTCCAACTTCGGCACGGCATCCGTGATCCGCTCATCGGCCCCGCCATATTGACCTAACACCGGAGACGTAATGTTTTTCACTTCGTCAAGGTCGCGCGGATTGCTTCCGTAATATATCACGGACGCGGCAAGATCTTTGCTCCGAGTCGTAAACAGCAGCGCCTTGCCGCCGCCCCAACAAAAGCCAATGACGCCGATTTTGCTGGCGGCGACAAAATTTTGGGTTTTTAAATAATTGACCGCACCAGTCGAAATCCTTGACGACCGCCTCGTCGTCCAATTTGCGACCCGCTGCGATTGCGGCTTCCGAAGTTGAAAACGAACGCGTGCCTCCGTACCTGGACAACAGGTCAGGAGCCAAGGCCACATAGCCGGCTTTTGCAAATCTGCGGGCCACGTCGCGACTATGTTCCTTCAAACCGTCCCACTCATGAATAATCAATACGGCCGGACGCGAACCATCTCTTTTGGGTCGTGTCAAGTATCCGCCGAGGACGGTGCCGTCAACTGCGTTATATTGGACATCGCTCGATGCAAGTGCCGGATCATTGGCATCGACCAGCGCGGCGTGACTGGTGTGCGGCACAATGGCGTCCGATACGGACGCTGCAGCCGCCAGGCTACCGGTCAACAACAATGCTCTGTGCAAAAAATCCCGGCGTGAAAGTTGTCCGCCAGGAAAATCCTTCATTAGTTTGTCGAATTTGTCTGACATGGTGGTTTTTTCCTTCAGGCGCGCCTAATGAACGGGAGCCCGCAGCGCGCCAAATTCGGCTACTTAACAGTCCGAATGCCGTCAATCACGCGGCTATTCATCGGAGCGAGCCAACCTCCGATTGCGCTCGCAAAAAATACGCCGAATGAAGCTTCGGCGTACCAATTTGATTTGCGGACGCCTTGCCGCGTACTGCGGCAGGCTCTGTCTAGAATTGAATCATATCGAACTTTGTCAAAGTCGTCTGCTGTGCCACGCCCGGCGCGGTGGTGAAATGATACGCGGTGTACTGCTCGAAATAGGTGTTTTCCGAAGACATGCCGTCTACCGGAACAATCACTTTAAAACCCCTGAAGGCGGCTTGAGTGGCCGTGGAGATTACCGCGCCGTGAGCCGCGGTTCCTACGACGATCACCGTCTTGATGCCTTTATCTCGTAAGATCTTTTCCAGGTCGGTCCCGACAAACTTGTCAGCCGGCGCCCGTACTAGGGGCTCGCCGGCGGAGGGGGCGACGTCCGGCAAAAAATCGGCGGGAGAGGAGTTTGTCGTGTAGCTGTGAATAACGGTTAGCCCCTTGCTCCTGGCTTGGGTCAAGAAGGCTTGGATCTGCGGAACGGAGGTGATGCAGCGCGGCCGCCGTTCGTTGCTGCATCCTTGCTTGACGAGGTCTAAAACCAGGAACGCGGTTGATTTCGGATCGTCGATTTTAACCGGCTTCAACTCAGGCGGTTTGGGCGCTTGCACGCTCGCCCACTCGTCGATGATCGTCTTCGACTGCGCGAACGAGGCGCCGGCGCAGAGCAAAACAAGCGAAAACGCCAGGCCGGTTGCCCCCCGGAAGCCGAAGAGCAGAACTATCTTTGAATGGGTCATGCGATCCCCCCTACTACTTTAGTCTTTGTTGAAATACTAACACCGAATCAGCCGATTAAAATGGTCGCCAGTTTTATCTTGTTGCATCGGCGCAGGAAAACTACCAGAAGGATAGCTTAAGTCAATATATAATTTTTTCCCGTTGTCGCAGTTGAGAGGGGGGATAAATGCGTTATTGTTATTGCTATGGCAAACGAATTATCGATTCGCCGCAGCCCCGAGCAGGAAGCGCTGCGGCGACCGTTGCTGGAATTGCACGATGCCTTGCTGCGACTCCACAAAGTCTTGCTCGAGTCCGAGCGGGCGGTTTATGAAAAAACTGTCGAACCGATTCGCTCACCGAATCATTTCTTCCAGCTGCTCACCAGCGATCCATGGTTCGCCTGGCTGCGGCCGATCTCCCAGCTCATTGTCGCCATCGATGAAACTCTCGACGAGAAAGAAGCGCTCACCCACGCCAGCGTCGACGCGGTTATGCGCCTGTCGGTATTTTTATTAATCCCGGCGGAGAACGGCGGTGAATTCGGCGAGCGCTACGTTGCCGCCTTGCAGCGCGACCCGCGCGTGGTCCTCGCCCATGCCCAAGCGGCCAAGCATATTGGGTCGGCGACGACGCGATCCTGATCGCGGCCTCACCTGCGAGCGGTTAGTCGGTATTTTGTTAGGATTTTTTAACCACAGAGGGCGCAGAGATCACAGAGAAAGTTAGAAAAGATGACATTCGGCGCTCCGAACCTCTGTGTGCTCTGTGGTGAACATTGCCCTATCACCAAGCCAAACAATGCCACTTTCATAGTCGAAAGCGTCGGATACCATCGACAAGTCGCTTGACGTTGAAATTGATCAACAATCCTTTGTTGACAGTGGCCAGTTTCATGTATGTGAGGAGTTGTGCTTCGTGGATCGGCAAGATTCTTTCCACGCTCTTTAGTTCTAAGATAACTTGCTCGTCGACCAGTACATCGATTCTGAATCCGCAATCGAGCTGCACCCCTTTGTATTCAACTGGTATAGGTACTTGAAGACGAAACGTAAGGTTCTCTAGCGAGAGTTCACGAGCCAAACACTGCTCGTAGGCTGACTCGAGAAGGCCCGGACCGAGGGCACGATGGACCTCGATGGCGCAGCCAATGATCTTTTCGGTTAAAGGATCCTGGCTCACTGTCGGGGTTTCCATGCCAAACACTTTCCCTCCCGCTCGGAAGAGTCCGAGTTCGGATTTCTAATCACAGAGGGCACAGAGATCACAGAGAAAGTTAAAAAAGATTGTCTTCGGTGCCCCTAAATCTCTGTGCTCTCTGTGTGCTCTGTGGTGAAAATTCCCGTTCCTGAAAAGCCTTCAATCCAGTTTCACGTCGACGATGGCGAGCTCGTCTTTCGCCAGGGTTTCTTTGAACACCGGCGCGAGCTGTTCTTTCTTGGTCACGCTGTAGCCTTTGGCGCCGTAGAGTTCGGCGAGTTTGGCCAAGTCGGGGATGAACAGCTCGGTGCCTATGATACGGCCGCCGTAGTTTTTTTCCTGATCACGCTTCATGCCGCCGTAAGCATTATTGCGCAGGATCAGCACCAGCACCGGGATATTGTGATAGCGCGCGGTGGCGAGCTCCTGTTGCTCCATCATGAACGAGCCGTCGCCGGTGACGCAAATGACCCGGGCATCGGGGCGGCCGATCTTGACGCCGTAGGCAGTGGCCAGTGCCGTGCCGATGGCGCGGAACTCGCCGGCATGAATGATGGGCACCTTGGCGTCGATGTTGCGCAGGGTGTCGCCGGTCATGCCCGAGGTCGTCAAGATTTCCCTGCCGGTGAGCTGTTCGTTGAGCGCGCGCAACACGGAAACATAACCGAGATTTTGCTTGCTAATAGTTTCGTCGATGTCCGTCAACCAATCCTGCTTGACTTGTGCCACCGCTTTGCCGTTGTCGGGCCGCGCGGCTTTCGCTGGCTTGGCTTTCACGCCGTCTATAATCGCGCGTAGGGCGGTTTTGGCATCGGCTTGGATAGCCAATTCGGCCGGGTAGATGCGGCCGAACTGCTCCGGATCGGTGTCGATGTGAATGATCCGGCCATTTTCCGGCATGGTCTTATGGCCGAAGCCGAGGGTCGTGCCTTCGCTGAAACTGGTGCCGACAGCGAGTACCAAGTCCGCTTTCTGAAAGAATGGTCGCGCATACATGCGTCCACCGTTGCCGAGACAGCCGAGAGCGAGGGGATGGTTCTCCGGAAAAACGCCTTTGGCGGTATAGCTGCTGGCCACCGGCAGCGACAATAACTCGGCCAGCTCTTTTACTTCGTCTTGCGCCTGCGCCCAGTCGACGCCGGTGCCGGCGAGCAGGACCGGCGCGGAGGCGCCGAGCAATAGATCGACGGCGGTGTTGACCGTGCGCCCGTCCACCGCCGGGGCCGCAGGATTGGCCGACGGCGCGAAGGTAATGGGCTCGGGCAGATGGGTTTCTTGCAAATCTTCCGGGATGCAGAAAAACACCGGCCCTTGGCGGCCGCGGGTGGTTTGACGAAATAACGAGTCGAGTACCGAGCCGAGTTCTTCAATGCGCCCTAGGCGAGCACTCTGTTTGGTGATCGGTTGAAATAAGCGGACATGCTCCATGCCATGCCACGACGCCCAGTGGCCCTTGGCGAAGGACGTCGTGCCGATGTCTGATGATATGACAAATAGCGGCACCGCTTCTTTGTAGGCTTGGGCGACCGCGGTGACGATGTTGGTGGCACCGCCGCCGGCCGAGACCAGGCAAACCGCCGGTTGTTTGGTGGCGCGCGCGTAGCCCAGAGCCATGTTCCCTGCGCCACCCTCATGCTGCGCGTTGATGAAGCGCAGCTCGGGCCGCTTGGCGATGGCGTCGCCGAAGGGAAACAGGGTGTGGGCGAGCACGCCGAAAATGCAGCGCACGTTTTGGGCGATCAAATAGTCGACGACGGTTTCGGCGAGATTGGGTCCGGGCATAGGCTTGGCTCCTTGTTATCGATAGGCCTGCTTAGTTCAGCGCCAGGGAAAATGCAATGGCCGTGGGCCGATAAGCGGGTCTACAACTCGGGACGAAGCTTCGGCGGATGCACCATAATTTTACGTTCACGGCAGCGTTCCGGCGTGCTATCATGGACATTAAAGAAGAGTCGCGGAGAGCTTCTCGTGGTGCGACATCCGGCGCCAAAACCAATCCCCAAAGGGATGCACAAGAGGTATGTTTGATGGAATCGACAGTACAGACATTTGCTAACGTCGTGATCGTGCAGGTTGAGGGTCGTATCGATCACAGCACGGCACCGGCATTCGGCAGTGTGCTCTTGCCCCATGTCGAGGGTTGCGCTGGGGACGACAAAAAGCTGCTGGTGGATTTGAGCAAAGTCAATTACATGAGCAGCGCCGGGCTGCGCGTGTTAATGATCGCGGCCAAAGGGTGCCGTAAGCAGGAAGGTAAAGTGGTGCTAGCCGGTCTTCAGCCGAGTGTGCGGGAAGTTTTCAAGATCGGTCGTTTCGATATGGTGCTGGAAACTTATCCGACGGTGCGCGATGCGCTTGCGGCGATCTCGCCCGCTGCGGCAGCGATTTATGTCGACCGCTAACCGGTATGCCGAGTTCAACTCAATTGGAGCGCACCGAAGCGCTGACCATTGACGCGGTCGCCCACTGCACCGAGTTTGCCAGAGCCAAAGCGAGCCAGGCGGGGTTTCCCGCAGCGCGGGTGGATGAAATCGAACTGGTGGTCGAAGAGGTGGTGGCGAATATTTGCCATTACAGTTACGGCGATCGATTGGGCAATGTCGAGCTTGCTTGCCGGCCGATCGCCGGGCCAGCGCTGGAGTTGGTTTTTGCCGACGGCGGCCGGCCTTTCGACATGCTCGCCATGCCCGAACCCAATCTTGCGGTTGATATCGATCAACGCGGGTTAGGCGGCGTCGGCGTGCCGATGATGCGCGCGTTGGTCGATCAGGCAAGCTATCGGCGCGATGGTGAACGGAACGTGCTCCGTCTAGTTTTTCATTCGGCCTGCCGTCTGGGCGGCGCGTCTCAGTTGGCGTAAGCCGAGGGAACGGAAAGACCTCATGCGCATCCGTTTTTGGGGAACCCGCGGTTCGCTGCCGGCACCCTGCGAAGCTGCGGTGATCCGCGACAAGATCAAACGGGCCTTGCTCCGAGCCGACGGCCGCAAATTTGCCGACGAAACGGCGCTCGAACGATTTATCGACACGGAGTTGGAGTTTCCCTTGCGCGGCGGTTATGGCGGTAACACTGCCAGCGTGGAAATCATCGGTGGCGATCATTACACGCTCTGCGATATGGGCTCGGGGCTGCGCTGCTTCGGCCAACACGCCCTGGCGCAAAACGGACCGCGGCAGCCGCAAGTCTATAATTTTTTTATGTCCCATGTGCATTGGGACCACATCATGGGTTTCCCATTTTTCCCGCCGGCTTACATTCCCGGCAATCGCATACGGATTCATGGTTGCCATTCGCTCGTGGTGCTCGAAGAAGCCTTTCGGCGCCAGCAATCCGACCCCTGTTTTCCGGTGCATTGGGATCAGTTGGGCGCGAATATCAGCTTTGTACCGCTGCAGACCGATTGCTGGTACGAGATCGACGGTCTGCGCGTGAAGGCCAAACTGCAACCGCATCCCGGTGATTCGTACGGCTATCGTTTCGAGAAAAATGGCCGGAGCATGGTTTATTCGACCGACGGCGAGCACAAACTCGATTCGGAGAGCGAAACCAGCGCGATGGTGGAATTTTACCGCGGTGCCGATCTGGTGGTGTTCGACTCCATGTATTCGTTCAAGGATATGTTCGGCGCCAAAGCGGATTGGGGACATTCGAGCAATATCGTCGGCGTCGATTTATGCTTAAGTGCCCAGGTCAAGCATTATTGCATGTTCCACCACGATCCCGCGTCAAATGATGACACGATTTATTCTGTCCTCGGCGAAACCCGGCGCTATGCCGAGATCGCCGGTGAAAACTATTCCCTCCATGTATCGACTGCCTTCGATGGCCTAGTCATCGACCTATAATTTCGTGGCGCTGCCTGAGGATCTATTTTCGCGCCGCAGTTGGTTTAGCCAGCTGCTGGTCGATCGCCTGGGCTCGGACAACGGCCGCAAGGCTGCGGTGGTTCTCTTGGCGCTGTTGGCTTTGGCGCAAATTGCTTTCGGCGAGGCGGGATGGCGCCCGGTGCGAAATCTCTGGTTTGACGCCTTTCAAAGAGCGGCACCGCGTGGCGTAGCTAGTCTCCCGGCGGTGATCGTCGATATCGATGACGAAAGCCTGCAACAGTTCGGCCGTTGGCCTTGGCCGCGCACCCGGTTGGCGCAACTCATCGATGCGACTTATCGCCTTGGCGCCCTCGCTGTCGGTCTCGATATAATCATGCCGGAGGCAGACAGTCTGTCGCCGCAGCGCTTGTTGGCCGAGCGTCATGATGCCACGCCAGCGATGCGGCAAGCGCTCGCCGCGCTGCCGTCCAATGATGCGATCCTCGCCGATACTTTGCGCCAAGTGCCGTCCGTGCTCGGGCGGGCGGCGCTGATCGATGCATCTCCGGGGAGGGCGTCGACTGCGATCCAAACTCCCGCGCTGATTGCCGGTGAAGCGCCGCTACAATACTTGACCAATCATAACCGACAAATCGTTAATCTTCCTGAGCTTGAGTCCGCTGCCCACGGCCGCGGTTATCTCAACGACAGCCGCGACAGTGACGGAATTGTCCGGAGCATGCCATTGGTGCTCAGCGTCAACGGCGCACCGGCGCCGGCTTTGGCCATCGAACTTTTGCGAGTGGCCACCGGCCAGGCGGCCTATTCGGTGCGCAGCGACCGCCACGGCATCGTCGGCTTGCAGATCGGCACGTCGCTGATACCCACCGACGGCGATGGCAAACTGCGTCTGTACTATTCGTACGCCCACGGCGCGCGACGGGTTTCGGCGGCGGCGATCCTGCGCGGCACCTTGGCGCCCAATGCTTTGGCTAATCAAGTGGCGATCGTCGGCGCTACTGCGGTGGGCATCAGCGATGTGGCGGCGACACCGGTTGGCGCCCGTATGGACGGTGTCGAGATTCATGCTCAATTGATCGAAAATATTCTTTACGGCACCCGCTTGATTCGACCGGCATCGGCGCGCTGGTGGGAATTGTTCGGCCTGGTCGCATTCGGCGTCGTTTTGATCGTCGCGTTACCACGGCGTAAACCGGCGGTGGGCGTGGGGTTGTACTGTGTCCTCGCCGCGACACTGGTCATCGCCAGCTTTATCGCTTTTCAAAAACTTCGTGTGCTCTACGATCCGACACTGCCGGTGGTGGCCAACGGCCTCGTCGTCGGGCTACTGCTGACGGCGGGCTTTTCGGCGGCTCTGCGGCGCCGCCGGGAACTTGATGCCGAGTTGGCCGTCGAGCGCAACGAACGGTTGCGCGCCGCCGGTGAACTGCGCGCGGCGCGGGAAATCCAGATGGGCATGTTGCCCGATCCCAAAGCGATCGACGGCATGCCGGCGAATCTCGATTTCTATGCTCTGTTGGAACCGGCCCAAGAGATTGGCGGCGATCTCTACGATGCCTTCATGCTCGACGAGCGGCGGCTGTTTTTCATGATCGGCGATGTCTCGGGCAAGGGCGTGCCGGCGTCGTTGTTCATGGCGCTGACCAAGACCTTGTGCAAGAGCCTGGCGCGGCGGGAGCGGACAGAGCTTGGCCAAGTGCTCAGTTCGGTAAACGACGAGATCTCGCGCGACAATCCCACGGCGATGTTCGTCACCGCGATCATCGGTGTGGTCGATGGCAGTACGGGGGAGGTGGAACTGTGCAACGCCGGTCACAATGCGCCGATACTTTTGCACGCGGAGCAAGCGCCACGCGAGCTCGACGGTGCGGGCGGGCCGCCGCTCTGTCTTGATGCAGGGTTTTCCTACCCAACGCAGCGATTGCGGTTGGATGCTGGCGACATCTTGATCTTGATTACCGACGGTATCACGGAGGCGGAAAATAGCCGGCAAGCGCAGTATGGCTTGGCCCGTACGCTCCAATGTTTGGCCAAGGATGGAACACTCAGCGCCGCCGCGGTTTGCCAGAAGGTTCACGCCGATGTAAAAACCTTTACCGCTGAGGCGCCGCCCTCCGACGATCTAACACTGCTGGCGGTGGGCTTTCGTGATCCGTCGGCAATTACGCCTTCCACGTCGTGAAATTCGCGGCTGCCACACTGCAAATCTGGCCCGAGATCCACCAGAGATTCGCACTCGTTCGGCAATCTTTTGAAGTTAAATTAGCGTAGAATGACTTCGACGCGGCGATTGCGCGCTTCAGGTTGTTCGTCGGCGGTGGGCACCAGGGGTTCTCGCTCGCCGCGGCCCACCGCACGTATGAATGTCGCCTTGATGCCGGTTCGCACCAGCATGGTGCGCACCGCTTCGGCGCGCTGCAGCGAGAGCCGGTCGTTATCGGCTTCGCTGCCGACGCGGTCGGTATGACCGGTGACCTGAACTTCGACGGCTTGGCGGCGCGCGGCGTCCGCCATTAGCGCTTCCAGCTGCGGCCGAGAGCCCGGAGTGATTTGCGTGCTGTTGGTTTCAAAGTAGAGCGTGAAGCTGATGGGCTTGGGTGGTTGTGCGGCCAGCGCCGCGGCGAAGGTTTGATCGGTTTCCGCGGCAGTAGGAGATTTTCGCTCGATCTTGCCTTCGGTGTCTACGGTTGCCGCGTTGAAAGGCCGATCCAATGTCAGTGCGTTAGCGCCTTCGCCGACAATTACGGCGGTCGGTGCGCCGCCCTCTTCGGGCAGCAGCACGACATAGGTGTTGGCTTTGGGCGCCGGTTTTACAGTCGCGCAAGCAGCGAGTACGGCGCATGCGACGCTTAACGAGACGGCCGGACGCAGCTGCAAACCGAGCCATCGGGCGCTCGGCCGAAAATTTTTATTCTTCAACTTTGACCGCGAAGGTGGTGCCGCGCACGCCGAGGATGGTCGTCGGGGTTTTGACCTTCATGGCGTCGGGCGAGCGTTTGGCGATTTGGCCGGAGACGACCGCCAAGGTGCCGCGCTGCACGTCGGTGACGAACTCGCCGTCCTGGGTGGTTGGATTGAAGCGGAACTGTTTGAGTTCGATGCGGCTGTTGGGGCCGGCAGAGAGTCGAGAGCTGTCGATGAAGGTCAAGCCGACCGTGCCGTTGGCGCCGGTGATGATCACGTCGGACTGCTGCACCAGGTCACCCGGCTTGGCCGGCAACTGGACGGTTTGGCGCAAAAGGAATACTTCGCCGCTGACGTTCTTAATCTGGCCGATGTCCGCAAAGGCCACGGTGGCTGTTGCGATGATGAATCCGACCCATAGGGGTAAAGCTCGGTAACAAGATTTCACTGGATCACCTAGTCTCCGGATTGCGCGCCGGGTAAATTTTTACAGTTGGGCAATTGTACCAGACCCAAGCTTGGCGCGGCAACCTCATCGCGCCGAAACCGCCGCACGCAGATTGTTAACCAGAAACAGTAAGATGGCGAGGGCGTTGAACAGGCCGCCCAATTTTTGCCCACCGGGCAAGAATGCGAGGTCGCCGGCAATGCGGAGCAGCAGCGAGATATGGAGCAAGCCGGCATGGAGGTAGAACGCATTATCGAACGGCAACGCCAGTCCGGTGATGGTCGGCAAGATGATCGGCGCATGGGCGAAGATCATCGAGAAAATGAAGCCGAGAAATACCGTGTGGAGGGCGGCGTCGTAAAGCGGTCCTGCGCCAAAAAAACGCGCAAACCAGATCCAAAAGACGCCGCCGAGGGCGAGCCAAAAGTAGCCGCAAATCAGGCAGCGCGCCATGAAGCGGGGCAAACCTGGCAGTTTGACGCTCTGCCAAGCGAGATCGTAGCGCAACAACCAGAGAGCCACGGCGATCAGCCCGGCGCCGGCGATGCGCACGCCGAGTCGGAAGTCGACAAGCGTCAAAGCTAGGCCGGCGACAAAAATCAACAGCGCGACGCGCAACGACAGCCGCACCCAAAGGGGCGGACGGCGCACCCGGCCGATCTCCAGCCTTTCGCCGGCGATCATGACGACGAGAAAACCGGCCCACCAAGGCACGACTTGGAAGATCGTTGACTCCAGCCACCAGAGAAGATTGCCGCACAAGAGCAATGCGGCGCTCAGTTGCATGACGATGAAATGTTCTTCGCGCCGAAGGCGAAAAAGCTGATAGAAAAACAGCATCAGCAATGCCGCCGCGATGACGGCGAAAAACGCCGACAGCTTTTGTGGCCCACTAAGGATTAACGTGACAATGGTAAAGACGCTAAGCAGAGGTATACCGTAAACCCACCAACGGTCGACTGCGGAGGCACGCTCCAAGCCGATCAAGGTCAGCAAAAAGCCGATGGCCATCAATGGGCCGTGTAAAGCGATCATGGCCGGATTCGGCAGCGGCAGAGCGACGCCGAGCCGTGCGATGCCGATCCAAATGCCGGAGAGCAGTGACAAGCCGGCGAAGCCGATGAAGAGAAAGCGAAGCGGGCGAGGCGGCGCGTTCATCGTCGGTATTATTTATGAACCGTTGACCGGAAGTTCAAGCACTCATTTCACCACGAAGAGCACGAAGGACACGAAGGTAAGACAAGAAAATATTTCCGAACCCTCTGTGCTCTTCGTGTCCTTCGCGGTGAGTATCTAATTTGGTACTTGCCGCTAATGCTCATTTACACCGCAGCAGGTGTGGTGCCGCTGGGTCCCGCGTGCATGTCATGATGCACGCCGAAGCGGCGGCCGAAATAGCGCACTAAAAGGGCGCCGGTGACGGTGAAGGAGATGATGAAGATGCTGAGGATGCTCGCCGCTTCGCGGTTGCCGACGGCATTGGAGGAGAGCTCCAGCGCCATCAATGAAAGCGTCATGGTGTCGCGGGAAGCTAGCAAAATGATGCTGCTAGTGGCACCGGAGGCGGCGACGAAGTTCATCACCGCCAGCAATACCAAGGTCGGCATGAGCAGCGGCAGCCAGATTTTGAAATAGGTTCTAATCCAGCCGGCGCCGGAGACGCGCGCGGCTTCTTCCATGTCGGCGCCGACCTGAACAAGCACGCCTTTCATAATATTGACGCCGGTGGTTTTGCCTTGCAGGATGACAACGATGATAAGCGCCCAGATGGTGCCAAAGAGCGCATTTAGACCAGGCGTGCCGATGAACACCCAGAGAAGCCCAAGGCCGGCGAGTATCCCGGGGATCGCGCCGGCTCCCCAGATCATTAGATCGAGTGTCGCGCGTCCGGGCAGCCGTGTGCGCACAAGAATGTAGGCAAGCACGGAAAAAATCAGCGGGCTCAAGACCGCCGCGGTGAGCGCCAGGGTAAGGGTCGTGCGCAGCGCTTTGACGAAAACCGGGTCGGTGAGTACCAAGCGCCAGTGTTCCAGTGTGAAGCCCAAGACGAAATAGCCGATGCGCTGCATGAAACTGCCGAGCACTAGGACCCCCAGAGGGCCGGCGGTCAAGAGCGCCAAAACTGCTGCGAGTATCGCGAAGGCGATGTAATTCCAATGGCCGAGGTCGATCAAGCCGGGACGAAAATTGCCGGTGATCGTGGTGTAGCGGCGCCGCTCCAAAATCCAGCGCTGCAGCGGGATGATCAAGACGATCATCAAGAGCGTGATGCTCGCCAGAACGGTGGCCTCGCCGTAGTTTGGAATCTGGTTCCGCACCAGAGCGAAAATTTTTGTCGAATAAACGAAAAATCCGAACGGCATGCCGAGCAGGTATTCAGTTTCGAACGACTGAAAGACCCGCAACAATTGCAAGGCGAGCACCATCATCATCGGCGAGATCATCAACGGCAGAGTGACTTTGAAGAGCGTGCGCAGATTGCTCGCGCCGCCGACCCGGGCGGCTTCTTCCAAGGTCGAATCCATGTTGCGGAACGCCGGGGTCAAAAGCATCACCTTGATCGAGATGCCGTGGCCCATCAGATTGGCCCAGACGATGCCGGGCACGCTGAAAATATTGAATGGCCCCTGCTCGAGACCGAAGAGACTTTTCAAACCGACGTTGATCATGCCGATGTCCGGGTCGAGCAAAGTGATCCAGGCGATGGTGGTCGGCAAGCTCGGCACCATGTAGGACACCCAGAATAAAAATTCCAGCGTGTGGCTGAAGGGGATTTTGCTGCGCGCCAAAATCCACGCGATGGCGACGCCGACGGGAAAGCTGATCGATACCGTGAGCGACCAGATGAGAAGCGAGTTGCCCAGCGAGGCAACCAAGCCGGGGCGTTGAAAGGCGTTTTGCCAATGTTTGGCGCCCCAGACGCGCGGCTCGACAAACCAGTCGTTGGCGGCATTGAAACTGTTGATCAGTAACAGCAGCACCGGCCAGATGAGAAAATAACCGAGCACGATCAACAGCACCGCCATGATGAAATGGCCGCGGCTGAGGCGCGGCGCGGCGAGGGGTTGCGGCACTACGACTTGGTCCAGGGTTGGGGAATGCTCCATGGGCGGTTAATAGTTCCAGCCGTTCCAGTGGTTCCAATCGTTCCAGTCGTCTCGATCGATGGCTGTCGTTAACAACTGGAACTTTTGGAACTATTGAAACCTTTGGAACTGTTCTTTCTTATTTCTGCCGACTCTCCCAAAGTTTGAACACCCACTTCTGGATTTCTTCCGTTTTTTCGCTGCTGGTCGGCTCGGCGTCGGGGAAGGCATACTCCTTGCCGTAGCCGCGACGCTGCTGCGGTGATACTTCACCGAAAGGAATATCATTGCGCAGCGACGATCGGTCGAGATTGGGAATCAGCGTATGGGTCGCCGTCTGGCCTTCCTTGCTCAAAAACCAATTGATGAATAGCTTGGCGGCGTTGGGATGGGAAGCGTTAGCAAACGCCGAAATGCAGCAGCCCGAGCCCGAAGCGCGCAGCACGCCCTGCTTCTTGACCAAGTAGCGCGGCTTGATCGGCAAGCCTTTGCGCGACAGGGCGACGTAGTCTTCGGTGCCGGTGGCGACGAACTGCAGCGGGAAGCGGCCGTTCACCAGCCAAGTCTCAAGTATGCGCCGATCGTCAGTGAAGGTGACGCCGGTGTCGAGCATGTATTTCTTGACCCAGTCGGGACCGCGGTCGGGCTCGTAGTAGCTATCGATCATCTGGCGGATGCCCGAGGGATCGCCCAGGCCTTGACCGGCGATCTTGCCCTTCCAGCGCGGATGAAACACGTCGGTTTGCAAGTTCAGGGTCGCGATCTCGGCTTCTTTGATCTTGTCGGTGTTGTACCAAGTCTCGTACTGGTCCTCCAAGCCGGCGTGGTAGATCATCGTGAACTTGCCGAACTTGTCGGTGTACATGTGGCGGCCTTTGTACCACTTCGACAGGTCGGTGACCTCGGGATGGATCATCAGAGGCGCGAGCGGAACCACTGATTCCGAGGGCACCAGGCGCTGCTGATTTTCGCGCGAGCTGATCAGCGCCACGTCCATGGTGAATTTACCGGCTTTGCGCTCGGCCAGCACGCGATTGACCGTATCGGTGGCGTTGCCGGTGGACACTTCGACTTTGACGTTGAATTTTTTACTGAAGAGATCCACCACTGGCCGATACTGGCGCGACGGCGCGCCGCCGGAGGCGATCGACACGGTGCCTTCCTGCTGCGCCGCGGCGATGAGCTTGGACCATTCCTGCTCGAAGTTGGCGCTTGTTTGCGGCGCGGCTTTGGTTGGTGCCGGTGCCGTGGCGGCGAGAATGGTGGCGGGGATTAAGATGCTGACAGCGAGGAGAATGAAGAGGGCCGTATGGCAATACGCCCCTACGAATCGCCCGATTCGGTTGGGCGGGTTGTCTTGCCTGCACCGAGGAGCCGCAGGATTATTGATCATGACTGATACCTCCGATGGGTTCTTGTTGCTTTGGCGGCGTATTGTCTACGCCCATCCTTCAATCGTCTCGATGTGACCAATCCGATGTCCAGGCGCTGTGGCCGTCGGGGCGCAGCTTGAGCCAAACTTTGCTGCCCTCATCGATGGGTTGGTGCCGTTCGCCGTAGAGCAATACCGTGTTTTGCCCTTCGACTTCGACTTGGTACTCGATCCGCTCGCCGATAAACAGCGCCGCTTGCGCGCTGCCGCCAATCATCCCGGATGGCGGCTTGGTCCCGTTTGCCGGTAAGATCTCGACATCCTCCGGGCGCACGCCGATGTAAACGGCGGCGCCGGTTTTGATGCCGTCGGGATGATAAGTGCGGCCGAACACGACGCAGTCCGGCGCGCCTTCGAGGGCGATGGCCAACTGCCCGGACGGATTACCGCTCTGCACTTTGCCTTTGAAGAGCAAAGTTCTACCGACGAAGTCGCGAACAAATTCATTGGCCGGCTCTTCATAAAGCAAACGCGGATCGCCCTCCTGTTGGACCACTCCGAAATTCATCAGGGCGATGCGGTTGGATAAACTCAGCGCTTCGATTTGATCATGGGTGACGAACAGCATGGCGATGTTCAGTCTTTTTTGCAGCAGCTTGACGCCGATGCGCATCTGCTCGCGCAGTTTGGCGTCAAGGTTGCTGAACGGTTCGTCGAGCAGCAGCACGCGCGGTTCAGTAACCAAAGCGCGGGCGAAGGCGACGCGCTGCTGCTGGCCGCCGCTCAGGAGCGGTCCTGGACGGTCTTCGAAGCCCGCCAAGCCGACCAGTTCGAGGGCCTTCAATACGCGATCTTTGATCTCGCCTTTGGGAAAGTGTCGCGCATGGAGCGGAAACGCAACGTTCTCGGCCACCGTCATATGCGGCCAAATCGCGTAGGATTGAAAGACCATGCCGACATTGCGCTTGTCGGGCGGCATGAATAGCCGTTTTGCGGTCATGACCACGGCCTGTTCGGCGAAGAGAATATCGCCGGCGTCGGGATGCTCCAGACCGGCGACCATGCGCAACGTCGTGGTCTTGCCGCAGCCGCTGGGGCCGAGCAGCGTGAGGATCTCACCGTCGCGAATGTCGAGCGACAAATTCTGCACCGCCGGTTTGGTGCTGCCGGCGTAAGTCTTCCACAAGCCGCGCAAACTCACGGCGACTTTGGGCTTTGCGCTGTTAGCTGCCTGCGAAGCGGCAGATTTGGGCACGGCACTCGTCATGGTGCTGATTCTTCTTACACGAAAGTGGGCGAGGACTCTAGAGGGTTTCGCAGTGTGATTGAAAATACGCCTCTACCAAGGTAGTGCAGTCGCATTTGATGAGGCAAGCATGTTATTCACCACGAAGGCACGAAGGACGCGAAGATTCGGATAATAAGTTTCCGAGCTTCGTGCTCTTCGTGTCTTCGTGGTGAAACTGGAGTTCTCGTCATTCGCTCGATTGCTGGCGACAAAAATCGGTCAGAAGCCTTTGGCTACCTCTTTCATGTAGAAACCCAGTTTCTTCATCGCCGGCCAATCGTCGATAGAGAAAAGTATCGTGTCGTCGCTACTGCTATTCTCATGATGGTGCCAGGTCCATGCGGGCACGGCGAAGATGTCGCCCTTGTGGTAATTCAGCCGTTCGCCGTCGATGACCACGACGCCGGAACCTTCGAAGGCGAAGTAGAAGGTCGTGCTGTTGTGGCGGTGCGCCAGGGTTTTCTGTTTCTTCGATAACAACTGCGCGTGCCATGCGATGGTCGGCAACGTCGGCCCGCCGTCTACCGGGCTCGCAAGCATGATCATGACGCCGTCGTAGGGATCGCTCTCGTTGTTCTCACGCAGCGCCGTCAAGGCCGCATGCGTGTCCGCCCAGGGGTAGCGCATCGGCGGCAGCGGAAACGGCGCGTCATTGGCAATAGGCCGCGCGAGTCCGAGAGTTCTCTGGCCGTAGCCCGCCGGCTTTGTCACGTCTTCGTACGGATTATCGTTCGGAAAGCGCTCGTTGATGTTGACGTTGGGGTTGTAACCGTTGTCGTAGCCGTCGATCCAGACCGCCGGTGTTTTGTCCCTATTCCAGTGGTCGTGATAGGTCCAGGCCGGACTGATCACCACGTCGCCGCGCTCCATCGGGTAGGCCTCATACTCGCAGACGAATACGGCGTCCTTGGGCGCTTCGCAGACGAGTCTCGTTTCGCTGCGCAGATTGCGGTGGCACTGGGTACGTTCGCCGGGCATGAGGATCTGGGCGTTCATCCAGATCGGGAAGTTCTTCGCTTCGATGCCGACCACCGAGCGCATGCCGGTCATGCCATCCGGGCCGACCGTGACGATCTCACCGGAGCGCTGCAAGCCGCGGTAAATACCGTCCCACTTCCAGTGCGCCGCGGTTTTGCCAGTGCGTGGAGTTACGCGCTTGTCGCGCTTTAACCCGGCGCCGACTAGATAGTGATCACCGAGAAAACGTTCCAAGTCTTCGTGGGTTGAACCTACATCGCTCACGGAATTAATCTCCTTTTTGATTGGAACGGCTGGAACTTTTGGAACAGTTGGAACGGGTTCCAATCGTTCCAGCAGTTCCAGTCGTTCCAAACGTTATCGGATCCTCAATCGTTCAAGTGAAAGTACCGTACGCAATTATCGACCAACATGGCGCGCCGTTGGTTTTCCGGCACGCCGGCGAAGTCGGCTTCGACGTATTTTTGCGAGTTGGGATAGTCGCTGGCGGCGTGGGCGAAGTCGGTGCCCCACATGAGTTTGTCGTAGCCGACACTATCGCGCCGTTTGATACCCACCGGATCGCGCAGAAAGCCCCAGTAGTTGCGGTCTTTCAGATATTCGCTCGGCATGCGGTCCAATTTTGGCAGTCCCCAGGCGTCATGGATCATGCCCATATAGCGTTGGTAATGATCGTCAACTTGCCACATGCCATACTCTAGCCAGCCGACCATGGTCTCGGCCCAATAGAATTCGAGTTTAGGAAAACGATCCCAGACGCCGGCGAAGGCCATTTGCAACGGCGCGGTCATGGCGTCGTTGCTGAAGCGGGTAAAAAACTTGAACGCGTCTTTCTGATGGACATCGTGGCCGGGGTCTTTGGCGTAGAGATAATCGGGTTCACCTTTGCCCGAACCCATGTTGCCGTTGTTATGATTGGTCAGCGCCATGCGCATATCGATTGCTGCGGACCAAAATTTGTCGTCTTCGGCGGTGGGATAACTCTTGCCGCTCGGATAGCGGTCGAGCTTGACGCCTTTCATGCCGAGCTTGGCACAGTGCGCCATTTCCTTGATTGCGTCGTCGACACCGGTGGTTGGCATGGTGCCCATGCAAACCAAACGGTCGGGTGCCGGCGCCATATATTCTTGGCCGAGAAACTCGTTGTAGGCGCGGATGCAGTCGCGATAAAAATCGTCGTCCTTGGTTTGCCGCAGGACGAAAGTAATCTGCGAGAAAAGAATCTCGCAGTCGATGCCATCCTGAACCTGTTCCTCCAACCGTTGCTGCGGCGAGCCGGTGCCGGCGCAGGTTTCAAATGTCGGCACTTGCTTGGCGAGATCCGTGTGGGCGACGCGCACGCTGCGGGTAATGCCGATGGTGTTCGGCTTGCCGCCGTCGATGACTACGGCGTCGGAGCCGTTGGGCATTTTGACGCGCTTGGGCGCTCGCTCGCGATACTTCGCCTGAACGCGGTCGCGCCAGATGTCGGGATTCAGATCGATATGGCCGTCGCCGGAAATGCATGTGTACTTCCTAGCCATGGAAAGCAATCCTTTCTTACTGCTGGATATGCTTTATAAACTAGATTGAAGTATCACTGTCAACCGGCCGGCGTTTCGGCGACTGCAATTGCCGCTGTGGCTTACTTCTGGTCGGTCGCCGATTTTGGCCACCGCGCGCGGCTTTGTTTGAGACCGAGGCCGGCCAGCAATGCCGCCATCCGGATCGGCGCACCGAAGCCCTCGACCACCGGCACGCCGAGTTGCTCTTGCAACCATTTTGGTTGGATATGAACCGGGCACTGGCTGATGCCCATGGGGATGATGACTTCGGCGCCGAGTCCGATCAACCGCTTTGCTTCGTTGACAAAATTTTGCACCACTTGATCGCGGTGGGCAGCCAAGTCCGGTAGGTCGAAACCGCTCGTGCCAAAACCGACAATGCGCTGTTCCATGCCGTAACGGCGTACGATGGCGCGGTTAAAGGCGAGCAGTTTTTCGTGATAGATAATCAAGCCGAAGCGGTCGCCAAGCAGTGCGGCGACGTGGAGGCAGGCCTCCATCGGAGCGATAACCGGAATATCCACGGCCGATCTACCGCCATCAACGGCTAAATCGAGCATGCCGAGCGGCACCGCGGCATCATAGCCTTCCTTCTCGGCGCGCCTGTAGGCATCGATGAACGCCGGCGCCACGAGGGCGATTTCCGTCGGCGTTATGCCGTAGAAGTATGGCGAAGCATCGACGTTGATAATCCCGACCTGAACTTCCGCGTTGGAATAAGACAAAGCGAGATCGGCGCGCCGCTTGAATTCTTCCGGCGGATAGCCGCCGATACAAAACGCGATTCGGACCATAATATCTCCGTTCAAGGTTCAAAGTTTAGCGTTGAAAATCGGTTTTTCTCGGTTTCTTTTGCGTCCCTTGCGTTTTTTGCGGCTACTTCTTCCGATTTGGAATCTTTGTCTTCGAACGATTTGAGCGGCTTGAACGATTGGAACAGCTTGAACATGTTCGTTCTGATTATTTAGGCTGCCATAATGCCGTGGTCTCGTGCAGCTTATTCATATCGATATCGACGCCGAGCCCAGGGCGATCGGAGACGCGCAGGGTTCCTTGCTCGACGGTTAACCCCGACGCGGGATCATCGTTCAGGCTTTCGAACTCGCCGATCTCAGCGCCGGCGAACAAATCCGGGATCGACGCGCAAAAGTGCAGTTGCATCGCTTCCATCAGTTGACTGCCGGCGGTGCTGCCGACGTGAACACTGACGTTAGCGGCGCTGCAAACCGAGGCGATCTCGCGGGATTTGTAGTAGCCGCCCATTTTCCAAATCTTGATGCTGACCGCGTCCATGGCGTCGGCGTCGATCAATCGCAATGCGTCGGACGACGTGGTCACGCCTTCGTCGGCCATGATCGGAATACTCACGTTCTTGCGCACAAACGCCATGCCGCGCACGTCGTCTTGTCTGACGGGTTGCTCGACCACGACAAGATTGCAGGCTTCGAGTTGGTTCAAGACTTTTACCGCGTGCATCGGCGTGTAGGCTTGATTGGCGTCGACGGAAATGAACACGCCTTCACCGAGCGCGTCGCGGGTTCGCTTGACCGTTTCGATATCGCGCTTGTCATCGAGGCCAATTTTAATTTTTACATAACGATAGCCGCGCTCAACCAGCGCGAGCGCTTCATCGGCGGTTTCCTTGGGCGGCTTGAGACCGAGCATGCGCATCACCGGCACTTCGCGGCGGCAGAGGCCGCCAAATAAATTAAACAGCGGCGTCTTCATGCGCTTGGCTTGGAGATCGAGCAGGGCCTCTTCGACGGCGAATTTAAGCTGAACGTTACCACCGATGGCGAGATCGATATCGCGCATGATTGGCTGTACCCCGTCGAATGGGCCTTGGCTGAGCAACGGTACAATGGTGTTGTGGAGCAACGCCTCGGCCGTCGCCGTCGACTCCCCAACGATCAGCATCGCCGGCATGTAGCCGTAGCCGGTAATGCCGTTGTCGTCCGTGAGGCCAACGACGGTGGCTTCAATGTCGCCTTTCGTGTAGCGCGCGGTCTTCCAAACCGTTGGCCGGCGCAAGGTCGCGCGCCAACTTTGGACGTTGGCGATCTTTAGCGGCGCTGAATTCTGCCCGCTATTGTTCGGGGTTGTCGATGCCATTTGTTATCTCCTTAGTAGATATCCGCGACTAGCGTTTGAACACAGTCTTGAGGAACCCTTCTTTTTCAAGCTTGCGCGCGATGGTCAAATCGAAAACTTGGCCGATGGTTGCTTTCTTGGCCAGCGGTTCACGCTCGCCGATCTCATCCATCAAGTCTTGGAAACTCTTGGGGTCGGGCTCGATGTTTTCGGCGTAAAAATCATTGGCGATGAAATCGTAGGCTTTATTGAGCACGTCGGTTTCGTTGGACTTCATGTAGCGCGCCAGCGCATTGATGCCTTCGTCGCGGTTACGCTTGAAACGGGCGATGCCTTCGATGAAGGCTTTGAGGAAAGCTTCGGCGGTGGCGGGATTTTCGCGCAGGAATTTACCCGACACCATCGGGCCGAGATAGGGATAATTCAGATTGAGTTGCATCAGCACCGGAAAGCCGAGCTTGGCCAACCGAAGCCCGGACATGAAATCCATCGCCGCCGCTTGCACTCCGCCGGATTGCAATGCGGCCAAACGCTGCGGCGAGCCACCAATTTGCATCATGGTCACGTCTTTTTCCGGGTTGATCCCAAGTTTGCGCAGCGCGAGCTGCGAACCGTAAGCGCTCACGTCGCCGATCCGGTTAATGCCGATCCGCCCGCCGATGAGATCCTTGGCGTTTTTGACGCCCTTGGCGGCGATCAAACTATAGGGAAAAATCTTCGAGGTGACGCCCAGCATTCGCACATCTCCGCCGCGGAGAATTGCCGTCACGGTTTCGGCAATGCCGTTTTGCGCCGCTTGAACCTGGCCGGCAATCATCGCTTGCAGCAACACGCTGCCGCCTTGAATAAAAACCAACTTGCCGTCCAGGCCGTACTTTTCATAGAGCCCGACGTCGCGGGCAAACCACAGCGGCGTGAACTGGCTGCTAGTGGTCGGATAGGCGATGATGATGCTTTCCAGCGCGCAGGCCGGAGCAAACGAGTGCAGGCACGCCATGAGACCAAAAATAGCCGGAAGGAAACGCTTGCCGACCTTCATGAGTGCAACTCTACTTTTCTTTTTTGAACGCGCCGAATCCCGGTCGATACTCCCCTTCGATAAACTGCTTGATGCCCTGATCTTTCCACGCGCCGCCCTGCAGAAAAGAAAGCTGGTCGCTTTTTGCCGAGCTGTAACTCAAGGCGGTCTCGTAGTCGGGTATAATCAGGCTGTCGCGGTACGCGTCCTTACAAGCGCGGAGCGCGAGCGGGTCCTTTTCAGCGAGCTTATTGGCGAGCTTGTTTGCTTCCTCCATCAACGACGATCTTGGCACTGAAAACGTCACAAAACCAATTTCCGCCGCCCGTTTGCCGTTGAAGGTATCGCCGGTGAGGATGTAATAGATCGCGTCGCGGACGCGCATGATCTGCGATATCTGCTTGGTCACCGGGCCGCCCGGGAAATGGCCGAAGTTCACTTCCGAGAGTCCAAAGGTGGCTTCGTCTGCAGCGATGGCAATGTCGCAACCGGATACGATCGAAAATGCGCCGCCGAAGCAGAATCCATTGATCGCTGCGATGGTCGGAACTGGAAATGCGCGCAGGATGCGCACGCGCCACTCCAAGGCTTTTTCCAACAGCCGCTCGAACTCCATGCGGTCACGCTGTTCGTAAAAAAATTCTTTGAGATCCTCACCTGCGGAAAAGCTCTCGCCGGCGCCGGTCAGGATAAGCACCCGCAAGTCCTTATCGAATCTTAACTCGCTCAAGACTTCGACCATCTCATGATGCAGCTTTGGGTTCATCGCATTGCGCTTATTGGGCCGGTTGAAAGTGATCGTTGCGATGTTGTCCTGGCGGTCGACTAAAATAGTTTCATAATTCGTCATATCGATTCCTTCGCGCGTACAGAGGGCGGACACGCAGGTCCGCTCCTACGAATTCCGCTTTTCTTAAAAGTCTTACCTTCGTGTCCTTCGTGCCTTCGTGGTGAGAGATGACTTGCATCTTGAACGGCTAATTCCGCGACTTCACCCAGCGCGCGCGGCTCTGTGAAAGTCCCAACCCGGCCAGCATCGCCGCCATGCGAATCGGCGTGCCGAAGCCTTCAACCACCGGTACGCCGAGCTGCTCTTGCAGCCAAGCCGGTTTGATATGCACCGGACACTGGCTGATGCCCATAGGATAAATCACTTCGGCGCCGTCGGCGACCAGCCGTTTGGCTTCACTAACGAAATTA
Organism: uncultured delta proteobacterium; assembly: GCA_963816145.1. GTDB lineage: Bacteria > Desulfobacterota > Binatia > UBA9968 > UBA9968 > DP-20. Next base: position 44,604 of record CAWFJP010000005.1, read on the forward strand.
TTGACGACCTCATCGTGATGCGCCGCCAAATCCGGCAAGTCGAAACCGCTCACGCCGAAGCCGACAATCCGGTCTTCCATCCCATAGCGGCGAATAATCGCACGGGAAAAACTCACCAAACTCTGGTGATAGACCATTACGCCAAATCGGTCGCCGATCAACGACGCGACATGCAAGCAAGCTTCGGTCGGCCCGACCACTGGAATGTCCACCGCCGATTTGCCGCCATCGACTCCCAAGTCGAGCGTGCCCAAAGGCACGACGGCGTCGTAACCTTCTTTCTCGGCGCGCTTGAAGCTATCGATGAACGCTGGCGCGACCAGCTGTATCTCGGTTGGTGTCATGCCATAAAAATAGGGGCTGGCAGCTACTTCCACGATGCCCACCTGAATTTCCGCCGTTGAATAGGAGAGCGCCACATCGGCGCGCCGTTTGTGTTCTTCGGGCGGATATCCGCCGATGACGAATGCGACTCGAATCATGATCGCTCCTTGTCGGAAAAGTTCCCTTCGGCGCGCCGCGTCATAGGGCTAAGAGCGTCCGCGCATTGGCAGAGAAGATTTGTTTTTGCTCGGTTTCGCTCAATCCCGATTCCTCGACGACGCCGACGGCGTGCTCGACGTATTGCTTGCCCTCTTGGCCAAGACCGAAAGGGTAGTCGGTGCCGAACACTATTTGCTCGGAACCGAACATTTTCGCCACCGCGGCCAGGATCGCTTCGTGGGTGGGGCCGGATGTGTCGTAGAAAAGTTTGCTGAAATAGTGACTGGGCCGGTGTTGGCTTGTGCCTTCGCGAAAGGCGCGCTCGATGCGCGGCGCGAGGAACGGGAGAGTGCCGCCGACATGGGCAGCGATGATTTTGATATTTGGGTAGCGATCGAAAAAGCCGGACAGCGCCAGGCGCGCAAGGGTAAATGTCGTGTCGACAGGAAGGCCGATCAAATGCTCGAGCCGGTAACCGTACCACTCTTTGGGGAAAGGTCGCTGCAGTGGATGCAAGAAAATCACTACGCCCGCGGCATTGGCGTGCTCAAAGAAAGAAGCGAAGGCGGGATCATCCAAGGTTCGTTCGTGCAGGTTAGTGCTGAGGCTGATTCCGGAGAATCCCGGCATGGCTTTCGCGCGATCGAGTTCCGCGCATGCGCGCTCGAAGTCGGGAAGGGGAGGGGCGGCGAAAAAGCGAAACCGCTCCAGCCTGCGCGCGCAAATCTCGCCGAATTCATCGTTAGCGCGGCGGCAAAGCTCGACGCCCAACGCGCGATTTTCCGGGTCGTAATATTCGTAAACATGGGGCAGCGACAGTACTTGCATGCTGATCTGCCAGCGGTCCATTTCAGCCAGAAAGCGGCTTTCATCCCATTCCCAATTGCTTCTAATATCGAGCGGCCGCGGCGGGTGGCTCCTGAGCGTTCTCATGAACTCAGGAGGAAACGCATGAGCGTGGACATCGATCCGCATTTGGGAATTTGTCAGTGACTCAATCATAAGTTTAGACCGCGCTATTTGAAAAAGCCCTTCGCCGACAGTTCCTGGACGAAGCTGGCGTCGAAAACATCCTCGATCCGCAGCGCGCCGACTTTGGGATTTCTCGGCGCCAATATATCAAAAACCAACTTAAATCCTTTTTCCGTCGCCAGGGGGACTTTCTCGAAGACATGGTCCTTGCGTACTGCCACTGGCGCTCCAGCAGTTCACGATTGGAGGTTCTAAGATTGCGCGCCGTTATGGCCAACGATTCTTCCTTATTCTGTTGAAAGAAACGAACACCCTCATGTAGCCTCTAATCAGCCCCAGCACCGCATCACGATTGGCCGCGGCGAATCGTCGCGTGGTAAAGATCGCGGTAAAGGGAAATTCCACACCAAGATCGGTCAGATCCAAAACCTTGTGGAGCCCGGCGCCGCCGCCGATAAAAGTCGCACCGCCGACGGTGGCGGCATCGACGGAGCCGACGCGCAGCGCGGCAAGCCGTTCCGCCGATCCGCCGGTCACCAACATCGTCACGCTCCCTGGGTCAACGCCCAGTTGGCGCAAGGCGATACGCGTGGCGACTTCATCGGAACCGCCAACGGCACCGATGCCAATTTTCTTGCCGGCTAGATCGCTCGCGCTTTTGACCGGTTGGCGCGCCACGAAGGTGTAGTCCAATCGATTCATCGGCACCGCCACGATGACTGCGTCTTCGCCCGCCGCCCTTGCCGCGATCGGGCCCGGCGGAACCGGCGATGCCCGCCTGAACCTCGCCCGCGATCAGGGCCTGAACGCCTCTGATGTTTCCTTGGATGTAGGTTATCTCCGACGTCAATACGTTCGTCGCGAAAAAAGCCTTTTTCGCGCGCGATCCAGAGCGGCGCGAAATCGATAACGATGCTCGGGATGGCGATGCGCATCTTTTTAAGCGCCTCGGCGGCATCCGCCTGCGCCCACGAGCATAGTAACAAACAGATAATGTTCGTTGCCGCTGAAGTTACTCTATTGCATTGACGTTTCTTCATCTGGCTCCACCTTCCCAGGGAATATACTTTGTAGACATCTTTAAACCTTGAATTGTGTGTTTGACAAGTGCTCTAATCAGCTGCCGCGTTCCGGTACGTAATATAGCTGATGTCGCCAACATGCTATGACCGCTGAAGAGCGCAAATATTAAAAACAAGGTTGCAGATTTTTAACTAATCCGATTGATCATGGACCGCTTTCGCACCATGCAGAGCTTCGTTGAAGTCATCAAACTTGGCAGCCTCTCCGAGGCCGCGAAGCTGCTCGGGCTCTCGCGCGCATTGGTTTCGCGTCACGTGACGGATCTGGAAAAGCACCTGGGAGTTCGGCTGCTGACCCGGACGACGCGGCGTATCACGCTGACCGAGGCCGGCGCGGCGCATTTTAATTTTTGCCAGCGGCTCATTCAGGAAACCGAAGAACAAGAATCCTCTCTCAAGCGGATGCAAAAGGAGCCGGCGGGCGCGCTCAAAATACTTGCGCCAAAATCGCTGACCACATTGGCGCTCGGCGATGCGATCGCTAGTTTCGCCGCAGCCTATCCACACCTTAATATCAACCTGATGCTCGACGACCTTTCGTTTCGCAGCTATGATTTTATCGAACGCGGATTCGACGTCGCGGTGCATACGACGCCAATTCGCGAATCGAGCTTGGTCGCCAGAAAAATTGCCAACTTGCGTTGGCTGCTTTGCGCGTCGCCCAATTATCTCACGCAGCATGATGAGCCGCGTCGGCCGAGAGATCTCACCCGACATCAATGTCTAGTCCATATTAACTCGGACCCAAGCGACCGAGTTTGGCGACTTCGCGACGGGGCGGGCGTCACTTCCGTGAAAGTTCAGGGGTCATTTGCCTCGAATAGCGTGCTCGTGCTGCGTAAAGCTGCGCTTGAGTCGCTGGGTATCGCGATTTTACCCCTCTATTGTGTCAAAGAAGATCTCAGAAGCGGCGCTTTGCGCGAAGTCCTAACTCACTTCCCTATCCCGGTGCACCCTCTGTCTCTGGTCTTCTCACCTGGGAAACCAACGCCGCAAAAAATTCGCTCGCTGGGGGACTTCCTCGTAGAGTGGTTTCGTAAGCATCCGATACCGCAGTAGATCTCGTAGGCTCAGCAGATCCAATAGTTTGTTCGCGATTAGCCATAGGCCAACGCACGGCGAAAATTTTCCCGGTGCATTCGTGCTGGCCAACCTCGCGGAAGTCTTCTGGATAGATTTCGCCAGTTTCGACTTTGAGGTCGACGAAAAGCGGCCCTTCTCCTTTGAGCAGGTCAGGCAGCTTGCTTTCCCACTCGGCGAGATCGGCAATCTCGTAGGTCTCGACGATACCCCGCGGTTTTAGCCAGCTCGGCAAAACGTATTCGCCCTGCGCGCGGGATGGGCACGGAGCCGTTGGTTTCGTAGCAGCCGTTTTCGCACAGGCAATGAACTAAGTTCGTCGGCGCTTGATTTGCTATCGTCACCAAGCTGCCGAGATTCATCAGCAAGCTTCCGTCGCCGTCGAATAAAATCACCCGTCTATCCGGGCGGCCCAGTGCCAAACCCAATGCGTGCGAAGAACCCTGACCCATTGCGCCGACGAAGGTGTAATTCAGATCGCTGGGGGAGATATGCGTGATCTCCTGCGCCGCCGTGTAGACTGCGACGACGATCTCATCCCTGCGTTGGCGCGCGAACGCATTGAACATTTCGTCCCGTTTCATCATTGCCTATGCGACTCCCTTCCGATCAGAACTGCCTCCCCGAGGACGAAACGTAGAGGTTATCCCCAAACATCATGGGCCACGTTGACGACTAGGGACAGTTTGGCAAGCTCGGCTTCGACGGTGATGTTGTTGCCTAAAACCGTGCTGGAAAAGCCGCATTGAGGGACTGAGCGCTAGCTGGTTCGAAGGGAACGATAGCGGCTCGCTTCGTCGATGCGCCGTTTGATATCCTCGGCACTTCTCCAGATCGCCGGTCTTGGAGGTAACCAAGCCGAGCACGATCTTCAAATCCCTTGGCACGAAGCGCAGCGGCGAAAAGCTTCCGGCTCGCGGCGAGTCATATTCCAGAAAAAAGCCGTCGAGCTTAAACTCGTTGAATAGGATTTCCGCCACTGGATCGTAGCCGCCTTCGGCCGCCCAGGCGCTGCGGAAGTTGCCTCTGCAGATATGCATGCAGACCGTCATGTTGGCGGGACGATCCTTAATGCATTCGTTTATGAGTCGGGCATAGGTTAGCGGCAGTTGGTTTGGGTCTTCGCCGATATGACGGACGCCGTCGCGCATCTTTTCGTCGCAGAGATAGGCCAGATTCGGATCGTCAAGCTGGAGATAGGTGCAACCAAGATCTGCCAACGCGTGAATTTCCTCTCGATATACTCGCGCCAGGTCCGCGTAGAAACCGTCCATGTCGGGATAGGCTTGTCTATCGATGGCGTCGCGGCCGCCGCGCATGTGCAATATCGTCGGCGACGGAATACAGATTTTTGGCGTTCGATGGGTCACCGAGGCCAAGTACTTGAAATTATCGGTCTCGATGCCGTGGCTGCGTTTGAGGCCTGCGGCAACTTCAAATCTGGTCGGCTTTCGCTCGATTTCTTCGTCCCCGGACTGAAATTTTCTGACTACTCCGCTTTCATTCGCCACGCCTTCCTTGACGATCACCCCGTTGATCTGGCGAAGAAAGTCCGCGTGCCAAATGGTTCGGCGATACTCGCCGTCGGTAATGCTCTGGAGGCCGATGTCCTCTTGCATCTTAACGACATCGCGAATGCAACGATCTTCGATTTGGCGCAATTCAGCAGCCGACAATTCGCCAGTCTGCCGACGTTCGCGAGCCTGTAAGAGCTCTTGCGGGCGCAGCAAGCTACCGACGTGGTCGGCGCGAAAGGGCGTTTTCTTGATATCAGCCATCGCCTTCTCTCCTGTATTCGATTTTGTGATCGTCACCGAACCATATGACTGGCCGATACTAGTGGTTTTCCATGCGGAACGGGAAGACCACGGAGACTCAATGCTAGGTTGCAGAGTTTTAACGAATCAGCGCGATTGCCAACCCCTCTATGCTTGGCCGTTGGAGATCTCAGCACTCAATCCGGGGCACGGTCGAGTACAGATTAGAACGAAGGGGTCGCTTATTTTCGGCTGATGGGTTATTTGCCCAACGCCGCTGCTGCGGTTTGCGCGACGTCGATGTCCTTGCCACCCGCGCCGCTGACGGCGACGGCGCCGACGATTTCCCCTTCGGAGAAGAGCGGAAAGCCGCCTTCGATGGTCACGAACGAATCGGTGCCGGCAGCCAATGTGATGGCCAGAGCGTGATGATCGCTCCTTTCGTTACCGGTGGGGCTTTTCTTGCCCGAGGGGAATCTGGTCAACGCCGCGCTCTTCGCCTTCGTCTGGGCGATCGCAATCGAGTAGAGCTCGGCCTTTTCGGAGCGCGTAAAGGCGATCAGATGTCCGCCGTCGTCGACCACAGCGATGCTGACATGACAATTCAGCGCGTGCGCTCTCTCGACCGCGCTATTGAGCACCTTCATCGCGCCTTCGCGCGTTAATTTTCTCGAAGTAATCGTATCCATGAATTCTCCCCTCTGGTTCTTTAGTCCGCGACTTCCAAGGCCATTGGAACTTTTACAACAGGATCACAAAAAACACGAACGATGCCAGCGCTCACTGGTTACTTTGCTGCAACAGTGGTTTTAACGATCACGCGTGCCATACCATAAAATTCGCTGGCGCGATGAACGCCGTCAGTGATAGCCTGAGAGCGATCGAAGCCAAGGAGCTAGGCACATTATGGAACAAAGAAAAGATCGGCGCGCGGTGGGCGTCAAAGTCCTACCCGAAGGGGTCGAAGAGTATTGCGAACGGCATACCACGGCGCTCACGGAGCTGCACGAGAGGTTACTACGCGAAACCGAAGAGAAAACCGCCACGGCGAATTTTCTGGTCGGCGAGATCGAGGGCGCTTTTCTCAAGATGCTGGTGCGCATGACCCAAGCCAAAAAAATCCTCGAAGTCGGCATGTTTACCGGCTACAGCGCGCTGTCGTTTGCCGAGGCATTGCCCGCCGACGGTTCCATTGTCACTTGCGAGCTAGATCCTCACGCCGTCGAAATCGCACGGCATTTCTTTGCCCAGAGTCCACACGGGAAAAAAATCGAAATTAGAGAGGGCAGGGCGGCGGACACTTTGAAAACGCTCCACGGTCCCTTCGATCTCTGCTTCATCGACGCCGATAAACCGAGTTACGATTACTACTACGATCGTTGTGTGGAGTTAGTGCGCAAGGGCGGGCTCATCGTGCTCGACAATATGCTGCGCTATGGGCGGGTGTTGAATCCGGTCGAAGAAGACGCCCGGATCGTCAATGTTTTGAATGGGCGAATTCACAACGACCCGAGAGTAGAAAACGTGCTGCTGCCGTTTCGCGACGGCATCATGCTGGCGTACAAATTATAAACCGGCAGCCCGCAAGGAATCACGAGGTAGATTATGGCCGGATCTAAAGTGATCGATGCCGACGGGCATATCATCGAACGCACCGACGAATTGCGCAAATATTTAAAATCTCCGTTCGACAAACGCGGCGGGCCGCTGACCGCGTCGGAGCCCTGGGACCGGGATCTCCGGCAAACCTTGCCTCCCGAGCCGCGGAATTTTCCCAGCGCGCCGAGCGCGCAAGACTGGTTGCGTTTGTTGGATGACCATGGCATCGAGCAGGCGTTCCTGTACCCGACCGCGATGGGCAATGTGTCGCGCATCCGCGAGCCCGACTACGCTGTGGCGCTGTGCGAGGCCTATAACGACTATGTTCACGATCAGTACGCGAAAGTCTCAAACCGGTTGAGACCGGTCGCGCTGCTGCCCTTTCAAGACCCGGAACGAGCGGTGATCGAACTGCGCCGGGCGGTGCGCGACTATGGCTGCCGTGCCGCGGTGGTTCGCACGACGGGATTGCGCTTGCCGCTGGGCCACAAGTTTTACGATCCGATTTACCGGGAAGCCGAGAGTCTAGGCTGCGCGCTGGCGGTGCATGGTACGAATGGCGCCGAAGAGCTGGCTTCGGGATCTTTTGAAACCTTCACCGAAGTTCACACCGTATCTTTTCCGGTGGGAATGTTCGTCCAGTTTTCTAACATGATCTATCAGGGCGTGCCGGCGCGCTTCCCCAAATTGCGATTGGTTTTTCTTGAGATTGGTTCCACTTGGCTGCCCTACTGGCTGGACCGTATGGATGAACACTGGGTGAAGCGCGGCAAGATCGAAACGCCGTCGCTGAAGCAAAGACCGAGCGATTGCGTGCGCGAACATCCGGTCTTTTTTAGCTACGAAGCCGAGGAGACGTTGCTGCCCGAAACTTTCCGTTACGTCGGCGAGAATCATTTCGTTTACGCGACGGATATTCCGCACTGGGATTGTGAGTTTCCGGAAAACTTGCACCATACCCAAAAGCACAACGATCTTTCAGACGAAACCAAGAAGAAGCTCCTGTACGAGAACGCCAAGGCGCTCTACGCTATTTAGTAATTCCAGCGTTCTATTGAATTGAAGCCTCGGGTCCGGTTTGCGCGAGGGATTCCTTCAATAGGTAGCGCTGAATCTTTCCCGCGCCGCTCATGGGCCAATCCTGAACGAAGATCACTTTGCGCGGCACTTTGAAGCTGGCTAAGTGGGCCCGACAGTGGTCGACGAGCTCCTTCTCGTTGCTCTGCCGCCCTGTCTTCAACTCTACGAAGACCGCTACGACTTCAGCTAAACGCGGATCGGCCATGCCGATGGCAACCGCTTGCTTTACGGCGTCATGCTTAAGTAGCGCAGCTTCAATCTCCGCTGCCGCGACATTTTCGCCGCCGACCCGGATCATATCCTTGATGCGGCCCACCAGCCGTAGGCAGCCGTCGGTGCCGATGACGCCCATGTCTCCCGTGCGAAACCAACCCGTTTCGTCGATCGTCTCGGCGGTTTTCTGCGGGTCGTCGTAGTAGCCTTTAGTGACGCACCAACCTTTAAAACAAACTTCGCCGGGCTCGCCTCGGCGTAAGAATCCTTTGCCCTCCGGCTGTCGAATGCCGATCTCGACGCCGGGCATGGCTTTCCCCACGGTAGTCATTCGCAATTCCAAAGGATCGTCCAAATCGCATGCGGTGCCGCCGATATGAGTTTCCGTAAGCCCGTAAGGGCTGATGAGTTTTTTTATGCCCATCTCGTCGTGGACCCGCTTGTTGACCTCCGGGCTGGCGAAAATCATGCCTTTTTCGAGGACAAGCTTTCGCTTCTTCAGATCGGGGTGGTTGAGATATTCGATATAGTGCGGCTGGTGGCCCATTAGCACGTTGCATCGATGACGTTCCATTAGCTCCAAGGCTTCGCCGGCATCGAAATAGGGCTGCACGATCATCGTGCAGCCGGAGACCACCGGCGTGAGCATCACCTGGATCGAACCGCCGACGTGGAAAAATGGTTGCGGGCTGAAGAATCGATCGGACTCGGTCAGTTTCAGCGCCCGGCAGCCGCACTGGGCGCCGCGCAGCATTGCCGCTTGAAACAGCATCGCGCCCTTGGGCAGCGCCGTGGTGCCGGAAGTGAACTGAATCATGGCGATGTCATCGGCTCTGACCTTTTCCTCGGCCTGGCGCAAAGTGTTTTCAGAAACCTCGGCGCCGAGCGATTTTAATTCCTCGAATGAGAGCCAGCCTGCCGAACTTCGGGGCGAAGTAACGACGATTCTTTTGAGATTGGGAAGATTTTGGTTGGGCAGCGCGTCAGCCGCATGGCCGGCTCCAGGGCAGAGTTCTCTGAGCAAACTGAAATAGTCTTTTATCGGCTCATCTTTCAAAACCAGTAGAGACGCCCGCGATTTGTTGAGCACATATTCGATTTCTTCGGGCCGGTAGCGGGTGTTGACGGGCACGATGACCGCGCCAATGCGCATGAGTGCGAAGTAAACCAACGCCCATTCCGAATAGCCGGCCATCCAAATCGCGACTTTGTCGCCCTTGCCGACACCGAGTTGGAGGAAGCCTCGCGCGATCAAATCGGCAGTTTGTTTGAGCTGGTTGTAGGTGACCGCGCCGTTGTGGAACACGGTGGCGACTCGGTCGCCGTATTTCCGTGCTGCCTCGTCGAGCGCCAAACCTATGGTTTTAGCCGGCCAGTTTTCGTCCCACATTTCATGAACCTTGTTTTTTCCGACGGTGATTCCTTCACTTGGCGGCATCTATCTATCGCCGACCTGGATCAAAAGCAATGACGATTTGAACGACGAGCGAAACAATTAACCGGATCGCGCTGGTCGCCGCGTTGACTCTCCTGTCGCGCATCGGCAAGTAATATACTTTCGATTGAACTCGGACGACTCATCGGGATACATTAGCAACTCGCGCGAGGCGAGTTTTACCTCTGCGGCAAAAAACTCTCTAAATGATGGAGGCGAACCATGTCCAACCCAAAGTTACGATTTTATTTTCGTGAACCGACGATCGACACCAATATCCCGATCACCGACGGCACGGTCAAGATCGAGGGCTTTGATTGGGAATTCGTTCCCACCGAAGAGGAGTGCGATGCCTGGGACTGCGGCTTTGCCGCTCGGGTGCGCGCTTATGCCAAAGGCGAGGCGCATATTTCGATCCCGGCGTTTCCCAACCGGAAATTCCGTTTGGCTTATATATACGTCAACAGCAAAGCCGGCATCGAGTCGGCGAAAGGGTTGGAAGGACGACGCGTCGGCATCATGCAGTGGGACAACACCGCCGGCGTCTGGGCGCGCGGCGCGCTGCAACATTATTACGGCGTCGATTTGACCAAGATCAATTGGTGCTCGCCGCGGGCGAAAAAGATGGCGCTGGTTGAAGGCATTCGCATCGAGCAAATAAGTTCCGACGACGATCCGGATCTGCTGCTCGACAATATGCTTTGCGACGGCAAGATCGACGCGGTCATCGGCCCCAACGTGCTGCCATCGATCACCGCGCGCGATTCGCGCACGCGCCGGCTGTTCCGTGACTTTCGCAAAGAAGAGCAGGAGTATTACCGCAAGACGAAGATATTTCCGACCAGCCACATCGTGACGTTGAAGCAGGCGTTCGTCGACAAACATCCCAACGCACCGGTGGCGCTGCTCAAAGCATTTCGCAAATCTCGCGACGTCGCATTCGATCGGCTGATCGGCCCCGATCCGCAAGTGATCGCCTATTCGTGGATCGCCGCCGCGGTGGCCGAACAGCGCGAGCTGATGGGTGACGACTACTGGGCGTATAACATTCCCAACAACGTGCGCGAGTTGGAAGCGATGACCCAATACGCGCACGAACAGGGCCTGTCGCCGACCCGCATCGACTACCGGAGATTTTTTCACCCGGAAGCGGCGGCTCTGGCGGGATTTTGAACTCGCGTAAATAGAGAGCGGAACGAAGCCTGCGCGATTGTGTAGGGGCGACCGGCGGTCGCCCTCTTTTTCTAAATCATGACGACAATTTCACCCGAAACAAGACGCCGTCAGTCGATTCGTTTACAGAATTACGACTATTCCCTGGCTGGCGCGTATTTCATCACGATCGTGACACAAGGTCGAAAATGTTTGTTCGGAGAAATCGTCGAAGGGGAATTCCGCTCTAATGCTTGCGGTCAAATAGTTCAGTATGAATGGGAGAGATCAGCGCAGATACGAACAGAAATAGAACTGGATGCCTTCGTTGTGATGCCCAATCACATTCACGGTGTTATTGTCATTTCCGAGGCGATGGGGAGGGCGACCGGCCGGTCGCCCCTACAATCCGGGCCATCCCGGCGGTCGTTAGGTGCGTTTGTCGGTGGGTTCAAAGCGGTTATCACTAAACGCTTCAATGCACTACGTGGCTCGCCTGGCACGCCGGTCTGGCAGCGCAACTACTTCGAGCACGTTATCCGGAGCGAAGATTCATTAAAGCGCATCCGCCAGTATATTCTCGATAACCCGGTGCGCTGGGAGTTCGACCGGGAAAACCCGGGTACACTGCATCCAGACGCAAAGTATACATGGCGCGATTAACGGTAGGGGCGACCGGCGGGTCGCCCTGTTCGCACAATTGGAGAGATCGATGAAAATTTGTTTGCTATTGTCGATGTACCTTTTTTCTCTTTTGCCAACGGCGGTGCAAGCGCAGGGTATGAAAGGCCCAACCATTGCCGAGCTTGCAACTTACACCGGCCCCGACCGCGAGCAGATGCTTGCCGCCGGGGCGAAAAAGGAAGGCAAGATCGTTTGGTACACGGCGTTGGCGGGTAATTCATACCGCGATCTGGCCAAGGCGTTCGAAGCTAAGTATGGCGTGGCGGTGGAGTCTTACCGGGGCACGAGCAAGGATTTGATCTCGAAATTTCTCGCCGAGGCGCAGGCGAAACGCTATCTGATGGACGTGGCGGAAAGTTCGTTGCCGCTGCTGATGTTGATGCAGGCGCTCAAACTGATTCAGCCGTTCACCAGTCCGCATATCGGCCGGCTTATTCCCGATGCCAAGGAAGAGGCCGGCAAGGGCTTGGTCTATTGGGGCACGGTGCGCGAATCCTACATGGGATTCGCTTATAACAAAAACAAACTGCCGGCCAATGCCGTGCCGAAAAACTACGACGATCTCTTGAAGCCGGCGCTTAAAGGGCGGATGTCGTTCGTTACTACCGATACCGGCTCACGCACAGTGGGCGGCATGTTGCTAACCAAGGGCGAGGAATATCTCAAACGGCTGCGTGGCCAAGAGATCACCATGCACTCGGTTTCCGGCCAGGCGTTGAACGACATGATTGTCGGTGGCGAAGTCGAAGCGTCGCCGACGATCTTTCGCAACCACGCCCTAGTGGCGGCGCAGAAGAAAGCGCCGGTGGTGTGGGTGCCTATGGACATCGTGCCGGCCAGCGCCGGCAGCGCCGCACTATCATCGCAAGCACCGCATCCATACTCAGCTGTGTTGTTTGTCGACTTTCTATTCAGTTCGGACGGCCAGAAAATACTCGAAGCCTATGATTATGGCAGCCCGGCGAAGGAGTATGGCTTCAAACGATGGTACGCCGAGAAGGGTTTGAACATTCAGCAACTGGAAAAAGAAGTGGACAAGTGGGAGCGCGGGTTGCGGGATCTCGGTCGAAGGCCGAGTTGAGTTCAAAGCGTTCAATCGCTGCGCTCCGTTCAAGTCGTTAACCTCAGGGTGCTGCCGGCCGGATAGCCGACCATGAAGCGAATTGCTTTGCCTGGGTCGTTCGGTGTCTGGGCTCGCGGTTTTGCCGATCAACCGAATGACATCAGTATGATTGGTATGAAGATTCGCATGGGCATACCAGCGGCGCAGTTGCGCTAAACCCGTCAAATTAATGATTGCAGTTCAGTTTATCTTGGTTCGATTCCCACGACCGGGAAGGATTTGTCGTTTCGCTGGAGATGACAGCAACTCCCGTTTGACAGTGCGAAGGATGAGATAGTATCGCATGAGGTACGACAGCTTGGCATAAACCTAGAAACGGATGGAATCATGCAAAAAATTGTCAGTGCGATTGTCATATTTCTTAGCGGGCTAATTGTTGTCGCCGACGCTAGCGCCGCCAATGAACCAGTGCGGCTCAAGATTATTTACTCGTCATTTACCGGCGCGTACACGCCGCTCTGGCTGGCGGTGGAGGATAAGTTGGGGCGAAAGTACGGATTGGATTTCGAAGCGGTGTACGCCGGCCGGGCGCGGCCGCATCAGCTCTTGCTCAGCGGCGATGCCCAATATGTCGTCTCCACCGGCACCGGTGTGGTGTCGAGCTATGCCGTCGGCACCAAAGATCTGGTCATCATCGCGTCCTTTGTCAACGCCACCGGCTCGTCGATTTTCTCCAAGCCGCAGATCAAGACCGCCAAAGAGCTGCGCGGCAAGACCCTTGCGTCGGGCCGGCCGGGTGCGGTGTCGGATATTTTGCTGCACTACATTCTCAAGCGAAAAATCGGGCTGGAGCCTGGGCGCGACGTGAAGATCGTCAACGTCGGCGACACTCCGGCGATCTTACCCGCGCTGGAGAAAGGCGTGGTCGACGGCGCGATGCTCACGACCCCTTCAAGACTGGTGGCGAAGAAAGCCGGTTTCCGGGAGCTGGTCGATTTCGACGATCTCGGCGTACAGTATCCTTACGTCGGTATCTCTACACTGAAAGTCAATGTCAAAAAGAGCCCCGATGTCGCTTTGCGCCTGGTACGCGCCCTGACCGATAGCGTGCAGATCTTCAAGACCAACCGCGAGCGCAGCATGGCGGTGATGAGGAAATATCTGCGCGGCGCCAGCGACGAGATGCTCGATGAAACCTACGGCTATTTCAGTGCGCGCATGCCGCGCTTTCCCTATCCATCGGTGGAAGCGATCAAGACGGCGTTGGAGATGATGGCCGATCAATTTCCCCAAGCGACCAGCGTCGATCCGCAGGAAGTCGTCGACCTATCCTTCGTGAAGCAAGTCGAGAGTAGTAGCGCAGTAAAGTAGGAATTCCGATGGCTGCAAGCTCGCTTGCCGCGATGATTCTCATCATTTGTCCATGGTTCGGCGGTTTTACGCCCGGGGCGCAGGCGGCGGAATCGGCGGCGCTCCGGGGAGCGGATCTAGTCATGGTGGCGGCGCTGAGCAACTATCTGAACCAGGTGCGCGCCGTGGCGCCGGACTACATCGCCGATGCCCTCGATCATTACAACCGCGACTTGAACGATCGGCCATTCCCACGGGCTGAGGGCGTCAAAATTGCGCTGGAGCTGACCGCGCAGTAAACGCCTCTTGCCAAAGGTGTCGATGCCGAGCGGTTTATTGATATGTCGCTGTTGCCTGAGATAGAGCGCAGCTGCTTTTTCGCCAGTCTCAGCGGCGCGAAGTGATTTAACGTTGGTCCGAATTTGCAGTGGATTGACCCCGATTGTTCACCACGAAGGCGCGAAGGACACGAAGGGTTCGGAGAGCCAATTGGTCCGAGCTTCGCGTGCTTCGTGCCTTCGTGGTGAGAGAGCGTTTCAATAACAGGTGCTGCTCTTGGTTTACTTCCAGCCCGGTAGCAAGCCGCCTAAGAAGTCGAGATGGGCGATCAGGTAAATCAGCACGGAGACTATGCAGAGTAGCAGGTAAGCGATTTGAATCCATTCCGCCTTGGTCAGCGTTCTTGGCTGAAACACGCGCCGATGAAGTTGTGGCGCGAGCGCTAGCGCTTGCTGGCGCAGGGTCGGCATCGCCAATAGATCTGCGACGATGTTGTAACCGTCCATTTCGAGAAAATTAAACGGGTAAAGATTGATTAGCGCGCCCTCCCAGAGCAGTACGCCGACACCGAACAAGAGCGCTTGGCCGATACCAGGATTGGCCTGATAGGCGGCGAGAAAAGCCACGCTGCCCCAAAACAATTCGACCAACGGGCCGGCGAGATCGACGATCACACGCGCCCGCCGCGTCGACATGAAAATATCGGTGACGTCGGCGTAAAACGTCGGCAGGACTCCTTGCAGGAGAAAAAATCCGATCTCGCGAACGCGCCGGTTGTGGGCTTTGCATGCCAGCGCGTGCACCGTGACGTGCATCATCGATACCGCCAAGAGCGACGCTAGCATGAACACCGCGCTGAGCCATGGCTTGGCGGAAAGCGTTTGTGTGAACTGCTTGGCTTGCTGACTCAAGTGTATCGCCGCAGACCCCGCCAGCAGCGCGAGGATGACGGTTAAGCCAAGCGTCACCCGGTGAAATAAGACAAAGCCGCCGCAGCGATATAACGTCGTGCAAAGCCGGTCGGCATTAGGCACGGTGAAAGAAAGCTGGCGCCAGCATTTTGCTACGGTTGTGAATCCCATCGCCCAAAAATTTGCTCGACTGCGAGCGAGGCTTTGTTGTAGCGCCAGATTCTCCCGTTCGATCAGCAGACCGGCTTGGTACAGCTTCGCCAAGAGCTGGCGGATTATCGCGAAGTCGAAAGCGCCGAACTGAAGATAAAATGAGCGCGCGATCTCTTCGAGGGAATGACAGCCGTCGAACAATTCCCAAAGAAACGATTCCTGACTATCGATCAACAGGTAGCGGTCGCGCTGATGATTTTTCAGGATGAAGTTGCGCCTGCCGTCGGGACTTTGCGGCTGGGCAGTGATCTCCCAGATTTCGTTCGGCACCCGCTGCGGCCGGTAGCCGAGGTAAGCTTGGCTGCTCTCGATTTCGTGGATTTGAAATTCTGTTTCACCCGGCTTGCGGGTGAGCAGTTGGAGTTTTGCCGGCTCGGCCATGGTGGCGCTCAGGTTGATTTGCGTCCGAACAGCGACTGTTTGCCGGAAGCATAACCGGTGGCTTCCAGTCCCCAGCGGACGGCGTCGCGGGTCTGCTCGTTGGTGACGCGCAGCCGCTCAATAAAAATCGTCACCAGCCGGTAGCAAATCTTCGCGGCCATTTCGGGATGATGCGAAAAAATATCGTGGAAAACGCCGCGGTCAAGTTGCCAGAGGAGCGAGTCGGTTTCGACGTTAGCGGTGGCCGAGCGCGGTGCGTTGTCGAACAGTCCCATCTCGCCAAAGAAGTCGCCTGGGGTAAACCGCGTCAGCACCATATCGACATCGCCGCTGACATGTTTGCTTACGACCACTGACCCTTGTTCGACGATATAGAGCGCATCGGAAACGTCCAACTCGCGAAAAATCACCGTGCCGGCGGTGAATTTCTTGGCGATTAGTAACGGCGCCAGAGTCGCTATGGAATCGGCTTCGAGATCCTGGAAAAGGACGACCTTGTTCAAAATGTCGGGTATGAGTGGCATATACGCACGAGCTTATCCGCGGATGCTAGCGGGCTCGGCGCTAAAGCGCAAGTAAACCGTTCGACCCTATACGTTGCCGTTTTTGCGGCAGCGACTTTGATTGGCGCTGAAGATGGGAAACGGTCGATTAGGAAGGTATTACCGGCGCCGCTAGGCCGCGGAGTCCATTTTTTTGAACGGCAGTTGTTCGTTACGGTCGTAGGCTTTGACCGGCACGGGTTTCAGATCCCAGATAATGCCGAACAAAGATAAGGTCTTGAGAATGTAGTAGGTAACGTCGATTTCCCACCAGTAAAAGCCTTGGCGGACGCAGCCCATGTGTTGATGGTGGTTGTTGTGCCAGCCTTCGCCGAGGGTGATCAGCGCCAGCCAAAAGTTGTTTCTGCTTTCATCACCGGTGTCGTAGCGCTTTTTACCGAATATGTGCGCGAGTGAATTGATCGTAGCAGTGGCATGGAATAGCACCGTGGTGCTGATAACGAAACCCCAAACGAAGAGTTGCAGGCCGGTTACACCAAGGGATGGCGCCGCTCTTTCAAGGCCGAACCCGATGATGTAAAGCAACACCGCCATCGATAGCGGCACAGCCTTATCGAAGCGATTGAGCCAGACGAGCTCGGGAAAGCGGGCGAAATCTTGAATCCGAGCGTACTGGGTCGCATAGTAACGCCGGCACATGAACCAGCCGGCATGGGAGCGAAAAAAACCGTACTGTACGGGCGAATGGGGATCCTCAGGCGTGTCGGAATTGCGGTGATGTTCTCTATGATTGGCGGCCCACCAAAGCGGCCCGCGCTGGGTCGCCGAGGCGCCCAATAGCGCGAAAATAAACTGTGTTGGGCGCGAGGTTTTGTATGTGCGATGGGAAAAATAACGGTGATAGATACCGGTGATCGCGAACATGCGCACGAAATACAGCGCGCATGCGGTGGCTACCGCGGTCCAGCTCCAACCAACCAGGAAGACGCCGAGACAACCCAAGTTCATGACAATAAACGGCGTGGAGCGTACCCAGTCGATGCGGTCGATATTCTTGACCCTGCTCACTTCGCCGGTGGCATGAAAGTCAGCATTGAACCATTGGACCAATGAGGCGGTCGCAGTTCGAAGGAATGAGTGCTTCATTAAACTCAAGAATATACCATGAGGGAGGGGACGCTACAATAAAATTGGCAATTATTTACGTTTATTAAAGGCATGGGTGCGGCAATGCGCGCCACATCGTGCCTAAGAGCCGTATAAAATTGGGCAATTAGCTTGCCGTTAGTTACAGGTCAAAGATGATACAGTCTCGCGGGGTTCTTGTTCAGGATCTTCTCGATGGTTTCGCTGCTCAGATCACCGCGCTTAATCAAGCCCTGGGCCAATTGGTCTTGACGAAAAGCGTCGCCATGGGGAAAGTCGGTGGCGGTGATGATGAAGTCGTCGCCAAGCTTGCCAGCGACATAGGGCAGATCGTCGTCGATGGCGCAAGAAACGAATACCTGTTCGGCGAGCCAGCGGTCTATTTTGGCGCGGTTTTTTACTCCCAGCCCTTTGACCAAACGGGGAGCCCATTCAATACCGGCTTCGAGAAAGCCAACTCGCAGTTTGGGGAAATCGTCGAGCAGGGTCGAGCTGAGGATCTGGGTGAAACCGTAGAGCACGTAGGGATTGCTGACGATACCGCGGCCGAGCGGGTGGATTTGTGGAAACTCATCGAAGTAAGGGCGTGGCACGCCTTCGAGCATGCGGCTGATCGTCGGGCTCGAGCCGTTGCCGGTATGCACCGTCACCGGTAGATCCTGGCTCTCGGCTTCCTGGTAAATCGGCCAATGGTCCGGGTGGGTCAGCGGCCGGTCCCATTCCAAGCCGCGAGCAAAAATACCGGCGGCGCAGCCCAAAGCTTTGGCCCGACGAATTTCCTGGACAGCGAGATCGGGACGGCGCCAGGGCAGAATGGCGACGTACCAGATGCGTCCGCCCGACTGCGCGCATTGGGTCGCCATGAATTGATTGTAACTGCGCGCCAGGGCGGCTTCGAGCTCGACATTTTCGGCGAGACAACCGAGCCACAAGGACGGGAAGACGACCTGGGTGTCAAGCCCCAATTTATCCATGCAGGCGGTGCGTTGTTTGACATCGCGCATCTCTTGCACCGGAATCGATGCGTCCTTGCCCTGGGCTCGTTTCATCAACGTGGGATTGGAGGCGAAGAAGCGCAGCTTGTAGTCGATCACCCAGGCGGCATTGTGGGTGCCGAAGCAGGTGTCTTCGGGAAAGACTACCGGGATCGGCCGGAGCAAGTAGAATTCCGGTTCGAGATATTGCCAAGTCTCGATGCTCTCTTCGACATGGGCATCGCAGTCGATCACACGCATGTACCCCTCCAAGATTTATTGCGCAATCGCGCCAAACATTCGGGCTTCGGATCAAGCGGGAAAATAAATGACGTCCCGGCGTTTTCTATATGATCTTTTGGCCGGCACGGCAAGTAATTCAACGTTCTCGGGAACTTGTCGTGGCGCTTGGCAGTTATTGCCGGCAGGATTGTGCATACGCCCTTGCGTCCGGCTGTGCTCGGGCTATGTTGGGCGTAGGAAGCCAGTTTCTTCGGAGGTGCCATGCGGACTCTACAGATGCTAATTCGATTGGCTCTAGGTTGCGGCCTCGCGGCTCTGTTGCTCATCGCAGTGCCGACCCCTGGCAGCGCACAGACCGCCAAGGCGACGTTTGCCGGCGGTTGCTTCTGGTGCATGGAGCCGCCGTTCGATGAACTCGACGGCGTGATCTCGACGACCTCGGGCTACATCGGCGGCAAAACCAAGAACCCGACCTACGAGCAAGTCAGCAGCGGTACCACCGGACATGCCGAAGCCTTGCAAGTCGTTTACGATCCCAAGAAGATCACTTACGAGAAATTGTTAGAAGTTTACTGGCGCAACATCGATCCGTTCGCGGCCGATGGCCAGTTCTGCGATCTCGGCAACCAGTACCGCTCGGCGATTTTTTATCACGACGCCAATCAAAAAAGCGCCGCCGAGAAGTCAAAGAAGGCGATTCAAGCCCGTTTCAAACAACCGGTATTGACGGAAATTACCGCCGCCGCGGTCTTCTATCCCGCCGAGGAATATCACCAGGATTACTACAAGAAAAATCCGGTGCGCTACAAACTGTATTCCCATGGCTGCGGCCGGGCCCAGCGTCTGGAAGAGGTATGGGGCGCGGCGAAGAAGTAAGCGCGTTGGAATTGGCGGCGCAGATTTCTACGCCTTAGCTAGGTAACTCGCCATTCGCGCGCGCATCCGCGCATCAGGCAGCGGGCTAAAACCCGCCTGCATATTATCGATTAGGTGGCTGACTTTGCTGGTTGCGGGAATGGCGCAGGTGACCGCCGGATGGGCGATGATGAACTTCAGAAAATATTGAGCCCAGCTGGCGCAGCCAATCTCTTTTACCCAGGGCGGCAAAGCTTTGCCGCGGGTGCGATCAAACAATGCGCTTCCGGCGAAGGGCCGGTTGACCAGCACCGCGATGCGCTTTTCCGCGGCGAGTGGTAACAGTCGCTCTTCGGCGTCGCGTTCCGCTATCGAGTAGTTCAATTGGACGAAATCCAACTCCTCGGTTGCCAACACCCGAGCAAGTTCGGCATAAGCTCCGGCATGGTAATGGGTCACGCCGAGGTAACGAATCTTGCCCTCATCTCGCCACTTTCGCAGCGTCGTCAGTTGCGTACGGTAGTCGACTAGATTATGAACCTGCATGAGGTCGAGTTTCGTCACGCGCAGCCGGCGGAACGATTCTTCCATCTGGCGAATGCCCGCGTCGCGCCCGCTGGTCCACACTTTGGTCGCGACGAACAGCTGCTTGTGAATGCCAAGTTCGGCGGCGATCTCGCCGCCGACGGTTTCTGACCTGCCATACATCGGCGAAGAATCGATGACGCTGCCGCCACGCTGAACAAACTCGCGCAGGACTTCCTTCAACGGCGCACGCTCCGCCGTGCCTGCGCCGACGTCGAAGGTTTGCCAAGTGCCGAGGCCGATGACCGGCAACAACTCACCGCTACGCGGGATCGGTTTACGCAGAATCGATTGGGCCATCGCGCGTTTTCCCATCAGAGCCAGTGCAGCTCCGCTAGCTCCGGCGCGCAATAACTGGCGGCGTGACAGCAGAGCTCGTTCGGTCAATTTGACAAAGTCCATCGCCGGTCTGCCGGTTGTCGTCGGATTCAAGTCGCGGTGTAAAGGTCGAGAGAACCGATTTTCCAGAAATAGACGAGGAGAGTCATTCCATTCTCCGGCCTGGTTAAAATTGATTGAAGTCGATCTGTGTTCCGAGTTTCGCCAAAGCCTTATATTCTCGTCACTGCTGGATGCTGACCTCGACGCGGCGCGCTTCGGCATCGTTGCCGCTGCCAGCGGTTTCTTGGGGCTTTTGCATGACGATGCGCTCTTCTTCGATGCCGGCGGCTTTGAGCGCTTCGTGCACGGCTTTGGCGCGGTTCTTGGCCAGTTCTTGGTTTTGCGCTTTGTCGCCGGTTGGATCGTGGTAGCCGGAGATCACCGCTTTGCTGGCGGCGTTGGCCTTCAAGAATTCGACAATCGGTTTCATGGTGTCGCCGGCGTCATTGGGCAGATCGTTTTTACCCACTTCAAAGAACAGCTTCGCTGCCGGCGGAATCGCCGCTGCCGGAGCCGGCTCAGCAGCCGGTGTCGGCGCAGCTTGAGGCGCCACGGCTGGCGCCGGCTTGACGATGGGCGGCAATTCATGGCCGCGGGTGCAATTGAAAGTCAGCCATAACAGTGCGGCAATGCCGATGAACCAGGGTATCGGTCGTTCAGTTGCTGGACTGGCGTCAGACATGTGCAGATCTCCCGAAGTGACTTTTGAATACTGTGCCATGCAATGCGCAGCACCCTAGACTTAAGCTGAGAAGGATTTGCTTTCAAGGGATGCGGTGAAAAAGCCGAGGTTTGCCAATCTGGTGTGCTTTGCGATCAAATGCCCATGTTGTCTTCGGGTTTTCGTTGTGGGCCTTTTTTCCGCGGGATGCCGCGCCAGTCTCCCGACATCCAGAACTCGGTGCAGCAGCCGAACACACCGAGCGGGATCGCCAGGGCCATAATGAAATACCAAAGCTCGTCGCTCGAACCGCCGAGAAATGAGGTTACGCTAATGACGGCTTTTGCTGCGCCGCCGCCGAAGACCGCGCCCATGGCGAGCCGGGGCCAGCGCTGTACGCCATACTGCGTCGCGTAGATACCCCAGAGGCCGCCGACGAAGAACGCCAGAAATGGGGCGATAAAGAGCGCGAAAATCGGCGCAGCGCCGCGGCCGCGCAAGGACATCTCTTCGAGATTCTCATCGGCGTTCGGCGTGCCCACACGCATGTCGCCGCGGAGCACGCGGAAGAGATAATGCACCGCGCCGTGGATGCCGAGATCGGGTCTAAGGCCGTTGATATAGAGCGCAACCTGCTCGCGTAGTTTCTCGCTAGTTGCCGGCTGCGGCAGCAATGGCTTTAACTGCGCGCCGGCATGAAAGCCGACCTCGTGCTCGGCGCGGGCGATCACCACCAGCACGGTCTTGCCGCGCTCGCTATCGCTCAATGGTAAACGGTTGAACGCGTCCTGTGCGAGATCTTCAATCTTGGCGCCATCGAGGCTTTTGACGGTCACAATCGCGACATGGTTGGCGGTCTCGGTGCCGAATCGGTGCAGTCGGTGTTCGAGATCTTCGAGACTGGCCGGCGGAAACATGCCGGCGAAATCGCTGATGGTGGTTTTGAGCGGCGGCAAATCGGCGGCTGCCGAGTTCGCGACAAACCCAAATTGCAGCAGAAAAGCTAGAAGAATAGCGGTCATTTTCCGCCGTCGAGCGCGCCCCGGGCGCGCCGCTCTAACTCCGCCAACTGGATTTTGCTCAAGGGAAAGCCGAATTGCTCGTTGCGCATGCGCAGACGCTGGCCGCACACGACGGCGATAATCTCGGCGGCGCGATTTAAGTCGCTAGCGGTCTTGATTTGTCCGCCGAGGGCCCGGGCGCCGATGTCTTTATGCGCGATTTCATCGAGCAGGATTTCGTGGAACACGCGGGCGATCCTTGCCTCGATGCCGGTCTTCTTGAGCTTACTACAAACTAAATATAGCGCGCCGCCGCCGCCCTCGGTCAATGTGATCGCAGCGCGTTCGAGATCCTCATCTTTGCGCTTCATCTCTCTGGGGCTCACTTTGCCCGAACCATGCAACAGTGTGGCATAACTCTTGGAGTACTTGGCGCGGACCTTGGCGAGCTTACGGTCCGCCGGCAGCCAGGTGAGATCCCGCGGCCCGGTCTTTTTGCCGCTGATTTCTTGCACCAGATCCATCACCAGACGCGCATGCTTGGTCTCGTCGGCGAGTTTTTCCGTCAGCTCGGCGTAGTCGTGACGATCGATGCCGCGGTCGATCTTCGGATGGAGCGCTGTCAGGGCATCGATGATCGGCTTAATCGCGGAGTATTCTTTGAAGCCCTGAGCTTTAAGCCAACGTAGATGGTCCATCGGCTTGCGCGGCTTCTTGAAAAACGCCGCGATCACGTCGGCTTCGGCGTTGGCGTACGCTTTGGCGAGTCGCGTGAGTTGTTTGACGTATCCGTTCACGAGATAGGCGTGAGGCATGAGGCTTGAGGCGCGAGGATTCTCGGAAAGCACAATAATTCAATCCGGGCTGAATCACTTTCGAGCTTATCGTCGCGCATAACCTATTTCCAAACTTTGAGTCACTTGCGTTCTACGCAGCCATTTCTCCGATACCGAAGTGTTTCCCACTTTGTGGCTTTTGTGCACTTTGTGGCTAAACTCTTTATTTCGTTGGCGCCGGGACGGTTGTGCCGCAGTTCTTGCATGTGCGCAGTTTTTCGTCGCTCGAAAACGTTTGATAGACTTGGCCCACCGGATCGGCGCGGTAGTCGCCGACTTCGGCGGAAGTTTCGTAGACTTTCTCGCCGCATTGACGGCAAAACCATTTGAAGTAATCGATCTCACCCGCTTTGCGTTTCCGTTCGAAGACGATGAACCACGAGTCTGCTTCAAGCCGCGGCGAATGCGGCACACCGGCGGGACAGAGCAGGATCTGACCGGCTTTGATGTTGGCGGTATGTTCCTGGTTGGTTTCATCGCGGTAGACCAGATGTTGCACGCCGGTGAGTTGTAGCGTTACCTCATCCGCCGGATCGATGTGGAAATCCCACCGCTCTTTCCTTCCGCTGCTCAAGAACGCGATCGACTCCGAGTCCTGCCACAACACGCGCCGCGTCTTGCCCTCGGCTTTGACCTCTTCGATGACTCTAGTAACATCCAGCGGAATGAGCTTTTCCATGGGCCGACTATAGCGCTTTCGAAAGCGGCGGGGCAACCGGCAGGCAATCAAAGGATCTTTGTTTTAAACGGTTCGCAGACAGAATGGGGAACCGGCACTTCGATTGGATGTTTTCTCTGAGGACTTTGGCACGCACGAGCTCTCCGGGTCAGCTCTCGCGACGCCGGGCCGGCAAAACTCTAATCAACATTGAGGGCGGTTCCAAACCGACTCCGGCTGATGACCACAGCCGGGTTACGTGAAAGGGCGTTCGTTATGGTTTTGATGCAGCTACTCAAAGTTTCGCTGATCTGCGAAACCGTTAAGTGTTTGATCTCTGCGGGTTCAATTTTGCGAATCGGCGCTACTCGTCGGCGATGTCATACAGTGCCTGGAACTTTTCCGCGCTGATGGCGTAGGCGTCTGTGCCGTCTTGGTTATTAGAGACTAGATAATCACCAGCCTGATAGGCCGTTTCGCCTTCTTTGGTCTTTATTTTTCCAGGCTTGTCGGCGACCTCGGCCCAAATTGGCGTCGATTTTGTATAAACGCCTGGGCTAACGAACTCGTACGTCCTCGCAAACGATTCCTGCTCTACCGTGTATTTGTCGCCGTTGTTGTCGACCAGCCAATCGCCGCGCTTGCAGACTTGCCGGCCACCCCATTTATTGTAAACGAACCCTTCGGTGTCGAGGTCCAGTTGAACCGCAGTGACAAAGGAGGTCGCCTTGCTTTTATGTTTACGTCTAATGGCCATTTGATGCTCCTTCGACGGTGTGTTCAACCGTTATCATGGCTGGAGGTCGAAGTCGGTCGGAAAGTGGTGCGCACCGACTTTTGCCGTGCCGATCCATTCGCCGATCTGTTTGAGCCGCGCCATGTTCGCCGGATCGTCCATTTCGTTCAATTCCGCTATCTCGGCGGGTGACAGACCCAAGCCCAAAGCATCAAGTGTCTCTTGTTTGAGGTCGATGTTGTAACGAAGATAGCTTAGCAGCGGCGCTGGCGTGAGCCGGTCATTGCGGAGGTCGCCGATCTCGCCATCGATCATGCGCGCGGTTGGGCTCTGGGACATCCATTGCAGCAGCGTTTCCATCAGAGCTGCGCAATCGTCCATGAGGGAAAACAGCGCGTTGACGCCGTGCAGCGCGGCTAGGTTGCTGGGCGCCACCGCGGGATCTCGCGAACCGGTTCCCACGGAGGTGAGCAATAGGTTTTTCTCGCCCACCGGCCAGCCGACGCGATATCCTTCGATCGTGGCGTACATTAGCGCCTGCAGGGCGGGATTGTTGTAGGGGCTCACGCCGCCATCAACAAATTGTCCCCGGACGGTGTTTTTTCCCGGCGCGGTAATCTCGATGTCCTCCGGTTCAAAATATTTTGGCGCCGCCGTGGATGCGCGTACCAGGCGCCACAGCGGATAGTCTTTGTTGGGGATGACTTCGGGTTTCGAACGGGGACCAAAGTATTTGCCCTTGGGATTGTTTCCCAGCGGCCAAGGGCTGCCGGAGTCGAGCCTCTTGGTAACGATCAACAATCCGGTTTTGAGTTCGGGACTGCCGAGCGTGGTGTGCTCGCCGAAGGTCTCTTTGAGGATGCCGATCAATTCCTGCTCGTCATAGAGCGCGCGCAGGTAGCCATCGCGAAGACAACTTTTCTGAAAAACTCGTTGGCCCAAATCGAGATACATGTCGCTGATCGCTTCAACCGTCATGCCGCGGGCCAGGGCGGCGGCGATGATCGCGCCGGTGGAGGTGCCGGCGATCAAGTCGAAGTAATCGCTAAGGCGAAACCGGTCGTCGCCGCCGTGACGATCTTTGAGCAGCGCTTCGATCCTTGCCAGAATGCCAAGTGTGAGTATGCCGCGGACGCCCCCACCGTCGAGCGCCAAAATCCGCTTGGGATTGCCGTCCGCGAGAAAGTGCTCATCGCGAGTTTTTACCTTGTAGTCCATGATCGTCCTCCGCGCTGGCTTCGAGAGCTATATAACCAATCTGGCCGTGAATGTCACTGTGACAATGTTACTCGGCGCTCCCGCGGCGCACAAATCGTGGCAGGTGCTGAAGTCTCGCGGATCCGAATATCCTCGCCCAAAGGCGCTAAGGCGCAGAGGATCGGCTAACCAGATATTACCGTCGTACGACTATTAATCTTCCGAACTTCGCGTCTTTGCACCTTTGCGCAAAGTGATAGGTTTTCGCTTGCGGCTCCGCCGGACGATGTTGACGATCGAAGCGGCGCGGTGATAAGTCTTATGTCAATTCTATTCGGAGGTGTTGCATGGCTGAGCGTGTTTGGGAGAAGTTTCTCACGGCGCAAGACAAGGCTACGTTAACCGGCAAGCCGGACCGGCGCATCGGTTTCGGCGAGCGGCCGGCGTTGTTATTGATCGATCTTTATCGCTGGGTGTTTGGCGACAAACCGGAGGCTGTGACCGAGGCGATCAAGACTTGGCCCGGGAGCTGCGGGATGGCTGGGTGGAATGCGTTGCCGCATATTCAAAAACTGCTCTCCAAGTGCCGCGAAGTCGGCATTCCGATCATTCATGTGACCGGCATGGACGGTGTCGCGGTCGAGCCCTGGGCTTTTCGCCGCGATACCAAGAAGCGCGCGACCATGGGCGCCGAGGAGCTGGATCGTTTTCGCCGTCGCTATGACATCGTCGACGAGGTCAAACCGATCCCCGGCGAGACCGTATTTAAAAAAGTTTCCCCGAGCGCCTTTTGGGGCACGCCGCTGGTCGGCCACTTAAACTTTCTCGGCGTCGATACCATCATCACCTGCGGCGAGAGCACCAGTGGCTGCGTGCGCGCCAGCGTGGTCGACGGCACGACCAACCGCCTGCGCATGGTAGTCGCCGAGGAATGCGTGTTCGATCGCCATGAAGCTTGTCATGCGATCAACCTTTTCGATATGAATCAGAAATATGCCGACGTATTGCCGCTTGATGACATCATCAAATATCTCGACGGCTGGCGCGCTGAGAAGGCCGGGCAGGTCGGTTACGCGAACAATAGCATGGAGTATTTGAAGGACCTCGGGATTGGGGAAACGTATAAGGGCCTACGCTAGGCGCGCAATCCTGTTCAAGGTTCAAAAGTTCAAGGTTCGGACCGGGGATCGAAACGTTGAACTTTTGAACCTTGAACGGTTTCTTTAATTCTCTACTGGTCGGCAGCCTATGCTACTTCGGCCGGTTGTTGCTTTAACCCTAGCCAAGTCAAAACTACCACAATGGCGGAGATGAACGCCATCGTTTGAAATCCTCCCGCATATCCCATCTGTTCGATCAGCGCGCCGCATACCAATGGTCCGATCGCTTGGCCGAAAGACGTCGACGCGCGAGAGATCCCGAGGCTGAGTTCCTTTGCGCCGGGGTCGGCCGATTGCAGCGCGAAGGTGGTGGCCCCGACATTGGTAAACCCGAACCCCATGGTCATGATCGCCAACGGCAGCATGAGAGTTATGAAATCTGCGCCATAAACCTGGAGCAAAAACATCGGCACGCCAACGATGACGCCAAGGAGTATGACCCGCGCGGGTTTGATCCGATCGCATAGCCGTCCGCCGACGTAACGCCCAAGCGTATCGCTCAGACGAGAAATCGACACGATTAAGCCAACGGTTGGCAAATTCATACCGCGCAGGTTGACCGCAAGAAACGGAAACGCCACGCGCGTGACGCCGACCAAGAACAAGAACGACTGGCAAATCGCCAGGCAGGAAGCGAGAAAAGGTGTCTTGCCAAGCAGTCTGCGTCCCTCGCGCCACAGATTGGGAGTCAGAACGCGATCCTTGCGCCGGTAGCGGTGCGCGCCGGCGGCGAAGGCGATGATTATGCCGATGAATTGCGGCGCGGCGTAGAGAAAAAATAATCCATCCGGTCCAAACTTTTTGCCGACGAAGCCGCCGAGCAGCGGGCCGAGGGTAAAACCGATGCCCAAGGCCGAGGCCATTTGCCCTTGCACTCTGCCCTGACGATTGGGCGGCGATTGGTCGAAGCCAATTTTTCTGAGCGACAAGGCAAACATCGCTTCGGTCAGGCCGAAAATGATCCATGCTGCGACAAAAATCGGCATGGTATCCACGAAGGCATAGGCGACGATACTAGTCGCGATGCCGATGATCATGGCGGCGAAGAGCAATGCGCCCGGGCTGAAATAGGTCGCCATGATTCCGGACATGACGTCGGAACAAACTCGCCCGACACCGTTAGCGACCAGCGGTATGCCGACCGCCGCAACGGAATATCCGTGGGCTTTCATAAAAAAGGGCGCGAGCATTGCCGCGCCGGAGGAGCCGGCGGTCTGAAAGATTGCGGCCAAGATGTATAACGCGAGAGGGGATAGGCTCATGGCGCGCGATTATAGCAGCAGATTTGCGGTGATCCCATGTGATCGCGGTTAAATTTATCATGGTGGACAGCCGGAAACGAGCTTGATAGAAAGACGGCATCAGGCGAGGAGCGAGCGATGGAAATTCTGCAAATTCAAATTCACGAAGCGAAAAAGAAACTCGATGAAAAGAATTGTCTGTTCGTCGATATTCGCGATCCAGGTTCGTACCAACAAGCGCATATTCCCGGCGCGCTGCATTTGCACGATGGCAATGTTCAAGAATTCTTGCAAAATACCGCCAAGGATCAACCGGTGATTGTCTACTGCTATCACGGTAACAGCAGTATGGGTGCCACCGGGTATTTTCTTGAAAATGGTTTTACCAACGTCGCCAGTATGATGGGCGGTTTTGAGGCTTGGCGGCAGGTTTATGAGCATGAAGCGGAAGGATAGTTTGGGGTTTCAGGTTTCGGGTTAAACTCGGAACTCGCAACTCAAAGCTCGCAACTAAATCGACCGAAGGGAGATTGATATGAGTGTGATCATCGGCAGCGGCGATTTTCGTTACGAAGTGATCGAAGGTTTCGGCAAACTGCCCGACGACTGGACGTTTCACGAAGTGGCGGCGGTGGCGGTGGACGCCAAGGAGCAGCTCTATTGCTTCACCCGCGGTAAACATCCGGTGATCGTGTTCGACCGCGACGGCAACTTTCTGCGCTCCTGGGGCGACGGTGTGTTTAAGCGCGCCCATGGCGCGACCATCGGTCCCGACGAGACGATCTTTTTGACCGACGACGGCGACCACACGGTACGCAAGTGCTCGCTCGACGGCAAGATCCTCATGACCATCGGCGTGCCGGGAAAATCGGCACCCTATCAAAGCGGCGAGCCGTTCAATCGCTGCACGCATGTCGCGTTCTCGCCGCAGGGCGATATTTACGTCTCCGACGGCTACGGCAACTCGCGGGTGCACAAGTACTCGCCGGATGGAAAGCTGTTGCTGTCCTGGGGTGAATCGGGCTCCGATCCCGGCCAGTTCAACATCGTGCACAACATCGTCACCGACAAAGACGGCTGGGTCTATGTCGCCGACCGGGAGAATAACCGGGTGCAAGTGTTCGACGGCAAAGGCAAGTACGAGACCCAATGGAATAACATGCACCGGCCCTGCGCACTTTATATGGACACGACCAAAAAAGATCCGGTCTGTTACGTCGGCGAACTCGGACCCGGGCTCGGCGTGAACCTGAACGCGCCCAATCTCGGCAACCGGGTCGATATTTACGACAAGCATGGCAAACGGTTGGCGCGCTTGGGCGATATCTTCGCTGGCGAAAAGCCCGGCCAGTTCATCGCGCCGCACGGCCTTGCCATCGACTCGCGCGGCGATATTTATGTCGGCGAGGTGTCCTGGACGATCATGGGCCAGCGCCTGCAGCCGCCGCGGGAGTTGCGCAGCTTGCAGAAGTTGAAGAAGCTGAATTGAGAGGATGTCTGCACCACGAAGGCACGAAGGACACGAAGTAGGAAATTCGGACTCGGAATGTTGGCCGCAAATAACGCAAAGGTCACAAAATCCCCCTCCTCTTTCCTCCCCCGCCAGCGGGGGAGGATGAAGGTGGGGGCAAACTTCACCCATGGTGGTGAGTTCTGAACGAGGGGGACGATCATGCAAAGCAATATCACTCAAGAGCGCGTGCCGATCCATGGCGATGCCGGCCATTGGGTGCATATCTCGCAGAGTCCGCGTCATGTGCGGGTGTATTTTGGCGGTGAGGTCATCGCCAACAGCAAGCGCGCCAAGCTCGTGCGCGAAGCGGAAGTTTTGCCGGCTTATTATTTCCCCAAGGAAGATGTGCGCACTGATCTGTTCACCGCGAGCGCGCAGAGAACCGATTGTCCGGTCAAAGGCTCGGCCTCGTTTTGGTCGATCAAGGCCGGGGGGCGGTTAGCAGAGAACGCGGTGTGGAGTTATGCGAATCCACTGTCGGCGGCGACCGGAATCGAGGACCATTTCGCTTTCGACTGGCCGAAGATGGACAAGTGGATGGAGGAGGAAGAAGTGCTCTACAAGCACGCGCGCGATCCCTACAAGCGCGTCGATGCGATGCCGAGCGCGCGCCATGTGCGCGTTCTCATTGACGGCCAGACGGTGGCGGAAACCCGCCGCCCTCATCTAGTTTTCGAGACCAATCATCCGGTGCGCTACTACATCCCGCAAGAAGATGTACGCATGGATCTGCTGGTCGCGAGCGCGACAACCTCGCGCTGCCCGTACAAAGGTCCAGCTTCTTACTGGTCGGTGAAGCTTGGCGACGAAACCTTTGCTGATCTGGTATGGGGCTATATGGAAACCATTCCCGAGTGTCCCAAGATCAAAGGGCTGCTATCTTTCTTCCATGAGCAGGGTTGCGATATCTACGTCGACGGTGAGTTAGTCGAACGACCAAAGACTAAATGGGCGCGGCCGTTGCGCGGCTAGTTCGTCATACTCAGCATCATGCAGGCGCTTCACTGGGACGGCTCTAAGCTGCGCGCTCGTTCGGACTATCCGCTACCTGGGTCGAGGATCGATGATGGCGGATCGCGAATGGTAGGGGCGACCGGCGGTCGCCCTCTCACCGGCGCCGGAGCTGTTGCGCTCGTCAAAGTTCATCTCGCCGGTGTTTGCTCGACCGATTTGCAAATTCTCAAAGGTTACATGGGTTTCACCGGCGTGCCGGGGCACGAGTTCGTCGGCTCCGTCGTCGATGGGCCGCAAGACTGGCTCGGCAAGCGTGTGGTCGGTGAGATCAATTTCGGCTGCGGCGTTTGCGATAGCTGCCGGCGCGACCTGGCGCGCCATTGTCCCAATCGCCGGGTGATGGGCATCGTCAACGCCGACGGCGCGTTTGCTGAATATGTCGCCGTGCCGGTGACGAATCTGCACTGGGTTGCCGATGCGATCAGCGACGAAGATGCGGTGTTCACCGAGCCTCTGGCGGCGGCTTTTGAGATCTTGACGCAGATTCAAATCAATCCGGGTGACGACATTCTGGTGCTCGGCGACGGCAAGCTGGGTAATCTCTGCGCCCAAGTTTTGCGCCTGACCGGCGCCAAGGTGACGGTGCTGGGCAAACACGCCGACAAGCTTGCGACGATTAAAATGTCCGGCGTCAGAACGATTCAATTAAACGACAGGCAGCCGCGGCTGTTCGATATCGTCGTTGAAGCCAGCGGCTCGCCGTCGGGTTTGGAGCTCGCGCTCAACGCGGTGCGGCCGCGCGGGACATTGGTCTTGAAAAGCACCATCGCCGGCAAGCACGAAGTCTCGTTGGCACCCATCGTGATCCATGAGATCAACGTGATCGGTTCGCGCTGCGGGCCGTTTCCCGATGCCCTCGATGCGTTGGCGGCGAAACGCGTGGCGGTGGCGCCATTGATTGAGGCGATCTATTCCTTGAAGGATGGCGTCGATGCCGTCGAACGGGCAGCGCGAGCCGGGGCTAAGAAAATTTTGTTGCGACCCTAATCAGGAATTCTACAGTTTTGCGACGGAGGTGATCGATGAAATGGGGCGAACAGCGTTGGCCGCAGATGAAAGCCTTGGACCGGTCCAAGGTCGTGACGATTTTGCCGACCGGATCGATGGAGCAGCATGGGCCACACTTGCCGTTGCAGGTGGATCATTTCATCGCCAATCGTATCGCCGAGGATCTGGAAAAACGCATGCCGGAGATCCTTACATTGCCGCCGGTTTGGGCGGGAACCTCGGGCCATCACATGGATTTTCCCGGCACGATTACATTGCGGCCGCGGGTGTTCATCGATCTGCTGCGGGATGTTTGTGCCTGTATGCATGCTCATGGGTTTCGCCGGATGATTTTGCTCAACGGCCATGGCGGCAACCGTGCCAGCTTGCAGGTATTGGGACAAGAGCTCTATGCGGAGATGGGCTTTTCGATCAACGTGATCGTTTACTGGGACCTGGTGCCGGAGCTGGTCAAATCGTTGAAGAAATCGAAGTCCAAAGGCATGGGCCATTCGGGCGAACTGGAAACCTCGCTGATGCTTTACCTGGCGCCGCAATTGGTCGATCTGAGCGCCGTGCCAGACGGGTTTCGTTCGGATCAGCTGCATCACAGCCGATTTATCACCGGCGAGGGGATCACCCGGTACGTCAATATCAAGGAGCACTCCGAGATCGGCGTCGATGGTTTTCCCGCAGCAGCGAGCGCCAAGGATGGCGAACTATTTTATCAAACCGTATTGACCGAGTTGGAAAAGATCGTCCGCGAGCTGCAACAAGAAGCCTAGTTTAGAACGACGAGCCCGGCTGGGTAAGAAAGTCCAACTCCTCCGGCGTCGATGGCCGGCCGAGAACCCGGTTGCGGTGCGGAAACCGGCCGAAGCGCGCGACGATGTCGCGATGGCGAACGGCAAAATCTAGATACTGGGCGAAACTGGCTTGTTGTTCTTGCGCGGCCAGCGACAACAACTCGCCAAACAGGATTACCGCTCGTTCTTGGTGCTCCAACCGTTCCGAATGCTCCAGAGGGAGACAAAAGAACACCCGCTCGATGGGCCGCAGCAATCGATCATGACCCTGTTCGATACCCGCGAGACTCCACTCCAGCGCTTTCGCGTCCAAGGCGAACGCCTGCGGTGAATCGCGGTAAATATTGCGAGGAAACTGATCGGTTACAATGATCAACGCCAGCCGTCCCCGCGGTTCGGCGAGCCAATGATCGAGCTTGCCTTCGCTGGCTAGCTGCAGACTGCTCTTGAATCTCTCGCGAATCTCCCTATCGACTTCAGCATTCTTCGACCACCACAGATCGGCGCGGTCTTTGGCGAGGGTGGCTGCGTCGGGATTGGTGCCGAACCAGTAGGTCAGGATAGTTTCGCTGTCGATCATAGCCACTTGCATCACGACCCGAATGATTTGGAAAGCGCCAATAATGCGCTAGCCGGTTGATCGAGCTGCATGATGTAGCCTCAATCGGGTGACGAGGTCTACTTATTAGTGACTAGGTAGAGTTCTCAGCCGGGTAAAGAATTCGCCGATGGCGCCATTATGAAGGAAGTCGGCGAGATCGTCGAGCGGCGTCGGGTCGCGGTTGACAATGGCGAGCAGCGCGCCGCTGCGCTTGGCGATCACCGGGAAAGATGCCGCCGGTTGCACTTGCAAGGACGAGCCGATGACGACGAAGACATCGGCTTGCTCGCTCCAGCGTTGGGCGCGCTGCATGGCTTCGACCGGCATCGATTGGCCGAAGGAGATGTTGGCGGATTTGAGAAAACCGCTGCAGGCGTCGCAGGTGGGCGTCGGCAGTCCTTCATGCCACTTCTCGTAGACGTCAGAGGGTTGAAAAACTTTGGCGCATTTGAGGCAGGTGACGAGACGGTCCGTGCCATGCAGCTCGACCAGGCGCGTCGCCGATGTGCCGGCGAGCTTGTGCAGGCCGTCGATATTTTGCGTGATCAGGCCGAGCAGTTGGCCGCGTTGTTCGAATTCGCAGATCGCCTGGTGGCCGATGTTGGGTTTGACGGTCTTGAAGAGCTCATAGGTGGCTTTTTTGAGCTGCCAATGCTGCACCCGCGCAGCTTCACTGGCGAGAAAATCTTGGAACAGCACCGGTTGATATTTCGTCCAGACACCTCCGGGGCTGCGGAAGTCAGGCACGCCGGATTCCGTACTGATACCGGCGCCGGTGAAGAAAACCAGCGCCTCTGACTTGCTCAACCGGCTGGCGAACTCTTCAAGCTTCACGCTGCGCCGTCCCGTCGAGCTATTTTTTTGCCGGCTCTGCCGGCTTCGCCGGTTGCGGCGGCGTAGCTGATTTGGCTGCTTCCGCCGATTTCGCAGGCGCAGCCGACTTGGCAGCGGGCGCAGTAGGCGGCGGCGCCGGTTGGATGTCGACGATCTTGACGTTGAAGACGAGCGTCTTGCCCGCCATCGGATGATTCATGTCGATAACCACCGTCTTTTCTTTGACTTCCTTGATGCGCGCCAGCATGGGGCGGCCCTGGTCGTCTTGACCTTGAAGCACCGCGCCGACCTTCAGAGCGTTGGGCGGAATTTTTTCTTTGGGAATTTCCTGAAACCCGTTGGGGTTAATCTGGCCATAGGCGTCTTCCGGTTTGACGGTGACGTTCTTTTCGCCGCCGACTTTCATCCCGGTAAGTTCTTTCTCCAGCCCGGGGATCATGCTCTTTTGCCCATGGACGTACTTGAGCGGCTCCTTGCCCTTGCTGCTGTCGATCACCTTGCCGTCGGTGCCTTTGAGCGTGTATTCGATGCTGACCAACATGCCGTCCTTGACGATGTTATCGTTCTTGGCTTTCTCCGCTGCGGTGACCAATGCGGTCATGGCGAACAGAAACATTGCCGCGGCGACGACCCAAGAGACAAGTTTAAAGTGCATGTGGTGCTCCTCTCAAGCGTTTACTGAAAATGGATAGTTCACCAAGAGTACACGGTGAGGCGGGCGAACTCAACGAATGGCGGAGAATCCGTGCGCCGAGATCTCTCACTTCGTTCGAGATGACAACTGTCGCCATCCTGTCGTTTCGAGTGGAGCGAAAATTCTTTGCGGTTGGCAATAACCGAGTCTACTTACTCACGGGTTCGAAAAATCCTTCCCGTTGCAGTTCGTCGAGCAAACTCATGCGTTGGTAGATGATAACCCGTGGTGCCGGCGAAGCTGGCGCGGAGTTTCGTCAGTTGCGCAACGATCGGTTCGGGAGCGAAGATCAGCGCGCCCATTAGCAGTATGGCCGAGGATAGCTGATGGAGGATAGAGGATGGCATTTTCGCTTGCCTCCGTGTTCCTACTGTTGCCTGTTGCCTCATGCCTATTGCCTAGTATTTCTGAATCACTTCTTTGCCCCACTTGTCCATGACTTGATCGTAGACGGCGTTGGGCGGTGTGAGCAGGATGCGTTTCACGCCATCGTCTTCGAGCCGTTTCACCTTGGCGATGCATTCGGCGGGGGTGCCGGCGATGGTGAAGCGCTCGAGCAGATAGTCGGTGACGAATTTGGGATCGACCCGCTCTTCGATCGGTTTCGCGATGTCGAAGTTGTCCATGAATTTCTGTATGCCGCCGGCTTCCCCTTCAGGCACGGTTTCCATGGTGAAGCGGAAGTTGTGATGGGCGCGGTTGGCCATGCGGCTGCGCACGCGCTGGCGTGCCAGGTCGCCATTGTCGTCGACGACGATCATGCCGGCGGGCATGATGTCGATATCCTCAATTTTTCGCCCTGCGTCCTTGGCGCCTTCGGCGACCCGTTGGCGCGCCCAGTCGGTGACCTGCTTGTCGAAGCCGGTGCCCAAAATGATCCCATCGCAGGTGCGCCCGGCGACGCGCAAGGTCTTCGGCCCTTCCGCTGAGATGTAAATCGGCACGGGCCGCTTACCGGCTTTGAGTTTGACGTTGCCGCCGGCGCGCTCATGGCTCTTGGGCACGTCAACGCCGCGGTCGTGCAAAAGGTCGCGAATCACGCGCAGCCCTATTTCGAAATCGACGAGCTTGGTCGCGGTGCGGCCCAGGCTGTAAACCGGCCCGTCGCCGGTGCCCATGCCGACAATGGCGCGGCCGCCGGAGATTTCGTTCAGCGTCGCGTAGGAACAAGCGGTGATCGTCGGGTCGCGGTAGACCATGTTGGTCACCGCGGTGCCGAAACGGATGGTTTTGGTGTTGACCGCGCATAGCGCCATTGCCTGGTACGGGTCGACGTTGTTCATTTGGCTGTCGGCGAAAAAGATCGCTTCGAAGCCGAGGGCCTCGGCGCGCTGGGCGCGCTCGACCGCCTCTTTAACCGTGCGCGCCGATCCATGTAGACAGAAATTCATGAGGCTCCTTCATGCAAATGGATGATTGAAAATGGAGAATGACTTCTCGGTCCGTCAATTTTCCATTATCCATTATCCATTTTCAATTCATTCCTCGCGTGCCAGCGGACGCAGAGGTGAATTGCCAGGCCGGAGATGATGAAGCAGAGCAGACAGACGGTAAACGACCAGGCGTAGGTGCCGGTGGTGTCGAAGAGATAGCCGCCGATCCAGGAGCCGAAGGCGCTGCCGAAGCCGAAGCTGATTTCCAAGAAATCCGAAGATCAGACCGATCTTGCGGCCGGAAAAGATATCGCCGATGACCGAGCCGTAAGTGGGATTGCCGGCGCTGTGGCCGACGCCGTAGAGGATGACGGTGAGATAGACCAGCCAGAGCGGCGCGCCGAAGGTCAGCGCGATCATGCAGGCGACGCCCAGGGTGGTGACTGTTGTGGCGATGGCGTAGGTCCGGCTGCGGCCGAGCCGGTCGGAGAGCGAGCCCCAAATCAGCGTCGCGCCGATGCGGATGAAGCCGATAAAGCCGAAGTAAAACGATGCCGCCAACTTTTCATAGCCGACGGCGACGAAGTGGGCGATGGCATGGGTGTTGATCATGAACAACGCGGTGCCGAGGGCCAAGTGGCCGATGGTGATGCACCAGAACGGAAACGACCGCGCCGCCTGGCCGAGAGTCCAATCACGGTGACTTGGGCGTTGCGAGCCGTGCCGGCCGACGGCGGCGCCGCTAGACGGCGCGGTGTCGCCGTCGGGGAACTGACCAACCTCCGCCGGTGTGCGGCGTTGAAAGAATGCATTGGCAGGCACTAGGACGAGGAGCAGCAGCGCGCCCGTCGCGACATAGGTCCAGCGCCAGCCGATGGAGCTGACGAGCATTTGCGTCGCCGGCACCATGACGAGCGCGCCCAACCCCTGGCCCATGGAAGCGATGCCGATGGCGGTGGCGCGCTTGCGCACGAACCAAAAAGAGATCAGCGCGTTGTGGCCGACGAAACTGAGCGCGCCTTGCCCCAAAGCGGTGACGATGCCGTAGGTAAAATATAGGCCGCCGAGGGATTGCGCGAAAGACGACAGCACGAGTCCCAGGCCGGTCAGAAATGCACCGAGCGGCATGAGCACGCGCGGCCCATAGCGGTCGAAGGCGAGACCCACCATCGGCGAGGCGATGGCGTAGACGAAAAAGTTCGCCGACGCGATGCTGGCGCCGGCGCTGCGCGACCACGGGAACTCTTCGAGCAAGGCGAGAAAGTAAACCCCGAAGGCGCCATTGACACCGCGCATCACCACCATGTTGGCAAAGCATAGCCCGAGGATGACGTAGCCGTAGAAAAACTTGGGATGCATGGGAACGGGCTCGAACGACAGAGATTTGAGATAGAGACAGAGACCTCGGAGCGGTGGCTGGGGCGGTCTCTATCTCCGATCTCTATCTTATTTCATCTGGCTTCGGCGGCTTTGATGTCTTTGACTTTGATGTCGAAGTGGAGCGTCTTGCCGGCGAGCGGATGATTGAGGTCGACGATGACGGTTTTTTCATTCACCTTGGCGACCTTGAGCGGGATGGCGCGGCCGTCGGGCGCTTTCATCATCAACGTGGCGCCCTCTTTCAACGCTTCGGCCGGGACCTTCTCCCGCGGGATTTCCTGGATCGCTTTTTCATTCGGCAGGCCGTAGCCTTCTTCCGGTTTGACGTTGACTTTCTTCTGATCGCCGACCTTGAGGCCGTTGAGCTCACGCTCCAAGCCCTTGACGATTTGTCCGGCGCCGTGGATATAGGTCAGCGGTTCCTTGCCGACGCTGGTGTCGATCACTTTGCCGCTGTCGTCGGTGAGGGTGTATTCGATGGTGACGATGGAGCCATCCTCGATCTGCGACCCGGGCTTGAGCGTGATCGCTTGACCGGGCTGGCCGCCGCCGGGGCCGGAAAGGCTGGTCAACAAAAACAATGCCGCGGTCACCGCCCCGCTCATCACCAACAGACCCAACAGTTTTTTCATGAACTCCTCGAAGTAAACCGTTACGAAAATCGCCCCGCGCCAACATATATGGCGGAAAAATTGAATACAACTAAAATGTCGCGCCGTCGTTTCTGTGCTTGCTGTTTGCCCTGACGGTCTCTGGAAAACTCGGCTCGCTCAAGTTTCGCGGCGGTAGGTTGCCCTATTACCGCCTCGCCGCGGTCTTCGCCCTGGTCGGCCAGCGTTCTTACCTTCCATGCACTCCACGCCGGCGAAGTCTCGGTGGTGAGTCCGATCATCAACACCACGCCGCTGTTTATTATCGTATTCACGGCGATGTTCTTGCGCGGCGAAGAAAAGATCACCCGGTTGGTGGTGATCGGCTCGATTATGTTAGTGGCGGGAATCGCGGTGATTACCGCGCGCTAGCGTGGATTCTAACGGTGCCGGTTAACGCCACGCTTAGCCGGCACTCTCAGCGATCGATCTGCAATGGGATGTTAGGCGGCGACTTCCACAGTTGCATAAAAATCCACTTCTTGCGGTGTGCGTTTTGGAGTAACGGAACGATGTCGCGGTAGTGGTGGTCTTATACCATCTTCGCGCATACCTCGCAGGTGCAGTGAAATGGCTTTTTCGATTCGCCGAAGGGTAATATCAATGCTTTTTCCGGTCGCTACACAGCCGGGAAGGTCAGGCACTGAGGCGCCCCAATCACTAGTAGGATCTTTGTTAATGCGAACCAGATACTGTAATTTTTTCATCGCCTCATTCCTTTGAGTCCGGCTTGTCGCAGAACTGACGCCAACGTGCCCTTCGGCATGTCCTCGCCTGGATGACCGCTGACCGTTACCCGACCTGGTTTCGTAGGATGTTTGAATTGTCGGTGACTTCCTTCCGTTACGGTCAATCGCCACCCATCGGCTTCGAGCATCCGAATCACGTCACGAACCTTCACATTACTAATATATCACGGAAAAGAAAATCAGCTCTCGGTTTCTGTGCAACGCAAACGATTGGCTGTCTGTTCCGGAAAAGCTGGGCAAGTGCAAGAATCATTTATCATAATAGATCAAACGGTAATGGTTTGGTTACGAATTTGCGTCAGGCACCATACCCCGTGGTCGCCCATCCAACAGGGTAGCCACAGGGGGCTACACCTACACGGGGATGTGGCCGGAATTAAACTGAGCTGCATAGCTTCATGCCAGGCGATCATGCCGGCTTGAACTTCGGCAGGGTGATGCCGTCGCCGGTATCTTCGAACACGGTCACGACCGGCATGTCGATCTTTACTTGTTCGATGGGGCAGCCGATGACGTTGCTGCACAGGCGCGGGCCGTCGTCGAGATCGACCCAGGCGGTGACATAGGGAATATCGGGACCGAAGCCGCGCAGCGCGGTGCCGACGACTTCGCGAATGATCGTGAAGCAGAATATTTTCCCCTTGCCGCTGACCTGGACCCAGTCAAGTTTTTCGCTGGCGCAATCGCCGCACACCGGCCGCGGCGGGAAAACCCAGGTCGAGCAGTTGGTACACTTTTGCATCATCAATTTGCCGGCTTTGGCGCCATCCCAGAAGGGTTGGTTGACCGGGGTCACTTCGGGGAGCGGTTTCTTAGCTATCTTTTCTTCTGCCATGGTCTACTCCATTGGTATGCGTGAGAGAATTATTCACCACGAAGGTCACGAAGAGCACGAAGTTCAGAACAAAACTCTTCCGAACCCTTCGTGTCCTTCGTGCCTTCGTGGTGAAATCCTGTATTCATCGTCCGCTGCGGTTACGCTTCGCTGCCGAGAATCGCCGCGGCGGTGCAGCCGAAGTTTTTGCCGTAGTTGACGGCGCCGACACCGGTTGAAATGCCGAATTTGATATTCGGCACCTGGCGCTCGCCGCCCTCGCCGCGGATCTGCCGGACGGTTTCGATCACATGCAGCATGCCGCCGGTGGTCGACGGTTGGCCGCAGTTGATCATGCCGCCGCTGGTCTGGATCGGCAGGTCGCCTTTGAAGGTGAAATCGGTCTTCTCGAAGAAGGCTTTGTCGTTTCTGCCGCAGAAGCCGAGATCCTCGATCTGGATCATGACGACGGGAATATAATCGTCGTAAAGATTCAAACAGCGGATATCTTTGTGCGCTACTCCGGACATGGCGAACGCGCGCTTGCCGGCGTCGGTGATGCCGGTGATGAGCGGATTGGCGCGGTAGCGCGGCCCGAAGCTGGCGTTGTTGCACTCGCCCCAGCCGAGCAGATAGACCGGCGGTTTGCGCATGGACTTGGCGCGTTCGGCGGACGTCATGATATAGGCTTTGCCGCCGTTGGCCGGCATGACGCAATCGAACAAGCGGATCGGGTCGGAGATCATGCGCGATTTCTTGTAATCTTCGATGGTGATCGGTTTTCTCAGGTACGCGTTGGGATTGAGCGAGGCATGGTAGCGCCCGGTGACGGCGACTTTGCCGAAATGGTCGTCGGTCATGCCCGACTCGTGCATGTAGCGGCTCATCACGAAAGAAATCTTGCAATTGGGTCCCATGACGCCGAAGGGCATTTCGAAGTCGCGGGTGTCGCCATGAGCGCCGCGATGACCGCCGCGCTCGCTGAACGGCGCGGCGGCCGCGATGACGAGTACGAGGTCGCAGAGCCCTGCTGTGATGGCCGCCGCGGCGTGGCCGAGCAGCGACACCGAGCTGGCGCCGCCGTTGCCGCCGGCAAGTGAAACACCCGGCGTGATGCCGAGAATCGCCGCCACTTCTTCGGGCCAGAAGGGTTGGGAATGATTCGTGGTATAAATTGCGGCCAAGCCCTGGCCGTCGAAGTCCTTCTTAGTCAGGCCGGCGTCTTCGATCGCCAGACGCGCCGCCCAGGCGAGATATTCGGCGGTCGATTTGCGCGGCTCGCCGGGTTTGCTGCCGAGCCGGTCTGTCGGCGTTTCGCCGATGCCGACCACCGCGGTTTTTCCTCTGATGCTCATGGAAATAGTTCCTTTCTTGATTCAAGCAGAATTATTGCAGCGCACTTTGACTGTCAAGCAATCCCTCCAACTATCTTGACCCAAATGATTCAACCACCTAAGATTGCCGCCGATAAGGAGCCAGAATGAAATTATCAAGGGCAGTTTGTTTGGTTTTGGTTTATTTAGCTGTGACGGGTCGGGGTATTTTATACGCCGCCGATAAACTTGTCGCCGACTATGGCGGTCTGTCGGGGTTTCAAAGCGCCGTGTGGGTGGCGAAAGATTTGAAAATTTTCGATAAGCACAATCTTGACGTCGAGGTGATCATGATTACCGGCAGCGCCCGCTCGATCGCGGCGCTGATCGGCAACAGCACGCAATTCTCGACCGGCTCGGCGACCGGACCGCTGGCGGCGGCGGTCAAAGGGTCCGATCTCAAGGTGATTGCCGCTTCGTACAATAAGTTTCCTTATGCGTTCGTGGTTAAACCGGATATCCGCAACCCGAAGGATTTGCGCGGCAAGAAGGTCAACATCCTCAATTTCGGCGGTTCCAACGACCTAGCGCTCCAATTGGCATTGAAAGAGTGGGGATTGAAACTTTCCGACATCCAGGTGATTGTCGGCGGCGACGCGCCGACGCGCTTGGGTTCGCTCATGACCGGCCGCACGGACGCGACGATTCTTTCGCCGCCACATTTGACGATGGCGGTGAAATCCGGCTATCGCGTGCTCGCCGACATGGGCGACATGAGCGCGAATTTCCCGCAATCGACGTTGAATGTGAAGGGCGGCTATATGCGCGAAAATCGCGACTTGGTAAAACGCTTCGTGCGCTCGTATGCCGAAGCGGTTCACGTCATCAAGACGAGCCGCGATCGAACCATGAAAATTTTCGCTAAACGGATGGGCCTCGACGACCCGGCGATGGTCAGCACGACTTACGATTACTTTGCCCCGCGCTTCTCATTCCCGCCGCGGGTGAATATGGAAGGCGTGCGCGACACGCTCAACTTCTACGCCCAACAAAACGCCGAATTCAAAAACCACAAGGCCGAAGAGTTTGTCGACTCATCGATCATGGACGAATTGGAAAAAGAAGGGTTCTTTAAAAAACTCGGTGGCTGAGAAGTGAAGA
This sequence comes from uncultured delta proteobacterium, assembly GCA_963816145.1. GTDB lineage: Bacteria > Desulfobacterota > Binatia > UBA9968 > UBA9968 > DP-20. The sequence goes on from CAWFJP010000005.1 coordinate 86,404, forward strand.
CCGTGGTCGTGACTCGTGTTGGTAAATCCCTTCCGGACCGATCACGTTTCACGAACACGATTTCTTACTGCGCTTTGCGCGCAAAACTCCAATCCGCTACATCGTTGATACCGACATCCGGGGAGTTCTTCCGAGTTTCGCGCACGAGCCGGATGACGTTGCGCATGCTTTCGTCTGAGGCGATGCCGGTGCGGCTGAACAGGCCGAGCATTTCCCGATACATTTCTTCGCGGACATCGGCTTCCTTGATGCCCCATTGCTTGTCGATGATCGCCAGGATATCGGCCTTGCGCGTGCGAATATATTCCAAGCTCTTGATCAGGGCGCGGATCATTTTGACGATCTCATCGGGCTTCTCTTTCATCTTCTGCAGGTGCACTGCCAAGCCGCCGACAGGCATGCTCATGATATCGTTGAAGCCGAGGAGCTGGTTGAAGCCGCGCTTTTTGGCCATATGATTGAACGGCGGCACGATCATCGCCGCCTGGATCGCGCCGCTTTCCAGCGACATGTAGCGCGCCGAGCTGCCGCCGACCTGCAGGAAGGTCACGTCTTTTTCCGGATTCAGATTGTACTTGCGCAGAACTGCGATGGCTTCGCTGTGCGGCGTGCCGCCGAAGCTGCTGATGCCGAAGGTCTTGCCTTTCAAATCTTCGACCCGCTTGATGTTCGGGCTGGTGACGAGAAAATGATCGGCACCGTCCATCACCGACATGACGATGCGCACCGGCGCCCCGGACATCGCGGCGCCGACGAAGTTGGAAAACGTGCCGCCGTAATCGACATGGCGGCTGAGCACGCCGTTGACCACCACCTGGTTCTGCATGATGACGACGAGCGCGTTGAGCCCCTCGGCTTTGAAAAAGCCTTTTTCCTCGGCGACGACGTAGGGCAAGGACGTGCTGCCGTTGCGCGTGGTAAGGCCCAAGGTAATGCGCTCTTGGGCGTAGATCGATTGGACGTATGGGACCGATAGGACCAATAAGAAAAACAGTCGGAAGCGGCCGACGGCGCGGTTAGTTCGCATCGATTTCATTCAGGTTCCTGGTGACGTTGCGTTAACGCGCCGCTTTGGCGATCTCATCGAGCAAGCTGGTGTCGACGAAATCCTTCGGCTGCGCCTGCTTTGCCCTGGGCTCTTTGTCGGCGAGGAAATCGAGAGCCGCTTGTATCCCTTCCATGGTCGGGTAGGGGATCGGACGAAACAGCGGCTCGCCAGTGTTGTAGCTGTATTCCAACACCACGTTGTCCTGGGTGTTCATGTATTTGCCGAGAGTTTTCATGGTGAACGCCTTGTCGGCTTTGATCCGCTCGATGGCGCCGCGATAGGCGCGCATCACCTTCAACGCCGTCGAACGATTGCGCTCTAAATATTTCCTGCTGGTCGCCAAGCTGGTGTGTTGAAAGGCAACGCCGATCTGCGGCAAGAACGCCAGCTCTTTATAGCCGGCGCGGATCGCGATCATGTTCGTCGGCGGCGACATCACGCCGCCGTGGAGCGCGCCCGCCGCCATAGCCGGGAGAATTTCCGGCACGCCGCGCATCTGCAAGATACTTACTTCGCTGTCCGCCTTGATATTCCACTTTTTGAGCGCCAGGCGCAGCGCGAAGTCGGTCGCCGAACCGAAGGTGCTGATGCCGATCTTCTTGCCGCGCAAATCATCCGGCTTGTCGATACCTTTGGTCGTGACGATGGAAAAGAACGGTGAATTAACAATGCCGGCGACGATTACGACATCGGCACCGGTCAGAGCCGCGGCGATGAGCGCGCCGCCGTAAATTTGCGCGAAGGGAACTTCGCCGCTCACCAGAGCCGACATCGTCTGCGGCCCGCCGCGTATGTAGATCAATTCGGCGGGCACGCCTTCGCGCGCGAAGTAGCCGCCGTCTTGGGCCACCCATGTTGGCAACGACGCCACGCTCGCCGCGCCGACGGCGATGCGCACCGGTTGGGCGAAGGCGGTGACCTCGCCCAAGAGCAAGAAAGAGGCGATCGCGAGATAAAGCAGAATAGTGCGGCCGGTCAGTTCGGCACCGTTCATAACGAGTCCCCTCTCGGTTTGGACGGAGTCATGGGTTGGAATATCCACTATTTCTTTTCTCAAATTGCGACCTCACCGAATGCGGCGGGTTAGTGCAATCGCGGCATGATCTCTTTGGTGAATAAATTGAGCGAGTTGATCACTTTCTCATGCTTCAAGCTGCCAATGTGGAACATGCCCATGAAGTGGTCGGCGCCGACTTGTTTCATCTGGTCTTGGATCTGTTTGGCGACGCTGTCGGGGTTGCCGGCGATCAGGTAACCGGATTTGACCAGGCCGTCATAATCCATCTTCGAGAAATCGAAACGCTCGCGATTGCCGTCGCGGAAGTAACTGAAAGAACGCTCGCTGGTGAGCGCAGCTTGGAGCTGCTTGTCCACGGCGTCTTTGTTGATCGCTTCATTGAAGCCGCGGTTGAAGACGGTGAAGAAATAAGCCATCGCCGCTTCAATATTGCCCCGCGCTTTTTGCTCGGTGTCGTCGATATAAATATGACGGCAGAGAATGAACTGTTCGGCTTGGGCGTCCCAGCCCGCTTCTTTGGCCTTGGTCCGGTAATAGCTAAAAGTATCTTCGATCTGGCCGGTGGTTTGGTAAACCTGGGCGCAGGGCAGATGGCGTTTGACGCACCATTCGATAGACTCGGCGCTGCGCGCGGCGATCCAGATCGGCGGGTGCGGCTGTTGCACCGGCCGCGGCCAGATGGCGCAGTCGTGCAGTTTGAAGAACTTGCCCTCGTGGCTCCACACCGGTTCGGTCCAGGCGGTCATGATCAAGTTGTAAGCTTCTTCGAAGCGGCCGCGCGACTCCTCCGGATTGACGCCGTACCAAATGTACTCCGGCGGGATGCCGCGCACGAAGCCGGCGATCAGCCGGCCGTTACTGAGGCAGTCGATCATGGCGTACTCTTCGGCGACGCGCACCGGGTGATTGCGCAGCGGCAAGATGTTGCCGAGGACGCCGATTTTGATTTTCTTGGTTTTCTGGCTTAACGCGGATGCGATCAGATTGGGCGAGGGCATGGTGCCGTAGGCGCTGTAGTGATGCTCGTTGAAAACCACGCCGTCGAAGCCCAATTCCTCACAATAGGTCATTTCATCCAAGTGCTCGGCGTAATTCGCCGCGCCCTTGAGCGGATCGAAATAGCTGCTCGGTACCGGCGTGCGCGGCGCGTCGGCGGGCACATGAGGATAGGCAAGCAGATCGAAATTATAAAGCTTCACGAATTAATTCTCCTTAAACAAAACTGCGCGGATGCTAACACTCAGGCTAGAAGGGGTCAAACAAACTTGAACGGATGAAGGATGAAGGCGGAAGGATGAAGTGGATGGTTTTCGTCCGAATCTACATCCTTCATCCCTCTGCCTTCCAACTTTACTTGTAGTACCCTTCCTTGACCAGCTGGTCGACGATGCTGGTGTCGATAAAGGACGCGGCATTGGCGCCGGCGGCTTTGGGGGTGTTTTTCTTGATCGCCTCTAAAGTCGTCTTGATGGTCTCGACCTGCGGCCGGTGGCTTTTGTCGGCCCAGCGTTTGAATTGATTGTAGGCGTACTCCGTTTCATCGCGCGGCCGGCCGAGATACTCGGACATGATTTCCAGCGTCTTGTCCTTGTTGTCGAAGTAGAACTTGGAAGCATCGGCGGTGGCACGCATGAAGCGGACGACGTTGTCGCGGTTGGCTTTTAAGTAGGCGTTTGGGACGATTTCGCCGTTCTGCTGCCAGGGGATTCCCAATCCAGGTAACGCCAGAAGCATTTCATAACCGCGCCGTTCGGCGATCAGATCGAAGGGCGGCGCGAGGATGCCGAACTGCACCTCGCCTTTTTCCATGGCGGCGAGAATGCTGACGGGATCGGCGCCGGAATGTTGCACGAGTTTCACGTCTTTCTCCGGGTTGATTTTGAGACGGTTCAAAGCAAAGCGCAGGGCAGTGTCGGGAATCGTCCCAAACGGCGCGCCGACATGGCCGGTTTTACCTTTGAGGTCTTCGACCTTCTTGATGCCTTTCTGCGCCATGATTTTGTACGGGAATACGTTGACCCAGGAACCGACGAGCGTAAAGCCGGGCGCACCTTCGAGATTGGCGGTGATAAAGGCGGCCATCCCAGCGCCGGTGGCCATCTGCATTTTGTTGGCGAGCATCGCCTGCACCGCGGCGGTGGTGTTGGTCTTGATGATTTCGACGTCCAGGCCATGCTTCTTATACAGTCCCTGATTGACGGCGATGGAGAATAATCCGGCACCCGGGTTTACGCCGGCCTGGCCGACGGTCATTTTGCGCAGGGCGTCGGCGGCCTGGCCGATGCCACCCAGGGCCAAGACAGTGAAGCAGAGCAAGACGATTTTCCCGGTCAACTTCATGCAATCCTCCCGAATCGAGTAGTTTAAGATCTTTGCGGTTTCCACTTGTCGAGACGCGTCTCGATGGCTTTGAGCGTTTCGTTCAACCCAGCGCCCAAGCCGGCGATGATGATGATGGGGACAAACATCGCGGCCATTTGAAAGCGCTGCGCCGCCACCGAGCTCAAATAGCCCAGTCCGGTGGCGGCGCCATATTGCTCGGCGACGACGATATACACGAGCGCGCGGCCCAACGCGACGCGCATGCCCGCGACAATATAAGGCAGGGAGCCGGGCAGCGACACCTTCATGAAGATCTGGCTGTCGCGCGCGCCAAAGGCCCGCGACATCGTGATCAAGCGGTTGTCGGTGTTGGCGATGCCGACCATGGTATTAATGAGAATCGGAAACACCGCGGCGAGCACGGTCATGATGATTTTCGATACCGCACCCAAGCCGAACATCATGATGATCAGCGGCAGCAGGGCGATCAGCGGTGTGGCGTAGATGCCGGAGAGCAGCGGATCGAAGGTCTTGTGCACCGCCCGGTACCAACCCATGGGCACGCCCATGACCACACCGAGAACCACCGAAATGGCAAAGCCGATCAAGAAATTGGTCAGACTAAACCACATATGTTCCCAGATGGAACCATTGGCGAAGAGCTCGTAGCCCTTGGCGATGATCTTGCTAAACGGCGGAAAGTAAAATGGATTGATGAGCTCAAGGCGGGTCGACAGTTCCCAGGCGAGGAAAAAGGCGATGATGCCGATGACGCCGAGCCAGTTCGAGAGCAGCTCGCGGGTGCGCTGCCACAACCGATTGGTGGTCAACGGATTCGATTCGTCGACGGAGACTAGATCGAACGCTTCTTGCTCTGGTTTCGCCGTGGCGCGCTCCTTAAGGGACGGTGCGGTTGAATCTAGTCGCCAGGCTTAGCCCTGTCAAGCTTACTTGACAGGGGATTACAAATTACAGATTCCAAATTCCATATATTCGGATCGGGAGGCTGCGGCCCGGTTTGGAATATGTAATCTGGAATTTGGAATTTGCGATGCGGCGCTTCGTGCCGCTACTCCCAGCGTTTCATCTTGGTGAAATCGTAATCCAGCGAACTGTCGGCTTCGAAGCGCCAGATCGCCCGGTCTTTTTTCCACTCGCCGGCGAATACCGACTTCAAAAACGACGTGATCTGATTCCACGCCGCGTCGCTCTGCAGTTGGCGGTAGCGCCCGGGCATGGTGTCGTTGAGAAAACCGTGCGGCGCGTCGGGGTAGACCCGGACGCCGAAGCTCTTCTTGGCCGCGGCCAAGACGGTAGTCATGCGCACGATGTTGTCGAGGTGGATCAGATTGTCGAGTTCGCCGAAGACCGCGGTGAGCGGGCACTGCATTTTCTCCATCAGCGATTCAATGGACTCGGGCCGCATCGGATGAGATTTCCAGTCGGCGTCATAGACCGCGCCGTAGAGGACCACGGCTGCGGCGAGGTAATCGCGCTTGGCGCCGACCAAAATCGGTTGGCGCCCGGTTTGACAGACGCCCGACATGGCGACCCGGGTCATGTCGGCCTGCGGCACGGTGCGCAGATAGGCGATGATTGCGTCGGTGTCGGCCAGGACGATTTCGTCATCGAGGTCGCAACGGTCGTTGCCATCGGCCAGCGCCTTGCGGTCACCGGTGAAGCGAGAAAAATAGTCGGGCACGATGGTCACATAGCCGGCTTTGACGTACTTCTCGCCCAAGTCCAAAGTGTGCTGCACGATGCCGTAGCGCTCGTGCATATGGATAATGACCGGACGTTTGCCGATACCTTCGGGGATGCCGAGATGGGCGTCGATGCGCTTGTCGATTTCTACCGATGTGAGCATGGTCGTGTCCTTTGTTGTGTTGCTTGAAAACTTACACGTCCTAACACTGGCGGCGAGGATTTTCTAGAGCTTTTTTGCAAATCCGGGCGATTGGTAGTTTGCGAGAAATGTCGCTCACACGAAGAGCACGGCGCGGCGGTGCCGCAACCGAGGCTCGGAATATCTCCCGCAAAGACGCCAAGGCCGCAAAGATCGGCGAACAGGGATAAAAATAATTTGAAAGAATTATTGTTCTACTCATCCGAACTTGGCGTCTTTGCGCCTTGGCGGGAAAAGTTTCCGAATCCGAGTGGCTTCAAATTCCAGGTCATTTGCGCATACCGCGCAAATTGTAAGATATAGTAATACAGGACAGGAAGGGTTCGGGCGATTGGAAAGGGTATCGGAAGATTGTTCGGCAGCCTTTTAGGGCAGCTTCATCAGGACATGTTGCAGGACGGCTTTGCTGAGCTCCAAGGACGACTCCGGCTTCTTCCACGCGCTGACGGCGCCGCCGACGGTATTTTTGACAAACATGATCATGGCGGATTTGTACTCCGACTTGGGGTCGGCCTGGAGCTCGACATAAAAGGCGCTGGCGCCGAGCCCATCGATGGGGTTCATGGCGATGATTTTGAACGGGGCATCCGAACTCCCCGCCATTTTGCGGAACTGATCCATGGTCGCTTGATGAATCGCTTGCGCCGCTTCCGCCGTGGGGAAAAATCGCAAGTTGACATCGAGAAAGCGTGCGATTTCCGTGGGATCGTCGGATTTCACACCTTGCGGCAGGTAAGTGCACAGGGAGTCGTGAGTCCAGGGCGCATTGATCATGATTTTCTTGTCGATCTTGGTAACGTCGAGCGGCGCGCCGATGAACTTCTCGGCATCCGCCGCTGTAACGGTCGTACAGGCGTTGATATCGACCGGTTCCGCCGCGCGAGCGCCCAGAGGATTCGAGAGCAGGCAGATGGTTAGCATTAAGATATTCTGGATGTTCATCGGTTCGCCTTGTCGGTGTGATTTACTCGCGCTCCGCTGTGCAATTCGGGTTAAATGAATCATCTGTCAAGGCAAACGGCTGAGAATAAATTTCAATACTGCCTTGCCGGTTTCCGAAGCTGGCTCGGGTTTTTTCCATGCGGCGACGCTGCCGCCGATGCGGCCTTTGTAGAAAACGATCAACGCCGATTTGTAATCACTCTGGGGATCGGTGATTGCTTCAAAGACAAACGCTTTATCGCCGAAACCGGGCAGATAATTGATCGACGGGTTTTTAAAGCGTGGATCCGGAGTGTTGGCTAATTGGGTGTAGGTGATGACGGAGTTCTCATAAATCACTGCCATGGTTTCTGGGGAATCCAAGAAGTGCAGAGTGACGTCGAGTAAGCGCGGTGAGGTGAGCGCTTTCTCCACGTCCATGCCGGGGGCGATGTAAGTGCATATTGAATTGTAGGCGCCCGGGGCGTTGTTAATCGGCACGATGGCCTGTTCCTTCACATCGAGCGGCCCGCCGACGAATTTTTGCGCGTCTTCGCGTGTGATCATACCGCAGGCGGTCGGTTGGGAGCTCTGGCTGATCTGGCCGAAAGACCGACCTGGCACAAGCCCGAGCACGACGACAACACCCATGAGTGCCACATATGATCTAATCACGATTCACCTCTCCGGATGCTTCAAGCTCCTGGTTGACGGAGCGGCACTGTTCGTTCTGCATCATCCCTAACAAACCGGTTGATCCTCGGCTTTAACCCGAGGGGTTCTGAATTCGTCGACTAGAAGTCGGATTTTCTCGTCGTCATTCCGGCGTAGGCCGGAATCCAGGCTTTCTTTGGCCTTGCAGCGTGAGCGACCATGGATGCCGGCCTGCGCCGGCATGACACACGTTCTCTTCGCCCCAAGGCCAGGGATTTCAACCAACTTCGAGAGAGACATTAACAAAAATTATGATCACGAAAAAGATTTTCCAGGCGGCCGCTGGATTCGCCGCGATCAGCTACGAATTTCACGGACCGCATATTCGATCTCGTTCTTCGCCTGCGGCACTTTTACGGGAGTTTTTTCAGGCTATGTTACAAAGCCGCTGTGCTGTTAGCGCTTGTAGAGTTTTTCGAACAAACCTTCGTCATCCACGCGCTTGACAAAGCTTGAGTCGACGAAGTCTTCAGGTTTCAAGCCCTTTGCTTTCGGATTGCGCAGGGCGGTTTCGTCTAGAATGGTTTTGATACCGGCCAGGGTCGGATAGGGCTTTTCCGGCATCGATTTGATGGCGATCTCCCTGTGGGTCTCTTCGAGCGCCTCGCGGTCATCGGTTTTCAGATACTTGGCGAGGATTTTGAGCGTTGTTTCCTTTTCGCGCTTATAGAAATAAATTCCTTCGGACAGTGTACGGATCACCGACAAAACAATGTCAGGATTATTCTTGAGGTAGGGGCGCAACGCCAACATGCCGGTCAATTGAAACGGTATGTTGAGCTCGGCCATGTCGAGCAACGTGTTCATGCCGGCTTTGCGAGCCGTGAGGGTGAACGGCGGCGTGATGATCGTCGCCTGGACATTTTTCGATTGCAGCGCGGCATAGCGCGCGGTTTGCACGCCAATTTGCAACAACGTGACATCCTTCTCGGCGTTCAAGCCGACCTTCGCCAGCGCCATCTTGACGCTCAGATCCGTCGCGCTGCCGAAGCGGCTGACGGCGATCTTTGTTCCCCTCAGTTGATCGACTTTCTTGATTTCCGGGAGCGAGATGAGGCTGTAGGGGAATGTGTTGAGCAGACTGGCGATGACCACGATATCGACACCGGCAAGGTGGCTCACCACTGACGAGGATCCGTCCGACAGCGTCATGGCGACATCGCCGCCGAGCATCGCCTGTATGCCCAGCGATCCGCCGGTGGTGAACACCAGCGTCGGATCGAGATTGTATTTCTTGAACAAGCCGACTTCCTTGGCGACGATCAACACCGCCTGGTAGGGGCTGGTCGCCGTGTAGGCGATGTTGATCTTGCGCAGTTGGGCATCGACGCGGACCGATATGAAAAGACTGAGCAGGATTGCTAGCTTGAAAAAATGTCTGTTCATGGTTGGTTTTCTCGACGTTTTTAGTTCCTGGTCCCAAGTTTTCGGTTAACTCGAAACCAGAAACTTGGAACCAGCAACGGCGAGCGTCAGCGCTCGCTATTTTTCCGGCTCATACTGCAAACTGTCCCGGATCAGATTCGAAATGCCGCGGGCGATCGGCCGGCGGATTTCTTCGCCGACATGTGCGAGTCCGCCCAAGGCGCGGCCGAGGATGGCGAAGCTTTTCGACATTTGCCAGTGGAAGCCCATGTCCTGCGAAATTGCGGCGATGGCGCCGGTGACGTTGACGGGCAGGTGCTTGCCGACTTTCTGGTCGGCGATCTTGCCGATTTTTTTCAACAGCTCGCAGTTTCGGCCGTAGGTCTTGGTTTCTTGGGCGATCTCGAACAGCCGGTCGGCGCGCGGGTCGCCGCCCGTGTGTATGCCATGGCCGATGCCGGGGATCAGTTGATTGTTCGCCAGGCGGCGCTCGACGGTCTTGAGCGCGACCGCGTCGAGATCGGCATCCTTAGCTTCTTTGGCTAGCGCCTCGCTGAGCATTTTGGCGCAATACTCCGACGAGCCCAGATGCACGCTGCCGGCGCCGAGAATCGCCGCGGCCACCGCACCCTGAATCGCTTCGGGCGCGGAGTGAAAAGTCATGCGCGCGGCGGCGGCGCCGGTGGTCATGCCATGGTCGACCAGCACGATCAACATCGAGTCGATCATCTTGCCTTCATCGACGGTCGGCAGCCGCCCCTGGAGCATCAAACAGACCATCTGCGAGAAGCTGATCTTGCCGAGCAGATCCTTATTCAAATCATAATTGCGCACATAGATCTTATCGAGCTCGGCTCTGCCCATCGCGGAGACTAATTTTGGAACATCGGCCATAAAACCTCCTTTAAGGTGTTTGTTTCGGGTTACGAGTTTAGAGCTCGAGTTTTTGGGCGACAACTCGTAACCCGAAACCCGCGACTCGTAACCACTTTGCTTAGTTCAGCTTCAACAACTTCGCGGCATTGCCACCCATTATTTTACGTTGCGTCTCGGCGTCGAGATCGTCGCGGTTCATAATCATGTCGGTGACGCCGGGAAAGGTGGCGTCCCAGTGGGGATAGTCCGAGGCGAACACGACATGATCGGCGCCGATGGACGAGATCACTTCGCCCAGGCGGGTTTCGTCGGCCTCGAAGGACACGAAGCATTGGCGGCGAAAGTAGTCGCTCGGTTTCATTTTCAACCAGGGCACTTGGAACGGCAGCACTTCGTAGTGCTCGTCCATGCGCCAGAGCCAGTAGGGCAGCCAGCCGGCGCCGGATTCGAGAAACACGCACTGCAACTCGGGATGGCGCTCCAGGGCGCCGCGGCAGATCAAACTCAAGCTCGCGAGCATCTGCTCCAGCGGGTGGGATATCGTGTGCGTGAAAAACCACTGGCCGACAAAGCGGTCGGCGCCGGCGGTGGGCATGAACGCGCCCGAACCCTCGTGGATCAGCAGCGGCACGCCGAGATCGACGACGGTCTTGTACAGCGGGTCGTAGCACGGATCGTCGATGTTGCGCCCTTTGACCGGATTGGGCCTAACGAAGATTCCCTTGAAGCCCAGTTCTTTGACCGCCCGATTGGCTTCGTCGATGGCCAGCTTGACATCCTGCACCGGGACGGCGGCTACACCCATCAAGCGTTTGCGGTCGCCGCCGCAGTAGTCGTAGAGCCAGTTGTTGTAGGCGCGGCAGAGCGCCGCGGCGTAAGCGTCCTCTTGAACCGATGCCAAGTACAATCCAGCGGAGGGGAACAACAGGCCGCGATCAATGCGGTCGCGATCCATCGCCTCCAGGCGCTGCTTGGGATTGGTCGCCAAGTGGCGTCCTTCATTCACCGGTGAACCATCGGTCTTGATCCGGAATGGCGACTCGTCGGGACGGCGGTGATGGCGATCGCCTTCCAGTCGGAATAAGAGCTGGCCATTGGCGACTTTCTCGATCTTCGGCGCGTGGGCGCGGAAGGGAGGTTCTAAATATTTCTCAAACAAATCGTCGGCCTCGCGCACATGGCCGTCGATATCGATGATGCGGATTCCGTTATCAGCCATTTTTCTGGTCCTTCGGGTTTATCGTGAAGAGGAATTCACCACGAAGGACACGAAGAGCACGAAGTTCAGAAATAATATTTCCCAAAACCTTCGTGTCCTTCGTGCCTTCGTAGTGAACGAATTAAATTGACATACATTATCGCCGTTCACGCAACACTTCTTCGACCACTGAAGCGTCGACGACGCGGTCGAGAGGCAGATCCGGTTTGCCTTGCTGGTCGAGCACCGTCCTGATCGCTTCGGCCAGCGGGCGGGCGTCGTCGATGATCAATTTGGCATAGATCGCATGGGATTCCACCGCCATGCCCTCGTCGAGGCCGTAGAATTTTTGCAGAAACGGCACGACTTCCGCCTTCTGGTTCTTGATCCAACGCAACGTGTCCAGTTGGGCCCGAACCATTCTTTTGACCTGCTCGCGTTCCTGCGAGATTTTCTTGATCGATGTGCCGATGCCGACCGTGGCCATTTCCAGCACATCAGATGCGGTTCCGAGGATGTTGTAACCTTGGCGCTTGGCGACAATGAAGAACGGCAGCGATAGCGGTGACGCGTCGATAGTGCCATTGAACAGAGCCGGAAACCGCGTGTCCGATCCGCCCATGTTGACGAATTGGACATCACGCGGATCGACGCCGCCGCGGCGCAGGAGAAGGCGCGCGACGAAATCGTCGGCCGCGCCGATGGTCACGGCGATGGTTTTGCCCTTCATGTCGGCGATGGTTTTGATGTTCGGCCTGGTGACGAGGGTATGGAACGATGAGCGGAGGGAGAGGCTGACGATGCGCACGGGCGCTCCTGAAATCGCGCCGCGCGACGTCGTGCTGGCGCCGATGGCATAATCGATCTCGCCGGCTTGCAAGGCGCCGATGGTGAGCGGCGGGCGCATGGCGATGATCTCGGCATCGAGGCCATGCCGACGAAAAAACCCGCGCTCCTTGGCCGCCCAGGTGTCGAGGAAGCCCAAGGATTTCGACGACACCGCGATGCGCACTTTTTCCGGCGAGCGTTCGGCGGCGAAGCCGGAATCCAAAGCGGTGGTTAAAAGCACAAGCGCCGCAAGGTTTCCAATGAGAAATTTCATTATTTATGTTCTGTAACCAGGCAGCTGCAAGATAGCAAGCGATCCTTGATACGACAATGACTCCACGTTAGTGTCGAACTCCTATGGCGACTCGAAAAAAGGTAATGACTAAGGTTTCGCTGCTGGCGCTGGCATTGGTTTGTTGGTTTTTCATGGCGAAGGCGACTGCCGCCGATAAGTTGCGCGTGAGCAACTGCTATATCGGTGGCGCCATTCTGCCCTTGTGGATCGCCAAGGACGCAGGCTTTTATCAGCGGGAGGGATTGGACGTCGAGCAGATAACGATTCAAGGTAACCCCGCGGTCGCCTCCCTGGTCGCCGGCGAAATCGATTTATTGTATTGCATACCCCATAATGTCATTAGCGCCATGGCCGGCGGCGCCGAATTGCAATTCATCGCCAGCGTCTACAACCGCATGCAGTACCGCATCGTCGCTGCGCCGGGCATCGATCGAGTCGAACAATTGAAAGGCAAGTTGATCGGCGTGGCGCGGATTCATGACGTGGCGCATTTTTACGTGCGTTTGGCGCTGAAAAAATTCGCTATGAACGCCGATCAGGACGTGCGTTTCCTCAGTACCGGCGGCCAGGCTGACCGGACGTTGGCGTTGAAAAATGGCCGCGTGCAAGCTTCGATCCTAAACCCCGCCTACGCCCTGACGTTGGAAAAAGATGGCTTTAAAACCATCCTCGATCTCGAGACCCTCAATTTCCCGGTGCTCGGCAACATGACCTCGACGCGGCGCGCTTTCTTGAAGGAAAAGCGCCCACTGGCGGTGCGCTTTGTCCGCGCCCTGGCGGCAAGCATGAAAAGGATTCAAGACGATCCGGAGTTGAGCAAGAAGGTTTTGGCGAAAAATCTGCGGCTGCAAGACAAAGCGATCATCGAAGAAAATTATCGCTTCAATTCTGGGAGAAATTTGGAAGCGTTTCCGACCCTGCCGCTGGACGCCCTGCGCTACGCCATCGATTCGCTGGTGCCGACGGTGCCGGCGGTAAAGAATCTGAAGCCGGAAGCGCTAGTGGACCCGAGCATTCTTGCCGAAGTTGCGAAATCCATGCCGTAAATGAAGGAGAAATTTTCACCACGAAGGCGCGAAGGACACGAAGGTTTCGGAAAATATTTTTTTCTCCGAACTTCGTGCTCTTCGTGCCTTCGTGGTGAGGGTGTTCTCTCTCTTCTTCTACTTGCCGAAAAGTTTTTTGGTCCAGCCGGAATCTTCCAACTTTTTTATCACGCTGTTGTCGACCATGACCTTGGCGTCGAAGCGGGCCAGATCGGGCTGGTCTTCGGCCATCATGTTGGCTTGGCCTTGCAACTGGCTGACCGAGGCGTAGGGCGGGATTTCGGTTTGCGTCGCTAAAGTATTCCAGGCTTCTTCCAGATGGACGTCGTCGGTGTTGCGCGTGTATTTACTGATGACCTGTTTGCTCTCGCGTTTGTTGGTGAGGATGTAGCGCAGCGATTCGAGCCAGGCCATGACAAAATTATCGACCACGGCCGGTTTGGCTTTCATGATTTTTCGCGTCGTGATCAGGCAGCGCACGCCGGCCGGCAGCTTGAGATCCTCGATGTCAAGCAGTCTTTTATAGCCCTCTTGCTCCAAGGGCAGGTTGTTGGGTCGGTTCAGGATGCTCGCCATGGTCAAGCCTTGGCGCAGCGCGGCGACACGTTCCGGCTGTAACCCCGTTTGCACCAAGCGCACCTCTTTGAGAGAGATGCCGTAGCGTTTGAGGATTTCCCGGACATAATGATGGGTCTGGTCGCCGACGCGGCTGATGCCGATCGGCTTGCCGCGCAGTTGTTCGATTCTAGTGATCGACGGATGCGCGACCAACACGTAGTCGATGACTTTATTGGCCAGGCATCCGAGCAGCACGACATCGCCGCCCTTGGCGGCATAGGGGATGAACGGTGACGCCCCCGATTGGACGAAGTCGAGCTCGCTGTTGGCGAGCGCCGCGAGGGTCGGCACCGTGCCGCGCATGTAGATCAAGCGCGCATCGAAGTTGTATTTGTCGAAAATTCCTTTGTCCTTGGCAACCCAGAAGGGCGCGTAGGCGGCAGCGATACTGGTATAAGCCGCGGTGATACGCTCGGCGGCGAAGGCGGTCAGTGCCCAGACGCTGAGTAGGCCAAAAAAGGTGATGCCCCGTACTAAGTTTTTCATTGGCTTGGTGTTCTTTCCGGCTAAACAGTACATTCGTTCGCACCCGGCATTCAAGAGCGCGCGCCAGAGGCTTCCGCTCCGTTCCGTCATTCCGGCGCAGAGCCTGCCCCGGACTCGATCCGGGGCCGGAATCCAGGTTGGGTGCGGGGATGGATGCCGGTTTTCACCGGCATGACGGATATGACTTGAATTGTGGATAAGCGATTGGCGCGACTGAGACTAAGCATTGAGTGTTGAAGGTGCAACTTGTTCCAGATAAGTTCGCGCCAATAATCTTGAGGAGTAGGATCATGGTTCAGTATGCGCCCAAACTCACCTTCGGACCGGAAACCGCGGATTGGCAAGAGCGTCTCAATACCGAACGCATGCGCAACCAGCGCGTGGCGCGGGCGCAGGCGATCATGAAGAAGCACGGCGTGGCCGCGCTGCTCGAAGCCAATCATCACAACATTAGATATTTAACGGCACTGCGCGGATTCACTTACCCGATGTGCCGCTACGTGCTGTTCTTCGCCGAGCATGCTCCGGTGATGTACGAGCACGACGGCTATTTTCATCAGATGCCGGATCAGTGTCCGTGGATCAAAGAGTGGCGCCCCGCGCATTCCTGGCTGAGCGGAGCACCCGGACCCGGCGCCTGCGCCGCTGAGGCCAAAGCGTTCGCGGCGGAGATCAAAGCGGAGCTCGAGAAACGCGGTCTGCTCGGCGAGAAGCTCGCGCTCGGCAGTTTCGACGGCAACGCGCGGGAGGCGCTGGTCAATGCCGGCGTTAAAAATATCGTCGACTCGCGCAATCTCATGCTCGAAGCGCGCATGATCAAAAACCGTGACGAGATCGATTGTCTCAAAACCTGCGCGTCGATGGTCGACGGCGTCTGGTATCGGGTGTGGGAAAATCTCAAACCCGGCATTCGCGACACCGATCTGATGCGCATCGCGTCTACGGCCGGCTGGGAGATGGGGCTCGAAGGCTCCGTGCCCGGCGGCTGGCGCACCGGGCCGACGACCTTCGACCGCGGACCCCACGCCACCAGCCGGGTGATTCAGTTCGGCGATATGGTTTACGGCTCCTACTGCGGCGCGACTTATATGGGTTACGGCAGCTGCACCTACCGGACCTTCATCGTCGGCCGCAAGCCGACGGCGCAGGAGCAGGACTGGTACAAGCAAGTGCGCGAGCGGCTCGATCTGGTCATCTCGGAAATCAAACCGGGCAAGACCACGGCGGACGCGGCGAAACATTTTCCGCCGGCGACTAAGTGGGGTTATAGGAGCGAAGTGGAAATCCTCGCCAGCGAAATCGGCCACGGCATCGGTCTCGGCACCAACACCGGCTACGATGTTCCGATCATCAACCGCCTGTGGTCCTTCGATCATCCGCAGGTATTCGAAGAAGGGATGACGATCGCCGTCGAATCGCGCGAAGGCGCGACCCGCGTCGGCGGCGCGCGCTTGGAAAACATGCTGGTGGTGACGAAAAACGGCGCCGAGATCATGGACTATTTCCCGCGCGATGAGATCTTGGTGGCGCCGCGCTGACCTAGCGAAGTCGCGGCTCGATTCCCAGGGATTAGAATTCCGCCGTGGTGCATTCCGAATTTCGATAATTGAATGGGAGGAGCCGGACTCAGTTGCTGGTTGTCTTGTTAGCGAGATCTCCGAGCTAATCGCAAGTCACAATCCATCGCCGCTGTCTTTTTTAACTAGTTTATTTGTTTTCCCTCTTTGAAAAAGAGGGGCCAGGGGAGATTTTTTATCCTGCATACAGCTGTATCGTCTCAGAAGATTGGCGAATCCAGCGAAGAACCCTCCCATCCCGCAACCAAATTTCCCTTCGTCCCCCTTTGCCAAAGGGGGTTGGGTTTTCGCTCGCGGCGGGTTTCTTCGTCAGCGATGTGTCGAACTGATGAGAGGTGCCGCGCGATCGAGACTGTTTTGTTTTGACCGCCTATTCTCTGGCACGAATTTAGCTGGAGAATCTCCTCGAGTCTGTTGCGCTCAACTTTCTGGAGGAAACGATGGCCCAGTTGCGCTGTCTGACGATCAAAGCGAGCGAGCCAACAAGATTGGCGGATTTTTACCGCGCGGTTTTCGAACTCGATACGGTTTCGGAAGATGGCGGTCTGATTCGCCTGTCCGATGGCGTATTTACTTTGGCGCTGCTCAAAGAAGCGGATGAATCTCGCACCGGACTCCATGCCAGCGGCTTCCAGGTCGACAGCCAGGCGACTGTGAAGCAGGGTGCCGAGAAGGGCGGAACCCCATCGCCCCATAGTGAGTTTCGAGTCATGGACCCGGATAAAAATTTGATCGACGTCACGACCGGGGTGTTTGGCGTATCGGCGGCCAAGACGCCGTTTCCGATCAGGCATATGGCGCTATTCACCGCCGATCCAAAACGGCTGGCCGACTTTTACGCTACCGTTTTCGGTTTGAAACCCGTCGGCCACACCGACCGCGGCTCGATCTTCGTCTCCGACGGCTACTTCAATCAGGCGCTGCTCTATCAACGCGTGCACGAGGAAAAGAACGGCTTCAATCATTTCGGCTTCAAGATCCGCGACGTCGAAGAAACCCGAGACCGCGCCGAAAAAGCCGGCGTCCGCCGCGGCGCCGCCAGGCCGCAGCGGATTCCCTTCGCCGAATTCCGCCTGCACGATCCCGAAGGCAACGGCATCGATATTTCGGTCAAAGGGTTTATGCCGGGGGAGTAGGGTTCTCCGATTCGGAGTATCGATATTGTCGGACGGGATTTGCCGCCGCTTTTAGCGTCACCGCCCGTCGACACCTTTCCACTCTCGCCATTTCCAACCGTATCCGATTATTCCGTTGATAATCGGTTGTCCGGCAAGGGGACTACGATCTTTGACGATCAAGTGATCTAAGTTAGGAATGTAATCGAACTTTCAGTTCAATCCTGCGGCGACAATCTCTCGATTGTCAGAGCTAAGCGAGGATGTTTCGCCCATCGTGAAGAGCGAATATTTTAGATCTGCAATTTACGTTCTCTCCGTCAAACAAATTCTCTGGAATCTGTCTGAGGCGTCGAGCAGTTCTAATCTTGGAAATAATAAAACTGCTTCTGCTAGAATCGTTTCGTTTGTCCGGCTTCTTTTCAAATTGCGACTTAGGGGGTAAACCGGAATTGTCCTACCTTTTGCTATGCCACTTCGTTCGTAGATCACCTTTAGTCATTGGTGCGAAGCGAAACGAAAACCCTAGATGTTTTCTTCGCTCTTGCGAAAACTTCTGAAAGTTAACTTTGACAAGGATTATATTTTAGCGACTTAAAGAAGCAGAGCCACGATGGCAACTTATCCCAACCTTTAGCACAAGTTGACTCGCCGGCAGTGGTTGCGATATGCCTGCGGCCAGTATGGCCCGGTACATATATTAAAGCTACGACGCGCCGCGTTGGAGCGCACCTGTCAAGGACTGAAGGCCAATGGTGTTATGGATTGAGTTGCTCGCGTACGCCGCCCTCGCGGCGGGTGTACTTGTTATGATCTGGAGTCTCGTTCGGGGAAGCGTTTCCGTAACCGGGCTGGGGCTCCTGATTGTCGGTCTACTGATCGAGCTGCTGATTTGGATCTTCACCTGAGATCCATAACTTCACACACGAACCCGGCCCGGCGCTCTTCGCGGGTCGCAGCTTCGCCAAACAGTTTTAAACTCCGGCAACGCCGGTGGCGCTCCCGGGTCGATGCGATCTACGCACAGGGAGAACGCATTGGCGATGTAATGCTACACGCTGCGCCGGTCCCGCCGTTCCTGCTCGTAGCTCCAGCGCCCGCTTAACGCTTCCACAAGGCAACGTGCATCGGCTTTATTGATCTGGAGTGCCGGCACCATGGTGAAGGGCTGCACCTTGCCGAGCACGTCCAACATAGAATCGCGCCGGCTCGCCCAGGCATGAATCGCCGGATCCCAACTGTCGCCCAAGGTCGTGCTAAGCGTCTTCACGAAGTCGCATTGTGCATCGGTCTCGATGTCCTCGACGACGCCTAAGAGTAACCGGCGGACTAAAAACACCCAGGGGCAGAACAATTCCGAAGATGATGACCAGAACCATCCGCACAAAAAAATAGTAGCGCGATTACAGACGAAAAATAAGCGACGGTAGACTCGCGTAGGGGTGGGCCGCAGTTAGATCACATTCTCAGCCGGTGAAGCGGTGAGTGCCATAACCAGCGGTGCCCAAATGTTACCGCAACTTCCGTCATTTTCCTTGGCAATTCGCTGCGCATCAAATCGCGGTGAATTTAAACAAAACGTCACTTGAATCTACACGTCTCCGTGATAGATTTTTTGCGCATACATCTCGATTGCTGGCTGCGTTTGACTCCATTTTTCCGGCTTAGCTGATTAAAGCACTGAGGGGAAAGAACACATTGCTGCTCAAGGAATACAGCCCCAGCTGGCCTCCAAGCATTACAATTAGTGACGCGGAGCTCGCTCCAAAAGGGGCCATTCCGCCGAAAGCCGATCCGGGGGATGTGGTTTTAAAAGTCCAATATCTATATCCCGGCGAATTGGAAATAAGACTGCGCCGCGCAAAATACAACGAGTACACAGTCTTGTTGCGTGTTCCGCCCTCTCTGCAACAGAAAATCATCTTTGACATTGTCCGAAAGAAGAACATGACACTACGCGAAGTTGGAGAGTTGCCGATTCGCGTCTGAATTATACATTTTCTGTTTATTTTCCGGTGCAGCATGCCGGCCCAGAAACCGTTATCCGAGCATGAGAAGCGTAACCTGAGGGCGGTTAAGTTGTTCCTAGACGTTGATCCGAAGCGCTCAGAAGTTGCAAAAGCATTCACTGGACTCGCCTAAGACACTCGACAAACTCTCACCTCACAAGCAACGCTCTTTCATCAAGCTCTACCACACGGCTTTGGAGGACCCGGAAACATTTCTACTTATTCAAAAGGTCAGGTCAAAAATACTTCGCCCATAATCTGGAAATCGCAGTTGATACAGGCTCGCTTATCCGGCGCCTCTCGTAGCTGAGCAAACTGGTCGGCTCGGAAAACCATGATCGGCCGCCCTCCTGCGATCTCAGCATCACGGCAGTGCCGGCGATGAAAACGGTTTTGCGTATCCTATCGCCAACTCCGGGCGCGAGGATCAAAGTTTGAGCGCGTTGTCATTGGCTCCAACCTCGGCCCGCCGGGAAACTCTTCCTCGATCTTAAGGCAGCACAGCGCCACGGCATCGACCCTGCCGGTGAAATCCTTGGCGTTAGGCCCAAGGATATGCCGGTGAAAGGCGTCGATAAAATAGATCTAGTCATCAGAAAAAGCCCGACAGTCAGTCGCTTGCCTTTTGCCAGCTCATTCTTATACATATCTCCCTCGCAACATAGTCGCACGACCCGCACTGAATCAACTTTCCGCGACTGAGTCCTGGAGAAACGGTATGAACTTACCACCGGAACAAGAATCTATTAGGGCAAAATGTTTTCATCCGTCGGGGCTGTTCGTGGAGTTTTCGAGAGAAGATATCGAGAAATCGATCCCTGAACGATTTGAGAAAATCGTACGGACGCATCCGGACCAATTGGCCATCAAGACAGCGTTGGAAGAACTGACCTACGCTGAGTTGAATCGTGCCGCCAATCGTGTCGCTCACACGTTGATGGATCACGCGATCCGTGAGACCAAGCCGGTTGCCCTGCTCTTTGATAACGGCACACAGCTTATTATTGCGATGCTCGGAGTTTTGAAGGCCGGCCATTTCTTTGTTCTCTTAGACCCATCGCTTCCATCGGAAAAACTTGCCGCGTTGCTTGCCAAATCACAGGCGAGGTTGGTGCTGAGCGATGTTGGGAAATTGCAGTTGGCGAGGGAGCTGGCAGGTACCGGGTTGAAGATAGTCGACTACCAATCGCTCAGTGGCTGCGCGAACACGGCCAATTGCGAACTGTCCCTGAGTCCGCAAATGTTTAGCTATCTTGTCTATACATCCGGTTCCACGGGGGAACCGAAGGGTGTCATCTATACCCACCAAACTCTTTTGCATCACGTAATGGTGATGACCAATAGTTACCATATCTGCACCAATGACAAGATAGGTCTCATGACATCAACGTCTAGCGCTACTCTCTCGACCATTGCGCATGCTTTATTAAACGGCGCGACGCTTTATCCCTACGATGTCCAAAGCTCTGGTGTTAGCGAGCTAGAGGAGTGGTTGACACGCGAGCAAATTTCAATTTGCTACATTCCCTCCCCGTTATTCCGCAACATGGCAGCGACTCTCAAGGTGCAGACTCGTTTCAGCGATTTGCGTCTTATCCATTTGAGAAGCGACAAGGTTCATAAAAGCGATATTGAACTTTGCAAAAACGTTCTTCCACCCAACGGCTTCATTGGAACTGGGCTGGCCACGACGGAAACCGCCCTAATTGCAATTAACCTAATAGATCAGGACACTAAGTTTCCCGGCGAGGAGGTTCCAATCGGTTTTCCCGTTGAAGACAAAGAGATCTCCCTGATTGATGACGACGGTAACGACGTTGGTTTCGACGAGGTCGGCGAGATTATCGTGCGAAGTAAGTATTTATCTCCTGGTTACTGGAACAACCCGGAACTAACGAACGCCAAGTTCAAGTTCGATGCCGAAGATCCCAATAGGCGCATTTATTACACCGGTGATCTGGGGCTGATGTTGCCAGATGGTTGCTTGATTCATAAAGGGCGGAAAGATTTTCGGGTTAAAATACGAGGATACGGGGTGGATTTGGTGGAAGTCGAAAAGGCACTGCTATCTCACCCAGGGATTCGAGAAGCTGTGATAGTCAGTCCAAGGACCCGATCAGGCGAGGCTCGGCTGATTGCTTATTTTGTTTCGGCCCGGGACTACGTCCCCACCGTTAGTGACTTGCGTCTCTCTTTGGGGAAAACGTTGGCAGATTACATGATTCCATCGGCTTTTGTGAAACTTGACAAAATCCCTCTGACCACCAACGGAAAGGTGGACCGCGCGGCATTACCTGAGCCGGATGATAAGCGACCGGAGCTGAGCACACCCTATGCACGCCCACGGAATGAGACCGAAGCTGGCGTACTCCAACTTTGGCAGGAAGTTCTTGAGGTACGCCCAATAGGTATCCACGACAACTTTTTCGACCTAGGTGGCCACTCGCTGTCAGCAACCCGTGTGGTGTCCAGAGTGTTCGAGCAATATAAGTTAGAGATACCGCTGCGATCGCTGTTTCAGTCTCCGACCATTGCCGAAATGGCTGCGGTGATCAGCGAACATCAGGGAAAGATGTTAGACCAAAGGGAGTTGGCCACCATCCTAGATGAATTAGCGTCGCTGTCGGACGCTGAAGTGCGGCGGCTTGTGAGCGAAAATAATTCGACCATCGCCAAAAAATAGTTTCGGCTTCCTAAGATACAGCTGGATCGGCATCGGTAATCAGGCGATGTTCTCCATCCGCAGGCTGAGATTGAACTGATTTCTCCAACAACTCGATCTCATCCGGTCCTTTTGTCCGCTTTCTGTCCAAGAACTATTTCCCAAGAAACCAAAACAAATCCAGCCATGTTAAAACTTAGCAGCTAAATTTGGCTCATCTTGGTTGCTGTGCTGCCGTCGACTCGCTTCGTATTCGTCTTCACCGCGTTGCAAGCCGCGCTGATCCGTGGAAGATTAACGCGGGAAGAAATTCATGCCGGTCAAGATTCTCGACAACATTACGGTTATCGAATGCGCGACTTTCGTCACCGGGCCTTATGCGACGGCGCTCTTGGCCGATCTCGGCGCGCGGGTGATCAAGATCGAGTCGGCGCCCGACGGCGATCCGTATCGTTATTTCGCGCCGGACCCGGCGTTCAGTTTCAACTTCGCCCATCTCAATCGCAACAAAGAGAGCTTGGTGCTCGATCTCAAAGCGCCGAAGGGCAAAGAGATTTGTCTCGAGCTGCTCAAGACAGCCGATGTCTTCGTGGAAAACTTTCGCCCCGGCACGGCAGCTCGGCTGGGGATCGGTTATGAGAGGTTAAAAGTTCTCAATCCAAAACTGGTCTACTGCTCGATCTCTGCGTTCGGCCAGAGCGGCCCCTACGCGGAGAAGCCCGGCTTCGATACCTTGGGGCAGGCGATGAGTGGTTTGTTGAGTTTGCTCAGCGATACCCACGATCCCAAGGTCATGGGCATGGCGGTGTCGGATTACGTCACCGGACTTTCCGCGGGCTACGGCATACTCGCTGCGCTCTTAGCGCGGGCAAATTCCGGTGTCGGTTGCCGTGTCGAGACGTCGCTGCTGCAAGCGACCTTATCCTTTATCGGCGAGACGGCGGCGGGTTACCTGCGCACTGGCAGCGTGCCCAACCGCATGGCGCGGGTGAAGAACGCCCACGCCTTCGCGTTGGTTTGCCAGGACGGCAAGCCGCTGGCGATTCATTGTTCGGTGCCGGAGAAGTTTTGGCTGGCGCTGTTGCAGGCCGCCGAACGCATGGACATCGCCGCGGATGAACGATTCAAGTCGCGCGATTCACGGCGGCAGAACTACGAGGCATTAGAACAAACGCTGGCGTCGACATTCAAGACCAAGACGCGCGGCGATTGGTTGAAAATCCTCGAAGCCCACGACGTGCCGGCGGTGCCGCTCTATGACGTCGCCGAAGTGCTCAACGACCCGCAAGTGAAGCATCTTGGCCTGATCGAAGAGATCGAGCATCCCACCGCCGGCAGATTAAGGTTCGTCGGTGGACCGGTGGGTTTTGACAATCTGGCCAAAGACAAAGCCGCGCCGCCGCCCCTGGTGGGCGCGCAGAGTGAGAACATTCTCCGCGCATTGGGCCACGACGACGCGGCGATCAAAGAGTTGGTGAGCCAAGGTGTCAGTCAAATCGCTCGTTAGCGTCCGCTAACTGCGCATAACTATCCCTTACCCATCCGATGAATCGCTTACTTGCTGCCTGCGCACTCATTCTCTGGTTGTGCGTTATACCTATCATTCGAGCGTCCCAGGCTCAGCCGGTGCCTGGAACGACGCCGGAGATCTTCAAGCAGTTTTCCGAGTATGTCGTAAAGATCGAGGTGGTGGAGACCGGCTCGGCGGCGAAAGCGTCGACGGGCACCGGCTTTGTTGCCGACCCTAGCGGGCGCATCGTTACCAACTACCATGTGATTTCCAAGTTGGTGCATTCGCCGGAGCGCTATCGGATCGATGTTATCGATGTCGCCGGCGGCACGACCGTGGCGACGGTGCTGGGCGTCGATGTGGTCTACGACTTGGCGGTGTTGCGGACCGCTCGCCGGCCCAAGGGCCACCTGGACTTCGAATCGAAGCCGGTGGAGCAGGGCACAAGGCTCTATTCGCTCGGTCATCCGCATGACCTTGGCTTGAGCATCGTCGAAGGCACGCATAATGGACTGCTCAAACATACGCTCTATCCGAAAGTCCATTTCACCGGTTCGCTCAACCCCGGCATGAGCGGAGGGCCGACGCTGACACAAGCCGGCAAAGTCGTCGGCGTCAATGTCGCCACCGAGGGCAATCAGATCAGCTTTCTGGTGCCGGCGGAGCGGGCCATAGCTCTGCTGGAACGGACGGCCAAGGTAGAGACGCCGGCGGCGGCGGGCTTTCTCGCCGATGTCGGCCGGCAGATCTACGACAATCAGTCGCGCTATCTCGCCGGCATGTTCGATGCGAAGACGCCGCGGGTGGTGCTCTCGCCATACAATCTGCCGACCCGGCCGACCGAGTTTTTTCGCTGCTGGGCGGATGCGGTGCGCCGAAAAGAATTGCCCTACGTGTCGGTGACCCACGACTGTTCGACGGACGATTATATATTTGTATCGAGCGAGCAGTCCTCGGGCATCGTGCGTTTTTTTCATCAGCTGCTATCTACCAGCGAGCTTAACCCAGCGCGCTTTTTCACGCTCTACTCCGGACAGTTTCAAGGCGGCAACGCGGCGATGTTCGGTAACGAAGAAGAAGTCACGCCGTTCCGCTGCCAGACGCGCAACGTGGCGACGGCCAATGGCAAGCTCAAAGCGGTGTTATGCGCGCGCCAGTACATCAAGCTGCCGACGCTCTACGACGCCGTGTTCCGCGCCGCCACGCTCGGCTCACGCAATGCCGGCTTGGTGTCGACGCTGTCTCTCTCCGGCGTGAGTTTCGACAACGTCCAAGGGCTCAGCCGCCGCTACATGGAGAACATCAAGTGGCAGCGCTAGGCTATATCGAGATTCTTGACGGCAAGGGCAGTGTCGTCGAGCGCATCGCGGTCGATAGTTTCCCAGTGACTATCGGCCGCGCTTATAGCAATCAGGTGATTGTCTCGGATCCGTTTGTCTGCCCGCTTCATCTGAAGATTGCGCAACACGAACAAGGCAGATTGCTTGCCAGCGATTTGGACAGCGTTAACGGTAGCTATCCCGCTGCCGGTAAGGAGTCGGTGACTCAGTGGGAGCTCCAGTCCGGCAGCCAGTTTCGTATCGGACATACGGTTTTGCGTTACGTCAGCGTCGATCATCCGCCGGCGCCGACGCTGGTCGATCGCGCGGTGAAAATGTCGCTGTTGGCGTCGCCCTACGCCGCGGTGATTTCGGCGGTCGTCTTGGTGCTGCTGCTCTGTTTGGATGGCTATCTATCCAGCTTCGAGCGCGTAACCGTGGCGCAAATCATTAGCGAGCCTTGGGTTACGGTGTCGATGCTGGCGACCTGGGCGGGCATGTGGGCGCTGGCCAGCCGGCTGGTCGTCAGCCGTTTCAATTTTGCTCAGCATGTGACGATCGCCTGTATCGCTCTGTTGACGATCAGCGGTCTCGGTGTCGTCGCCGAGTGGACGGAGTTTTTCCTGCCGCGCATTCCCATGCTCTGGATCGCCGGTGTGTTCGGGTATGGCTTGGTGTTGGCAGGGCTGGTGTACGGCCATCTCGGTGCCGCCTCGGCGTTGCGGCGCCGTTCCCGCCTCTGGGCCGCCGCCGCGGTTAGTTTGGTTGTCGTCAGTAGCAGTGCGATCAGCGACTTCGCGGCGCGCAGCAAGTTCTCGACGATCATGGAATACAGCGGCGTAATCAAACCGATCGACGCCGCCTGGGTGCCGGCAACCTCGGTCGATGAGTTTTTCGGCAGTTCGGAGAAATTAAAAAGTGAGTTGGATAAGCTAACCAAAAAGGCCAAAGCGTCGCACTGAGATCAAGACCGGGAAAGGGTTCAGTTTGATTTCGGCGGCAATTCGCTGAATGGGGGAGATTTCTCGCTACGCTCGAAATGACAGCGACAGGCTCACCGTCATCCGGAACGGACAGAGGATCTTGGCAATCCGAGCCGTCCAGTCCGGGCCGCGCGAAGATTTGACATAAGCGAAACCATCTGGCTAGGTTAATTTCGTTCAAGGTTCAAAGGTTCAAAAGTTCAACGTTCGGATCCTGAAAAGGAAGCAAGCTATGATTTTTGACGTTGAGATCAATTCCGCGGCGCACTATCCGGCCGCCGACGTACCGGGGCTCATCGAGTCGGCCGAGCAAGCGGGCTTTGGCGCTTTTTGGAAAGGCGAATCGAATAGCACGGATCCGTTTGTCATGCTTTCGGCGGTGGCGAGCCGGACCAAGAAAATCAAATTGGGCACGGCGATCTATCACATTTACGGCCGCAGCCCGGTGACGCTCGGGATCCAATCGGCGACCTTGCAAGATTTGTCCGGCGGCCGTTTGCTGCTCGGTCTCGGCGTCGCCAACAAGGCGATCGCCGGCTGGCATGGCGGCGTTTTCGATCGGCCGCTCAAACGGGCGCGTGAATATATCGAGGTCACGCGCAAAGTCGCTGCCGGCGAGCGCGTCGAATACGAGGGGGAAATCTATAACACCGGCAAGCGCTTTCAACTTTCCTGGAAACCGAGCTTTCCAAACTTGCCTGTTTATTTAGCCGGCTTGGGGCCGCAGATGACCAAGCTGGTCGGCAAGATCGCCGACGGTGTGGTGATCAATATGGCGACACCGGCCAAGGTGCGCGAGATCGCCGCGCGGGTGCGCGAAGGCGCAGTCGAAGCCGGCCGCGACCCAAACAAGATCGAAATCATCGCCAAGTCGCGGGTCTCGCTCAATCCCGACAAGAATGCCGCGCGCGCCAAGCTGCGCCAGGTGTTGACCTTCTACAATATCGCCGACCACTACAGCGACATGCTGCGCGGCATGGGCTTCGACAAAGAGGTGAGCGCGATCCACGAGGCGTTTCAAAAGGGCGGTTTCAAAGCCGCCATGGGCGCGCTCACCGACGAGTACATGGACAAGCTGCCGGTGGTACCTGCGAGCGATGTGCGCGAGATCAAAGAAAAGATGAAAGCCTTTGAAGAAGCCGGCGTCACCCGCATGGTGATTCCCTATGTGCCGGTGACCGAACCGGTGGTGGAGGATGCGCGGCGCTTTTTCGAGGCGTGGGGGAACGCGAGCGCCTAAGCGCTCGCGCGGTTCAACGTTCAAGGTTCAAAGGTTCAAGGTCGGACCGACGAACCGCTGAGCCATCCGATTCCGAACGTTGAACCTTGAACTTGGAACTTTGAACTAATTTTTGTCGACAGAAGGGAGATTTTTAAATGTGTGATTTTGCTGCGGACGGTAAGGCCGCTGAAGAACTGATGCTGGGACGAACGCTGACAGTATCGCGGGCCCGCGAACTCAACGCCAAGGACTACTTTTATCAGATGCTCAAGGATAACCCGGAGATGTTGAAGATCTATCCGGGCATCGAGAACGAGCTGCTCGACGGCGCCATCGACTGCCACATCCATGCGTTTCCCGATTTTGTCCATCGATCCCAGGACATGATTCAGATCGCCATCGAGGCCTCCAAGTGCGGCATGCGCGCCATCGCCTTCAAAGACCACTGGAACATCAGCGCCACCTCGGCCTATTTGACCCAGCGCCATATCGACGACATGATCGCCCGCGGCGAGCTCACCCATCGGGTCGAAGTGTACGGCGGCGTCGGCATGTGCTTCGGCATGCGCCCGGACTATGTCCGCGTCGGTCTGCAGTATCCCAACTTCAAGATGATCTGGTTCCCGTCGTTTACCTCCTATGGTTTCTGGCGCAGCGCCGGCCACCCGGATCACGAAGGCGTGCGTCTTTGCAGCGAAGACGGCAAGGTGTTGCCGGAAGTAAAGCAGATCATGGAGATGGCCGCCGAGAAACGAGTCGGCATCGGCTTCGGCCATACCGATTTCGAGGAGCTCCTACCGCTCGCGAAAATGGCCAAGGAGATCGGCGTGCGCGCGACCCTCGACCATCCGCTGCTGGAATTGAATAAATTGCTGCTCGACGAGATGAAGCAGCTGCGCGATCTCGGCGTCTACGTCGGCACCTATTGCCAGCCGATGATCCCGAGCTTGTACCAGCCGGTCGCCGACCCCATGGAAACCATCCGCACCATCAAAGAAATCGGCCCGGACCGCTGCATCATCGGCAGCGACTTTGGCCAGGTGCTGCACATGGACGCCATCGACGGCATGCGGGTATTTCTCCGCGCGCTCTTGGGCTTCGGTATCAAACCGGAAGAAGTGAAGCTGATGCTGAAAGACAACCCGGCGAAATTGATGTATCTGGATGATTAGCAGGCAATAGGCATCAGGCAACAGGCATTAGTAGGAGCGCAGCATGCTGCGCCCGATTCAATCACAGCTACAACGATCACGTACATAATAGGGAACGGGGCGGCATGGGCCGCCCCTTTCCTTTTTGCATTATTTACCCGCACACACCAACCCCACCTGTTTTGATCTCCCACCGTAACGCTTCTCTAATGAGAGAAGTTGAATGCACTGACAGCGCGGTTAATGTCCCATTCGGGGATGGTTGAAATCCCTCGCCTTCAGGCGAAGAGAAGTTTGTCATGCCGGCGCAGGCCGGCATCTATCTTCGGTTTCGTTGGAAGGCCGAAGAAAACCTGGATTCCGGCCTACGCCGGAATGACGAAAGGAAGAGTCGACTTATAGTCGACGAATTCAGAACCCCTTGCCTTGGAGCCGAGGGTCATTCAGTTCTTCTTGTAAACGCTTTGGATGTACCCGGAAGTTTCGAGCTTGCTCAGGAAGGAATTATCGATGGTATTTTCGACGCGCACATCGCCCATTTTCGGGTTGATTTGCAGCAACAGCTTGTGCAGGCGCCGCATGCCCTCAAGGTTAGTATGCGGCACCCGCTCGTAGAAATTTATCACCGCCTGATAAGATTCCTCCGCGTCGGCGGCGCTTAAGCGCAGATTCGATGCCAGCAGGCGGGTGACCATCTCCCTGTTGGCCGGATCGACCGTAACGGCGATCGCTTCGATCATGGTTTTCAAATAGGCGTCGATCACCTGGGGCTTGGCCGCCGCGATGCGCCGCGTTGTGGTCAGCATGCTTTGGGGCAGGGTGACGCCGGTGGTTTTAAAGTTGTAAAGCACGGTGTAGCCCTTGTTGCCATAGAGGTCGCCGACCGCGCCCCTTAGACCGGTGGCATCCACCCCGTTGGTTTCCAACGCCAAGCGCCGGTTCATTTCTGTTCCAGGAATTGTTAAATAGGCGATTCTCGCTTGCGTTGCATCGACGCTGAGACCCTGAAGCGCTAGCATCGTCACCAGATGCGACGTCGAGCCGGGACCGCTGATGGCGATACGCTTGCCGCGCAAGTCTTCCTTGGTTTTAATTTCCGGTCTAGCGATCAGCCGATAGTCGAGTTTCTGTGACAGGTTGGCGATGCCGATGGCGTCGGCACCGCCGCTCGCGGCGTTGATCACGTGGCCGGGGCCGACGATGGCGGCGTCGATTTCGCCCGCTAGCAACGCGGCAATCGCCAACGGGTTGCGCGGCATGAGGATAAACTGCATATCCAAGCCGTGCTTCTTGAACAAACCCCGTTCCCGCGCCACCCAAAGAGCCGTCATGCTTTCGCTGGTAACGCTGCCCGCTAAGTAGCTCCGCGTCTGCGCCGTCAAGCGGCTCGGCAGCAGCTGGGCGCACGTGAGAGCGAGAATGATGAAAATTCCGAACCGAATCATCCGGCCGTCGATTCTTGCCGCGCAAGTTTTCATTGTCGTTGCTTAGCTTGGTTTTTTCTCGCCGACCGGCTGCACATCGAGAAAGCCATGCTCCGAAATGTCAAAATAGTTGCCGTCCGGATCCGAACCGCGGGTCTCCGCATAGGGCCTGCCGTTGGGGCGCGGCTTGGGCAATTTGTTAGGGTTGATTTTTTTCATCTTCTCGACGATGGCCTCGCCGTTTTCGACTTCGAAGCCGAAATGGTAAAGCCCGTTGGGCGAATTTTGATCTTTGTTGGGGATGATGGCCAGATTGAAATAACCATCGGAAAGGAAGATGGTGCCGCCTTCCTCTTTGCTCTTATGAATCACCTTCATATCGAAGACGTCGACATAAAACGACGCCAACTTGCCGGTGTCTTCCGTGCGAATCCCTAGGTGCCGAAGTTTCGCCATGATCGCCTCCTTGTGATCTGAGAACGGTTAATCTCGGTGGCCTGTGCAATTGGCTCGGACGCTACAAGATCGATCGTCGTCTTGTCAAGGCAACATGGCGGGTCGAGAACGCTACGCTCGGCGATCTTTGATTGCCCCGGGGTCTACTTTTTGACTGAATAGCCGCGCTTCTCGGCGTCGGCGATACATTGTTGCTGCTGATGATTAACCGATATCGCGCCGAAGAAGCCAGAGCCATTGGTTTCGCAGATGGCTTCCTCGCCGCGGCTGTTGATCATCACGGTTCGTTCAGCAGCGCAACCGGCTATCAGGCAGATAGCGCTACAAAGGATGATTCGAAGCGTCATGTTTTTAGTATAGCGCCGAATTGATTATCGGCAATGGCATTTTTTCCGGCAGGGATGTGAAGCGTCAATCCCGCGAGAGACCGAGGTAATTCTACGTCTACTGGTTTGACCGGCATTGCAGAGCGACCAGGCGAGCCGACCATCTGGGGCTTAGCTTTATGGTTTTTGCGAAACTGCGGGAGGCAAACGTCTCCAACGATTAAAGGGACGTGCGTCGAATTATCATTCGGCAAGAATGTCCCTGATAAATTTCCACTCGGCGACTGTCGCGATAGAAAACCCTGGTATTCTTTCTCCGCTTAACGCCACAGTTGCCTGGTCGCGAGGCGCGCGCCTTCCGCCATCGCCTGAAACTTGGCCCAGACAACTTTGGGATCGACTTCCGGATTGTAGGTCGCCTGGGAGGAAAAACCGCAATCGCCGCCGGCGATGACGTTTTCCCGACCGACGATTTCGCCATAGCGCGCAATGCGCTCGGCGATGAGCTCGGGGTGTTCGACAATATTGCTGCAGTGGGTGATCACGCCAGGTATTAAAATTTTGCCTTCGGGCAATTTGACCGTTTCCCAGACATGATATTCATGCTCGTGGCGCGGGTTGGCGGCCTCGAAGGCGTAGGCGCCGGCGTTTACTTTCAAGATTAGATCGATAATCTCTTTCAACGGCGCATCGTGAACGCGCGGCCCTTCGTTAATGCCGTAGCAGGTGTGAAAGCGGATTTTCTCCGCCGGGATGCCGCGGATCGCATGGTTGATCGCTTCGACGGAACGTTCGGCGATCTTGCGCCGCTCGGCGGCGCTCAACGATGGGTCTTGGCTGTGGACTTCAGTTAACCACGGATCGTCGATCTGTAGGATCAAACCGGCATCGACGATCGCCAGGTATTCCTCGCGCAAAGCTTCGCCGACGGCGGCGAGATATTCTTCGTCCGAGCGATAATATTCATTGCGCCCCACACCGCTCGGCGCCACGGCAGGCATAAAAGCTTCGGCAACATCGACACCCGTGATCGCCGACTTGAGATTGTCGATATCCTGCCGAATCGCTTGCTGCCCGCGGTACGCGATCGGCCCGGTACAAACTAACGGAGTGCGTGGAGCGATGCTGCCGCCCATCATGCGGCGGCTGAAATACTGATCGTAGTATTCCGGAAATTCGGCGACCTCCTCCGCCCACTGCTGCCAGCCGCCGACCGGTGCCGGTTTGGCTTCAAAGCCGGTCAGCCGCTCGCGCACGTAAGTGAAGAACCCAGGTTTCCCCTGCTCGCCGTCGGCGACCACGTCAATACCGCTTTCCGCCTGCTGGCGAACAATTTCATTTACCGCGCTCGAAATCCTCCTCGAGTACGCCGTTTGATCGTAAGCTTCACCGTTCAACTTGGACTTCATCAAATCGAGCAAATCCTTCGGCCGCGCCAGGCTGCCGCAGTGGGTGGTGAGGATGCGATCGCTACTATGCTTCATATAAAAGTCTCTATCCGGGTTTTAACTAAGCATGAGTCCGGTAATGGATGCTCGCTTCACATTAGTCTAAGTGAGTTAGGGTTCCCTTTCGTAGACTCCGTCTATCTCCATCGCCATCGCCTTTAACTCTTCAATGTGGCGTTCAATGAAGAACACGAAGATATAGGCGTCCTTCTCGTTGATCGAGCTGTGCATAGTGTTGGTGAAGTAATTTGAGAGTTTCATGAGCGGGTATTCAATGAGCTTCAGCAAATACAAAATCGAATCATATGCGTCGAGCGTACCACGTTCGCTAAGTCGTGCCTTGAATGCATCAACAGTGTTTGCCACAAAACGTAGATCGACCGCTGCAAGCTCAATGGGACCGCTTCCGTGAATCGCCTCGACAATCTTCTGAAAATAGTATCCGAGCGTTGAAGGAAAAACGTCCTGGAGTCGTTGGTCTCGATACTTAGCTCTATGTTCCGCTTCTTCTTTCTTCAATTTTTCAACAACCTCCGTCAAGACGTTTTGTAGTATTGATCTCTGGCTAGCGATGAGAGATGGAATGCTCACTTTACGAAACATGGGTGAACTTGTTTCTGGATAGCTTGTTACGAGGTCGAAACTCACTGTCGTGAGGCTTGGCCTCGATATAAAATTGTACGCTCTTCCTTTTCCCCTACCTCGTTTTGTCGGATGACCGGCGCTGTCGTTCCGGATCTCGCGAATGTTCTTCAATAGCGGGTCGGGAGCATGGGCGAGACGAAGAGCCTGACAGAGGTTTTCAACCGCATCTTGCTGGATGAACAAAGCTTGCAACACGCCGTAAACGACAAGATAGCACTCACCTTCTGACCTCGAAGTGCTCGACATGTTGTATGCGTCAATAGCTAATTCTGTGTCTCCAATGGTGTCCAGACAGCAACACAATAGGTTCCATGCCGCATGATCTTGCAGGAGAGCATGCTGTACCCTCCGGTCGTTAATAAACCCTCTGATCTGCTGCTCTACTTCAGCTAGACTTGGCATAATTCACGCTTGGCAGTTAATCATTCGATGAGGGGGCGATAAAGAGTTCTTCCAGCGCCATCTTCCGGCCGATCAAACCCTGCTCGTGGGAGTACTGCATCAACGTCTCTACGTTTTTTCGGTTGGCGGCACCGAGACCGTAGATCCAAGGATCGCTGCCGAAGATTTCTTCCTGTTCTTCGACAAAAGAACGGAACCAGGCGAGAGGGACGATTCGCGGGTTTTCCATGCGTTTGTACGAGAGCTGTTTCGACTTTTCGAAGGCCGCCATCAGGCTCGCCGGCACCCAGGGATGCTTGTCGACGATATCTTGTTTGATCGCCGTGGTGTGCATGATCGGGAAGATGCCGGTGCGTTTGAAGTAGTCGATTTCCAAATTGCGATAATTGGGAAACAACCGGCGCACGCGCGGATCTTTGTTGGCCACCGGCGAGATCACTTCGGGGTCGATGACGGCGTCGAGTTCGCCGGCGAGCAGCATATCGACGATATTCTTGCCTGACGGTATTTTTTGAATGCTCAGGCCGGGCGGGGCTTGCCAGGGGATTTTTTCCTCGACTTCCTTGAACCAGTGGATCTGTTTATGGGTGAGGTTGAATTCATGCTCGAGGATGCCGCGCATCCACAGGTTGGCGGTGGCGTGGAAACTCCCGACGCCGACTTTCTTGCCGATGAGATCCGTGGCTTGGCCGATTCCCTTGGTGGTGTTGACGAAGACAAAGCCGTGGCGGAAGCGGCGATGGAGAAACACCGGGATGGCGATGAACGGCAGGCCGTTGTCTTTGGCGACCATGTAATTCGACATCGAAAGTTCGGCGACGTCGAAGTGTCGGTCGCGCAGCATGCGCGCGTGACGCACCTCTGCTGTCATATCGGTCAGGATCGTCAGCTCGATGCCGTCAGGTTGGACGGTTCCTTCTTTCAACGCGCGAATGCTTTCGTAATCGCCGGCGGCGAGGGTCAGTTGCAGTTTGGGGTTCATGGGGCTGGGTCTAGCATGCTTTATTGATCAGGCCAATCGATGAAGCAGCGCGGGCTCAATATAGAGTACCGAAAAATGCAGATATTCGAAGAGTCTTTCGCGATCCGGCATGGCGAATTTCATTCGAATACGCACCGTTGCCGAGCACGCCAACACCACCGGCCCAGGGCGTATGCCATACGCCCCTACATTCGGATTTTATCTTGAGAGCTTCTTTGTGTTCTATGATCTCTTTGCGGTGAATACTTTCAATCTGGATCGAGTCGGCTGCAATGACCCTCGCTGCCGAGAAATAAGTCACTCCTCCGGGTAAATCATAAACTCCAAAAGATTGGAGTCGGGGTCGCGAAAGTAAAAGCTCGTGCCGTTGGCGCGACCGTTGTTGCGGCCGCCCTGGCGTTCGACTGGGCCCGCGATGATTTTAGCGCCGGCCTTGTCGAGGGTTGCCTTCAGCGATTCGATCGAGCCTTCCCAGACAAAGCAGAAGTCGCCGCAGCCGGGAACGGCGGTCGGGCCGCGCAGAGTAAATTGCGGACTGTGCCATTTGTCGGGGCTGTGAAAATTGATTTTGTTGTCGCCGAAAAAGACCGAGTAAGCTTGTCCTCTGTCCTGAACGCCAAACCCCAACGCTTGGTAGAAAGACAGCATCGCTTGGGTGTTCTGGATCGGGATCGCAACATGGTCGAAGCTTTTGATGGCCATAACTCCTCCCCAAATTTCCGGCAATTCTATCTTTATTTTTGCAGCTCGCGCGCGATGCGCTCCACTTCCTCGAGCACCCGGAGCAGATTGCCGCCCCAGAGTTTTTCGATCTGTGCTTCGGTGTAGCCGCGTCGAACGAGTTCCACTGTTACGTTCAACGTCTCGCTGGCGTCGTTCCAGCCGATAACGCCGCCGCCGCCGTCGAAGTCCGACGAGATGCCGACATGGTCGATGCCGAGAAGTTTGACGGCGTGGTCGATATGATCGACGAAGTCTTTGAGATTCGCCGGCGCATCGCCAGCGAATTGTTTGTCGATCTCGGCAAGTTTGTCGTCGTAGTCGCGACGCTTGTCCGGCGGCAGCGCTTTTAAAGCGAACTGGTGTCGCGCACGCTGGCCGGGGCCGGTGGGCTCGGGGAGATTGAACTCTCTGCGCGCGGCGGCGAGCGCGGCTTTTCGTTCCGGTGAGTCCGGTTTGCCGCACTTGACGAAGCTGTCGTAGGCGACCACTTGGATGACCCCGCCGGACTTCTTGAGAGCGAGCAATTGCTCGTCGTCCATGTTGCGGCTGATATCGCACAGGGCGCGCATGGCGGAGTGGGAGGCGATGATCGGCGCTTTGGACAGCGTGGCGGTCTGCATCATCGTTTGTTTGGACGCGTGCGAGACGTCGACCATGATGCCCCAACGGTTCAACTCGGCGATGACTTGGCTGCCGAGGGGGGAGACCCCTTGCCACTTCCAACCGTCGCGTTCGCCGGTGTGAGAGTCGGCGAGCTGGTTGTGGCCGTTATGGGTGAGCGAGAGGTAACGCGCGCCGCGGTCGTAGAATTGCTTGACCCTGGCGATCTCCTCGCCGAGCGGATAGCCGTTCTCGACGCCCATGAGCGCAGCTTTCTTGCCTTGGGCGTTGATCCTGCGGACATCGGCGGCGCTCAACGCCAACTCGATCTTGTCCGTGGCGACCTCTTCGGTGAAACGGTGCACCGCCTCGAACTTCTCGACAACGAGGTTGTAAGCCCGCTCGTAGCCCGCTTGTTTGAGGGCGTCAGGATTTTGCGCTTCGCGGGTCTGGCCGACGTAGATACTGAAGAATAGCGCGTCGAGACCGCCGTCGATCATGTTGGGCAGATTGAACTGAGTCTCGAGCCGTTCGGTGTAGTTGCGCGCACTGGTCAAATCCGCCGGCGCGAAGTCGATGTGGGTGTCGAGGGTGATGACTTTCTCATGGATCGCGCGGGCTTGCTTGAGCAGTTGGTTTTCGGCGGGTGATTTTTGCGTAAAGTACATTGGACTACATCCGATGGCAGAAACGGCGATTAATAGCCAGAGAACGAACGACGTCTTATGAAACATCTTGCGTCTTTCAATGTTGCCACCGTATCACAGTTTGCGATCGCAGTGCGACGAACATTTAGCGCCGGAAAGTAGGTCGTTTGCTTGCGTATCCCTTGACAGCAAACCAATTATTCGCGCAATTGACCTGATGGAGCGAAAATGGTGGATCGTCATCGCCGGTTGTATCACCCACGCGGTGAACACCGGCTTTTGTTATTTCGGCATGAGCGCGTTCTTTCCTTCCTTCGAGCGGGAATTTGGCTGGAGTCGCACGGCGATCTCGGGCGCGTTTTCTCTGGCCCGTGTCGAGTCGGGAATACTCGGTCCTATCGAAGGCTACATCGTCGATCGCGTCGGCGCCCAGCGCATCATGTACATCGGCATCGCCGTTTGTGTGTTAGGTTTTTTTTTCCTTAGTTTTGTCAATACATTAACGATGCTCTACTTGGCGATCGTCGTCGGCATCGTCCTCGGTTCCAGTCTTGGCTATCTCGTGCCGATCAGCGTGTTGATAGCCAAAGCGTTTCGGGAAAAGCGTAGTCTTGCGTTTGGCATCTTTCGCACCGGCCCGGGCATCTCCGGCGCCCTGGTGCCGTTTGTTGGTTGGATGATCGTCTCTTGGGGTTGGCGCGGCGCGGCAGTGGCGTCCGCGGCGATACTCCTTACAGTCGGATTCCCGCTGGCCTGGTTTATCAATCGTGTTTACAACCAGTATGAATCTGCCGCGCTTACTGCGACTGCGCCGGAGGGTTCTTTGCAGCGCGCGACGTCATTTGCGGACGACCCACAATATACGCTCAAAGAAGCGCTGCACACCAAACTATTCTGGTTGTTTTCTGTCGCTATGGCGTTTCGCCATTTGGTCACCGAAGGGGTGTCGGTGCATTTTGTCATCCTGCTCGTCGATCGCGGTTGGAGCACCGCGGCGGCGAGTAGTTTGCTCGGCGTTTCGGCGATGATCGGCGCGCCGGCGCGGCTGCTGATGGGCTGGCTCGGCGATATTCTCGACAAGCGGCATTTGGCGATGGCGCTGTTGGCGACTTTGAGCGTTTCGGTGTTGCTGATGGGCTGGAGTGCTGAGCCGGCGCTATTCACAACCTGCATGATCGTCTATTCGTTGGCGTACGGCGGACTCGCGGCGTTGCAAGAGCCGATCCGCGCCGACTATTTTGGCACCCGCGCTTTTGCGACCATTCAGGGCGTGAGTCGGTCGGTGACGACCGCAGGAACTTTCATGGGTCCGATCCTCGCGGGAGTTTTCTACGACATGACGAAAAGTTATACCGTCGCCTTTGCGATTTTCGCGGTCATGAGCCTGGTCTCGATGTTTTTCATGTTCCTGGCCAAGCCGCCACGAAGAATTGAGAATTGACAATGGAGAATTGATGACCTCGGATTTCTAACCTTGGATTTTCATTCTCCATTTTCCATTTTCAATTCTCCATTTGCTTGTAGTAGGATCGCGCCATCTTGCGCCAGGAGAACTTCCATGAAAGCTGCGGTTCTGCACGAACTCAATAAACCCATGACCATCGAAGATTTCGAGATTCCCGGGATCGGGCCAGATGAAGTCTTGATCAAGGTCAAAGCCTGCGGCGTTTGTCATACCGACTTCAAAGTCATCGAAGGACGAATTCCCAGTAAGGTGCCAACCATCATCGGCCACGAAGTCTCCGGCACCATCGCCGAAGTCGGATTGAGCCAGCGCGGCGCGTTCAAAGCCGGGGACTCGGTCATCGTCGGCACGCGTTACCGCTGCGGCCATTGCCAATATTGCTTGGCGGGACGGGAAAACCTGTGCCGGGCGCGGCCGGCGCCAGCGTCGCTGAAGCGCACCGACGGCCGGGAGATCTTTCGCTGGAACGTCGGCGGCTTCTCGCAGTATCTCGCCTTGCCGGGCTACATGGTTTTCAAATTGCCGGACGGCTTGTCGCTCGATGAAGCGAGCGTCGTCGGATGCCGCATGACCACGGCTTACAACGCGGTGAAAAACTCAGCCGAGATCAAGCCCGGGGACTCCGCACTGGTTATCGGCTGCGGCGGCGTCGGCTTGAATACGATTCAATTCTTGCGCACCTTTGGCGCCTATCCGATCATCGCCGTCGATCTTTACGACCATAAGCTCGAAGCGGCGAAGAAGTTCGGCGCGACGCATACGATCAATGGCTCAAAGGAAGATCCGGTCAAAGCGGTGCGCGACCTGACCGACGGTGGCGTGAATAAATCGTTCGAAGCTTTGGGCAACGTCAAAACTTCGGATCAGATCATCCAAGCGACCCGGCCGGGCGGCACGGCGACGATCATCGGCGGCCTCGGCAAAGTGCCGTTCACCATCAGCGACGGTAGTTTCACCATGCAGGAGATCAAGATCGCCGGCGTGGCACTGCGCCGGCCCACCGATGTCGTCGAGGTGCTTAACATGGTGCGCGACAAACGCGTCGAGGTTTCCGGGTTGGTCTCGAAGCGTTACAGCTACGACCAAATCAACGATGCGTTTCACGATTTGGAAGCGGGAAAGAATTTGATGGGCATAACCGTCTGGAACTGAGAACCGAGCATG
The DNA here is from genome assembly GCA_963816145.1 of uncultured delta proteobacterium. Classification (GTDB taxonomy): domain Bacteria; phylum Desulfobacterota; class Binatia; order UBA9968; family UBA9968; genus DP-20. The sequence goes on from CAWFJP010000005.1 coordinate 124,875, forward strand.
TTCCGCGTTCAGCCGTTCAAAACGTTGGATGACCCTGGAGCAGTGTACCGGTAGCGTGAGTCCGGGTTGACTTCCCCATCACTCCATCGCTCCAATACTCCAATTTATCTTTTCGGGAGCAATCATGGACTACAAGATTATCGATGCCGATGGTCACGTGATCGAAGACGATAGCTTGTTCGATTATCTCGACCTTTCATACAGGGCTCAGGATCATCAGTTGAGTTGGGACCGGTTGTTTCCTTCGCTCGATTTTCATCATATCGGCGGCCATTCGACGCGTAATAAGAAGTCGTTCGGCGGCGGCAAGCGGGTGGGGCCCAAGGAGTGGCTGGAGTTTGTCGAGATGGCGGATCTCGAATACGCGGTGCTTTATCCGACCAAGGGGCTGCGCATCGGCAACATCAGCCATCCCGATTGGGCCTGCTTCGTCGCGCGCGCGTACAACGATTGGCTGCATGATCGCTACTTGAAAGCGAGCCCGCGTTTGAAAGGGATGGCGCTTTTGCCACTGCAAGATGTCGACGAAGCCGTCGTCGAGCTACGCCGGGCGATCACCAAATTGGGTTTCGTCGGCGCCATGCTGCCGTCGCGCGGTTTGCCCTTCGACCTAGGCCACAAAACGTATTGGCCGGTTTACGCCGAAGCGGAGCGTTTGGGCTGCGCGTTGGGCGTGCATGGCGGAGCGCACCACAGCATGGGCCTGGATACATTTGAAACCTTTGTGCCGATTCACGCGCTCGGCCATCCGTTGTCGTTGATTATCGCCTTTACCGGCATGGTGTACCATGGCGTGTTCAACCAGTTCCCGCGACTGCGCATGGGTTTTCTTGAAGGCGGCGCGGGCTGGGTGACCTTCTGGATGGATCGGCTCGACCGATCGCATTCTTATCATCTCGAACTCAATTTGCGCGGCAAGTACCAAGGGCCGTCGACGGACGATGTGCCGAGCGACTATATTAAAAAAGGGCAAGTTTATATCGGCTGCGAAGGCAACGAAGAAGGCTTGCCCTACCAAATCCAGCGCGCTGGCAATCAACATTTTCTCTTCGCCAGCGACTTTCCGCATGAGATCGGCCCCGACGATATTTTGCACGAGATCGAGGAAGTCGCGGAAGCGCCGCTCTCGGACGCCGACAAACGCGCGGTGCTTAGAGAGAACGCCAAGCGGTTTTATCAGATTTAGGATTGGGAAATTTAACCGCAAAAAGCGCAAAAAGCACAAATTTAATTCGGGATATCTCCCGCAAAGGCGCCAAGGCGCAAAGTTCGGAAGAAAAGTCATCATCCAATCCGGTGATCCGACCTTGAACTTTTGGGTCATCGCGTAATCGAGTGGGCGCTGACTTAATGGCAAATTACTCTCCCATGGCCGGTTCCTCCCTTTCGCAAAGGGAGTTAGGAGGGATTTTTCATGGCTTGAAAGATCGTCTTCTGCACAAAATCCCCCCAACCCCCCTTTTCTAAAGGGGGGGAAACCTACAAGAACAGCATTTCTCAACAAATTTCACCCACTCGATTACGCGAAGAGCCGAACTTTTGAACCCTTGAACATTGAACTCTGCGCCAGCGCCCGCCGACGAATTGAACGGCTTGAACGATTTGAGCGTGTTGAACAAATTCGTCCGAATAACAGCTTGACAATAAACCCTGAGTCGATAGATAGATAGCCGCGGTAAACCCTGAATCGAGAGGGCGGATCATGCGGCAGAATCGTTTCCCGGTGATCGACGGCGACGGCCATATCACCGAGCGCAGTAAAGAGATTCTCGAATTCCTCGGTGGCAACTATCGCGGCACTTCGAAGGACGAAAGTTGGGCCGATACATTCTCGCCATTTCCTTCCCTCGACGGTTGGGCACGGCTCTCCGGTATGAGTTCGCCTGGGCTGCGCGATTATCCCGACTGCGATACCTGGATTTCATTTCTCGATGAGTGCGGCATTCAGACGACTGTGGTTTATCCCACCGCTGCGCTGGCGTTCGGCTTGATCCAAGATCCGGCCTGGGCGGTGGAGATCGCCCGCGCTTATAATTCCTGGCTGCACGCGACCTACACGAAAAAGACCCCGCGCATCCTCGGCGCGGCGATCATCCCGATCCACGATGTGCCGGCGGCGGTCCAGGAAATGCGCCGGGTGAAAAACGATCTCGGCATGCCGGGCGTGATGTTTCCCTCGGTGACGCGCCTGCGCAAGGGCTACGGTCATGAGAGCTTTTTCCCGCTCTACGAAGAAGCCTGCAGGCTCGACCTGCCGATCGCCATTCACGGCGCGCCGAGCCGCGGTTTGGGCTTCGACTTCTTCGATTCGTTCGCTGAAGTTCACGCTCTCGAACATCCGCTGCCGCTGATGATTCAGATGACCAACATGATTTTTCAGGGGGTATTCGAGCTGTTCCCGCAGTTGCGCGTCGCCTATCTCGAAGCCGGCGCGGGCTGGGTGCCGTTCATGATGGATCGGCTCGACGAGGACTTCGAGCGGCGCGGTAAGAAATGGGCGCCGCGTCTGAAGAAGCGACCGAGCGATTACATTACTGGCGGGCAGGTTTATGTGTCCTTGGAGTCCGAGGAAAGAACCCTGCCTTACGTTCTCGAACTGTTCGGTGAGGATCATATTTTCTTCGCCTCGGATTATCCGCACGAGCGCCAGCGGGCGCAGTACCTGCATGACATTCCCGAACTCGAAGCGCGGACCGATATTTCCGATACCGCCAAACGCAAGATTTTGGCGGACAACGCAAGAACGTTTTATCGATTGGCCGATTGAAAATCGAGGTTCATCTGGGATTTGTGTGGAAGGAATATTCACCACGAAGGACACGAAGAGCATGAAGTTCGGAGAATTAATCATCCGGAAACTTCGTATCGTTCGTGATCTTCGTGGCGAAAGAATCTAATATGACGATGCTAGATTGCCCGTCGGGAAACGTGAAAAGCCAAGATTGATTATGACGGAGGCGTGATGATGAAACTTGCCAATATCGGCCTACGAATGTTCTTGGCATCGCAGCTATTGATTCTGCCGCTATTTTCGTTGCCGGACGCTAAGGCGGCGAAGCTCGATTGCAGCTCCGGTGGTAGCGCGAGTAACGACCTGCCGCGCACCGCCGCGATCGCCACCAACCCGGCGGGCACGGGCGCACATGCGCTCGGCGCTGGGCTTGCTTCGGTGGCGAGCAAGGTGACGGGTATCGCGCTCAAAGTGCAGCCGTACAACGGTCCCAATGCTTGGATGCCGCTGCTTGAAAGCGGGGAGCTGGAGTTGGGCGTGCTCAATATCCTCGATTCGCAAATGGCCGCCACCGGCACCGGCAACTATAAGAAGCCCTATCCGATGCTTCGGGTGATCGCCGGCGGCGTGTTTCCCTTCACCGCGTCGGCGATGGTGCGCGACAAATCGGACATCAAACAGATCAGCGATTTGAAAGGCAAGCGCATGGCGTGGGATTACGGCGGCCACATGATCTCACAGACATTCCTCAACGCGGTTTTGGAAACCGGCGGGATAAAGCCAAGCGACGTGCAGCAGATCAGAGTCTCCAACGTCAACGACGGCATTCGTGCCGTGCCCGAAGGCAAAGTCGACGCGTCCTGGGCCTCTCTGGGTACCGGAACCAATGAAGAAGCCAATGCGATGGAGCCGGTGCGCATACTCAATATTCCCAACACCGAGGCGTCGAACAAAATTCTCGGCCGCTACGGCGGCTCAGTGGTCAAGGCGACGCCATCGGCGGGCGTGCGCGGCGAGACCTTCGTGCTTGGCTATGCGCTGCACATCGTTGGCTCGAGCAAGTTGAGCGACCGCGCGGTTACGGCGCTGGTTAAAGCGTGGTGGGATAATCTGGCCGAGCTACAAACGATCCATCCGCTGTTCAAACAGTGGACCAAGGAAAACCAGGCGATCAGCAATTTCACGATCCCCTATCACCCAGGCGCGGTGAAATTTTACAAAGACGTCGGCGTGTGGACGGCCAAGCAGGAGGCGCGGACCAAAGAAATTTGCAGCTAACGGACCGGAGCACTGGAATAGAGGAGAAATCGAGTCATGGGAAGAAAGAACTTCATTAGAATGATTTCGCGATCGTTGGCGATGGCGATGGTGTTTTGCCCCCTTGGGACTTTTCACGGCGTCGCCGTGGCGAAATTAGATTGCAGTCCGACGACCAACGCCAATATGGCATTGCCGCGCACGGTGGCGATCGCTTCCAACTTGCCAGGCACCGGCGCCCATGCGTTGGCGTCGGGATTGTCGGCGGTCGGGAGCAAGGTGACGACGATGTCAGCCAAGGTACAGCCGTATAACGGCCCCAACGCCTGGATGCCGTTGTTGGACGACGGCGAGATAGAGTTCGGCATCATCAACATTCTCGACGCCAACATGGCGGCCACCGGGACCGGCAACTACAAGAAGGCTTATCCGACCATTCGCGTCGTTGCCGGCGGTGTCTTTCCGTTCACCGGAAGTATCATGGTCCGCGATAAGTCAGAAATCCGCACGGCCGCTGACTTGAAGGGCAAGCGCATGGCCTGGGACTTCGGCGGCCATGCGATCACCCATACTTGGCAGATGGCAGCGCTGGAAGTGTTGGGGCTCAAACCAAGCGATGTGACGCAGGTGAGAGTGTCGAACTTGAACGACGCTATTCGCGGTGTGCCTGAAGGCAAAGTCGATGCTACCTTCGCCGCCATCGGCATCGGCATCAACGAAGAGGCCAATGCCATGGAGCCGATCCGGTTTCTCAGCTTGCCTGACAATGCCGCGTCGAACAAAATTCTCGCCAAATATGGCGCATCGATCGTCAAGCAAGAGCCGACCGCGGGCATTCGCAGCGATACTCGGGTGATCGGCTATCCGCTGCATTTGGCGAGCTCCACCAAGGTCAGCGACAAAACCGTGGCGACCCTGCTCAAAGCATGGTGGGATAACATCGGCGAGCTGCAGACGATTCACCCACAGTTCAAAAAATGGACGAAGGATGTTCAGGCGATCACCAACTTCACCGTGCCTTATCATGACGGCGCGGTGAAGTTTTACAAAGAAGCCGGCGTGTGGGGCGCGAAACATGATGCGCGCACGAAGGAGATCTGCGGATGAGAAAATTGGCGTTTGAAATGGCTGGAGTAATGGTTAAGAAGCGATTCGCGCGAAGTTTGGCGTTTCTACTAGTCGTGGCGCAGGTTCAGATCGTCGACGCGAAGCTCGACTGCGGGCCGACGACGAACCAGAGCAGCCAGTTGCCACGGACGATCGCCATCGGCACGAACCCGGCCGGCACCGGCGCCCATGCGATCGCGTCGGGGCTGGCGGCGATCGCCAGTCAGAAGACGCAGGTGTCGGCGAAAGTGCAGCCCTACAACGGTCCCAACGCCTGGATGCCGCTGCTCGAAAGCGGCGAGATCGAGTTCGGTATCATCAATATTCTCGATTCCAACATGGCGGCGACCGGGACCGGCAACTACAAGAAAGCCTATCCGGGCTTGCGCATCGTCGCCGGCGGCGTGTTCCCGTTCACCGCGGGTCTCATCGTGCGGGATAAATCGGATATCAAGCAGATGTCCGATCTCAAAGGCAAGCGGATCGCCTGGGATTACGGCGGCCATGCGATCAATCAAACCTGGCAGTTGGCGGTGATGGAAGCGAGCGGTTTGAAACCGGCCGACGTGCAGCAAGTGCGGGTGTCGAACTTGAACGACGGCGTGCGCGCCGTGCCCGAAGGCAAGGTCGATGCGGCGTTCACCGCTGTCGGAATCGGCGTCGTCGAAGAAGCCAATGCCATGGAGCCGGTGCGTTTCTTGAGCATGCCGAACACCCCGGCGGCGAACAAGATTCTCGGCCGCTACGGCGCGTCGGTGGTCAAGGCGGACGTGGCCGCCGGTGTCAAAGGCGACACCAATGTCATAGGCTATCCGCTCCACTTGGCGAGCATGACCAACGTCAGCGACAAGACCGTCTACACAATGGTCAAGGCGTGGTGGGATAATTTGCCGGAGCTGCAGACCATCCATCCGCTCTTCAAGAAATGGCCCAAGGATATGCAAGCGCTGAGCAACTTCACCGTGCCTTATCATTCCGGTGCGATTCAGTTTTATAAAGAGATGAAAGTCTGGGGTGCCAAGCAGGAAGCGCGGACCAAAGAGATCTGCGGCTGATGCAAGATGATAGAGCGGTGATGCAGTCCGAAACGTTCAGTCAACGCATCGCGGTCGTGCCCGTTGCCATATTACGGTGACAAGGAGATCCTAGTGGAGATCGAAGAAAGCGTACGAGGGCGGGAGCTGAGCGGCTTTGCCGGCGGGCTGGGAAAGCTTTTGCTTATCGCCATTCCACTCTCCGGCATGTTTTTTCTGCTTAACGTGCCGCAGCAGATCGGCTGGTTGGTTTTCAATGAGCAGTACATGGGGCTGTTTCTCGGTCTCGGTTTATGTGCGACCTACATCTTGATTCCCGCTAAACCGACCGTCAGCCGTGATTACGTCCCTTGGTACGACATCCTCGCGGCATTGGCCGGCATGACGGTTGGGCTTTACGTTTTCGTTTTTTATCCTTCGATCGTCAATTCTCTCGGCGATATCTCCACGGAGCGGGTCATCCTCGGCTGCATCACGATCCTGCTGCTCGCCGAAGCTTCGCGCCGGCTGGTGGGATGGCCGCTGGTGATCATCGCCGGCTGTTTTCTGCTCTACGCCTACTTCGCGTATCTGTTCCCCGGCGATTTCTACGGCAAGGGCTGGTCGATCAATCGACTGGCGACGTATCTCTATCTCGATGCCAACGGAATTTTCGGCCAGGCGCTCCAGGTGGGCGTCAGTATCGTTATCGTCTTTGTTATTTTCGGCGAAGTGCTCTACGTCGTCGGCGGCGCCGAGTTTCTCAGCGATTTTTCCCTGAGTTTAATGGGACGTTATCGCGGCGGCCAGGCAAAGATCGCCATCGTGTCGTCGAGTTTGTTCGGCAACATCAGCGGCAGCGCCGTGGCCAACGTCGTGGTCGACGGCGCGTTTACGATCCCGATGATGAAAAAGGCCGGGTATCCGGCAGCCCAAGCGGCGGCGATCGAAGCCACCGCTTCCACCGGCGGGCAGATCATGCCGCCGGTGATGGGCGCCGCGGCGTTTTTGATCGCCGAATATTTGCAAATCCCGTATGCGCAAGTGGCGCTGGCGGCGGCGGTTCCAGCGGTCCTTTACTATGTCGCGTTGTTCATCCAGGTCGATCTTTTGGCGGCGCGCAACGGTATTCATGGGCTGCCGCGTGAAGAAGTGCCGCATCTATTGCCTGTGCTCAAGCGGTCGGCGAGTTTCGTCGTGCCGCTCGGTGTGCTGATCCTGTGGATGTTCATTCTCAATCGCCGGCCGGAAGAGGCGGGCTTGCTGGCGGCATTGGCGGCGCTCATCGTCGGCCTGGTCACGCCGGGAGTAAAAATCGGCTGGAATGGGATTCTCCGCATGCTTACCAACGCCGGTCGCGGCATGTTGGAGATCGTGGCCATTACCGGACTTGCCGGCGTGGTCATCGGCGTGCTGCAACTGACTGGGCTCGGTTTCACTCTGACGTTGACCTTACTCAACATCGGCCAGAGCAATGCGTTGTTGCTGCTCGTCTTGACTGCGATTGTCAGCATCATACTCGGTATGGGCATGCCGACCACGGCTGTCTACGTGCTGTTGGCCGTCTTGGTGGCGCCGGGTCTGGCTAAGCTCGGTATCGTTCCCATCGCCGCGCATCTTTTCATTTTTTACTTCGGCATGCTGAGTATGGTGACGCCGCCGGTGTGCATGGCCAGCTACGCGGCTGCATCCATAGGCAAAACCGACCCGGTCCAGACCGGCTGGGAGGCGATGAAGCTTTGCAGCATCGCCTATGTCGTGCCGTTCTTGTTCGTATTTTCGCCGTCATTGTTGTTGATCGGCCATTGGTATGAGGTTGTGCTTTCAGTCATTACCGCTATCCTCGGTTCGATACTCCTGGGGGTCGGCATAGTCGGTTATTTATTTCGGCGGGTGGGCGTGTCGAAGCGGCTCTTATTTACGATCGCCGCGGTCGGCTTGCTCATTCCCGTCGTCCACAGCGGCAAATTCGCGATGCTCACCTGGGCGACCAATGGCATTGGCCTGGTGCTGGCCGTTTTATTGGTGGCGGTGGAGTGGATCGCGCGTGGTCACGGTAAGATGATCGCTGCGCCCAACGGTGTCAAAGCGCCAGCACAGTAGCCGGGTTGCGCACGGCGCTCATAGCGATTGGCCAACGTGGATACGGAATCCACGCTCACAGTTCTATGGGCCTGGAAGTCTACGGAAGAGAGTGGACAGCGGCCAGGTATTCTTTACGCAGATAGCCGACGTTGCCCGAAGTGTTTACCTTGACCTTGATCCAATCGCGCTCTTTGCGCAGTACCGTCACGCGCGTCCCCAAACCGACCTTTTCGATGGCATCGGCGGCAAAGCGCGGCTCGTGTTTGAGCGCGGCGGTGCGGGCGATCTCGGCTTCAGTCTCCGCAGTGGTTGGTGCGGGAGCGAGTACGCGTTTGACTGCCGGATGGCCCGGCGAATCGCTGTTCCGCTTAGCCGCTGCGGCGATCTCCGTATCGGCCGCTCGCTCAAGCGGCTCGCGGGTGTGGGGCTTAAGTGCGGATTCGTTGTTGGCGACCGTTGGCAATTCCGCAGCGGGCGGTTCAGCTTCTTCGAGCGCGAAGCTCGTATGCGTTGCCGCGAGCTCTTCCCCGACCAGTGCCGGCTCGTGAGCTTGCCCTTCGGCAACCTGCTGTGTCGACGACGTCGCTCGTGGATTGAAAATCAGCGGAACGGAAACCTCGGCAGCCGTTGTGCCGCCATGCGGCAGCTTCCACAACTTTGCCTCGGCGATGATCACTTCGAGAAATCGATGCTCCGACAATCTCGAGAGCACCTCCTCGACCTTGGCGACTCTTCCTGACGGTTCGATCTTGAGTTTAAGCGACACGTATCCACTGGTATTCGGATCGGCTTCGATCCAGCGGGCATAGGCTTTGGTCAATTCCCCAAGCTGGTTGCTGAGCAGCCGTCTCGCCGGCTCCGCAGTGAATGTCGGTGCCAGTAGGACAACCGGTCGAGTGCGATCCGCGATTATTTCCGTCTCACTATCATCGCCGCTAGCGAGGGATATTAGCTGCACAGGGTTCTGTGCGAGTGGCGCTCGACGTCCGGTCATTACATAGAAGCCCAAAAGCACGATGATGATCATCGCGCCGGCGCCGATCAAAGCGTACTCGTCCCAGCGATCGAGGCGCCACGGCGCTCGCGGGAACACTTCGAGCCCGGCGTCATCGATGCCCGCCGCGGTCCATGGTAATGCCGCGGGAACTATGCAGGTGCTCGGAGCCTCTTCGGATTGTTCGATAGAGCGCGCCTCGCTAATCGAGATGTCGAGCGGTTGATTTAACATCAGCCGCCGAATCAACCGTTGATAAACTATTTTTTGAATCGTTTGGCCGTCTCGTTCGGCATGTTGAAAACAGACTAAAAAAATTTGCCGGACGATATGCCGTTCATTGCTCGACAGATCGGTGAAAAGCCTAAGTTCGTCAATCTGGCGATTGAACGGGCCGGTGCCGAATCGCGATACGTTGGCGAGCAACAACAGCAGGCGCGCCATGCGGTCCTGTGGTTGGGCTTCGATCCGCTGCGAGAGCGCAGCAATCGCTTGATCGTAGCACGCTTCCTGGAGAAGCCGCTGCACCTTACTATAGGTGAATTCTGTGATTGGCAGTTTAGCCATCTGCCGCTCGTTTCGTCGGATGCAAAAAAGCAGGCAGAACATACCACCAACGACCGTTGTTATGTCAAGTAAAACGTCCCTATTTTTTGTGAAATCTGAGCGTCCCAGGTTGGGGCTGTATGTAGGTACAATCCCGACTGTTGAGGCCTCCAAATTGTGGTTTCTGGTTGTGGGGGTAGGATTCCAACTGTTGCGGATCGATGGGTCGCGCTCAACCCGCCCCACATGGAATGGCATTAGCGGGCACTGCGCTACAAGTTGTTCGTATTTGGATTGCTGGGAAACAGCCGTTTAGCCGCTATCTTTCAAAGCCGCTCGTCCCACTACTTGATCACAAATGGCCGCTGGAGCTGTCATCGGTCTAGCCGCCACTATAACTCTAACGCGAGCTATTTTGCTTGACCCAATCGGCAATCGTTTTGTTGGTTTCTGCCGGCGCCTGCCAGAAAAAGCCATGGGACTGGCCCTTGAGCAACTGGAGTTCGGCGCCGGCGATGCGGTTTCTCAATGACTGCGCTTGGGCCAGGTGATTGCTGCGCGCCGAATCGTTGTCGCCGATCAGAATCAACGTCGGCACTTTGAGGTCGCCGAGCCGATGCGTCGCTTCCCAGTTGTGGCGCGCGATGATCAGATGAATGTACTCAGAAAGTTTGGCGTGAGTTGGCCAGACTTGTCGAAAAAAGGCTTCAATCGTGTCGGGATTTTTCTTGCGATAGTCGTCGGTGAAAAACGCGCTGGTGTCGCAGTATTCTTCGCGCAGCGCTTTCTCGAAACCCTTTTCGACCAGGCGAATCACCAGCCAGTGCGGCAGTCCCGGCACGCAATCCGGCCCCGGCCGCGGCACCTGTCCGGAGCCGCTGGCGGCCATGATCAAACTCTTCACCCGTCCGGGAAAATTGAGCGCCATTTCCAGCGCGATGCGCCCGCCCATCGAGTGGCCGCAGAGATGCGCCGAGGGGATTTTCAAATGATCGAGCAGGGCGACGATGTCGTTGGCCATCTGATTGATTGTGTAAACTTGCTGCGCTGCCACCGAGCGACCGCAACCGCGCGGATCGTGCAGGATGAGGTTCGTCGAGTCTGCGAGCGGCAGCTGCGATGGCTTCCAAGCTTCGGCGGAGAATCCGGTCGACGGTATAAGCACCAGCGGCTCGCCTTGGCCGTGGGTTTCATAATAAAGATTTGCGCCCGATGGTAAATTTACATTTGGCATCGTTCTGTTTCTCCTTGGGTCTTTTAAATCGTTCCAAATGTTCCAATGGTTCCAGACGTTCCAAAGGTTCGGATGGCAAATGCAGGCGGAGCGGAGACTGCTAACTGGAGCGAATGTGATCCGGCCTTAACGATTGGAACCCCTGGAACATTTGGAACGACTGGAACTATTTTAGATTTTCAATTGTTTGATCATCGCCTGGGTCAGCGGGTTAGCTTCGTCCAATAATTTTTCCGACATGGTGTAGTGATTGGCGCCGGGGACGACGAGGTAGTCGACCTTCATGCCTTGTTGCTTGCAGTAGTTGAAATAGTCTTCGGACATTTGCTGCCAGCCTTTGGGCTCCGCGCTGCCGACGGCGACCACCAGCGGGCATTTCACTTTGGGCGGGTTTAAGAACGGGCTGTTGAGTTTCGCGGCATCGGGTGTGAGCTTCACCTGCTCTTGAACGCTGATCTTCATCACCATATCGAGATCGAAAACGCCGGAAGTAGCGACGGCGCCCTTGATGCAGTCCTGCGGCAGACCTTCTTTCGTCCAATCATGCGCCAACGCCATGGCGGTCAGATGACCGCCGGCGGAGTGGCCGGAAACGTAAATGCGCGACGGATCGCCGCTGTAGCGCGTGACGTTTTTGCCAACCCAGACGATGCTGGCGCGAGTCTGCCGGACGATGTCGGTGACGGTGACCTGCGGGCAGAGATCGTATTCGACCAGCACAACAGTCGCACCGCGCTTGGTGAAGGTCGGCACGAAGTTGCAGTTGTCTTCCTTGCTGCCGCTGCGCCAGTAGCCGCCGTGGATGTAAACCAACACCGGCCCGCCGGGCTTGTCCGCGGCGTATATGTCCAGCAGCTCGCGCGGCGAACTGCCGTACGGAACGTTGAGCCAGGATTTCGCCGACTCGCGGACTTTTTTGGCCTGCGCTGCGCGGACTTTTGCCAGCTCCGGATACTCCGGCACCGACTCGCGCGGGTTGTACTGATACTCCATCTCGTCCGGGCGGAAGCCTTTGTAAAGTTCGCTGTTCATGGGTTGATGTCCTTATTGCATTGGAGTTCGGGAACGTAGCCTACTTCGCCGACAGTAGTGGAAAGGCGGTTTCGATGTCAACGTTTCTGGAAGTTGGGAACGAACCATGCCTTGTGATAGTTGTCCGGCGTTAACACATTTGTTATTATCGCCGGGTGGACTACGAGATTGTCTACTACAGCGTGGCTGTACAGCAGCGGATTGTCGAGTTGCCTGACACCTTGGCTGCCCGATACGTTGTCCTCACGCGTCGGATGGTGGCACTCGGGCCTAATCTTGGTGAACCTCACACTAAGGCGTTTGGCAACGGATTATTTGAGCTACGGCTCAAGGGAGCGGAAGGCATTGCTCGGGTGTTCTTCTGTACTTTGATTGGCAAGCGCATCGTCATGCTTCATAGTTTCGCAAGAAGTTGGAACGAACGCCACTGCGCGAACGCCAGATAGCGAGGCGCGAATGAAGGAGATTAAAAATGCGAACTCATGATCAATTGGTCGAGAAGCTGAGCGCCGAAAGGCGTGCGATCCGAAGTCGAACGCATTGAGCGCGAAGAAGGAGCGTTGCTAGACGCCTTGCTCAAGGCGCGTCAACAGGCCGGACTCTACGAGGCGCAGCTTGCCAAACGCATGCGTACCCAGGCTCCTACCATGCCCACATGGAGCGCGCGATCGCGACGGCCAAACATTCGCCTTCCATCGTACCGTTCGAAGGTATGTGAAAGCGTGTGGCAAGCGCTTGGTTCTTCGTGTGGCGTGCGGGAAAGTAGATATTTTATCTCGTGCGTAGTTAGAGATAATGATGAGTTAACGATAAGCAAATAAACAAAGCCTGGTACTCGCACGTGGCTTTCACCACCCGCAATCGGGAAACCCTTGGGCGGCGTCAGCGGCTCACCGCTTTTTGCTGTCGTTGAGAACGGCGTAGTATCTTGGCGCCTGGTCGGAGTAGTGACTGAATTCGGATCAACCTTCGAGATCCTTTATGTCTCCTCCTTGTCGAGAGTTCGTCCCGATGGTTCTATCCTTTGAACCTAGATCAGCTGCCGGTCTGACAAGTTGCACAGTCCAAATTTCTTGGAGGACGATTAACGATGAAAGATAAGGCGAGGGTCCTTCCGCTAGTAGCAAGGCATCTGGACTCACGCGCTTGTTCGCCGCTCGTTACGCGACGAGCGACCTATTTCTGCTGGATCACTGACAGCGCCACTGGCTCGAGTTGGCACTTGTGGATCGGCGAACCGTTTCGCACTCGATCAGGCAGTGCTTGATCCGCCTGGGATGAATCAAGGCGATCGCTCGTTTCGGGAGGTCAGATGTGTTGGACGGTCAATCCTGAATCACGAGGGCAATTGTCGGCAGCAGAGTTTGCTGCACGGCTGCGGCTGAATACATGCTTTCGCGTAGAAGCTGCGCCGCCTAACCCTCGCTCAACCGGACGCGCCGGTACGGACCTTCTGGATTTGGCGATCGTCGGTGTCCGCGCGCCCCGGTTAGCTTGATTGCGTCAGGCTCTTAGGGAAAGGAGGACTGGCGATGTTTGAGAAAGAACGTTTCATTGAAGAATGCCGCGCTGCGCTCAAGGAACGCGACACGCATGCTGCGGTTCGCGAGCTGGTGGCGAGAGCCATGAGCGAACCGATGCAGATAGTGCGAGCGCTCGGAGAACCCCGGCGTGCAGGAGTTGAAACGATCTACAAAGCAGACGATCTGACCATCCTCAACCTTTGCTGGGGACCCCAGATGAAGTTCAAACCGCACGATCACCGTCATGTAGCGGGCACAACGTCATCGTCGCACCTCTACGTCGGTTCACGTTTTACACCTTCATGGATCCATTTACCTGTACCCGGTCGAATATGGGACGTACACGGAAGGTGGCAACGACCAGCTTCGCCAGAGCGGATCACCTGAGTTTCGTTTCGATCCCGATGCTCTCGGCCATCATTTCCTTCCATTTGAAAGAATCCCTCCTGACATCCATTACATGTTGCCGTACGAAAGGCTGATTCTTCCTGTTCCTGACAAGTCCCAGGACCTTGCTCAGCGTGCGTTACAGCTCGTCTACACTTCGGCGACGAATGCGATTCGGATCGTAGGTGCCGTCATCGCGATTGGATACAGCTTTGCGCCCTATGACCGCTCGTCCTACAGTCCTCTGTTGCACGCACTCGAACAAACCGATGGACACAGGCTGACAGTCGTTGATCCGAACGCTCACCTGATCGCCAAGCGACTGCATTCCGAGTTCCCAAGACTCGCCATCGAACCTGTGAGCACCACGTTTTCTCTTTGGATCGATGTGCAAACGCAGTAAGCGGAGCCTGAACCGTCTAACGAGGATGGACAACCGACGGTGCGAGTAGCAGTTGCTTCGCAAGGACGCTGGACGCGGGCTGCACTCCGACGCGTTGAGCGTCGAAAGGCAATTCGACCTGTTTTCCCATCGTCGTACCCGCCTGGATTACTTTACTCTCGCCACCAGCTCATCATAGTTCTTCTGCCCGAACTGTCTCTTGCCGGCTTCCAACTCGCGGAAGATTTCTAAAAGTTTACTGCTCAGCGGCATTGGCATGCCGAGTTTCTCACCTTCGTTGACGACATAGGCAAGCGTGAAGTCGACTTCGGTGCGGATCTTTTTTTGGACGTAGCGAAGCGGGCCTTTGCGGTCTTCGGGCTTCCACGTTTTGGCGAAGTTGTTGACTGCTTCTAGCCGTCTTTCAGCGGAGTTGCGCGGGTGGAAATCGGCTGGGTAGTATTCCGCCAGTTTGATCCAGCGCACACCGAGCGCTTCACCGACGGCGACGACTTCGGCGAAGAAGTCGGCCATGGCGCGGCGATCGGCTTCGCTCGTGCAGGTCGTCGCCAGTGAGGCGTCGGCTAAAGAACCGTAGTAGCCGAGGCAGGTGTAGGTGAGCTTGCTCCAGAGGACACCCAAGATATTGTCGGAGATTTCTGTTTCCATGACGGCGTCGAGGGTTTTGCGCAGATCCTCCAGGCGCGGCGTGGTTTTGCCGTGCAGGTGGCCGATGTAAAGGTGGCCGCGGGTGTCGGTCTGGACATGACCGGGGCCGACCTTGCGGCAGCCCATGCGAATCGCCATGCCGACGGTGCGGTCGGCGCCGACTTTTTCTTGCAGCAGCGGCGGATTGATGCCGTTTTGCATCGAGACGAGCAGGCCGTCGGTGGCGAGATGGGGCAGGACGGTGTTCAACGCATCCGGCGTGTAGTTGGAGCGCACGGCGATGCAGCCGGTGTCGAACTTGCCGTCGATCTCGTTGGGATAAACGATTTTGATTCTGACGTTAAACGGGCCGTCGGGAACGTCGACTTGCAGGCCTTTATCGCGGATCGCGCTGACATGTTCCTTGTCGATGTCGACGAAGGTGATGTCAGCACCGGCGCGCGCCAGTCTGCCGCCGATGATGCCGCCGATGGGGCCGGTGCCGATGACGATCATGCGCATATGCACAATACCTCCGCTGCAGATCTTAACTGTCGTCAAAGTATTCAATGGCCGTCGCTGCGTCAATAGAGAGAAGCGATTGAATAAAAATGTTCCAGAGCAAAACGCCCGGGTCATCGATACCCAAACGCTAAGAGTCAAATTTGTTGCAGCCCTAGTAAAGCGCCTGGGCAAGGCGATCTGGACAGGGGGCTATTGGCTTGATAGCCCCAAGTAAATAAAGGACAATTGGCGCTCTTGAGCAGTAGGTCTCATTCCTTTCGAGTGAGAAATCGGAGGCACCAATTGCAAGAGCCGCAAGTCACAGTGGTCGTTGTCTTACGAGAGAGGTTCAGTTTAACTGAGCGATCCCTCGCTAGCATTTACCAAAATACCCAGTTCCCGTTTCACCTCGTTTACGTTGCCGGTAAAGCCCCCTCCCGCGTCCAACGCTACCTTCAACAGGAATCGAGCGAAAAGGGATTTCTGCTGATAACTACGGAACATCACATATCCCCCAATCAAGCCCGAAATCTCGGCTTGAATGAGGTTAAGACCAAATATGTGGCGTTCATCGATAACGACGCGTTGGTTGCTCCGGGATGGCTAGAGGCTCTGGTTGGTTGCGCAGAGGAGACCGGCGCCTGGGTGGTGGGACCGCTCTGCTTCATCGGAGAGTTCGGCGCCGGAGTTGTCCACGTTGCCGGTGGAATGGTCCATTTCAAAGACGAGTCCGGGAAGAAGGTTTTCTACGATGAGCAATATCTCTTTAATACGCCGATTCGGGAAATAAATGACCGGCTTGTAAGGGGGCGCTGGGACTACGTTGAGTTTCACTGCATGTTGGTGAGAACTGATGTTTTCCAATCTCTGGGACCTTTGGACGAGCAACTCTTGAGCGTCCACGAGCATATCGATTTTTGTTTAAGCGTAAATCGCGCGGGCGGATCGGTCTACGTCGAGCCAAAATCTGTCGTCACCTATATTCCTTCACCTCCTTACGACTGGACAGACCTGCCTTACTTCATGCTGCGATGGAGCGAGGAGTGGAATGTCGTAACCACGAACCGATTCTGTGAAAAGTGGGGCGTCACTGCCATGGGCTGGCTTGGCAACCAATCGACTCCGGTATCAGAAGACTTATTGGTTAGGTTCGGTAGAGGGCACCGCCGAATCATGACCGGGGTCAAGTATGTCGCGAACGAAGAGTATCGCGTCTCGCCTACTGAACAAGCTGAGTTGATGATTGCGCTTTTCCAGTCCATGGACCGCGATCAAGTTGATTTAAGGATGAGCGCGAAAAATGGAGAAGTAGTGGGGTTGCTACCCTCCTTGGGTCCTGACGCCGTTCATCGGCGATTGCCCGAGCTCTTGAGGGAGGCCGAGTCTCAAGACCTTGGTGTTGCTATTCGTCCCGTGGATAAAGGCGGACAAGAAGGGCTGACATTGTTGCGCTTGGATGACTTAGATCCGTTAACGCTGGAGCAGGTACAAGATCGCGCGTTCATGATCTTGGAAACCGATCATCGAATCTACCAATGCTGGTATGCGGTGGATAAGAGGCAGCTGCAAAGACTCCCAAGCCTCGCGAGCAAAATGGCTTCCGACAAAATTGCTGCGACACAGGACCATTTCGTGCCGTTGGCCGGAAGCAGGCGAACACCAACGGCGGACTCGCCGCGAGTCCGAATCGCCAATGGCAGCGCGGGTCTTCTGATGGCGGCAAACCAACTATCCGATAGATCGATTCAGCTTCTGATCGAAACCTGCATCATCCAGTAGACGAGGGGAGACTCATGAACGCTGTGTCCGACAATCCGATCGAGGGCGCGAATCACCCAGGACTGCATGTGGCGATCAGCGCGACGTTTGTGGCCGAGCCAGTGGAAGAGCCGCTTCAATGCTGGCTGCGGGAGATGGGTGTCACCGCCTCGATTTCATTCGCGCCGTACAATCAGGTGTTTCAACAACTACTCGACCCATCGAGCTTACAATCAAGAAACCGCAATGGACTGAATGTTGCCTTGGTCCGCCTTGAAGATTGGCACCGAAAGCCTTTCCCCGCTCCCACTGATGAGTTTCTATTGCTAGACCCAGTTGAAAAATTGCAGCGGAACGTTGTCGATTTCCTCGCCGGGGTTGTCGAGCTCAGGAAGCGGCACGCCGCTCCGTTAATTGTGATCTTATGCCCGCCTACCTCCTCGATCTCAGATTCCCCTCGGGAATTCAACACATTGCGTGAAGCGGAAGAGATGCTTGCCTTAGAGCTTTCAAAAATGAACGGCGTTGAGATTGTGACGAGCGATGCGTTCTTATCTCTCTATCCCATTGCCGACTATCACGACCGTCATGGAAGTCTATTGGCCGACATTCCCTATACACCGCCTCTATATACGATCTTGTCGATGATGATTGCCCGTAAGGTGCACAAGTTAAAACTTCCGCAGCGCAAGGTAATCGTGCTCGATTGCGATAATACTTTGTGGAGCGGTGTTGTCGGCGAGGACGGCTGTGAAGGGATAAGTTTCGAACCGTTTCGAAAAACTCTCCAGGAATGCGTACTAGAACAACAGCGCCGAGGCATGCTGGTTGCTTTATGCAGCAAGAACGATGAAAAGGAAGTGTTGCAGGTCCTCGATACGCGGAGCGAAATGCTGCTAAAAAGAAGCGATCTCGTCGGCTGGCGAATCAATTGGAAATCGAAGTCGGAGAATCTGACTTCGCTGTCGCAAGAACTTGGTCTTTCCTTGGATAGTTTTATATTCATCGACGACGATCCAATGGTATGCGCCGAAATCCGTGCAGGTTTGCCGGAAGTTCTAACTCTATTACTACCGCCCGTGCCAAGCGAAATTCCGGCCTTCCTGCGCCATGTTTGGGTCTTTGATCATGACTCGTTTACCGACGAGGACCGGCAACGCACGAAACTCTACCGAGAGCATTTCATGCGTGAACAGGTTCGGCGTGAATCGACATCGCTCAAGGCCTTTCTCACCGATCTTGATTTGAAAGTGACAATTGCAACATTGGCCGATTCCGAAGTCGACCGGTCGGCCGAACTGACCATGAGAACCAACCAATTCAATACAACAACCCAACGACGAACACCTTTGGAAATGAAGCAGCTCCAGAGTTCCGCATCCAAAGATTGCCTGGTCGTGCATGCGAAGGACCGGTTTGGAGATTACGGTCTTGTCGGACTGATTACGTGTCAGATCGAGAATGACAGCCTGCTTATCGATTCTTTCATGCTCAGCTGTCGTGCGTTGGGTCGTGGGGTCGAGCACCGAGTGATAGCTCACCTTGGCTTGCTTGCGCAGCAGCGCCAATTGACAACCGTCGATATCATTTGCATCCCCTCGCCCAAAAATTTTCCTGTCTTCGTGTTTTTGAAAAGCCTGCCGGGCGTCGTTTGTACGTCTTTCCCCGATCGCCAGGTTTTTCACCTCTTCGCGGCGACCGCGGCATCAGTCAGATACTCTCCGAATGAGCCTATAGGCCATGACATCGGCCGAGTCGAAGATAGTGACGATACCGGTTCCAGGCCGAATGACCACGTTGAGATGGCAACCCTTAGTACGTTTTTGGCTACCGTCGCAGAGCGGCTGCGGGATGCTACATCGATTCACGATCGGTTTGCTCATGTCCGTTTGCGTCAATCCGCAGTTCCGAGCGCTATCCCGCCTCGCACCCCTGTGGAATCCGCGGTCGCTGCGATCTACTGCGACTTGTTGGGCCTCGACGAAATCAGTGTTGACGATAGTTTTTTCAATTTGGGTGGTCACTCCCTGATCGCAATGCAGGTTCTTTCCCGATTGAACACTGAGTTTGATGTCGAGCTCACCCCTATGTTGCTATTCACCAGCAGGTTCACGGTGGCGGAACTAGCAGACTCGGTTGTGCAGCAACAACTCAAGAATATGAGCTCAGATGATATAAGCCAGATTTTTCAGAAACTGTCGGAACTTACTGATCAACAAGCCGACAGCCTCACTTTCAGCGGCTTATCCGATACTATCTTGCCGGTGCGCAAGTAGGGCCAAGCGGCAGAAGTTGCGTGATGGAACCGTTGAACGTGATTCTATTTTCTGTCGGATCGCATGGTGATGTGTCACCGTTCCTTGAGATTGGACGCCAGCTCAAAGAGCGAGGCCACGAGGTCAAGCTCTTGAGCCATTGTTGTTACGAAGAAAAAGCTAAACGAGCGTCGTTAGGATTCGTCTCCGTCGACAACCCTGATGAATACCGAGAATTCATCGCCGATCAGCATCTCTTGAATGGACCTCAGGGAATACCAGAATTCATAAGAAGACATTCATTATCTAAGATTGTCAGACATTACGGGCTGATCGCACAAGCGTGCCAATCACAAAATACCGTTCTCGTAACTCGTGATTTGTTCGACACTACCATGCGCTTGGCTGCTGAAAAGAGCCACTTGCCCCTGCGCTGGATCTTCGGAAATCCTAGTCAAGCGACCACATGGAAGCTCCGACAGCAATTGTTCACCGATGTGCTACGACCTGACATCAATCGAGCTCGCGCCGCTCTGGGCCTGCAGAGCGGTGTGGAAAGAGGTGCGCGGCTTGAGTATCCATCGGGCGCAATCGCGTTATGGCCCGAATGGTTTGCCAGGGTTGACTTTGACTTGCCGTTCCATGTGACCCCGGTCGGTTTTTTTCGCGACGACGATGGCAATGAGGGCGAGATTCCGGCGGTTATTCAAAACGCCGTGGATATATCTGATACGTCGATTCTGGTCACGGCGGGCACGGGAATGTATTTAGATGCGGGATTCTATGCCGCGAGCGCTGAAGCCTGTCGAATGTTGAATGTTCTAGGAATTCTGGTGGCACAGCACAAGGAGCAGCTACCGAATGATTATCCTGGTTGCCTGAGTTGGGTCGGCTATCTTCCTTTCGGCAAGCTGATGCCGCAAGTAAAATTGGTGATTCACCACGGGGGTATGGGGACCCTGGGGTGCGCGATGGCTGCAGGTGTTCCTCAACTTGTTCTCCCAAAAGGGGCAGATCGTCCGGACAACGCCTTGCACTTGAAGAAGCTGCGGATCGCGGACTCCTTGCCTCCGCCAAAATGGAAGCCTGCAAGCATAGCGGACGCCATGCTTCGGTTGTTGCGTTCGCCAGAGGTTGCCGAGAACTGCCGGGCACTAGCCGGTCGATTGAAAAATACTGACGGCGCCGCCGCGGCCTGTGATCTCATCGAGCAACCTGTACACAGTTGATTTATCTACTCTTAACTTTGGCGAATCTCACACGCAATGTTTAATCGACCTGGACTAGAGAAAACTTTCTGTTTGCGGTGCACGGTTTTGGATTGCGACCCTATCGTGAAAATCTCGGCTGGTAAATTAGCGCCGCGGCCCTTGAAGAATTGTAGATTAATGAAATATTACCGCCTGAAGTAGAAGCCAGGTCTCGCTGAAAGGATAGCAGATGAAGCGAATTATATTTGCAATTGCCGTCGCTACGATGAGCCTTAACGGGGTCCATGCGGCTGACCGGATTCGTATTGGCTATAGTTCGATCAGCGGCGCCTATACGCCGATCTGGGTCGCTCATGATGCCGGCTTCTTTGCCAAGGAAGGATTGCAAGACGACATCATCTTGATTCCCAGCGGCACTCAGCTGGCTCAGGTCACCGTTGCCGGCGAGATCGATATCGGCTCGCTCAACGGCAGCTCGGCGATTGCGGCGGCGCTGTCGGGCGCCGATCTGAAAATCATCGGCAACTCGGGCAACAAGATGGTCTTTTCGCTCTATGTCCGACCGGAGATCAAAAACGTCGACGGTATGCGCGGCAAGAAAATAGGCATCACCCGCTTCGGTTCGGCGCCGGATATTTCGGTGCGCTACGCGCTGCGCAAGTTCAATATCAATCCAGACAAAGACTTGACGTTGATCCAGCTCGGGTTTATGGCGACCGTAGCGGCCGGACTCCAAGGCGGCTCCATCGAGGGCGGCGTGGTGTCGCCGCCGACGCAGTTCGCCATCGACAAGGCTGGTTTCAAAGAATTGATCAGCATCACCGACATGAATTACGCCTTTCCCAATCCGGCGCTGGTGGCGGTGGGCTCGATCATCCGCAGCAAGCCCGACGTCATCAACCGCTTCATGCGCGCCTACACGCGCGGCGTGCACAAGGCGCGCACCGACCGCGAGTTCACCTATAAATCAATGGCCAAGTACACCAAAATCAACGATCAGGTCGTGCTGCAGAAGGCGTACGATTTCTATATGACCAAAGTTTTGGAGAATACCCCGGCGGTGAACATGGCCGGGGTGGTCAATGTACTCGAAGATCTGGCCAAGACCGTGCCGGCCGCCAAGACCGCCAAGCCGGAACAGTTCGTCGACATGCGCTTTCTCGACACCCTGGAGAAAAGCGGTCTGTTGAAAGAGCTGTATCCGTAGATCGCACAAAACATGAGGGGTAAAGGGTGAAGGGTTAGGGTAAAACGTTTTCAAGACCGATTCGCCTCACGCCTCACCCTTTACCCCTTACCATCTTCACCATGGCGGACTGCTCACCCATCGCTGTAAGTCCCGCCGCGCAAGCTGAATCGCCGCCCGCCAGTTGGTTCCAGCGCCACAAGGGCAAACTCTGGTGGCTGCATAGTATTTATGCGCTGCTCTTCGGTGTCGGCATCATGTGGCTTGGGGCGCGCAACTACAACTTTTTGCGCGTGACGGTTTTTCACGTCGGGTTTATCTGGCTTTCCAGTTTATATCTGCCCAAGCTCTTGAACCATCCGCGTCTGTCGCCGCGATGGGCCGGGCGATTGCGCTTGGTTGTCAATTATTTCAACAAGAATTTTTATCAGCAGGTGCTGTTTTTCATCCTGCCGATCTACTACGGCAGTGCGACTGTTTCGTCCGGCAATGTTATTTTCGTCTTGTTTTTGACGATCTCAGCGGTGCTTTCGACGCTCGATGTCGTCTACGATCGTCATCTGTCGGTTCGGCGCGGCTTGGCTGCGCTTTTTTTCTCTTTCAATCTATTTGCCTTAATCAATGTCATGCTGCCGGTATTGTGGAGCATCGGTAACAACTGGGCGACCCGTGTCAGTGCCGTGTTTGCCGCTCTAGGTTTTGTCACGATCTTTCATCCTTTCTCGCAGGTCAGATACCGGCAATATGCCGTCGCGGTCGGCACGGCGCTGTTGCTTTTGGTTCTAGTCGAGTTCGGGCGGCCGTATATTCCGCCGGCGCCATTGCGAGTTGTGGCCGCGCAGTTTGGCAGCGACTATCAAACAGAAACGAAATCGGTCGATCCGGTGTTGACCGAAGTGGAGCCCGGTCGGGGGCGCCGGCTGCATGTTATCACGCCGATCAAGGCACCGCTGGGACTTGAAGAAACTGTGCAGCACCGTTGGCACAAAAACGGCAAGTTGGCGTGGGCTTCGCCGTTCATCCAAGTGACCGGCGGCCGTGAACAAGGATTTCGGCTGTGGACGAACTATCTCTTCGATGTCATCGAGCCCGGCGCTATGGTGCGGGTCGACGCCGTAACCCAAGGCGGTCAATTGATCGGCCGCGCCAGGATAAAAGCGGCACGCTAAGCACCCCCTCGTGCGTCCCCCCGGTTCTTCCAGGTTGGAAAATTTGACTTATATCCGTGCCTATGAATAAGTTGATCGCTCTAGTAGGTTCCAAGTCATGATGCAAACGCTAATTTCTTTTGTCTTTGTCATTGCGCTAGGTCTGCTAGGCGGTGCCGATCTCCCGGCGCAGCAGCGCATCGCTGTCAGTTATCCCGGCATTGCCGGTTACAACATTCCTTTTTGGGTGGCGCTCGACGGCGGTCAGTTCAAGAAGGCGGGGCTGGATGTCGATGCGGTTTTGATCTCGGGCGGGTCGAAAAGCATGCAGGCGTTGTTATCCGGCGGTCTCGACTTCGCGCATGTCAGCGGCGGCGTGTCGGTGCAGGCTAATCTCAACGGCGCCGACGTGACGATCATCGGCACCGGATCGAATTCGATGTCCGCCGGTGTGATCGCCGCCAAGGAGATCAAATCGTATCAAGACTTGAAGGGCAAGAAAGTCGGCATCGCCAGCTTCGGCGGCAACAACGATATCGGCTTTCGCTTTGCCTTCAAGAAAAATGGCATCAATCCCGACAAGGACGTGACCTTCCTGCAATTGGGCGGCGAGCGCAACCGATTGACGGCGTTGGAGCGCGGCGCGATATCGGCGACGATTATGTCGCCGCCGGGGCTGTTTGTCGCTGAGGCCCAGGGTTACACGCGTCTGGGTGATCTGAGCGCTATGGGGATGCGCTATCCCGAGTTGTCGATTATCACGCGCAAGCGCGACTTGAAGGAACGGCGCGATCTGGTGCGCCGTTATCTGCGCGCCTTCGTCGAAGCGGTGCGGGTGATGAAGACCGATCGCGAGGCGACGCTGCGGGTGATCGAAAAATACATTCACGTCGGCTCGAAGACGGAGGCAGTGAAGACTTACGATTACTTCGTCAAGAGCACCTCGGATACGCTGCGCACCGAACGCGATGGGATTGCCGAGTTTCTCGCGACTCTGGAGGCAACCAAGCCGGGTGTGGCGAAACGCAATCCCAACGAGTTTATCGACGAGTCGGTATTGGAAGAGGTGTTGAAGGGGCGGTGAAGTTTTCGCTGGTCCCCGACTTAATTGGTTCCTTCCCCCGTTGGACGGGGGAAGGTTAGGATGGGGGACGCTCCCGTATTCAGACCCCCTCTCATGCTCTCCCCCGAAGCGGGGGCGAGAATTGGATCAAGAGAGATCACCGCCACCACTATTTGGTTAGCCAACGGAGAATTGTAATGTCCACCACCAGTGAAACCTATGACATGCTGCTCAGCCTTGTGAAAACTCGCCACAGCGTGCGTAAGTTCAAGGCCGATCCGATTCCGGACGATACCATCGATAAGATTCTCGAAGTGGCACGCTGGGCGATGTCCGGGGCGAACTCGCAGCCTTGGGAATTTATCGTCGTCACCGATCCAAAGACCAAGAAGGAGTTGCGCGATGCCTATTCGGAGTACAACACCGATTTTATCTTCTGGATGGAGCAGCAGCGCGAGTACAATCTGCGCCATCCGTCGTATCAAGTGAAAAACGATCCCCACGAGTCGTTGCGCTTCAACAAGGCCAAGGCCAACTGGCATCAAGCGCCGGCGGTGATCGTGGTGTTGGGCGATGGCCGGCGCCAGTGGGGCACGGTGATGGGGGCGCATACCTTCGGCCGCGATCAATCGCACTTGACCGACGGTCTGGCCAACGCCAGCTTTCTGCTTCACCTCGCCATTGCCTCGCTCGGACTGACTTCGGAGTGGGTGTCGATCCATATCGAAGAGCCGCATAAACGAATTCTCAATGTGCCGGATCTGTTGAAACTTTACTTGATCATTCCCATCGGTTACCCCGATGTCTCGAGCCGCGGCGAGGGTGTGCGCCGGCCGCTGCAAGACATGGTGCACCGCGAGCGCTACGACATGAGCAAGTACATGGCCAATGAAGATGTCATCAAGTATCTCTACTCGCTGCGCGAAGCGACGGTGCCGGTCCATTCGGCATCGCGCGCGGTGGTGGCGGACGAGAAGAAGTAGACCGATCGCGAATCGCCTTGAAGAGGTATTTACCACGAAGGACACGAAGATCACGAAGCGAGGAATGTCTAATGTCCGAAAACTTCGTGTCCTTCGTGATCTTCGTAGTGAGAGTGAATTGTCGAAATCAAGCGTAGTTGCGCAATCAAGATGACCCAGCCATCCGTCAATCCCATCACCGTCGAGGTCGTGCGCAATGGCCTGGCGCATATCGCCAACGAAATGGCGACGGTGCTGCGCAAGACTTCCTACAACATGATGATCTACGAGGTGCGCGACTACTGCGTCGGCATCGTCGATCCGGACGGCAACATATTGTCTCAGAACTTCGGCGCGCTGCCGATCTTTCTCGCCGATCTGGGGCCTGCCATCGTCGACGGCGTGCGCATGCATGGGCGCAACGGCTTTCTTCCGGGCGACGTGCTGATCATGAATCATCCCTATGTCTGCGGCCAGCATTTGAACAATGTCGTGGTTTACACGCCGTTTTTTCATGAAGGTGAGCTGGTGGCGTTTCTCGCCGTGCGCGCGCACTGGATCGATATCGGCGGCCGGCCGATGGGTTTCGGTTTCAGCGGCACGCGGGAAGTCTACGAAGAAGGCTTGCAGTTCCGCTCGCTCAAGCTTTACCGCGGCGAACAGCCCAATCAAGAAATATTTCAAATCATTACCGACAATGTGCGTTTCGCCGAATCTTCCCTCGGTGATTTGCGCGCGCAGATCGCCGCTTGCCGGGTCGGCGACCGCGGTCTCGGTGCGCTGGTGAAGCGGTATGGCTTGGACGCGTTCTTGACTTGCGTGCGAACCATCTGGCAGCAGTCCGAGGCTTTGGCACGCGAGCAGGTGGCGCGCATCAAGCCGGGTTCGTACGCAGCCGAAGCGCTATTCGATAGCGACGGCGTCAACCTCGACATACCGGTGCCGCTCAAAGTCAAAGTGGATGTTGCCGGCAGCGACATGACCATCGACTTCTCCGAGATCAGCGAACAGGTGGCGGGCTCGATCAACTCCGGCGAGTCGGGTGCGGTAGCGGCGGCGCGGGTGGCATTCAAATCTCTAGTCGCACCCTACTCGCCCATCGACGAGGGCTGCTTTCGAGCGCTGAAAGTTGTTATTCCGGAGGGCAAAATCTTGAGCGCCACGCCGCCAGCGCCGGTCGGCAACTGGAGCCGGACCTTGCCGACCGTGATTGATTTGATTTTTCGCGCACTGGCGCCGGCGATGCCCGAGCGTATTGCAGCGGGGCATAAGGGCGATATGGGCGGTTACGCTTTCTTCGGCGTCAACCCCAAGACCGGCCGACGTTTTCTCTGCCAGACGATCATGGGCGGTGGCTGGGGCGGACGGCCCCATGAAGACGGCGAAAATGCCACGGTGTCGATGTGCCAAGGCGACGTGCAAAATGCCCCGGTGGAGTTGCAGGAGATTTATTATCCTGTGCTCATCGAGCGCCAACAACTGCGCGAGGGTAGCGGCGGCGCCGGCAAATTTCGCGGCGGCCTCGGCCTCGAAGTCACGGTGCGCGTGCTGTGCGATGCTTCCACTAATATTAACGTCGAGCGCCAGCGCACCGCGCCGTGGGGCTTGTTCGACGGCGAATGCGGCGCGAAGGCTCAGGCGCTGGTCAGACAATCGCCCGACGATCCCGGTGCCTGGCTGACCAAGAAGCCCAACTATCCGTTGAAGCCGGGAGGCAGCGTAACTTTCTTTACCGCCGGCGGGGGCGGTTATGGTACTGCCAGCGAGCGCGGTGATGAATTGGTTGAGCGGGATCGGCGCTTGGGTTATGTAATAAATCCCCCTTAATCCACCTTTTTCAAAGGGGGAAATTTGTCCTATGGATCTGTGTTCCCCTCTTTGAAAAAGAGCGGCTAGGGGAGATTTTCCGAACAGGTTGCGGAGGGATGTATGGACGAACAGCAAGTATTCCAAAACCGCTTGACACAAGTGCGCCAGGCGATGCGCGAGCAGGGCCTGGAAACTCTACTCGTGCATGATGGCGGCCGGCATAATTTTTTGCGCATGAACTATGTCGCCTATCTCACCGACTTCATCAGCGTCGGTCCGGACACGATGCTGGTGATCCCGCTGGACGATGCGCCGATGCTTTATCTCGCGCCGGCTTGGGATATCGCCCGCGCTCAAGAAGAGTCCCAGGTGAAAGACGTGCGGCCATTCCAAGAGTTCTGGCCATGGCTCAATAATGCCGGCAAGGTTGGGCTCATCGGCCGTGAGGCGATGCATGTCGGACTGTATGACGAAATCGTCAAGACGGTGGGTCAAACGCCGGTCAACGCCAAGGACATCATCGAGACCATGGCGCGCTGCAAAGGGCCGTTTGAGCTGGAGCGCATGCGGCGTGCCGCGGCGATCGCCGATGCCGGTGTTAGCGCATTGCATCAAGATGCCCGGCCCGGCCTGAAAGAATACGAGCTCGCTGCGATCGTCGAATATGAAATGCGATCCCGCGGCGCCGAAGATAATTTCGGCATGGTGGTCGCCAACAATCATAATCAAGCGCTGCATCCGCCCACCGATCGTGTGGTCCAGCCGGGGGACATCATCATCGGCGAAATCACACCCTGCATCGGCGGTCTGTTCGTGCAGATCTGCCGCACCGTCGTGTTGGGCGAGCCGGCGCCGGTGGTGCGCGAGAAGTATGCGATCCTGCACAAAGCGATGGGCCTTGGCATGGCGGCCGCGCAGACCGGCGCGCCGGCGAGCGCGGTGGCCAAGGCGATCAACGGGACGTTCATTGAATATGGCTACGAGCAGTACTGCCGGCCGCCGTTCATGCGCGTGCGCGGCCATGGTCTCGGCTGCGGCTCGTCGGCGCCGGGCAGTTTGGAAGACGACAACAAAACTAAATTGGCAGAGGGGATGACCTTCATCATTCATCCCAATCAATATATACCTGAGACCGGTTACCTGACGCTCGGCGATACCGTGGTGATGGGCAAGACCCGGGCGGAGTCGCTGATGAAATCGTCATGGGATCTCTACATTAAAGATTGAGGGTTAATGAAATGTAACCGCTGGAACGATTGGAACGGCTGGAACCATTGGAACCTTAGGCGCGATTGTTCCAACCGTTCCAATCCTTCCAATAGTTCCAGGTGGTTTAAGATTGTTTAGGTGATCATATGATTTTCGGAAGACATTCCGTATTAAAAAGGGGTTGTTCGACTTGGGATCCGGCGCAGGTGCCGCAGGCGGAGTTTCAAGCGCGCCTCGATGCCGTGCGCCGGGAGATGGCGCGGCGCGATCTCGACGCGCTGGTGATCTACGGCGATAATTATTCCTTCGCCGATATTTGTTATCTGACGAATTACTTTCCCAAAGTGCGCGGCGGCATTACGATTGTGCCGCGCGACGGCGCGATTTCCATGCTGCTCAATATCGGCAGCCGCGACGTGCCGTTCGCCAAGACGCTCACCTGGGTCGAAGACGTGCGCGCGTCGAACCAGGTAGGCGGCGACGGCGCCAAGATGATCCAGGAGAAAGGCTTCGAGAAAGCCAAGATCGGTTTGGCCGACTCCGGCCATGGGTTTCCGCTGCCGCAGCTCGAAGATATGAAAAACGCGCTGCCCAGCGCGAGTTGGCAGAATTGCGATGACATCGTCGCGCCGCTGCGTGTGACGAAGACGGCGCGGGAACTCGGCGCCATGAGCGAAGCTGGGCGGCTGCTAAGCGAAGTTTGCGCCGGTGCGGCGGCTTTCATCAAGCCGGGGCGCAAGGAATATGAAATCGTCGCCGACATCGACCGATTGGCGCGCGATAAGGGCGCCGAAGATATTCGCATCCTCGCCGGCGAGCGTCGGTTAAACCCGCCGAGCTTTAAACAAACAGCCAGCATCGGCGCCCATTGGGCGCTTTATCTCGCCGTGCAGCATGAGCGCTACTGGGCCGAGGCGGGGCGGACATTTATTCTCAACAGCGATGGCAAGATTCAGTCGGCCTATGACCGAGCGCAAGCGATCGTTGGCGCGATGGCGAAACAGCTAAGGCCCAATGGAAACGTTGCCGCCATCGATGAAACGGCGCGCAAGGAGCTTGGCGAGTTTTACGCACAGGCTTCGGTTTATGGCCTCGCCAACGGCATCGGCCTGAATCAATGGGAAGCGCCGTTCTTGAACCAGAGCGACGCACAAGAAGTGGGAGCAGCGACGGTGGGGGCGACGACGTTGAATGAAAATATGACGCTGGCGCTGCGCGTGACTATCGAGAGTGAAGGGAAGATCGTGCTGTACGGCGATAGTTTTCAGGTGACGGCGAGCGGCGCGAAGTCGCTGGTGGGGGATTAAAGTTCACCTGATGGCCGAGTCTTCCCTCAGATTCCTTCCCCCTTGAGAGGCTGTGTCGTAATGATCAAATGCCCCACATCTGTCATCCCGAGCGCAGCGAGGGATCTCGTGTTTTCAGCCACATACGAAGAAGAGATTTCTCGGCTTCACCTCGAAATGACAGTTGCGACACAGTCTGTGACGGGGGAAGGCTAGGATGGGGGTGCTGCGCACGTTAGTGATATTCTCAAGCACCCCCACCTCTGTCCTCCCCCGTCGAGGGGGAGGATGTAATATTTCGGAGGGCCGGTTGAGAAACGGTGTCATTGATAAACTGTTGCAGGTTATTTTTCAAGATTGATTCGAAAGGCTCCATGAGAATTGCAGTTGATATCGGTGGGACGTTTACGGATTTGGTTGCTGTCGACGACGACGGCCAGGTGTTTCGGAGCAAGGCGCTGACTACACCGGATGATCTGGCGCGCGGCATCGACGATTGTTTGAAAGGCGCCAAGGTCGAAGTCGCCGGGGCGAACTTCTTCGTCCACGGGTCGACCGTGACGATCAACGCTGTGCTCGAACACAAAGGCGCGCGCACCGGCCTGTTGACGACCAAAGGTTTTCGCGATGTTTACGAGATCGGCAGAGGTAACCGTCCGGAGGGATATAATTTGTTTTTCAAGCGGCCGGTGCCGCTGGTGCCGCGGGACTTGCGCTTGGAAGTGGACGAGCGGCTCTATGCCACCGGCGAGGTGCTAACGCCGCTCGACGAACAATCAGCGGCGGCAGCGATCGGCGCGCTTAGCAACGCCGGTGTCGAAAGCGTCGCAGTCTGCTTGCTCCATTCCTACGCCAATGCGGCGCATGAGCAACGGCTTGGCGAGCTGTTGCGTCAACAATTTCCCGAAGCTTACGTCTCGCTGTCGCACGAGATTCTGCGCGAGTTCCGCGAGTACGAGCGCACGTCGACGACGGTTTTGAATTCCTACGTCGGCCCACTGGTCAGCCGCTACTTGGTCTCATTGGAAAACATGCTCGGCGCCGCCGGCTTTCGCGGCATCTTTCGCGTCATGCAGTCCAACGGCGGCGTGATGTCGGCGGAGACCGCGAAAAAAATCCCGGTGACGATGATGGAGTCAGGGCCCGTGGCCGGCGTTATCGCGGCGGCGCGTCTTGGCGAGGCGCTCGGCTGCCACCATATCATTTCCTTCGACATGGGCGGCACGACGGCGAAGTCGAGTTTGATCAAAGATTTTCATCCCGAGGTGACCAGCAGCTACTATGTCGGCGGCTATGTCACCGGTCATCCGATGATGCTGCCGGTGGTCGACATCGTCGAGGTCGGCAATGGCGGCGGCAGCATCGCTTGGATCGATCCCGCCGGCGGTTTGAAAGTCGGTCCGCAGAGCGCCGGCGCAGCGCCCGGGCCGGCTTGCTATGGCCAGGGCGGCGCAGAACCGACGGTTACGGATGCGAATTTGATCGCGGGTAGAATCGACCCGGAATATTTTCTCGGCAGCGGCATTCGCTTGCAGCGCGACCAAGCGGCGGCGACGATCATGGAAAAGGTCGGCAAGCCGTTAGGGTTGTCGTTGGAAGATGCCGCGCTGGGCATCCTCACCATCGCCAACTTCAACATGTCGCTGTCGGTGCGCGCCGTGTCGGTCGAAAAAGGCTACGACCCGCGCGATTGCGTCCTGGTGCCGAGCGGCGGCGGCGGTGCGCTCCATGCCATGGCGATCGCCCGGGAACTGTCGGTGCCGCGGGTGATCATCCCGCCGATGCCGGCGCATTTTTCCGCCCTCGGCATGCTGATGGCGGATCTCAAGCATGACTACGTGCAGACTTTCGTGCGCGAGTTAGCCGACACCAGCGGCGCGCAGATTGCCGATGCGTTCGCGGTGCTGGAAAAATCCGCCACCTACACGCTACGCGAAGAGGGTTGTAAGCCGGAGCAGATGGTGTTGCGGCGCTTTCTCGACATGCGCTATCGCGGTCAAGAGTACACTTTGCCGGTGCCGGTGACGGAAGATCTGCGCTCGCTCGCCGACTTCGATGCGATCCGCGCCCGCTTCGACCGAATGCATCAAGATCATTATGGCCACTCGGCACCAAAAGAGCCGGTGATGATGGTCAATCTGCGTCTTTCCGCACTGGGCAAATTCGACAACAAGCTGCCCTTGACCACCGCCCCGCTCGCCGCAGACCGCGGCGAGCGGGGCCGGCGGCCGGTTATCTTCGACACTCGACCGGTGGATTGTCCGATCTATCTGCGCGGCGGATTCAAACCGGGTGACCGGTTGAGCGGCCCGGCCGTCATTGAAGAATTGGGCGCGACGATTCTCGTCTATCCCGGCGACACCATGCAGGTGAATGAACTCGGGCAGCTGGTGATCGAGGTGGGGAGCTGAGAGGAAGATTCGGAATCGGAAGAGTTGACCACAAAGAGCACAAAGGGCGCAAAAAGGAATCGGAATTCTAGGGGATGGTGTGAAACCCGCTGTCTTGGTTTGCTAGTGGGCAAGCTTTTACCCTCTCCCTCTGGAGGCTGTGTCGTAATGCGCAAATGCCCCACATCTGTCATCCCGAGCGCAGCGAGGGATCTCGTGTTTTCAGCCACATACGAAGAAGAGATTTCTCGGCTTCACCTCGAAATGACAGTTGCGACACAGTCTGCTGGGAGACGATATAAGATCGCTGCTGCGAACGAGTCTTGAAGTGTCGCTGACGACCATGGCCGAAGAAACCCTTAGCGAACAACTGTCGCGCTATATTGCGACGCTCAGCATCGAACGAATTCCCACCGAAGTCGTCGACGCGGCGAAACTGCACATTCTTGATTCGCTGGGTTGCGTGATTGCCGGTTCGCGCTTGGAGCCGGGACGGATGGCGTATAACCTTGCTGTTGCCCTCAGTCCTGGCAATGCTCCCTCGATGCTGTTCGGCACGAACCTTACGCGCCTCGTATCTCGACGCAGTGCAGGCGATGGCGACGGCGGCGCATTGCGGCGAACTTGATGACATCCATGGCGGCGCGGCGACTTGCATTGGCGGCATGGTCGTTCCCGCGCTCTTAACTATGGCGGAGAAACATGGCGGCAGCGGTGGGCAATTTCTTGAAGCGGCGATCGCCGGCTACGAAACCACCGCGCGCGTCGGCTTGAGCATCGATGCGCCGAAACTGTTCGCTCGCGGTTGGTGGCCGAGCACGGTATGCGGCGCCTTCGGCGTGGCGGCGGCAGGAGCGAAGTTTTTAGGTTGGCCCGTCGAAAAGACTACCAACGCTCTCGGTATCGCCTCTCTGCATGCCGGCGGCATGCTCACCGGCGGCAACGAGGGCGCGACGGCGCGCCATCTGGCCTTTGGCCGGCAGCGCGGAACGGGATGCTCGCTCTGCTCGCGACGGAGCAAGGACTGAGCGGGCCGAAGCGCGCGCTGGAAGATCCGCGCGGTTTTTGTCTGACACTTTGCGCTGAGCCTAAATTTAAAATGTTCTGCAAAATTTTCGCCAAATTTCATCTGCTCGAGGTCGCTTTCAAACCTTATCCCTGCGCCCGTCAGCTGCATGCCGGCGTTGAAGCGTTGCTCCGGTTGATTAACCAACATTCGATCAGCGGCTGATGCGATTCGCGCGATCGACCTGGCGGTGCCGACGCAAAACGCCAGCATGGTCGATCGCCCGGCGACGCCAACGCTGCGAGCAGCGACGTTGGGAAGCGGGCAATATGTGATGGCGGTGACAGCGCTTAGAGGCAGATTGATTTGGCTTCATTCGAAGACGAATACTTGCAGAGCGAGTCGATACGCCGGTTAATGGAGAAAGTTACGGTTCGTGCGAGCACGGAACTCGATCGGCACTTTCCGAAATTTTGGCCGGGACGCGTGACGGTGACACTGGCGGACGGTCAGGAGCATAGTGGCGAGATCATCGCGCCGAAGGGTGAAATTGAGAATCCGATGACGCGCCAAGACGTTGAAGAGAAGTTTCTCGGCTTGGTGGCGCCGGTGTTGGGTGATGAGAAGGCGCAAGCGGTGATCGGTGAAGTGCAGGCGCTGGATGCGCGAGATTCGTTGGCGCCGCTGCTTGGCGCGTTGACTTAATTCTTTTTCCTTCCCCCTTCAGAGGCTGTGTCGTAATGCGCAAATGCCCCACATCTGTCATCCCGAGCGCAGCGAGGGATCTCGTGTTTTCAGCCACATACGAAGAAAAGATTTCTCGGCTTCACCTCGAAATGACAGTTGCGACACAGTCTGTGACGGGGGAAGGTTGGGATGGGGGTGCTGCGCACGCTATTGAAAATGATGGGCACCCCCACTCTAACTCTCCCCCGTCGAGGGGGAGAGAATGGGAAACGCAGCGATTGAAGCGGGTACAGCGATTGTCAGCTATAACAACTGAGCTTCAACTTAATTGATTTAAGATTTTGGAGGTTCCAACATGAGTGCAGATACGACCCCCGGTTACGATCTTCTTTACGACATCATTCGGCGCCGCTCGAGCGTGCGCAAGTTGAAACCCGATCCAATTCCCGACGAATACATCGGCAAGATTCTCGAAGCCGGGCGCTGGGCGATGTCGGGGGCCAACTCGCAGCCTTGGGAATACATCGTCGTCAAAGATGCCAAAGTAAAAAAGGATCTGTTTCGCTGCTACTCGGAGGACAACACCGACTTTATCTACTGGATGGAGCAGCAGCGGGTGTTCGAGTTGCGCCATCCGGCCTATCAGATGACCGCCGACGAGGCGGTGGAGCGCCAGCGGCGCGGCGCCGGTTGGTCCGAGGCGCCGGCGTTGATCGTCGTCGTCGGCGACGGACGGCGCCAGTGGGGCACGGTGCAAGGCGCGCATACCTTCGGCCGCGATCAATCGCATCTCACCGATGGACTGGCGAATACTTGCACATTTATGCATCTGGCCGCGGTGTCACTGGGACTGGCGACCCAGTGGGTGACGATTCATGTCCAGGAGCCGTTTAAGAAAGTTCTCGGCGTGCCCGACTTGATGATGCTCTATCTGATCATTCCCATCGGCTACCCGGCGGTGCAGCCCTCCGAAGGCGTGCGCCGGCCGCTCGAAGAAATCGTCCATCACGATCACTACGAGCAGGACAAGTTCATGAGCAACGAGCGGGTGATTCAATTCCTCTACGAACTGCGCGGCAAGACGTTGCAGACGTATCGGCAGTCGTATGTGGGGAAGGAAGCGGAGAAGAAGTAAGGGGTGACGGGTAAGGGGTTAGGCGTGTTCGGGAAATCGATAGTAACATTAATCGGCCTATTGCTCGCTATTGTTCTCGATAGTAGAGCTTTTGGCGCGCAGGTTAAGATCACCGTGGGGTATGGCGGCGAGTTGGGGTATCAGGCGCCGATTTGGGTGGCGCATGAGCTGAAGTTGTTCGCCAAATATGGGATGAACTCTGAACTGGTGCGCATCGCCGGCGGGGCGCGCAGTACGGCCGCGCTGTTGGCGAACGCATTGCAACTGTCACAGAGCGCGGGTGTGGCACCGGTGCAGGCGAACTTGGCCGGCGGCGACCTGGTGATCATCGCGACTTCGACCAATCGGCCGACGGTCAGCATTGTCGGCCAGCCGAAGACGGTGAAGAAACCCCAGGACTTGGTCGGCAAGACCGTCGGGCTCGTCGGTCCGGGGGAGATGAACACGTTCTTTTTTCTCAACGCGCTGGAGCGTTGGGGCATCGATCCGAAGTCGGTCACGGTTCTCGCCATCCCAGGTACGCAGCCGCGGCTTGCCGCGGTGGTCGCCGGCACCATCGATGCAACCGTTTTGGCGCCGCCGTTTAGTTTCGAGGCGGAGCGCTACAATCTGACGCCGCTGGCAGACTTCGCCACCGGCACGGAACCGTTCCCGCAATCCGGCTTGGTCGTGCGCAAGGAGCTGCTGCGCGGCAATCGGGACCTAGTCAAGCGCATGTTGATGGCCTACGTCGAGGCGATTCATGTCCTCAAAACCGATGTCGAGAGAAGTCTGCCGATCATGAAGAAATACATGCGCATCACCGACGAGGTTATCGCCAAGCGCAGTTACGAATACTATTCCAAACTGTTTTCACTCCCGCCGCTGACGGACGAAAAAGGCATCGGCGTGGTGCTCAACTTTCTCGCCACCCAGCCGGGCGGAGCCGGCGCGAAGAACGCCAAAGCCGAAGAATTTTTCGACAACAGTTTGCTACAGGAGTTGCGCAAGGAAGGATTCTTCGCCCGGCTGCAAGGCGGCAAGGGGTTGTGAGCCGAGAGAAGAAAATTAACCACAAAGAGCACATAGACCACAAAGTAAGAAGAATCCGAATCCGATTATTCCCGCTATGTGACCTTTGTGCTCTTTGTGGTTAAATATCCGAGGTGTTTATGTCCGTTGATCCCATCACCGTAGAAATTATCCGCTGCGCTTTGAAAGCCGCTGCCAACGAGATGTCGGCGGTTTTGAAGAAGACAGCCTATAACATGATGATCTACGAGGTGCAGGATTACTGCGTCGCGGTGCTCGATGATGAGGGGCGGACGATGTCGCAGAACGAGGGCGCCTTGCCGATCTTTCTCGCCGACTTAGGCGTGGCGGTGCAAGATGGAATCGAGGTTTACGGCAAGGAAAATATTCATCCCGGCGATGTCTTTCTGGTCAATCATCCGGAGATCTGCGGCCAGCACTTGAACAACATGGCGGTGTACACGCCGTTTTTTTGGGACGGCAAGTTGGTCAGCTTTCTCGCCGTGCGCGCTCATTGGATCGATGTCGGCGGCGGCAGCACGGGGTTCGGGTCGAGCAACACGCGCGATGTTTACGAAGAAGGCTTGCAGGTGCGCTCGGTGAAAATCTACAAACGCGGCGAGCCGAATACCGAAGTGCTGCACTTGATCGAGGACAACATTCGCTTTCCCGAGTCATCGCTCGGCGATCTGCGGGCGCAGATCGCCTGCTGCCGCACCGGTGAAGAACGGTTGGAGCAGATCTGCCGCAAGTACGGCGGCGCGCGATTTCAAGAGGCGGTGCAGGCGATCTGGCATCAAACCGATAAGCTCGTGCGCGAATCGGTGCGGGCGATTCCCGACGGCGTTTACGAAGCCTCGTCGTTTCTCGACGACGACGGCCGGGTGATGAACAAGACCATTCCGCTTAAGATCAAAGTCGAAGTGCACGGCGACGAGTTTATCATCGATTATTCAGAAGTGGCGGATCAAGTGCCGGGCTTCATCAACTGTGGCGCGTCGGGCGGTATGGCCGCGGCACGGGTGGCTTTCAAAGCGCTCACTTCGCCGCGCGGCGAAGTCAACGAAGGCTCGTTCCTCGCGCTCAAAGTGATTTTGCCGCCGGGCAAACTCTTGAGCGCGCGCCGGCCCGCGCCCATCGGCGGCTGGAGTCTGTCCTTGCCGACGGTGCTCGATACGATCTTTCGCGCCCTGGCGCCTGCGCTACCGGAGCGCGTGCCCGCGGCACACAAGGGCGATATGGGCGGCTACGCCATCTTCGGCATGAACTCCAAAACCGGCCGGCGCTACGTCTGCCAAAATATCATCGGCGGCGGCTGGGGCGGCCGGCCCTTCGAAGACGGCGTCTCCTCCGCCGTGTCGATGTGCCAGGGCGATGTCAAAAACACGCCCATCGAATTGCAGGAACTGTATTATCCTTTGCTCTACGAGTGCCATCAGTTTCGCGCCGATAGCGGCGGCGCCGGCAAGTATCGCGGCGGCAACGGCGTCGAAGTGCGGGTCAAGCCGCTGGAGAATTGTTTCTTGAGCCGCAACACCGATCGCATCAAGTGTCCGCCTTGGGGTTTACTGGGCGGCGCAGCGGCGATGGTCAACGAGACGCGCATCGAGCGCGGCGGCAAAGACGAACCGCTGCCCGGAAAGTTTAGCCACTTGCAGGTCCATCCCGGTGAGAGGGTGACGATATTTACGGCGGGCGGCGGCGGTTACGGCGCGCCCGACAAGCGCGACGCGGCGGCGGTACGGCGCGATGTCGCGCTCGGTTATCTGTCGCGGCACAATGCCCAGAAAAGCTACCCGCATGCCTTTTCGTCGAAGTCGTAATCCTAACAGCCGTCGAAAGTCGGAGGCGATGATGAACAGACTGATTCGATACTCGATGCTGACGATTCTCGTCTTATTGTCTAGCGCCAATGGTTGGGCGCAGGCGAAGAAAACTTTTTCGCTCGCCGAACTCGGTGCCTACACGGGTGCAGACCGCGAGCAACGGCTAATCGCCGGGGCGAAGGCGGAGGGCAAGGTGGTTTGGTACACCTCGCTCGCCGGCAGCTCCTACAAAGATCTCGCCAAAGGCTTCGAGACCAAGTACGGCCTCAAGATCGAACCCTATCGCGCCACCAGCTCAGACATTATGACCAAGGTGACGGCGGAGGCACAGGCCAAACAGGTCATCGCCGATGTGATCGAGACGACCTTGCCGACGCTGCGCTTTCTGCGCGAGAGCAAACTGCTAATTCCATACACGTCCGTGCATCTCGCCAAATATCCGGCGCACGCCAAGGAAAACGCCACCAAGGGTTTGGTCTACTGGGGGATCGACCGCGAGACCTACATGGGCGTGGGCTACAATACCAATCTGATTCCCGCCACGGCGATCCCAAAAAACTACGGTGATCTCCTCAAGCCGGAGCTCAAGGGCAAGATCGGTTTCGTTTCCAATGAGACCGGCACGCGAACGTTGGGCTCGATTCTCAACATCAAGGGCGAAGAGTTCGTCAAGAGATTACGCGTCCAGGAAATCTCTTTGCACAATATCTCGGGCCGGGCGATGGCCGATCTCGTCATGTCGGGTGAAGTGGCGCTATCGCCGACAATCTTTCGCGATCACGCGCTGGAGGCGAAGGCCAAAGGCGCGCCGATCGACTGGGCGGCGATGGAAGTGGTGCCGACCAACGCCGGTGGTGTGTCGCTGGTCGCGCAGGCGCCCCATCCCTACGCCGCGGTCCTGCTCACGGATTTTCTTCTCGGCCCTGAGGCGGCAAAAATCCTCGGGGATTTAGAATATGGCAGCGTGTTCAAGCCGGTTTCCTACAAACTCTGGTATCCCGAGACAGGTCTATCGACGGTGCAGTACGACAAGGCAGCCGAGCGCTGGGAAAAGCTTTTGCGGGAGATCGGTAAGAAATAGTTTTGACAATCAGCGGTACAAACCGTCGATGTAGCCGCTACGATCCAGGTCTTCTAGGTATTTTGTATCGATGAAGTCCTTCGGATCGGCGCTTTTCGCGGCCGGGATTTGGTCGGCCAACTCGGCAAACACGGCTTTGAATCCATCCATCGTCGGGTACGGTTTGCGCGGCAGGAAGCTGCGCAGGACTTGCATGGCTTCTTCTTGTTCTCGGTCTTGTTGCAGGCGGATGTAGCGGCGGAACGCTTGCTTGGCAACCTCGGCATTGGTCATGGCCAGATGGATGCCTTCGACAAAAGATTTGACCACGCGCCGGGAAATGTCCGGCGCTTTCGACAACTGGGCGCGCGTCGTAACGAGGCCGGTGTGTTGAAAGGGAACGTTCATCTCTTCCATGTTAGCGAGCACGCGCATGCCGGCGTCCTGCGCCTTCTTATGATCCGGCGGTTCAACAATAGTCGCATCGATGCTGTTTGCGATCAGCGCCGCCAGGCGCGTCGGAGCGCCACCGACTTGAATCAACGTCAAATCTTTTTCCGGATTGAAGCCGAGTTTACCGAGCAGCAGGCGAGTGGCGCGATCAGCGCCGGCGCCGAAGCGCGACACGCCGACCCGTTTACCTCTCAGATCGGCGACGGAAGCGATTTCCGGTCGGGTGATCAAACGATACAAAAGTTTGTTGAGGAAGCCAGCGATCATGACTAGGTCCGCACCTTGCAACCGGGGCGCGGACATCAACGAGCCGGTCATCTCGCCGAAGGCGATGTTGCCGGCGATCAGCGCGCGCTGCACCAAGGCGCTTTCCAGATAAAGCACTTCGACGTCGAGGCCGTTTTTCTCGAAGAGCCTGCCTTCCTTGGTGATCCACAGGACAGACATCGCCACCGACGGCGCGCCGTAGCCGATACGCAGCTTGTCGGCGGCCAAGCTCGGATGAATCAATCCGCTACCGAGTGTGAAGAGGAGAGTGAGAAGGCCGCAGCGCATGATTGGGTGTTCTGATGGGTTCCAATCGTTCCAGTTGTTCCAAGGTTTCAGAGGTTACCTAACCGAGACCATTTCTCACAGAGTCGGTGAAGCGATCCAAGAGCCTTAAACGAATGGAACATTTGGAACCACTGGAACCGTTGGAACGGAATTTTTCATTGCCTTGTGACGCAACCCTTCAGACCTTCGTGGTAGCCCCGGTCCCAGGCTTCTTCGTAGTCGGGCAATTCGTTCAATAGAAGAATATCGTCGTAGGTGCCGTGGCCGGAACCGATGCGCCGTTCGGGATGGACGCATTCGCGGCGCGGCATGGGTAAATTGTATTTCTTCCAGCTGTTATAGTAGTTGCCCATGAGCTGTAGATAATATTCCAGCGGGATCGGCGGCTGCTGCCATTGCGATCCCAAGTTGGAGCCAGGTTCGCGGCGCCATTGGTTGAAGCGCGGGATGATGCCGTGGCTCATCATGAAATCGACGCCGTCGGAAGTGGATTTCACCGCCTCGGCGACGGTTTCGAAGCCGTAGGGTTTTGCCATCTCGACGCCGCCGACGAAGTTGGGCCGGACGTTGCCTTCGCCAAAAATATCGACTTCGTCGATCATGCTTCTCACCCAGCCGTCCCAGCCGACGCGGCGGTTCTTGCCGGGGTTGATCCATTCGAAAAGCGTTTCTCCCATACTTCCATATTCGAATGATGGCAGTCCACGCCGGCGGCGCGGTAGTGCTTCATCGTGTCTTTGTCTTGGGCGTTGGACTGCAGGTTGACAAATCTGCGCCGGCCGCCCCATTTGAGCGCCGAGACATATTCGGAATAAAAGTCGAGCTCGTTCTTGCCGTGGAGGGTTTTCAAAATCGTCCCGCCGGTGATGAGGAAATCCATCGGCGGGGTGAAGCCGACTTCCTCGGTCGCGTCTTGTTCGATGGAGCGCGCGACTTCGACCATGTATTTCACTGGTTTCACCGGCGCGTCGAAAGTGAAGTCCTTGGATTCCTTCATCTGCCGGGCGTTGATGTTGATGTCGCAGAAGCGGCATTCCTCGTCGGGGCCCCAGTACTGGCAATTGCGAAACACCGTGACGAAGTAGCCGAAGGCGATGATCTCGTGATAGGCCGTGCCGTCGTCGAACTTGCGCGTGTAGTATTTCATCGGCTTGGGAAAGTAGACCTCGCAGATCGCTTTGCCATTGAGCAGCAGCATCGGTTGGCCGTCGACGACGTCGATGACATAGGGCGAGTTGGAATCGAGGGTGGTCTGAATGCTCACCGGTCTGAGGCCGTACATGCCGCGCCGGATGGTGAACCACTCGGGGATCTTGCGGTGCTCTTTGCGCTTCATGTCCTTCATCGCCATGAGATCGTAGGAAAACAGCCGGTAGGATTTCACCAGCGCTTGCGACGCCAACTCCAACGCGGCGTCGCTGAACCAGTGGCCGACGCGCAGCAAATCGTGCTTTAAAATTATTTCTCGCGGCAGGTCGCGATAGCGTGAAAAGTAGCTTTCGAGTTCAGGTAAGGTGCGGCTATTGGCGTCTGTGGTTTCTGAGATGGTTTCCATGAGTATGGTTTCCTTTCCGCGTCTGGCGTTAGGTAGCGGGGGGAGAACAGGTCCGATGGCAAAGCTCGACGATGTCACGGCATCGTCTTCGGATTGCAAACTACCTATGGCAATGTTACGTGGCTGTCAAGTTATTAGTAGGTTGAAGCTGAAGCCACCGGGCGGAGCAGTTCTGTTCGGGTCTCGCAGGAGGGATGCGATGCTTACGATCGACGCCGATGCTCATGTCATGGAAGGGCCGCGGACCTGGGAATACTGCGACCCGTCGGAGCGCAAGTTTATGCCGGTGTTGGTCGATCCCGGCGCCGACTCCGACCGTCAGTTCTGGTTGGTCGACGGCAAGATCCGCGGCCATGTGCGCCATGTGATCAAGCCCAAGGACTTTCAGGCGCTTGCCCAGGCCAGCGGCCGGGACATGGTCGTGCCGCCGGAAGCGCAGCACCTCGAAGATGTCCCGGCGCGCATTCGCCACATGGACGAGATGGGCATTGATATTCAAGTGATGTATCCGACGATTTTCATCCAGCAGGTCACCGACAAGCCCGAGTTCGAAGTGCCGATCTGCAAAGCCTACAACCGCTGGATGGCCGATGTCTGGAAGCAAGGCAATGGCCGCTTGCGCTGGGTCTGCGTGCTGCCGCTGTTGAGTATTCATGACTCCATCGACATGTTGCCTTGGTGCAAGGAGAACGGCGCGGTGGCGGTGCTGATGCGGCCCTTCGAAGGCGACCGGTTGATCCAAGATCCGTATTTCCATCCGCTCTACGACGCGATGACAAAGCGCGATCTGCCGGTGGGCATGCATATCGGCAACGGCAATCCGGGATGCCTGGATATCACCCGCCAGCGCGTCGGTTATGGCGCCGGCTTCTGGAGCATGTCGGCCAACACCGCCGGCGCGTGCCACGCGGTCATTACCAGCAAGCTGCCGGAAGTGTTCCCAGCTCTGCGCTTCGGTTTCATCGAAGCCTCGGCGCAATGGATTCCCTGGGTCTTCAAAGACATCAAGCGGCGCGCCGAAGGGCGCAAGCTGCCGGAGAACTTTTTCGAAACC
The DNA here is from genome assembly GCA_963816145.1 of uncultured delta proteobacterium. Classification (GTDB taxonomy): domain Bacteria; phylum Desulfobacterota; class Binatia; order UBA9968; family UBA9968; genus DP-20. Next base: position 166,937 of record CAWFJP010000005.1, read on the forward strand.
TATCGTCTCTATGTTTCCTGCTACAGCAGCACCGACGACATCGAATACATCGCGCAGTATTCCACTGAAAATGTCTTGATGACCGGCACCGACTATGGCCATGTCGATATGTCGGTGGAGATCGACGCACTGCGGTCGCTGGAAAAGAGCGGCAAGGTGCGGCCCGAACTGGCGCGGAAAATTTTGTACGATAATCCGGCAAGATTTTATGGGATTCAATAAATCAAACCGTTCCAATTGTTCCAGGGGGTTCCAATCGTTCCAGTTGTTTTAACCGGTGATTGTGGATGATGCGGTTAACTTCAGTTCGATTCGCGGCTGTATATGTTTTATCTGCGTTCTTTACCAACGCCGACGCGTTGGCGCAGCTGACCAAGCTTAACGTCGGCTATGTCGGCATCACTTCGGATAACGCCGCGGCGTTCATCGCGCGCGACATCGGAATTTACGCGCGCAATGGGCTGGATGTGCAGCTGATCTACATGAACAGCGGCAGCACGGCGGTGGCGGCTTTGATCAGCGGCGATACGCCGATCTCACAGACCGCCGGACCGAGCGTCATCAATGCGACCATGAACGGCTCCGACATTGTGATGATCGCGGGCGGCAATGTGACACTGGATTACTGGATGCTCAGCCGTCCCGAGATCAAGAGCGCTGAGCAGTTGAAGGGCGGCGCGGTGGCGATCAGCCGCTTCGGCTCGGCGTCCGATTTCATCGTCCGCTATGCGCTGCAGCGACTGGGGTTGGTTCCTGTGAAGGACGTGGCGATCTTGCAAGTCGGGTCGCTGACTGAACGGCTCGCCGCGATGGAAACCAAGCGTGTGCAGGCCACCGTGCTGGCACCGCCGGCCATGTATCAAGCGCAAATGCGCGGCTTTAATATGCTCGCCGACATCGCCGCCCTCGGTCTGCCCTATCAGGCCACCGGCGTGGCGACGACGCGAAAGTTCATTCGTGAGCGGCCAGATGTTGTCCGCCGCTATATCAAAGCCCATGTCGAAGCCGTGCACCGCTTCAAGACCGACCGCGAAGCCTCGTTGAAGGTACTGGCCAAGTCACTAGCGATCTCCGACAAACAGTTGCTTGAGAGAACTTATGAAGGCGCCATCGCCGAGCATAAACTGCCGGCGAAGCAGTATCCGACGCTCGAAGGTTTGAAGACCATCATGGCGAGCGACCCCAAAGCCAAGGGCGCGAAACCCGAAGACTTTGCCGATCTGCGTTTTATCAAAGAGCTCGACGATAGCGGTTACATCGACAAGTTGTATAAGAAATGAATTCCTCAAGTAACCAACCAGTGTGCCAAAGATAGTCTTACGTCATTCTTCAATCCGTTCGATGGTTGGACGCGGTTCTTGCTCGCGGCCAAATGCCGAAGGACTCCGCAACGCCGTGCTCGCTGCAAAGTAGACGTCGTTCATTGTGACTGATCAGGCGACCTTCAGCGGAGAACCGCGTAGGAATCGCTTCTTGATCCTCCCGGTTGTTCAGACCATATTGGATGGCAGATAAACGAGTCGTTCGTCAATTACCCCAGTCGAAAGCGAGAAAAACACTATGAATAATCTGAAACTGCTTTTCGTCTGCGCCATATTCTGGAGTTCGAGCGCATCTGCTGTTTCCGCCGCGGCGGCGCCGCAGAAGGTTGTCATCACGCCGGCGAGCTTCAGCGAGCGAGAGGGGATCTTGATCGTGGCGCAGAACCAGGGGTTCTTTCGCAAGCACAATCTCGATGTGCAGTTGGTGCTGATGCCCAGCGCGCCTGTCGCATTCGCCGCTTTGGCGGCGGGGGAGTCGCAGTTTTACTTCGGCACAACCTCGGGCACGAGCTTGGGCGCGGTGGTGAATGGGCTCGATGGGGTATTCATCGCCGGTTTTATCAATAAGCTGGTCGGCGCTTTCGCGGTCGGCAAAGACATCAAGACGCCCAACGATCTCAAAGGGAAGTCCATTGGTGTTGCCAGCCTCGGCGGCGGCAACTGGATGTTCACCATGTTGGCCTTCGACCATTGGGGGATCGAGCCCAAGCGCGACAACATCACTTTTCGTATTATCGGCAATACCGGTGTGCGCGCGCAGTCTATTGCTAGCGGTATCATCGCAGGCTCTATGCTGGGCTATACTTTCGCCACCAACTTACGGCGCGATGGCTACCCGATCCTCGCCGATGTCGCCGATCTGAATATCCCGTTTCAGGACAGCGCGCTGTTTACCCGCAAGAGCTTTCTCAATCAGCATCCGGAGACGGTGGAAAATGTCCTTCGGGCGCTGCTCGACGCCATCGCATTCATTCAAGACCCAGGCAACAAGAACGCCGTACTCAAGAGTTTGGTCCAGTGGCTGCGGCTGGCGAAGACCGAGGACGCGGTCGAAGGCTATGAGTTCATGCGCCGGATGTACACCAAGCGTATTTATCCCACTATCGATGGCATCCGGAATTCCATTCGGGTGCTCAGCACGACCAATGAAAAATTTCGCGGCTTGAAGGCGGAGGATCTGGTCGACGACCGGATCGTCAGGAAGCTGGAAAAGGAAGGGGTTTTTTAGTTACCACCCCGGTCTGGGTACTTCGCGCTTCCGGTTGCGCTGCCAAAGCCTGCTATGGGACGTTCACCCGCCATTCACTTACTGGTTTCCATTATTTTGTTTGGCTCCGGCTGCGCCACGGTCATACCGCTTTCGCGAATCGAAGTGGTCGAGTCCCGCTCGATCACTACGAATCCTGCACTGGCGAATTATCTCGTGACCGTGCATGTCCTGCTGCAAGTGCACGAACATCCCGACGAAACAATTCGGGCGACAGAGGATAAAGCCCGAATATCAGCGTGTCAGGAACGAATTGTGGCTAATGCGTTACGCCTTGGCGAGAGCGGGATCCGCGCGATTGTCGCCGAGGGAATCTACGGGGTTGGCTCGTTAGACAAACCGCTGCCAGTCGATACAATGCAATTCTCACAAACGAATAGGACTCGCGCGGCTGAAATCTTAGCCGCCCGTTCCGACATGGCGGTCTATGGTTTTGAGCTGAAGCCCTTGAACGAATTCGGCATGTCCGTGGTCCAGCAGCTTGGCAGCTCCGCCGCCCGAGCGCGTGAGATCGGGAAAGATAGCTCAGGAATATCCAAACCCAGTAACGACGAGGAAATTAATAGGCTTATCCAAGATGAGGCTACGCGCCTCAATCTGTGGCATGCCGGACTGGTGCCGGAAAGAAGCTTTCTTGCCTTACAAACCGCTCTCGCCGTTGCCTTGGCCCGTCGCGAAAATCAGGTACAACTGATTATTGGCAAGGCCCACTGGCGCGATTTGGTTTACGCGGTGAATCGCCAGGAAGACGTACGGCTGCGGCTGGTGCCGTATCCTTGCGACTAGCGCTGAAATAGAATTGCCGAGTTTATCCACTGTGCGCCGCCGCATCGGCTGACCTCTGACCTCATTCCAGACCGCCAAATATTTTCACAGCGTTGACAGAAGCAAACGCACTCGACTAGTGTCCGGGAAGCCCCACGGGGTTTAGCGCCTCGACTAGTCAGAACATCTTGATCTGAAAGATAGGCGCTGGGGGAAGGCGCATTGACGTAACGACGCTACAAGAGAAGGGAGAGAGAAGCCATGCTTTACTTTCGAGCGGTGCTGCTGATTCTCCTGGCGATTTCGAGCGGCGCAGTGGTGGGTCATGCAGCGGTGGCGCCCAACAAGATGACCATCGCTTATGCGTCCATCGGGCCGCGTTCGGCGCCGCTTTGGGCCGCCGACGAGTACGGCATCTTTCGAAAATATGGCATCGAGCCGCAAGTGATCTTTGTGCGCGGCGCGCCGACGTTGGTGGCAGCGCTGACTTCAGGCGATATGGATGTCGGCTACACCGGCGGCACGGCGGTGCTTGGCGCTTCGGTGGCGGGCATCGATCTAAAAATTCTCGCGGTGCTGACCAACCGCGTCACCTACGACGTGGTGGCCCGGCCCGGCATCAAGAGCGCCGAAGATCTGCGCGGCAAACGCTTCGGCGTCACCAGTATCGGCGGCACACTGTGGATGGGCGGCGTTCTCGGCCTGGAAAAACTCGGCCTCGATATCGCCCGCGACGATATCAAGGTTCTGGTGATCGGCGACCAGGTGGTTCTCAGCCAAGCGCTTGAAGACAATCGCATCGACGCTACGGTGCTTGATCTGGTTTTTAGCAAGCGCCTTGCCCAAAAGGGATTTTCAATTTTGGCCGAACTGCATAAGACCAACCTGCCGATTACCAGCACGAGCATCGTCGCGCGCCAGGCTTACATCCAGAAAAATCCCCAGTTGATGGAGAATTTCATGAAGGCGGTGATGGAGGGGATCGCCTTCGTGCTCGGTCCGCCGAACAAAGCTGCGACCCTTAAATTACTTCAAAAGCGCTTGCACGTGAGCGAGCGCGAGGCGGAAGAGGGATTCGTCGACATGCTCATCGGCATGGACAAGAAACCGTTTCCATCCATGGACGGCTTGCGCAATATCCAGAGGTTGATGAAACTGCGCAATCCGAAAATGGCCGGCATCAAACTGGAAGATCTGGTCGACGATCAGATCCTGCGCCGGCTCGACGAGAGCGGATTTATCGACAAGTTGTTCGCCACTCATGGGGTGAAGTAGATGTTGCCACCCGCTTTCATGCCCGACAACAAAGCCGATGATTTATCGATCAGTGTGTAGATAGAGAAACTAGACAGTATGGTTCAAAAAAGCGCTGGCTCGGGCTGATACTGACTCTCGGAGGTTGGAATGAATCGAAGATCCCTGCTTCTATTGCTTTACACCGGTGGTTTTTTTCTGTTCGCCGGTGCTCCCGCATCGGTCCATTCTCAAGCGCCGTTTTTTCAAGGCAAGACGATCAAGATCATCAACAACGATCCCGGCGGCACCGCGGGGTTGCGGGTCAAGGTGGTGATGACGCACCTACGCAAGTATATTCCTGGTAATCCGACTCTGATTATCGAGTTTGTCGAAGGCGGCGGCGGACGCCGGGCGGCCAATCAGGTTTTTCAAAACGCCAAGCCCGACGGCCTGACCATCGGCGCGCTCAGCAGTTCGATCATTGGCCTTCAGGTCATGAAAGAGACCGGGGTCATGTACGACATCGATAAATTCATTTATCTCGGTACGCCGGTGAGCGAGAACCACAATGTCATCTACACGCGGCGGGAACTCGGTCTCAATTCCCTCGACAAACTGCGCGCGGCGAACGGGCTGCGTCTCGGCGCCCAAGAAGTCGGCGCGGTGGCATATATCTCGGCGCGCTTGTTCGCTTACTTTCTCGATCTCAAAGCGCCGAAGTTTGTTACCGGTTACACTTCGCTGGAAGCCGACGTGGCCTTGCGCAATGGTGAGATCGATTCGCGCTCCAACAACGTCACTTCCGTTTTGACCCGCAACCGTGAATGGATCGATAAAGGCATCATGGATTTCCATGCGGTCTTGGCGGTGCCCAAAGACGACAAGCCGTCGCACCCGCGCCTGGCCCAATTGCCGGAGATCGAGAGCTTCGCGAAGACCGACAGGGAGAGGAAGCTACTGACGATGTGGCGCAGTTTCCGAACCGCGACGACGCCGTTCGTGTTGCCGCCGGCGACGCCGAAGGACCGCGTCGAGACCCTGCAAGAAGCGATGCGCAAGGTATTCACGGATGCCGAGTTCCGCGCTGAGTTTAAGAAGCTCGCCAACGACGATGCTTCGCCGCTAATGCCCGAAGAGCTGACGAAAGTCATTCATGACATTCCCCGCGATGCCGAGATTATCGAGTTGCTGCGGAAACTGTCCGGTGTCGATCCGTTGCCTGCGCGTTAGGGATTCAATCCACGCCTGGATTACTGCTTATAGCATGAGGCGATGACAGTGTTTGGAAGGACGATTGAGCTAAAGCGATAAACTGCCAACAGTTAGACACGCCGAGATTATAAAGGAGTTGGGAATGAAGAATAATTCATGGCGACTCTTCTTGTTTGTTATCGGCTCGTACGTTGCCTGGGCGCCGCCAAGTTTCTGCGCCGAGAAACCCTTCTATGAGGGGAAGACCCTCACGGTTTTGATCAATTATGCGGCCGGGGGGCCCACCGACGTCGAGGGGCGGCTGTTGGCGCGCCATCTCGGCCGGCATGTTCAAGGGCAACCGAATGTGATCGTGCAAAATATGGCCGGGGCGGGCGGCGTCATCGGCACCAACTACTTGGGCCAGGTAGCCAAAACCGATGGGCTGATGATGGGCTATTTTACCGGCGCGCTATTTCATCAGCAGGTGAAAAATCCCGCGTTGCGCACGGACCTGTCTAAATATGCTTTCATCTCGGGAATCCAGGGAGTCACCGTGTCTTATATTCGTTCGGATGTCGCCCCGGGCATCAAAAAGCCCGCCGATCTCATCAAGGCGCAGCGGTTCAAAGCGGGCGGGCTAAGCAACGACAGCTTCAAGGATGTCGCCTTTCGGCTGTCGTTCGATCTGCTCGGTTTGCAGTACGACTATGTGACCGGTTACAACTCCAGCGCTGACGCCAGACTGGCGGTGCAGCGCAATGAAGTTCAGTACCACGACGAGACCTTGCCGGGATACCGATCGCAAGTGGAGCCCAGTATGGTCAAACCGGGACAGGTGACGCCGCTCTACTATGCCGATCTCATCGACGCCGACGGCGGCGTCGCCGATAGCCCCGATGTTCCGGAGCTGCTGCCTTTCACGAAATTTTTTACCCAGGTAACCGGTAAGCCGCCGTCAGGAATCAAGTACGAAGCGTTGAAGGTGGCCGGCATCGCAGGAACCAATATGACGCGGGCGATGTTACTGCCGCCAGGGTCGCCGAAGGAGGCGGTAGCCGCGTTGAAACAGGCCGCTGCGTCGCTTTCGAAGGACGACGAATATCTCGCCGACGCGGTTAAAGTGATGCGCTTTCGTCCGAGGTTTGAATTGGGCGCAAGCGGCGAACTGCTTTATCAAAGGGCCACGGGGATTTCTCCTGACCTAGCTAAGTTCATCAGGCAATTTATCGAGCAGGAGAGAAAGTAAATCTGGGCCAAAGGGTTTCAGGTTTCAGAAGAAATCCCCGCCGATTGCAGGCAGTGAGAAAGATTTCTCGCTTCGCTCGAAATGACAGAAAGCCAATTGCTGTCATCCCGAACGAAGTGAGGGATCTAGCCAAGCTCGATCACCATCCAAAGATAGCGTGCGTCCACTGGAGACGGATATTTTCGCGGCAGATGCCGCCGCGACGCTCGCCCTGATTATTTCGCCGGCTGAAACTTCGGCAACGTATAGTCCGGCAGGTCCTCGAAGATCACTTCGACGTTCATGCCGATCTTGACTTCTTCCGGCGCGCAGCCGATGACGTTGGTCACCAACCGCCCGCCCTCCGCGAGGTCTACCAGCGAGACGTTGTAAGGAACCTTGTCCTGGTACGCAGGGTGCCAAGCCCGGTGGTAGGCGATGTGGGAATAGACCGTTCCCTTGCCGCTGAGCGGCACCCACTGGTAATCGCTCGACAGGCAATGTGGGCAGTGCGACTGCGGCGGGTAACCAAATATTTTATTGCAGGATGCGCAGCGTTGGGCGGTCAGTTTGTGTTCCCGCAGATTGGCCCAAAACGGTTTGGCTTCAGGCTCTTCGAGATAGGGTTGTCCTCGGCGCGCAGCGCGCCCGCGTTCGTCTTTGCTCATAATGCCCCCAAGATCATCGTTGCATGCATCGCCAGACTGCCGCCATGGCCGCTGACAATACCGACTTTAGCGTTCGGCACTTGCCGTTCCGGTTCGACTTCGTTGCCGCGCAATTGTTTAACCGCTTCGGTGATGTGCAGTTGCCCTTCGAGATGGGCTTGCGACAGCAACCCCCCGTGTGTGTTGAGCGGCAGCTGGCCGCCGATGGTAATGCGCCCGTTCTTGACGAAGTCCTTGCCTTCGCCTTTTTTGCAAAAGCCGTAGTCTTCGAGCGTGATCATCGCCGTGATCGTAAAGCAGTCATAGATTTGCGCGAACTGCATGTCCTTGGGTTTCAGCCCGGCCATGCGATAAGCGGTCTCCGAGGATTTTTTGCCGCCGAGAGTGGTGAGCGTCGGCGCATCGAGCAGGCTCCAGTGTGGGTGGTGCTGGCCCATGCCCAAGATTGACACCGCTTTCTTGGGGAAATCCCGCGCCCGCTCGGCGCTGGTCACCAACACTGCGCCGCCGCCGTCGGATTCGAGCGAGCAATCGAACAAACGAAGCGGCGCGACGATCATGCGCGAATTCTGATGATCTTCCATGGTCATCGGTTTACGCAGCGTGGCATTCTTGTTGAGGCTCGCATGATAGCGCGTCGAGATCGCGACATGGGCGAGGTCCTCGCTGGTGGTGCCGAACTCGTACATATGGCGTTGCGCCGCAAAGGCATGTCCGCCGGCGGCGGCGAAGTGGCCCCATGGTTCTTCCCAATGCTCGTCGCCACGCCGGATAGGATGTCCCGGTGTCGGATCGGCAGTTGAACGCTTGCGCGCATGGACGCACACGACGGTGCTCGCCATGCCGGCTTCGATGGCCATCACGGCGCACTGGACCATCGCGATGGGCGTGGCGCCGCCGAGCGCCAGGTCGGTGGCGAACAGCGGATCGATGCCCGCCATATGTGAGAGCTTTGTAGCGTAACTCCGGTGCGCGTCGTTGAGCGGTTGGTTGGTTAACAGGCCGTCGACCTGCGACGCCTTGATGCCGGCGTCGTCCAGGCAGGCCTTGATCGCTTCGAGATGGAGCGAGTTGGTGGTCGCGTCGGGCCGTTTCCCCACCACCGTCTCGCCCATTCCCACGATGGCGCATTTGCCGCTGAGGTTTGTCATGTTTTGCCTTTCGTCGACTTTCAAAAAACTCATTCGGCAAGGTACATTTTCAGTTCGGTGCCGAATTGTTTCTGTTGTGGCGATCTTATATGGGAGGTTTTTCCACTGTCAAGCAAATGGGGTGAATCATTCAAATGTAATGTCAATCGTCCTGCAATTTGGCTACCGCTTTGGCTCACACCGGCGTGGATTCAGTTTGCAGTGTTGCAAGGCCGTTTGCTAAATGGGTGGAGCCTGGGCCACCGGACTGCAGATTTTTCATGTCGGCGAAAAATGGCAACCAGGCGACGCACTAAGGTCGTCATACCGTTGGAAAACGGTATCCAGGTTAGGGGCGGGGGGATGGACCCCGGTTTTCACCGGGGTGACGATAACGGCGGAGTGATGCAGGGAAAGTCAGATTAGATTCACCAGCGTCAGTAGCCGTCTGCATTTAGCCAGTGAGTTTGCAACGTTTTTCAGAGACAACACTGGAGAATTTGATTTCTCAGTAACCGGAGGTGTCATGCTTTCTTTTTCAAAAAGGTCGTACCTAATCATTGTCTTGTCACTCGGGCTTTCCCAAGAGTCGTCTGCGCGCGACGCGGTGATCGGCTACTCCGGGCGGACCATCGCCGAGATGCCGTTTGCCTGGGCGAGCCGCAAGGGATTTTTCAAAGAAGCCAATTTGGACGTCAAGATGATCTACATGTCGACCAGCATCGCCGCCAAGGGATTGATGAGCGGCGACGTGGATTACTCCACGGCGATGGGCGGGGCATTGCGCGCGGCGATCGCCGGCGCGCCGATTATCGGCATTTATTCCATGTTCAAAGCGCAGATGTACTTAGTGTCGCAGGGCAAGTACAAGCAGGTTGCCGATCTGAAAGGCAAAACGGTGGGGATCAGCGTCTTCGGCGGCGCCTACGATCTGGCGGCGCGAACGATTCTCAAGCATCACGGTCTCGACCCGGAAAAGCAGGTGACCTTGTTGCAGATCGGCGACAGTCGGACACTTTACAGCGCTCTCGCCGCCGGCAGCATCGACAGCGCGATTTTGGGACCGCCCTACGACATCAAGGCGGAGATCGAGGGCGCCAACCGTCTGTTCGATTCGTCGGAGATCTTCGACATGCCGTTTTCCGGTCTGGCGACCAGCAAGAAAAAACTGCAGCAAGACCGCGCCGAAGTGAAGGCGATCGTACGCGGCTTGGAGCGCATGCGCCGCTACATCGTTGCGAACCGCGCCGAGGCCGAGGCGTTTGCCAAGCAGTTTCTTAATTTGAATGACAAAGAAGCGCGCTTGTCGATCGCCCAAATGGTGAAGTCTTTCCGCGACACCGGCCGGACCACCGACGAGGCGGTGGTCGATTTCATAGAGACCACACTCAGGAGCACCAAACAAAAAGTCGGCACCATCAAGCCCAGCGACATTGTCGACTGGAGCGTGACGACCGAAGTGGTGCGGGAACTGGATAAAGAGAAGCGGTAAGGGGTGAAGGGTAAGGTGAAAGGGGTATTCCGATCGCCTCACCCCTGACCCTTTACCCCTCACCCGCGACCGAAGGGAGCCAACCAATGATAATCGATGCCGACGGCCATACGCATGTTGCCAATGTTGTGTTCGACGAGTATCTCGATCCGGCGTTTCGCGCCAAGCGGCCGCGCTATGTCGAGCTGGACGACGGCCGCGGTGTTTACCTCATCGAAGGGCGGGTGATCATCAAACCGTCGGGTTGGGGGCCGGGAACGCCGCTCAGCATCGGCAGCCGCCGTCTCGAAGGCTGCCAGGCCTTCGGCATGGAAAATATCGCCGGCCGCTTGTCCGATCTCGACCGGGAAGGGATCGACGTGCAGGTGATCTATCCCAATGTCTTGATGTCGATCAACAGTTTCGATGATGCCGCGCTCGCCTCGGCGGTGGCGCGCGCTTACAACCGCTGGATGTCCGATCGCTGCGCCGAATCCAAGGGCCGCTTGCGCTACGCCGCGGTGGTCGCGCTGCAAGATCCGAGCGCGGCAGCGGACGAGGTCGAATACGCCGCGACCAAGTTAGGCGCCGTCGGCGTCATGGTGCCGGGCACCATCGGCACGCGCACCCTCGATCATCCCGATCTCTATCCGTTTTGGGAACGAGTGCAGAAATATGACGTCGGCGTCGGCATCCATACGGTCACGGGTATGTATCCGACAGTGGGCGCGGACTTGTTCGATCACTTCTTCGGTTCCAAGGCGGTCGCCATGCCGCTGACGTTGACGGTGGCTCTGGTGTCGCTCATCGCCGGCGGCATCGTCGATCTGTTTCCCAAACTTCGCTTCGGCTTGCTGGAAACCGGCTGCGGCTGGCTGCCGTATTGGCTCGAACGGCTCGACGACCTGCACGAACGCGGCGAACACGAGCCGGCGATCTACGACGGCCTGCTGCGGCGAAAGATGTCCGGCAAGAGAACCAAGCCCAGCGATTTGTTTACGTCAGGCCGCATGATCGTCTCCTGCGAGCCCGGCGAGAAGATCTTTGCCCTACGTCGTCAGCGCCGTCGGCGACCAATGCATCATGTACGCCTCAGACTATCCTCATCCCGACAGCAAATGGCCCAACACCGTCGCGCCGATTCAGAAGGCGGAGATGTCGGCGGTAGCGAAGAAGCGGATACTTGGGGAGAATGCCGCAAGGTTGTATAAGTTGGGCAATTAATGCCGGGGAGAATCGTGCCGGCGACAGGGTAAATTATTGCAGCATAAACTCAAACAACAAAACCTCGCGTGGCACTACTTCCCTACTTTGGCGCTTTAGTGGCGTGACCACGAGTATAACTACCCAACTGTTGAATCGACGGGGCAGGGACGATCGAAGTCCTTTGGCTAAAGTGTCATACGTTCCCTGGTGTTGGTCGGCTATATTGAGTTTTCGCAGATCTGTGTATAGAGGTCGCACTCGTCTCCAAGAATGTTTGACAAAGAATTAGAAAGTAAGGAGAATCGCCGCGTATTGTGAATTTTAAAAACTGTCATTCGCAGAACTGCATACTCACAAGTTAGACTCGAACGTGACTCATGCCCAGTGCAACTATCAAATTGTTCTTGGTTAACGGAGAGCCGAAACGTCTGCGAACCGCCGAGCTTTCAAACTGGACCGGCAAAGCCGTCGCCGGGCCGCGGAGCGAGTTGGATAGCGTGCTCGCTCGTGAAGAATCGCAGAAATCCGGCGTCTACTTTCTCACTGGTAACGACCCCGAGAGTGGGAAAGGTGCCGTCTACATCGGCGAGGCCGAATGTGTTCGCGACCGATTGAAGAGCCATCTCGAAAAGGACTTCTGGAATCAGGTCGTCTTCTTCACGAGCAAAGATGAGAATCTTACGAAAGCGCACATCCGATACCTCGAAGGTCGCCTAATCGAGCAATCCAGACAGGCCGCCAGGGCTATTGTCCAGAATGGCCAAAGCAGCGGTGCGCGCCTCCCTGAGTCAGACCGGGAGGATATGGAAATCTTCCTCGAGAAGGTTCATCAGCTCTTGCCAGTGCTGGGCGTCGAGGTGTTGGTTCCAGTTGCAGCACCGCCTAGCGCCATAACCGAGCGCGAGTTGCTCTTTTGTGAAATCAAAGGGCTCAAAGCGACCGGCCATTTGACGCCCAACGGGTTTGTAGTGCTGGCCGGCTCGCAGGCTGTTCTCACTGAACGCCCGTCATCGCAGAAGTATCCCTGGCCGCTCAATATGCGCCAAAAACTAAAAGAGGAAGGTATTCTTGTGGCGAAGCCCGATCACCTCGTGTTCAGTCGGGATGCGGAGTTTTCCAGTCCCAGTGCAGGGGCTGCCGTTATTCATGGCGGGCACGCCAACGGGCTCATCGCGTGGAAGAACAAGCACGGCAAGACACTGAAGGAGCTTGAGTCCGCATGAGCAGCGAGATCGAGCCTAACCAACGGGTTGAGAAGGACGCGGCGGACCGCGCGTCTCACCCATAACGTTAGCTGCCAGGGAAGTGTTGCACAACCGATATGGAGCCCCGATATGATGCCAGCTCTTGCAAGCATGCACCGAGCTTGGTTTTGGCTCTCTTGCTTCTTATTCGATAATTCCTTCATTTTTTCACCCGCTGACGTAGCGCACGAGTTGTTCGATTATGAACTGCTGGTCGGCGATGATCGACTTTACGATATCGCCGATGGATATCAGACCAACGAGTTTTCCGTCTTCGATGACGGGAAGATGGCGGGTGCGTTTTTCGGTCATCAGCGACATGCATTCTTCGATCGGTTGGTCGAGGTGAATATACACGACCGGGCTGGTCATGATTTCTTTGACTAACGTGGTCGGAGAGGCGCGGCCGTGGAGAACAATTTTGCGGGCGTAATCGCGCTCGGATATGAGGCCGACGATTTGCCCGCCTTGCATGACCACCAGGGCGCCGACTTCCTTTTCCGCCATGCGTTGGAGCGCATCGAACACCGTCGCATCGGGCTCGACGCACCAAACATCGGTTCCTTTAGTCTTTAGGATATCTCTGACTGTCTGCATGGGAGACCTCCGTTCGACGCGATAGGGATCTGCGTTGATATAAAAAAGGCGAAGGGTTAGTCATCTTCCCAAGGCATCTTTGGCAGTTTGTCGAGGCGTTCGACGAAGCGGTTGAGGTTGAAGGATTGCTGGTTCTTCAGGACGTCAAAGATCTCCGACGCGACCACAGCGCCGACCATTTGCTTTGCTTCTTTGATTGAGTGGCCCGCCGCAAGAAGACGCTTCAAGGTTTGTTGTGTCTGCGGTGGATCGTTGTTGCGGAGCTGATTTTCCACCGCTTCCATGACCGCGGCTTGGGCGTATCGATTTACTTTCGGCTTCATCTTGCTTCGTCGCGAGCGTTATTTAATTGGGCCTTCGAAGCTTTGACAACTCGATCTTGAGCGGCTTCGGGCTTGGTCTTGCTTAGGTACCTATTCTAGTTTTCAACTTACCTGATAAAACCGCAGCGCGTTCCCGCCAAGGATCGCCGCTTTATCCTCATCGCTGAGTCCTTCGTATTCCTCCACCTCTTCGATCTCGTGCAGGATGTCTTGCGGGCCGATTTCGTGGGGGAAGTCGCTGGCGAAGAGGAAGTGGTTGTTGCCGGAGCGTTTGACCTGGTAGTCGAGGCCCACCTCGCCGCCTTCGCAGCCGATGTAGACGTTGGGATTCTTGAGATACTCGCTGGGCTTTTTCTGCATCGACGGGCCTTTGTAGCGTTCGCGCAGGTTGAGTTCGCCGAAGTAGTGGTGCGAACGATCCATTCGATCCATCCAGAAGGTCGCCCAGGCGGCGCCGCCTTCGAGAAAGCCGATGCGCAGTTTGGGGAACTGATCGAAGACGCCGTGATAGACCATGCCGGAAAATGCGATAATCAACGACAGCGGATGTCCCAGGCCATGGATCGGCACGAAGTTTTCAAAAGTGTCGATGCCCATGCCGTGATGGCAACCGCCGTGGACGGCGAGGGCGCAGCCTAGCTTTTCCGCTTCGGCGTAAATCGGCCAATAGGTGCGGTGGCCGAGGTCGAAGGGTAAGCCGCGCGACGGCAGCATCGCGCCGGGCATGCCCAGCTCTTTCACGGCGCGGCGTAGTTCGTTGACCGCTTCGCTGACATCCTGCATCGGAATCAACGCCATGCCTTTGAGCTTGGGGCTGCGCTTCATGTAGCGGTCGTGCAGCCAGTTGTTGTACGCGCGGGCGACGACGCAGGCCCAGTCAGGATGGACTATGTTGCCCATGGCGAGACCGACGGTGGGGTAGAGAAAGGCGTATTCGAACTTCGATACCTCCAGGAACTGAACCCATTCCTCCGGGCCGACGCGCTTGCCGCCGCCGAAAGCGCGGTCGCTGCGTTTGAAGGTTGCCAGGTGAAGAAAGTCTAAAGTCGGAAAGACATTGCCGAGAACATTGCGGATCGGTCCGATGATGCCGCCTTGGGTTCGGCAACTGCGATAGGGTTCCTCAAGAAAATCCATGAGGGTTTCGTCTTCGATGACATGGCCGTCGGCGTCGATCAATCTCGGTTCCATGGGGATCTCCATAAAATGTTTTTCGGCTTTCTAGGGTTTTATGTGGATCACGTCTGTCGGTCAGACTGTTTTGTTCACCACGAAGATCACGAAGGGCACGAAGCGGTTGGATAAATTATTTTCCGAACTTCGTGATCTTCGTGTCCTTCGTGGTAAGTCATGGTCTGCCTATTTACACAACGCCCGTGCGGCTTCGACGATCCGTTCCGCCATCGGCGTGACGTAGTCCTCCAATGGCACGGCGTAGGGCACCGGTACCGGAGGGATCGACACGCGTTTGATCGGCGCGCGCAGACTGGCGAAGCCTTCGTCGGCGATGATCGCGGCGAGGCCGGCGGCGACGCCGCAATTATCATGGCTCTCGTCGGTGATCAGCACACGGCCGGTTTTTTTCACCGACGCGAGCAGCGCCGGTTTGTCCAATGGCTGCAACGTGCGCGGGTCGATGACTTCGGCGGCGATGCCGTCTTTCGCTAGAATTTGAGCGGCGGCCAAGGCGCGCGGCACTTGAATTGATGTTGCGATGATCGTCAGGTCTTTGCCGGCGCGTTTGATGTCGGCTTTGCCGAGCGGGATTTCGTAGGCGCCGTCGGGCACGACGCCCTTGTTGTCCAATAAGCGGTCATGGCCGAAGAAGATAGTCGGATCTTTGCTCTTAGTCAGCACGGTGCGCATCAACCCTTTGGCATCGGCGGGCGTCGACGGCATGATCACCTGCAAGCCCGGTGTGTTCCAGTACCAGGACTGCGGGCTGCCGGAGTGCTGCACGCCGCCGCCGCCGCGAATGCCGAACTTCAAATAAAAAACCACCGGCACATTGGTTTGCCCGCCGGAGTTGGAGTAGGCGATCGCCGCTTCGTTGACGATCTGCGGGATCGCTTCGTAAGAAAAAGTCGCAGTGCTGATGTCGACCAAAGGGCGCAGGCCGGCCATGGCGGCGCCGATAGCAATGCCGCAGAAGCCGATCTCGGCAATGGGCGGGTATTTGATCCGCGCCGCATATTTCTTCCGCAGCGCGGCGAGTTTTTCATGGCCGGCTTCGCCGGCGAAGCTCGGGTTGAACAGCACAATCCGCGGGTCTTGCTCCGCGACTTCATCGATGGCGGCCAGGAGCGCTTCACCAAAAGTCATTTCCTGTGGCATGGCTTAGTTTCCTTCCCCGGCAAATGCGTATTTGACGGCATCCTGTGCCGACGGCAGCGGGCTTTCGAGCGCGAACATAGCCGCCTCATCCGCTTGTTTGCGCACCTCGGCATCGATCTTTTCCAATTCGGCGCGGCTGACGCCGGCGCCGGCCAACTCGCGCACGTAATTCAAGATCGGATCGTGGTTTTTGTGCCAGTCGCGCACTTTTTCCGGCGCGCCGCTCACGTCCCAGGCCCAGGCGATGTCGGTAATGCCGCCGACCAGTTTCGGCATGTTGAAAGCGTTACCGGGCCACAGGTGCGTGCGCGCTTCGACGAACAGCGGGCCTTGGCCGGCGCGCACGCGGCTGACGATATCATTTGCCGTCTTGTGCACCGTGCCGACATCGATGCCGTCGATAACGGTGGCTTCGACATCGAGCGCTTTGGGAATATTCGTCAGTTCCAAAGCCGCGTGGCCGGCGCCGCGGCCGCTGCGCCGATAATTATTTTCCATCCAGAAGATCATCGGCAGCTGCCAGAGCTTGGCGATGTTCAACGCTTCGTAGAACACGCCTTCTTCCATAGCGCCGTCGCCGAAAAACACCACGGTGATAGCTTTCTCACCTTTGACTTGCGCGGCGTAGGCGGTGCCGCCGGCGAGCGCCAAGCAGCCGCCGACGATGGCGGAGGTGTGAATGACGCCGACTTCAGGCGCGGCGACGTGAAACGTCCCGGCGCGCCCCTGGCAGTAGCCGGTGGCGCGGCCGATGATCTCGGCCAGGACTTTCTTGGGGTCGCCGCCCTTGGCGATGACATGGCCGTGGTTGCGATGGGTGGTGAAGACATAATCGTCGGGGTTCAACCAGTCGCATACCGACACGCCGGTGGCTTCCTGGCCGATGTAAACATGGAAGTGGCCGCGGATCAGGCCGGTGTGTTCGTCGTTGAAGCGGATGCAATGTTCTTCGGCACGCCGGATCATCAGCATCTTGCGCAGGATGCCGAGCTGCCGGTCTCGAGAAATGTCGGGTAGCATGGGTACCTCCCTGGGTTAGTGGCCTTCGGTGCATACTTACTGCCGGTCTTCGAGAATTGCAAAGAGTGTTGAGATTAGTGAGTTGTTCCGTCTTGGGCGGTAGAATCTCCACCCTGTTAGTCGTTGATATAGATTAACTCACCACGAAGGACACGAAGATCACGAAGGAGGGACAAGGATTGCCTTGCCTGTGAACTCTAACCCTTCGTGTCCTTCGCGCCTTCGTGGTGAAAATGAAAATTGTCATTGCGCGGATGGGCTCGCTTTACTTGAACTGGTTAGGGCTTTCCATTAGCGTTCTCGCAACATCTTCGAGAAAGTTGAGTCCTGATCGTCATGAATTGTCCGAAATGCCAATCCGCCACATTGGCGGAGTTCAAACTGGAAGGCGTCGCAGTGGACCGCTGTTCCCGGTGCGACGGGATATGGTTCGACGCCCAGGAGCTCGGCGAGCTGTTGGCTGAAGATGCCAGGCTCGTGGCCGAATTGCGCCGCGGCTCGGTGGACGAATTCACCGATACAAAAAAAGGCCGTTGCCCGCGCGACTCTGCCGACCTCCTGCGAATTTACAGCGCCATCGATCGCAGCGTGACCTTGGACGCCTGCGCCGACTGCCATGGCATCTGGCTCGATGCCGGCGAATTCGCCAAGCTATTCGCGGCGCGCCGTCGATAGCGGAACATGCTTGTTTGCGTCGCCGTTCACATGTTAGAAGCCGAGAGAATATGATTGAGGAGAATGATGCGATGGCATACCGTGACGCAATGCCCATTTTGCTCTCGATGTGATCGCCATCGATCCGGGCGCGTAGTCGTGCGGCGCGCGAATTCCAAATTTCAAATTCCAGATTCCAAATTCGCAGACCGCTGGGAGAATGAGATGATGGTCGAAACTTTCGCTTTTGCTAAATCTATCGCCCGAGTGTCGCTGATTTCAGTTCTGTTGATATTCGCTGGCGCCGTCGATTAGCGAGGCGGCGCAGCCGGCGCGCGAGTTGAAAGAAGTAAAAGTCGCTTATCCGCCGTCGATGGCATCGGTGACTCTGATGACCGGGATCAAGCAGCATTTTTTCGACGAACAGGGGCTGCGGCCGGTGCTACTGGTTATCACCAGCGATCTGGCGCTGAAGAGCCAGGTGGTCGGCGAGATCGATTACACGTTGTTCGGCGGCGGCTCCGGTATGCTGGCGGCGGCGCAAGGATTGCCGATTAAAAACGTTCACTTTCCGCATAAGTTCGCCGATCTGACTTTGGTGGGAAGGCCGGAATACAAATCGGTCGCGCAGCTGCGCGGCAAGAAAGTCGGCGTCAGCAGCTTTTCCGGAGCGGTCTACAACTCCACCCGGGCCATGCTCTCGGCCGGCGGTTTGGACCCCGACAAGGATGTCATCATCATTCCGATGGGACGCGAACCGATCCGGCTCCAGGCACTCTTTTCCGGCAGCATCGATGCGGCGACGCTGCCGGTGCCGCTGCATGCCGTGGCGGAGGAGAAAGGTTTCAGCCTGCTTGCCGATATCGAAGGCAAATTCGAAGTGCCGTTCAGCGGTATTACCGTGACCGATAAGAAACTCAGAGAGAATCCCGATGAGGTGAAACGTTTCATTCGCGCGATGGTGAAGGCCAGCGGGTATTTCCTGAGCCATCGCGGCGAGTCGGTGGCGCTTTACATGGACTGGCTGAAACTTTCGCGGCCGATCGCGGAGAGCGCCTACGTGCGCTCGCTTAAGACGGTGAGCCCAGACGGATTAGGAAAAGACAGTGCGATCAAGACTCAACTCGCGATCATCAAGCAGACTACCGGGAAAGATGTCAAGGCGGAGGATGTCATCGATTTTACCCTGCTGCGACAAGTCTTGGCGGAAGCGAAGTGAGCGCGGCAGCGGATAACCAAAAGGGACGGTGCATGAAGATATTCTCGCTGCAGAGCTGGGTGGCAGTGCTGCTGGCTGCGATTGTATCTTCTGGATTCAGCCAAGCGGCGGCGCAAACGATCGCGACGAAGCTGGAAAAGAGCCGCTTGGAAGTCGCCATGGCGGGGACGGGTTCGACGAGCTTGCCGTTACTCGTGACGTTAGAGGCCGGCTATTTCACCAAGCGCGGTCTTGCGGTCAACCTCAATCAAGTGAGCGCCAGCGTCTCGGTGCAAGGCGTGATCTCCGGCACCATCGATATCTACCAAGGCGGCGCCGCGGCGATTGCCGGCAACCTCGCCGGCGCGGACATTATTTATGTCGCCGCCGCTGTCGATAAGAGCTCGCTCAATCTATTCGGTCAAAAGGGCATCACCAGCTTCGAAGCGCTGCGCGGCAAAGCGATCTCGACGACGTCGCCGGGCGCCTTTGGCGAGATCGCCGTGCGCGGCACGGCGCGCCGCTTGGGACTGGAAATAGGCAAGGATATCAAGCTGCTCTACCATCGCACGCCGGCTGAGGCGCTGTCGACATTTTTGCTTGGCAACGCCGAGGGCCTGGTCATCACACCGCCGCAGACCGATATGGCCAGGCAGAAGGGCTATCCGATGCTGATCGATTATTTCAAAGAAGGCTTCAAAATCATCGGGCCGGGCACGTCAGTGACGCGCGAATTCGCGCAAAGGAATCCCAACACACTCAAGGCCTACCTGATGGCTTATCTCGACGGCCTGCGCCGGACGATCGACGATGAAGAATACGCCAAAAAGATCTGCGCGAAATATACCAAGTTAACCGACATGAATATTTTGACGGAAACCTACCAGCAGGGGCTGCGGGTGTGGAACCGCGACATGACCGTCGATCCGGCGGCGATCCGTAACGTGCTCGATGATTCTTCCGATCCGAAAGCGAAGAGCGCTGACCCGAAGCGGTTTTACGACAATGCGATTATTCAGCAGGTCAATCGCGAGCACGCCGCGAAGTTGTTTCCGGGGGAAATGAAATAAGAGGTAAGGGGTGAATGGTTAGGGGTAAGGGGTTTCGGATGCCGCTCGGGGAGATTGTTCGCCGCATGGGAAGCTTTTGCACTGTCGTAGGAGGTTGAGGGGATCATGGCAATGAAATTTTCGCTTCGTGGAATCGCTTCGGTAGCGGTGATGCTTGCGTTTTTAGTTGCCGACGCCGGCGCCCAGGCGGTCAAGCCGGAGAAGAAGAGTCTCGAGATCGCGATCGCGGCATTTGCGCATACGACCATGCCATTGTTGATAGCGCAGGAGGCGGGTTACTTCGCCAAATACGGCCTCAACGTGAATATCAGCGCAGTCAGCGCAGCTGTCGCGGTGCAGGGGTTGATATCGGGCAAGATCGACATTTATCAAGGCGGGTCGGCGGCGATGATGGCGACGCTCGCCGGCGCCGATATTATTTACGTCGCCGCGGGCGTCGACAAGAGCTCTCTTATGCTGTTTGGCCAGAAGGGCGTCACCAGCTTCGACGCGCTGCGCGGCAAGACGGTCGCGACGACCTCGCCTGGCGCCTTCGGCGAGATCGCCATGCGCATGATGGCGCGGAAAAACGGCATGGAAATTCCCAAAGACATTAAGCTGATGTTCCATGGCACGCCGGCGCAAGCGTATTCGACGTTTACGCTGGGCAACTCCGATGGGATGATCAACACACCCCCGCAGAGCGATATGGCACGACAGAAAGGCTATCCGGTGATCATCGATTTTTACAAAGAGGGCTTGAAAATTATCGGCCCCGGCACGGCCGTGACCCGAGAGTTCTCACAAAAGAATCCTAACACTGTCAAAGCTTTTCTGATGGGGCTTTTGGAGGGCATCAAACGCGCTTTCGATGACGAAGAATACGCCAGCAAGCTCGAATCGAAATATTCCAAAGTTACCGACCCGAAAATACTCGCGGAAAATTATCAACAAGGGCTACGCGTGTGGAACAAGGACCTGACTGTCGATCCGGCGGCGATCCGTGTGGTGCTCGAAGACTCTCCGGATGGCAAGGGCAAGGGCGCCGATCCGAAGCGGTTCTACGATAATTCTTTTATTCAAGCGATCAACCGCGACTTCGCGTCGAAGTTGTTTCCCGGGGAAGTGAAGTGAATAGGCATGAGGCACGAGGCAATAGGCAACCGTAAGATGGCGCGGGTAACCACCCGTCTTGGTATGCTCTATAGTTACCTTTTTTTTGCGTTCTTTGCGGCCGGTCGCTTCGCCGAATCAATTTCGCCCGAGATAGGCGATTGAATCGATTTCTACGAGGCAACCTGGCGACAGTTCTTCGACGATTACCGTGAGCCCTGCGGGCATGGGACGGCTACGGCCATGCGCGGCGAAGAAGTTTCTGTAGGCTTCGGCAAACTCCTGGCGATTGGTGCCGTCAGTTAAATACACAGTAGTCTTCACGATGTCATCCAGGCTGCCGCCGGCGGCTTCGACGATGTCTTTGGTGTGGCGCAGGGTCGCTTCGGTTTGGCCGGCGAGACTGCCTTCACATTCGACAATTCGATCGAAGGTCACGGAGTCTTGACCCGCGAGCAGCAGCCAATCGCCGACCCGCACCGACTGGGAAAAGGAACCGGGGGCCAGACGAACTTTGGGACTCGTGACAATCTTCTGCTCGCCGCGATAGGCGATCGCCATGGAGCGCAGCAATATACTCTCGCCTAACGATCGTATGTAGATGCCCGAGTTGGGTGGAAAGGCATCTTCGGCGAAAATTCCCTGGTAAACTTTTTTGCGCGCTGCGCCGTAGCCTGGGCGGTATTTAGTTCCGGGCATGAACATGAAAGTCCGGCAAAGATTGCCGAGGCCGAGCTGCTGGCGGCCGAGAATCTTGTCGATACGCGTGAGCACTTCGCTGGTTTGCATTTCAATCGAGGTCGCCGCGGCGATGCGGTCATTCTGATCCGCCGCATCCACACCGGAAAGAAAATAGAAATTGCCGACGCGCACGCCATGGCATCCCGCGCCGATGGACAGCGGGAAATTGGCAATGCGGATAGTCTCACGATCTTCGCTGGTCGTGGCGATGGCATCCAAACGCACGCGGCAACCGCCGTCGAGACCGCAGACGCCGACGAAATTCACGGCCGGCGCATCGTTACCGAAACGAGCTCGCAGCGTCTTGGCAACGGCGGTAGCGTCGCGGTATTCGGCTATATAGACCGAGAGGCTGACCACGTCTACAGTCGATAGGCCGAACGGTTGCAGCGTGGTGTCGAGATTGAGGAGAGATTGGTCTGTTTGTAGTTCGGCTGTTGGCGCTGCTCTAACAGCGCCCTCCTGGCCGCGTGCATCGTGGGCGACGAATATGAATTCACCTGCCTGGACGCCTTGCCTGAACAGGCTCGACTCCGAGAAAAGGTATTGTTCGGATGGTGTTGGCGACATGGGATTGTTTGATGCTGAGAACAGGGCAACCACAGGGGGTTGCCCCTACACCATTACCCACCTGATAATTTCGTTGCGGCTCGTGGCGATCAGTGACCGGCGTTTTCCCACACCGACATGCCGGCGCGGCAGCACAGCGCGTCTTGTTCCGGACGGCTCGCGCCGGCGACACCGATGGCGCCGACGATGGTGACGCCGTTGACGATCGGCAGGGCGCCGGCCATGGGCAAAATCTTGCCACGGTGCGAAATCATTAGGCTGCGTAGCCAGGGCTGGCGCGCTTGCGGCACCATTTCAGTAGTTGAGACGTGAAACGCGGCGGCGGTGTAGGCCTTGTTGAACGCCAGC
The DNA here is from genome assembly GCA_963816145.1 of uncultured delta proteobacterium. Lineage (GTDB taxonomy): Bacteria > Desulfobacterota > Binatia > UBA9968 > UBA9968 > DP-20. The sequence continues at coordinate 189,612 of CAWFJP010000005.1, forward strand.
TCGGCGCTTCTCGCTTCGGCCTTGTCCATCTTGCCCACCGCTATGGGGGCGCCGGCCTCGTCGACCACCACGGCGGTGATCGCGCTGCCGACCAGGCTGGCGTACTCGTGGGCGGACTCGATCATCGCCCAGGCGGTAGCGAAGGGCACCGGGCCGATGGCTGCTTTGTTCTGGCGGAAGAATGCCGCGTTAACTTCGATGGCGTAGGTGTATTGGGCGGGAAGATCCACGTCTTTGAATATCGCGTCCACCGGGCAGACGATCTCGCACTGCTCGCAGTCGATGCAGACTTCCGGGTCGACGTAGAACTGCGGCGCGCCCGGTTTGGTGTGGATGCAGGCTACCGGACATACTTCGACGCAGGCGCCGTCGTTGGTGCAAAGGTCGGTGATGATGTAAGGCATGGTCCTCGCTACGCTCGGCAATTAATAATGGATAATTGAGAATGGAGAATCGAAAGGAAGTTTCCGAATCCGCAATTATCAATTCTCCATAATCCATTCTCAATTATTTCTAGCCGTCCGCGGCTAGCGGAAGATCAGTGTAGATCGCGTCGGCGACGTAAACGCCGGCGCCGAATTCGTGAGTCACCAATCTGCCGCTGCCGTTCAATGTTCCCAATCCCGCTTTGGCGGCCAGTGCGTCGGTGTCGGCATCGCGTGCCACCGTGGCGCGAAAGCCCAACTCGCGGATCCAAGAGCTCAATACAAAGGTGATGAACAAGCCGTTTTGCACCGGCATCTGTCCGCCAATGCCTATGGCTGCGCGTGGATCGTAGTCGGCGTGGACGGCGCAGAGGACGGCGAACGGAAGATCATTGCCCTCATCCTTGCCCTCTCCCGCGAGCGGGCGAGGGGATATATTTTCGAGCTTGGCGATGCCGATGAGTTCCGCGCCGAAGTATTGCGCCATGCCTTTGACATGACTCGAGGTGATCTCGGGTGTGTGCAGTTCCGCCTTCGTCGGAAAGATATTTCCCGCCGGCGCGTTGCGGATCAACTCGATGACGGTGTTGGTGCGATCCGCCGGCGGTGTATTGACGAAAAAATCCCAGAAGGGATCGTTCTTGTGCGTGTCCTTGGCGGACCAGGGGAGTTTAAATGCCACTTAGGGTTCCCGTTTGACGAATCGATTGGTGTTTTCTTTGAGCGGCGCATAGTAGCCGACGCTGCCGGCAACCGCCTTGGCGCCGGCTTTCTCGTGTGATGCGTTGCAGCCGGCGACGGTGCAGGCATGCTCGCCGGGCTTGACGCCGGAGTCGTAGCCTAGCCAGGTCACTCGCGCATTGCGCACCAGGCCCCAGAATCGGTCGTCGATCCATTTCAGAAACTTCACCAGCACCGGGCGCAGGGCATAGGGGCAATAGTGCAACGCCGAGGTCGCCATGTTGTGCCACCAGGTTTTCGGTTTGGTGTAGGGACAGACGGCGGCGCAGGTGAGACAGCTGCCCCAGTGATCGTGGACATAGGGGCGCAGCTTGTAGCAGGTGAGCCAGTTGATCTTGTACTTCTCGATGCCGTTGTGGACGACCTTGTCGCCGACCGGGATGCTGTTGGTCGGGCAGGTGTTGGCGCATTTGCGGCAGACTTTGCAGAAATCGTCGACGCCGATGTCAATTGGCTCGTCACCCACCAGCGGCAGGTCGGTCATGATCGGGTCGGGCATATGCACGCGGGCGCCGTATTCCTTACTGATGACCAGCCCGTTACGGCCGAGTTCGCCGACGCCTGAGGCCACGCCCACCGCTTGCGGCACCGCCACCCCGCGCAGCGCCGTATAGCCCAACTCTTTGATGTAGCCTTCGAGCGCCTTCAATATCATGTTGCCCTTGATTTGCGAGATGTGATAGGCGGCGTCGCCGATCAGATGGCGGTGTGCTTGCAACTTATTGTAGTCCCATGCGGTGGTCGCCATGATGATGTAGGGAAATTTGCGCGCCATCTGCTCCGGCGTATGGGACGCGTAATCGTCCTTGGCGGTGCCGTCTTGGACATAGCGGCCGCCGCCGGCAGCATATAGATAATTTGGATGGGCCTTGGCGATCCGAACGATATCTGCGCCCATGTAGTGCGCCACAGCTTTGATGTGGCGCGCCATCGCGGCGGGATCGTTCACCGGAACTTTCTGCGGATTGATTTTGCCCTTGGCCGCTTGGTTGACCACCGTGCTCAAGAAATGTCTACGGTCGGCGAAATGGTTTGGCGCCGATACCCTGGTCAGTGGATCTTTGGATACTGTGTTGTGGTACCAATTGAACAATGGCTTGCCCAGTTCGCCGCGCTGGTTTTTCGGGTGCGGCGACTGATTCATGTCGACGTTTTCAAACTTGCCGACGACGCGCACCGTGCGGCCGAGGTAAGGCGGGGGAAACTCGCGCTGGTATTGCTGGTTTCCGGCGAAGGTTCTAGTTTTTCTGCCTTGGACATTTTCGCTCCTCCGGGTAACTGTTAAAGGATGAAGTAAGAAGGATGAGGGATGAAGTGAATCGGGATTTCTAAAATCATCCTTCCGCCTTCATTCTTCATCCTTGATACGCTGCCAGCGCCACTTCGGCGCATTTCTGATCCTGATCGTCGGTACCGCCCGAGACCGCGATGGCGCCGACGACGTTGCCGCCTTCGACCACCGGGATGGCGCCGCCACCGGGCATGACCTTGCCGCTGCTCGATACCACCAGACTTTGAAACCAGGCTTGATTGGCCACGCCGGCTAAATCCTTCGTCTGCTGTTGGAAACTTGCCGCGGTGTAAGCTTTGTTGAGGGCGATCTCGACCGTGATCGGCCGCGCTTTGTCCATGCGTCCGAGAGCGATCATCCGTCCGCTCTGATCGACCACTGCTGCGGTCACGGCGATGTCCAACTGTGCTGCTTGGGTATGCGCATTGCGAACCATCTGAATCGCTTTTTCTCCAGGAATAGCCATTTTGTCGGCGAACCTCCTCGTTGCTGAGCTATAGTCTACTTTAGCAGCAAATGGGTATTGCCAGTCAAGGGGTAAGAATGACAGGGGTAAGAATGACAGTCGGTCACCGACGTATCATGTTTTTGCGGTGGTTGAGGGGGACTCCGGAAGCAAATCGGCTGCCTGCAGTCCCTGAGGCGGCGGGTGAGAGTGTAGCATGCTTAACGCCCGCGGAAGATTTAGACCCTTCGGTGCCTTTCTAATCCCTTGGCTGCGTCGAGTTGCGCATTTCAATCGATCTAGTTTAAGGTCGGTACCGTTGGACAAACGGAAATATTTGTATGGGTAGACTCGACGGACAGGTTGCGATCGTCACCGGCGGTAGCCGCGGCATTGGCCGGGCCGTGGCACTGGCTTTTGCGCAGGACGGGGCGCGGGTGGCGATTACGGCGGCGCACGACCGCGACGCGCTTGAGAAAGCCGAGCGAGAAATCGCCGCGCTGGGAAGCGGCTGTATCGCGATGATGGCTGACGTGGCGCGCCGCGGCGATATCGACAGGCTCGTGCAAGCGATTCTCGCCAGGTGGGGGCGCATCGATGTGTTGGTGAACAACGCCGGTATCCTACGTCTGGCGCCGCTGGAAGATATCACGGAAGAACGCTGGGACGAGACGCTGGGCGTGCATTTGAAAGGGACGTTTAACTGCACTCAAGCGGTGATCCCGATCATGAAACAGCAGAAGAAGGGTAAAATCATCAACATCGCGGCGCCTTCGGCCCTGCGTGGTTCTTACGGGGTCGCCGACTACGCGGCCGCCAAAGGCGGCATCGTCGCGCTGACCAAGAACGCCGCCAATGAACTTCAGTCTTTTAACATTCAAGTCAACTGCATCTCGCCGGTGGCCGATACGCGCATGACCGAAGAGCTGACCAGATTTCGCCGCGAGCAGTTGGGCATCGCCCGGCGCGACCGCGAAGCGGTGCCGCCGGAAGCGATCGCGCCAGCCTTTTTGTTTTTTGCCAGCAGCGATTCCGATTATGTATCGGGGCAGTTGTTGGAAGTGGGGCGGACGTGAAAATTGAGAATTGAGAATGGATAATTTCGGACAACGTCGAAGACTCGATTGCAGAAAACATTCTAGTTTGGAGGAGCGTGGTAATGACTAGGTTAGGTGGCACGGTTGGTTCAAGAGTTCAAAAGTTCAAGATTCGCGCTTTGACGTAGCTTGATCAGGCTGTTGCCGCTGGCCTACTTCTTCACGCTCACCCGCCAGACTTTATTGCTACCGTCGTCGCTGACCAGCAGCGAACCGTCGCTCCAGACGGCGACGCCGACCGGGCGGCCGTAGACTTCGTTGGATTTTGGGTTGGGTAAGAAGCCGGTGAGGAAGTCTTCCATGGCGCCGCTGGGTTTGCCGTCAGCGAACGGTAAAAATACAACCTTGTAACCGACCAGGCTCGATCGATTCCATGAGCCGTGCAGACCGATGAAGGCGCCGCCGTGGTAGCGCGCCGGAAATGAGTTGCCGTTGTAAAATACCAGCCCCAACGGCGCGACATGGGAGCCTAAGGCGAAGTCGGGCTTGATCGCTTTGGCGACGAGATCGGGGCGTTGGCCTTTCTTGCGCGGATCTTCGTTCTGGCCAAAGTATGAGTAGGGCCAGCCGTAAAAGGCGCCGTCTTTTACGCTGGTGAGATAGTCGGGCACCAGCTCGTCGCCGAGCATGTCGCGTTCGTTGACGACGGTCCAGAGCTGTTTAGTTTTCGGCTGCCAATCCAATCCCACCGGGTTTCTCAGACCGCCGGCGAATACGCGCATGGCGCTGCCGTCGAGGTTGGTTTGCAAGATGGCGGCGCGGCGATTGTCCTTGGCGTCGGTCATATCTTCATCGATGTTGCTCGTCGAGCCGACGCTGACGTACAGCTTCTTTCCTTCAGCATCGAGTAAGATATTTCGCGTATAGTGGCCACCGCCGGGCAAGTCGAGAATCTTTTCGCCCTGGCGGAAGATCTTGGTGTCACCGTTGCGATAGGGAAAGACCACCACACCGTCGGTGTTGCCGACATAAAAGCGGTTGCCATGCAGCGCCATGCCGAAGGCGCCGTTCAAATTGTCGATGAATACTTCGCGGCGATCGGGTTTGCCATCTTTGTTGTCGTCGCGCAGCAGGATGATGCGGCTCGATCCCTGGCGGCGCTGGGATTCGATCACCAGGACATCGCCATTGGGTAATGGGTAAATCGTCCGCGGGTTTTCTAGCTCGTCGGCGAACAAATCGACTTCGAAGCCCGCTGGGGCGGTGGGCAGTTTCCCCCGGGGCCAGGCGACGATGCGTGACATATTGGCGACGCCCCGGGTGGCGTAGGGCGGCGGCAGGACGATCTTATCGGCGGGGCCGCTTTCGATGACGCGCGCCGGCTCCGCGGCATTCGTTGCGGCGACGGATCTCAAGATTAGGGAAGCCGCAAAGAACGCAAAGTTCACGAAGCGAACAATGAACATTTCCTTGCTCTGCGATCTCTGTATTACTATTGCTTACAATTTGCGCGGTATGCGCAAATGACCTGGAATTTGAAGCTACTCGGATTCGGAAACGTTTCCCGCCAAGGCGCAAAGACGCCAAGTTCGGATGAAAAAAATAATAATTCTTTCAAATTATTTTTATTCCTGTTCTCCGATCTTTGCGACCTTGGCGTCTTTGCGGGAGATATTCCGAGCCTCGGTTGCGGCTTCGCCGCGCCGTGCACTCTGTGGTGAAATATCTTTCCCGCGTCGGTCATTTTTTCGCCGTGACGCGCCAGACTTTGCCGCCGCTGTCGTCAGCGACGAGTAGCGAACCGTCGGGCAAAACGGTGACGCCGACGGGCCGGCCGTAGGCTTCGAACTTGCTTTCGTCGGCGATGAAGCCGGTGAGGATATCTTCAATGGGTCCGGCCGGCTTGCCGTTGGCGAACGGAACGAAGGCGAGCTTGTAGCCGACCATCTTTGAGCGGTTCCACGAGCCGTGCATGCCGATGAAGGCGCCGCCGTGATAGCGTTCGGGAAACATTTTGCCGTTGTAGAAAGCCAAACCGAGTGACGCGGTGTGCGAGCCCAGGGCGTAATCGGGTTTGATCGCTTTGGCGACGAGATCGGAGCGTTGGCCTTTCTTGCGCGGGTCTTCGTTCTGGCCGAAGTAAGAGTATGGCCAGCCGTAAAAAGCGCCGTCTATTACGCTGGTGAGATAGTCCGGCACCAGATCGTCGCCGAGCAGGTCGCGCTCATTTACCACGGTCCAGAGAGTTTTGGTTGTAGGCTCCCAGTCCATGCCAACGGGATTGCGCAGCCCTCTGGCAAAGATACGCATGCCACTGCCGTCGGGATTGATTTCGATAATGCCGGCGCGCCGCTGGTCTTTCTCCCAAACATTTTCTTCATCGACGTTGGAGGCCGAGCCGATGGCGACATAAAGTTTTTTGCCGGACGGATCGGCGCTGAGCGTGCGGGTGTGATGGCCGCCGGCCGGCAGGTCGAGAATCTTTTCGCCCTTGCCGTCGATCTTGGTCTGGCCGGCGCGATAGGGATAGCGCATGACGCTGTCGGTGTTGCCGACATAGAACCAATTGCCGAGCAGCAGCATGCCCTCGGGCATGTTCAATCCTGTAAGAAAGGTCTCGCGCAGGTCCGGCGTGCCATCGTTGTTGGTGTCGCGGAACAGCGTGATCCGATTGGCCGATTTTTCCGGCCGATCAGCGCGGCCGGGCCACTCGCGAATGGATTCCACCACGAGGACGTCTTTATTTGGCAAGACATAGGTCTGCCGCGGATTGGCGAGCTTATCGGCGAACAGGCTGACCGCGAAGCCCGGCGCGGCTTTGGGCGTCTTGCCCTGGGGCCAGCCGATGACTTTAGATTGGTTGCGCGCGGACGGCGTCGCGAAGGGCGCTGGCAGTTGGAGTTTGTCGGCGGGGCCAGTGCCGGGGGCATAGCGGTGCGAAACATCGTCGGTCACCGTGGCGCAGGAACATGCCAAGGCGACACCGGCGGCGATGGCAATGCGATTTATATTAAGATTCGACATCGAATTGGGCCTCCGATGGTTTAGCTTTCCGGCTCTCCGCCAGCGATCGATGCTGCGACTATATACAAACTGCCCGCCGCGCGAAAGCCAGAATCTGCAGGTTGTGCGCAGGCATCGTCCGTTCTAAGATCGGCGCGTTCTGAAGGAGGTTGGATGCATTATCGTGATCTGCGCGGGTGGCTTGAGGGCGTGGAGTCGTTTGGCGAGTTGCGCGTCGTCGAGGGGGCCGATTGGAATCAGGAGATCGGCGCGGTCGCCGAAGTGGCGGCGCAGTCCAATCCGCCGCCGGCGGTGCTGTTCGACAAGATCAAGGACTATCCTGCGGGCCGGCGGGTGCTCACCGGAATTCACAATCCGACGCTCAAGCGCCAGTGTCTGACCAATCATCTGCCGCTCGACTACAGCCGCGATCAGTTCATCGACGCTTGGAAAAAACGCCTCGATCATCCGGCCCTGTTGCCGCCTCGGGTCGTCGATAGCGGCCCTGTGCTCGAAAATGTTTTCGAAGGCAAGGATATCGATTTGTTGTCCCTGCCGGTGCCGTGGTGGCACGAAGGCGACGGCGGCCGCTATATCGGCTCCATGGATACGACGATCAGCCGCGACCCCGACGAAGGTTGGATCAATGTCGGCTGCTACCGGGTCATGGTGCATGACAAAGACACGCTGGCGCTCTACATATCGCCGGGACATCATGGCCATATTCACCGGCAAAAATATTTCGACAAGGGCCAGCCGTTTCCCGTCGCGATCAGCTTCGGCCCCGATCCGCTGCTGTGGTTCTTCGGCCAGATGGAGATCCCGGCGGGTGAGTCCGAATTCGACTACGCCGGTGGCGTGCGCGGCGAGCCCTATGAAGTGATCTTGGGCAAACACACTGGACTGCCGATCCCGGCCTATTCGGAGATCGTCATCGAGGGCGAAGTGTTGCCCGGCACGAAGATTCCCGAAGGGCCGTTCGGCGAGTTCACCGGCTATTATGCCGGCGGACTGCGCTCCGAGCCGATGTTGAAAGTGAAGCGGCTCATGTACCGCAACGATCCGATCATGACCGGTGCGCCGCCCTTCAAACCGGCACCAGGCGCGGAGAATAACTTGATCCGCGCCGCGTATATCTGGAACTACCTCGACAAGGCCGGCGTGCCGGATGTGCGTAGCGTGGCATATCACCAAACGAGATTGCTGGTAGCTCTGTCGATCAAGCAGCGCTATCCCGGCCACGCGCGCCAAGCGGCGTTGATCGCTTCGCAATGCCGCGCCGCGGCGTTGTTGACGCGCTACGTCATGGTGGTCGACGACGACATCGATATCTGGGACAGCAACGAACTCCTGTGGGCGCTGTGCACGCGCACCGACCCGGCGAAAGATATCGACATCCTGCGGCGTTGCTGGAGCAATCCCATCGATCCAATTATCCCGCCGAGCGAGCGCGGCTTTCAGTCTCGCGGCATCATCGACGCCTGCCGGCCCTATGAATGGATCAATGAATTTCCCAAAGTCTCGGGCGCAAGCAAAGAATTGAAAGAAAAGGTGACGAAGAAGTTCGCCGCGAGCCTGGCGGGAAAGACCAAAGAGATTTAACCACAAAGAGACTAGGGCGGCACAAATGTTAAGAAGGCCGGAAGCGGATGATTAACTGCAAAGTAATTCATGTACCAATCGGTACAACACAGCAAATGAAAATGAGCTGCCCACGTTCAAAGCAACGACGGAAAATCCCCCAATGGCCCCCTTTGCCAAAGGGGGCGGGCCGAAGGACCGGGGGATTTCTGCCTCTAATCGGCATTTGCATAAGAGAACGCAAAGGGCGCAAAATATTCCAAGTGAAATTCCGGACGTAGGGGCAACCCCCCGTGGTTGCCCTTTCCGATAACGGATGTACTGGCAGTGACCTCATAGCTGATGGGAATGTAATTATGATTATCAGTGGCAGGCATGTAGGGGCGACCGGCTGGTCGCCCTCAGATTCGGCAAAATGCGCATCGGTATCGTTGCTGTTGGTTCTTCTGCTCGGCCTCACACCACAACTGCATGCCCAGCAGGACAAGAAGCCGTCTCGAAAAAGTCCGGCTGGCGGTGGCGGCGAAGGCGTTGACGTTGTTGCCGTACTATTTTGGCAAGTCGAAGGGATTGTTCGAGCGGGACGGGATCGATTTGGAAATTATCGCCATGCGGCCGCCGGTGGGCGTTACGGCGCTGCAAGCGGGCGAAGTCGATTACGGCGGATCTACTGGAGTAGCGCTGCGCGGCGCGATCAAAGGATTACCGCTCAAGGCCTATATGTTCATCCAGACGCGCTTGAGCTTCACGCTGGTGGGCCAGCCGGGCATGACGCCGGCGCGCATGCGCAACATCGCCGTTAGCGGCATCGGCTCGCTGGCGCATACGGCGGCGATCACTGTGGCGCGGCGGCTGGGCCGGGACGGGCCCAACGACAGGATCGTTTACCTCGCCACCAACACGACGCCGAGCAGTTTCCAATCGCTCATGGCGAAAGCCGTCGACGCGGCGATCTTGACGCCGCCATACACCTCGATGGCGACCTTGGCGGGTTACGTCGATCTCGGCGATACCTTCGATGTGCGCGACTTGCAGGGCGGCATCGTCGGGCGAGTGAGTCATGTGCAAAATCACCGCGAGCAGATGAAAGGGATGATCCGCGCCGTCTTGCGCAGCACCGAGCTGATTCAAAAAAACGAAGCTGAGGTCGTCGCTTACATTCAAAAAGATTTCAGCCTGGAACAGAAAGTGGCCGTCGATAGCTACAAGATCCTGCTCAAGGTTCTTAACCCCGACGGCGACATCGACGACGCGACTTTGAAATCGATCATCGATAAGATTCGCCAGGAGTCCGGTCTTGCGGCGGAGATTCCGTTGGATCGCTTGGTCGATCTAACTTGTTGCGTGAAGTCAAAGCGGAGTTGAGAAAGAGATAACCGCCAAGTTGCGAGAAGGGCAATCGCCTAGTAAGCTCGCGGCGTTAAATACCAATCTAAGGGAGGTCCCTAATGATACGTTTTTTTCGAGTTGCAGCCATGATGGTTGTCTTGGGCCTTTGGCAGTCGGTCGGGTTTGCCGATATGCCCGAACCGAAAGGGAAAACGGAAAATCCCAACGTCGTCGCGGCGCGCAAGGCGATCGATGCGAAGGATTACAAAGGCGCAGTAGGACATTTGACCAAGGCGGTGCAAGAACTGCCCAACGACGCCGACGCTCACAGCATGCTCGGCTATGCCTACCGCAAGACCGGCGCCTTCGACAAATCCATGGAGCATTATCAACGCGCGCTCAAGCTCGACTCGAACCATCGCTGGGCGCATGAATACTTGGGTGAGCTCTATCTCGACATGAATCAGCCGGATAACGCCGAGAAGCAGTTGGCGGCGCTGAAGAAAGCCTGTCCGTTTTTGGGCAAGTGCGAGGAGTACGATGATCTGAAGAAGGCGATCGATTCTTATAAAGCGAAAAAGAAGTAGCATCCCAGCTCAACAGGGATTGCCCCCACCTCTGTCCTCCCCCGCTGGCGGGGGAGGATGAAGGAGGGGGAAGCCCTCTCGACAATAATAACTACAATATTGGAGATTCCCCAATGGCAGAGCAAATCAAGGTAAAAGTTGGATTCGTCAGCGGTGGGTCGAGTAACATGCCGCATTACCATAGCTTCACACCCATGGTGCCGAAGGATGTCGAGCTCGACTTCCAGGGCCTGAATCTTTACGGCAAGTCACTTTATGAAATCTCGGACAAGAAGGACGTCATCCTCAGCCGCGTGAAGGGCTATATCGCCGAGCGTAAATGGGATGGTCTGATTGTCACCGCCGCGCCGACTGAAGTGTTGAATCCTGGACTGTTCGACGATCTCAAAGCGGCGGTGTCGATACCGTTCACGACCGCGCTCAACGCTTGTGTCGCGGCGCTACGAACTTACTCCGCGCCGAAGGTGCTCTTGCTCACGCCTTTCGATGCCAAGTTGAATGACCTGATCGTCGCTCATCTGGCCAAAGCCGGCGTCACCGCGATCTCGCCGAATTCCTTCGCCGAACTGGCCGTGCCCAAACGCATGACGCCCGAGGAGGTCTTCGATCTGACGAAGAAAAACCTTGCCGTCGCAGGTAAAGTCGACGCGATCTATTTTCAAGGCGCCGTGCTCGATCCGATCAAATGTTTGGAGAGAATAGAGGCCGAACTCAACGCCACCGTGATCGCCAGCAACCCGGCGATGCTTTGGTACGTGCTTTCCAAGCTTGGGTATAAGTATCCGACCAGCGGTTACGGCAGGCTGCTGCGCGAGTGGCCGGCGCTCGGAAATTAGCGTTCAAGGTTCCAGGTTCAAAAGTTCAAGATTTGGACCGCCGGCAGTCGCCCTTCCGCGCGCTATGACCAAAGCGATTCACATCCATAAAACCGAGAAGGAATGGACCAGGCGCGTTATCGACAAATACCTGCGTACCAACGATGGGGAAAAACTTGAACGTACCTACAATAGCTTCCGCCCGTTGTTCTCCGAAGTGCCTCGCCCGACTGCAGACGGTGTAAAGACGTTACTCGACGATCTTGCTGGAAAACCCCCTAAGGCAGCCGAGGCGATTCCGAAATAGTTTGTCGATGGGAGTTTTGTCGATGAGATGGAGCGTCGGGGTTTATCATGAAGCTCTACGAGAGATAGCCCTGGCCTCGCCGATTGGTGAAGCCGAACTACCGTTGACCACACGATTAAAGTTCGTATTTTTATCAATACGACTCCAAATCCGGACTTGTCTCGCGAGAGTAAACCGAAGACCATTGTAAGATAGTACTAGCTAAGTGAGGGGGGCTTTAAATGGCAGACCTTCAAAAACAGGCTAGCGTGTTATCCTTACAACGAGAGGGCCAGTCGGTTACCGCGCAACTTTTCGAAGCGTATTTGTTGTGTCCCACCAAGTGTTTTCTTCAGTCTGTCGGTGAGGTGCCGCAAGAGAACGAGTTCGCGAGCTGGAAGGAATCTCGGCGTGTGACGTATCGTTTCGAAGGCACTCAAAAGTTATTATCCGGACACCCTTCCTGGTTGGTTGACGAATCTCCTGAACTCGGTCGTTGGAGAAACGTGTCTTGGGATTTTGCCATCAACCCTGTTGCGCGTGCCGAGGGCTTAGAGGCGCGACTTCACGTCGTACAGCGCATCTCCGCGAGAAGGACGAAAAACCTAGCCTCTTTCGTACCATTTCGTTTTGTCCCCGACATCAAACTTTCGCGCTCCGACAAACTGATTGCTGCATTCGATGCGTTCGCGCTCTCGACGGCGTTGGGAGTGAAGATCCCTGTTACGAGAGTCATTCACGGGGATAAGGCATCCGTTTATAAAGCAAATGTCAAATCTCTGTCACGTGCAGTCCATAAAACCATTGGCAAAGTCACTGCCTTGTTAGTTGCCAACGCTCCACCAGATCTAATCCTAAACCGCCATTGCCCCGAATGTGTGTTCCAGAATCGATGCCGAAAAATAGCGGTTGAGAAAGACGATCTCAGCCTATTAGCCAATCTCCCTAACAAGGAACGATTCCGGCTGAATAACAAAGGAATTTTTGCTGTTAACCAACTCTCCTATACGTTTCGCCCGCGTCGTCGCATCAAACGGATCGCGGCTAGACCCGAAAAGTATCATCACTCATTGAAAGCCCTCGCGATTCGAGAACGAAAAATACACGTCGTGGGTTCACCAACGCTACGAATCGTGGGAACACCGATCTTTTTCGATGTCGAGGGGCTGCCGGATCGAGATTTCTATTACTTGATCGGTATGCGTCTGGAGGGCGATGCAAGTCCAACGCGCCATGCTCTGTGGGCCGACGCCGCGGTCGATGAAGAGCACATATGGAACGCCTTCCTCACAGTATTGTCGAGCATCGAGAACCCTGTCTTGATTCATTTTGGCAATTTCGAAAATAGATTTCTGAAGCGGATGTGCCAACGATACGGTAGCCTGCCGCGAAGATTCGCCAGCGGCTAAGGCGATCGTGTCTTCGATTAATCTATTGTCTGTGATTTTCGCCCAGGTTTACTTCCCTACATATTCTAATGGGCTTAAGGAAATTGCCCGATTTCTGGGTTTTGAATGGTCAGACCCCTCGGTTTCTGGCCTTCAATCCATCGCTTTGCGATACCGATGGGAAGAATTCGGAGATCCCACGGTTCGCGAGAAGCTGATCACCTACAATGCTGACGATTGTGACGCGTTGAGCCTTGTCGGTCATAATCTCAGGCGACTCTTAGAGCCTGATATCGACGCAGACAAAACCTCAAGTTCTGTTTTCGAGATCGTTCATGCTGAAGCGCTGGCAAAAAACCTGAACTCTAAATGGCGTACCTTCAAGAGTCCTCTAGCCGATTTGGAGCATGTTAACCGTGCCGCTCATTGGAGCTACCAAAGGGACCGTGTTTTCGTTAGGTCGGGGGTGGACAAGCGGCTGTCGATACGACGATTCAGGCGACGCGGGTCTGTCAAGAAAGCGGAGACTGCTGGTTTTTCTCAAGGCTAGGATATCCTGCCCGGACTGTGGCAAAAAGGGACGGCGAAAATGTCGGCTCGTCTCGACGGACTGTGCAAGATTTGGTTTTCGGGCGGGCAAGCGTGAAAGGCAGACGTGTGAACTACATGTTTCAGACCTACCGGTGTCGGAGTTGCGGACACGAGTATAACGTCCACGAATGGTATTGCGGTCGTGGCGCGGTGAAATGGGGTTGGAATCTGGTTGCCTACTTCGTCTACCACGTTGTAGGCCTCCGCGTTCCACAACTAACGGTGCAACGCGGTCTTCACGGCCTGTTCGGGGTCGATGTGGCTCCGGAGTTCTTTAAACGACATTAAAATCAGAGCGTCTGATTATTATTTGGTCAACCAAACGAAAGATCTTGCGCCGGATCGTCCAAGGAGAATTGATTCATGTCGACGAGACCAGGGCTAACATAAAAGGTCATCTGGCTTACGTGTGGGTTCTCACAAACCTGCGGGAGGTGGTCTACATTCTAGCTGAGAGTCGCGAGGGGGAGTTTGTTCAGACGTTATTGCAAGATTTTAAAGGTGTTCTTGTGTCGGATTTCTATGCAGCTTACGACGGAATTGCTTGCCCCCAACAAAAATGTCTTATTCACCTCATGCGCGATCTGAACGACGATATTTTGAATAATCCGTTTGATGAAGAAATGAAATCGATCGCCGTCGGTTTTGCTCGCTTGTTGAAACTTATCGTGGAATACTATCGATCGGCACGGACTGAAGACATATTTCTTGCGGAAACATTTGGTCGACGTACATCGCTTCTACCGATTTCTTGACTCGTCGGAAGTCAAAAGCGAAGTCGCATCCAAATGTAAACAGCGCTTTGAGAAAAACCGCGACAAACTGTTTACGTTCTTACGTTATGACGGGGTCCCATGGAACAATAACAACGCCGAACACGCGATCAAAGCTTTTGCGAGGCTTCGGGACGTTATTGGCGGATCGTCTACAAAGAAGGGTGTAGACGAATATCTCACTCTCTTAAGCGTGGCTCAGACGTGCGAATATCAAGGGATCGATTTTCTGAGCTTTCTGCGATCTGAAGAGAAGGATGTCGACACCTACTGGGCAGCTTTCGTAAGCGTCCAAGGCGTCGCTGATTTTGTGTCGGCAGCTATCGGAACTCGCTAATGGCATCGAGACTTTAGCGGAAAGGTGACATGCTTTCTCCGTTAAGAACGGTTGGGGTTGCTAAATGCCGACGATTCTGCGAGTTAGGTCCTTTTCGTTTCTTTTTCTACGCTGGGGATCGAGAGGAACCGCGGCATGTTCACGTCGAGCGTGACGATCGGATCGCGAAGTTTTGGCTTGATCCGATTCGGCTTCAAAGCAGCGGCGGTTTTTCGCGACTGGAAATTGCGCGCATCGAAAGATTGGTGAGCAATCACCGAGAAGAGCTTATGGAGGCTTGGGATGAATACTTCGGCGGTTGAAATCGCGATTCCGTACGTTGAAGACGTGACCGTGTCTCAAGACACGCTTACCGTGGAACTTGGCGATGGCCGAACTCTTTCGGTTCCTCTGGCGTGGTTTCCTCGCTTGGCGCATGCGTCATCGGCCGAGCGTAAGCGTTGGCGTCTGATCGGCAGAGGCGTCGGAATTCATTGGGAGGATATCGACGAGGATATCAGCGTCGAAGGGCTATTAGCAGGGAAGGCGTCAGGGGAAAGCCAGGCGTCATTCAGCAAATGGCTTGCGAAGCGTTCGTCGCGGCCAACATCACGCTCAACAAAGACACGCTCAAAGGTGAGTCGGTCGGGTTAGCGCAGTGGAGCGGGAACTAGGATCACGCTTGCATGCGGGTGGTCCGCAAATCCTACCGCAAAGTCTTTTTCAACCACTCCGTCACAATCTTCGAAACTTTATCCTCTGCGCCGACATAGAAGTGGTCGCAGTCGGGGATGATTGCGACTTCGCAGTGGCCGGGGCAATTTTTCGCGAACTCTTCGGCGGGGTAGTTTTCTTTGGGCTCCTGGTCGCCGCGGATGAAGAGGACGGGGCAGGTGATTTTCTTGGCGTTCTCCAGCAGGTCGGGGGCGTTGGTCAGGCGGTCGAGGAATGTTCTCGCCGAGATCACCCACCACCAGGCGGGGATGAGCATGAGTTGTCTGGGCTTGCCGGCGGCGACCAGGGCTTCGGCTTCTTTTCTCTGCTTTTCGACATCGCCGGCGAGGGAGTAGTTGCGCGCGGCGCGCTGGTGGACCATGCGGTTGCCGCCGGTGTGGGCTGATAGCAAAATCAAGGCTTTGGTTTCCGGGTGATGCGCGACATGTTCGGCGGCGAGAACGCCGCCGTTGCTGTGGCCGATCACGATGGGATTGGGAAATCCTCTACCGGCTAAATATTTCGCCACCAGATTGTTGTCTTCGACGCCTTCAGCGACGGTTTGATAGGCGCCGCCGACGCATTCACGGCTGTCGTAGGTGCTCACCGAGTCGTGGCCGCGGCGGTTGAAGGCCAAGTATTCAAAACCTAATCCAGTGATGTGCGGCGCCAGAAAGCGCGCGGCGCAGACGTAGAAATTCATCTGATTGCCGTGGCAATACATCGCCGCGCCTTTGCTCGGTCCGTCGGGTGTGTAGTAGGCCCCGTCAAGCGGATGCGTTGGCGTGGCAATGCTGATAAGTTCGGTGCGCATTTTGGTTTCCTCGGCACTGCTGCTGATGTTTGCGACAATATGGCGTAATGTGTTTCAAATTCAAAGTGTGCTGGAGCAGATTGGGGGAGAGTTCCATGGTTGAGCAAAAAAAACCGCCGTTTCGCGCCGATCATGTCGGCAGCTTGTTAAGACCGCCGGTGCTGTTGGAGGCGCGGGATCAACGGGAACGCGGCGAGATCGATGATGTCCAACTGCGCGCGGTCGAAGACCGCTGCATTCGCGATGTCGTAAAGATGCAGGAAGATATCGGCCTGCAGGCGGTGACCGATGGCGAGTATCGGCGCAAGCTCTGGAATGTCGACTTCGTCAGAAAATTCGCCGGTGTCGTGGTCAAGGAAGGGCTCGCCGCGGAGGCCGACAAATCGTTTCAAGGCGGCGATGCCAACTTGCAGCGCTCGCCGACGCGATTTGACGTCACCGGCAAACTGAAGCGGGTGCGCGAGCATGAGGTCGAGAACTTCAAGTTCACCCAGTCGGTGACGAACGTAACGGCGAAGCTGTCGATCCCATCGCCTTCGGTCTTGCACTTCCGCGGCGGGCGCGGCGGCGTGAGCCAGGAAGCCTACCCCGATATGGCGGAATTCTTCACCGACCTGGCGCGCGTCTATCGCGAAGAAATCCACGCGCTCGGCGCTGCGGGCTGCACTTACCTGCAGATCGACGACACCAACCTGGCTTACCTCTGCGATCCCAAGATGCGCGAGGGCGCCAAGAAAATCGGCGAAGACCCCGACCGCTTGCCGTCGCTCTACGCCAACTTGATCAACGAGTGCATCAAAGACCGTCCGGCCAACATGGTGGTTTGCACGCATCTATGCCGCGGCAACTTCGCCAGCGCTTGGGTCGCCGAAGGCGGCTACGATCCGGTGGCGGAAGTGTTATTCAACGAATTGAAGGTCGACGGTTACTTTTTGGAATTCGATTCCCCGCGCGCCGGCAATTTCGCGCCGCTGCGCTATCTGCCGGAGGGCAAACGTCTGATGCTCGGCTTGGTCACGACCAAGACCGGCCAATTGGAAAATCCCGACGATCTTAAGCGTCGCATTGACGAGGCCGCCAAGGTGGCGCCTTTCGATCAGCTCGGCATCGCGCCGCAGTGCGGCTTTTCCAGCACGGTGCTGGGAAATAAACTGACCGTCGAAGACCAGATTGCGAAATTACGATTGATCGTCCAGGTGGCCCGCGACGTTTGGGGCGGGGTCTGATCGATGACGGGCTTTCGCGGCGAGCTTGCGCTCAAATTCGCGTTGCAAAGCGCAACTCAATACGGGACTCCCGACGTGGTTCGCCTGGCACGGCTCGCTCTCGGGCAAGGCTTCAAGCAGATCTGGGTCAACGACAATCTGGGTCAGCGCAACATTTTCGTTGTCTTGGCGGCGATAGCGGCGCAGGTGCCGATCAAGTTAGGCACCGCGATTGTCGTGCCGTATTTTCGTAATCCGGTGGACATTGCCGATAGTTTGGCTGCCCTCTCTGAGTTGACCGAGGGGCGCGAGGTGAGTGTCGGCATCGCTCGCGGTGAATCGGCTCGCGCCGGCCAGCAGGTCGAGATGCCGAACCCCGTCGCCATGGTGCGCGAGACAACCTTAGCGATCAAGGCTTTGCTGGCAGGAGACAGCGTCAAGTTTCGCGACTACCCGACAGCTTGTGCCTATCATCATATCCATCCCGAACAAGAGTTTCGTTTAGCCTTTTCCCCCGGCGCGCCGATGCGATTCTATTGCGGCGGGCACGGAAAGCGCATTCTCAAAGTCGCCGGCGAGGTGATGGATGGGATTTATTTCGGCGATCATGCCATTCCCGTGATGCGCGCCGGTCGTCTCGACGCGTTCCTGGCCGTTGCACGTGCGGCCAGTGCCACGCGTAGCCAGGGCCGGTTCGACATTTGCGAGTTAGATATTTCGCTGTCGCGTGATCGCGCGAGCGCATTCGCGTATGCCCGTCCCTTCGCTGCCCATGTTCTAGTGCATCTTGAAGGCATGGGTTTTACCGCGGACGATTTTCAGTCGTTGGCGATAGAGCCGAGGTTGGTGGATTCGCTGATCGAAGCTTGCCGCGGCGGTGCAACGATTCAGGCCGCTTCAGCTCTGCTCTCGGATGACGTGGTAAAAAGCTGCTTTGTCGTCGGCAGTCCTGAGGAATGCCGCGATCAGCTCGCGGCATTGATGGACGAAGCGGAGCGGCTCAAGCTCAGCCAAATGGCTTTTGCTAAGCTAGGACCGGATTATCATGAGGCGATTAGCTTACTCGGAGATACCTGCGGCCGCTCCTAATGGGACATCGCTTGCCAAATCTCATGGGCCAGCGACTCGATGCTTTTGCTTCCCAGGATCTTTGTGGCGGAGATTGCGCAGTCGAAGTCGAGGCGGATCTGGTTCGATAAAACCATGGCGACCATAGAGTCCAGCCCCAAGGCCATGAAGCCGCTCTCTGCCGTGATCGTCGATTCGGGAAATCCCGATAGTTCGGCGCATTGTGTCTGCAGATAGCGCATCATACTTTGCACACTGGAGATCGCCGTAAGCGGCTCAACAATGCGGTGCGAGCCGGTCTGCACCCTGCGTTCGCCGGCGCCGAGGGTTGTTTGATCTCTGGGCGCCGCCACGGCGTCGCGCGTGATCGGCCGCAAACGGAACCCTGCTAGTTTTGCCACCAGCTGGCCGGCGCTATTCAAAATCGACAGGTCGGCAACAACGTCGTCCGCGCTATGATCGCGCAATCGCGCATGGCACCAAGCTTCATGGTGGGTCGACGGCACATCGAACAACATGAATGTATCGACTGAAAACGGCACAAACGTAGCGCCGGTTTTGTCCATGACCTCTGCGGTCTCGATAGTCGCGCAGCAGTGCAGCACCTGGCAGGCGGCTTCGATCAGGCCGGGATGGAGCCGATAGCGCGAAACATCGATCATCTCGTTCGGGCAGACGGCGCGGCATAGCGCTTCGCGATCGCCCTGCCAGATTGAGTCGATCCAGCGGAACGCCGATCCGGTGCCACCCTGGTTCGCCCAAATCTTCGAGTAAAATTCCACGCCCGACAATGGTTTGCGACAGCGGGCTTTGATAGCGGCCAAAGGCAAAGTCTCCTCGTCAAGGCGCCGATCGCTTGATGGCTGCGAGCGCCCCAGCCCAATCATATGGGGCGTCCACGCCGCATTGTTCCTCGTTGGCTTCTTGACTGTCGGCGCTGGTGAGTTCCAAGTTCCATCGTTGCTGTTCGGGCCTGAAGATGAGCTGAACATCACGCTGACAGCCGTCCGGAAGCAACAGGGGACGCAGCATGTAGAGATCTTCGAATTGAAAAGCCGGGTCTAGTGCGCCGCCAAGGTGCTCAGCTGCTTGGGCGAGCATCGCAAAATGCGAAGCGGCGGGCGGCAGTGATATACCAAACAGGCGGTGGTCGGTGAGAAAGTGAGGCGAGGTCTGGGTGAAACGCGATTCAAAACGAATTTCGTTCGAGCCGGGCAAGCGGAGTCGCCTTCCCAGCAAAGGATGATCGGTTGGCTCAGCCGAAGGAGTGGTCGCGAGCGGCGCGGCGGACGCCAGCGCGCCTTGATACCAATGACGCGAACGTTGGAATGGGTAGCTCGGCAGAGGGACGGGCGACCGGCGCTGGCCGCCTTGAAAAACGGCCCAGTCTGCCGGCGCTCCGCGAACGTAGAGACGCGCCAGGGTCTCGAGTAGCGCGATCCAGTCGTTTTCGCCGCGGCGCAGGGTTGGAATTGTTTCGCTGCCAGGCTTTGACGCACCGTCTTGGTTTGAGTGAGACGAAATACCGTTGGGGCCGACTTCGACAATGATGTCGCACTGTTTTTCGAACTCGGCCCGCATCGCGCCTGGGAACTGTCTTGGGTGCCGCATACCTTCGCCGCTGTACTGCTGAACGAGAAACTCGTTCGTCAACGTCTGATCAGATGCTTGGCCGATCGGTTGCAAAGTGGGATGATGCCCTGGGATTTTGCCGCGGAGATGTTGTCGCGGTTTGCCGGCCGCCAAGGCGATGCCATCCTCCAGGCTCAGAACTCCGGCGATGCAGCCGGCCGCAAACTCACCGACGCCCTGGCCGATGAGGCACCGGGGCTCGATCCCGTACCAGCGAAGCAGTTCGGCTAGCGAGTATTGCAAGGCAAACAGGGCGGGCTGCGCATACTCGGCGCGCTGCAGCAGATCTCCCGACGCGGCGAACATCACATCGACCAAGGGGCGCTCAAGATGACTGCGCAGGGTTCGATCGCAGTCATCGAGCAAGCTGCGGAATTTTCTGCTGGCGCGATAAAGCTCTTGCCCCATGCCCGGATATTGCTCCCCATGCCCGGAAAATGAAAAACCAATCGCTAGCTCGCTAGCGGCTTTAGCCCGCCAACGGCCGGACGCACCGTTCGAGCGTTCGCCGCGCGCCAAGCGCTCGCGCATTTGCTCGACGGTGTTGCCGACGACGGCGGTACGATACCTATAGCGAGACCGACTGCGCTGGCTTGTCGCTGCGATACTGCCGATGTCGGTGCTGGAGTTTGCCGCAAGAAAATCCTGGTAGCTCGCCTCCAATTGAGCGAGCGCTGGCGCAGATGCCGCTGAGAGCGTCAGCAGGGAAGCGGGCAACTCATCCGCGGTAAAATCATCAACCGCCGGAGGCGCTTCCTGTAGGACTACGTGACAGTTGGTGCCGCCGACGCCGAATGAGGAAACCCCGGCGATGCGATGCGCACGCCGATAGTCGGTCGGCCACGGCAGCAAGCGGGTGGAGATCCGAAAGGGACTGGTGTCGAGGGCGATCTCCGGATTGGCTGTCTGGAAATGCAGCGTTGGCGGGATCTCGCGGTTTTTGAGCACCAGGACGGTTTTGATCAGGCCGGTGATGCCGGCGGCGGTGTCGAGGTGGCCAATATTGGTCTTGACCGCACCCAGAGCGCAAAAGCCGCGTTCGGTGGCGGTGCGCCGAAAGGCGCGCTCGAGAGCGGCGAACTCGATGGGATCGCCGATCGGCGTGCCGGTACCATGGGCTTCGACATAGCCGATCTCAAGGGCCTTAACCTGCGCGTGCTCCTGCGCCCGCAGGATCACCGCAGTTTGACCGTTGACGCTCGGCGCGGCAAAGCTCGCCTTGTTCGAGCCATCGTTGTTGATCGCCCAACCGCGAATCACCGCGTCGATGCGGTCATTGTCTCCGATCGCGTCTGTTAGCCGTTTGAGCACGACGGCGCCGACGCCGTCGCTGAAAACCGTACCAGAGGCGTCGATATCGAAGGCCCGGCAATGGCCATCGCGGGAGTGCATGCCGTCCTGGCTAAAGGTAGCGCTGTGGGTTTGCGGAAACGTCAGCGCCACGCCTCCGGCGATGGCCATATCGCACTGGCCGCTGACCAGTGCTTGGCAGGCTTGCGCGACGGCGACCAGCGAGGTGGAACAGGCGGTCTGAACGTTGATGCTGGGACCGCTAAGATTGAGCAGATAAGACGTGCGCGTGGCGATGGAATCGCTGTCGTTACAGATCATGAGTTGGCGGGCTTCATCGGTCGCGCGTTGCAGCAGCGCATCCACGGCAGCGCGATCGCCGCCGACGAGGTGCCACAGATAGGTGCTTTCCCGTCCGCCCGCGAAAACGCCGATATTATTATTTTCACCGGCAAATCCCGCTTCGCTCAGCGGCAATCCGGCATCTTCCAGGGCTCGATGCACGCATTCCAACCAGATACGTTGCTGGGGGTCGAGCCGCTGGGCTTCCCTTGGCGTTAGCCGGAACAGCGCGGCATCGAATTCATCGACATGGGAAAGCACGCCGCGCGCCGCGACGAGGACAGGGGTGTCGTCCGGCGCCGTGCCTTCGTCGGTTAAAGTAATACTCTCACGCCCGGCGCGCAGATTGTCCCAGAACTGTTCTAAATTGTCGGCGCCAGGAACGCGTCCGGCCATGCCGATGATGGCGATACTGTGATCGGGCCAAGGGCTCTTATCATGGGCGGTTGTGCTTGGGTGCTTCTGGTCCTTGGGCGGCTGCGGCAGGCCGCCTATGAAGTTGGCCAGCGCACGAATCGTGCGGTGTTCAAAAAGACTGGCCACAGCCATTTCCTTGCCGTTCTGCTCCCTGAAGCGAGTGACGAATCGAGCCGCGCGCAACGAGTCGCCGCCGAGATCGAAGAAGGAATCGAGCACACCGACATCGTCGATCTCCAGGATTTCCGACCAGAGGCTCGCAATCTGCTTCTCGATCGTGGTTTGAGGCGCGACAGGATCATTCGACAGCGGCGGGCGCTGTCGACCCGGCAGCGGCAAGCGCTGGTAATCGATTTTGAGATCGTTGGTCAGCGGCAATGCATTTACAAAGACGAAGGCGCTCGGCACCAGCGACTGCGCAAGGCGTTCAGTTAGCGCTTGGCGCAGCTGCGTGACCGTCACGCTGGTCTGGGCAACCAGATAGGCGCACAGCCTGCGCTCGCCGACACGATCTTCGAAGTCGCGGACCGCGCACTGGGAAACTCCCGCAATCCTGAGCAAGTGGCCTTCGATCTCGGCCGCGTCGACAAACTCGCCGGCGACACGGATGCGCTGATCGACTCGACCGCGGTGAGTCAAGCAACCGTCATCGCTCATGCTGCCCAAATCGCCGGTGCGGTAGCGGCGCATACCGTTATCAAGCGCGGCAAAGCGTTCGATGCTCAGTTCCGGATTGCGCCAGTAACCGGTTGCAAGATATTCGCTTTCGACGACAATCTCGCCGGTAGCTTCAGGCGGCAGCTCGTCGCCGCGCTGATCAACGATGCGCACCGTCATGTCCGGCACCGCGTAGCCGATTGGCACTGATTCGGTTTGATTCAACCGAGTCTGCGCGTTGATGAAGAACTGACGCACCAGCCCGCACTCGGTTGCGCCCAGACCGTTGACCAGCGTGCAATGATCCTGAAAGTTTGTCTGAAAATGCGCTATATCCAGCGCCGATGCGCGGTCGCCTTCAAGTCGCACTAGCCGAACGTCTGGAAATCTCGTGACCGGATCCGAGAGTTGGCGGAAGATCGACGGAACCGAGTGAAAGACAGTTACCCGAGTCCGCCGAAGCCATTCCGAGAGAGCCGAGAAACCATCGCGTTGTAGATCGAAAGGGGCAATCACCGCGCCATTTAAGAGCGCCCCAAACAGGCTCGAGACCGTACCGCTGAAGCTCGGGTTTTGCACCAGACTTAGAATATCTCCCGGGGCAAACTTGAGTGTGTTGGTGTAGCGCAGGATGTTGTGCAAGACGTTGCGATGGCAGTCAGCAACGCCCTTGGGCGTGCCAGTGGATCCCGACGTATAGAAAATATAGGCGATGCTTTCAGTGGCAACCAGCCGGTCCAGGTTCTCGCTGGAAAAGCGATTCAGATCTGCATCAGACGGGATCACAGGAAATCGGCCGGCAGCCAGTTTTCGAGCAAGATCGAATTGATGTCCAGCGCTGATTATTGCGCCTGGGCGAAGTTTATCGACCATGTTACGTAGGACGGGGTCGGGAAGGCGCTGGTCGAGGGGTGCGTAACTACTGCCCGCCTTGAGAATAGCCAAGGTCCAGACAATCGATTCGTCGCTTTGATCGATCAACATCGCGACCGGCCGAGTTTCGCTGGTCATCTTGGCGAGTAGCAGGTGCGCAGCTTGATTCGCGGCGCTATTCAATTCTGCATAGGTGACGTCGCCTGATGAGCGGCGAATCGCTAGCGCAGCCCCGTCACGAATCACTTGCTGCTCAAAAAGCCGATGGATAGGTTGGTGGCATTGATCGGCGGAAAATTCCGAGAAGGCCTCAGGAAAACATAGGTTGTTGCGCGCGTCCAGGTCCCTCATGACAGTTTCGATGGTGGCTAGGTTGAGTCCCTCACGACCGGTGAATCCGTAAGCATTGCCCGATGCAGCCAAACGGCGACAAATGTCTCAGGAATAGGCGAGAAAAGTGTTTTGTAAGTGTGCCATGGTAATTTTGCCCATACCCTAGCTGGCTAAGAATTCTTCCGAGGCGCAAGATATCCACGGGGTCGAATGAAATCAACATCGGGTTGGTAACATGATTAATTATGTCTCATGATACCAGAAGCCGTGGTAAAACTCGCGACTTCCATCGAATCGAACTACAAGCCGGCCGTAGCGGTCGATATTACCGCAGCGCGGCAATTTCGCGGCATCGAAACTGTGGGAATGGTCATCTAAAGGTAGGACCATTGGCGTTAGGAGGGGACGAACTTGACGATAGTTCCGAGCGGCCTTGAAGGATCAATGATCTCAAAAAGCGCCGGTGGCTTGATCATTTCGCGAGCCGAGCTTAGCGGGCGATTGGCAGATCGTGCGTTGGTGATCGTTAACGTGATGCCGGTGGAGTCGTTCAAAGCGGGGCATATTCCCGGTTCCGTGAATCTTCCCATCGCGGACATACCAAGCAAAGCGCGCCAGGTGCTCTCCGATCTCCATCAGGAGATCGCCGTGTACTGTGCCGGGCCTACCTGACCGTTGGGCAAGCAAGCGGTCGGCTTGCTCGAAGGCCTGGGTTACACCAACTTGCGCTATTATGTCGGCGGAATGGCGGAGTGGTCGGAAACTGGCGGACCGGTGGCAGGCCAGAATCAAGCCGCTGCGCCGTCATCGAACAGTTCTAGTTTGGCTCCACGTGCGTATCGCTTATCTTGGCTGGAAAGGGTTGCCGGTCTTTCACTTGAAAGGCTAGTCGTCCTCTGGCTCTCCATGATCGTTGTTTTCGGCGTGATCTATTGGGTTGCCGGGGTCGGTATGGGAATGGGACTTCAGGCAGGTGGTAATCTGGTCAGAGCCGATGGCCAGGGTTTCGTCACGGCAATTTATTTTAGTTTCGTCACCGCGCTCTCAATCGGTTACGGCGATGTCGTGCCGCTCGGCTTGTTTCGCATCGTCGCGATCGTCGAGGGTGCGGCCGGCTTGCTGATCTTTGGCTGTGTAATTTCAAAATTGGTGTCGCGGCGCCAAGAGGAACTTACCGAAGAGATCCATCAGACGACTTTCGAAGACCGGCTCGATCGGGTGCGGACCAATCTGCATCTAGTCTTCACCGATATTGGCTCGGTGCAGCAGTTGCAAGCGGAACAGGGGGTTCTGCCGGAGCTCGTCCTGCGAAGATTGGAGAGTACGGTGCGGGTATTTCGCGGCGAGCTGCGGGCAGTGCATGACTTGCTCTACCGTTGCCGGGTGATGCCCGACGAAGAAACAATGGACTCGCTGCTTGCCAATTTGATCATTTGCCTACAGGGTTTGACCGATATCGATAATGCTTTGCCGATCCGGTCCTCGAACTTGAACCTGGGACTCCGCTCCATTGGCAACCTCGCCAATGAGATCTGCGGCGAATGCGTGCCCCACGCTTATGCGCCGGTATTGAAAGATTCGATGGATCAAATCCAAGAACTGGCGCGCAAGATTGCATGACCATTCCCGCCCGCCTCATGTGAATTCTTGTTTGCTATCCATTGCCGTGCTATTCGTTGCGACACCAATTGCGGAGGGACCTCCTGGCTTCGGCTTAGATTGATTAATCCCATACTGTCGTTGATCGCTCTGGTCTTGATGCTTGGCGGTTGCCAAGCTTTGACTGGCGAAACGGTCGGCGAAAGTGTCGACGACACGGGAATCATTACCCGCGTCAAAGCCGCGCTGGCCGCAGACAAGGGATTTTCACTGACTCGTGGAGGCGTTGAAACCACGCGCGGCGTCGTCCATTTGACCGGTGTCGTCCAGTTGGCGTCGGATCGCAGCCGCGCAGAACAGGTAACGCGCACAGTGACCGGGGTAAGAGGCTGACCGACAATCTACAAGTTGGGCCGTAGCCCAGCCAAGGAGAGCTGATTTGGCTGGATTTGGCGGCGGCTGAAGTTTGCATACCTGTTTTTTTGGGCGCCGCTTCCCCATCTTCTAACTTTTGGGTGAAAGGAATTTTTTCTGAAAGGTTCTAAGTTTCCTGTCGCCGTTGCGGTTTTGTTATTGAGTTTGGCGTTCGGCAGTTGCCAGACGATTCGCGATAAAGCTTCCGGGCCGGAGTTCGAGGACGCCAAACTGATCGCTGTTATCAAGGCACAGCTGGCGCTGGAAGATCGGGCGACCGTTCAGGGCATCGATGTGGATGTCGACGATGGCGTGGCCAAGCTCAAAGGTACCGTCGATACGGTCGAGAAGAAAAACAAAGCCGGCGAGATCGCGCGCAAGGTGAGCGGCGTCAAGAGCGTCGTGAACAATATTCAGGTCAAGCCCTGAACGGTGAGAATGTCCCGCCCATGTTGCGAAATTCCGTTGTCATTGGATCATCCAAAAGATTGCATAACGATCGCCGAGCCTCATCCTCATTTCGCAATCGAATCGATGAAGCCGCTTTTTTCCAACTGATCGACGATCGATAGATCGACGAACTGTTCGGGTTTCGGCAGCGGTTTTTTCCCCGGATATTGGTTTTCAATCATGAACTGGATCGCCTTGAGCGACGGGCGCGGGCTTTTTTGCAGTGTCGGCGCGTAGTCTTGCCAGGTGCCTTCGAGGATTTCTTCGTCGTTTAACTTGCCGTATTTGGCGAGGATTTTTTTGCTGAACTCCTTGTCGGTGCGATAGCGCTGCATGCCGCGGGTGAAAGCGCGCATGAAGCGCAAGGCGGTGTCGCGCTGCTGGGTCAGAAACGTGCGGGTGGTGATCACCGTGCCATTAATATCCTCGACGCCCAAATCGGCGAAGTTGACCAGCTCGCGCATGCCCATCTTCTGCGCCTTGGGGTACAGCGGGTAGCTCAGCGCCGCCACTTGAACCACGCCGTTGGCCAGAGCCGCGAACGCTTCCGGCTGCGCGCCGAAGGTGAGGATCGCCACATCTTTGTTCGCTTCGAGGTTGAAATGCTTGAGGGCGATGCGCACGAGCTGGTCCGAGGTGGAGCCGAAGGTGGTAATGCCGGCCTTCTTGCCTTTCAAGTCCGCCGGCAGTTTGATTTCGGGACGGGCGATCAGACGAAACGGCGACACCGTGCCGGTGGAGCCGATGATCACGACATCGCTGCCTGCGGTCGTCGCGGTTATGGCGGCGATGGCCCCTGCCTGGATGATCGGCGCGCTGCCGCCGAGCATCGCCGCGACCATCCGGCTGCTACCGCCGACGCGGATGAGCTCGACATCGAGTCCTTCAGCGCTGAAGTATCCCGCCTCTTTGGCGATCCATGCGGTCGCCCAGCTGCCCGCAAAACTAGGATAGAGCAGGCGCATGGGTGTCTGGGTGGTCGCGCAAAATGCCGCGTTCGATAGGCCGCTGATGGTTACTAGCAAGGCGAGCAGCGCGATTTTTCTGCCGAACATAATTCCTCCGGGCGGGCGCTAGGGCATTGGCTTCTTTTTTGTGCGCGTTGTAGACATTGGGTGTTAGCGATTGGTTATGCAACGCGAAGATACCTCAAAGCTGCCATCGAAGAAAAGCGCCGCGGCGGAAATTGCTCAAGCCGCCGGTGCGCCAGCCGGTTCCTTTTGGCCCCAGGCTGCGCCGGTATTTTTCTTGGTGGCGATCTTTCTGCTCAACTTTATTGCTCGGGTTATTTTCTCGCCGCTCTTGCCGACCATCGAGAAGGAAATGGAGATCGGCCACGGCCAGGCCGGGTTCTTTTTCTTTCTCATCTCCGCCGGTTATTTGAGCGGCTTACTGGGCTCGGGATTTTTGTCGTCGCGCACGACCCACCGCCTGACTATCCTAGTTTCCGGCAGCGGGGTTGGCGCGGCGCTCTTGCTGCTGTCGGCTTCGAGCAGCCTTGGGTCGATGCGCGCCGGTTTGTACGTCTTGGGACTGGCCGCCGGGCTTTACATGCCGTCAGCGATCGCTACGATCACCGCGCTGGTCGATCAACGCCATTGGGGCAAAGCAATTGCGATTCACGAGTTGGCACCTAATCTAGCATTTTTCATCGGTCCGTTTGTCGCCGAATTGTTTCTCAATCATTCGACTTGGCGCGCGGCGTTGGCGATGTTGGGAATGACTTCCGTACTTATCACCATCGCTTACTCCCGCTATGGAAAGGGCGGCCGTTTCGTCGGTGAATCGCCGGCGTCGAATGCCGTCGGTGTGCTCGTGCGCACATCGGCATTCTGGATCATGTTGATTCTCTTCGGCATGGGTGTGAGTGCGACGGTGGGGATTTACGCCATGCTGCCGCTCTATCTGGTGACTGATCGCCATGTCGAGGCGACCTGGGCGAACACGGTTACCGCATTTTCACGTTCCTATGGACCGGTATTCGGCATGCTCGGCGGCTGGGCCTCAGATCGGCTTGGGCCAAAACGGACCATGATGGTCAGTTTGATCGTTACCGGT
This sequence comes from uncultured delta proteobacterium, assembly GCA_963816145.1. Taxonomy (GTDB): domain Bacteria; phylum Desulfobacterota; class Binatia; order UBA9968; family UBA9968; genus DP-20. Next base: position 218,086 of record CAWFJP010000005.1, read on the forward strand.
GCGCTGACTTCGCTTTTGGGGTTGGTCGCCGACGATTGGATCGGTGCGTTGGTGATTGTCCAACCGGCTCTGGCGGTATGGTTTTTCCCGGCTGGATTCGCTGCCCTCGCGGTGATCGCGCCGCCGCAAGCGCGCAACCTCGCGGTGGGCTTCACCATCCCCTTTGGCTATTTGATCGGCGGCGGCGCGATCCCGACGTTTATCGGCATCATGGGCGACGCTAAACTTTTCGCTCTAGGCTTCACGATCACCGGGCTGTTGATCACCGCCGCCGGTTTGCTGGCGATTTCGCTCAAGCTGCCCGGCTATGCCAAAGTCGGTCACTAGTTTTCGGTTGTCAGCGGCGCGCCGGCTGTTCTATAAGTAATCTTATTATGAAGCTCGAAGATTTCGCTGCGAGAATTCGTCAGAGTGACGAAATCGTGGTTTTCACCGGCGCGGGAATCAGTACCGAATCCGGCATCCCGGACTTCCGCAGTCCCGGCGGCATCTGGACCCGCTATCGCCCGGTGACGTTTCAAGAATACATGACCAGCGAGGCGGCGCGCATCGAAGCATGGAAGCGACGCCTTGACGGCTGGGAGCAGTATCGCAAGGCCCAGCCCAACGTCGGCCATTATTTCGTCCAAACGCTGAGCGCTAAAGAAAAATTAATCGGGCTGATCACGCAGAATGTCGACGGCCTGCACAGCAGAGCTGGGTTGCCGGACGACAAGGTTGTTGAGCTGCATGGTTCGAATCGCAAGATTCTTTGCATGAGCTGCACCAAGGAGTTCGAGCCGGAGCCGATTATCAATCGTTTAGTCGGTGACTTCGCCTCGCCGAGGTGCGACAGCTGTGGCGGCATTCTCAAGTCGGCGACAGTGTCCTTCGGCCAGGCCATGCCCGAGCAGGCGATGTGCGTAGCGCAAGAGTGGACAGAACAGGCGAAAGTATTCATCGTCATGGGCTCGTCTTTGCAGGTGCAACCGGCGGCGTCGTTCCCGGTCATGGCGAAACGTAACGGTGCGCTGCTGGCGATTATCAACCGCGAAGAAGGGCCATTGGATGACATGGCGGACTTTGTTCATCATGGTGCCATCGGTGAGTTTTGCGGCAAGTTCGGCGAAATGATCGCCGACGGGTGAGTCGGAAGTATTGGCCGCAAAGTACGCAAAGGACTCAAAATTATTCGGACGACGCATTCACCACGAAGGCACGAAGGACACGAAGGTTTCGGGAAAATGTCAGAACTTGGCGCTCTTCGTGCCTTCGTGGTGAAAACCATTGAATCAGTTCTGCAGATGAAAGGGCAATGACATGGCTGACTGGAAGATGATCGATGCCGACGGACATATTCGCGAGGTCGAGAGCGATGTGTTCGAGTATCTGCCGGATTACTACAAGGCGCGGCGCGAGGCTGTCATGTATTTCCCGCTGCTGCCGCATCATGGCTGGCATCGGCAGGCCGGGAGAGAGGGGATTGGCCGGTCATTTTTGATTCCGTCGCTGCAGGATTGGCAGCAGGCGCTGGACCTCGGCAAGCTCGAGGCAGCGGTGATTTATCCGACTCGCTTCATGCATATCGGTCAGGTCGGTATGACCGACTTCGCCGTGGATTTAAGCAAAGCCTACAACGATTATCTGCACGATCGCTTTTTGCGCCATGAACCGCGCATGAAAGGCATGGCGATTTTGCCGATGCAAGATGTGCCGGCGGCGGTCGCCGAGCTGCGCCGCGTGGTCAAGGATTTGGGCATGGTCGGCGCGGTGCTGCCCGCGGACGGCTTGCCGCGGCCGTTGGGCCATCCGGAGTTTCATCCGGTCTACGAGGAGGCTAATCGCCTCGGTTGCATGCTCGCGGTGCACTCGCAGAATTCATTGCGCAACAATGATCTGTTCATGTGGCGCGGCGAGGCGGCGACGCTGGCCCATGTCTGGCCGCAGATGCGCCAGTTTACCAACTTCATGTTTTCAGGAATTCTCGGTCGCTTGCCGGATTTGAAAATAGCCTTTCTTGAAGCCGGCTGCGGTTGGGTGCCCTATCTCATGAGCAAGATGGGCAACCGCATGGGCGAGGCGCTGCCGCCGGCAAAATTGATTGAACGCGGGCAGATTTATTTCCAATGCGGCGAGGAGATGACCACCAGCCGTGACTTGGAATTGCTCGGCGACGAGTGTTTGTTCTGGGCGTCCGATTTTCCCCACGAGGGGATTGTCAGCATGAAAAAAGCGGTCGATGAGTTTGTCGAGCGGGAGGATATTCCCGAGGCAGCGAAACGCAAAATCAGTTACGACAATCCGAAGCGACTTTACGCGCTCTAACGAGCGCGGTTCCAATCGTTCCAGCCGTTTCAACGGTTCCAATAACGGACGATCCGCATGTCCGATCGATTGGAACCGCTGGAACCTTTGGAACGATTGAAACCGGCGGCGTTCTTACGCCTTGGCGAACTTTTCCTGAACCTTTTGCCTGGTATCTTTGCGCGTGACGTAGTCGATAATTTGAATATCTTCCGACGGGCCGGAGCGGTTACCCATCATGATCATCGGTTGGTCGCTGGCATTTTCCAGCTGGTAGAACGAGCCTCCGGTGATGGTCGCGGCCATGCCCGGTTTGAGCACGGCTTTGCCGCCGTCGGGGAAATGCATGGTGCACTCGCCGTCGATGACGTAGAACGTCTGATCGGCATTATGGCAGTGCATGTCGTCTTTGTGGCCGGGTTTGTAATAATGCATCCAGGCGTGAAAACGCTTGGTATTAAAAATTTCCTTGCGTCGTTTCTCCTTGTGGGCGAAATCGACCATGTCGATGACTTCGATGGGCATAATTTATCCTCCTCATATGTTCTCAAAATTCTGAAAATGTTCTGGTTTGGAGTCATTTTCTTTCATTTACCATTTTGTTCCAATCGTTCCACTAGTTCCAGTGGTTTGCGGATTCGCCCGTTGCCGACGGTTGGAACGGCTGGAACGATTGGAACTATTGGAACGACGCGCGCCTCGCGCGTCATAATACCGCGATCACTTCGATCTGAAACAGCACTTTGCCGCGCAAGTCAACTTTGAGCGCGTGGCGCGCCGGGCGATCATGGGGATCGGGAAACATCTTCTCCCACGGCCCGTTGACATTGTCGCGGTACTTTTCATCTTTCAAATAGACCTTCATGTGGGCGATGTTGTCGACCGTGCCGCCGACGCTGTCCATGAAAAGCCTCAAGTTGCGGAACATCGCTTCGGCCTGTTCGTCGGGATTGTCCGAGAGCACGCCGGTCTTGGCGTCCTTGCCGCCGATCGCCGAGGAGAAAACCATGTTGCCCATAACCACGCCGTTGGGGATAGGCGCGCCATGTTCCATGCCGGGGATGTGAATGCTCTTACGTTTTGCCATTTGTTATACCTGCCTCGATTTGAGTTTTTGGAGTCATATCACGATCATCGAACCCTAGTCTAGCTTGCCGATGTCGACCATTTTGCCAGCGCTTGATCGACATGCCACATCGCCAGGCAGTCGTCTTCGTTGTAGGTCAACGCGCGGTCGATGGCGAATAGATCGGTGTTGTCGAGATAATCCCAGTAGCAGACCATCGACTGGTAGGCGCCGATGTCTTTTTGCCGCCAGTGAAAGCCCAGGGCCGGGGCGACGGATTTGATCGAGAAAGTCGGCACCGGCAGATAGACGGCGGTTTGGATCGCCTCTTTCAGGTCGACGCACTTGGTGACGATCTGTTCGATCGACCCGGACAGCGTCGGCCAGCGGCGCGCGACGCGGCGCATTTGCTGAATCTCGAAGTCGGTCCAGTGGTACAGGCAAACGTCGCGCGGATCACCGACATAATCGAAGAACTCGGTGAAGATGCGCGCTTCGTCTTCGGCGCCGCGGGCGAGAAACTTGACGAACTGATCGCGGGCGCCGTCGTAACAGCCGATCAGGTAGGTGTGCGGCGGCTCGCTCGGATGGACCGAGTCGGAAGTTTCAAAATCGAAATAGAGCAAGCGCTTGCTTCGCGGTATTGTCAGCTGCTGCCCAGGCTTCAAAACCGGTCCGCTGACTTTATACGCTTGGCTCACAAGAAAGGCGATCGCACCAAAGTGTTCGCCGAGTATCTCGATCAGCTCTTCCTGGCGCAAGTTCCAAACTTGATCGACTCTGTGAATGCCGGCGCGGCGCAGCTTTTCCCGTTCGCGCTTGGTGATACCTGCCAATAGGACCAAGTCGCGTTGGTCAAGAGCCCGTTGGTTGGCGTAAATTCGCCAAGGCGAACTCGCCGCATTGGGCGGCCGGTTGGTCTCGGGCACGACGTTGCCATCGCGCAACTCTCTCCAAAACTCGCGTGCCGCGGCGATTTCTTGCGCCTTATCGGCAAAGCTAACAGTTTCTTCGCTATCTTTCAGGACGATCGTGAACTGATTGGGCACGAAACCTTGGAGCTTGCCGATATTCTCATTGTAGAAAGCGCCTTGCAGCGCGTGGGAGGTTTGCAGCGACTGCGATCTTTTGATCTCGATGACGCGATAGTGGAAAGGCCCGAGATCCGATGGTGCTGAATCGTCGCGCACAAGCAAATCGCCTTTGCCGTAGGTCGCTTGCGCTAAATCCCAAAGCTGCGGTTGATAGATTGCCGGCGCACCTGCGAGCAGGGTATCGCAGGTGTTTTTTAGCGCCGCGAAGCCGAAGCCGGGTTTGATTTCCACGCCGTTGGGGTAGTGGCTCTTGACCCAGCGCTGCTCGTATTCGACGCCCTGCTGCATGCGCAGTTTTTCATAGCGGGTGGTTTCATCGACGGCGGCATTCTTGGGCGCGTGATGCTGACACCAGAGCCAGAACGGGTCCTTGAGCAGGTAGTAGCTGAGCGAAGGGCGAAACAAATTGTGACGGTTGAACTTTTGCCCGGCTATGGCGCGTTGGAGCAGTGTTTCGAGGTTGACTTTTGCAACTGCTGACATAGCTAGTTCGAGCCGCCCATGGAGTGGCCGATCAGATGGGCGTGATCGATTTTCTCACTCGCGAAAAACTCCCGCAGATCGTCCGCCATGGCGGGGTAACCCATGGCTCGATTATGCGGCGACGCGCCGTGATTTCTTAGATCGAGACAATAGACTTTGAAATGGGCGGCGAAGCGCTTGCTCATGGCGCGCCAATTATCGGACGAGCCGAGAAAGCCGTGGAGGATGATTATCGGGACACCCGCCCCTTGGACATGGAAATTGAGGCGCATAGTTTCGAGTTGCCGCGCAAGGCTTACGGAACTCTGACAAGATCACGGAGAAAAGGAAAGGGTCGTGCGTGCGCTGCAGCGAACTGAACCGGAGTTTGGGTTTGGGGGGCAGCTATGGCAAAGGCTGGCGCCGCCGGTGGGGAGCGGCGGGGATGAATCGATAATTCGATCAGCCGCCGACTCGCGCCACTGCGTCGCTGCGGATAAATCCTGGCGGCCGGCCATGCTTGGAGTGAATCTCTAGCCAGCCATCGCGGGCGTTTACCACGTTCACTTTTAGGCCGGGTTCGATCTCGCCGACCTGCTGGGCAAATTCAGTGGGCGCGGCAAAGACTCTAGTGCCGCGAGTGACTTCGTAGGTGCCGGCGCCCGCTGATGACGCAGGCTGGGCTTTGGGTTGTCTTGCCGGTTCTTTCTGAACCGCCGGCGCATTGGTGTCTTTGTTGATCGGTGTGGCTAAGGTTACCGTTTCGGTGCTAGGCGCTGGATTTTGCTTGGTGGGCGCAGCTTCTTTCCGCGGCGCCGTTGCCTGCAGGGGTTTGGCTGCGTGTGTCACCGGCTGATCGCCGCTCTGGCTCCAGAATAGCGCGGTTAGCGCTCCGCCAACGACCAAGGCGATCACGGCGTGAAAGACACCGAAGCCGCGCTTGGCCTTGGGTGCGGTCTCGACATCGCCGTTTACTTGACCGGCGCTTGCCGCTTCCGGAGTACGCGTCATGTTGCTGCCGTTGCCCGCCGCCATCGGTGAGACCAATAACTGCGCTGGCACTGTCACTTCCTGGCCGGCTTGTGGGTCGAAATAGATGGGTGGCGCAATGGTGCCGTCATGGGATGCCGAGAGAAATTGCGCGAAGGATTTTAACTCTCCGTGATACTCCCGCTGATGTTCGATGAGGGAGTTATATTTGGCGACCAATTGATCGTAAACTGGTTGCAAGGCTAGTAAGCGATTTTTGATCTCATCGCTGGTGGCGAGCCGCTCTTGCCACTGCGGTAGTTCTTCTTCGCGCCGGCGCAGGGTGGCGCGTAGTTCTTGTTCGAGCTTTTCCGATTCCCGGACGCGCTGCTGCAAGCTATCAATCTGGTGCTCGCTGTCGGCGCTGGCGCTCAAGCGGTTTTCCAATTCGGCTATTCTTGCCTCGAGTTTTTGAGTCTCCTCGCAGTGCTTCGCTTCGATGGTGCTCAGGTCGACCATTGGTGTAGCTGAGCTCTCGAGTTCGCGAATTCTTGCCTGGCTTTTTTCTAGTTGCTGTTTTAGGTCGATGAGCGAGTTCTCTAACTGAGTCTGGCGTTCGTTGGCACCGCCGTCCGGTGCACCGGCATTCTGCAGTTTCGCTTCGCTGGCTTGCAGCTGGCGGCGCAGCTCTTCGACCTGAGAGTCGAGTTGGATGTTGGCGCCGCGAAGTTGTTGGATCTCAGCGAGCGACGCACCGTTTTCGGCCGCCGGTTTCGCGGCGCGCAGTTCGTCGATGGCCCGGTGGGCGGCGTTTAAGTCATCTTGCAGCGCGGCCATTTCTTTTTGCAGCTCTTGATTCTTCGCGCGCAGGCCGGTGATTTCGGCGCCGTTGACCGCGGCCTCCACGCCTGGCGCGGTGCCCGAAGCCGTCGAGGCCCCTTCCAGACGGTCCAAAAGATTGTTGATCTCATTGCGTTTTTTCTTGAGCTCTTTCTCCGAAGCGATCAAGAATGCGCCCAGTAAAAGCACCGCGGCGCCGGATAACAGTACGATCCAAATGAACATGCTTTCCATAGCGATCTCCCATCGAATATTGGCTGGTTTCGATCATCCAGCAACGCTAAACCCATGCCAGATGGAGAAAGGCCGGTGCAGACCGACAAGCATGGGAGTTCTAAAGATAATTTTACCCTTGGCTGGACACTGGTCGGCGCAGTGAGGCTGAACAGAGCCGCACAAATTGGTGAATGGCTGCGAAAACTGTAAGCCGTTGCCGCGGCGCTGACCGAAGCGGCAACTGTTTTCCCAACAAAACTTCGTCTTGAGTCGCAGTTCGCTAGCGATATCGCTGGAGTTAGGCTAAGAAAAATTACCCCAAGATGTTCTTACATGATCCCGCAAAGTCAAACCGCCGCGCCGCCAACCAGCCTATCGATCGCCGAAGAACGGGCGATCCTCACGGTCACCTGCTTGGCGGCATTTCTGTTCTTCAACAGCTTCGGCAGCATCAGCGTTGCTTTACCGACGATCCAAAAACAGTTCGGCAATAGTTTGTCGGAGATCCAATGGATCACGCTGATGGGCGTGGTGACGATCTCCAGTTTATCGTTTTGTTTCGGCCGCGCCGGTGGCATTCTCGGCCAGCGTCGACTCTACAAAATCGGCGTGGCGCTTTATGCCGCCGGTGCGGGCTTGGGCGCGCTGGCGGGTTCCTTTTCGCAACTGTTAATAGCCCGAGCGGTGATGGCGGTGGGGTTGGCGATGGCGTTGCCGATGTCGACGGCGTTGTTGGCTAGTAGTTTCGCCGTCGAGCGGCGCGGTCAGGTGCTTGGCACCTTCGCTTCGGCTATCGCGGTTGGACGCATGACCGGACCGACTGTCGGTGGTTTTCTTTTGCAGCTGGGCGGCTGGACCTGGATCTTCTGGATGAATTTCATCGTCGGCTTCGCCGTCACCTTGGCGGTGGTGAAAATTTTTCGCGGCGCAGGCGAGCAGCGGCCGGAGAAATTCGACATCTGGGGTTCTTTAGCATTGCTGATTGGCTATCCATCCTTGTTGATCGGCTTGAGCTTCGGCGCCCGGCTCGGTTGGAATTCGTCATGGGTAATCGCCTGGTTTGCCGCGGCTGCGATCGGGCTGGCGAGTTTCGTGAGAATCGAGCTGCGTACGGCAAAGCCGCTCATCGATGTGACAATTTTTCGCAATAAAGCGTTGTCCGCCGCGATCGTCGCATTGATCCTCAGTCACATGCTCTACAATCCGATCGCCTTGGCTTCGCCGCTTTATTTGCAAAACGTACTTGGCGCCAGCGCGGTTAGCGCTGGATTCCTGCTAGCGATTTTGCCGCTGTCGACAGCGTTGGCTTCGCCGCTAAGCGGTCGTTGGGCCGACCGCGTAGATGCCTCGGCGGTGACGGCGGTTGGAATCGGACTGATCGTCGCAGGTATCGCTTGTTACGCCTGCTTGGGTGTCGATTCGCATTTCGCCTTGGTCGGCGCGGTGCTGGCAGTGCTCGGTACTGGCATTGGATTCTTCACACCTGCCAATCAGAAGGTTGCATTCGCTTCAGTGGCGAAGGAAGACTACGGCGTGCTGGCGGCGATGCTAAGTTCCTTCGGCACGGCCGCCGGAACTATCGGCACCACTATTGCCGTGGCGCTGATGGAGATGTCCGGCGGCGGCGCACTCTGGAAATCTCAAGTGGTGTTTGCTGGAGCGCAGCAATTTGCATTTGCCTGGTTGGTGCCGATTGGGCTAGTAGCCATAGTAATTTCATTGCGCGCTAGGCTGCTGCAGGTGCCAGACGCCGCCGGTAAAAATTAGCGCGCTGGAAAGTTTACTCTGAAAAACGAAGGGAGAGCTGACATGGTTGTCGATTTTCAACATCACTATATTCCGGTGGAGTTGGCAAAGAAGCGCGGGCTCTATTCGGATACGGGCAGCACTCTGCTCCAGGAAGGCGGGCTGCCGGCGACCACTATGCACCGGCGGCTTTACGACTTGGAGTTGCAACTCAAAGACATGGACGAGGCGGGCGTGGATGTCTCGGTATTGTCTTGCCTGCTTGGCTGGTCGGCGCCGATGGAAGAATGCCGCTTTATCAACGACGATTTGTCTGTGATTCAGAAAAAATATCCACGCCGTTTCGTCGGCTTGGCCCAGGCGCCGATTTTGGAGGGGAAACCGGCCATTACCGAACTGCGCCGGGCGATCGTTGACTTGGGCCTGCGTGGTGTGACGATCACCTCGCAGGTGAACGGCCTTTCGCTCGACTCGCCGAAGCTTTATGAATTGTATGAGTTGGCCTGCGAGCTTGATGCACCGGTGTTTGTCCATCCGGCCTTGGTGCCGACCGGCTACGAGCATTTGAAGGATTACGATCTGCCGCGTGTGCTTGGCCGCGAAGTCGATTTGACCGTGGCGACGACGCGTCTGATCGCTGGTGGGATTTACGATCGGTTTCCCAATTTAAAGATCGTCATGGCCCACTTCGGCGGCGGCATCGCCGCGGTAAAGGACCGCCTAGTCGGCAAGGGCTACCGTTTTGGCACGCTCAAAAAGCCGTTCGGCGAATACTATGACATGGTCTACTTCGACATGGCCGGCTTCGAAGGCGGCATTACCGCGCTTCACTGCGCCCTCGAAGGCATTCGGCCCGAGCGTTTAGTATTCGCCAGTGACTATCCGCAGGACTTCACCGGCGTGAACACCGATACGGGCAAGGGGATGACCGAACTGCGCAACTACGTCGAAGCCGTGCGTAAATTGCCGCTCGGCGAGAAGGATCGGGACGACATGCTCGGGGGTACGGCGGCGCGGTTGTTAAAGCTCTAGCGGTGACGAGCGTTTTTAGCGCTACTTTTCGTTCAATGGTTTGGCCAGACTCGCTTCGACGTAGCCGGGTTTGTTGCCGCGTTTGGATTCGACTTTTAACCAGCCCTTTTCTTCATCGACGACGTTGAGCTTGGTGCCTTTGGCGATGTCGGCGAGCGACGGGTAATGCAATCCAGGACCGCTGCGCACCTGTGTGTCGGCAACCGCTTCGTATTTACCTTCGACCAGGCTAGGTTCGCCGAATTCCGGTTTTTCGGTTTCGCCTTCGCCGGGCTTGATCGCCGCCAGTTCGATAAATCCCGGTGCGTTGCCCTTTTTCGAGACGATCAGCGCCCAATCGCCGTCGCGGCCGACGACATGGATCTTGGCATTGGCCGGGATGTCGGCTATGCCACGAAACTGCGGTCCCGGGCCGCTGCGAACCTTGGTGTTCTCGACGGTGACGTAAGGGCGGATTTGCTTGTTGAGGTCGGGAAGATCGTCGGGGCTCGCGGCTTTCTCAGCTTTCTTGCATGCCGGGATTAGTAAGAAGAGCGCTAACGTTATCCTCCAGCGGTTCATGTTCCTGCCTGAAAGTGCCATGGAATTCCTCCCAAATCTGTTCTCTTGCATGATTATAGCATGCTGGGAAAACCTGGGTCGAAATTTCCCGGCTGACGATGTCGTGGGATACCCTGGCTAGTGAATTTCTTTCCAAACCTTGGCAAGGCTCTCGCCGTAGACGCTCAAGTCCCACTCACAAAAATAACCGAACGGCGTGGTCCAGACTTGGTAGCCGGTTTCGCTCAGGCGTTGCTGCAATGTGGTAATGAGCGAGTCGGCCAACTCCGGTGGAGCGGTTAGGCCGCCCAAATGGGTGAAGGAATGGAGCACGATATTATTTAAATCACGTTTGTTGGCGAGCCACTTGATATGCTTGAGGGTCTGACGCAGGACGGATGCGTTTCTCTCGCAGTCGCCGTCAGCCGCCTCGGCCTGGAGAAAGATGACGACTGTATCAGAGACTTCCTGGTCGATGTCTTGGTCGGCCACGTCGGGAAGCGTCTTCGAATGAGTCTTCCAGCGAAAGCGTTTGGCTTGGAAGCACAAGAGCTTCATCGTTTAGTAGTTATCCAGGAAGTTTTTCAGCAGTTTCTTGCCTTCCTCGGCGAGGATCGATTCCGGATGAAACTGCACGCCTTCGACCGGGTAAATCTGATGGCGCACACCCATGATCACGCCATCATCGGTCCGAGCGCTGACGAGGAGTTCCGCAGGCAAGCTCTTCGGGTCGATCACCAGCGAATGATAGCGCATGGCGGCGAAGGGGTTTTTCAAGCCGCGAAAAATAGTTTTGCCGTCGTGGTTTACGTCCGATAGCTTGCCATGCATGATCGAGGGTGCGCGGATAATCCTGCCGCCGTAGGCGGCGCCGATCGATTGGTGGCCCAGGCAGACGCCAAGAATCGGCGTGTGCGCGCCGCAGCGCTTGATCGCTTCGCAGGATATGCCGGCTTCTTTCGGCGTGCACGGCCCCGGCGAGATAACGATCTTTTCCGGCCGCAGCGCGGCGATTTCGTCGAGATCGATTTTGTCGTTGTATACGACGCGAACTTCCGCGCCAAGCTCGCCCAAATAATGATACAGGTTGTACGTGAAGGAGTCGTAGTTATCGATGAGCAGGATCATCGCTTCCTCCACTGTTCGGCGAGTTCCACCGCGCGCAACATGGCGCGGGCTTTGCTCAAGGTCTCCTGGTATTCCAGCGCCGGATCGGAGTCGGCGACGATGCCGGCGCCGGCATTGATATAAACTTTCTTGCCCTTCATGACGATCGTGCGGATAACGATGCAGGTGTCCAAATTGCCGTTATAGCCGAAGTAGCCGATGGCGCCGGCGTAGAGGCTGCGCTTTTGCGGTTCCAGCTCGGCGATGATCTGCATTGCGCGGATTTTCGGCGCGCCGGAAACGGTGCCGGCGGGAAAGGCCGAGACGAAAAGATCGAAGGGCGTCTTGTCCGGGGCCAGCTTGCCGCGCACGTTGGAGACGATATGGATTACGTGCGAATAGCGTTCGATGGCCATCAGCTCGTTGACTTCGACGCTGCCGATGGCGGCGACCCGGCCGACATCATTGCGGCCAAGATCGACCAGCATGATATGTTCGGCGCGTTCCTTCGGGTCCGCCAGCAGTTCGGCTTCCAGCTCGCGTTCTTCATCCGGCGTGGCGCCGCGCCGGCGGGTGCCGGCGATGGGGCGAAGTTCGATGGTATCGCCGGTGAGGCGCACCATGGTTTCGGGCGACGAACCGATGACCCGTAGATCCTCCAACTCCAGGTAATACATGTACGGCGATGGATTGACGAATCTCAGCGCGCGATAGATCTCGAAGGGATCGCTCTCGGTTTCGGTTTCCAGTCTTTGGCACAGCACGGTCTGAATGATGTCGCCGGCTTTGATATATTCCTTGGCCCGGTTGACCGCCTGTTGAAATGCTTGTGGGCTCAAGTTGGAGCGGAATTTGCGCTTGCCGCTGGCTGGGCTCAAGTCGCGCGGTTCGATGCCGCGCGGTTTTTTTTGCAGCGTCGAGATGACTTTATGAATTCGCTTAACCGCGTCGTCATAGGCCCGGCGTAAATTCGTGCCAGGGTCGACCTGGATGTTATCGATCACTTTGATGGTGTGCTTGAGATTGTCGAAGGCGATCAAGGTTTGCACAAACAAGAAAAATATCTCGGGCATGCCGAGGGGATCTTTCCTGGCATTGACGATGCCGTGGAATTGCTCGACGGCATCGTAGGAGACGTACCCGAGTGCGCCGCCGAAAAACGGTGGAACGCCCGGCACCGCCACGGGCCGGTAATCCTTGAGCAGTTCTTCCAGCGCTTTCAATGGCGCGTCGGTTTGCCATTTCTTCACTATGCCGTTGTCGGTCAATTCGATTTGGTTGCCGCGCGCTTTGAAAACCCGCTGCGGTCGGGTGCCGAGAAACGAGTAGCGCGCCCAGCGCTCGCTGCCTTCGACGCTCTCTAAAATAAACGCATAACGGTCGCGCTCGAGACGCTTGAAAAACGACAGCGGGGTTTCCAGGTCCATCAATAGCTCTTGATAGAGCGGCACGAGGTTGCCCTGCTTGGCAAGGCGGCTAAATTCTTTGAAGCTAGGTTGAATCATTGGTTGAAAATAAAAAGGGCCATAAGTTAATCACCTATGGCCCTTTTGTCAGTTAAGTTGGTCGACGCATTCAGCCATGGTGCTGCTGGTTCGAGTACCAGCGCCGCCAGCCACGCCAAATATATTTCACAAAACACGTCATGACCGGCATACTGCCGCATTGATGATGATGCGTCAAGGGCGCTAGCTTTTGACTATTGATATCTCGGCTGTTTGCCGGAGGTTATTCCATCGGGACGGCGTTCTCTCGAAAGCGCGGAGACTTTTCTGTGCAGTCGTTAGTGCGCCTCGCCGGCGCCGGATTGTCGGGTTGGGTTGGGCCAGATTGCGACACTGGTTGATTCTAGCTTTTCAGCGTCCTTGGCAATGGGCTGGCACGGACCGCTTGCGCGGTTGCCCAATCGTAATTTTCCACGGTTTGACAAGCTCCTTGGCTTGGCTTAAAACGCCATTTCTGGCTGATTCGTAATTTGCTATGACGAGCGGCCGACGGCAGCCTTTGCCGCTTCATGGAGGAAACATGGTTCGGCGCGAGAAAGCTAATTATGTGATTCAGTCGGTATCCCATGCTCTAGATGTTTTGGAGCAGTTCAGCGGTAACGTCGACGAGATCGGTGTCACCGAACTGAGCAAGCGTTTGAAGCTCCACAAGAATAACGTGTTTCGCTTGCTCGCCACCCTCGAAGCGCGCGGCTATATCGAGCAAAACAAGTCTTCGGAAAACTACCGGCTGGGGCTCAAGTGTCTGCAAATCGGCCAGACCTACATCCACCAGATGGGCTTGCTGATGCAGTCCCGCTCGATCTTGGAATCCCTGGCGAAATCGACTAGGGAAAGCGTTTATGTCGGTATCCGCAAGGGTGGGTTCGTTATGCCGCTCGATTTTGTCGAGCCGCAGCGCGCCGTGCGGGTAGTGTCGTTCTTGGGAACGGCGTTGCCGGCCCATTGCACAGCGGCGGGAAAGATTCACTTGGCCTTCGAAGCTGACGGGGGCCTGCGTCAGACCCTCGCCGAACGTCTCGAACGTTTCACCGACAAGACGATCGTCGAGCGCGGCGCCTTGGACGCGCATATCGGTCAGATCGCCACGACCGGTTATGCCGTCGAAAAAGGGGAGTTTACTGACGAGGTGAATTCGGTGGCGGTGCCGATTCGCGACTATACGCGGACACTTGTCGGCACGTTGGCGGTGGTGGGGCCCAGCCAGCGTTTGACCGACGAAGCGATCGACCGCGATATCGTGCCGAGCTTGTTGCGCGCCGGCGATGAGCTGTCGCGCCGCTTGGGGTTTGCCGCTTAGCCGCCACAGTATCGCTTCGGCATGGCGCCGGCGCCGCAAGGGCGGTGCTCGGTTTGTATCGCATCAATGGAGTGGAGGGGCGGCGGGGGATTTGCCGCGCTAGTGATAATTTCTCGCCCAATATTTTGACAATCTCCGGCAGTCAACGTTAAGTAGGAATTGAAACGGAGGGCGGTTACACCGCGATGTTGACGACACTCGAAAAGATCTTGTTTGTTCTGCTTGCCGCCGGCTCGCTGTATTATGGCGGCGCGAGGCTTTACGACGTTTACCGGGCCATCGCCCGGGGTAAGCCGGATGTTCGCTTTGACCATCTGGCGGATCGGATTCGCCGCGCGCTGTGGATCGTCTTGACCCAGCAGAGCGTGTTCAAGAAACGGCCGGTGGTGTCGTTTCTCCACGCGCTGATTTTTTACGGCTTCATTTTTTATTTCCTGGTTAATCTTGTCGATGTTCTCGAAGGTTTCTTCGGTCTGCATGCGCGAGACGGATTGTGGAACCTTTTCAATATCGCCGGCGATCTTTTGACTGCCTCCGTACTCACGGGCATTGTCGGCATGCTGATTCGCCGTTGGCTGGTCAAGCCGCAGGATTTCGCCTTCGCTGAGAATACTCCGGTGCAGCCGGAGGTCCGGGGCGGCATCTTTCGCGACTCGACTTTTGTCGCCTGTTTCATCCTATTCCATGTCGGTTGCCGGCTGCTGTTCAAGGCGACTCAACTTGCCCAGCAAGGCAGCGACGCATTTCAACCGGTGAGTTCGCTGTTTGCCGGACTCTTTGCCGGTCTTGCTCCCGGCGCGCTGGAGTTTCTTAATCATTTCTACTGGTGGGGTGCCCTCGGTTCGATCTTGCTATTCATTCCGTACTTCCCGCGCTCGAAGCATATCCATATTTTTCTGGCGCCGGTGAATTTGGCTTTGAAAAAAGACCAGCCCGGCGTGCTGCAACCGATGGACTTCGAGAAAGAGGAAACCTTCGGTGCGGCGAAGCTGGAGGATTTCACCTGGCCGCGTCTGTTGGATTCCTACAGCTGCATCATGTGCAACCGCTGCCAGGATGTCTGCCCGGCGTCCAATACCGGCAAGGCGCTCAGCCCGGCCGCGATTCTCATCAACGAGCGCTTTGAGCTCAACAAGATTTTCCCAAATTTCTCTCACGGCCAGGAGAGTCCGCGGCCGCTGCTCGACTTCGCTCTCAATGAAGAATCGGCTTGGGCCTGCACCACCTGTAACGCCTGCATTGAAGTCTGTCCGGTGGGCAATGAGCAGATGCTGCATATCATCGACGTGCGCCGCGAGCGAGTTTTAGGCGCGGCGGAGTTTCCCAAAGGACTGCAAAACACGTTTAATCACATGGAACGCGCCGGCAACCCTTTTGGCATGGCTGCGGACGAGCGCGTCGCCTGGACCAAAGGGCTGCCGTTTGCCGTGCCGACGTTGGCCGACAAGCCCGACCCGGAAGTGCTCTACTGGGTCGGTTGCGCCGTGGCCTTCGATCCGCGGGCGCAGAAGATCGCCCAGAGTATGGCAATGATATTCAACGCCGCCGGACTGAACTGGGCGGTGCTCGGCAAAGACGAAAAATGCACCGGCGATACGGCGCGGCGCGCCGGCAACGAATATTTATTCGTCCAAATGGCCGAAGAAAATATCGGCGCATTGAATCAGATCAAAGCCAAAACCATCGTCACCACTTGTCCGCATTGCTTTCACACAGTCGCCAACGAATATCCGCAGTTTGGCGGTAACTATGTAGTTAAGCATCACAGCGATTTCATCGATGAGCTGGTCAAAAGCGGCAAGCTGAAACTCTCGATCGATGGCAACGGTTCGGTGACGTACCACGATCCCTGTTATCTCGGTCGGCACAACGGTATCTTCGATCAGCCGCGCGGTCTGATCGAGTCCACCGGCGCCAAGTTGACCGAGCCCAGCCGCAGCGGTAGCAACAGCTTTTGCTGCGGCGCCGGCGGCGGCCAGTTCTGGAAAGAAGAAGAAAAAGGCAGAGAGCGGGTCAGCACCAACCGCTATCGTGAGTTGAAACAGACCGGCGCCAAAACCGTTGCTACCGGTTGCCCGTTTTGCATGCGCATGCTCACCGAAGAGACTGCGAAGGAAGAGCCGGAAACCGCCATGGAGGTTTTGGATGTGGCCGAGATCGTCGCCCGCAGCCTGAGCAAGTAATATGCGCAACTATGGCGGTGTCTTGGCGGTTTTTGTCTGGCTCTTGGTATTCGCAGTATCCGCCTGCGATGCCCAACCCAAAGTGACGATCACCACGAAAGACGGCCGCCAGGTCGGCTTTCAGGTGGAAGTTGCCGATACTCCGGGCAAGCGAGAGATGGGCTTGATGTACCGTACTGAACTGGCCAACGATCGTGGCATGATCTTTCTTTTTCCCAGCGAGTCGCAGCAGTCGTTCTGGATGAAGAACACGCCGCGCTCGCTGGACATGATCTTCATCGGCAGTGACCGCAAGATTGTCGGCATCGTCGAGCAAGCCACGCCATTTTCCCTTGACCCGCGATCCGTCGACGGGAAGAGTCGATTCGTTTTTGAGATCAACGGCGGTTTGTCGAAGCGGCATGGCTTTGCCGCCGGCGACTCGGTGCAGTTCGACGGCTTCAATGCCGCCGTCAGCCAATAAGTATATTCCGGCTCTTGTGTGGATTACTCCGCCGCTACGCTTTAATTCTACTCACCACGAAGGCACGAAGAGCACGAAGCTCGGCTGGTAAATTGTCCGAACCCTTCGTGTCCTTCGCGTCTTCGTGGTGAACAATCAGCCTCACGAAACTCACAAGAAGCAACAAAAAAGGGACCGAAGGCCGCAGCCTTCGATCCCCTTTCGCTGCCAACAACTTTGCTCTTAGATCTCGCTAAAAAAGTACGGCCGCACCGGTGCCAATTTCTCCTCGTAGGAGTCGGGGTACAGAAACCACAATGAAGCGGCGATACTGCTCAACAGCGAATTGCCATCCTGCGGCGTGAAGCAGGTACCGATCACTTCCTTGTCGTTATGGATCGCCAGGCTCTGGGCGACGACCACCGTCTGGTTTAGAATCCGGCCGAACAGGCCATGGTCGCGGCCGAAGGAAAAGACCGAAGCCGACGACGCCTTGTTGGTCATCGCCACTCGGCGCACCGAGCGGAACCGGCGCATTAGTTCGTCCATGTCGATGGCGCGGCGCAGCCGCAAGTTAAAATGAATCGTGTGCATGTACTGGGTGTTGAGCTTCAAAGCCGAGGAGAAAATATTCAAATCCAACCCCATGGTCTTGAATAACGCGTGGGCGTCATGTCCCTGATGGGTGCCGAAGTGTGGATCGTCATGTTTGCCCGCTTCGGGCGCCGGAATGAAATCGCCTTCTTGGCTTAAGTCGTTGGCGCGCCGCATGCACACGAAGCGGCTCTCGGCCAGGTTGTCTTCCTTCTCTGGTCCCAACGCGATGGTGTCGATTAGCACTGCTAAGTTGTGGGTATTGCAGCTAACGACCTGGATGAACTGGTCTTGGCCTTTGGCCAATGCCTTGTCGTTGATGCCGCGCGCGTATTTCTTGCCGAAGCCATCTTCGCTGCCCTGGGCGATAAAGCCGCGGCCATTGTTGGCGTACTTGTTATACAGTTTTTCCTTATTCTGATTCCCCACTGGGGTGCAATCGATAACCACACTGGCGCGCTCGATCGCTTCCTCCGCTTCGAGAGTCGGCGTCATGCCCATGTCGACAAATTTCTGCCAGCGATCCTTGTCGACAGCGAGTTTGGCGCCCTTGTCACACGACACCAATACTTTCGAACGGTCGGTCAGCAACGGTGTGCGTTTATGAAAGGTCACTTCGTCGATGCCAAATTGCTCCTTAAAGGTGGAGAGAATGCAGATCAGCGGTTCGCCAATGGTGCCGGTGCCGACGATGTGAACGATTTTTTTCTGTGCCATGGTTCTCCACCTGTAATTTCGGATGGGCAGATACTAGCCCAACGGCGCGATGCGATCAACAGATTATTAGATGCAAGACGCTGGTTTTTAGCGGTAAATCCTCTATCTTGTGAAGTGTAAGCGAGGTGAATGGCGATGGCAGACGCACCGGTTCCAGCCCGATCCTTCTTCGATCGTAACTTCGGCATCCGCAACCGTGACTTGGAGAAGGTCCTTGATGCGGCCATGGGCAAAAAGGCCGACTATGCCGATCTGTTTTTCGAGTACCGCCGCAACGAAGGTATCAGCCTGGAAGAGGGGATGGTCAAAAACTGTTCCCAGTCGACTTCCAACGGGGTTGGCGTGCGTGTGCTTGCGGAAACAAAAACCGGTTACGCCTACACCGATGACATAACCATTGAAAATCTCGAAGTCGCCGCCCGCACGGCGCAGTACATTGCTCAGAACCGGCCGGCGCAGGTACCGGCTCAAATAGGCCAGCCGCCCGCTGCGGCCCATGATCTCTACGCCATCGCGACCCCGGTCAACGATGTTCCTTTGGACCGGAAAGTTGCGCTGCTTTACGAGATCGATAAGTTTACCCGCGGTCTCGACCCACGGGTGAAAAATGTTTTCGCTTCCATCGGCGCTGAGTACAAAGTGATTCTTGTCGCGTCATCGCAAGGCATGGTGGTCGGTGATATTCAGCCGCTGACGCGCCTGAATGTCACTTGCATTGTCGAAGAAAACGGCAACCGGCAAGTCGGCAGTTTCGGCGGCGGCGGGCGGGTGGAGTTCGGCTTCTTTGTCGACGGCTGCGATTATGAGCGCTACGCCCGCGAAGCGGTGCGCCAAGCGGTGTTGAACCTGAGCGCCGAAGACGCACCGGCGGGAACCATGGACGTGGTGCTCGGCCCCGGCTGGCCGGGGATCCTGCTGCACGAAGCCATCGGCCATGGTCTTGAGGGCGATTTCAACCGCAAAAAAACTTCCGCTTTCAGCGACCGCATCGGCGAAAAGGTCGCGTCCGAACTTTGCACCGTGGTGGACGACGGTACGATTCCGTCGCGCCGCGGTTCGATCAACGTCGACGACGAGGGCACGCCGACCAGCCGAACCACGCTGATCGAAAAGGGCATCCTCAAAGGCTATTTGCAGGACAAGCTCAATGCCAGCTTGATGAAGATGGCGCTCACCGGCAATGGCCGGCGCGAAAGCTACGCGCATATTCCCATGCCGCGCATGACCAACACCTTTATGCTCGCCGGCGAGTCGGTACCGGAGGATATCCTGAAAGTCAGTTAAGAAAGGCCTCTATGCGGTTTCCTTCGGCGGCGGCCAAGTTGATATTACCAGCGGCAAATTCGTTTTCTCCGCCAGCGAGGCTTACTTGATCGAAGACGGTAAGGTCACCAAGCCGGTGAAAGGCGCAACTCTGATCGGCAACGGCCCTGACGTGTTGACCCGGGTGTCGATGGTCGGCGCGGATTTGAAGCTCGACGAAGGCGTCGGCACCTGCGGTAAGGACGGTCAGTCGGTGCCCGTCGGCGTCGGTATGCCGACGATCAAGATCGATGGATTAACAGTCGGGGGAACAAGAGCGTAAGAGTTCAAAACGTTCAAGCCGTTCAAATCGTTCAACCCCCCACCTTTCTTCGAAGCCGATCCGGCAAGCCTTTCCTCCCCCGCGTCGCGGGGGAGGATTAAGGAGGGGGCTAGAACGGAGCGTAGCGGTTGAACGGCTTGAACTGTTTGAACGATCTGGAGAGTTCATGGATAGATGTGAATTAAACCAAGATCTCGGTCGCGAGATACTCGATACCGCCAAGAAGAAGGGCGCTTCGTCCGGCGATGTCGTGATGGTCGAGGGCGATTCGTTTTTCGTCACCGTGCGCATGGGCGAGGTCGAGAAGATCAGCCAGGCCGGCGAGAAGCGGCTCGGGCTGCGCTTGTTTCTGGGCAACAGCTCGGCGTCGGCGTCGACCTCGGATATCTCGAAGAAATCGATTGAAAAACTGGTCGACGACACGGTGCAGATGGCCCGCGCCACGGCCCAGGATCCCAGCGGCGGCCTACCCGCGCCGGAGATGTTAGCGCGGGAGATTCCCGATCTCGATCTGATCGATAGCGGCGCGCGCAGTATCGCCGTCGATGACAAGATTCAGATTGCCTTGGACACCGAGAAAGCCGCGCTCTCATTCGATGCGCGCATTACCAACTCCGAAGGCGCTGAGTTTTCCAATCACTTCGGCCGCGTCATCTATGTCAGCAGTCACGGCTTTGCCGGCGAATATTCCGGCTCGACCTTCGGCCATTCGGTGGCGCCGGTGGCGAAGCAAGATGGTTCGATGCAGCGCGATTACTGGTATTCATCCACCCGAAAGTTCGCCAATCTAGAGTCGTCCAAGCATGTTGGCGAGAAGGCTGCCCAGCGCGTGCTGCGCCGGCTCGGCGGGCGCAAGGTGAAAACCTGCGAGGTGCCGGTGGTATTCGATCCGGAAATGGCGGCTTCGCTCATCCGCAGCCTGGCGTCGGCGCTGTCCGGTTACGCGCTTTACAAAGGCGCGTCGTTCCTGGTCGGCAAGCTCGGTGAAAAGATCGGTTCGGATTTATTGACGGTGATTGACGACGGCACCATCGTCGGCGCCCATGGCTCACGACCCTTCGATGCCGAAGGGTTGCCGATCAAAAAGAAAATCGTCGTCGAAATGGGTGAGCTCAAGAGCTATCTGCTCGACACTTACAGCGGCAAGAAGCTGGGCATGCCGTCCACCGGCAACGCCTCGCGCTCGGTGGGCGAACCCCCGGGTGTATCGCCGGCAAATTTTTATTTAACGCCCGGCAAGCAGACACCGGAACAGATCATCGGTTCAGTCAAGTCCGGTCTGTATGTCACCGAAATGATCGGTTCCGGCGTCAACATGATCACCGGCGACTATTCCCGCGGCGCTGCCGGGATGTGGATCGAAAACGGCGAACTCGCCTATCCCGTCGAGGAAATTACCGTCGCCGGCAACCTCAAAGAAATGCTGCACAACATCGAAATGGTCGGCAACGACCTTGAATTGCGCGGACGCATCGCCGCCCCGACGATGAAGCTAGCCAAGATGACAGTGGCAGGCGAATGAGGGGGGATAATCCTCAATGCAGATTTCAAAATGAAAAGTGCAAAATGCAAAGTGACGGACCGGACTTGACGGAGCGATTGCTAGAGTTCAGTGCTAATGTCGTTAGGTTCACGGCTACACTGAATAGATCAGCCACCGGTCGTCATATCGGGAATCAACTGAATGACCCTCGGCTCCAAGCCGAGGGTTTCTGTACTCGTCGACTAGAAGTCGACTCTTCCTTTCGTCATTCCGGCGTAGGCCGGAATCCAGGTTTTCTTTGGCCTGCCAACGAAACCGAAGATGGATGCCAGCCTTCGCCGGCATGACAAATCCTCTCCTCGACTGAAGGCGAGGGATTTCAACTATCCCCGAAAGGGACATTAATGCGGGCCAGCACCTCTTGTGCGGGGCGGATTACGAGGAGGCGTGTGCGGCCGAGAGCCGCGCGGATTTTGTTCATAAAATGCAGATTGTCTTGAAGGAAATGCGTGAGTCCCGTTATTGGCTAAGGCTGATCGAAAAAGTCAGCGTATTCTCGGAAAACAACTTGCCTAGCCTGCTTCGCGTATCCGATGAGCTGGTAAAAATATTTACCAAGTCGGTTATCACCGCAAAGCGTCCCATCCGATAATTTTGCATTTTGCACTCTGCACTTGCAATCTATATTGTGAGTTGAGACTCCCGACTCCCCTGGTTCCCACTGCTCCGCGTACCTTTTTCATTTTGAAGTTTGCCTTTACCGAATCACCCGGTCCGCCCGCGCAAGTACATTCGGCGGAATCGTCAGGTTGATCTGCTTGGCGGCTTTCAGATTGACGATAAACTCAAACTTCTTCGGCTGCTCGACCGGGAGATCGGCGGGCTTGGCGCCTTTTAGAATCTTGTCGACATAGATAGCAGCACGCCGGAACAAGTCGGGAGTGTTCGTGCCGTAGTACATGAGGCCGCCGGCTTCCATATATTCCGTTTGTGCGTAAATTGCCGGGAGCCGGTGTTTTTCCGCGAGGTCGATCACCAATTTTCGCTGAGAACTCATGACCGCGCTCTGCAGCACGAGGGCTGCCTCGGCGCGTCCTTTGATTGCAGTTTGGAATGCGGCTTCAATGTCCTTCGGATCGAGCACGTCTAGGTATTGAAACTTCACTTTCAACGCTCCTGCGGCGGCTTCCACCTCTCTTAACATTTGTACTTGGCCCAGCATAGTTGACGCGCCGAAGACCGCCACGCGGGAGAGTTTGGGAATGATCTCCTTCAAAAGCTCCAGTCGTTTTCCACTTATCTCCGGGGCGAGGGTCGACAACCCGGTAATGTTTCCGCCAGGGCGTGCTAGGCTGGCGATCACCCCGGTGGCAACTGGATCGTTATCCTGCGCCATAACAATGGGAATCGTCGAAGTTGCTTCCTTGGCGGGCCGGGTTGTTGCCGGACCCACTGAGACGATGATGTCGACCTTGAGACGCACTAGCTCGGCCGCGAGCGAGGGCAGACGATCGAGCTTTCCTTCCGCATGTCGAACCTCAATGACAATATTATTTCCCTCCACGTATCCAAGTTCGCGCAGACCCTGCCGGAACGCCTCGATGCGGGCGGGGCTAGTGGAAGGGGAAGTAGCATTTAGGTATCCGATTCTGGGGATCTTTGTTGGCTGTTGCGCCTCGGCGGAAGAGACAGTTACCAGCAAGACAATTGTCAGTAACAAAAATGGAAATTTACTTTTCAACGCCTTCCCCCTTTTAATTTTTGCTTCTGCCTTATCTGATCACGCGATCCGCCCGCGCCAGCACATTCGGCGGTATCGTTAGGCCGAGCTGGTTGGCGGTCTTGAGGTTGACGAGGAATTCGAACTTCGTCGGCTGTTCGATGGGCAGATCGCTGGGGCTGGTGCCTTTAAGAATCTTGTCGACATGGTGCAGGGCGCGCTCCAGGGTTTCCGCCTGACTCGGCCCGTAGGCCATGAGCCCGCCATCTTCCACATACGGGGCATTTTCATACATTGCCGGCAAGCGATGTTTTGCCGCCAATTCGACAACATGTTTGCGATTGAGCTGGGTCAATGGGTCGGTGATGACAAACAGCGCATCGGGCCGCTTGCGCAACATCTCGGAAAAGACACCTTCGAAATCCTTGGGCTCGCGGATCGCCGAAGCTTGCACCGTTACCCGCAATCCCTGCGCCGCGCGTTCCAGTTCCCGGTATTTAAGGGTCATGCCAAAATCCGCGGCGTTCCAGAGTAGCGCCACCCGGGTCAACTTGGGGAAGGCTTCCTTCAATAGTTCGAGACGTTTGCCGCTCAGCTCCTCTTCGAACGCACTCACCCCGGTGATGTTGCCGCCCGGCCGGGCAAAGCTCGCGACGAGACCGGTAGCCACGGGATCCCCGGCGCCGGTAATTACGATGGGAATGGTTGTGGTTGCTTGCTTGGCCGCGATAGCGGCCGGATAGGACTGCGCGACAATCACGTCTAGAGGCTGGCGCACGAGGTCGGCGGCGAGTTCGCTCAGGCGGCCGATTTGGCCGTTCGAATAGCGAGCTTCGATGGCGATGTTTTGACCTTCCACGTAGCCCAACTTGCGCAAGCCTAGGTCAAGCGCT
This sequence comes from uncultured delta proteobacterium, assembly GCA_963816145.1. Classification (GTDB taxonomy): domain Bacteria; phylum Desulfobacterota; class Binatia; order UBA9968; family UBA9968; genus DP-20. The sequence continues at coordinate 241,863 of CAWFJP010000005.1, forward strand.
GTCGGCGACCCAGCCGGGGGCGAACCGCCCCCCGACAGTAGGCCTATCCGGAAAAACTTCTTCGGCTGCTGTGCCGTGGCTACGACTCCAAGTCCCAATAACGTCACAGTGATGACGATCAATCTAATGATGCCTTTCATCGCCACTCCTCTAAAACTTTTGACTGCGCGTAAAACTGAACTCGACTCTAATCTAAAGTCCGCGAATCTGCCGCAAAAAAAACCGCGAGGCGTGAAACCGTTCGGGCGTGAAAAAAACGCATCGAGATTGACGCCGGAGCGGAGTCAGCCGAATCGCTTCAGTTGATCGATGCTATTTGCCGCTATGCTACCCGATCCGTAACGTTCAGGTGGCGCCGGCACGCCAGTAGTCTCACCTCCGACGGGTTCGTCCTGCCGAAATAATGATTACGCTATATGCTCGCAATAACGCAATGGTGAGGCCATCTGGCGCATGCCAGGGAGAAGAATCAGTCGCTTGATTTCATTGAGAAATCTCGCTGAGTCGAGTGCGACCGGCGGCGCTGAGTAAGGCGCCCGAGTAGCAATCTTGCTACACCGAGTAGTCGTTTTGCGACACCTGGGCGGGGCATTGTCGACGTTAAATCCGGATGTCTCCCGCAAAGGCGCAAAGGCGCTAAGTGACGGGCGGAGCCCGTCATCAGAAGCCGGGACGAGGGGATCTGAAAAAGATTTCTCCCATCGGTCGAAATGACATTTTAACTTCCCTTTGCGTCTTTGCGCCGTTGCGGGAGAAAATTCCGAATCCGAGAATCTTCGACTGCCGCCAATGCTAGAGGACTTGGAAGCCGGCTTTCAGCACGGCGCGCAAGAAGTCGTCGATATGAGCAAGGGCAGGGTCGAATTCGAGCACAGCGACGCTGCGCTCCAAGCTAAAGTCGATCTTGCTGACGCCCGGGACGGCTTGGAACGCTGTGCGCAGGGTCGGGAGATTTTCGGCGGTGAGATTGCCGATGGAGAGGATCGCGGTTTTTGTGCTCATCGGAGTTTTCTTGTCGAAACTTTGACAAATCTGACATGATTGCGCAATCACGCTGCTGCGTTTGGTGCGGCAAAATCGCTGTGAAATTTTCCGCTGCGGCAAAAATTTCTTGACGGATTGAATGAGGGTATGTGAAACTATTTCCATCCAAACAATCTAACGTGCTTGTCATGCGCCGGGCTACTATTCGCCAGCCCCGGTGCAGATCTTCAGCTCAGGAGTAGATCATGCCTTACGATGTGGCCAAGCTGCTGACGCTTTCACAAGCCGAACTCGATAAGTTGTTCACCAACAGTCCGGTCGGGAACATTCCCAACGGTGAAGCCGAAGGCACTGCCATCGTCGCACCGGGCACGACCTATAGCGCCAACATTGCGAGCTTCATCAGTCACTTTGCCTGGCAGGGAAAAGTCTTCGACAACAATAAGGGCGTATTGAAGAATAAAATCCTGCCGTTCGGCCTCAACGCGATTCTCGCCAGGGTCTACAAAGGACCGAGTTGGCTCGACGGCAAAGAGTGCATCGTGCTCGACTATTCGGATACGTCGATCGTCGCCCAGTGGATTCGCGACGAGATCCGCGAAATCGAACCGGGTCTTTATTTGGGGAAAGTCTACTGGAACAAGAGCCGGCTCATCGATTTTGCGCTGAAATTTTAGGTGCAGCGCGACAACCTGCCGGTTGCCGAACAGATGCAGTCGCTTTGCAGCAAGGCTGTGCCGCTGAAGCGAGTCATCATTGGGGTGTGGTTGTGGATGGATACATTGGAGGCTGACGGCTCATGGACAATAACCACTTGATGCCGGCGTCCCAACGGTTTTTTTACCGCCTCGGAATCTTCGCTGTTATCTTATTCATTGCGGCGCTACTTACCGGCGCGCTTTTTCTCGGTCGTTTCGGCGCCGATACGCCGGTGGCGTACCGCGACGATGTCGAGCACTTCAAGTATGGCTCCCTTGGCAGTGAGCATGAGTTCGGCATCCCCTACTGGATCTGGCGCGCCCTGCCCGAGTTGTTTAACGACAAATTGCCGGGAAATAAGAATGGCTGGCGGTCGGTCGGCTTTGTCTTCGAAAAAGGTAAAACCCTGCCGGTTGGCATGTCGCAGCGCCGTTACCTCGGCTTCGACGTCGTTTGGCTCAATTGCGCTTTCTGTCACGCCGGCACGGTGCGCGAGACGCCGCAAAGCGAGCCGACAGTCTATGCCGCCATGCCGGCCAATACTTTCGACTTTCGCGGCTTCACGCGATTTCTTTTCGCCATCGGCGAAGATCGGCGCTTCACGCCGCAAGATATTTTGCGCCAGATCGACGTTATTCGAAAGCGCGAAGGGCTGGAACGGTTGCCGCTGGTCGACCGCCTGGTGCTGCGTTTTTACGGCATTTATTACATGCGCGAGCGGCTGTTGGCGCTGCGCGATCGCCTGGATTTCATCAAGCAACAGCCGGAATGGGGGCCGGGCCGGGTCGACACATTCAATCCGCTAAAAGCGTACTTTAACTTTCCGCCCGAGAAGCTTTCGCCGCGGGAAGTCATCGGCACCACCGATTTCCCGTCGATCTGGAACCAAGGCCAGCGGGAAAACCTGAAAATGAATCTGCACTGGGACGGCAACAACGTCTCTCTTGAAGAGCGCAATCGCAGCGCGGCGATGGGCACCGGCATCACGCCGCCGACCGGCGATCGGCAGAGCTTGAAAAGGGTGGCTGATTGGTTGCGCAATCTCGCCGCGCCGCCCTATCCGTTCAAGATCGACAAAGAGCTCGCCGGGCAGGGCGCGCCGGTTTACAAAAACTACTGCGCCGGTTGCCACGGCGCCAGTGGCAAGGATTTCCGCGGCGAATATGCCGGGAAGGTCGTGCCGATCGGCGAGATCGGTACCGACGAGCACCGGCTCGACTCGTATACCTATGATGTCGCGGTCAATCAGAACATGATTTTCGCCGGTTACGAGAACGAGCGATTTCGCCACTTTCGCAAAACCTTCGGCTATGCCAACAGCCCTCTCGACGGGCTGTGGCTGCGCGCGCCGTATTTGCACAATGGTTCGCTGCCGACGTTGCGCGACCTGCTCGAACCCAGCGACAAGCGGCCCAAGAGTTTTTATCGCGGATATGACGTCTACGATCAGAAGAAAGTCGGCTTTGTCGCCGATGTCGCCGAAGAGCGGGGCCGCCCCTATTTTCTTTACAAGACTGACGAGCCGGGTAATTCGAACAAAGGTCATGAGGGCAAGTCGTATGGCACCGAACTTTCGCCGGCGGAAAAAGACGCTTTGGTGGAGTATCTCAAGACCTTCTAGCGGCTTGTCCTATGGCGTGCCCGCGAAGTAGGGAGAAACTATGGCTGATGCAGCGAAGATAAAGTCGTCTTGGAAGATCTGCGCGGCGGTGCTTGTCGTGCTGGCGGGTCTTGGCGCGGCGATTGGCTGGTACAAGTTTTTCCGCGAAGAGCCGCAGCCCGACTGGGTGACGGCGACTCCCGACATGCGTTTCAAGTATGGTTCCATCGGCGCGGAGAATGACGCCGGCATCCCGTATTGGATTTTCTTCGTGCTGCCGCGCATGTTTCCCGAAAAACTGCCGGGGCCGGGCGGTTACGCTTCTTTGGGAGTGGCATGGGAGCAGGGGCAAGAGTTGCCGATCGGCTTCACCAAGAAGGTCATCGGCTTCCCGCGAGTGGCCAACAACTGTGCCTCTTGCCACACCGCGAGTTATCGCAAGAGCGCCAATGAGAATCCGATTTTTGTGCCCACCGGACCGAACCACACGCTGAATCTGCAGGCGTTCTTTCGCTTCGTCGTCGATTGCGCCAAAGACCCGCGCTTCAACGCCAAGGAGATCATGCGCGAAATCGCACTGGTCTACGATTTGCCGTTCCTGGATCGCCTGATGTACCGCTACATTCTCATTCCGATCACCAAGAAACGCTTGCTCGAACGGGAAGCGCAGTTCCAGTGGGTCTATCATAAGGATTTTCCCCAGTGGGGCCGGGGTCGCGACGACGCGATGAACCTGACCAAATATTTCCTGCTTAAAGCGCCGATGGACAACAGCATTGGCCCGACCGACATGCCGTCGGTGTGGAATCTCAAAAAATATCAGCCGGAAAAGGGCATGCTGATGAATCTGGCCGGCGACAGCCACGACGCGCGCTCGGTGATCATCGATTCCGCACTCGGTCTGCTCAGTGCCGCGCCGAAAAACCGTGACGAGTTTCTTAAGCAAGTGGATTGGTTGGTCAGCTATCTAAGTGAAATACAGGCACCGAAATATCCCTTTCCGATCAAGCAAGAACTGGTCGACGCCGGCAAGGCGGTCTTCGATCAGAACTGTGCAGCCTGCCACCGCAGCGAGCGCACCGGGAAGCGGGTGCCGGTGGAAGAAGTCGGCACCGACAAGGAACGGCTAGCCACCTGGAGCAAGCAGGCGGCGATCGATTCGAACAAAATGGTGAAGAGTTTTGGCATCGAGAGAAAAGGTCTCGTCGAGGCCGAGCCGAGTGGTTACATTGCAGCTTTTCTCGACGGCATTTGGCTCCGTGCGCCTTATCTGCACAATGGTTCGGTGCCGACCCTGCGCGATATGCTCAAGCCGGCGGTCGAACGGCCCAAAGTTTTCTATCGCGGCTACAATGTTTACGATCCGGTAGATGTCGGTTTTGTCACCCAGGGAGCCGAAGCACAAAGGGTTGGGACTAAATACGATGTCAACGAGCGGGCCAGCAGTAATCAGGGTCATGAATATGGCACAGTCCTTTCGGTTAAGGACAAGGACGCTTTGATCGAATATTTGAAGACGCTGTGACGCCGCGTGGCCGCAAAACCGCGCAGCGCTCGATCCCCGGTGATTAAAAACCGGTTGCGGTGGACCATCGAGATTTGACGAAGGAGCTCGGAGAATGAAGTTACGATCGCCGGCCACTTTGATTATTTTACTGGCCATTTTGGCTTTCACTGCGTGCAGCAAGAAAAAACCGGAGCCCGGTACGGTGAAGGACGAAGCGTTGTTGGCGGGACGCGATGCGAAAAGCTTTGCCGCCGCCGACGAAGATTATTTCAAACAGATGGATGGCGGTATCGACCTGACCGCCGATGAAGTCAAGGGCCGCAACAACTGGCTGGTCTGGAGCGGCGGCAATGACCGTTTCTGGGATCATCTGGTCAACAAAAGTTTCGGCGTGGTCGATCTACTGAAAATTATTTCCTCGCACCCCAAGTTGCCGCATCTGACGCGCGACAAGCGCTGGGAATATCTCGGTGTGATCAACGAGCCCTGCTTCGAAAAGGCCAAGGGACCGAACCCCGATCGTTTCGGCCTGTGGCTCGACGTTCGCACTAAGGATTGCCCGGCGGACCCATTCGAAAACGAGCAAAAATATCCCGGTGTAAAAATCGGCGCGCGCGGCAAAGACATGCCGGTGGGTTCTTATTACGGGTACGCGACCGGGATTCTGGGCTTGCGTCTGTTTCCCAACCCGGATTTCGACGAAGCGGCGGCGAAGAAATGGGATCCGGAAAGATTTTACACCGACCCGAAATACTACAACGACAAGAATTTAGTGCGTCCGTACCGCGTCGGCATGTCGTGCGGCTTTTGCCATGTGGGCCCGAGCCCGGTCAAACCGCCGGAAGATCCGGAGAATCCCAAGTGGGAGAATATCAATTCCAATCCCGGCTCGCAGTATTTCTGGGTCGACCGGGTGCTGTTCTGGGAAAAAGACTCGAAGAATTTCATTTATCAGTTGATTCACACCTCACTGCCGGGGACCCTCGATACGTCGTTTATCTCCTCCGATTACATCAACAACCCGCGCACCATGAACGCAGTCTATAACGTCGGCGCGCGGTTGAAAATTGCCGAGCGTTGGGGAGAGGAGAAACTGGCCGGCGGCGGCCTCGATAACAAACAGTTCCAGCAATTCCAGCGCACTGCCGTGCTGCCGCAGTATTACAAAGAGCCGGACAAAGTCTGGACTACTCATGTGTTGAAAGACGGCGCCGATTCCGTCGGCATACTCGGAGCGTTGAACCGCGTCTATATTAATATCGGACTGTTCAGCGAGGAGTGGCTGCTCCATTTCAACGCGCTGGTGGGCGGTCAAAAGGTGTCGCCGATCAAAATCGCCGACGCCAACAAGAACTCTAGTTACTGGAACGCCACTCAGGCGCAAACGCCGGATGTCGCGCTGTTCTTTCTCAAAACCGCCAGGCCGGACTTGCTGAAGGACGCGCCGGGCGGAGAACAGTATTTATCCAAGGATAAAGCGACACTTAATCGAGGCAAGGTCGTCTTCGCCGAGAACTGCGCGCGCTGCCATTCTAGCAAAATTCCCGAAGCGCCCGCGGGCGTCAACGATAAAATTTGGGATCAATACTGGGCCTGGACCAAGACTGACGATTTCAAAAAAAAGATGACCGAGATTGTATTGGCCGACGATTTTCTCACCGACAACTATCTCTCCACCGAGCGGCGCATTCCGGTGACGCTGTTGCAGACCAACGCCTGCAGCCCGCTGGCGACTAATGCGCTCGGCGGCAATATCTGGGACAACTTCTCCTCGCAGAGTTATAAAGATCTGCCGTCGGTGGGCAAGATGACCGTGCACAATCCCATCGACGGCAGTCCCTGGCAGTACGATATGCCGGCGGGCGGGCGCGGCTATACGCGGGTGCCGTCATTGATCAGCTTGTGGTCGACGGCGCCGTTTCTGCTGAACAATTCGGTGGGCAAGTTTAACCCCAGTCCATCGGTCGAAGGGCGCATGGATTCGTTCAACGATTCCATCGAAAAAATGCTCTGGCCCGAAAAGCGCGACAAGGATCCGATTCTCGGCGACAAAGTGCCGGGCTTTATTTATCGCACCACGGAGACGAGCTACATCAAGATCGCGCCGGGATTTGTCTCGCCGCTATTAGAGAAAATGCTCAGCTGGGGCGGCTGGCTTAATCGTTGGTTCCCCTGGCTTTTCAGTGAAGAGGGCATCGAGATCGGTCCGATCCCGAAAGGGACACCGGTGAGTCTATTGACCAACATCGATCTCGATAGCAGCAAGCTCGACATCGCCAAGTTGCTGCTGAAGATCAAGGCCGATCTGAAAGCGGTCGAGGGCAAGAGTGAACAAGAAGCTGCGGAAGTATTCAAGGGATTGGCGCCGGACTTGTTGAAAGTCAGCAAGTGCCCCGACTTCGTGGTCAATAAGGGCCACTATTTTGGCACGGCGATGTCGAAAGAAGGGTCGGCGTTGAGCAACGACGACAAGCGCGCGCTAATCGAATTCTTGAAAACCTTTTAACCGCTCTCTCGCGCACCTCCGTTCCCATGTCCGAAGCCGCTGCCCCGCAACCCCAGTACGAATATATCGTCGTGGGTTCGGGAGCGGGCGGCGGCACGGTGGCGGCGCGCTTGGCCGAAGCGGGCCGCTCCGTGCTGCTGCTCGAAGCCGGCGGCGATCCTTGCGAGCTCACCGATTCGCGCTTGCCCGAAGACTACCAGGTTCCCGCGTTTCACGCTTTCGCCTCGGAGAATCCGGCGATACGCTGGGATTTCTTCGTGCGTCATTACGCCGATGAGCAGCGCCAACAGAAAGATCGCAAGTACAGCCCTGACCGGGGCGGCGTTCTCTACCCGCGCGCCGGTACGCTCGGCGGTTGTACGGCGCACAACGCCATGATCTTCGTCTATCCGCAAAACCAGGACTGGGACGACATCGCGTCATTGACCGGCGACTCGTCGTGGCGGGCGGGCAACATGCGCCGCTACTTCGAGGTGCTTGAAGACTGCCGGCATCGGCCGTTGAAACGTTGGATCGCCCGTTGGACCGGCTTCAATCCAGCGCGTCATGGGTTCTCCGGTTGGCTCACCACCGAAGTACCGATGCCGATGGAATCTTTGGGCAACCGCCGCCTGCGCCAGGTATTGGAAGAACTGGTGATGGATGCCTCGTTGCAGATCGGCGATCGATTGAAAAGATTGCGCAGCTTTTTCAAAACCCGTGGCGATCCTAACGATTGGCGCCAGGTTACGGCCCATCGGTCAGGGCTGCGTCTTGTGCCGCTGACGACCCGCGACCATATGCGGATCGGCAGCCGTGAGCGGGTATTGAGTGTGGCGAAAAAATTTCCCGATCGTCTCCACGTCGAGTGTCACGCGCTGGCGACCCGGGTGCTGCTTGACGGTGACCTGCGGGCAACCGGGGTTGAATATCTCAAGGGCGAGCGGCTCTACCGGGCCCACGCCAATATCAGCGAAGCCGCAGGTGAAATCCACCAGGCGCGAGCAGGTCGTGAAGTGATTCTTTGCGGCGGCGCGTTTAACACGCCGCAATTGCTGATGCTTTCCGGCATCGGTCCGCGCGAGGAACTGGTTCGCCATCGCATCCCAACTCGCGTCGACCTCGCTGGCGTCGGCAAAAATCTCCAGGACCGTTACGAGGTCAGTGTCGTCAATCGCATGAAAGAGGACTGGCCGATGTTGACCGGCGCCAAATTCGCCAAAGGCGATGCCCAGTTTCAACAATGGCTAACGCGTAAGGAAGGCGTTTACACGACCAACGGCGACGTTCTGGCGCTGGTCAAGCAGTCGAAGCAGGACCGAATTCCCGACCTATTCTGCGCCGGACTGGTGGGCAATTTTCGCGGCTACTTCCCCGGCTACTCAAAATTGCTCGCCGAGCGGCAGAACTACTTGAGCTGGATTGTTCTTAAGGCGCGCACGCGCAATCTTGCCGGCACGGTGACTTTGCAATCTGCCGATCCGCGCCAGCCGCCAAAGATCGATTTCCACTATTTCGACGAAGGCAGTGATGGCGAAGGCAAGGATTTGGCCGCCGTCGTCGAGGGGGTGCAATTTGTCCGAGCGATGACTCGGGATCTAAAGGAGCAAGGCTTGATTGCAGCCGAGGAGTTGCCCGGCGAGCAATATCAAACCGACGATCAGTTGCGAGAATTCGTGCGCGACAATGCCTGGGGCCATCATGCCTCGTGCAGCTGCGCCATCGGTCCGAGAGAAAAGGACGGCGTCCTGACCAGCGATTTCCTTGTGCATGGCACTCGGGGATTGCGCGTTGTCGACGCTTCGGTGTTTCCGCGCATTCCCGGGTTTTTTATCGTTAGTGCAATTTACATGATCGGCGAGAAGGCAGCGGAGGTGATCCTCGCCGGCGATAGGAATTGATAGTTTCCCCGGTGTGCGTTTGGATTCGGGTCTGCTTCCGATTGCGCCCGCCAGTCGAAGAGATTTCTCGCTTTGCTCGAAATGACATAGCCGGCGCAGCCGTCGAGCCGAACCCTTCGGCCGCGCTGACGATCGGCTTCGAGATGGAGCTGCCAGCGACCGCGACCTAACTTGACCGTTAGTTGTGAATTCTGTCTCGAGCCTGTATAGCTCGATTCAGAACTTCTACAGGCAGCGAATCAACGCACCATCGATTTCACTTCACCGTCATGACTTCCATCCCCGCTGAGTTTTACGCCCTCGCTAATGCGTTCTTGTTTGCGGTGCACAACATCTTTACGAAAAAGGCGTTGCGCCATTCCAACCCGGCCACCGGCGTGATCAGCAGCTTGATGATCAACATCGTTTTTCTCTGGACCATGTCGATTTTGTTCGTGCCGATGGCTAACGTGACGATGGCTTCACTGCTGATTTTTGTCGCCGTCGGCTTCTTTCAACCCGGCCTGACGCGCTTGCTCACTTATAAGGGCATCGATGCGCTGGGGGTGGCGATTACCGATCCGATCCGCGCGAGCACGCCGCTGTTTAGCGCGGCCATGGCGATTGCCTTCCTTGGCGAGGAGATCACCCTGCCGATCGTGCTTGCGACGATCATGATCATCGCCGGCATCACGCTATTATCGTGGCGCCATGGGGCGATGAAGCTTGCCGGCTCGGCCCTCTTTCTCTGGTATCCCATTGCCGCATCAGTGCTGGCCGGCGCCTCCCAGGTGGTGCGCAAGTTCGGCATGGCCGCGGTGCCTCATCCGTTTCTCGCTGCGGCGGTGACCGCCAGTTCGTCGTTGGTCGTGTCGGTTGTGGTGATGTGGTACTTCGAGAAAACTGAAGTGACCTGGAAAATGAACCGCCAATGCTTTTGGTGGTTTCTCGCCGCGGGCATCACCGTCAGCTTCGGTATGACCTCGATTTACCATGCATTGGATCTCGGCAAAGTCTCGGTGGTGATTCCGCTCAGCAGCACCGCGCCGTTATTTTCGCTGATTCTCACGGCGTTATTCTTGCGCGACGTCGAACGGGTGACCTTGCGAATCATCATCAGCGCATGCATGATCGTCGGCGGGGTAGTGTTGATCAGTTGGTGGAAGTAGGGGTTAGGAAATTGGCCGCAAAGAACGCATAGGACACAAAATACGGATGATCAAAACTCCGACCTTCGTGTCCTTCGTGCCTTCGCGGTGATAATGTATTTGTTGACCTCAGCAGAACTTGTTTCATTAAATCTTTGCCGTCGTGTGCCATAGGGGCTCGCTTCAGCGCGGCAAGATCGTAACCGATTGGCTACGGTTGCTTGGGCATATTTTTCATCATGTCGTTCATATTGATATTGGGCATCCCGGGCATGGAGATGTCGCCGGGTTTCTGCCCTGGTTTACATGCTCCCACCCATTTGGCATCAACTGTCGTGGCGGACTCTTTGATGCCGTGTAGCGGCGGATTATAAGTCGATTTAATGTCGCCTTTGTAATTCGAGTCGAATTGGCCGGTGAAAACGCCCTTAGTAGTTGTCGTAGTCCCGCTCATCTTACACACCGATTCGGTGACAATTTTATTGCCTTCGCGGCGCATTTCATTTTTAGAGCAGGCTTGCTTTTCGGTTCCAGCCATATTGTTTTTCGTCAGATCGTCGGTCTTTTCGTCGATGCATTGCTGCATGGCCTGGCTGCCTTTGGTGCCGCTGTTCGACACGGTAATCTCCCATAAGCCGGATTTACGTTTGGGCATGTCGGAGCCAGCAGCGAAAGTTGTGCTCGCCGTGACAAGGAGTGTGGCGAACAACGTGGAAAGTTTCATGGGGGGTTCTCCTAACGTAGATTTGGAGTTTTGTTGGCGGTGATCAAAGCGCGGATTTACTTACGCGACCCAGACAGTCGCAAGTGTCAAAAATCGTCGGGCGCTAGATTGCCGCCGGCTGATCGAGTTCGAATCCAAGATCGCGGATCATCTGGTGCGCGTCGGTGGCATCTTGGCCGGGCGTGGTGAGATAGCCATTGACGAACATCGAGTTGGCTGGATAGAGGCTCAGTGGTTGCAAAGAGCGCAAGTTCACTTCACGGCCGCCGGCGACGCGCAGTTCTTTAGTCGGATTGACGAAGCGAAACAGGCAGAGCGTTTTTAGGCAGCGCTGCGGCGTCAGTTCGCGTTTCTGCTCGAAGGGCGTCTTGGGAATCGAGTTCAAAAAATTCACCGGGATCGAGTCGATGTCCATGGCGCGCAGGGTCATCGCCAGGTTGATGATGTCGTCGTCGCTTTCGCCCATGCCGATGATGCCGCCGGAGCATGTGCCGATGCCGGCGCTCTTGACGCTCTCGATGGTCGCGACCCGGTCGTCGTAGCTGTGGGTCGTGACGATGTCGGCGTGATGCTCGCGGCTGGTGTTCAAGTTATGATTGACCCGGCCGACGCCGGCGGCGGCGAGTTTCTGGGTCTTATCTTCGTTCATCAAACCGAGCGAACAGCAGACGTTCATACCGGTTTGGGCGCGGATCTCGCGCACCGCCGCGGTGATGTCGTCGATCTCTTTGTTGGTCGGGCCGCGGCCGCTGTTGACGATACAAAAGCGCACGGCGCCGGCTTCTTTGGCTTTGCGCGCGCTTTCGACGAGCTTGTCCTTGGACATGAAGGTATACTTGTCGACGGGTGCTTCGGAGACGGAAGATTGCGAACAGTAGTGGCAGTCTTCCGGGCACAGGCCGCTCTTGGCGTTCTGCAAGACATGGATCTGCACGCGCTTGCCATAATAATGGTGGCGCACTTTGAAGGCGGCGCTCAAGATCTCCGGCAATTGCTCGTCCGGCGCGTTCAATATCTCTCGCAGTTCCTCGCGCTCGGGAAGGATGCCTTGCAGTGCTTTGTCCGCCAGTCGCTGAAAATCCATTCTCTGCCCTCCAAAACTAGCAAGTTTTTAACACGCGAGGTGTGGCCATGCAATCAACGAGCGGTTGGAAGCCACTAATATCTCTGTAGATTTCGCAACTCAGGTGCAATCTTCCGAATCCGCTCAAGTGGCGCGGTGAATCCACCGCAAGCGAGGCGTTCTACCCGGTAAATAGCGATTGGCGGCTGGCGAATTTACCAGTGCCAATGACGACTAAGGTAGACTTTCACGCGTCGGTCAGCACCCGGTGATAGCGGCCGAGGACGAAAATGAATCCCGCCAAAACGAAGTGAAAAATAATCGGGATAATGTCGCCGAACCAGCGCATTTCGGGATGGAGAATCATGGTCAGGATATAGCGAACGACCATGAGACTGGCGTAGACGGCGCTAAATTTCATCAGGATGCCGGACCAGTGCGGTCGCACGACGGCGAAGGCGCCTTTGCCGCGCCAGATCGCAGCAGTGATTTTAATCATCAGCATCAACATGAGAAGTTGGATGATCAGTAGCGGCGGATACGGAATCATGCCGGAAAACCATTGTTCCATCGGCGGCAGCCAAGGCACGCCGACGAAAGCGACCAGGGCTTGGCCCAAGACACGGCCGGCAAATAAGACGGTGATGAACGCTAACAAGGGTCCGTGAATGGGTGGTTTCTTGCTATTCACATGGTCAAATATGGATGGTCAGCCGGGTTTCGCCAGCTTCTTCCGGCGTCGTGCTCAGCAGTTGCGCTTTGAACTGGGTATCGCGGTTGCTGCGTTGGATTGCTGCGGCAGCTTTACGGTCGAACCAACCGGCATGCATCACGCAGAGGACCGGCGCTTTGAGGCGCTGCGATTGGCGCTTCTGGCCGTATTCCAAATTCAGCATGCTTAAGTTTACATCGAGCGCGCTGAGCAGTTGCTTGAGAGCGATCTCAGTCGGTTGGGTTCCAACGAACTCGACCATGAAGGCGTAGCGCGATTGCGCCACGTCGGCAAAAGCGCGGTAATGCTGGACTGTGATGCCGGCCGTGGTTTGCGCCTCGATCATTGCATGAATCACTTGATTGACGTGGAGCTTCTCGCCGGTGATGCTGGTGACATCGCGGCCTTTACGGACAAATTCGATCAGCGGTGTGCGCTTGTAGAAACCCGCCACGCGCACCACGTCGTTGATATCGTAGCGGTACAAACCGCCGGGTGTGGTCAGGATCACACAATAATGATCGCCTTCTCTGAGTTCCGCGCAGGTGAGTGGGGCGGGCTGAGCGCTGTCGATTTCGCTTTCCGGAATGAATTCATAAAAGTTGGCGCCGACGTCGAGGATGCCGGCGGAGCCCGCATCGGAGATCGGCAAGGTCATTTGTGCTTCGCTGGCCATATATCCCAGATCTCGCACGGGAATCGAATCGCCGAACCAGCGGTGAAATTCACGCAAACGCACGCCGACGCTGCCGCCTTTCCAGCAGCCGATCATTTGCAGCTCCGGCCAATAGTCCCTGGGGCGCAGCTCGCCGTAATGGTTCACCATGCGTTCCAGCTCGGCGGCGCGGCCGGGATTTTTCTTCAATCGGGATTGCAGCGCTTGGCGGATCGAGGAGGTAAGATTACAGCCGTCGGAAATTGTGCCGTCGCGAATGTCTCTGATGATTTCGTCTTTGGCGCGGTCGGCGCTTTCGACTAGCCGCAGGATCGTGCTCGGATTAGGCGTGCCGAAAAATGAGATGCGCTGTGCCAAGGCCAGACGCATGATGAGGTAATACTTGGCGGCGAAGTCTTTGACTTCGGCGATTTCATAGGGCAGGGCGAAAGCGTTTTGGATCCAGCGCGGGCTGCTCTGATAGATCAAGCCGGAGGCGGCGCCGAAGGGAATGTTGCCGGCAGTTTTGCCTTCGTGCGCAGCGCTGACGACGCCGAGCAGTTTGCCGTTGAACAGGCCGGGATGATCGAGGTTGGCGCGGTAATACCACAAACGCGTGAGTTGGCGATGGTTGACGCGGCTGGTCGCGGTTACCGGGATCAATTTTGGCGCGCCGGTGCTGCCGCTGGTTAGGGTGAACATCAGCACCGGATCTGCGGTCAATACCTGGGCTTCGCCGTTCACAGCGCGCTCGACGTATGGGCGCAGCCGTTCGTAGTCGCCGATAGCGACTTGATTACGATAATCTGCCAAGCTGCGAACGGCGGCGAAGCCATGATCTGTGCCGAAAGCGGTCGCGCGATTGCGCTGGACAATGTCGAGCAGCAGTCGGTTCTGTACCGTCGCCGGATCGCCGCAACGTCTTTCCCAGTCCGTCCACAAACGGCCGGTGACATACGCCGCGGCTTCGATGATGAAATTCATAAAGTTTAACGGTGCAATTCGATCTTTTCGACAGTCAGTCGTTCCAGGGCTTGATCTTTCACGGTGACGCTCAAACCGCGGCTTTTCAGCAGCGGTGCGCGGCCGCCCAAGCCGAAGGCGAGGTTTTCGAAGGTGATGTCCTCAGTAAGCAACCACGTGCCAAACGACCCCTCGGCGCAGACTAGCGCCGGAACATGGGCCGCCAAGGTTCTTCCAGCGGCCGACAAGATGCCGGTCTCGCCGACTTGGGCGCCGACTTGGATGTTGATGCCGGCTTCCTGGGCGATTTTGGCGATGGCTAAGCTGCCGGCGATGCCGCCGTTCTTCGATAGGCGAATATTGAATAGATCGCAGCCATTTCTCTGCGATCAGCGGCGCGCCTGATCGAGAGTGACGAGCGATTCGTCAGCCATGACCGGGATGCCGCACTCGGCGCGAACTTTTTTCATGCCGGCGATGTCTTCGGCCGCCACCGGTTGTTCGATCATAACGAGCTTAAAGGGCGCCAACAGTTTCAACTGTTCAAGCGCTTGTGCCGCCGTCCAGGCGCCGTTGGCGTCGGCGCGGAGTTCGACGCTGTCGCCCACCGCTTTGCGCACGGCGTCCAGGCGTGCGGCATCGTCGGCCGTGCCGACCTTGACTTTGATTTGCTTGATGCCCAAGCGCGCCATGCGCTTGGCTAGCGCGGCAGCGTCTTTGGGACTGTCGGCGGAGATCACGCCGCTGTAGACGACCTCGAAACGGCACGGCGGGAGATAGTCCGCCAAAGCGCTGTGATCGGCGCGCAGGCTCCAGTCGAGGAGCGCCAGTTCGACGGCGCAAAACGCCGCGTTCCAGGCGATGACGCTGTTGTTGGATTCCAAGTTTTGCGTCCAGTCCGGCAATAGCGACTGGAGCTGCTCGATGGTCTGCCATCCTGGATAAAAACTTTCTTGAAAAATCCGCGGCGCAAGGAAGTCGCGGATGCGGGCGATCATGCTGTCGGAGTTTTCGCCGGTGACATAGGCGCGTGGCAGTCCTTCGCCAAAACCGCTGCGGCCGTCGCTGCCGCTGACTTTGACAACGATGGCATCGCTCTCCTCGCGGCTGTGCAGCGCATGACTAAAAGTTTGGTGGAATGGGATGCGCAGGCGGTAGACGGTCAGCGCGTCAACGCGCCGCGGCTGGGCCGCTTTGCTGCGCGTTTTCAGCCGTGAACTCGGCGGAAAATAGTGGCGGCAGAAAAGCTTGTCGCCGAGGGTGACGCCGGCGATCTGCTCGAAGAGAGCATCGGAGATTTGATGAAACTGGGTATAGTCTTGGATCACCGTGATGGCTTCTTCGGCATGACGGATATCGACTTCGGAGTGCAGCTCGAACCAGCGCAGGGCGGCGCGCGGAATCGCGTACTTATGTTGGAGCGCGTTGGCCAGTTCGCTGGAGCAACGCGACAGCATGAACTCGAAGCTCATGGTTTCAAGCAGCACCGACAGGCAGAGTTCGCGTAACGTCGCCACCGGCACACGGGTGGCGCAAACCAGCGCGACCCGTCGGCGCGCATCGTTGATCAGTTGGTTGATTTCGTCTTGATTGAAACCGACGGCGCGGGCCATGTCCAAGAGCAGCTGGGAGTGGGGCGGTTCATCTTCGGACCGGCCCATTTCTTCGAGCAGGTTTTCTTTCAACATTGCGGCCGCGGTGGACGGTAGCGAGGCGAAACAGAGCGCGACGATATGCGCCGATAGATAATGGGTGCGAAAGACATTGCGCAAGAACTCGTAGGCCGCCGCGATACCGGCGCCGCCGCCGACGAGTTCGCGGTATTCGGCGGCTTGCGTGAACTCATCAGTGGCTTGCTCGAAATATTTTACGATCGATTGCGCGGCGACCATGGTCACCTCCGTCGCTGATTAGGAAGCGGTTGCGGTTCGCTGGCGCTCCTAAGCGCTGGCCATTTCTAGCGCTAACGCTTTGACTGTTTTTAGATCGGCTTTGCCCGAGCCGAGGATGGGAATCGCGTCGATCGGGTGGAGATCGTCGCGCTTCGGTATCCATAGTTTTGGCAATGCGGACTTGTTGAGCTTGTCCCACAGTTCTTCGCGGCTGACGCCGTTCTTGGCGAAGAAAACCACCAGCTTCTCGCCGCGCTGCGCGTCCGGGATCGCCGTGACCACGCTTGCCGGGCTGCCGAGGACTTGGTTGATCATTTCTTCGATCTTCATATGGGGCACCATCTCGCCGCCGATCTTGCTGAAGCGCGACAAACGGTCAGTGACCGTGATGAAGCCGTCCTCGTCGATGCTCGCGATATCGCCGGTGACATACCAACCGCGACGCATCGCCTGGTCGGTGAGGTTCTGCTGATTCAAGTAGCCAAGCATGACATTGGGTCCTTTGATGAGCAGCAACCCGGCTTCGCCTGGGCCGAGGGTTTCGCCGCTATCGGGATCGACGACCTTGGCGGCGACGCCAGGGAGGGGGTGGCCGACGGTGCCGGGCTTATGGCCGGTCTGCTTTTCTTTACCATCGACGACATCGGGCGTGTTGACCGCGGCCACCGGTGAGAGTTCGGTGCAGCCGTAGCCTTCAAGAATCGTTAAGCCGAATTTCTCCTCGTATCCCTGGGCGATCTGCTCGCGCAACTTCTCCGCGCCGGCGATGACGTAGCGCAGCGACGCGAATTGTTCCTTGGTGCAGCGGCGCCAGTAGCTGACATAGAAGGTCGGCGTGCTGATCATCAGCGTCGCGCGGTATTTCTGCACGGTCTCGCCGACGGTTTTGGCGTCGGTGGGATTGGCGTGATAGACCGCGCCGAAGCCGGTCAGCAGCGGCAGCCAAATCGTTGCGGTGAAACCAAAGGCGTGAAACAGCGGCAGGATGCCCATGATGCGATCCTGCGGCGTGAATTGAATTATTTGGCAGATGGCCTCGACGTTGGAAATAATGTTGTGGTGCGACAGCATCACGCCTTTGGGCGTGCCGGTGCTGCCGCTGGAAAAAATAATTGTTGCGAGATCGTTGGGGCGCTGTTGTTTGCGCGCCCGGCGGTTGAGCCAGCGCACCGGCGTGACGTAGGCCTTGACGGCGGTGGCGAATTTCACCGCGCCGGAAAAGCTCTCGCGGACCTCCTCGACGAAAACCATGCCGTCCATTTCCTCGAGATTGGCTTTTTCCAAAAACGCTCGCGACGTGACGATGGTTTTAATCTTGCACTGGGCAACCGCCGCAGCCATGGCTTCCTTGCCGGCGGTGAAGTTGAGATTCACCGGCACTTTGCCGGCCAACTGGATAGCTACGTTAATCAGCGCGCCGCCGACGCTGGCGGGCAGCATGACGCCGACCATCGTCTGATTCGCGCAATGGCTGCGCAGCCAGCGGCAAAAAAGCAGGCTGCCGACCAAGGTCTTGCCATAAGTGAGTTCGCTGCCGGTGGTGTCGGCCATACAGAATCTCGACCAATGGCGCTTGGCCGTCTCGACGAACTTGGCGTGGAGCAGATCACCGGGAAGGCGGCGGTATTCCACCGCCGCGCTTTCGAGCTCTAAGATGGCGTTGCGTACTTGCGGCACGGTGGAAGTCGGCGGCAACGGCGCGCCGAAGGAAACGGTTACCGAGTAAGGAAACTTCTCCGGCCATTTGCGAAAAAATTTGCCGTCTTTGAAACTGAAGATGCTGCCCCAGAGCTGATCCAGGTGCACTGGCACGATCGGCACATGGGTGCCTTCGACGATTTTCTCAAAGCCGCGCTTGAATGGCAGCAGCCGGCCGGTGCGGCTGATGGCGCCCTCGGCGAAGATGCACACCACATGGCCTTTTTCGAGCTCGTTTCTCGCCCGCTTGAGCGATTCGACGATGTCGCGCCGGTTGTTCGCCGACACCGGGATGGAGCGCATCAGGCGGAAGAACCAATTGAGCGATTTTAGGTCGTAATACTCTCGGTGCAGCATGAAGCGGACAAAGCGCGGCAGCGGCGCGCCGACCAAAAGCGCGTCGACGAAGGAGACATGATTGCAGACCAGCAGCGCCGGCCCCTGGAGCGGCATATTTTCCGCACCGACGATGCGAATGCGGTAAAGCGTGTTGGTCAAGAGCCAGACGACGAAGCGCACGAAATAGTCCGGCAGCAGGTACAAGACCACTCCCGTGCCGGCTAGAGTAAATAGCCCGATCAGCAAGATGATCGTATCCGGGGATATTTGAAGCGGGGTTTTCAGGAACCAGTGCAGTGCGGCCGCCAGAGCGATGCCGATGGTGTTCATGAAATTGTTGGTGGCGATCAGTTGGCCCTTTTCTTCTTTGCCGCTACGCTGCTGCAAGAGCGCGTTGAGCGGCACGGCAAACAGGCCGGCGCTAAAGCCCAGGAGCACCAGGGCCGTGGCTGTGTAGGGATAAGAGGGCGCCGACCAGGCGACCAGCGCGAGGCAAAAGCCCATCGCCACCGAGCCCAGCGGCACGAGGCCCAACTCGACGTGATCGCCGGAGAGTTTGCCGGCGGCGAGACTGCCGATGCCGATACCGATGGCCAAGAAAGTTCCTAACAGTCCGATGTGAAACTCATCGAGCTGTAACAGCTCTTTGCCGAAGAAGAGAATGTTGATATTGACCAGCGCGCCGAGAAACCAGAAGTAGGAGATGCCGATCACCGTCAGCCACAGCGCACGTTCACTGCGCAGCCGGCGCAAACCGTCGGTAATTTCGCCGAAGGGGTTCAAGTTCAATAATTTCGCCGCGCCCGAAGGTGGCACCCGGGCGATGCCGAGGCTGGTGAAGTAGCCGGCCACGGCGATGGCGATCATGATCAAGCCGATGCGCGGCAAATCATGTTTCCAAACTGAAAAGATCGCACTGCCGAGCGAGGTGCCCAAGATGATCGCCATGAAGGTGCTCATCTCCAATAGGCCGTTACCGCGGGAAAGGTCTTTGTCCGGCAGCATCTCCGGCAAGATGCCGTACTTCGCCGGGCTGAAGAAGGCGGAGTGCAGACCCATCAAAAAAACCGCGCCGAGCATGGGGCGGACGTCGCCATAAAAAAATGCCACCAGCGAGAAGACCATGATGGCGATTTCGATCGCCTTCACCGCCACCAAGATGGTTCGCTTGCTACAGACATCGGCGAGATGGCCGGCATAGCCGGAAAACAGTGCCGATGGTAAGATAAACAGTATGGCGATCAATTCGACGTAATAGTCGCCGCCGTGCCCGGCGAGGCTTAGGGCGACGAAAGAGACCACGATTTTTAAAAAATTGTCGTTAAATGCCCCCAAGAACTGGGTGCAGAAGAACGGAAAGAATCCCGGTAGTTTGAGCGTATTAGTGTAGTTGCCGTTGTTCATCAATGCTGGCTAATTTACTCGGCTCTGTCCGGTTCGGCAAGATCGAATTCTTGCCAATCATCTCTATTCAATTGCGACTTGGTACACTGAAGCGCTTGCGCAAGCCTGACGAACTTTACATAATCCCCCCATGGAATTGACTTATTTAACAGTCCCCCAGTGGCAGAAATACGATGGTTTGCTGCATGGCTTCATGGGCCGGCGCGGCGGCAAGAGCGTCGGGCGCTATGCCGGACTCAATGTTTCGTATCGCGTCGGTGACGATAACAAAGTCGTCAGCCAAAACGTTTGCGATATGAAGGCGGCCATCGGCATCCATGACGGCAAGATCGTCACCATGCAACAGGTGCATGGCGATAACCTCATTGAAGTCACCGACAAGAAGATGAAGGAAGCCGGTCAAGCCGACGCCATGGTGACTGCGGAGAGCGGTCTCTATCTCGGCGTGCTGACGGCCGACTGCGTGCCGCTGCTCTTCATCGCGCCCAAAGAGCGCCTGGCGGCGGCGGTGCACGCCGGTTGGCGCGGCACGCTCACGGGCATCGCGTCGAAGACCGTCGACTACTTCAAGAGCCGATACGGTGTCGCAGCCGGCGACTTGCAAGTGGCCCTTGGGCCGTCCATCGGCGTGTGCTGCTATGAAGTCAACAACGATGTTGCCGTACCGCTGATGAAAAAATGGGGCGCCCTGACAACGCCGAGCATCGCAATGAAAAACGGCAAACCCCATATCAACCTGAGCCGGCTCAACCGAGACATCCTGCGCGCTGTCGGCGTGCCCGGCACGCAGCTCTTCCAAATCGGCCCCTGCTCGTCCTGCGCGACCGATGATTTCTTTTCCTACCGCCGAGAAGGCGGCGAGACCGGCCGGCAGATCGGCGTCGTGGGTTGGTTGCCGTCCTGATTTTCATTGCCCTGGTCTTCGCTGCGAGCCGGATTCTCTTGACGACTCGGCGCGAAATCGCTAGCGTTGGCGAAATTATTTCTTGGGCGGTCAGGTAACGGAGGAGAGGTATGAAAATCAGCCGTCGTAATTTCTTAACCAAGGTCACCGTCGGTGTCGCTAGCCTTTCGTTGGCGCGGGATATCGCCTGGGCGCAGGCCAAGGGGAAGGTGGGCTACATGAAGATCGTCGATAATGCGGCGATGTTCATGGCGATGGACAAGGGTTTTTTCAAAGCCGAAGGCATCGAATTGGAGACCGTGCCGATGGCCGGGGGCGCGGTGATCGTCCAGGGGGTGACTTCGGGTGACCTGCAATTTGGCTGGACCAACGTGATTTCGCTCTATCAGGCCCATGGAGAAGGCTTCGACTTCAAGCTCATCGCCGGCGGCGCGACCAACGTGCGCGGTAGCAACGAAACCCATGCGATGATCGTCGGCAAGGATTCGCCGATCAAGAGCGCCAAGGACCTCGAAGGTAAGACCGTCGCGGTTAACACGCTCAACAATATCGTCCATTTAATGGCGCTCGCCTGGGTCGACAAGAACGGCGGCAACTCGAGCAAGGTCAAGTTCGTCGAGATTCCGTTCCCGCAAATGGAGCCGTCTTTGGTCGCCGGCAAAGTCGATGTCATCAGTGTGCAGGAGCCGTTCGCCGCGGTGGCGGCGCGCCGGCCGGAAACTCGTGTATTAGCGAATCCCTGGGGCGATGTGTTGCCGCGTTTTCTGATCGCCAGCTGGTTTGCTTCGGATAAGTGGCTTCACAAGAACCGCGGCGTCGCGCAAGGCTTCGTGCGCGCGATCAATCGCGGTGTCGACGCCATCCGCGCCGACAGAGACGGCGCCCGCGCAGCGATGATCAAATGGGCCGGTCTCAACCCCGACTTCGCCGATAAGATCGGCTTGCCGCAATTCGACAAAGCGATCTCCGAAAAAGACGTCCAGGTAACCATGGATCTGACCTACAAATACAAAATGATTTCGAAGCCGCTCAAAGCGAAGGACGTGCTGAGCGACCTGGCAACCAAAGCGTAAGATCGGAATGGGGTGATGGAGTAGGGGAGCGATGGGTTCGGAAAACCCAACACTCCAACACTCCAGTGCCCCATTCCAACATTCCCGTGGCCATCCTCGACGTTCAATCCCTGTCAAAAAGCTACCGTCAATCCAGCGGCGAAACCACTTTGGCGGTCGGCAACATTACCTGCCAAGTGGAGGCCGGCGAGTTCGTTTCTTTCGTCGGTCCGTCGGGTTGCGGTAAGACGACATTATTGATGTCCATCGCCGGGCTGTTGGCGCCGAGTTCCGGCAGGGTGGTGGTCAACGGCAAAGAAGTCAACGGCCCACCGCCCAACCTGGTGTTGCTGTTTCAGGAGTACAATAAATCACTGTTCGCTTGGCGCTCGGTGCTCGGCAACGTGCGATTCGGTTTGGATGCGCGCGGTGATCGGTCGGCGGCGGCTGAAAGCAAGGCTCGCAAGCTGATAGAGCTGGTCGGCCTGAAGGGCTTTGATAGCCACTATCCCTGGGAACTGTCCGGCGGCATGCAGCAACGCGTGGCAATCGCCCGGGCGCTCGCCTACGAGCCGGAAGTTCTATTAATGGATGAACCGTTCGGCTCGCTCGACGCTTTGACGCGGCTGGAACTAGAAGACACACTGCTGCGCCTGTGGGCGGAACTCAAGACCACGATACTTTTCATTACCCATGATATCGAAGAAGCGATCTATCTTTCCGACCGCATCTGGGTGCTGAGCCGGCGTCCATCGCAGATCATTCAAGAACTCAAAATCGATTTCCCCCGGCCGCGTCATCAAGTGACAACCCGCGCCGAAGGTCGTTTTATGGAACTGCGCAACGATATTTACCGGCAGATCGGCAATCAGGGAATACCGTGAGCCGTTCGCACCCATTTAACTGGCTGGGCTGGTCAAGCTTCGCTTTGCTGCTCGTGACCTGGGAGCTGATTGCGCGGGCGACACCAAAGCTTCTGCTCTACTTCCCACCGGTGAGCCGTATTCTCGCCGCTCTTGGTCAAGCGCTCGCCACCGGTTCCATCGTTCAACATGGATTGGTTACGCTGGGCCGCTTTGCCGAAGGATACTTACTTTCCGCCGCACTGGCGGTGACATTGGGCGTGATGCTGGGTTACTTTCGATTTCTGCATAGTTTGCTGGCGACGTCGATTGAATTGCTCCGGCCCATGCCGTCGGTGGCGATCATTCCGGTGGCGATTCTTTTGCTCGGCATCGGCGACGGCATGATTGTCAGCGTCACGGTTTACGCTAGCGTCTGGCCGATTCTCATCAACACCATCGACGGTGTGCGCAGCGTCGACGCCACCTTAATCGATACCGGCCGGACCTTTGGGCTCAATAGCTGGCGGATTCTCCGGCAGATCATTTTGCCGGGGGCGTCGCCGTATGTCGTCACCGGACTGCGCATCGGTTTGTCGATCGCATTGATTCTCGTCACCACGGCGGAAATGATCGCCGGCAGCAGAGGATTAGGTTTTTTTATCCTCGATGAAGAACGGGCGATGAACAGCGCCAATATGTACGCTGGCATTGTCGTCGTTGCTCTGATGGGCTACGCGCTCAATCGGCTGTTCTTGTTGCTCGAAACCCGGGCGATGAAGTGGCGCCACGGCATGATGGCGCGGCAGGTGGCGTGATGGTGGCATTGTGGCGGTTCAAGGGTGCCGGGTTTCTGTTAACGCTATTAGCTATTTGGGAGCTTGCCGCCGATGCCGAATGGATCAACGCGCTGATCGTGCCGCTGCCCAGCAAGATCCTTAAAATATTTTTCGAGCTGGTCGCCTCGGGGCAAATTCCCATGCAGATTCTCGTCAGCATGAAACGAGCGCTCGCCGGCTACCTGCTCGCCGCCGGGATCTTTATCCCGCTGGGAATCTTCATGGGGATATCGCCGATGATTTACCGGCTTTTCGAAGTTATCGTCGAGATGCTTCGCCCCGTGCCTCCGCCAGTGGTGATCCCGGTGGCGCTGCTGTTTTTCGGCTTGGGCGACGAGATGAAAATATTTGTGATCTTGTTTTCTTGCGCCTGGCCGATATTGCTCAATACCATCGACGGCGTGCGCGGCGTCGACTGGGTGCTTTTGAACACGGCGAGAACTTTTCGCCTGTCACGCGTGAAAACCATTTGGCAGGTAATACTTCCGGCCAGTTTGCCACAGATCATGACGGGGCTGCGAGTCAGCTTGCCGATCATGCTGATTCTTGTGGTGATCTCGGAGATGGTCGGCAGCACCGATGGTATCGGCTATTTCGTCCTCGATTCTCAACGCCGTTTCAAGGTCGCGCAAATGTACGCCGGTATGCTCGCGCTGGCGATTTTGGGCTACATGCTTAACCAGCTTTTCAATTTGATCCAGTGGTTGCTACTGCCGTGGCATAGGGGAATGGATAATAGGAAGGATGAAGGATGAAGGCGGAAGGATGAAGTTCGGATTGATTCCGATTCTTCCATTATCCCTCCGCCTTCATCCTTGTTTATACGATATGCATGCCGCCGCCGGGCGGCGGGGTCGGCTGGTTTTTGCCGGGCAGCCAGGGCACGTCTTTGCGCGGGCTATTGCCGATGACTTTGAACTTGGCCCGGCCCATATTGGCGAATTCGATCTCGATGGTGTCGCCGGAGTTGACCGGCGCCAAACCTTCGTGAAATGTGCCGGTGAGGACTACGTCGCCGGGGCTGAGCGTGAGCAGCTTGGTAAGCCAAGCGATCTGGTTGGGAATCTTATGGGCCATAGCACTGGTGTTATAGTTCTGCCGTGGCTCGCCGTTGGTCCAGGATTTCACGTTGACGTTATGCGGATCGGGAATTTCATCCTTGGTGATGATCCATGGGCCGCAGCAGCCATGGGAGCCTTGGCCTTTGCCGACAAATTGGGTGCGCCGCACTAGACCGCGCGTCGAGATGTCGAACATCGGCACATAGCCGAACACATAGTCGAGCGCTTTTTTCTCCGGCACGTCCTTGGCGGCCTTGCCCATGACGAAGGCGAATTCGGCTTCGGGTTGATAAACCACGCATGCGGGTATATCGCGCAGCTCGACTTCGCCGTCGGGGCCGACCAGGTCGGGAGATTTGTAGAAATATTCGTTGGGAAAGTTATCGGCGGTGCGCTCCGGCCGGTCAATGTAGTTGCTAAAGGCGGCGAGACATTTGCCCGGCCGCGCCAGCGGACTGCGCAACTGCACGCTCGACAGCGGCACACCGTCCTGCTCGGTTAACACCTTTTCAAACCGCTTACGGTATTTACGCCAGCCCTCGATGATCTCCTCCATCACCCGCTGCGGCCCTTTGGCTTTGCGCGCGCTGATGGTACTGCTGACATCCACGACCATGTTGTCGTTTTTGATCACACCGATCTGGTCGTCGTTAAAACGAAGAATCTTCAAGTTAATCTCCTCTCGGCCACATTTCGGCCTATCTTTGCGACAACCGGATGGGGTTGTCAAACTGAAAATCCCGGCTGTTCGACACTGAATCGAATGAGCGAAGGAACATTTAGAGCATCGACGCGAAACGGTGAGGAGCGCTAGACGCCGCGCAAGTAGGGTAGTATGTCGCAGCGGCGAGGATGGAACTGAAAGAACGAAGATTTATTGCCCGAATCGTTTCAGTTCCGCATTGGCACCATGAAAAAACGCGGTGTTGGGTGCACACTGATTTTTGGCAACTTGCAGTCCGGAAATGGCATCGTCTTTGGCGCCTTTGAGTAGTTTGGCCTCAGCGACGTAGAAATGGGCTTGGCATTGCCGCTCCGTCTTAAGGGTCTCGTCGGTAGCTTCGGTGGCGGCGTAAAGGGATGACTCGTCGATCTTACCTAGGTAGAATTCCAAGACCGCGGCGGGCCAGCGCTTATCTATCGACGCCCGTGTTGCCAGCTCGGCGAGCTCGCGCGCCGCACCACTATCGTCATTGGCTTTGCCTAGGGCCAGATAGCGCCACAGACTGGCATGGCGGTTGTCGGGTCTGGTGCGGATCACTTGCTGCAGTGTCTGGGCGCTTTGGTGAAAGCGCCCTTGAAAAAATAATAGGTCGGCGAGCGGATGAGGGTCGACGGCGCTAAAGCCTAAACGCATGGCGGCTTCGTAGTCGTCCACCGCTTGATCGTAGTTGCCGGCGTCCCGGTTGGCGATGGCGCGATCACGCATAAGCAAGGCATTGTGCGGTTCGAGCGCAAGCGCTTTATCGAAGTCCTGGAGCGCGTGGCGGTAGTCGCGGCTTTCCTGGTGCGCGAGCGCGCGCTGGTGAAATGCGTTGGCGACGGAGGCATCTTGAGCAATCACGGTGTTAAAGTCCTCAATTGCTGCCGCGAACTCCTTTTTGCCGGCGAAGATCTGGCCGCGCAGAAAATAAGCCGGCGTATAGTACGGATTGACTCGGATCGCTGCGTGCAGATCGGCCAATGCGCTCTCGTAATTGTTTTGGTTGAAAAAATGCAGCGCGCGCTGGTGCAGACTGGTGGCGTCGCGCGGTTGCTCGTCGCTCGGCATCCGGTTGTGCGCCAGCTCACTTGGCACCTGGGCCAGTGCGATTTGGCTGGATTGAAGCAAAATGACGAGCAGAGGAATCACTAGAAGTCTGTGCATGGCGGCACTTATAGAGCAACATCAATGCCATCGAGTTTGTGAGATTCGGCCTGCCGATTGGTCGGTTTCGCTTCCTTGAAAGCGGTAAAAACCTGATAGTTTCATCGTCGTGCATCCCCAGCGGGCGAAAATTGAGGATGCTGCTGGGCAAATTTGTCAATGCTAAGGTTTGCTGATGGAGGATTCGGCCTTCACTATTTCAACGACTTGAATCTTGCAGGCGCTGGGGCGTATACAAGTTAGGCGATCCGGCAGGCGCTGCAGATCACGTTGGATCACTCTCGGAGGATGAATGTTACTAATCAATAATCACGAAGTGGAAAAACTGTTTTCGATGAAAGATTGTCTGGCCGCCCTCGAAGACGGCTATGACGATCTGATGATCGGCGACGCGGTCTACCGGCCGCGGTTGGACTTGTGGATGCCTTGTGAAAGGCCGGATGGCTACTGGCGCTGGGGCACCATGGAGGGCGCGAGCCGCAAGATCGGCGTGTTCGCGATCCGCATGAAATCGGACATCGTCTACTGGCCGGGCGGCGAGACCGAAGAAAAATATTGCATGCAGCCGGGCACCTGGTGCGGTTTGGTGATGGTCTTCAGCGTGCGCAACGGCGAACCGCTGGCGATGATCAACGATGGCCTGATGCAACATATGCGGGTTGGCGGCTGCGCCGGCCTTGGGGTGAAATATCTCGCCCGCGAGGACGCTTGCGACGTCGGCATCTTCGGCTCTGGCGGCATGGCGCGCAGCTATTTGGAAGCGTTTTACGAAGTGCGCAAGCTGCGCAAGGTGAAAGTCTACAGCCCAACCAAGGCGAACCGCGATCGATTTGCCCAGGAGATGACCGGCAAGCTCGACATCGACGTGGTCGCTGTCGACGCACCGGAAAAAGTCGTGCGCGAAGCCGACATCGTCGCAACCTGCACGGACTCGACGCAAACGGTTTTCGACAACCCCGAATGGCTAAAGGAAGGCGCCCATATCACCTGCGTGCGCGCCTGCGAAGTCGGACCCAAAGTGATCAAGCAATGCGACCTGTCGGTCAAGCTCGGCAAAAATACCATCGAAGCGATGGACGAAGGGATGGTCCGCTTGCACGGCAACGTTGGCTACATCGCCGGCCAGCCGGAAGAGCGGGCGCGCATTCCCAATCCGGCGGTGGACAATTACAAGGGCGACTACTTCAAATACTTTATGGACGTGCGTTCCGGTAAAGTTCCCGGACGGCAAAACAATCAACAGGTGACTTTCTTCATCAACGCCGGCACCCAAGGGCTGCAATTCGCCGCCTGCGCGGGCAAAGTAGTCGAGCTAGCGAAAAAGGCCAAGGTCGGACGGGAGCTGCCGACCGAGTGGTTTTTGCAGGATATCCGCGATTAGATAGAGAGCTGAGATAGAGATAGAGACCGGAATAAGAGCGGAGAGCAGATGCTGTTGCAAAGGCTGGGCGCTTTCTATCTCAATTCTCTATCTCTATCAGTATCCCAGATCCTCGATCTCTTCCTCGTCCATGCCGAAGTAGTGGGCGATTTCGTGCAGCACCGTGAGGCGGATTTCTTCGCGCAGTTCGTCGAGATCGGGGAAGTCTTCCAAAAGCGGTTCGGCGAAGATCGTGATCTTGTCGGGCAAGAGCGGCGGATCGAGGCTCGATCGTTCCGGCAGCGGGACGCCCTGATAAAGACCGTAAAGGGTATCTTCTTCGGGATCGAGCTCCTCGGCGAGCAGCAGATCCCGTGATGGCCGGTCTTCGACGACGATCGCGATGTTGCGCAGTTGTTCGCGAAACGGGCGCGGCAGCCGGTCGATCAGACGGGCCACTTCTTTACGAATATCGTGATGATTCACCGCACTTAAGTGTCTCGTAAATGATTCCACGCTGCAAGCTGCCGCATCAGTTTCTCTGGCTGGCGCTAGCGCTGACACTGGCCGGCTGCGCGGTTCCCATCACTATTCCGGTGCCGTTGGCGACGATGAGCGACGATCTCGATGTTGATTCATTACACTTGGCGATCGGCCAGAGTCTTTTTTACCTGCAAAAGTTGCCCCCGGAGCGAATCGTCGGCGAACAGCCGCGGCCGTTCACGACGCGTGAAATTCAAGAATCTCTGATCGCATTTGATGCATTGCTCGATCAATGGCAGTGCCGTGATTGTTTAGCGCGCGCGATCGCCGTCCGTTTCGAGTTGGTTGCGTCCAGTGCTGAGCCGGAGCAGGCCGAAGTGCTTTTCACTGGTTATTACCAGCCCGTGATTGACGCCAGTTTGACACCCAGCGAAGAATTTCGTTTCCCGATCTACGGCGTGCCGCCGGATTTGGTCGCACAGGACCAAGACGGCGAAAGAAAACTCGGCAGGATCGAGAACGAAGTGCTGGTGCCGTATTATTCGCGCCGCGAGATCGACCAACTTGGAGCATTGCGCGGCCGCAATCTCGAAATCGCCTGGGTAAAAGATCCCATCGATTTGTTTTTTCTCCATATCCAGGGTTCGGGACTCCTACGCTTGCGCGATGGCCGCGAGATCTCTGTCGGTTATGCGGCGCAGAGCGGGCTGCCTTATCGCAGTATTGGGCGCTTGCTCATCGATAACGGCAAAGTGGCCAGAGAAGAGATGTCGATGCAGCGACTACGCCGGTATCTGACTGAAAATCCGACTGAGCAGGAAGAAGTCTTTGCCTACAATGAGAGTTACGTCTTTTTCCGTGTGCTCGAAGGCGCACCCGTTGGCAGCCTCGGCGTGCCTATCACCGCCGGCCGATCCATTGCCACCGATTCGCGGTTGTTTCCGCGCGGCGCGCTGGCGCTGGTGCAGACGGATATTCCAGTTTTTGGCGCGCTGGGGGAACTTGCGGGATGGCGTCCGGTGACGCGCTTTGTGCTCAATCAAGATACCGGCGGCGCGATTCGCGGGCGACAGCGTGCCGATTACTATTTCGGCACTGGCGACGAGGCTGGTGCTCTGGCGGGTTATATGAATCGGCAGGGGCGGATGTACTTCTTAGTGCTGAAGAACCATCGATAGCAGCGACCGAAACAGCGATCAGCGAGGTTCAGAATGGGTCTGTTCCCCTACTTCCGCACTATCTTCGTCCTGCTCGACCCCGCGCTTTCTTCTTATAGATACTTGAGACATACTCAATATGCGTTATTCCTAATATTCGGTGCATCGATTGCATGGCTCGGCATACTGAAACACAGCGGTTGAAATGGGCATTGATCATAAGTTCGGTCTATTTTTTCGCCGAGTTAATTGCCGGTTTTCTCACCAATAGTTTGGCGTTGTTGTCCGACGCCGGCCATATGCTATCCGATATCGGCGCACTCGGTCTCAGTATATTCGCCTTCCGGGTCGCCAAGCGGCCGGCGACGCATCACAGCACCTATGGTTATCACCGCGTCGAGATCCTCGCGGCGCTCTTCAACGGGCTGATGCTTTGGCTGATTGTCGGTGTCATCTTCACTTCCGCTTACAACCGATTGTTCAATCCGCCGGCGGTCGAAAGCTCCGGCATGATCGTCGTTGCGGTCTTCGGGCTATTGGTCAATATTGCCGCGGCGGCGATTCTCCACGCCGGCCATCATCACCAGAATCTCAACATGCGTGGCGCGTTCCTTCATGTCCTGAGCGACGCCGTCGGCTCGGTGGGCGCCATCGCCGCCGGCGCGATCATGCTGGCGACCGGCTGGTATCTCGCCGATCCGCTTATCAGTATTTTCATCGGCGCGTTGATCCTGTTTTCGTCCTGGAGCTTGGTGAAAGATTCGCTGAGCGTGCTTATGCAGTCGGTGCCCAAGGGTATTCATCTGGATGAAGTGCGCCAGACCATCGAAGCGGTGGACGGGGTCAACAAAGTTCACGATCTCCATGTTTGGGCGGTGACCTCGGATATCTACACGCTGAGCGCTCACGCGGTGGTGGAGAACGGCGGGGACTTTCATCAGGTATTGAATGGCATCGAGGATACCTTGAAAGAGCGCTTCAACATCGAGCACACGACCATCCAATTGGAAACCGAGAGCCGTGAAGACAAAGAGTTCAAAGACTTCTAGTGTTTTGCTCTCCCAGCCTCCAGCGCCTTTCCATGAAAGTGAAAATGTTCCTGTCAGTCGGTGTCGGCGTGTTGATCTTTGCCGGTGGCGGTGATTCGCTGCGCAATGTCTTTGGCAATCGCGACGAATTTGTCATCTCCGGCATCGTCGAAGCGGACGACAATCACGTGGGTTTCAAGGTCGGCGGACTGGTTCATAAAGCCGCTGCCACGCGATGTCAGGCGGTCACAGCCGAAGTACATGCGCGAGGCGAAGCTCTGGTAGCATTGCTGCTCTGTGAGATGAGGCGCTGATGCTGGCGGGCTTTGGGATGTCTTTCTTGATTTTGCGTTTGCGCCGTTTCAAAAATCACTTGAGCTAGTCGTCCTTACTGGCGCTCGGAATTCCAGATTCAAAATTTGAGATTTCAAAACCCGGCAATGAATCGTCAGGATGTATAGGTCGGACTCGGCAGGATCTTTGCGCTGCGCGGCAGCAGGCAAGCCATCAGGGCAACGCTGATAAACGACAAAATCCCCAGCATCCAGAAGATTGTCGGCAGTTCCGCGCTCACCAACAGCAGACCGACAATCGATGTCGAGGTGGTTTTAGAAACCTGCTGGATCAAACGATCGAAGGAAACGATGCCACCGCGCAGTTCTGCCGGCGCGTTTTGCGTGAGCAGACTTTTCTGCATCGGCGAGATCACGCCGTTGGCGAGGCCGTAGAAAAATAACGCGCCGCCAATCAACCAGACGCCGGGAATGAAAGGCACCGCCAACACCGACGCGCCGCTGACAACAAAGGCCAGGAACAAGATGTTCGCTTTGTCGCGGCCGGCGGCGATGCGCCCGGCCTGGCTCGAAGTCATCATGGCGCCAATGGCAAAAAAGATGTAGAGCAGGCCAGCGGTGGCCGTTGAAATTCCGTGGGTGCGCACCAAGAACAGGGGAAAGTAAGTGAGAAATCCGTAGTCGAGGAAGAAGCGCAGAAAGCCGGCGGTGAACGCAATCACGAGCCGGGGATGGCGGGTCAGGCGCAGGATATCGCCCAGATAGTGGGTCGCGGGCTGTTTGTGCTTGGCTTGGGTCTCGGGCATGCAAAAGAGTGCGATCAAACCGAGTGGGATCGCCAGTATGTAAAATACAAACGGCCAGAACCAGGCGATAGTCGCAAGCAATCCGCCGAGCGGTGGAAAGATGAAGTAACCGATGCGGTCGAGAAACACTTTTAGACCTTGGCCGCTGATTTCCTTATCGCCTTCCAACAAGTCGCCGATCAGGACGATGGTGAGCGGAATCACGGCGGCAAAGCCAATGCCCTGGAGCGCGCGAAAAACCAACAGCCAAGTGAAGTTGGGCGCAAACGCCATGGCGGCACCGAACAAGCCGAACACCATCAAACCGAAAGCGAGCAGCAAGCGCCGGCCGTAGAGATCGGCGATGACGCCGAAGATCGGCGAGAGGAAGATCGCCGGCGCGGTGAACAGCGTCATGATCCATGAGAGTTGCGCGTCGCTGACCTGAAATGGTTGAGTGAGCGCCGGCAACGCGGGCTGGATGAAATTGACCCCCATCATCAAAGCCAAACTAGCGGCATAGACGATACTCAGCGCACGCACTTTTTCCGCGGCGAGTTTTTCCAAACCAAAGAAGGCGGCGATGGAGCCCATAGAGCCGAAAGTAGGCGAATCGCCTGGGAAAGGCAAACTGCATGAGTCGAGTAATGGAGTGATGGAGTCTGTAAAGGGTTTCCGGACCAGCGAATACTCCATCACTTCAATTCCAGCATTGGTCAGCGCGGCAGCGCCGTGATATGCATGGCGCAATTCCAACCGAGAGAAGGATAACCGCTATGGCTCAAGACATGCGCACTTGGATCGATCAATTGGAACAGGCTGGATTGCTGGCGCGCATTGGCAAACCCGTCGACCCGCGCACGCAGATGGGCGCGTTGCTCTGGCAAGCGCGCGATCGCGGTCTGCTCTTTGAGAATCTCCCCGGTTATCCCGGCTGGCGCTGTTTAGGCCAAGCGCCGGGTGACGTGGCGTTGGCGCCGGTCGCTTTCGGCAAGGCGCGCGATGAGATGATTCCCGAATTCGTCCGGCGCACGGAAACTCTCGGTAAGACTCGCTTGGTCGAGACTGGCCCCGTGCAGCAGAAAGTTTTGCTTGGCGACGATGTGGATATTACCCAGATGCCGATTCATCAGGCCGGCATTCGCGACGGCGGGCCGTTCATTGGCTCGGGTTTGATGATTACCAAGAATCCCGAGTCCGGCCGGCGTAACTTGAGCTTTCATCGCCTGCAAATGAAGGGGCCGAAGAAGACTGGTATCTTGCTCTACCCGCGCCACGCCTGGACCAATTATCAGATGTACGAGGCGCAAGATAAGCCGATGCCGGTGGCGATCATGATTGGCCACCATCCGATGTACTATTTCGCCGCGGCGACCACGACGCAGTACGGCGTAGATGAGTTCGAAATCGCTGCGGCTTTGCTGCAAGAAGATGTCGAGTTGATCAAATGCCGCACCGTCGATCTCGAAGTGCCGGCCTGGGCGGAAATTGTGCTCGAAGGCGAGATCCCACCAAAAATACGCGAACCCGAAGGGCCGTTCAGCGAGTTTCAGGATTATTATCTCACCGGTTCCGGGCAAAATCCTATCGTCAATATCAAAGCGATTACGATGCGCAACGACGCGATCTTCAAAAACGTCCAGAACGGCACCGAGGTCGAGGGTTGCGTCTACCACAAAGTTCCCATGTCGGCGCAGATCCTGCGGCGCGCGCGCAGCGTCGGCGGGCTGGCCGATGTGCGCAATGTTTTGGTCATGCCGGGCATCTTCGGTGTGGTGGTGCAGATGAAACCGCGCTACTACGGCGAGGCGAAAAACGTATTGATGTCGGTGTTGTCGAGCGAGTACCAGCATCCCAAGATCGCCATCGCCGTCGATGTCGACGTCGATATTTTTAATTACGCCGAGGTGCTGTGGTCGATCAATACGCGGGTCAATCCATCAGAGGACATCGTAACGATTTCCGGCGCGAAGATTCACGCCATGGATCCGTCTTGTCCGGAGTTTGGCCACCCTGGCGCGCCGGGCTGGCATCGCATCGGCGGCAAAATGATTATCGACGCGACCAAGCCGCCTGAATGCGACGCCAAGCGGCGCATCGAGTTCGAGAGGCTCAAACCAGTGGGTTGGGAGACGGTGAACTTAGAGGATTTTCTGCCGGAGGGTTCGCCGCCGCTTAGAATAAAACCAAAAATACCAATGGACTAAAACGTTTCGTTCAAGGTTCAAGCGATCAAAGGTTCAACCTTGCTCCGTTCGGATTCCGACCTTGAACTCTTGAACCAAGCGCGGCGAGAGCCGCGCTATTCATCCGACTCGCCGAAATAGTCTCTGACAATTCTTTCCTTGATATATTCGATGGCGCCCAGGTCCTGGATGATGTCGCCGCCAGTGTCGTAGAAAAAGATGTCGCCGTTCTTGTTGCGGCCGATGGCGACCAACCAATCGAGTTCGTCACGATCTTCCAACAGATAGTTGATAGCCTGATTTGCCCCTTTGCTGGCGATGATGGTTACTTTGGGATTAGTGGTTTTCTTTACCTGGGTCATTGCGCGGCCTCCTGGACCAGGAGAAAGTCTATAATAGTTAGCATAGGTAAACAACTTCGGCGGCCAGCCGCGAAAAGTTGGAGTATTGGAGTGATAGAATGTTGGAGTACTGGGTCCCGGACTACCCGCCACTCCATCACTCCAATCTTGTTCCGCTACTTCATGTTGAAGTCGACGCGGTTGGGTTTCCCCTTGAGCTTGGCTTGTTCTTCGCTGGTGAGAGGTTTGGCGGCGACGATGAAAAGGCGGTCGGCGGCGACCTGGCCGGTGGCCAATAGAGCGTCGCGCACAGCTTGGGCGCGTTGGCTGGCAAGCTGGCGCATGTCGTCGTCGGTGGCTTTGGCGTTCTGCATCATCAGTTTTTCCATCTCGGCCACCGGTAAATCCACCGCGAACCCGATCAGATTGCGCGGCTTGGGAAAGCTCTCTTCGCCGTACGCGGCCTTCAAGTACTTCGGATACTCGTCTTTGTCGAATTGAATATCGTCCAGCGAGCGCTGGGCTCCACCCTGGCGCACCAGTTCGCGCAGCTTCTGTGCCTTGGCTTTTCGTTCGATGCCGACGCGTTTCAAGCCTTCGAGATCGGTCGCGGGGTCGACTCGTCCAATCAGTTCCAAGTTAATCGATGGGCGGTTGTTCAGTGCTTTGGCGAGGGTGGCAATTTTACTCCTGGCGGCGTCATTCAAAGTGGCCCGGCCATTGTCGAATTCAACATAGCTCAGCTCTTCACCGCTGCCGCCGCCGCTGAAGACCGCGCCGAGCAAGGAGAATGGCGCGGTGACCGCCTTGGTTAGAATGTTGACGATGATGCGCCAGACGATGCCGCCGACGCTGAACTGCGGGTCGTCCAGCGAGCCGCTGATCGGCAAGTCGATGTCGATGACACCATTGCGGTCTTTGAGCAGAGACACAGCAAAGAGCACCGGGAGTTTGGTCGCGTCTGGACTTTCGATTTTTTCGCCGAAGGTGAGCTGGTTTAAAATGATTTTGTTTTCGGCGCTCAACTTGCGATTCTCAAGCTTGTATTTGACGTTAAACGAAAGCTTGCCTTTCTCGATGCCATAACCGACATAGCGTCCCGAGTAGGGCGTCATCGGGCTCAGCTCGATCTCTTTGGCATCGGCCACTGTGTCAAGAAATAATTCTTTCGACAGCGGATTGATTTTGCCCTTGATCTCCACCGGCGCGGCGTTGTCGAGGCGGGCTTTGATATCGATATCACCGGGCGCTTCCGGTCTGAGCTCGGAAATCGTTCCCTGGACGCCGGTGAGATTGGCGTTGTAGTTGGGTTTGATGAACAGATCGCTGAAGTTGACGTTGCCGCCGGTGAGATTGATCGTGCCAATGGTAATCGCTTTCTCTTCGGCTGCGGCGGAGGGAGCCGCGGGTGCTGGCTTGTCCGGTGCTTTTGCCTCCGGCGCTTTCACCGTGGTTTTTTCCGGCGGCGGCTCGTCTTTCTTTTCCTCGCTTTCGGGCGTGAGCTTTTGCAAATTCATTTTACCGTCAGCGCCGAGGATTAAGCGGGAGTAGAAATCGCCCAGATTGATTTCGCCGATGTTTAATTTGAAAGGTTCGAGGTTGAACTGAAGGGCGTTTAAGTTGAGGGATTTCCACTTGAGCAGGTCGTTTGAGTTGCTCTTTTCGATGGTCGCAAAGTCGGTGATGTCGACGCTGCCGTCGTAGTTGACTCGGGCCGAGCCCTCGCCGCTGCCGTCGAAATTCAGATTACCCTTGGTGCCGATGTTACCGCTGGTGAACAAGAAGTTGACTCGGTCCTCCAGATAAGGCTGAAATGGCAGGATGTCAATCCCCTGAGCATCTACCGCCAGCCGAGCGCCGACGGGCCGGGTTCCCACAGTCCCGGTAAATTTCAAGGTCCCACTATCGTTGATTGTGGCTTGGAACGTCGCTTTGCCACGCGACTTTTCCACGTTGGAAAAATTCTCGCCGCGCAGTGTTGTGTTGGATACGACGATTCGCGCCGGTTTCGCCAGGGAGCGATCATCGTAGACAATTCTAAAGCGGTTGAAAACCACGCGCTTGGTTTGCACGGTCCAAGACGCCTGTTCCGCTTTCACCGGCTGTTTGGTTGCGCTTTCAGGGCCGCGCGTCTTGAGCAGGCGGGCGTAGCTGATCCTCCCGTCCTTTTCCCGTTGGACATAGCCGTTGCCATCCCGGGCTTCCACGGAACCAATGATGACTGAACGCTTGCCGACGTCAACCGTGGTATCTTTCACGGTCAGGAGCGGAACGCGCCATAGGGGTTCGGATTCTCCCGGCACGTCCATGCGCAATGTTCGCAGGGCTGCGTTCAGCTCGGAAAGTTTTATCTCCGGCTCGTCTGCTTTCTGCGCGAAGGCAATCTGAGTCGTAAGGTCGAGAAGGCCGCCCTTGAATTCCACTCCGATCAAGTCTCCGTAATAAGGGCGGAGTTTTTTGAGTTGCAGCGCGTGGACTTCCAATTTGCCGTCTGCCAGCAGCGGCGTCAGTTGGACAGTGCCGGCGTGAGAGAAGGTTTCTTTTGCGTCAGATTCAAACGACAGTTCGACATTAGCCTTTTTATCGGCTTCATTGCTGAGCCCCGTGACTTTGAGGCGGACATTGTCGAGGCGCGTTTTGTAGGGCTGCTGCGGTTGTTCGTCGGCGAAGTGGATCGTTGCGCCATCGAGGGCGATATCCTCGATTAGATAAACGAACGGCTTGCCGTCGTCTTTTTTTGCCGGCGCTGGCTGACTGTTGGTCGATGGCTTCACCAGATTGGCCAGATTGATTTCACCCTTACGGTCTTGCGTGACGTGAAGTTCGAGGCCTTGGGACTTGATCGACTTGACCGTCAACTTACTGGAGAACACTTCGAAGGCGCTGATCGTGACATCGAAGTTGGGCAGCTTGAGCAGCGGCTCGGCGCTCGGTTGCTGCATCTCAAAGGCGTTAATAATGAGATCGCCCGACAGTGCCAAAACCGGCGTGGTTTTTGGCGCCGACTTGAAGCTCGCGGTTATTTTGCCGTTGAGTTGCCCGGATGGGACTTTGAAATTCAGCGCCACCGGCGAATATTCCAAGTACTTGGCGATCTCCAGTTTGTCGAGCGTGAGACTCAGCCTGCTTTCGAGCGAGTCCTTGAACGGGGTGGTCGAATCGCCGGTGAGGTGGAAGGGCGCGCCGTTGATCACCGCGGCGAACTCCGGCTTGACCTTGATCTCGACATCGGCCGGCAGGCTCGAGATAAACGGCACGCCGATCTTGAGCGCCGTGATCGAGTGCTTGGTCTGCTCCGGCTGGTCGTCGAAATCGATCTTGCCATCGATGATTTGGATGTTGTTCAAGGCAAATTTTGGCGTCGGCCCGGAGGGGCCGGAGGTGAATTCGTCGATCAGGTCTTGGAAGTTATATTTAAGGTCCGGATGGCGTACTAAATTGATATAGGGTTTGACCAGACGCAGCTCTTTGATCACCGGCGCCAGTCGAATCAGCGAGCGAAATTCCAGATTGACGAACAACTCGTCAAACGAAAGCGCCGGCGTGGGACCCTGCTTCTCCTGCATCAAAAAGCCGCGCACCGTGGCCGTCAGCGCGTAGGGATTGAACTTAATCTGCTCGATGGTGACCGGCCGGTGCAGCTTCTTCGATAGCTCGCTGGCGATCTTGCCGCGCAAGAGCGGCGGCGCGGCGAGGCCGAGCAGCACTCCGATGGCGACGATGATCGCGGCGAACCAAATGGCGATCTTGCGGGTCCGCGGATGGCGAACGATGGAGGCGGTTTTTATGCGCAGATCGGCAAGTTCTGGCGCCATGGCGACCCTCGTCTGAGAGACTTTGCGGTGATCCTATCGCAGGGGTTGCCGCATGTCGAACCAATATGATGAACTTATTGATCTTCAGGATTGGCTCAGCCACCGGTTTGGATCGTCTCTAACATCACGATGTAAGAACTCGGAATGTTCCAATGGTGCGCGCCTTCGAGGATCAACCGTTTGTATTCCGGATTGGGCGGCGGCACATCGCTTTCTATCTCGGCGATATAGACCAGTGCTCGCAGCGGCTGGCTGCTGTTGTCCGGTGCGTAGACCGACAAAATCTCGCGGCGATATCCATCTTCGAAGCCGTCCATGATGATCAAATCGGCATCGCTCACTTCGTAGACTGCGCCCCAGACTTCCTTGCCGTTGACCGGGAAAACGTTGGCGGTGCCGCAATCGCGCAGGCGCGAGTGACGGGTAATGCCGAAATCGTAGTCCGGCAGTTTGGCGATGGTGACGAACTTCGACGATGGGCAGCGCCGCTGCATTTGCCGCCAATTCAAATTCGATCCGTAGGCAAAATAGTACACGGCAACCGCACCTCCAGTTCACCCGCGATCTTAAAGAATTTTCCACCCGGCACAAGCTGCCGGAAATGTGCGGGAAATCGCAATTTTGACGTAATTTGCCACTGAATTCTTTGACTTGTCCTTGTGTCCAACCAGATATTCATGTTAGAAAAATCTCTTTGCCCGATGGGAGTTATGTCCAAATGATGAGAAGATTCGCCACTTTGCTGTTGTTTTTGTCGTTGGGATTGTTGCCTGGGCGCGTATTTGCCGGTGAGCCCATTGCCCAACTTAGCGCAACCATCAATGAATTTGTCGCGATCATGGTCGACACGCCGGTGTCTGAGCTGCGCACCACGGGTCTGCCCGATAAAGCCTTGAAGCTGATTCATAGCCGCTTCGACTTCTCCGAAATGACCAAGCGTTCGTTGGGACCGCACTGGATGAAACTCGCTCCGGCGGAGCAGGGCGAGTTCGTCGATGGGTTGACCTATCGTCTGCTCGTCACATATGGGCGCACGGTGCGCGCCTCTGGAGACGAAAAAGTTGTTTTCAAAAAAGAAACCGTAGACGGCGCCTATGCCAACGTAGAATCCACCGTGATCGGCGGCAACTCCGACACGTTGATCGATTACCGTCTCCATGAAGTGAATGGCCAATGGCGAGTCTACGACATGGTTATCGAACATGTGAGCATCGTCAGTAACTTCCGCGCGCAGTTTGAGCGCGAGATTGCGCGTTCATCGGTGCAGGGCTTGCTTGAGAAGATCAAACAGCGCCAGTCCTAGAATTCAGCGCGGCTCATTCGTTTATTGCTACTTCTAATCGGCCTAAGTTCAGCGATGAGCTTAGGCCGATTTGTTCTCGCAGTGCGCTACTTCCCCCGTTGTCATTTCGAGCAAAGCGAGAAATCCGTTCCGCTCGGTTAGCGATAGGCGTTGACGAACCGGGCGCACTTCGATACTTGGTCATGCCATGACAAAGTTAAAAATTACCTTGGCCCTAGGCTCCTACGACCGGCACGGGCCTTTGCTTGAAGGCTGCATTCAGCACTCTGATGTCGATATCGAATATATCGAGTGCGACCCGCAGCAGGGCAGACATGAGCGGTTCTTGCAGCACTTCGAGTTCGATGCCGCGGAGCTGTCTTTCTCCTCCTATTGCATCGCCATCGATCAAGGCATGCCGGTGCATGCCGTGCCGATATTTCCGCGCCGCCTGTTCAGCCAGTCGCAGATGTACAAGAACGTCAACTGCGGGATCCAATCGCCC
This sequence comes from uncultured delta proteobacterium, assembly GCA_963816145.1. Lineage (GTDB taxonomy): Bacteria > Desulfobacterota > Binatia > UBA9968 > UBA9968 > DP-20. The sequence goes on from CAWFJP010000005.1 coordinate 281,416, forward strand.
AAAGACCTGATCGGTAAGCGCATCGGTTTGAGCGGCTATCAAAATACTCTGGGCGTGCGGGCCAAGGGCGATCTGACCCATTTTTACGGCGTCGATCGAAACTCCGTGACCTGGATCACGCCCGGCAAGGAAGTCGTCGACGTCGACCTTCCAAGAGACCTAAAGATCGAGACCCGCGGCAGCATGGTCGAGATCGAGCAGGAATTTGTCGGCGGCAAGATTCAAGCAATGTTCGTGTCGCGCTTGCCCAAGCCCTTCCGCGATGGCAATCGGAGCTTGGCCCGTTTATTCTCTGATCCGCAAGCCGAGGAGGAGCGTTACCTCCGCGAAGAAGGATATTTCCCGATCATGCATGTGCTCGCCTACAAAAAAGAATTGGAGCGGCAGCATCCAGAGTTGCCGCGCGCGCTTTTCGAAATCTTCGAGCGAGCTCGTCAGCGCGCGACGCAGCGCTGGGTCGATCCCAATTGGTCCATGGCAATGTGGGGTCGGCGCGAGCTGGAGCGGCAGAACCAATTGTGCAGCTTCGATCCGTGGAAGAATGGCCTGGTAGCTAACCGGAAAAATATCGAGCGCTTTGCGCTTTATAGCCACGAGCAGGGTTTGACCAAGCGGCGCTTAACTGCGGAAGAGCTATTTGTCGCAATTGACTAGAATCGGTCTGATGGTAAGTGGATCTCCTGGCTATTTTGTTGCCGGCGCGAATGGCTGTTGAATTGGCGGGCGTGCCAGCAAAATTAATAGCGAAGACGTGAACAGAGCGCAGGAAAAGATCGTAAACGACAAATTATAGCTGCCCGTGACGTCGTGCAAGAAACCGAAGAACGGCGCGCCGCTGGCGGCGAATAGGTTCGAGAAGAAGAGCGATAAGCCGCGCACGGTTCCCAAAGAATTCCGCCCGAAGAAATTAGCCCAGATCACTTCGCGCAGGACAAAACTCCCGGCCAATCCGGTGCCGTAGAGAAAAAATCCCACATAGGTTACTTGAATATTCTGACTGGTGATTGCGGTGATCAGTCCCACGCCCTGGATCAAAAACTGGACGCAGGAAACTTTTCTGATGTCGATTCTGTCGGCGAGCATGCCCCAGACCAGTGTGGAGCCGAGTTGAGTGACCGCAATCGTGCTCATGAACGAGGCGGCGATTAGCGGCGAATAGCCGATGTCGGTGACATAGGAGAAAATGTGCAGATTGAGACCGGCGATGCCGACGCTGGCGATGCCGAAGGTGACGACCAGGAGCCAAAACGTCGGCAGTCGCAGCGCTTGTCCTCGCGTCCATGCGGCTCCCTCGGTTACTGTGGGTGAATCCACCGGCGCGTGATTCGTGACCGAAGTATCGGTGTTTGGGCCCGAGACGTCACCGTCGGGACGCAGTCCGATGTCTTCCGGCCGTCGGCGCACGAAAATCAAAGCCGGACCGATGACTAACAGCGGCGCAATGACGCCGAAAACAGCCCAGGTATTGCGCCAGCCGATTAGGACAAACAGCGACGCGGCGCACAAGGGGATGCTAAACTTGGCGATACCCGTGCCCAGGTTGGCGATGCCCATGGCGCGGCCGCGCTTGCGCACGAACCATTGGGCAATGGTCACGTTGATGACCAGCGAACCCAAAAGCGCTTCGCCGGCGATCACTAGCGAGCAGCGCACCAAAACAAACTGCCAAAAGCTTTGCACCAGACTTGAGAGCAACAAGCCGGCGCTTTCCATAGCGACGCCGAGGACGAGCACGCCGCGCCCGCCGTGACGGTCGATCCATGGGCCGAGCATCGGCACGATCAGCGCGGCAACACCGATCTCGAAAGTGCGGATCAGCGAAAACGCGCCCCGCGTCACACCCAACTCTTCGGTGATCGGTTTGAGAAAAATGCTCAGTGTGCTGGAAAACGCGAAGGTGCCGGCGATGTTGACGAGAATGCCGACGGCGACGATGTACCAGCCGTAGAAAAACTTGCCGTGGATTTGGTTGGTGGATTGGAAATTCATTCGCTCGTCCGCGGGCTGACTCTCGTCAAATCACGACTCGCCATCAAGTAATCTTCTTACGCGACGCAGCTTGCAAATACCAATTGGCGGCCATAAAAGTGGCTGAGTCAAAGAGTGATCTCGGAGTTGCTCATGCTGATTCTTTCCAACGAGGATATCGAAAAGATCCTTCCAGTGGGCGCGTGTCTCGACGTGCTAGAAGAGGCTTATCGCGATCTTGGTAACGGCCTGGCGGCGACGGTGCCGCGCTATGATGTCTTTAGCCCGACCAAACCTAACGAGTTTTATGAATACAAAACCATGAGCGGCGTGCTGCCGGGTCGCGGCATTGCCGCGCTGCGGCTCAACTCTAGCGTGGTCAAGTGGTACGAGAAGGCCGGCGGCGTGCGCAAGGATAAATTGCCGGTTGCGGGCGGCGATCGCTACGTCGGCTTGATTATGTTGTTCAGCACCGAGACCGGCGAGCCACTGGCAATCTTTCCTGACGGCTACGTGCAGAAGTTGCGCGTTGCCGGCGCCAGCGCGATTGCGGCGCGTTATCTGGCCCGCAAGAATTCCACCACCATGGCGTTGCTCGGATCGGGTTGGCAGGCGAGCGCGCACCTGGTCACGATGGCGATGGTCCGAGACTTGAAGCAGGTCCGGGTGTTCAGCCCGACACCGGAGTCGCGCCGCAAGTTCGTCGATGAATGGCGCGGCAAGGTGAAGGCGGAGCTGATCGAATCTAGCAGCGCCGCCGAAGCGATCAAAGACGCCGACATGGTGATCGCGACGACCAATTCGATCTCGGCCCTGTTTCCCGGCGAGATTTTACAACCGGGCATGCATGTGTCATGCGTCAAACCTTGCGAGCTCGATGCCGTGACTTATAAGCGGTCTGATCCGTTGATTATTCACTGGCACGAAGCCAAACCGTTTCAGATCACCATCGGTGTCGATCCGCAGTCGATTCCCGACGTGGCGGAAGGCTGGCACCATCCGATCACAAGGGAGGATTCAGCGATCTGGGATTTGCCGACGATCTCGCAATTGGTCAATGGCCAGCATCCGGGACGAGTAAAAGACGATGCGATCAGCTGTTTTTGCAACAACGTCGGCCTCGGCCTGCAGTTCGCGGCGGTCGGCAGCGAGGTGCTGGCGCGGGCGCGAGAAGCGCGGGTGGGACGGGAAATTCCCACGGATTGGTTTTTGGAAGATGTGCATCCTTAAAAATTTTCGTTCAAGGTTCAAAAGTTCACTGTTCAAGGTCGGAATGGTGGATTGCGTTGTCGCTGCTCTTTTTATGTGGCTGGCGTTTTTTGTCTATCCGGTTGCCGCGCAAACGTTCAAGCTCAAGGTCGCTTATCCGACGACGGTGGGGTCGATGGCGGTGGTGTGGGTGGCGAAAGAGGCGAAACTATTCGAAAAGCATGGCTTGGAGGTAGAGTTGATTTACGTCGCCGGTAGTTCCCGGGTGGTGCAGGCGATGTTAGCGAAAGATATTCCGATCTCCGAGATCGCGATCCCCGCCGTGATCCAAGCCAATCTCGCCGGCGCTGATCTCGTCATGCTCGCCGGGCCGAATCATAAGCCCGGCCAGAAAATCATGGTCAAGCCGGAGATCAAGCGGAGAGAGGATCTGAAAGGCAAGAAGATCGGCATCACACGCTTTGGCACCTCGGATGATTTTCTCTTGCGCTACGTGCTCGGGCAGTGGGGTCTGCAGCCTGAACGGGATGTGGCGTTGATCCAGATGGGCGGTTCGCCGGAAATTCTCGCCGGCCTGGCATCGCGCGCCGTCGACGGCGGCATGCTGTCGTCGCCATTGCATCTGCAAGCCCTGAAATTTGGTTACAGCCTGCTAGCTGACTTGAGCGCCATCGGCGTCGATTATCAGGGCGCCGGCGTGGTGACGACCCGGTCGTACCTGCGCGAAGCGCCGGACACGATGCACCGTTATCTGCGCGCTTATATCGAAGGGCTGCATCGTTTCAAAACCGACAAAGCCTTCGCGGCAAAAGTCATCGGCAAATATTCGCGCATGACGGAGCCGGAGGCTTTGGAAGAAACTTATCAGCACTATGCCGTCAAAGTGATGCCGCGGGTGCCGTACCCGACGATCAAAGGCATTCAAATGGTCCTGGATGAGATCGGTACGCGCACACCGAAGGCCAAGAGTCTGTCGCCGGAGAGTTTCATCGACGTGAGCTATCTAAAAGAATTGGAGCAGGGTGGGTTTATTAAGAAGTTGTATGGCGAGTAACCTATCGGCCCAATGCCCGGCTCAACCGCTGGACGGCCACGGCGAGCTCGTCGATATGAACGACAATGGCTCGCGCGACAGGCGTAAACCCGTAAAGCAATCCTAGCCGCGGTTCGGACTACTAACGCCAATGAATCGTTTACCCGGTCGAAGTATGTCGCATGTGTGACACGAGCAGCAACGGTGCTGGCGAACGAGGGACTGCTGCCGTCGCGGGTAGCGAATCACTATGTGTGTAAGGCGCAATCGACGGCGTTGATTCAAATTGGACGCTAACGGAGAGCCAAGACATTTGTGCCGGTGGATGATTGAGCGGCGCTAAAGTTTCTTGGAATTCACGAAATTACCAAATGTTTTGCTTGGTCGACGGACGCGCAACCTTTGCGATCCGTCGATCGCTGCGAGTGCGACTATAAATCAAATTATTTTTTTGCGCCGCTCAATTATTTTATTGACAGGAAAAAATCACTTCCGTAAAGTAATGGTCAGCAGGGAAAGGAGGTGGTCCAGACATGATTGATTTAAGTACTGGCTGTGAGGTGGCTGAGACTTAGGCTCTAGGCGGAATCTCTGATGGAGATTCGGGCCTAGAGCCTGGGAATCTCCCTCAGCCACCGCAGTGGCCCGCTACACCGGTTGCGCAAGCCGCCGTGTGTAGCGGGCCTTCTTATTTTTTCTGCAATATTTTGAGTGCCGCATCGGCGCTCTTTTTGATTTGCTGGTTGCCGCCTATGCTCGCTTCAGTGAGTGCTCGGAGAAATTCTTGATCCGCGGATCCTAGACTCGCCAAGGTCACGGCGACCGCGTTTTTTACGCGGTCGTCGGTGTCACGCAGATAACTTGCAAGGAGTTTCTGACGGACCGCGGCATCCACATCGCTTCTTAGCTTAAAACTGGTGACCGCGGCGACGCGCACTGTCGGTTCATCATCGTCCAATGCTTTCAGCATTGCTGCTCGACTCTCGCCGTCGCTCAAAGCTAAATCGCGCAAGCAATAAAGCGCCATGCGTTTTTGATTGGCACTGCCGCTTATGCATAGTTCAATCAGCAGTGAGACCACTGCGGGTTCTTGTTGCGCGATGCGCACCAGTAGCAGGCCGTTGGCCCAACGAATATCGGGTTCGCGATGATCGAGGGCGATGAGCAATGTGCGAAGGACAGCGCCTGAGGGTTGGCTTTGATGGCCGAGGACATAAGCGACCGGCCAATAGTTTCTGTGATCGGGTTCGTTGAGCCGGTGGTTTAGGGTGTCCCGGAGGCCCGCGGAGGTTTCCCCCAGGGCGATGAGCTTGTCGACGGCGGCGCGGATCGTCGGTTTGTCGGGATGATCGAGGGCAGTGATGAGATCGGCGATCTCGCGTGAATCGGTTGCCAAGAGCGAACTCCAGCGCGAGCGGGTAGCCGAATTAGATTTCCAAAAACTGCGGACAGTCGGTCAGGTTGCGGTTGCCTTTGGGCCTAACTACCACGACGTCTTCCAATCGGACGCCGCCGACGCCTAAGTAATAGAGCCCCGGTTCCACGGTGACCACATGGCCGGTGCGCAGGACCGCGTCGACCGGGGCGATGCGCGGCGGTTCGTGAATGTCCAAGCCCAAACCATGGCCGGTGCCGTGAAAGAAGCCCTGCATGCGGCCGTTGATCCTGCCGGTGGGAAAGCCCCGGGCGGCGAACATGTTCAAAATATTCTGGTGCACTTCCTTACCATTGACGCCGTCGCGGATCTGGTCGTAGCCGATCCGTTGGCCGGCTTGCACGGTGGCGTAGATTTGTTTCAATTTTTCCGACGCCCGGCCGCGCACCACGGTGCGGCTCAAATCGCCGAAATAGCCATTGTGTTGCGAGCGCGGGAAAATATCGAAGATGATCGAAGTGTTCGCTTTGATCGGGCCGGCGCCTTCATGGTGCGGATCGACGCATTGATTGCCCGACGAGATGATCGTGTGGCTCGGCAGCCAGCCTTGCGCCATGATCGTCGTATTGACCCCGGTCTTGAGCATCTCGGAAGTCAGCCGCAGACCGTTGAGATAGAGATACCCGTCGCGTTTGGTCTTGGTCCGTTTGAGCATGCGGATGCCGGCTTCCAAACCGAGACGGGCGATGCGCAGCGATTCGGTGATCTGTTTCACTTCAAGATTGTTCTTGGTCTCGCGCTGGGGCCAGAAGGGGTCGCGCTTGATCTGCACGCTGTAACCTTTCGCACGCAGTTGGTCTAACAATAGGGCGGAAAAATTTGCCGGCACGATGAGCGAGCGAATGCCGCGCTCGCGAAAAATCAAATCGACAATGTCGATCATTGCCGCCGGCGCTTTGCCGAGTTTGCGCAGTTTTTTCTGATAGAGCGACAACGACAGCACCCGGTCGGCGTGAGCCTGCTTCTTGGCGCGGTCGATCTCGAGATCGCTCATGACGATGTGGCGATGGTTCTTGTGCTCAAAGAAAATAAACGGATCGGGCACGAAGAAGCCGGTGGCGTAAAGCATGTTGGCGTCGCCTTCGCTGGCGGCGTAAAGCAAGATCGCCTGATTCGGTTTAAGCTGGATCGGTTGCAGCACCGGCCCGCTCGAGATGTTTTGCGGCTTTGGATTCGCTTCGAGCATGATAGTTGTCGCGCCTCGATTCGTCGTGGTTATGATTTTCTTGCGGCTTCATCACGCTAACAAGTTGATGCTGGAACTGCAAGTTTTTCCCCGTGAATTCGCGCGATTGAGTTGACAGTCAGACGACTTTTGTTATGATGCCGCCACTCGCTGGCGAAACTATTTTGCTTTCGCGCCTAAGGAATTTCTCTCGATGACGATAGCCAACAATCTCGACAAGCTCCGCGAACTCAACGACAAGGCCGAAGCCGGCGGCGGCGCCGAACGGGCGCGCCGGCAGCATGAACAGGGCAAGCTTTTGGCGCGCGAGCGTCTCGACATTCTGCTTGACAGCGGCAGTTTTGTCGAGATCGACCGTTTGCGCACGCACCACAGCACCGACTTCGGTCTCGATAAACAAAAATTTTTAGGCGACGCTGTCGTCACCGGCTATGGCGCTATCGACGGACGGCTCGTCTATGCTTACTCGCAGGACTTCACCGTCTTCGGAGGCAGCTTGAGCCGGGTGGTTGCCGACAAAATCTGCAAGGTCATGGACATGGCGGTGAAGAATGGCGCACCGCTCATCGGTATCAACGACTCCGGCGGCGCGCGCATTCAAGAAGGTGTCGATAGTCTTGCCGGTTACGGCGATATTTTCCAGCGCAACGTCATGGCATCCGGCGTCGTGCCGCAAATCACAGCGATCATGGGACCGTGCGCCGGCGGCGCCGTCTATTCGCCGGCGATCACCGACTTTATCTTTATGTGCAAGACGAACAGCTACATGTTCATTACCGGTCCGGACGTGATCAAGACGGTGACCCATGAAGAGGTGACCAAAGAAGATCTGGGCGGTGCGGAAACCCACACGGGGAAGAGCGGCGTGGCCCATTTCACCGCCAATACGGAAAAGGACTGCTTGCTGATGATCCGTGAGTTGGTCAGCTTTCTGCCCAGCAATAATCAGGAAGATCCGCCGTTCCGGCCGACCCATGACGATCCGCTGCGGCGCGACAAGCGGCTCAAAGACATTATCCCCGACAATCCCAACCGTCCCTACGACATGAAAGAGTTGATCGCCGCGGTGGTGGACGAGGGGTATTTCTACGAGGTTCAACCGGAGTTCGCTCGCAATATCCTCATCGGTTTCGCCCATGTCGGCGGGCGATCCATCGGCATTGTCGCTAATCAGCCGAATCACTTGGCCGGCTGTTTGGATATCAACGCTTCGGTGAAGGCGGCGCGCTTCATTCGCTTCTGCGATTGTTTCAATATTCCGATCGTCACTTTTGTCGACGTGCCGGGTTTCTTGCCAGGAACCGAGCAGGAATATCACGGGATTATCCGTCATGGCGCGAAGTTACTTTACGCCTACGCCGAAGCGACTGTGCCCAAGGTTACCATCGTCACGCGTAAAGCCTATGGCGGTGGCTACATCGTCATGGCGAGCAAGCATCTGCGCGGCGATGTCAATTTAGTTTATCCCACCGGCGAGATCGCCGTCATGGGTCCGGATGGAGCGATTAACATCGTTTTCCGCGATGCTCTCCTGAAATCGGCCGATACGGCCAGGACCCGCGACGAGTTGGTGAACAATTATCGCGAAACCTTCGCCAATCCTTTCAAAGCCGCGGAGTCAGGCTACGTCGATGGGATCGTTTACCCCGAAGAGACCCGGCCGACATTGATCCGCGCCTTGGAAATGCTTAAGAACAAGCAAGATCACAATCCGCCCAAAAAACATGGGAATATTCCACTTTAAAGAAGGCACGAGGCTTGAGGCGCGAGTAAGAATATTAGGAGCACGGATTTTTTCCGATTTATCTTACTCACGCCTTACGCCTCTCGACTCATGCCTAGCCTCTAATGTTTAAGCGAATCCTCATTGCCAATCGTGGCGAGATCGCAGTGCGCATTGCGCGGGCTTGCCGCGAGCTCGATATTGAATCGATCGCGGTTTATTCGGAAGCCGATCGCGAGTCGCTGCATGTCAAATACGCCGACTATGCTTACGCCATAGGCCCGGCGCCGTCGGTGCAGAGTTATCTGGTCATCGATCGGATCATCGATGTCTGCAAGACGAGCGGCGCCGAGGCTGTGCATCCGGGATACGGATTCTTGGCGGAGAATGCGAAGTTCGCGCAACGCTGCAAAGACGAAGGCATCGTCTTCATCGGTCCGTCGCCCGAAGTCATCGATCAAATGGGCGACAAGGTCAAAGCCCGCCAAATCATGAAAGCCGCCGGCGTGCCCGTCGTGCCGGGTTCCGACGGCATTCTGACTTCCGAAGAGGAAGTGCTCCAGACCATGGAAGCGATCGGCTATCCCTGCATGTTGAAAGCGGTGGCCGGCGGCGGCGGTAAAGGGCTCCGATTGGTGCGCTCGCGGCGCGAGGTGTCGTCGGCCTATCGCGCGGTTGGCTCGGAAGCCAAATCTTCCTTCGGCGATGCTCGCCTCTACGTTGAAAAATTCATCGTCAAGCCGCGTCACGTTGAGATCCAAGTCCTGGCCGACAGTTATGGCCGCGTTATCCACCTTTACGACCGCGAGTGTTCGATCCAGCGGCGCCACCAAAAAGTCATCGAAGAATCGCCCGCCCCAGGGCTGGAAGACCGCACGCGGCGGCGCATCGACCGGATCGCCATTCAAGGCGCCCGCGCGGTCGGTTATGTCGGCGCTGGGACGCTGGAGTTCCTCCTCGATAGCGAGCAGAATTTTTATTTCTTGGAAATGAACACCCGGCTGCAAGTCGAGCATGCGGTGACTGAGCGGGTGGTCGGTATCGACTTGGTCAAGGCGCAGATCGAAATAGCCGCCGGCGGCTATTTGCCTTGGCGCCAGCGCCATATTACTCAGACCGGCCACGCCATCGAATGCCGGATTTACGCCGAAGACCCCGAGCGCGATTTCATGCCATGCCCTGGCCGCATCGAAGGTTTGCGTCTGCCCGAAGGGCTGGGTTTGCGCAACGACAACGGTGTCTATGAAGGCGCCGAGGTGTCGATCTATTACGATCCGATGATCGCTAAGCTGATTACCTGGGGTGAGAATCGCGTCGAAGCAATTCTGCGCATGCGCCGGGCGCTGCGCGAATATCAAGTGCGCGGCATCAAAACCAACATCTCGTTTCTTCAGTGGATCTTGCGCCATCCCCGGTTTATGTCCGGTGACTTCAATACCGGGTTTATCGACGAAGAGTTCAATCCCAAGGCCAACGAAGAGGTCTATCCACATAAGGAGATCGCGCTCGCTTCGGCGGCGATCGCGGCGATGCACAGCGAACATGAACGTACCTTGGGTTTGCTCGCAAAAGGCGCAGCCGAACCGTCCAAGTGGCGCCAGCAGCGCGCTTCGTTGCGCCGTTTCGCCGCGCCGGGCAACCGCGGTTGGCGGCGTTAGAGTTTGAGACCATGGCGTTTATCGGCAAGCTCGGCGATCAAAGCTTTACCGTAGAAATCGAGGAAACCGGCAAGTCAGTCTACCGGGTATCGGTGGACGGCAATGAGTTCGTCGTCGACGGCAAAAAAACCGGCCGAACTAATTATTCGCTGATCGTCGGCAGCCGCTCCTTCGAGATCGAGGTCGACAACACCGACGATGAGTACCGGGTGCTTGTCGACGGGCGCAATTACCATATTAACCTCGTCGATGAGCGGCGTATGCGCGTCGGCGGCACCCAGGGCGGCCTTGAACTCCAAGGCCGGCAAAAGGTTTCGGTGCCGATGCCAGGCAAAGTGATCGCCGTCTTGGTCTCCGAGGGCGACCAAGTTGAAAAGGGCCAGGGACTGGTGATCGTCGAAGCGATGAAGATGGAAAACGAAGTGCATAGTCCCATCGCTGGCGAAATCAAAGAGATCAAGGTGAAGCCGGGGGATACCGTTGAAGGTGGCGCGCTGCTGGTTGTTGTGGAGTAGTCAGGATCTCACGTAAATTCCCCCGAGTGAATCTTGTCAGCTTAAAACTTTCGTGTTATAGCAGCGCACGATGATTCCGAAAAAGTGTTTTTTTACCAAAGGTGTCGGCGTCCACAAAGAAAAGTTGGCGTCGTTCGAGTTGGCGTTGCGGCAAGCCGGTCTGGCTTATTGCAACTTGGTATTGGTGTCGAGCATCTTTCCGCCTTACTGCAAACGGCTTTCCAAGGAAGAAGGGGCGAAGCTGCTCCGACCCGGTGAGGTTGTGTTCAGCGTCTACGACCGCGAGAGCACCAACGAGCCCAATCGCCTGGTGGCCGCCTCGGTGGGTGTGGCGATTCCGTCGGATGAGAGCCAATACGGTTATCTGTCGGAGCATCACTCTTTCGGCGAGACCGACGAAAAGGCGGGCGACTATGCCGAGGATCTCGCCGCCAGCATGTTGGCGACGACTCTGGGTATCGAGTTCAATCCCGACACCGCCTGGGACGAGCGCGAGCAGCTTTTCAAAATGTCTGAGAAAATCGTCCGTACTTCCAACATCACGCAATCCGCCATCGGCAACAAAGACGGCTTGTGGACCACCGTGTTTGCCGCCTGCGCGTTTATCAACGACGATAACTAGACTTAAATTCTGACTCTGAAAGAAAGCAGGGCGCTCCCTTTGGAGTCGCCCTTTTTTGTTTTCCATTCCGCAACTGGCAGTCTGCGGCGGTGCGAGACGCCATCTGTCTGTCGGGAAGACAATAACTAGTTGGTGCCCCGAAGCAAAAGAACGCTCAGCGTTGCTATGCGACCCTTTTCGAATGAAGAGCACGGCGGTGCCAAGCGCAGCGATAGACTTTGCAACCGCAGGGATGGGTGGCTTATCGATTCGCGCCGCGCGCGGCCGGTGGTGATTCTGCAATTGCAGAAGTGGAGCTTATTTCGCCGCCCGTTCCAACCGGTTCATCCGAAAGCGCGCCAAGTAGGCGACGGCGATACTCAAGAGATAGAGTCCAAACAACGGCACCATCAGCAAGATTTGCGAGACTAGGTCGGGCGGTGTCAGGATCGCCGCTAGGAGCGCGATGGCGATCAGAGCGTAGCGGCTGTGACGGATCAAGAAGCGATGGTCGATCAGGCCGACCCGTGCGGTGAAAAACGCGACCACCGGCAGTTCGAACATGGCGCCGGTCACCAACACCATGCGCGATACCGTCGACAGGTAATCGCCGACTTGCAGCATCGGCTTGACGCCGATGACCTCGTAGCGGTGCAGCATGAAGCTCAATCCTTGTTGGATCAATATGACATAACAAAAGGCCACGCCGGCGCAGAAGAATAGCGAGCCGGCAAAGACGAAGCTACGCGTGTAGCGCTTCTCATGTTCATAGAGACCGGGAGCGACGAATTGCCAGCCCTGCCACAGGAGCACCGGCAGAGCGACGACCAAGGCGGCGACGAAACCAATTTTCATTTTGGTAAAGAATGCCTCGGTCACCGCGGTGCCGATCAAGGTCAGTCCCTCGATCTTTAGTCGGCGCAGCGGCGCCGCGAGCACCGCAAAGATCGCATCGACGTAGTAGAAGCAGCCGAGGAAAGCGATGGCGACGGCGAGAACGGATTTGATTAACCGCGCGCGCAACTCTCCCAGGTGGGAGGTGAAGGGCATTTGAACGTCGGCGGGCTGCCCATTGCCTTCTGGCATCGTCACTTTTTCTCTGCGGTGTCGGGATTCGCATCCGGCGGGGATGTTCCCGGGGCTTGAGCGACCCGGGAATCCTCTGTTGGTGGAATAGTCGGGGATTCAGGATTGTCGAGATCCGCCTCGACTTTGCGAAACTCATCTTTGAGCTCATCGGTGGCGCGGCGAAATTCGGCCAACCCTTTGCCCAAAGTCTTGGCGAGCTCGGGCAGCTTCTTGGGGCCCAGGACGATCAAGGCCAGTCCCAAGATCAATAGTAATTCCGGCATGCCGATGCCAAACATATAGCTAAACTAAGCGATTTCACGCAGCTCCGCAAGATTGCGCTATGGTTAACGTTAGCTTCGACCTGGTGCACAGAGCAGGGCGTGCTTTCTTGCCGCGCTCGAATTGACAGGTAGATGATAGTGCCTTGTCATCCCGAGTGGAGCGACAGGTCCCGGCCGCGAGGAGTCACGTTCAAATCGCTTTGCAGCGCCTCGGCGTCGGTGTTAGGTTCTCCCTATGGCTAAGACGGCGGTCGTGGTCGATAAAGAGTATTTGAAGCACCAGCCGGGAGATGCTCATCCGGAGAGGCCCGAGCGGATCAAAGTCTTGCTGGATTTGGCCGAGAGTCTCGATCCCGCCAGGTTCCAATTATTGCCGCCGATGCCGGCTCAACGTGCCGACATCGAAGCAACCCATGGCAAAGATCACGTCAAGTTGATCGAATCGACGGCGCGACATAATCGCTACGCCTTGGACGGCGACACCATCACTTGCCGCGATTCGTTTGCTGTCAGCTTGCTCGCGGTGGGAGGATTCATTCGTTTGCTCGATGCCGTCGCCGTACAGGATTGCCGGAACGGTTTTGCTCTGGTGCGACCGCCGGGCCATCACGCGTTGCGCAACCGCGCCATGGGATTTTGTCTGTTTAACACGATGGCGATCGGCGCCGAGTATTTGAAGCGCGCTCATGGCGTCAAGAAAATTCTCATCATGGATTGGGATGTGCACCACGGTAACGGCACTCAAGATGCTTTTTACGCCGATCCTTCGGTGATGTTCATTTCGACCCATCAGTATCCTTTCTATCCCGGCAGCGGCGCGGCCAACGAAACCGGCAGCGGCGCCGGCGAAGGCGTTACCATCAATATCCCGCTGCCCGCTGGTTGCGCCGATGCCGAGTATGCCCAGGTGTTTCACGATATCATTGTGCCGGCGGCGGAAAAATTTGTGCCGGATTGGATCCTGGTTTCCGCCGGTTTCGATCCGCACCGGCGCGATCCGCTGGGCGGCATGGGCGTCACCGACGAAGGGTTCGCACTGATGGCGCGCCGTTTACTCGCGCTCGCCGAGAAATTCACTGATGCCAAGATCGCTTTTCTGCTCGAAGGCGGGTACGATCTTGCCGGCCTGCGCGGTTCGGTGGCGGCGGTGCTCGATACTATGCAATCGGGGGGAGCGGCGGCGCCCGACGCGCCCAGGTTGAACGACAGTCGGATCGCGCCGCTAATTCGCCACATTCAACAGCTTCATGAACGATATCGATAGCTTGGATATCCTATTGATTCACCGGAAACTCTCCATTATCGTGAAGTTTCAAATCCTTCAAAGATTGGTTAAGCATCGTGAATACAACTGAACCACACAGAGTTGTTGTGACCGGCATTGGTCTGGTCACGCCATTGGGAACCGGAGTCGACAAGAACTGGGACGCCTTGATGGCGGGCCGCTCCGGCATTCGCAAGATCAGCCGTTTTAACGCCGAGGCTTTTGCGTCACGTATTGCCGGCGAAGTGCCGGACTTCAAAGCCGACGATTACATCGAACCGAAAGAGATCAAGAAAATGGATCTCTTCATTCAGTACGCCATGGGCGCCACGGCGCAGGCGATGGCCGACAGCGGTCTCAAAATCGAGGGCGAATTCGCCGAGAACGTCGGCGTCATCATCGGTGTCGGCATGAATGGCCTCGATACCCTTGAAACTACTAAAGAGGCGCTGATGGCGGGCGGGCCGCGCAAGATATCGCCGTTTTTCATTCCGAAAGTTATCTCGAACCTCGCCCCCGGCCATGTGGCGATTCGTTACGGCGCCAAGGGCATCAATTTCACGCCAACTTCGGCTTGCGCTTCGGGCAACCACGCGATCGGCGAGGCCTATCACATGATTCGCCGCGGTTTGCAGGACGCAGTGATCGCCGGCGGCGCTGAGGCGGCGATCACGCCTTTGGGGGTGGGCGGTTTCGCCGCCATGAAAGCGCTCTCGACGCGCAACGACGAGCCCGAGCGTGCCAGCCGGCCGTTCGATAAAGAACGCGATGGTTTTGTCATCGGCGAGGGTTCCGGCATCTTGATTCTCGAAGAGCGCGAGCACGCGCTCCAGCGCGGCGCCAAGATCTACGCCGAAGTGATCGGTTACGCGGCCAACGGCGATGCGCATCATATGACCGCGCCAGCGCCCAACGGCGAAGGCGCGGCGCGCTGCATGCGCTTGGCCTTGAAAGACGCCGGCATCGCGCCGAGCGGTGTGAGTTACATCAACGCCCATGGCACCTCCACGGAATATAACGACGCCAACGAAACCACGGCGATCAAGACGGTCTTTGGCGAGGCGGCGGCCAAGCTGGCGGTGAGCTCGACCAAATCGATGACCGGACATTTGCTCGGTGCCGCCGGGGCGGTGGAAGGCGTCTTCTCGACGCTGGCGCTGCATCACGGCATGCTGCCGCCGACGATCAATTATGAAAATCCCGATCCCGCTTGCGATCTGGACTATGTCCCCAATCAGGCCCGCAAGGCCGATGTGAAAGTGGTATTGTCCAACTCCTTCGGATTTGGCGGCACCAATGCTTGTGTGATTTTCGGGAGGTGTGCATGAGCCGCTCCGAACGCCGCAGCGTGATTCTCGGTACCGGCTCCGAGATGCCGTCCAAGATTATCACCAACCATGATTTGGAGAAGGTGGTCGACACCAGCGATGAGTGGATCACCGTGCGCACCGGCATAAAAGAGCGGCGCGTCCTCGAAGACGGCAAGGGCAACGCCGACATGGCCTATGAAGCGGCAAAACGCGCCCTTGACGACGCCCATGTCGATGCCAAGGATCTCGACGCCATCATTATGGGCACGGTTTCCGCGGACTATCCGTTTCCGAGTTCCGCTTGTGTGCTCGAAGACAAGCTTGGGGCGCGCAACGCATTTTCCTTCGACGTCGGCGCGGCATGTTCGGGTTTTATCAATGCGCTTGCGGTCGGCGATCTATACATTCGCAGCGGCAAGGTCAACAAAGCGCTCGTCGTTGGCTCCGATGTCTTGAGCCGCATGCTCAACTGGAAGGATCGCGGCACGTGCATACTCTTCGGCGACGGTGCCGGGGCGGTGGTGCTCGGCGCGTCCGAGAACGGTTCCGGGGTGCTGAGCACGAAGCTCCGTACCGACGGTTCGTACGCCAAGGCGCTTTACGTTCCCGCCGGCGGATCGCTCAAACCGCCCTGTCCGGAGACGGTTCGAAACAACGAGCACACGATCACGATGAACGGCAAAGAGGTGTTCAAGGTCGCCGTACGTTCCATGGAGGAGATCAGCCGGCAAGCCCTCGATGAAGCCGGCGTCACCATCGATCAAGTGGCGCTGGTCATCCCGCACCAAGCCAACAAGCGGATCATCGTCGCCCTCGCCGAGCGGCTCGGCGTGCCGATGGAAAAAGTGGTGGTCAATTTAGAAAAATACGGCAACACGTCCGCGGCATCGATCCCGGTCGCTCTCGATGAAGCCAAACGCGCCGGCCGCATCCATCATGGCGATATTGTCCTGCTCAATGCCTTCGGCGCCGGATTCGCTTGGGGCGCGGCGGTGGTGAAGTTCTAAATGGCCGCCCTAGGGCTCAAACCATACCGCGACTGATGTCGCCCGGCCTAAGTGCAAGTACGTTTCGTCATTCCGGCGCAGGCCGGAATCCATCTTCACTTTCCTGTAAATCCACGAACCTGGATACCGCTTTCGCGGGTATGATTTGAGCAAGAGTTGGCCATTGAGTGGCGTCTTGGTGTCCGGCGGGCGTTCCAATTCAGGTCTTCTGTTTGATCGTCTCACTCACCTGACGGTGTAACTCACGCAGCGCATCGCTGTATTCGACCGGGTAGGCGGCGGGATTGCGAATGTCTTTGACGGCGTCGTCGAGGCGGTAAAATTCCTCGAGAAATCTTTCCCGCGAGGTTGTCAACGGCGGCGATTTCAGTGCGCGGCCGTTGTCCATGACCTTTTCGAGCAGCGGTTCGCTATCTGCGAGTTTTTCATCGCGTCGGCTGAGCACATCTTGGCGCAACTGTAGGCGGTCATTCAAACGGCGAAACACCTGCTTCTTTCCGGGCCAGGAAGTTTTCCCAGTGCTGAGTTTCTGCACGGGGCGGCCGGCGTATTCGACCATCTTGTAAGACATGTCGGTCCACGGTGCGTCGGCTGAGGTGCCCATCTTGGTGCCGACGCCGTAGCTGTCGAAGGGGATTTGCGCGGCGGAGAAGTCGGCGAGATCGTATTCATCTAGGCCGCCGCTGCCGAGAATTTTGACTTGTTGCAGCCCGGCATCGTCGAGGATTTGACGCACGGCGCGTGCCTGTGCCGGTAGATGGCCGCTATCGATACGCACGCCGATGAGCTTCTCGCCGCGCTCGGCTAGTTCCTTGCCGACGGTCGCGGCGTTACGCGCGCCAGCCACTGTGTCGTAGGTATCGATCAACAGGGTCGTGGCGCGCGGAAAGCTCTCGGCGTAGGCGCGGAAGGCGTCGATTTCACGTTCGAAGCTCATGACGAACGAATGCGCCATGGTGCCGACGATGGGGACGGCGTAATTTTTTCCAGCCAAGACATTGCTTGTGCCCGCGAAGCCGGCGAGATAGCTGGCGCGAGCCACTTTCATGCCGGCGTCGGTGCCGTGCGTCCGGCGCAGGGCGAAGTCGACGACCGGCCTGCCGGCGGCGGCATGGAGGCAACGAGCGGCTTTGGTGGCGATCAAGCTTTGCAGATGGATTTGATTAATGATGAAGGTTTCCGCGATCTGCGCTTGGATTACCGGCGCGGTGATCTCGAGCACCGGCTCGTCTATGAAAAACAACCGTCCTTCGGGGATCGCCCACACTTCGCCGGTGAATCTCACATCAACCAGGTAATGGAGAAAATCGTCGGTGAAAATCTTCTGCGCCGCAAGATAGTCGAGGGCCGCGTTATCGAAGGAGAAATTTTCCAAATAATCGAGCACATCAGACAGTCCGGCGGCGACGAAGTAGCCGCGGTTGGGCGGATAACTGCGGATGAATAGGCTGAAAGTCGCCTCGCTGAGCCGTTGCTCGCGGAAGTAGCCTTGAGCCATGGTGAGCTGGTAGAGGTCGGTGAGTAAGGTTAGATTTGCCTGGCCTTGCATAAATCTGATTCGCCTGCGATCGCTAGGCAATTCAATACCGGGATCGCGCCTCGCAGGCAAGCTACTCCTGTTGATTTGTCGGGACTGTTTTGTTAAGAATTTCGTATAGGTTACAACTAATTAGCCATCGATTAGGAGGCATTATTAATGTTTACCGATAAGGTCGATTTGAAGGACTTTGAAAAGCAGGATCCGGAATACCAGGACTTGCTCCGGCGTGTTCTGTCGATCCAGGCGGATTGTGAGATCGGCGGTCCCAATCTCTACGTGAAAGACATTTTGCCGAATGCGCCGACCAAGCTCGATCAGCTGATCGTCGCGCGCACGGCGGCGGAAGAGATGGACCATTATCGCAAGATCGCCAAGCTTGCCGGCGATATCGGCGTCGATGTTTCCTTCGTCCTCAGCCGTCCCAATAAAGATCGCTATGTCGAGGCGTTTCGCGGTGAAATTAAAACCTGGGAAGACTACGCGGTGTTCGGTTTCTTGATCGACCGCGTCGGTCGCTTTCAGCTGGAAGAATTTATCGGATGCACTTACTTGCCGCTGGCCCGCGTGGTTGAAGATCCTGATATGATCCGCGAAGAAGAAGGGCATATCGATTTCGGCGTCAATGCAAGCGCGGAGTGGGCGGCCAAAGGTGGTGAAACGAAAGCGAGAATTCAGAAGGCGGTCAACTACTGGTACGTCAAGGGACTCGATATGTTCGGCAACAGCAAGTCGTACCGTTCCGAACGGTACATGCATTGGGGTTTGAAGCGCCGCACCAACGCCGAGGCTCGCGCGATATACAAGGAAGAAATCGATGGCTTGCTAAAAAAAATGGATCTAGAGATTCCCGATCCAAATAAGGGCCGGCTCTATACCTAGTTCGAAGGAAAAAACTCATGGAAGCAGCACCAAATACTGATGCATTGGACCAGCAGTTCAAAGAGTTCATTCAAGCATTGAAAAAAGCCGTAGGCACCGGCATTCCCCATCTCAAAGACGATCCAAAAGTCGTTGACCAGGCGATCACCGATTGCAAGGAAATCTTGGATGTGGTGATGGAGGGAAATGTCAAGGAGTGGATCTCCTAAACATCGGTTCCTCGCTCATTTCCGACGAATTAAGCTTCATGACAAGGCGCCTGGATGGAACGGGCGCCTTTGTCGTATCTATAACCAGTAAATCTAAGCACGGGAGAACGGGACATTGAACGTTATCGTATGCGGCAAGGTTATCCCCGCCAGCACGGTCACCATCGAGATCGATGCTAATACCAATCGGCTGGTCCGCAAGGGCGTACCGCACGAGCTCGATCCAGCCGCGGCGAGCGCGGTCGAAGAGGGGTTGCGCCTGACCGAAAAGCACGGCGGCACGGTGGTGCTGGTGACCATGGGGACCAGCGATGCCACCATCGGCATTCGCAATGCTCTCGCCATGGGCGTTACTTCGGCGGTGCATATTCTCGACGACTCAGTGGCCGGCTCCGATACCCTCGGTACGGCCAAGCTTCTCGCCGCTGCGATCAAGAAACAGGAATACGATCTGGTACTTTGCGCGACCGAAAGCGGCGACAGCTACTCCGGCATCGTCCATGGACAGATCGCCCAGCTTCTCGGACTGCCGCCGCTCACCTTCGCCAAGGAAGTCTCTGTCGAGGGCGGCAAGATCACGATCAAACGCCAGAGTGAATCGGGTTTCGATACCGTCGAGTCGACCTTGCCGGCGTTGGTGGCGTGCAGCAGCGGTATCAACGAACCGCGCTATCCGCAGTTGAAGGGCATCATGGCGGCGAAGAAAAAAGAGATCAAAGTCTACAGCGCCGCCGATCTCGGTTTGTCGCCGGATCAAGTGGGTGAAAAAGGCGCGCGCGAAAAAGTTCTAACCATTGGCCGGCCGCCCAAACGGCAAGCCGGCAAAGCGGTAACCGACGAAGGGGAAGGCGGCAAGCAGATCGCGGATTTTCTTGCTGAAATCAAGGTGATCTAAGTGGCGGACACAATCTGGGTATACGCGGAAATTAGCGACGATAAGATAACCACCACGTCGTTGGAGATGTTAGCCAAGGCCGCCGAAGTCGGCAAGGCCGAGGCAGTCCTGCTCGGACCGGCGCCGGACGAAGCCGTGCAGACATTGGCGAATCACGGCGCCAGCAAGATCTTCCGCTCGGCGGACGCTGTCTACAAAGATTATCTGACTTTGCCTGCGGCGGAGACCGTCGCGGGTTTGATTCAGGAGCATAATCCGGCGGTGATGTTGTTCGCATCGAGCTATGCTGGACGCGACTTAGTCGCCAACTTGAGCGCCCGGCTCGACTGCGGCGCGATCACCGATGTCGGTGATTTCGAGCTCAAAGACGGCAGTGTCGTTGCCAGCATTCCTGCGCTTGGCGCGAGCTATCAGAACACCAGCACATTGCTCAATCAAGGAACCAAGCTTCTAGTCGTGCGGCCGAAGTCGTTTGAACCGAAAGAAAATCAGCAAGCCCTGGCGGTAGTAGAGTTGCCGGCGGCGGCGGGCGATGGCTTGCGCAAAGTTCACATTAAAGAGCGGGTCGTCGTCAAACGTGAGGGGCCGTCGCTCGAAGGCGCCAAGATCGTCGTATCAGGTGGCCGCGGCCTCAAGGGAGAAGAGCAATTCAGCTTGCTGAAAGATCTTGCCGATGTGCTCGGCGGCGCCGTGGGCGCGAGCCGTGCCGCGGTCGATGCCGGCTGGGTGCCCTACGCCATGCAGATCGGCCAAACCGGTAAGACCGTCAAGCCGGACATTTATTTTGCAGTCGGCATTTCCGGCGCCGTGCAGCATCTCTCGGGAATGAAGACGTCCAAATACATCATCACCATCAACAAAGATCCCGATGCGCCGATTTTCCAGTACTCCGACTTCGGCGTCGTCGGCGATCTCTTCAAAATCGTGCCGCAGTTGATCGAAGAGCTGAAGAAGCGCAAAGGCGCTTAGCTTTCAGAACTATTCACCGCAAATAACGCAGAGTACGAAAAGTAAAGGGGCGGGTCTTGGACCCGCCTTTTTTTCTTGCATCGTTGTTTTTGCCAAAATACTATCGTGCTCAATGGGTACCCGCGAAAAAAAACAGCCGCTTTGCATTGTAATCGCGGGTCCGAACGGCGCGGGCAAAACTACATTTGCACGCGATTATTTACCGCGAACCGCTCGTGTCGTCCATTTTGTCAACGCTGACCTAATTGCCAGTGGACTATCGCCGCTCCGACCGGATCTAGCGGCGTTAGCCGCCGGGCGTCTCGTTCTTAAAGAAGTTGACCGTCTCGCCAAGGCCAGGAGCAATTTTTCTTTCGAAAGCACTTTGAGTGGCTTGGTTTATTTGCGTCGGTTGAAACGTTGGAAGGCGGCCGGTTACCGGATTGAGATTATTTATCTCTATCTTTCGTCGCCTCAATTGGCGCTGCGCCGTATAACTGCGCGCGTTAAGCAGGGCGGGCACGCCGTGCCGCCGGCGGACGTGCTGCGTCGTTTTTCACGGAGCTGGGTGAACTTTCAAAACTCTTATTGTCTTTTAGCTGATGAGTGGACGGTGTATGATAACTCTGGTGATAAGCCGCGTATGTTGGCGCAACGATTATGAAAAAAAACGATAAGAAACCGAGTCCATCAAGGTTTTCCATTGCCGTCGGACGATCGCTGCGCCGCGCGGCCAAGGCCGCGCGCAAGACAGCGCGCATGCACGGAACTCCGATTTACTTATGGAAGGACGGTAAAGTCGTCGCTGAGAAACCGTGATAAACTCTACCGAGGCGACGGCGGCGTCAATTTGGCACCGCAATTGATCAAAGATATCAAAAAAGGCAAGGGCGCGTAGTAGGGGCGGGTCTAAGACCTGCCCTTTTTTGTATTCGTGGACTGAGAGCGTGCGGAGATTTTTGGCGTTGCCGTAAGGTCGTTGTGCCTCCGTGTTGCTACTGGTGATTCCTCACCTCCGTGCCCAGGTCCCTGAATCTGTCGACTCTCAATTGACTTACCATCCGTCATTCCGGCGGACGCCGGAATCCAGGTTTCCTCAACGGTAGAGAAGTATCTATCGATCAAAGATACTGGATGCCGGCTTGCGCCGGCATGACGGATCTTCACTTCGCCTAATGGCGGCTAACCTTTAAGCACACCAGTAGCTCTCGCCGTGTGCGTGGCGATGGCGTCCATCAGACGCCGGCGACAGGCAGTCGTAGGGCTCCAGCTTCAACTCTTTCAGCCGCGCTCTCACGGCGCCCATGTTGGCGGGATCGGCGCCGGACTCGATGATCGACGAGACAAACGCGGCGAACTCCGGCGGCGCCCAACCTGGTTCCGAAGAAAGCTCCGTGTGGATGAAATCGAAGCCGTAGAAGGGATGCTTGGCGTTGTCGATGCGGCCGTACATATGCACGCCGCAGCCGCTGCAAGCGTAGCGTTTGATCGCTGCGTTGGCGTCGACGACTTTCAGCTTGTCGCCGTTGGCGGTCACCGAGAGATTGTCGCGGCTGACCACGGCGACCTGGGAAAACAGCGCACCAGCCGGTTTCCAGCATTTGGTGCAACCGCAGACATGATTGTGCGCGCATTGGCCATTGATGGTAACCGCGACTTTCTTGTCGGCGCAGCGGCACAGTAGGGTGCCACCGGCGAAATTCGCCGCAGCTGGCTTTACGCCCTGATCGACCGCTGGGTGAATCGAGATTGGGGATGTCATGTTGGATTCCTCCTGGCGAAATCTTGATCGATTAGTCTTAACGCAATACCGTGGATCGACGCAAGCTTGATCTTCATCGCCTGTGTTAAGTTGACGATTGTGTCGAACCAGTAGTAGAAGAGCAATGCATCGGCGCATCATAATTCCAACCGATGCATTCGTTTGCGGAGAGTTGAGTCATGAAAAGATCATTCCCCGTCATCGATGCCGACGGCCACATTCTCGAAAAGGATCACGAGCTGCGCGAGTATCTCCCGCCTGAGTTTCGCGCTGTGCCGGGGAAGCGCGAGTATCCGTTGTTTTCCTGGGATGGCTGGGCGCGCGGTGCGCTATCGCCGACCAAGCGGGAGCATCCGAGCGTCGAGCTATGGATGCGTTTTCTCGATGCGACGGAGATTGCGCTCACCGTTCTTTATCCTAACGAAGGACTGAATATCGGTTTGCAGCGCGATCGCGATTGGGCCGTCGGTTTGGCGCGGGCGTACAACGACTGGCTGCATCATGATTTTCTGAGCGTCAGCCCGCGTTTCCAGGGTGTGGCGCTGTTGGCGCCCCAAGAGCCCCAGGAGGCCGCCAAAGAATTGAAACGCGCGGTGCGCGAGCGCGGCATGGTCGCCGGTATGTTGCCCGGCGTGATGAGCCCGATGAAGGGACTGGGTTTGCCGGAGTTCGATCCGATCTACGCGATGGCGGAAAAGCTCGACGTGCCGCTCGCCGTTCATAGCGGCCCGGCGGTGGAGCTGGGCTTGGAGCATATGCAATCTTTCGCCGGCGTTTATCCGCTCAGCCATCCGTTTGCGCAGATGCAGCAATTGACCAGCATGATGATCTACGGCGTGTTCGAACGGTTCCCCAAGCTGCGCGTCGCATTCCTCGAATCTGGCTGTGGCTGGGTGCCGTATATGGCGGATCGATTGGACGAGAGCTGGGAGCACCGGCGCAACCGCTGGCCACACCCAACCAAGCGATCGCCGAGCGAGATCATGAGCGGCGGTAATTTATACTACGCTTGCGAGCGGGAAGAGCGCACCTTGGCCACGGTGGCAGATATGATCGGCGCGGGGCAGCTTTTATGGGCGTCCGATTTTCCCCACGAGAGGCCTTGGGATGAGTTCAGCGGTGATATCGATACGCTGGTTAACCGGAAGGATTTGCCGGAGGGGCTACCGCGGAAAATTTTGTTTGATAACCCCAGGCGGTTTTATAAGTTGAAACTGGACGGGTAACGGATCGTTCAAAGGTTCAAATGTTCAACGACAGAATCCGGATCCGACCTTGAACCCTTGAACTTTTGAACCTTGAACGGGCTTCGATACAGAGGTTAGCAATGCGCGTACTGATAACCGGCGCCGGCCTAATAGGTACTCACACCGCTAAAGAGCTATTGGACCGCGGCGATGAGGTGACGTTTTTCGATTTCGCACCACGGCCGGATTATATCCGGCAAGTGACCGGCAAGGACGTGCCAGTGCTGCGCGGCGACATCCGCGATTTAGCAGCGCTGGTGGATGCCTTTCAGACAGCGCGGCCGGAATGCGTGATTCATTTGGCCGCGTCGGTGGGCGAGGCCAATATCAACAACGTCTACACTGGGTTCCAAATAAACTTAGTCGCTGCCATCAACGTCGCCGAGGCGGTGCGCCTGGCGGGAGTGCGCAGGCTGGTGCACGCGAGCACGCAGGCGGTCTATTCCGGCGAGGATCCGAAAGAGCTGCTGCGCGAGGACTCGCCGATCGACTGCCGCGAGCGGGTGTACAATGCTTCGAAGATCGGCTGCGAACATGTGCTGCGCACCTACTCGGCGAAACACAAGATCGAGCTGGCGCTACTGCGTTTTGCCGGTGTCTACGGCTATCATTCGGTCTCCGGCGGTCCCGGTGTAGCGGTGCAGCAGGCAGTGTGGGACGCCATGGCGGGCAGGCCGGTGGTGCTCAATGTCTATGAAACCGTCGATTTCATTTATGTTAAGGATTTGGCGCACGGAATCGCCCTGGCCGTGCACACTTCGCCGTTGCCGCATAACGTGTATAACCTGGGCAGCGGCAGGTTGACGACCGTGGAAGATGTCGAAGCCTCGCTGACGGCGATCTTTCCCGGCATAAACATGAGACGGGGCAAGCTGACGCTGGCGCGCCCGCGCATGGATATCACAAGAGCGCAGACGGAATTGGGCTACAAACCGGAGTACAAGCTGGAAGCCGGACTGCGCGATTACATCGCCGAGTTGAAGAAGGGAAGTTAACCACAAAGGGCATTCGGTCACCCCCAGCTTCATCCTCCCCCGCATCGCGGGGGAGGAAAGAGGAGGGGGATTGGTCGCAGAGAACGCAAAGCACACAAAGGTAGGAGATTGCAATTCACCACGAAGTGTCCATGAGCTTACGCTCGTCTACAGAGTATGAAATTGCAGCCCTCCCAGCACCACAGGGTTGCTCCCTTGATTTGTCATGCCGGCGAAGGTCGGCATCCAGGGGCGGGAGGGGATGGATACCGGCTTTCGTCGGTATGACGGAAGCCTCATGCCAATTCGTCGCCCAGATCGTACCTGCACATGCATTTTCTGAGGAGGACACGAAGAGCACAAATTCCGAAGAATAGTTATCCGAAACCTTCGTGTCCTTCGTGATCTTCGTGGTGAGTAAGAATTGCACAATCATAGGAGACACTCACGGTGAAACGAGACTTTCCGATCATCGATGCGGACGGGCATGTCATTGAGGACGTCCAGCAGTTGCGCGAGTTTTTGCCCGGCTCGTACCAGAAGGAAGCGGGCAAACGCGAGTACGTGTTGTTGCCGCGCGACGGTTGGATGCGCGGCGCGCTGACGCCGCGCAAGCGCGAAGATCCCGATCCGAAACGCTGGATCAGCTTTCTCGACGCCTGCGGCATATCGACCACAGTGCTGTACACCAGCGCCGGTCTGAGCATCGGTCTGGTTCATGATAGCGACTGGGCCGTGGTCGTGGCGCGGGCCTACAATGACTGGTTGCATGAGCATTTTCTCCGTGTCAGTCCGCGCTTCAAAGGCGTGGCGCTGCTGGCGGTGCAGGAGCCGGCCGAGGCGGCCAAAGAGCTTGAGCGCTGCGTGCGCGACCTTGGCATGGTCGGTGGCATGCTGGCGGCGGTGATGAATCCCATGCGCGGCTTCGGCTTGCCTCAGTTCGATCCGATCTTCGCAGCGGCGGAGCATTTGAACGTGCCGCTCGGCGTCCACGCCGGTTCTGCCGCCGAGTTGGGGCTCGATCATTTCACCAGTTTTGCCGGCGTCTATCCCTTGAGCCATCCGTTCGCCCAGATGCAGCAGCTGACCAGCATGATGATTCACGGCGTCTTCGAGCGCTTCCCGAAGCTGCGCGTGGCGTTTCTTGAGTCCGGCTGCGGCTGGGTTCCCTATTTGATGGACCGTCTCGAAGAGAGTTACGAGCATCGCTACAATCGTTGGCCCTACAAAGCCAAGAAATCGCCGCGCGAAATCATGCGCGGCGGCAATCTTTACTATTCCTGCGAAGTCGGCGAGTCAACATTGAGCTCGGTGGCAGCATTGATGGGCAGCAGCCAAATAATCTGGCCCTCGGATTTTCCCCATGAGCGGCCATGGGACGAGTTCTCCGGCGACCTCGACCGATTCATCGCCCGCGAGGATTTGACCGGGAGCGCGACGAGGCAGATTCTGCTCGACAACCCGTGCCGGCTGTATGGGCTCAAGCCCGAAGAACTGGCTAGATGAATTCCGAATTAGAGAATTAACCGCAAAGAGCGCAAAATGCGCAAAAAGGAAATGCACCCATGAAAATCGCAGTGATCGATGATTACCAGAATGCGTTCAAAACTTTAAAATGTTTTCCCAAACTCGCCGGTCATGAGGTGGTGGTGTTTACCGACACCGCCAATGACGTGGCGAGCCTGGCGGGGAAATTGAAAGACGCGGACGCCGTGGTGTTGACGCAGCAGCGTTCCTACTTTCCGCGCGAGCTGATCGAGAAGCTGCCTAAACTGAAGCTCATCGGTCAGACCGGTAGGGCCGCGACCCATGTCGATTTGGAGGCGTGCACGGAAAAAGGCGTCATCGTTTCTGCGGGCGGATCGGGGAATCCCAACGCCACCGCGGAGCTTACCTGGGGATTGATCCTGTCGTCGCTGCGCAGTTTGCCGCGTGAAGTGACCCGACTTAGAGACGGCCAATGGCAATCGACATTAGGTATCGGTGTCAGCGGCAAAACCATCGGCATCTACGCCTACGGCAAGATCGGCAGCATCGTTGCCGCGGTGGGCAAAGCCTTTGGCGCTCGTGTGGTTTGCTGGGGGCGTGAGGGTTCGACGGGCCGAGCGAAGGCCGCTGGATTCGAGGTTGCCAAGAGCCGCGAGGACTTCTTCGCCGAAGCCGATATTATCAGCCTGCATTTGCCATTGAACAAAGATACTCGCGGCATCGTGACCGCCAGCGATTTGGCGCGCATGAAGCCGACGGCGTTGATCGTCAATGCCAGCCGTTCCGGCTTGATCGCCAAGGGGGCATTGGTCGAGGCTTTGAAGGCCGGGCGGCCAGGCTTTGCGGCAGTCGATGTTTACGACAAGGAACCGGTCGGCGCCGATGAGCCGTTGATCAAGATGGGCAACGTCACATGTACACCGCATTTGGGCTACGTGACGCGTGAAAGCTATGAAGAGTATTACGCTGTGGTGGTCGACGACATCGTCAACTTCGCCGCCGGCAAGCCGAGCCATGTTTTGAA
The DNA here is from genome assembly GCA_963816145.1 of uncultured delta proteobacterium. GTDB lineage: Bacteria > Desulfobacterota > Binatia > UBA9968 > UBA9968 > DP-20. The sequence goes on from CAWFJP010000005.1 coordinate 308,643, forward strand.
TCCGGATGCGCTTGGGAAAGCCTGATCAATGAGTTTGTGTAGCCGCCTTTTGCTCGAACATTGCGACGCAAAACATCATGAATATGAGGAGTACCGCCGATGCGGAATAGCGGCTTAATGCCAATCCACCGCCGCTGTGAGGCTTGTCAAGAAAGTCCCCTAATACTGCGCCAAGCGGTCGCGTGAGAATGAATGCCGCCCAGAACAGTAGGGTCCGAGAAAGGTTTGTCCAGTAGTAGGCTACGACGACGAATGCCAGTTGTCCGCCGAATATCATCATGCCTCCGAGATATCCAAGCCCCGCTGTGTCAGCCGTCCAATCGCCCAGCGCTGTGCCCAAGGTCTGAGAAAACATAATCGTCACCCAATAGAACATCTCCGCCTTTGGAGAACTGATCGCATCGACGGATACCGTGCCCTGCGAACGATGCCAGATGGCCAAAGATGCCATCAGCAGGGCGAACAATATGGAAGATCCGCCTGCATAGCCGATCCCAAGAGAGCGGTCGGTGAAATCCGCTAACGTTGTCCCGACCGTTGTGGTTGCAATGATGGTTGCCCAGTAAAGCGATGGGTTAAAGCCCTTTGCCTTAATTTGCGCGACTACGGTGACTAGAAAGATTGCTGCGAAAATCACCGTTCCAACAAGATAGCCAAGATCCATTGACATGGACACTGCATCGCCAGCAGTTTCACCCAGAGTCGTCGCAGCGATTTTGATGATCCAAAAGATCAACGTAATTTCTGGGACCTTGGTTAAAGTACGTTCGGTAGGACTATTCACGCGACTCTCCTTTTTGTTCCAGGCAATTTTCTGCCAGCGGTCATCAAATCACAACCGAATGTCGAAGCTGCGGCGACAAAGTGTAATTCATGGATACGCGGGAGTCGCGTTTTTGCCTAAAGCTTTCACAAATGTAACGCTGCCGAAAGGTTTTGGTAAGCCTTGTCAGTGAATCGTCGAAGCTTGACCATTTCGCCGGGTTCGACCCCTCTCTGGTTCAGTGGTCGACGTGACTTGAGTTTGCTGCGACTTTGAATTTAACTACCAATTGAACTAATTTCATTGAATCAACTATGCGCATCCTAGTCGTCGAAGACGATAAGAAAATCGCCTCGTTTATCGTCAACGGTCTCAAACAGGGCGGCTTTACCGTCGATCACGCCGATAATGGGCAAACCGGTATGGAGTTGGCGCTCGCATCTACTTACGATGCGGCGGTGATCGATGTGATGCTGCCACAGCTAGATGGCTTGAGCCTCATAGAACGACTACGCCAGCACAAGGTGCAGACACCGGTCATCATCCTGAGCGCCAAGCGATCGGTCGACGATCGCATCAAAGGGCTTCAGCGTGGCGGCGACGACTATCTGACCAAGCCGTTTTCCTTCGCCGAGCTTTTGGCGCGGCTGCATGCGCTGATCCGACGGACGAATCATGAAAGCGACCCGACGCGATTTGCCGTCGGCGATCTGGCGCTCGATTTATTAACACGGGAAGTTTCGCGCGGCGACGTCAAAATCGATTTGCAGCCGCGTGAATTCGCTTTGCTGGAATTGCTGATGCGCCACAAAGGTCAAGTGATATCGAAAACCATGATCATCGAGCAAGTTTGGGGTTATAGCTACGATCCGATGACCAACATCGTCGACGTTCTGGTGTCGCGGCTGCGCAATAAAATCGACCGAGACTTCGACGCTAAGTTGATTCAAACCTACCGGGGAGTGGGCTATGCCCTCAAGCTTCCTTAGCCAATTGCGCAGATCGCTGGCGTTTCGCTTGACGATTTGGTACGCGGCTAGCTTTATCGTCATCGGCTGTGCGATTTCACTGATCTCGTATTTTTACCTTGCTTCGGCGGTGCGTGATAACCGCAAGCTCATCCAATCGAAGCTCAAGGAAGTCGCGAGCGCCGCGCAAACCGACGGGGCCGAGGCGCTGGGCCGCTCGGTGATCGTGGATTATCCTGTCCATGGCGGAAGGACGGTTTTTATTCGCCTGCTGGATAGCCAAGGGAATGTCCGTTTTCAGAGCTATCCGGAAATCTGGGATGAATTTCCCTCCGCGCCGCGAGGCGCGGTCGCGGTCGGTGTGTGGCACTACGTGCCGTCAACGAAAGACCGCGACGTGCTCGAATTGACCACGGTGCGATTGCCCAACGGTGATTTGTTGCAAGCGGGCAAAGAGATTCAAGACCGCAAAGAAATCCTTGAGCGGTACCGCGAAACGATCATCGGTGTGACTTGCGGCATGATTCTGATTGGCCTGGCGGGTGGCGCGTGGTTGGCGTATCGCGCGCTCAAGCCGGTGCGTGACATCACGGCGGCAACGCGCTCGATCGTCGCCACAGGAAACGTCGAGGCGCGGGTTCCCGAGCGCGGCCGCGGTGACGAACTTGACGGCCTGACGGTTTTATTCAATCAAATGCTCGCGCGCATCGACGCTCTCATCACAGGCATGCGCAATGCGTTGGACAATGTCGCCCACGATCTGCGCACACCGTTGACCCGGTTGCGTGGCATTGCCGAAATGGCGTTGCGTAGCGAAGAGAGCGCCGAGCCGCAGCGCGATGCTCTGGTGTCGTGCATCGAGGAGTCCGATCGCATTCTCGCTTTATTGAATAGGCTTATGGACATATCCGAAGCGGAAACCGGCTCCATGCGTCTCAACATCGCGCCCATCGATGTCGCCAGTCTCATCGATGAATCTGTCGGCCTTTACGAATCGGTCGCCGAAGAGAAACAGATTGCCATCGCCGTGGATTGTCCGCCAGAAGTTCACATCGCCGGCGACCACGCGCGCATGCGTCAAGTGGTCGCCAACCTGCTCGACAACGCGATTAAATACACCGATGCCGGCGGTCATGTTTGGATCAATGCTAGTCGACAGAACACCGGGGTGTCGATCTCCGTGCGCGACGATGGTTGCGGTATTTTGCCTGAAGAGCGGCCACGGATTTGGGATCGGCTCCACCGCGGCGATCGCAGCCGATCGCAACCGGGCTTAGGGTTGGGCCTTAGTTTGGTGCGCGCCATAGTGAGCGCGCACAAGGGCCATGTCGAAGTGCAAAGCGCCCCGGGACAGGGCGCCATTTTCACCGTGTTGTTACCCGTGCATCCCACAATGGCATAACGCCAACTCCGCACCTTTCAATTTTGTAATGTTCTAGACAGATTCCAGCAAGGTTTCCGATTCTGTTTTTTGTTTTCCGTGTTAGCTTCGTAACCATCGTGGTTGCTGCAAATAATTTGTTGTGCCGCGCCAACTTGACGGCTGCGATAGAGGAACAACGTGTTGTCTGAACAATCGATGGAAGCTGCAGTTAAGGAGAAGGCTGCTAAAAAGCGGTCTCTCAAACGAAGCGCGACAAAGGATGCAAAGCTAAGCGGGCCGGTAACCGCGTCGGCGATGAAAATCCCGCTGCTTGATCTCACGCCAAAGTTTCATTCCATCGAAGCCGAGCTGCATCAGCCCTGGGAGCAGATTTTCTCGTTTATGCGGCTGCTCAACGGCGCAAATCTACTGGCCTTTGAAAAAGAATTTGCCAAGTTCTGCGGCGTCAAGCACGCGCTCGGAATGGCCTGCGGTACCGATACTATTCCCCTGTCTTTGCGTGCAATGAATATCGCGCCGGGCGACGAGAATGTCTTGGCGGCGCATGCGCCGGCGCCGGTCATTGAACGGGTTATCCACATAGGTGCTGTGCCTGTACTGATCGACAAAGCCAACGCGGATTATGGCCCCGACTTGGACGGTTTATCGGCAGCCATAAGCACGACAACCAAGGCCCTGATCACCGTGCATTTTTTGGGTTTGCCCTGCGCCATGGATGACATCAATCGCATTGCCGCCGACCGCGGTGTCGCGGTAATCGAAGATGCGTCGCAAGCCCAAGGCGCGTTTTACCGCGGGAAGCGGGCTGCAGGCCTGGGAACGATCACCCCGATGAGCTTGGGGCCGGTAAAAAATCTAGCCTGTTACGGCGACGGCGATTCGCAGTGTTCCCCAACCGCTTCGGCTTGAACGCCGCCGGGTCACAATTTTAAGTGAACGTCATTGAGTCGTATTAATCCGGCAACTATGAGTCAATCCGCGGTTCAGCAGCGGGCCTTCCGCTACCAGTTAGATCGACGCATTCGCGCAGCGGCGATGTTTGTAATGACCCGGATTATGCCCAGAACCGCGCCTGCGACCGTCGATCTGCGGCGCGAGAAAATTGAAAGGATTCTTTTAGTCCGCGGTGCGTTTCGTTTGGGCAATGCAATTCTGGCGACGCCGGCGATCCTACTGTTCCGCCAGAATTTTCCCAACGCTAGGATTGACTTCGTTGGCGGCAGCGCCGCTAAAGCGCTATTCATTAACTTGCCGATCGATCACTTTTACAGCGTCTATCATAATTATTTAAAAGCTAGTTGGAGTTATCTATTCCTGCTCAAGGAGCTGCGCGGGCAAAAGTATGATTTGGCGGTCGATGTGAGCGGATCGAGCACGGCGATGGGGGCTTTACTTGTCGGTGCGTCGGGCGCCCGGCTGCGCGCTGGACTGGCAGGGAAATGGGACCGTTGGTTCAATCTGCGAATTCGCCGCGCCGGCGCGCGGAACAAGTACGATAGTATGAGTCATTTGATTGGCGAGATGGGATTGGAAGGCGCCATCTGTTATCCGCGGGTGATTCTTTCGCCGTATGAGTTGGCGCGCGGACGGCAGCGAGTTCGCACAACGTTTGGCGAATCCGCAGGCCCGGTGGTGGGTTTGTTTGTCGGCGGGCGCAAGGCCCGCGGAAAGCGCTGGTCCAAGGAGAATTTCCTCCAACTCGCCTTAACGCTCAATGGTCGTGGTACACGGGTTATAATATTCGTCGGGCCGGAGGAACGGGAACTGGTCGCATATTTTCACGGCGAAGTCGGCCACCGCACCAAGGTTGTTTTTGACCCGGATCTGCGCCGAGTCGCCGCGCTGATCTCAGCCTGTGATTTGTTCGTTGCCTGCGATAGCGGCCCGGTCCATCTCGCCTGCGCGCTCCGGGTGCGCACCGTAGCGATTTTTCTGCATGATGACTTCGCTCGCTGGGGTCCACCTTCTGAGTTGGCGCGAATCGTTTATGACGCAAATGGCGTGTCTGCTGAGGCCGTTTTCGATGCTTGTCGTCAGGAACTATCGCCGAATAGTGCTATTACAGTCGATGAGAATCGCGCCGAGAGCGGTATTGCAGCAGGGTGACCGCCGTCATTGAGAAGCGGAATGATGGCCTTCCCGCGCAAGGGTATTCTCGGTACGTGACGTTGGACAAGCCTCCGTTCCCTGTCTTGAGTTTTACCTGCTCACTTTAATAATCGGATCAGAGTCATGGGTGACAAGATAACCGACAACAGGATGTCGCATTGAACGCCGCTGATAGACTCACAAACGGCGATAAATTATTGTTTGGGTTGATCTTTGCCGGTCTGCTTCTTTGCCTGCTGTTTGCGCCGCCGATCTGGAATCGAGGAGAAGCCCGGGAGGGCTTGGTTGTGCAGGGGATTGTCCACAACCAGCAATGGATATTGCCATTTCGCAATGGCGAATTGCCTTCTAAGCCGCCACTCTTTCACTGGATCGCCGCGAGTGGGGCGTCGGTTCTCGGCGAAAGCGATTTTGCTCTGAGACTGCCTTCGGCTATCGGCGCGGGCGTAATGATCTTATTTACCTTTTTGCTCGGTCGCGCAATGGGCGGTAGACTGACAGGGTGGCTTGCCGTTGGGGCGCTCTTGGGTATGTATGATTTTTGGCATGCCGCGTGGCAGGCCCGCGTGGACATGATATTTAGTGCCTGTGTAACAGCCGCGATTGCCGGCTTTTATTTTTGGTATCGAAATCGGTCTGACAGGGCGCGCACGAGTTGCTATCTCGCGACGGTTTGTGCCGTGCTTGCTAAGGGGCCGCTTGGTATCGCGCTGGTTGGTTTAGTAATCCTTGGCTTCTTGGTTGTCGAGAAGCGGCCTCGTTTGTTGTGGACATTTTGGTCCTGGCCGCTGGTTGGCTTGGCGTTGGTCGTCATCGGCGGGTGGTACGGCTGGGCCTATGCCATCGGCGGGCAAAAGTTTTTAGCGTTGCAAATCGGTATTGAAAACGTCGAGAGGCTTGTCGGTGGTGAGGCGTTTCCGAGGCGACCCGTGTATCTCGATACGGCGATTTGGTTGGGCACCCGAACGTTGCCCTGGAACCTCGTCCTTCTCTGGTCGCTGGTTCGATGGCGGCGCGGCACGCGTGAAAATAGCGACGGTCACCTGTTGCACGTCTGGTGGCTGGCGATGTTTTGTTTGTTTTCCGTGGCGGCGTTCGCGCGCTCGGTGTATTTTCTTCCGATGCTTCCGGCGATCGCTTTGCTCGCCGCACGGGCTTTGAGCGCCGCGATGCCGCAACCTAGCGCGGCAAGTGACACCGGAGACGCTAAAACCACGGTATTATATTGGCGGAGTCCGGCAACCTGGATAGGCATCGGCGTCATAGTGTGCGACTTGATATTCATGTTCGTGAGTTACGGCAGATGGCGCGATGATAGTCAGCTCAAGGCGAGATTGGCGTTTGAAAAGAATCTCAGGGTCTTGATACCTATGGAAGCCCCGCTTTTTGCTACTCCGGGGCTTGACGTCGACGAAGTCATGGTCCTGGCCTATCGCCTAAAGCGGGAGATCGACCGCAGACCGCTGGCCTGCGCGAAGCGAGATGACTATTTTTTGGCGCCCACTGACAAACTGGCGGCCGGACAAGCGCAGGTCCTCGCATTGTTGGATCGCAGCAAGGTTGCGCTCGTCCGAGTGGTTGATGAAACCCATTCTGCTAACGGGGAAGCTTGCAAAAATGATTCTTTTCAGAATTCTGATGGCGGAGACGTTTGATGCCCGCGGCCAGTGAACAACCAGACCTCGCTATGGACCGTGCACAAGGAAATCGTTGGCTGCATATGGTTTTACTTGTCGCGCTGTGCGGCGTTCTCTACTTTCCCTACCTCGGCAGCACGCCGGTCTTCGATAAGGGCGAGCCGCGTGAAGGCCTCGCGGTGCAGGATATCGTCCAGCGCGGCGAGTGGCTGTTTCCACTCAAGCGCGCCGCGGCGATCCCGTCCAAGCCGCCGATGTTTCACTGGACGGCGGCATTGACCTATCAATTCACAGGTGTGCTGGACGAGGCAACCCTGCGTTTCCCGTCGGCGCTTTATGCGACGCTCGGGGTGATTTTTCTCTATCTCCTTGGCGCCAGGCTGTTTGGCGCTCAGGTCGGTCTGTTGGGCGGGGCGATTCTGGCGACGACGATGATCTATCAGACCCAGGCGGTGAACGCTCGCGTCGATATGACTTTATGTTTCTTCGTCACGCTCAGCTTGATTCTGTTCTACAGCATTTACCGCGGTTTCTTGAACCATCCGCTTTGGCCTTACGCGATGTATCTGCTGGTAGGCTTGGCGACCCTATCGAAGGGGCCGTTGGGGATAGTTTTGCCGGGGCTGGTGATCGCAGTTTTTCTCGCGCTCAAACGTAATTGGCAGCAGTTTTTCAAATTCGCTTTGCATCCAGGTGTGCTGATCGCGCTGGTCCTCGTGGTGGGCTGGTATGGGCTGGCAATCAGCCGCGGCGGCGAGGGCTTCGTCAACCGCCAACTCCTGTCGGAGAATCTCGGCCGCTTTTTCGGCGGCTCGGGCCACAGCCATCCAATTTACTATTACCTGGGTTATCTCTTTAGTCTCGCCATTCCATGGTGTTTGTTTTATCCATTCATGTTTTGGGATTGGGCCAAAGAGCGCGGTAGCGCCGATGACGATCTGCGGTTTCTGCAAACCTGGTTTGGCGTCATGCTGATTTTTTTCTCGTTATCGTCCGGCAAGCGTGCGGTCTACCTCTTGCCCATGTATCCGGCGTTGGCGCTGCTCTTGGCGGTCTGGTGCCGTCGTCAAACGTCGTTGGGCGTTTTTCGCACTTGGTTTCTCCGGATCGTTTCCGCGATCGCAGTCGTGAGTGCTTTTGTCATGTTGTTCGTCGCGCTGGGTGATCTCTGGACCCATGATCCGTCACGGCTATTCGCGCCCATTGAGAAAATGCTCAAACCGAAGGACCGTGCCAATTTCTCGGTGATCGTTAACCAAATCGCCGGCTTCGGCTGGATGTTCGATGCCGCGGCGCTGGCGTGGGCCGCTCTCTGGTCGCTGTTCGGTTACTACCTCTGGCGTGGCCGCATGGTTGCAGCCGGTGGCGCTCTGGTTGCACTGTCGATTATCTTGGCATTCTTTAGCCGCGGCTTGGTGGAAGCGAAGATCGCCGAGACTAAGAGCTACCGGGATTTCATGATCGAAGTGAATCGTCTGGTCCAACCGGCGGAAAGGTTGGTTTTGTACGGCGGATTCAACAGCGATGCGGTGGTATTCTATCGCGGCGGACCGGTCGACGTCGCTGAACGGCCCGCTCGACGATGGATCGGCTCGGATCGCCGACGGCGCATGGTTACATCATTACCACTGAAAAAACCTGGAACCGGCTTCAGCAGGCACAACCGAAGTTAGCGCCACCGTTGTTGCGCAGCCGCGGAACAGGGCCCGAAGGCGACGCGCCACTGGTGCTGTTGCATGCGGTCACTTCAGTAACCGCTACTTAAAGAATCCCTCTTTCTCCAGCTCGCGCAGGGCGCGCAGAGTCGACGAAGTCGTCGAATTTCCAGGCCTTGGTTTTGGTCTCTTTACCCAGTTCGTCGAGCACCGTTTGGATGCCTCCAGGGGTCGGAAACGGCCGGCGGTCCAACACCTGGACGCTGCGCGCGAGAGCGTAGTCGATCGTCGCCGCGTCATCGGTGCGCAGGGAGACGCGGATCACCGCTCTTGCGCGTGGTCGCGTCACTTTGCAGCGCGCGAATCGATTCGGACATGCTTTTGATCAGCGCTTTGACGGTCTTCTGGTTGCGATCGAGATAGCTGCCGACAAAATTGAGCGACAAGGAACGGGTACTCGATCTTGGTGTCGGCCAGGTCGGTGAGGACGTTGAAGCCTTCTCGCTTGGCCCGTGGCACGAAGTCGGCTGCCATGATCGTGCCGTCGACGACGCCGCTCAGGATCGCCGTGATGCGCGCGCCGGAATTGCCGATCTGCAGGACGGTGACATCTTTTTCCGAATCTAGCCCGCCTTCTTTGAGCGCCAAGTTGGTCTGGAAGTGGGAGCCGGAACCGAAGCGGCTGACGGCGACTTTTTTGCCTTTCAGTTGCTTGATCGAGGTGATCGACGGCGCGGCGAGATAGACATGGTTGAAGCGGTTGGCGACCACGGCGGCGATGCGCACGTCGGCGCCGCGAATCTTCGCCACCATCGCCTCAGAGCCCTGGGAAAACGACAAATCGAAAGTGCCGGCGATAAGCGCCTGGCTGAGCAGCGAACCGCTATTGACGTAAACCACCTCGACGTCGAGCCCGTTTTTCTTGAAAATGCCGGCGCGTTTGCCCATTTCGAGAACATAGTTGTTGATGCCCGTGCCGCTGTAACCCAAGCGCATTTTGTCCACAATCTGCGCTCTAGCGGCTTGGGTTCCAATCAAAGACAGGAGAAACGCCGTCAGCCCGATTCGCGTTATGCCCTTCATCATTCCGAATCTCTCTTTCCGATAAGTTGAAACGCTCGCATCGTAATGCCGGCGAAAAGCCAGCACAAGAGAAAAACCGCATTGGCGCGAATCGCGCTCATCTTGATAGGGGTGATTATAGTTGTTAGATGGTGCTGGCGAGCGACAAGGAGAGCCCATGGACTTAAGTCGTAGAAGCGTCATCAAATCCGGATTGGCAATGGGTACGTCATTGCTGCTGCTGCCGAGGCAGACGGCGGCGCAGAGCCAGCCGTTGATTCAGAAAAAGATCCCGTCGTCGGGCGAAGCGATTCCGATCATTGGCATCGGCACGGCGCGCCGTTATGAGGACGTCAAGAACGATGCCGAGAAAGTGCCGCTGCGCGAAACCATTCGGCAGTTCCAAGTCCTGGGTGGGAAGGTAATCGACAGTTCGCCCTCCTACGGCACGGCGGAAGCGGTGGTCGGTGAATTGGTCGAAGGTCTTAAAATACGCGACTCGCTGTTTCTCGCCACCAAGGTGAGTTTGCGCAAAGGGGGCAGGGATGAGGGTGTGGCGCAGATTGAAGCCTCGTTCAAACGATATCGTACCAACAAAATCGACCTGCTCGCCGTGCACAATCTGCTGGACACCGACACCCAGCTCAAAACGATCCGCGACCTCAAGGCAGCGGGGCGGGTGCGTTACGTCGGTATCACGACATCGTTCGACAACCAGTACCGCGACTTTGAGCAAGTGATGAAGAAGGAGACCCTGGACTTTATTCAAGTCGATTACGCCCTCGACAACCGCGATGCCGGTGACCGGCTGATTCCGCTCGCCGGCGACCGCGGCATGGCGGTGATGATCAATCTGCCGTTCGGACGTGGCCGGCTGTTCAGCGCCGTGCAAGGAAAGAAGTTGCCGGAGTGGTCGAGCGAATTCGACTGCGCGAGTTGGGCGCAGTTCTTATTGAAATATATCGTCTCGCATCCCGCCATCACTTGCGCTGTGCCGGGCATGGCCAGGCCTGAATATGTCGTCGATAATCTCGGCGCGGCGCGCGGTCGCTTGCCGGACGCGGCGACGCGCAAGCGCATGGAGCAGTTCATTGATAACGTCTAGGCCGTTAACGGGCGCAGGGCGAGGGGATAGGCGTGGGGAGTGACTCTATTCGACAATCGGCTGCGCAAGATGGCATCGTCTATCGGCTCCTGAGACGCGCGATCGATGTCCGGCCGGCGGAGCTGCGGGCGCTCGGTTGGTCGTGGCTTTATATCATTTCGCTGTTTGTTTCCTACTACATTCTCAGGCCAATCCGCGATGAGATGGGTGTGGCCGGCGGGGTGGAGAATCTCCCATGGTTGTTCACCGGCACGTTAGTCGGCATGATCGTGGTCAATCCGCCCTTCGCGGCCTTAGTCGCGAAGCTGCCGCGGGTGAAGTTCATCGGTCTTAGCTATCGTTTCTTCGCCGTTAACCTTTTGTGCTTTGTCGTGCTCTTGCGGATGGCTTCGGGCCAAGAGATTATCTGGATCGGCCGGTTGTTTTTTATCTGGACATCGATTTTCAATCTATTCGTCGTCTCGGTGTTTTGGGCGCTGATGGTCGACGTCTTCGACACCGAACAGGGCAAGCGGCTGTTCGGCTTCATCGCCGCCGGCGCGACCATCGGCGGAATCATGGGCGCTAGCATCACCGCCTCGCTCGCCAAGCAGGTGCCGGCAGCCTATCTACTATTGGCTTCCGCAACATTGTTGGAAGTCGCGGTCTTCTGCGTCGGCAGCTTGTCGCGTCTGTCTTCGTCCTTGAGCGCGCGGCCAACGGCCCGGCGCGATGAGGCACCGATCGGCGGCTCAATTCTGAGCGGTTTCTCGCATGCGGTCAAATCGCCTTATCTAGTCAACGTCAGTTGCTTTCTCTTGCTGTTCGCGATCACTTCGACGTTTCTATACTTCCAGCAGGCAGAGATCGCCAGAAAGTATTTCGCCGACCGGGGCGCGCGCACAGCGTTTTTTGCCAGCATCGATCTGTGGGTGAATATTTTAACTCTCGGTGCGCAGTTATTCGTTACCGGGAGAACTATCAAGCGCATCGGCGTGGCGCTGACCTTGTCGTTGCTGCCGCTGCTAAGTATTTTCGGCTTCGGCACTTTGGCTTGGGCGCCGACGATCAGCGCGCTCGTGGTTTTTCAAGTGATCCGCCGTGCTGGGAATTTCGCCTTCGCCCGGCCGTCCCGTGAAGTGCTGTTTACCGTGTTGCCGCGGGAGGACAAGTACAAAGCCAAGAGTTTTATCGACACGGTGGTCTATCGCTTGGGCGATCAGGTGGGCGCCTGGTCCTACGCCGGCTTGGGTGGGCTCGGACTGGCGATGACCGGGGTGGCGATTGTCGCCGTGCCGATTTCAGTTGTTTGGTTGGTTAATAGTTTGTGGCTGGGGCGCAAGCAGAAATCGCTTGAAGCGGTAGCCATTGGATAGTTCCAAAGGTTCCAGGGGGTTCCAATGGTTCCAACACGGCGAATGATTCTGTGACTTTCCCGGCCATTGGAACCACGGGAACGTCTGGAACTATTGGAACCGGCTTCGTTCAGCTTTTCGCCGCGGTCAAATCGATATCGATATTTTCCTGCCGCTGTATTTCACTAAAACGTTCGCGTAGTTCGGCGATATTGGTCCTTGTCGGTACGGCCAAGTCCGCTTCGAGCTGGAAGATTGGCGTGCCGCTGATCGGTGCGGCGTAGGTCTTGGTTTCCATTGACTCGATGTTGACGGCCATGCCGCTAAGCACGTTGCTGATCTGGTAAACGATCCCTGGATGATCCATGCAGGAGGCGGTGAGTTTGTAGGGCAAGAACGACTCGGCGGCGCTGCGCATGGTTGGCGTCTTGATCGAAATGGTCAAGCCGGTTTCGCTTTCGATCTCGCGATAATCGCGGCCGATCTTGACCAGATCGTTGCCCGCGCCGGTGATTAAGACGATGACGGCGAACTCGCCGCAAAATACCGCCATCTTGCTGTCTTCAATGTTGCAGTCATGGCGGGCGATGAACGCGGCGATCTTTTCGACGAGACCGACGCGGTCGGGACCGACGGCGGTGAGAATGAGATGGTTGGAGTCTGGCATGGGTTCACGTTAATGAATTCGTTCAAACAGTTCAAATCGTTCAAGGCGTTCAAAACGTCGCAACGCCGAAATTCAATCTCACCACGAAGATCACGAAGGACACGAAGGTTACGGTTGATCAACTTTCCGAACTTCGTGCACTTCGTGTCCTTCGTGCTGAATAGTATCTTGGCTTCCTAGCTTAGAGAATGGTAATCGTGCTCCCTAGAGGAAGAAGCCGTTCATGATCGCGTCGCGCCAGAGCTTGGCAACCGGAGGCACGATGCCTTGCGGCAGTTTGTCGTCGCTCCAGCCCCACGAATGAATGCCGGCGCCAAGGGAGACCGGGCGGACCTTCGGCGGCGGATCGAGTTTGGCGAACAAGGGTAGCGAGCGTTCGCAGCGTTTTAGCGTTACGGTGTCGTCGTTGACGCCGTGGATCGACAAAAAGTTGGGTACTGGTTTAACGCCGTGACCCGACAATTCTTTGGTGTAGCCGAGGTAGCGCCGGACCAGGGCGTCGGTTTCTTGATGCGATAGCTTGAGCCGAGCTGCGCTGGCGCGGGCGGCGGATTCCAGGGCTTTAGTCGAATTTTTGTGTATGAAGTCCTCGGCTTTGAAGTTGGGCCGTTTCTTGGCGCTTTCCCAGCGCTCGAAAGTCAGCTCGATTAACATCGGCAGGCCGATTTCTTGATTCTTCATGCCTTCGTACATATAACGCGCGGTGTCGCGCCAGGTGCGCAGACGCAGTTGATTGAATGGAAAATTCCAATCGTCGCCGCTGATGAGAGGGTACATCCAGCCAAACGGCGAACTGCCCCAACCGAGCAGGCCGGCGATATTGGCGACGCGCTGCGATGCCATCATCGCGAACGGCCCGCCGGTAGAGTGGCCGTGAATGTAGATCGAGTACTCTCCCTCGGGAAACTGCCGGCGCGCCGTTTCCTTGACCGCTTGTTCGAAAGCGACGGGCCAGGCGGCCATGCGGTGATAAAATTCTGTGCCTTCTTTCGCCGACAACGAAACCAGCGTGCCGTATTCTGCACGCTTCGAAGCGTCCTTGACGATGGTGTACTGATCCGGGATGATCTTGGTTTCCTTGCTCCAAAGCGGTGTGCGTGCCGAGCCGTCGGGATTTTCGACATCACCGGGCCAGTCACGGTTGGCATCGTGGAAATAGAAACGTCCGGGAAAAGTCATCGTTGCCACCGGAATGCCGAACTTCTCGGGTAAGAGCTTGGCAATCCGTTCCACCGACTTGAAGTCCGAGACGCCGCCGTGCAGGAGCAACACGCCGACCTTCTTTCCGTCGGCTCCGTTGGGGATACGTGACTTTTCTTTCGGATCGTAGCGCACGACGCCGATGTCCCAATCCATAGCCAATTCGTGGATGCGAAAGATGTCCTCGGTGATTTCGATGGGCGCTCCGGCTTTGGCTGTGATTTCGTCGTTGAGTTTGAGGACTTCGTCGAAAGAAACTAACGTCGGCGGCTCCCAGGCAGAATGCGCTGTCATTTTTGCTCCTAACCGCGGAAGATCGCTGCGATGAAACTATGGAATCGGGCCGATGAGGTCAACGCGAGCTTTCGGTAAACGCTTCGTAGAGTGCTTTGCCGGTGGCGTCTTTGGGTTGCGGCAAGCCTAATAGCCAGGCGAGGGTCGGGGCGAAGTCGATAATGCGCACATTGGCTAATTTCTGCCCGGCACGAACGCCGGGACCGTTGAATACCATGAGCGTGCGCATGGATGCTTGTTCGGGATTGGCGCCATGGGTGCCGAAGGGTTCGGCATTGCTAATCACAAGACCGGGGCCAATGCGCGGGTCAAAATCGTATCCCGGCGCGAGTTCAATATAGAGCTGGCCGCCGACTTCGCCGCCGATGCCTTTGGCTTCGCCGTCGCGGTCCGCGTCGAATACCGCCGTGACTATTTGGCGTTCACCATCGCGAATCGAAAATAGCAGCTCGCTAATTTTCCGCACCAGCTCAGCGCGCTCTTCCTGGCCGACAATGCCGCTCTTGCGATCCGTAGAATTGATTAACAAATAACCGTTGTTGACGGCCGGGTATAGCACTTTGGTTTTACTGAGATCGACGCGCCCTTGGGCATCAACCGAGAGCAGCACTCCCTGCTGCAATACTTGATTGACCGCCACGCGCTTGTTTGCTCCCTGCATGCCATGATCGGACACGAGCGCGAATAGCCCGCCGCTAGGCCGATTGGCCAGCAGCAATCCAAGGTGCTCGTCGCAGCTGACATAGACCTGTTCGAGAAACGGACGAATCCTATCGGCGATCTCCTGGCGAAAATTGGGCAGGGTGTTGTCGAGCCAGCCACGCCAGACATGCTCCGCTTCGTCTGGGAAGGGAGTGTAGGCGACATAGAGATCCCATGGCAAATGTGTCATCGCCCATCGGTTAGTTTCCATCAATTGATGCTGAGCGAAAAGAATAGTTTCCAGATAGCGGGCCTCAGCGTTGCCATCGCCGCCGTTGCCGATGGTGCGGCCGAGGCCGCCATTTTGATAAAGAAAACTCGCGCCGTTGCCGATAAAGGCGCGCACAACCGGGCTGGCCTCGGCCACCGATCCAAGCGCGAGTTCACGGGCGGGGCGGGAGAAATAGAGAAAGAAATCGCTGCCGTCAGGCTTGAGGTCAAACAGACGGAAATAACTCTGGGCTTCTTGACCACTGGCCGTTTTGACGCTTACGGGCAAGCTCCAGAAAAACTTGCCGCTGACGCTCGGGCTCGCCGGCTTTAATCGAACCGTCACGTCGTTGCCATTTCGCGCGGTGGCGATGGCAAGGGTGTCATAACCGATCTGCGGGTCGATTGGGTCATCGATCAGCAACCCGACAAAATGGTTTTCGCCGACGGTAAAGGAGATTTCGATCGGCACGGCATCGCTCAGCGGCGGATTGTCCCACGGCCTACTGGGCTCCTTTTGCACGGCGCGCTTGGTGACGATACCATCGCGGCCGGCGATGAGATTGTAACCGGAAAATCGCACGATTTGTTCGGCGCGCTCTTCGGCGAAGGTTGGGATATGCGATACGATAATTTTCATGCCGCCTCTTTGGGCGGCCGCCCAAATCGGTTCAGCTCGCAATGGAGCGCCGGAAAAACCGGCGAGACTGTCGAGGATTGTAAACTGATCGCGCGGCGCGCGCGGCACTCGATTGCCGCTGATACCCGTCAAACGAGGCGGCGCGCCGGTCATCAGCGAGGCGAAGCCCGGTGCGGTTTTGGATGGAAATCCAGCCATGACATCGTCCGCAAATGCGCCCCCTTCGATGAGCTTGGCGAGGTTGGGAAGTTTTCCGGCGCGCAGGAGTTGCTGGGCAAATAATGACACGGTGCCGTCCCAGGCCATGACGACGGCCTTTTGCGCGCTTTCAGCGGCGAAGCAACGCGGCGACGCCCAGCTTAGGACCAACAGTACGCTAAATAGAACGGGGACAATACTTGCTCGTTTGCTCATAAATGGCATGCAGAGTTACTGCAGCGTCCGGCGCGCTTCGGCGAGGTAGCTCATGTCGACATACTTATCGGTCTTGGGCAACGGTTGAACTAAGGTACCGTCTTCGACCAGCAATTGCATAACCTTGTCCATCCCCTTGGGATTGATCTCGCCGTCTTTGGGAATCGCGTTGGTGTTGATGTAATAGCGCCAACTCGCTTCCGAGTGTTTCTCGCTAAACTTGAGCCGCTTCATGATGATGCGCACGGTGTCTTCCTTCTGGTTGTGAATCCACTGGTCGCCGCGCAGGATAGCGCGCAGGAAGCGCACCAGCAGCGGCTTTTTGTCTTGGGCGAAGTCGGCGCGGACGTTGAAGACGGTCTGGACAAAGTTCGGCGTGTATTTGGCCGTGGAGCCGAGATTGACCAGACCCATATCGTCGGCGCCGAAGGTGTATGGCGGGCTCAAAATCGCCGCGGCGATGCTGCCGGTCTGCATCGCCAGTAAACGGTCCGGCATGATGCCCATGGCGCGCAGCCCATAATCGCGCGGGTATTCCAAACCGTTGGCCTTGAGCATTTCCTTCATGATTATCGTATCGCTGGTAATCAAGCCTGAAACGCCGATGGTGGCGCCTTTGAGATCCTTAAAGGTCTTATATTTAGGATTGGCGTAGAGATCGTACACCGGCGCGTTGGTCAGACCGCCGACGATCTTGAGCGCCGCGCCTTTCTCGACCGCCCGGATGGTGGTCATCGCCGACGATGCCGAAACTTGGGTCGAGCCGGCGATCAGCACCGGGATCGCCAGCGTGCTGGCGTTCAGCACCACGGCTTCGAAAAAAATGTTTTCTTTGGTGAAAAAGCCTTTTTCCTGGGCGACGTAGACCGGCAAGTAATTCATCGAAATGGAGATCGTGCTGAGGGTGATTTTGTCCGGAGCTATTTGGGCATGCAGCGGCGCCCTCGATCCGGCGATCGTCAGCCAGAGGGTCAGGGCAACTATTTTCCATTGAGGCATCGTTCCTCCAAATCCGCTCTTCTCGCCCATTGACAGTAGCTGATTGCAATTCGGCGTGTCAACGCGGGCGCGTTCATCCCCGTGCAGATAGCATAGCGAGGTAAATTCAGTGTGTGCTCCTCGTTACAAAAGCTCAAGGGCGTGGAGCGCCAAGCCTTCAGCCACCGAGGTAAATTCTTGACCGGCGCGGACTGCTGCGTGAGGAAATTTGTTATCGAAGATGCCGCGGATGGCTGGCACAAAAGACGATCCGCCGGTCATGAAGATCGCGTCGACGTTTGCGGCGGCAACGTTACAGGTGGCGAGCAGCCGGTCGACGCAGGCTGTGATGGCGCCAATTTCGGGCGCGATCCACTGCTCGAAGTCGCTGCGCGCGACGGTTCGCTCGATGGCGATCGTAGCTTCGCTGAAATCAAATTGGCTATGCGCCTGTTCCGATAGACTGTATTTGACCGACTCGATCGCTTGGTACAGGCGATAGCCGAGATCATGGTCGACCAGCTCGATGAGCGCGTCAAGCTTTTCCCGCGCTACGGCTTGGAAGCGAATCTGCTTGAGCAGCTCCATGTTTTTCCGAGTCTTGAGAAACGACAGGTAGTGCCAACGTTCCAAATGCTCGTACAGCCAATTGGGCACAGGTAACAGTTTGCCGAACTGCGATTTATACTCCGAGCCCAAGCCTAGTAGCGGCGCCACCAGATGGCGCACGAGTTTGCTGTCGAAAGTGTCGCCGGCAATACCGACGCCGTCATTGCCGATGACTTGATCGCTCAGTTCGGTTGTCGAAGCTTGTGTCGATTTCAATTGGACCAGGGAGAAATCGCTGGTGCCGCCGCCAAAGTCGGCGATCAGCACAAGCTCGTCATGGTCGAGGCGCTGGTGGTATTTATAAGCGGCGGCGACCGGCTCGGGAAGGAAGTGGACCTCGTCGAAACCGGCGTTAGCGAATGCTTTACGCAAGCGCTCGACCGCGAAGTCATCGTCGGCCTGATTTTTAGTGCCGCTAAAATGAACTGGCCGGCCGACCACCAGCTTGGCGCCGAGTTCGCCGAACTGGGATTCGGCGGATTTACGCAAATAGCGAAGCAAGATCCCGATCAGCTCTTCCAGAGAGAAAGTTTGATTGAAGATTTGGGTTTGGTTGAATAGCCGGCTGGCGAGATAGGACTTGGTCGATTGAATCAGCCGTCCCGGCATGCGCGCATTTAAATAGCTTTGGATCGCATCGGGCCCGGCGACCACATGCAGCTTGCCGCTCCTCGACGCCTCGTCTTGTTCAAAATAAAGGATCGAACGAAACGTCGAGCCGGCGCCGAACTCCGCGAGATCGACGGCGCGGTTCGCATGAGCGAGCGCCAAGGAGCTATTGGTGGTACCGAAGTCAAGTCCAAAGGCTTTAGGCAAGGAAAATGCTGACCTTTCCAGTGTTGAAATCAGGGATTTGCGGCGAAGAGAATAGTTCTTTCGCCAATTCTATCATCGTCGGCAAAATTACCAAGCATGAGACCTTGAACTGATTGTGTCATCGGCTCGGGTCGATTGTGCCAGACGAAGAATTTTGATGACGCATTGTGCCAGTCACACGAGTCCAACACATGCGGTGGATTTACCTGGATTTCCGGTAATCTCTCGAAACTACAAACCTGGTAGACAATGCCGTGGATGGCATCATGATTGCTCAGAAAAGCATGAAAAATTCCGCGGCTACCTCATTGCTTGTTTGGTTTCCAGTGCGAAATGGCGGGGAACTCTTGCGGACCCAATACAACAAGGATCGGGTAGGTTTTTGTTAAACATGCGACTCCGACTCAATCTTAGCCTGCGTGTGCGGTTGTTCGAACTGGTAGCGATTGCGCTCCTGCCGGCGTTCGGCCTGATTGTTTACCACGCGGAGGAACAGCGTCACCAGGCCATCGCTGACGCCGCTAACGCCGCGCAGCGTTACGCGCGCTTCGTTGCATCGGATATTCATCGCGTGATCGATAGCTCCGGTCATTTGCTGATGGCGTTAGCGCAGCTTCCTGAGGTGCAAAACGCCGATCATGGCGCCTGCAATCGAGTTTTTGCCAAAATAATTAAAGAGTATCGAGTCTATCGCGACTTCGGTGTTGCTGATCAAGATGGTCGGATCCTTTGCAGCGCGTCGCCGCCCGCGGGGCGGCCGCCGATCGGCGATCTCGTAGGCTCTAACGGTACTAATGCGCCACATCAACTTGTGGTTGGCAACTACCACATTTCTCAACCCTCAGGCCGGGCGGGCTTGAATCTTGGTTTCCCGATTCGTCGGGAAGGCAGTGTCGTGGGACTTGTGTATCTGGAGCTCGACTTGGCATGGCTAGGTCAGATTGCCAAGGTCGCTGACTTGCCCGAGGGATCAACGGTCACCCTCTTGGATCGGAACAGCACGATCCTTTCTCATTTCCCGAATAATCCGGGGTTTGCCGGGCGAAAAGTGACTACAGCCGCAATATCAAATGCGACAATTGACAATGGCAAACGAATTTCCCAAGGGATGTGGCTGGATGGGCAGGATCGCCTCTTCGGTTTATGGTCGGTGGGTGGAGCGTCCCAGGAGCCATGGGTCATGACTCAAGTGGGCTTGCTCAAAGAAGTCGCGCTTGCCGATGCCGAATGGTACTTCAAGCGTAACCTTGTGGCGTTATCATTGGTCGCAATTCTGGCACTCTTAATCGCTTGGTATGTCGGAGATATATTATTCGTACGCCAGCTCAAGTCCTTGGCCAAAACGACGGCCAAGATCGGTGCGGGCGACTTTAACGTTCGCACGGGGCTGAGCCGTCGCAACAACGAATTAGACCGCTTTGCGCGGTCACTGGATTCGATGGCCGAGTTGCTGCAGCAGCGCGATCATGAGGCGAAAGTCGCCAAGGAGCGTTCACAACGACAGCTTGAGCGGATCAATGCCTTGCGTGAAATCGATATGGCGATTTCGTCGACCCTGGACCTACGCGCAGTTCTGAGCGTGCTCTTGGAAAAAATTGAATTGGTACTTACTGCCGCCGCGGCGACAATTCGATTGGTGAACCAGCAGACGGGGGCATTGGAGCCATTCGTTTGCCGCAATGTCGATAACGCGGCTTGGCGTGCTGGATCGCGGACAGACTTGAGCGGCTTGGCGAAGACGGTTTTGGAGAATCGGATTCCGTTAACCGTGGCGAATGTTCAAACCGATCCACGTTCGACGGAAGCAGAGCTCGACAGAAAACTGGGGTTTGTGTCTTACTTGGGAGTGCCGTTGGTCGTGGCGCGTGAATCGCTCGGCGTGATCGAATTCTATACCCGGGAGGAACATGCCTTCAACGACGATGAAATCGAGTACCTCGCCGCCCTCGCCGGCCAGTCTGCGGTAGCGATTCATAATGCCCGATTGTTCGAAGAAACACGCCGACGCGAGCGCGAAGCTTCTGCATTGCACGGTGTTGCGGCTGCAGCTTCGCAGTCCTTGGATCTCGATGTGATTCTTAACGAAGTGATCAGCAAGATCTCAGCTAACTTCGCCTTTGACTCCGGCCATATATTACTTTTCAATTCCGAGACCTCTTTGTTGGAGTTGCGAGCGACGCATCCGGAAGCGGCGGCAAGCCCGCTCGATGAAGCTCTTTGGCGACAAGAGGAATCCTTCATACATCGCGTCGCAGCATCGGGGGAGGTTGTCGCGATTGAGGATGTCCTGGCCGATTCAGGTTGTCGAGGCCTCTGCGGGGTTAACGACGAGGAATCAAGCGGTAGGCGTTTTCTCGCTGTGTTTCCGGTCAAGACTAAACTAAAACATTGGGGCATCGCGGTGTTTAGCGGCCGCGAGCCAAGGCGGCTGAATGATAATGAAAGCCGTTTGCTCACGTCTATGACGCAACAGATCGGCGTCGCTGTGGAGAACGCGTTGCTGTACGAACAGACCGTGGCCAAAGCCAAAGAACTGGCGACGCTTTACTCCTTCACCACCCTTGCCAGCCAGTCGTTGGATATTCAGTTGCTGCTCCGTCGAACCACGGAAAAACTCCTCGAAATTTTCAAGTTCGACGCAGTCCGAGTATTCCTACGCGAAGGTGGCAGCGACGTAGTCGTCCTGGCTACACATTTCGGCTTGCCGTCAGGTTTCCCGCTTCGTGATCGCTATCATATCGGCGAGGGCCGCATTGGCGGGGTCATGAACAGCGGCAACCCGATGTTTGTTCCGGACCTGGCTAACGACCCTTCATATTGGACCACGGCACAGAATCAGGAGATGCGGAAACTAGGGTTTCGCAGTTCTTTCTTGATGCCAATTAACGCGGCCGGAAAATGTCTGGGTGTTATGAATTTCCTTTGTCGCCAGCCTTATCGTTTCTCCGCCAGCGATGTCCAGTTGATCGAGGCTGCGGCGCACCATCTAGGGACCGCAGTGGGCAACGCCAACCTGTTTTCCCAAATCCAGCGGAAGTCGCAGGAACTCGAGGTAGCCAACAAAGCCAAGGACGAGTTTCTCGGTGTGATCTCTCATGAATTGCGTACGCCGCTCAACATCATCAAGGGGTATGCCGATATTCTCAAACAAAGAATATTCGGCGACGTGAATAGCGAGCAGGCAACGGCGCTTGAAAAAATCATGACTCAAGCAACGGCGCTGACGGACATGATCAACGACGTATTGCAAGTGTCAGCGATCGAGGCGCAAAAAACCCGATTGAGTTGGGGGGATGTCGATCTGGTCTCTTTGCTGAGCGAACTGCGAGAAAGCTACGGTTTCGCTAACGACGCGTCGATCGAAGTCCGCTGGACCTTTGGCGATGATTTGCCGGTGATTCGTACCGACGCCGAGAAACTCAAAGCGATCGTGCAGAATCTCGTTAACAATGCGCTCAAATTCACTGAGACGGGAACCGTAAGCATAACGGCGAATGAATTTGTCGAGGGCGATGGCATTGAGTTGCGGGTGACGGATACCGGCATCGGTATTCCCGCGGATAAGATCGATACGATATTCGGGATGTTTCAGCAAGCCGATAATTCTTCTACCCGAGGATATGGCGGCGTCGGACTGGGGTTATATATCGTAAAGAGCTTTACCGAACTCCTAGGCGGCCATGTGTCGGTATGCAGCGAAATTGGCAAAGGCACATGTTTTAGCGTTAATCTGCCACTCGATGCCGAAGCGAAGCTCGCGGCTCCTGGCGGCCTGGTTCCTACGCATGCCGCTCCCGCGGTTGAGCCGGCTGCAATAACTTAGAGTAATTACTTCAGATTCCCGGAAGGGAATCCTCTGCGGCGCCCGTAACTATCGTTTCGTGGCCAATTCTTTGGCGGCTACGGCGGACAGTGAAAAATCGAAGATTGTCGCCGCTGGCAGGTCGGCGTTCAGCCCTGCGGTGGCGGCGAGCATGGCGATGTAGGCTTTGCTTTGTTCCGGTGTCGGCACGCCGTCGCGGGAGTAGGTGTCTTTGACTGACTCATAGGCCTTGAGCGCTTGACCTGGAGTGAGCGCCATCCATTTGCCGATCAAGGCTGTGGCGTCCTCCCGCTGGTTGGCCGTGTATTGCAAACCATCGATGGCGGCCTTGAGCACTTCAATAACTTCGCCGCGGCTGGTTTTGATTTTTTCATCGGTGGCGGCGAGACCGGCTTGGGGAATTTGCAGCAGGGTGCCCATTTGAATCAAGCGCTTGAGCCCCATCTCTTCGCCTTTGATATCGGCCGGGGCGGCGATGATGGCGGCCTCGGCAAGGCCTTTCTGCACGGCGATCAAACGGTCGATGGATGATGGCGCGTTAATGATCGTAGTCTTGGGGCCGAGTTTGTAGCGATCGATGAGGAACTGGATCTCATAAGCGACCAGATTACCGAAACCGCTGCCGGCGATTTTCTTTCCCGTCAAATCGGTCACCGCATTGACTTCAGGGCGCACTACTAAGCTGTGTTGCAGTTTCACCGAGGCGAAGTGAATGACTTTTGCCGGTGCGCCGCGGGCAGCCGCGGTGGCGATGGTGCTGGGAATGATCGTGTAATCCACCGAGCGGTTGAGCAGCGCCGCCGCCGTCAAGCTCGGGGCCATCTGAATCAGCTCGACGTCGAAACCGCGGCGAGCGAAGAAGCCTTTCTGCACCGCGGCGTAGATTGGAAAGTAACTGAGCGATGGAGCGGCGGTGGCGATGCGAATCTTGGTGCGCGGTGCATCGGCGGCGAAGAGCGATGATGTGGCCGGCGGAGCCGCGAAGAAGAATTGACCGGATAGGACCAAAAGGACCGCTAATCGAATCATATTATCTCCAGAGGTCTTTATAGAAGCTTGGATCGGATAGTCGTAATTAGCGAAACAGTTTCTGGAATTCTTGCCGTTTTTCGGCGTAAAACGATTCGCCGAGATCATCCATTTCGACGAACTTGATCTTGTCGGCGTCGGGTACCGGCGGGTAAACGCCTTTGCGGTTTACGAACTCGCCGGCCTTGGCCATGAGGTTCATGCTCTCATCGTCGAGGAAAAAGTCGATGAAGGCCCGGGCGGCATTAGGATGGGGCGCCTTGTGGAAGATCGACATGTAGCTGGCGTCACCCAAGAGCCGATAGTCGCCGCGCACGTAATCTACCGGCGCGCCTTTCTGGCCGTTCAAGAACACATAATAGACGTAAGTGATACCGATAGGGGTTTCGCCGGTGGTGATGCGGTCGGCCGCGGGTCCGAAGGATTCGACGAGCACGGGCTTCATCGCCGCTAGGTCGCGGATGAATTTATCCGATCTGTCTTTGCCCATGAGCTTGGGCAAATTCGCTAGCCATTGAGCGGTCGTGGTATGCAGCGTCGGGTCGGCCATGACCAGCTTGCCGCGGAATTGCGGTTTGACCAAATCTTCCAATGACTTTGGCGCGTCGGCGGGTTTGATCGCGCTTTTGTTGTACATCACGCCGACGATGTGATTGCGCGCGCGCGGACCGAGCTGGGGATCGATGGCTTCTTTCGGAAAATCCTTGCTCATCGGTGACTCATATTTTGCCAGGATGCCTTCCTTGAGCATGATGCGTTGGGTGTCTTCGGTGGACATCACCAGATCGAAGAGCGCCTTGCCGGCGCGCGCTTCAGTCAAGGCGCGTTCCATCACTTTGGTCGCCGAGGTGCGCCAATAGTCGATGGCCACGCCGGTTCTTTTCTGAAAGGATTTTTGCAGCAGCTCAAAAATATCCGACTGCATCGTGCCGTAGACGATCAGCTTGCCGTCTTTCTTCGCGGCCTCGATGAGTTTGACGTCTTGGGCGAAGGCTGGAGTCAGCCACGGCAAGCAAAAAACCAATAGTGTCAGGTTGCGGAAACGCTTCACTGCGACTCCTTTCGGGCCCTCCCCTAACCCGTTACCGCAAGCGGACGTGGGTATCGGAAGGTTAGATGCGGTAAAAGTCTTTGGCGTTGTCGTAAAGGATTTTCTGTTTTGTGGCGTCGGATAGCTCCGGCCGTTTGAGCAGCTCCGGTATGTCCTTCAAGAATTCGCCATAGACTCGCTCATGCGGGTAGTCGGAGGGGAACATGATGCGGTCGTCGCCGACCACCTGGGCGACATGGGCGAGGGAAGTCTCTTCCGGTTCGCAGGTGACATAGACCGGGCAATCTTTCACGTAGTCGCTGGGCTTCTTTTTTAAATTCGGAAAGGAACGGGCGCCGCGGGTTTCGTATTCGTAGTCCAAGCGGTCCATCATGTAGGGCAGCCAGCCGCAGCCGGCTTCGAGAAAGGCGATTTTCAGTTCGGGAAATTGTTCGAGGACGCCGTCACAGATGATGCTGGTGAACTGAATCATCAGCGGGAAAGGATGTTCGAGAGCATGAACTTGCCCCTGATCTTCGAAAAAATCGAAACCGAAGCCGCGGCTGGGCGCACCGTGAATGCCTAGCGGCACGCCGAGGTCCTGGGCCGCCGCGAAGATCGGGCGAAAATCAGGATGTCCGAAACCTTTGTTCATGACGGTGGCCGATGGCAGAAACGCGCCGACCATGTCGAGCTTCTCGACGGCGTAGCGCAACTCCGCAGCCGCGCCATGGGGATCTTGGATCGGCAGCACGGCGACGCCTTTCAAGCGCGAGTCTTTCTTGATGTAACGGGCATTGAACCAATTGTTGTAAGCGCGCGAGATCGAGCGGGACCAGTCTGGATCTTGCACCAAGCCGATGGCTAAAGCCGCCGTCGGATAGAGCACGGTGTAATCGACGCCTAGCGTCTCAACGAACTTGATCACGTCCTCGGGTTTGGTTTCAGTGACTTTATCCGGGCGGCCGGCGCCGAGGCCGCGCGGCCAGCCGTCGAGCGACGGAAATAGCGCATAGGCGCGAGCGCGGCGCATGCCGCGATATTTGCCTTCGAAGTATTCTTCGATCTCTTCGTGATTCTCATAAATATGGCCGTCGGCATCGATAACTTTGAGCTTTTGCATAATGAAAAATCCTTTCTGCTCCTGTCGCATCGGTATGCGCGAGGTTAGGCTGCGACTCGGTTTGCTGTCAAGTGGTGGTCAGCGCCGAAACCAAAACTCGGATGATCTTTCGCAGAGGCGCGAAGGCGCAATGTTCGGTGGTTTTCATTTCGAACGGAGAGTGACATCTTTCATAGATCCCTCGCATTCGCTCGGGATGACCTCCCGCTGGCATGTCACTTAGCGCCTTTGCGCGTTGGCGAGCGATCATTCCAATCCGAGATTGACGCAAATTGGGCCAATCGCTTTTATGACCAGGGTTTTGAACCGCCACGATACACGTTGATTGCGGCAGCCGTTTCGGGTTAGACAGGAAGAAATTACTTTTTCTTGGAGGGAAAAGTTATGGCACGCAACGGAATCCCCGTCGTCGATGGCGACGGTCATGTGATGGAAGATTGGGACGGGCTTTTGCAATATATGCCGGAGCCGTACATCAAGAGCGGCCGCTTCAAGGGTCGGATTTTCCCGCCGCTGGATCATCTACATGGGGCGACGCTCTATACGCTGGTGCCCGGCGCGTTCCGTCCGGTGCGCGAAGATGGCTGGTTGGAGTTTATGGAAGATGTCGGCATCGAGCGGGCGGTGCTGTACAGCACGGGTGGGCTGGCCTTTGGCAAGGTTATAACCCGTGAATTCGCCGTCGACGTGGCGCGGGCGTGGAACAACTGGTTCGCCGACACTTACTTGAAAAAAAGCCCGCGCTTTCAGGGGCTGGCCTTGGTGCCGCTGCAAGAACCGGCGGAAGCGATTAAAGAAATGCGCCGCGCGGTCAATGAACTGAAATTCTGCGGCGTCATGCTGCCATCCACCGGCTTCAAGGGCCATTTGGGGGATAAGGAATACTGGCCGTTTTATGAAGAAGCGAGCAAACTCGGCTGCTGTATCGGTATTCATGGCGGCGCCCACGAGGGACTGGGAATGGATTGGCTTACGCCCTACGCACCGATCAATGGTTTGGGCCATGCGATTGGCCAGATGGTGGCGTTTGCCGGCTTGGTCTTTAACGGAATTTTTGAAAAGTATCCCAACGTCCGCGTCGGTTTCATGGAAGCCGGGGTGTCGTGGTTGCAAACATGCTTAGAGCGCTTCGACCGCGGCTGGGAAACCCATATCCAGTACGATCCGCGCGGCGAATATCTGCAGCTCAAGCCTGGCGAAAAAGTCAGCGACTATATCCGCCGCCATGTCGAAGCGGGGCGCATCTTCGTCGGCTGTGAAGGTACCGAGAAAGGGCTGCATCATTTAGTTGAGGCGGTTGGCAATAAGCCATTCATGTTCTCCAGCGACTTTCCCCATGAAGTGAATAACGAATACTGCAAGCACGAGATCGAAGAAATCATCGAGAACGAGCATCTCACCGATGACGATAAGCATGCGGTGCTGCATCGCAACGCGGAACGGTTTTACGGTCTGAAGCCGCTGGGGTGATACGGCGAGCGGAGTGAACCGTCTCTGAATCAATCCGTGCGGGGTTTTTGGATCTACCGGTCTGAGCCCCGCGCGGTTGCCTAACAATATTAATTCTCCGAGCCGCTCTTTAACTCCCCATCACTCCTGGTTAAATTCATAGTCAGTCATAGCTCTATTTTCGGAGTTGAATTTATGGACATGCCGATGTCCGGCGATATTTTCCCTGCCAGGCAAGCGATTGAGATGATCGACCAGGTCGATCTCTCTCTTCCCATTGAGATTCCCGCCGTGCCGCTGGAGTCCGACCCGGATAATGTGCCGCCCGCGGATCATCGCGCGCTGTTAGCGGAAGTTGCCGCGCTCAAGAAAGCAAAGAACGCTTATATTCTGGCCCATAATTATGCGCCGCGCGATATTCAGGATGTCGCCGATGCGGTGGGCGATTCGCTCTACCTGGCGCAGCAGGGTGCCCAGTCCGACGCCGACGTTTTGGTTGAAGCGTCGGTGCTGTTCATGAACCAGATCCTGGCGATTATGAAAAAACCGCGACAGCGGGTGTTGGCGCCGGATCCGGGTGCGCTCTGTTCCTTGGCGGCGCATGCCGACGCAGGTAAAATTCGCCAGTGGCGGCGCGATCACCCGGACGGCATTGTCATCAGTTACGTGAATACGTACTTGGATGTAAAAGCGGAAAGCGACTACTGCTGTGCCTCGGCCAACGCGGCCAAAGTCGTGCTGTATGTCTTGGAACATTCGCGCCCGAGCCAACCGCTGCTGTTTCTTCCCGATCTCTATCTTGGTTTTTACGCGGCAAAGCTGTTGGAGCAACAGAAGCAGTCCGTTGACCGGCTCTGGCTGATGATGGGCGCTTGTCATGTGCATGACCGGATCCGGCCGTATCATGTCGAGCAGCAACGCAAGCTCTATCCCGATGCGGCGGTGGTGGTTCATCCCGAGTGTGGCTGCACCAGCGCCTGTATGCGCCAGATGGCGCAGGGTAAAACGCCGGCGGATATGATGCAGTTCCGCTCGACGCAGGGTATGGTGCAGTTCGTCCGCGACACACCGCAGCAAGTCGTGATCATGGCCACCGAGGTGGGTAACATTTATCCGTTGTCCAAAGCTGCGCCCGGGAAGACGATCGTGCCGGCGAGCGCTGAAGCGGTGTGCGCATTCATGAAGCAGAACACATTGCGCAAATTACGTGACTCGCTGCGCGATGGCGTGCACGAAATTAAAGTCGATGCCGAGTTGGCGGCGCGGGCGCGGCTGCCGATCGAGCGGATGTTGAGTATTTTGTAATCGTTACGGCGGCCGAACCCGCCCACACGGCGAGAGAAAGGTAATCGATGATGGAAGATCTCGTTGAAATCGTCAATCCGTTGGGTGTCCCGCGCAAGCAGGTGAGTAAACTGGCGCCGCGACGATACGACAGCCTGGAGGGCCGGCGGATTGGATTGCTCGATAACAACAAGCCCAACGCCGACACGTTCTTGCAAATCATCGGCGAATTACTCCGCGCGCGTCATGCCGATATCCAACTCGTTGCCAAACGCAAGATGACGCGCATGGAATCGGACGGTCTGGCGCAGTTAGCCGGGGATTGCGATGTCGTCATCAACGCCTTTGCCGATTGAGGTTCGTGCACGTCGTGGAGTGTCCACGACTCGGTAAAGCTCGAAGGCGCGGGGATTGCCACCGTGACCGTGGTGAGCAGCGAGTTTTGGGC
This sequence comes from uncultured delta proteobacterium, assembly GCA_963816145.1. Lineage (GTDB taxonomy): Bacteria > Desulfobacterota > Binatia > UBA9968 > UBA9968 > DP-20. Next base: position 337,376 of record CAWFJP010000005.1, read on the forward strand.
CCTAGCTCTGACAGAGGCGCAGGCGCGTGGTGTGAAAGATCTGCCGCTGGTCAAAGTGCCGCATCCGGTGGGCACGATAGCGTTTGATGCGCTGCGCTCGGTCGCCGAGTCGGCAGTCGATGCGATTGTCAGTAAATTGGTTCGCGGCAATGATTCGGCCTCGTGCGGCGAGGGCATCTCTGCAGAGGCCGGTGAAGGCAGTGCCGCCGCCACGTTGTCCGTTCCGAGCGATCCCGAAGATTTGTTCAGTTTCTTTTTCGATCGCGGATGGACCGACGGCTTGCCGGTCTTGCCACCGACTTTAGCAGCGGTGCGAAAGATGGTTGCCGCTGGCGGCAAGAAAGCCGATGTGATTTTGGGCGTCATCCCGCCGCTGAATGGCGTTGCCACCGTTGAAAAGATCGCCGCCAATGCGGTGATGGCAGGCTGTTTGCCGGACTATTATCCGCTCGTGCTCGCGGCGGTGCGCGCCATCACCCGGCCGGGCTATAACCTTGACGGCTTGCAGACGACCACGGGAAATATCGCGCCGCTGGCGATCGTTAACGGGCCTTGCCGCAATCGGTTGGCGATCAACTATGGTGCCAATGTGCTCGGTCAGGGCTGGCGCGCTAACGCCACCATCGGCCGGGCGATTCGTTTCGTCATGACCAATATCGGCGGTGCTCGGCCCGGCAGCTTCGATAAGTCGACGATGGGCCAGCCGGCGAAATACACTTTTTGTTTCGCTGAAAACGAAGAAGAGAGTCCGTGGCAACCGTTTCATGTCGAGCGCGGCCTGGCGCGCGATTGCGATACGATACATATGTTCGGCGCCAGCGGCGTTTACAGCGCCGTCGATATGGCCAGCCAATCGGCCAATGGATTGCTCAAGACTTTCGCGTTGACGATGACCGGCGGCTTGGCGAGCGGCGTGACTTCAACAGAAGTTCTCTGGGTGATTTGTCCCGAGCACGCGGCTATCCTGGCGCGGGATGGTTTTTCCAAAGAGAAGTTGCGTGTCGAGCTATTCGCTTTTGCACGCGTGCCCTTCGACAAGATCGCCGATGAAAACTTAGATCTGCTCGCCAAACGGCGACCTGGTTGGTTCAAGTCTGGCGCGGCGCGCGAGATTGGCGTGGTCGACCGGCCCGAAGACATCTGGCTCGTGGTCGCCGGTGGCGCGGGCGCCAAGTCGGCATATATTCCGGGGCGGACGGGAACGCGGATGCAAACGGTGGCCGTGGAGGGACCCGAGTATGCAGTACTGGAGTGATGGCAATATGAGTTGGAATCGGCAAATCGTAATTGTGATGATCTATTTCTGCGTGTGGTTGGTGCCGTCGCTGGCCGATGCCCAAATCAAGTCGATCATCATCGGCGAAGGGGTGCGCGGCGCGATGTATTTGCCGGCGTACATCGCCGAGGAAAAAGGCTTCTTCAAGCGGCGTGAATTGGATACCCGCATGGTTACCTTCAGCCGCAGCAACGACATCAATGCCTTGGTGTCGGGAGATATACAGTTCGATCTGACGTCGCCGGACAAAGTTGTCCATAGCGCCTTGGGCGGATTCCCGGTGAAGATGGTGATGGGCACGGCACGCGGGCTGAACCTCGCCTTGACGGTGCATCCATCGATCCGCACGGCTACCGATTTGCGTGGCAAGTCGGTGGCGATCACCGGCTTTTCCGGTTTGCCCTATACCGGGCTGCTGCTCTGTTTACGCGAACTCGGCATGACCAAGGATCAGGTGGTGCCGCTCAATATCGGCGGCAAGAGCGCGCGCTTCGAGGCCTTACTCGGCAATCGTGTGCCGGCGGCGATCCTCGATCCGCCCTATACAACGCTGGCGGCCAAGGAAGGTTACCGCTTGCTAGTGGACTTGGCGCCGTTGGATGTTCCCTATCTGCGCAACATTGTCGCGGTGTCGGAGAAAACGCTGCGCGACGACAGCCGCACGGTCGCGCGCTTTGTCGCTGGGTTGGCGGAGGGCATGCAGTTTTATCGCAACAAGGTCAACAAAGAAGACAGCATGAAGATTCTGGCGAAGTATCTACGGCTGCCGTTGGAGAAAAATCGTCCGATGATCGAAGAAGGCTATGAAACCTATCGTGATATGATGCTGAAAAAACCTTACGCGGACCCCACTGCGATGAAGATTCTGCTGGAGATCATAGCCGAATCGAATCCCAAGGCGAAGTCGGTCAATCTCGCGGCGCTGATCGACTCGTCGTTCGTCGAAGGCTTGGATCGTGCGGGTATGTTCGACCGTTAGCCCAGTTTGGCCACGGCGTTTGGTAATCGTTAAAGCGGGTCGTCCTGCAGGCGGCCGATCATGCGGCGCCAGACATTTTTGTCGGGCTGGGTTTGCGGCTTTTTGATCTCCAATTGGCCCATCATCCGGGTCTTTTCATGCAGCTCGACGCTCAGGTTCTCGCATTCTTGCGACAGGCGTTTGATCAGTTTGCCGATTTCCGCTTCCTTCGCCGCCGTCGCTTGGATGACGACTTCTTTGTCTTTGAGTTGAATCTCCTGCAGGTGCAACTTGGATTCAGCATCCTTTAGACGGGTTTCGAGATCGATGATATTGGCGCGAAAATCTGCTTCGGCCTTTTTGAACATGTTGGCCTTCCCTTGCACCGCTTCGTCGCGTTGGCTCAGTTGGCTTTTGAGCGCGGCGATTTCTCGGTCGATGTCTGCGGTTTTTTTGGCGACTTCCTGTTCGAGCTGCTGCTCTGTGTAGCCGGGGGTAACCGGGCGGTTGGCCAGTTCGTTGATCTGGCGGTTCAACGAAGCGATTTCGGTTTCGCGTTCTTCGAGTTTTCGCTCGGTGCTGCGCAGGCGCTGTTCCAGGATCGCCAACTGGTCGCGCGTATTGTTTTCGAGCATGGTGAAGGCGAGATTGCGCTCCTGGAGCGCCAGGGTGCTTTGCTCGAGTTGATTGCGCAGAGTCGCGACTTCGGTCTGTCGGCTCTCCTCACTGCGCTGGGCGGTTTCGGTTTGGCGGATCGCCGTCACGCAGGCGCGATCGGCGAGGCTGCTCAACTTGCTGATATAGTCGAGCAGCTGATTTGCCTGAGTCTCGATCTCGACCAAGCCGGAGGCATCGTCGAACGACAGATTGGGCATATCGTTTGGCGCTTCTCCAGCGTCAACTTCCGGTTGGTTGCGAACGATCGACAAGACATTTTCAGTGGCACGCATTGCAAAATTTCCTCCGTCGATGCTGGCAAGACGGTCGTGGGAATTTTCAGCAATTTTTATACCACCTGGGGATCACTGGCGGCGATTCATAAATAGTTGAAAAGGCGAGCTTATTTTTAGATTAACAAGGCCGCGGTGGCGGTTAGCGTCGAAACTTGGACAATTATGGCCATGCTTCGTAAATAAGAGCAATCGAGTCGACGACAACTGGCGAAATCAGTTTCGAGGATCGCCGGGCCGATTTTTAGCTACATCAGTGCGGCGAAAAGCAGTCGGTAATTTCCCCGTCGTTGCAGTTCAAGTTCAGCGTTTGAATTGCTACAAAGGAGTCGGTTGGGGGGGTAGGAAGCGGATCCGATGAAGAAGCGGCAGCGGCGCTGGAGCGGATGGTTGATGGTTATGGGGATTCTTTTCGGATGCGATACGGCGTTTCAAGTCGGCACCGCCGTGCAGTCGGGACGCCAAGCGCTGTTGCGTAAAGATCCTGCGCAAGCGGTGCCGCATTTTGAGGAAGCGGCGCGCAAAGATCCCGATTATGTTTACCGTTCAGCGCATTTCAGCGAAGGCATCTGGGCCTCTGTCGGCCGCTTGCCAGTACGCCACCGGCAATTTCTCCCAAGCCCAACAATCCCTCAAACTGGCATTGACCAAAGACAAAGACGATCTTCTGGCCCGGCTGTATCTTGGCCTGACTCTGCTGCGCAACGGTCACGAGAGCCGTGGGCAAACTGAATTGCTAAACGCCCGACAAAGTGTGCACGACTGGATCGAAAATATTTTGACCAGCCGTTCGGCGGAAGCTTATTGGGATCCCAATAAGCAGATCCGTTCGGAGATCAAGAAAACTCTCGAGCATCTGGCAGGGACGAGCAGGGATCGGACGCAGATTTTGACCAATGCCGAATGGCTGGGCGCCGAGGTCGAAGAAGAGATCGAACGGGTGCGGCGCGAGGAAAGCCAACGCAAAGGCTAAATTCGCATGGTTGGATCGAGGGTTTGTCGATTGTTGCTTGTTTTGCGCTTGGAAAATAATGCCGATGCAGGTAGTCTTAGTTGAATGAGATTCGCACCTGCACCTGGGCATTGTATTTGTTTAAACCCCGATGGCCGGAAATAAGCTAAAAGGGCTGGTCTTAAGCGGGGGCCGGGGAACTCGGCTGCGCCCGCTCACGCATACCGCGGCAAAACAGCTTGTGCCGGTGGCCAACCGGCCGATACTGTTTCACGTTCTCGACAATTTGCAAAAAGCCGCAGTCGACGACGTCGGGATCGTGATCTCGCCCGAGACCGGGCCGGCGATCCGCGAAGCGGTGGGCGACGGCAGCGCCTGGGGAATGAAAATTTCTTTTATCGAGCAAACCGAACCGCTCGGCCTGGCTCACGCGGTCAAGGTGGCGCGGCCCTATTTGGGCGACGATCCCTTCGTCATGTATCTCGGCGATAATCTGATCGGTTCGGGGATCGAAAGTTTTCGCGAGCAATTCGAAAAATCCGGCGCGGTTGCGTCGATCTTGCTCAAGGAAGTCGACAACCCGTCAAGTTTTGGTATCGCCGAAGTCGACGATCAACAGCGCGTGCTCGGCCTGGTAGAAAAGCCGCGGGAGCCGAAATCAAAATTAGCCTTGGTGGGTATTTATTTTTTTACTGCGAAGATTCATAGCGCCATCGACCAGATCGTGCCTTCCTGGCGCGGCGAGTTGGAGATCACCGACGCCATTCAACTGCTGCTCAGTCAAGGCGGCAAAGTGCTGAGCCATCGCATCGATGGTTGGTGGCTCGACACCGGCAAGAAGGACGATCTATTGACCGCCAACACCGTCGTCCTCGATGAGTGGGTGCAGCGGAAGATTGACGGTGAGATCGATGGCGCCAGCCACGTCACCGGACGTGTGCAGCTCGGCAAAGGCAGCCGTGTCGTCAATAGCACTGTGCGCGGTCCCGCAGTGATCGGCGATGAGGTGCTCGTCGAGAATTCTTTTGTCGGTCCGTTCACCTCCATCGGCAATGGCTGCCGCATCGTTTCTTCAATGCTGGAACACTGCTTATTGCTGGAAGGCGCGCGGGTGGAATGTGTGGACCGTCTCGAAGATAGCTTGCTCGGCAAAAACTCCGCTGTGGTGCGCGAGCAAAAGAGACACCAGGCCTACCGCTTGATGATCGGCGACGATTCCGAAGTGTTGCTCTGATGCCGTTTACTTTCTCGCCCACTAGAATTGCCGATGTGCTGGTCGTCGAGCCACGAATTTTTCCCGACGAGCGCGGCTTTTTCATGGAAACCTACAAGCGTTCGGAATTCGCCGCTCACGGAATCGGTGAGCCGTTTGTGCAATGTAATCAGTCACGCTCGGCGCGCGGCATCTTGCGCGGTTTGCACTTTCAAAAGCCGCCGAAGGCTCAAGGTAAGCTAGTGCGCGTCATGAGCGGCGCGATCTTCGATGTGGCGGTCGATTTACGCAAGGGGGCGCCGACCTACGGCCAATGGGTCGGCGTGGAATTGACCGCGGCAAATAATAAGATGCTTTATGCGCCGGCGGGCTTCGCCCATGGCTTTTGCGTCGTCAGCGCCGAAGCGGATATCGCGTACATGACCAGCGACGAATATGCGCCGTCGCTGGAGTCCGGCATCGCCTGGGACGATGCGGATCTGAACATCACTTGGCCGGTCACAGTGCCGCAACTATCGGGGCGCGATCGTAAGTGGTCGCGCTTGCGCGACACCGATACGGGATTTGTCTATCGGGGAAGGTGAGCCCGGTTCGTTTCATTCGAAGATATGAAAACTATTTTTGTTACCGGCGGTTGCGGTTTCATCGGCAGTAATTTCGTGCGTCTGCTATCGACGACCACGGATTACCGCATCGTCAATTTCGACAAGCTGACCTACGCCGGCAATTTGGAGAACGTCGCCGATATCAGCCCAGCGCGCATGCGCTTTGTCCAGGGCGATATTTGCGACCGCGAGTTCGTCGAGCGCATACTCGCCGAAGAGAAGCCCTGGGCGTTTGTCAACTTTGCCGCGGAGTCGCATGTCGATCGCAGCATTCTCGACTCGGCGCCGTTTCTCCAGACCAATATCGGCGGTGTTCAATCGCTGCTCGAAGCCGTGCGGCGGGTGAGCGTCGAACGGTTCCTGCAGATCTCGACCGACGAAGTCTATGGCGACAAGGAAGGCAAGCCGTCGTCCACCGAAGATTCTCTTTTGGCGCCGAGCAGTCCTTACTCGGCGAGCAAAGCCGCCGCCGATCTGCTTTGCTTCTCCTATCGGCGCACCTATGGTTTGCCGATTCTGGTGACGCGCAGCTCCAACAACTACGGGCCGTATCAATTTCCCGAGAAACTCATCCCGCTGCTCTTGCGCAACGGTCTCGGCGATCTTGATTTTCCTGTCTACGGTGACGGCCAGCAGATTCGCGATTGGATCCATGTCGAAGACAACTGCCGTGGGTTGTTGGCAGTTTTGGAAAACGGCGAGATCGGATCGATTTATAATATCGGCACGAGCGAAGAGCGCAGTAATCTGGCGGTCGTCGACGCGATCTGTGCCGCCATCGCGGCGCACAAAGGTGTCGATCTGGACCGACTCACAGCGCGCATTCGTTACGTCGCCGACCGTCCGGGCCATGACCGGCGCTACGCCCTCGATACGACCAAGGTGCGTAATGAGCTCGGTTGGGCGCCGCGAGTGGATTTCCCGAGCGGTTTGCAACGGACGGTCGATTGGTATTTGAGTCATGCGGACTGGGTGGCGCGGGTGACGTCCGGCGAATATCGCCAATACTACGAATCAGTTTACGCCCAGAGCTGGGGCAAGACATCCTAATGGCTCGGGTCGGAGTCGTCGGCAGCACGGGACAGTTGGGCCATGACCTGGTCGAGGTGCTGCGTGGAGCCAATAATTTTGAAGTCGTTGCACTCGATCATAGTCAGATCGAGTGTGCCGATTTGGACTCGGTGCGCGGGGTGTTGCTGCCGCTCAAGGCGCGGGCGGTGATCAATTGCGCTGCCTTTGTCCGGGTCGACGACTGTGAATCGCAGGCGCGCGAAGCGTTTGCCGTCAATGCGCTGGGCGCTCTTCATGTCGCCCGCGCCGCTGCCGAGAGCGGCGCCAAATGCGTTTACATCAGCACCGATTATGTTTTCGACGGCGGTAAGGATTCTCCCTACATCGAGTCCGACGTTACTGCGCCGATCAACGTATATGGCGCGTCGAAGCTCGCGGGCGAGCATTTGGTTCGGCAGGCGGCGCCGGACTGGTTAATCGTCCGGGTGGCGAGTCTATTCGGCAAGACCGGCGCCCGCGGCAAAGGCGGTAATTTTATCGAAACGATTCTCGCTAAAGCGCGCAAAGGAGAGCCGCTGAAGGTTGTCGACGATATCCTCATTTCGCCGACCTACGCCTGGGATGCGTCGGAGGCGATCGCCCAACTGATCGCCGCCGATGCCACTGGTATCATTCACGCCGCCAATAGCGGCGCCTGTACATGGTATGAGTTCGCTAAAACGGCTTTGGAACTTTGTCAATTGACCGCCCCGATCGAGGCGGTGCCATCGTCCCAATTCCCCACGCTGGCGCGCCGGGCGAAGAACTCGGCGCTAGCGAGCGCGCGCTTGCTGCAAGAATTCAACATCACGATGCCCCTCTGGCGCGACGCTCTGCGCGCCTACCTGTTCGAAAAAGACCACCTGCGGGCCTAAGCGGATTTCTTTCGCCGCAAGCCTTTGCGCCGCGGCCGGAGATCATGCTAGTAACCTGAATAAATCTATTACCGTGAGGAAACCATCATGCGCATAATCGAAAAACTATTTACCACCAAGCAGCATGGCGTTGCTGGATATTTGGCCGCTCCGGAACGCAGCGAACCTGGGCCGGCGTTGTACTTGATCCATCCTAAAGGCGGAATGGGCGAGTATATCAAGACAGAGACGCGTAAGTTCGCCCAGCTCGGTTACACGACTTTTGCCGTCAACGTATTTGAGCAATTGGGCTTTCCCGAAGAGACCCACATCGTCACCGGTGCGCAGATCCAGGCCAAGACTCCCGACCCGGAATTCACTCGCGTGCTCACCGAGGGCTGGCGTTTCTTGCTCAAGCAGCCCAACGTCAACAAACAGCGCGTGGCTGTTTGCGGCTATTGCATGGGCGGGCGTATCGCGATTCATTTCGTCGCGTCAGTGCCAGAAGAAGTGCGCGCCTTTGTCGGTTACTATCCCACCGTGCGCGACGAGCCGGCTTCAGCGCTGCGGCCGATCCACCCAAGCGCCGCGGCGAAAAAATTCCGCTGTCCGTCGATCAATCTATACGGCGCCGACGATCTGACCACGGTGCTGCCGGTGCAAGAGGCGATGTATCAAGCCTTCAAAGAAAATGGCCAGCCGCTGGAGTGGCATTTCTTTCCCTTTGGCGGCCATGGTTACGTCGATCCAGGCGCGCCCGGATACAACCCCCGCACCGCCGATCTGTCTTGGCCGCTGGTGGCCGATTTCTTGGAGCGCAACTTGAAATGGAGCTCTCCTGAGGTGCCAAATCCGAACGTGATTGTCTAAGATTTACCACGCTAGCTGAACGAAAACGCCGCCCTGGGTGATTTCCTAGGGCGGTGTTTTTTTGCGGAGGTGAGTAGCGAATCTGACTTCGCGGGTTCGGTTCATCCCCCTCCGCGCAAAGTCCCTTTGAACTCGTCGACGGTCATTTTGCCGGCGACCATCAGTTCCATGTCGGAGCCGCTGGTGTAGTGGCTCCAGTCGCCGATCGCTAGATCCCAGTGCATCACTTTGCTTATAGGCGGCAGGTTCGCGGGAAGTTGTTTGTCTTTGTGCGAGATCGGGATTTCCATGGCGCGGCCGATAGCGCGCACATCGGCCTTTTGTTTCTGGCACCAATCGAGTATTTCGGCAAACGTCATTGTTGCTGCTCCGCTGGTTTGTTCTCCGACTTGACCGGATTGTATAGATGTTCTTTCAGCCCGGTGTGCACGCCGTAGATAACCTTACCGATCTTGGGTTTCTTCAAGGGCTCGGTGCTCACCTGGTAGAGGATCAGCCGTTCGGTACCGGTGTTGTTGAGCTGGTAGAAAAAACCTGGAGGGACATGGACGGCTTGGTGTTGTTTGAGATGATATTCTTCGCCGTCATGCAATCCCTTCATGGTGCACTCGCCCTGGACCACGAAAAACGTGTGATCGGAGCCGGGATGGCAGTGGAGCTCGTCGTTGACGCCGGGCTCGTAGCTGTTGAGCGCGATATGCAGCCGGTCGGTTTGGGTCGGACGCGCGTAGTTGCGGCCCGTGGGCTTGCCCCACTGAGCCTCCTTCACAACGTCGACTTTGGTAATCTTGGTAATCTTTTCCATGGATATCCTCCTGGTAAGTTCGATCCCGCTAAATCTACAGGATGTTGGCAATCAAAAACAAGTGGTGCGCAAATCCTGGCTCTTCGTGTTGACAGAATTGCTCGCCGACCATAGATTCGCGGCATGGCGATGTTTTCAGTCAAACTAAAAAAGCGGCTGGCTGCGATTTCCCTCATCGCTACAACGTTTAAGCTAGGTTAATACTGATAACACCCAAGGAAGACGCTTACATGAAGACATTATTCAGACTCATCGTGTCGTTGATCGTCACCGCTTCCGTTGACGTTTCGGCCCAGGGGGCCAAGCCGTCGACCCTCGCTGATCTCGTTAAATATCGTGGCGCCGATCGGGAGAAGATTCTTTACGAGGGCGCCAAGCGGGAAGGAAGTTTCGTTTGGTACACCTCCCTGGTGCCGCATAAGGAGATCAGCAAGGTTTTCATGAGCAAGTATCCCGGTGTCAGCATTGATATCTATCGCGCCGACGGGGTGACCCTTGCGAATCGCGCTATGGCCGAGCATCAGGCGCGCCGTCACATTATGGACGCCATCGAAACCACGCCGCCGCCATTGATGCCGCTGCGCGATAACAAGTTGCTGATGCCGTACTGGTCCCCGCATCTGGCGGCTTATCCCGAAATTGCCAAGGAAAAGGCCGATGGCGATCTGGTGTGGTGGAGCACTGACCGCGAGTCGTTGATCGGCGTCGGCTACAACAAGAATACATTTCCCGCCGCCGATCTGCCGAAGCGTTTCGACGACCTGCTCAAGCCGGCGTTGAAGGGCAAAATGGGGGTGGCGAACAACGAGACCGGCGCCCGCGCCCTCGGCGGCATCATCAAGGCCAAGGGAGAGGAATTTGTCCGGCGGCTCAAAGATCAAGAAGCGCGCCCGCACGCGACAAGTGCCGCGGGGTTGGCCGATCTGATCATTCGTGGCGAGGTGCCGATCTCCTTTACCATGGTGCAAACCAATTTGACGCAGCCCGCTGCCACGCGCGGCGCACCGGTGGGCTGGGTGCCGATGGAGGTCGTGCCGGTCAATGCCGGCGGCGCCGCGATTTCGGCCAATGCGGCCCATCCCCATGCGGCATTGTTGTTCATCGATTTTCTGCTTGGTCCGGAAGGCCAGAAGATGTATGCCGACAAACTTTTCTATACCAGCGCGACGAGAAAAGTCAGCTATGAGAAATGGTATCCCGATAAAGGATTGACCACGGCGGAGTACGAAGAACGGGCCGACAAGTGGCTGAAGCTCCTGCGCGAGATTACCCGAAAGTAGCTTGCGGGGCGCTTATGTGGCTCAATTCCCTGTACGAATTCCCCTTATTTAACAGAAGGTTGCCACGACTTCAGAGTCTTTTCTTGAAGACTGCCTAGCTAAAATGGCCGGTTCGACCGGCATAATATTTTCAAGCCGCCGAAATTCAACGGGAAATACCCCTCGGCGAAGTGAATCCCGCACCCCCTCCCTTTGACGTCTAACTAACGAGTGATAAGCGTAGCTGCTCCAACTTAGGGGAGGGCATAATGGCTGCAAAAATCGACTGCATGACCTGCCGGAAACGGCCGAGAAAAAAGACGCGGAAATAGTGGATTGATAATCGAGGATAGAGGATCGAAGATCGAAAAACTCTCCGTTACCAATACCAAAAACAAAAAAGGGCCTGCGATAAACAACGCAGGCCCTTTTTTGTTTAACGGGTGATCTTCTCGATTTAGAAGAAAGCCAACGTCCGCATCTCGATGCTTTCGCGCGGCGGCACATTGGGCGGGGCCGTCGGGTCGTCAAAGGCGCAGTGGGCGGTCCAGCGGGCCCGGCCGTCTTTGAGCGAGTCGTAGCACTTGAACACCATGGCCTCGTTGCGCTGCATGTTGGGAAAGTAGCACCAGCGATGCGCCGGGTTATGGGTCATGTGGTAGACCTCGCCGCGCCGGTTCGGGTAAATGCGCGCGCTCGGGATCAGTTCACTGGTTCCAATGGACTGGGCGTCGGCGATGGCGAGATGGTCGTTTTGCACCGGCTGGTTGATCGGCCGCCAGGTTTGCACCACGGCGAAGCGCCGGCTGATGAGTTCTTCGGCTTCATCTGGCAGCAACTCGCGCACCCGCTGCGGTCCCGACCACTCCGTGTAGTCATTGTGCGCGTTGCGTACCGGGCTGCTTACCTGATTGGCCTCGCGGATGGCGCTGTCCGCGGCGCGCAACGTGTGATCGAACACCAGCACCCGTTTGGCGCCGGAGATTTGCTTTACCAGTTCCTCGGTTTCGTTGTAATAGATCGAGCGCACTTCATCTTCGTCGTAGAAATTTTTCACCTGGGTGTCGTGACGGACGAGGACGAACCCCTCGCGCTCCAGTGACAGCCGATCGGCGATGTCCCGGCCATTGTAGATCGGCATCTTGAACTCGGCGTACTTGCCCTTGCGCTTTTGGTCCGCTACCTCTTGCCGGACCCCGCCATAGCTCTCGGGTGTTTCGCTAGTATCGACGAGATAGTTCAAAATCGCTTCAAATGCCGGCGCGGGCTCGTTGATTTGTTCGGCTCGTGACATAAGCGGTTTCCTTTGGGGGTAATCGAACAATGGTTCACCACGAAGGCACGAAGGACACGAAGGTTTCGAACGATCTAACTTCCGAACTTCGCGCTTTTCGTGTCCTTCGTGGTGAACATGTCTTGGTCTTCGTGGCGCTGGCTATTCCTACTTCGGCATCATCTCGCAGGGTGTCTGCCTAGGGCCGAGGCTTTCGTAGTAGTCGTTGGTCTCCGGATTGTACCGGCCCTGGTTGAAGTCGCCGCCTTTTTGACTACGGATGATCACCGCCACGGTGCGTTCGCCGACGGTGAGCTCGGTGTGGATTTCATATGGCTTTACCAGATCGATGTCGCCCGGCCCGCAGAGCACGTTGCTCGATTCCTTGATCTGGGCAAAGTTGGGCTTGGAGCGGTCGTCGAGCCGGTCGTAGCGCACAACTTTTTCTCGGCCATCAATGACGCCATAAAGCGTGTAGATATGCGCGTGATCGTGAATCCGCGCCGGCGCGCCCTGGCGCGCTTGGCCTTTGGTCAGGCCGTTGATGGCGAAGCCGTAGTCGGGGTCCTCGTAGAAAAGCAGGTTCTCGGCGCGGCCGTTGGCGGGCACGCAATCGGGCCAGGTCTTCGAGGCGGCGACCATATCGGGATCGGCCAAGAGTTCGGCTAAGATCGGCCGCAGGCCATTCCAGCGTTTGTCGAGATCGGCTTCCTTGGCGAACAGCTCGCGGGTCTTTCGGATGAAACGATCTTTAGCATTTTCGCTGCTCGTTTGTCTCGTCGTGGTGGTTGCAGTTTGGGTTTCCATGTTTCCTCCTGGTCTAGGGTTGGAGTTGTGGTTGCGGGTTTGAGGTTGAGCTGCTGCGCGATTCATATTCCCCCGCACCGTAGAAGCGCGCGCAGTTGTCCCAAAGGATCTTGCGCTTGTCGTCGTCGGAAAGTTTCAACTCAAGAAAGCTCTTGACGGCGTTGGGATACTTCGAGTCACCATGCGGATAGTCGGTGGAGAATACCAACTGATCGCAACCGAACTCTTCGATCGTGTAGCGTGCCGGCGCTTCATCGGGCTCGATGGAGATCCAGCATTGGCGTTTGAAATACTCGCTGGGCGGCATCTTCAAATCCGACATGAAGACATCGCCTTCACGCTCGTAGCCTTCGTCCAGCCGCCATAACAGCCAGGGCAGCCAGGAACAGTTGGCTTCAAGAAAGGCGACGCGCATCTTGGGATGACGTTCCAAAATACCTCCGCCCAAGAAAGCGCCCATGCCCATCATCTGCTCGAACGGTTGGGCATAAACGCGGCGCAGACCGAAGTTGGGTTCGAAATGTTCCGCCGCCTGGCGCGAGCGCGATGCCGAAGCTTCGTGGAAGCCCAACGGCAAATTCAATTCTTCGAGCAATTCCCAGAGCGGCTCGTAGTGCGGGTCATACCAGTTCTTGCCGTTGATGATGTTGGAGCGCAGGAACACCGAGCGAAAACCATACTCTTCTTTGACCCGGCGGGTTTCGCGCAAAGCATCGTCGAGATCGTAGACCGAGATCATGCCGGCGCCGAGGAGCCGCTCGGGATCGGCGGAGCAAAAGTCATGCAGCCAATCGTTGTAGGCGCGCGCCATGGCGTCAGCGAAGCGCGGATCTTGGTCGGGGAAGGTGAGTATGCCCAGTCCGCGAGTCGGGAACAGCACCGCGGTGTCGATGCCTTCGGTGTCCATCGCTTCCAACTGCACGTGACCGGTCCAGCCGCGCTCGGCGTGGCTGCGATAGATCTCCTGATTCTTATTGAAGTTGCTGCCGCGGTGCGGTGTGCCACCGGTGCGCCGGGTGTCTTTGGGCACTTTAGGAAAGATCGTGCCGAGATCGCGGACGTTGTCCGAGGTCCGGCCGCGCGGCGCCTGATCGCGAAATTTGGGATCAATATAGCGCTCCCAAAGATCGGGCGGCTCCATGATATGCATGTCGCTGTCGAAAACTTTGAATCCATTTTTCGCCATGGTTCCCCCTTTGATTTGCCGAGCGTAATGCCGAGTTAGGGGAGATGTCAAGCAATGTTTACTTTGAGTTGTCGGCGGGTTGGATCGCCGCTCCAGCGCGCAGATTCGGCGGAGATTTCTCGCTGCCCTCGAAATGACTATTGATGATGAATTGACCATGTCACAGTTTGCGGTCTTTCAAGTGTCGCTAACGTCACGGCATGTTAACGCCGGTAGGAGCGAAGTACTCTGAGCCCGTTGTGCGGGATGCACCCCATGGCAGTTCGAGCTGGTTGCCCTCAGGAAAGAGAACTTGCGCCGTCCCTTCAATGCGCTCGCCACGCACTTTGCCGCTGAATTCATGACGGGTTAGGCCGATGCCTTCCAACGTCATGACGAGGTTGAACGAGATGTTCTCGCCGTTGAGCTTCATGTCGCTCAGCACTTCACGGTTGGCGCCGGCGCGGACGACGCCTTCGGCGCTTTGGAATTGCTGTTCCAACACCGCGGCGTAGGCGATGCGCTGGCCGGCGAGGTTAAACTCCCAGCTCCAGTTGCCGGCAATGCGCGCCGGCACGATCCAGAGGTAGCTGGTCGGGCTGCCGCTGTCAGTGGCGTCGGCGGGCCAGGTGCCGAGATCCCAGGTGCTGGTTAAGACGCGCGTGCCAGGGCGCGCGCGTTCGAGAATGATCGGTCTTAGCAGCCGCAAGAGTTCCGGAAATAGCCACATGGTGACTACCGTAGCCTCGCGGAGGTCGGCGTCGAAGGCGTTCTGATGAATAAACTTGACGCGGTCAGCGACGCCCTGGGCCATGGCGATGCCATTGGATTCGGCGATCAGCTTCGCGTCGATATCGACGCCCCAGCCGCGCACTTTCGCATTCATTTTCGCCGCGGTGAGGACAATGAGTCCATCGCCCGAGCCGAGGTCCGCCACCACGTCGTCGTCGCGCAGGTTGGCGAGCTTGAGCATGCGCTCGGCACTTTCGGGCGTGCTCGCTTGGAAGAACGAAAAGCGCTCTTGGGCCGGCGCGCCGGCGGCGGCACAAAGCATGATGCCGAAAATCAGTTTGCGGGTTAATTCAATCATGCATTCTCCGTTGCTATTCTCGTACGGGCGACCCCCCCGTGGTCACCATCTCCGGCGGACAGGCACGGGGGCCGGCCCCTCCGCGGAATAGTTATTGAATTTACAAACAAGCACGCCCTTTCTCTGCGGTCAATTGACAAGCGCTCTTTGCCCAATTACATCTCGTACAGTCGAGGGATATCTAACGGAATGCCGGGAGCTATGAGCATGACTGTTCGAACATTGGTCGGTATCGCCATTCTGGTTTTGCTCAGTTCGGTCGACCTGAGCGCGCAAAGCCGCAAGGTGCGGGTGGCGATGCCGGGCTACACCATCGCCGGGATTTCATTTCTTACCGCGAAGGTCAACGGCTACTACGCCGCCGAGGGCTTGGATGTGGAGCTGATCGCCATGCGCGCGCCGACGGCGAATCTCGCCGTGCTGAGCAGCAGCGTGGAGTTCTCCACGGTGCCTTTGGCTGGATTGAATACGGCGCTGCGCGGCGGCGCATTGAAGATCGTCATGGTCCACTTCGACAAGCCGCAGCATGTGTTGTTTGTCAAGAATGACCTGCAAAATCTAAAACTCTTGCGCGGCAAAAAAGTCGCCGTGTCCGGGCCGGGAGTGATCGACGACTTGCTGTTGCGTGAAGTGCTGGGAAATAACGGCATCGATGCCAACAAAGAGCTGGCTATTCTCAGCATGGGTTCGGCGGATACCCGGGTGACCAGCTTGATCAGTGGCGCGGTGGACGGAGCGATGATCATCGCTCCGCATACTTTTACCGCCAAGGACGCGGGCTTTCGCGAATTGGTGGTGTTTCGCGACCAGGGTTTGCTCTTGCCGAGCGGCGGTATCGCGGCACGGGACGAAACACTGAAAAACGATCCGGGTTTGGTGGAGCGCTTCACGCGCGCGTCGATGATGGGGTTCATCCACTCGCGCGATAACCGCGCCGGCGCGATCCGGGTTCTTAGCAAGACGTTAAGGATCGACGAGACGATCGCCGCGAAAGTATACGATTCGTCGCGACCGACGATGACGGCCGACGGCACGCTCAGTGACGATGCACAAAAGAAAATGGCTGCTTTTGTCGCTAAGTCTGCCGGCCTTAAAGAAATCATAGCGGCGGACAAGGCCTTCGATTTCTCGTTTGTACGCAAGGCTAACGCTGCGTTGCACACCAAAGGCTGGCAGCCGCTGCCGTGAATTGACAACAGCGCTCCAGCGGCACTAAGGTCTTCTGTGAAAGAGCATTATGCAACTGACACTGGCCTATCACCCGGTTAGCTCGATTCGCTTCGGCGCTAAATTGAATTTGGACGGCACGGTGCTGACGGTTAGCCAAGACGAATTGCGCGCCATTGTTCTCGAAGACTCGCTGATCGAAGCGGTGGACTTCGCCCTCGCCGCGCCCAACGACAGCCTGCGCGCCGGGCCGGTGTTCGATATCGTCGAGCCGCGCGCCAAGGCGGCGGTCGGCAGCCCGGACTGGCCGGGGATTCTCGGTGCGCCGCAGACCGCCGGCAGCGGCACTACGCATGTGCTGTCCGGTGCGGCAGTGACCATGCTGCGTGAGGACTCTTCCGGTGATTCGCGCGGCGCCACTGGTTACGTCCTCGAAATGAGCGGCGCGCCGGCGGCGGGCTCGCATTACGGCACGCTGCGGCATTTGATCGTCGTACCGCGTACTCGGCCGAATATTCCGGCGGCCGCGCGTCAGCGCGCTTACCGTTTAGCGCAATTGAAAATGGCTGTGCGACTGGCACAGGCGGCTTTTTCTGTCGTACCGGCGCGATCCGAAGTCCTCGATAACGCGGATGCCGAGCCGCGCGCCGGCTTGCCGCGGCTGGCTTACATTGGTCAAATCTTTTCACGTCAGCGCAAACCGGAAGCCGATGAGCATATACTTTACGGCACTGACACCGACGGCATGCTGCCGACCCTCCTCCATCCCAACGAGTGGCTCGACGGCGCGTTGGTGCCGTCGTACCACGCGTCAATCGGTGGCGCAGAAACCTATTTTTATCAAAATCATCCAGTGATTCTCGAACTCTACCGGCGCCATCGCGCGGGTGAAATAAATTTCATCGGCTCGGTGGCGACGATAGCCTCGGCCAATAATTTCGACCGCGAACGCAACACGCGCTTTGCGGCCAATCTTACTAAATGGGCACTGCGCGCTGATGCCGCAGTGCTGACCAAGTTCGGCGGCGGCGTGCCGCACACGGATTTGTCGGAGACCGCGCGCGTACTCGAAACCATGGGTGTCAAGACCGCCGTGCAGGTTACGGATCTCGCGCGCGACCACCGGATCGAGTCGGCGCTATTGTTCAACTTCCCCGAGGTCGACGCCATCGTCTGCATCGGCGGCAACGACACCCACTGGAAGCTGCCGCAGGTCGAGCGCGTGATCGCGGCCAGCAGCGGCCTGGCGGAGTTGCTCGCCGGCCCGTTGGAGATCGACTCGCTCAATGTGATCGGCGTCGCCAACCAGCAAGGGGCGTCGCGATTGAAGTCGGTGGTGTATTAAGAGGGCGTGAGGCCTGAGACGCGAGGCTTGAGTAAATCCGGAATCCGAACTCATGTCTCAAGCCTCGCGCCTCAGGCGTACTTAGGAGTTTGTCATGCGTGTCGTACATTACGTCAATCAATTTTTCGGTGGGCTCGGCGGTGAAGAACACGCAGGAAATGCGCTTGAAATTCGCGATGGTGCGGTGGGGCCGGGCAAGTTGCTGGAACAACTCTTTGGCAACGACTGCCAAGTGGTGATGACGTTGGTCTGCGGCGATAACTACGCTGTGGAGAATCTGGAGGCGTTGACGGCCGCTGTATTGGAAAAAATTCGCGCTGCCCAGGCCGATCTGTTTGTCGCCGGGCCATGCTTTCTAGCGGGGCGATACGGCCTGGCGGCGGGGGCGCTGTGCGCGGCCGCGCAGGCGACATTGAAAATTCCCGTCATCACCGCCATGGCGGCGGAGAATCCCGGCGCCGATCTCTACCGCGAGTTCATGTATATCGTCGACTCCGGTGACAATAGCGCTAAGATGCGCGAGGTGTTGACGCGAATGGCGGCCATGGCACAGAAGCTCATGCGTCATGAGATCATCGGCAGCCCCAAGGATGAAGGCTATCTCGTGCGCGGATTGATCCGCGATGAATTTGTCGAGCTATCCGCCGGCCAGCGCTTGGTCGATATGGTGCTCAAGAAAGTGCGCGGCGAGCCCTTCGAGAGCGAAATGAGTCCGACCACCTTCGCGCCGGTACCGAAGCCGCCGGCGATCGCCGATCTGACAAAAGCCAAGGTGATGCTGGTTACCGACGGCGGGCTGGTGCCGAAGGGCAATCCAGACAAGATCCAGGGCTCGGCGGCGACTCGCTGGGGCGTGTACAGTGTCAAAGGTTGCCAAGATTTGGATGGCGCCGACTACGAGATCTCCCACGGCGGCTATGATCCGCAGTTCGTGCGCCAGGATCCGGATCGGCTGGTGCCGCTGGATGTCATGCGCGAACTGGAACGGGAGGGCGTCATCGGCGAGTTGCACGAAGAGTTTATTTCCACTTCGGGTCTGTCTAATCCATTGTCGAACACCCGGCGCATGGGACGGGAGATGGCAGCCAAGGCGAAGCAGCTGGGCATCGACGCGATCATTCTGACTTCAACGTGAGGCACCAGCACTCGCAGCGGCGCTGCGATCACTACGGAATTGGAAAAGGCCGGTATTCCCACGGTGCAGATTACCGCCGCGTTGCCCGTGGCGAAGATGGTCGGCGCCAATCGGTTGGTGCTCGGCAATGGTATCGTCCATGTGGTGGGCGATGCCAAGGTATCGAAAGAGGACGAAAAGAAGCTGCGGCGCCGCTTGGTGGAGCAGGCTCTCGCGGCGATGCAAAAGTAATAGCCGATGGAATCGCGTCCATAATTTTGCCCGTTATCGGCCATTGCGCAGGGGTTCTTCGCCGAGGCCCGTAAAGATTGTCCAGTTCCTTGACTTGCTTCGAAGGCTGCTTTGGCTATTGATCGAGTATGGCATTATAATCAGCAACGAACCGAGTGAGCTTCGCCGGTGGAGGCAGGCCAAGTGGCGAATACATCAATTTCCCAACTCTATGCCAGGACAATACCAAATCGCCGATTAGAGATCGCGAATGAAACGTAGATTGATTGGACCGACGGTCATCGCCACGACGCTTTGCCTAGTGCTGTTGCAGCACCGTTTTTTTGGCGACAAAGGTTGGAGTCTCCTCGGGGTTCTGGGAAAAGTCCTGTCCGTCGTGGGTGCGATCCTTACGCCGCCCGAATCGGTCAGCAGCTTTTTTTATACTAATCTCGCGTTGCCGCTGGCGGTCGTTGTTACGGCGCTGGTTGTGCTTTGGATGATTCTAGCCGGCGCCCGGAAGACGATGCGTCAAGTGACCCCCGACGCGGAGGCGCCGATCTGGGAACTCCCCGTCACCAGCGATACCACTTCGGAGAGCGAACCGTTGGACGACGCGCCTGAATTGTCTTGGTCGCTGCCAGCCTATCGCTTCAATTGTCTACGCAGCAAGCTGGTCCTGGGATTTCTCGCGATCAGCCTGTTCGTCGTGGTCGCGGCTGCGTCATTCACTTACAGCTATTTACATCGCGCGGTGGAGGGCGGCGCCAAGGCGCGCGCAGGCATCACCGCGATGGCGGTCAACGCCACGGCGGTTTGGCATGTCGATGGAAAGAGGTATCAGGAGCTGCGCGACGAATTGGTCAAGACGACGACCCGACCAGCGGTCGCCTACGCCTATGTCGAGGACAGTGATGGCGAGTTGATTGCTCACGCTCCGAAAGATCTGCCGAATCATTTGATTCGCCGGCCGTTGTTGGAGCCGCGCCTGATGACTGGCGAACAGTTGGTGGGTTATCGCAACGAGATCGTCTACGACTACGCCCAGCGCAGTGGCTTGAACAATCGATTCGTCGTCCATCTGGGAATCTGGCAGGACTCGGTGGTGGCCGAGACATGGTCAGTGTTGGGGCCGATCTTGCTTGCGGTCATTTTGTTGATACTCTGCGCCGCGGCGGTGTTTCTCGTTATGTTGCGGGACCTGCACCGGCCGCTGCTTGAGCTGGTCGAACAGTCGACGCGCATTAGCAAAGGCAATTTTTCCGTGGCCCTGGCAACCAAGCGGGACGATGAACTGGGAGATCTGGCTCGCTCGTTGGAACGCATGAGATCGAGTTTGCGCGCAGTGCTTTCCCGTATTGGCACGGAACCTACGGCGACTCCGTCGGAGCGGCAGAGGCGATCGTTTTAGTCGTCCGAAGAGCCGATCGCCATGCGCTAGCTATCAGGCGGAACCAGTTTGACTGAGCTCTGATCGCGGTCGTCGTCCACTTCCGCCTGGGGCCAGAAGAAATCCCAACACAATCGCTTGACGACATTGCGCGCTGGTCATTTTCCGGTGTAGATTTCTTTGACGAAGCCGGAACTCTCCAACTCTTGAAGTAAGCGGTTGTCGTAGAAATCCTTGGGATTGGCCGCGGCGGCTTTGGGGTGGTCGGTCACCGAAAGCGCGGCTCGGATGGCGTCATCGGTGACGTACGGCACCCGTGGAAACAGCTGGGCAAAGCTGCGGTAGGCTTCGTCGATGATTTCTTGATCTTTTGACGCGAGATATTTGCCGATGGCGCGCTTGGAAATATCCGGCTGCTCGATCGACAGTTTCAACCCGACCACCATCGCTTTTAGAAATCCCCGCACGACATCGGGACTTTGCTGGATCGCCGAACGGCGCACGGCTAATCCCATGAATGGATAGGGCAGCTTGAGCGCGCCGATGTTGACCAGTTCCTTGAAGCCCAAGCGGCGCGCCATCAACGTCGTCGGCGCCGAGTGGACCGCGGCTTGGACGATGCCTTGATTCAACGCCGCCAGCGCGTCTTCCTGGCGCGAGAAGTAGAGTACCTTCATATCCTGCTGGGTCATTTTGTATTGTCTCAAAAGGGCGATAGCGGCATGGTCGGAAGACGCGCCTTTGGTGATGACGCCGAGCACTTTGCCGCGCAGGTCGGGCACCTCTTTGATCTCCGGACGGGCGTACAAAGAAAACGCATAGGTCGCCACCGGCATGCCGACATAAATAAACTCGGCGCCGCTCAACATGGCGTTGACCGCCGCGCCGCCGGTCATGGCGATATCGACCGCGCCGGACAGCATCGATTGCGTCAAGCGGACGCCGCCGGGGATGTAGACGGGCTTGATGTCAAGGTTGTATTTCTGATCGATCTTGCTGTCGGCGATGTTCCACAGCGGCGTCTGGCCGCCGTTCAGTTGCGGGTAGCCGACGCGGATCGTCGTCGGCGCGGCGGCGTGGAGAGAATTGGCCGCAAAGAGCGCAAAGGTCGCAAAAAATATTGCCATAACAAGACTGCTCAACAATTTTGATGATACCATGAGTTGTGGAGCCCCCCGCGGTTTGGCGTTGCGATTGTTCACTGACTACTTAGCAGGAAAATCCTATCTCGACAAAGCTCTTGTCGGAGAGTGCGGGTCTGGAGTATTGGTGGACATCGCCATGGCATACAAGATCAAGATCATGTTCACCACGAGGGACACGAAGATCACGAAGGGTTTCGTTGCGGTTTTTACCGCGCTTCTCTTCATAGGTGGATTCAGACCGGCTAACGCTTTGGACAATGTGCGCGTTGCGACCGCTTCACTGACTTCACCGTCGATTCTCTACCTCCTAGTCGCCCAGAAGGAGGGTTACTTCAAGAACGAAGGACTCAACGTCGAGATCCTCAACATTCGCGGCGAGCTCGCCGCGAAGATCACGTCGGTCGGTGAAATCGATTTCTTTACTCAGGGATTTAGCGGTTTGAACGCGGCGGTGCGAGGCTTGCAGCTCAAAGTTATCATGGTCGTCGACGAGAAGCCGGACTGGGATTTTATCACCCAGCCGCAGATCAAGACTTTTGCGCAACTGAAAGGCGGCGCCGTCGGCATCCTTTCCATCGGCGGCACGGTCGCGGTGGTGACCCGCGAGATGCTGCGGCGCAATAACCTGGACCCGGCGAAGGATGTCAACTTGATGGTTATGGGCGGCAACGACATGCGCTTCATCTCGCTCAAGGGCAAAGTGATCGGGGCCACGCTCCTGGACGCCGCCAATAGTTATCGCGCGCAGAAAGATGGCTTCTACAAATTGGCGGCGGCTAGTGATTACGTGAGCGAGTATATGAGCGGCGGGATCGTCACTTCGACGGAACGGATCAAGCAGGCCCCGGATAAGGTCGCCCGCTTCATGACCGGCGCCCTCAAGGGTTACCTATTCTTTACCACGCGTCGCGAACCATCGATCAACTACATGATGCAATTCTTGAAGACCAAGGATAGGGAAGCGGTCAGCGCGATTTACGACGCCAGCGTGAAAGTCATGACCCGGGACGGCATGATTGAGGAAAAGGTGCTGCAAGCCGTGATCGATGAAGCCCAGCGTGGCGCTGGAGTGAAAAAGGATGTTCGCACCGCGGATTATTTCGACTTCAGTTTTCTACGGAAGGCGCGGGAGCAATTGAGGGTGAGCGGGTGGAAGCCGTGAGCGTATTTCCAGATTAAAGGCGCTCAGCTCGACTTCGAGCGTTCCCGCGCACAATCTACACACTCGGCTAAGGTAACGTCGGGGTTGTCAAACGCTTGCCGCGACAAAGTGTGCCCATAAAGATTTTTGCCTTCGACAACGTAGCGACCAGGCGGAACCTCGATTACCCGAAAGTACCAACTATCGACTAAGCCCGAGATCGGATAATCCCGAGTCAATTTGAGATTGTCACAGCTTAGATGGATTTCTTCACCGCCACTTTTCTTGAATTGAAGTAACAAGAATGTTTGGTCGCAGACAATTCGTTTAAAAGCTGTTCACTACCGCTCCAACAGCCCCGTCAGCTGCACGAGTTCTTCAAACCTTGCGCCCCATTTGTCCGCGTCGGGAACCAGGGTTTTGCGGTTGCCGACTTCGTCGGTGGCGCCGGTGGCGAGGTCTTTGTGGGCCGGCCAGCGGGTTTGGCGGTAGGCGATCTCTTGGCCTTTTTTCGACAGCATGAAGTCGACCAGCAGGGCGGCAGCGTAGGGATGCGGCGGGCGGGCGGCGAGGACGAACGCCGATGCGGCTTTTACCGGGACAAACGGTTCGGGGAAAAGATAGTCGATCGGCGCGCCGGCTTTCTTGAGCGCCACTGCTTCGTGATGGTGCGCGTCGATCTGCACGGGAAACTCGCCGGCGGTGACCAATTGTGAGACCAGTGTGCGTCCTTTGCGGATGTTCAATTGCTGCGCGCCAAGGCTACGGGCGATCTGTTTGCCGCGTTCGTCGCCGTAGTAGTCCATGATCGCGGCCAGCCAGTCGTCGGCGTCTTTGTCCATGCCGAGTTTGCCTTTCCAGCGCGGCTGCAACAGATCTTCGATGGATTTCGGCGCCTGCGCGCGGGTCACCTGTTTGTTGTTGTAAAGGTAGACTAGAAGAGACGCCCAGATGCCGTTGAAATAACCTTCCTTGTCGGTGAAACCGGCGCGCAGGGCGCGGCGGTAGGGCGTGTCGAAGCGCATCACCGCGTTGGCTTTTTTTAGTGTGTAGAGCGCCGAGCTGCGCACGTTCATGGTGTCGTAGTTGAATTTGCCGGCGCGATATTCGGTCATGATGCGGTTGAGCAAGCTTTGGGGTCCGCCAGTTAAGATCTCAACTTTTAGAAATGGATATTCCGTTTCAAAAATGCTGGTGAACTCGCGCAAGGATTCGCGATTCATCGGCGCATACCAAATTACGGTACGCTCGTTCTTCGCTTCGCGCACCAGAGTCGCTTGGCGTTCCGCCGCCGGCAGTTGATTGATCTTGGCGAGGGTTTCTTCAGGCGTCGCGGCTAGGGCGCGGGTTGGCGCATTGGCGAGACAGGCGCCGAGGACTAAAAATGTCAGTAGGCGGGACCGCATGGTGTTCCTCCTTTGTGCTGGGAGCTGTTAGATCGGTCCGTCGAGGCGCCAGGATTTACCCACCAGCCGCGCGATCGGCGGAACTTGATCATCGATGTGCGCGGCGACCGCCTGGCCGACGAAAAGATATAAGCCTTCGACTTCCATTTCCTTGACGAGCTTGCACTCAACGTTGGCGTGGCAACCCTTGACCAGCGGCGCCTGCACGACTTTGGCCGGCAGGGTTTCTAAGCCGAGGGCGACAAATTTGTCGTCGACGTCGCGACCGGACATGTCGCGGCTTTTGTCGACGGCCCGCAGTTGCTCGGTGGAACAAACGTTGACGACGAATTCTCCGCTTTTCTGGATCACTTCGCGGCTGAAATTCTTGTCTTGAATGCCGATCATTAGGAGCGGCGGTTCGTCGCCGATCCCGAGAGCGCGAAAGGCAAACTGCACGTTGCGCTTGCCCTGGTGGGCGGTGGAGATCAAATAGAGGCCGGTGGGTGTGACCCGATAGGCGTTCTTTAGATTGAGTTCTTTGAGCATGGATTCTCCCGGGTCTGTTTATTTGCGTTCGCTACCGAGTCTTTTGTACCAGCTTTCGGTCGCGGCCGATTCCTTTTGCCGTGCGAAGAAGTCGCGGTCCGTGCCTTGACGTTTCAATTCAAGCAGCATTTCTCGCGCGGCGTTGGTGGCGGCAAGCGGAATGCTCGACGGCGTGAGTGCAATGCGAAAGCCGAGGGCGAAAAATTCCGCCGCGCTTATTTGCGCTTTGGGCCAAAGCGATACGATTGGTGTGCGGATGCGGGCGCCGACATGGCGGAAGTCGGCGATATCGGTTAGTTGGACGCCGACCGCGTCGGCTCCGGCCGCAGCATATGCGGTCATTCTTTGACAAACTTGATCGAGCGATTCTTTCGGTCGGGAATCGCAACGGGCGATAATGACGAAGGCTGGATCGCGCCGGGCATCGACAGCGGCTTTGATCTGGTCGACCACCGTGACAGTCGGCGCAATCGCCAGCTCCTCGGGTGCGGCGCCGTACTCATTGACCGCTGCGTCTTCGAAACGGACCGCCGCCGCGCCGGCGCGCTCGTAGAGCTTTAGCGCTCGGGTCAGTGCGATGGTTTCGGCGCAGATCGATCCGCCGTCGACAATCAGCGGAATGTCGGTGGCCTCCGAAACCTGGCCAATGCGCTGGGCGACTTGTGTCGTGGTCAGAAGATTGCGGTCGGGCAGGCAAAAGTTTTTGTGAATGGCATTGCCGGAGAGGTGCACGGCGCTGTAGCCGCAGTCCTGCGCCAGTCGCGCGAATAGCGCGTCAGTGACACCGGGAGCGATGGCGCCCTTTGGATCATTGAGTAGCTCGCGCAACCGGGCGCGTTTCTGTTGATCGTTCATTTTGATTCGATTTACTCCATGCCGTCGGTGATGAATTGGATGACGTAGCCCGCGGGGTCGTCCATATACGTGCCGCCACGGTCGGCGCTCGGCTCCTTGGCCGCGCCGCGGTCGCCGTTTTCAATGGCCAATTTGGCCAAGTGTTCGATGGCCTCGGACCATTTGGCTGTAGGTACATAAAAAGCAATATGGGGTCCGGGGACTTTTCGGCTCATCACGAGACCTTTCGAGGCGAACGGCGCTTTGGTCAGGATCAATGTCTGGCCGCTAGCCATCTTCAGGGTGGCTTGTTTACCGTCGGCGCTACGGCTTTGCACCTCGAAGCCGAGAACGTCGTGATAGAATTTGATCGACGCTTCGACATCCGGAGCTTCCAGCTCGATATAGCCGACGCCGGTCATGCGGCCCGTGGCCGCGCTCGCGGCGGTGTTGACATCTTTCGGTAAATACACTGCGTAATGATTTCCAGCCGGGTCGGTAAAGAAAACTGTTTGCGCTGCGAATGGATGGCTATTTCCGACCGGCCCCGTGTAACTTACACCGAGCTGATTGAGGTCGGCTGCGAGTTGATCTAGCCCAGATTCCGTGGTCGTGAAGGAATAGGTCGGCAATCCGCGCGGACTACTCGGGCTTGGCCGGTCATCGCTTTGAAGGTAGACGCCCATGCGTTTGCCACCGATTTGAATAAACGTATGCGGCACCGCGCCGCGCTTGCGTTGACGCACGTTGAGACCGTTACGTTTCCCGAGTACCCCGCCAAAAACACGGGCATAAAAATCCTCGGCGATGACGATATCATCGACGGGAACAACAAAATGATCGAGAGATTGAGCGATGGCCATGAGTTACTCCTACTACCTATTACTGTTGCCAAATGCCTATTGCCGCCGTTTATTCCGCTTGCAGCTGCTTCATAAACCAATCGGCGATATAGGTTCTGCGGTCGAATCTTTTTTGCCCATGGCCGACGCCGTCGAGCATGGAGCGGCCGGGGGAGTTGACGGCGTTATTGTAAAGATTCAGCGCGCCGCGCGGGTCCATGACGCGGTCGTCGATGCTGTAACCGACTAACAGGGGACACTCGATTTTGTCGGCGCGGCCGATGAGGGTGAACTCCTTGATGTTCTCACGTGCATCCTTCAAGTCCTTCGCCCCCATGAGCCAACGCAGTCGGTCTTGGATCGGCGGATAGTAGTCGAAGATGTCGTCGACGAGATTATAAGCGCCGCTCCAAACCGCGACGGCTTTGATTCTTTTCTCGACTGTGGCGCAGCGCGGGCCGGAATAGCCACCCATGCTGGAGCCGTGCAGGCCGATACGGTTGGCATCGACATCGGCGCGGGTGACGAGATAGTCGATCACCGCCTTGGCGACTCGATCCGAGTCCGGTGGCGCGTAGAGTTTGAGGTGGCGCAAAGTGCCGCCATGGCCGGGGCCGTCGACATCGATAAACGACATGCTGCGGCGGACATATTGTCCGGCGCCGCCATCTTCGCCGCGCAAGAGGATGCCGTCGGCGCCGCCGTAGTTATAGACCACCGGCAGTTTGCTCCCAGGCATGCCGCGCCCGGGCCAGAACAGCGCGGGCAGTTTATGGCCTTCATAAGGGATCTCCACCTGTTCGAAGGGCGCTGGCACCATGTTCCAGGCTTTAGCAAAGTTCTCTTCCAGTTTCTTGTAGGTTGGCAGCATGCGCGGGTCGGTCTCCGGCATATGGACCACGGCGCGGCGGTAAAAGTCGGCGGCGCGCAAGTAGAATTCGTGAGCGGTGACCTTGCGACCTTGTTGCTCGAAGCCGGCGGCAAGCTCTTCATTTTTCTTGGCGGCTTCGGTCCACTCTTTGTGCCAGCTTTCGAGATTGAAAAACTTTACGCGCCGGGCGACCCCGCGAACATCCGGATCCGGATGATCCGGAGAAACTTCCATGCGCACGTCGAGTTGACCGCCGCCCGGCAACCCCTTGGCGGGATAGAGAAAAATTTCGGCTTGTTGGCGGTCGAAAACATCGCCGCCGGTTTTGTCGGCCATTGTCGGACTCCTTGAGAATCGCTGGAACTCGAGACGATATCCTGTTTGCCCCAGGAGCCGTGAGATTGCAACTCGCAGTGGACGCCGGGTGATTTCAACCCGGTGAAGGTCGATCGGTTTGGAGGGAGGGTGGCGGCTCTGCGTCTTGCAGTTCGCCGTTGCACGGAATCAGCACGGTGAAAGTGGAGCCCTTTCCGGGTTCGCTGCTGACGCTCACGACACCGCCGAGCAGTTCGGTGAATGACTTGACGATGTGCAAGCCCAAACCGACGCCGCCATAGGTGCGCGTCTTCGAACTATCGGCCTGGCGAAACCGTTCGAAGATGTATGTCAACTCATTCGCTGGAATGCCGATGCCGGTATCGATGACGCAGAATTCGACCGCGTTGCGCTCAGGACGAGCTCGGGCAAATACTGTCACCGTGCCGATATCGGTAAATTTGATGGCATTGTTGATGAGGTTTTGCAGAATATGTTTCAACTTGTCCGGGTCGCTGTCGATTAGCGGCAGATCGTTGGGATATTGCCAGCGCAAGTCGATTGCCTTGCCGTGCGGATAATCGTACAGCGCTTTGAGGTCGTCCAAAAATCCGCTGACCCAAAATTGGCGCCTTTCCGCCTCGACGACCCCAGCTTCGATTTTGGTCGCATGCATGATGCTATTGACCATAAACAGCAGCTCGCCGGCATGGCGCGTCACTTTGTCGAGCGCCGTGTTCTGCTCGGCGTTCACCGCACCCATCAGCCCTTCCTGGACCAGTTTGGTGTAACCGGAGATGACGTTGAGCGGGGTGCGCAGCTCGTGCGACATGACGCTTAAGAAGTCCTCTTTGATTTGGTTGGCTTTTTCCAGTTCGCGGGTCTGCCGGATCGTTTGCTCGTAGAGTTCGGAGTTACGGATCGCGACCGCCGCCTGGCTCGCGAAACTGCGAAGAAAGGTGAGGTCTTCGCTGCCGTAGTGGTGCAGTTGATCGGCATAAATCGATACGACGCCGATCACCTCGTCCTTGGCGATTAACGGAATCCCCAGGTAAGAGTTGAAACCGGCGTCGAGAAAGAACTTGCTGTCGAGTCCGGCAGAAACTACGTTCAGGTCGGAGATGCTTACGCTGTCCTTGGCGCGCACAACCGGATGCGGCGCGGCGCAAAAATCTGCCGCGCGGGATTTCCAAGCAGCGTCATCGATGCCGCGCGAGGCGATCCTTGCAAGCGGCTTGTCTGCGCCATGAAAGAGCTCGACGGTCATGGCGCCGGCGGTGACCATTTGGGCGAGCCGATCGAGCAGGACCGTGAGCACGGCGTCGAGATCGAGAGTCGAAGAGGCGGCGAGGTTGAGCTCGTAAAGCGCGGTTTGGCGATCGGTATGACGCTGGATTTGCCGCTGGGCCAGCTGGCGTTGGGTGATGTCGCGCACCAGGCACACTGCGGCGACTGGATTCTCCTCATTTTCGCCCATGGTGAAGGAGGAAACACTCAACAGGGTCGAAGGGTTTAGCCCGGTGTTCACAGAACATTCGTATTCGCGCAGGGTGCCGTTCACTAGGCGCTGCCAGAGCTGGGGCCCGTCGGGAGCAAGCTTTTTCGCCAGGGTGCGCACATCCGTGCCATTGAGCGGTACTCCAGGGCGAGAGAACATGTCTAGTGCAGTCCTGTTGCTGACCCGGATGATGCCGGAGCTATCAAGCACCAACAGGCCATCGTCCATGGCATCGATAATCTGTTTGGCGGCGAACTCCGGCGTGATGGTGACGAGTCGATATCGATAAATTGTCCGGTTGGCTAACACAATGAAACCGAGCACCGGCACGTAGCCGAATGGGTAGAGCGGCACGCCCAAGGCGGCGAGAAAATCAACTGAAGCCAGGGAGGCGATGCAAAGCGCGATAAACAGTCCTTTGTTGCGCCATCGTACGGGTCCGGGGAGTGCATTCCTGAAAGTCGTCCAGTACAACTTGAGACTGACGGCCATCACAAAAATGAAATAACCGACTGAAACCGTGCCCAACCAATCGTAAACTGGATAATAGCCCCACCAGTGAAGCTGGACTCCGGTGTGAAATCCGTCAGGCAACAGCAGCGTCAGACTGAAGCCGATCGCTAATTGCCACGCCAGCCAAACGCGCCGGCGACTTTTGGGGTCGGCGTGTGCCGAAGCTACTGCGGAATGATAAGCAGCTGCCGGGATAAAATTGACGCCGACTTGACCGACCCGGCTCCAAAAGAGAGCAACCGATTCGGTCAACGCGCAAAACATTAACGCATCGCTATAGAGCCACAGGGCTCCGGTCGTGGTCATGATGCAGAATGAGGTGCTGATGCGCGAGCGTTGTTCGCTGTCGCGGATCATGAAGCCCAGCGCCAACAGAACGCTTGCCGTGACGAACGGCGGCAACGCGAACAGGCTACTTTGATAGTTTTGCGCGTTGAGTACTTCGGTGAGCATGGTGCGACGTCGCCGCTCTAGGTTGACGCATGGCGCCGGGCGGCTCGCGCAACCAAAGCGGAAAAGATCTGCCTCTGATGGCGATTGCGCGCCGCAAGTACTTCCGGGTGCCACTGCACGCCGAGGACAAAGCTATGACCGGTGCTTTCGATGCCTTCGACGATGCCGTCGCCCGCGGTGGCGTTGACGATCAATCCGCGGCCTAAAGTTTTGACCGACTGGTGATGTGTCGTACTGACCTCGGTATGACTGAGCCCGACAATGTTTCCCAACAGGGTGCGCGATTGGATCGTGATGTGATGGCCGCGCTTTACGGCTTTTTTGCTTTGCTGGTGTTCCTGGGCGTTCGGCACTTGAGTGGCGATGTCTTGGTAAAGGCTGCCGCCCAGGACGACGTTGATCGCTTGGGCGCCGCCGCAGATGCCTAAGACCGGTAGATCCTGTTTCAATGCCGCGGCAGTGACCTGCAGCTCGAAAGCGCTGCGCTCGGCTTTGATCCTGCCGAGAGCCGCGATCGGTTTTTCGCCGTAATAACTGGGGTGGATATCGAAATTGCCGCCGCTTAGTACGACGCCATCGAGGCGCGCCAAGAGGCGGCGAATCGCGCTACTCGAGAGCATTGGCGGTAAGATTAGCGGAATTGCCCCCGCATTAGCGACTGCTCTGACGTAGCGTTGGGCAAGAAAGTAGAGCGGTTCGCGGTTTTCGCGCCGGTCGGCGTTTGAAGTATCAGAAGTGATGCCGATCAGCGGAGCCGGGTTTGTCATTTGGGTCAGGGTTCGTACAGACGCTTGTAGATGCGGTGGTTACGCAGAACTAGTTTAACATAGCCGCGGGTTTCGATGTAGGGGATTCTCTCGACGAACTCTTCGATATCGTCGGTGGCGATCTCGCGCTCCCAACGGTCGACTGCCGCTTCACCGGCGTTATAGGCGGCTATCGCTTTGAACCAGTTATTCGAGTAGCGCTGCAGCAGATCTTTCAAATACTGGGTGCCGAGCGAAATATTTAGTTCGGGATCGAACAATTTCTCCTGTGTCGGCGCCGGCAGGCCAAGTTGTTTGGCGACCCGGGCGGCCGTCGGTGGTATCAATTGCATGAGTCCCAAGGCGGTCGCCGGCGACCGGGCCCGGGCGTCGAACAGGCTCTCTTGGCGGATTAGTGCCAGGATCAAATGCGGATCGAGGTCGCGCTCCTGGGCCTTTTGTTGCACGAGTTCCCAATAGGCCAACGGATAACGATAGAAGTTGCGCTCGCTCTGTGAAATCGGCAGCTGGTTGGCGAGGTTAAGGCTTCGACCGTAGGCTTGATTGGCGAAGTACTCGCGCATCAAAAGCGGCTGCAACCGGCTCTTGGGATTGGCGCGCTGGTTTACTCGATCGAGCTCTGCCACTGCCAAGCCATGGAGTCCCAGGACGGTCAGTTCGCGCGCGCGGCTCAGGTGAAAGTTGACCTCAGCGCCGAGGGCAGGCTCGGCCTCCGAGCCGGCGCTGGGTTTTGCCAGATCCGCTTCTTGCATCGGGCTGCCGAGCCGTTCGAGGGCGCGTTGCGATAGGGTTTGATAGTAGGACTCCTCGCCGCCCTTGAAAATTTGCCGATAAATCTGTTTGGCGCTATCGGTGTCGCCGAGCTTTTCCGCACTGCGTGCTTGCCAATAAACCGCTGCGGTGCCGAAGGTGCCACTGCGTGACTGCGCCGCCAGCGCCTTGAAGGTGGTCAGTGCCGCCGGCCAGTCGCCGCTCCGGTAATGGAGCCAGGCCAAGCGCCAGACGGCGTCGTCGCGGACGCTGCTGTTGGGGAATTGCTTCTGCACCGTGGTATAAAGCTCGATCGCTTCGGATTTTCTGCCGAAGTACTCGTGGATGTCGCCTGAGGCGAAGGTAGCGCGGTCGGCATAGGCGCTGCTCGGGTAGCGCTGCAACAGCTGCTTGAAATACTCGAATGCCTGGGCGTTCTCATGGCGATTCCACAGCGTTTGACCGATCTGATAGAGCGCTTTAGGCGCCTCGCTGCTGTCGGGAAAATCTCGGACGATCTGCTCCAGCACCGGGGTCGCTTCGTTGCGGCTGCGGATGGCGGCTAACTTGGTCAATACGCGCAGGCGTTGGTCCGGATCGGTGGCGCTGTCCAAGACACGTTTGTAAAGCGCATCGGCGTCCTTGAATTGCCGTTCGCGCGCCAGGCGATCCGCTTCATCGGCGAGCGCGGCAAGGGTATTCAAGGCAAACTGTTCGGGATACCTATCGCGCAACCGGGTCTGATCCTTGCGCGCCAAGCCGGCCCACGGTGAAGTGGGACTGTTGCCGCGCAATTCCTGGTAACCGTTGTAGGCGCGTTGTAGATCGCCTTGGACCTCAAAATTCTGCGCCAGCAAATAACTCGCCTCGTCGGCGATATCCCTTAATACCGATTTGTCGGCACGCAGTTGGCGCAGGATTTCGTTGGCTTGGGCGAATTTTTTCTCAGCTTGGTCGAGTTTCGCCCGTTGCAAAGTCGCTCGTGCTTGCCAGACCGATTGCGGGAAGCGCTGCTTGAGTTGCAGTAAGTACTGGCGCGACTGCTCCATATTGCTTTCTTTGAACGCGATCAGCGCCAAGTAATACAGGCTATAATCGCTGAGTTGGTAGCTGGTCTCTAAGGTCTTTTGAAACAGTTCTGTGGCTTGACTTGTGTTGCCCTGATTGTAGAGCGAGTAAGCTTTTTGGAATGCATTGCGCCCGTCGTCGCCTTGGGCGTTGAGCCTGGCCCATGGCAGAAAGAGCAGAATTAACAGGGCGCATGCCGAAAGTTTCTGCTGCATTGGTGATTTAAGTGTAAACAAGCGCACGCTTCGATGCAATCGGCGCCTAGGTAAAAGCGCACCGTCTTTCGGACGCGCTGGCTCTGTTGTGTTTTCGCCGGATGAACGTTATGTTTTTCGCCAAACTACGTTTCTGGTCAGCGATGGGTACCGGACGAAATCGGGTCATCTCGGTTAAGGAGGCAGGCCTAACTTGAAGATCGAAGGCAGTTACATGTTCAATGCGCCGCGGCAACGGGTCTGGGAGCTACTGCTCGATCCCAAAATCATGGCTCAGTGCATGCCGGGTTGCGAAGCGATGAATGAAGTGGCGCCAGACCATTATGAGACCGTGATGAAGGTCGGGGTAGCTTCGGTCAAAGGGACCTACAAAGGCAAAGTTGCCATCAAGGACAAACAGCCGCCGGCGCATTACGTCTTGAGCGGCGAGGGGTCGGGTGGCCCGGGTTTCATGCAGGGAGATGTGATTATCGATCTCGAAGAGAGTAACGGCCAGACTAAGCTCAAATACACCACCGAGCCGAAAATTGGCGGGCTCATCGCCAGCGTCGGCCAGCGCATGCTTAACGGCGTCGCCAAAATGATGGCCGACCAGTTCTTCAAAAAGGTCGAGAGCTTTATCTGAATCCTTTTCGCGATCCTGTATTCGTCGTTTCAAGCAAGAAGATTCCCATGGTACCCAACGTCAGCGTGATTATTCCCACTTATAATCGTTGGCCGATGGTGGGCGCGGCGGTTGCGTCGGTACTGGAGCAGAGCCATCGCGACTTCGAGCTGATTGTTGTCGACGACGGCTCGACCGATGCGACTTCCGTGGAGTTAGCTAAGTTCGGCGCGCAGTTACGTTATTGTCGCCAAGATCGAGCCGGGGTGTCGACGGCGCGTAATTTGGGTGTGCGCCAAAGCCGCGGCCGGCTAATTGCGTTTCTCGATTCCGACGATCTCTGGCAACCCGACAAACTCAAGATTCAGGTGCACTTCATGGAGAGCTCTCCGGAAGTACAGATTTGCCAAACCGACGAGGTTTGGTTCCGCCATGGCGTCCGTGTCAATCCAGGGATCAAGCACCGTAAACCGTCTGGTGATATTTTTGACCGTAGTCTCGACCTCTGTTTAGTCAGTCCGTCGGCTGTGATGCTGACCCGGGAAGTGTTCGATCGCAGCGGCGGCTTCGATGAATCTTTACCGGTCTGTGAAGACTACGACTTGTGGCTGCGCATCGCTCGGGATTATCCGGTGGCGTTGATCGAGCAGCCGTTGGTCGTCAAGCATGGTGGCCATGCCGACCAGCTGTCCCATTCGCTGTGGGGAATGGATCGCTATCGCGTGATCGCGCTGCAAAAGCTTTTGCGCGCCGGCATCGCCGGCGTGCAGCGTGCTGCGGTGCTGCGGGTCTTGCACAACAAGGTCGCTGTGCTCGTCCAAGGGGCGCGCAAGCGCGG
The DNA here is from genome assembly GCA_963816145.1 of uncultured delta proteobacterium. Lineage (GTDB taxonomy): Bacteria > Desulfobacterota > Binatia > UBA9968 > UBA9968 > DP-20. The sequence continues at coordinate 371,538 of CAWFJP010000005.1, forward strand.
CAAAGTGGCAGACGCTGAACGCTACCTGGCGATTCTCAGCGAGTTTGCCGGGGAGATTGGCAATGTCGGAGAGCGCGTTCCGCAGTTTCGCGGCGTCCAAGGGCTTCCGTGCGCCGACGCTCAGCCGCTGGCTTAGTTGGCAGGCGGCGGACCGCACGGCGCTGGCCAAACTGGCTTTGGACCTCAAACTCGGCGAGAATCATTTCCGCGACTTGATGGATTGGAGCGAGGAAATCGCCCTGCGCGATGGCACCGCCATCGCGGCAATCATCGCCGGCAAAGCCGTCGACGATATCGCCACCGATCCGCGCCTTGGCCGTGCCGACAAGGTGAAAAGAATAAAGGAAAGCCTCAGACGATTGCGCTTTCCGCGCTTGACCCGGACCGAAGATGAAATCCAGGGTAAGATTCACGCGCTCAAGCTGCAACCGGAGATTCGCGTGACCGTGCCGTCGGGTTTGGAGGGCGGCAGATTGCAGATCGAGTTTAGCGTGACAAATCAGCAGGATTTCAAGCGGCTGGCCGACAAGTTAGGGGCGGCGGCCGAAAGCAGTGTTACCGGCGAGATTTTCACGCTGTTGGGTCAGACTTCGAGCCCTACAGAACCAGCTTAGTTGACCGCAGACTTGATGCAAAATTTTCAACCCGAAGAAGTGATCGTCGAAGGCGATTCCGTAGGCAGCCCGATCTATCAAAACTTGCGGCGCGCTTTGCCGCAGGTGCCCTTTCGTTTTGTCGACGACATCGCCGCAAAGAATGGCGCTTTAAGCGGTTTAGGCGACTCCTTCGGGTCGGCCAAGAAAAGGCTTTATTTGGCCAAGCACAAGGGTGAGTTTTTAAAAAAATGTCCCGGCAGTGAGGGGCAGGTCTGCTGCAACTATTTCGTCATCAATTTCGCCAGCAATTGCCCGATGGATTGCAGCTACTGCTATCTGCAAGAGTACCTGGCTGATAATGCTGCGTTGAAAGTCTTTAGCAACGTCGGTGACTTGATCGACGAAGCCGACGCAACGTTAAAAAAACATCGCGGGGTGTTTTTTCGTATCGGCACCGGCGAGATCACCGATAGCTTGGCATTGGAGCCCTATACCGGCATGGTGCGCGAGATCTTGCCGTACTTTGCCGAGCAGGCCAATGTTCTCTTGGAGCTCAAAACCAAGAGCGACTGTGTCGACACTTTGCTCGATCTTGATCCCAAAGGGCGCGTGGTGGTGGGTTGGTCGATGAATCCGCAGCGGGTAATCGATGCCGATGAACACGCCACGGCTTCCTTGACTGCGCGCTTGAACGCGGCGCGCCGTGTCCAAGATGCCGGCTACCGGCTGGGCTTTCATTTCGACCCGATGATTGAGTATTCGGGATGGGAAATCGATTACTGTGCCATGCTAGAGCAAACCTTCGCGACCATCGATTGGCGCAAGCTCTCGTGGGTGAGCTTGGGGGTATTACGCGATACGCTGGGATTGAAGCGAACCATGCGTGAGCGCTTTCCGCGCAGCCAGCTGCTGACCGGCGAGCAGGTTCTCTGTCCCGACGGCAAGCTTCGCTACTATCAGCCGTTGCGGGTCGCCATGTACCGTCAGATGGTCGGTTGGATTCGCCAAGCTGCGCCGACGGTGAAGATCTATCTCTGTATGGAAAGTCGCGAAGTGTGGGAACAAGTATTCGGTTATGCGCCGTCCTGTGAAAAAGAGCTGGGCAATCAGCTCGGGAATTTAGGATTTTAGATTTTTGATTTTCGTTTGGCGGAATATTCTGCGGAATTGACTTATGTCCTCTCCTGAATCCAAAATCGGCAAGGGGCTCCGCGGAGCAAAATCCAAAATGGCCAGAGACAGCGCCATCGGGGTTTTCGACTCGGGCATCGGCGGGCTCACGGTGTTACACCAGATCATCGAGGCGATGCCGCGGGAGAACACCGTTTATTTGGGCGACACGGCACGGTCCCCCTACGGCACCAAGTCGGTGGAAACCGTCATGCGCTACTCGTTCGAGAACAGCGAGTTCTTGGTCGAGAAGGGCGTCAAATTGGTGGTCGTCGCTTGCAACACCTCGACGGCCATTGCTCTCAGCCGCTTGCAAGAGAGCCTATCGGTGCCGGTTATCGGCGTGATCGAGCCCGGCGTACGGCGGGCGATCAGGTGCACCAAAAACAAAAAAGTCGGCGTCATCGGCACTGAGGCGACGATCCAGAGCGGCGCCTATACCCGTGCCTTGAAAGCGGCCGACCCGAAGTTAGAAGTTTATAGCCGGGCCTGCCCGCTGTTCGTGCCGCTGGTCGAAGAAGGCTGGACCGACAACGCGGTGGTCGAGATGACCGTGAAGGCTTATCTAGGCAGTCTCAAACAGAGCGGCATCGACACTCTGGTCTTGGGCTGCACCCATTATCCGTTACTGAAAAAATCGATCCGAAAGTTTCTCGGCAGCGCGGTAAATCTAGTCGATTCCGCCGAGGAGACCGCCGGTGAAGTGGCGGTGGCGCTCAGGAAGCGGGCGAGCGGGCGCAAGACCGGCAAGGGTATTCATAGCTTCTTTGTCACCGATGCGCCGGAGCGCTTTGTCAAAGTCGGCCGGCGCTTTCTCGGCGAAAACGTCGAATCCGCCGTGCGCATTGAACGCTAAGCTACCGGGACCTCCAATAACACCTTTAAGTCTCGTGCAGAGTCATGTATTTTGCTAGTATCCTTAGCGGCCAAATGGCTCCTCCGTGTCCACCAAATCCGGGAGTAAATTTCTAAAATGTGGGATTTTATTAAAAAGATTGTCGGCACTAAAAATGACCGCGAGATCAAACGTATTCGTCCCTACGTTGATGAAATCAATAAACTCGAGCCGGAATACCAGCGGCTGAGTGACGGCGAACTCAGAGCGAAAACCGATCAGTTCAAGCGCCTGCTCGCCGAAGCTACGGCGACTTTGAAAAGCGAGTTGGAGGAAAGCCAAAATCGCGCGAGTGTCGCCGAACCCGAGGAGCGCGAGGAACTGAAAACTCAAGCCGAGGATCTCGACAAGGAACTACGCCGAAAAGAGGCGGAAATCTTAGATCAGCTCTTGCCAGAAGCTTTTGCCGCGGTGCGCGAGGCTTCGCGTCGCACCATCGGCCTGCGTCATTACGATGTCCAGTTGATCGGCGGTGCGGTGCTCCACTCGGGTAAGATTGCCGAGATGAAGACCGGTGAGGGCAAGACTCTGGTCGCGACCTTGGCGCTCTATCTCAATGCGCTCACCGGACGCGGCGTGCACTTGATTACCGTTAATGACTATTTGGCGCGGCGCGATGTCCAGTGGATGGGGCCGATTTACCATAAACTCGGTTTGACCGCGGCGTCGATCGTTCATGAGGTCAGTTACCTTTTCGATCCAACTTACCTGACTAAAGACTATCGTTTCATCAACCTGCGGCCGATCTCGCGCCAGGAAGCTTATCAGGCCGATATTACCTACGGCACCAATAACGAATTTGGTTTCGATTATCTGCGCGACAACATGAAGTTCTCCCTGGAAGAATATGTCCAGCGCGAGCTCAATTTCGTTGTCGTCGACGAGGTCGACAATATTTTGATCGACGAAGCGCGCACGCCGTTGATTATCTCCGGGCCGGCCGAAGAGTCGACGGATAAGTACTACCTGATCGATCGAGTGATTCCCAAGCTTCAACGGGGCGCGGTGATCCAGGGCGATCCATCGCAGGAAGACCGCGCTGCCATCGAAGCCAAGGGCGATTACACGGTCGACGAGAAAAGCCGCTCGGTGACTTTGACCGAAACTGGTGTGGCCAAAGTTGAGCGGCTGCTTGGCGTTCACAATCTCTACGACCCGCGCCAGATCGATACGCTGCACCATGTGCAGCAAGCTCTCAAAGCGCACGCGATTTTTAAGCGCGATGTCGATTACGTCATCAAAGACGGCGAAGTGATTATCGTCGACGAATTTACCGGCCGTTTGATGCCGGGGCGGCGTTGGTCCGACGGTTTACACCAGGCGGTGGAGGCCAAGGAGCGCGTCCACATCCGCGAGGAAAACCAGACGCTCGCGACCATCACGATTCAAAACTACTTCCGCATGTACAAGAAACTCGCGGGCATGACCGGCACGGCGGATACCGAAGCTCCCGAGTTTCAAAAAATCTATAAGCTGGACGTCACGGTGGTGCCAACCCATCGCAATATGGTGCGCCAGGATAATGCGGATGTGGTCTATCGCACCGACAAGGAGAAATTTGACGCCGTGGTTTTGGAAATTGAGGAGCGCCACAAGAAGGGACAGCCGGTTTTAGTCGGCACGACTTCGGTGGCCAAGTCGGAGAAGCTGTCGCAACTGCTCAAGAAGAAAAACATCAAGCACAATGTTTTGAACGCGGTCAATCATGAGGCTGAAGCGAGCATTATTGCTCAAGCCGGGCGCTACGGCGCGCTCACCATCGCCACTAATATGGCCGGCCGCGGTACCGACATCTTGCTCGGTGGAAATCCCGAATTTCTCGCCCGCTCGGATATGGAAAACGAATGGATCAACCGGGCATCGAAATTGCCGTTACAGGGCGCCGCCCGTTATGAGGACTCTCTGCGCGAATTGCGCGAGAAGTACGACGAGGAAGTCCAGCGGGCGGAGAAAAAGTTTCTCAAGGACAATGGGATCTTCGATCAGCAGCGCAGCGAATCCTTGAAGCGAACCACGGAGTTGCAGCGCGAGATCCGCGGCGCCTCGCCCTTCGCCGAGGCCAGAGAAAAGTACGAGGATGTCTCGGCAACCCAATTGATCGAGGCGCTGCACAGCTCGCGGCCGATTCCGGAAAGTTATTTGCGGGCGAAAAACAATTTCGAGGGGACGGTGCTCGCCGCGGCCGAAAGCCAATCGGTTGCCTTGCCGGATGAATTTATCGAAACCAAGAACGAGTTCGACGCCACGTTGGAACGCTGGCATCAAAAGCCCGAAGAACGCAATGACTTGATCGATTTGCTCGACGAGAGGCGGCGAGTCTATGAACAGCGATTGATCGATCTGGAATTCGACCGCGCGAAGGCCGCTCTCGCTCGGGGTGAAATGGCCGCGACGGTTAATGAGTATGAGCAAGCGCACAGGGCATTCGAGGAGGCCGAGGTGCGCTGCGAGGAGATTCGCCTGCCCTACGAAAAAGCCATCCAGGATGCGCAACAAAACTATGAAACCAAGCGCCAGGAATATCTGCGCATGGTCGAGGACATTCGCGAGCAGCTGGAAAAAGCGCCAGACGAATACCGTCAGCGGTTCGATGAGATGCTGGCGCGGTACAATACGGTTTGCGCCGAGGAAAAGGGAAAAGTGATCGCTGCCGGTGGCCTGCATATCCTTGGCACCGAGCGCCATGAAAGCCGGCGCATCGATAATCAGCTGCGCGGCCGCGCCGGCCGCCAAGGCGATCCGGGCTCGTCGCGTTTTTATCTGTCCCTCGAAGACGATCTCATGCGTATCTTCGGCGCTGACCGGATTCAAGGCATTATGAGCCGGTTGGGTATGGAAGACGGCGAGCCCATCGAGCACGGCCTGGTCACCCGCGCTATTGAGAACGCCCAGAAAAAAGTCGAAGCGCACAACTTCGATATCCGTAAGCACCTTTTGGAATATGATGACGTCTTAAACAAACAACGCGAGGTGATTTATGGTCATCGGCGCGAAGTCCTCAAGGGCGAAACTTTGAAGGAACAAGTGACTGAGTGGGCGGACGAGCTCGCCGACGAGGTCATTGGCCGCTGCGTCGACAAGGATCGCCATCCTTCGGAGTGGGATTGGAACGCGTTGCGCGAGGGAATGACCCATCAGTTCAACATACGTCCCGAATTCGCCAATGACGAAATCGAAAATGTAACCGAGGAGCAGCTCTCAGAAACGCTTCATCAGAAAATTCTCGATAAGTACGATGAGAAAGAGCAGCGGTTCGGTGAGCCAATGCTGCGCCAGTTAGAAAAAATAATCATGTTGCAGACCATCGATACACTCTGGAAGGATCATTTGCTCAGCATGGACCATCTGAAGGAAGGCATCGGGCTACGCGGCTACGGTCAGAAAAATCCTTTGCAAGAGTATCAAAAAGAGGGCTACGACATGTTCGAGGACATGAATCACCGTGTTCAGGAAGATGTCGTGCAGAAGCTTTTCACAGTTGAGTTAGCGCGGGAAAATGCTCCACAGGAGATCGCCGTGGAGCAGCCGCATCCACAACGCATGGTTCTAAGCCATGGCCGGGACCCGATCGCCGCCCAACCGAACGTCGCACCCCATCGTGAGGCCGCGAAAGTCGGGCGCAACGATCCTTGTCCTTGCGGCAGCGGCAAAAAATATAAGCGATGTCATGGCAGGTAGTATCTGCTGGGTGTGATGCTGATCACTTCCCAATCCCTCTGGCGGTGCCGCTTAGGGTGTGACGAAAGGTTTTTAGATTGCGAGACCTTAGGCGCGATTTGAGGACAGGCGCCGCGTAGCGGGGTCGGTAATAGCGGGAAACGAACAAGGCCGGTTGTCTCAATCCAGACAACCGGCCTTTGCTATGATTGAGGCATTGATGTGGGTTGGTTTTGCAATTTCGCCTCGATTGACTCCGTTCTAGTGCGCGGTCGCGTTTTTCTTGGGCAGATCATGACTGTCGTCGTGCGTTGAAAACGACGGTACGTTGTTGCCCGCCCCCAGTTTGATGATTCGGTCCTTGTATTCGTGGAGATCCTTGGTCGAGTTGCGGGTGTCGATCACCAGCTTGGCCGCTGCGGCAATTTGGCGCATGTCATAGGCGCTGTGATCGGTGAGGATAATCACGCAATCGTGTTTGGCGATCTCGGTAGGCGTTGCTTCAATCGATTTTAGGACGCTACCGCCAAGCCTTAGCGACGGCACGAACGGGTCGTTATAGCTCAGATTCGCGCCCTTGTCGGAAAGTAAACGCATGACATCCAGCGCCGGCGACTCTCGGCAATCGCTGACATTTTTCTTGTAGGCGACACCCATGACCAAAACGTTGGAACCTCGAACGCTTTTCGAGAAGCGATTGAGACCATCGCTGACCATGTCGGCGACGATATTGGGCATCATGCCGTTGATCTCCGCTGCCAGGCCAATGAACCGAGCCTGAAAATTGAGGGCTTTTAGTTTCCACGCCAGGTAATGCGGATCGATGGGGATGCAGTGGCCGCCCAGACCGGGACCTGGATAGAACGGGCTAAAGCCAAATGGTTTGGTGGCCGCGGCATCGATCACTTCATAGACATCGACGCCGAGCAGATCGCACATCATGGCAAGCTCGTTGACCATGCCGATGTTGACGCTGCGAAAGGTGTTTTCCAAGAGTTTGACCATTTCAGCACATTTCGTGCTGCTTACGGGTATGACTCGTTCGATAAAAGCTGAGTAAAACAAGCGGGCGATTTCCGTACATTCCGAAGTGATACCGCCGACGATTTTGGGCGTGTTGTGGGTGTTGAAAGAGACATTGCCTGGATCGATCCGTTCCGGCGAAAAGGCGACGTAGAAATCGCTGCCAACTTTGAGACCGGAGTTTTCGAGCTCGGGTACGATCAGCTCGTCCGTGGTCCCCGGATAGGTGGTGCTTTCCAGCACGATCAATTGCCCCGGATGGAGGTATTTGCGGATCTCTTCGGTCGCCGAAAGGATAAATGAGATATCCGGATCGCGGCTTTTGCTGAGCGGCGTCGGCACGCAAATGCTCACCGTATCGGCGTCTTTTAACGCGCTAAAATCATAGGTCGCGGTGAACTTGCCGGCGTTAACAGCGTCGGCGATGGTCTGGTCGGGTACATCCTGAATATATGACTTTCCTTGTTTCAGAGTGGCGATCTTGCCATGGTCCAGGTCGATACCGACGACTTTGAAACCGGCAGCGGCGATTTCCATAGCCAATGGCAGGCCGACATAGCCCAGGCCGATGACAGCAGCAATGGCTTGGCGATTCTCGATTTTACTTCTTGTTGCGTTCAAACGAAGTTACCTCCCTAGATTGAGTTCAGCTTTTTCGCCCGTTTTTGAGGTCTTAAATTCCTTTACGTGGATTTCGTATTTATCGATAAGTTCATACAGATTGACCCGGCTGATTCCCAATTCGCGGGCCGCTCGGCTGATGATGCCGCGGTTGCGCGCTAGGGCTTTCTTGACGAAGTCGATTTCGATGGCCTGCTTGGCAAATTTCAAATTCACTTCGGTCGCATTGTCATCGAAAGCGAATCCAAAGTCTCTAGATTTGAGTACACTGCGAGGGCTCAACACCACCGCGCGGCTGATTAGATTCTCCAACTCGCGTACATTGCCTGGCCAAGGATGCATGAGCAGAGCCGCTTCGGCTTCGGGTGAAAGGCTCATGGCCGGTTTGCGATGTTCTTGACAAAACCGGCGCAGGAAATGTTGTGCTAACGGGACGATGTCGTCTTTGCGATCGCGCAGCGCCGGCATGTCGAGTGGGACGACTTTAAGCCGATAGTAGAGATCCTCGCGGAATACATGATTTTTCATGTCCTTTTGCAGGTCTCGATTAGTGGCGGCGATGATTCTAAGATCGACTTCAATCGGTTGCGTGCCACCCACTCGTTCGATGCGGCGATCTTGCAGGAAGCGTAAGAGCTTTACCTGTAAACGCGGCGCTAGTTCACCGATCTCATCGAGGAATAGCGTGCCGGTGTGGGCCAACTCGAATTTGCCTTTTTTTTGGGCATGGGCTCCGGTGAAAGCGCCTTTCTCGTGACCGAAGAGTTCGCTTTCGAGAAGGTTCTCGGGAATGGCGCCGCAATTTACGACTACAAACGGTTTGTTTTTACGCGGGCTATGGCGATGAATGGCGTTGGCAACGACCTCTTTACCGGTACCGCTCTCACCGCAAATTAGCACCGATATGTCCGACCCGGCGACTCTTTCGATGAAGCGAAAGATGTTCTTCATGGATTTTGACCGACCAATAATACCATCAAACCCGTCTGCCGAGCCGGGGAGCTTCTCCTGGATTTTCTGTTGCAGTTGGTAAATGTGAAATGCCCGTTGGAGAATCACTTTTATCTCGTCAAGGCGCAGCGGCTTCGCGTAATAATCACATGCTCCTAAGCGCACGGCACGAATCGCGTTGAGGTCTTCGCTGTTCCCGGTAATCACTATCGCGCGGGTCGCCGGCTCGGTGGACAGGAATTGTTCCAGTAGCCGGAGGCCGCCGAGATCGTCCGGGTTCAGCCGGTTCAAGGAGAGATCGAGGGTGACCACTGGCGGGTGCTCGCGTTCGAAGAGTTGGATCGCGTCGTCTTCATTCGATGCGGTGAGGATCTCGTATTCGGACTCCATCGACCAGCGCATCTGTTTGAGGATATTCTCCTCGTCATCGACCATTAAAATTTTTGGTTTCACTGATTCACGCCCAATTCTAAGATGCTTAGATTCGTGGGAACTCTAACTCGACCGTGGTTCCTCTGTTGACTTGGCTGTCGATACGGATATGGCCGCCGTGGACTTCAACGATCGAACGAGTATGACACATCCCGATGCCCATGCCGCGCTCTTTGGTGGTTTGAAACGGACGAAAGACATTTTGCAATTGCTCGGGCGGTATACCACAGCCTGTGTCGCGAATCGCCGCGAAGATTTTACCAGGATCGGTCGCGCCAACGCTAATGTCGACAGCCCCCTGGCCTTTGGGGAGGCTTTGGATGGCATTCAACAGGATGTTGGTAAAAACTTTTTGCAGTAACTCAGGGTCCCCTAAAATAATTGGTGGGGCATCCTGTGGGGGAAATTTCGTGGTGATCATTACACCGGTGCGCTGTGCGAGTTTGAGATCCTCAAAAGTGTTATGGATAACTTCTAGGATGTTGACCGGTTGCTGGTTGAGGGTGAATTGTCCGCGCTGTATAGAAAGACTGGCAATTAGGCTAATCATTTTGTCGGTGGTTTGCGTGAATGTAGCAAAAGCATCAGCAACGAAATCGGGGTTTTGATTTAGATGTTTGGCATTTTCCAATGTCATACTCTGGAGAGTCGCCAAGTTCTTTAGATCGTGAATGATGAAAGCGGTAAGCCGATGGAACGAATCCCATTCCCGCCTCAAGGACAATTCTTCGGTAACTTTGTGCCTAATGATCAAGTTCGCCATTTGATTCCTGATTTTTAACAAGAATCGATCATTCTTGGCGGACACGCTGTTGCGGCTTTGATTTTTACTTACACCCAATATTGCTAGAAACTCGTTATTGTTTTCAACGAAGACATAACGGGTAATGCCAAGTTCCCTTAAATTATCTTCGTTTTCGATCGGACGGGAGCATTCCGGATCGGGGGTACCGGAAATTTCAAAAATTTTGTCTACCTCGGCAGGTTCCAAATCTCTTGCCCTGCGGATTGTGCTATGGCGACGGCGCTCATCGATATTTGTCGGCGAGTGATAATAGTACAGCCTATACGTCATATCAGAGTAATTGGCGGGCAGCCATAATGCGACATGGCGCACGAGCATGACGCTTGCGATGCGTTTTGCGATTATCGGAAACACCTCGGCTAGATTTAGTGTGCTGCTGGTGTTATCGGGAACCGGCGCCCGGAGATTACCAAAGTCGTATGATTTTTCAACAAAAGTATTCATGGTAAAATTAGCATTTGACTGGCAAACTTCTTGTTGAGCGAATGCGTACGAAACGACATAACCGACAGTCCTACGGTAAACAGACGAGCTCCGGGAGCCATCCGTCCCGGGGAATTGACTTGGAAAAAGCCAAGGAAGGGCATGGTTCTAAGCAGAACCTTGCACCATTCCCACGCGATAAAATGGTGACGGCAGACTTTGGCCGTCTGACCTAGGAGAAATAACAACATCGTTACTTTAACATCAACATGAAAGTAAAAAAGGAGTTAGCTACGTTGAATGTTCGATAAAACAAGATTTTCTTAAGCAAGTGTTGTGCCGCTACCCGCTGGTGGTAGGGTTGTTCTTAATTTGATTCCCTGTTGAACCCGCGTTTTCAGACGAGGAACCTTTGAGTTGACTGCCGATGTGGACCGAGGGAGTACAGAGCGAAGCAAGAATAGAGAGTTAATATTGAGATAGGACTTAGGAACAGCTTGGCCTGCTGCAGAGACATGCCGTCCCCTTGCGATGAGACTCTGTCGCAACGGTCATTCCGAGGTGAAGCCGAGGAATCTCTTCTTCGTATGTGGCTGAATATACGAGATCCCTCGCTCCGCTCGGGATGACAGATGTGGGGCATCTGCACATTACGACACAGCCTCGCCGGGGAGAGGGTTAATCTGGGAATTTGACTTCTCCATGGTCCGGGCGGTGTTCCAACTATGTGGCTTAAGGATGGCAAGCAGTCTAAATTCCGGTTTCGGGTATTTGCCTGCGTTTATACCTGCTCGTTACGAATAGGCTGGAGATGCGCCAAGCGTACTTTTGATAACTTTACTTTAATTTGCGCAGGTTAATCCCTTCGCGCCATCCGTGGTACTTAACCGACCTTTACCCAGTTATTTATTTTCTTCGGTGTTCTACTCTAGTTTGGCTCGACACCGTGGTTTTCTCCCTGCCGGGGGATGGAAATTCAATCAAATTGAGTCGGATGAGGAACTTGGAGTTAACTAAATGTGCCAAAGAAGGGATCGGGCAAGAAGTAATAATGACAAAAAGTGACTGAAAGTGACGTTCTCGATTCACTAAAGCGACGAAGGTCGAGATAAATCTTGCTCAATAGCGTATGCTACGATTAAAATACTAATTTAGAACGTTTCCGAAGAAGGATGCGAAGTTTGGCTCAATAGGTCATCTCCGGGGGCGCATGCGTTGCCACAGCGGAAGTTGGTAATTTGCTCTGTTTTTGAAGATAGAAATTGCGCTTTTAGGCAAAAATGTTTGATAGATTAGTCTAAAATGACCAAACCTCTACTGAAAAAAAGCGCCGATTCGAGACTGACTAGCCGTTTGGGCAAAGATTCGTATGAAGAACCGTCTTTGCTCGATGGATTCCCTTGCATCTTCTACGAAGCTGATAATTCGCTTAGAATCCTTCGTGCATCACCGAACGTCCACGAGCTCATCGGAATCGAACGTGAAAGAATAATCGGGGTCAGTTGGTTATTTGATGAGGGAGTCGTGCCAGCGGATCGCGGTCTATTGAAACAGAAATTCTTAGAATCGGGCCAGAGCGGAATAGCCTCCTTGATTCACCGACTGATCGACGATCGTGGCCGCATCGTCCGGGTGGCTCATAGTTTACAGAGGATAAACCGTCACAGACAAGACTTAATCAGAGGCAATATTCTACCCCTGATAGTTTCTGATGGGAACGGCGTGGTTATCGATGTTGGATTCGTGTCAAAGTTCCTTCATAAGATAGGTAATCATTTTCAATTGCTCAATCTAATGCTGCATTCTATTCGCCGCAGTGATTCTATATTGAAGGAATTGGAGCTGGTTCAGGAAACAACCGAAGAAGCCATCGATCTAACTCACATATTTTCCGAATATCTTCAGCAGCCAATGTTGTCAACCTACGTCGATCTGTTCGAACTTCTGGACTCGCTTCTTGAATCCAGAATCGTAAATAGTCGTGAAAAGAATCTTGAGTTAATCGTTAGCAATGACGGCCCTTTGCGCCAAGCAACTATCCAGGGCGACCCCGGTTTTCTTGAGATGGCAATCGGCGCAGTCTTGGACAATGCCATCGATGCTTCTCCAATTGGTGGAAAGGTTTTGGTTAAGATTTCGGTTCCTCCTGAAATTTCCGGGGTGGAGATCCCTCGAACCTTCAATGTTGCGGTTTCGGATAACGGTTCGGGCGTCGCTGCCGATCACATTGACCATAGCGTAGAACCGTTTCATGCGAAGAAGCCGGACGGCAAAGGTATGGGGCTCGATTTGGCGAGTTGGTATATTGAAATGCATGGCGGCTTAGTAAGAGTTCACAAGAGAGAAGGCAATGGAACCGTTGTCGACATCGCTCTGCCCGCTGCAATCGCGCCTCACCCTGGGGTCGATGAGAGAATGGGCCCAAGTTCATAATTGGAATGTAAAGGGATTATGTACAACGTATTGATTGTCGAAGACCACGATCGGCTAAGAGATCAGTTGGGTAAGTTCTATGAGCAGGAAGGTTTCCGGGTTGTGACTGCTGCTTGCGGAGAAGAGGGGATCGAAAAACTGACGCAAGAAAAATTTTCGATCGTCGTCTCTGATGTAAAAATGCCCGGGATCGACGGGTTTCATTTAGCCCGGCATATCCGGGAAAAGTATTCTGACACGGATGTGATCTTGATCACGGCATTTGGCAACGTGAAGCAAGCCGTTGACGCCATGAAGCTCGGTGCCAGTGACTATATCACCAAACCCTTTCAAGCCGAGGCGATCCGTCTGGTAAGTGAAAAACTGATTGAAAAAAAACGACTGCAAGAAGAGGTCCGTGAATTACGCATTCGGGTGCAAGACGCTCAGAGTCTAGAGAACATAGTCAGTAAAAGTCCTAAGATGGCTAAAGTTTTCGAGCTTATTCGTTCCTTGGCGGCGACCGACTCCGGGGTGATGATCACGGGTGAAACGGGGACTGGTAAGGAGCTGGTGGCACGAGCGATACACAATTTGGGACGCCGAAAAGCAAAACAGTTTGTTGCGATCAACTGTGGCGCTTTTCCGGAGACGCTCCTGGAGAGTGAGCTTTTTGGCTATGAGAAAGGCGCCTTTACCGGCGCTGTTCAAAGTCGAGCCGGAAAGGTCGAGCTTGCCGATGGCGGTACTCTATTTCTAGACGAAATTGAAACGATGGCGCTACCGATGCAGGTGAAGTTGTTGCGTGTGTTACAGGAACGCGAGGTCGAACGATTGGGCGGAAATCGTAAGGTTAAAGTCGACATGCGTGTCATTGCCGCAACCAATGTCGATCTGTCGCTTAGTTTAGCGCGTGGCGCGCTCCGTGAGGATTTCTACTATCGCATAAACGTGATTCCGGTTGAACTGCCACCTCTACGGGAACGGTTAGAGGATTTGCCACTGCTGATTAATCATATTCTCGAGAAGCACCCCGTGGCTCGGGAGCGGTCAATTCGGCAGGTTTCACCCGAGGTTTTGGATCAAATGCTAGCCTACCGCTGGCCAGGAAATATTCGAGAACTCGAAAACATTCTTGAGCGCGCAATCGTCAAATGCCAGGGTCAAATTATCTTAGATGTGGACTTGCCAACGGTGTCCCATCGAGTAGCGGCGCCATCCACTTTCATAAGCTCGAAAGATGGTGCCTTAACGCTGAAGCAGTGGCTACTAAAAAGTGAAAAGGAGTATCTTCGCGGTTTGTTGATGAAACATGAAGGGAGCATTTCGGCTACCGCCGTCGAAGCTAAAGTGGATAACAAAACTTTGTACAGAAAGATGAAGCGACACGGGCTTCAGAAAGAGTCTTTCAAAGAGTTACAGCAATGATCCCGCATTTGAATCGGCGCTGGAAGCTGTTTGGCGAAACTACAGTGTTAACCCCGACCGTCGCATTTGAGTTGTCATTGGCGAGAATCGACAATTGCCCGCGCGGCATTGGCTTTGAGAGTAATCCGGCTGTGGAGTCTACCTGCTGGCCAAAAGCAATTACGGGAGTTACGCTGCAACAATCGTAGATGGTACTGATGGCATTGATGGGTAAATTTCTCGTTACGGGCGGTGCGGGCTTTATCGGGTCGCATATCGTCGAACGGCTCGTGCAAGGTGGGGCTCAAGTGCGAGTTGTGGATAATCTCTCGACGGGCCGAATTGAGCGCCTAGGACACCTGCTCTCAGCTATAGAGTTCATCGAGGGGGATTTGGCGAATGAAGCCACCGCGAATGAAGTCGTCGACGGCATGGATTCCGTGCTTCATCAGGCCGCCATCCCGTCCGTCCAGCGATCGCTCTCGGACCCCGTCGCGACCAATCGCTCCAACGTGGTCGGGACGTTAAACTTGTTGGAGAGTTGCCGTAGGGCGGGGGTGCGGCGATTCGTTTATGCGGCTTCGTCGTCGGCGTATGGCAACACGGAAGTCCTGCCGAAGCGAGAAGATATGGTGCCCAATCCGATGTCTCCCTATGCGTTGCAGAAGTATGTCGGCGAGCGTTACTGTAAACTGTATTACGAGTTATACGGTTTGGAGACGATAAGCTTGCGATACTTCAATGTTTTTGGTCCGGGGCAAGATCCGTCCTCCGAATATTCCGCTGTCATACCCAAGTTTATCAACTGTCTATTGAACAATCGGCCGATCACAATCTATGGCGATGGCGAACAATCTCGGGATTTCACTTTCGTCGAAAATGTCGTCCAAGCCAATATGCTTGCTCTCAACGCCGCCGCCGCGGGCGGGGAAATGTGCAATGTTGGATGCGGTGAGCGCATTTCATTGAATCGCCTAGTGGTTCTGCTTGAGACTGAGATAGGGAGAAAGGCTCGAGTGATTCGCGTCGAGCCTAGGTTGGGCGATGTTAGGCATTCCCTGGCCGATGTTGATCGGGCCAGAGCAGTTTTTAATTATCAACCTAAAATTGGCGTCGAGGAAGGTCTGCGCAGAACCGTTGCTTCGTACCTTACTGTCAGCAGTCAGCTGAAAAGCTGAGGCCGGCAGTTCAAATCTCAGGGCGGAAATTAGTGGTGGTATAGCTTTCCCTCATTCTTCATTATTTCCGCCGTGCTTCTCACGACAATCGCCGGAAGGCTAGTGTAAAGTTTTCACGAGTCTCTGCTTGGCGGTGGCTGACTCCCATTAAAGTAGGGGATTCAAAGCATCAATAGGAGCCGAGCCGTGCGGGCTTGGTGTACCGAATGACGCTCCGATCAGCACTTACCGGTCATATTAGACCTATTGAAAACGTCTGGCCCGTTCCTAGAATAGCAGTGCCGGGAACAGGCTGTTTTGCCATTAGAGGCTGTCTACTATGGTGTTGATTTTGTCAAAAATGTCCAAAAATACCATTGAAAATTCGGTATGTTGCTGAGTTGAAATGCATTCACTCTTGGTGCGAAAATTGCTTAATAAAATTATCCCAACGAATCGACTTCTCCGGGAGCAACATGGTTGAACAGGATCGGCAATTAGGCAGGAGGTGGTATGTCGCATCAACAAAGCCTCGCAGCGAAGAAATCGCTCATTTTCACCTGGTAGCCAGGGGGATAGAGGTTTACTATCCCAAACTATTTCTACCAATTCCGAATCGTTCGGGGCGGCAGCTGATACCTTTATTCCCGAATTATTTGTTTGTCCGCATTGACGTGTCATCGAGCGAATATTTCCAGGTCGAATGGTGCCAGGGCTTAAAGAAGCTGGTAAGATTTGGCGGCGCGCCAGCACCGGTTGAGAATAGCGTCATCGATTTTTTACGCGGCCAGGCCGATGAACGGGGCGTAATTATGGCACGGACCAATTTGAAACCAGGGGATGAGGTCCGCATTGCCAAGGGTCCGTTAAAAGGGCTTGTGGGCATCATGCAGGAACCGCCTGGCGCACGCAGCAGAGTCAAAGTTCTAATGGCAATCCTAAGCCGGGAAGTTCACGTCGAAGTGCCGGTCGATTGCGTTGAAATCGCTTGGATCGCGCCATGTACGGTGTGACGTGGATCGATGTTTGACTGCATCACGCTCGGCACTTTACTCTGTTTTCCCGCGGGTGAGAATCGGGGCGCACAATACGATTTCGCTATGCGCGTTGGTTCTACGGCGCCGCGAGCGGTAGCGGTTAATCTCAAATGATATTCGCCGCATTATTCGCTAGAGTCTGTTGATATGCGGTTGTCCGATTCGCTGGCGAACGGACAACGCACACGAAGTCGGATTAATGGCCCTGAGACAAAGTGAGGTTTCAGCAAGTCGTTGATTGTAATTGGGTGGAGGCGGCGGTAGCCTTAATGGCGGAGCTATGTCAAACTCGATAACAAGAAAGTTAAACTTGCGAATTTCGTAGGGCGGATTCATATGAAAAATATAATTATTGGCGTCGTTGCCGCCATCATGCTTTCGGCTTGTGGCAATCCAGTGGCTCATATCGCAGACTTTCCCCGGGCCAATTTCGTGCCCGCTAGCAAGATTCCAGGCGCGGTCGCGACGGGGCAGCAGTATAAATTGATCCCTTACGATCAGATCAGCATTCGCTTTCCGTTCCATCCTGAGGTGGATCCGAAGGCTGGGACGATTCCCATTCAACCCGATGGCAACATTTATCTCGATGGTGTCGGCGCAGTTCAGGCGGCCGGCCTAGTCCCCCGAAGAGCTGGCCAAGACGATTGTGCAGAAGACGTCCGATCGGCTGCGCGACCCGCAAGTGGTCGTAACCGTCACTCAGTACGCGCCGCGTCGGGTATTCGTGGGTGGAGAAGTGAAGTCGCCTGGCACAGTGACCATTCAGGACGGCATGACTCCGCTGCAAGCGATCTTCGACCGGGGGGGATTTACCACCACCGCGCAGATGGACAGCGTAATCCTGATTCGCGACGCAGCCTCGAACGATCCACAGATAGGCAAGCTGAATCTCACGGAAGCTATGGAGAACGCCGCCGCCGAGCGGCTCATACTGGCAGCCAACGATGTCATCTACGTGCCCATGACCGGGGTGGGCCGGGCCGATCTTTGGGTAAAGCAGAATATCAAAGACTTGATTCCATGGGAACTCGTGAGACCGCCCACGCCTGCGCAGATGTTGTTACGATAGCCGGTCTGTCGGCAAGTTTTGTCGAACCGCTTACAAACAAAGGAATTCGCTATGGCTTGGATTGAAATCGACGGCAAAGAAATTCCGCTCCTGGAACCGCCCGAGACGCAGAAAGTTACCCCCCGCCGCGTCCTTCATATGCTGTTCAGATACCAGCGGTTGATACGGAATATCTTCCTCTCGATCAGTTTGCCGTTGTTCCTTGTGCTTTTTATCCTGCCGGACAAATATCTCGCTACAACCAAGGTGTTGATCAAACCCGGCCGCGCCTATTTAAATCTATCGCCCACATCCGAAAGCGCGTTAAGCGTCGCGCCCTCGCCCGATGTCTTGAACTCGGAGATTCAAATTATCAGGAGCCGGGAAGTGCTCGAGCGGCTCGGGAAAGAGTTGCCGTTTCCCGATAAAGGCTGGCGCGACTCGGGCTCGCCATACGCCATAAAGGCGACGCCAGTCAGGGCCACCAGCATCATCCAGATCAGTTTGGCGAGCACCAATCCGGAGTGGGCGGCGAAAGTCGTGAACCGGGCGGCCGAGCTGTACCAGGAACAACAGATCAAGGTGCGCAAAACCCTGGGCATCGAGAAGTTTTACGACGAGCAGGAGCAGCGCCTCACCGGCGATTTATTGAAGGCGGAAAAGGACCTCAAAGCGTTTCAACAGAGCGAAGGCATTGTCGACGCCGCCAAGGAGGTCGATCAGAGCTTGGCCGGATTGGCCGGTGCGGAACAAAGCTTAATGAGCACGGAGTCGCTCATTCGCGAGACCGAGCGTCGCCTCGCGCTACTCGAGACCCAGTTAAAAGGCCAGCAGGCGACCGTATCCACCAGCAAGAGCATCACCACCGATCCTGCCTATCAATCGATCCGGTCACGGTTGACTCAATTGGAACTGGAAAGACAATCCCTATTGCAACGATATCTCCCCAAAGATCGGCTTGTGCTCGACAAGGAGCGTGAGATCGCCGAACTGAAAAAGCAACTGGAACAGGCCGAGAAGACCACGTTGGGTTCTGAAAGCATTGGCCTGAACGCCGTACATCAGAGAATTTTAAACGAACTCTTGTCCGCCAAAGTGCAGCTACAGGGCCTGCGCGAGAAAAGAGATGCCGACGCGAACCATGTGGCGTCCTACGGCGCCGCCGCCGCCGACAAGAAGAAGAAAAGCTTCGAATTCGACCGGCTGCAGCAAGTGGTCAATGCGAAAAGAGATGCCTTGGGGCTGTACAAGAAACGGGCCGAAGAAGCGCGTATTTCAGACGCCATGGACGAACAAAAATTCGGTAATGCGTCTATTTTGGACAGGGCCGTGCCACCTCTGCCTTTTGATGGGTATGGCAACCTGCTGTGGATCTTGGTGATTAGCTTTTTCGCCGGGGCGGTATCCATCGGCACGGCGCTTGCGCTGTACTATTTCGATCCGAGCGTGCAGGATGAGATTTCCATCGAAGAGGAGATCGGCGTACCGGTCTTGGCAACGATCCAACATTACTGAACTTAGTCGGTTGCGGAAAACCCCCCGTTCGCCCATCGACTTGGCTCAGGGGCGAACGATCAACGATTTGAAATCATGGAGCATTCTCAGTTCATGCAGAGATTATCACAGCATTTCGAACGCTTTGTTCAGCAACTTGCTCGTGGAGCACTGCCGGCGTGTATCTAAAATATTTCGGTTTTCGGGAGTTCCCATTCAGCGTGACCCCCGACCCCAAATTTTTCTTTGACGGCCCGCTCCATCGGGAAGCATGGGCCTCGCTTTTTTACGGCATTAAAGAGAAGAAAGGCTTCGTCGTCGTTACCGGAGAGGTGGGGACTGGTAAAACCACGCTGCTCCGAAAGACGCTCCGTAGTCTCGACGCCACTCATCATTCGGTTTTCATCTTCAACACGCTGCTGACTTTCGACGAATTGCTCGAAACCATACTGCGCGACCTGGATCTCGATCCGGCCGGCGCAGGCCGGGTGGCGATGCTCGAAAGGCTCAACGATTTTCTGCTCGAGAAAGTCAAAATCGGCCACGTCGTCTCGGTCCTGATCGACGAAGCGCAAAATCTGAGCGATGACACGCTCGAAGGGGTGCGCCTGCTCTCGAACATGGAAACCGACCGGGAAAAATTGCTGCAAATCATTCTCGTCGGCCAACCCGAGCTGGATGTGAAATTGCACGGCCGCTCGCTCCGGCAGTTGAAACAACGGGTCTCGATTTGGTGTCGCTTGGATTCTCTAAGCCTGTCGGACACCGAAGCCTACATTCGCCACAGGTTGCAGGTTGCTCAATACCAAGGGCCGGATATTTTCCCCGGACCCACCGTTCGATCGATCTGGGGAGTCACCTCCGGCATCCCTCGGCTGATCAATGTGGTTTGCGATAACGGCTTGCTAACCGCCTTTGCGACTTCGCAAAAAACTGTTTCAGTTGACATGATTCGCGATGTCGCACGCGACCTAAGGATTATCCCCGAGGCGCGGCTTAACCAGCAGTTGGGCTCCGAGCCCGTCGAGCCGACACAGGCGGTAAGGGTGGGGGTTGGCAGCATGGCGCCCAAGGGTTGGGAAATCGCCGAGGAGGCAAACCGGCATGCCGAAGACCGAGAACGCCCGCGGCTCGCGTCCGTCGGGGCCTCGGCGGCCAGCGCTGAAGGAGTGGCGAATTCACCTCGAAGGTCGCCGGAGCTGCGCGAGGCCAGGCGTGAGTATGGCCGGCCGGTTCCTGCCGGCAATATCCGCAAAGAAACTAAAAGCGCCGCCGATGTCAATATGCTCGATGCCGGCAAGATCTTTCAGCCGACACCGCTAGCATCGGCTAACCGAGTGCGCTCCGTCGGAGCTACTCGGCAGCCCGACGACGGGTCAGAAGATACAGTGCTGCCGCCGGCATTCATCGACCGAATGGGTGTCGCCCTGACCGAGGCGATGGGACCGATGGCCCCCTTTGTTGTTAGGTCGATAGCGGCGGCATTGGGCGAGTCTTTGGAGCAGTTCCCGGCGAAACGGATGAACGACTTGCTTGTGAAAATCAAGAGCGAAATATTGAGCGAGAGTTTACGTGATGCGTTCGAGGCGCAGATAGCCAAGGACATCGACCGGCATGTCTTAGCTCGCGGCCGGTGAGATCGTGCGAAGGAACGAATATCGCTGATCGATAGTTCTTGTTTAGCGGCGGCGCATTGGATCGACAGACCTAAACGGCTTTCAGTATTTGCTGGTGTTGCCGGAATCGGTCGTCGGAGGATGAATGAGCAAAATTTTCGAAGCACTCATGAAAGCGGAGGCGACACCGAAAGGGGACAAGCGTTCGGTGAAATTCAGTCCTGCGCTTGATCTTTTTCAAAACAAACGCCACCCGATCAAGATCGACTTCGATCTGGACCCGTTTCTGGAGGAGCAATATCAGAAGCTGCGCAGGCGATTGGCGCCCAACGCTCAGCAACCGGGCGTGAAAGCCGTTATGGTTGCGGCCACGACCCACGGAGAGGGCGCGACGACCACTTCCGCGATCCTCGCCTCGATGCTCGCAAGGTCCGGTCACGCCAAGATTCTTCTGGTCGACGCCAATTTAAGAACGCCGGCGCTCGACGGCGTCTTCAACGACAACAATTCTCCCGAAGGGCTCACCGATGTCATTATTTCCGACAAGCCCGTCGAAGCGGCGATTTATCAGACGAACTTTTCCAATTTATTTCTGTTGCCGGTCGGCAGGCCCCATTCCTCGCCATCGTATCTATTCGACGGCGATCCGATATCCAACCTCTTAACCACTCTAAAAGAGCGCTTCGACTTCATCATCTTCGACAGCGCCCCGCTCGATGGTTACTCCGAGTCTTTTTTCCTGGCGTCCAAAGTCGATGGGGTCATTCTGGTGGTCGAGTCGGAACGCACGAAGAAACAAGTCGTCAAGAAAATCAAAAAAGAGTTGGAGTGGGGCGGGCCGATCAATCTGCTCGGGATCGTGTTGAACAAAAAGAAAAATTACATTCCGGCCTTGTTGGAGCGGTTTATCTAAGCCCGCTTTAAGTTTGAGCGAAGGGTCAAATGGTGGACCTGCAGGCGGTTTGAGAGTCGCGCGCGAAAATTCGCCCCTTTCATTCATCGCAGCCTCTGCGAGGCTCCGATGTTCCGGCCGATAAAGTTATTTTGAAGATCGACTTTGGCCGATGGCAGGTCCTGGACAGCACTTGCTGCCACCGAGCCGAACTCAATGTTTCAACCTGATCGGTTGAACTCGCCGGGCTGACGGTTGGGTCAAAACAGACTGAACTCGGGCGACAATCGCAACAGCGCGCAAGTTTTGAAGTTGAGATTTTGACTGAGTAACCCCAAGCGTTGACAGCTTGAACCGGACAGCTTAATTCCGATGTCTTTCTGGCTCAGATAAAACAGTCCTGGTCACCGGCGGCGCCGGCTTCCTCGGTTCCTTTGTCGTCGAGAAACTCCGACGCGCGGCTGCGCCAACATCATCGTGCCGCGCTCGAAAGAACACGACTTGCGCGACCGCGACGTGATCGTGCAGCTTTTTCGAGACACTCGCCCTGACATTGTCCTGCATTTGGCGGCTGTCGTCGGCGGCATCGGGGCGAATCGCGCCAACCCCGGGCGGTTTTTCTACGACAACGCGATCATGGGCATCCAGTTGATGGAGTACGCGCGGCAACAGGGCGTCGAAAAATTCGTCATGCTGGGCACCGTTTGCGCCTATCCGAAATTTACCCCGGTGCCGTTCAAAGAAGATGACCTCTGGAACGGCTATCCGGAGGAGACCAACGCCCCCTACGGTTTGGCCAAAAAGATGCTGTTGGTGCAAGCACAGGGGTACCGGGCGCAGTACGGCTTCAACGCGATTTATCTACTCCCCGTCAATCTCTACGGCCCGCGCGACAATTTCGATCTCGAAAGCTCCCACGTCATTCCGGCGATCATCCGCAAATGCGTCGAAGCTAAGAGAGCGGGCAAACCGGAGATCGTTCTATGGGGCGACGGTTCGCCGACGCGGGAGTTTCTCTACGTCGAAGACGCCGCCAAGGGGATCGTGCTTGCCGCCGAGCGCTACAACGGCGAAGCGCCGGTGAACCTGGGCTCGGGGCAGGAAATCCGCATTCGCGATCTGGCGCAGCTCATCTCCGGGGCAGTCGGGTTTACGCGGCAAGATCATTTGGGACACGACCAAGCCCAATGGCCAACCGCGCCGCTGTCTCGATGTCAGCAGGGCGGAAAAACTATTCGGCTTTCGCGCCGCCTGTGCATTTGAAGAGGGAATCCAGCGAACGGTTTCCTGGTATTTGAAGAACTCGAATCAACCCTGAGCCATCCCTTTGCCGCGTAGAGATCATGCGCATCATTGTTATATCGGCGGCGTTTCCGCCCATGCACGCGGGTGAGGCCGACCATGCTCTTCACCTTTGCGAGAGGCTCGCGCAGCGTGGCGAGGAAGTCTCGGTTCTGACCGGCCGGTGCGCCGAAGCGAGCGGGAAATTTTCCTTCGAAGTCGACCGGCGGATGTCTCGCTGGTCTTGGTCGGAGATGCCCCGCCTCGCCGACTTTCTCAGACAGCGCAGGCCGGAGGCGATTTTGTTGCTCTATACGGGGTGGGTCTATAACAGCCATCCGATGATGACGTTCCTCCCGGTTCTGTCGAAGCTCCTTTTTCCCAGGGTCCCTTTCGTCACTCAGCTCGAGATCGAGAACACGTCGATTACAGCACCGCTGCCGGCGCGAATCGTTTTCAAAGCTCTCGAGTACGGCGCGGGCGCCTACCGCTTCAACCGCGCGCTCGGTACCCTGCTGTCGGCGAGCGACCGAGTCATCACGTTGAGCGAACGCCACAGAAACAAGCTCCTGGACAAATTCCCGCGTTTGGACGGCAAGAGCCTGGTGATTCCGCCGCCGCCGCTCATTCGCATGTGCACCGACGCCGGCTTCGACCGGGATCAAACGCGCCAAGCACTGGGAGTGCGATCGACGGAGTTTCTGCTCGCCTATTTCGGCTATGTCTACAAGGAAAAGGGCGTGGAGACGCTCATCGAGGCTTTAACCCTGCTTCGCCAACGCGGCCAAAGGGTTCGGCTCGCGGTCATCGGCGGCGGCGTCGATCTATCCCGGCCGACTCCGTACATCAAAACTTTGCTCGATCTGGCGCAACGCCTCGGGGTTAATAACGATATCGTTTGGACCGGCGAGTACGACACCGATAGCGACGAAGCGTCGCGCTACCTCTACGCCGCCGACGCGTGTGTCCTGCCGTTCAACGACGGCGTGGTGCTCAATCGCAGCTCGCTGGCGGCCGCGGCGGCGCACGGGCGGGCGATCATCACGACCGCAGGCCCCACTCTGGAATCCGCCTTTGTGGACCGCGAAAACGTCTATCTTTGCCCGCCAAAGGATGGCGCAGCCGTCGCCGCAGCCGTCGCCTCGCTGATGGATAACCTCGCGCTGCTGGAGCGCCTGCGGTTCGGCGCCACGGAGCTGGCAAATCGGTGGTTTTCCTGGGACAAAGCCTTGGACGATACCCTGGCAGCTTTCGGCGCCGCGACCCTCGGCCATCGCGGTGGAGAGCGCGAGATCCTCGTAGGCGAGATTATTTCTGAACATGATCGACGGCACTAAAGAAGCGGCTGGATTCGTTTCCGGCGTTCTAGCCCGGCGAAACGGCGCCGCCGCTGCAGGCCGGCGCGGCCTGCGGATCGTTCTCTACGATCCGTCGGAGCGCGGCGGAGTTGCCCAGTATACGCACCACCTGGCCGAACATCTCTCCAAACTGGGCAACGACGTTACGCTGGCCACCGGCGAGAGGTACGAGTTGAAGCACCTGCCGCGGAGTTTCAAGCTCCGGTTTCTCTCAAAGCGGAGCTGGGTGAAGGCGCTGCTATTTCCAGAGCGAGGCTCGCGCGGCGCGGGCGCGGGCAAAGCGAAGGCGGCGGGGAAGAACGACGTTCGCCCCGCCCAAGCGGAGACGTCGAGATCTTTGCATGCGGCCCTGAAAGATTTGCGACGGCTGCTGGTCGATCTCAAGCTGGTCATTTGGCTGCTCTGGACGGGCGTCGATGTCGTTCACTTTCAATGGTCGGTCAATCGCAACGGCGACAGCCGGCTGATGAGGTTTCTCAAGGCGCTCGGTATCAAGGTCTTCTACACGGCGCACGATGTTACGCCCCACGCCGGCCTCAGCGCTGCGGGGCGCAACGCGCTGGCGCGAATCTACGGCGCCGCGGACGGAGTCGTCGTGCACTCGAAGAGCAATAAGCAGGAGCTCGCCGATCTTTTTGGTTTGGACCCGAGAAACATTTTCGTAATCCCCCACGGCAGCGACGAGATATTTTCTTGTGACACCACCGTTTCGCAGGCCGACGCAAGAAGGGATCTCGGCATCGGTCCGGAGAAGCGCGTCATCCTCTTTTTCGGCTTTATCAAACGCTACAAGGGCCTCGAGCATCTGGTCGCCGCCTTCGAGGAGGTCAAGCGCCGGCTGCCCGAAACGTTCCTAATGGTCGCCGGCCAGGTTTATCGAGCCGATAGCGAGGGGCACGCATTCTACACCCAACTTTTGGACCAGTTGAAAGATCGCTCCGACGTTTTGTCCGTGCCGCAATACATTCCGGTCGAGAGCATCGGCGCTTATTTTGCGGCTGCCGATGTCGTGGTGTTGCCGTACGTGAAGTCGTATACTAGCGGAGTGCTGCTCGGCGCCTATGCGGCGGCGCGTCCGGTGATCGTGACCGACACCGGGGGGCTCGGCGAAGCCGTGGAGCAGGGGAGAAGCGGCTACGTCGTGCCGCCGGGCGACGTTCCAGCCCTCGCGGCGGCGATCGAGAGCGTCTTCGAGACCGCCGACAAAGCGGAGAAAATGGGCCAGTACGCGCGAACCCTTGCTGAGACCACCTACTCCTGGCGCGCAGCGGCTTTACAAACATGCGAAATATACCAGCGCCTGCTGCTTAATCACGAAAGCGTAAATTCTCATGCCTAAAGTCAGCGTCGTTATTCCGACTTACAATCGCGCGGAGTTCTTGGAACGCGCCATCAAGAGCGTCCTCGATCAGACGTTCCAGGATTTCGAGATCGTGGTCATCAACGACGCTTGTACCGATGGCGGACAAACCGACGCAGTAATGAAGCGCTTCGCGGACGATCGAATCATTTACGTCCGCCATGAAACCAACAAAGGCATCGGTGTGGCCAGAAATACGGGCGTTCTGAATTCGTCCGGCGAATACATCGCCTTTCTCGACGACGACGACGCCTGGCTGCCGCAAAAGCTCGAGCTGCAGTGCAAGCTTTTAGACTCCAGCCCCGCAAATGTCGGCGTCGTCTATACGGGCGGGTACACCTTCGACTGGAAGAGCAAAAAAACCACCCGCCAAAGAACCCCTCGCCACCGAGGGAACATTCTCGACACACTGCGCGCCGGCAATTGCATCGGCACTAGCTCCCGCGTCATGGTGCGCAAGAGCTGTTTCGACAAGGTCGGACTCTTCGATGACGCCCTGCTCTACGGGGAAGATTTCGACATGTGGGTTCGACTGGCGCGCGAATTCCAGTTCGATTTTGTCGAGGAGCCGCTCATTCTGTACACGCGTCACGAGGTCAAGCTTACGACCAATTACGCGAAGCGACTTTGCGGCGCCAAAAGGATTTTCGAGAAGCATCGCGAGTATTTTTCCACGGACAAGCGGAGATACGCCCGGCTCCACTTTCAGCTCGGACTTCTCTACTGCTACAACGGCGAGATGGGCAAGGGCCGAAGGGCATTGTTGCAGGCGATCAAGTTATCGCCCTACCAGGCGAAGTTTTACTACTACTTGGGAGTTTCGCTGCTCGGAGCCCACGGCTTGAAGCAGTGGATTCGCCTCACCAAACACATACGCAATACTTTCAGCGCCGCCGCACCCGAACTCCCGTCCGTACTCGATAAATAGTCGCCGGAGAACAGCTACATGGCAAACCTTCACAGATGGCTCTGTCGGATCGACACAGATGCGCCGCTTGCGGTGATTCTAGGCGGGAGCATCAACGGCCTGTGCTTTTCCCGCAGCCTTGGACGAAGAGGCATACCGACCTTGATGTTGGATTCACGGAAAAACTTCGGCATGTACACCCGCTACGGCCAGACGCATCTGCTGCCGCCCATCGAAGAACATGAAGGCGATTGGCTGGCATTTCTGGACGACGTCGGAAAGAGGCTCGCCAAGCCCGCAGCGCTGTTCGTCACTTCCGATGCGT
This sequence comes from uncultured delta proteobacterium, assembly GCA_963816145.1. Taxonomy (GTDB): domain Bacteria; phylum Desulfobacterota; class Binatia; order UBA9968; family UBA9968; genus DP-20. The sequence continues at coordinate 398,405 of CAWFJP010000005.1, forward strand.
GCCTGTTATTTCTTTCACGCCATCGCGACCGCATCGGGAAGTTTTTTCGCTTTCTCATTCCGGACGCTTGCTCACTCGAAAGTATCGTCAACAAGCGCCAGCAATACACCCTTGCAGCAAAGGCGGGTATCTCGGTTCCCAAAACCGCCTACCCTGAGTCCATGTCCGACGCGCGGGCTTGGGCGCGGGAATTCCCGTATCCGTGCATTTTGAAGCCGTACATGTACCGGGGAAAAAAAACGATCGGGAAAAAAGCGGTTGTCATTCAAACCCCTCGGGAGTTGGTGGATGAATTCGCCAAGGTGGCGGACAGCGGCCAGGACTTTATGATCCAGGAAGTCATCCCGGGAGGGAGCACCGCTCTGGTCGCCTACCACGGCTTCTGGGACGCGGACGGCCAGGAAAGAGCCTGGTGGACTAAACGGCATCTTCGCGACATACCTTTTGCCGACGGAGCCTACCACGTCACCGTCGATGCGCCGGAGGTGGCGCACTTGAGCCGAAAGCTTCTCGCCGCGTTCGATTACCGGGGCTTTGCCCACGTCGAGTTCAAGTTCGATCAACGGGACAAAAGCTTTCGCCTGATGGAGATCAACGCCCGCACCGGACAGTCCTCCCAGCAGGGGATTGCGGCGGGCATCGATCTGCCGTGGATCGCCTATTCGTATCTTACCAGTAATGGCACGAACCATGTGGCGCCCGAGACTTTCAAGCGAGGCGTGACGTTCGTCAACGAGGACGTAGACCTCAGGGGATTTTCGAGAAATTGGCGCGCCGGCAACGTCAAATTTATGCCGTGGCTTGCATCGATCTTGATGGCCGAAGCCAAGGCGCATTGGGCCTGGGACGATCCCGGTCCTGGTCTGGCTCTGGCAATGGATCTGGGAGAGGAGTTTTTTAGAACAACCATGCGGCCAAGACGCGCTACATCCGGCACGTCAGAAGATAACCCATGCCGATGCTGAAACCGCTTATTAAAAACCTGGCATTCCCGGTTTTCGCCAGTCAGGCGCCCCGCGCTCGTTACGTCGTTGTCTCTTCGCGCAGAAGTTGACCATGATCGGCTGTTTGACGGTCCTATGTTTCTGGCCAAAGACACGACCGGTGTTTTTGTTGACGAATGGCTCTTTCAAACTGGGATGATATTTCTCTCGACGACGCGATCCCGGAGGAATGTGAATCGGTGTGATTTTTTAACGAAAGTATAAGACTTCAATATTTCCGTTGATAAAAACGATGTCTATGATGAGACCATTGATCTGTGCCGCTAGTGGTGCACTTGCCGCGTTGGGGCTCCCTCGCTTACTCCACAAACTTGCGTTTCGCGACCAACTTGCCATCCTTACTTATCATGGTGTCGTGGAGGCTCCGCTAAAAATACCGAACTGGTGTTTTATCGACTCGAATTCATTTAGAGATCAGATTAAATATCTGAAAAGTTATTTTACTGTCCTTCCGCTCTCGCAAGCAATTGGCCACTTGAAAGAGGGGCGAATTGATCGACCAACAGTGGCGATCACCTTCGACGACGGGTTTCAAAACAATTATACGGTTGCGTTTCCAATTTTGCAGGAGGCGGGACTACCTGCCATGATTTTCCTGACGACCGGATTGGTCAACACAGACGATACGGTTTGGTTTTGCCGCCTCAACCGAGCGCTTGGCGACACTGACAAGCACGATCTTGATTGGCACGGCGTCAGTTTAGACCTTTCGACTACTCTTGGAAGAGCCAGCGCCGCTAAGAAGATACAGAACCAATTGAAGGAATTGTCACCTTCTGATCTCAAACGGGGGCTGCGGGAAATTCTTTTCCGATTGGGAGATGATCCAGAGCGCCCCATCGAGAGTGATTCTCCCTATAGGATGTTGAACCGTGAATCCATTATTAAGATGAAGGATTCCGGTCTGATCGAGTTCGGGGCACATACGCATTCGCACGCAATTTTGAGCCGCCTTTCCGAGCGCGATCAAAGGGATGAAATCGAGAAATCGGTTGTAGCTGTCACAGAAATTACAAATAGGCCGTGCAGATTTTTCGCCTATCCGAATGGCATGAACCCTGATTACAACAAACAGTCCGTTTCCATCCTCGAAACTTCTGGCATTCAGGCAGCGGTGACGAGCGAAGTGGGGCCGAACTACAAAGATAGTTCGTTGATGGAACTGCGACGTTACGGCGTCGGTCCAAACGATACGATAGGGGAATTTCAGATGAATGTTCATCACATGCGACACCATATTAAGGTGTATTTTTTGTTACACCCCTCGAACCTGAAAACTCAACCTTATTCGTTTAATATGGTGGCGACGCGGAAAACCCGGACGAACGGGGACTAGTCTTGAGCACCATAATCAATAGGTATGAGAGAACTCGGTCGCGGGGGGTGGGGGCGGAGCCTCATAATCATTCCCGACAGGTTTCGAGCCTTACAAACCTGCGTGTAGAAGTCCCGTTCGCAATTCGCTGGTCCTTGCTGCTGTTCGTCTTTACTATTCCTTTGGAATCTTCCGATCTGCCGGGTCTCTCGTCTCTGAAACAACTAGCGGCCTTGTCGTTCTTTGGCGCGTATTTCTTTTACCATAATCCGTTTGCTAAGAGGTCTCTACCCAAGATCCCTCGACCCATGTGGTGGTTCATTCCCTATATTCGTCATTTATCTGGTACACGGGCTTGTTCCTTCGGACGAGGGTGCGAGCCAGTTTTTGACACGTATTGGTAACGATTTTACAGTTGATGATCTTCTGCTGGTTGACTGCAAGTCTCCTAACGGAACAAAAGACGATGCGGGACGTTTTGCTTGCGTACTCGGCAGCATGCGTCATTTTGGCGTCGGTACGACCTTGAGCCTTCCTGGCTTTTCCAGTCAGGTCAAAGTCGTTTCCGGGGCCGAGAGGGTTACAGTCGAAGGGTACGACGCAAACTCCATGGCAATAACCCTCGCACTCGGGGTGTTGGCATTGATAGGGCTGTGTCTCAATGGCACATTAAAGAATTTTCTAACCAACGTATCGGCTCTGATGATGACCCTGCCTCTTGCCGTTGCCATTGTCGGGACCGGCTCACGCTCGGGTGTGGTAGTGTTAGTGACTGGATTTCTGATTTATTTGCTGCCGCTCCGGAAATCGCACAGAATAATCGGTGCATGGAGTTTAGCGGCTATCGGCTTGGCAGGTTTAGTGTGGTTACTCTTGGCAAACCCTGACTTTTCCCGCCGGTGGGAGCAGGTCGTCTATGAGGGCAGCACTGCGGGCCGGGACAAAATTTATCAAATCGGCTTTGAAATGTTTTTGGAACGACCGTTCTTCGGTTGGGGTCATGTAGAGTCACGAGAAGAACTGGGCGTTCGCGTAAATCATTCATGGAGCCAAAGAGATCCCGCATGATCTTCTACTCGAGATTGCTTTGCAGGTCGGCTTGGTTGGCGGAATCCCATTTCTTGTGGGACTAGGAATGTTCTGGAAAGCCGCATGGAAATCCCGTAGGGCGCTCAACGGTCTTTTGCCTATGGCGATTACCACGGCGGTTTTAGTAGGCAGCCTCGCGGTTCCACTCGGTACCAAGAAATTCTTCTGGTTCACGCTTGCATTTGCGATCGTACCGCAAATTCCGACGGCAAGTGTTACGACATTTTTCCACAAAGACGCGGGTTGACGCACGCGCGGTGTAAGAGTATGAAAATCCTCGTCTTGGCAGGCACTTATCCACATGCAGGCCATCCTTTCTCAGGTATTTTCAATGAAAAATGCGCCATCGTTTTAGGCGAAATGTGCGATCATCTGTCGGTTTTGGCTCCCCGCCCGTATGTTCCTCCGGGTTTAGCGATTCTTCCACGGTGGAAATCTTATGCGAGAATCAAAGGAAGCGAGGTCAGGAACGGCATATCCATTCATCGACCGTTAACTCCACTGATTCCGAAGGTTGGATCCGCCCTGTGGGCAGATCTAGCGCCTTTTTTCTTTTCGCTCAACACGGCGAAAAAGCTGCACCGCTCCATCGGGTTTGACGCCATAATCTCCTTTGACATTATTCAGGCCGGAGGTATCGCCTGGCGAATGGGCAAGCATCTAGGAATTCCTGCGGCAGGGTGGGCGTTTGGCAGTGACTTGCGTCATTCTAAGGGCTCTCCCTTAGGTGGCGTTGCCGCGCGCGCAGTCAAACAACTGGATCTGGTCTTTTATCAAAGTCACGAACTCCTCCTAAAAGCGGCGGATCTTCTTAATACGACCGAGGACAGAATGAGCGGCGCTCGGCATATCATCCTGCCTCATGGCATACCGGAACCGCCCGCTATCGCGCGAAGAACCCTTCGAGATCAGATACGTAGCGAGCTACGAGTCAGAGAGGACGAGACGCTGCTCCTCTACACGGGGAGAATTGTTGTAAAGAAAGGGCTATTAGAGCTTCTAGCCGCGTTGGAAATCGCCATAGCGCGCAAGCCGAATATCAGATGCGTCATGCTCGGCTCTCATCGATCTTACGATGAAACAACCACCGTAGAACAAGTAATCAACAAAACGGCTCTCTTAAAGCACCATGTTCAAATCGTTCCGGCTTGTTCGGCTAGCAAAGTATGGGAGTATCTATGTGCCGCCGATATCTTCGTGTTCCCGAGCCATAACGAGGGCATGCCCAACAGCCTGCTCGAAGCCATGGCCATGGGTCTGCCGGCAGTGGCATTTGCCATCCCGGCATTGGCAGACATGAATGATGGCGAGCAAACGATTCTGCTGGTTCCGCCTCTCGACGTTGATAAACTGTCGGACTCGATTTTGCGTCTTGTGGAGTGTCCCGAGGCAGGGCTTCGACTCGGAGCTGCAGCAAGGAGACATGTGATGGATCGGTACATGGTAAAAAAGAACATGTCTAAAGCTCTCAATTATTTGCGTCAAGCAGTGCTTTCGAAGAAAACTGTCGGTTCTTCCACTGGCCTCGGTGACTCCTCTAGGGTTGGTGTTTCTGTCTGATTTCTCTCTCGGCAACTTATGAGCATCCCAGACAGAAAGTTAATAATTACTGCGGACGATTACGGGTTGTGTGATTCCGTAAACCAAGCGATAGAGGAATGTCTGGAGGCGGGTACCGTGCGCGCGACGTGTGTCATGGCTAACATGCCGGCTTATACCGACGCTGAAGCTTTATCCCGAAGATTTCCCAAAAGCTCAATCGGTATTCACTGGAACTTAACTCAAGGCCGGCCAGTTCTTCCGTGTGAGAAAGTCAGGAGCCTGGTTAATAGCAACGGTGTGTTTTTCGGGCCTCGGGAGCTCAAGCGGCGTTGGTCCAATGGACATGTGGAGTTGAAAGAAGTGGGAGCAGAACTTAGGGCACAATTTGATCGACTGATTCAGCTGGCCGCCCGAGTTGATTTCTGGAATACGCATCAGGACAGTCACATGTATCCCAGACTTTTTCAGGCAGTCGTGCAAATCGGGCGTGAGCTAAGAATTCCAGCGATGCGCAGTCATCGCCGTATAACAGTTCCTCGGGAAACTAGTTCTCTACAGTACAATTTGAGTCATCCACAATACTGGCTGAAAGGCCGGATGATTGCGTGGTGGTCGGCGCGGGCGGAGACATTGGGAACACTAATGCCGGGCGCCAAGGTTCACGCGCCAGGATATGATGGAGAAGCCGCCTCGATAAAGCAAATTATAGAACGGATTGCTTGGTTCAAGGTCCGAAAACCGATTGAGATGGTGATCCATCCCGCAACCGCTGTGCGTCAAGATTTGTTCGGGACACTCACAGAATCCCGCCTCATTGAGTATCAGACATTTCGGAATCCTAAGCTTGCGGACCTGTTACGCCAAAATGACATCGAACTGGTAGGTTTCGACGCGCTCGGTCCTCAAGAAGTGAGCAGTCAGCGGCGAACAGTGAGCAGTAAACAATAAGCCATGAGCAGTGAGCAGGCAACCGTAAACAGCGAGCGGTGAGCAGTAAGCAGCGAAAAGAACCAAATTACAAAGAAGTCAGCGCGGGGAAGCCGCGATGTTCGCTAAGAAAGCACTACGACTCCGAACTTTGCGTTCTTGGCGTCCTTTCGACGTCGCTCAAGACAGGCTTGGCGCGAGTAAGTTCCAACAATCGCACATTTCGGGCGTCTGAAAAAATTGCGCAGATTGGGAAAACTCCAAAGCACAGTATTACTTAGAATTCCAAATTATTCTGTTCGCTCTCTCCGTCCTCTATGGATCTCCTACTGCTCACCGCTCACCGCTCACTATTTACGGTTAGCCGTCTATTCTTGTTTGTTCTCTACCTGCTTTTACCGTCGAACCTTTGCGCGTCACCGACGGGCCGGGAGTTTCAGATCGGCGAATACCGTGCCCTGTCTTTGTTCGGTGATGCGCGTATACTTCCCGATGTAGCGTATGTCTCGTTTGCGGGGGACTTCGGGTTTTCCGGGCGTTTGCCGCCAAAGGACGTCATTGACAGGCATGTTGCTCAGGAATCGGCTCTGCTCGCGAATTTCCAGCTGCGGGTAATCAATTTGGAATACATGTTGCCCGGAATCTCGGGGCGCGAGCCGGATCGACAAATCGATAAAGTCGCAGTAGATATTTTGAGACGAAGCGGGTTCGACGTAATTTCCCGGGCGAATAATCACGCAATGGATCACGGCGTGGAGGGAGTTGCTTACAATAGCCGCATTTTGCAAGAAGCGCGATTCATGATGATCGGGCCTCGTGGTTATCCAGTGCATATTTGGGATGCGGCCGGCGGCAAGATCGCCATATTCTCTCTGACCGACTACACCGATCGGCCGGATGCAGACGGCCTGATCTTAAAAATCAATGACGCCGATTTGAGCTTGATCAAGACAAAGTTCGCTGACGCCAATTTCCGCATAGCTTTTATCCATCTCGGTTCCCTGAGCTTTTACCCCAGCGCCCACGAGCGCGATCAGGTAAAGCGAATCTTAGATGCTGGCGCGGACCTGGTGGTCGGTACTGGCAGCCATTTCATCAAGGGCTTCCTTCATGAAAACCAAAAGCCGGTGATCTACGGAATCGGCAATCATATTTTTTCTTATGTGGATAATGATACCGAACCGATCGGGCTGCACTTTGTTGCCGGATTTAAGAGTCGCCAGCTTATCCAACTCTTCGTTGTCCCTTTCTACAATACCATCAGGGAGGGTAAGACCGGTCCTTTGGACGAAGCCTCTTTTGTGTCATTCAAAAAGAGTTTCGCTGATCGATCGATAAACGACTCTTCGCGCTACTACTCCGATCCTCGCACCGTTGCCGGCTTCCAGGAGCGCCTGCGAGAACTTACTCTTTCGAAGTTCCGTGATCTGAGAGCGCGGCATTTCATCTACGCAACTGGAATTCTGATTCATAATTATCCGTGGTTAGTTACTAGCGCATGCTTGAGTGTCTTGGTCGGTGCGACAATCGTTGGTCGTTGGACTGTGTTGCGATGGCGTAGGAGAAGGACTTAATCCGATGATTGACGACTGGAAAATGGAGATTTACTGGCGCTTGCCGGTTTATCTCCAGGAGACCGCTCTCAGTCTCTATGCCCGGCGTCTCGACCAACTCTATTACGGCGACGGCTATCAGAAATGGCGCAGACAGTTTGAGCAGTGGAAAGAGTGGTCGCGCTCGGAGGCCGACGCCTGGGAGAACCAGCAGCTGCAGTTCATTCTCGAGTTGGCCGGAACGCGGGTGCCGTATTACCGTGAGGCATGGCGCAAGCTTGATTGGCGCTCGGTCCACTCCGAACGGGATCTCAGTATCCTCCCGCTGCTCGATAAGCAGTCGCTTCGCCAAAATGAAAAATCGTTCATCGTGGACGGCTTGAAGCCCGAGTCGCTCTGGGTTGAAAAGACCAGTGGCACAACTGGAACGCCGATTAAAATCTACTGGTCGCGCTCCACTTTACCGAAATGGGCGGCACTGAAAGATACCATGATCAGAAACGCCGTCGGCGTCGGTAACGATCAACCACGCGCGATGATGGGTACGCGGCCGATTATCAGAGGTCGTACCAGCCGGCCACCGTACTGGCGCTACAATCGGACCTGGAGACAACTGTATCTCTCAAGTTACCACGTGTCGCAATCTACAGCGCGGGATTACGCTGAGGCGATTCAGACATACGGATCTCAATGGATTACGGGCATTGGCTCTGCGATTGCAGCGCTTGCAGAATGTTCCTTACAGTCAGCAGTGCCGAGTACGCCACTGAAGAGAGCCATTGTTAGTGGTGATACACTTCTTCCCTGCGATGCGAACGAGTATTGAAACGTTTTTTAAATGTAAATGTCTCGACCAGTACGGGCAAAACGAGGGAGTAGCAATGGCCATGGAGTGCCTCCATGGAAAAATGCACATCATTCCGGGAGCTGGTATTTGGGAGATTCTGAGGGATGATGGATCGCCTTGTGCGGCGGGCGAAGTCGGCGAGATCGTAGGCACAACCTTGATCAATGACTCCATGCCTTTAATTCGATACCGGCTCGGTGATTACGCGGCTTGGGCTGAAGAACAAACTTGCTCGTGCGGCAACCAACAGCCTATCATCACCAGTCTGGAAGGGCGGGCCGACGATTACCTGATCACATCCGATGGCCGAAAAATCGGCAGACTTTCGTCGGCATTCACTAGAAGACCGGCGATTCACTCGGCGCAGATCGTTCAGGACGCACCCGACCACGCCTACGTTCTGATTCGACCGGCAGAGGGTTACTCTCAGGCAGATCGGGTTGCCATTCGGGAGAACATTCTGGACCGAATCGGCAATATCGGTTTGGAGATCATTGAAACGTCACAAATCCCAAAAACGCCGCAAGGAAAAACGCCGCTGGTAGTCCGTCTCGCGGATCGGCCGGCCCTCAAGAGTATTTACAGAAAAATTATCGATAAAGAACGACTTTCCGTCACGACAACGTGACTGCCGCTCTATGAAAATCTGCCATATCACGACCGTTCATAAGCCCAAGGACGCGCGGATATTTTACCGCATGTGCAGTGCTTTAGCCGCCAAGGGGCACGAAGTAACATTGATAGCATCGGCGCCCTTCGCGGATGAAGTCGGAGTTCATTCGTCGTCATGGAACGAGCGGATTGCGCCTGCGGGACGCGTCTCTCGGATCATCCTTGCTTTGAGGGCCGCTTTATCGGAAAACGCCGACGTTTATCACTTTCATGATCCGGAATTGATTTCCTTAGGATTGGCGCTCAAGCTGGTCCGACCCTCGAAGACCGTCGTTTACGATGTGCACGAAGATTATCCATCGATGATGCTGGATAAGTACTGGATCCCTACGCCGGTCAGACCCTTGATCTCAAAGGCTGCAAGGATGGCCAACAGTTTGGCTTCATTGTGTCTGGACGGGATCGTCACCGCCGACCTGGGTGTGCAGAGCGATTTTCAGAGAATTGCCGGTGAGAGAACTCTGGTTTATTACAACTTTCCAGTGCCGGATGTGTTCAGACCGAGTGTGAACGGCGCGCCGATAGCCGATCTCGTTTACATCGGGGGAATGAGCAAGCGAACCGGGATGTTCGTGCTGTTGGACGCGCTGGCTTTGTTGGGCCGCGAAGGAATTCGGCCTACCGTGCGATTGGCAGGATACACCGACGGAGAGGCGGGCCGGCGGCAAATCGTGGACGGCATAAAGAGCCGCAAATTGGAAGCACAGATCGATTTTCGCGGACGGATGCCGCACAGCGAGGTTCCCGACTGGATTCGCAGCGGTGCGGGTCGGTCTCGTGATGCTCCAATCGATACCGAAATTTATGAAGAACATTCCGACAAAAATGTTCGAGTACTGGGCCTGCGGCCGTTCGGTGATCGCCAGCGATCTGCCGCCAATCCGGCAGTTTTGCCGGGACCGGACCCACGGCGTGTTGTTTGCGCCAAGCAGCGCGAAGAGTTTGGCGGATGCCATCCGATATATGCTGGACCACCCTGAGGCAAGGGAACAAATGGGATCAGTTGCTCAACGGCAGGTCTGCGATGAATGGAACAACGAGACCCAGGTCGAGCAACTCATCGGCTTTTATGAACGCGCCCTCGCCACTAAAGCGTCTAAGGTCGCTTAACCGCTTACTGCGCGCTCAGGTTTGACGGCGACGTCGGTACAGACGACGTTGTGACGAGAAGATGAAGAAGTGCTGGTGGTGCTTCGACATTCACTGGGTATCGGCCCGAAAATCTCTTCCATCGTTCGCGTCACATCGACGGGAGTTTTCCCTGCTGCCTTCATGGCATCGATGATGCGCTGATTCATCGGCCACGGCCACAGCGGGTCGCTGGTCAGTGTCCCGTTCACGTACCGCTTGCAGACCCGCGCGCCATTGCGAGCCGACGACCGTTCCAGATGTTGGGAGCCGCGCCTACTGTATCCACGTCCACGCGGTTGACCGTCCAACCATTGGGCAAGTGGTGCTGATGATCGATGCTGCGCCACCGATCTCAGTGACGTTGGTGAAGCGACGATTGCATACGGGCAGGTCGCAAGTCCAATGAACCGCGTCGAACTATAGCCGAATACGGCGTCGACTCGTGTGAGTACCAGGCTCGATATAGCTCACAACGTCCTTGAACTCGAAACAGTCCACAGCCTGCGAACCTAGACACCAGCTAAGATCCAGCCATTCTGAGCGTCAGCACCTGGAGATACGCTATCGAACCAAGATATTTCGAATTGCTGCACTCATTCGATTTGATTTGTGCCATCCATTCGCCAAAATCCCGTAGGGCTGATCTACGGTAGTACCGCCCATTCTGTCTCGTCCCAAGTGCCGATACATTTTCAAAAGTTGCGTATTGACGCTATTATACATGACTGTGTAAACCATTTTCGGGCCGGTGTAGACATTTTCGTTCCCACCACCCCAAGCACGACGAATCGTGAGATTGCTGACGCTGAATAGTGATCGAAAATTTTTCGTCCGTTGCCGAAGCCGCATACGTCTTCAAGTAGATTACCGGTGTTGTTAGCTGAGCGTGAACACCATGACAGTTGCCGTTGATCGGGCGCATCCCACGCGCACACGCGTCGAACAATGTTATTATCCGCTCCTGCGTATAAGCAGTATCACCGCGTCTGATCACTGATTGTGCGCATTGAATCCTTCGAGGATGAAATAGTCGTTGTTCTGGAGGTACGACCGGAACTGCGTACCCCACCGCCATTGATCCTGACGCTGCCGTCGTTTAATGCCTTAATCGTAATCCTGGCAGATGCAGTGCCGTTCAAGTTTTGGGGCGGAGTAATCGTGTCCGTGTACACACCGTCCAGCAGGCAAAGCGTCTTTCCAGGACCGGCGACGCACCAGAAATTGGCAATTCTAAACGGAGAAGACTGGCTCAACCCGTTGCCGCCTCCGTTGGGCGAGGCGTAATAGTCGCACGCCATCGCATTTGTAGCAAAACCTTCCACCAGTAGTAGCGAACTGACGAGTACGGTCCAGATAATCATTTTGCCGACTGACTGCATTTCAATTCTCCTTTTATCCATGCGTTTCTTATTCTCAATAAAGGGCGATGGTGCCGCTTCTCGCTGCATCTCCCGCGCCGATATTACTGCTTTGTAAAAGTATACCACCGTTAACCGACCAAACTGAAGGTCCATTCGACGCGGTTTCGTCGATTATGGTCCAGCCGTTGAAGTTCCCGCCGTTGAAATTATCCCAGAGCAAGATGCTTGCCGTCTTCATATCTTCGACCATGATATTGTCGAAGTTCGCGCCCGTGTTCAAGTGAGAATATAACGCCACAGTGCCACCGCTCAAAGCGGAGTCGGTAACCGAGAAGACGAGTTGTCCATCGATCGACACCTGTAGCTTGGTTCCCTGCGCCACGATCGTCAACTGGTAGTTTTGGCCGATGACGTACGCGGCGGCGTCCGCGGCCATGGTGGTAAACGTCCCGTTTACCCGTTTTTCCAGGCGGCGAAAACCCGCCTGTTTGTCCCAGGAGAAGCGATAGTAGTTTTGATCGTCCTTGAAGCGAAACATCGCGCCGATCGTGTCGTCGTCCGTGGATCTCATCGTCAGCGAGAGCCGATAATCGGTCCAGTCGCCTTTGGTATAAAGCGCGAACGTGCCGACGCTGTTGTACGCGCTGACGCGATAGCAATAGGATGCTCCTTCAACAACGTTTGAATCGGTGTAAGTCTGCACGTTAGTTCCGACCGTCGCGATCTGGCTATAGGTTCCTCCCGAAGGCATGCGCTCGATCTCAAATCCTGTTTCGACAGTCGACGTATCGCTCCAGTTCAACACCAGTGAAGCCGCGAGAGCTGGGGTCGCAACTGCTGCAGCAATTAATCCTAGCAGAACTGCGACTAGCGAGGTTTTACGCGTTAGCCATAACAAACTCTTGAAAGGCATCAGCGACCTCCATCTGTGCTGCTCATTAAGGAGCGATCACAGAGCTCAGGAGGTACTGCGCTCGCCAGGCAACCCTGCTACCGTATCCCGACTCTGCCGGGACTCAGACCAGTGGCTTTGCGTCCCACGTTTTCGCGTGGTTTGCCCTTAACAGGCTTTCGAATTCAGGTTTGCATGTGGGGTAAGCAACCTCTATGCCGCTGTAATTATGAAAAAAAATTGCCAACATGTCTTTAATATGTCCGCGTTCGTCCGCGCGATGACGCGCCGGCGATTCTCATATGACTGGAAAGTGCAGTAACAAAACCCTTCGGTGTGCAGGTTTGTGCGTTCGTTTCCTAATGTCCGGT
>CAWFJP010000006.1:0-16245 GCA_963816145.1 uncultured delta proteobacterium
GCCGCTGCAGACGTCTCGTAGTGGGCTTTCGGGTATGACCAGGTCGTAGCGCTCCCGCTGCAGCGGCACGAAGTCCGAGACCGGCAGATGGACGCGGCGGACGCGCACGCCGATGCCGGCGTCGGCGAGGCCGGCTTTGACCCGCGACGCTACGATCGAGGTGCGAGAAGACTTCGTCGTCGTAGCCTTTGACGCGGTTGGGCTTGATGGCGCTTCGCGAGTCAGTTGCTTGTCGAGGAGGCGGCGCGCGCCGGAGCCCTTTTCGCGGTTGACGATTCGGTACGGGGACGGTTCGGCGATATCGGCTGACGGTCGCGGATCTTTTTGGGGATTGCCCTGGCGGACGATGAAACCTTCTTCCCAGTGGGCGAAGGTAACCACGCTGCAGTCCATGTCGCCGAGGACTGGTTTCTTCAGGTTGGGAGTCCCCAGGCGCCTGCGCGCTCTATCGGCCAGATGGACTCCCGCGACGTGCACTTCGCCGCGCTTGAGCGCGTTGAGCGCGACGCTGCTGCCCATGAGACAGGGCACCAGGTTTTCCTGGTCGTGTTTTCGGATGTGCTCGCCGGCCAAAAACATCGCCGGATCGCAGCCGCCGACTACGATTTTCCGCGGAATCGCTCCTCCTCGCGGTCCTTGAGCAGCTTGACCTTGACGCGTGTGATGGTGCGGGAGTCGTCCCGACGATGAGGCCGTCCGCGGTCGCGCTCAGGCTCGGCCAATTCTCCGAGTGCCGATCGAGCGGGCGCACCAGGAGTCGGCGGCCGATTTGAGTCACCTGAGCGCGCGCCGGGAACGATCACCTCTGCGGCGAAAGCGCGCCAAGCAGTTCGCCTTCAACGATCTCCCCGCCTCGTTTGAGGCTGAACAAATCTTCGACGCGGCAATTGAGCGCGCGTGCGAGTTGGAGCGCAACCGAGGTGGCGGGGGAATACTGATCGGACTCAGCGCGCTGACCGCCTGGCGCGTGATTCCGGCAAGATCTGCCAGTTGCTTTTGTGAGAGCGCCAGCGCTTGTCGTTTTTCGTGCAAGCGGTTTTCGATCGAGATATGAGGGTTCTCAGTTTTCATGCCACCTTAGACAGAATAGCTACCATTATGTCCGCTATCATGTACCAAGCATTACTGTCGAGCCAGACCTGGAATCAGGTTCTGCTGTCGTGATTATGCAGTATCCCGCTGCGATGCAGCCTGCGCGGAAGATTAGATGGTTTTCGATTTCGGATTATCGCGCGTTTGATCAGTGTGCCCACCCAAAAGTTCGTTACATGATCCATCCGTCATTCCGGCAAGCTGGCGATAGCTAGCGCGACCCGGAATCCAGGAAAATCGCCAACCTGGATGCCGGTTCTCCGGCATGAACGTATGAGGCCGTCCGGTTATCGAGTTGCCTTTGCGTTGCCGGAAGTGGTAGCGGGTATTCACCGAGCTCGATGTTTCTTCTCGCGGATCGGCGCGATGGCCAGCCAATGGGTGAATACGCGGGGTGATTGGGCTGAATCAGTCTGCGACTCCGAAAAAAGGCACGCAGAGCTCGGACGGGTCAGAGTTCAGAATTTGGTACGTTTCGGACGGGCGCCTTAGTATCCGATCTGGAATCTGACCGTTGGGGTTCTGTGGTTGCGATGATTCAGAAATGACGAGATGGGTCAGCGATCGGCCCGCGTCGCGTTTACTCCGCCGGGCTTTTTGAACCTACGCGAGTGGCGGCTCCAGTCGCAGCCGCAGTCGTTGCAGTACCACTCGCTCATGCCTTCCCATTCTTCGCGGTCGGCGGCGACGACTAGGCCCGTGTCGATTTTACGCTGGAGAGCCGGAGTGACGATGCCGTGGATGACCGGCACCGCAGTGAGCGAGCCGCATTCGGGGCAGGGCGGCGCTGGTTTGATGGCTTTTGTTTTGGTCGATTTCCTTGCCATTGCGAAGCGCAGGTCGTTAGCAGCTCCCCCTTCCCCTATTTGCAGTTAGAGGGTCTTTCTCACTTCGTTGGCGACATCGACCAAGAGTTTTGCCTTGGCATCGGCCAGCTCCCGGGTGATCGTCATGAGGCCGCAGTCGGGGGCGAGCCAGAGATTTTTCGGCTCGATGTATTTGAGCGCGGTGCGCACGCGGTCGGCGACCTGGGCCACTGACGGTACCGGCGCATCGCTCGGATCGACGCAGCCGAACATGACGATGCGGCCTTTGGCGATCGACAGCACCGCGGGATCGTAGCCGCTGCGGGCGAACTCTACGCCGAAGCCGCCGATGCGCGTCTTCATCAATTCTTCGAGCAGTTCCGGGTAGGTGTATTCATGCTGCCGATCGGGATGTCCTCCAGGATAGCCGTAGCAGAGATGAACCATGGTCGGCACGGTGATGCCTTCGAGGCAGCGGTCGAGCGCTTTGGCGCCGTACGCAAAAACTTTCTCGTGATAGCGGGTCATCGCCGGCTCGTCGATTTCCAGCACGTCGCAGCCGGCGGCTTGCAGGTCGCGCAGCTCTTGGTTGATCGCTACTGCCGCATCCATCGCCATGGCGGCTTCGTCACCTTTGTAAAACTCGTCCAGCGTGCTGTCGACGATGGTCATCGGCCCGGGCACATCCATCTTAATCGGTTTGTTGGTTTGCGCCTTGGCGAATTTGAGATCCTCGACAATCGCCTGTCGGCGCCGTGTGATCTTGCCGACGACGCGCGGCACCGGCCGCGGCTGCTCGCGCCGCCGGTAGATGGTTTTCACCGCCTCATGTTCAAGGTCGATGCCGTCGAATGACGCGAGGACATGATTGATAAATCCGGTGCGCCGCTGCTCGCCGTCGGACAAGAGGTCGAGGCCGATCCGTTCTTGATTATGGATGCTCAGCGCCGTGGCGTCGTCCTGCGCTTGTTTGAGTTCCGCCCCCTCAAGGCGAAACACGGCGCGGCTGCGCTCGTTTTGCGCCAGCCAACTGGGCCGGGGGAAACTGCCGATGGTCGTGGCGGCGATCGGTGGAAGTTGCATGGTTCACCTCGATGGGAGATTTGTCTTTGGCTATATATGTACCTCGTCGGAAAGACAAGGTGATTCTAAATGGATAATGGAGAATTGAAAATGCGAAGAAAAGTCCATTCGTCGCGGCATCGATTTAGATTGAGCGCGCGGACGGCAGCGGCCATTGTCCCACTAGGGTGTTGAAAAACACTGGCATTTTCGTTTCGAAAATCATCGGCTCGCCGCTGAAGGGATGCTTGAAGGAAATCGAGCGGGCATGAAGCGCTAGACGTTGTTGCCGTTTATGTTCTTTGCCATAGCGTTCGTCGCCGACCACCGGGTGGCCGATGCCGGCGAGGTGCACGCGGATCTGGTGTTTCCGTCCGGTCAGCAGCTCGATTTCCAGGAGCGAAAAGTCCTTGGTCTCTTTCAGCACTTTGTATGCGGTGTGCGACAGTTTTCCTTTGCGTGCGTCGCTAGTCGTGTAGACACCATGCGCCTGGTTCTCCGCCAGGTAGGTCGTGATGGTGTCCGCGCGCTTCTCACAGCAGCCATGGACGACGGCGAGATATTGTTTCTTGGTGTCTTGCCATTGGTCCTGCAAACGAAACTTCGCTTGTTCGTTTTTGGCGAAGATCAGTATCCCCGAAGTCTCGCGATCGAGCCGGTGCACGATGAAAATGCGGTTCCGAGATTTCGCGACGCCCTTGCGGACGTAGTCGGTGAGAATGAAATAGGTGGTGCGTGATTTTTCGCGATCGGTGCTGATGGTCAACAAGCCAGCCGGCTTGTCAACGACGATTATGTCGCGGTCTTCATGAAGGATCTCGATGCCGCCCAAGTGATGTTTGCCACTCGGGCCAGGGTGTCTACGCATCGTCAGTCTTGGTCTGCGGCTCGATGAATTGGGTTGAATCCATCATAATGCTCTACGGGAACGCCGCATGACGTACTCGCGCAGCACACGATCCATGCGGGACTGCCACCCTTCGCCGGTGGACTTAAAGTACGCCAAGACCTCCCGGCTATAACGCACCGATACGAGTTGCTTCGCGCTCCCGGACTTGGGACGCCCGCGCAGCGCTCGCATGGGCACCATGGCCTTCAATTGCTTGAGTGTTAGCGGCTGGGCGTCAGGATCAGCCTTAGCCGCTGCTGTGATGGCCTTATCTTCTCGCACCGTGGGCATGACGACGGACGGGCGTTTAGTTGTTTTCGACATAGTATTTTACCTCTCGACGAATGGCTCGACGTAGGCTAATGTTCCTTCGTGCCTCGCCACGGTCGACAAATGCCACGTAATAAAGAATCTCGGTTTGCGGCGCGAGGGCGATCATCCGCAACTCATCGTAGTTGAAGCGGTCGTCGATCCAAACCAACGCCGCTTCCCAATCAAGCTCACCCGCCAGGGCCAGCGAGACGCCATGCTTGGCTCGATTCGCCACGTCTTTGGCGGGATCGAACTCGATACGCATGTATTAATGTAGCTACAGTATAGAGGCGTGTCAAACGGGGCGCGGATTACTGTTAGCGCTTTGTCCACTTCATTTTGCGAATCCGAATTTTCTTAAAACGATTTGAACGGCTTGAACAGTTGGAACGACTGGAACGGGTGTCCCTGTCATCAATCTTTCTTCCCCAGCAACCGATAGAACAGCGCCGTCGTTATGATCAACGAGGTTCCGGCGGTCAGCGCAATCCCTAGCGAAGCGCCGAAAAGCGTGGCGGCGGCGCCGAGCACGATGGAGCCGATGGAGCGCATGCCCTGGTCGAGGTTGAACACGCTCATCACCCGGCCCATGAGATTGCGCGGTGCTTCGACCTGGATAATGACGCGGCTGATGGTGCGGAAACTCACTTGGCCGGCGCCGACCAGGGTCAACAAGACCACCGAGAGCCAGAAGATCGGCGACATACAAAAGAGCATGAGAAAAATCGGCGTCGTTGTCGTCATGATCCACAATATCATCGCCCGGTTCCACCGTTCACCGACGGAGGCGATAAAGCTCAGCGAAGCGATACCGCCCAACCCCGGCGCCGCCATCAGTATGCCCAAACCCCTGGGGCCGACGTCGAGCACCTGCTTTGCGAACACCGGCAAAAAGCTCTGATAGGTGACGATGAATATCGCGAAGGTGTAGGCTGCGATGACGCTGCTCAAAATCAGCGGCGTATGCCAAACATAGTGAAAGCCTTCTTTGAACTCGGCCAGAAAATTGTGTTCCCGGTCGACCGATTCCTCCTTGCGGTTGTGGATAAACAACATGCCCGTGGCCGATACTAGAAGGGTCGCCAGATAGGCGGCGTAGCAGCCGCCGACGCCGATCCAAAGTATCAACACGCCGCCAAGGGATGGGCCGGCGATGCGCGCGATATTGAATCCGACCGTGTAGAGCGCGACGGCGTTCATGACATCTTCGCGCGGCACCAATTCCGCCAGTATGGATTGCGCCGCCGAGGGATTTATCGCGCGGATCGAGCCGAAGAGAATTTCCAGCACGAGCAGGTGCCAGAACGCGAGGGTGCCGAACGTATAAATGGCTAAGAAAATCGTGATAGGAATTGCGCAGCCAAATTGCACCATGATCAGCAATAGTTTGCGATCGTAGCGGTCCACCAACACGCCGCTGAACGCGCCCAGGATCAAGCGCGGTGTCGCGCTGCACAGTCCCAAGACTCCCAATGCCATCGCCGAGCCGGTGATTTCGTAGGCGATCCAGTATAGTGCGACTTCCTCGACGAATTGGCCCACCGAGCCGAGCAGATCGGTTGACCAAAAGAGCGCGTAGTTGCGGTGGCGTAGTGAGTGAAATATGCGAATGGTGTTGGGCTCCTTGCTGGAAAATATTTTTCACCACGAAGGGTACGAAGTGTTCGAAAAACAATAACACCGAGCTTCGTGTTCCTCGTGGTGAGTAGAGTTTTGTGTATTGGCTATCGCTTCTTCCGCGAGAACGATAAATCAGCTTCTGTTTATAACCTTTCCAGTCGCCAGAGAAAAGCAAGCGCCGGGAAGAACTAAATGCACATGAATGCTCGATGTTCTGTTTGCCAATCCAAAATCAAAAATCGAATATCCAAAATGGACTGCTGCGGTTGACAGCCGCAACGATTCGGATTACCTCGAATGAATACATTCTGAAGGAGAATTACGATAGTGGCTTACGATGATCGCAGTGTGAAACCGATGAGCGCGAGTTTGATGCGCGCGCGCGTGGCGACCAAGCTTTTGGCGGGACTTTACGAAGATGTGCCGACGATGTTGACCAGCGCGATCCGATTGATGGTCGAGCTTCCCGGCGGCAAAGGCCACGACGGGCCGCCCTATCCGTTCACCATCGGCGTCAGTCCGGCGTGGTGCAGCGGCCTCAACGGCGCCAAGCTGGTCGCCAACGGCAAGTTGGATCTGGTCTGGTTGAACCCTTCGATCATTCCCTCGATGGCGGTGCGCGGTGTCGGACCGTTTCGCAAAGCGCAGCCGCTGCGCGCGCTGGCGGTATTTCCTTCCTGGGATCGCTTGGTAATCGCCGTGTCGCCGCGACTCGGCGTGAACTCGATGGAGGAATTGATCGCCAAGAAACCGAAAATGAACGTGTCGATCGCCGTCAACGACTGCGTCGATTTTGCCATTAAATATTTGCTCAAGTGCCATGGTATTACGCAAAAAGATTTCGTCGATTGGGGCGGCGTTGTCGACGAGGTGGTGCGGCCGAGCAATCCGCACCGGCGCGAAGGGATCATCTCCGGCGAACTCGACATGGTCATCGACGAAGGCATGGACTCCTGGGGCGACGTGGCGGTCGAGCATGGCATGAAGTTTTTATCCTACTCGGAGGCGGTACTGCAGAGGCTCGAAAAGTTCGGCTTTCAGCGCGCCCGTTTGGACCACGGCCGCATCGACGGCATCAACGACCCGACCACCGTGGTCGACTTCAGCGGCTGGCCCATCGTTGTCCATGAGAAATTCCCCGCCGATTTGGCCTACCACATCGCCGGCGTCTTGGAAAAAATCCGCGAAGAGATTCCCTACGACGCAACGGAAACGCCGTCGATGAAACAGCTTTGCTCCAATACCGACGCCGGACCGCTGGATTTCCCGCTGCATCCGGGGGCGGAGAAGTATTATCGTGAGAAGGGGTATCTGTAAACGACGCGATCGTGATTCGTGCTCGTATTCGTGGCGGAGTTTCTCGGATCCGACGATCACCGGTGACGAACACGATCACGGCATCTTTTAACGCCGCCTATGCCTATTTGGCGATGCCGTAGGATTTCAGCGTCTGGTCGATGTAGCCGCTATCGTCGAGTTTTTTCACCAGACGGGAGTCGATGAGGCTTTCCAAGTTGACGTTTGCCACCTGAGGGTTTTGGGTTTTCATGAACCGTTGCATGTTGCGCATGCCCTCCATGGAGGGATAGGGCTTCAAATCGGTGCTTTTGACCATGCCATCGTAGCCTTCTTCGGCGTCGGCCGAGTCGCTGAGCTTGAGACGTTTCATGATCGTCCGCACCACCAGCGGCTTATTTTCCGGCGCAAGGGAAAACGCCGCTCCCTCGATCAGCGCTTTCAAGAGATTCTCCAAGATTTGCGGTTGGGACTGCAAAAACGAATTGAGCACCACGACGGTCGAGCTGACGGTGCGGGTGTTGGTTTTGTTGAGCTCAACAAGAACCGGAAAGCCCTTTTTCTTGAGCTTCTGGCTGAATGCGGTGTCGAGGGGTGCGACGTCGATGACGCCGGTCTCCAAGGCTTGGGCGAGCACGGTTTGGTCGCCGATGGTGAGAACTTTGATGTCGTCTCGCGCCGGATCGAGCTTGAGCTGTTCGAGCGCGAGCATGGCGGTGATCCATAGACTGCCGCCGACCACCTGAACGCCCAATCGTTTGCCGCGCAGATCCTTGGGCGAGTTGATGCCGGGCCGGGCGACCAGATCGTGGGTAAGTTTGCTGGTAAATGCGGCGATGATCTTGAGATCGGGTCCTTTCTCGCCGACTCCGAGAACCGAGATGCCGCCGGCTTGGCTGATGTCGATGCTTTTCGAATAAAGCGCGCTGATCGAGAGTGAGCTGTTGCGGATGAATATGACTTCCGCCTTGATGCCGTATTTGGCGAAGAAGCCTTGCTCGTCGGTGACCCAGAGGGGCGCAACCCGCGGATTGTTAGCGGCGTGGGCGATGATCAGTTTCGTCGGCGCCGACGCACAATCGGCTTGGAACGCTATCACTGATTGAATCAGCAACCCCAGCACGCCGATGAATAGATTGATCATGGCGATAGCCTCCCTGAATGCTCATTGCGGGCTCACGGTGGATTGTTTTCAGATTCGGATTTGCACCGCAGAGGGCACGGGGGACACAGAGGCGAAGTCAGAGAGAACAACGATTTCTTGAAATTTTAATCTCCCTGGTTTTTCTCTGTGATCTCTGTGTGCTCTGTGGTGAGTTTTTCCGGAATTCACTGGCGAATATCCGCACTAGAGCTTCTGCGCCATGCCGAACAAGCGCATGGCGTTGCCACCTAGGATTTTCTCTTTGTCGCCGTCCGAAACTCCTTCCATTTCTTTGATCATCTGCACGGTGCCCTGTTTCGAGTTCCAGGTCGCCGAGGGATCGCCGTGCGGATAATCGCTGCCGACAGTAAGATTGTGGTCTTTCCAGAAATCGCAGGCGTACTTCAAAGATTCTTCGGCGGCGAAAGCCGACACCCAGATCTGGCTGAAAAATTCGCGCGGTCGCTTGCCCAATTTCTTCTTTGCTGCCGGGTCCATGTCGAGGCGGTCCATCAACCAGGGCACGAAGGCCGCCGACCCTTCGACAAAGCAGATGCGCAGCTTGGGAAACTCCTTCAGCGCGCCGCGCAGAATCAAACTGCCCATGTCGACGATGTAGCGGAACGGAAAACCGAGCAGGAAGGGCAGGGCATTGTTGTCGACTTCCAGATAGAGCTGCTCGATGCCGACCAGCGCGGGATTGGGATGGCCGTCGCGGTCCGACGCGGTGTCGTGCACGAGAATCGGCACGTCGAGATCGCAGCACTTTTGGTAAAACGGCCAAAGCTTTTCCGCGCCGAGATTGGCGTCGGCAAAGCCGCCCATGAACTTCACCGCTTTGAGGCCGAGAGTCTTTACCGCGCGCTCCAGTTCCCGGCAAGATGCTTCGACATCGGGAAGAAAGACCCACGCGACACCGAGATACTTTTCCGGATGGGCGCACTCTTTGAGGTCTTGCGCCACCGTGTCGTTATAGGCGCGCGCCAGCTCGCAGCCCAAGTCGCGATCCCAGGTGTAAAGCAGCTCGCGATTTTCCGGGATGAGCACATGGATATCGAAACCTTCCCAGTCCACATGCTGGTCGCGGGTATCGAGATGCCAGCGTCCTTTGGGCGCTTGATTCTTGATCAAGGTGCCGTCCGGCAACACCGAGCGCACGTCGTCGCCATTGCGGACGACCCTGGGCGAGTGCGGATACTTGGCGCTAACGCCCTCCAGGAATTTGACTGGGAAATAATGAGAGTCGCAATCGATGTACATGATCCAGCCCCTTTCGGCGCAATTCTTCAAATAATGGCATTGCCGATATAGCGATCAAATTTAGCCCGCGCCTAGCTTCCAGACCGGAGCATATGACCGATCAAGTTTGGGCGTCAAGGAGAAAAAGCTGCGGTGATATCGCGCCGATTATTTTCCGCTGTTGAGCTGGCGCACGAAGCGGTCGTCGAAGAATTGCGCCGGTATGGCTTTTTTGGTTTCCGGCATGGTTTCCGACAGGAAATCCAGGATGCCCTGAATGCCCGGCTCGGAAATCATCAGCTCGCGCTTGAAGCCTGCCTTGCGATAGAATTCGTAGGTGCGATCGATGATGTCGGGATCTTTTTCTTTGGTGTATTTGGCGATGACTTTCATAGTGAAGGGTTTGTCGCTGTAGTAGCGGTCGATGCCGGCGCGCACGGCTCGTAACAACGGCACCACCCGGGGAGCCAATTCATCCATACGGGCGCGCCTCATGACGACGCCGACGTTTTGATAGGGCTGATCCAATGTGGTGGACATCGAATGAAATCCGGCCCGGTCGAGCTGGAAACTCGCGGGCGGCGCCGCCGCCCCGGCGACGATCTGGCCGGTCATTAGCGCCGCGGTGATCTGCTCACTGCCGCCCAATATTCGCAACTGAACATCTTTAGCCGTGAGTCCCAATTTGCGCAGCGCCACTAATGTGCCGTAAGCCACCGGACTGCCCGGCCGCTCCGTGCCGACGATTTTCCCTTTGAGTTGCTCCGCGCTCTTGATCTCGGCCCTGGCGTATAAATCCCAGATCATCGTATTGAGCATTCCCGCGGCAAAAACCACGTCGAATCCCCGCAGCGACGCGTTGATCAGCGGCACCGCCGAGATCTGGATCACATCGACTTCGTTGGCGAGCAGCGCCGGCAGGGCGAGAGTCGAGGACATGGAAATCATTTCGACGTCCAACCCTTCTTTGGCGAATCCTCCGGTTTCCTTCGCCATCCACATGGAAGCCATGGTCCCCGAAGTGAATAAGAAGGCGATGCGCAGCGGTCGCGCGGCGGCGGCGTGGCTTTCACGCGTGGGTGCAATCAGCAGCACCGTTAGCAGAGTCGCCGCAACCACACCAGAGCAAATTGTACGCAAGCCTGTCATCTTTTGTCTCGTAATTGCGAATCAGGAGCGCGCCGAAATTCGCGGTGGCTCAAATTTCATTTTTCTTGCACATGTTCCAAATCGATAGTTACGCCGTCTTCTGTATCGCCGCCAATACCCGCGCCGGTGTGAACGGCGCTTCGCGGAGGCGAACGCCGACGGCGTCGAAGATTGCGTTGGCGATGGCTGCAGCGATGGGCGCGCTGGATGGCTCGCCGCCGCCAAGGGCCGGCATCTCCGGGCGATTGATCAAGACTAACTCAATCTCGGGCACATCGGGAAAGCGGATCACTGGGTAACTGACCCAGTCCAGCGTGGTGACGCCGGAGGCGTCGAACTTGACCTCTTCCATGAGTGCGCGGCTGACGCCCTGGATGATGTTGCCCTCGATTTGGTTCTTCAGACCGTCGGGGTTGATGATTAGACCGCAGTCGTGGGCCAAGACAAAGCGAGTAACCCGCACGTTGCCATTACTCTTATCGACTTCCACTTCGGCGACGGCTCCGCCTTTGCTCACGACTCGTGGCGAGTGCGGATATTTATCGGCAATGCCTTCCAAAAATCCCACCGGGAAATAGTGCGAATCGCAATCGATATACATGGGAAACCCTCCGCCTTGATAAAGCTACGCGGAGCATAGGTCCGACGAAGTTACGCCGTCAAGGCAAAAAATACTTTCTGACCGGCAATCTCGGGAAATCGGACATGTCAAATCGGCCGCTGGCATGTGGCCTCTATCGATCGATCTGGGCAGACCGTCGGCTCTAGCGCTCGTCGATCGAGTGTGGACCGCAGCATCCAAACTCGCGGAAGTTTGGGATATGAGTTGCAAACGTTTGGTCTAGAATCGAGCTGTGGGAGAATACAATTCAATCCTGAGGTTTAACGCACGGGTGAGCCGCGCCGAAGGCATCTGTCTAGAGTCGCTCGCCAAGTGTAAAAATTGAGAATGTTCCTTTTTCCCTCCTTGAGTCCTTAGTCCCCCCCCGGCGTTTACCTCTCCAGACCGGCAGCCGAGAAGAAAGCGTGATCGGGGATGGACATAGCACGACTGACATCGGGCGCCACCTTGGTCGCTCGAAGACTGTCGTAATGGTCGTACAACATAAGAAGGTTCCTGCAGGTCTGGGCAAACAAGTTCAGCAGGTCTTGGCCCTTGTCACACGAGGAGCAAACCCTGATGCCGTACTCCAGCACGGCGAGCGCGGAAGACATAAGGAATGGCGTGTTGTCGGGCCCAAACTTGGTTGTGAATTCTATCCTTCGTTCTCGCTTGTTGCGAGAGTAGAAGTGGCCGCAAAAGGGTACACCGTCCCGAACCGAGAACGATTTTGCGGGCACCAGGTCGAAGCCAGGCGGCCAATAGTCGCTACCCAGTAGGGCGAATACGGTTTTAGAGCCGTCTGGTGGGACTTGCAGGAGCCTCACAAGCCAATCGAGCGCCTGTCTGCCGTTCGGGCTTTGCGGTCCTCCAGCACCGTAAATGACGAAGGCTTGGTAGCAGGCAAATAGGCGGATGATCTCAACAGCAAAACGTTCGGTTGAACTGGTTAGCAGCGGGTCAACGTCGTAGAAGTTACAGGTGCAGTTCTCAGGCGCCATTGCTACTTCGAACGACATCAGTTTCTTCCGGCCTGCTATGGCATCCATGAAGCCCATCATTCACCCCCGCGCGCCTGCTTCATTTTAGTTCAGGCGCATGGCTGTTGCATGTTACTCTGCGTCATCGATCTATCTACCCCCAGGGGCTGTGTCCTTGCCGGGCTAACGCCAAGGCTGAGAAGCGCGACTCGTCTTTCTCAAGCCGCTGGTTAGGGTTTTAAAACACCAAGCCAACGGAGAAACGCTATGACCTTATCTGATGCCGCTATGATGGTTGCGATAATCGCAATGATAGTTGCACGACGCGAGTTGGAGAGGGCCTCGCGAGAAATAGAAAGGCTCTTCTCCTCGCGTGACTCCTTCCGCGAGTCAGCTCCAGAATTACGATTATCTTCCTTGGCTCGCAACCAATTTCGAACGACTAAAGATTTTGGACTGTCAACGCTGCCATGCTCACCATTGTCGCCATACTCACCCTTCATCCATCGAGAACAAACCTCGCTCTCTCCGAGTTTTTCAAGTTCAGCGACGAGATCATCTTGCCACGCCATAATAACCCTAACTATTAAGGGAAGTGCGTATGTGCTGAATATCCCGTCAGGTTATCTCGGATGCAGCGCACAGCTAGCGAATCCGATTCAATTGCAATATCCACCTGATATCTTCACTAGTCAACAAAAGGTTTTCTGATAAAAGCCGACCGGCTCGGCGGGTAATCTCCCTAACGATCGGCGGGTTATTTCGGTAAAATCAGCGCACAGTTCCCGCAGGATTGAATTGAACGACGCTTCGGTTCCGTTATCTCTTGACGGGAAGCGGCGGCTATCGATGCCAAATCCAGCGCTGAATCCAATTTAAACGTGACCAGCATCGAAGCTGACGGTATGTTCGGTGTCCGGCTCAGCGGAGGATCGCTACGCTGCTTCGTTGAAAGTCGACCTTGCGATCACGCCTTCTTCTGCATCGCCGCCAATACCCGCGCCGGTGTGAACGGCGCTTCGCGGAGGCGAACGCCGACGGCGTCGAAGATTGCGTTGGCGATGGCCGCGGCGATCGGCGCGCTGGATGGCTCGCCGCCGCCAAGGGCCGGCATCTCCGGGCGATTGATCAGAACGATCTCGATATTCGGCACGTCGGGGAATCTTATCACTGGATAGCTTTGCCAATCCAACGTGGTGATTCCGGACGAGTCGAACTTGACTTCCTCCATGAGCGCGCGGCTGACGCCCTGAACGATGTTGCCCTCGATCTGGTTTTTCAAACCGTCGGGATTGATGATCAGGCCGCAGTCGTGGGACAAGAACGAAGCGATTGACCGCCACCTTGCCCGTGGTCTTATCGACTTCCAGTTCGGCGACGGCACCGCAAATCGTTTCGGCGCGATTGGAAATCGCCACGCCACTTCCCGTCGCTTTGGAACCGCCCGATGCCGGCGCGGGCGAAGGCCGCTCTTGCCAGTTGGCTTGCTTTACCACCGCCATTAGGGCGTCGGCACCGCGCTTGTTCTCGCCGAGATAGCGCATGCGAAACTGCACGGGATCGACTTTCAAGTCGGCGGCGATCTCGTCGATAAATGATTCGCTGGCGAAGCAGCGCGCAATATCGCCCGGCGCGCGCAGGTAACCGGTGCGCAATGGCGTTTCGTCGGATTGCAGCCAGGCACCATCGGCGCGGAGCATTTTTGATTTTCGAACGTATACATTTCACCGCCGCCCTGGGTGCCATTGGAGGCGCCATCCGAGCGTCGGCTTCATGCCGAGTTGCCGCGAGGCGAGCAAGCGCATGCCGCGGCCGGAAGAGGCGGTGAGGGGGAAGCCGCGGTCGGCAAAATCCCAGGCGATGATCTTGCCCTCGCGGTCGACGCCGGCGCGCGCTAGGTCCAGCTGCGCCGGTCCCTTGGGCTCCCAACCATGTTCGTCCTGGCGCATCCATTGGACGCGCACCGGTTTGCCCACCGCGCGCGACATCAAAGCGGCATCCTCGGCGGCATCGTCGGCGCCCATGCGGCCGTAGCTGCCGGAGGCTTCGCGGTAGAGTACGCGGACGTTTTTTTCGGGAAGTCCGAGGAGTTCGGCAACCGCGTCGCGCGTCGCGAATGATCCCTGGGTGCCGGTGTATAGGGTCGCTCGATTCTTGTTAACGTCGGCCACCGCACAGGGCGGTCCCATCATGCCGTGCAGCTGAAACGGCCAGCGATAGGTCGCTTCGTAAATTTTCTTGGCTTGCCCGAGCGCGCTGTCGGGGTTGCCTTTATTCACCGTCACCTGATCCCGCAGGCTTTTGGTGTCCTTTATGTAGGGAAACACTTCTTCGTAGCTCGCCGGCATCTTCGTTCCCGGCTGCGACCAAGCCACTTTCAGCGCCCGCGCCGCTTTGATCGCGGCCCACTCGGTCTTGCATACCACGCCGACGAAACTGCCTTCCTGGACAACCTTTACCAGGCCCGGAATACTTTTGACGCTACTTTCGTCGACGCTCGCCGGTTTCGCGGCGATCGTCGGCGGCCGCACCACGCGACCATGCAACATGCCGGGTATCCGCACGTCATTGGCGTAAGTAAATTCGCCGGTAAGCTTGGGCGGCAGATCGTTGCGTTTTTGCGAGGTGCCGACAATTTTGTGATCTTTGACATCCTTGGCGCGCACTTCCGGCGCGACTTTCATGTTCCAGCCGGTGCCGGTGGCAGTGATTTTAACGTTGAACTTTTTGCCGCCTATGAGTTGTCCATACGGACACGTTCTTTACGCCGTCGCTGACCACACCGTCGGCTACGGTCACCTTTTCGACCGGTGCCGTCAAATGCTTGGCAGCTAGTTTTAAGAGTTCTTGGCGCGCTGCCGCGGCGGCTTGGCGCAACTGTGGACCGCCAAGTTCGATGGTGCGGCTGCCGGCTGTGGTGCCTTGATTGATCGCTTTGTTGGTATCCAAACCGATCATGTGCACGCGGTTAAAAGGCACGTCCAATTCTTCGGCGACGATTTGCGCCAGCGCGGTTTCCACGCCCGTGCCGAGGTCGACCTTGCCGCTGAACACCGTGATCGTGCCGTCCGGTGCCACCGCAAGCCAGGAGTCGAGCTGGGTCGGGTCGGCGTCAATGCCGGGGCCAACCGTCGCTTGGCTTGATGCCGAGAGCGTGGGCAGCAAGTTGAAACTGACGATCAATCCGCCGGTGGTCTTGAGAAATTGTCTGCGCGATAATTTCAACGATTTTCATTGTCGTCGCTCCTTAGGCCATCTGCCCGATGCCCGTTTCGACGCGCGAGCATATCTCAGATGCGTGCCGCAGCGGCACAGGTTGCCGGCCAGCGCTTCTTTGATCTGGGCGTCATTGGGCTTCGGATTCTTATCGAGCAAGGCCTTGGTGGTCATGATCATGCCGTTGATGCAGTAGCCGGCATTGGACGGCCTGCTCGTCGACGAAAGCCTGCTGGATCTTGTGCAGCTTCTTGGTGTTGCCGCAATCCCTCGAGGGTGGTGACTGCTTCGTTTTGCGCCGCGGCGACCGGGGTGACGCAGAGCGGATCGCTGGCGCCGTCCATGATCACGGCGCAGGCGCCGCATCGGGCCAGGCCGCAGCCGAACTTGGGGCCGTTGAGTTGTAAATCATTGCGCAGGGCGTAGAGCAGCGGCATTTCGGGGTTGGCGTCAACGGCATGTGATCTGCCGTTGACGCGCAGGGTCATCTTGGCCATGGGGCGCTCCAGTGTGAGAGATTACTTCGTCTATAACATGAGAGTTACCCTCTGTGAATTGTTGCTTAACTCTTCGCCAGCGATATGGCGATGGTGCCGGCGACCACGAGAATCGCGCCGATGACGGTCCGGGTGGTGATCTTTTCGACGTCGCGTAAAAACAGCTTGCTACCGATCACGACCCAGAGCGGCAGGGTGGCAGTTAGCGGGGTGACCGTGACCACCGGGCCGAAGCTCAGTGCGTAGAGCACGAGCAGCAAGCCGAGGGATTCGAGCGAACCGCCGACGATGAAGTAGCCGATGGACTGGCGATGCCAGACCAGTCTGTCCTTGGTCGTGGGC
>CAWFJP010000007.1:0-18839 GCA_963816145.1 uncultured delta proteobacterium
AACCTCGCCGGTGAAAACTCGAGGCGCGGAGAGCGCCAAGATCGACAAGATTAGAATCCACAGGCGAAGTATTTTCATAATCGCTCCTCAATGCGCGAGACCGGTGATCGGCAACCGTTGAAACCGTTCCAATCTGACGTGGCAGCGCGCTACTGTCAAGGAAATCGCCGTGCGATCTCTCAAACCAAGCGAATCGAGCGAGCTTTGATGATGAGATAAACTGGATATTCTGCCTTGAGCCCAAGCCGCGCCACCGCGGACGCCGTTACTCGGACCAGAAACTCTTCCCCGGCGGCGATCGTCACCATCGCTTCACCGTCGATGAAATCGAGGCGGCGAACCGTGCCGCGTAAAACGTTGCTGGCGGATATTCCTTGTGGCTCTTGGGT
The DNA here is from genome assembly GCA_963816145.1 of uncultured delta proteobacterium. Classification (GTDB taxonomy): domain Bacteria; phylum Desulfobacterota; class Binatia; order UBA9968; family UBA9968; genus DP-20. The sequence continues at coordinate 390 of CAWFJP010000007.1, forward strand.
CGCGAGCAATATCTCATCGGCGCCGACGCGCAACTGTAGCGGCGATTTTGCCGCTGCCGAAACGTAAGGAATGAGCAGCTCGGCCCCCAGCGTGGTTCGCACCCGGCTGGTGCCACCGGCAGGATCCGAGTCGAGCAGCGTCGCTGCGAAGACATTTTCAATTGGCTCGCCGGAAAGTTCCTGCAGGGTTGTCGCCGAGCGCAGGGTGTTCTTGGGCACGCCTTGGGCAATCAACTTGCCGTGCTGCACCATCAAAACCCAATCCGCCAGAGTAAGGACCTCAGTGAGGTTGTGCGTGACATAAACCATCGGGATCGCGAACTCGTCCCGAACTCGCGCGAGATAGGGGAGGATTTTTTCTTTGAGGCCGATGTCCAGCGCGGCGAGCGGTTCGTCGAGCAGCAAGAGTCGCGGCCGGGATAAGATCGCTCGAGCGAGAGCGACCCGCTGCGCTTCGCCGCCCGACAGTTTGGTGACCGGACGAGCGAGCAAGCCGCCGATCTCCAGTACTTCGAGCGCGTGGGACAATTGGATTCCCGGTGCCATGACGTTTCGGCCTCCGCGCTCGGCGCCGAAAAGTATGTTTTGTTTTACCGAGAGATGCGGGAAAAGTGCAGCCTCCTGGGGCACGTAGCCGATGCCGCGCTGGCGCGCCGGCAGATTGATGCCTTTTCCGGCGGAATAAAGGAACTTGCCATCGATCTCGATTTCTCCGGCAGCGACGGGGCGCAGGCCGGCGATGGCGTCGAGCAGCGTTGTCTTGCCGGAACCCGATGGTCCGAAGATCGCGGTTATGCGGCCTTCGAAGGAGGCGTCGATGTCGAGCTCGAAACTCGCCAACGGAATATGGCAGCGGAGCAACATGTCAGGGCTTCTTTCCCGACCGAATCAGCCACTCGGAGGACCAGACAAACAAAAATGCCAGCGCCACGGTAATACCGAGCAGCTTATAAGCCTCGGAATCTTTGCCGGTCTGAACGTAGTTGTAGATCGCCAGCGATAGCGTCTGCGTCCGGCCGGGGATATTCCCGGCTAAGAGTATGGTTGCGCCGAATTCGCCGAGAGCGCGGGAAAATGCCAGCAATGCGCCGGCGACAACGCCCTTGTAGGCGAGCGGCAAGGTAATCACAAAGAAGATTCTTAGCGGCGAGGCGCCGAGCGTAGCAGCGATCTGTTCAAGGCGCGGATTCACTTCCGCGAAAGAAGTCCGCACCGAGCGGACGAGCAGCGGAAAGGACATGACCGCCATGGCGATCAGAACACCTTTCCAGTTAAAGACGATTTCGACGCCGCGCTCGTACAGCCATCCCCCCAAGGGACTGCGGCGGCCGAAAATTTTTAGCAGGATCAGGCCGGTCGACACCGGCGGCATCACCAGCGGCAGAAGAACGATGGTTTCCAAAACACTCTTGAGCGGCCACTCCTTGCGCGCAAATAGCCACGCGAGCCCAATGCCGAACGGGAGAATCAGCAGCGTGCTGGCAAGCCCGACCGCGAGTGAGAAGAGCGTGATTTGCCAGGTGTCGAAGGAGAAGATCACGAATGAAATGTCGTCCTAAAGTTTAGTCAGTTACGACAAAGCCGTATTTTTTGAAATACTCCTTTGCTAGGGGACTCTGAATGTAATTCAAAAACTCGCGCGCCGCCTCTTTGCGTTTCGATTCTTTGACGATGGCGACCGGGTAGGTGATCTTGGGACCCTTTTCGATGGGCACTTCGTAAACGATCTTCACCTTCTTGGAAATGGCGGCGTCGGTTTTGTAGACGAAGCCGGCTTCGACATTGCCGGACTCGACGGACGCTAGAGTCGCGCGGACATCTTGCACTGGAACGATCTTCGATTTGACCTGGTCCCACAAGCCTTCGTCGGCCAAATACTTGCTGCTGTAGACGCCAACCGGCACGGAGGACGGCTCGGCGAGCGCAATTTTCTTAACGTCGGCCTTCAATAAATCCTTCGGTGAAGAAACCGCCAGTTTGGAATCCGCCGGCACGATCATCACCAGTTGGTTCGAGAGCAGATTTTTTCGAGTTCCTGGTTCCAGCCGGCCGTTCTTATCGAGCGCATCCATTTGCGGCAAGTCGGCGGAGAAAAATAAATCTGCCGGCGCGCCTTCTTCGATCTGCCGCGCCAGGCCGTTGGACGGCCCGAAGTTAAATTTCACCGTATGTTTGGCTTTCGCTCGATAGCTGCTGGCGATTTCTTTTAGGACATCGGTGAGGCTCGCCGCCGCCGATACTAGAACTTCGTCGGCCCAGGCCATTGCCTGAGCCCCGGCAAACATGATGATCAGCGTCGACACAGAGAGCAATCGGCGTATCCGTCGGCTACTATCGAACATTATCATTGAACTTTCCTGTGTTGTGTCGCTATCGGTTATCCGTTGAATCCTGCAATGACTTTCCCAGTATCACGCGTGTCATAGCCGCCCAGGGCTTCAAGCTCGGCGCGGAATCTTTTGCCGACCATTGTCTCGAGGAGAACTCGCAGACCGCTCAGTGACTCGTAGTATTCTTTGGGGATTACCAAGTCGTAGCGTTCCCGCTGCAACGGCACGAAGTCCAAGCCGAAAATGGACGCAACGGACTGAACTCCGATGCCAACATCGGCTAGACCAGATTTGATGCGCGATGCCACGTCCAGATGCGAATAGACTTGGTCACCGTAACCTTTGATCCGATTGGGATTGATGGCGCTTAAACGCAATTGCTTATCGAGGAGGCGGCGCGCGCCGGAACCCTTTTCGCGATTGACGATTCTGACGATTGGTTTTGCCATATCTTTGACGGCGCGGATCTTCTTGGGATTGCCTTGGCGGATAATCAAGCCCTCTTCCCAGTGGGCGAAGGTCACCACGGTGCACTCCATGTCACCTAGGCTGTTCTCCAAATTAGGAGATTCCCACACGCCTGCGGTCTCATTCGCCAGATGGATGCCGGCAACGTGAATTTCACCGCGCTTGAGCGCGTTGAGCGCCATGCTGCTGCCCATCATGTAAGGCGCCAAGTTTCCTTGGCCGTGCTTTCTGACATGCTCGCCAGCTAGAAACATCGCCGGATCGCAACCGCCGACTACTACCTTGCGCTGCACCGCCTCGCGGTCGTTGAGCAATTTGACTTTCACTCGGGTACTGCCGGGGCTCGATTTTACGATCAGGCCGTCCGCTGTTGCGCTTAAACTTGCCAGTTCCCCCACGCCGTCCAGCGGGCGGACCAAAATGCGTCGACCGATTTGCATTACTTGAGCCCGCACCGGCCGATTTCCTTGCGGCAGAATGCCGAGCAGCTCGCCCTCAAGAATCTCGCCGCCTTGCTTGAGGCTGAACAAATCTTCGACGCGGCAATGGAGTGCCCGCGCCAATTGCAGCGCAACCGAGGTGGCGGGAGAGTATTGGTCGGACTCTAGGGCGCTGACCGCTTGGCGCGTGATTCCGGCAAGATCTGCCAGTTGTTTTTGTGAGAGCGCCAAAGCTTGTCGCTTTTCGCGCAAACGGTTTTCGATTTCGATCTGACGGGTCTCTGCTTCCATGTGGTTTATGACAGGATATCTAACATTATGTCCGGTATCATGTATCACAGATTACTGTCAAGCCACGGCTCGGTTCAGCAGCCGTCCGATGCGTTGGAACAGATTGTCGGAAAATTGTGAAATTCGAAAATCGCTGATGAACGATGGGTGGAACGTATCCATCATTGGGGGCTGCCGCGTCGATGATCGTGATGATCCACGATCTCGCCGACGCTAAAACAGATGCGGCAAATTTGATTGGGTTTGATGGCGGAAAAGTCGCGCAGCGACGTTAGATCGACACGAGTCTCCGTCCTACACGGTTCAGTAAAATTCTGGGGCGGTCTGCGCGATTAAATATTGCCGATCGCCTTAATCCCCGCGCGTCGCGTTTACTCCGCCGGGCTTTTTGAACCTGCGCGAGTGGCGGCTCCAGTCGCAGCCGCAGTCGTTGCAGTACCACTCGCTCATGCCTTCCCATTCTTCGCGGTCGGCGGCGATGGCTAGGCCCGTGTCGATTTTGCGCTGGAGAGCCGGAGTGACGATGCCGTGGATGACCGGCACCGCAGTGAGCGAGCCGCATTCGGGGCAGGGCGGCGCTGGTTTGATGGCTTTTGTTTTGGTCGATTTCCTTGCCATTGCGAAGCGCAGGTCGTTAGCAGCCCCTTCCCCTATTTGCAGTTAGAGGGTCTTTCTCACTTCGTTGGCGACATCGACCAAGAGTTTTGCCTTGGCATCGGCCAGCTCCCGGGTGATCGTCATGAGGCCGCAGTCGGGGGCGAGCCAGAGATTTTTCGGCTCGATGTATTTGAGCGCGGTGCGCACGCGGTCGGCGACCTGGGCCACTGACGGTACCGGCGCATCGCTCGGATCGACGCAGCCGAACATGACGATGCGGCCTTTGGCGATCGACAGCACCGCGGGATCGTAGCCGCTGCGGGCGAACTCTACGCCGAAGCCGCCGATGCGCGTCTTCATCAATTCTTCGAGCAGTTCCGGGTAGGTGTATTCATGCTGCCGATCGGGATGTCCTCCAGGATAGCCGTAGCAGAGATGAACCATGGTCGGCACGGTGATGCCTTCGAGGCAGCGGTCGAGCGCTTTGGCGCCGTACGCAAAAACTTTCTCGTGATAGCGGGTCATCGCCGGCTCGTCGATTTCCAGCACGTCGCAGCCGGCGGCTTGCAGATCGCGCAGCTCTTGGTTGATCGCTACTGCCGCATCCATCGCCATGGCGGCTTCGTCACCTTTGTAAAACTCGTCCAGCGTGCTGTCGACGATGGTCATCGGCCCGGGCACATCCATCTTGATCGGTTTGTTGGTTTGCGCCTTGGCGAATTTGAGATCCTCGACAATCGCCTGTCGGCGCCGTGTGATCTTGCCGACGACGCGCGGCACCGGCCGCGGCTGCTCGCGCCGCCGGTAGATGGTTTTCACCGCCTCATGTTCAAGGTCGATGCCGTCGAATGACGCGAGGACATGATTGATAAATCCGGTGCGCCGCTGCTCGCCGTCGGACAAGAGGTCGAGGCCGATCCGTTCTTGATTATGGATGCTCAGCGCCGTGGCGTCGTCCTGCGCTTGTTTGAGTTCCGCCCCCTCAAGGCGAAACACGGCGCGGCTGCGCTCGTTTTGCGCCAGCCAACTGGGCCGGGGGAAACTGCCGATGGTCGTGGCGGCGATCGGTGGAAGTTGCATGGTTCACCTCGATGGGAGATTTGTCTTTGGCTATATATGTACCTCGTCGGAAAGACAAGGTGATTCTAAATGGATAATGGAGAATTGAAAATGCGAAGAAAAGTCCATTCGTCGCGGCATCGATTTAGATTGAGCGCGCGGACGGCAGCGGCCATTGTCCCACTAGGGTGTTGAAAAACACTGGCACTTTCGTTTCGAAAGTCATCGGCTCGCCGCTGAAGGGATGCTTGAAGGAAATCGAGCGGGCATGAAGCGCTAGACGTTGGTAGCCGTTTATGTTCTTTGCCATAGCGTTGGTCACCGACCACCGGGTGGCCGATGCCGGCGAGGTGCACGCGGATCTGGTGTTTCCGTCCGGTCAGCAGCTCGATTTCCAGGAGCGAAAAGTCCTTGGTCTCTTTCAGCACTTTGTAGGCGGTGTGCGACAGTTTTCCTTTGCGTGCGTCGCTAGTCGTGTAGACACCATGCGCCTGGTTCTCCGCCAGGTAGGTCGTGATGGTGTCCGCGCGCTTCTCACAGCAGCCATGGACGACGGCGAGATATTGTTTCTTGGTGTCTTGCCATTGGTCCTGCAAACGAAACTTCGCTTGTTCGTTTTTGGCGAAGATCAGTATCCCCGAAGTCTCGCGATCGAGCCGGTGCACGATGAAAATGCGGTTCCGAGATTTCGCGACGCCCTTGCGGACGTAGTCGGTGAGAATGAAATAGGTGGTGCGCGATTTTTCGCGATCGGTGCTGATGGTCAACAAGCCAGCCGGCTTGTCAACGACGATTATGTCGCGGTCTTCATGAAGGATCTCGATGCCGCCCAAGTGATGTTTGCCACTCGGGCCAGGGTGTCTACGCATCGTCAGTCTTGGTCTGCGGCTCGATGAATTGGGTTGATTCCATCATAATGCTCTACGGGAACGCCGCATGACGTACTCGCGCAGCACACGATCCATGCGGGACTGCCACCCTTCGCCGGTGGACTTAAAGTACGCCAAGACCTCCCGGCTATAACGCACCGATACGAGTTGCTTCGCGCTCCCGGACTTGGGACGCCCGCGCAGCGCTCGCATGGGCACCATGGTCTTCAATTGCTTGAGTGTTAGCGGCTGGGCGTCGGGATCAGCCTTAGCCGCTGCTGTGATGGCCTTATCTTCTCGCACCGTAGGCATGACGACGGACGGGCGTTTAGTTGTTTTCGACATAGTATTTTACCTCTCGACGATTGGCTCGACGTAGGCTAATGATCCTTCGTGCCTCGCCACGGTCGACAAATGCCACGTAATAAAGAATCTCGGTTTGCGGCGCGAGGGCGATCATCCGCAACTCATCGTAGTTGAAGCGGTCGTCGATCCAAACCAACGCCGCTTCCCAATCAAGCTCACCCGCCAGGGCCAGCGAGACGCCATGCTTGGCTCGATTCGCCACGTCTTTGGCGGGATCGAACTCGATACGCATGTATTAATGTAGCTACAGTATAGAGGCGTGTCAAACGGCGCGCGGATTACTGTTTGCGCTTTGTCCACTTCATTTTGCGAATCCGAATTTTCTTAAAACGATTTGAACGGCTTGAACAGTTGGAACGACTGGAACGGGTGTCCCTGTCATCAATCTTTTTTCCCCAGCAACCGATAGAACAGCGCCGTCGTTATGATCAACGAGGTTCCGGCGGTCAGCGCAATCCCTAGCGAAGCGCCGAAAAGCGTGGCGGCGGCGCCGAGCACGATGGAGCCGATGGAGCGCATGCCCTGGTCGAGGTTGAACACGCTCATCACCCGGCCCATGAGATTGCGCGGTGCTTCGACCTGGATAATGACGCGGCTGATGGTGCGGAAACTCACTTGGCCGGCGCCGACCAGGGTCAACAAGACCACTGAGAGCCAGAAGATCGGCGACATACAAAAGAGCATGAGAAAAATCGGCGTCGTTGTCGTCATGATCCACAATATCATCGCCCGGTTCCACCGTTCACCGACGGAGGCGATAAAGCTCAGCGAAGCGATACCGCCCAACCCCGGCGCCGCCATCAGTATGCCCAAACCCCTGGGGCCGACGTCGAGCACCTGCTTTGCGAACACCGGCAAAAAGCTTTGATAGGTGACGATGAATATCGCGAAGGTGTAGGCTGCGATGACGCTGCTCAAAATTAGCGGCGTATGCCAAACATAGTGAAAGCCTTCTTTGAACTCGGCCAGAAAATTGTGTTCCCGGTCGACCGATTCCTCCTTGCGGTTGTGGATAAACAACATGCCCGTGGCCGATACTAGAAGGGTCGCCAGATAGGCGGCGTAGCAGCCGCCGACGCCGATCCAAAGTATCAACACGCCGCCAAGGGATGGGCCGGCGATGCGCGCGATATTGAATCCGACCGTGTAGAGCGCGACGGCGTTCATGACATCTTCGCGCGGCACCAATTCCGCCAGTATGGATTGCGCCGCCGAGGGATTTATCGCGCGGATCGAGCCGAAGAGAATTTCCAGCACGAGCAGGTGCCAGAACGCGAGGGTGCCGAACGTATAAATGGCTAGGAAAATCGTGATAGGAATTGCGCAGCCAAATTGCACCATGATCAGCAATAGTTTGCGATCGTAGCGGTCCACCAACACGCCGCTGAACGCGCCCAGGATCAAGCGCGGTGTCGCGCTGCACAGTCCCAAGACTCCCAATGCCATCGCCGAGCCGGTGATTTCGTAGGCGATCCAGTATAGTGCGACTTCTTCGACGAATTGGCCCACCGAGCCGAGCAGATCGGTTGACCAAAAGAGCGCGTAGTTGCGGTGGCGTAGTGAGTGAAATATGCGAATGGTGTTGGGCTCCTTGCTGAAATTTACTTCTCACCACGAAGACACGAAGTTCACGAAGGGAAGAAATTTAACTGCAACGAATTGATTCGCGTAACCGAGCGGAACAAGCGTTTGCGCTTCATGGAATGGTTATCGTTATATCCTTTCCATCGAAAATTGGAAAGTAACGCGGCGCTTGGACGATGGCAGAGTTCAACTCGTCACCTTCAATCCAAAATCACGTCCAGTGGTTGACACCAGTAACGATTCGGATTACCTCGAATGAATACATTCTGAAGGAGAATTACGATAGTGGCTTACGATGATCGCAGTGTGAAACCGATGAGCGCGAGTTTGATGCGCGCGCGCGTGGCGACCAAGCTTTTGGCGGGACTTTACGAAGATGTGCCGACGATGTTGACCAGCGCGATCCGATTGATGGTCGAGCTTCCCGGCGGCAAAGGCCACGACGGGCCGCCCTATCCGTTCACCATCGGCGTCAGTCCGGCGTGGTGCAGCGGCCTCAACGGCGCCAAGCTGGTCGCCAACGGCAAGTTGGATCTGGTCTGGTTGAACCCTTCGATCATTCCCTCGATGGCGGTGCGCGGTGTCGGACCGTTTCGCAAAGCGCAGCCGCTGCGCGCGCTGGCGGTATTTCCTTCCTGGGATCGCTTGGTAATCGCCGTGTCGCCGCGACTCGGCGTGAACTCGATGGAGGAATTGATCGCCAAGAAACCGAAAATGAACGTGTCGATCGCCGTCAACGACTGCGTCGATTTTGCCATTAAATATTTGCTCAAGTGCCATGGTATTACGCAAAAAGATTTCGTCGATTGGGGCGGCGTTGTCGACGAGGTGGTGCGGCCGAGCAATCCGCACCGGCGCGAAGGGATCATCTCCGGCGAACTCGACATGGTCATCGACGAAGGCATGGACTCCTGGGGCGACGTGGCGGTCGAGCATGGCATGAAGTTTTTATCCTACTCGGAGGCGGTACTGCAGAGGCTCGAAAAGTTCGGCTTTCAGCGCGCCCGTTTGGACCACGGCCGCATCGACGGCATCAACGACCCGACCACCGTGGTCGACTTCAGCGGCTGGCCCATCGTTGTCCATGAGAAATTCCCCGCCGATTTGGCCTACCACATCGCCGGCGTCTTGGAAAAAATCCGCGAAGAGATTCCCTACGACGCAACGGAAACGCCGTCGATGAAACAGCTTTGCTCCAATACCGACGCCGGACCGCTGGATTTCCCGCTGCATCCGGGGGCGGAGAAGTATTATCGTGAGAAGGGGTATCTGTAAACGACGCGATCGTGATTCGTGCTCGTATTCGTGGCGGAGTTTCTCGGATCCGACGATCACCGGTGACGAACACGATCACGGCATCTTTTAACGCCGCCTATGCCTATTTGGCGATGCCGTAGGATTTCAGCGTCTGGTCGATGTAGCCGCTATCGTCGAGTTTTTTCACCAGACGGGAGTCGATGAGGCTTTCCAAGTTGACGTTTGCCACCTGAGGGTTTTGGGTTTTCATGAACCGTTGCATGTTGCGCATGCCCTCCATGGAGGGATAGGGCTTCAAATCGGTGCTTTTGACCATGCCATCGTAGCCTTCTTCGGCGTCGGCCGAGTCGCTGAGCTTGAGACGTTTCATGATCGTCCGCACCACCAGCGGCTTATTTTCCGGCGCAAGGGAAAACGCCGCTCCCTCGATCAGCGCTTTCAAGAGATTCTCTAAGATTTGCGGTTGGGACTGCAAAAACGAATTGAGCACCACGACGGTCGAACTGACGGTGCGGGTGTTGGTTTTGTTGAGCTCAACAAGAACCGGAAAGCCCTTTTTCTTGAGCTTCTGGCTGAATGCGGTGTCGAGGGGTGCGACGTCGATGACGCCGGTCTCCAAGGCTTGGGCGAGCACGGTTTGGTCGCCGATGGTGAGAACTTTGATGTCGTCTCGCGCCGGATCGAGCTTGAGCTGTTCGAGCGCGAGCATGGCGGTGATCCATAGACTGCCGCCGACCACCTGAACGCCCAATCGTTTGCCGCGCAGATCCTTGGGCGAGTTGATGCCGGGCCGGGCGACCAGATCGTGGGTAAGTTTGCTGGTAAATGCGGCGATGATCTTGAGATCGGGTCCTTTCTCGCCGACTCCGAGAACCGAGATGCCGCCGGCTTGGCTGATGTCGATGCTTTTCGAATAAAGCGCGCTGATCGAGAGTGAGCTGTTGCGGATGAATATGACTTCCGCCTTGATGCCGTATTTGGCGAAGAAGCCCTGCTCGTCGGTGACCCAGAGGGGCGCAACCCGCGGATTGTTAGCGGCGTGGGCGATGATCAGTTTCGTCGGCGCCGACGCACAATCGGCTTGGAACGCTATCACTGATTGAATCAGCAACCCCAGCACGCCGATGAATAGATTGATCATGGCGATAGCCTCCCTGAATGCTCATTGCGGGCTCACGGTGGATTGTTTTCAGATTCGGATTTGCACCGCAGAGGGCACGGGGGACACAGAGGCGAAGTCAGAGAGAAAAACGATTTCTTGAAATTTTAATCTCCCTGGTTTTTCTCTGTGATCTCTGTGTGCTCTGTGGTGAGTTTTTCCGGAATTCACTGGCGAATATCCGCACTAGAGCTTCTGCGCCATGCCGAACAAGCGCATGGCGTTGCCACCTAGGATTTTCTCTTTGTCGCCGTCCGAAACTCCTTCCATTTCTTTGATCATCTGCACGGTGCCCTGTTTCGAGTTCCAGGTCGCCGAGGGATCGCCGTGCGGATAATCGCTGCCGACAGTAAGATTGTGGTCTTTCCAGAAATCGCAGGCGTACTTCAAAGATTCTTCGGCGGCGAAAGCCGACACCCAGATCTGGCTGAAAAATTCGCGCGGTCGCTTGCCCAATTTCTTCTTTGCTGCCGGGTCCATGTCGAGGCGGTCCATCAACCAGGGCACGAAGGCCGCCGACCCTTCGACAAAGCAGATGCGCAGCTTGGGAAACTCCTTCAGCGCGCCGCGCAGAATCAAACTGCCCATGTCGACGATGTAGCGGAACGGAAAACCGAGCAGGAAGGGCAGGGCATTGTTGTCGACTTCCAGATAGAGCTGCTCGATGCCGACCAGCGCGGGATTGGGATGGCCGTCGCGGTCCGACGCGGTGTCGTGCACGAGAATCGGCACGTCGAGATCGCAGCACTTTTGGTAAAACGGCCAAAGTTTTTCCGCGCCGAGATTGGCGTCGGCAAAGCCGCCCATGAACTTCACCGCTTTGAGGCCGAGAGTCTTTACCGCGCGCTCCAGTTCCCGGCAAGATGCTTCGACATCGGGAAGAAAGACCCACGCGACACCGAGATACTTTTCCGGATGGGCGCACTCTTTGAGGTCTTGCGCCACCGTGTCGTTATAGGCGCGCGCCAGCTCGCAGCCCAAGTCGCGATCCCAGGTGTAAAGCAGCTCGCGATTTTCCGGGATGAGCACATGGATATCGAAACCTTCCCAGTCCACATGCTGGTCGCGGGTATCGAGATGCCAGCGTCCTTTGGGCGCTTGATTCTTGATCAAGGTGCCGTCCGGCAATACCGAGCGCACGTCGTCGCCATTGCGGACGACCCTGGGCGAGTGCGGATACTTGGCGCTAACGCCCTCCAGGAATTTGACTGGGAAATAATGAGAGTCGCAATCGATGTACATGATCCAGCCCCTTTCGGCGCAATTCTTCAAATAATGGCATTGCCGATATAGCGATCAAATTTAGCCCGCGCCTAGCTTCCAGACCGGAGCATATGACCGATCAAGTTTGGGCGTCAAGGAGAAAAAGCTGCGGTGATATCGCGCCGATTATTTTCCGCTGTTGAGCTGGCGCACGAAGCGGTCGTCGAAGAATTGCGCTGGTATGGCTTTTTTGGTTTCCGGCATGGTTTCCGACAGGAAATCCAGGATGCCCTGAATGCCCGGCTCGGAAATCATCAGCTCGCGCTTGAAGCCTGCCTTGCGATAGAATTCGTAGGTGCGATCGATGATGTCGGGATCTTTTTCTTTGGTGTATTTGGCGATGACTTTCATAGTGAAGGGTTTGTCGCTGTAGTAGCGGTCGATGCCGGCGCGCACGGCTCGTAACAACGGCACCACCCGGGGAGCCAATTCATCCATACGGGCGCGCCTCATGACGACGCCGACGTTTTGATAGGGCTGATCCAATGTGGTGGACATCGAATGAAATCCGGCCCGGTCGAGCTGGAAACTCGCGGGCGGCGCCGCCGCCCCGGCGACGATCTGGCCGGTCATTAGCGCCGCGGTGATCTGCTCACTGCCGCCCAATATTCGCAACTGAACATCTTTAGCCGTGAGTCCCAATTTGCGCAGCGCCACTAATGTGCCGTAAGCCACCGGACTGCCCGGCCGCTCCGTGCCGACGATTTTCCCTTTGAGTTGCTCCGCGCTCTTGATCTCGGCCCTGGCGTATAAATCCCAGATCATCGTATTGAGCATTCCCGCGGCAAAAACCACGTCGAATCCCCGCAGCGACGCGTTGATCAGCGGCACCGCCGAGATCTGGATCACATCGACTTCGTTGGCGAGCAGCGCCGGCAGGGCGAGAGTCGACGACATGGAAATCATTTCGACGTCCAACCCTTCTTTGGCGAAGCCGCCGGTTTCCTTCGCCATCCACATGGAAGCCATGGTCCCCGAAGTGAATAAGAAGGCGATGCGCAGCGGTCGCGCGGCGGCGGCGCTGGCACGCGTGGGTGCAATAAGCAGTACCGCTAGGAGAATCGTCGCAATAGCAGCAGACCAAATTCTACGCAGGCTTGTCATCTTTATCTCGTCACTGCGAATCAAGAGCGCGCCGATATCCAAGGTCGTTGATTCTTCATTTGTGACTCTGACCTCGATTAACACTTACGCCTTTTTCTGTAGCGCCGCCAGCACCCGCGCCGGTGTGAACGGCGCTTCGCGGAGGCGAACGCCGACGGCGTCGAAGATTGCGTTGGCGATGGCTGCAGCGATGGGCGCGCTGGATGGCTCGCCGCCGCCGAGGGCCGGCATCTCCGGGCGATTGATCAAGACTATCTCGAATCTCGGGCACATCGGGAAAGCGGATCACTGGGTAACTTGACCCAGTCCAGCGTGGTGACGCCGGAGGCGTCGAACTTGACCTCTTCCATGAGCGAGCGGCTGACGCCCTGGATGATGTTGCCCTCGATTTGGTTCTTCAGACCGTCGGGGTTGATGATTAGACCGCAGTCGTGGGAAAGAATGAAGCGATTGACCGCCACCTTGCCTGTGGTCTTATCGACTTCCACCTCAGCGACGGCACCGCAAATCGCGTTGGCGCGGTTTGAGATCGACACACCGCGGCCAATGGCTTTGTTGCCAGTGGAGGCCGGCGCGGGCGACGGGTGCTCTTGCCAGCGCGCTTGTTTCGCCACCGCCATCAAAGCGTCGATGCCACGTTTGTTGTCGGCGAGATAACGCAGGCGGAATTGCACGGGGTCGACCTTTTGGTCGGCGGCAATCTCATCGATGAAGCTTTCGCTACCGAAGCAACGCGCGATGTCGCCCGGTGCGCGCAAGTAGCCGGTGCGCAGGGGCGTTTCTTCGGCCGGCAATATCCACGGCACCAACGGGGCGCTGCCTTTCTGATTCTCGAAGGTATACATGTCACCGACACCTTGACTGCCGTTGGAGTTGCCCGTGCCGGTAGCCTTCATACCGATCTGGCGCGAAGCGAGCAGGCGCAAGCCACGGCCGGAAGCGGCAGTGAGCGGAAAGCCACGGTCGGCATAATCCCAAGCGATGACTTTGCCTTGGGCATCGACGCCAGCCCGTGCCAGGCCTAGTTGTGCTGGGCCCTTGGGATCCCAAGCATGTTCGTCGTCGCGCATCCATTGCACACGCACTGGTTTGCCCACCGCACGCGATAGCAGCGCGGCGTCTTCGGCCGCATCGTCCGCACCCAAGCGACCGTAGCTGCCCGAAGCCTCGCGCCATAGCACGCGGACGTTATTTTCGGGGAGGCCGAGTAATTGCGCCACCGCTTCGCGGGTCTCGAAGGAACCTTGGGTGCCGGTGTAGAGGGTTACTTTATCGCCGTTGACGTCAGCCACAGCGCAGGATGGGCCCATCATGCCGTGCAATTGAAACGGCCAACGGTAGGTGGCCTCGTAGGTTTTGCTTGCCTGCTTGAGTGCTTGCTCAGGATTGCCGCGATTGACTCGGACCTGTTCGTTTAGCGCTTTAGTGTTTTTGATATAGCCGAAGAGTTCGTCGTAGTTGGCCGGCATCTTGGTGGCGGGCTGCGACCAGGTGACTTTAAGTGCTTTCGCCGCTTTCACTGCGGCCCATTCGGTGGCACAGACGACGCCGACAAAACTTCCATCTTGCACGACTTGCACCAAACCTGGGATGTTCTTCACCGTGCTTTCATCGATGCTCGCGGGCTTCGAGGTTATCGTTGGCGGGCGGACGACCCGGCCGTGCAACATGCCCGGCACGCGCACGTCATGGGCGTAGACGAATTCACCGGTGAGCTTGGGCGGCAGGTCGAGCCGTTTTTGCGAAGTGCCGACAATTTTATAGTCCTTGACGTTTTTCGCGCGCACCTCCGGGGCGACCTTCATGTTCCAGCCGGTGCCTTCGGCGGTGATTTTTACGTTGAACTGTTTGCCGCCGATCAGTTGAGCGTAGGTCACGCTTTTCTTCGGATCGCCGGTGACGCTGACCACGCCGTCTTTTACCAGCAGTTTTTCCGCGGGCGTATTAAGTCGCGCGGCTGCGAGCTTCAATAGCTGCTGGCGTGCAGCCGCGGCGGCCTGGCGCAGTTGCGGGCCGCCTCTTTCGATGGTTCGGCTGCCCGCCGTGATCCCCTGGTCGATCGCTTTCGCCGTGTCCAATTCGATCATATGGATGCGGTTGAAGGGCACGTCCAATTCTTCGGCGACGATTTGCGCCAGGGCGGTTTCCACGCCGGTGCCGAGATCGACTTTGCCGGAATAGACGGTAACCGTGCCGTCGGCGGCGATGCTCAGCCAGGAGTCAAGTTGCGTCGGGTCGGCGTCGAATCTTGGTTCGACATTCGATTGCGCCAAGAGCGACGGCGCGGGAAACAAGTTGAAGCTGACTACCAGCGCGCCCGAGGATTTGAGAAATTGCCGGCGACTAATGGTTGGAGTTTTCATTGTGATGTCCTCACCTTCGAATGCGTAGAAATGTCTTTCGGAGCCCTTCGACAAAGCTCAGGGCGAACGGAAACTGTTAGTGGCGATTCACTCCATATCCGTTCATGCTGAGCTCATCGAAGCATTCTTTGCTATGCCAACTGCCCCGAGGCCCGTTTGACCGCGCGCAGGATTCTTATATGCGTGCCGCAGCGGCACAGATTACCCGCCAACGCTTCTTTGATTTGATTGTCCGTCGGCTTCGGATTCTTATCGAGCAAGGCCTTGGTGGTCATGATCATGCCGTTGATGCAGTAGCCGCATTGGACGGCCTGCTCGTCGACGAAAGCCTGCTGGATCTTGTGCAGTTTCTTGGTGTTGCCCAATCCCTCGAGGGTGGTGACGGCTTTGTTTTGCGCAGCGGCGACCGGGGTGACGCAAGAGCGGATCGCTGCGCCGTCCATGATCACGGTGCAGGCGCCGCATTGGGCCAGGCCGCAGCCGAACTTGGGGCCGTTCAACTGCAAATCGTTACGCAGGGCATAAAGCAGCGGCATTTCCGGTTCGGCGTCGACGACCTGCGTTTTGCCGTTTACGCGTAATGATATTTTTGCCATTGGGTTTAGCTCCTTGTGGAACAAAAGTTTTATAGCACAAACTCAGATCCAACTAAAAAAACGAATTCAGCGCGCGACTCTGAATTCTCACGACCACGGACACGATCACGTTTTCATCTGCAACGCCGCCAGCACCCGCTTGGCGGTAAGCGGCCCTTCATATAAGCGCGCGCCGGTGGCGTCGAAGATGGCGTTGCCGATGGCGGCGGCGAGCGGGATGGTTGCCGGTTCGCCGGCGCCCAAGGGTGCGATCTCCGGGCGGTTGATCAGGACGATTTCCAGCTCGGGCAAGTCGGTGAAGCGCAAGATGGGGTAACTCGCCCAGTCGAGACTGGTGACGCCATTGGCATTGAAACCGACTTCTTCGAATAGCGCGCGGCTGACGCCTTGAATCACGTTGCCTTCGATCTGATTCTTCAAACCGTCGGGGTTGACGATCAAGCCGCAGTCATGGGAGCAGACGATGCGCTTGACCGCGACCTGGCCAGTGTTCTTGTTGACTTCGACCTCGACGACCGTGGCAACGTAGGCGCCCGAGCGGCGCGTCAGCGCAACCCCTCGTCCCTGGGCAGTGTTGCCGGCGCCGAGGAGCGCAGGGAAGGCGCGTTTTTGCCACTTGGCTTTGTCCGCGGCGGCTTGCAGACACTCGCCGGCGCGCTTGTCTTTGCTCAAGTGGCGCAGACGAAACTCCACCGGATCGGCTTTCAAGTCAGCGGCGATCTCGTCGAGCATGCACTCGGTGGCGAAGCAGCGCGAGATATCGCCTGGAGCGCGCAGCTGGCTGGTGCGCAGCGGATGGGGCTCGGCGAAACGCCAATTGATCAAGTTGGCGACAATGCGCTGATTGTCGACGCCGTAGATTTCTCCGGCACTCTGACTGCCGTTGGTGGCGTCGGGGTTCGCCGGCTTGATGCCGACTTGCACGGACGCCAGCATGGGCGTGCCGTCGGCTTCGGTGCGCGGCAAGCTCAGGTCGGTGAAATCCCACATCGTCAGCTTGCCGTCGCCGTCGACGCCGGCTCTTACTAGTTCGACTTGCGCTGGTCCCTTGGGCGACCAGCCATGCTCGTCTTGGCGCGACCACTGGACGCGCACCGGCGCACCGACCGCGCGCGATAACAGCGCTGCATCTTCGCCGGCATCTTCGGTGGCGAGCCGGCCGTAGGAGCCGGCGCCTTCATAATAAATCACCCGCACGTCTTTCTCGGGTAGGCCGAGCAAGGTCGCGATGTTCTTGCGCGAGCGGAACGGCCCTTGGGTGCCGCACCAGATGGTCGCGCGATCGCTCTTGACGTCGGCGATGGCGCAGGACGGGCCGATCATGCCGTGCAATTGAAACGGAAAGCGATAGGTGCGCGCATAGCTTTTCTTGGCTTGCTTCAGGGCCTCGTCGATATTACCGCGGTCCACAGCTTTGGTGCTGCGCATGGGCTTGGTTTTTTGCAGGTAGACGTAGGCTTCTTCTTGGTTGGCCGGCAGCTTGATGGTTGGTGGCGACCAGCTGACCTTGAGAGCTTGAGCGGCCTTGATGGCGGCCCATTCGGTCTTCGCCACCACACCGACGAACTTGCCCTCACGGACAATCATGACGACGCCGGGAATGGCGCGCACGGAATCTTGTTCGATGCTGATCGGTTCGGTGTTGATCACCGGCGGCCGCACCACCCGTCCCTGCAGCATGCCGGGAATGCGCAGGTCATTGATATAGATGGCTTCGCCGGTGAGCTTGGGCGGCAAATCGAAACGCTGCACGTTGGCGCCGACGGTGCGGTACTCTTTGATGCTCTTCGGTTTAACATCGTCGGCCAGTTTCAATTCCGCGGCGGCGCCTTTGGCGGTAATTCTGACGTTGAATTTCTTGCCGCCGACCAATTCGCCATAGGACACTTGTTTGGCGGGCGCGCCGGACAAACTGACGACGCCGTCACGGACCGTAAGTTTATCGGCTGGAGCACCTAACTTTTCCCCGGCGAGCCGCAGCAGTTCTTTGCGCGCGGCGGCTGCGGCCTGGCGAATTTGCGGTCCGGCGCGTTCGAGGCTGCGGCTGCCGCCGGTGGCCGACTGGTCGACGGTGCGCGCCGTGTCACCCATGATGACTTTGATCTGGCTCATCGAAATATCCAACTCCTCCGCCGCGATCTGCGCCAGCGCGGTTTCGATGCCGGTGCCCAGTTCAACTTTGCTGGTGAAGATGGTGACCTTACCGTCGGCCGCGACCGCTATCCACGAATCGAGCGCCGCCGGGTCGAGATCGCCGTTGGGCAATAAGGTCTGTGCTCGGGCGCTTTTAGTTGGCGGAAAGAGGTTGAATGCGACGACGAGAGCGCCGCTGGCTTTGATAAATTGTCGGCGAGTAATGGCCGGTGATTTCAAGTCGAGTCTCCGTCAAAGAATTTGACCCGATGAACGTGTGACCGCGCGAAGAATTCTAAAATATGAGTGCGCGTCAAATCAACTGCTGAAGCAGCTCAGATACTTATACCACGAGAATCTGCTTTGGTGAATTGCCGCTCAATTCTCGGCCAGCGATATGGCGATGGTGCCGGCGACCACGAGAATCGCGCCGATGACGGTCCGGGTGGTGATCTTTTCGACGTCGCGTAGCGCATACCGCGCTTGGACAGAATGAAGCTCAAGGCGTAGGCGATGGCCGCCGCGAGAGCGATGATTTGGGCGGTCATGCAACTCTCCTTAAGAATCGGAG
>CAWFJP010000008.1:0-96719 GCA_963816145.1 uncultured delta proteobacterium
CTTTGGGCGATAGCAAATGGGCTAGGGAAGCTATTAAGATTACCGGCAAATGATATTGCAGGACTGACACTAATTTCAGCTTTTACCGTAAACTATGGCATTCCACTTATCTTACTTGCTTTCGGTCAACTAGGGCTTGATAAAGCATCCGTTTATGTTGTCTTACAAATGGTAATTGTGAACACAGTTGGGGTCTACTTTTCCGCACGATCTCATTTTACGATAAAAAATGCCGTAAATCTTGTTTCACTACCAGCTATTTTGGCAATTTTGGCTCTTTTATTTCGAACCTTCGATTTAACCTTACCAAGCGGGATTGCGAGTGGGATTTCAATGATTGCTGATTCTTATTCTCCAATCGTTCTCGCTATTTTGGAAATCCAAATGACAAATGTGAAGACGGATAAGTTGGAAAGAATAACGCAAAATTGCCTTTTGGACAGGTATGGGAATGAGATTGCTTGTTGCACCTATGATTGCGTTAGTGGTACTAAAAGTATTAAACATTGAAGGGATACTACACTGTTCTTCTTGTATTGGCGTGTATGCCAGTGGCAGTTAATGCGGGGATTTTAGCACAAAAATTTGACGCTTCTCCGAAAATTGTCACGAAATGTATACTTTGGACAACGCTTATTTCTTTTTTTCTTTTACCTTTTATTATAGTGTTAGTGAAGTAATACGATATTAACAATCCAAAGTAGTTTTTGTATGTTAGTCAAAATAATGGATATATAAATAAAAAACGTAGGAACTTTACAAATTCTTACGTTTTTTAATCGTTATAGAACAACTGAAGTTGCCTCTATATGTTCATATACATTCTTGACTAAATGCTCTGATGTTTCTCCCACAACGACTTCACCATTTACAATGGCATAAAGGTTACGGTCGCATAAGTTTTTACATCTTTTTAAACATCCATACCCAATCACATCTATAATCTTCTTCAATGTTTCTTTTGCCATGCGAGAGCCATTTTCTAAAATTATCTCACAAAACCACACTGTTGGATTCGCCATCTGTTTTCACCTCATATCCTTATTTAATCGCTTACATTATTTTTAAACTAGTTATTACATATCAAGATTCTAGTTATTAAACTATCATTCTTATTGGAGAAAATTGTAATATTTCCAATATGCCAATATTAATAATAGCTTATTGAACGAGTAATTTCAATATATTGGCTTAATCATAAATGAAGGAAGGTAAGTGAATGAGAAATAAAAATAATAGTTTTGGAATTATTATAAAAAATACTGGAAAAAATTATACAACTGTTATATAATAAATTTAATAAAACTAATTGTTATATAACATAGTAAACTTTTAAGTATACTAATAATTAAAAAAGTGAAAAGGAGAAGTGAATATGAATAAAATTAGTGGTGTTGCTCGTAGAATATTAGGGTGGAAACTTAATAGATGGGATCGTTGGTATGATTTTGAAAAACGGAAATTCATTCCAGATACTGATTTTCAACCAGAAGAAAATATAAATCATGCCATGCTCATCGTCGATCGGTTGGAGCAATGCGGCTATACTTATACAATGAAAAGTCCAACAGAAGTTCATTTCAATGATATTTCTGGGACAGGTCGTACACTTGCACAAGCAATCACAGATGCAGCTTTCAATCTTGTTGAACGCCACTCGGGTCAAGACAACACTGAAAATTGGCGTACATTATGCTAGCAATCATTATTAATAATTAAACTAGTTAAATACTAAAAAGACTGCTAAACTCTTTGCAAACTAGAGTTTTAGCAGTCTTTTAGAAATTACAAAAATTCTGAGTATAATACACCTTTTACATAATTATAAAATCAACGTAATCAATGAACCACCTATTGCACCAGTTATCACAACGATCCAAGGAGGAAGTTTCCAAAAAGCTAACATACTATACAAGATGGATGCAAATGCAAAATCAATGGGAGATAGGATGGAGCTGGTCCAAATTGGATGATAAAAGGCAGAAATTAGTATTCCAACAACGGCTGCATTGACCCCCATCAATGAACCTCTCATTTTAGGATGACTTCGTAGAATGTCCCAAAAAGGGAGTGTTCCAATTACAAGCAAAAATGCAGGTAGGAAAATCGCGATCGTTGCTAGAATACCACCTTGCCAACCAAACATAACAGTTCCTAAATAGGCAGCGAATGTAAATAACGGACCCGGAACTGCTTGAGTCGCACCGTAGCCGGATAAAAAGGCCTCTTCAGTGATCTGGCCTGTTGGAACAAATTCATTTTGCAATAAAGGTAAAACAACATGACCTCCACCAAATACTAAAGCACCTGAGCGATAAAAACTGTCAAACATAGCTAACCAATTAGAAGAAAGTATTTCGTTAATGATTGGTAGAAAGATTAGTAATGCAAAAAATAATCCTAAACAAATAATTGCAAAAAGCCGAGAAATCGGAAAGTTTATTTTACCACTATCTGGTATTTGTTTTTGTTTAAATAAAAGATATCCAAATAGTGCAGAAAACACAATGACCAATACTTGTGAGAAAGTTGTCTGCCATAATAGAGTAGCAACTAAGGCGAATATGGCAATTCCTTTCCTTTTTAAATCAGGAGTCAAATTATGAGCCATACCAATTATCGCGTGAGCAACAACAGCTACTGCGACTACTTTTAACCCATGAATCCAACCGGACTCGGTCACATCAAACGTTTGTAGAATAAGTGCAAATATAATTAAGGCAATAATAGAAGGAAGCGTAAATCCAATAAAGGATACAATTCCCCCTAAAACCCCTGCTCGAGCGACTCCTATTCCTATACCAACCTGACTACTAGCAGGACCTGGTAGAAACTGACATAAAGCTACTAAGTCAGCATAGCTTTTTTCATCCATCCACTTTCTTTTTTGTATGTATTCGTTATGAAAGTAGCCTAAATGAGCGGTTGGACCTCCAAATGAAGTAAGGCCAAGCTTTGTGGAAACGGTAAGAATCTCCAGCAATGATTGAAAAAGATTTTTTGAATTTTGCAGCATGATGTCCCTCCTTGATTTTCCAACTTTCAATTAACGTGTAGATGATT
The DNA here is from genome assembly GCA_963816145.1 of uncultured delta proteobacterium. Classification (GTDB taxonomy): domain Bacteria; phylum Desulfobacterota; class Binatia; order UBA9968; family UBA9968; genus DP-20. The sequence continues at coordinate 3,064 of CAWFJP010000008.1, forward strand.
AACGCTCAATTCTTTTTTAAAAGGCTCTCCTATTTAATATAATCTGTCTCTAACGCAAAAGAAGGATATTAACAAAACATTTACAATAATAAAACCTTATATATTTATCTACCAGTCCTTATCATAAATTTGCTAAAATATAAAAATATCTAGATTCTCCTTTACAACCCATTTGTAAAAATGTAGAATATCTATATACATAAAATATCTAGGTAGGTGATAAGGATGTTTGATCGGGAATTGGTAAAAGGAAGTACTTCGCTACTGTTGCTACAACTCTTAGGTGAGCGAGATATGTATGGATACGAACTGGTAAAGGAATTAGAAAAGCGTAGTGGTAATGAATTTTCTATTAAAGAAGGCACATTATATCCAGCACTCCATAAACTTGAAAAACAAGAGTACGTTGAATACTATTGGCAAGAGCAAGAGAAGGGGCCGGCAAGAAAATATTATCACATTACGGATGCAGGAAAAGAAATGTTACAAGAAAAAACCCGTGAATGGAACGACTTTGTTTCAGTAATCAACAAAGTAATAGGGAGAACAAGTCATGGAACGGCTAAAGAATGAGTTTTTATCACAACTGAATGATTGTCTTGGAGAACATCTAGAAAAAGATTCCATCTTAAAGGAATATGAAGTCCATTTAGATGAATTACTTTTGGAACTTCTCGATTTGAAGGATGAATCAGAAATACGGATCGATCTATACGAGGTTAGGCACGCCAGAAGAAATTGCTGATATGTGGGAAGATGAACTTTCGGTGACTCCAAGTCGTATGAAATGGCTATTCATTGCCGTTAATATATTCCTTTTTGGCGGGGGAGGTGTTCTTACTTTAGCTCACAATCTATTCCAATGGAATTGGATTTCTAATTTGTGGAATCAATTAACATCCATACCGATATTAATTGCCCTCATTTATATGTGTTTTTGGGCCTTGCTGGGTTATGAAATAGGGACGGCGGAGAATGAAAGTAAGAGAGAGATAGGCGGGCTCGATAAAAGAAATCAGGATATTTTTATGCCCAAGTTTTTAATCCAAGCTACTTTCAACCAGGAGGCCGCGAAGCGACTTGTCGAGGATGGCGGCACCAAGAGAGCGGCTGCTGTTCAAGAACTCCTTAGACAACAGGAAGCGCGCTTAGAGACTTTGTATTTTAGTCCACAGAACGAAGGGCCTGATGTTTTTGCCATAGTCGAGGTGCCAGTAGGTGGGGCCGACGCTTTTGCGGTTATCGCTCTCGCCGGCAGGACTGCAGGGATTACGTTAACTGCCAGGAGGATATTTACTCCGGAGGAGTTGGATAAGCTAGCGGCAAAGAGTAAGAGCATTCCTGTGCCCGGGAAATAAGTCTCGGTTCGCAGATTCATTTCGGACGAAATAATTTGCTCTAGAATGCGGCACGTGAACTCCACGCGCCGCCTGGAGCCCAATCTTGCAGCGACGCTAGTTAGGATGAAACTAAGGAGGTCAGCTGTCATGCCGATCATCACAATTTATCAAGGCGCTTCTGGCGATGGTCAGGAATTGGCCGAAGCGGTGGCTCAGGCTCTCGGCTATCGCTGCGTCGGACGCGAGGTGCTCGTCGAGGCGAGCCGGCGCTATGGCATTCCCGAAGCGAAACTCAACGAGATCGTCGAAAAAGGCCCGCACTGGTGGGAACGTCTGCTGCAAGATCTGCGGCCCTACCGGATCGCGCTTCAAGCGACGTTGTGCGATCTGGGGCAGGACGGGAAACTGGTCTACCACGGCCACATGGGTCATGAGCTGTTGTCCGGCATCGGCCATGTCGTCAAAGTTCTGCTGACCGCGCCAATCGAATTTCGCGTCGAACAAGTCCGGGCACGACAAAATCTGACTGATGTGGCGGCGCGCCATTATATTGATGAGGTCGACAAGGCGCGCAGCCGCCGGCTAATGGAGATGTTCGGCGTCGATTGGTGCGATCCCAATCGTTATGACCTGGTCCTCAACATGGGCAAAATGAGCCGAGAAGGCGCGCAGCGAGTGATTATCGAGACAGCCAAGCTCGACGAGTATCAGCCCACTGCCGCATCGAATCTGGCCTTCAACGACCTCTCTCTCGGTTGCCGGGTTCACGCCACGTTATTTGCGTCACCCTACGTACGAGGGTCGACTATCGAAGTTTGTGCCAAGGGTGGCGAGGTTCAAGTGAAGGGAAGAGTAGAGCTAGGATTGGAAGACGAAGTCTTGAACGTAGTGAAGAGTGTACCGGGTGTCAACAAGGTGACATCTGAACTTTATTCGGTCCCGGCCGAAGGTTATCTAGAACCTTGAGGGAGGGAGAATTTTCAGGATCAATGAAATCCCGATTCTGAGGCCTTTTTTTTTGCCCAGGAGGAATCACGATGGCGAAACAAACACAATCCATGGAAAAGAAAACCCTGAACACTCCGGACGAGATCAGAACGTTCGATAAGGGCAGGGTCGAGCTGGCGACGGTTGGTACGGTTACGTTTGGCCGGGCCAGTTTCCAACCAGGGTGGAAATGGTCCGAGTCGGTTAAACCGCTTGTGAAGACCGAATACTGCGAAGCGCCGCATGTTCAGTATCACGTTTCTGGACGACTAAAAGTAAAAATGTCGGACGGCAGCGAACAGGAATTTGGCCCTGGCGATGTCGGAGTTATTCCTTCCGGCCATGACGCCTGGGTAGTTGGCGACGAGCCGGCAGTGATCATCGACATTTCAGGGATGACGCGTTACGCCAAGCCGGCGGCCAGGAAGGTCGCTAAAAAATCCGCCAAAGCAAAAGCTGGAAAGAAAAAGAAACGCCGACGCTAGTGTCATGGTCCAGAAGTTCCCAAAACAAGTCAGACGGCCTCATATCGTCATGCCGGAGAAAGCCGGCATCCAGGTTCGCGATTTTCCTGGATTCCGGGTCGCGCTAGCTATCGCCAGCTTGCCCGGAATGACGGATGAAATATGTAGCGAACTTTTGGGTCGGCACACTAGTAGCAGCCAAGAGCGGACCGTTAGTTCTTAAGCTGCCGTCCCTCTGCCCGCACACAAAAAGCTTTTTAATGTCCCTTTCGGGGATGGTTGAAATCTGTCGCCTTCAGGCAAAGAGAAGGTTTGTCATGCCGGCGGCTAACGTCACCCCGGTGAAAACCGGGGTCCATCCCCTGTCCCCAGAATCTGGATACCGTTTTTCAACGGTATGACGGACGCTGTCCGTCACCTGGATTCCGGCCCCGGATCGCGTCCGGGGCAGGCTCTGCGCCGGAATGACGAAAGCAAGAGTCGACTTCCGGTCGATAAATTCAGAACCCCTCGACTTAAAGCCGAGGGTCATTCATTTCGTCCTCAGTGGCGATCCTTGTGCCCTTGCGCCAGAGATCGATTTCGGATTTCAATCTTGATCGTGCCAAGCATGTCCTGAGTCTCGTCGAAGGGTTGCCAAATCAACAAAATCCGAAAATCCGAAACTCGAAATCCGAAACAAATTCGAAATGTTGAAAACAAATACAATGTTCCAAACGACATCAAGTGGGATCCGATGTTTTGAATTTTCCGAGTTTTGAATTTAATTTTGGTCCCAGTTTGTTTCGGATTTTGTGCTTGGGATTTCGGATTTGGTGTTTGTGTATTAGTTTAGACTTTCGGTTTGCGGAACCGCTTTAGTGCTTCGAATTTTGTGATCCCGAAATTTCAAATCTATTTGGTTAGATTGCATCATTGACGCCACCAAACGCCTGAAGTACAAGTCAGCTCAGCCGCTGGGGGAGCTTGGTGCCGCAGCGTCAGCCGATCCCGTCATACGCATAGTTTCTCCCCCCGACCGACATCTCTGTTTCGGTCTTTTTGTTGATATGGCCAGCACGACCAAAAAGGGCTCAAAGAATACCAAGGCAAAACCGCGCCGTGCCGCGGTAAAATCGCCGCCGGCTAAACGAGCGCAGACGATTGCCGAGCTACGCCAGGAACTCGCCCAATCTTTGCAGCGTGAGAACGCGACTGCCAAGGAATTGCGCGAGGCGGTGCAGCAACAGACTGCGACCGCTAAGGAATTGCAGGAAAGTAAGCGCGATCTTACCGTGGCGTTGGAGCAGCAGACGGCGACGAGCGAAGTTCTGAAGGTCATCAGTCGCTCGACCTTCGACTTGGAAGCGGTGTTGCAGACGTTGCTGGAAAACGCGACGAGGCTGTGCGGGGCGGATCATGGATCGATCCATCGAGTCGACGGCGAGATGCTGCCGATCATTGCTGCTTATCGCCATCCCGAGGAACTCACGAGGCTCGTGGCGGCGAATCCGCCGCGGGTAACGCGCGACACCGTCGTCGGCCGCGTCGTGCTGGAAGGGCAATCGGTCCACATCCCCGATCTGATGGCCGATCCAGAATATCATTATGCGGTTACATCATTGGGGTTGAGGACCGTCTTAGGCGTGCCGCTGTTGCGCGAAGGCGCGCCGGTCGGCGTCATCATCATCTTCAAAACTGAAGTCGCACCGTTTACCGACAAACAGATCGAACTCGTGACAACGTTCGCCGACCAAGCGGTGATCGCCATCGAGAACACTCGATTGCTCAAAGAGCTACAAGATCGCAACGATCAGTTGACCGAGAGTCTGGAGCAGCAGACGGCGACCAGCGAGATTCTGCGCGTGATCAGTAGTTCGCCCACTGACCTGGATCCGGTCTTCCAAACGATCCTCGCGAATGCGACAGGTCTGTGCAATGCGCATCTGGGTATTTTAATGCTGTACGATGAAGAGTGTTTCAAACCGGTAAGCCTTATAGGTGCTACGCCAGGCTATCGCGAATTCTTGATGCAGGGTCCGCTCAAGCCAAGACCGAGTTCAGGGCTCGGACAGCTCATCCGCCAGCGCAGCCCAATTCATTTCACCGACATATTGACTGGGACAGCGTATCGAGAGGGTCAGCCCGCGACGGTTGCGGCAGTTGAGCTTGGAGGCGCGCGCACCGTCCTGCATGTGCCCATGCTCAGAGAGGATAAACTGATCGGAGCGGTCACGATCTATCGCCGCGAGGTTGAACCGTTCAGCGAAAAACAGATCGCGCTGCTCAAAACCTTCGCCGACCAGGCGGTGATCGCCATCGAGAACGTGCGGCTGTTCAAGGAATTGCAGGAGCGCAACGCGTGATCTAACGTGAATCGCTGGAGCAACAGACGGCGACCAGCGAGATTCTCCGTGCGATCAGCAGTTCGCCGACCGACTTGCAGCCGGTCTTCGAGACGATTCTCGCCAACGCTACACGTCTGTGCGGCACACAGAACGCCGCGTTATTCCGGTTCGATGGCGAATTTCTGCGATTCGCCGCGGGACACAATCTCGATCCTGAGAATATGGCGCGTATGGAAAATTACTGGGTCCGGCCGGGAATAGAGACTGCAAGCCGACGGGCGGCTTTGGAGCGACGAACCATTCACGTGCCTGACGTTGTCTCCTCGGCTGGCTTCGATGCTTACCAGACCGATACGTATCGTAGGGAGAACCGGCGCAGCACTTTAGCCGTGCCGTTGCTCAAAGAAGACACGCTGCTCGGGGTGATCGTCACTTCTTATTACGACGAAGTGCGGCCATTCACCGACAATCAAATCAAACTTGTTGAAACCTTCGCCGATCAGGCTGTCATCGCCATCGAGAACGTGCGTTTGTTTCAAGAGCTCACCGAAGCGTTGGAGCAGCAAACGGCAACCAGTGAAATCTTGGGCGTGATCGCCGCTCGCCGACGGACGTGCAGCCGGTGCTCGACGCCATCGTCGAGAGCGCGGCGGGTTGCGGATTGATGACGTGCTGCGACTCCATGAGGGGAACACTATGGTTGCGCGGGCTCATTTTGGCCCATACCCATTGCTCCGCGTCGAGATCAGTATCGATGAGCCACAGTTTCGCTGGATGCGCGAGCATGGCTCGCTCCACATTCCCGACGTCCGCGCACAGAACGATTTCCCAGGATGGGTTCCGACAGGCGACTTCCGCACCTACTTAGCCGTTCCCCTACGTCAGCAGGGGGAACTCATTGGAGTACTGATCGCTCGTCGCACCGAGGTGCGCCCCTTCACCCCGGCGCAGATCAAGCTGCTGGAGACCTTCGCCGACCAGGCGGTCATCGCCATCGAGAACGTGCGGCTGTTCCAAGAACTCAAGGAATCACTGGAGCAGCAGACGGCGACGAGTGAAATCTTGGGCGTCATCGCCAGCTCACCGACGGAGATTCAGCCGGTGCTGGACACGATCGCCGAGAAGCGCCGCGCAAGTTTGCGGCGCCGACGACGCTGTTATCCGTCTGGTTGAAGGCGATGTCCTACGTCCAGGGTCCCATTTTGGCGAGATGCCGTCGCCTCGACGGACGCGGAGCGCTCTCAATCGCGCAATCGGTCGGCGACGAGCTGTGCTCGACCGGCGAACTATCCACGTAACCGATCTTCAGGCCGTGGCTGAATCGAGTACCCGCGATAAGCGCACATCGAGCGCAGTGGACATTCGCACGTGTCTGGCAACGCCGCTGCTTGCGCGAAGACGTCGCCATCGGGGTGATCATGATTCGTCGCACGGAGGTCAAGCCCATTCACGCGATAAGCAGATCGTCGCTGCTCAAAACCTTCGCCGACCAAGCCGTGATCGCCATCGAGAACGTCCGCTTGTTCAAGGAACTCGGCGAGCGCAACGCGGAGTTGCGCGAGGCGCTGGAGCATCAGACGGCGACGGCCGAGGTGCTCGGCATCATCAGCCGCTCGCCGACGGACGTGCAGCCGGTGCTCGACGCCATCGTCGAGAGCGCGGCGCAAGGTTTGTGGGATCGATGACGTGGTGCTGCGACTTCAGGAGGGAAACACTATGACTGTGCGGGCTCATTTTGGCCCCATAGCCATTGGACGGCTCGAGATTCAGCATTGATGACGCCACAGGTTCGCTGGGTGCGCGAGCACGGCACGCTCCATGTTCCCGACGTCCGCGCGCAGAACGATTTCCCAATGTTGAGTTCCGTCGGTGGCTGGCGCACCCACTTGTCCGTTCCCCTTCGTCAGCAGGGCGAACTCATTGGATTACTGAACGCACGTCGCACTGAGGTGCGCCCCTTCACGCCGGCGCAGATCAAGCTGCTCGAGACCTTCGCCGACCAAGCCGTGATCGCCATCGAGAACGTGCGGCTGTTCCAAGAACTCACGGAGTCGTTGGAACAGCAGACGGCGACGAGTGAAATCTTGGGCGTGATCGCCAGCTCGCCGACCGATATCCAGCCGGTGCTGGACGCGGTCGCCGAGAATGCGGCGCAGGCTTTGTGAAGCAGACGACGCGAGATCTTTCGCGTGGATGGCGAATCGCTTCTGCGCGTCGCGGCGCATTACGGACTCGATTCCGCATGTTGCGAGTGATCGACCGCGTCTCAGTCGTGGCTACCGTCAGTGGGCCGAGCGATGCTTGACCGTCGCAAGTCATCCATCGTGCACGATATGGCCGTCAAGAGGTCGAAACCGAATTCCCGCGTACGCAACTGGTCGCGAACGTACTGCGGGACTCGGACTATACTTGCGACGCCTTACTGCGAGAAAGCGTCGCGATCGGTGCGATTCATATTCGCAGGACAGAGGTTCGGCCATTCACCGAAAAGCAGATCGCCCTGCTCAAGACATTCGCCGACCAAGCGGTGATCGCCATCGAGAACGTGCGCTTGTTCAAAGAACTCGGACAAGCGAATGCGCTGGAGCATCAGACGGCGACGGGCGAGGTGCTCGGCATCATCGCCGCTCACCGACGGACATGCAGCCGGTGCTCGACGCGATCGTCGAGAGCGCGGCGCGGCTTTGTGACGCAATCGATGACGCGAGTCTGTCGTTTCGACGGCAACAGTCTTGACGGCTCGTGGCTCATTATGGAGTCGTCCCATGCCAGTCGGACGCGCCCGATTCAGCGTAGCTCGCCGACTGGGCGACTGTTTGTCGACCGAGCAGGACGCTCCATGTTCACGACCTCGCAGCCGAGCTCGAAACCGAGTTCCCGAATGTCGAGAGCCGCTCAGGAACGCTGGCGCATCGGACTATGCTCGGCACTCCGCTACGCGAGCAGGGTGATCTCGTTCGGTGCAATTGGCGCTTCGCCGCACGGAGGTGCGTCCTTTCACCGAGACGCAGATCAAGCTGCTCGAAACCTTCGCTGACCAGGCCGTTATCGCCATTGAGAATGTGCGGCTGTTCCAAGAACTCAAGGAATCGCTGGAGCAGCAGACGGCGACGAGTGAAATCTTGGGCGTGATTGCCAGCTCGCCGACGGATATTCAGCCGGTGCTGGATGTGGTCGCGGAGAACGCTGCGCGGCTCTGCGACGCGACGATGTCGGTGATCTGTCGGATTGACGGCGATAGCTTCGCGTGGCGGCTCACCATGGATCGATGCCGCTCGGCCGATCGGTCCGAGACCACTCAGTCGAGGACTCCTGCTGGCCGAGCCGATGCTCGACCGGCAAACAATCCACGTCCATGACCTGGCGGCGGAAGTCGAGACTGAGTTCCCGGAATCCAGAGACGCGCCAGCGAGTTGCTGGTACTCGAACCGTGCTTGCCACTCCATTGCTGCGAGAAGGAATTGCCATTGGAGCGATTGCAGATTCGTCGCACTGGAGGTCCGTCCTTTCACGGACAAAGCAGATTGCGCTTCTCAAAACTTTCGCCGACCAGGCGGTGATCGCCATCGAGAACGTGCGGTTGTTTCAAGAACTCAAGGAATCACTGGAGCAGCAGACCGCGACGAGTGAAATTCTGGGCGTCATCGCCAGTTCGCCGACGGATATCCAGCCGGTGTTGGAAGTGGTGGCAGAGAACGCAGCTCGGTTGTGTGAAGCGCATGATGCGTCAATCTTCGCAGATCGAGGGCGAAAACTTCCAGCCCATGGCGCATTACGGGCCACTGCCGACTTTTGCAGCAGCGACCGGCCGTTGAATCGTGGCTTGCCAATGGGCCGAGCCGTATTGGATCGGCAGACGATTCATATCCCTGATTCTGCCGACGCGGTATTTGAAACTGAGTATCCGGACGCCATGCTCCTGCGGCAACTTACTGGCACCCGAACTTTGCTGGCCACGCCGCTACTACGAGAAGGTAATGCCATCGGCGCAATTACCATTCGCCGCATGGAGGCCCATCCCTTTACAGATAAGCAGATCAAACTACTTGAAACCTTTGCCGACTCAAGCGGTGATCGCCATCGAGAACGTCCGCTTGTTCAAAGAACTGGACGAGCGCACCAACGAACTGACCCGCTCGGTGGGCGAGCTCAAAGCCCTCGGCGAAGTCGGTCAGGCGGTGAGCTCGACTTTAGATTTGGAGACCGTGCTGACCCGCATCGTCTCCCACGCGGTTCAACTGAGCGGCACCGACGGCGGGGCGATTTACGAATACGACGAGGCATCCGAAGAGTTTCAGCTGCGCGCCACCGATCACATGGAAGAGGAACTGATCACCGCCCTGCGCAATAATCCACCGCGTCTGGGCGACGGCGTGGTCGGCCGGGCGGCGGTCAACCGTGAGCCGGTCGTGGTTCCCAATATCCTAGAAGAGCGCGCCTACGCGCCGCGCATGCGCCAGATTGCTCGAACGCTTCGGTTTCCGTGCCAGCCTGGCGGTTCCCCTGCTACGTGAAGACCGCATCGTCGGCGGCCTGGTGGTGCGGCGAAAGTCCACCGGCGAGTTCCGCCCCGAGGTCATCGAGCTGTTGAAAACCTTCGCCACCCAATCCGTCTTAGCGATCCAAAACGCCCGGCTGTTCCGCGAGATCGAGGAAAAGAGCCAGCAGATCGAAGCCGCCAACCGGCACAAGTCGGAGTTCCTGGCCAACATGTCGCACGAGCTGCGCACGCCGCTCAACGCCATCATCGGCTTCTCCGAGGTCTTACAGGAAAGACTGTTCGGCGAGTTGAACGACAAACAAGCCGAGTACACCGACGACATCCTCACCTCCGGCCGCCATTTACTTTCGCTCATCAACGAGATCCTCGATCTGTCCAAGGTCGAAGCCGGACGGATGGAGCTGGAGACCGCTACGTTCGATCTTCCTTTGGCCATCGACAACGCCCGCACCTTCGTGCGCGAGCGGGCGACCAATCATGGGATAACGCTCGAGGTAAAAGTCGACGAGCGCCTGGGCGACATCGTCGGCGACGAGAGGAAGATCAAGCAGATCCTGCTCAATCTGTTATCCAACGCGGTCAAGTTCACCCCGGAGGGCGGACGGATCACGATCAACGCCAGACCGATTAACGGCTCGGTGGAGATCTCGGTCACCGACACCGGCATCGGCATCGCCGAAGAGGACCAGCCCAAGATCTTCGAGGAGTTCCGCCAGGTGGGCAGTGACAACGCCAAGAAGATCGAAGGCACCGGACTGGGCTTAACCTTGGCGAAGAAGTTCGTCGAGCTGCATGGCGGCAGGATCTGGGTCGAGAGTGAAGTCGGCAAAGGCAGCACCTTTGTTTTTACCTTGCCGGTCAACTAATTTTGGCTTTTCGATTTTGGATTGGGGATTGGGGAAACCGGAAAAATCATTGTCTCGCGCAAAGGTCGCAAAGAACGCCAAGTAACAATGATATTCCGGAAAGGCGGTGAGACCTTTGCGGACTTGGCGAGCTTGGCGCGAGAAAATCCGAATCGGAAAGAGTATCTCTCGCAAAGGCGCAGACAAGGTGACGGGCCGAGGCCCGTCATCCCGAGCCAATGCGAGGGATCTAAGATAGATTTCTCCCTTCGGTCGAAATGACAACAAGTCCGAACTTAGCGGACTTGGCGAGTTTGGCGCGAGGAAATCCCAATCTGAGAAGAGGTGTCTCGCGCAAAGGACGCAAAGTTCGGAAAAGTGATACATGGATTTATCTCTATCTGATTTTCTCAAAACTTTGCGCCTTGGCGCCCCTTCGACCTTGCTCAGGGCATGCTTTACGGGAAAAATTCCGAGTCGGAAAAAGGAATAAGGAAAACCTTCCGTGAACCAACAGATCATCGAAGATCTGGTAACCGCCAGCCATATTCTTGCCAATGAAGGCGTGCTCGATGGGCTCGGCCATGTAAGCGTGCGTCATCCGGATAATCCACAGCGTTACTTAATGTCGCGTTCCCTGGCGCCGGCTCTGGTGACGGCGTCGGACATCATGGAATACGATCTCGATTCCAACGCCCTCGACAGACAGGGCCGAGCGCTGTTTCTTGAACGGTTTATCCACGGTGAGACCTACAAAGCCCGGCCCGATGTGATGGCAGTGATTCACAGCCACTCGCCGACGGTCATCCCATTTAGCATCAGCCAGACTCCTTTGCAGCCAGTGTTTAATGGCGCAGCATTTCTCTCCCCATCGGCTCCGGTCTTCGATATCCGGAAAGTCGCCGGCATGACCGATTTACTCATCGGCAACGGCGATCTCGGCAAGGCGCTCAGCGCGACTCTGGGTCAGGGCGCAGTGGCGCTGCTGCGCGGCCACGGCAACGTCGTGGTCGGAGAAACCGTACAGCAAGTCGTCTATCGAGCGATCCAAACCGAACTCAATGCCCGGCTGCAGCTTCAAGCCGTGATGTTGAACGGACCGTTGATTTACTTGGCGCCGGAAGAAGCCGCAAAAGTAAACGCCCGCTCAGGACCCGACGCCACCCAGATTGGGCGGACCTGGGAACTCTGGAAGCGGCGAGTGCCGGACCGATAAGCGGTGATCAACACCTAAAGAATCCGCATCGCTCAAACTTTTAGAATTTTTCCCCTGGACAAATGCGATTTAGCTAATGCTGTAAATAATACGTTTCGCAATCACTGTGTGCGTGATCGCCTCCAGATCGAGGTAGGCAATGAAGAGAGCTGGTTGGTCATCAGTCTTGTTTGCAACGTTAGTGCCTGTTCTTAGCGTCGCGGCCGAGGCGCAGCAGGCGAAGAAAGTCCCGCGCGTCGCATTTCTCTCGTTGCCCTCATCGGGACCGGACTTGCGCTCGGAGGCGTTCCGGCAGGGGCTGCGCGAGTTCGGCTACACGGAGGGACAAAATATCGTCGTCGAATATCGCTGGGCTGATGACAAGACCGAGCGGCTCGCGGGACTCGCTGCCGAGTTGGTTGGCCTGAAGCCCGATGTGATCGTCACCGCGAGTACGCTTGCGGCACAAGCGGTCAAGAAGGCGACTACGACAATTCCTATCGTCATGTCCGGCGTCGGCGATGCGGTGGACTCGGGGCTTGTTGCCAGCCTGGCGCGGCCAGGTGGCAATCTCACCGGGACGACTTTAATCACGCCGGATCTCATGGGCAAGCAACTCGAACTCCTCAAAGAAATCGTACCTCGGATCACCCGCGTGGCGGTTCTCGGCATTGCGGGAAATCCCACTTCGGGTCTTGATTTGCGGGCGACAAGGGATGCGGCCCGTATACTGGGCCTTCAATTGCAAGTTATTGAGGTGGGTGGTCCTGAAGAGTTCGGGAGCGCCTTTTCGGAATTCGCCAAAGGGCGTTGTGGAGGGCTGCTGGGCCTGGGCAGCCCTATCATGGTTAATAACCGACAACACATCGCGGACCTCGCGATTAAATACCGGCTCCCCGCAGTGTTCTGGCAGAAGGAACACGCAGAGGCGGGAGCGCTTATGGCTTATGGGTCGCCGTTCACGGACTCCTTTCGGCGCGCAGCCTACTTCGTGGACAGGATTTTGAAGGGAGCCAAGCCCGCCGATCTTCCAGTGGAACAGCCGACGAAGTTTGAGCTGGTGATCAACCTCAAAACAGCGAAGCAGATCGGCATCACGATTCCGCAGTCGGTACTGTACCGGGCGGATAGAGTGATCCGATAAGGTAAAAGTAAAAATGAAAAAGGCAAAATAAACGGGGTAGTAGCGATGAAAAGGGAAATCGTTTTCAGTCGCTGACGCATGTCTTGCTGACCGCTGCTTCGTCCGCCCACGCGCAGCAGTCAAAGATTATCCCTCGTATTGGCTATCAATCCGCTCCCAGTGGCGAAGAAGTTCGCTAACCAGCAGATGACGAGAGGTGCAAAGTGAACCTGCCCCTACCAGAGGCTAATTCCGAGACTGCGGCGGAGATACGTGAATGGCTCGATCGCTTCGCCGTTTGCGTGCGCGAGGTCGACTATGCGGCGGCGCGACCGTTCTGGCACCCCGACATCGTCATCTTCGGCACGTATCAGGAGCTGGTGAAGAGCCTAGCGGCCTGGACGGAACGGCAATGGGACAATGTCTGGCCGCGCACGGCGGAGTTTCGCTTCGACCTGGCAAACACTATGGTCATGGCCGCGCCGGACGGCGCGATGGCGGTCGCGATCACGCCCTGGACGAGCACTGGTTTTCATGAAGATGGAACGGCCTTCGACCGTCCGGGCCGGGCGACAATCGTTCTGGCGAGGCAGCCGGACGGTCGGTGGCTTGGCGTTCATTCGCACATGTCGTTGGCCCGCGGCGTACCGCAGGATAGTCATGGAAAACGCACGGTGAAGACGCGTTAGCTGACCGCCTTTGTCCGCGCTACTCCGGGCGCCGATTTTCCCGTCGAGCAGCCGAAGGAGTTCGACCTGGTGGTCAATTTAAAACCGCCAAGCAGCTCGGCCTGACGATCCCACCGAACGTGCTGGGAGATCGGATAAAGTGATCAAATAATAGCGATCAGCAGTCAGTGATCAGTTGTCAACAAAAACATCGGAGACAATTCCGTGATGAAATCTATCCTCTACTGGTTAATGGCAACTGCCATTCTGATTTCTGCCCCCGCCGTCGAGGCGCAGCAGCCAACGAAGGTTCCCCGTATAGGTTTCATGGATAATAGCACTGCTTCTGGTAGCGCCGGCCTCTTGGAGGCGTTCCGGCAGGAGATGCGCAGGCTTGGCTGGAACGAGGGGAAAAACATAACCATCGAGTACCGGTTTACCGAGAACATAGGCGCTGCGCGCCTTCCTGAACTTGCGGCGGACCTGGTTCGTCTGAAGGTTGATCTGATCGTGGTCACGGGGACTGGGGCGGCGTCAGCGGCCAAGAACACCACTACTACCATCCCCATTGTGATGACGAGCCCTGCAGACCCCGTGGGCCAAGGTTTGGTTGCCAGCCTTGCGAGGCCGGGAGGCAACGTCACCGGGCTCTCGAGTTTAGGGACCGAGCTTCATAGCAAAAGGCTGGAGGTACTCAAGGATGCGGTCGCCAAGCTCGCCCGAGTTGGGGTTCTGCGGCTGCCGGGAGTCAGGGTACAAGAACTTCAATTGAAAGAGCTCAGGGCTACGGCTCCGGCATTGAAGCTCAAGTTGGAGGAGATCGAGACGCAAAACGACCCCAAGGGTTTCGAGGGCGCCTTTCAAGTCGCAAAGCAGAAACAGGTGGGCGCGATTTTGACGATGGCCAATCGTGCTTTTTTCGGCGAAAGAAAGCGGATCGTTGAGCTTGCCGTCAAATACCGGTTGCCGGCTGTTTACCCACAGAAGGAGTATGTCGATGAGGGCGGTCTCATGTTTTACGGGGCGGACTACGCTGACCTCTATCGTCGCGCCGCTGTTTACGTGGACAAGATCTTGAAAGGCGCCAAGCCGGCTGATTTACCGGTACAGCAGGCGACCAAGTTTGAGTTTGTCGTCAACTTAAAAGCAGCGAAGCAGATCGGACTGACACTCTCGCCGGAATTTCTCTCGCGGGCGAATCGGGTGATCAAGTGACAGCGGTCGAGTGTCGGGGCTCGGCTGTCTGCGCTGTGAGGGTGACGGCGGTTTTAATGAGGCGTTACAGACGCGGAGATTTCTTGGGTTTTAGCTCTTTCACCCGTCTGCGCTGAGGTTTAACTCGAGCGCTTTGCTTTGCCGACGAGCGAATGACTATTTGCCCGGTCGAAACGATCACTTCCAGGCGCTTGGCCATGTGGCGGAAATATACCGTCGGAAGGAACAGCCCCTTAGAAGTAATTTTTATGCCGTTTTTCGTTTCCATGGGCGTATCGAAGTCGGGTTGGCCACTACAATCTTTTTTACGCGCCCTAATGCGCCGCGTTCAATCACCAGTGGAGTCGAGTCCTCTTGCAGATCGAGTTCGGTCAAATCATGGGTGGACCAAAATTCATCTTCCTGTTCCCAAGAGTTAAATTTAAGGATGACCCGCGAATTTTTTCCCATAGCGCTTTCTCTCCTTGGCTGTCATGTCCATGGCCGTCACCAAAAAAATAGCGCCCATTTCCATGGAACTGCAATACGATTTTGAGGAGCCGGTCGCCGAGCGTCGCACCCATGACGACAACTCTAACGGGGTCCTGCCTGTGCCGCAATCGGATCGCCCGACGATGCGTCAGCGCTTCCTCTATTTCGGACCGCGTGACTCGATGTTTTTCCCATACTTTCTCTTCAATGAAGGCTTTGACGATGAGTTTGCTGAGCCACAAGTGGAAATCTATTTTCTTTCTAAAATCTTCTCAAGCTGAACCTTGAGGCCTGGCAGCTTTTCATTTATTACGTCCCACAAGATATTCCAGTTTACGCCAAAGTACTGGTGGATTAGTTTATCTCTCATGCCTGCGATGTTTTTCCAATCAATCTCCTTATGTTTTCGTCTGAAATCAGTGGCAACGTTTTTTACAGCTTCACCCATAATCTCAAAACTTCGCGCACAGGCGCGTTTTAGTACGGCATCTTCCATGAAGTCATCGAAAGTCAGCCTCCGGGTATGCTCCAATAAAAAAGTGATTTCATCTAGCACATGGCGGAGAAATACCTCATTCGACTTCATGCCACCGGACCTGCTTCTCGACGTATGGTTTGATGTAGGGGCTGAGACTGCCGTCGGTAATTAGGTCGATTTTTTTTCCGAATAACCGTTCAAGATGAGAATTCAATCCCATAAAATTATCAAATGTTGGCTCTTCAAAATCGACCAGAAAATCAATGTCACTTCTCGGCGTCTGCTTGCCCGTGGCATATGAGCCGAACAAGCCTATTCTCCTAACCTTGTATTTCCGTAGTATTTCCTGACCGTCCTTTAGGGACCTTAAAATCTGTTGCCGTGTTAGATTGCCGTTTCTTTTCATTTTCAGTCTTGTGTGACACTCAAAGTAACATAGGGTAAGGACATTATAAAGTTACCTTCGCAGCACGACAGCAAGCTTGGGTCTCCGGTTTCGAGTCTAGAGTTGACGCGAAACCCGAAACGCTCGAAGAATTGACACAGCAAAGGGCTCGGTACTCAAGGCGTTGGTTTACCCGCTGCAAGGTATTTGCCGCGCTGTTTAAGGAGAAGCAGGTGGGCGCGATTATGACGGCCGCCGGTAGCCCCTTTTTCAACGAAAGAAAGAGGATCGTCGAGCTTGCCGGCAAATACCGGCTGCCGGCTATTTACCGAACGATGGACTATGTCGATGAGGGCGGTCTCATGTTCTACGGGATCGACCCCACTGACAACTATCGGCGCGCGGCGGTTTACGTGGACAAGATTTTGAAAGGCGCCAAGCCCGCTGACCTGCCGGTGCAGCAGGCAACGAAGTTTGAGTTTGTCATCAACTTGAAAGCGGCGAAGCAGATCGGCCTTGCACTCTCGCCGGAATTTCTCTCGCGGGCGAATAAGGTCATTAAGTAGGCAATGGCCATTAGGCAATAGACGACAGCAAGAATTTTGGATTGCGGTTAAAGTGTTTCAAGAATTGCTGAAGTCATTTTTCGTTTTAAACGCCTCCCCGACTCCAACATGTAATCCCAAGCAAACTCGATCTCGATTAGACGATCATTGGAATCAATGATTCTCATCCGAAACTGTTGCCTAATGCCTATCTGACCATTGCCTACCTTCACCCTTCCCGCGCCGTTTCGTCGACCAGCTTGCCGTTGTCATAGGCGAAGCATTTGCCGCTTTGCGTGATCGGCAGCTGCGCGCACAGCACAAACCCCGTGCCCAATACCGCTGGACCGGGCAAGCGCTGAATCGCTTCCGCGGGAGCGGTCTCGGTGGCGATCGGCACGCGCGGAGAAAACGTCACTACACAGATGTTGGAATCGCGCACTTCCTCGGCGACGTAGCGTGAGAACGTGCGGATGCCGTCCTTGGTGACCATGTAGGTGCAAGCGCCGCCGGGTTTGACGCCGCCGCCGCCGTAGAGATTGATGATATGGCCGGATTTGCGCTTGGCCATATGCGGAATCGCGTGCTTGGTGCCGAAAAATGTGCCGTAGAGATTGGTCTGCACCACGCGGTTCCAAAAATCCACCGGCATGTCGGCGATCAACGGCCAGCGCGGAATATTCCACGCGAAGTGCGGCACGATCGCCGCGTTGTTCATCATCACGTCGATCTGGCCGAAGCGGCCGATCACCTGGTCGATCAGTTGCTTGACGCTTTCCTCTTCGCGCACGTCGGCGTGAACCGCCATGGTTTCGGTCAGCGCACTGAGTTCCGCGGCAGTCTTTTTCGCCAACTCGGCATTGAAGTCGGCGATCACCACCTTTGCCTTCTCCTTGGCAAAAGTAATCGCCGCATGTTTGCCGATCCCCTGCCCGCTGCCGGTAATCACCACTACCTTATTTTCCATCACGATTTACCTCCGAAATGTTCTGGTTATATCAAGAGCGAATACCGCAATCGCGCCATCGATTCAAATCGAGTTCTTATGCCAACATCGTTTTCACCACGAAGGCACGAAGAGCACGAAGTTCAGAAAATCAATTATCAGAAACCTTTCCTTAACCTTCGGTCCTTCGTGCCTTCGTGGTGAGTATTCCCTGGACTCAAGAGCAGACGCTCTGCGCTTAGCGTTGCCCGCCGTACAAGCGGTCGATAAAACCGCTGTCGTCCAGCTTGCGCACAAAGCGCGCGTCGACCAAATCGTCCAGCTTAAGCGCGGCGACCTTGGGATTCTGCTGGGCCATCAATCTTTGCGCGCTGCGCAGACCGTCGAGCGAGGGATACGGTTTACGGTTGAGTGTCAACAGATGATCTTGATAGCCCTCTTCGACTACCGCGGGATCGCTGACGCGCAGATGTTTCATGAGAATTTTCACGACAACCGGCTTGTTCGCCGGCAACTGGACGAAGGCCAATCCTTCGGTCAAAGCCGTGACAACCTTTTCAAGCGTCGCCGGCTGCTGATCGAGATAACTACGCGTCACGCCAACACCGAGGCCGGGAAAGCTCGCGTTAGTTTTCGCCAAATCGACCAATTGCGAAAAACCCTTGCCGGTAAGACGCCGGCTCAGCGGCGGATCGAGCACCGCGGCGTCGATGCGGCCGGCTTCCAAGGAGTGGCCGATGGTCACGAGATCGCCAATGGGCAAGAAAGTAATATTGTCGCGCTTGGGCTCCAGCCCCAATTGCTCCAGCGCCAACATGGCATACATCCAGGTGCTGCCGACGATGCTTTGCACGCCGAAGCGTTTGCCGCGCAAATCGGCGGCGGTTTTGATTTGTGGGTTGGCGATCAGCTTCCAACTGACGCGGCTGGAAATCGAAGTCAGCATTTTCACATCGACCCCCTGGGCCGCCGCGCCGAGCACGGACACACCCGAGGTAAACGCCATCTGAATTTCCCCGGTCACCAAGCTCGCGACCAATGTCGAGCCGCCGCGAATGAGAATCAATTGAGCGTCGATGCCATTCTTGGCAAACAGCCCCTGCTCCTGCGCCGCCCACAGACTGAGCATGCTGCTGCTCGCCGAAGCGGCACCGATATTGATGCGCACCGGCGCCGCCGCCACGCACAGATCCGACGGCAAGTACAACACCAAAACCAATAGTGAAATAGATCGAATAATCCTCACGGCACAGCATCCTCCAGACTGAGTGGTCGCATCATATTGGACACACGGCGGCAATTCCAAGACGGTTCCAATCGAGTGATGCGGCTAGGAAGGGGAATTCTCTCACGCAAAGGCGCAAAGACGCAAAGGTGACGGGCCGGCGCCCGTCATCCCGAACGAAAGTGAGGGATCTAAGAAAGATTTCTCTCTGCGGTCGAAATGACAACATCCTACCCTTTGCGGCCTTAGCGCCTTTGCGGAACACATTCCGACTGGCGCGACGTATCGCCTGACAGATTGACCTTACCACCGCGGAAGCGTAAGTCTGCGCTATCCGGAATCACTGAAGGGAGCCCTGGCCTATGCGAGTCCAGAGAATCGCCGTTCTTTGTTTCCTCATGGTCGTCTGGCCATTTCACCGCGCTAGCGCCGCCGACAAGCTCGTCGGCATTCATTCCGCGCTGGCGATCTCGCAATCCTTGCCCTGGATCGCTCGCGAATCGGGCATCTTTCGCAAGCACAATCTCGACTTCGATTTGGTTCTGATGCGCTCCGCAAGCACCGCAGCGGCGGCCATGATCGGCGGTGAAACCGATGTCGGATTGATCGGCGGCATCGGCATCCTGAGCGCCTATGTTCAAGGCGCGCAAGATTTTGTCATCGTCGGCGCTGTAAAGAATATTCTGACTCATAGCATCGTCGCCAAACCGGAGCTCAAACGGCCGGAGGATCTCAAAGGCAAAAGCATCGGCGTCAACCGTCTCGGCAGCAACAACCATTATTTTGCCATTCAAGTTCTACAGCGTATCGGCTTGGATCCGGCGAAGGATGTGAGCTTCCGGCAGACCGGCGGCGACGCCGCCGATCTGATCGCACTATTGAACGGCTCGGTGGACGCCTCGGCGATGCTGACCTACGGGCAAAACGCCGTCGCCCAGGGGTTTCACTATTTGATCTACGGTCCCGATCTGCGCATCCCTTATGCCGCCGCGGCTTTCGTCTCCCGGCGCTCGGTGATCGCGCGCAAACCGCAGGTGATCGGCCAATTCATGCGTTCGATGGCCGAGGCATCAAAAATATTTCACACCGACAAGGAAACCACATTTAAAATTCTCGCTAAATATTTGCGCGTCACCGACCGGAAGATTCTCGAAATCTCCTACAACAACGAAGTCAAAGCGATGGAGCCGAGATTCGACGCGCGCCCGGAAGCGCTGCAAGCCATCCTCGACGAGCTCGCCGTCAACGACCCGCGCGCGAAAAAAGTCCAGCCGGCGCAACTGATCGACCGCCGCTATCTCGACGAGATGGAGAAAAGCGGTTTCTTCGACAACCTGTGGGGCGGCAAACGGTGAAGCAAGCTTTGCGCGACCGATGACGCCCGAGATTCCTCAGTCGCTACGCTTCTTCGGAATGACAGAGTTGCACCGCGTGCTACAAAGTCTGTCATTTCGACCGCAGGGAGAAATCTCTCTTCCCTGAAAACTACTCTCCCATCACCTTCTTCATCGCAGCGATAACTTCGGCGGGTTGGTTCAACACTTCCTTGGCGAGCGCTTCAATCTCGTCGCCGTGAATCAGCTCAGGCTCGAGACCCTGCTTTTTGGCATCGGCAATGAGCTCAGGGCTGGTGAGCGCTTTGGCGTAACCAGCGCGCAAAATCTTGGTTAGCTCCGGCGGAGTTCCCGGAGAAGCGAACATCGGCGCGGCGCCGAATTCTCCCGATCCCATCATCACGGTCACCAGTCGCCGATGCAGATCCGAGACCTTGTATTGATCCATTAACTCACTCAACAGCGGTGTTTCCGGCAAGCGCGGGTCGCGCTTTTTACCACCTTGAATCAGAACCCGCACCAGATTCTTGCTGCGCCAGGTGTTAAACGGCTCGCGGCCGAAGAACACTTGCACGGTAAACGCGCGGCACTGCACTTCGCCGCGCTCCACCGCCAATTCGATACTCGCGCCGCCTTCATAACCTGTGACGATTTGAAACTTCGCGCCGATGGTTTCTTCGAGCAATCTCGGTAGATAGTAGCCGGTGTTGCCCGTGCCGGTCGCGCCGCACTTCGGCGGCACGGTCGCGGTGCGCACGTCTTGGATGGTTTTGTAGGGTGTGTTCGCCCACATATACAACAAGGGGTTAGTCGGCGTCGTGCTGCCGACCCAGGTGAATTTCGCCCAGTCGTATTGAGCTTCTTTCTTTTTGAGCAGCTGTTCGAAGTAAAGCGCCGCGTTGTTGACGCCGAGAGTCAAACCGTCCGGTTTCGCCACGCTGTAAATGTAGTTGGTGGCGGTCATCGCGCCGGCGCCGGGCATGTTTTGAACGACGGTGGCCGGGTTGCCGGGAATATGTTTCGTCAGTTGCGGCGCGATCAAGCGCGCCCACAGGTCATGGGCGCTGCCGGCCGGATAGCCGACGACGACGCGAATTGTCTTGCCCTGAAAGTACGGCGTCTGCGCCGAGGCCTCGATCGACCATAGGAAAATGGATCCCAGCAACATTCCGATCTTTTTCATTTCGCCTCCAAATTGCATTTGTAAGCGCCGATCTCGTCGAAGCGACCAACAAGGATTGCACCATAAAGCAGATCGAAATCGAACGTCAAGGACGATCGATGGCAGATCTCGCGCCGATGCCGATCGCCGGCGCAGGCAAGAAAGTGAACCCTGTGGCAGTCCTTTCTTGACAAGCGGCGCGCACACGTCGTTTAATCATGAGCCGCAAGAACGCTCGCGCGGCACAGACACGGCGTGCTCGTGCACGAGATCAAAACCAACGCGGCGAGGTGAGACTAAATGCTTGAGACATGTTTATTCGAGTTGCGCGCGCTCACGCGTGTAGCGGCGTTGATCTCGGTGCTGCTCTGCGGCGCATTGACGGCTCCCAGTCAGGCCCAGACGCAGCCTTACTACCAAGGCAAGACGATTCGGATCATCGTTGGCTTCACTGCCGGCGGACTGTCCGATCAATGGGCGCGCATGTTCGCCCGCACCATGCCGAAGTATATTCCGGGGCGACCGGAGATCATCGTGCAAAACATGCCCGGCGCCAGTTCGGTGGTGGCGGCCAACTATGTTTACAGCGTCGCCAAACCGGACGGCCTCACTCTGGGCATTCCGAACAGCAGCCTCTATCTGACGCAACTGGTCGGACGCACCGAAGTCAAGTTCGACGTGCGCAAATTCGAATGGATCGGCAGCCAAGAAAAGTGGACGCAAATGATTTATTTTCGCGCCGACTCCCCCTTCAAAACCATCGGCGATATCATCAAGGCGAAGGAGCCGCCCAAGTGCGGCGCCTCGGGCTTTGCCAGTTCCGGCTATATTCTTCCCAAGGTTCTGGAAGAAACCGTCGGCGCCAAATTCACCGTCATCGTCGGTTACGCCGGCGGCAAGGAAATCGATCTCGCCGTGGAAAAGGGCGAGGTCGCCTGCCGCGGTCATGACATCGCCTCGCACTTCGGCCGCGAACCGTTCAACACCTGGCACGCCAAGCGTTACGACCGCCACCTGGTGCAGGACGCGCGCGCACGCGATCCGAGACTGCCCGAGACGCCGACGATTTGGGAGCTCATGAACGACTACAAGACCCCGCAGGTGAGCCGGAGTGTCGCCGAAACGGTTCTCACGGCCAATGATTTTGGCCGGGCGACGATCGCCCCGCCGGGCACGCGCGCAGAACTCGTCAAGATCCTGCGCGCCGCTTATGCGCAAGCGCTCAAGGATCCCGAGCTGCTCGCCGAGGTAAAAAAGAGCAACTTGGATGTCGACTACACGGCGGGCGAACAGTTGCAAAAGCTGGCGCACGAAGTTATGGATCAGAGCGCCGAGGTCATCGAGAGAGTAAAAAAACTCCTCGCCGAGTAAGCGCGCGAAAGCAAAATACGAATTAGTTAGGTTTGGCCGGAGCTCTCTCGCGCTTGCGTATAACAGCGCCCCTGAATTTGTCATTTCGAGCGAAGCGAGAAATCTTTCTTAAGTCGGTGCAACCAGACTGAAACCCAACTGAAGCATCACGAAAATTACCGGTTGATTACCTTCCGGCTAGATCATAAATAGGACCAGGAGGATTTACCTATGGCTGACAGCATTAACGGAACCCAAAACAACTCCGTGTTAAACCCGGTGGGCTACCCGCCCAAGATTACGCCCAAAGCGCTGGCTCCCCGGCTCGACAGCCTGGATGGCAAGACCGTCTATCTGGTCGATCCGCGCTTCGACGACTCCGGGTTGTTTCTGCGCCAATTGCAGAGTTGGTTCGCCGACAACATGCCGGCGGTCAAAACCAAGTTCATCGAGATGAACAACGTCTACACCAAAGACGATCCGAAAACCTGGGAGAAGATCAAAGCCGACGGCGACGCCGCTATCGTCGGTGTCGGTCATTGAAGCACCTGCGCGCCGGCGGTCGCCGCGCATGCCATGACCCTCGATAACAAATACGGCGTGCCCACCGTGGCGCTGCATACTCATGTCTTTGAAAAGGTCGTCGAATCGGTGAACCGCGTGCACGGCATGCCGCGGGCGCCGCGGGCGTTCGTGCCGCAGCCGGTGATGGGCAAGACGGCCGCGCAGTTGCGCGCCTATATCGAAGGCAAAGATCCCATCACCGGCCGGCCGGTGATGCAGGAAGTCATCGAAGGCCTAACCCAGCCCATCGACGACGCCGGCGTTCTCAGTGAGAAGTTGGCCTACGCCGCAACGCCGCGCTTGGTCGATGCCGATAGCGAAGAGAATTTGCAGCAGCTATTTCTGGATATGAATTGGACCGACAAGCTGCCGATCGTTTTGCCGACCGAAAAGCGCGTTCAGGAAATGCTCGCCCACACCAGCCACAAGCCGGATGAAGTGGTCGGCCATATGCGCTCGACCCATTTCCGCGACTACTGGGAATACACGGTGGAAAAAGTCGCGGTCAACGCGGTGATGGCCGGCGCCCGGCCGGAATATTTTCCAGTGATCCTCGCGCTCGCTGCCACCGGCGTCACCGCCCGCGGCAGCACGTCGAGCTCGGCGGCGGCCATGGTGGTCGTCAACGGACCGATTCGCAACGAAATCAAAATGAACAGCGGCACCGGCGCCCTGGGGCCGTTCAATCACGCCAACGCAACCATCGGCCGCGCCTACGGCTTGCTCTCGCAAAATGGCCAAGGCAGCTCGGTGCCCGGCTTCACCTACATGGGCTCCCAGGGCAACAACTACGCCTACAACAACGTGACTTTCGCCGAGAACGAAGAGCGCAGTCCCTGGACACCATTCCACGTCGAACATGGCTTCAAAGCCGCCGACAGCACCGTCAGTGTCTTCACCGGCTGCCGTTCGACGGCGTTCACCCTCGGCGTGCGTGAGAAGTTCTGGCGCGAGCATGTGCGCAGCATGCTGCGCGGCTTGGACGCGCACAGCCAACCGACCTTTTTGCTCGATCCTATCACCGCGCGCCAGTTCATCGACCGCGGCGGCTTCGATACCAAGGAGAAGTTGATCGACTGGGCTTATGAGAATTCACTCATGGCGGCCAAAGAATATTGGGATTATCAACTGATCCAAAATTACATCCTGCCGCGCGCCACCTTCGGCGAAGAACCGTACGCTTCGAAATTGAAAGCCGCGCCGGACGAAATGGTTCATATGTTCAAACCGGAAGAAATCCATGTCGTCGTCGTCGGCGGCGAGACCAACGGTTACTGGCGGATTATGGATTGTAACTATCAGAAAACCGTATCGGTGGATAAATGGAGATAGCATCCGTTCAAAACGTTAAAGCCGTTCAACCGCTACGCTCCGTTCGATCCCCCACCTCTTTCCTCCCCCGCGACGCGGGGGAGGATGAAGGAGGAGGCTTGAGCGTTTTGAACGGCTTGAACGATTTGAACTTTTGGAGCAAAAGCAGCGACACGAACTATGGCAAATTTTGACGTAATAATCGTTGGCTCCGGCCTGGCCGGCCTCACCGCCGGTCTATTCTCGGCACGCCAAGGACTTTCAACTTTAGTTTTCGAGTCGAACATCCCCGGCGGCCATCTGATCAGCATCGAAAAGATCGAAGACTTTCCCGGCTTTCCCGACGGCGTGTCGGGTTATGAAATCTGTCCCAACTTGCAACGCCAGGCGTCAGATCATGGCGCGGAGTTTCAACGCGCCGAAGTTTTGCGCCTCGAAGCAGCAGACAAATCTTGGTCGGTGGTGACCGAAGAAGAAACCTATCGGGCCAAGGCAGTCATCGTTGCAACGGGTTCAACGCTCAAACATCTCAATGTCCCAGGGGAGGAAAAACTCATGGGCCGCGGCGTCAGTCATTGCGCCAGCTGCGACGGCCCGCTGTACAACGGTCAGACCGTCGCCGTCGTCGGTGGCGGCGATTCGGCGCTGCAAGAAGCGTTGACGCTGACGAACTACGTCGACAAAGTATTGCTCTTCCATCAAGCCGACTCGTTTGCCGCACAACAAACTTATTTGCAAAGAGTGTTGGAGAACGCGAAGATCGTGCCGCGCTACCAAACAATCATCGAAGAAGTCCTCGGCGGCGAAGTCCTCACCGGCGTGCGCGTGCGCGATTTGAAATCCGGCGAAACCTCACAGGTCGAACTCAACGGTCTTTTCATCTACATCGGTTTGCAGCCGAACACCGCACTCTTGGGCAACATTGTACAACTGAGCGAAAGCAGTCATGTTTCGACGGACAGCTGGATGAAGACCGGACGCGACGGCCTTTACGCCGTCGGCGATATTCGCCAAGATTCGGCGCGCCAAGCGATTACCGCCGCCGGCGACGGCGCGACCGCGGCCATCGCGGCCGCTCGCTATGTCAAAGGCCAAGCGGGATAATTACCACACCCGAGAAGCGGACGATTCCATGAAGATTTCGTTGCGTCACATGTCATTGCTGGGATATTCATTCACCCTGGCATCGACCTTGACCATGGCGCCCTTGGTGCACGCGCAAGCAATTTTTTTCCAAGGCAAAACCATTCGCGTCATTCGCGGCGGACAGCCCGGTGATCTTTACGATCTATGGACGCGCCACATCGCGACCTATTTAGGCAAACATATTTCCGGCAATCCCAGCGTCATTGTTCAGAATATGCCCGGCGCCGGTTCGGTGATCGCGGCCAATCATGTTTACAACATCGCAAAGCCCGATGGTCTCACCATTGGGTCGCTCAATCCGGGCATCTACATGGACCAGTTGGTCGGCCGCAAGGAAGTGCAATTCAACTGGGCCAAATTCGGCTGGCTTGGCACGCCGGAGCAGACCGAGTCAGTAGTATTTTTCCGCGGTGACAGTCCGTACAAAACCATCGACGATCTGCGCAAAGCGACGGAACCGCCCAAGTGCGGCTCCACCGGCACCGGCTCGACGACCTATCACATTCCCAAGCTCATCGAGGAAGTGTTCGGCGTGAAGTTCATCATCATCACCGGCTATCAGGGCGCCGCGGATATCGATGTAGCGCTGGAGCGCGGCGAGATCCAATGCCGGCTCATTACCATTGCCGCCTTCTTCGGCCGCGAGCCGCATATCAGTTGGTACAAAAGGGGGTTCACCCGTCCTTTCGTCCAGACCGGCCGGAAGCGCGACCCGCAGCTGCCCGACACGCCGACGATATATGAGCTGATGGAGCGCTACAAAACCCGCGACGCCGAGCGCCGCTTGGCCACTCTGGTCATGGCGCCCAACGAATTCGGCCGCCCCTGGACCGCGCCGCCGAACATGCCGGCGGACCGATTGAAAACCCTGCGCGACGCTTGGAGCAACACGCTACAAGATCCCGAGCTACTCGCCGAGGCAAAGAAACGCGGCTGGCCCGTGGAGGCGATCGGCGGCGAGCAATTAGCGGCGCTGGCCCACGAAGTCATCGCCCAGCCACCTGAAGTGATCGCTAGGTTGAAAAAACTTTTGGCGGAGTAGGATTAAAGGCAAGCGATAGAATCCCACTGAGGCGCAACGTTGTCTGACCAACACCATTCGAGAATCGGTTGGCTCGGTCCAAGCCTGCCGTCGAGTTCACATATCAAAAAGTTTCTCAACCTGGTGCCGGCCAACGTCGACGTTGTCTACGAACAGCTGGTGCTGCACGATGGCGTATTGAACGATGTCCTAGGCAAGCAGGAGATCATCGTCAGCCGGGCTGTGCTGTTTGCTGAAAAGCAAAAGCTCGACGGCCTGATTTTCCCCGGCGCGCCGCGCGAAGTGTTAAATCCTAATTTGTCTGACGCCTTTGCCAAGGCGCTCGAGATTCCCGTCGCCACGGCATTGCGCGCCTCGGCGGCGGCGCTGAAAACATTCGCCGCCAAGCGCATCCTTCTGCTCACGCCGTTCGACCCATCGTTGAATCGACTGATCCGTGACTTCCTCGCCCAACTCGACCTCATTGCCACTTCGCCCAGCGAAACATTGCAGCACTACACCGACGCGCTTAAAATGACGCCCGAGGATGTCATCGCCTACGCGCGCCGGGCGATCGCCGCAGAGCGCGAGATCGACGCGATCTATTTTCAAGGCGCGGTGCTCGATCCGATGGACTGTTTGGCGCAGATGGAGCGCGAACTGAGCCTGCCGGTCGTCGCCAGCAACCCGGCGATGAATTGGTACATGCTCTCCAAACTTGGCTTGAAACACCCACTGCCTGGATTTGGCAAGCTGCTATCCACTTGGCCGGGTTTGCCGATTGGATAAACGTTTTTTAACAATGAAACATTCAAGATCACTGACGTTCGCGGTGCTCGTACTACTGCTCACGATCCGCACCGCTTCCGGGCAAAGCGATTTCTATCGCGGCAAGACCATTACGTTCATCGTCAACATGGCGGCCGGCGATGCCAACGATCTATGGGCCCGTGCCTTGGCGCGCAGTTTGGTGAAATACATTCCGGGGAATCCGAACATCCTGGCGCAAAACATGGCCGGCGGCGGCTCGATGATCTCGGCCAATTATCTCTATAGTGTCGCCAAGCCCGACGGCCTCACCATCGGACAAACCTCCGCCAGCCTTTATCTTCAGCAGCTCACAGCCCGGCGCGAAGTCCAATTCGATTGGCGCAAGTTCAGCTGGATCGGCTCGGCCGGCCAGGCGGAATCGTTGCTGATGATGCGCACCGATGCGCCGTACAAATCGATGGAAGATATCCGCAGCGCCAGCGAGCCGCCCAAATGTTCCGCCACGGCGCCGGGATCGGGCACGCATATCAGCCTCAAGGTTTTGGACGAGGCGCTGGGCGCTAAGTTTCGCATCGTCACCGGTTACAAAAGCGGCAGCGATCAAGACCTCGCCATCGAACGCGGTGAAGTGCAATGCCGCGCGGTCACCGCGGCATCTTTCCTCGCCCGTGAGCCCTTCCTCAGTTGGCAAAAAAAGGCATTCATCCGCATTCTGGTCCAGAGCGGCCGCAAGCGTAATCCGAAACTCGCCGAAGTGCCGACGATCTACGAACTGATGGCGCGCTATCAAACGCCGGAGAGCAAACAGCGCATGGTCGAGGTGCTGCTCGGCGCCGATCATTTTGGTCAGTATCTCGCCGTAGCGCCGCCAGCCACACCGGCCGAGCGCGTCAAAATTTTGCGCGAAGCCTATGCCCGGGCGATGAAAGACGCCGACCTGATCGAAGAAGCGCGACGACGCAATTGGAGCATGGAAACTGTTGCCGGGGAAGAACTGGAGAAGATGGCGAAACAGGTCATCGATCAACCGCCGCAATTGATTGGACGAGTGAAAGACCTCTTGGGCGGGAATTAGACCATCGAACCGCGACCGCACGCGTTGACACCGGACCGGGCCATCCCATAGGATTTGCCGAAACAGGAACTTCTACGCGTAAGTGCAATTAAAAGTTGACAGCATCGAAAGCTGCGTCATATGCCACGACAACAGCCGCAACGGTTCGCGCCGCCTCGACAAATATTTACATCTAATCCATTTCAATCGGGACAACTTTCCCGCAACGAAAAACCACTGCGCTGTCTGCCGTCTGAGCGCCGACGGCATCGAAAAAGTGCATTTCGAGGTCTGCTCTAATTGCCACGAGAATTTACACAATAACAACCAGCCCAAATACACCGACGCTCAGTGCATCGCCTGTCATCAAGACTTCAGCCGCGGCCATGTCGGTCCGATAGCACGAGCTAATGATCCAACTCACTAACTTAATGACCTAGGACTGCGTCGATCAAATACGGCATCGGTGATGACGATCCCCCCTTTGGAAAAGAGGCTGTGTCGTAATGCGCAAATGTCCCACATTTGTCATCCCGAGCGCAGCGAGGGATCTCGTGTTTTCAGCCACATACGAAGAAGAGATTTCTCGGTTTCACCTCGAAATGACAGTTGCGACACAGTCTCAAAAGGGGGGAAGGGGGGATTTTTTCTGCGTTCTAAATGAAATCCCCCTCAGTCCCCCTTTTTCAAAGGGGGAAGCCTGAGCATCGAGATGAATTTATTTTTGGATCAGGACGCTAGCATCAGGAATGTCGATCTAGTATTAAACGATTTGAACCGAACACCCCACCTTTCCTCCCCCGCATCGCGGGGGAGGATGAAGGAGGGGGATTGAACGGCTTGAACGATTTGAATCATTCGGACCGGAGGTTTTTATGGTCCAAGAAATCCTCATCCAGCATGTCCAACCGGAAAAGCGCGACGAATACATTCAGGTGTTCGGCGACATTCTTAAGAAAGCCGGTTACTCAGGTTCCCACGGCATCAAGTTTTTCACCAGCATGGAAGATCCGAGCCGGGTGATATTGATGATCGAATGGGACAGCGTCGAAGCCCACACCCAGCACCGCGGCACGCCGGTTCACAACGCCATGCGCGAGGCGACGTCGAAGTATCAAACGGTTAAGAGCGACGGCGGCCATTACGTCATGCATGTGGTCAAGTGACACAATGCGGTGGTGTTCGTAGTTTGTCTTTGTCTGACGCCGCTTCGATCGCGAGAATGTAAAACCCGCATGGCGCGCACTCGGAGCGGCACGCCCAGCCCCACGACCCACAGCGGGTGCAGCAGCCAGCCGCATCACACAGCCGCGAGAGTTTTGTTAACTCGCTCCGCGTCATTGAAGTCCACCCCGGCGAACGGGCAACCACTGAGACATTGGCGACCTGGAGCGCCCAGCGTTAAAAAAAATGGATTGCTCTAGCTTTAAGTCTTTTTTTTAGTAGAGTATGCCGCGCTTAAGTCACATATCAGGAGGTGCTCCATGATCAAACTGTTCTGGCTGCTCCTAAGCGCTTTGCTCGCCAGTGAAGCGGCCTACGGCCAGGCGCCATTCTACCAAGGCAAAACCATTCGAGTTATTGTCGGCACGCCGCCCGGTAATCTCTACGATCTTTGGGCGCGTTTGATCGTGGAACATATGGGCAAGCACATCCCCGGCAATCCCAACTTCATCGTCCAGAACATGCCCGGCGCAGGCCACGTCGTTGCGGTAAATTACCTGTACACCCAAGTGAAACCGGACGGCCTGACGATCATCGGCTCGGTAATACCGTCACTTTATCTTAACCAGTTGCTCGGCCGCCCTGAGATCCAGTTCGATTGGTCAAAGTTTAGCTGGATCGGATCGCCGGCACGGGGCGCAAGCCAAATGTACATGCGTGCCGATAGCCCTTACAAAACCATAGAAGATATTCGCACCGCCAAGGAGCCGCCCAAATGCGGCGCCACCGGGGTGACCGGACCGGACTCTTACCTGCCCAAAATGTTGCAGGAAACTGTCGGCGCCAAGTTCAACATCGTCACCGGCTACCCCGGCGGAACCGATATCGACCTCGGCGTCGAACGGGGCGAAATTCAGTGCCGGGCATTCACCATCGAAGCCTTCTTCGGCCGCGAGCCCTATCACACCTGGCGCAAGAATAATTTTGTCCATAATATCTTTCAGACCAGCAAGAAGCGCGACCCGCGCCTGCCGCAAACACCGACGATTTACGAGCTCATGGACCAATATAAGACATCCGCTTCGGGCCGCGGACTAGCGACCGTACTCGTCGGCGCCGACGGCATGGGCCGTCCGATGTTCGGCCCCCCGGGGATGACCGCCGAGCGCTTAAAAATTCTTCGCGACGCGTACGATAAGACCATGAACGACGAAGCGCTGATCGCCGAAGCGAAACGGCGCAAGTATGAGTTCGATCCAGTCGGCGGCGAGGAGCTCCAGGCATTGTCAAAGGAATTAACGAGCCAGCCGCCGGAGGTCATCGACCAATTGAAACGAGTACTGAGCAAATAATCTCACAGGAGCCGCTTGACCTAATCCACAGTTCGCGTACAAGACCTGTGACCGATTTTGGAGGCAAACCTATGTCATCGATGAATTTCGCTGGATGGACCGCCTCGGCGATTCTGCTGCTGTCCCAACTTTTCATGGATCCGGCGCTCGCCCAGGCGCCGTTTTATCAAGGCAAGACGATCACGATCGTTCAAGGCCGCGATCCGGGCGGAACCGGCGACTTGCGGGTGCGCGCCCTGGTGCCGTTCCTGCAAAAATATATTCCCGGCAGTCCAACGATCGTTATGGAGTTCATGCCCGGCGGCGGCAGCCGCAAGGCCGCCAACCACGTGTACCGCTCTTCGCGTCCGGACGGCCTGACCATCGGCAACTTGAGCTCCGGCATGGTTTCCCTCGCCATACTCGGTGAGTCCGGCGTCTTATACGATATCGACAAGTTCCATTACTTGGGCTCGCCGTACAGTACCTACCATTCGGTGTTTGTCACACGTAAAGACGCCGGTTTCGACACCCTCGAGAAGTTGCGCGCCGCCAGCGGTATCAAAATCGGCGGCCAGTCCCTCGGTTTCTCCACTTATAATGAAGGCCGGCTGTTCGGCTATATGCTCGGTCTCAAAGATCCCCTGTTCATCGCCGCCTTCGGCGGTGCCGAGCTCGATCCGGCCCTGATGCGCGGCGAAATCGACGGCCGCGCCACCGGTCCGGACACCATCCTGCAACGCAATCGGGATTGGCTCGACAAAGGTCTAGTGAACATTCATGCGATCATGGAAACCCCCAGAGGCGATAAGCATCCCCATCCGTTTTTTGCCAAGCTTCCCGAGATCGAAACCTTCGCGAAAAACGACCGGGAGCGAAAGATGCTCGCCTTGCAGCGCGGCTTCCGTGTCACCGGCACGCCATTCGTACTGCCGCCGGGCACACCGAAGGATCGCGTCGATACATTGAAAGAGGCGTTCCGCAAGACCTATTTGGATCCCGAGTTCGCCAAATACTATCACAAGCTCACCGCCGACGATCCGTCGCCGCTGCTGCCGGAGAATCATGAGAAGGCGATTAGAGACGTGCCGCGCGACCCAGAGGCGATCGAACTGTTTAAAATCCTCGCGGGTCCGAAGAAACTGCCTCCAAGGTAAGCTGAATAAAGAGGTTCAAAACGTTCAAGCCGTTCAATCCCCCACCTCTGGTCCTCCCCCGCGTCGCGGGGGAGGATGAAGGAGGGGGCTTGAGCGCTTTGAACGTTTTGAACGCGCAATAACCAGGAGGAAACATGCTAAAACTTTCCATTCTCATCGCTTTCATTTTGTTCGCATTGACATCCGCGCACGCACAGACGCCCTTTTATCAGGGCAAAACGCTGACGATTGTGCACGGCCGCGCCGCCGGTGGATCGGGCGATTTGCGCGTGCGCGCCGTCGCGCCATTTCTAAAAAAATATCTACCGGGAAACCCCAACGTCATTCATGAATTTATGGACGGCGGCGGCGGACGAAAAGCGGCCAATCATATCTACAATAGCGCACGCCCCGATGGGCTCACCATCGGCAACGTCGGAGGCGGCGTGGTCGCCAACGCCGTGCTCGGTGAATCAGGAGTGCAGTACGACCTGGGGAAACTGCCCTTCATCGGTTCACCCTATAGCACTACCCATTATGTCCTGATCACTCGACGCGAGGCGGGCTTCAATACCCTCGACAAATTGCGTGAAGCCCCGGCGGTGCGATTTGGCGCTCAGAATGTCGGCCACACCAATTACAACATCGCGCGCATTGTCAGTTGGCTTATCGGCGTGAAAAATCACAAAGATGTCACCGGCTTTTCGGTCCCTGAGCGCGACGTCGCGCTTATGCGCGGTGAGATCGATGCCGTGGCATCTTCCGATGATTTGTTATCGCGCAATAAAGAATGGCTCGACAAGAAGTTGATCGATCTGCATGTAATTGTCGCCATCCCGCGCGAGGAAAAGCACCCGCAGTTTTCATACCTGCCGGAACTCGACGGCTTTATTAAGAATGAGCGAGAGCGCAAACTGCTCACCATGTTTCGCACATTCAGGCTCTCAGGATCACCATTCATCGCACCTCCTGGCACGCCGCCGGAGCGTTTGGAGATCATCAAAGAGGCGCTGAATAAGACTTTTAGGGACAAAGAATTTTTCAAAGAGTACCACAAAGTGGTCGGCGAAGATCCGACGCCGCTATTGCCGGAAGCCAATGAAAAGGCGATCCGAGAATTACCCCGGGACCCGGAAACCATCGAGCTGTTCAAGAAATTCGCCGGCCCGGGGCCGCTGCCGGGGCGATAAAACCGAAAGGTTCAAGCCGTTCCAATCGTTCCAATCGCTCAAGCCCCCTCCTGCATCCTCCCCCGCGTCGCGGGGGAGGAAAGGTGGCGGATGGAACGGAGCGCAGCGGTTGAACGGCTGGAACCATTGGAACGAATAAAGGAACAACCCATGCTGAAGTTGTTAGCACTCATCGCTCTGTTTACATCAACCCCGGTCTTTGCCCAGACGCCCTTTTACCAAGGCAAGACGATCACAATGATCGCCAGCACCGCGCCTGGAGGGACTGGGGACCTGCGCGTCAAATCCATGGTGCCGACGCTGCGCAAACATATCCCCGGTAGTCCTACGATCATCATCGAATACATGGACGGTGGCGGCGGGCGCAAAGGCGCCAATTTTTTGTTTCGTAACGCCAAGCCCGACGGGTTGACCATCGGGGCGCTCAGCGGCGGCGTCGTCGGCCTGCAAATCATGCGCGAAAGCGGCGTCATGTACGATATCGACAAATTCATACAATTGGGTACGCCCGAGAGCACCAACCATTACACCATCTACACGCGCAAGGAATTGGGTGCCAATAGTGTCGAGAAGCTGCGCGCCCTAAGCGGCGTGCGCATCGGCGCCCAATCCGTCGGCCATGTGTCTTACATCGCCGGGCGGCTTTTCGCCTACCTTTTCGGTTTAAAGCAACCGCAGTTCATTGCCGGTTACACGGCGCCGGAAGTCGACGCGGCGCTTGTGCGCGGCGAACTCGATGCCCGGGCGAACAATGCCGCGTCGGTATTGCGGCGCAATCCGGATTGGCTCGACAAAGGGGTCATGGACTTCCACGCCATCATGGAAGTGCCCAAGGGCGACAAGCACGCCAAGCTCGGCCACCTCCCAGAGATCGAGAGCTTCGCCAAGAACGACAAAGAGAAAAAGCTGGTCGCCATGTGGCGCGGCTTCCGGCTCGTCGGCTCGCCTTACATGCTGCCGCCGGGAACACCGAAAGACCGCGTCGACGTGCTGGAGGACGCGTTTCGCAAGACTTATCGGGATGCGGATTTTCGCAAAGATTTTCTGAAACTGGTCGGCGACGACGCCGAACCGTTGATGCCCGAAGAGCTCGCCAAGGTGATCCGCGAGATTCCGCGCGATGCTGAAGT
The DNA here is from genome assembly GCA_963816145.1 of uncultured delta proteobacterium. Lineage (GTDB taxonomy): Bacteria > Desulfobacterota > Binatia > UBA9968 > UBA9968 > DP-20. The sequence continues at coordinate 37,443 of CAWFJP010000008.1, forward strand.
GGTCGAACTGTTGAGGAGTCTGGCTGGAGCCAGGCCGCTGCCGGCGCGCTAGAAGACAAGAGTTCAAAACGTTCAAGCCGTTCAAATCGTTCAACCGCTTCGCTCCGTTCAATCCCCACCTTCCTTCAATGAAATTCAGGCCGGGCTTTCCTCCCCCGCATCGCGGGGGAGGATGAAGGAGGGGGATTAAACAGCTTGAACGTTTTGAACCTTAATCGTATAAGTGCGCAGCAACTTCCCACTAAGGATCAATATTCATGGACAGTTCACTGTTCGACGCCGCCATCAAAGGCTTTCTAAACATTCTTCAACTCAAAGTATTCTTCGCCATGCTCATGGGCGTTAGCATCGGTACTTTCACCGCCGTTGCGCCGCAAGGACTCGGCATGCCGCTAGTGTACGCCATCGCGCTGCCGGTGGTGATCAAATGGGAGCCGGTGACCGGCATCGCGTTTTTGATCGGCGCCAGCGCGGTGAGCGCGATCTGCGCAGCTTATCTGCCGATCCTGTTCGGCATCCCCGGAGGCTCGGGCTCCCAGGCCACCGTGCTCGACGGTTATCCGATGGGCAAAAAGGGTGAAGGCCGGCGCGCTCTCGGCGCCTCGTTCATGGCCGGCGGCATGGGCGCTTTGATTGGTACGTTTACGCTCGTAGCCGCGATCCCCGCCGCCAAACCGTTAATTTATTTGATGGGCTCGCCGGAGCTGTTCGTCATCATGCTGTGGGGCTTGAGCATGGTCGCTGTGCTCGCCGGTAGCCGGCCGCTCAAAGGACTGATCGCCACAGCCTTGGGCCTGTTGCTCGCCACCGTCGGGCAGCAGGCGCAGAGCGGCATAATGCGTTTCGTTTACGATCAACCGTACTTACTCGACGGCATGTCGGTCAGCATCATGGCATTGGCCTTGTTCGGCGTACCGTCTGCGCTTGACCTCGCCTTGACCAAACTCGGTGTCGAACAACAACCGGTACCGCTCAAAGGCAGCCTATTCGATGGCGTCAGAGATGCGTTGCGCGAGTGGTGGCTGGTTGTCCGCTGTAGCTTTGTCGGCGTCTGGGTCGGCATTGTGCCTGGCTTGGGCTCGCAAGTGGTCGACTGGCTTGCTTACGGCCACGCTGCGCAAACCTGCAAAGGCGGAAGACAAACCTTCGGCACCGGCGACGTCCGCGGAGTGATCGCGCCGGAAAGCGCCAATGATGCCAAAGACGGCGGCGATTTGGTGACGACTCTACTCTTGGGATTTCCCCAAGGTGTAGTTACGGCGCTGTTCATCGTCGCCCTGCTGGCGTGGGGATTCGTCCCCGGTCCCGAGATGATCAAGAAAAACCCCGAAGTCATTTATAGCATCGTCTGGCTTCAGGGGATCTCCGGCATCGTCGGCACGCTGATCGGGTTTTGCCTTGCCAGCCAGCTCGCCAAGCTCGCCGAGGTACGTTACACCTTCATGGTTCCGATCATGTTCATGTTCATCCTGATGGGCGCCTTCAGCGTCAACCGCGATCCGCTGGATCTGGTCGTAGTCGTCGCCTTCGGAATCCTCGGTTACTTCATGCGCCGCACCGGCTATCCGCGCCCGGCGATGATTCTCGGTCTGGTGCTGGGCGATCTGATGGAAAAATATCTTTACCGCTCGGTGGCGAGCTATGGCTTCAGTTGGCTCGGCCGCCCTGCCGTCATCGTCCTGTTCATCATCGCCGGCGGCTCACTCTTTTTGACGCTGCGCGGCAAGATGGCCGCGAGCAAGGAAGATTCCACGGCGACTTTTAGCGGCGCCATCGCGAGGTCCGACAATGAAGATTAATTTCGCGCTGTTTCTGCTCGTGGTCTTTGCCGTCGCCACGGTATCCGGTTGGGGCTGGCCCGACATCGCCAAGATCATGCCGGTGTATGTCGCGGCCATGCCGGGGCTCGTGATGATCAGCGTCCAAATCTATCGCGAGGCAACCGGCTGGGAGACACGCAAGAACGCCACCGGTATGGATATGGATGAGAGCGGCGAGAATCAATTGGACGAAGCCACCGCACGCAAGCGCACGCTGTTATTCTTTGCTTGGTTCATTGGCGGCGCACTCGGCATCTGGCTCATCGGCATCGTCTATGCCCTGCCGCTTTTGGTTTTTCTCTACGCGCTCGTCGAAGGCAAAGAAAAATGGTTCACTTCGCTTATTCTTGGCGCCTGTGCCTATTTAATGATCTGGGGTCTGTTTGAATATATGCTCGAGACGCGCTGGCCGGCGGGGCTTCTTTTTGGATAACAATTCAGAGGAGTTTAAAACGCACAATCCCCCACCTTTGTCTTCGAAGAAGCCACGATAGCGGTCCTCCCCCGCGCCGCGGGGGAGGATACAGGAGGGGGATTGAACGTTTTGAACATGTTTTTGGAGTAGGAGTAATCAATGCTCAACTGGTTCACTCTGGTTGCATACATCATTATCGCGGCGCCCATAGCGTCCGCCCAGTCCCCCTACTTCCAAGGCAAGACCATCAAGATAATTCGCGGTGGCGAGCCCGGTGGCACCGGCGACATGCAGGCGCGCGCAGTTATTCCCTTCTTGAAAAAACATATACCCGGCAATCCGACGATCATCGTCGAGAACATGCCCGGCGCTGCGGGACGCAAGGCCGCCAACTATATTTACTCGACGGCAAAACCGGACGGGCTGTCCATCGGTGCGGTGGGTGCGGGTCTGGTCGCGGGACAAATTCTTGAGTTGGCCGGCTCGCAGTACGACATCGACAAGCTGGTTTATTTAGGCTCCACCGAAAGCGGCGATCCCTATGTCTTTGTCGGCCGTAAAGAGGACGGCCTCGACACCCTCGATAAGCTCCGCGCCGTATCGGGCATCAGGATCGGCGCCCAAGCGGTGGGCCATCCGATCTACGTCGCCGGCCGGCTATTCGCCTACTTGCTCGGTCTGAAAGAGCCAAGAATGGTTTTAGGTTATGGCGGACCCGAACTCGACATCGCTCTCGCTAAAGGTGAGGTCGACGTGCGCGCCAACGGCGCCGACACCGTGCTGCAACGCAACAAAGACCAGCTCGAAAAAGGTTTCTACCAATTTCACGCGTCGCTGACGATTCCTAAAGGCCGCTACGCCGCCGGCCTGCCCAAAGCACCTGAACTTGACAATTTTGCTAGGAACGACAAAGAGCGCCAGCTGATTAATCTGTTTCGCACCTTTATCTATCCGCGCTGGCCCTACCTTCTGCCGCCGGCCACGCCGAAAGAAATTGTCACTATCCTGCGCGGCGCCATGACCAAAGCGTTGCGCGATCCCGAATTCCACAAAGAGTTCAAAAAAATCATGACCACTGACGCGACGCCGCTCACCGGCGAGGAGATGGAAACCGCCATCAAAGAACTGCCGCGCGACCCGGAGATCGTCGCACTGTATAAAAAAATCGCCGACCAGGGACCGGTACCCGCGCGCTAAGCGCGCGGGCGTTCAAATGATTCAAACCGTTCAACCGCTTCGCTCCGTTCAATCCCCCACCATTCATCGAAGCGGTCACGAAGGCTTTCCTCCCCCGCGTCCAGACTGTGTCGCAACTGTCATTTCGAGGTGAAGCCGAGAAATCTCTTCTTCGTATGTGGCTGAAAACACGAGATTCCTCGCTGCGCTCGGGATGACAGATGTGGGGCATTTGCTCATTACGACACAGTCTCGTCGCGGGGGAGGATCAAGGAGGGGGCTTGAGCGATTTGAACGGCTTGAACGGTTTGAACGTGTAAGGAGGGTATATGTTGAAGCTCTTCACTCTCGTCGCTTACATTCTGTGCGCCATAGATCTCGCATCCGCCCAGACACCCTATTACCAGGGCAAAACCATCACCATCATTCAGGGCACCGAAGCCGGTGGCAGTTCGGACATGATGACCCGCGCGATGCTCTCCCACCTGAAGAAGCATATTCCCGGTGAGCCCAATGTGGTCTCGGAATATATGCCCGGTGGCGGCGGCATGAAGGCGGCCAATCATATTTTTAAAAGCGTCCGTCCGGATGGACTGACCATCGGCCGGATCGGCGGCGGTTTGGTCGCCAATGCCGTCCTCGGTGAAAAAGGCGTGCTCTACGATTTGAATAAGTTTATTTATCTCGGCTCGCCGCATAGCACCTACCATTGGGTGTTCATCACTCGCAAAGAAGCCGGGCTGAAAAATATCGATGCGTTGCGCTCGGCAACCGGAATCAGAATCGGCGCCCAGTCCGTCGGCCACTCGAATTACTTCGTCGGCCGTTTGTTCGCCTATCTGATCGGCTTCAAAGATCCCAGAATGGTTGTCGGCTTCTCCGGCACCGAGCTCGACTTGGCGCTGATGCGCGGCGAAATCGACGGCCGCATCAACAATCCCGACACGCTGGCGATCCGAAACGCCGACTGGCTCGCCAAGGGCATGATCGACATCCACGCCATCATGGAAGTGCCGCGCGGTTTGAAGCAGCCGGGATTCGACAAATTGCCTGAGATCGAAGAGTTCGCCAAGAACGAGCGCGAGAAAAAGCTTTTGGCGATGGTCCGCGCCTTCCGCCAGGTCGGCACGCCATCGCTGCTACCGCCGGGCACGCCGCCGGAGCCGGTGAAAATCCTGCGCGACGCAACTACGCGCATGTACAAAGATCCGGAATTCCAAAAGGACTACAAAAAACTCGTCGGCGAAGAACCTTCGCCGCTGTTCGCCGAAGACATGGAGCGGACGATCAAAGAATTGCCGCGCGATCCGGAGATCGTCGAGTTGTTCAAGAAGCTTAATGCCGCAGGTGGGATGCCAATTAGATAGAAGAGTTCCAAACGTTACAGCCGTTCCACCGCTTCGCTTCGTTCCAACCCCCACCAACTTCGAAGCGGTCACGAAGGCTTTCCTCCCCCGCGAAGCGGGGGAGGATTAAGGAGGGGGCTGAAACGATTGGAACGGCTGGGGCCATTGGAACGAGTTAAGAGGAACCATGTTCAAGATATTCGCACTGGTAATTTTTATCTTATCGACGTTGAGCTCCGCCCACGGTCAGTCGAATTTTTACCAAGGCAAACATATCTTGCTCATCATCGGTTCCGGCCCCGGCGGCATGGGCGACCTGCGCGCCAAAGCGTTGGCGGCGAGTTTGACGCGCAACATTCCCGGCAATCCGCCGATCGTCTTTCAGTACATGGGTGGCGCCGGCGGGCGCCGAGCGGCCAATCAAATCTACAATACCTCCAAGCCCGATGGGCTCACGCTGCTGCGCGTAACCAGTAGCATTATTCCCTACGCCGTTCTTGGCGAACCCGGTGTGCAGTACGACATCGACAAGCTGAATTATCTCGGCGCCACCGAACATCAGTTGTATTATATGTTAGTCACGCGCAAAGGCGCCGGCATCAATAGTTTGGAAAAACTCCGCACTACGCCCGGCATTCGCCTCGGCAGTAGCCCGGTGGGCCACACCGGCTACCTGCAGAGCCGGATAGTCTCCTATCTGCTCGACATGAAAGACCCCAAAATCGTCCCCGGCTATGAAGGCAAAGACCTCGATGTCGCCGTGGCCGCCGGCGAAGTCGACGGACGTATCGCCTCTACCGGGACGGTGACGCAAAACGATCTGTTGTCGAAAAACCTCGCAGATTTTCACATCGGCCTGGGTGTGCCGGCCGGCTACAAAGATCCGCGCTTCGCTCACCTGAAGCTCCCGGACCTCAGCAGCTTCGCCAAATCGGAAAGGGAAAGAAAACTCCTGACCATGATGGAAGGCTTTCGCGTCGTCGGCACCATCCTCATCGCCCCGCCGGGCACACCCAAGGACCGCCTCGACATTCTCAAAGAAGCCGTGCGCAAAACCTACGCCGATCCGCAGTTCGCCGCCGATTACAAAAAATTCACCGGCGGCGATGATCCTTCACCGCTGCTGCCCGACGAGCAAGCCAAGATCGTCCGCGGCATCCCCCGCGACCCGGAGATCATCGATCTGTTCAAAAAATTCGCCGCCACCGCGCCGCTGCCGCCGCGGTAAACGCGACCGCCGTCAAATGCCGGGCAATCCAACGATCATCCTCGGAAACATGCCCGGAGGCGCCGGCAGCGCGGTCACTCTCCTTGACATATTTCAAACCGGGAAGATAAAAGAATAACATCAGCGACAAGCTCGATTAGAGAATCAAGCACCCTCGGTGTGGAGAACCTAGCCCCGACCGTTTTCTCGTTATCACTTACAGACCGCTAACCATGACCAAAACTCAACAATCTCAAAGCGCTTATCGCGCGATCAGCCAATTTCACGAAAATCAAAGCCTGATTTCATGGCTGCAAAACCAACGATTGATCATCTGGCTGACGCCCAATCGTCGCAGGTTTTTTTTAGTTATCGGCGCGCTTCTTGTCGGTGGTAAAGGCACATGGAGCCGATACCTCAAATGGCTGGAAGGCTCAACCGGAACCTGGCTGATCCCCGTGCTCACTTTTGTTTTCCTTTTAGGCTTGGTTTATCTGGTTTACCAGGCCGCAGCGCACTTCCAGAAATTGCCTGGGTGGATTAAAAGACGTCCGCAAATTTCCCTGCACCTGCTTTTTTGGGGAGTTTTTGCGTTACTCTGGGCTATCCCGGAAGACGCTGGAGATTTTCGTAATGCTCTGATGCTCGTCGCGATCTCGCTGCCGATTCTGCTGTGGCGCTGCGGCTACATGGTGATGTCAGGGCAACGCGGGAAAGCACAGCGCACAAAATTTCGCGATCATTTGTTCTACCTATGGCCTGTTTGGGGGGGCACCAACACGCCGATCGGTAAAGGTTTCGACTACCTCTCGCAGCGTGAAGCCCAAACCCCAGAAGCTTATGCCCGCTCCGTACTTGCGGCGACCAAATTAATTATTCTCGCTCAGCTGCTCGATCTCTTTAGAATCATCTTGGGAGCGATCCTTTACGGCGACTCCAGTAACGCCTTCACCCGCATGTTTGCCGGCCTAAATCTGGGGATGCCTCGCCTGAACGAAATCGTGACCGGTCAAAGGGCGGCCTCACCATGGGTCGGTTGGATCGCCTTATACCTTGAGCTGATCTGGGAAACCTTAAGGCACGCCACGCTGGGTCACCGCTGGGTCTCGCTCCTGCGCCTTTGCGGCTTCAATGTTTTCCGCAATACCTACAAACCACTATTGGCCCAAACGATACTCGATTTCTGGAATAGGTATTATTATTATTTCAAAGAATTACTTGCCGAATTCTTTTTCTTTCCGATCTACCTCCGCCATTTCCGCAACTCGCCCAAGTTGCGAATCTTTGCGGCTGTTTTCGCAGCCGCGTTCGTGGGTAACATGTACTACCACTTCCTGGAGGGGAGGATATCTTTCGCCAAGGGTGAATTTTTACAAATTGTCCGCGCTCTGAGCCCGCGAATGATATATTGCGGGCTGCTGACCTTGGGCATCTATTTTTCCATGATTCGGCAAACCCAGCGCCGTGGCAAGGTCGAGCGGAGCGATGCAGCCACGGAAAGATTCCTCACCTTGCGGCGCATCGCCGGTGTCTGGACGTTCTTCGCTCTGATCAATTTATGGAACACAAGAGCTGCCGGGTCGATCGGCGCACGCATCACCTTTCTATTTTCGCTCTTCGGATTTTAGCCGCCAGTGATTTTTGAGTACCTGGGAATCTGCTACTTCGCGCCGCACAGTGTCACCGATTCGGCGCTGGGTTTCGCTGTGACTGACAACCTCTACCAATCGCCAATCATCTGATATATCTGTACCGGCACAGCATACCGCGCTGCGACCACAATAAATTTGCCGAAACGGAAAATTCCATGCGTTTAGAACTTGGCCTGTTTGACATTAGAGACGTCCGTTTCGGTCCATCCACCGTCATTGCGGATAGAGCTTTGTTGATTAATCGCGACGAACTCTGCGCTTTGCTCGCACAAGAGCCGCTCTTCGAACGCGTCGAAATCGAGCTCGCCCACCCCGGCGAATCCTGCCGCATATTGCGCGTGCTTGACGTCCTCGAACCTCGCTATCGCTTGAACGGTCCCAACTTTCCCGGCGCGCTTGACGGCAACGGCCTGGTGGGCGACGGCGCGACGCGCGCGCTGAAGAATGTCGCGGTCGTCGAGACCGATCAGACCGCGCCGCGCTCGCGCAGTTTGATCGACATGAGCGGGCCGGCGGCGGACTATTCACCCATCGCCAATACCAACAACGTCGTCTTGCTGCCCTACCCGAAGAAAGATGTCGACAAGATCGAGTATCGACTGGCCGTCAAAAAAGCCGGACTTAAAACCGCGGTCTATCTCGCCGCGGCGGCGACGGATTTAAAACCGGACGAAACCCAGGTATACGAATTGCCGCCGGTGGCGGCGAATCAGGGGCCCAAGGAGTTGCCGCGCATCGCCTACATTTTTCCGATGCACTCGCACCAGCATCCAACCCAGCAGAAAGAGACGGTCTTTTACGGCAGCAACATTCAGGGCTTCATGCCCACCGTCGTTCATCCCAATGAGATACTCGACGGCGCGTTGATGTTCTCCTACTCCGCGTTTACTTGGTTCGCCCAGAACCATCCGGTGATCTTGGAGCTGTACCGTCGTCACGGCAAAGATCTTTGGTTCGCCGGCGTCGTCCTCACCGTCGCGCCGGCGGTCGTCTCCGAGAAGGAGCGCAACGCTTTTCTCAATGCGCGACTGGCCAAAGAAGTCCTGAACGCGGACGGCATCCTCGCCACCAAGATCGGCGGCGGCGCCGTCGATACGGATTTAATGATGACCTATAGCCGCGCCGAAGAAATGGGCATGAAAGCCGCGTTGATTATCATGGAACGCTACCCCGATACTGGCATCACCTTCGTGCCGGAGAATGTCAATGCGCTGGTCACGCCGGGACTGACCCGCGATCCGATCACGCTCCCCGCCGTCGAGCGCGTCATCGGCGGCGAGACCCTGCACCTGGATAATGCGAATCCGGACAATACCAACCCCGGCATCCCGCCGTTGCCGGCAAAGCAAGAGATCACCGTCTGGATGGGCGACCTGGTCGGCGCCATCAGTCAAACCGGCGCGTCGCGGCTAACGACGTATATGAGTTAAAGCAAATCCGAAATTCGAATATCGAAGCTCGAAACAAATCCAAATGTTCATAATCCAGAAAACTCTAAAACCGGCCGGTTTTGAATTTTGAGCTTTGAATTTGGACCCAGTTTGTTTCGAATTTCGAGCTTCGGATTTCGGATTTTCCCGTGGACAAGGTTACGGAGTTAAAAATATGAACCAAAAGATCCGCGTCGTGCATTATTTGAATCAGTTCTTCGCCCAGGTGGGCGGCGAGGACAAAGGCGATGTCGGCCCCACCGTCAAAGCCGGCGTGATCGGCGCTGGACGCGCGCTCCAGCAGGCACTCGGCGAAGACGCCGAAATCGTCGCGACAATTTATTGCGGCGATAACTTTTTTGCCGAACAGCAAGATCAAGCCATCGCCCAACTGCTCCAGCACACGGCCGAATTTAAAGCCGACTTGCTGATCGCCGGTCCGGCCTTCGAGAGCGGCCGTTATGGCGTCGCCTGCGGCGCCATCTGCCACGCCGCGCAGCAAAAGCTCGGCATCGCTACCGTCGCTGGCATGGACGAAGACAACGTCGGCGCCGGCTTGTATCGCAAGAACGTCTATATCATCAACTCCGGCGCATCGATCGCCCGCATGGTGCCGACGCTGCAACGGATGGCCGCGCTCGGCTTGAAACTGGCGCGCCGTGAGGCGATCGGCAAACCGGCGGACGAAGGCTATCTCTCGCGCGGTGTGAAGCGAAATGAAATTGCGACCAAGCCGCCGGCCGAGCGCGCCGTCGACATGCTGCTGGCGAAGATCGCCGGCAAGGTATTCCACTCGGAAATCGCGCCGCCGAAATTTGCCGGCGGCAAGCCGGCCGCGCCATTGCGCGATTTGAAGTCGGCGGTGATCGCTTTGGTCACCGACGGCGGCCTGGTTGTCGAAGGCAATCCGGACAAGATCGAGCCGGGACGGCCGACGCGCTTCACGACCATCCCGATTCACAACGTCAACACGCTCGACGCCGACAAGTTCGACGCCGTGCACTCGGGTTACGACACCGCCAGCGCCAATCGAGATCCCAACCGCCTGGTGCCCCTCGATACCTTGCGCGAGCTCGCCCGCGAAGGCGTCATCGGCGCCGTCCATGAATTCATTCGCTCCACCGGCGGCGCCCACGCCGCGGTGGAGAACGCGACGCAAATCGGCCGGCAAATCGCCGATCAATTGAAAGCCGCCGGCGTCACCGGGGTGATTCTGACATCCACCTGAGGCTCGAGCACTCGCTGCGGTGCAGCGATCAGCAAGGAAATCGAAAAGCTGGAGATCCCGGTGACGCAGATCTGCACCATGATCCCGGTCGCCAAAGAAGTCGGCTCGCTGCGCACCATCGCCGCCGGCGGCATCGTCAGCCCAACGGGCAATCCGAATTATCACCGGAAAAAGAAAAACAGTTCAGACGGGAGCTGGTCTTGCGCGCATTGCAGACGCTGCAACAGGAAGTGTGATTTATACTTTCGGAATATTTCCCGCATAAACGCAAAGACGCAAAGTTAAGAGAAAATGTCATTTCGACCGAAGGGAGAAATCTCGGCCGAATTCCGGCATCTTCTCTGGATTGACGGGCTTCGCCCGTTACTTAGCGCCTTTGCGGGATAAATCTTGACTATGGATGATTTGTATTCAACGCCGCAAAACTTTTCATCGATCTCACCCTCTCGAAGGAAGGCCAGGAGCTGATCAAGAGTTTCAACCGCATCCCCGACCGTGGCGACGTCACCTCCGAGCTGAAAGAAGGCCTCAAACTCTATCCCGCCGACCCGCGCTGGGGCGACACCTATGGCAAATACGTGGAAGAGTTCCGCGAGATCTTTTTCAAATAAGCGCAGCGGTTAGGCGCGCGCCAACGCCTCACCCTTTACCCCCTCACCCCTTACCGTCAACCTACCGAGTAGCAATCTTGCTACACCGAGTAGCAAAACGACTACACCTGTCCTTGCGACGGCTAGCCAACTGCACCGTCAGGCCGTGAACATTCCGTTTCATTTCAAGCCCTTTCGCTCGGTGCCACGCGCCACTCCACTGGCATGGCCCTTGTACTGTAATCAGTAAAGTTATCAGTAAAGTTATCGTTGACAGCCAATCACGATGGTGGAACAAGATCGAGACAGCTCGATCCCTGACTTGTTATTTGGTGTCGCCCGTCCAGCCCTTGGAGGAAACGATGCAGGCAAAACTAGTCCTTTCCATAATCGGCGCTTTCCTTCTCGCCGCGTTTCAGTCCGCTCACACGCAGCAACCAAAGAAAATCCCGCGCATTGGCGTTATCTCAGGAACTGGCAATACCAACGAGGCGGATTCGAGTGCCAAATTATTGCGCCAAGCGCTGCAAGACCTTGGCTACTCCGAGGGGGGAAATATCCAGTTTGAGTTTCGCGACACCGATGGCGATAGGGAGCGCATCCCGGCCATTATCGCCGAACTGATCAACCTCAAGGTCGATATTCTTTTCTCTACGCAGGCGATCGTGATCCGCGCCGCCAAGCAGGCGACCAAGACCATGCCCATCGTCATGGTGATTACTCCGGATCCGGTCGCGACTAAGCTAATCGACAGTCTGGCGCGTCCTGGTGGCAATATTACCGGACTCACCAGACTTACCCGCGCCCTGAGCGGCAAACGGCTGGAACTGCTGACCGAGATGATTCCAGGCCTTTCACGGGTAGGCATCCTTTCAATGGCTGGCGTCGCTCCGTCCAAGGATTATGAAGCTGCGGCTCGTAGTCTCAAGGTGCCGTTGCAAATCCTCGAAGTGCCAGGGCCACCTCCCGACTTACCCAGGGCTTTCCAAGCAGCCGTCAAAGGGCGTGTCAGCGCGATTATCACAACCAGCACTCCAGGGCTCGCGGGTCACCAAAAGCAAATTGCCGATCTTGCCGTGCAAAATCGGCTGCCGTTAATGTCAGAGAGTATTGCAGGTGTCGAAGCCGGCGGCCTGGTAACCTACGATGCCAGCAGAGCTGAAGTTTTCAAGCGCGCCGCCGTCTTCGTCGACAAAATCGTCAAAGGCGCCAAGCCCGCCGACCTGCCGGTGGAGCAGCCGACCAAATTCGATTTCGTGGTCAATCTGAAAACCGCGAAGCAGATCGGCTTGATTATCCCACCCGAAGTTTTAGCGCGGGCGAATCGAATAATTCGCTAAGGCGTGGGGGATTCGATGAAACGACTACAGATCGCGAAACTTCTCTTCGGAAATGCCGGCTTGCTTCAGGATCTTGCGAAACGTCCCCGTCGGCAATCCACCTGGATGCATGGCCACGTAAGTTTGCCTGCCGTCGGGGTGGCGCAGCACTTTGTGGCTGCCGCTCTGACGTACTTCTACGAATCCGGCGCGCAACAGTTTGGCAAGAACCTCACGGGCGGAGAACGGCATCGGCGATCTCAACCTGGGCGATTAGCGACTTGGATTCGACAGGAACCTGCTCGCCGCGCGACCGCTTCTCCTCGACCCACGCCTCGATTAATTCCTGTGCGGCAGCAATTGCGCCTTCGATACCCTGGCCGTGGGTGGTCAGATCGAGAGTTGGAATATGCGCGTAGTAATAACCAGCAAATTCAGGTTCGTTGATCGGCTCAATATGCACGGAGTAACGCATGATCAATCCCTCCATAAATAAGTTTATAACAGCCACGCTGACGAGCACAAGGTTGTCGTTCTTGAGCGAGAAAAAGCTCATCGTGATGCTTTTACTCTTCCTGACGCCCTGCGGAGCCTTAGCCCAGGCGCAGCAGCCGGCGAAAGTCCCGCGCATCGGTTACATTTCCGGAACCGGCGACGCGACTAATCAGGGGCCATTCGTCGAGGCACTGCGCCAGGGGCTATTGAAGCTCGCTTACGTAGAAGGGAAACACTTCAAGATTGAGTTTCGCGGCGCCGAGGGGCAGATCGACCGCATTCCGGGTCTCGTGAACGAACTCGTGGCAATGAAGGTAGATATTCTTGTCTTGGCGATTCCGAATGCGATCCGCACCGCCAAGGAACTAACTCACACGATTCCCATTGTCATGGTGGCTAGTTTAGATCCAGTCGCAATGGGGTTGGTCGATACCTTGGCGAGGCCGGGTGGCAACATCACCGGAATTTCCACGCTCGCCCAGGACCTAAATGGCAAACGCCTAGAATTACTAAAGGAGGTAGTTCCGAAACTCTCTCGGGTCGGCATTCTTTTCGTGGAGGCTCTAAGCGCGGCTATTAACTTAAAAGAGTATGAAACGGCTGCACGAGATCTGAAGGTACAACTTCGACCGCTTGAAGTACGAGGCTCGAAGCCTGATTTAGAAGCTGCATTTCAAACGGCAACTAAGGCGCATGTTGGAGCACTAATCACAATTACTAATGCCAATCTCTTTCTCCAACAAAAAAGGATCGCTGAGCTAGCCATAAAAAACCGACTGCCCTCCATGTTCCAAGGCAGCACCTGGGTGGAGTCCGGCGGTCTGATGTCTTACTCAACCGACGAACTTGGTGCATTTCGCCGCGCAGCGTACTACGTGGACAGAATTCTTAAAGGCACAAAGCCCGCCGACCTGCCGGTTGAGCAGCCGTTAAAATTCGAGTTCGCTATTAACCTGAAAGCCGCTAAGCAGATCGGTCTGAACATCCCACAGTCAGTGCTCTTCCGCGCGGATAAAGTAATCAAGTAGGCGTAAGCCGCGAGACGGATAGTCTGAGTGAAGATACTGGAGCGCAAACCATGAAAACTACCGTCACTTTCTGGTTAATGATAACGCTGCTTCTTGGCACAATTCATGCCGCCCGCGCGCAACAGCCAACCAAGATTCCTCGCATTGGCTATCTGCACTCGGGTACGGCGGCTACACCTCCCGGCTCGCTTAATGCCTTTAAGCAAGGATTGCGGGATCTCGGTTATGTCGAGGGCAAGAATATCCACATCGAGTATAGGTGGGGCCAATACAAACCTGAACGCATTCCCAAATTGGCGGCCGAGTTAGTGGCGCTCAATGTCGATGTCATCGTCACGTCGCAAACGCCGAGTGTTCAAGCGGTCAAAAAAGCAACGTCGACGATACCCATCGTCTTCGGCGTCCTCAGCTTTCCGGTCGAAAACGGCATCATCGCCAGCTTCGCGCATCCAGGCGGAAACGCCACGGGTTTGACCGTACTTTCAGAAGAATTAAACGGCAAACGGCTGGAGTTGTTGAAGGAATCGGCTCCTAAGGTTGCGCGCGTCGGCGTCTTTTCGAATTTAACGAATCCCACCCAACCGCTGGAGTGGAAAGAGCTTGAATCCGCGGCCAAAGTATTGGGGCTGAAATTGCAATCCCTGGGAGTGCGAAGCGCCAACGATTTTGACACCGTCTTCAAGGCAGCGTTGACAGAGCGTGCTCAGGCCTTGATCAACTTGCCCGAGGCACTCGTCAACGCAAACTTTAACCGCATCGTCGAGTTCGCGGCTAAGCATAAGCTCCCCGCGATGTATTCCGACCTGTCGGGAATTGACCGCGGCGGCCTGATGTTCTACGGACCGATCAGCGACGACCTATGGCGCCGCGCGGCTATCTATGTGGATAAAATCTTGAAAGGCGCCAACCCTGCGGAACTTCCCGTTGAACGGCCGACGAAATTCGAGTTTGTCGTCAGCTTAAAAGCTGCCAAGCAGATCGGCCTGACGATTCCGCCGGAAGTATTGGTGCGGGCAAATCGGATAATTCGTTGAACGAAAGGTAATGGCCACCACGCAATAAGCAAGGAATGAAAGCCATGGCTAAGACAACCCTCATTTTGCTGCTGATAACTTTCCTACTGGCAAGTTCCTCCGCACAAGCCGCGCAACAGATCGGGCAGATTACCCGAATCGGCTTTTTAACCGGTCAAAACGCGCCTGTGTCAAACACTGTTGATCCCAATGTCGACGCGTTCCGCCAAAGTTTACGACAACTCGGTTACATCGAGGGGAAGACTCTTATCGTCGAGTACCGAGGCGCGAGTGGGAAGATCGAGCGTATGCCGGAACTCGTCGCCGAGCTGATCGGCCTTGGCGTAAACATCATCGTGACGGTCGGCATGCCTGCGGTCATCGCTGCCAAGAAAGCGACGAGCACGATCCCCATCGTCACGGCTAACGCGGATAACCTAGTTGATGCAGGGGTTGTCGCCAGTCTCGCCCACCCAGGTGGAAACGTCACCGGTTCGACGAGAGTCGATGCCGACTTTAGCGCAAAGCGGCTCGAGATACTGAAAGAGAGTTTTCCAAAACTGTCTCGCGTCGCGGTTCTTTCCCACGGTTCCCTTGGAGGCGACGAAGAAGAGCTGCAAGAGATCCAAACGGCAGGCCACAAGTTGGCGATTCAGGTGCAATCGTACCCTACCCCCGATCCTAACCAATTTTCCGGCGCGTTCATGGAGATGAAAAAAAAGCATGCCGATGCCCTGATTTTTCTATCCAGTAACTTCACCTCGTTCCACCGAAAACCTCTCGTTGAGCTTGCGACGGAGAATCGTCTAGCGACCATGTGTGCCAACAGCGCGTGGATCGAGGCCGGTTGCGTAATGGCCTATGGCCCCAACGTTTCAGACTTATACCGGCGCGCAGCGGTTTTCGTCGACAAGATTCTGAAAGGCGCCAAGCCCGCCGACCTGCCAGTCGAGCAACCGACGAAATTTGATTTCATCATTAATCTGAAAGCCGCCAAGCAGATCGGCGCTGACGATCCCGCCGGAAATTTTGGCGCGGGCGAATAGAATAATACGGTAAGGGGTGAAGCGTAAGGAGTAAGGCGTGAAAACACCAGTGCAAAAAAGTTGTCTTTGTCTCGCTCTCTGCGTTTTGTTCTTGGCTCGTTCCATTCATGGTCACGCACAGCAGCCGAAGATGCCGCGCATCGGAGTAGTGTCAGGGACTGACGGTTCGAGCGCTAGTTCAGGTATCAAACTGTTTCGCCAAGCGCTGCAGGATCTCGGCTACTCTGACGGAAACAATATCCTGTTTGAGTATCGTTCCACCGACGGGAATACAGACCGCATTCCACGAATTCTAGCCGAACTCATCAGCCTTAAGATCGATCTTCTTTTTTCAACTCAAGCGATTGTGATCCGCGCAGCCAAGCAAGCGACGAAGACCATTCCCATCGTCATGGCGATCACACCGGATCCGGTCGCAACTGGTATAATCCAGAGCTTGGCGCGCCCTGGAGGAAATATCACCGGGCTAACGTTTCTTACGCGTGAGCTAAGCGGCAAACGGCTGGAACTACTGATCGAGATGATTCCTCGGCTCTCGCGGGTCGGCATACTTTCGATGGCGGGCTTTACGCCGTTTAAAGATTATGAGCCTACGGCACGTACTCTTAAACTGCGGATTCAACCCATCGAAGTGCAGTCGCCCAATCCCGACTTTAGCCGGGCTTTCCAAGTTGCTGTTAAAGCGCGCGTCGGCGCGATGATCACGACCAGTGTTCCCGGTCTCTCAGGCCACCATAAGCAAATTGCCGATCTGGCGCTGCATCACCGGCTGCCGTTGATGTCAGAGAGTGTTTCAGTTGTTGTCGAAGATGGCGGTCTCGCAACCTATGATGCCAATAAAGACGAAGTTTTCAAACGCGCCGCCATATTCGTCGATAAGATTTTGAAAGGTGCCAAGCCCGCAGACCTCCCCGTCGAGCAGCCAACCAAATTCGATTTCGCCATTAATCTTAAAACCGCGAAGCAGATCGGTGTGACGATCCCACCGGAAGTCTTGGCACGGGCGAATCGGATCATACGATGAGACGCGGGTAACTCAATGAAGAAAACACATCTTGGTATGACACTCAGCGCTTTCCTCTTGGCTCTTTGCGTTCGTGTCGACGCCCAGCAGCCTAAGAAAATCCCGACCATCGGATTGCTCAGCGCGCTCTCCCCTGCCGTAGTCTCAATCTGGGTGCAGGCAGTTTCAACGCGGGCTGCGCGACCTGGGCTACGTCGAAGGGAAAAACATCATCATCGAGTATCGCTACGCCGACGGCAATGTCGATCGCCTTAGCCAACTCGCTGCTGAGCTTGTACGCCTGAAAGTCGACTTGATCGTCACCGGTGGTGCATTAACTACCCGGCGCGTCAAGGAAGCGACTTCCGACGATTCCCATTGTCATGGCGCAAGATGCCAATCCCGTTGGCTCAGGGCTTGTCACGAGCCTCGCGCGCCCTGGAGGCAACATCACCGGGCTGTCGTTCATGTCGCCGGAGATAACCGGAAAACGGCTGGAGATCCTCAAGGAAACCGTTCCCGGCCTCAACCGGGTTGCGGTGCTCACCGCGGAGCGCAGTACGACCGATTCCGAGACCGCACGGGAACTCCAAAGTGCAGCGAAAGCGCTCGCTCTGAAACTACAATTTTTCCAGGGACGCAATCCCAAAGAGATCGACGACGCGTTGTCCAAAGATAGACAAAGAGCGATTCGGCGCCTTCGTGGTCATAACGAGCCCAGTCTTGTCCGAAAATCGTGAGCGTATTTTGAACTTCGCTGTAAAGAACCGCTTGCCTGCAACCTATCCCAATGAAAGCTGGGTCGAGTCGGGTGGCCTGATGACTTACGGGACAAACCTCGCCGACCTATGGCGTCGCGCCGCAATCTTCGTCGACAAAATCCTCAAAGGCACCAAACCCGCCGACCTGCCGGTGGAGCAGCCGCTGAAATTCGATTTCCTGATTAACCTTAAGGCCGCCAAGCAGATCGGCCTGACGATTCCGCCGAATATGTTAGCGCGGGCAGATAGGATTATTCGCTAAGGCGATAAGCGGAAGGCAGCGGTAGAAATATCAAAGTGGAATCACCCGTTAGAATTGTGACGTGATCTTTGAACGATCGCAGATTGCCGTACGCAAAATGATTGTTTCGATGCATCACAACTGCGCCTGGCTTGCCAGTCGTTGCAGAAAACGCTTAACCGTCACTACTCGCACTCGATATTGCCGCGCTAGTTTGATGAGATCGAGATCGCCTTTGAGATCGTCGTCTCTAGTCACCAGGTATGTCGCGTTTCCTCGGATAGCTGCTTCAAGGATGGCATCGTCGTCAGGGTCACGGCAGGCCTTAAGCTCTCCGGAAATTTCGACCAGCATGGCACGCGCGGCGATCAGTCTGATAAACCTCTCCGCATCCCGACGTGGATATCTGAATCTTCGGAGGAGCCGTGGCCGATTAAGCACTTCCGCGAGTTCGCTGAGCTGGGAGATTGATGTTACGACGCTGAACTGGTCCCGGGTCCACGCGCTGACAGCTTGTTCGGGTGGCCCGGAAGGTTTTAGGAAAGCTGAAACCCAGACATTTGTCTCAAGCAGAGCGACGAACGGCACGGCGGTCAGCCTTTACTTCAGCCCTAGCTTTGGTGATCTCCGCGTCAACGTCGCTTTGACGGACGTTCTTTGTCCGGTTTTTCATCCGGCGCAACAGCTTTTCGAGTTCATCGCGCCACTCCTTCTCCGCATACATGCGAAGCGTGACGCGAGACTTCTCTTTCAATCGCAAAGGTTGAAGCGGTCTGAGGACACCGTTTTCAAAAACCGCGCGAATAGTCCGTTCTGGGGGACGTTGTGGTTTCCGCAGTGCCATGAAAACGATTATAACGGCGATCGAAGAAATGAGTCAACGGCAATGGCTACATCGCTGGTAGAATCGTTATTAGAGTCCAATGGAAAGCATCCTGGCGCGGTTAGATCGGGTGACAATGTCAAAAAACGCAAAGCGACAGGGCAAAGAGCCAAGGACAACAGACTGGAGAAATCAAATGAGAACCAACGTCATGCGTCTTACGCTCTGCGCTTTGCTCTCTGCGTTTAGCGTTTCCGCTCAAGCGCAGCAGCCGACGATGGGATTTAAGGTTGGGTGGCTGAGGACCGCTTCCTCACCAGCACCAGAGTCGTTCCGGCGAGAGCTACGCGCGCTCGGCTACATCGAGGGAAAGAACATCGCTATCGAATATCGATCCGCCGAAGACAAGCCGGCTCGGCTGCCGGCCTTGGCTGAAGAGTTGGTGCGTCTCAGGGTTGATGTGATTGTCACATCTTCGACTTCCGCTGCGCTTGCCGCCAAAAATGCAACCAGAATAATTCCCGTCGTCTTACTCGGAGTAACTGATCCAATCGCTGCCGGGTTGATTGATAGCCTGGCACGGCCTGGGGGAAATATTACGGGGTTTACCACTATTGCGGAGGTTTTGGCGGGCAAACGACTGGAGTTACTCAAGGAAACGGCTGCCAACATTTCTCGCGTTGCGTTTTTGTGGAATCCAACCGATGCGGCATCTGCGCAACAATGGAAAGAAAGCCTACACCCGGCACGAGAACTGGGATTGCAGCTTTATTCCATGCAGGTAAGCAGTGCTGACAAATACGAAGTAGCGTTCAAAGACGCTATGAAGGCGCACGTCGTCGCGCTCGCGGTGCCTCAGGATGCGTTGGCTGCTTCACGTCGACAATTGATCGCGCGACTGGCGGCAAAGCATCGACTACCCGCGGTTTACCCCCGAGTGGATTTCGTCGCCAGCGGTGGCTTGATGTCGTACGGGGCAGACCCAGACGAATCCTTCAAACGCGTCGCGGCAATGATCGATAAAATTCTCAAAGGCACCAAGCCTGCTGACATTCCGGTCGAGCAACCGACGAAGTTCGAGTTGGCGGTTAATTTGAAAACCGCCAAGACTCTGGGGATTACAATCCCACCGATGGTGCTCACGCGCGCGACCAAGGTAATCAAGTAGAATGAGGCGCGAGGACAACCGTGAAGAATCCTATTTTTGTAGTTTTCGGAGCGTTTCCCTTTTAGCTCTGTTCGGTCGTGTCGAAGCACAGCAGCCGGCTAAGATTCTTCGTATCGGCTACCCAGGAGTGGTTGGAACTGCATCGACGCCTAAGCCTCATGTTGACGCGTTTCTTCACGGGCCGCGAGATTCTCAAAGGCACAAAACCCGCAAATATTCCGGTCGAACAACCAACCAGATTTGAGTTAGTGATCAATCTCAAGACAGCGAAACGCATCGGCGTGGCAATGCCGCTGAACTTCCTCGCGCGGGCGGATCGGGTTATCCGCTAAGGCATAAGGGGTGAAGAGTAAAGCGACTCGGAGAAATGTTGGCTTGGACGGATAAACAAGTCGTCCGACGAAGGAAACGCAGGCTCGGTCTGAGCGGCGTCCTCTGATCAATGAGCGAAGGTTTTTCGATGTCGTTTGGGCTAAATAAACTCGGATGGGACGAGCACTTCGAAGGCGTCGATCTTCTTCAGACGTTTGTCGTTGGTGATGAACAGGGTCGCTTCGCCTTGGATCGCCGCAGCGATTTGCAAAGCATCCGGCAGCCGAATGCCGTGGCGCGCCCGCACCAGAGCCGCAGCTTCGGCAAGCTTCTCGTCAATGGCTAACATGGTGAGCGTGGAGAAGGACTTCAAGGTGAATTTGATTTCATCGACCAGGCCGTACTTTTTTTCAGCTAGAGGTTTGGCCAAAACTTCCGCCAGCGTGATGGTCGACGTGACCGCGTGCAAGCGATGGTTGCCCAATAGTTCAAACACAGGTTCGAGAAGATCCGCGTAGGGCGCAACATCCTCGATAAAATAGATCAACGGCGCGGTATCGAGACCGACGATCCGGTGTTTTTCTAAAGTTCGGCGAAATTTAAGCGCGTTGCCATTCATCGCGGAGTTTGTCGAGGTAGGCGTCGATCTTGGCGCGATCGCCCCAGGTGCCGTTACCGATGCCGCGCAACCGGGCCGCGGGGTTCTTGGGCTTCGGCCGCAGGATTATTTTGTCGCGCTCTACCAGCCGCGGCTAATTGATCGCCGGGTTTTAGTCCCAGGGCCTGGCGCATTTGCTTGGAGATGACGATTTGTGATTTCTCGTTTAGTTTTACTACGGTTTCCATATTTGTCACCTGTTTTTGTCATTTGTAGGGTAAATTAACAGAAATGGGTTACTTAAGCAACTTGCCACCGATAATAATGATGGGGCCGCTCGAATGGACCGAAGAAATTTGCGCAGCCGACCAGCTTGTGACCGTTGAAGCAGATCGGGGTAACCGTTAGCCAAATGTTCTGGCGAGAGCGGATAGAGTTTTACAGTAAGGCGTGAGGGTGAATGGTAAGGCAACTCAGAAAGACTTTGGTGGGACGGATATGAGCTGAAAAGCTTGTCCTCGCTTGCTGTCTCATTCTCGGAACCATTTTTACAATTGCAGCGGGAACTTCGCCGCCGTATAGTCGCGCTGTTCGTGCGGACCGAACTGAGCATCCTGTACATGAGGTGCGGCAATGTATGACTTGATCCTCAAAGGCGGACGGATTTACGACGGCTCCGGGTTGCCGTCGTTCAATGGCGATGTCGCGATTCGCGACAGCAAGATCGCGGCCATCGGCAGAATCAGCGAAGCGGCGGAGCGCGTGCTCGACGTTGGCGGTCTGGCGGTCGCGCCTGGGATCATCGACTTTCACACTCACTTCGACGCCCAGCTTTGGTGGGACCCGCTCGCTTCATCGTCGAATGAGCATGGGGTCACCACCGTGGTCACCGGTAACTGCGGCCTGACACTGGCGCCGTGCAAGCCGGAGAACCGCGACGCGCTGATCGGCACTTTCGTGCGCGTCGAAGCGATGCCGCGCGCGAGCCTGCAAGCAGGCATTCCCTGGGGTTGGATCAGCCACGGCGAGTATCTGAACGCTCTCGATCGCCAGCCCCTAGGCTTGAATGTGGCAACGCTCATCGGTCACTGTGCGGTGCGCCAGCATGCCATGGGCGAAGCCAGCGTCGAGCGCGAAGCGACCGATGCAGAAATCACCGCGATGGAGGAACTGGTCCGCCAAGGCATGGCGGCGGGCGCGTTCGGATTTTCGACCAACTCGAACCAGAGCCACTTCCGCGAGGACGGCAAGCCGGTGCCGAGCCGGTTTTCCAGTCTGAATGAAATCGCCCGGCTGTGCCGCGTAGTCGGCGAGAGCCAGCACGGCCTCGTGCAATTTACCCACGGCGCCTTCGCCACGCCCGAGCATGTCGCGCATATCAGCCAGTGGTACGACACGATTTTGCAAGAAACCCGGCGCCCCTTGATCGGCGAAAGCATCCGCCACCGCTGGAGCGAACCGGAACTGTGGCGCAAGCAATTGCACGACGTCGAAGCGCGCGCCCGACAGGGCTACGCCGCCTACGCCATGACCAGCACGCGCCGATCGATGCGCCGCTGGTCGCTCAAAGACGGCACTCGTCTCGATATGATCCCAGCTTGGAAGAAGCTTACCGCGCTGCCGATTGCGGAACGCATGGAAAAACTCCGCGAACCGGCCGTGCGAACCGAACTGGCGCAGGAAACCGTCGAAGGCGATCCCATCGATTTCTCGCGGCGCTGGGATTTGATCGGCGTCAAAACAGTTGCTCGAAAAGCGAACCAGAAGTTTGAAGGTATGAGCATCGCAGCGATCGCCACAGCTCAAAAGAAATCTCCCATCGACGCTATGCTCGATCTCGCCCTGGCGGAGAATTTGGAAACTACTTTCGAAGATTCGACGACTCAGGGCGACGAGCAAGCGGTCAAAGAAATCTTTGCCAACCCCAACGTCCTGCTCGGCCAGTCCGACGCCGGCGCCCATGTCGCCAGCGGTAATCCCGGCTTCGGTTACGCAACCTTGATGCTCGCCTACTGGGTCCGCGAACGTAAATTGATGGCCCTGGAAGACGCCATCAAAAAATTGACTTTCTTGCCGGCGTCGATCTTCGGCATTCACGACCGCGGCTTGTTGCGCCGCGGCCTGGCCGCCGACATCTTCGTCTTCGATCCTGCAAAAATTGACTTAGCGGCGCCGCAGAAAGTGACAGACCTCCCCGAAGCCGCACCCCGTTTCACCCAAGGCGCCATAGGCATTCACTACACACTCGTCAATGGGAAAGTGTTGATGGACAACGGCGCGCACACAGGAGCGTTTCCGGGTAAGGTGTTGCGGAGTTTGTAACCGCTACAACTAGTGTCCTGGTCCAGAAGTTCGCAAAACAAATCGGTCGGCCTCATATCGTCATGCCGGAGAAAGCCGGCATCCAGGTTCGCGATTTTCCTGGATTCCGGGTCGCGCTAGCTATCGCCAGCTTGCCCGGAATGACGGATGAATTATGTAGCGAACTTTTGGGTCGGCACACTAGGTCGTTTAACACTCCGGGCGAGCTGCGCAAGCAACAGTCTCAAATGTTGGTTCGGTACCAATGCTACTTTTTAGATAGATGGGCCTCTGGCAGCAGCAGGAAACTGCCGGGAAGATGCTTATTCGATCTCCCGGACAAGACGGAATCCGAGCGCCCGAAACCGAGCACCCGCGCGGAAAAGCCCGCGAGACGATGAACGTGCATCTCCGATGTAACTACCACCGCGCCGCACACGCCCGTCGCAGTCGCCATTGTGTTCCTTTTCCCAAGCCGATCCATCCGACGGCGCTCCTTGGTAATTATCGTGCCAGCAATCCTGTACCCACTCCAATACGTTGCCGGCGGTATCGTAAAGGCCAAAGGAATTTGGCTTAAACGAACCTACCGGTACGGGCTGTTTGCTTCCCCACCGGCTGTCGCAGCCAATACAATTAGCAAAGCCTGGCTTCTTCTCGTTGCCCCACCAATAGACGGTCTCGGTTCCGCCGCGCGCGGCATATTCCCACTCGGCCTCGGTCGGCAGCCGGTAGCGCTTGCCGGTTTGTTGCGATAACCACTCGGCATAGTCGACAGCATCGTACCAAGAGACTCTTATCACTGGCCTGCGGCCCCGACCAAAACCTTCGTCGTCCGGTATTTGGCGGCTGGTTGCCTTGGCAAACTCGTTGTATTGATCAAAAGTGATTTCATACCGGCTCATTCCAAACGGTCTACTAATATGCACCTCGTGCACCGGTTGCTCATCTTTGGTGCCTTTACCCTGGATGTCGCCCATGCGGAATCTGCCCGCAGGAATGACAATCATCTCAGGAGCGTCGGTTCCGTTTTTCAACCGGTCACGAAACACTTGTCCGGTTCTCAAACCAGGTCGCGCGGCCGATGAAACGGACAGCGTTGGCAAAAGCCCTGCTTCCGGCTCGCCAACCAGCAGCAAGCCCGCTCCAAGAAGAACCATTGAGCCTTTGCCCACTAACATCTCACTTAACCTTGTCTCTGGTACGGCATACGCCCGAGAACAAATCCCGCAGGGTTTGTTCGTAGAAAAAACCATTCACTTAGATTTGTAACGCCGTGCTCCGCCCAATATATTGCGCGTCGGTCCATTAAACGAAACCACTTCGCGGGCGGGGATTTAACCCCGCCCTGAAAAGGGGATGCTCGCCCCCTTTGGAAACCCCATTTAGTGTGCCCGCCTCAAGAGGCGGGTTAATGATAAAGTAGAGATGAAGCCTGAAGCCGGAACGTCCGCTTTTCTCTTCCCCGTTGGCGCGGCCTTTTCTTCGCCATCATTCCTCCTTCTGGTAAACGCTGACCTCTATGGTGTGTCGTGAGTTGGCTATCAGCAGCTTGTATCGCATCGGTAGAGAATCGGACCGCGAGAGCAACGGAACATCGAAGATGAGATATCCCTGTCTGCCGGCTCCTGGATTGAGCGGCTCGCCTGCCAAAATAGCCTTGTCAGAACGCCTGGCGCGGATCGCGGTCACATCGGTTCTCCCGCGGGAATCTTGAAGAGTGAAAGCGGGGATTTGCCGAGGACTGTCAGAATTGTTGAAAATATTAATGTCTACGAAGAGGAATATGCCTTGGGCGATGGTCTCGCCACGCGGGTAGGATGCGGATTTACGGAAGAAACTGTCTTTGACCTGAATCAGAAAAGGTCCGCCAAGGTCCGAGTGTGGGGTCCCTCTATAAGCGGGATCATATACAGGGTCCAAATCGGGACGAGCTCGAGTGGGTTCCTGCGCTGTCGCTATAATTCCGATAGCAAGCCGTACTAGGATGACCACCGTCGATAAGACAGCAGCTTTCTTCATGGCCCACCTCTTTCTTGGCGCTACTTACCACGCGCAAGGTAGGTGTGAAAAGCGAACCCTCCGATTGTTGGAATTGTTTGAGTGTCTTGGGAAGCAGGTGTCGGACCGAAAGTGGACAGCGGAGATTCTGTTGACGGAGAATTCAGTTCAATCCTGGCACCATCGGTTGGTTATGCGATGGTTCACCTTGACCGCCCGCGCCATAACGGGCGTTGGCGGTGATTCTTTCAAGCAAAAATTCAAGCTATCACACTTCAGCGAGTTTCAGATGAGAGGGATTTCCTGGGAACGTCGCGCTTCCTAATCTCCAGTACGTTTCCAATCGCCGGTGCCGAACAGATCGCGACCGAGAAGCGTATAAAAAATGCCGACCGTGTCTCTACTCTGGGTTGTCCTGCCTAGCTCGCGGGAATCCGAGTCACGCCGGGACAACTGATATCTTACCGAGACTGCATGCTCGCGATGAATGCGCCAGGTGATCGATGCGTCGGCGCGTACGACGTTGTCGCGACGGCTATCGGATATATTTTTGACAAAGTATTCGCCGGCAGATAGGTCAAGGGCCGCCCGATCGCCCGCGATCAGCCGCAACGCCAAGTGTGCCTGCGGCGCACCGCCGTATTGATTCGCCTGCTCGTCGGAGATGCCATCAAGGTTACTGACGGCGGTGTAGCCGGCGCCCAGGAGAGCTGTTCCCTGCAGCCTAAGAAAATCGGAAAGTCGCCACTCGCCGGTCGTGCCGAGAGTGAGTGCCGTGCTCGCCAGGCGAAAAATCTGCGGCACCATATAATTATAACCGCCGTAGATACCCCATATACTGCGATAGCTGTTGCCGATATCGAAAGTGGTTCCCAACAAGAGTCCGCGAGACGAGAAGCTCTCTAAACCAATCGCGGTCGATAGAGCCGCCTGAAAGGTGAAGTAGTCGAAAGGACGTTCGTATGTGTAGCCGGGCTTGCCAGGCAAACCATAATCGAGGGCAAAATCCAAAAGGCCTTCATTGATCTTCTTCGATGTACCAAAGCCGTCTTGGGTCCCAAACGCGATTCCGACCTGCACCCGGCTGTAATACTCAGGATCCTTACTCGGAAATATACCCTTAAAACGTTCGCCGAAGGCGAGACGGTTAATGCCGACAGGCGGCGAGATTACCGCCCCCACGAGCTCGCGCAAAAAACTCGGTCCTATCTCCCGTCCGAGCCATAAGTTCGCCATGCGAAACAGCGCCTCGCCGAGGAAGCTGCCGCCGATTCCGCTACTGATCTGATCGTTTGTGGATGGCCGTTCGCGTTCCCCGGCTATCTCCCAGATCACGCTCGCGACGGAAGTGTAGCCCACACCTTCCCAATAACTCAACCCGGAGGCTCGCGCGAAACCATGGTACATGCTTCCTTTATAGGTGTGCCCCAGCTGATTGATCGCGAAGCTGTCACTGTCGGTCTGCCAGCTTCGGTGCAAGTTGCGTTCGATGGTCGAGAAATTGGTATTGTAATCGCAGCAGCCAAAGACGCCGCGGCTCATAAGATTCAGCCACAGTTCAAAGCCGAGGACTTCCAGAGTTGGGATAAGGTAACTTTTTTGTGAGCCCCAGGGCGGCGTCGACATCGTGAGATTAACATTATTTGTGGCAAGCGAGGGCGGGTTGGCTATTTGCGCCATCAATGATGTTCCGCTGAGGAGGAGAGGGGAATTGGCACGCTGGGCATCCGGATTAAGAGTAAAGTTTGCTTTGTTTAGGAAAGTTGTGGGTCCAGATCGTTCGGGCTCGACGACGGCCGGCATATCGAGCGCCCCAAGTTCGTTAGCGAAAGCTGCGCATGGCAACAGGATCAAGATCAGGACGATATAGATCTGCGCCTGCCCGCTACCTTTATAACCAAACCATAGTTTTTTTCTCGTCATTGTTCGCAGTCACCGATCGAACCCTAACTGGAGCGCTTCAGCCGTCAATCTACCGGCAAACACTCCGACGACGACTAGCATTGATAAAAGAGCAGCTTTCTTACCGTATTTGTAGAAGTTTCTACTTATCATACACTTATCATATCACATGACGAGCTGGTTTCGTCAGGAACACCAAGACCGAAATTTATCAGGGTTCGAAAATTTCCGGGCTGGTCGTTTCTGGATTCCGGTTTCGGATAGAGCGTGCGACCGGCGCTTGCTAGCGTCGGAACAACCGCCCATTCCTTGTCATCTATGTAGTCGTCACGTCGATGATCGCCACCTTGCCGCCTCGGTTGGCTTCCAGGCCGCGCTTGAGCGCATCCTGGAGCTTTTCCGGATCCGACACCTGCTCGCCGTAGCCACCGACGGATTCGGCGACCTTCACGAAGTCGGGCGCTTTGATATGAGTGCCGTGATAGAGATCGATTTCCGCGGCGATCCCATCCGGATACATCTTCTGATGCATGCCCTGCATCGCAGCGTATTTCTTGTTATTAAAAATTACCGCCATGATCGGCAGTTTGTAATCGCGCGCCGCGCCGAGGCTGCCGAGCGCCGGGTTGTACAAGAACGCGCCGTCGCCGATCAGCGTCACGACCTGCCGTTCCGGCTTTCCCAGCTTGATCCCGAGCGAAAGACCCAATCCCTGTCCGAGACCGCCCTGGCGGGTGAACAGGCACTGTGGGTCGTTCCATACGAGGTGTTGCCGCAGAGTGGCGGTGTGCGTGGTGACCTCATCGATGTAGATCGTATCTTTGGGCAGCACGGCGTTCAGCGAGGCGCAAAGCCAGATGGGATCGATGGGTGTCTTCTTGTGCGCCGCCGCCTGCGCTGCATTCCTTTTCTCGACGAGCGCATCATGCGCAGCGGCGAGCTCCTTGCGTCTTGCCTCCACGGCAGCCTTATCGATACTGGCGGCATCGGCAAGATCGCGCAGCGTCTGGGCGACATTGCCTTCCAGGTACATGTCGGCCTGGTGGCTCTGGTAGGCCATGGCCGAATTATGCGGCGCCTCGTCGACCATCCCGACCACGGCCTTGGGCGGGCGGTTGCTCGGCGGATACCACGGGACGCGCGCGCGCACGACGATCGCGAGATCCATGTCGTTCCAGAACGGTTTGATGTCGGTGCCTTGATAGAGCGGATGATCCTTGGGGAAGTTGGCGAACAGGGCGCCGGGCTTCTCGACTACAGGCAGAGCAAACTTCTCGCACAGCGCGACCAGAGCCTCGTAGGTTTCGACCTCCTGGCCGGCGCCCTCGGTGAGCACGACCGGATGCTTCGCCTTGGAGATTTGGGCGGCGAGCTTTTCGATGTCTTCCGGCGCACTCAGCAGACGTGGCGCGGGCGAGACCGTGCGCGGATTGGCCGGGGGCGTCCAGCCATCCATCAACGTTTCAGTCGAAACGGACAGGTAAGTGGGCCCGGTCGGCTGCCGCTGCGCCAGCTCGCCGGCGCGGATGACGCTTTCATAGAGCGTGTGGACGCTGCCCGCGACCGAAGTGTATTTGACGATCGCATTGACCAGGTGGGTCGTGCCGCCTGGGATGCTGAGGTTGCCTATCCACTGCGCGCCCGGATCGAACTCCGGCTGCTCGCCATAGGTCATCGACTCTCCGGAGATCACCACCATCGGCACTCCGGTGACAAAGGCGCCGTGGATGCCCATGGCGCCCTGCAAGAGGCCGGCGCCCGCGTGCAGCAATACCGCCTGCATCCGCCCCGTGGCCAGCGTGTATCCCGCCGCGATGTCGACCGCGAGCGTTTCGTGCCATACGTCCAGGAGCTTGGGGCCCTCCTTTTTCCGGTGGATCTGGTCGGCCATGGCTTCCCAGACGGGCGCCCACTCGGTGCCGGGCGAGGACAGGATGTATTCAACTCCGAGCTTGCGGAATGCTTCGACTAAGGCGCTGCCGCCGTCGAACTGGTTCTTTTTCATGGTTGATCTCCTCGAATGGCTATTTGTGGCGCGGAGCGTATCACGCCTGTACGCTCAAGACCACCAACGGACTGCTGATATCAATCCTGAAGCAGCGCTGTCAAGCGACAAAGGGGTTGTGTTTACTCCAAGATTCTACTGATCGGATTGGATTTAGTCTGAATGCGCGCGGATAACGATCGGGCGAAAGAAATCCGTTTCATGCGCATCCCGGTCAATATCCCGAAGGAACTGTGCGTTAAGTGAAACGACAATATTTGTCCTAGCGGCTAATTTCACAGGATTTGTCAGATGGAGGAAGCGCAACTTGCCGAACTAAAATTTTTGCTACTCACTCGGCAACTAATTTTTGGCTGATAGCGAATTTTAAGACCCCTCTATCTTAAAAAACCGGGCCTCGCCGACGTTTTTACCGCGATGCAAATGTATTCCTCCACTCTTCATCGACTTGAACGGCTTGAACGTTTTGAACGATTGGAACCAGCGGCGGCCAAGCCGCTGAAGCTATGCCCAGTACGTCGTCCGGTCGATGGGAATATGCTGCAAGATTTCTCCCGGCACGAAATCTTCCAGCTTGATCCGCGCCATCGCTTCGTCGGGACACTTCGACACCGGCGAAAACGGCCGGTCCAGCGGCTTGGTCGCGTCGACGATCATGCAGGAAGTCTTGATCTCGTCCGCCAACGACGGATCGAGCATATTGCCGCGGAAGATCGGCGGCGTGATGGAAATTTGCAGGTGGGGTTGGACCCGAGTGGCGATGGCCCAGAGCACATCGGTCGGATCGAAGACGTCGATATCGTCGTCGAAGACGAAAACATTCTTCGCGTGATCGAAGGTCAGCGCCGCGGCGGCGGCCCGTCCCGGATCGCCTTCGGACAGTTTTTTCATGGAAATAAAAATGTTGTAGTTCGCCTGGCGGCCGAGCTTGCATACTGCCGTGACTCCCGGCACCGCCTCGCGGCAGCGCCGCAGGTACGCGCCCTCGCGTGGTAGATCCATCCAGGGTTTGTCGCCTTCCGGCGTGATCACCGACTGGTACATGGCACCCTTGCGATAGTTGATCGCCCGGACCTCGTACTCGACACAGCGAACGTAGCGCTGCGGCCCGAGATAACCCGGCGCTTCGCCGAACGGGCCCTCGACGACCCGCTTGCCGGGAATCAAAGCACCTTCGATGACGATTTCGGCGTCGGCGGGAATCAGCAAATCGTCACCCCAGGTCTCCGAAGGCGTCAGCCGCAGCGGCTCGCGCAGATAACCGCCGATAATATCGAACTCGCTCACTTCGAACGGGCCGGTGTAGCACGCGCCGATGTGATAGGCCGGATGGTGTCCCATCACCGTCGCCACTGGACATTCGAGTCCTTGTTTTTCGTAGTCGAGATACATGCGCCATAAATGGCGCGGCGATGCGTAGAGCGCCGTGTGCCGGGGCGATTTGATCTCCATGCGGTGGTACGAGCAGTTGTAGATACCGCTCTTGCGATCTTTGGCGATGGTCGACAGCGTGCTATAGGGACCGCCGTCCATCTCGTAGTGGCGCATGAACGGCAGCTGATACAGATCGACGTCGGCGCCGCGCTTCACGTTGTGCTTTACCGGCGCGTCTTTTTTGTCGATGACGATCGGCGGGATCGGATTGGCTTCTCGTTCCAGACACGCTTCGGCCATCTCGCTGCGCGTCAGCGTGCGCGGCATACCGAGGGCGATCTGGGTTTTTCGCTGGGAGATTTCGCAGTTGAGCACAAGCGGAAAGTCGCTCACTGCGCCGTGGAGATTGAGCGGCTTATCGAAAATCGCGATGGGAAATTTTTTCTGCGCGCCGAGATGCTTGATGATCGCCGTGGCATCATAATGCGCCGGGTCGATGGTCTTGCCGATATGAACCACTTCGTTAGGAATCTCGCGGCGGCATTCTTCGAGAAACGTGCTCAAGCTCTTCGGCATGGGATCCCCGAGGCATTGAAGAATTATGTTTTCACCACGAAGGCACGAAGGGCACGAAGGTTTTGGATAATTTGAACTCCGAACTTCGTGATCTTCGTGTCCTTCGTGGTGAAGTATCCGACTCTCTACTTCGCGGGATAGCGCTTCGCCATCTCGGTGAAGAAGCCTTCCTTGTCCAACTCCTGCAAGAAGCTCATGTCGACGAACTGTTCCGGCTTGGCCGTCTTTGCCTGCGGCATGGTCGGCGCTAGGCGGTCCAGGAGAAATTGCAAACCCTTCAAAGTCGGATACGGCCGCTTCGGCGTTGTTGTGACGTAGGCTTGATAAGAAGTCTCCAACACTTCGGCGTCGTTGGTACGCATATATTTGCCGAAGACTCTCTGGGTTTCCTTCTTGTTGCTGAAAATAAAGTTGATGCCTTCGATGTAACCCTTGAGCGCCGACTTGACGACATCGCGGTTGCTTTTGATATAAGCGCGAGTGGTCGCCATGCCATTGCCTTGCACTTCGACTTTCAAATCGGGAATGCGTACCAGCTCGACCAAGCCCATGCGCTTGGCAATTGGCAATGTCGACGAGTTGAAGATGCCGGCGTCGATTTTGTTCGCCGACATGGCGGCGATGCGCTCGGCGTCGGGTCCACCGGGAACCAGTTGCCAATCCTTTTCAGGATCGATTTTGAGATGCTGCGCAAGAATGATCGCCGCGAAGTGCGTCGCCGCGCCGTAGCCGCTGATGCCGATGCGTTTGCCCTTCAACTGTTCGAGCCGGGTAATTTCCGGTCGGGCGAAAACGGTAGAGTCGTAATAGATTTCCACGCCGGCGATCAGCACGAGATCATGGCCCGCCAGCGAGGCTTGAACAACTTGGCCGATGCTCATCAGCGGCGGATCACCGCTCGCCAGAGCTTGGATCGCCATCTGTCCGCCGCGCAGAAAAATCGGCTCGACGTCGAGGCCGTATTTCTTGAAAATCCCCTCGTCCTTGGCCACCCAGATATGACCCTGGCGAAAACCAAGCGACGGATAGCCGAAGCGAACTTTCTTCAGCTCCTGGGCACTGGAAACGCCCGCCCATGCCAAGTAAAGACCGATAGCTAATGCTGGGACCAATGGCCTTGGCAACTTCATCGCCGTGACTCCGATCATTCTTTATCTGCTACGGACTGCCATTAACATGCGCCCCCACCTCTTTCCTCCCCCGCTTGCGGGGGCGGATGAAGGAGGGGGATCTTTGCCGCCAATCAAACCAGCTCTATAACCCAAAAATCTCCCGGAACTCTTTGATCGTCGCGTTGAACTGGGCGCCGGTTTCCAACGGATTGGTCACCAGCTTTAACTTCGACTGCTCCATGCGCGGCGAAAAGGGTTCGATATCCGGACGTGCGGGGATGCGCCGCAGGGTGCGCAGCCGCTGCTGCGCCGGCTTGGACAATAAAAAGTCGACGAACAAACGCGCCACGTTGGGGTGTTGCGGTTTGTTGCTGATACCCGCCGAGTTGAGAGTGACCACCAATGGATTCACCGTGTTGACCCATTCGATCGGCGCGCCGCGGGTTTTCATCTCCTCGGTGCGATGCGCATAGACCACGCCCAAGGGAAATTCGCCGGCGGACATTAGCTGGGCGATCAGGGTATGGCCCTTGCGCCACTGAATGTCTTGCTTGGCGATCGCCCGCATATACTTCTGCGCCCGTTCGCGGCCCCAGGCTTTGTGTAGCGTACCAAACCAGGAGTACTGCTCCTGGTCGATGGAAATCTTGCTCTTCCACTTGGGGTCGAGCAAATCTTCCCACTGTTTGGGCGCTTCCTTCTCGCTGACCAACTTCGTGTTATAGCCGATGGTCGCATAGTTGACATAAACCGCCGTCCAGTAGCCGTTGGCATCCTTGAATTCGGGAATGTAGCTGCGCGCCTCCGGCGAGCGATAGGGCATCAACAGTTTAGCGTCCATCAACGCGTCGACCTCACTGATGGTCACGACATCGTAGTCCCAACGGCCGGCGCGGCCTTCGGTGACAATCCGGTTCAGCGTTTTCTCGCCGCTGGCGCGAAAGATCTCGCCCTTGATGCCATAGGTTTTTTCAAAATCGTCGAGCAGCGGCTTCGACTCGGTCACGTTGGTCGAAGTGTACCAAACCAGCTTGCCTTCTTTCTTCGCCGCCTCGATCGATTTGTTGCGGTCGTCGCCCTGACTCCACGCAAGACTGGCCGTCAATAACAAAGCAATTGCCGCTAGGCCAATCCGACCACACGTATCAATCATCGTCATGCTATTCCTCCGCCAAATTTACGATCTCCCCAATTGCGCCCAATCACGCAAGCACGGCGGAGTATAAGACAAAGATAGGTTAAGTCAATTTCACCTTCAGAGGGTGTCCAACCTGGCAAGTTGCGGCTTGAATCTCAAATTGTTCGGGCGAATCGATGGCAAGTATCAGAGTTCCGCCGCGATCCGACGGCGGCAGCAATCGGCGCGCCTAGGAAAGATATCCCCGCTCGCGCCAGAAAAGCTCTGCCGCAGGATGGAGCGGCACTTCTAGATGACCTTCGGCTGTGTCGTGAACCATTTGCGCCAAAGGCAGCGGCTCGGCTTTGGCCCAAGGAATCTTTGCTTTGCTTTCTTCCAGAGCGCGGCAAAAATCGCGCACCAATGCGTCAGGCGTAGAGGCGAGGGTGTAGATCGGCCAGCCGCTGAAATCGAGGGTCGGCACGTCGGTGTCGAGTTTGGGGTATTCACTCTTTTCGATTAAGCCGCGCCGCAATCCTACTTTCTCCAAGCTTTGTAAAATCGTTTCCGGCAGCGACAGGAAAGTCATGCCCAATTCCAGCGCCATATTGCCCCACGTGCTGGCGCCTTCGTCGAAGATCGCATCGATCTCGCCGCGATGGACGGCGCCCATGCGATTCTGCCCATAGGCCATGCCGGCGTCATAGCGCACTTGGCCGCCCCAGGAGACAATGTCGTCGAGTGTAAAGCCGGCTGCGGCGCAGACATGTGTGACGATGACCTGCAGTGAATGGTCGGATTGGGCGCGCAGCGAAACCTTGAGGGGAAACTTGTGCTCACGTATGTCGCTGAAAGATCTCAATCCGGTCTCTTGTTTGACGGCGAAGACCATTTGATCCAACGACGGCAAAATCGCAATGATTCGCAGCGCCATCGCTTCCGTGAACGGCGCGCTGCCCAGCGCCGCGAGTTTGAGAATCATGCCGGGATTGATGATCGCGAATTGGACCTTGCCCGCCGCCACTTCATGGATCGTTGCCGGGCTGTCGCTGCCGAACAACGTCAGCGGAAAGTCCGTGCCGCCTTGCTCGCGCAAACTGACGCACGCCTGCAGCATCGGCCAGTCGCGCCGGTTGACCAGCGCCGAAGCCACTTCCAGCATCAAGCGCGAACGCGTGGTATGCGGGTGCGTCAGCATCCGCGTCGGTTTCAAAGTGAATTTTTTATCGGCCATGATGTTAATTCCATATTATTCTCTCCACCACGAAGGACACGAAGATCACGAAGTTCGGAACATAAATCTTCCGAAACCTTCGTGTCCTTCGTGCCTTCGTGGTGAAAAAACATTTCGCACCTATTTGCCTTTCAAATCTCGATACACTTCCCGCGCCAAACTGAAATCGGCCACCCGCGAGATCGGCACCGACTGTTTGCTGTTGGAAAGCCTCAGGCTCTCTTCAATGCCCATCTGCAGCGCCTGGTCCGATGATATGCCGTTATCCGACCAGGTCTTGATGGTCAGCTCGAAGGCTTTTTCGGCAACCTCACGCTCGAGCTTCCATTTCGCGGCGATCAGCGCGATCGATTCCTGACGCTGCGCGCGGGCATAAGCCATGCCGCGAAAGGCGACGGCGATCATCTTTTTGATCTGATCGGGCCGTTGCTGCAGCCAACGGTCCGAAACACCGAAACCGCCGTTGATACTCTCCAAAGTGTCGCCCATGAAGGCGAGTCTTCGCAGTCCGACTCGTTCGGCGTGGATGTCGACCGGTGTCGTCAGCGTGGTCGCGTCCACCGCGCCGGCGCGAAGTGCCTGGAAGCGGTCGGGTGTGTTGCCGATGACGCGCAGAATCATCTCCTTGTCTGCATCGATGCCGACATCCTTGAGCAAGCGGCGCGATAAAAACGACTCCCCCGACGTCAGGGTGGCAACGCCCAAGACCTTGCCCTTGAGCTCCTTGATCGAGCGAATTTCCGGCCGCGACATCAAGGAAAACAACGGCCGGTCGTTGTAAACCATCACCAGCTTCACCGGCAGGCCGCGCACCGCCGCGTTGAGCGTCGTGCCGGCGAAGATCACGTACTGAATGTCGCCCGAGATCAGAGCCGTCACCGCAATGGTCGGCGGAATATTGATCAGCTCGACGTCGAAACCGGCCTGCTCGAAAAAGCGGTTTTCCTTGGCGACGATCAACGGGAATGGAATCAGCCCGCCGACCGAGTAGCCGATGCGCACTTTCTCCAAGTCTCGAGTCGCAGCGTCGGCAAGAGTCGCGACGCTGCAAACCAAGACAAGAGCCAGCGGTATGTTTTGGACCGATCGGTCCAATAGCATTGAGAGAAATCTTTTCATGTCACGGCCACCGGTTCCGGTTTTGCGGCCGCTTGGCCCAGTAGTCTTCGAACGCTTTCGGCCCGGCGCGCTCGTAGACGCGCCGATGGGTCGCTTGATCGGCTTCATGCGCCACCACGCGCTCCGAGTATTGCAGGTGCACCACCCGTCCAGCGGCAACCGCTCGTTCCGCGGCGAGAATATCTTCCAAGAACTGGCGCAGCTCGCGGTGATTCGCCATGTTGCTGCGAAAAACCAACCGCCCGTCCTTGTGGATCACGAACAGCGCGTTGGGCCAAACCCCATAAGCGCGGTGAATCCGACCGTCTAGGTGATCGACGATGATCGCAAAGTTGATGTCTTCCAACCGCTGCAATTCACGAGCATAGGAAACTTTTTGCTCGATGCTCTCATGCGCCCGGTAATTTTCCGCCGGGTGAGATTCCCGCGTGTACAGCATAAAAAACGCAAAGCCACGGCCGGCGAAATCCGCTTGCAGCTTGTTGAACTCCGGCGCCTCGAAGGCGCACATCGGGCTGGTCACGGCGCCGGTCATCATGACCACATGGCTGCGCCCGCGCAAGTCACTCAAGCGCATGGTCGTGCCATCGAGCGCCGCTGCTGCGAACTCCGGCGCAGCAATACCAACCTGCGCCGGCAGCGTAACGCCCGGATTGGTGGCGTTCGCCCCCGCGGCGAACTTTTCCGAGTTATAGGCTCGTTCGACGTCGTTCATAGCGCCGCGCGCTTTACCGGCTCTGCTCGCGATACACGCCGATCGCTTCATGGAGCGGCCGGTCGGTGGTGGAGAACAGCACCGCGGGCGCGGCCGAAGTATTTTTGTGGTGGTGCCAAGACCAGTTGGGCACGACGAAAAAATCGCCCGCTTCCCAGGCGAGCTTCTCACCTTCCACTTCGCAGACACCGCTGCCTTCCACCGCGTAGTAGAGTTGGTTCGAGGTATGGCGATGCTCGGCGGTCTCTTGGTTGGCATTGAGCATTTGGATCCAGCAGGAGAACGTCGGAAAAGTGGCGCCGCCGGTCACCGGATTACGGTACTCCAGACATCTGCCGTCGAACGGGCTGGCGCTGTCGGCGAGCATTTCCATTAGCGCGCGCCGGGTCTCGGTCCATTTGTAGACCAGCGATTTAATCGGCTGCCCCGGCGGCGCGAGCAGACCGGGATTGCGCAGCGTCGTGTCCGCCGGGCTGTTATACAGCCGCACGTCTTCGGCCGGATGGGGCTCCTGAAACATCGTCCGCAGCATGCGCATCAAACCCGAGTCCAGGCCGTCGATCCAGATGGCGTCGCGCTCGGTTTCATTGACGTGATTATGCCATCCCCAGCTCGGTTGAATCACCAGATCACCGCGCTCCATGATGCATTTCTCGCCGTTGGTGATCGTGTAAACGTCGGCGCCGCCGTCGATCACGAAACGCATGGCCGCGTTGGTGTGGCGATGGGAATAGACCGCTTCGCCGGCTTTGACCAGCTGCACCGCCAAGTTGAGCGTGTGGCTGGTGCTCTCGCTCATGTTCGGATGGACCAGACTGATGGCGCGGCGCGCGCCTTTGTAGTTGGTCGTGATCAGTTGCCCGGCAGCCTCGAGACCGGCGCGAATCTTCGCCCACTTCCAAAGAATCGGTTTACCGAAGGGCGCCGGCTCGCGCCGGATGGTTTCCTCGCGCACCCACAAGCCGCGCAGATTATCCTTCGCCAGTTCGTCGTCGAGATTCTTGAGATCGTGGAATTGCGCTGTAGTCACAATCTGCTCCTATGTTCGCCGAAGCGCATGGATCGCGTTTACTCAATTCCTATCGATGGAACCATATCGCTAAAATCCCCACAGCGGCACTGGTTGTTGTGTCATTTCGACCGCAGGGAGAAATCTCTGCTTAGCCGTCTGCCAAGTGAAAATACTGGACCGCATTGCCCACGGTCATTTTCCAGATCTCGTCTTCGCCGACGCCGGCAAAGTTCTCCGCCAGCACACGGCGCGAGTTGGGCCAGTCCGATTCGAGATGGGGAAAGTCGCTGGCCCACATCACTTTGTCCACGCCCATCTCCTGGCGCGCGACGCGCACGCCGATGGGATTACGATTGAAACCCCAGTGGACAAATTCTCGGCCGTACTCGCTCGGCAAGCGCTTCAAACGCGGCAAACCGAGCACGCGTTCGGCCCAATATTGCTGGCGGCCGTATTCGTTGTCCATCTGGTCGAGCCAATTGGGCACCCAGCCGATCTGCACCTCGGCGACATAGATATTCAGTTTGGGGTAGCGGTCGAACACGCCGCCCCAGATCATTTGGACCACTTGTTTGCTGCCGCGAAAGCCATACTTGTTGAATCGTTCGATGACATCGGGCACATGATGTTCGGGATCGGTCTGCTTGGCGTACTTGAAAGCAGGCGCAGCCACTGCGGGCTGGCCGCGGCCGCGGCGCGGGAATCCGAACTCGACGTGAATCGTCAGCGCCATTTGCAAGTCGACGACCGCGGCCCAGAAAGGATCGTCCGCCGGCGTCGGTTGGCGGTTGCCGGCGGGGAAATTGTCGATGGCCACTGCTTTGAGACCGATCTGTTTGCAGTGCTGCAGCTCTGCTACGGCGTCGGTAATGTTGGTGATCGGAATCACGCCGACGCCGATCAAGCGCTCGGGGCTACAGGAACAGTATTCCTCGGCGAGCCAATCGTTGTAGGCGCGCACCACCGATTTGTACGCCTCGTCGTTGCGAATGCCGCGCCAGAAGCCGGGGCCGACGTTGCCGGGAAACAACACTTCGGCGTCGACACCATCCTTGTCCTGTTCGAGCAAGCGCTGCTCGGGCGAGCCGGTGCCGGGCGAGTTTTCGTAATTCTCACCGGGAAGCGGATCGAACGGCCGCCGTTCTTCGTAGGGCAGACCGCAGGAGATGTTGGAGATCAAGCGCTCCAGCGGTTGTCCTTCTTGCAGCACCGCCAGGGTGCCGTCTTCGAGAGTGATCACTTTGGGCGCGCGGTCGCGAAACTTCTCGGGAACACGCTTGGCGTAACGGTCCGGACGTATTTCTAAATGGGAATCGGCGGAAATACATTGATACTTCATAAATCCTCGCGTGACACAGTCAGCGCCCGGATTACACCGGCGCACCGAGGTTGTCAACGTGCGCCGGGCGGTCGTGGCCCAGTTCGGAAAGATCCCTCTCTTCGTTCGGGATGACAGCCGCTCTATTTGTCATT
This sequence comes from uncultured delta proteobacterium, assembly GCA_963816145.1. Classification (GTDB taxonomy): domain Bacteria; phylum Desulfobacterota; class Binatia; order UBA9968; family UBA9968; genus DP-20. Next base: position 76,055 of record CAWFJP010000008.1, read on the forward strand.
TCGAGCGAAGCGAGAAATCTATCACCATCGCTGCCGCAGCTACTATGAAATGGAATCGCCGCTCCGCACGGCGTCGAAAGGCTCAGGCTTGAATTCCGCGGCGATTGGAGAGTATGTAATTTTTAGTTCACCTGCGCGCGAAAGGAATAGTCAATGCTGACCGTAGATGCCGACGCTCATGTTTTGGAAACCGAAAAGACCTGGGAATATATGGACGGCGCCGATAAGAAATACCGGCCCAAACTGGTCGGCTCAACCGACGGCGACTCCAAGGACGAATATTGGCTCGTCGACGGCACGCTGCGTTTGAAGTCCGGCAACGTCGGCCGCAACACGCCGCAGGCTTCGCGCGAAATGCGCGACGTGCCGACACGGATCAAGCATATGGACGAACTGGGCGTCGGCATCCAAGTGCTCTACCCGACGCTGTTCTTGATTCCGCTCACGCCGCGTCCGGAAGTCGAGTTAGCGCTCTAGCCGCAGCTACAATCGCTGGCTCGCCGACATCTGGAAGCAAGAACCAGAACGGCTGCGCTGGGCCGCCGTGGTGCCGCTGATGTCAATGGAGCAAACCCTCGCCGAAGCGCGCTTCGCCAAAAACAACGGCGCCTGCGCCATCTTCATGCGCGGCACCGAGGGCGACCGGCTGTTGAGCGACCCTTATTTCTTTCCGCTCTACGAAGAAGCTCAACGCTTGGACATAGCGATCGGCGTCCACGCCGCCAACGGCAGCGCGACATTGTATAACTATTATAAATACGAAAGCGTCGGTTTCTCGAAGTTCAAGCTCAACTGTGTCGGCGGCTTTCACTCGCTGGTGATGGACCGCATCCCCGACCGGTTCCCCAAGCTGCGCATCGGCTTTTTGGAAATCAGCGCCGAGTGGCTGCCTTACACTTTCACCGATTTGAAGAAGCGCTTCCGCCTGAAGAACAAAGAACTCCGCGCCGATTTCATGAAGCGCGACCGCATCTTCGTCGGCTGCGAAACCACCGATGACATTCCGTACATCGTCAGCAAGCTGGGCGATGACAATATCGTCATCGGCTCGGATTATGCCCATGCCGATAGCGCCACCGAACTGATGGCGATCCACAATCTGAGCGCCGATCCGCGCCTCACCCCGGCCCTGGCGCAGAAGATCGTCAGCGACAACGCCAGGGCGCTCTACGGCCTGTGACCATGTCGTTATCCGGACTTCTCTTTCTTAACCGAGAATTGACCTCTGACGGCAAGCAGCGGCTTTAATGAATATCCTAGTTACCGGCGGTCTCGGTAAAGTCGGCCGCTGGGTCGTCGCGGAGCTGATCGACGACAGCGCCGGTAAGATCGCCCATCAAGTTACCGTTTTCGATCGCGCTCCCGGCCCCGAGCGTGGTCCGGTAAAATATTTGCTGGGCGACATCCAGGACCTTGGCCAGGTTATGGAAGCGATGATCGGCGTCGACGCGGTGATTCATCTGGCGGCGATTCACAATCCCAACATCGCCACCGCCCCGCTCGTCTACCAGACTAACGTCCTCGGCACGTTCAACGTGCACCACGCCGCCCACCGTCTTGGCGTCAAGCGGGTCGTCAGCGCCAGCAGCAACGCCATCGTCGGCTGGAGTTACAGCGAGCGCTTCGAACCCGACTATCTGCCTATCGACGAAGATCATCCGTTGCGCCCGGAGGATGTCTACGGCTTGTCAAAACAAATCGGCGAAACCATCGCGCACAGCTACGCGCGCAAGGGTGTGGAAACGATCGTTCTTCGCCCCAGCGGTGTGGTCACGCCGGAAGAACTAAGTGAATTGAAAAAAAACGGCGGGCGCCAACCGGTGTCATTTCAAGCTTTCAGTTACGTCGATGCCCGCGACCTCGCCGTCGCCTTTCGGCTATCGGTCGAGAAAGTCTTGCCAAACGGCATGACCTTGTTCGTCGTCGCCGACGATAGCAACGTCGCCGAGCCGCTTTGCGATTTGTTGCCGCGGTTGCGCCCATCGATTGGCGATAAAGCTCGCTCGCTTACGGGTACAAAAGGCGCCTATTCCAACGCACGGGCAAAAGCACTGCTCGGCTGGCGGCCGCAATTTTCCTGGCGTACGTAGAAAATTATAACGATGAAACTGCCCGCCGTACTGCTGGTCGTCCTTGCTCTATTAGTCTGCGTCGCTCCGTCGACGAAGGCTGCGGAAATCGCTGCCAAGCGTTCAAGCGACTGGGAGAGTTTAGTTAAAGCCGCGGCCAGCGAAGGGCAGGTGACGGTTTACGGAACCAACGGCTTCGAGCCGGTCTTCGACGCTTTTCAAAAACGTTTCCCCGAGATCAAACTCAATGGCGTCATCGGCCGCGGCAATCAACTGGCGCCCAAGATCCTTGCCGAGCGGCGCGCCGGCAAATTTCTCGCCGATGTTTATCTCGGCGGTATCGGCACTCCCTACTCGGTCTTTTATAAAGGCGGCATGCTCGATCCCATCGAGCCGCTATTCGCCGTGGCCGAAGTAACCGATAAATCGAAATGGTTCCAGGGCCAGTTTCACTATGCCGACAATGATGGCCGGTATATTTTTATTTTTGAATTCGCCCTGCGCGCCGACGTTGCCTACAATACCCAGCAGGTGCGACCCGACGAAATTACTTCGTACTGGAACTTCGTCGATCCCAAATGGCGCGGCAAGATCGTCGCCATAGATCCCCATCAGACCGGCGTCGCCACCGGCAGCAGCCTGAGCTTTTTTTACTATCATCCCGAGCTCGGTCCGGAATTTTTGCGCCGGCTGTTCGGCCAGATGGAGCTGACCCTTTCCCGCGACACCCGCCAGATGCTCGATTGGCTCGCGGTCGGCAAGTTTTCCCTCGCGCTCTTCGCCACCGACGCCGACGTTGCCATGCGCCAGGGATTGCCGATCGGTCGCTTTGCGCCGGCAAGTTTCAAAGAAGGCGCCTACGGCCGGCCGCAACGCGGCACGGTATCGGTTTTCAACCGCGCGCCCCATCCGCAAGCGGCCAAACTGTTCGTCAATTGGCTGCTGTCGCGCGAAGGCCAGAATATTTTTCAAAATGCCTTTGCCGATGACTACTCGCTCTCGGTTCGCGAAGACCTGTCCAAGGACCATATCCCCGCGGCTTATCGTCTCGGCCGAGGCGAGAAATTTTTCCCCGCCTATCGGCCGGAGTACATCGACACCAAAGCCGCTTTCAAAGTAATCGACGAAGCGATGAAGAAATAATTCTCGCTGGAGCGAATCAGCTGGCCACAGCGGCTAACCCAGGGAGGGTCTGGCAGGGGCTGCTAGGGGGCAAACTCTTAGGGGTGCTTCAATCGTCCAAGCCATAAGGCATGACTGCCGGTTTGTCCATTCGCATTGCAGTTAAGAGGACACCCGTGCTGCATGCCAAGCGCCGATGGCGGCAACAGCGCAAGGGAGATACTTGCCACTTTGGCCGCCAGATAGCGATCCGGCGGGGAGATAGCCATCCAGGCGCCATAGCTGCGCATTCCAAGACGCGGTCGCCGTGTCCGAACATCCTGCATGACTCCCCGGCGCCAGGCGCCGACCGCCGCGCGCGCGCACTCTGTCGCCACCTCCGCCCGCCCCGCGCTCGGGTCCCGCCGCTCCGGGCGCTCTGCTCCTCGGCCGCCGCGCCTGCTCGTCGCCGAGAATTGATAAAGACGCTTTTCCAGAAGGGCTTTCAACGTGAGGTCTCAAGCATTGAAATACCGAAACTGCGATATCTGATTGCAGTTGACACTATGCCCATCTGAACGTTAATTGGATCTGTCAGCACATCCCGATAGGAGATAGTCATGCTCAAACCCATCGGCCTGATCGAGGGCCATTATGAATGCCGCTCGTTGGACGAAACCCTGCCGGTCTTCACCGATCTTTTGGCGATGGAGATCATTGAGCGCAAGGCGAATCAAGCCACGATCAAACATCCCAACACCGACTGGCGCCTGGTCGTGCACGAAAGCGGCGCCGCTGCACCGGAGAAAACCTTCGACAACCACTACGGATTTCGCGTCGCCAGCCACACCGAAGTCGAAGCCGCCTGGGAGTATCTCGAAGCGAACAAGCAGAAGTACCGCATCGACAAGATCACCAAGCCACAGAAAGCCCACTTCGCCTACTCGGTCTACTTCCACGAGCCCGGCGGCAATCATCTGGAAATTGAATATTACAATCCCGGCAGCGCGCTGCACGGCCGCGCCCACACCGCGGGACATTGGCAGACACCGCTCACCGCGGCGCGATTCCCCGGCCGCGGCTACATGCCCCAAGCGCTAACTCATGGCACGTTGCAATGCGATGATCTGGAGAAGACCAGAGGTTTTATCATCGGCGTGCTCGGCCTGGAACAGGCCGGCGGCATGAGCGACAGAACGGTGTACGTCAAACACCCGGCAACGCCTTGGTACGTCGTCATGCTGCCGCGCAAGCCGCGCCAATACTTGGCGCCGGTCAATCGCTTCACCTTGCAACTCGCCACGACGGCGGAAGTTGAAGCGGCGCACCATGAATTCGCGTTGAATAAATCCCAGCTCGGCTTAAACGAGATCGCCGATCTCGAACGCGCTGATGGTAAAGTGAGCTTTATTTTCAGTGATCTCGACAAGAATTGGTGGGAGCTCACCGCCAACATTTAACGACATGATCAAACTTGCACAGCTTATCTGGGTTTTGCTGGTTGTCGGCTTCGCCGCCAGCACGCAAGCCCAAGCGCCGTTCTACGAAGGCAAAAACATTCTCTTGGTCAGCGGCACCGACGCTGGCGGCGCCGGTGATTTGCGCACGCGAGCGATCCTCGCACCGCTGAAAAAACATATTCCCGGCCATCCCAACATCGTCGTGCAATACATGCCCGGCGCCGGCGGCCGAAGAGCAGCCAATCATTTATACAAGTCAATCAAACCGGACGGATTGACTATGGGCGCCATGATCACCGGCATGATCCAGGGCACGCTGTTCGGTGAGAGCGATGTGCTCTACGACATCGACAAGTTCATCTATCTCGGCTCCCACGCGCGCTACGCGCCCTACGGCTTCATCACCCGCAAAGGCGCCGGTTTCACGACCAAGGAAAAACTCAGCGCCGCCACCGGCGTGCGCATCGGCGCTCCCTCCGTCGGCCACAGCCTCTACACCATGGCGCGGCTGTTCGCTTACATGTTCGACATGAAAGAGCCGCGCTTCGTCACCGGTTACACGCCGCGGGAGATCGACTTCGCCTTGGAGCGCAACGAAATCGACGCCCGAGTGAGCATCCTGGACAGCTTGCTGACGCGTAATGCCCATTGGCTCGACAAAGATCTGGTCGACATTAACGCCACCATGGACATACCCAAAGATATCAGTTACAGCCATCCGCGGCTGGCCAAACTGCTCGAGATTGAAGCCCTCGCTAGGTCTAATCAGGAACGCCGCTTGATCGCCCTATTCCGCGGCGCGCGCGGCACCGGCCAACCGTTTGTCTTCCCGCCCGCCACACCGCCCGATCGCGTCAAGATTTTACGAGACGCCATGCGCAATGCCTTCGCCGACCCCGATTACGTCAAGAGCTACGAGAAACTCACCGCCGAGCCGGCCATGCCGATCACCCCCGAAGAGTTCGAAAAACAGCTGCGCGAGATCCCCCGTGAACCGGAGATCATCGATCTATTCAAAAAGTTATCCGGCCCCGGGCCACTGCCGAAGCGCTAGTTGGTGCAATCTGTCTTCGCCCTTAGGAAATCCGCAACAGGATTATTCCTAGCACCACGAGAACAACGCCAGAGATCATCTTTGGCGTCATCTGCTCGGCGAACAGAAAATAACCGGCGATCACCGCGAGCAGCGCTTCAAGCCCCAGCACGACAACATAACTCGATCCCAATGGTTCCTGTTTCATCGCCCAGGCTTGCATCGAGGGCGCCGGCGCCGAAGACAACCACCAGCGCGAGCGCCGGCAACCAGCGCGTGAGACCGGCGGAATACTTCATGAAGACCCCGCCGACGACATACAGAGCCGCGGCAAGGGAATAGAGAGCCAGCGCCTTCATGTTAGTTTGCAGTGAAACGACGTACTAAGTTCGTCCGGTTGGAAAAGGTCGGCGGCTCAGGCGCCAATCAGCTTGAGTTTGTTCTTGGCGTTTTTGCCGATCTTGGTGCGCGGGAATTTTTCGGCGACATACTCCAACAAATCAACGCCCAGGCCGCGTTCTTGGCCGGTGCGCTCGGCCAGACTGAAGCCCAGCGCGAAAAGCTCTTCCGGCGTCAGGCTTTTTTCTTTGCGCAGAGTTTCAAACACCGGATAGGCGGAGCCGCGATAGAGGCCGGCCAAGAGTTCCACCGCCGGATGTTGGCGGTTGGTCGCCAACGTGTGCGCGTGCAGTTTCAACTGCGCCAGCGCCAAGCTGTAGCGATGCTCCGGTTTGAACTCGCTGAAGTCTTTGAGCGGCGTCAGGAATCCCACCGACTCTTTATATTTTTTGCTTTTGACCAGCTTGCTCCCTTGATCGGCCAGCCGGTCATAGACGAGCTCGACATCGGCGCTTTTGAGAACATGGAGGAACGCCGTCTGAATCCGCTCTTCGGCGGCGATCGCCTGCTGTAACCGTTTCCACAAGCCGTCCAGGGTATCTTGGCGCCACTTGCCCTCGAAGGACGGCAACAGCTCGGCGATGCTCCAGGCCTTGCTCGGATCTTCACAGGTAGCGAGCTCTTTGAGCAAAACATTGCGCGCTTCGGGGATCTTGCGCAGCGAACTCGCCGCAACGTCGCGCTTGCGATAATCGGGATCGCCCAACTCTTCAACTAAAGTGCGGATGGTTGCCGGCGTGGCGACATCGCCCATTTTGCGCAAAGCGAACTTTTGCAAGTCGGAATGCGGGCTTTGCATCAGCTTGGCCAAGAGCGAGCGGGAATCGTCAGGCAACTCGTGAGCGTCAAGCAGATCGATGACCAGCCGCGTCACCTCGGAGTATTCGGCCTCTTCGAGTATCGGCAGCAGTTTGGCGTATTCGTCCTTGCGCAGCTCTTGCTCGCGCAGGCAGCGGAGCAACGCGACCAAAGCATGGGCGCGCACCGCCGGATGTTGATCGGCGCCGACGTATTTGAACAGCCAGCGCCGCGCCTGCGGCCTCCCGAGTTGGCCCAACAGCCGCATCGTCGACACCGCCGCCGGCCGTTGCTGTTTGACATCAAGCTTGGCGGCGAACGCCTCGACTTCGTCGTAGAACGCGTCGAGTTCTTTACTCTCCATCTCGCGCAACGCCGGCGTCATCAGGTCGCAAATGACTTTGTTGGTCTCATCGGTGCCGGCAATGAGCATCTGCAACAGTCCCTTGAGCGCCGCCTTGCCGCGCACCGCGGCGAGCACCCGCGCGGCGTTCATCTGCCAGACCCGCGTGGCGTCCTTCGATCCCTGAATGAGCAATGACACCGCCCCCTGGCCGACGCCGGTGAGCGAACGCACGGCGCGTTCCTGCATCTCCTTGTCACCGTCATCGAGCATCTTAAGTAGCTGCACCGTATTATTTTTGGGCTGAACCTCTTCGAAATAGCGCAGTGCGTAATCCTTGAGCACGGGGTTGGGGCTGTCGAGCAGGGTGCCAACCAGTTTCGCCGTCGCCGCGTTGCTGATTTTCAACGCGCCCAACACGAGCAATGCCGCGCAGCGCTGCTCAACATTGCCCTTTTCCACGAGAGTCAAAAGCTCCTGTAGCGTATTATCCATTGACTCCTTACCAACGTGATCCAGGGGGAAAAGTCAAGGCAGGCGGCGACGCGGCAGCGGTTCAGTCTGAGACTGGCACAGGTCTTCATCATGAGAAAAATTTCTCACTTCGCTCGAAATGACAGCAAAATAGTCGCTTTGTCATCTCGAACGAAGTGAGAGATCTCGATCTAACTGAACCACCACAAGCAACGCGACTTTTTCAAATTAGAGGTTGCGGGTTTCGGGTGGAACTCGAAACTCGGAACCTGAAACTCAAAACCGCGTCAGCGCGCAGCTTGACTCCCAACTGGATTGCCGGTACGAACGGCGAAGTCTAAGGAGATAAAATGTTCTATCCAGATCTCACCCGGTTCGGCGTCGATATGGAGCGTTTGAAGCGCGACCGCTTAAGCCGATTGCAAGGCGAAATGAAACAGCAAGGCCACGGCGCGCTCTTGCTGACGGATTTTTTGAATATCCGCTACGCGACTAATACCGTCATGATGTTGGGCCTGCGCGCCACCGGCATTCAGCGCTTCGCCTTGATTCCCGTCGAGGGTGAACCGATCATCTGCCAACGCGAGCTGGCGCGCCGCAGCGACTACCGCAACCTGCGTTTCGACGCTTACATGTTCGCCATGCGCCCGCCGGTCGCGACCCAGGACTTCGTCGATCAGGCGATCGCCGGCTTGAAACAGCTGGGCGTTGCCGGCGAGCGCGTCGGCGTCGATTATTTGAACTTGACGGCCGTCGACGGATTAAAGGCCAAAGGGATCAAACTCGTCGACGGCTGCCAAGCCGTGCATCAGGCGCGCGCCGTCAAGACTACGGATGAACTGCAACTGATCCGTTGGACCACCAAAGCCAAGGCCAAGGGTTATGATCTCGTACGCGCCCAACTGCGCCAGGCCGATCCTCCGGAAGATCAGTTGAGCCGCATCATGCTCGACTATTTAATGGATTGTGGCTTCGAAGCCGGCAGCGAATTTATTTCGATCTACGATTCGTCGACCATGGACTCACGGCCGCACAACGAACCGATGGGCGCCGATCTCGTGGTCAAAGAAGGCGATCTGGTGATCTGCGATGCCACCGTTGCCGGCCCCGGCGGCTATTACAGCGACTTCGCTCGCACCTTCAGCCGCGGCACGCCGACGGCAGAAACGAAACAGCGCTACAAGGAAGCCTATCGTTCGCTCCAGGAAGCGATCCAATTTGTCCGTCCCGGCTCCTGCGCCGAAGCGTTCAAATCCTTCGGCAAAGGCGCGAGCGCGCGCCTGCCCGGCTTCGACGGCTTTCACGGTGTCGGTTTGTGTATTTATGAATCGCCCTGGCTGCGTGGCGGCGATCCGGAAAAGTACATGATCTCGCTGGAAGAAAACATGATCGTCGCCTGCGAAATCAACCACTATCCGGTCAAACTCGAACATCTGCTAAGGGTGACCAAAGACGGCCCGGAGATCCTGTCCGAATATCCAGTCGACCCGGAGTTAGTTCCTGCCTAGGAAGAATTTAACCACAAAGCGCACAAAGGTCACAAAGTAAAAGGGCGCAGCATGCTGCGCCCCTACTAATTCGAATTTCATTTTGTGCCCTTTGCGCTTTTTGCGGTTAATACTCGGATTCCGTGTCTTACCCTTTTGTAACCGTTGTGCTCTTTGTGTTTAAATTTTCCGATCACTCGAAAAATGCCAGCGTGCGCATCTCGATGCTCTCGCGCGCCGGCGCGTTGGGCGGGCTATTGGGATCATCGAAGGCGGCGTGGGCGGACCAGCGCGCCCGGCCGTCTTTCATCGAGTCATAGCATTTGAAGACGATCGCTTCATCGGTCTGCATGTTGGGAAAGTAGAACCAGCGATGACCGGCGTTGTAACTGAGATGATAGATCTCGCCGACGCGGTCGGGATAGCGCCGCTCGGTGCCGATCAAATCTTTGGCCGCAATACTCTGCGAATCGGCGATCGCCAGCGGCGCGGAAACCACCGGGTTGCGCACCGGCCGCCAAACTTGAATCACACTGAACCGCTTTCGGAGCAGCGCCTCCGCTTCGTCCTTCGGCAATAAATCGCGCACCCGCTGGGGGCCGGACCATTCAGTGTAGTCGTTGTGCACGCTACGCACCGGCCGGCTGGCAAATTTTTCCTCGCGCACCGCGTCATTCTCCGCGCGCAACGTATGATCGAAAACCAAAACCCGCGTCGCTCCGGTTGACTGTTTCACCAACTGCTCGATCTCCGGATAGTAAACCCGCTTCACTTCCGCGTCGTCATAGAAATCTTTCATCTTGGTTTCATGCCGCACCAAGAGGAAACCTTCTTTGTCCAGCGAGAATCCGCTCACAAGCCGGCCGTTACGGATCGTCACCGAATGCGCCTGGTAGTTTCCGGTATTGCTGGTAACCCGTTTCTCCCCCGGCAAGTTCGACTGTGTCACCGGTTTCTCACCGCCCGGGATGATGTAATTCAACGTCGACTGCACCGACTCGATTTGGTTCTTCTGTGCACTGACTTCCAACATATCATCCTCCATTAGGATCTCTGAGCTCTGACGACTTGAACGTTTTGAACTAATTGAACGGCTTGAACGAGTCCACCTGATCACGATTTCTTTCCGATCTCGCGCAGCGCCTTCTGCCACTTGGTCGCTTCTCGATCGTACTGGTCCGTGTTCATGCCCGCCTCGGGATACCAGCGCTTGAAACCAAAGTCTTTCGACGGGCTGCCAAACTGCAGGTCTTCGAGAATTTTTTGTCCTTCGGGACTCAAGATAAAATCCGCCAACAGCACCGCCCCATGCGGATGCGGCGCCTGATAGACGATCGACGTGCCGCCGGCGTTGGTCGGCACTGCTTCCATTGCGACCCAGTCGATCGGCGCGCCTTTGAGCTTTGACTCCATGGCATGATCGCGAAAGATCGATGGCGAGATCGGCACCTCGCCGGATATCGCCATGTCGGCCATCGCCCGCCCCGACACCGAGTGCAGACTGATATCTTGCGTTTTCAGCTTGTCGGCGAACGCTTCCCCTTTGAACTTGAGAATCGCGCCCATCATGCGCACGCCAGTGTCGCTGGTGGTCATGCCGATCTTGCCCTTGAGCTGCGGATTCAGCAGTCCGTCGAAGTTTTTCGGCACGGCACGCGCAGTAATCATATTAGGGTTATAACCGACGCCGATGAAGCTCTCGCGATTGACACCCCAGTAGTAAAGACCGTTGCCGGCTTTCTCCTTGGCTTGAACCGGATATTTTTGCAGGTGCGGCGAAGTGTAGACCGCCAGAAGCCCATCTTCGCGCAGGCTCTTGAGCAGCGGCAACGTCGTTTCAATCGTGTCGACCAAATACTGGCGCGCCTTCGCCTCCGAGCTGATACGCGCCATCAGATCGTTGCTCGTCGCCCGGTAGACATCGACTTTGACGCCGTATTTTTTCTCGAAACCCTGGGCCAGCTCCTTATAGGAACTGCCGGCCAGCGAAGTATACCAATTGACTTTGCCCTCCGCCTTGGCGCCAGCAATGAGAATCTTATCCCGATCCGCCCCCGTGTAGGTCGCCAATTCCGATAGCGTAACAGGCTTTCTTCCCTGAGCGAGAATAATCGCCGGCAGGCCCGCAATTGACAGAAGTGCAAAAACCAATTGTCGTAACCGAACTATCACCCATCCTCCAAGTTTCCCAAGCCCGAACTTATTTTGCGCTCTTTGCGTTTTTTGCGGCCAATCATCCGACTCCTTTCAGCGCTTTTCCTTTAACGCCTGATAAATTCGGTCCGGTTTCACCGGCAAGTCAAACAGTCGCACTCCCACGGCATCCGCGATGGCGTTGGCGATCGCCGCCGGCGGCGCGTTGTTGGCGAACTCGCCGATCGGTTTAGCGTTGTGCGGGCCGACGCCACCGCCGGAGGGAACCAAGACGGTTTTCAACTCGAATAGATCGGCAATCGACGGCAATTTGTAGTCACCCAAATTGCTGTTGGTCACCTTGCCTTGATCGATGACGATCTCTTCCATCAGCCCCTGCCCGACGCCCATCACCGTAGCGCCGTCGATTTGCCCCTGATGCGTCAGCGGGTTGATGATCGTACCGACGTCATGAGCGGTGACGACGCGGTGGAGCTTCACCGCACCGGTCTCGGGATCGACTTCGACCTCGGCGATCTGCGCGCAGATATACGAAACTTCTTCCGGATAGCGGTAGTCTTCATAGACGTAAGCACGCAGAGGCTCGCTCGCCTGGGCGATCACCCGGCGCAGCGGCACCTGCTGGCCGCGGTCCTGGCGCAGTGAAAACCGCTCGCCGTCGAAATCGATTTCTTCCTTGCGGCACTCCAGAATGCGCGCCGCCTCCGTGAGCAGCTTCTCGTGCAACTGATCGCAAGCGGTCATCATCGCGTTGCCGGCGACATAGGTCATGCGGCTTGCGCGCATGCCGCCATCACGCGGCGCCGTGTCGGTGTCGCCAATCACCACCCGCACGCGCTCGATGGCAACTTTCATCCGATCGGCGACCAACTGGCGCAAGATCGTATGTGTCCCCGAGCCTTGATCGATGCTCGGGCTGACAATGACGTAGTTTCCGTCCGGCTCGGCGGAGAGAATTACGCCGGTGTCGCCGCCGCTGATATGCCGGCCCGAGAGCGCGATGCCCCGTCCATGATTGGCTTTTTTGGGCTTGTGCCAACCGGCGGCGTCGAGCGCGCCCTGCAAGACCTCGCGAAAGTGCACGTCTTTCAGTTCATGCCCCACCGCATCCGCCTCGCCCTCACTGAGAAAATTTTTCAAGCGGAACTCGGCGGCGTCCATGCCCAGTTCTTTGGCGACGATATCGGTGTGGCAATCGACGGCGAAGGCGGTCGCCACCGCGCCCGGACTGCGGTAGTAACCGCCGGGCACGGTGTTGGTATAGATCTGCATGAACTCGATGTCAGCATGCTCGATGCGATACTGGCCGCCGGCGTAATGCCAAGTCGCCAGCGATGTATTCGACTTCACCGCACCGTAGCCGCCGCTGGCGTGGGCGGCGCGCATCTTGCGTGCGACGATGCGACCGTCGCGCATGACGCCGCTCTTGATCGAAATCACCGTCGGATGAGCCGGATTGCTGGCGGACAACTCCTCGGCGTAGGTCATGATAAACTTCACCGGCCGGCCGCTCTTCTGCGCGAGAAAATAGAGAATCGGCAAATTGACACCGTCGCCCTTGCCGCCGAACTCGCCGCCGACGTTGACCACGTTCATGCGAATCTTTTCTTCGGCGATGCGTAAGCTTTTGGCCAATTGGCTGCGCACGGTGAAAGGATTTTTCACCGACGACCAGACTTGAATCCGGCCGTCGCCTTCGATCGCCAAACTCGCCGCATAGGGCTCGAGATATCCCTGATGGCGCGCCGGTACATGAAAGGTATGTTCAAAGACCAAATCGGCAGCGCGAAACCCTTGCTCGACATCGCCCTTCTTCCACGACAGGCGGGTCAGACCGTTGTGCAAATCGGCGGCAAGTATCTCCTTCGGTGCGCCATCGTACGACGTAACGTCCTCGTGCAACAACGGCGCGCCGGGCAGCATAGCCTCCAGCGGATCGAACACCGCCGGTAAAAGCTCGTACTCGACGTCGATCAGTTGAATCGCTTCCTCCGCGGCATCCACCGTCTCCGCCGCCACGGCGGCGACCCGGTCGCCGATGAAACGCACCTTGTCCCAGCATAGCACCGGCAGATCGCGAATCTGTTTGCCGACATAAAGCCCGCGCACATCCGCGCCGGTGATAATCGCCTTCACACCGGGTACCGTCTCAGCTTTGCTGGTATCGACGCGAACGATCCGCGCATGTGGATGTGGACTGCGCAAAATCTTCGCCCAAAGCAGCCCGGGCAGCTTCACATCCGCGGCATATATCGTTTGGCCGCTGACCTTATCCCCCGCCTCGGCTCTCGGCACCGCAGCGCCAACCGCTTTGAATTCAGCCATGATCTTCATATCCTTTGTCGGTTTTGACTCTGACGCTAGAAAGTTAAGAAACCTTCCGCGTAATTAGTACGGCGGAGCACCCAAGGTCAAGGTGATGCGGTAACAAATGAAGCAGGAATCATTCGCGACGGTGTGAAATGGCCTCTTAATAGTGGCTCGAATTGATTCGGATAATTTTCTCGCAAAGGCGCCAAGTCGCAAAGTTCCGAAACTATTTTCTACCTCTGCGTCTTTGCCTCTTCGCGGGAAATATTCCCTATGCTCTTTTGCGCCCTTTGCGGCTAATTTTCTAACTCCGAAACTTTGTGACCTTTGTGCTCTTTGTGGTGAAATCTCCTATCACAGCCCGTACAGCGCCTTGGCATTGTCGCTGAGGATTTTCTGTTTCACTTCCGGTGAGATATCCGTGCGCTGTTTGAAGATTTTGATTGCATCGACATCGCTCGACGTATCCATGTGGCCGTAGTCGGTGCCGATGACGAGGCAGTCTTCGCCGCCGTTCTCGACCAGATACGGCAGATCGTCGGAGTTTTCACAGGTGACGAACATGCCGTACTCGCGGGCGATATTCGCCGACCACGGCCGGTCTAAAGTTTTAAAACGGTTCTTGGCTTCATGGAGCACCCATGGCAGCCACTGCGCGCTGGCTTCGATGAAGCCCCAGCGCAGCTTGGGAAACTGCTGATGCACATCGCTCAAGATCACGTCGCTAAAAGAGGCCACCGTCGGCACGCGGAAGCGATGCAATCCCGCCGCCTGGGACACCGGGTGCCGATACAAATCGTTCAGCCAAGCGTTGCCATTGGCGATATGCACGGCAATCGGAATGTCGAGGCTTTGGGCCAAATCGTAGATCGGATAGAAGTAGGGATCGGCGAGCAAACGGCTGCCTTCGATGGGCCGCATCAAGACCGCGCAGGCGCCATGTTCCTTCGACCAGCGGATTTGGTTCAATGCGTCGGGCATGCTCAAGATCGGCGGCATGCACGACCACAAGAGACGCCCCTTGCCATGTTCCCAGATGTCGGCGAGCCAGCGATTCCAGCTCTTGCACAGCGCCACTTCCACGCCGACGCGCTCGGTCACCGCTTCGATAAACATGGTGTTGTGCAGCACTTCGACGTCGACGCCGGTCTCATCCATATGCTCGAGTCGCATGGCGACATTCCCCATCTCGCGCGATGCATCCATATCGGCGAATTTTCGTCCGGCCTGCTTGGCACGTTGTTCCAGGGCTTCGGGCGTGAAAGCCGGAAAGCGCAAACCGCGGACTTTGCCATCGACGAGCCAAAACTGTTGCTTGACGCCGCCTTTCTCAGCGGTCTGCAACGGTGTCGGCCGGTACTGCCGCTCCGACGGGTCCATGAACTCCCAAGTCCGCTCGCACTCGACAACATGCGCATCCGCATCGATCACTATCGCCTGTCCATTGGTCGTCATGGTCAATTCTCCTCTTCGGGCCGAGCGTATTTGAAGGCACGGCGTCCTGTCAATATTGAGGAATGCGCAACATTGGTTTTGACCACGAAGGCACGAAGGACACGAAGGTTTCGAGAACTGTGGGCTCCGGCCTTCGTGATCTTCGTGCCTTCGTGGTGAACGGGTTCTCAGGTATCAGACTCGACCGCCCGTTTCGCTTCTGCTAGTCTCGCGCCATGAGCTGGCAAGATAATCTTCTGACCGCCACTGAACAGATTCGCGATCTCATCAATACCACTAAACGGATCGCCGTCCTCGGCATTAAGACCGACGCCCAAGCCGACCAGCCGTCAGTCTACGTGCCGCAATATATGCAGCGTGCTGGATTCGAGATCGTCCCGGTTCCGGTTTATTACCCGGACGCAACGATGATCTTAGGTGAGAAAGTTTATCGCAAATTAACCGACATTCCGGGCGACATCGACATGGTCGATGTCTTCCGCCGTGCCAACGACATCACCGGCCACATCGACGACATCCTGGTAAAAAGGCCCAAGTCGGTTTGGTTTCAATCCGGCATTCGCAACGACAACGCCGCTAATATCTTCGCCAAAGCAGGCATCAAAGTCGTGCAAGACCGCTGACTGATGGTCGACCACCGGCGGTTCGCCGGTTAATAGAAAGCGTTTCGGGTTATGAGTTTCAGGTTTCGAGTTCTAGGATTACCCGGTCTAATTCACCATGTTTGACATGGTTCTGCTTTGGTCGAAATTTGAATTCGTCATACCGGCGCAAGCCGGTATCCATCCCACACTCTACTGGATTCGAGCCTGCGCCGGTATGACGGACAACGGCCATGCAATTTCACGCCGCCAATTTCTTCGCGTGTAGCTGCTTGGCGATAAAATTTTTCACCATCTCATGGGCCCGGTCGGTCATCGGACCCGGGTCGTCAATCCACAGATGTTGGCAGCCGGCGAACAATTCATACTGACAGTCGCCGCCCGCCGCCCGGTAGGAGTTGGCGAATTTCTCCTGCACCGCCGGCCGCACGTTGTCGTCCAACTCGCCTTGCATGATCAGCAGCGGCGGCAACGTGACTTTCTCACCGCGGTCGAGAATCTCCTGGGGATTGGCTTCGTGGATCGTTTCCCACGGATTAAAATAGTTCCTGCTGTTCTCCATCATTTCGTGCCACCCTCGACGCTCAGCGTTCAAGTAGCGCTCGTAGGGATTGCTCACCGGCGACCGCGTCGCGACGTAGTTAACGGTGGCATCCAGGTGCGGCGCCGCGGCGAGCTCAAGCGCGTTGTAGCGCGGATCATTTGGCCGCATCGCCGACAGCTCCACTTCATGCCCGCCGCTGGAGCTGCCCAACACGCCAATAGTCGCCGCATCGCCGTTCCACTCCCGAGCTTTGAATTTCAGCCAGCGCACGCCGTAGTTGGCATCCTGCACAGACGCCGGATACGGCGCCTCGTGAGCGCGCGTGAGATCGACGGCAACGACGAGAATTCCGCTCTGCGCCAGACTTTCGTCCATCCTCGAGTTGGCAGTCCGGTCCTTGTTATTCCAGGCCCCGCCGTGAAGATCGAGCAACACCGGAAACGGCCCGGCCCCTTGCGGCTGATAAACCCGCGCCATCAAAGTCCGCTTCGCCGCCTTGCGAAACTCGACATCCCAACTCTTGATCTCGAACTTATTTGAAGGATTGTATGCGGTCGTCATGATTATCACCCTCCCTCGCAACTCTTTTTTGCGTTTAATGCGGCCAATCCCCCTCCTCTTTCCTCTCCCGCTTACGGGGGAGGATGTAAGGTGGGGGCTGTACTCTTTGTGGTTAATTCTTCTTCACGGCATCGCCGGCGTCTCGCCGACCACCCAAATATACAGCGTGCGCGATTCGGCGTAGTCCGAGGTGCCATCAGTGGGCGGACCGATATGCTCGACGCGGGTCGGTTTCCAGTCGTCGATGTCGAAATCATGAGCGACCACGCGCGAGCCCGGTTTGAGCTTTTGCAGTTTCGGCCGCAGCGCGTTGTTGAACCATTTGAACATATACAGCGTTACCACGTTCGCTTCCGAAATGTCGACGGTGAGCCCATCCTGGGCGCGGAACTCGACCAGGTCGCTGACGCCTTCGTTGACGGCGCTTTCCTTGGCCTTGGCCACCAACTCGGGATTGAGGTCGATGCCGACACCGCGGATGCCGTATTTCTTCGCCGCTTCGATGACGATGCGGCCGTCGCCGCTGCCCATATCGTAAAGAATATCGCCCTGCTTGATTTCTGCGACTTCGATCATCTTGTGCACCACATGCATCGGCGAGGGCACGAAGGGAATGGAATCTTGGGCCGCGGCGACCGAATGGCCAAATAAAACCAGTACAGCGAGGAACAAAAACCGACAACGAACCTGCATCGTCAAACCTCCAAAGCGATTGTGAGCGTCGATTGCCAGCGAGCAAATTTATGCCGCCGCAGCAAAGTTTGTCAATGGCGGGTGGCGGTTCTTTTCGGCGAAATCCCTCTCTTCATTAGAGATGATGGCTAATCTAGTCTTGTCATTTCGAGCGAAGCGAGAAATCTATTCGAATCGCTCCCACTTGAATACTACTGAACTGAATTATGAGCCTCTGGGGAAATTGCCGCGAAAGGTTTGTGCACAGCAAAGCGCCTGTGATAGTAGCAGCAACAGCAGTTGCGGAGGCGACCTATGACTCGACGGAGGCGATTGACAGTATTATTTATCATAAGCATCGTCTTGGCAGCTTCGGCCCCGCTGATTTATGCGGCCGTACCGACGCCGATGCTGGCGGCTTACGGCGGCCACAATGAAACCATGATCCCGATCTGGGTCGGAGCGGAAAAAGGGCTATTCCGCAAATACGGAGTCGACTTAAATGCGCTGCAAACCCGCAGCGGCCCGATCATGATGGCGACCCTCGCCTCGGGCGGCACACCGCTGGTCTGGGCGGCGCCAAGCAGCGCGCTCAGCACGACGGCGAGCGGCTTGAAGCTCGGCTGTTTTGCCGTCGGTAATAATCACGTGCCGCGGGAAGTCATCGTCAGAAAAGGCATCGAGTCGATCGAAGACTTGCGCGGCAAGAGCTTTGGCGTGCAAAGCATCGGCGGCGGCTTTTGGATCTCGACCATGGTCGTGCTCGACGCGCTGGGCATCGACCCGGACAAATACAAACTCAACATGCGCATCATCGGCGACACCGGCACGGTCACTCAAGCGCTGATTACCGGCAACGTCGACGCCATGGTTGTGCCCTATAGCTACGGCGATGTCGCCAAGCGCGCCGGCGCGAAGGCGCTCGCCGATGCCGGAAAGCTCAATGTGACCTATCAAGCCACCGTCATGTGCGCGCAGAAGGATTCCAGTGCGGTATCAAACGACACCATGATCGCCTTGACCAAGGGCATCGTCGATGCGCTTGCTTACATCCTCGATCCCGCCAATAAACATGAAGTCAGCGCGGTGCTGAAAAAAAACTTGCGCTTGAGCAAGGACGAAGATGTCGAAGCGTCCTATCGTGTCTCGCGCCTGCAAATGCCCAACCTCGATGTCGCGCCAAATCTCGAAGCCTGGCGCGTCGTCAAGCGGCTGGTTGCCAAAGTGAACCCCAAAGTCGCAGACGTGGACTTGGAGCAAGTGATCAACACCGGGCCGGCGCACAATTTGGAAACCAGCGGCTTCATGGCCGAGATGAGAAAGAAACTGCCAAGATGACAGAATTCTGTTCACCACGAAGACACCAAGAGCACGAAGTTAAGATAAGATGAGAAATATGTCTTCCGAACTTCGTGTCCTTCGTGCCTTCGTGGTGAAAAAATGATCTCGCATAACTATCAAAAATCAATTGTGCGACAAAATTGAAACTTAAGGAGACCCACTATGCACGGCGGACAAGCTATGTTGAAGGCGATCGAACGAAGCGGCATCGATTTTATTTTGTCTTCCCCAGGATCGGAGTGGCCGCCGATGTGGGAAGCGCTGGCCGAAGCGGCGGCGCGCGGCGCGCAGAAACCCAAATATCTCAACTGCCGCCATGAAGCGGTCGCCGTCGCCATGGCGGCGGGCTATACCAAGGTGACCAATCGGCCCCAGGTCGTCATGCTCCACGCCACCGCCGGGCCGCTCAATGCCGCAATGACGCTGCGCGCGGCGCTGCAAGAGCGCACGCCGATGGTGATCATCAGCGGCGAGATCGCCGCCTACGGCGAGAACACCAAAGTCGCCGACCCGGGCGGCCAATGGTTGCACGACCTTACCGATCTCGGCGGCTCGCCCGATCTGTTGCGCGGCTGCGTCAAGTGGGCCGACCGGATTTCTGCCGCGGAATTGTTGGGGCCGACGCTTGAACGCGCCGTGCGCATCGCCATGGAACCGCCCATGGGACCGGTGCTGGTCGGCATCCCGTTCGAGTGCATGATGGAACAAGTAGCAGATATCGATCATGGCAAGGCTAATGAAGTGGCGCGCGCCCATGCCGTCGACGAATCCAGCATCGACAAGGCATTGAGCCTCATCGCCGCGGCCAAGAATCCGATCGCGCTCACCGAGCATGTCGGCGGCGACCCGCGCGCCGTCGAGCGCTTCGTCGAGTTATGCGAGCTGTTCGGTATCCCGGTGATGGAAACCTACCGACCGGCATTCATGAACTTCCCGCGCACTCACCCGCTCTACCTGCATCATGATCCTAAAGCGGTCGACGCGGCGGATTTGATTTTGATGGTCGACGCCGTCACGCCTTGGTATCCGGCGAGCAAAGCGCCCAAGAACGCCAAAGTCATTGCCATCGCCGATGAGTTTCCCAACTCTCGGTTGCCCTACTGGGGCTACAATGTCGATCTCGCGCTCGCCGCGCCGCCGGCATCGACCCTCGGGCAACTGGTTAAAAAAGCCAAGGCATCGGAGCAAGTCGCCGCCAATCGCGCGAGCTATGAAGCGCGTGCCGCGCGCACGCGCGAGCAGCACGACACTTACTTCGGCAAGTTGAAAGAGGAAGCGCAAAAGCATGCCGGCGACGAGCCAATTGACCCGCGCTGGGCGGTGCAGGCGCTCGGACAAGCACTGCCGGCCAATTCAGTGATCTCCGAAGAGACGACAGTCTACCGCGGCTTGATCCAAGAAATGATTCCACGCGACAAGACACAATCCTATTTCGCGCGGATCACCGGTGGACTCGGCGTCGGTTTGAGCTATGCGTTAGGGGTGAAGTTAGCGATGCCGGACCGGCCGGTCTTCGCGCTCATCGGCGATGGCGCCTTTCATTACAACGCCGTGCCCTCCTGCTTGGGCGTCGCCGAAGAATACGGCCTGCCGATCCACTGCGTGATCTTCAACAACGGCCGCTATCTGTCGATGGAGACGAGCTTGATCAAATACTTCCCCACTGGCTCGGCGAAAACCACCGGCGTCCACTTCGGCGCCGAGATTGGCCCCCGGCCGGACTATCAGCATTACGCCAAAGCCCATGGCGGCGAAGGCTTCCGTGTCACCAAGCCAGGTGAAATCAAGAACGCCGTCGAGCAGGCGTTGAAGTGTGAGAAGGAAAAGAAATTAACGGTGATCGATCTGGTGCTGAGCGATTT
>CAWFJP010000009.1:0-159916 GCA_963816145.1 uncultured delta proteobacterium
CATGACCGGCTCCGGTCAGAAAAAAGGTTGTTTAAAATTTTCTAGCGAAAGGTGAGTGCACGATGTCCAAATGGAAATTCCCCCAGGATGCCACGATGACGTTCATCGCCATGCTCTTGCTTGCCGGTTGCGTCTCGCAACAAAAGTATGACGCGTCGCAACAAAAGTATGACGCGCTGGACACAGAATATCAGCAACTCAACCAGACGATGTCGAAGGAGGTCGCCGCCAACCAGATGCAGATCACGCGATTGCAAAACGCCATTAAGGTCACGGTCAACAGTGAGCTGCTGTTTCCCTCGGGCGGCTGGCAAATGCCGGTTGAAGCGCAGCAGACCATCGGCAAAATCATTCCGATCCTAGGCCCCAATCAGAAAAGCAAGATTAGCGTGAACGGCTATACCGACAATGTCCCGATCGGCCCGGGGCTCATGCGCGAGGGTATCACCAGCAACCTGGTGCTGTCCCAGAAGCGAGCCGACAACGTGATGCAGTTCATGATCTCGCGGGGCGTCAACCCCAGCATGGTGTCCGCGCAGGGTTTCGGCGAGAAAGACCCCGTGGCCTCGAACGACACGCCGGAGGGCCGAGCGAAGAACCGGCGCGTGGAACTGACGGTGGCTGGTTCGGGCAACTGAACCAGGCGGCCTTGCTGGTCGCCGCGAGCAGCCGTCAATCCGGCCTCACAGGAGCAAACGTCCTCATCCCGAGTTCGGCATGACCCTGCATCTGGTCACGCACGCTATGGAGGGAGTTTTGTGAAGATTATCAGCTTGCTGCTGTTGTTCGTGCCGGTGGCCGTGGCCCTGGAACATCTGGCATCCGACTAACGTCTGTGGGTCTTCCTCGCCGCGGCACTGGCGCTCGTGCCTGACCATTACAGCAAAAACCTTATCGAAACCATCCGAATCGCGCACCTCCCAACACCGAACAGTCAAACCCAGCGCACGCGCCGCGATACTTACACTTCCGAAAACCGTCGCCGTTTTTCGCCACGTTGGAAATAGTTTGTTGGTCATTTATTTGTCTTACTCTCGTAATCCCGCCATTGGCTTAAGCCTAATCTATAGTTGGTCCTCAATCGGCAGCATGCCGATGAGGCCGACTAAAAACCGGTACAAGAAACTTGTTTCCGGATCTGTGTCGTACTCCACTATCTCCCCGTTCTTCTCAGTGCTCCAGACCAGATTATCGTTCTTGTCGAGCGTGACGTGAAAGGCGCTGCCGGGGGCGACCCCTTCGTCCATCAATTCTCCCACCTGGCCGGCAATCTCCGGACTGTCGATCATCACACCGATTTCGGTGTTGAGGGCGTGCGATCGCGGGTCGAGATTAAAACTGCCGATGAACACGGACTTGCGGTCGAAGACAAGGGACTTGGCATGCAACGCAGCTCGCGATTCACCCGCCAGAAGCGACCAATGCCTTTCCATGTCGCTATCCGGACGCAGTTCGTACAACTCGACGCCGGCATTGAGCACTTTCTTGCGCGTATTGACATAGCCCGCAAGCGCCGGGAGCACGTCATGAGAGGCCGCGGAATTGGTCAACACACGCACCTTGACACCTCGGGCCGTGAGTTGTCGCACCCTTTCGATAGTCGGGTCGCCGAGCACAAAATACGGCGACTCTATCAACAGTTCATGCTCCACCTGACTGGCCCGTTCGCGGAGTGCCAAAGCGATGACGTTGTCCGCATTACTGTCAACCCTGGAGGGCTGCTCGACCAAAACTTTTCCCGGCGCCCATATGAAACTGTCCCGAATTCGGACCAAGCGCTCGCGCAGGCCAGCGAGCTGTTCGTCGATGGGATACGGATAGCCGGTGGCGGCGAGTTTTTCCGCTAGCCGTTTCCTCAAATCCTGCAAATCCTCTTCGGTGGCGAGATCTTCCACGACCGCAGCGACGGGTAGTGCCCACTCGCTGTTCCAGAACATATCGAAGCTGGCCGATATCTCGTTGACGATCGGGCCGGCGTTCATGACATCGAGATCGCGATAGTTATGGTCCTTCTGTACGCCGAAATAGACATCTGCGATGTTGCGTCCGCCGACAATTCCCACGGCGTTGTCCATGACGAACAGCTTGTTGTGCATCCGGTGGTTGACGCGGCCAAACTCGGCCAACATGCTCATCATGCGCCAACGCCGGTTCCGGACCGGGTTGAAGAAACGGATCTCGATATTGGGATGGGCGTCGAGCGCCGCAATGTTGTTGTCTCTGCTCTCGCTCATATAATGGTCGTCGATCAACAAGCGCACACGGACGCCGCGGTCCGCGGCACGCAGCAGATGGTCGGCCAAGATCAGGCCGGTGGTGTCGCCATCCCAGATGTAGTACTGCCCATCGAGCGTCTTTTCGGCTAAGTCGGCCATCGCCAGCCGAGCCATAAACGCCGTCGCGCCTTCCCGAATAATAGAGAAGCCGGATAGTCCTGGATGTTTGTCGGCCGCTTCCTGAAACAGCGCGCCGACGGAAGTGGATTGCGGATATGCGAAAGTATTTGACGGAGTGCGCGGATAATTCCAGTTGATCGCGGGACTGCATGCGCTCACAAGCAAGGCAACTACGAGAATCGGGAACATGCTTTTGGAAAAGTGATATTGAGCAATCATTTTTCACCTCTCTGGTTAAAACACGGCGATGTTATGTCCTTCTATGTCGCCAAGCTCGCGCAGAGCCAGCCGAACCCGATCAGAACGGTCGGACTCACTAGCTGAATGGCCCGACGGCTAGATACCCTATCCAAGGGACTTTCTTCCGCTGCTCGGCCTCGACTATGATCGTAACAGCAAACAACACCACTGCAACAAGGATTGATGGCAGCGCAGCCCTCTTCATTGCGCACCTCGTTCGAGGGTTATTTATCACGCGGATAGAGATAAAGGAAAGTGTGAGTTACACGGCGGAAGGCGACTGGTATTAGCTGAGTCAGAAGGCCAGAATCAGCCTGAGATTGAATCGAACCCCGCAGACAAAATTCACAAGACTTGTTCAATGGAGAAATCAGTTCAATCTCAAGGCTGGATTGAGGCGGTGAAGAAGGTGTATGAAAATGGCGGCAATGTCTTTGCCGGACATCTGCAAGAGAAATATCCACATTTGTATGAACAAGGCATACGTGGCCGTGCCCTTCCCTGCTGGGAGGCTGTGTCGCAATGCGCAAATGCCCCACATCTGTCATCCCGAGCGCAGCGAGGGATCTCGTTTTTTCAGCCACATACGAAGAAGAGATTTCTCGGCTTCACCTCGAAATGACAGTTACGACACAGCCTCTGGACGTAGAAGTGCATATTCGCTTTCTGGTGGCGCTGCCGCTGTTGATCGTTGCGGAGCTTGTGATTCACCAGCGCATGCGTTTCGTGGTGAGGCAATTTCTGGAGCGCAATTTGATGCCCGAGAGCGGCTTGACGCGGTTCGAGGCCGCCATCACTTCGGCCTTCCGGCTGCGCAACTCAGTGCTCGCCGAGGTGCTGCTGATCGCTTTCGTCTATGTCGTCGGTATCCTGATAATCTGGCGCCACTACATTGTACTTGCCACCGCGACGCCTCCTGTGATCCGCTTACCAGACCCCAGTCCTGATCGGGTCAAGGGAGGGTGGAAAATAGATTGTTTACAAAACTTCCTATCGTAACGTGGCTGCTCGCAGACCGGCGCGAGTGGCTACACGCCGACATGGTAGCGGGTCTGGCTGGCGCCGCCGTGGCGATACCGAAGGCGCTGGCTTACGCAGTCATCACGGTGGCTGCATTTTTCGCCATCCGTGCTGTGCCCGCGCTCGCGCAGGACGCACAAGAGCTTGCAAGGGCCGCAAAGAACCCACTCGCGAACTTGATTAGTGTGTCGATTTTCTACGATGCCAGCTTCGCTGGAGGTTTGGAGAGCAAGACGGAGCATGTGCTGACCCTCCAGCCGGTAATTCCATTCGCCGTAAGCAGCGATTGGAGCCTTATCACGCGCACGATCATGCCACTGATCGCGCAGCCAGGGCAGGCCGCCGGCGAGGGCTGGACTAGCGGGCTTGGCGACATCCAGGTTTCGGCCTTTCTTTCGCCAGCACGGGCCGAGCGGCTGGTCTGGGGTGTCGGCCCAGTGTTGCAGATCCCGAGCGCAACTAACAGCGCATTGGGCCAGGGCAAATGGGGTGCTGGCCCGACCGCCGCGGCGGAGTGGTTTGGCGAGCAGTGGACGTTCGGCGCGTTGATCAACAACACCTTCTCGTTTGCCGGCAGCGGTAGTAGACCGGCCGTAAACCAGATGGAGTTGCAGCCGCTCGTCAACTACAATTTTGCGGACAACCCGGGCCGGTATCTTAGCTTTTCGCCGATCGTCACCGCGAACTGGAAGGCGAACGGCAGCGACCGTTGGACGGTGCCGCTTAGCCTGGGCATCGGCCAGCTCGTGAAGTTCGGCAACCAGCCGATCCTTCTTCAGGCAACCGCCTATTACAATGTCGTCAAGCCGGCCGACGCTGCCAAATGGACAATCGAACTGGCGGTTCAATTTCTGTTTCCGCAATAAAGCAGCGCAACGCGACCCTCCCGCGTGCAGCGGCGGGCGCGATCATGGCCATGGTGGTGCCCGTGTTGTGTCGGTGGGAGCACATTTCCATAGGACATGGAAGCTGCCGGATTTTGAGAAGGTGAAGTAAGCAAAGAAGTGACGAGCGAAAACAAAGGAGAGTAATGCGAGTAAGATACGGTCTGACTGGATCGTAAACGCTAGCCGGAGTCGCGTCTCACTGTGCGCGAAAAACGATCGGCCCGATAAAGGATTCGGCCATCGAGTGGGTGTCATTCGAGTCGATCGAAATCGTGACGGCCTTGGGATCATCGGGCAATTGGCCGAATATCTTCGCATAGTCCTCGGCGACATTGCGCCGTTCCGTCAGCCACTTGCCGAGGTCTTTTGATCCGGACCGCAGCACCACAAACGTGACCGTCCCGGTCTTTTGGCTCTTGATGATTGTCGCCGCGGGAGTCGTCGCGTCCCAGACATAGCCGATAATTCGCGAGCGAAGGAGTTCGGGAAACCGCGGCCATACGACATAGAGTTGGGCGGCCATATCGGTGGTTTCTATCCGCCGTAAGTCGCCGCCCGTCGGTAGCATGGTGGCCTTCCAGGTCCATTCCAGGATTGGGGTTTCCTTCAGGTTCACTTTGCCTGTGATGTCTTTTGCGATGGTCGAATGCTCGTTTCGACTCTGAAGGTGAAGAAACCGCCTGTCGCTGTCTTGCTCGATCGTGAAGTCGTAGGCGGCAGGCCGTCCAAAGGCTTCGCCCGTCCAGCCCGAAGGAATACCTCTTCGGTTTACCGCATCCGTCGTCCAGTCCTCGATCACGACGACGCGACCAGTGCCTGCCGCCGTGAGAAGTGTAAGGAAAGCGGCGGATATCAAAACCACCCACACAGCACTAGACTTCAGCAAACCACGACAGAACATTACACGCTCCAACTCGTCATAGCGCTCTCGCGGCAAAAAACCCGTGGATCGATGCCTCTCGTTGACGCTCCCCAAAGCTTTATGTCACCTTTGAGCTGTGACTGATAGCCGCAACATCAATTTGAATCCATACAGGAACGACAGCACGAATCAACGCAAATCTCAGGAAAAATCGCGCGCCATCCGCTATAGCTTAATCGTAGGCATAGGCGGCAAATCCGGTCCACCGGGAATGACTTGTCCATAGCCAAACGGCTATGGGAAAATGAATCTTGCTACCCGGGGGCACAATCAAATCAACCTTTAGACAAACTAACTCCTCCGCAAGCTCGGCCAGGCGCTCAAACTTTTGATCGGCAAACCGGTACTCGATGGTGATATTCTTTTCCTCAATCCAGCCAAGGTGGGAGAATACAGTTCAATCCTACGCTGCTTGATGAGCAAAAAACGGCGACCTGATGGGGACCGCCCGCTAGGTTGTGAGATAGATTTCATTTGAGTGTGCGACTCAGCTTTATGCGCAAACTCCTCAACAGCGCAGTCTCAACCAAACACTCGTGCGGTTGACATCTCCCAGGGCCGGCGATATTTCTCCGTTCAGAAAAAAAGCTGGTTTAAATTTCCTATACATAATGTTTTCTCAACCCGGGAGATAACCATGGTACGAAAGATTCTGGTGCTCTGCGTGCTGGCAATGTCGCTTGCGGCACCGAGCATCTATGCGCAGACTGCGCCGGCGAGTGCTGTCGATCCGGCGTCGATTCAGGCCGTCAAGGACATGGGTGCGTTCTTGCAGAGACTGAAGCGCTTTCGGGTGTCGACCGAACTGACCGGCGAGCGCGTTCTGGCCGATGGCCAAAAGCTGCAGCACACGGCGACGGCCGATATGGACGTCGAGCGTCCGAACAAGATCCGCGCCCTGATGCATAGCGCCCGTTCCGAACGCGAGATCGTCTACGACGGCAAGACGGTCACACTCTATACGCCGGCGCAAAAGTATTACTCGACGGTCGAATTCACCGACACGATCGGCAAACTGATCGAGCGGCTGGAGGAAAGGTACGGTGTGGAACTCCCGTTGTCGGATCTCTTCCTCTGGGGTACCCCAGCCGCGCCAGTCGACAAGATCGAATCGGCAATGAATGCCGGCCAGGATTTCGTCGGCGACGATCTCTGTAACCACTACGCCTTCCGGCAGGCCAAGGCCGACTGGCAGATCTGGATTACCACCGGGAGCAGACCGCTGCCACGCAAGCTCGTGATCACCAATCGCGCCGACGAAGCGCGCCCGCAGTCGGTTTCCCTGATCGACTGGAATTTGAAACCCACCTTCAAGGACACGGTTTTCAAGTTCACGCCGCCCAAGGGTGCGTCCAAGATCGAGATTGTTCCGGTAAAAACAAAATAGAGGAGCGCCAACATGAAGAGATCATGCGCTAAGTTGCTTCCGGCCTCGTTGACCGCACTCGTTCTCGCCAGCTTCGCCATGGACCCCTACGCTGATGCCGCCGCGGCTCGGGGCGGCGGCGGTGGGGGCGGTGGGGGAGCTCGCGCCGCAGGCGGCGGTGGTGGTGGCGGCGCTCGCGCTGCAGGCGCCGGTGGCGGCGCCGCCAGGCAGAGTGCGCAGGTCGACAACAGCAGGGCTGATGCCCGTACCAACAATGTCCGCAGCACTAGCGTCAATAACGTCAACGTCGACCGCGACGTCAACGTCAATGTCGAAGGTCATGGCGGTTGCTGTGGCGGTTGGGACAATGACTACCATCCGGTCGCGACTGCAGCGGCGGTTACTGCTGGCGTCGCCGTGACTTCCGCCGTCGTCGGCTCGCTGGTGCGAAGCGTGCCGCCAAGTTGTGTGCCGGTGAACTACGGTGGCATGGTCTATCAACAGTGCGGCAGCACCTGGTATCAGCCCCAGGGATCGCAGTACGTCGTGGTCAATCCACCGTATTGATCGCAAATGAGCTGTTGGTAAGGGTAGCGCCGACCGAATCCGCTGATGCCGGCCTGCGTAGTCGCAGCGAGCACGAATTCGGACGGCAAACGAATTGGGAGAACCTGGAGCCGCTGGAATTCATGCAGCGCCCTGATGCCCCGTCCGCGGTTACATCGCTTCCATGGCGTGTTGGCGCCGCTCGCTCTGACTTCGAGCGTGCGGCGCGATCGGGAACACTTCGCGCGCAACCGATCGCTACGCCGCGCAAGCCAGCCGAAGCAACATTGGGATATTGATCAACCAGAAAGATGGTTGACAGCTCGCCGGGCTGGCGATATAGCTCTGATCAGAATAAAAGGTGGTTTAAGTTCCGCATACAGACAGTCCCACCGCTGTGCAACTCGGATGAAGCGGTGGGCGCAACCGATCTCCGGCTAACGGGGATCAGAAAGAACAGGAGAACGAATGAAGGCAAGATACCTAGGTGGGGGCATTGGACTCGCGTCCGTCGTCCTGCTGGCCGCCCTTGGCAGCGCCAGCGCTGACCAGTGGTTCGTGCTCAGCGAGAAGGTGGTCAAGACCATGGATCCAAGCACGGAGATCAAGGCCGAAGCGGGGAAGATTTGGAAGGAGGACATCAAGAAGACGAAGATTTCGGTCGAGGGCGCTGACGTGGAGATCACGAAGGTCGTGCTCCGCTGGAAGGGTCGTAAGGACGACACCATCACGAAAGTCGGAGTCGTGAAGTCGGGAGGAGCAACGGCTGAGAAGGACGCTCCGGGACGCGAGGCGACCCTCACGTCGGTGGCGGTCCAGTACAAGATCCTCGATAATAAACCGACGGCCACTCTCAAAGTTTGGGGATACGACTGAGCGGGGTGAGAACACCGCCAGCGGACATGTAGCCGCGATCAACGCGCCAAAGGCGAGGCGATCAGGGTTCACGTTTGCTGGAGTCAAGCACGGCTGCGGCGTTCACGTCCCACGGGCACGGGTGGCGAGGCTTCGGCAGACCGAAGCACGCCATCCCGCCATGCCCGGCTTCGATATCGAGTCGATCCCGGTTCGACAACGCTAGCCGAGCGGGCCGAAGCGAAGCACCTGCCAGCCCACCCGTCGCAACCGGCGGTGACCATTCCCTCACGACAGGACATGGGTCGAAATAGGATCAGACTTCCACGAATCAACTATCTTCCCAAGCCGCTCGATCTCCCGCTTCTCCTATATATCGCCTGCCAATCGCTCATTCATGCGACTCAACATCGTGGCAATCGTGGCTGCGTCTCGCCCTAAATACCCCGCCACGTCCTTCAAACGATACCCATCCGGCGCACCAACACATAGGCAACCTGCTTGCGCGCCTTCGATACCCGCCCAACTCTGGACCGCTCTGCGCAGCAAGCACCGAGACTTCAATATCCAATTATCTACCCAGGTTTCTTGCGTCGCTGTCGATCCGGCTCTTCGCTTTCGGGCCGCGGCACCTCGACATCTTTTTCGGCTCCCATGGATTCGGCAAACGCCTGAACACTCGGCTCTTATCGAGGCGAAAAAATGGTTTACGACCGCGACCGGTCAGATGGAGAATCTGCGGAGGTCGACACGCGGGTTGTTGGCGGCCAGGGAGATCCGATCAAAATCGGCTACAAGCTCCATCTCACAAGTGGACAGTGGATGGTTTACGATGCGGTTATCGATGACGTCAGCGTGGTTGAAAATTATCGCTCTCAGTTCGCGCGATTTCTTCGGACGGCGTCGTTGGAGCAACTGATTCAAAACCTGCGCGCTAAGGTGCCCGGCCATTAGATGAAAGCGGTCGGTTGGCCCGGGACGTGTTTAGTCTTGGACACTAAGTTAGGTTGAACTGGCGGTATCGGTAAGCTTAGGAACAAAGTCAAATTTAGCAATCCAAGGAGGACGAAAATGAACAGGAACACATTGGGCGGGATTCTCGTGAGCGCGATGCTCGCGCTCGGGTGGCAAACCTCGATGGCGGCCGAGGCGGGCAAGACGGCGGCGGCCGATCTTAGCCGCAATGCGAATGCAAGCCTGAAGCAGCTCTACGCGAGCGTTCCGGCGGCCAAGTCGCTCGGACCGAAGGCGCTCGCCGTTCTTGTCTTTCCCAAGGTCACCAAGGCCGGCCTGGGCGTCGGCGGTCAGTACGGCGAAGGCGCGCTGCTCCAGAAGGGCAAGGCAGTCGCGTATTACAACACCGCCGGCGCATCGTTCGGGCTACAGGCCGGCGCCCAGCAATACAGCTACGCCCTGTTCTTCATGAACGCCCAGGCCCTCGGCCAGCTCGACAAGGCCGAGGGGTTCGAGGTCGGGATCGGCCCGACCGTGGTCGTGGTGGATGAGGGCATGGCGAAGTCGCTGACGACCACGACTATGAAGGACGACATCTATGCCTTCATCTTCGGCCAAAAGGGGCTGATGGCTGGATTTGGCATCCAGGGCAACAAGATCACCAAGATCAATCCGAAATAAGCCGGGCGAGCAGCCGGATCGCCCGCTTCCTCCGGTAGGCCTCCCATTCGGACGAGAGCTTCACTCCGCTGGCCTTGAATCCCTATGGAAACTGACTGATCGAAGGAGTCTTGGTAAAGACACACAAGCCACTTACGTGCAGCAACTTGCGCTGGGCGCTCGGCGCAGCACTGCTGGGCGCATAGTGGCTTGTGGCATCGCTTGGCTGCAGCGACCGCCCGCGCCCGGTACGGCGGTGACGCAGGAGAACTACTGCCGCGCGGAAAACTCTCGCATGCTTGGCGCCGGCGTCAAGCATGCGGGCAGGGTGAACCGCTGGGACTACTTGCGCAGCGTCACGCCGCTCGACAGGCAGACGGCGGTGCGGCTGAACGCTCAGATGAGGCTGTGACCGAATGAACCGAGCTTATGCAGAACATCGTCATCGATAAACCCTACGAGTTTGTCCCACCGCACCGCGGACGCTGGTGGCCTTGGCTCCTGCAACGCGGTTTGCGCCGCCGCCTGCGGCGGAAATACGGCATCATGGCCGTGGAGTGTCAGGGCGCGGAAAAACTGCGGGCTTCTCAGGCGCAGGGCCATGCAATCCTACTGGCGCCAAATCATTGCCGGCCTTGCGATCCGGAAGTCGTCCAGGAATTGTCGCGGCAGCTCGGCGTATTTCCGTACATCATGGCCAGCTGGCACCTGTTCATGCAGGGCTGGCTGCAAACCTTCTTGTTGCGGCGCATCGGGGCCTTCAGCATCTATCGCGAGGGGATGGATCGGGCCGCGCTCCACATGGCCGTTGACCTCTTGGTGGATGGCGCCCGGCCGTTGCTGATCTTTCCAGAAGGAGTCGTCACGCGCACCAATGACCGGTTGAATCCGCTGCAAGAGGGGGTCGCTTTCATTGCTCGGGCGGCGGCCAGAAAAAGGGCCAAGGCAACCCCTCCCGGACAGGTTGTCATTCATCCGCTTGCTCTGCGCTATCGATTCGGCGGCGACGTGCGGCAAAGCGTTGAGCCGGTCCTGAGCGAAATCGAACACCGGCTTACCTGGCGCCGGCAAAATCACCTCGCCCTGGAGGTCCGAATCACCAAAGTCGGCCAGGCGCTTTTGGCGCTCAAGGAAATCGAATACCTTGGCCAACCTCAGGGGGGCGCCATCGGCGAGCGCCTCGAACACCTGATCGATGCCTTGCTCGTCCCGCTGGAAAAGGAATGGCTCAACGAGGCACGCCAGGCGCATGTCGTGGCCCGGGTCAAGCAACTGCGTGCCGCCGTGTTGCCCGACATGGTTCAAGGCGACCTTTCCGAGGCGGAACGGGCCCGCCGCTGGACGCAATTTGCCGACATGTATCTGGCGCAACAGCTTTCCTGCTATCCGCCAGATTACGTGGCTTCCCGGCCCACGCCGGAGAGGGTTCTGGAAACGGTGGAGCGTTTTGAAGAAGACATCACCGACCAGTGCCGAACCAATTCGCCCATGTGGGTGACGGCCACCATTGGCGACGCGATCGTCGTCAGCCCGGCACGCGAACGGGGCGGCGATGATCCGGTGCTGCCGGAAATCGAGCGCCAGCTCCAACAGTTGCTGGGAATTAACCAATGAGCGGTAAGCCGGCGCGGAGCCCCAGAGACGAACTGGATCCCCACCGGCGGCTGGAACAGTCGCCCGCATGTGAGCAATACTTTTCTGCAACCCTTTCTGAGCTACACGACGCGCACGACGTGGTCGTTCACGCTGCCGACGAAAGCGCTTACGACTGGCGAGGCGAGCAGTGGTCCGTGCCCGTCCATGCTCTGGCCTCGAAAGTACTGGAGGTCGGTGACCAGACATTGAGTGTCGGCGGTGCCGCGCGCTATTGGGCGGAAGGTCCGGATAGTGGTCCCCATGGCTGGGGATTAAGTTTCTTCGTCACGCTGCTGTTTCCCAAGTGAGAAGCCCAGGGCGAAGTCACCCCACGGAGGCGGATGCGGTGCCAAAGACGCGTGGTTCTCTGGTTTTCGTTGCCGACAGCGCAGCACGATCAACGTCAAGAGGCAAGTATATGGCCCGCGGAACGAGTTTTCCGCTTTTAGTTGTCCAGCTGTGGAAGCAAACCTGTGTCGCAGTCCTCAGCTTGATATTAATTTGTCTGAATGCATTATGCGAGGCTTCAGATCCTGAAGTACCTGAGCGCGAAAGTATTGGTCTCAGGCTGCTGTTCTACGCACCGTTAAGCTCATTGGGTACGATTGTGCAGCGATGCAAGACCGGACCGCGTTGTTTCGCATCTATGGGGAAACGCCGCATTGATACCGGGAATAAATTAAACAAAGTGCTATCCCTCTTGACCGCGTTTTTGGTATACGCATTGCTGACCATTGGTTCGGAGGCGGTACCCGGAGGGTATCAACCTTATAAATAGGGGGAACATCCAGCATGAAAAAACTGGTCGGATTTTTTGGCTTGGCTTTTTTGCCTCTAATGGTGGCTTGCAGCTCCGTGGCTGTTACGGAAACATGGCGGCCGACCGCCGTGACCGATTTCAAAAGCGTTGCCGGGAAATGGGAGGGACGTCTGATCCCAGACCACTCCTTTACGCAAAACTACGATCGGGCGATTCTCGTCATTGGCGATACGGGGGAATGCGAAACCATCTTAGAGAGAACCAGAACAACGGCTGCAGGGGGACAAGTGAGCTATAGCGTGATCCGTGTGCTCGACGAGAAAGGAAAGTTAGTTTTGACCGACGGTAAACTGAGCGCGAAATTCGAGAAGGGCGGCCAAGCGACACTGCAGCTTTATGTGGATCCGGAAAGTGGTGCGCGCATTCTTAAAGCCGACTCTAGAGACTATGAAGGGGTCACCTATTCCGCCGAGCTCAAGCGCACTGGAAACTCCGCCTCGGCAAAATGATGATCCATCCCGCAAATAAAACTGATAAAAAAATCAAAAGACTAGATTAGCTACAACTGCTTGTTGTTCCCAGGCTAAATCTGAAGTGTCACTTTCAAGCAGAAGTGCCGTGTGATATTGCTTCGATTGGCGTCCCCAATCGAAATACCATACAGCGCGCACGGATGGTCAATCGGACACGTGAAGATCGATCGGACCGAGCCTATCATCGTCCCCGGGTTCGGGAAGTCGTTTTTTTGTATACGGATCTTGGTAAGGATGTGATCGAAACGTTGAATGGGAGCGGGCTAAGGACAATGGATTTGGACCTTGCCGTGGGTTTTTGATCCCACAAGACAGGAAGAAGGTGGAAGTGACCGCAAAAAAACCGTTTCCGTTATTGGAGCCGACCGGCGAGCGCTATCTTCCCTGGTTGGAAGAAGCATCGATCGGTTATGAGCACATCCATCGTTATGCCTATGCGACGCAATTTGTCCAGAACAAGAGAGTATTAGACCTTGCTTGCGGAGAAGGGTACGGCAGTTATCTGTTGGCCAAGACCGCAAAAACCGTAGTGGGGATCGATATCGACAACAATTCAATTAAGCACGCGCGAAATAAATACCTCAAACAAAACCTTGAATTTAGAGTCGGATCCATCACAGAGATTCCTATCGACGGTGAAAGGCTTTTTGACGTCGCTATCTGTTTTGAGGCGTTAGAGCACATTGAGGATCATCAAAAGCTTCTAAGTGAGGTGAAGAGACTGCTTACTCCCGAAGGAGTTTTTATCGTTTCGACGCCGAACAAGACGGTATACACGGATGAATCTCAATTCAATAACCCGTTTCACGTTCACGAGCTCTATTTCGATGAGTTCAGAGAACTGTTTGAGAAGTATTTTAAGAACGTCAAATTTCTCGGTCAGCGTATCTACTGTAACTCCAATATATGGCCGGTCTTTGCCGGGGAAGATACCAAAGTTGTCGAGTACGTCGTTGACAAGAATCCGGAAGAGTTCGTTTTTGCCGGCAATGACCAAAAGATACCCCGTTACTTCATCGCTATAGCCTCGGACGCGGCGCGCGACATTGAAGATATAGGCAGCGCGTTAGTCGATGTGTCTGATGCCTTGCTCAACCAGAAAGATAGCCAGATAGGTCAATTGTCTGCCGAGAAAGATAGCCAGATCGCAGCCCACGTGAGGGAACAAGAACGACTCGCCGCAGAGATACGTCAATTGTCTGCCGAGAAAGATAGCCAGATAGCGGCCCACGTGAGGGAACAAGAACGACTCGCCGCAGAAATACGCCAATTGTCTGCCGAGAAAGATAGCCAGATCGCAGCCCACGTGAGGGAACAAGAACGACTCGCCGGAGAAATAGGTCGGCTAGCAGAAAGCTGTCGTATTGCAGCTAAGCTCCAGGAAAAACTAGAGCAAGACCTGCAAAAGCAGCAATCCCAAATACATGAAAGTCAGCAGTTTTTAATCAGAGAGCGAGCGGCAGTAGAGGCGTCGCGAAAGCAGCTGGATGAAAAGGCGGGCCGTATTGCCAGCTTGGAAGCGCTAATGCAACAACGCGAAGCCACTCTAAGCCATATTTACAATTCCCACGGCTGGAAAATTCTAACGGCGTATTACGAGCTTCGCAACAAAGCGCTCCCAGCGAACACAAAGAGAAGAGAGTTGGCCAAGTATCTATGGGAGTGCTTATGGAAAATTGTGCCGTTCACGCCTTCTAGACCGAGAGGCGCAACAATTGTTACCCGTCATTCACCTGCTGTTTTCACATGGAGTAACTTTAGTGCAACTCTCGAACACGCGAAAACCTTCGGGTTTGTTAAGACCTACCAAAAGGTTAGAGAAAAGCTCGTTTATAACGGGTACGCACCTCAAAGCACGAGATCGAGAACTGTCGGACTCATCCCAATCGTGCCGACAGTCATCAAAGAGGAGGATGTCGCAATAGAAGAAGTGACAGTTTCAGTTGTGATCCCGACAAAGAATGGCGGTAAAGATTTTCGGCGAGTTCTCGCAACCATTGCAAACCAAAAAGGATTCCGAAGGGTAGAAACTATTGTCGTCGACTCCGGTAGTACGGACAAAACAGTCGAACTCGCAGAACAATCTGGCGCGAAAATCATAAAGATTCTGCCGGAGGAATTCACT
Source organism: uncultured delta proteobacterium (assembly GCA_963816145.1). GTDB lineage: Bacteria > Desulfobacterota > Binatia > UBA9968 > UBA9968 > DP-20. The sequence goes on from CAWFJP010000009.1 coordinate 14,900, forward strand.
CATTCATATGCTAGGAATCTTGGAGCCAGCTATGCCACAGGGGAATACCTGCTGTTCACGGTGCAAGACGCCCTTCCTCCATCGGATTTATGGCTTTATGAGCTCTTCCGCGTGATCAAAAGCAACAACGTTGTCGCAGTGTCGTGTGCCGAATTCCCTTGGGAGAGCGCTGATCTGTTTTACCGAGCCATTACATGGAATCACTACAGATTTCTCGAGGTTGACAGGGAAGACAGAATAATGCGGTATGCCGGCAGCGAAGACCACGTGACGCTCAGAAAAAACGGCCAACTCTCCGATCTCGCGTGCCTAATATCCAAAGACGTTTTTGCTAAGTATAAATACAAGACCGATTATGCTGAGGACTTGGATCTTGGTCTGCGGCTTATAAAAGATGGACATGAAATTGCCTTTCTGGGTTCAACGAGAATCATTCACTCTCACAATAGGCCAGCCTTTTATTATCTTAAGAGAGGATATGTGGAGAACGTGTTTTTACCGCGAATCTTCCCGGATTACCCGACGATGGGAAACCGCCTTGAGCGGGTTATCCCCGATGTGCTCTTTACTCATCGAGTCATAAGATCGATGGTCGAGGAAAGAACCTGGGATCTCCAATTCCCGTGTAAGACGGATGAGTTTTCGAATAGGATCATAGAGAAATTCCAAGGCACATGGGAGGCACCGTCTACGGTTTCGACGCAAATCGTTGATGGCCATCTTTTTGACATTGAATTTCAGGATTTCCTTGGTCGTTTAGCTAAGGACTATCCCGTGGCCAGCAGTGATGCGCGTCCCGGTGATGGAGATCTGATGGAAGCAGTGGGGAACTTTACTAAGATGATCTTGGCATATATGGGAAACTCGTATGAGTTCGTGGATGACCATATCGCCGAAGAATTTAGATTGGCTCTGTATAAAACGTTTGCTTACCAATGTGGCGCAAAGTTGGCGCAATGCTCGCTAAGGAACGATTACGGGGATAGGCGGAAGCTGGAACAGATTCATGGTGAGTTGACCCGAGGTGTATGAGCATGAAGATCGTTTACCTCGTCCACCAATTCTACCCTGAATGTTATACCGGAACCGAGAAGTTCGTCTTGAATCTAGCAACTATGATGCAAAAGGCGGGGAACCGGGTAAAAGTTATCACCTACAGTTTTTATGAGGACTCTTTTTATGACCATCGGCGTGGGGAATTACTATGCAAACAATTTCTTTATAAGGGGATACCCGTATTGGCCATCAAGCACAAACAGCTCCCGGATGAGCTCCATCACGCAATAGGAAACACGGCCCTGGCTGAGATTGCCGACGATCTGATCAATGTGGAAAAACCGGACATTGTTCATATAGGACACACGATGCGCGTGGGGGCTTTAGCCCAGGCGTTACAGCCCCGAGGTATCCCCTACCTCTTAACCCTGACCGATTTTTTCTTGGCCTGCCCGAAAGTGAACCTCATCCCATCCAGGCAACCTCTCTGTAGTGGTCCCGAACAGGGCGAAGCTTGCGGCAAACTCTGTCCTGAGTTGCAATCCGACTACATCCACCAACGGCTCGCGTCTGCAAGAAATATTCTATTCAACGCACGGATGCTGGTTGCTCCGTCGGCGTTTGTGGCAAGCGTATTCATGCGGGAGTTCCCCGGACTAGCCGTAAAAGTTGTCCATCACGGTCTTGGTTTTGAGAGGTTGAAGAGGAATCAGAGGACCTATGCAAACGGTGATCGTATAGTCTTTTGTTACGCCGGGTCCTTTAATCCCCATAAGGGGACGCACGTGCTTGTAGAGGCCTTCAAGAGATTAAACCCCAGCAACGCTCTGCTCAAAATCTATGGCTCGGGTCCGGACGAGTCTTATGTTAAACGCTTAACATCGATGGCTGCGACAAACGGCAACATTGAATTCTGCGGCGTATTTCCGGAAAGTCAGACAGGTGAAGTCCTCAGTAATGTTGATGTCGTCGTTGTTCCGTCACTCTGCTACGAAAATTATCCCATGACTTTACACGAAGCGCTAGCGTGTAACATTCCCGTTGTCGCGACAAATTTGGGCGGCATGGCCGAAAAAATTAAAGATGGCTTTAATGGCTTTCTCTTCGAGATGGGGAACTCGCGCGACCTGCAAACCGTGCTCGAAGCTATTGTCAGTGATCCTGCGGTATTAAATCGGCTTAAGCGCAACACTAGCGGCATGATGATTGAGGGGGTTGAACAGGAAGCTTATAGCTATGCGCGTGCCTATCGAAGTCTCTCGAATGATGGCGGTTCGTAGCGGGAAGCGGTTGCAAAGCATCGTTTCCGTCGATTTGATATTCGCCTTCCGCGGAGTCTTTCATAAGGTGATTTGATCCAAAAAGAGCGGTCCGAATGGACTTGAAATTTTCGACCCTCGGTATCAATAGCCCGGAGGGTAATTGGCAAACCATTCGGCTCTAGAGGAGCGCTCGACAACAGTGAAAAAGACGTAATTTGGCTTCCAATCCTCCACCAGTTGGATAATTCGTCCTCCGGGTTTAATTCCTTCGCTCCAATCGAGTTGAAGTACCTCACTAAAGGTAGCTGCCATCAACGGTGAAATTACCGTACCGACTGAGTCCCGTAACCACAGCACTTTCGTTTTATTGAGGGCGCCATCAGAGCTGATCAGCAGGGGCCTCAATTGCACGCCAACCGTAGGGTTACCACCTCGGTGCACGACCTGCTTAGTATCAAAGTCATATTGGGTTGTTACTACGGGCAGGTCTAGGGCATAAATGATTGGCTCGGATTCGGCGAAATCTGCCTCAAGTCGGAGAAACCTTGCTAGGTCGCCGCCGGCGCGTGGCACAACACGGCTGACTTCATAAGCGCTATCTAATGGCCACCGGAGCTGCCGCGCAACAGTTCCAATCTGTTGAGCAAAAGAACGAAATGCAATTCCCGCACCTAAGAAATTCCAATGTGTGTCCGTTTTGTAGTAGAGGGGTTCCTTGTGATTAGTCTTCGCTGCTAACAGAGAAATTCTCGGGTCAACATAATACGTCGTGCCCGCACCGGCAAGCAGAGCATCCGTGGCGTTAGGTGAGGCCGGTTTCGCCCAGGCTGGCAGATGCTCCGGATATATCGTTCCCTTGTTCGGCCCAATCAAGATCCTGAATAGTTGTACGCCTTTACTCGAAAGGTACGCATTCCACGCCGCTGTTGCAGCGCCGATTTGTTGACCAAGCTTTATCTCAGCCTCTGTCGGTGGGCGACGATCCACCGACACCGCTTGAGCATACTGATCCCCCAAGTAAAGCCAACCATCACGTCCGATTATTACTTGTTTAGGGTCTGTACTGATACCCAACGGATAAAGAACTTTAGCCAGCCATCTTGATCCAAAATCCATATTGTAAAGAAAGGTTTTTTTCCATTTGATTGCGTGAAAATTCGGAACAGAAAGAATGTTAGCCACCGGAACTATCAGCAGGCTTAACAAGACTGCGGATAAGAAAATGGCTGTTCGACGCGCCATGATGAGACCATTCAGAAGTTAAAGTAGAGGAATACTGAGCTTGTCGATGCCAGCATGAAGTGCAATGCTAACGAAAACAAGATAGCACCGTAAATCAGCTTTCCAATTCCCAAATCTCCGCTTGCTGATTTCAATTGAATTCTTTTGGCAAATTATCACGAAGGCTCCGATGATGGCCAGATACGTGGGGGCTTGGCCAATAAAGCTTGCGGGCAAAAATTCCAAAAGTACATCGGAGAGCCACCCCCCCCAGGCGAGCTCCGATGTCGGGATCGATGCAGCAGTCAGTGTAAAAGCGGAATGGATATCAATCATGCCGCGCAGTACACGCGTGGCATCATCCATAGTCTTGGCGCGGAAGAATACCCATGCAACGTTTACAAAGGTAAAGGTCAGCAGCCACGCCAACACAGGGTGTAGGGGACAGCGGAGACCTTTCCAGAGGCGATGGATTGCGAGGGCGCAACCGTGCGTTGCGCCCCAGATCACGAACATCCAGGTTGCGCCATGCCAAAGGCCACCAAGCACAAAAGTGATGAAAACATTTACATAGGAGCGGTATTTTGAGGACCGATTGCCGCCTAGAGGTATGTACAGATAATCGCGCAGAAAATTGCTGAGACTAATGTGCCAGCGGCGCCAGAAATCTTGGATGTCCAGAGCCTTGTACGGTGAATTGAAATTTATTGGCAGCCAGATATTGAATAGAAGTGATGCACCAATTGCCATGTCGCAATACCCGCTGAAATCGAAGTAGAGTTGAAAAGTATAGGAGAGGCTTGTCGCCCATGCAGTGAAGAAGGCAAGTTCTTGCCTTCCATCAAATCCGGCATCGGCCCAGATAGCAAAGCTGTCAGCAATAACGACCTTCTTGAACAGCCCAATAGCGAAGATTAACAATCCCTTTAAGATATTGGAATTTCGTTTTACCAGGGTCCAGCGCGAGGTAAACTGCGGCATGATCTGGCTGTGATGGACAATCGGACCGGCAATTAAATGCGGGAAAAAAGTAACGAACAATGAGTAATTCAGCAAGTCATATTCGGCCGTCTCTCCACGATAGCTATCTACTAAATAAGCGATCTGTGTAAAGGTAAAGAAACTGATGGCAAGTGGCAGGACGATGTGAGGAAGCGCATAGCTTTTCCCGAAAACCAGGTTGACGTTGCTAAGTAGAAAGTCGGTGTATTTGTAATATCCAAGAAGCAATAAATTGGCTATGATGCCCGTGGCTAGGACGATTTTCCTGCTGTTAAGGCTAAGAGATTTTTGATGCGCCTGTACAAGCCTAGTCCCGACGGCAAAGTTCAACAGGATAGAAACTAATATAAGAGGCAAATATTTGACGTCCCAATAGGCATAGAAGAACAAGCTTGCTGCGACCAGCCAGACTTTTCCGGCAATAAGCAATCGTTTGTGATTTAACCAGAAATAGAGAAAAAACGAAATTGGCAGGAAAACTAAAATAAATTGCCATGAGTTAAAAAGCATATCGGGTGAACTCTTCTAAACGAAATTGGTTCTTCGAGGGGGTTGTTGTGGAGCTAGCACGTATCGGGAATTTAAACCACCCTGTTTTTTCTGCCAATACTAAATACAGGGAGATAGCAGGTCGAGCGGGCCATGCCATAACCAGCAATTAACCGTGAAATCGCACTTACATATTGGGACCTGCTACGGTGCGAGGATTTTGTAGTGATCGAGAATGGGGTCGAAGAGGACTCGTTCCCATTGGCAAGATGAAATTTGGTCGAGCAAGTCGCGCTGACCTTTTGGTAACGACTCTGCCGACGTTTTTGTTTCCCTTTGGCCAGATCATTGTCCCGGGATAGAGAGCAAAAATTGCAGAGACGCCAACGGGCGTCGACTCGGTTACTTGATCACCCCTGTCCGCGCTTGCCAGGATATTAACGCAGATTCGTCAGGCCAAGCTGCTTGGCAGTTTTTGAGTTGATAAAGCATGCACCCACGGCTCGCGTTCATTACAGTCAACAGGTGAAGACCGCCGCCGTTGCAGCCAAGGAGGGTTTGGGACTAACATAGCAAGGACAACGATGGGAACACCTATGTACGACGACGTTATTGATCTGCTCAAAAGACATGAGTACTTTGGCGGCATCAGCGATGCTGTACTCGGGGGAATTGCCAGCTTCGCCAAGGTCACGAACTACGACGCTGCTGCGGTCATCCTCCAGCCCAACGATCCCCTCACGTCAGTCAACTTCGTACTCCGGGGTCGGCTAAAAGCCGTGCGCCTGGACTCGCGCGGCGATGAGCATCTCTTTCGGATAGTCGAGCACGGCGACCAGTACGGCCTAATGCTAGGCGGCCTGGGCGAATCCTTCCCGGTGCGAATATTCGCGCTGGAGCCCTCGACGATCCTGAGCCTGGATTACGAAAAGGCGATGGAGTTGACGCTTCTGCACCCCGACCTGCGCCGGCAGTGGTTACAGAGCTACGCCCGCAAACTGCGGCGGCATCTTTTCGAGCCCGCCGCCGCGCGGGCGCCGAAGTTGCTCGCGATGATCCACGAATCGCCGGCAACGCGAAACCTCGCTCAGCAGCTCATCGGGCGCCTGCAAGGGCTGGGGGAAGCAGTCGCCGTTCTCAGCGACGCGGATTTTTGGCGGTCGATACCCGATGTGCAGTTCCGCTCGCTGCTCGACGGCGACCGGCTCATCGAAACGGCGGAGATTCGCCGGCAAGTTGCCGCGTGGAACCAGGCCAACCGCATCGTGGTCGATATCACTGCGCGTCAGAACCTGGACTGGGCCATGCTCGTGGGAGGAGCCGAATGCGTCCTGGTATTCGTTCGGCCCCATGAGATCAGCCAGTCGCTCGAGCGGTTGCGCGCGCTGGAGTTGGCGGCACCAGGCTTGCATGACAAGATCGCGATCGTGTGGCTGTTGGAGGAGGGCAGCGGCGTGGCGCCCGTGGTACCGGAACTCCGCAACTTCGCGAGCCGGGAATTCAAAATCTGCGCATCGCCGCTGCCGCATCCCTGGGGCAAGGTGCAATCCACCGGCATGGAGCGGCTGGTCCATCACCTGCGGGGTGTAAAGATCGGCGTCGCCCTGGGCGGCGGGGCGGCTCGCGGCATGGCGCACCTGGGTGTGCTCAATGCCCTCGATCAGCATGGCATCGTCGTCGATGCGATCGCGGGCACGAGCGTCGGGGCCATGACCGGGGTCATGTATTCCGCGGGTCTGGATTGCGCATTTCTATCCAACGCGTTCGCAACCGATCTGACACCCTCGTGGATATTCCGTCAGCTTCCCAGCGGCGGTTACTTGTACCTCCTGTACAAATACCGCCGCGGCCAATGGGATCCGATGCTGCGAAAATACCTGCACAACTGGAAGTTGGAGCAACTGGCGCTACCGTGTCTCAGCGTTACCGCCGATCTGGTGAGTGGGCAGGCGGTAGTCAGGGGCCAGGGAGACGCCGTGCATGCGGTTCTCGAAAGCATCAACTTGCCTGGGCTTTCGGCCCCCATCTGCCGCAACGGACAGGCGCTGGTCGATGGCGGCGTGATGAATAATATTCCCGCGGATGTGCTTATATCTCAGGGGTGCAACTTGGTGATCGCCGTGAGCGTTACGACCAAGATCGTAACCCAGTTTGGCGCCAACAAGCCGGAGACACCGACGCTAAGCATGCGAATTCCGTCAAGCCTGCAAACGATGCTGCGCACCCTGGAAGTGCAGAATGTCAGCCTGAACGCCATCGGCGTGCAACCGGCGGAGGTGGTGATCGCGCCCGACGTCGCCGATTTCGACCTGTCGGAGTTCATGCGCGCAAAGGAACTTTTTGCGCTCGGCGAACAGGCCGCGCTGGTTCAGATCCCGAAAATCCAACAACTGCTGGCCCGGCTCGATCCGGTGCTTTTTCGGCTTGGCCAGTGAGGTCGCCAACTGTCTTCAAGCGTGAGAATTTTTTTTAATATTTTACTGGGGATCACGATAACGGCGATAACGCTGTGGGGAGTTGGCGCATGGTATTTCTCGCCGCTGTTGCCGGCGCGATGGCGCGCTTTTGCCGCCGCGAGCTACGGGACGGCAAGTATTTTAGCCTTTGCGCTGCTGCCGTATCCGGGCACAACGGCCATTGCCGCGCTCGCCATCTTCGCAGTCTTGGTGATCTTGTTCCTCCGCATACCCGCGTCTAACACTCGCGACTGGCAGCCTGAAGTGTCGGTTACGCCGCACGCAACGGTGAACGGTGATCTGGTGACGATTCACGGCGTGAGAAATTTCGACTACCGGAGCGCGAGCGATTTTACGCCGCGCTGGGAGGATCGCACCTACGACCTGCGCAAGCTCGATTCCGCCGATATCATCGCCGTCTACTGGGCAGGCAAAGCAATCGCCCACATCATGGTCAGCTTCGGGTTCCAAGGCCAGGACTACCTGGCGGTGTCGATCGAGACGCGCAAGCAAAAGGGCGAGAGTTATTCGACCCTCGCTGGGTTTTTTCGCCAATATGAGCTTTACTACGTCGTCGCGGATGAGCGCGACGTGATCCGGGTACGGACCACGTATCGCCAGCCGCAGGAAGATGTTCACATCTACCGCACCCGCGCGCCGCTCAGGAATATTCGTCGGGTGTTTCTGGACTACATCGAAAAGATGAACCACATGAGCGAGCATCCGCGCTATTACAATACGCTGACGACCAACTGCACGACGACCATTCTCATGCACACGCGGATGAATCCCGAGTCGCCGCCGTTGTCCTGGAAAGTTTTGCTGAGCGGCTATCTACCCGATTATCTCTACCAACTCGGCCGCATCGATACGACAAAACCGTTTGCCGACTTGGAAAAACTCTCCCGCGTGAACGAGCGCGCGCACGCGGCCGACAAAGATGCCTCTTTCTCGCAACGCCTCAGGCAAGGACTGCCGAAACCGGCGCCGCTGCCGTAGTGCGCTTCGTTGGGCTCCTCCCCCCATTCTTGCCGCTTAGTCATCTGTAGTCTTACGACGGACAAAAAATTATACTCTCGGCGGCTTGTTATTTTCCCGACCTTGTGGGCTTAATAGCCTCAAATCAGCCTGAAAGTGGGTGACCTTATTCGGATTTTTCTTATCCATATACGCGACCCCCAGTTCTATGCTCTACCGGCGGCGACCCGAGCAAAGAACGGCAATATACGGGTCATGGGTTTCCCGCCGATCGGGATCATGTCGCTTTCCGCGGTGGTTAAACGCGCCGGGCACGAGTGCGTGATGTTCGATCAGGCCAATCCGGAGACCCCGAATGAAATCATTATTGACGAGATTCGCAGACAGCAACCCGACCTGGTCGGCTTGAGTTTTTTGAGCACGACGAGTTACCCATACGCCAAGATCCTTGCCCGTCAAATTCGCGCCGCCGATTCCCGTATTCGCCTGGCCTTTGGCGGCGTGTTTGCCACGTTGAACGCCGAACTCGTCAAGCTTCAGTGTCCAGAGGTGAATTTCGTGTGCCGCGGCGACGGCGAACAGCTGATCCTCGATTTGCTCGAAAGATTGGATGATCCGGACGAAGTCGCGGGTCTCACTTGGGAAAAGGATGGCCGCGTCGTTCACAACCCGAACCGGGCGCTGGATCGCGCACTTGATCAGTGGCCGTTTCCGGACCGAGAGAGCCTACCTTTGGATTTTGTCGAGTCGATGCCCCTCGATGTGCCTGCGGTGTTGTCGATGGAGCGTTTCACCACGATGCAGACTTCTCGTGGATGTCCGTGGCCGTGTATTTTTTGCGATATCCCGATCTTCAATGAAGGCAAGTGGCGTTCACGCAGCCCCCAGCACGTTGTCGACGAGTTCAAGCACCTGCAGTCGCTGGGTTATGGCGCGGTCTATTTTGTCGACGATCATTTTCTCCTCCAACCCAAGCGTATCGAGGCGATCTGCCAGGGGATCAACGACAACGGAATCAACATCCGTTGGGGTTGCGAGGGGCGCGTGGATTCCACCGCACAGCACCTTTTTCCAGCTATGGCAAAGGCCCATTGTCGCACAGTGATGTTCGGGATCGAGAGCGGCAGCCAGAAAGTACTCGACCGATTAAGGAAAGATCAAACGCTGGAGCAGGTCGAGGGTGCGGTCAACAAGGCCAAGCAAGCCGGAATCGAGATCGTTCACGGGTTTTTTGTTGTCGGCAATCCAGACGAAACCGTCGAAGATATGCGTGCGACGTTCGACTTTGCGGCCAAACTCCGGTTGGACACGTTCGGATTTAACCGGCTGTGCGTTTACCGCGGTACGCCGTTGTGGAAGGAGTATGTCGGACGTGGCTTGGTCGACGATGCGAAGGACTGGTTCAAGTACTTTAAATGCTCGGAGATCGATCCGACCTGCCTGCCGGGTCCGGTAATCAACGCCGAACGAAGCGCCGGATTGCGCAAAATATTCCGCTACAAATTAACGCACTATCCGGTGCAGACGCTTCGATTGCTGCGACGCTTCATGCGTCACATGCCGCTTCGCGATGTTGTCCACCTTATCATTAAGCCGTTCCTCGGCCAGAAGCAGGGGGCGACCAAGAACGAGATGCTTTCGCGCGCCGTGGAGCATGGCGCGCTCAAAGATGCGGCGGCGAACTTGACGACGCTCCCGGATGAATTGCTCGAAGACGCGATTGCAGACCAGCATCCAAGAATGTAGTCCAGGCAGCGGGACAAGGATTCTAGGTGAGATCGATTTCGTCTGCCGTCTGAAGGACAATCTCCGTGCCGGGGGGTGGATATCGGTCATTCACGGTATCGTGATAGCGGCGCGGCTGCCGGTTGAAAGTACTAACCGTCAATCTTGGCAGAGCAGCCCGGTATCGAGCGACGAACTCGGTTCTCGTCGTTCAACGCGCGGCCAGGGTCTTGCCATGAAATTTTTTGCATGGCCCCTTGGCTGCTTGGATTGCCCACCATTCCTTTTTTTGGTAAATATTTCGACGCATACTGGATATTTTATCGTCAATAAAAAGGAGTATTAACATGCAAAAAGCCATTCCGTTCATCATCGCCGCCATCGCGCTCGGAGGCCCGCTCGCCCATGCCCAGCCCAAAGCGCCACAGCGTTCAACCGTCGTCGCGAGCGAGCCGGGCAAAGCCGTGGCCGTTTCTGTCGCTGAGGCCACCGCCACGGTTGTTGCGATCAACAGCGCGACGCGCACGGTCACGCTGAAGCGCGCAGACGGCCATCTGGTGGAGGTCGTCTGTGGCGATGATGTGAAGAATTTCGCCCAGATCAGCGTCGGCGACAACGTGAAGGTGAGTTACCAGGAGGCGCTCACGCTCGAGTTGAAGAAGACCCGCGCCCCGCTGGCTACAAGCGGCACCACAAGCGAAGTGCGCGCGGAGCCGGGCGCCAGACCCGGGGGAGCGGTCGGACGCGAGGTCACGGTGCTTGCCGATGTGGTCGCGGTCGATCCCAAGAAGAGCACCATCACGCTCAAGGGTCCGGCCGGCAACGTGGTTGACCTCAAAGTCCGGAACCAGGATCACTTCAAGGTCGTGAAAAAAGGCGACCAGGTGGAAGCAGTCTACAGCGAGGCGCTTGCCGTAGCCGTCACGCCGGTACCGAAGCCCGAAGCCAAGAACAAGTAGGCAGGACGTGAATACCAGGTAAAGATGGCAACGGGATCAGACCATGGCCGGCAAGGTCTGGTTCACACGACCCTACGGTTGTATAGCCCGCTCCAACCGTTCTTCGACAAGACTTGGCATCGGAGCGAGTTCGAGTTGGTGAAGTGAACAACCTAATCAACCTGAACACGCTGATGTGGTTAGAACTGGAAGATCTCAGCGAATGGGCGCAACGGGATCCATGGGTTATTCGCCTCGACAGTTGACATGTTTCCGTTGCTGGTTTCACAATAACTCGCGTGTGGCTGACTGACTTGTCTCGAAAGCTTGGCCGAGGTGCCACCCTCGATGACATTCCAGATGCCAAACAAATGGCTTTTGGTTGGCTGGACGCAGTGCCCGCTACCCTCTTCAACGATGTCCAGGGGGCACAACTGGGGAGCGCGCACGTAGGGAGCCTGAAAGAGACCTTCAGAAAGTTGTTGCTGATTTTCACCTGGTGGGTAAACCGGAAAGACCAGGAAGACAACGACGTCTTCGAGGGCGGCTTCCTGGTAATGGACAATATATAGGCGTCTTCGACCGCAGCGCGCCGTTGCCTACCGGCGGCACCCTGGAGCAGGCCGACGGCTCGGCCTGGATGTGGTTTTTCTGCCAGAACATGCTGGAGATCGCTCTGGAGCTTGCCAAGCATGATCCCGGTTACCAGGATATAGCAGCGAAATGCGTCGAGCACTTTCTTTGGATCGCTGCATCTATGGACAGGATGGGCGTTCAAGAGGAGGAGTTGTGGGACGAGGAGGACGGCTTCTTCTACGATGTGCTCCGTCTTCGCGACGGTTCAGTCCAGCGCCTTAAAATTCGCTCCATGGTTGGGCTACTGCCGCTCTGCGCCAGCGCGGTTATCTCGCCGGACATGACGACAAAATCCCCTGAGTTCGCTAAGCGGTTAGAGAATTTCCTAGATCGCCACCGCTTCATTTTAGCTAACGTTGATCCCAGACTGTGCCCGGCGCGGAGGTCGCTATCTCCTCAGCCTCTGTGATGAGACGAAGCTGCGCCGCATCCTTACGCGGATGCTCGATGAGAAACGGTTTTTCTCGCCTTTTGCCATCCGGTCGCTGTCGAAGTGGCACGAGCAACATCCGTATACATTCGACGTTCATGGAAAAAGCGCGATGAGGATGGTCTCGCGAGTGTCTTCACGGCGAGGGAGGTGATAGATTGTCATGATCGTTATGTCTGAGCCGGTTTCCCGAGCGAGAGCGCAATGATAACAATCCAGCAGATCAAAGCCAGAGAATGATGGTTCGGATCACGCAACGAAGTTCTGAAACAACACAAAGGAGGTTTTTATGAGGAGTATCATGCGGCTTTTCCAAATCAGTGCGTTAATTATCGGCGTTCAGACAACGCTCGTGGCCACCGCGTTGGCAGCCAGTGCGAAGGTCGAATGGTCGCCAACGGCGATCACCGACATAAAGGCCATCGCCGGGAAATGGGAAGGACTTATGATTCGAACACCCAAGGCCCGGAGCGACGACTGGGTGCGCTTCAGTATTCAAGAGAGCGGAGACTACGATTTTACCAGCTATCGGACGATCGGCGTGTTCAGCGGCAAAGGCAATTTGACCATCAAAGATGGTAAAGCGACAGCGCAGGGCGAAAAGGGCAGCGTAACGGTGCAACTCTTTACGGATAACGCGAGTGGCAAGTCCATGCTGAAAGCCGAGGGCAAGGGCAAAGACGGAATCTCTTATCGGGCTGAGCTGACGAAGGCTGCCGACGCTCCAGGCAAGCAAAAATAACGACCGTCTGGTGAGGATATGCGTTTTGAAAGCGCGCAGCCATTCAAAATTAGGCCTTGTTCGAAAGTAATAACGTGATCGCACCGGGCCAGCGCGCGAAATGACAATAATCCGGCAGATCAAAGCCAGAGAATGACGGTCTGAATCAAGGAGGCAGCCTTATGTGAAGATGAAATCGGACGGAGAATTTGTGCTTTAGGTTGATTGGGTTTTAGAAGAAATGTCAAAAAATAAGGAGGAATTTATATGTCAAAGGTTCTAACAGTTTCACGGCTCGCTCTATTCTTTATGGTCATGGCGCTAGCAAGCAACGCCGTCGCCGCGGAAAAGGCGACGCCTTCGGGGAAGCTAACGATGGAGAGCAAGTCGATTGCTGCCGGCATTGGAATCACTTGGGGTGACGGAAAACTGAGTTTCAAAGGGAAAGATTACCCGTTCTCCATCGACGGTTTGACGCTGGTAGATTTCGGCATCAGCAAAGCGAGCGCTACCGGGGAAGTATACAATTTGACCGACAGCGCAAAGTTAGCGGGGACCTACGTGGCGGCCGAAGCCGGGATTACCCTGGCGGGGGGCATGGGCGGTATGGTGCTAAGGAATCAGGATGGAGTGATCATTCACATTCGTTCGGTCTCTAAGGGCGCCAAGCTCCAATTAGGCACCAGTGGACTGACGATCAAGATGAAGTAATAGCGCTGAAGAGTGTCGAGGGTCGAGGGGCAAAAGGGGTCGAGGGAAGAGTGTCGAGTGACGAGGGAAGAGTAAGGAATGAGAGCGCAATGCCAGGTGCGAGAAGCTGCAGATTTCTTCCCCTCGACCCTTTAAACTCGCCCCCTCGGCTCCCCCCCTGACCCTCACGGATTCTTCTTACAGGAGACAACGGAGAGAACGGAGACGAAATTAAAAGAGACTCCGTTCTCTCTGTTAGCTCCTGTTAGACCCCAAAGCCGACCCATCGATCGGGTGGTAGTAGACCTGCGCTAGAGCAGGAATCGAGACATTCGGAGCCTACACTAAGCAATTAGTGTTCCATCAGATCAGGCCCCGCCATAAGCGGCCGGCGCGTCATTGCACCAAAGTCCAATAGTGCGTTTGCTTGTTGGGTCGTCTGGTTAGCCGCGATCGGTTCCCAGTCGGCGCTTGAAACCGCCGAGGAAACTGCACGATGAGGCTTAACACAACCCCAATTTAGTCTTGATCGTTTCGTCTCAACATGTAAGTGTGACTAATGCGGTGGGTCAAGTTTGCTGCGATTGTTTCCCTGTGGGCAATTTTTGTCGGCTTTATCGTCCTTGTGCATTTATGGATCAGCGTGTTGAGAATGCCTGATCGTTGGGCGATTATCAGCCGATTGATATGCAGCCTGACGTTCCTTTTAAGACGAATCCTTAATATCCAGGTCACGGTCGTCGGCGATGCGGAGCAACTCGATGGGGGCGGCCGCGTGATCATCAGCAATCACCTCAGTTATGTCGACGGTTTCGTTTTAGGCAGCATCTTTCCGGTAGTGTTCATATCCAAAAGAGAGGTTAAGAAATGGCCGGGGGTCGGATTGTGGGCAATTCTTTGCGGCACAATTTTTATTGACCGCCAGAGGAAGCAGCGGGTGGGGTTGCTGGTTGCGGAAACGAGCAGAAAACTAAAAGAGGGGGCGAATATCCTTCTGTTCCCTGAAGGGCACGCCACCAACGGCGAACGGATGTTGCCCTTTCAGACCGTCCCGTTAGCCGCCCCATTGCGCAATCGCTCGATCATCGTACCGGTGACTCTGGTGTACCGTTCGATTGACGATCAAGCGGTCTCGAAGGCGAATCGCGATTTGGTCTATTGCTACGACGACATGGCCTTTGCGCCTCATATTTGGCGACTGCTAGCGCTTCGAAGCATCGAGGCTACGGTGACGGTTCACTCGAAAATCGACTGCTCCAGGTATGAAGATAGTTCTGCGGGCCGGAAAAGATTGGCGAACGACTGCTACGATCGAGTCTCGGGGAGGCGTAATAACTCTGATCTATCTCTAGAAGAAAAAGGATCAGAACGTATTAGGGCTGGGAGGGTAGGTTCCTGATCACGGTTTATTTACCCGTAGAAAAACTAAAATGATAGCGAATTCCAGTGTGATCGATCCCCTCGTTCTGTATGCAAGAACACCCCACGTCCCCGTGCGACATGTGATCAAAGAAAAGCGATATCCCGTGATTTTTCCGGAACGTGTAGCCTAATTCCAACGAGATCCGCGGCAGAACTCGAGAACCAAATCCACAATCGTCGTTTGCAATGCATTTCGCTTCGTTCTTGCGTAGCGGGCCGGTGTGAATCGCCGTGCTCAACCCGGCTGCAAACCAAAGATTCTTGGTGAAATTATTGGTGAGGCCGTCCAGGAACTTATTGGACAAACTAAACTCATAGTTAAAGATTCCGAAATAAAAAGCTGTTGTTTCCCCACTGAAACTCGGGGTGACGCCGAAACTCGGATAGGGAGAGCCAAGCCAACGCCACCATGTCCAATCGGGACGATTGAACTGCACCTCCCAATTGGGGTCAACTCCGTATTCCCGCTTATCGCTTATGAACCCTACATCATGCGCGACGATGCCGAATGAAACCCTGCGAACCCAGGGTGTTGCCTCCTGGCTTTTATCGACCTGGCTCTTATATGCGTCACTAGACGCGATTTCCGCTGCGGACACAGATCTTGTGAATAGTGAAGTAAACAAAAACAACGCAACAATGATGCTCGAGTTCATATTTGAGGTTTCGTCAATCGGTGGTTAAAAAGAAGCTATTCGGTGACGCTGATTTCCTTTCCGCAATCGTACTTTTCCCCTGAGCACCTTTCTCCGCCTCCCTTTTCCACACCTTTGGATTAGCTCGTCTGTCCGGTCTGTTCGTTTCTACCGCGCAGCGTATACGCACTACCGGCAGCCAAAACCAGGCCATCCTCGATTATGATCGAAAATACGAAGGACAGCGTCTATCCGCTCACTAAAGAAAAATCACCTGCAGATATCACGTAATCAAGCTTGGCGTAAAATGAGTCCGATAGAAACGCTCTTAACATCTAGCATAGTTCAAAAACGAAGTAAAGTTTAAATAAAACATAGTTTTGTATTATGTTTCTCTCGATTTTTCTTTCTGGACCCGATTTCGGGCGGCCTTGCAGGTCGAAAACAAGATTCACGCCGTTTTGAATTACGACCTGGCCCAGGGCGTGCGGCTTGGGCAATAGACGGTCGAGGGTCGAGTGGCAAAAGGGGTCGAGGGAAGAGTGTCGAGTGACGAAGGAAGAGTAAGGAATGAGAGCGCAATGCCAGTGCGAGAAGCTGCGGATTTCTTCCCCTCGCCCCTAACGGATTCTTCTTACAGGAGACAACGCAGAGAACGGAGACGAAGTTAAAAGAAACTCCGTTCTCTCTGTTAGCTGCTATTAGACCCCAAAGCCGACCCATCGATTGGGTGGTAGTAGGCCTGCGCTAGAGCATGAATTGAGCCATTCAGATCCTACACTAAACAGTTAGTGCTCCATTGATCCGGCCCCACCATAAGCGGCCGGCGCGTCCTTGCACCAAAGTTCAATTGAGCGTTTGCTTATTACGTTGTATGGTTAGCCGCGATCGATTTACATCCTTGGTGCCAGACACGACCTGCAGCAAATTTCCCGGTGATCGGCAAAACATCTTTCGGCGCGGTGAAACGACGATTCCATGAACCGGAAAAATGCCAACCCGTCCACCGAGCTTGAAGAGCGCCTGCGCGTCGAGACGCTGCTCGTCGATGTTTCGTCCAAATTCGTTGATTTGCCGGCCGGCGAGGTGGACCGTGAAATTATGGATGCCCAGCTCTGCATCTGCGAATTTCTCGAGCTCGATATTTTGGTGCTCTGGCAAGTTATCGGCGATGCCGCGGGAATTTTGTCGGCCACCCATCGGTACAGCGTCCAGCAAGGGCGGCAACCTGCCGTGCGACTGCACGAGGACGATTATCCCTGGTTCAAGCGGCAACTGATGGCTGGCCGCATGGTTGACTTTGCTTCGTTGGACGAGTGGCCGAAGGAAGCCGTGCGCGACCGGAATCCTTCCGCCAACAAGGCAATCAACGCCAACGCGTTCTCTGGCGGGTTCCGAATGCGGGAGCCGTGGACGGAACGCGCGCCGCAGGCTTTCCAAGCGCCTCGTGCTGACCAGGCAAAAAAAGCGAAAGGATCACGCAAATGAAGAAAGCGAACGCATCGCTGACGGCACGCCCGGCATGGAAGGCGCTCGTTGCCCACCATAAGAACATCCGCAATGTGCATCTCCGTCAGCTTTTTGCCGATGACCCCAAGCGCGGCGAGCGTCTGACGGTTGAGGCCGCGGGCGTCTTTCTCGATTACTCGAAGAACCGCATCACCGACGAAACCCTCAAGCTCCTCGTGAAATTGGCCGAGGAATGCAGCCTAGAGCAACGCATCGACGCCATGTTCAACGGTGAAAAGATCAACATCACGGAAGATCGCGCGGTCTTGCACGTCGCCCTGCGCGCGCCGACGGGCGCATCGATCATGGTGGACGGCAAGAACGTCGTTCCCGCCGTGCACGAAGTCCTCGACAAAATGGCCGGCTTCGCCAACCGCGTGCGCAGCGGCGATTGGCAGGGCCACACCGGCAAGCGCATCAGGAACGTGATCAACATCGGCATCGGCGGCTCGGACCTCGGACCGGTGATGGCCTACGAGGCGCTGCGTTACTACAGCGAGCGCTCGATGACCTTCCGGTTCGTCTCGAACGTCGACGGCATCGATCTGGTCGAAGCGACGCGCGACCTCGACCCGGCGGAGACGCTTTTTATTGTTTCGTCCAAGACCTTCACGACGCTGGAGACGATGACCAACGCGCAAAGCGCGCGCGACTGGGCGCTCGCAGGGCTCGGCGGCGACGCCAAGGCCGTGGCGAAGCATTTCGTCGCGGTCTCGACGAACGCCGAGAAAGTGTCATCCTTCGGCATTGACACGGCCAACATGTTCGGCTTCTGGGATTGGGTCGGCGGCCGCTACTCGATGGACTCGGCGATCGGCCTTTCGACGATGATCGCCGTCGGCCCGGACAATTTCCACGCCATGCTCGACGGTTTTCATCAGATGGACGAACACTTCCGCGCGGCGCCGTTCGAGAAGAACCTGCCGGTGGTGATGGGGCTCTTGTCGCTCTGGTACAGCGATTTCTTCGGCGCGCAGACGGTGGCGGTGCTGCCCTACGAGAACTACCTGAAACGCTTCCCGGCCTATCTGCAGCAGTTGACCATGGAGAGCAACGGCAAAAGCGTCACTCTGGAGGGCGGCCAGGTCAAGTACGACACCGGTCCGATCTACTGGGGCGAACCCGGGACCAACGGGCAGCACTCGTTTTATCAGCTGATTCATCAAGGCACGCGGCTGATTCCGTGCGACTTCATCGCCTTTGCCCGCGCGCTCACGCCGCTGGGCCGGCATCACGACATACTGTCGGCGAATGTGTTTGCCCAGGCCGAAGCGCTCGCCTTCGGCAAGACGCCCGAGCAGGTTAAAGCCGAAGGCACCGTCGCGGCACTGGTGCCGCATCGCGCCTTTACTGGCAACCGGCCGTCGAACACAATCCTGGCCGAGCGCCTGACGCCTGCAACGCTGGGCAGTCTGGTCGCTCTTTACGAACATAGCGTCTTTACCCAGGGCGTTATCTGGAACATCAACCCCTTCGACCAATGGGGCGTTGAGCTCGGCAAAGAGCTGGCCCAGCGGATAATACCGGAGATCGAAAGCGAGACAGAACCCAAGCTCGACCATGACAGCTCGACGAACCATTTGATCCGGCGCTACCGGAAGATGCGCGCAGGCGCATCACGCTCACATCTTTCAGCCATCAACAGGTGAAGAAGGGCGAGCAAGCAACCTGAAGATCGGTTTGAGCGGAGTGAGCGAAGCGAACGATTGAACGGAGCGCAGCGTTTGAACGGCTGGAACAATTTTTTGCGATAGCGAAAGGAGAACAAGATGCAACTCGGCATGATCGGTCTCGGCAGAATGGGCGCAAATATGGTTCGACGGCTGATCAAAGGAGGCCACCAATGCGTGGTTTTCGACATGTCGCCGAAAGCAGTGCAGGGGTTAGTCGAGGAGAAAGCCGTTGGTTCGTCCTCACTGGCGGATTTCGTCAAGAAGCTGGCCAAACCGCGGGTGGTCTGGTTGATGGTTCCGGCGGCGGTCACGGACAAGACCATCACCGATCTGCTGCCCCACCTTGAAGCGGAGGACATCCTCATCGACGGCGGCAACTCCTGCTACATCGACGACATCCGGCGCGCCAAACAACTGGCGCCGAAGAAAATCCACTATGTCGACGTTGGCACCAGTGGCGGCATCTGGGGGCTGGAGCGCGGTTACTGCATGATGATCGGCGGCGAAAATGGCGTGGTTAAACACCTCGATGCGATCTTCGCCACACTGGCTCCCGGCATCGGCGAGATTGAGCGCACAGCGGGCCGCGACAAGGTCGGCGGCACGGCGGAGCAGGGCTATTTGCACTGCGGCCCCAACGGCGCCGGTCATTTCGTCAAGATGGTGCATAACGGCATCGAGTACGGTCTCATGGCCGCCTATGCCGAGGGGTTCGGTATCTTGCGCTCCGCCAACATTGGCAAACAGCAGCATGAGATCGACGCCGAGACCACGCCGTTGCGCGATCCTGAGCATTACCAATATGACTTCAATCTGCGTGACATCGCAGAATTGTGGCGGCGCGGCAGCGTCGTCGCCTCGTGGCTGCTCGATTTGCAAGCGATCGCCTTGCTGAAAGACCCAACGCTTGCAAACTTCGGCGGCCGGGTCTCGGATTCCGGCGAAGGGCGCTGGACCATCAAGGCAGCCATCGATGAAGCCGTGCCGGCCCATGTCCTGACGGCGGCGCTCTACGAACGCTTCAGCTCCCGCGGCGAGTCTGAATTCGCCGACAAATTGCTCTCGGCGATGCGCTACGAGTTCGGCGGCCATGTCGAAAAGAGCGAGAAATAGGGAGGGAGTCATGGAGACTTCCCACTGCGACGCACTGATCTTTTTCGGCGCCACCGGCGACCTGGCGTATAAGAAAATTTTCCCGTCGCTGCAGGCGATGGTAAAACGCGGTCGCCTCAATGTGCCGGTTATCGGCGTTGCCAATGCGGGTTGGAACGTGGAGCAACTCCGGGAGCGCGCCCGGGACGGCATCGAGCATCACGGTGGAGGAGTCGATAGCGCGGCTTTTGGAAAGTTGTGCGGTTTGCTGCGTTATGTAGACGGCGACTACCAAGACACGGCAACATTTCAAGCGATTCGCAAAGAGCTTGGCGCGGCGCAGCGGCCGGCGCACTATTTCGCCATCCCGCCGACGCTTTTCGGACTGGTCGTGGAACAACTGGGCAAGGCGAACTGCACCAGCGGCGCTCGCGTCATCGTTGAAAAACCGTTCGGCCGCGACCTCGCCTCGGCGCAGGCACTTAACCGCATATTGCTCAACACTTTCGCAGAGGCATCGATCTTTCGCATCGACCATTATCTGGGCAAGCGGCCCGTGCATAACATGGTCTTCTTCCGTTTCGAGAACGCCCTGATGGAGTCGTTCTGGAACCGCAATCACGTCGAGAGCGTGCAGATCACGATGGCGGAAAACTTCGGGGTGCAGGGCCGCGGCGCGTTCTACGAGCAGGTCGGCACGGTTCGCGACGTGATTCAGAATCACCTCTTCCAGGTGTTGGCCAATCTCGCGATGGAGCCGCCGGTGCGCACCGACAGCGAATCGATCCGCGACGAGAAGGTGAAGGTCTTGAAGGCGATTCCGCCGCTGGAGGCGAAGAACTTGGTGCGGGGGCAGTTTCGGGGCTATCGCACGGAAAACGGTGTGGCGCCTGACTCGCAAGTCGAGACCTTTGCGGCGCTAAGTCTCGAGGTCAATTCCTGGCGCTGGCAGGGGGTGCCGTTTTACATCAGGGCGGGGAAGTCTCTCCCGGTGACATGCACGGAGATCCTCGTCCGTTTGCGCCGGCCGCCGACGGTCTTTCCGACATGTAACCCGTCGGGTAACTATTTTCGCTTTCGCGTCAGTCCCGACATCACCGGCGCCTTCGGTCTGACGGTGAATGACTTGGAGGAGAAGATGGTCGGCCAGCAAATAGAGCTGCTGGCAAGCCGCCACCCTAGTATCGAAGAGGTAGATGCCTACGAACGGGTGCTCGGCGATGCCATGGAAGGCGACGCCACCCTTTTCGCCCGAGAGGACTATGTGGAAGAAGCGTGGCGTATCGTCGACCCGGTGTTGAAGGCCGGCACCCCGGTGTTCGAGTACGAACCGCAGACATGGGGACCGAAGGAGGTCGAGCAAGTCATGCCGCCAGGAGGTTGGCACAATCCAACGGTGGCGGGGTGAAAGAAATGGAGTGACGGAGTATTGGAGTACCGGAGACCTTCGTAGTTCAAACAGTTCAAGCTGTTCAAGCCGATCAAACCCCCTCCTGCATCCTCCCCCGCGTCGCGGGGGAGGATAGAGGTGGGGACTTGAAATGAGCGTAGCGGTTGAACCGAGCAAAGCGATTGAACAGATTGAACGATTTTTAGGCGAGTCGAAAAACCAGTACTCCAGTCTGCACTTAGCCGATGAAGATTGAAATACTCACTGATGCTGACGCGGTGGCCCGGAAGGCCGCTGAGATCATCGCTGCCGAAGCGCGCGCCGCCGTGGCGGCGCGCGGGCGATTCGTCATCGCGGTTAGCGGTGGCCGTACACCGTGGCTCATGCTGCGGGCGTTGGCAGACGAAGACGTCCCTTGGCAGGCGGTGCACGTGGTGCAAGTGGACGAGCGCGTCGCGCCGGCAGGCGATCCGGATCGAAACCTGACGCACTTAAATGAAAGCTTACTGGAGCATGCGCCGCTGCGGCGCGAGCAGCTCTACGCCATGCCGGTGGAAGCGCCGGAACTGGCAAGCGCAGCCGAACGCTATGCCGTGACTCTGCAGAAGATAGCCGGTTCGCCAGCGCTGCTTGACCTCGTCCACCTCGGCCTCGGCGCGGACGGCCATAGCGCCTCACTCGTGCCCGGAGACCCGGTGCTCAATGTCACAGATGCAGATGTTGCGTTAACCGCTGTTTATCAAGGACGGCGTCGGATGACCTTGACCTATCCGATCCTTAATCGTTGCCGGCGCATCCTCTGGGTGGTGACAGGAAGCGATAAAGTCGATGCGCTGGCGCGCCTGTGCGACGCCGATGCGTCGATTCCCGCAGGACGGATTCAGCGGGAAAACGCCGTGATCCTTGCCGATCGCGCGGCGGCGGGAAAACTGGCTGGGAGCTGAGATGATAGGAAATATTTTTGTGCGAGAGGGGCTATCACCACGAAGGATCTAACGCGGCGAAGACGCAGCCGAAACTTGGAATATCTCTCGCAAAGCCGCAAGGGCGCAAAGGTGACGGGCGCTGCCCGTCATCCCGAGGGAACACGAGAGAGCTAAGATAGATTTCTCCCAAGCGTCGAAATGACAACAAGTCCGAACTTGGTGCCTTTGCGCCTTGGCGTGAGGAATATCGGATTCCGACTGCCTTCCGATTACAGATCAAAGGAGAATATATGCGAGTTGGCATTGCCACGGATCATGGCGGATTTGGTTTGAAGCAAGAGTTTGTCGCGCACCTGCACGCGACGGGGCATGAGGTCATCGATTTCGGCGCCCATAGCCTGAATCCAACGGACGACTACCCCGATTTCGTCGTGCCGCTGGCGCGCGCGGTCGTCGCGGGAGAGGTGGAGCGCGGCGTGGCGATCTGCGCCAGTGGCGTTGGCGCTTCGGTGTGCGCCAACAAGGTGCACGGCATCCGAGCCGCGATCATTCACGACCACTTCTCGGCCGTGCAAGGCGTTGAAGACGATGACATGAATATTATTTGCATGGGCGGCCGGACGGTTGGGCCGTCTGTCGCTTGGGACCTGGTTCAGGGATTTCTCGGGGCCAAGTTCAGCTGCGCCGAGCGACACTTGCGCCGCCTGGAAAATGTGGCGTCGCTGGAGGCAGGGAATAATTAGAATGACGAGTGTCGAGGGACGAGGGGCAAAAGAGGGGCGAGGGAATTTTTAATCTACGGGTTGAGAGGAGAGGTAATGAAGCGAAGCAAGATTGTTTTTGTAATACTATTGGCAGCTCTGGCTTGGACGGGTCGAGTGACCGGCCAGGAACTCGATGGGACGCTGAAGAAAATCAAGGCATCGTCCACGTTCAATCTTGGTTATCGAGAATCGGCGCCGCCGTTCTCTTTTCCGGGGCCGGATCGGCGGCCGGTGGGCTATTCAGTCGAACTCTGCATGCATATCGCGAGCGCGATTCAGAAACAGCTCGGATTGGCCAATCTGAAGCTTAACTGGGTGCCAGTGAGCGCCGAAAACCGCATTGATATGGTGGTGCAAGCCAAGATCGATCTCGAATGCGGCACGACCACAGCCACGCTTTCGCGCCAGGAGCGCGTCGACTTTAGCCTGATGACTTTTGTCGACGGCGGCAGTTTGCTAACCAAGGCCGATATCGACCTGCGCGGCGTTGGCGATCTTGCGGGCAAGCGCATTGCAGTTATTCCCGGCACGACCACTGAGGCGGCGCTGGTAAAGTTTCTCAAGGCGGAATTCGTGACGGTCGAGACAGTTCGGGTCAAGGATCCTGTAGAGGGAGTGGAGGCCGTCGAGAAAGGCACCGCTCACGCCTTCGCCTCGGATCGAGGGTTGCTTATCGGGATCGCCGTGACATCCAAGGATCCCAAGCGCTTTGGCTTGGCGAACGTATTGTTCTCGTACGAGCCTTATGGCTTTATGCTGCGCCGCAATGATTCCGCGTTCCGATTGGCAGTCAACAGAGCGCTGGCCCAGCTCTATCGTTCGGCAGACGTGGCGGCCATTTACGACCGCTGGTTCGGCAGCTTCGGCAAGCCCACGCAGGCGATTCAAGCGATGTACCTGCTCAACGGGCTGCCCGCGTAACGTAGAATTTCTATAACGCGTGAGGTAGGGTATCGACTCATTGAGAACGTTAGTTTCAATCGTATTCAATCGTAAACTCGCAGAGCTTTATATGACAATTGCTTTCATCACCGTTCGCCTGCTTGCCTTGATGCTCGGGGTCGTGTTCGGCTTTAGCGGGCTAGCTGAATCCCATTCTGGAATCGTCGATGGCTACGGCTGCCATCGCGGGTCAGACAAGGCGAGCTATCATTGCCATAACGGGCAATTTGCCGGCCGCACGTTTAAGTCCAAGGAGGATTTTCTGCGCGAGCTGCGCGGCGGCAAATCGGCACGACTCGCGCCGAAAAATAACCCGCCTGTTTTTGAGAAGAAAGCCGACGACTAGATTTTGCGCAACAGTTCCGCGCGACTGAATCTGGATTCTCGGGGATTTTTGAGACAGCTTTGAAGCTTCCTTTGGGTGTCGCAGTGAATGATTGCCGGGTGCCGGGTTGCGTTCCATGACACTACCGCGCTCGGCCATTTTCCTCTGCGCCTTCGCTAGGGTTGTTTTCGTCAGTGTGGTTTTGGCCACGTTCAGACGAAACCCAGCCCTGACATGAAGCTGATGATTCGCATCTCTCCCGCCGTTTGGGAAAAGCAACCCGACTGGCACGGCTGGGACAGGGAAGTAATCATGGATAGCGATGCCAATGTGGCGAGAGATTGTTGCCGCAGGTCGGCGCGGCAAGCTTGCCGAGAAAATCATGGGTTTGGTCGCATGTGTCGCAGGTTAGCAATGTTATTCCACAGTCTATTCGGCAAGATTGCCCTTGCACTCTGCATAGGGCTTTGGAGTCTGCCGGCGCTTGCCCAGTCGCCGTCGCGATCCGGGCTCAATCGCGATTTGCAATCGATCATCGATGCCAAACTACTGCGAGTGGCGGTTACGCGCTTCGATCTGCCTTCGTTTCATGTGCGCGGGCCCAATGGGGCGCTGCTCGGCCCGGAGATCGACATGGCGCGGCAAATCGGCCGCGCCCTCGGCGTCAAAGTTGAGTTCGACGACCATGCGGAATCCTTCGATGCCGTCGTGGACTTCGTAGCGGCAGGACGCGCCGATATCGGCGTCAGTAAATTGTCCCAAACCTACAACCGGCTGATGCGTGTGCGCTTTTCCGAACCCTACGTGACGCTGCGCCATGCGATGCTGTTCAGTCGGCTGGCGATCGCTCGCGCCGCCGGCGGCCGCCCCCCGGCTGCGGTCTTGCAGAAATATCAAGGCCGGCTCGGCGTGATCGCCGGCAGCGCCTATGTGGATTTCGCCCACAGGAATTTTCCCGATGCGAGCGTGGTGGAAACGCGCAACTGGGATGCGGCGATCGAAAGTTTGCTGAACGGCCAGGTGAACGCCCTCTATCGCGACGAATTCGAGATTCGGCGGGTGCTCAAGATCAAACCGGCGCTCAACGTTCAGTTGGGCTCGGCGGTGATTATCGACCAGAACGCCCTGCTGTCCGTCGCCATCTGCGACCCTTGCAGCAAACTGCAGGAGTTCATCAATTATCACATTGCCATGACCCGCGGCGCCTTCACGCTCCAAGAGCTTCTCAACTCTGAACTGGGGAAACAGGTTCGATGACGACTGCCACCGCTTCTGGTTCTGACAACTCGCTAAAGGCGATATCGCGCTCCATCAATCGGCCGTCAATCACGCTTGGCGCAATCGTTCTAGCATTGGTGCTCGGCGCGATGCGGCTGCCGTTTTTGCAATACCTACGCCCGGTGGGCGATTTCTACATCGCCTTGTTGCAGATTTGCGTCCTGCCGTTTTTGCTCGCCACCATTCCTCTGGCGGTGCGTTCGGCCATGGCTAGCGGATCGGCGCCCGGCGTGCTTCGATCCCTGTTGTTCTGGGTGTTGATGACGCTGGTCGCGGTGGCTGCCGTATCGACGCTGATTCCAAGTCTATTTTTTGGCTATGCCGCGCCGGACGAGCAGATGATCACCAAAATCGGCACGTTGCTTGGGCGATCCGTCGACACCATCGATGTCGAATTCGCCATCGACGCGCGTCACGCCGCGGAAATCAAAGGTGCCGCGGAGTCCGGCATTCTCGCCCTCATTCCGACCAACATATTCGCCTCGTTGTCCGCCAATGATAGTGTGCGCGTGTTGGTGTTCGCGGCGATCTTCGGCGTCGGCATGGTGCTGACGGAACGCCAATCCGGTCATTCGATTTTCGACGCTTTGCGCCATATCCAGGCGGTCTGCGCCCTGATCTTCGACTGGTTTAGCCTGCTGGTGCCGATCGGCATCGTCGCCCTGGTCGCGCCCCAGGTTGCGCGACTCGGATCGGATGCTTTCACGGCGCTGACGCTTTTCGCCTATCCATTTCTCGCCACCGGTGCGCTGCTGTTGCTGGCGGCGCCGATACTCTGTGCGTTCGCGTTGCGCGCTTCCGTCGCCGGTGTCTTCGGCTTTTTGCTGAAGCCCCTGATGCTCGCCGCCTCCACCCGCAATTCGCTGATTTGCGTTCCGCTAGCGCTTGAGACGCTGAAGCACGACCTGAAGGTGCAAGACGAGCCTTGCGACCTGTACATTCCCATCGGCATTGCAACGATCCGCTTCGGCACCATCCTGTACTTCGTCATCGCCACGCTTTTTATGGGAATATTGATGGGGCGCCACTTCGCCCCGTTGGATCTGGGTTTGCTGGCGTTTTTCGCAGTGGCAGCATCGTTCGCCACCATCGGCGTCAGCGGCATTGCCGCGCTGGCACCGCTGGCGATCGTGCTGCGCCCCTTCGGCCTCTCCTATGAAGTCGCGGTGCCGCTCATGATCATCATCGACCCGCTCGCCGATATGGTTCGGACCATGCTCAATGTCGGGATCAATTGTATGATCCCGACGCTCGCCGGCCGGCGGGCACCCTTGCCTATGACGCAGTCGTCGCGATAGTTGGTATTGCAATTGATTTAAGTTAAACGGTTGTCCGGTGCTTGTTTTGAAAGCCTCGGGAAATTTCCGAAGATTATAAGATCAGTCCGGACTTGCAGCTTCTGAACGACGGTGGC
Organism: uncultured delta proteobacterium; assembly: GCA_963816145.1. GTDB lineage: Bacteria > Desulfobacterota > Binatia > UBA9968 > UBA9968 > DP-20. Next base: position 41,814 of record CAWFJP010000009.1, read on the forward strand.
ACGGTCGAACGCTAGTTTGCGTTCGCGCGAGAAAATTTGAAACGGAGAGAAAATCTTATGTCTGCGCCAACGCCTGAAGAAATCGCCAAGCAATTTACCGCTCAGTATCAACCGATCGTCGATTTGAACACTGGTGGCGTTGCGGGATTTGAGGCGCTCGCGCGAGTCATTGACCCTGATGGCTCGCTAGTAACTGCCGGTGCGGTCATCGAGGAGATCGAGCGCGGGTCCGAGACGCTCAAAGCGCTCATCCGGACAATCTTGGCGGCGATCCGGCGTGACATGGTGCCACTATTCGACCGACATGATCATTTCTATGTCAGCGTCAATATTCCGCCGATCATCTTGGGCAGCGGTCAGGTTCTGCCGATCGTCGAGGAACTGCAGCTGACACCTTATCACAGTAGGATCGTGTGCGAGGTGACGGAGCGCCAAGCATTAACTTCCGTCGGGCGCTCGGCGTTGGAGGGTGCACGGCAAGCGGGGATGAGCGTCGCTATCGATGATTTCGGCACCGGCCACAGCGGCTTGATGCAAATCGTCGGTCTCAACTTCGATATCCTCAAGATCGACCACTCGCTGATTGAAACCATTCTTACCGACCAAACCGCGGCGAGAATGCTGCGCGGCATTGTCGCCTTGGCTGCCGCGCTGCGTCTGCGCACCGTCGCTGAAGGAGTGGAAAGTTGGGAGGAAGCGTTTTTTCTTCGCGCCGCCGGTGTCGATTGCGGTCAAGGGTGGTTTTGGAGTAAGGCCGTTTCGGCGACGGACGCTTCCCGGTTGTTGGAAGAAGGTTATCCGCCGGAGCGGAATCATCGGTCTCCGTTAAAACAATCTTGAAAGGATTTGCGCCTTGGGCCCAGCAATACCGGCGGTTCGTTTTGTCCGGTCGATTTTTCATCCCTCTGACTTTTCCGCAGCCAGCGAGTTGGCGTTTGCCCACGCCCTTGCCATCGCGCTGATCCGAAAAACCGAGTTGATCATAATGCACGCTCGCCGCGGTGAACGAGAAGACTGGTCCAAATTTCCGGCCGTTCGAAAGACTCTTTCGAGGTGGCAGGTGCTTGAGCCGGGGAGCCGACCCTTCGATGTTTTCCAAAGGCTCGGAATTGCTGTAACCAAGGTCAGCACGCGGGGCGATCCGGTGCGAGCGTGCATACGACAAATTGAGAAGCAAAAACCGGACTTGGTGGTGCTTGCCACACGCGGGCAGCGTGGCTTGCCGCTTTGGCTCAAACCATCAGTAGCTCAAGCGATCGCCCGTCGCAGCGAAGCGATGACGCTCTTTGTGCCCCGTGGTTGCCGCGGCATGGTGTCCATTGACGGAACCATTCATCTGCGCCGCATCCTGCTGCCGGTCGACAGCGAGCCCGATGCGCAAGAAGCCGTGGTTCGGGCGGTGCGTGCCGCCGAAGCCTTTGGTGATGAGGCGGTGGAAATTGTCCTGCTGCACGTCAACGGCGGCGAGTTCCCGAAACTTCAACTGCCCGAAGGTAAAGACTGGGGATGGAAGGAAGTGCGCCGCCACGGTAACGTCGTGCCTGTGATCCTCGAAGCCGCCGAGCAGGCGGATCTGATTGTCATGACGACCGAAGGTCGGCATGGCGTTGTTGATGCGTTGCGCGGCAGTGTGACGGAGGGTGTCGTGCGCGGCGCGCCTTGTCCGGTTTTGGCGGTGCCGGCAAGGTAAAGGATCGAGTCGGGAGTGAGGTTTAACGGTTCACAGCGGTTGGCAATTAGCGTCAACCGCACCCGAGTTGCCAGGGTTGAACGATCCGCCGAAGTTTTCTTTCTCTGCGCCGAGGCGATTGATGCACTAAATTCGAGTGCCGAAACAAACTTTGTATGATGTTGTATGCGAGCGTCGGATATGAAACAAGAGCCAAATTCTGTTACATCCCAAGCGTCAACTTCGACTAACGATCGGCTCCTAGAATCACAGGACTTCTCACTGGTCCTTGGCGGGCCGCTATTCCAGCTGCTGCGCGTGTCGCATCTGTCCGGGGACGCACTGGAATTGTTGCAGCAAAGAATACTCATACTCACGCTGCTCGCTTGGGTGCCACTGCTGGCGCTCTCAGCTCTGGAGGGACAGGTTCTGGGCGGCCGCGCCGCCGTGCCTTTTCTGCTGGACGTGGAAGCGCATGTCCGCTTTCTTGTCGCGCTGCCGCTGCTGATTGTTGCGGAGTTGGTAGTTCATCAGCGCATGCGCTTCGTAGTGCGGCAATTTCTGGAGCGTAATTTGATTCCCGCAAGCGCTTTGCCACGGTTCGATGCCGCCATCGCGTCAGCCTTTCGTTTGCGAAACTCGGTTCTCGCCGAGGTGCTGCTGATCGCAGTTGTATACATCGTCGGAATCCTGATTATCTGGCGCCATTACGTGGCGCTTTCCACCGCCACTTGGTACGCGGTGCCGACCGCCGGGGGTTTGCAGCTCTCGCTCACCGGCATGTGGTATGGATATGTGAGCCTGCCGCTCTACCAGTTCCTGCTGGTGCGCTGGTATTATCGCATCCTTATCTGGACGCGTTTTCTCTGGCAGGTGTCACGCATCGAATTGAGCCTGATTCCGACCCATCCTGACCGTGTCGGCGGTCTGGGGTTTCTCGCCAACACGGTCTACGCCTTCATTCCGCTGGCGGTGGCGCACGGTGCCATGCTTGCGGGACCGATCGCCAACCGTATTTTCTACCTCGGCGCCGGGCTGCCTGAGTGGAAGGCCGAGATCGCCGTCCTGGTCGGCTTTCTGCTGTGCCTAGTGCTCGGTCCGCTCTTGGTGTTCGCGCCTCAGCTTGCTCAGGCGAAGCGGACAGGCAATCGCGAATATGGCACGCTTGCCGAGCGTTATGTGCGCGAGTTCGACACCAAGTGGTTGCGCGGCGGCGCGCCTGCCGATGAGCCGTTGGTTGGCAGCGCCGATATCCAGTCCCTCGCCGATCTGGTCAACAGTTTCGAGGTTGTGAAGACGATGCAAATCGCGCCGATTACAAGAGACGCAGTGATTCGCTTGGTGGCCGCGACGCTCGCGCCGGTTGTGCCTTTGGCGCTCACCATGATGCCCCTGGAAGAGCTATTGAAGAAGCTTTTCGGCATACTGTTGTAGGATGAATATCGCAGAGGTAAAACCCGAAGCACGAAATTCGAAACAAAGCGCAGCCAAATGAATGTCAAACTTGAAAAACTCAAAACACCGGCTCCGCTGCCCCCGTTTGAAACATTTCATTTGTTATATGTTTCATGGTTTGGAAATTGTTTCGAATTTCGATATTCGGATTTCGGATTTTGATTGAACCGGATGCCGTTGAAAACTTGCTCTCTATCCGAGCGGTCGCTCTGGCTTTTTTCGCGCCGCGCCGATTTTTGGCTCGCCTGCGGCGGGGCTTCAGTCGGACTGCTGGCGGCGATGGGTCTAGTCTTCCTTCATGGCGACCGGGAACTCGACGCCGTCGATTTCGTACTATCCGAGTTTCATCTGGGAGCGACCTACGGCGCCATCATCCAGCGGCGGTTGTGGCGTGATCGACGGATCGATGTGTTGCTGATTCCGCTGGTCATTCTAGCGCTGACTTATGCGCTTTCGATGAGCGGCCAAGCGATCTTGCTGACTTCGATCGCGATGTATACCGCGGTCTGGCACCGTGGCCGGCAGAGTCTCGGCGTGGCGCGATTTTATCAGCGTGGATCAGGAGGGCCGGTATCGCAGGCGCACAATATATTGTTCCGTGGAGCCATCTATCTGCCGATGCTGGCGGCGACGCTTGCCTACACCCATTTGGCATCCACAGACTACGAAGGAAAACCATATTTGGCCCTGGACGGCGGCGCAGAAATTACTTCGTTAATCGGCTTCGCCGCTGTGTGCTGGGTTATCGCTTATTTTGTCTTCACGCTTTTTCAAACCGACAACGGGCGGCTGAGTCGCGCGGATCGGACGCGAGGTTTGCTAGTTCATCCGGGTGAGTATTGGGTGGTTCTGGCCCATGTCATCGCCTTTGGCAGCGCTTACGCGCTCGGTGCCTCGAATGCGTCGTTTGTGTTGGTTCTCGCCGTCCATCATGAAGTGCAATACCTCTATTTTAGCTATGCTATGGCGCGGCGGCAGGTGCCATATAATGGCGTGACGGAAACGGCTAGTGACGTATCAACGAAAAGTATCAGTTTTAAATCTTCGTACAATGCTGGTGATCTGCCACGCCGCGAATTGAAATCCGCCGCTTCTTTTCTTCTCTGGCCCGTTGTTGGTTTTGTCGGAGCCATTGTCGGCGGTTGGCTCCAACTCAAGTGGCTGGCGCCGTTGGGATTGGGCGGGCTTTTTTGTCATTACTGGCTCGATGGCCGCATCTGGATTCGCCGGTCGTTTCTGAGGTGAAAGAGAAACCCATTGGTGCGCCATGGCGGTGCGCGTCCGGGTGTGCGTGAATCTCCGCGAAACGATAAGATAAAAAATTTTAACAGAAGAAAATTGGCAGAAGGGATTTTATCAGGAGGTAACGGAGAGACAGAGATGGATTATTTGGAGAACTCCGTTTTCTCTGTTTGCTTCTGTTGAAGAATGGAATTCGAATTAGACGAATTTCTGGGCATCGCGCGTCGCTTCCAAGTGTCGCTTCTTTGTTGCGTTCAGGTCGGCCGGCGAATCCTCCACTTGAGCCTATGAGACCGGCAATGGCATCAATGGGCGTGAACTTGCCGTTGCGGAGGGGTGCGTTGCAACCCGCCCGGCGGTTCCCGGATGAACCTTGCTGGCAGTGGCATATTTTTTTGGCATGATGAAGCTGTCGTCACTTATTGGCACCAACATGAGCGATAAAAAACCTCCGCCGGGCGCGTTCCAGTGGCGATCCGGCAATACGTTAGCGCATGGTTTGATTGGCTTCTTGGGCGCTACGATTTGTTTGGCGCTCGGCTGTGCGCCGGTTCCTACGGCGAAATCAAGCTCGTCCAGCCAGTCACAAAGCGAAACAGGCGCGTCACAAATCACTCTCGATCAACTGCGCAATGCGACCTATCGCGGCATATATGATCGCGCGGTGACGCTGACCGATGGCAAATACGATGGAACGCCGTTTCAACCGGGAGCTGCGGCCCGACCACGGCTGGTCTTGGCCGGCAATTTGGTGGCGCGCGGCGATCTGGACCATGACGGCGCCGACGATGCGGTCGTTCTGCTCGCCGAAAGCTCCGGCGCAAGCGGCACGTTTAATTATCTAGCCCTGGTTGCAATACAAGACGGCAATCCGCGCAATGTCGCCACCGAGCCCCTCGGTGATCGCGTCCAATTGCGCTCGATGACAATCCTCGACGGGCAGCTGATCGTTGACCTGGTGGCGCATGGCCCGAGCGAGGCTATGTGCTGTCCGACGCTCAAGCTGCGGCGCACGCTGGCGCTCCGCGGCGATCGCTTAATTGAAGTCAGACGGGAGGAGATGGGCCCGATCTCGGTTGCTGATTTGGCAGGCGTTACCTGGATGTTGGAAGAAATCAGCTTCGGCGAGCCGGTGGCGGTGGTGCCCGCGATCAGCTTGCGAATCGACAAGAATCAAATTGTCGGTGCCGCCGGTTGCAACAACTATTTCGCGCCGTACACCAGCGACGGGCCCGGTAAGCTCAAGGTGGCGGCGCCCGGAGCGACACGCAAAGCCTGCAGTGATCCAATTATGAATCTGGAATCGCGCTATCTCAAAGCGCTGGAAGACGTAACGTCGTACAGTTTTGTCGCCGGGCGCCTTGCCTTGACCTATCGGCGCGAGGGCGCTGTCGCTTCGCTGTTGTTTACACCGAGTGTTAAGTCGCTCGCTGATTGACCGGCCGTCCAGAGAAACCCGATGAGATGATTACCCTCGATCGTGGGGCGCCGACGTGGTAGGAATTGCGGATTCGGAACCGGATAATTAACCGCAAAGGGCGCAAAGAACGCAAAATTCGGCAAGGACAACTCGCGACAAAGGACATGGATTCGACCTCACTCACCACAGGCTCCGAGCACGCAGAAAGAGACTTAACTTCCGAACCTTCGTGTCCTTCGTGCCATCGTGGTGAAAAAGTCATTACAGTAAACCGGGAAGCAGCGACGTGATAACTGATTAAGCGCCCAGTAGCGGCTTCGTTCAAAAACTAGGTCGACCGATCGGAGGGGCTGAATGGACAATTCTTTGCGAGACCTGACTCACACCACTCTGCTTTTACTGTTTATCGGCCTGCTCATCGGCGGCAGCTTTTGGATTCTCAAGCCATTTCTGTTGGCGCTGATCTGGGCGATTATGATCGTGGTGGCGACCTGGCCGCTGTTGCTTGGCGCGCAGTCATGGCTCGGCGGCCATCGCTGGCTCGCCGTAGTGGTCATGATCGCCGGCGCGATGATGATCCTGATCGCGCCGATCACCCTCGCCGTCATCACCGTCGTCGATCACTCGCTGGATATCGTCGCTGGCTCAAAGTCGCTGCTATCCTTCGCCACGGCGCCACCCCCCGATTGGGTGGAACATCTGCCGGTGATCGGTGAGAAAATCGCCACCGAATGGCGCAGACTTGCGGCCGGCGGCACCGAGGGGTTGGCGGTGCGCGGACTGCCATATGTCGACGATATTGTCGGCTGGTTCGTCAGCCAGGTTGGCGGATTGGGAATGATGCTGCTCCATTTTGCACTGACGCTGCTAATCGCGGCTATTCTATATTCTAACGGCGATATCGCCGCCGAGGCGGCGCGCCGATTCGCCGCGCGCCTCGGCGGTGCGCAGGGCGAGAACGCGCTAAGTCTCGCGGCCCAAGCGATTCGCGGTGTCGCGCTCGGCGTCGTGGTAACGGCAGTGGTCCAGTCGGCGCTGGCGGGCGTCGGCCTGGCGCTGGTTGGCATTCCTTACGCGGCGATCCTGAGCGCGGTCATGCTGTTATTGGGGATCGCGCAGATCGGACCGATGCCGGTGCTGGTTCCCGCGGTGATCTGGTTGTACTGGGCTGGCCATGCCGGCTTGGGCACGGTGCTCTTGGTGTGGACCGCCGTTGTCGGCACGATGGATAATTTTTTGCGCCCCATGCTGATTCGGCGCGGCGCCGATCTGCCGCTCTTGCTCATCTTCGCCGGCGTGATCGGCGGCTTGTTCGCCTTCGGCGTGATCGGGCTGTTCGTCGGCCCGGTAGTGCTGGCGGTAACCTACACTTTATTCAATGCTTGGGTCGAGGGCGCGGCGCCCGAGTCTGTGGCCGGGATTGCGGCCACTACCGCGAAGGCAAATAATGAATTAGGCAACGATGGAACGTAAATTTCCAAGCGACCCGCGCAATACCACAGATGATCATGAGGATGCCAGAGACTTGGGGTAGAAAAGGCCGGGAGAAAAGAGTGGCGAGTGTAGAGTGTCGAGGGGAAATTCTTGATTCCCCGCGATACGCGCTGTTTCTCACTTTTCCTCGTTCCTCGACACCCGACCCTCGTCCCTTCGTTCCACCAAGCGCTTGTCGACCGGCGCAATAGCATGAAGTGATATTAGGCCTTTGGCCGATCGATCGTGACAGCCAAAGCGTGCCGATCAACAGATATAAATCAATGCGTATCCTGGTTGTCGAAGACACCATAAAAGTCGCCAGTTTCATTCAACGCGGTCTCGAGGCGAGCCAGTATCAAGTCGATGTCGAACACGATGGCGAGGCTGGGTTGAACCGCCTGATGGTCGAAGACTACGACCTGGCGATTCTCGACGTCATGTTGCCGAAAATGGACGGCTTCAGCGTTATTAAGGCCATGCGCAAACAAGGCGTCAAAGTGCCGGTCTTGTTGCTCACCGCCCGCGGCGCGGTGGAAGACAAAGTCGCCGGCCTCGATGTCGGCGCCGACGACTACCTGACAAAGCCTTTCGCCTTCGAAGAACTTTTAGCGCGCGTGCGCGCGTTATTGCGCCGCGGCGCTGCCGCGCCGGAGATGCTGGAGCTTGCGGACTTACGCCTCGACCCGGCGAAGCGACAGGTGACGCGGGCCAACAAGCGCATCGATCTAACGGCCAAAGAGTTCGCTTTGCTCGAATACTTGTTGCGCCGTCAAGGACAGGTCCTAAGCCGCTCTGTGATCGCCCAACATGTCTGGGGTGTCGATTACGATACCTTTACCAACGTCATCGATGTTTACGTAAATTATTTGCGCAAGAAGATCGATTCGGACTTCCAAATCAAACTACTCCATACCGTGCGCGGCGCCGGCTATGTGCTCAAAGCAGAAGCGCCAGAATCATGAGCCTGCGGCCGGTTACCCTCAGAGGGAGATTGATTCTGTGGTCGAGCGCCGTTCTGGCGGTGATGCTGGCGCTGTCGGGCGTCGCTTCGCTGATGTTGCTCGACCGCAGCTTGCGCAGCAACGTGGATTCGTCGTTGGATTCCATCGGTCAAACGGTCGCCGGCGCGGCGCAACAAACAGCGGGTCCGGAATTAGGCCTCGATGAAACGCTGGAATCACTGCTCGGCGCCGAGCTTGCCCAGCGATTTTACGATCTACTGGACCCTTCGGGACGGCGCGATCAGCGTTTGAGAGCGCGGCGCCGCGGGCAGTTGCCGCTGAGCATCGACGCTTTGCGTAACGCCGCACAAGGCGAACGCACCTTCGAAACTTTTCCTGCTCCCGATGGAAAGGGAAGTCCTATTCGTCTGCTCACGCTGCCGGTATTGAGCGAGGGTAGAGTGGTAAACATAGTCCAGGTTGCGATGTCCCTCGAAAGCGTTGAAGCCGCACGCCGCGGCTTCCTGCTGATTCTTTTAGGTTTGGCGCCGTTGGCACTGGCGGCCTCGGGGATAGGCGGTTGGTTTCTCGCGCGCCGCGCGCTTGCCCCTGTCGACGCTCTCGTCGAGTCGGCGCGTAAGATTGAAGCAGAAGACTTAACGCAGCGTCTACCTGCACCGCCGGGCCGGGACGAATTGGGGCGTCTTACGGAGGTGCTCAACGACATGCTCGGCCGCTTGGATCGCTCGTTTAGCGCGGTGCGTCGTTTTAGCGGCGATGCGGCCCATGAACTGCGCACGCCACTGACGATTCTCAAAGGTGAAATCGAAGTCGCGTTGCGCTCATCCGCCGACGGCTTGGAATTGCGCCGGACTCTGGAAAGCTGTCTGGAGGAAGTCGACCGGCTAAATTCCCTGATCGAAGATTTGCTGCTGATGACGCGCATGGACGGCAATGCGTTAAGTCTTGCGCTGCAGACAGTCGACCTTGCCGAGGTCGCGCGCGATGTCACCCCCGCGGTGCAAGCCCTCGCCGAAAAGGTTGGCAGCCAATGCGCGCTTGTTGCAACGGCGCCGCTCTGGGTGCGCGGTTACGAGTCTTTGCTCTTTCGCCTGATCTTCAACCTCGCCGAAAACGCCATCAAATTCACGCCCGCTGGCGCTAAGATTGAAATCACTGTCAAACCCAGTGACAGCGTGGCGATCATCGAGGTCCGCGACAACGGTCCGGGCATCCCCGTCGATCAGCAGGAGCGCATCTTCGAGCGCCTGTACCGTGGCGATCCAGCGCGGGAGGGCAGCGGCAGCGGGCTCGGCCTAGCTTTGGTTCGTTCGATCACGCAGCTTCATCACGGGAAAATTTCCCTGTCCAGCGCTCCCGGAGAAGGGGCCTGTTTCCGCGTCGAATTGCCGCTCGCCGCGGCGCCGAATGCGCCGGCGCCAAGCAAAGATTAGGGCATCTTCCCTGTTTTGTCTTGTGAGCATGCATCTCGGATTCGGAGATTTATCCCGCCAAGGCGCAAAGCTTGGATTTGTTGTCATATCGACCATAGGGAGAAATCATTCTTAGATCCCTCGTTTGCGCTCGAGATGACGGACTTGGGTCCGTCATCTTTGCCGCCGTTGCGGCTTTGCGGCAGATAGTCCGAGCTTCTAGAACAGATTTTCCAGCCGAAAGCTTGAACATCCACATTAGAAAATTCTAATCCAATTCTAACTCTCCTCTAATTTCGCGGTGTTAGTTTCGACGTCGAAAGATATAAACACCGTGGAAGTCATCCACGAAGGAGGAGAAAGATGAAAAAGCGAACAGAAGTAATGGTTGCAGGCGCCTTGGTGGCCGGTTTGGGTGCGGGCGGGTTCGCCATAGGGCGGCTGACCCAGATGCCGCTTGCCGGCGCGAATACGATGGGCAATGCCGCGACGCCGACCGTCAACGGTTCCTTGCCGTCGTTTGCCGACCTGGCGGCGAAGTTTTCGCCCACGGTCGTGAACATAAAAGTAACAAAGATCGAACCGGTCGCCGATGACGGCAGCCCATTCGGCGAGGGATTTCCCTTCCCCGGCTTTGGCGCGCCGGCTCCGCGCGGGCCGGAAAGACGCCAGGGCGCCGGATCGGGTTTCATAATCCGCAAGGATGGACTGATCATTACCAATAACCATGTGGTGGAAAATGCCCAGCAGATTTCGGTGACGCTGAGCGACAAACAGGAATACAAGGCAAAACTCGTTGGCCGCGATCCCAAGACCGACCTGGCGATCATCAAGATCGATGCGAAGTCGGACTTGCCGGCGGCGCCGTTGGGCAACTCTGCGACCCTGCGCGTCGGCGAATGGGTGATGGCTGTCGGCAATCCCTTCGGCCTGAGCAACACCGTGACTGCGGGTATCGTCAGCGCTAAAGGCCGGGCGATCGGTGCGGGGCCCTACGACGATTATATTCAGACCGATGCGCCGATCAATCCGGGAAATTCTGGTGGCCCGCTGTTTAACGCTGCCGGCGAAGTGGTCGGAATCAATACCGCAATCTTCAGCCAGTCCGGCGGCAATGTCGGTATCGGCTTTGCGGTGCCGATCAACCAAGCGAAGGCTTTGTTGCCGGAGTTGGAGAGCAAGGGAAGCGTGAGCCGGGCCTGGTTGGGCGTGTCGATTCAGCCGATGACCCCGGAATTGGCTCGTTCACTCAATGTCGATAAGGCGCGTGGCGCACTCGTGGCCGAGGTGAACGACAAGAGCCCGGCGGAAAAGGCCGGGATCAAACGCGGCGATGTGATCGTCGCTTACGACGGTAAGAATGTCGATCAGTCGGCGTCGCTGCCGGCGCTGGTGGCATCGAGCGCGGTCGGCAAGACCGTGCCGCTGGAGATCCTGCGCGATGGCAAAAGCCAGACGCTTAATGTCACGCTCGCCAAGCTCAAGGACGAATCGGTTGCTCTCGTCGGCAAACATGAGAAGAGCAATTGGGGCTTGTCGCTGCGCGAGCTGCGTCCCCAGGAACGGTCGCGGATGGGGCTAAAGGATCGTGACGGCGTGTTGATCGAAAATGTCGTACCCGATAGTCCGGCCGCTGATGCCGGAGTTCAACCGGGCGATATCATCTTGCAGGTCAACCGAGTCTCGGTGGACAGTATCGAAGCCCTCAAGGCAGAAGTTGGCAAAGCGAAACCTGACAAGCCGCTCTTGCTGCTGCTGCGCAGAGCCGATGGCAATACTGGATACGTTGCCCTAGCCGCCAAGTAAAACAAATTCCGCCTGCTCTACACCTGCCGGACGAGCCTGGGCGCCGTCCGGCAGGTGTAGTTTTGTCTCGCCGCACCGCGGTTTTCTCGCCTCGCTGCTAGTCGCCTTCAACGGGTTAAATTATTTGTCTGTGAGCGTGTTCTGCAAATCAATGTCCCGCTCGGGTGATGCCAGAAGGACTTCGTCTCTTCGACCGCGGTCGGGGCAGGCTTTAGTTGAAGTGAAGCTCCGTCATGCCGGCGCAGGCCGGCATCCAGTCTTTGTCTGATGGAGTTTCACTCTACTAGCGAAGAAACCTAGATTCCGGCATCCGCCGGAATGACGCAAGGCAAGTCGACTCCCAGTCGATTGCTTTTAGAACGCCTTGGCTCGGCGCCGTGTTGTTCAATTTGGCCGGGGACCGACAATTGCAGTCCGTTTTCTTGTACGGTGCGCTCAATTGTGAGATTTTCCGAAGATGAATCACCCCCAGGCGACAGTACAAACCAAATCGTTAACCGCGATGTCCTCCACTTCGCGCCATTCATAATTTGAATTTCGAGGTTTTTTTGCCCAAGCGCCGTCGCATCAAACTGCCGTTCTGGAGCATTCCGATGATCTATGCGGCAGCCAGCCTCTTGGTCGGCCTTGTGCTTCCGCGCCTCGAATACCGCTATTTGGCAGACTACAAGCACGGCATGACGGTTGCGGCAGCGATTGCGGTTTTTTCTTCCGTCGCATCCGGGATGCTCGCCCTTACCGGAATCATCTTTTCTCTGGCCTTCCTGATGGTGCAGTTTAGCAGCGTCGCTTATTCGCCCCGTTTGGTGTTGTGGTTCAGTCGCGATCCCGTGATTTCACACGGTATGGGCATTTTTACCTCGACATTTATTTTTTCGCTGACGGTGCTGGCTTGGGTCGACCGGTATGGCTCTGGTAATGTGCCGCTTTTTTCCACCTGGTTGGTGGTACTTCTGGTTATCGCCAGCATTCGCGTCTTGGCGATCTTGGTGCAGCGCTTGACAATTCTCCAGGTGTCCGGAGTGATCGCTTTCCTCGGTAAGCATGGTCGTCTGGCGATCGGCGAGATCTATCCTAACATGGCACTGCCGGCGGTTGATGAGCACGTAGCTAAACCTCGATCCGACGCATTGTCGGCAAGTCTCTCGGTGACGCAGCGCGTCATGCATACTGGCGCACCCATGGTGGTCGCCGATTACGACACCAAATCCTTAGTCAAGCTCGCAAGCGCAGCCGACGCCGTTCTGATCATGCCATTCGGTCTAGGCGATACCGTTTTTGAGGGAGATACTCTGATCGAGGTCCACGGCGGCCGGCACGCTATCGCGCCGGCAACTTTGCGCCTGGCCGTGCAGCTCGAGCAACAGCGCATATTCGAGGAAGACCCCAAATATGCCATTCGTCTGCTGGTCGATGTTGCCATCAAGGCGCTTTCTCCGGCCGTCAACGATCCCACGACGGCGGTGCAAGCGCTGGACCAAATTGAGGATCTATTGCGCCGATTAGGCACGCGCCATCTTGACGTGGGACAGGTGCCGGATGAGACCGGCACCTTGCGTGTGATCTTTCCGACACCGACTTGGGACGATTTCTTGTCGTTGGCCTTTGACGAGATCCGTTTCTATGGCGTCAATTCGCTTCAGGTCATGCGCCGCTTGCGCGTGGCATTGTGCGACCTTGCCGGCGCCGTACCACGCGAACGGCAAACCGCGCTGCGCCATTACCTTGAGCACCTGGATATGAACGTGCATAGCTCGATTTTGGATAGCGCTGACCAGAGGACCGCAATGCAACAGGATCGCCAAGGGTTGGGTCTGACGCGCAAGTGAGAGCCGGCCGCGCGGAAAAGATTCTCGATACGGAATAGTTCCGTTGCGAGCGTCGTGATAGCAGTCGGGTTCTGATTGATTAGTCGACGGCTCGCGGACCCGATCTTTTGCCTCACCGCCTGCTATTGGACCAAGGTCCAATATACCGGATATCTTCTCTTTGATAGAGATAATTCAATCCCTAAACCAAAGTAAAGAATATTGCGCAGATCGATCACGAATTGCGAACCTTAGGCGATTGTTATGAGCCGCTCGTGCCCCCCGGACGAGCGCGATCAGTTGTTATCAACACCGTAAACGTGAAGGAGCAAAGACCATGAGTATAGAAGACAAAAAGCACCGTTCCCATTTACCGATGCCGAACACCCAGCGACCCCAGTTCATTGCCTACGACGCGAAGGATCCGGATAGCAAGTTCCCGCCCATCGAACAGCTGCGCCCGCCCAAGGGCGCGCCCAACGTGCTAATCGTCCTCATCGACGACGCTGGATTCGGCTCGTCGAGCGCCTTTGGCGGCCCCTGCCAGACGCCGGCCGCGGAGATGCTGGCGGCGAATGGCCTCAAGTACAACCGCTTCCACACCACCGCCCTGTGCTCGCCGACGCGCCAGGCGCTTCTGACTGGGCGCAACCACCACTCCTGCGGTATGGGCGGCATCACCGAGATCGCCACGGGCGCGCCGGGCTACTGCTCGGTTCGGCCCAACTCCATGGCTCCGCTGGCGGAGACGCTCAAGCTCAACGGCTACTCCACAGCGCAGTTCGGCAAATGCCACGAGGTGCCAGTCTGGCAGACGAGCCCGGCCGGGCCGTTCGACGCCTGGCCCACGGGCGGCGGCGGATTCGAGTACTTCTACGGCTTCATCGGTGGTGAGGCGAATCAGTGGTACCCGACGCTTTACGAGGGCACCACGCCGGTCGAGCCGAAGAAGACGCCGGAGGAGGGCTATCACTTGGTGGAGGACATGACCGAGAAGGCCACGAAGTGGATCGCGCAGCAGAAGGCGCTGACTCCGGACAAGCCCTTCTTCGTCTACTTCGCGCCTGGCGCCACCCACGCACCCCACCACGTGCCGAAGGAATGGGCCGACAAGTACAAGGGCAAGTTCGACCAGGGCTGGGACAAGCTGCGCGAAGAGACCTTCGCCCGGCAGAAGCAGCTCGGTGTCATACCAGCCGACTGCCAGCTCAGTGCGCGTTCCAATGAGATCCCGGCGTGGGATGAGATGCCGGAAGCCTTCAAGCCGGTGCTGCGCCGCGAGATGGAGGTCTACGCAGGTTTCATGGAGTACACCGACCACCACGTCGGCCGTATCCTGGACGGGCTGAAGAAGCTCGGCATCTTCGACGACACGCTCGTTTACTACATCATCGGCGACAATGGCGCCTCGGCCGAGGGGGGGATCAACGGTTGCTACAATGAGATGAGCTACTTCAACCAGCTGCAGTCCCTCGAGACTCCGGAGTATCTTACCGAGCGGCTCGACAAGCTCGGCGGGCCGGAGTCTTACAACCACTATGCCGTGGGCTGGGCGCACGCCATGGACACCCCGTATCAGTGGACTAAGCAGGTTGCCTCGCACTGGGGCGGGACGCGCAACGGCACGATCGTTTCCTGGCCCAAGGGCATCAAGGCCAAAGGAGAGATTCGTTCGCAGTTCCACCATGTCATCGATGTGGCGCCCACAGTCCTCGAAGCGGCCGGAATCCCCGAGCCGGTCTCGGTGAACGGCCTCCAGCAGGAGCCGATCGAGGGCGTCAGTATGTTGTACTCGCTCAACGACCCCAAGGCAGCAGAGCGACACGAGACCCAGTATTTCGAGATGTTCGGCAATCGCGGCATCTACCACAAGGGTTGGACCGCGGTTACGAAACACCGAACTCCCTGGGCCCCCATGAACGCGAGACCCCCGGCCTTCGACGATGACGTCTGGGAGCTCTACGACACCACCAAAGACTGGAGCCAGGCCAACGATCTGTCCAAGCAGATGCCGGAGAAACTCCACGAGCTACAGCGCCTCTGGCTGATCGAGGCAACGCGCTATAAAGTGCTGCCTCTGGACGACCGGATGATGGAGAAGATGAACCCAGACACCGCCGGCCGGCCGGTACTGATCAAGGGCAAAACCCAGCTACTGTTCGGCGGCATGGGTCGCCTGTCGGAGAACTGCGTCCTCAACCTCAAGAACAAATCGCACTCCGTTAGCGCCGAGATCGTGGTGCCCGAGAAGGGGGCCGAGGGCGTGATCATCTCCCAGGGGGCGAACATCGGCGGCTGGAGCCTGTACGCCAAGAACGGCAACCTCAGATACTGTTACAACTGGGGCGGCTTCAAGCACTTCATCGTCGAAGGTACAACCCCGATCCCCACGGGCGAGCACCAGGTGCGCATGGAGTTCGCCTACGCCGGCGGGGGCCTGGGCAAAGGCGGTAAGGTAACGCTGTACACCGATGGCAAGAAGATTGGTGAGGGAGACATTGGGGCAACACTGGCAATTGTATTCTCCGCCGATGACGGTTGCGACGTCGGCGAGGACAGCGGCGCACCGGTTTCCCCGGACTACGGCCCCCAGGGCAACGCCTTCAACGGCACGGTCAAGGGCGTGCAGCTTGCGATCGCCGACGCCGCGGAGAACGCCGATCATCTGGTCAAGCCGGAGGATGCCATCAGCGTCGCGATGGCGCGGCAGTAACAAGAGGGACGAGTGTCGGAGGTCGAGGGAAGACGGAACGAGGGTCGGGGATTTCATTTTAACAGGAGCAAACGGAGAGAACGGAGAAATTTTTCAAGCCTCTGCTTCCTCTGTTACCTCCTGTAAACAAGTGACGGGTGACGAGTTTTGTCTTTCTTTCCCTCGACACCCGACACTTGCCCCCTTATGCCAATTAGGAGTGACGTAGTCACCCATGCGGAACTTGATCGACCTTGCCGCGCAAGGAATAGAAACATTCGCCGTGGCGATCATCGTGATCGCTATCGTCCATGGCAGCATACGGTACCTATTTCATCTTAACCGGCACGTGGCGGATGCGTACGATCAGTACAAAAGTCAACTTGGTAAGGCGCTGTTGCTGGGACTGGAATTTCTCGTGGCCGCTGACGTTGTTCGGACGGTGGTTCTTGAACCGACGCTGAACAATGTGGCTATACTCGGCTTGCTGGTGATGATCCGGACCTTTTTGAGCTGGTCGTTGGTCGTCGAGATCGAAGGGCGGTGGCCGTGGCAAGGTGGCGAGGGGCGGAAGAACAGTGGTCAGTAGTCAGTGAACCTAAAGAGGTTTCAGGGTTCAGCTTGCGACGACGAGGAAAATCTATTTAACAGGAGCAAACAGAGGTAACGGAGAATGTTTTTGATCTATTCGGTTTTCTCTGTTGCCTCCTGTGAACAAGTGACGGGTGTCGAGCGTCGCGTGAAAAACCAAGGACATGGAGTGCAGAACAAAGTAAGGTGAATAGTTGCTGTTCTCTTCTCCCCTCGACACTCGTAACTTAGAGCAGAGGACACTGTAAAACGATGGACGACTTGTTCAACTGGGTTTTGGGCAACCTCGTCGGGCGGGTGGATGGGCCGCTAAAGTTTCGAATCGTCCTGCAGCCGGCGGTGGCCATGGTTTTCGCAATCCACGACGGCTTGAAAGATGCCCGCGAAGGTCGCATTCCCTATTTTTGGGCGATCCTCAAGGAGCCTAGGCGCAGCGGCAGGTTGATCCGTGAAGGCTGGCACAGGGTGATAAAAGTTTTTATCCTCGCAGCTCTCATGGACCTGATTTATCAGTACCTGGTTCTTGGCTGGTTGTACCCGGTAGCGGCGCTGTTTATTGCATTCATATTGGCCTTTTTTCCGTATCTTATGATTCGCGGTTCGGTGAATCGGATAGCGCGGCACCACTGGAATCACGCGCCGGACAAAAAGCTTTAAACACCCATGCCGGAAGCCAGTGACACGACGAACGGCTTGCTCGATCGGATTCGCCTATGGTTTGGAATGACGGCTCCAGTCCCGGACCAGCCCAAGCGTCCGATTGACGTGAGCACAAGGCTCGCCTATGAGCGTACTTTTCTTGCCCATGAGCGGACTCTGATGGCCTGGGTCAGAACATCGTCGTCGTTGATCACCTTCGGTTTTTCGATTTACAAATTTTTCCAACTTGAGCGCGGGATGGGCAATCAGTTCGCATCCGCTCAGGTCCTCGGGCCGCGCCAGTTCTCGATGATTTTGATTATCATCGGAGTTGTCGCGCTGGTGCTGGCGACGATCCAGCATCGGCGTCAACTGCAGATGCTCAAGCTGGAATACGAAGAGGCTCCGACATCGACGGCGGGAATAGTCGCCGGATTGATTTCAGTGTTGGGGCTTCTGGCAATTCTCGCGGTTATCTTTCGCTTGTAAGCGTCTCGGCGCGAGTTCCGAGAAGTGACGATGGTCGGGTGTCGGGGGGGGGGAGATTTCGGGTTGCGCGGTTGAGGAGGTGACAGGTCAGGGGGGGCATCGCATATGTCTTTTCGGTCATATTGCTGCTAGGTTGATTTGGGGCAGTGTCGATCGTCGGCCGCGCGGCGCCGGCGCGGCAAGGGCTGAAGGTCTATAGCGGCAGGCGCATCCTGACGAGATAAATTTTACCGGGGGCGGGCTTCGGGCAATTTGATAGAAACCAAACAGGAACAAACCGAAGTGAATCTAGCAAAACATATTGAGGCACGCAGGGTCACTGGCAGCAGCAAGGGTGCGAGCACCGCTGTGGCGCCCTTAAAGAAGGGAAAACTGCAGGTTCACCGCTTTGTCATCCCTTACCGCGTGTACGGCGCCGCCGAAGACACCCTGGTTTTTATCA
Source organism: uncultured delta proteobacterium (assembly GCA_963816145.1). GTDB lineage: Bacteria > Desulfobacterota > Binatia > UBA9968 > UBA9968 > DP-20. The sequence goes on from CAWFJP010000009.1 coordinate 59,917, forward strand.
ATGGAATCCAACAGTCGATGGCCATGTGGCATAGTTTTGTGCGTCGATTCGAGACGAACTACCGGATCGTTTTGTTTGACAATCCGCATCAGGGGACAAGCCGGATAGTCAGCGGATCAAGCACGGTCACCCTGGACGAGCAGGTCGAAATATTGGATGCGGTGGTTAAGGCGACGAGCGGAGCGACTCGGCCGACGATTTGCTCGGCGTCATGGGGCGGGGTCGTGGCGTTGGCCTACGCGGCGCGCCATCCGGAACGGCTGAGAAGTTTGATCTTGGCGAGTATGGGCATGAAGGCGAATCAAGCGATGACCGAGTTGATCACCAGGGGATTATCCATGCCGAGCAAAGACGCGTCAACGGTGGCCGAGACTTTGATCCAGGGTGTTGGTCAAGAACTGCCGGAGGCGATGAAGGGTCGAATACTCGGCCAGTTTCAACGCATGAGCACTGAGGCGTTAGAGGCTTTTTTTCAACATGGCTTGACGGTCATATCGGTGCGCGATTTGACCGAGGTTGTCGACCTGAGCAAAGTCGAGTGCACGACCATGCTTTTGCATGGCGAGAACGACGTCATCATTGACACGGAAGATGTTCAGTCGTTGGCGGCACAGATTGCCCACGCAGAGATGCGCACGATCAAGGATGTCGGACATTTTCTCCATCTCGAAAAGGAAGCGATCTTGGATGTGTATGAAGAAGTCCTTGCCTCACTGCGCTAAGAGGCTGTGTCGCAACTGTCATTTCGAGGTGAAGCCGAGAAATCTCTTCTTCGTATGTGGCTGAAAACACCAGATCCCTCGCTGCGCTCGGAATGACAGATGTGCCACATTTGCGCATTGCGACACAGTCTGTAAGCGGATATAGAACGCGTCGGCCGGTGATAAAGTGCCGAGCGATTGGCGACGAAGGGCAAGAGCCGAGCACCGAGTGTCGGGGGTCGAGGGGGGAGGAGAACCGCATCCCTTGAACGCTTCGCTGTGATTTATGTCGACCTTCGGAACGACTCCCTTGACCCTGTCTGCTACTGTGCAATTGTTGAATGGACCCGAACGTTCAAAGACGGGGTTTGTTCGTGGTTCCGTGGGTCGTCGAATGCGGGTCGTTGGCTTCTGCCCATCGTACTGTTCAACCGAACGAATCCAAGAAACTTGATCGAGCCGAGCCGCTCCTGAGATCAATCGAAGGAACGCCAGGCTCGCAAAGAAAAATGTTTAAGTTGTTTCGCCAATCCTTGGCGCCTATGCCCGGCGATTTTATTCAAGGTGGTGCGGTTCTCGAACCACGTGAGTGCGCGAGGCATCGTTATTTTCCGACCTGCTCGTCATCGCAAAATTTCAAAAACGTAACTGTACTGCTGCGAAATTGAAAAAGGATGAAAGAGTGCGAATGAAAAGAATAACTGTGAGTCTGTTTTTGCTGGCTGGCCTGAGCGGTTGCGCGAGCATCGGTCCTGGGAACGTGGCGCGCGATCGATTCGATTACATTTCGGCGATCTCCGATTCCTGGAAGGCGCAGATGCTGCTCAATCTCGTCAAGCTTCGCTATGGGGATGCGCCGGTGTTTCTCGATGTCGCCTCGGTGATCACCCAGACGGGTCTCCAGGGCACATTGGCAGTATCGGGCACCTGGTGGCAAAATATCTTGCAACTTCCCTTTACGTCAAACGCGGGTATCACGGCTGCGGGGACTTATGGCGAAAAGCCCACCGTTACTTACCTGCCGATGAGCGGAGAAAAGTTTGCCCGTAGTCTGATGACGCCGATTCCGCCTGGGGCGGTTCTAAGTTTTCTCCAGGCCGGCTATCCGGCAGATATTGTGCTGCGGCTCACCGTGCATACCATCAATGGCATACATAGCCGCTACGGCTACGGTGCACGCGCGCGCGATGCCGATCCCGAGTTTTATCCGCTCGTCGAAAAGTTGCGCAGAATTCAGGAATCCGGGGAAATCGGCCTGCGAGTGAAAAAAACCGGCAACCAGGCCGAGACCTTAATCGTATTTGGTAAAAAGCCCAACCCGGCGATACAGGAGGATCGCGCCGAGGTGCGCAAACTTCTCGGTGTGGATCCTCAGGCCGACGAGTTTAGCGTGGTTTACGGCTCGGTGGCCGCCAACGACAGAGAGTTTGCTCTGCTGACCCGTTCGGTGCTCGAAATCATCACCGATCTATCTTCGTACATCGATGTGCCGGCAGCTAGTGTGGAGCAAAAGCGCACGTTTCCGTCGCCGGCGCCGGAATCGGTGAACGGCGCTGCCGTGCCGACACTGATGCGGATTGTCAGCTCATCGCAAAAACCCGCGGATGCCTTTGCCGCTGTGCCGTATGGTCCAGACTGGTACTGGATCGACGACAAAGATTTCGCTTCGAAGCGGCTGTTTTCTTTTATCATGTTTCTCTTCACGCTGACCGAAACCGGGGACAAGCAAGGCGCACCGATCGTCACGATCCCGGCGGGCTGATGAGCGTTGTCTTTCCTTCTGCGCTTCGCGCCTTTGAGGCTGTGTCGTAATGCGCAAACGCCCCACATCTGTCATCCCGAGCGCAGCGAGGGATCTCGTGTTTTCAGCCACATACGAAGAAGAGATTTCTCGGCTTCACCTCGAAATGACAGTTGCGACACAGTCTGTTTGCGGGAGAAATATCCTAATCCGAGAAATTTTGGCCGTCGGACAGTGCGCAACCTGCACAAAAGGAGTTTATTACACATGGGACTTGAATCCGATCTTCTGGCGATGTACCGAAAACTGATACTTTTATTGGCTATTTCTCTAACGTTGCTTTCGGGTTGCGCGAGCGAACCGGTTCCAGTTTATGCGCCCGGGCCGAGTTCTTTCGACCGGGCTTGGAGCGCGGCCCTTGGCGCGGCGCGGGATGAGGGTGTTCAGATTGTTTCTGAAGACCGGGTGAGTGGAATGATTAATGGCGCGAGAGGCGATCAAGAAGTGACGATTTTAATGCGCGCGCAAGCCGACGGGAGCGTGCGAGTGGAGTTTAGTCAGCGCGGTCCGAAAGGTTCGGACCCCGGACTCGCCGGCCGGATCTCGCGTGCGTACGACCGGCGCATGGGTCGGTAGACCAGATGTTTTCTTAAGCTCAGTAATGGGTGGGGATACATTATGACCAAACGACTTAAAATCTGTTTAATCAATCCCAAGTTTGAACCTTCGTACTGGGGGTTCGATTATGCGTTACCGCTCTATCCGGGGAGCGTAAAGTGTACGATGGTGACCGGCTCGTTACCCCACCTAGCGGCGCTCACGCCCGACCACGACGTCACGCTGTTGGACGAAAATGTCGAAGCCATCGATTTCGACACATTGTCGCAGTTTGACCTTGTCGGCGTCACCGGCATGAACGTGCAGAAAGATCGCATGCGCGAGATTCTGCTCGAGCTGCGTGAGCGCAAGATTTTCACCGTCGTCGGCGGCGCCTACGCCTCTGTTGACGAGGAGTTCTTCGATGGGCTGTGTGATGTGCTTTTTACCGGTGAAGCCGATGAAACTTGGCCCAAGTTCGTTGAGCAGTTTGCCGCGGGCCAGTCTTACGAGAGCTTCTTCAAGCAAGCCGAGCCGACCGACATGACCAGCTTGCCAACGCCAAGATTCGATCTGCTCAAAGTTAAGCGCTACGCGACGGGGTCCGTGCAGTTTTCGCGCGGCTGCCCGTTTCAATGCGAGTTCTGCGACATCATCGTGACTTTTGGCCGCCGGCCGCGGTTGAAACGGCCGCAACAGGTGATCGAGGAACTCGATGCATTGCGTAAATTGGGATTTCTTGGCGCCTTTATCGTCGATGATAATTTCATCGGCAATAAGAAAGCAGCCAAACAACTATTGCGAGCGATTATTTCCTGGCAAAAGCAGCACGGCTATCCGTTGCGCTTGAACACCGAAGCGAGCGTCAATTTGGCCGATGATCCTGAGCTGCTTGACTTGCTCTACCAGGCCAATTTTCGCTCGGTATTCATCGGCATTGAGACACCGCGAGTCGCATCCCTTAATGAAACCAAGAAATTTCAAAACGTCGCTGGAGATGATCTTGACTCAAAGCTAGCCCGTATCCAAAACAGTGGAATAGATATCAGCGCCGGATTTATCGTCGGCTTCGATAACGACGATGAGTCGATCTTCGAGGATCAGTTTCGCTTCATTCAAGATAACGGGATTGTCTTGGCGATGGTCGGCATGCTCACGGCGATACCGAAAACGCCGCTTTATGAACGCTTGAGAAAAGACGGCCGTCTACGGCTACACGACTTTAATTGTAATTTCGTGCCAAAAAACATGACACCGGAACGACTCCAGAGCGGCTACTGGGAGCTGCTTCGGCGGCTCTATGCGCCGGAAGCCTTTCTCGAGCGCTATTTCAAAATCTATAACTATCCTGAATTCCGGCGACGCCGGGCGGCGATCATCGCCCGAGCCAACGAGGGCAAGACCAGTAGGACGCTCATTTACGGGCTAATCTTGACGTGGAACCTATTCTGGGCGCTGGTCAGGGAAAAGCGTTTGAAAACCATGGGAACTGCGTACTGGCGTTTGTTCATGCAGCACCGCCGGCTGTACCAAAAAGGGATTGTCGGCTTCACGCAATTCGTCAATCGCTGCGTGGCACACTGGCATTTCTGGAAATTCACCGAAGAAGGTACCACCGGAAAGCTGCGCATGTTTAACTCTGGGTGAGCCGGCGTGGGCTGATTTTGAACGACAGTCGAGGACCGAAAGCGTTGGATGAAAATTATATTGAAAATACTGGCGGGCGCGGGGATTTTCGCGATCACACTCTGGGGTGTTGGCGTATTGTATTTTTCCCCGCTTTTGCCGGCGGGGGTGCGCCCGTTTGGCGCTGGCATTTACGCGCTGTTGACACTTCTGGCTTTTATCTGTCTGCCGCGCCGCGGCAGGACAGCGCTCGGAGCGCTCGCCGTCTTCGGAATTCTCGTTTTGTTGTTTCTGCGAATTCCCGCGGCCAATGACCGCGATTGGCAACCTGACGTCGCGAATGCGCCTTATGCGACGATCAACGGCGATCTGATTACGATCCACAATATAAGAAATTTCGACTATCGAACCGAAACCGACTTCAAGGCGCGCTGGGAAACCCGCACCTACGATTTCAGCAAGCTCGATTCCGCGGACATCATTGCGGTCTACTGGGCCGGCAAAGCGATTGCCCATGTCATGGTCAGCTTCGGCTTCGCGGGTAAAGATTTTCTCACGGTGTCGATCGAGACGCGCAAAGAAAAAGGCGAGAGCTATTCGACGCTCGCCGGCTTCTTCAGACAATACGAACTCTATTACGTCGTCGCCGATGAGCGCGACGTGATCGGCGTTCGGACGACCTATCGGCAACCCCAGGAGGATGTCTATATTTATCGGACGCGCGGGCCACTCAGAAACCTCCGCAGGATTTTTCTTGATTACATAAAGTCGATTAATGAGCTGCACGAGCGACCGAGCTATTACAATACGCTGACGACCAACTGCACGACCACTATTTTGATGCACACGCGCATGAACCCGGAGTCGCCGCCGATGTCTTGGAAAGTCCTGCTCAGCGGCTATGTGCCGGATTATCTCTATGAACTTAGCCGGATCGACACCTCCCGGCCTTTCGTCGAGCTGGAAAAACTTTCCCATGTCAATGCGCGCGCGCACGCGGCCGATAAGGATCCCGCGTTCTCGCAGCGCATCCGCGAGGGGTTGCCCATGCCTCGACCACTACAGAGCGAAGTCGGCAAGGGCAAGTAGAAGTAGCATCGCTGGCAATATCTAAAAACCTTCCTCTGCTTTCTTACGATAAATGAACACGCCGCGCGTCATCCGATGGGTTGCGCTTTTTTCGGGATTTGTCCTGGTATCGTTGTTTGCCCTGGTGTGGGTTGTTCCGAGAATCGTCGATGGCGAAGCGGTTAAATCAAAAGCTCGTGTCTTTGTCGCCGAACGGGCCAACGGCATGGCAACGATCGAAAAGATCGCTCTCTTTTGGTTTCCTCGGCCTGGCGTCGTGATTCGGAATGTGTCGATCTCGTTCGACAAGGAGATCGAGGGTAACATTCAGCAGTTGACGCTCTATCCATCGATTGGTCACATGCTGACGGGGCGCTTAGCTTTCTCCAGCGTGACGGTGGATGGCGCCGCCTGGATCGTGCGGTTGCCGGCGCGTAAGGATGAGCCTTTCAATCTCGACGAATTAGAGGAAAAAATTCGCCAGATCGTTAAAAATCTCGGATTAGGTTTTCCAGGAATGAATTTGCGGGTGCGCCGCGGCATGGCGGATATTAGCCTTGCCGGTGGATCTTCGCTAAGGATTACGGACATCGATGCGAACCTCAGTGGAACCCTCGATAAATTGGTTTTGACAATGACCGCCGGCGCGAACGTCGCCGAGCAAATCCGGCTTGCGGGTGAGTTAGCGACAAATAGCCTGGCGTCGGAGGCGCGGCTCTCGGTGGCAAATTTGCGCCTGCGCAAGATATTAGATGTTTATTCCCCTGGTATGGCCGCATGGATTACTGACGGCGCAGCGACGCTGACTGTTAAATTTAAAGCCGCGGGAGTAAAGAGCGCTAGCGCTGAAGTTGCCGGGTCGTTTCCCTCGCTAATTTTGGCGCGAGGCGCCCGAACGGCGCCGATTGCGGCCGAAGATTTCAAAGCTATCTTTACCGCCGATGAAAAAGGGTTTCGCGTTGCCATCGAGTCTTTGGATCTGGTGTCGCCGCCGCTCAAGGCCGCCGGGGAACTTGTCTACAATCAGCCGTCGTCATTGTTCTCGATAATGCTCACAGGGCGCGATCTAGACGTCGGGTCGTTGAGAAAATCGGCGCTACTCTTGGCCGATGACGTCACACCTGTGCACAACGTTTTCCGCTATCTTCAAGACGGTGCCATTGCCGATATCCGTGTCGAAGCTCGCGGCCGGTCACTTGCCGAAGCGCTCGAAAGCAAGCAAGCCGTGGCGTCGGCAAACATGCGCGGCGTGAAGATGTTTGTTCCTGGCCCCGATCTTGATCTGGCGAACGTCAGCGGATCGGTGCTGATCTCAGCTGGAGTTCTCGAATGTAGGAGCTGTTCCGCAACGTTGGGTAAAACCAAGGGGCGGGATGGCGCGCTGCGCGTCGGTCTAGCCGGTGGCGGCGCGCCATTTCATATGGACATCATGGTCGACGCAGACGCCCGGGAACTGCAAACGTTGCTCGTCCGGCTTGTCAAAGACGAGGCGTTACGCAAGGAAGTTTCCCGGGTTCACAATGTCAATGGCGCCCTATCGGGGCGACTGGTGCTCGGCGAAACTCTTGACGCGATTTCAGCGCAAGTTTTGGCCGTGCAACCAGCACTGACTGCTACCTATGCGGCAGTGCCGTATGCCGTTTCGCTAAAGGGTGGTCGTTTCAATTATGACAACGGTAAGATCGAGGCTGAGGGTCTGGAAGGGGCGATCGGCCACTCTTCGTTCTCCGGGCTTACCGGATCGGTGCGCGCTGACCGTTCGGGACAGTTAAACATCAAGTCAGCGAGTTTGCAGTTGGATCTGCAAGAGACCGAAGTCTTGCTTCGCAAAGTTGAAACCTTGCAGGCTAAGCTCGGCCCAGACAGCGCCGCGCGAGGGAAGATTAGCTTTACCTTGCTCTCGCTTAACGGCCCGCTCGATGATCCAAGTCGATGGGATTTCACTGGCAGGGGGAAAGTTGACCGGATATTGATAAAGCATGCGCAGCTACCGGCGGCTGTGGCCATTACCGAGGGAACTTTTGACGCAAGCCATGAAAAACTTATGTTTGCCGACGCGAAAGTGGCGCTGCTCGACGCATCCCTGTCGGCTGGCGGCGTGGTCGAGAACTGGCGCAAAGCGCCGCGCCGTTTAGAAGCAACGGTAAGTGGTGTCACCGGGGAAAAAATGCTGGAGTGGGTGCGGCGACGAATGGAAATTCCCGCGGATTATATGCTGCGGTCGCCATTGGAGTTTCCCGCCGGCCGCGTTTCCTGGCGCGACGATGGCGAGTTTTCATTCAACGGAAAACTAACCGTTGCCCATGGGCCGCGACTTTCCATCGACATGGCGCGCAATCTTCGTAGCTTCACGATCAAAGAGCTGTTGATCGATGACGCTGGACGATCGGCTCGCGCGACTTTTGAGTCGGATAGAGACAAGTGGGGCCTTGGCTTCCGCGGCACCCTGGACCAGCAGACGTTGGACAAAGTCTTTTTGACCGCGCCGATGCCGGTCGGCCTGCTGCAAGGTGATTTCGCCGTGAATGTTTTTAGCAAACCACCCTATCGATTGACGGCGCGCGGAACACTGGCGGGTAAAGACATTGTCTCGCGCTTGAAGGGTGAGGATGCGGTCATCGAACAATTTGTCATGCAAGGAGATCAGGCCGGCCTTAATATTCGCTCTGCGGACCTGCGCTGGCGGCGCAGCCGGATTTCACTCTCGGGTAAGCTGGCGGCGGCGCAGGAGTCCTTGCAAGTCGATATGGATGTTGCCGCCGACCGTCTGGTGTGGGAAGAGTTCAGCGCGATTGTCGGCAGCGGCGATAGTCAAGGGAATAAAAGTAAAGCCGACGTTCAACTACCAACTCTGGTGGGCGTCATCCGGCTGAAGACCGACAACTTCGTTGTCGGTGGTTTGTCCTGGAACCCGCTCCGGGTCACGGCAGGACTCACAGCTAACGGGATCACCGGCGAAGTCGAGGATAGCGTTGTCTGCGGCATCCGCACGACGGGAAGCTTCGCCGTCCAAGAGAATGATCAGATCGACGTTGATGTGCGGCTTTCGGTACGGGATGGCGACCTTGACTTGACCAGCCGCTGCCTCTCATCCGACAAGTCCAATGTGAGCGGCACCTACTCCCTCAATGCGCGTTTGACCGGCAGCGGCAATAGGGAACGGCTAGCGCAGACCCTGTCTGGCGGTTTTGATTTCGTCGCGCGTGAAGGCAAGTTCATTCGCTCGCCGGGTATCGATGCGACGTTCGATTACCTGAACGCCAGCGGTGATTTCAAGGTGGCATTTCCCGATCTCAACAGAGAAACCTTCCCGTACCGTCTTATCGGTATCAAGGGAAGGATCGACGGTAAGATGCTCATAGCCGATGAAGTCAATGTCAATTCACCCCAGGTCAACTTGAGCGGCCAAGGCGAAGTCGACATGGAAAGAAAGCTGATCGAAGGCAAGGGACTCGTCGCCGTCCTCAAACCTGTCGATGAGGTCTTGGCTCGAATCCCGGTGATCAGCTCTATGTTAACCGGGTCTCTGGTCGGGATTCCTATCCGCGTCGCCGGATCCATCGACCGGCCCGAGGTCACCTACTTGTCGCCTGCGGACGTCGGCGTGGAGCTGTTAAGTATCCCCTTGAGGATTCTCGGCATGCCCCTCGGAGCGATGCGCCTTTTTACTCCGAGTGGCAATCTGCAAGATCAGGACATTAGCAAGTGAAGTCGACGCGCCACTTTGCCAGGGTGCAACCGTCAGTATCGAGGCAAATTAGCGGATGACGTCATGGCTAAATCATTGAGTTTGAAAATCGTCATGCTATTGGCGCTGGCGCAAAGGATTACCGGCCTGCTACGCGGTTTTTATCTTTGTGCGGTTAATTTCCCGCAGCTTGCTGCGATTGTTTGACCGGTTCGATCTGATACCCCACTGCTTGCGGCGGGATTCTTCATTTGGGTGCAGGTCGGCGTTGACATTCTTGGCCAGGGACTTTTGCTTTTGCCTTTTATCGGCGTGGTCGCCGTCATGCGCGGATTGCTTATTGCGGTTGTAGCGTTACTGTATGTGTTGTTCGCTGGCGCAGCGCTCCTGCGGCGAAGCTGGGCGCGCGGGATTGGCCTCGCGGCAGCGATCGTCAACCTGCTCCTTGTAGTGAGCATGTTGAGCCAAGGTTCGCCCGTGGCTCAAACGATCGCGTGGGCAGCGATACCGGTAATATTAATTTGTTATCTATTTTCACCGACGGGGCGTGACGCCCTCAAGGGCGCCGACTAGGGATTGCGCGCGGTATGTGCTCCCCATCGAAGAGGGGCCGCCACTGCCGCAACCCTTGACGTAATGGCGCACGGACACTTGCCATGAATCCAACTGATAAAAAGCCCAGATGCTGGTTGCCACACGCGGTTCTTCTCTTTGTATTCTGGATAGTTTCGTCCGAGTTTGTCAGCCAAACTTTGCTTTGGGCCGCGGCGCCGGCCAAGGCCGCGCCGCAAACCAGCGAGACCAAGCCAGCGCCCCCTCAACCGGTTGCGATAAACGCTTCAGAAATCATCCCTCGGGCTGAACAAACTCTCAGAGCGCTGCAAGAAATCAGATTCGACCTCGCCGCCGATTCTGAAAGCGCGTTGAATTCCCTTGGGAAAGAAATTGCCGCCTTCGCGGAAAAATCCGACAGGCGCTGGCAAGGCGAAGTGGCAAGTATCGGCGCATTGCACTCGGTGCAGCGGCTCAATGATGTCCTGCGCGAATGGAGTGTCGAGCAGAGCCAACTTGACGGTTGGGACCGGGCTTTGGCGAGGCGGTCGCAGATTCTGGTCGCGCAAGAAGACGATGTCAGACAAATCTACGAGACCTGGCAAGCCACCCGTGACGCGGGCAAGCAGCAAGCCTTCCCCAAGGTGGCGCTGCAAAAAATCGCTGAAGTCTTGCGCGAGGCCGATGCAGTGCGCGGGCTGATCCGCGATGGCATGGCGAAGTTGCTGAACCTGCAAATTCAGCTCGCCAATCGACGGGAGTTTCTCGCCAAGATCCGTAGCGATCTCGATAAAGCCCGCGAAGAATCCGGCAAGCAACTTTTTGTTCTCGACAGCCTGCCTCTCTGGCGGGCGATATTCAGCGCTGAATCTCAGGAGGTCATGCTTGCGCAGGTCACCCAGAGTTCCCGAAGTTTCGCCGCGGATTTGTCGGAGTTTAGTACTAAATACCGCGATCGAATCCTCTGGCACGCGCTCTTTCTGGCCGCAATGGTGCTGCTCTTTCGCTCACTTCGCCGTGATTCGACCGCGCCGGCGGTCGAACCACTGGGTGGATTCGCACTGTTTATCCGTGAGCGGTTTGTGACCACCTCTTTCCTGCTTGCCTTGATCACCGTGCCGCTATTTTATCCCAATGCGGGGACATCGATTTTGCGCATCGCCATACTGCCAAGTCTGATTCCGGTTAGCAGGATCTTACCTAAATTGATGCCGAAAATGTTTCGCCGTGGGGTTTACTGGTTGGCGGCGATTTATGTTGTCAATTTTTTGCGTTACCTCTTGCCCGCCGATTGGCTATTGGCCCGGCTGCTTTTATTGCTGATCGCTGCCGGCGGATGCATCGGATTTGGCTTGTTTTTGCGCTCGCACGGCGCGGAGCTGTCGGCATTGGGCTCCAGGGAACGGGTTATCTTGCTGGCAGTTCGGCTCCTATGCCTGCTATTTGCCGCTTCCGTCGTCAGCAATGTTGTCGGCAACATGTCCCTCGCCGAGATTCTCGTCGATATGCCGGTGCGCAGCGCGTATATCGCTGCATTGATTTTTGCCAGCGCCCAAGTATTAACGACACTCGCCGCGGTTGCGCTGCAGTCGCGGCCGGCGCAGTGGTTGCGTTCCGTGCGCGAACATGGCGCGCTAATCGCGCGCCGCTGCCGAACACTTATTCGGGTCAGTGCGATCCTGTTGTGGGCTGGCGTTTCTCTAAACGTGTTTGGCGTTCTTGGCGCCGTTGCTAGCGCGGGATTGAGCTTGCTGCAATGGCGCTGGAGGTTGGGAGCGGCGGAGATTTCCATCCAAGACTTGGCGGTCTTCTTTGCGGTGTTTCTTAGCGCAGTAATTTTTTCGCGAATGCTCCGTTTTGTCTTGACCGAGGAATTATTGCCGCGCTTTCGTTTGCCTCGTGGTGTGCCCGGAGCCGTGGATGTCCTTTGCCGCTACGGCGTGCTGCTGGTGGGGTTTCTGATGGCCTTGGCCGCGGCGGGTGTCGACTTTAGCAGAGTCACGCTTTTGATCAGCGCTCTCGGCGTCGGCATCGGATTCGGTTTGCAAAACTTGGTGAACAATTTTGTCTCGGGTCTGATTCTGGTATTTGAGCATCCGGTCCAGTTCGGCGACTATGTCGAGGTCGGGTCGGTCTCCGGTGAGGTCCGTAAAATAGGTTTTCGCGCGAGCATACTGCGCACGCCGGATGGCGCCGATGTCATCGTTCCCAATAGCGAGCTTATTGGTTCGCGGGTTATGAATTGGTCGCTTACCGATCAGCTGCGCAGAATCAGCATCCCGGTTAGCGTCGCTTATGGGACCGATCCCAATCGCGTCATGGATGTTCTGATTGGAATCGCGAACAAGCATCCGGCGGTCTTGGCTGATCCAGCACCGATGGTGGTATTCGATCGCCTCGCTGACAGCTCGCTTAATTTCACTCTGCTCTGCTGGTCCTTGGTACAAAGGTGGTTCCTTACTCGAAGCGAACTCACGATCGCGATCAACAACGCTTTTAAAGAAGCCGGCATTGAAATACCGTTCCCGCAACAGGATGTTCATGTTCACTGGTCAGATTCCGAAAGCGCACGAGACAACGCGATGCCAGCAAGAGATCTGCGAGGGAGCAAGGTTGCGGAGCCGTCGACGGTTGCTTCCGCAGGGGTGTCTCGTTCGAACAAGTGATTTGTCCGGTAGACGATGAAAATTTACCGCTCTGTCGATTGGAATTGAAAAGGAACCGATAAGTGACATCCAAAATTACCGCAATCTTGCGCGCTCGATCCTCCCAGCTGGCGGTTTTACTAACACTAGTTTTTTTCGTGACTGGATGTAGCACGCCGATCGGCGTGGTCCGCGGTACAACCCAAGATGTTTATTACGCATTGACGGCAAACGTACTATCAGCGGGAGAACCCAGCAGCTTGTCGAAACAGGTCCTCCAGCGTACCAACATGGTCGAACGTTTCGACGCGGACGCGACAGCCGCGCTGGCTGAATTACATAAGTCGCTCGCGGCGCTCGTCGGCAATGAGCTGGCAACTCAATATCGACTCTTTGCGCTTTCAGAGCTGTCCTTTTATCACGCGGAGCAGTCGGGAAAAAGTGAAGACTATCTTGCGTCAGCGATTTATGCTTACGCCTTTCTCTTTCCTGAGGAAGGCGCGCCGCAGCTTGATCCTCTCGATCCGCGGGTGCGCCTAGCCGCGGATTTATATAATCTGGGTCTGGTCCGCGGCCTCGCCGCACCCGCCGGCGAAGAGGTCGTATTGCGAGAAGGCAAATTGTCGTTGCCCTTCGGCGAACTGGACTTGTCGGTGGATCAAAATAGTTTTCTATGGAGCGGTTTTCGATTCAATCGGTTCATCCCCGTGGGCGATTTTTTAGTCCGGGGCTTTAGCAACCGGTATCGCCAAGCCGGCATCGGCGCGCCACTGGCCGCCGAGTTGGAGCCGATTGGCTCCGGACCTGCCGCTGAAGAGGCGCGCAAGCGGATCCCGCCACGGTTAAAGGTGCCGGTGACAGCGATTGTGCAGATCCATGAACCGCGGCGCACGGTCGTTAGCGGAAAACTTAAAGGGAAGCTGGAAGTCTACGCCGCCGATCGCACCTCCACGGTCAAGATTGACGGGCGCGAAGTGCCACTGGAGCTCGAGCCAACTGCGGCACTCGCATATACGCTCGAGGGCTCGCCGGTCTGGGACTTCGAATTTGCCGGTTTCCGCTTTGCCGACAAACAGCAAATATTGGGCGACGGGCTGATTATGATGCAGCCTTATCGTCCAGGGCGTATCCCCGTCGTGCTGGTGCACGGCACGGCGTCGAGCCCGGCGCGTTGGGCCGATATGATCAATGAACTCACGCATGACCCTGTTATCGAAGGGCGTTATCAGTTCTGGTTATTTCAATACAACACGGGGCAGCCGATTCTCTACTCCGCGATGCTTTTCCGCCGCGCTCTCAATAATATTGTCAAGGAGCTAGACCCGCAAGGCAAAGACCCGGCGTTGCAGCAGATGGTTATCGCCGGTCACAGCCAGGGTGGTTTGTTGACCAAGCTCATGACTATTAAGAGCGGTAACCGTTTCTGGAAAAACGTTAGCGATGTGCCGTTCGATCAAGTAGAAATGCCATCGGAGACGCGGCAATTATTGCGTGAAGCTATGTTCTTTGATCCTGTCCCCACTGTGACAGAGGTGATTTTTATCGCGACGCCGCACCGCGGGAGCTACCAGGCCAGCGGTTGGGTTGTTAATCTGGTCAGTCGGCTGATCAACCTTCCGGGTAACTTGTTTTCACAGCTTGGAGATCTGTTGGCGCAACCTGCTTTCGCTCAACTGCAATCGACCCGGCTGCCGACTTCCATCGACAATATGAGTCCCGGGCATCCGTTCCTGCGAGCGTTAAATGATCTTCCCATCGATCCTTCGATATCCGCCCATTCGATCATCGCCGTGCTTGGTGAAGGACCTATAACCGGAAAAACCGACGGTGTGGTGGCTTACGAAAGCGCGCACATAGACGGTGTGGCTTCAGAGAAGGTCGTGCGCTCCGGCCACTCGACACAATCCCATCCTGAAACGATTATGGAAATGCGGCGAATACTGCGCGAGCATATCGGCGTCCGGTAAGAGACCTTTTGGGCGTTGCGGTGAAACTTGGTTATCTCGAAGCGTCGCAATTGAAATTTGCGCGCATTCTTCGCGATGAGGCTGTGTCGTAATGTGCAGATGCCCCACATCGGTCATCCCGAGCGGAGCGAGGGGTCTCGTATTTTCGGCCACATACGAAGAAGAGATTCCTCGGCTTCACCTCGGAATGACAGTTGCGACACAGTCTCGATACACGGAAGGGAAATTTGGACGCCGGTTCTTCATGACTCCGGCAATTCAACTTGTTATATCACCCCTCAGTCTAGTATGACGTTGCCATCGGAAACCCGAGACCGAACGATCATGATTAACTGACGAAATGAATCGAAGAGTAAGAGTTCAAAATGTTCAAGCCGTTCAAAAAGTTCAAATCGTTTCGGAAAGACCGAGGTCGATGGATTCAACTGGTTACACCAATCATGATGCGAATCACTGAAATCATCTTCGTGCTGTTCGTGCTGATGTCACAAACCGTTCATGCCGCCGACAAGCTTCGGATCGGCTACTCTGGACTGAGCCCGGCGACGGCGATGCTGTGGGTGACGCAGGAAGGGAAGCTCTTCGAGAAAAACGGGCTCACTCCCGAGGTACTGTTTCTGCGCAATAATCTTGGCCAGTCGGCGATGATCGCCGGCGAGATCGAGATGTGCAGTTACTCGGCGAGCCTGATGGCGCCGGCGCGCGTGCAAGGGGCGGATCTGGTAATGATCGTGAGCTTTCAACAAAAGCTCAACTACCGGCTGGTGGTCCGCCCAGAGATTCGCACGCTGGCGGATCTTAAAGGCAAGGTCCTCGGCGTGACCCGTTACGGCACGGTCAATGATGCGACCATGCGTCTACTGATCAATAAGCTCGGCCTCGATCCCGATCGCGATGTTAGATTGATTCAGGTCGGTGATTCGGCGCCGGTGGTCGCTACCTCGTTAATCGCCGGCAAGACTTTCGATGGCGCGCTGCTGCAGCCGCCCTACTACAACAAAGCGGTGGAGTCCGGGTTTCGCGTGTTCGCCAACATGGAAGAAATGGACATCCCTTTTCAACAGGTGGGCCTGAACACGACGCAGCGCTTGATTGCAAGAAGTCCGGATGTAGTTCGCCGCGTGGTCAAATCCATCATCGAAGGCGTGCAGCTCATTCGTAACAATCCCGGCGTTGCTAAGCGCGCCATCGCTCGCTATATGCAGATCAAGGATGAGAAAGTCTTGGAAGATTCCTATCAGCAGTTGAAAGGGACTGCGGAAATTAAACCCTATCCGTCCGCGGAGGGCTTCAAGACGATCCTCGATGACTTGGCGAAAAAACTCCCGGCCGCGCGCACGGCCAACCCGCGCGAATTCATGGACGTGCATTTCATCCAGGAGTTGGATAAGTCGGGGTATATAGACGGGCTGTATCGGTAATCTAGATTCGGTGAATTCCGGCACTTCCTCAAACCCGACAGAACCGCGGCTGTCTCTATTATGATCATCGACAGCGAGACGCGAATAATGGTAAGTTTTTTGCGCATGCAGTGACCTTCAGGGTATCGATATAGGAGCAAGACTATGACCAGATATTTTCTTACGTCCATTTTGGGACTCTATCTCGTGTCGATGGCGCCGGTGGCTCATGGTGCTCAGGCGCCGGTGCAGTTGCCGGACGGGGAGGGCAAGCCGCACGTGCAAGGCTTGTGTGCGACATGTCACGAGCTCAACCTGATACCGCGGAGTTCGGGATATACGCGCGCCGGCTGGCGAGAGTTGATCGGCAATATGATCAATATCGCCGGCACGCCGGCCGAGGATGCCATCACGCAGTATCTGGCGACTCACTTTCCACCTAACACGAATTTGCAACCGAAGTTGGTACCGGGTCCC
This sequence comes from uncultured delta proteobacterium, assembly GCA_963816145.1. Taxonomy (GTDB): domain Bacteria; phylum Desulfobacterota; class Binatia; order UBA9968; family UBA9968; genus DP-20. Next base: position 76,379 of record CAWFJP010000009.1, read on the forward strand.
ATCTCGATAAGTTTTCGCGAATGGAAAGTACCCCAGCTCGGCCAACGCGCCCGCGACCCGGTGCAGAGCTGCCGATGGTTCGATCTGGTATTGCGGGCAGTTCGGCAACGTGGTCGGACGGATCAATCCGAAAACCGGCGAAGTTTGGGAGTACACATTGCCGGACAAAGCGCTGCCGCACAGCGTCACGCCGGATCGTGATGGGAATATTTGGTACACCGGCAACGGCAACGGTACCATTGGCAAACTCGATCCGAAGACGGGAGCAATCACTGAATACAAGATGCCCGATCCCAATGCCAAAGATCCCCACACAGCGGAATTCGATCAGAAGGGCCGAATGTTTTTCACGCTGCAGGTGAGCAACATGATCGGTCGCTTGATTCCAGCCACCGGTGAAATCAAGTTGGTGACGCTGGCGCGGAAAAATTCTCGTCCCTACGGCATCAAGGTGGCCCGCGACGGCTCGCTCTGGGTCTCGTGCAACGGCAGCAATTGTGTGCTCAATGTCGATCCGGAAACGTTGGCGGTCAAGGAATTCAATTTGCCCGAAGGGACGACTGTACGCCGCCTCGATCTCGCGGACGATGGCATGATCTGGTACGTCAATTCCGGTTTGGGGCGACTCGGTCGCTTGGACCCGAAGACCGGACAGTACAAAGAGTGGGCGTCGCCCAGCGGCCCGAAGTCTCATCCCTACGCCATCGCGGTTGTCGACGGCGTCGTCTGGTATAACGAGTCGACGCAGCGTCCTGACGCGATCGTGCGCTTCGACCCTGCCATGGAAAAATTCCAAAGCTGGCCGATTCCGTCGGGAAGTATCTACGGCGGCATCTTGCGACATATGCGGCCGACGCGAGACGGTAATCTGCTGATCCATCAGACCAGTACCAATCGGATTTACGAAGTAAATGTGAAGGCAGGGACGCGGCGGGTATCGAATTAGCGGCGGATGGGAATGACATTGGGTGGCGGATGATCGAATAATAATGGGCTGATCGTAGCCGTGCCGTCGTTATCCCGCCATCCCAATGCCAATCAGCTTTAAGGATTTCAAAGCCATTGGGGCGGTGCGAGCGGTAATACGTTGGAGAAAGCGCGGCATTTTCAGCCAGTCTAGTTGGCGGTGTCTGCTATTCGGTTTGCCGCCATTATTGCGATTAAGCTGAGGAAGGATAACCGTGGGTGCGATTGACGCCGATGCGCATGTGATCGAGACCGTTCAGACCTGGAGTTATCTGGAAGGGGACGAGCGCCGTTTTACGCCGCAACTGATGACCCAGTCTTTCGGCGCGGAGTTGCTCAGCAACGAAGGAGATGCCGTGCGCGATTTTTGGGTGATCGAAGGACGCGCCCATGGCAAGGACCGCAATGTCGGCACCAACACCACCAAAGAATCGCGCGAGATGCTCAGCGTCGAGGCGCGGCTGGCGCATATGGACAAACTCGCCATCGAAGTTCAGGTGCTTTACCCGACGCTGTTTTTGCGGCCCATCGTGCAGGATGGCGAGCGCGAGCGGGCGCTGTGCAAATCTTATAACCGCTGGATGGGCGAGCTTTGGCGCCAGGGCCACGGCCGGCTGCGCTGGGTCGCCAAGCCGCCGCTGCAATATTTGGAAAAATCACCGGCGGTCGTGCGCAACGAATTGGAGTGGGCCAAGCGGAACGGAGCCTGTGGCATCTTCATGCGCGGATTGGAGTGCGAGCGCGCCCTCGGTCACCCCTTTTTCTATCCGCTCTGGGAGATGTCGGCGGATCTCGATTTGCCGGTGTGCGTCCACTCGGCCAACGGCAGTTTCCTGCACCATGATTTTTTCGCCGATGACACCAGCTTTACCAAATTCAAGCTCGCCGTCGTCGGCGCATTTCACACGCTCATGGAAAAACAGCTGGCGAAAAAATTCCCCAAGGTCCGCTGGGGTTTCGTCGAGGTCAGCGCCCAGTGGGTGCCCTATGTGCTCAATGATATGGCCGATCGCTACCGGCGCCAAGGCAAGGCCTTTCCCAATGATGCTCTCGCGGTCAACAACATGTGGGTCGCCTGCGAAAATAAAGACGATCTCCCGTACGTGTTGAGCTACGCGGGGGAGGATCGTTTGATGATCGGCACCGACTACGGCCACCACGATCCATCGACGGAGCTCAACGCGGTGCATCTGCTGCGCAACGACAAGCGCTTGTCAGCCGATGTGGTGCAGCAAATTCTTGAGACCAATCCGCGCAAGTTTTACGGACTGGCGTGACGGTCAATTAGCTCGGAAGCGGGTGTAAGACGATGACGCGCGCGGCATCCGTCACGCCGAGCGCAGCGGCGTTTGGGCGGCGTTGTTTCCTTCCTTGCGAATCACATTCATGGCCAGGGCGATCATCGAGCCGACGTCGCTCAAGGTTGCCGGCAGAATCAGGGTGTTGCCTTGCTGGGCGAGTTTGCCGAACTGCGTGAGGTAATTGTCTGCCACGCGCAACTGCACGGCTTCGAAACCGCCTGGTTGTTGAATCGCCTCGGCAACTTTGCGGATACCGTTGGCGGTGGCGTCGGCGATGGACAGAATGGCTGCCGCTTCGCCTTCGGCCTCATTGATCTGTTGCTGCTTTTTTGCTTCCGACGCCTTGATGACTTGCTGCTTGTCGCCCTCGGCGCTGTTGATCGCCGCGTCCCGTTGGCCTTCGGAGGTTAGGATCAGGGCGCGCTTTTCGCGCTCGGCGCGCATCTGCTTTTCCATCGCGGCCAAGATATCCTGCGGCGGTGTAATGTTTTTGATTTCGTAGCGCATCACTTTGATGCCCCAGGGCTCCGAAGCCTTGTCCAGTTCGCTGACCACCTGGATGTTGATGTTGCTGCGTTCCTCGAAGGTACGATCGAGTTCGATTTTGCCCAACTCGCTGCGCAAAGTCGTTTGAGCGAGCTGGGTGATGCCGAACGTATAATCGCCGATGCCGTAGGATGCGCGTTCGGGGTTGAGCACTTTGAGATAGAGCACGCCGTCCACGGACACTTGGACGTTGTCCCGGGTGATGCAGACTTGCGGCGGGATATCGATGGCCTGCTCTTTCAATGAATGCTTGTAGCGAACGACATCGAAAAACGGCACGAGAATGTGAAATCCGGCGCCCAAAGAACCACTGAACTTACCCAATCGCTCGACCACGTAAGCGCTTTGCTGGGGTACGACGACGGCGGTTTTGGCGACGATTATGATGATGAGCAAGGCCAGGACGACGACAACAACGAACCCACCCATTGAAACCTCCATCGCTCAGCGATTCTCCGCACGGACAAAGAGAGTCAACCCTTCGACCCGTTCGACCAAGCAGCGCCCGCCGGTGGACAGCGCGGTTGCGCCAATATTGCGCGCGCTCCACGAGGTGCCGCGTAATTCGACTTTGCCGACGCCGTTCACGGCGATCTCGTCGACCACATGGGCGGTCTCGCCGATGAAGCTGTCGACCGGAACCTGCGCTTTTCCTTGAAACGTTTGCATTAACTTTTCGCGAAATAGCCAAAGCGCACACACGGAAATGACGGAGAATAGCAAAACTTGCAGCCAAGCCGGGCCGGTGACATCGGCGAGCGCCAAAAGTCCGACGATTAGCCCGCCAATGCCGAAGAAGAGCAGGTAAAAGCCGCCCGGAGTGACGACTTCAGCGAAGACCAGCAACAAGCCGATTAGAATCCAGATCCACCAACTCATGGTTTGTGTCGACAAAATGTCGGCTGAACCTATCGAAGGTGACGAGGTTTTTCAAGGAAACTTTCTCAAAAATCGCGGCAACCTGCGGTCGGGAAGCTGCAGGATTCGCTGCGATCCCGGCAAGACCAGCAGCTCGGCACCCTGACGAAACCGGCGACATTGCCCAAGGGCGCATTGAGTCACCCTGCGGTGATGGGGTTTGGCGGCGTTTTCAATCGCTTTTTAACCGGCGGTGTTCGTCCTTGCGGCAGAGCGACAGGATAAACGCCGCGCAGCAGACCCCGGCGGCGCTGAGGAAAACGTCCTGAAGCGCCGGCAGCATTCCACTGATAGCCACCGAGGATTTAATGGAAACTGGCACCGAATAGGACTGCTGACGCCGTTCGAAGAGCAGGCTCCAGCCGGTGGCGCCAAGGACGATGCCCAGGGGCCGCATCATGGCGGCGATGCTGCCGGCGACGCCTTGGTGCGAACGGGGGATGGAGCCCATGATAAAACTCATGTTGGGCGCTTCGAATATGCCGAGGCCCAAGCCGACGACTCCGAGAGCGAGAGCCAGCGAGAAATAGTCGGTTTGCCCATCCAAGCGGCTGAGCATCCACAGACCGAAACCTTGCACGGCCAGCCCCAGTGAACTGAGCCGCGCAGTGCCGATGCGGTCGGATAATTTTCCCGCCAGCGGCGCGGCGAGGATTGTCAGTAAGTATGTTGCCAGCATCAGCGTCCCACCGGTGGTGGCGGGATAGCGCAGCACGTTGATCACGTAATACGGCAGCAATAGACCGATGGCGAATCTGGCGCAGTTGGCCAGCACCGAAAGAAAGTTGGCGATGATGAACGGTGGTAGGTGCGCAACGCTCAATACCGCCCAGGGCGGCTTGCCGCGTTGCCCCGTGCTCGGTTGCTCGCGCGTGGGAAGTTTGAAGGCCGCTAGCGCAGCGAGCAACACCGCGGGGGCCACTCTGAACAAGAAAGTGGCCCGCCAACCAAAGATGTCGATGAGCATGCCGCCGAGTAACGGACCGACGGCATAGCCGACGGCGTTGCACATTTGATAGATTCCCAGCGCCCGGCCGCGGCTCTCAGCACTGACCGTCAAAGTGACTAACGCAGGAGCGGTGGCGAAAACGAGCGCGGCACCCGCGCCCTGGATGATTCTTCCGACGACGAGCCAGGCAAAGGTCGGCGCGATGCCGCAACAGGTAAACCCAACGGCACTTACTAACAATCCGTAGGCCAACAAGCGGTCGTGACCCCAGCGGTCGGCAAGGGCGCCACAGACGATCAGCAAGCTCGCATGGGTCAGCACATAGCCGACGATGACCCATTGGATCGCTGTGACCTCGAGAGAAAATGCCACGGTGATCGCCGGAAAGCCGATGTTGATGGCGCTATCGAGAGAACCTAACAGCGCGCTGAGACAGGCGATGACGACTGACATTTGCCAGAGCGGCGAGCGACGGTCCTTTTTCAAGAAACATCCTGGGGCAGGTCTTCTTTCGGATTATTCACCACAGAGACGCAGAGACGCAGAGAACGCAGAGAAAATAAATTGCTCCCTTCCTCTGTGACCTCAGGGCCTCTGCGGTGCAAACTCCGAAGCTTTCGTTTCAGATCTGATAAAACTGCCGAGGATTGTCGCACAAGATCTTTTCGATCAATGCCGGGGCGACATCTTCACGCGACTGCATCTGCTTGACCAGTTGGGCTTGCTCGGCGGGATCGTTGTGGCCGTAGTCGGAACCGCTGATCAGGTGATCGGCGCCGGCGTATTCGATCAAGTAGTTCAAATCCTCATCGGCTTCGCAGGCGACGTAAAAGCGGCAGTCGTCGAACAAATCCCGCGGCGATTTCCACGATGTTTTCCAACGCTTGGTATTGTCCCGTTTCAGTTTGTGAATCAAGAATGGGATCCAGCTTGCCGAAGCTTCGAGAAAGCCGAAGCGTAGCTTCGGAAACATGTCGGGGATCCGGTTCAGCACGAGATCGCGGAACGCGTGCAGCGGCGGAAACGCCGAGTGGGACCACTGGCGGTTGCGTTCGAGGTCGAACATGGCGCTGATCGCCGGCGTGCTCGATCCGGTGTGGACGCAGATCGGCAGGTCGAGGTCGCTGGCGGCTTGGTAGGTAGGGTGGAACCGTGGGTTGTCGAGCGTGTATTCGCCTTCCATACCACGGAAGAATACGCCGACGGCGCCGTTCTGTTTGGCCCACTGTAATTCTTTGACCGACTCGGCGATGTCGCGCAGCGGCGGTATCGCCACCCAATGAATGCGACCGTTACTCCGGGCGCAGGCTTGGGCGATGAAGCGGTTGTAAGCGCGGCTGAGCGCGACGTCGAGTTCGGGATCGTCGGTGAGGTAGACCAGAAACAGCGTCGGGTAGACGACCTGAGTGGCAATGCCGAGGCGGTCCATGTCGGCTAGCCGGCTGGGGATGTCGGTCATGTCGCGGCAGGCGACAGTCAAGTCTTTGCGATTGGATTGGATCTTCGACGCCGACGGCGTGATCAAGCGGAAGCCGCCTTTGCCGGCCGGCTTGGGAAAAATATTACCGTCGATGAGCCAGGTCTTGTTCCAGTTGCCGTAGAGAGTATTGTCCGGCAGCGACAGCAGCACGGGACGGCGGCCGTACATTTCTTTATCAAACATCGCCCACATCTCTTCGGATTCAGAAATGTGAGTATCGGCGTCGATGATCGGTTGCATAAAAACCTCCGGTTTGTTTTGGTTTGGCGTCTAGGGTTGGATTCGAGAACGCTAGACGCCAGACTCTAGACTCTAAACGAAACATCTACGGCAAGAAACTCAAATCGATCAGTTGCTGCACGGTTAGACTCTTCGCTTTTGCATTCTCCTTCGCGATATCGTCGAGCGCCAATTGCATGCCTTTGATACTCGGCTTGCCGTCGTCGGGTAAGGATCGGATACGCTGGATGTAATCGAATTCCGCTATGGCGCGGTCGTTGGTGCGCAGCCGCTTCATGGTTTCGCGGATGGCGACCTCTTTTTGCGTCTTATAATAGCGCACGCTGTCGAGATAGGCCTTCATGAAACGGCGCACCAGGTCGGCGCGTGATCTTGAGCATATCGTCGCGGGCGATGATCGCCACCTGCTGGTACTCGATATCTTTCTCGATGAAGTCGAGCAGCAGGTTGAGGCCGCTCTTCTGGCCGATCTGGACCAAACCGAGGGTGAGAACGGCGGCGTCGATACTGCCCGCCTGCAGCGCGGTTAATCGGGTGGCGGCGCTGCCGACCTGAGTGATGCTGACATCAGTCTTGGGATTCAAGCCGAATTGTGACAATGCCAGCTTGACGGCGAAGTCATCCGTGCTGCCGAAGCGGCTGATACCGATGCGTTTGCCTTTGAGCTGGGCCGGCGTCTTGATGTTGGCCAGGGAGACAAAGCCATAGGGGAGTTTGTTATTCACGCCGCCGATCATTTTTGTCTGGGCGCCTTCGAGATAGGCGACGATGTAGGGCGTGCCGCCGGTGCACAGGAAGTCCAAACTCTTGCCGATGAGCGCCTGCATGGACAGCGTGCCGCCGGCGATAAAGATCACTTCGACGTCGAGCTGGTTCTGTTTGAGCACGCCGGCGTCCCTGGCGATGCTGAACAACACCGACTCGGCGCTCGCCGGCGAATTGGTGCCGACGCGCAGGGTTGGCACTTGCGCCCACAGCGGGCAGGCTAGTGCAAGGCTGGCGATGACGATGGCGAGCCGGCAAGGCCAGTGTTCAGGCGTTACGGCAAGTAGAGGGGGAGATGAGTTCTTCATCGGCGTCGTTAGAGCTAATGCAAAGCCACCCGGCTGTCAACGTGAAAGATTGCCATTGGCGGTTGCAGGCCCAGCGCGAGTTTGCGTATATAAGCTAAACCAGCGGGAAAGTCTGACGGCATTTTTGAGGAGGAAAGAGCTAGATGGCGACTATCAAATTTCTCGATCCGCGGGCAGCGGTTAATCCCAAGGAGCAACCATTGGTGCCGGGCTTGGATTCGCTCGAAGGCAAGGTCATCGGCATCATCGATAACGGCCAGTCCAATTCGACGGACATGTTCAAGGAGCTGAGCAAATTGCTGCAGGAACGGCTCCACGTCAAAGCAGTGTTGTTCAAGACCAAGCCGACGCATATGCAAGGCGCTCCCAAGCCGATCATGGAGGAAATCGTAAACCAGTGTGACGCGGTCATTACCGGTTTAGGCGCTTGAGGTTCATGCACATCGTGGAGTGTCCACGATGCCATCGATCTGCAAAAGAAAGGCAAACCGACGGTGACGCTGTGCCAGTCGATTTTTATGGAATTGGCGCGCACCGAAGCGAAGTTCTTCGGTCTCGCTAAACTGCCGCTAGTCGAGATCCCGCATCATCCGAGCGGCGGCGCGCGCGAAGGAGAGCATCGGGCGGACGCCGAAGGGGCGATCGGGTTGGTTAACGAGCAGCTGAGCTTGAGCAGCGCTGGAGGAGGCAAGCAGGCGAAGACGGGTGATCCCTCTCCTAAATCCCCCCGCAAGCGGGGTAGGAAATTGTAGAATTCGCGCTGACGAGAGCGTGTGAGAATTCCATGTCGGAGTCTTTATTCCTTCCCCCGACTCGGGGGAAGGCTAGGATGGGGGGCGTGGCCACTACAATCCAGAAAGCGCGTACGTTAAGAAGCAATTTGACGGATGCGGAACAGTTTCTCTGGCGGCGCTTGCGATTGCGTCAACTCGATGGCCACAAATTTAGACGACAACGACCACTTGGACCATACATCGTCGATTTTGTCTGTTTGGAGAAAAAATTAGTAATCGAAGTCGATGGTGGCCAGCATAGCGACAATAAAGTCTACGATTCGAGAAGCGCGATCGACTGGACTTAAGACACAAGGTTATCGAATCGTAAGATTTTGGAACAACGAAGTGCTGAAAAACATCGAAGGTGTGATCGAGATTATTCAGTGTGCTGCGAATGAACCCCCACCTGTATCCTCCCCCGGTTTCGGGGGAGGAAGGTACACCCGTGGCGCGGTGCTAGATAAGCTTGGCGGGAGTAAATCTATGACAAAGCGGAGTCTTAATAAGCGATGAACCTCACCTCAAACCTAATCGAAGTCGAAGATAGTTGGGAAGCGGTCAATGACTGGTTCTTGAAGGAAAAGCTCAGCGACGGCTTGCCCATCGTGCCGCCGACGGCGGCGCGGGTGGAGAAAATGCTCGCGGCGACGGCGCGCGATCCGGCGCAGGTCATTGGGCCGATTCCGCCGAAGTGGGCGCCTTGCTCGATCGAGAAGATCGCCATTAACGCCGTCATGGCGGGCTGTTTGCCGGAATATTTGCCGGTGATCATCGCCGCGGTGGAAGCGATCTGCGAGCCGCGCTTCAATCTTTACGGCGTCCAGGCGACCACCGGTTACGTCGGCCCGGCGCTGCTGCTCAATGGACCGATTCGCACGGCGCTGAACGTCAACTGCGACTCGGGAGTGTTCGGTCCTGGTTTTCGATCCAATGCGACCATCGGCCGGGCGATTCGCTTGATTCTCATCACGGTGGGCGGCGGCTATCCCGGCGATACCGATCGCTCTACTTTCGGCTGGCCGGGAAAGTATACCATGTGTTTCGGCGAGAACCAGGAGAAAAGTCCCTGGGAACCCTATCACGTCGAGTTCGGTTTCAAACCTGACGAGAGCACGGTCACGGTCTTCGGCATCAACGGATTTCTGCCGATCCACACCGCCGGCAATCGCGGCGAGCAGGCGCTGGCTTCATTGGCCGAAGTGATCAGGATGCATCATGGTGTCAGCCATCTGGACGTCGGCAGCTTCGGCGGTGGTACGCCGCTGATCGCGCTGGGCATCGAGGACGCCGAGATCATGGCGCGGGACGGTATCACCAAGAAGCAGGTCAAAGATTATCTCTGGGAGCATGCGTCGCTCAAGTTCGAAGAAATCCCGGCGCGGCGCAAAGGGCACAAGTCCGATGACGAATTGATGCGCGAGTCGATCAACATGACGCCGGACGGCGTGGTGCATCTATCCGACCAAGGCGGAAGACATCATGGTGATCGTCATCGGCGGCAAGCATCGCCATTCGGTGTTTCTGCCGATGTGGACGGGGCGCAATACGTTGTGTGTGATCAAAGGAATTGAGTAAGGCGTCAGGAGTAAAGGGTGAGGCGTAAGGCGTTAGGAGTGAGGAGTCGCGAGTTGGGGCGGGCACTGCTCGCTCTATCCTTTGTCTTAGTGCAATGCGCCATCGCTAGCCTGGCACCAGCCCAGGAAAAGGTTCGTTTCCCCATCGGGGCTTCTTCGAAGACCTTCAGTTATGGACCGTTGTGGCTGGCGCAGAAGCTCGGTTACTTCGAGCGCGAGGGGTTGGACGTACAGATAGTCGTCATGCGCGGCACGCCGATCACGCTGCAAGCGCTTGCGACCGAGTCGATTTATGCCGCTAATGCCGGCACCGATGGTGTCATTACGGCCGTGGATAAAGGTTTGGATTTCGCCATGGTCGGTAGCTTGCTCAACAACCTGAGCATGAGCCTGGTCGCCGCCAAGCCGTACAAGACTTTCGACGATCTGCGCGGCAAGACTATCGGTTCGCAAACCCTCACCACGGGCACCGGGTTTGCGCTGCGCTTGGTGTTGCGCGCGCATGGGCTTGAATACCCGCGCGACTACCAGATTTTTAATGTCGGCGGCGTCACTGACCGCTATCTCGCGCTGCAATCCGGACAAATCGCCGCGACGCCGCTGAGCGTGCCGCTCGATAACGACGCCAAACAAAAGGGGTTCAATGTCATAGGTTACTTCGCCGACGATCTACCGACTTATTTTTTCAATCCCTATATCGTCAAGCGCTCTTGGGCCGAGAAAAATCGACCGCTAGTGGTGCGCTATATGAAGACGATCACGCAAACCCACCGCTGGCTGTTCGACAACCGCGACCCGGCCTGCGCGTATCTGGCGAAGGAAATGTCGATGACCGTGGAGAACTGCCGTATTGCCTGGGAATACAGCGTCAAGAATCGCGTGTGGGATCGCAACGCCGAGCTCAATGTGGACGGCGTGCGCACCATGATCAAGATCGTCGCCGAGATCAACGGCCAGAAGGAGCCGCTGGCACAGCCGGCGAAATATATCGATCCGAGTTATTTGAAGCAAGCGCTGGGAGAGTTGGCGAAGAAGTAAGATAGTCAGGAGCAAGTAGTCAGGAGTTAGGAGTTTCAGATGATGAGACGAATCGTCGCCGGCTGCTTACTAATGTTCGGTCTGCTCGCGGGACGTATCGACGCCCAGGAAAGGTTTCGCTTCCCCATCGGCGAGTCATCGAAGACCTTGAGCTATGGGCCACTGTGGGTGGCGGCGAAGATGGGTTTCTTTGAGAAGGAGGGGTTAGAAGTTCCGATCGTTACCATGCGCGGTTCGCCCCTGACCATTCAAGCGCTGACGGCCGATTCCATTTACGTCGCCAGCGCCACCGTCGACACGCTCATCAACGCGTACGAGAGAGGCGCGGATATCACCATGATCGGCGGCTTGATCAATGGACTTGGGTTGAGCATGATCGGCGCCAAGCAGTACAAGACCTACGGAGACCTGCGCGGCACGACTATCGGTTCCCAGACGCTAACCTCCGGCACCGGCTTCGCCCTGCGGCTGGTGATGAAAGTCCACGGCCTTGAATATCCGCGAGACTATAAGCTCCTGAACATCGGCAGCGCGCCGGATCGCTTTCGGGCGTTGGCTTCGGGGCAGATCTCATCCGCGCCCGTGGGTGTGCCACTCGACCTCGTCGCAAAGCAACAAGGTTTCAACATCATCGGCTATTTCGCCGACGATCAGCCCAATTTTCAGTTCAACGTCTATATCGTCAAGCGTTCTTGGGCGGAAAAAAACCGGACGTTGGTGGTGCGCTTCATGAAAGCGATGGTCGCGACGATGCGTTGGATGGCTGACAACCGCGACGCGGCCTGTGCTTATCTGACCAAGGAGATGTCCATCGGCATGGACGATTGCCGCTATGCCTACGATTATAACTGGAAAAACCGTATATGGGATCGCAATGCCGATCTCAACGTCGAAGGCGTGCGCACGATCATCAATTTAACCGCGGACCAAGGGGTCTTGAAAGAGCCTCTGCCCCAACCGTCGAAATACGTCGATCCCAGCTATCTCAAACAGGCCCTCGCGGAAGTGGGCAAGCCGTGAAAGGTGAGGCGAGCAACTTGAGGCGCGAGACAGAAAAATAGGAGTAAGTATGGATAAGTCAATTCGCTTGGCTGCTTTGATTTCGTTATTGAGCGTGGCATCTCTGGCCGCTTCTGTCAGCGCCCAGGACAAGATTCGCATGGGCTTGAGTTCGGTGAGCGGGTTACACACCGCTGTCTGGGTGGCTGAAACAAAAGGGCTCTTTCGTAAACACGGATTGGATGTCGAAGTGATCGTCACCGGCCAGGGCGGCACTGCGGGCATTAGCGCGCTAATTGCGAACGACGTGCAAATGGTGAACTCAGCCGGCGATGTCTTGGTCGCGGCTGCACTGCGCGGCGGCGATACCGTGATGGTCGCCGGTGTCGTCAACAAGGGGCTGCAGCGGTTGATCACCAAGCCCGACATAAAAACTCCCGCGGATCTAAAGGGCAAACGAGTCGGCGTCACCCGCATTGGCGCGGTGTCCCATTCCGTGTTGTTGATGATGCTGCAGCGCTGGAAGATGAGCGTCAACGACGTCCAGGTCATGCAGCTCGGCTCGTCGCCGAGCATGCTGGCGACCCTGGACAAGGGAGGCATCGAAGGAGCTGTGGTGACGATTCCTTCGATGTTCGTCGCCGAAGACCGCGGATATCGAGTGTTGCTCGATATGGCCGATACCGACATTTACTATTTGCATACGATGGTCGCGACAACGCGCCAATACATCAAAAATAATCGCGACAAGGTGCTGCGCTTTCTCAAGGGTTATGTCGAAGGAATTGCGTTTGTCAAACATAACAGGCAGGAAAGTGTGGACATCGTCAAGAAGAAGCTTCGCATCGGTCCCGAGCAGGAGAAGACTCTGGAACGCTCGATAGATTTATTAGTCGCGAAATACTACGAGTCGGTGCCCTATCCATCGTTGCGCGGCGTTGAAACGGTGCTCGGCTTCATCGAAAAGGACAATCCCAAGGCGAAGACCGCCGATCCGAAGTCGTTCGTCGACGACAGTTTGCTGCGCGAGATCGAGCAGAGCGGGTTTGTGAAGACGCTTTATGCGAAATAGCGCTTGCCGAGGGAAACTATTACTGTAATCCGCTTGACAGCTTCCCAACGGCTCGAATAAGAATTGAATAAATTAACCTAGGAGGTACGAAAAGTGGCTGCAACATTATGGAAAGAATATAAGACCGTTAGGGTTGAAAAAGAAGACGGGACGACCTGGTGTATTCTCAATCGGCCTGAGAAAAGAAACGCCATGAACCCGCAGCTTCATTATGACATGCTCGAAGCCCTGACCGAACTGGAAGTCGACAAGGAAACTCAGGTGCTGGTGCTGACCGGAGCCGGGCCGAGCTGGTGCGCCGGCCAGGACTTGCGCGAATATTTCCGCGGGACGGATAACAATGCCCTTGAGCGGCGCAAAGCCAGCTGGGCGTCGCAAGAATGGCGCTGGCGCCGGCTGTTCTATTTTCCCAAGCCGACCATTGCCATGGTCAACGGCTTTTGCTTCGGCGGCGCGTTCACGCCGCTGATCGCTTGCGACTTTGCGATTGCTGCTGAAGATGCGACCTTCGGCTTGAGCGAAATCAATTGGGGTATTTTCCCGGGCGGGTTGGTCAGCCGCGTGTTGGCGGACGCCATGAGTTATCGCGACGCCATGTGGTACATCATGACCGGCGATCCTTTTGACGGCAAAAGAGCCGCGGAAGTGAAGTTGGTCAATTTTGCCGTGCCGAAAGACAAGCTGCGCGAAGAGACCATGAAGCTCGCCGACAAGCTGAAGAAGAAGAATCCTCAGGTGCTGCGCGCTGCTAAGGAAGTCTACAAACACTGCCGCACCATGGAATACAGCCAGGCCGAAGAATACATGTCGGCCAAGGGAACGGCGCTGCGTCTCACCGACCCGGAAAAGGGGCGCGAGACCGGCATGGAGCAGTTCCTCGACAAAAAGACCTACCGTCCAGGCTTGGGCGAGTACAAGCGGGACGCGAAGTAGTTAGAGAGGATAATGGAAAACAGAATGGGGAAGTCGGAGGGAATTGCTGATGTACGTGAGCAGGGTTTCCGAATTATCTATTCTTTTCATTATCCTACTCCTGATCATTCTGAAGTCTATTTACCGAGTGACCACGATGGATTTCAATCTTCCCGAAGAGCTGCAGCTTTTAAAAGACACGGTTCGTAAATTCGTCGACCGCGAGCTGATTCCGCTGGAGCGAGAGTGCCGGCCGGAAGGCGAGGACATGCCGGAGCAGTTTATTAAACCGCTCCAGGAAAAGGCCAAGGCGATCGGCCTCTGGCTGCTCGACGTGCCCCAAGAATACGGCGGTGCCGGGCTCGACCTGATGAGCCGCTGCGTGATCATGGAAGAGGTCGCGCGCACCATCGCGATTCCGTTTCGCTACGCGCCGATCTTCGGGCCGGAAGTGCGGCCGGTGCTATTTCACTGCAACGACGAACAGAAAAAGCGTTTCCTGCAGCCGGTGATCGACGGTAAAATCAAAATTTGCTTTGCCCAGACCGAGCCCGATGCGGGAAGCGATCCGGCCGGCATGAAGACCCGGGCAATCAAAGACGGTGACTCCTACGTCATCAACGGCACTAAAAGATTTATCACCGGCGCCAAGAGCGCCGATTACGCCCAGGTCATCGCGGTCACCGATCCGGCCAAGGGCGCGCGCGGCGGCGTGAGTTGTTTCATGGTCAGCATGAAGGCGCCCGGCGTGACGCTGGAAAAATTGTGGCCAACCATGATGGGCGACACCCCGGGACAAATTCATTTTGAAAATGTCCGCGTATCGGCGGCCGATATGATCGGCGGCGAGGGACAGGGCTTTTCCATCGCGCAGAAGTGGATCGAAGAGGGGCGCGTGCGCGGCCACGGCGCACGGCCGGTGGGTATCGCTTCGCGCGCCCTCGACATGATGATCGAATACTCAAAAGTGCGCACGACCTTCGGCCAGCCGCTGGCCAATCGCCAAGCGATTCAATTCATGATCGCCGACTCGGCGATGGAGCTGCACGCTTGCCGTTTGATGGTTTACGAATGCGCCTGGCGCCATGACCGCGGCGAAGATATTCGCCAACTCTCTTACATGACGAAGATCCAGTGCGCCGAGATGGCCAGCCGCGTGGTCGACCGCTCGATCCAGGTCCACGGCGGTCTAGGCCTCATGCGCGAACTGCCGTTGGAATGGTGGTACCGCCAAGTGCGCAGCCTGCGCATCACCGAAGGCACGCCGGAAGTGCTGCGCTGGCGGCTGGCGGAGCATATCATCAGAAATCACAAGTGACGAAGTTCGGGTCGAGGATGGAGGATTGAAGATTGACGATAGCCATCCTCGATCCTCCATCATCCATCCTCGAAGTCGGTATCATTAATGCTTCGATCAAACCCTGCACATGATTGAAATCGACAACACCACATCGCTTCTCTCCGGCTACCGTGTCCTCGACTTGAGTTCGTCCATGGGATCGTTTTGCGGCAAGGTGCTGCGTGATCTGGGCATGAACGTGATCAAGATCGAGCCGCCCGGCGGCGATGCCGGCCGGTTGGAACCGCCGTTTGCCAAAGGTCATGCGCACCGCGAGGGCAGTTTGCGGTTCGCCTATCTCAATGCCGGTAAGAAGAGCGTCACCCTCGATATCGCCAAGGACAGCGGGCGCAAAATCTTTCTCGATCTGGTGGCGAAATCGGATATTGTCCTTGAAACCTTCGAGCCGGGCGAGCTCGCCGCGCGCGGTCTCGGCTACGCGCAGCTGCTAGAAAAGCAGAGCAAGTTGATCCTGGTTTCGCTCACTGGTTTCGGCCAGGACGGGCCCTACGCCCATTACAAAGCGCCGGACATCGTCGGCAACGCCATGGGCGCGCTGCTTTACATCAGCGGCGATCCGAAGATGACGCCGTGCAATCCGCCGGAGACCCAGGCGTACTATTATGCGAGCTTGATGGCGTGCTATGGCACGATGCTGGCGCTGTGGCAGCGCGAGATGCGCGGCATCGGCGCGTGGATCGACGGCTCGGTGCAGGCGAGCATGGCGCTGCACGAGCATGTGGCCTTCAACTACGCGGCGGAGAAGCGTGTCATGAAACGCGCCGGCAGCCAGCACCAGCACAACGCGCCGGCGAATCTATTCCAGTGCAAGAACGGCTGGATCGCGCTCTTTGTCACGCAAACTCATTGGCCGCTGCTGCTCAAAGTTTGGGACAATCACGAGCCGGGGCTGGACGATCCCAAGTGGATCAACAGCAATCTGCGGCGCAAGGAAGCCGACTACATCAACGCTCAGGTGACCTCTTTCACGATGCGTTATACCAAGGAAGATCTCGCCGAGCTGATGCAAAAAAACGGCATCCCCGGTTTACCGGTGAATTCGCCGGCGGATTTCATGAAGGACCCGCATATCCAGGCGCGCAACTTCTTTAGCCAGGTGACCCATCCGGTGCTGGGCACGTTTAACGCGCCAGGGAGTTTCTTCACCGTGGACAGCAAACGCGCCGCGCCCGCTCCGGCGCCGCTTTTGGGACAACATAATCATCGGAGGTGCTCGGCGGCGAGTTGGGGTTCAGCGCCGAGAAGCTGGCCGCGCTGACGGCGGAAAGAATAATCTAGAAAATGGATAATGGATAATTGAGAATGGATAACGTGAAGAGCAAATCGGATCGAGCTGAGTAAGTTCAATTGAGCTGTCCGAAAATTATCAATTCTCCATTATCCATTTTCAATTAATCAGAAATGACTACAGCAAACGAAATACTCAAAGGCGTGCGCATATTGGCTTTCACCACCGGCTACGCCGGCCCCTACGCCGGCAGGTTGCTGGCCAACTATGGCGCCGAGGTGATCAAGATCGAGTCGCGCAAGGGAGGACTCGATACCTTTCGCCACTACGGTCAGCATAAGGACATCGACGAGGCGCCGCGCTTCATCGAGTGCAATCTGGGCGTGCGTTCTTTGGCGATCAATCTGAAAAATCCCACGGGCGCTAAACTGATCCGCGAGCTCGCCGGAAAATCGCATGCGATCTTGCAGAATTTTCGTCCTAGAGTGTTGGATAAACTCGGTTTGGGGGATGAGGAGCTGCGCAAAATTAATCCTAAGCTTGTGATTGTGAAATTGCCTGGGTTCGGCACCGAAGGACCCAAGAGCAGCTACGGGACGTGGGGCTTCAATCTTACGGCTTTCTCCGGCATCACCTATTTATGGAATCATCCCGAGCAGGACCGGCCGATCGGCAGCCAGGGCGTCTATCCCGATCATCTAGGCTTCGTTCTTGGGCCGACCATGATGATCGCGGCGCTTTTGAATAGCCGGCGCAGCGGCAAAGGCGTGACCATCGACCTGGCGCAAATCGAAGGCACCGCAGCAGTGTTGGGCACGACTTATCTGGAAACTTCGGTGAACGGCGACGATCCCAAACCCCGGGGCAATCATTATGCATTGGCCGCGCCCCACGGCGTCTACCGCTGCCAGGGCGACGACCGTTGGTGTGTGATCTCGGTGCGCGACGATACCGAGTGGCGGAACTTTTGCCGCGTCATTGGCCGGGCTGAATTGGTGAGCGATGGGCGCTTTACCTCGCTTCAATCACGTATCGACAACCGCACTGAACTCGACGGCATTGTCAGCGCATGGACCGCGAGGCGCCCGGCGGAAGAGGTGATGACCAAGTGTCAGTCCGCCGGCGTGCCGGCCAGCGTCGTCCAATCCGGCGCGGATTTGCTGAAAGATCCGCAGCTGCGCCATCGCAATTATTTCTCGGCGTTTCCCGAATCGCTGATCGGCCCTTTCGAAATACCGCGCAGTGGTTTTGTCTTCAAAGGCGTGCCGGAAGATCCGCTTAAATTGCCGGCGCGCTTCGGGTCGGACAACGATCAGATTCTTGGCGAGCTTTTAGGCTACGACAAAGCGACCATCGAGCAGTGGCGCCAGGAAGAAGTGCTGGCCTAGATTTTTCGGGTCTTCAGGTGTTTTTGTGGCTTATGTTTCACGTTCGGTTTGTTTTGTTCACCACGAAGAGCACGAAGGACACGAAGGGTTAGGAAAATTAAGACTCCGAACTTCGCGATCTTCGTGTCCTTCGTGGTGAAATCATCCTTACAGTAAACCCGGAAGAAGCAATCCATTTAGCTACTGTTCTTAGCCCATCGGGAGGAGGAACCATGCTAACCAAGATCTCTACCATCGCTTTAGCTGTCGTCTTCGTCCTTCAATACAGTGCCGCAGATGCTCAGGAGCGGGTCAAGCTGCGCATCAGTTCGGCGGCCAAGACGCTCGGCTACGGGCCGTTATGGATCGCTTCGCGCATGGGATTCTTCGAGCGCCAGGGATTGGATGTCGATGTCGTGGTGATCCGCGCTTCCGACGTGGGCGTGCAAGCGCTCGCCGGCGGCTCCCTGGAGATCGCCGGCAGCGCGTCCGATGCGCCGATCGCCGCCATCGAAAAGGGGCTCGATCTGGTGATCGTCGGTGGAATCATCAACGGCTTGACGCAGTCGATCATGGCGGCCAAGAGATTCAAGACCTACAACGATCTGCGCGGCGCGACTTTCGGCGCCATCAGTCTCACCTCCGGGGTCACCTTCGCGCTGCGCCAAGTGCTCAAGCTAAAGGGGCTGGAGTATCCGCGCGATTACAAGCTACTGGTCATCGGCGGCACGCCGCAAACCTATGCGGCTCTGGTCGCCGGCTCCATCGATGCGGCGGCGCTTTCGCTGCCGGTCAACTATGCCGCGGAAGAGCACGGCTTCAATGAGATCGGCCGTTTTGTCGATGTGATGCCCAATTACCAACTGGCCGCGCTGTCGACCAAGCGGACGTGGGCGGAAAAAAACCGGCCGGTGCTGGTGCGCGTCATGCGCGCCATGGCGCAGACGATGCGCTGGATTCATCAGAACAAGGAGCCGGCGGCGAACTATCTTGCCAAGGAGATGAATTTGAAACTGGACCACGCCCGGCGTGGTTGGGACTTCTACACGGCGACCAAGATGTGGCATCCCGACGGCGATGTGAATCTCGAAGGGTTGCAAAACGTCACGCAAATCTACTGGGAGCAAAGCCAGTCCAAAGGCCCGGTGCCAAGCGCAGCCAAATATGTCGATCAGAGTTATTTGCGCGAAGCGTTGAAGTAGATTTAAGAAGGCACCAGGCAATAGGCAATAGGCAACAGAAGGTTGCTGGAGGTATTTTTCTAAACTCTTGCCTATTGCCTTATGCCTATTGCCTTACCTATCTCTTGAATATTTCCCCGAGTGACCCTAAAGTTGAAAATCATGCGCGTTGGACCTTCCTAGAGTGATAAACCCACCCACGATACTTAAAACCGAACGCCTACGACTCAGAAAAGCTAAACTCGCGGATGCCGAAGCGATTTTCCGCCAATACGCGACAGATCCGGAAGTGACCAAGTATGTCAGCTGGCGCGCCCATCGGAACCTTGAGGAGACACGAGAGTACATGCGCATGTGTTCGCTGGCTTGGGACGTCGGCAAAGCCTTTCACTGGGTGATCGAGACTCAAGAAAGCAAGCAAGTCATCGGCATGGTGATCGCGCGTGTGAGCGACGAGAAATGGGAGCTGGGGTTTGTCTTGACGCGGGCTTATTGGGGGCGCGGTTACATGACCGAATCCATCACAGCGCTGATCGCCTGGGCGCTCAAGCAGAAAGAGATCTTCCGCATCTGGGCGGTGTGCGACGTCGACAACAAGGCCTCGGCGCGGGTGATGGAAAAGGCCGGCATGCAGCGCGAGGGGATTCTGAAGCGCTGGTCGGTGCATCCGAACATTAGCCCCGAGCCGCGCGACTCATATTGCTACGCGATTACCAAGTAGAAGAGCAAGAGTTGGAGTGCTGGAGTAGAGGAGTGTTGGGTAATCCAATGCGACCAGGAGGTTTTACGGTGACGCTTCGGCGGTGGTTCTTGCTTCTGAGCTTCGTCTCAATCTTCGTTAATCAACCGTCGAACGCTGCCAGCGATCCTGTCGGTGTCTTGGAAAGAAACGAAATCGTCGTCGCCTATCCGCAGGCGAGTGGTGTTTTCACGCCGCTGTTTGTCGCCAACGAAGCCGGCCTGTTCAAGAAATACGGTCTCAGCGTTAAACTCCAGCAGCTCAACCCGCAGCTATCGGTTCAATCCGTTATCTCCGGCTCGGCCGATATGTCGGTGGCGGCGGGGGATCTTGTCAACGCTTCGTTGCAGGGTGCCAAGATCAAACGTGCGCCGGAATGACGGATCTAATACTATCGGACGAGAGCGCATGGCGCGGTCGTCTCGACGAGGTAAATCATGTTTAAGAGTTTCATGGTCTCAGTTGCTTTTCTAGTTCTCGTCTTATCGGTCCATCTGGTCTCCGCCCAGGAGCGTGTTCGCGTCGGTTGGGCGGCGATGACGGCGTCGCATACGCCGTTGTGGGTGGCGCAGGAACGCGGCTTTTTCGCCAAGCAGGGATTAGTCACCGAGCCGATTTTCTTCGGCGCCGGTCCGCCGGCAATGCAGGCGTTGGTGGCCGGCGATTTGGACATTGTCATTACTTCGGCGCCCAACGTCGTTAACCCGCGGCTGGGCGGCGCCGATTTGGTCATGATCCTGTCGATCATTCCGACATTCATCGATCACATCATCAGCGCCGCGAATATCACGACCGTGGAGCAACTGCGTGGCAAGACCGGTTCGGTCAATCGCGCCGGCAGCATCTCCGACATGGGGATGAAGCTCTCGCTCAGACGCTTGGGGATAGATCCGGACAAAGACGTCAAGATCGTCCCCGCCGGCGGTAATCCCGAACGGCTGGCGTCGATCTCGAAGGGCATTACGCAATTCACGATCATGAACGAGCCGTTCATCAAGGAGGCGGAGCGGTTGGGTTTCCGTGACTTGGTCAACATGGCGACCTTGAAGATTCCGCTCCATGGCAACGGCGTCGTCACGCGCGAGGCGAGCGTCAAATCGCGGCGACCGATGTTGAGCCGGTTTGTTCGGGCGATATCCGAAGCGATCCACTGGATCAAAGCCGATAGAGAAGGCACCAAAGCGATCATCGGCAAGTATACCCGACTCACCGATCCGGAAGGCTTGGAACGAACCTACCGCAACTATACGTCGGTGCTGCTCGACACGCCGTACCCCGATCCCGCCGGCATCAAAACATTGCTCGACGATATGGCGCCGAAAAATCCCAAGGCCGGAGCTGCCGATCCGCGGAGCTTTGTCGATCCGAGTTTTATCCAGGAGATGGAGGCGTCGGGGTTCATTAAGGCACTTAGGCAACAGGCGTCAGGCAATAGGCAATAGTCAGAAAGGGGACCATAATGGAGCGGCGAACCATGCTTCGATCGACCTTATGTGTGTGCATATTTCTCGGCGGTTTGGTTGGGCGCATCGCGGCCGCGGCCGAAAAGCTGGTCGGTCTTCAGTCGGCGCCGAGCATCGCCATGGCGGTGCCTTGGTTCGCCGAGGAGGCGCGGCTGTATCCGAAGTACGACCTCGACTTTCAGCTGGTCTATATCGCCTCTTCGGGCATCGTGACCGCGGCGATGAGCAGCGGCAACGGCAGCGTGGCCATCGTCGGTGGCGAAGGGCCGATCCGCGCGTACTTGAGCGGCAATACCGATTTCGTTTTTATCGGTTCGGTAAAAAATGTCCTTACCCATAGCATCATGGGCAAGCCGGAGATCAAACGACCGGAGGATTTAAAAGGCAAAAGGATCGGCGTCGGCCGCATCGGCGGCAACTCGCACTATTTCACGCAATTGGCACTGCGCCTGAAGGGTCTCGATCCGCTCAAGGACGTGAACATGATTCAAACCGGCGGCGCGCCGGAAACCTTTTTGGCGCTCGCCACGGGCGCCGTCGACGCGGCTTCGATAACGACACCGCAGGACACACGCGCGGCGTTTCAAGGCTTTAACTACGTCATCGACGGCCGGGAGATCAAACCACCGTACGTGGCGACCGGGTTCGTTACGCTCCGCTCGATCATCGCCAAACGGCCGAAGGTGATCAGCCAGTTCATGCACATGATGACCGAGTCGTACAAAATCATGCGGACGGACCGCGAGTTGGCGTTTAGACTCATGGCGAAGAAGATCGGTCTCACCGACCGCAAGGTTTTTGACGCCGCCTACACGGCTGAAATGAAAGTGCTCGAGCCCAAGTTGGACATCAAACCCATCGCGATCCAGACAAACCTCGACGAAATCGCTAAAACCGACCCGCGCGCCAAGCAGGTGAAGGCGGAGCAGCTGATCGACCGACGCTTTCTCGACGAGATGGAGAAGGACGGGACGTTCGATAAGTTGGGGCTGCGATAGCTCCAACTGCGGTTCAAAGTTCAAGGTTCAAAGGTTAAACGATCTATCCCGATCCACCTTGAACTTTTGAACCTGGAACCTTTGAACTGCTTGCCCTGCTTCATTGCAGGGCAAGCCCCACCACCTTCGCCGGATTCCGCGTGCACACCGTATACAGTTCGTCCTGATTCAAACCAAAGGCCTCCATGTAGCCGCGCACCAGGCGCATCGCTTCGACGGAGTCGGGGAAGAGCGGTTCGCCGGCGTCGCTGGACAAAGTGAAGTGCGCGACGCCGACTTCGCGGATGGTGTTGTACATGATTTGCGGGTCGACGCCCAGGAGCGGCGAGAGTTCGTCCCAGGTGAAATTGAACAGCACGCCGGTGCCGCGGAGTTGTTTCATCATGTCCGGTGAGACATTCAAGAACGGGCTGAAGGGGTGATCGATGACGGCGCGTTTCAAGCCGGCTTTCTCGACTTCTTCGGCGAGCTGGTAAATCTCGGCGTGGGTGGCGTGGCCGAAAAAGAGCGCGACGTTTCTATCGGCGCAAAGGTGGACAATGTCGCGGATCTCGGGCTTGAGCTTGCCGTTCTCATCGAGATCGTAGTGGCCGGTTTTGAGCGCTTCGTCCCAAGGGATCGGCCCGACCCAGCCGGCGTTTTCGCGACCGCGGACGAAGCGACCGTAGGTGCCGACGGTGCTCATGGTGATCACATGGGTGAACACCGGGAGCCAAATCGCGGTCACGCCGCGGTCGATCATGTCGCCGACGATCTTTGCCGTCACCGGCGCCATTTGCCTGCCGCAGACATAGGCCGACCAGCAGGTGATCGGCTTGACACCTTCTTGTGTTTCCGCCCAACGATTGACGTCGTCCTGGACGGCCTGGGTCGCCTTGACTGGATCGTCGCCAGGTATGCTTTTGAACAACAGGCCTTTCATCTCGGCGAGGGACGCCCGCCGCGCCAGGTCGTAAGGATCCTGCTGGCCTTCATGAGCATGGCAATGGATGTCGATGGCGTCTGTGACTTTTATGTGCGGCGGATGGACCGTGCCCGGTTTGTACTGGGTGCGCGCGGCGTAGGATGTGACGCAGCGTTCATGCGTCGGGGTCGAAACGATATGGGTGCTCATCGATTTGGCCTCCTTGGACTGGCTGTGGGGGGATGTTGCTACAATCTGGACGACAATGTCAAAGGCAATGGACAGTAATAGGCGTGAGGCTTGAGGCACGAGGCGGGAGTCAGATCTGAAAAATTCGTTTGGTTTCCGGGGTTTGATTGTTGTAAGAACTTGGCAATCTGGTTCTTGTCTATCAGGGAGGGGCAGAGATGATGCTTCGACTGTTCGCGCGAGTCGCGTATCGCGCTTGTTTCATTGTGCTCGTCGCTGCGATGCTGCCGGCGGGAATATTAACCGCGGCGGACCGCGTCAATATGATTTACACCGCGCGGGTGATGTCGCAGGCCTACCCCTGGATCGCGCAAGAGGCGGGACTTTTCAAGAAATACGATTTGGATGTGCCGATGGTGTTCGTCACGCCGGGCGCCCCATCGGTGGCAGCGATTCTTTCCGGCGACAGCGAGGTGGCGGTGATCGGTGCGGCGAGCATTACCCGCCCATGGGTGCAGGGCAACAAGGACCCGGTTTTTGTCGGCGGCATCAAGAGCCTGTTAACCCACAGCGTGATCGCCAAACCCGAGATCGCGCGGCCTGAACAATTGAAGGGCAAACGCATCGGTGTGTCGCGCATCGGCAGCAATCCGCACTATTTCGCCGTGCAGGCGCTGCGCCATTACAACATCGATCCGCGCGAAGTGAGCTTTATCCAAGCCGGCGGCGCGCCGGAGACCCTGGCGGCGTTGGTCGCCCAAGGCATCGATGCCGCGGTGCTGACGGTTCCCACGGACGCTCAGGCACTCAAGCTTGGTTATCACTACGTGGTCTATGGTCCCGACTTGAAAATCGCTTACGCGGCGACGACCTTCATCACCCGCCGCACGATCATCGCCAAGCGCGGACCGGTGATCGGCCGTTTTATGCGCGCCATGGCCGAAGCGGCGCGTATCATGCACGTCGACCGAGAATACACTTACAAGGTTTTGGAGAAATATTTGCGGGTCGACGATCGCAAGCTGTTGGAGGCCAGCTACAATGTCGAGATCAAAGCCTTGGAGCCGCGCCTGGCGATGAAGACCGAAGGCTTCCAGTCGACGCTAGAGGAAATCGCTCCCACCGAACCGCGCGCCAAGGCGGTCAAGCCGCAAGAGATGATCGATACCCGCTATCTCGACGAGATGGAGAAGAGCGGCTTCTTCGAACAGATTTGGGGGAAGAAATAGGCATGAGGCTTGAGGCGAGAGGCACGAGTAAAGTCGGGAATGGACGACCTCTGGATGCAAGCAGGAAGCGCTTCGCTTGCGATCGGCGAACGCCCTGCCGAGGTTAGGTTCTCTTAACCGTCAATCGCCGGCCCATGCGCAGGGCGGGTTCGACGCCTTGGTAATAGCCGGGGAGTTGGACGAGGGTTCGGTAACCCATGCCTTCGTAGAATCGTTGTGCACCGGTGTTGCTGGCGCGCACTTCGAGGGAGATGGCAACGTTGCCCGCCACCGACGCGCATCGTTCCAACCAGTGCAGCAGTTGGCGACCGATGCCGGCGCGGCGGCAGTCGGGGGCGACGGCGAAGAGATTGAGATGGGCGACCCGATCGCCGTATTTCATAATGCCAAAACCGGCGAGGCGATTGTCGAGGCGGGCGACGAGCACGTTGGTATTTTCGGCATTGATGCTCGCTACCACCCGTTGTGCCGTCCAGCGCCAGAGCAATCCGTTCTCGATCAATTCCCGTGACATGTCGGCGATGGCGGTGGCATCCGCCGGTCGCGCTAGACGCAAGGAAAGATCGGAGCTTGTTTTCATATTTTCGGCAAAGTCTCTGGTGATTGTCATGCCGGTTTGATGGTATGTCAAGAAAGTTTTACCGAGGTTATTGCAAGTTGCGCGAGGCGTTCGTCAATTCGCCAACATTTTTTTCACCCGCTCGATCGACCTCCGGCGGCTGAACAATAATCTCTTTGGCAATTTTCTCCAAATCTTCACCGCCTAAGGGTTCGATGTCCCAGCCGCGTTTCTTGGCGCCGGCCAGGAGATCAGGATCGGTCATGGCTGTAATGAATGCGCTGCGCAGAAGTGTGACCCGATCGGGCGGCGTGCCGGGATGGGCGATGAAGGGACGGCCGAGGTCGCCTGAGGCAAGGATCACCTTGGCGACGCGTTTGGTGGCGTCGGCTGCTTTATAGGTTTCCAACAATTCGTGAAGCGTCGGCACGTCGGCGAGCTTGGCATAACGTGTCGCGCCGCTCTGCACCAAGGCGCGGATAAAGCCATTTTTGATCCAGCTGCGAGTCGGTTCGCGGGAGACATAGGCCGAAGCGGTGCCGGCGCGGCAATGCACTTCGCCTTTTTCGATGGCAAGATTCATCTCACCGCCACCGCCGTAACCGGCGACGATGTTGATTTTCAAACCGAGTCCTTCCTCCAAGAGTTTCGGTAAGAAATAACCCAAGCCGGTGCGGCCCAGACTGGCGCAACGTGGCGGCTCAGCGGCTTTGCGAATATCTTCGAGGGTCTTGTAAGGACTGTCGGTGCGGATGTAAAGAACCTGATCGATCTTCTCGGGTGAGCCGATCCAGGCGAACTTCGACCAGTCGTATTTGACTTCCTTGGCGCCGAGCAGTTGATCGATGTAGATCGCCGGATTGATCAGTCCGAGGGTCAAACCGTCTGGTTTGCCGACGTTGTAGACATGATTGGCGGCGATGATGCTGGCGGCGCCGGGCATGTTTTGCACCAAGATGTCTGGATTTCCCGGAATATGTTTGCCGAGATAAAGCGCGATGAAACGCGCCCAGTCGTCCATCGCCCCGCCCACTGAATTACCGACGACAATGCGCAGCGTCTTGCCTTTATAAAACTCCTGTGCGGTCAACGGCGATATCGTCGAATCCATAAACAAGCATTGCGAGGATGAGCAATCTTTTCATTGGGGCCTCACTCCGAGTTTTTGCACTTAAAGACTCATACGATGCCCGTCGAATGCAGCAGCGACTGAGTCGCCGAAGTAGCCAAGTGGTCAAGGAAGCAGGCCGCGTCGTCGCCGGCATTCAAGTGCGACGCTGCGGCGTATTCCGTAAAGTTCTGAATCGCCGCCGGCAGCGGCCCGGCGGACCGCACGCCTTTGCCGGCATTCTCGATAATCACCGTCGTCGCGCCAAAACCGATCTCGCTGCCGCAGCCTTTGGCGATATGGTCGCGCACCGCCGCGAAGTCTGGATATCGGATGATTTTTGCCGCCACCTCGGCGGCGATGCCGAGCCGGGGGAATAGACCATCGAGATAGCTGCCGGTGGAGGCCTGGTTATAGATGATGCGATCGGCCCGCAATAGGGCTTGCGTCAATTCGGCGGCATCGGTGATCCGCGGCACCGGCGCATCGTCACGCACTAAGATGCCGACACCGATACGACCGAGCGCGATGCGCCGCTTGGTTAAGGTGCCCGCGGCCACGAGTTCATCAAGCAATGCCGCCGGAGCGATCACCACATCGGCATATTCATCGGCGGCAAGTTTCCTGCGGATCTCTGGCGCGGTGGCGAAAGCTAGTTTGATCTCGGCACAGGTTTGCCGCTGGAACATGTCGATAACTTTAGTAAGCCCCGGCGCTACCGCACCAGCACTAAGTATCTTCATATTTGTTGCGAAGCCTATGCGATCAGGTCCGCTACTGTCAAATCGATTTCGCCGTGCCTTGGAGCTCTAGGTTCTCATGCTACCGGCCGTGCGGCGAACTATGCTAAGCAAGACAGAAGCGGCGGTGCCCGCAACACTCCTCGAGCAACGTTTTGTTGGGTATTGCAGTGAGCCTCGGGAATCGCCGCGATATGTTGATTCGCAACATTCGATTACGCTAAAACAATGGCAACTTGCGAGGTTTCATGGTCTGGAAAGTTCTATTGCTATTGGCTTTGATGGCGCTGCCTGTGATCGTCGGTGCCCAAGCTCCGTCATTCAAAGACAAATCGGTGCGGGTCATTGTCGGATTCCCACCGGGCGGCGGCTCGGACGCGGAGGGGCGGGTGATTGCGCGCCATCTGGGCAAATACATTCCAGGAAACCCTTCGCTCATCGTGCAAAACATGCCGGGAGCGGGCGGCATCATCGCGTCGAACTATTTTGAAGATCTGGCCAAGGCCGACGGTTTGACGCTTTATTATTGCGTCGGTAGCACGGCGATCACCCAGCAGGCGTTCGGCGTCGAAGGCGTTAAGTACGACATGCGCGGCTGGGAGGTCCTGGGCAGCGTTGACCGCGCTTCGTCGGTGGTGCTTGTCCGCGCCGACAAACTCGATCGGCTAACCGGGCGCGACAAGCAGCCGCTTGGCATTGCCGCACGCACCGGTGACGATAGCTGGAGCACGATTTTTCTCTGGGGCGCGGAGTATCTCAATTGGAATGTGCGTTGGATACTCGGCTATCGCGGCGGCGGCGAGATGCGCGTCGCCTTCGAGCGCGGCGAGGCCGACCTCTATGCGACTGCCAATCTGTTGACGTTGCGTGAATTGATTGGCTCCGGCTTCCGTCCGCTAACGCAGCAGGGAAAGTTGACGGCCAAAGGGACATTCGTCAGACGGCCTGAGTTTCCCGAGGTACCGACGTTCGACGAGATGATGGGGAGCCGCAAGCCCAGCGGCGAGCCGTGGACCGCTTATGTGACTTGGGCCGGGTCGGATGCCGCGGGTCGACCGCTATTCGCGCCGCGTAAGACGCCGCAACCGATCGTGCAGATGCTGCGCGCATCCTTCGATAATTTAGAAAATGACAAGCAGTTCATGAGCGACTTGCGAAATGTCGGCGGCGAAGATGCGGAGATGATGTCCGCCGCGAAGATTCAACCGCTGGTGAGGCAGTTGTTGGTGATTTCGCCGGGCGCGCGCGATTTCACCAAAAGGATCACCGCTAAATATTTGCAACGATAGGAGAGGCACGTATCGATGGCTAGGCATTACCGTTTCATTTCCGCCGACAGTCACTATGAATCACCGCCGGAGCAATGGACCCATCGGGTCGCTAAACAGTATCGCGATCGAGCGCCGCGGCGTATCAAATTAGCCAACGGCAAAGACGCCTTGGCATTGGAAGGCAAACCGCTCGTTTACGGCGGTACCAGTCTTTACGGCGGGCGTGCCCCGGAGACTTTCGACCCGACGCAGTTGGACTACGACAACACGCCGGGCTGTGGTCCTGCCGAGCAACGTTTGCGCGAGCAGGATCAAGACGGCATAGATGCCGAGGTGTTGTTTGCTCTCGACGTGCGCAACTCGGCGATCCGCGACAAAGCGGCGCGCATCGGCGTGGTCCAGGGCTTCAACGATTTTTTTGCCGAAGAATATTGCGCTGTCGATCCGGACCGGCTGATCGGCATGGCGGTGTTGCCCAACAGCGGCGTGGCTGAAGACATCGCTGAGATGGAGCGCTGCCGACGCATGGGTCTCAAGGGCGCATGGCTAAGCACGTTCCCGAGCGGCAAAGGATTTCCCACGCCGGAGGACGATCGCTTCTGGGCGGCGGCGTTGGACCTCGGCATGCCGCTGGTAATTCACACGAGCTTCCCGACAAAGGTTGGGTCGCGCGAAACGCCGCTCTTCAAGTACCCGAAGGAACCGGAAGGCGAGCGGCGGCCGCCGACGGATTTTGTCCAGCGTTTTGCGCGCCAAGCGCCGCACCATTCTGGCTCGGTGGAAATTAGCCAGTTTATTGTCGCCGGTATTTTTGACCGTTTTCCCAAATTGCAAATATACTGGGCGGAAAACAACGTAGGCTGGCTGCCGTACTTCGGCGAGCAGATCGACAAGGAGTACGAAACCAATCATTTTTGGGCCGAGCGGGAAATGGGGTTGCCGCGCCTGAAGCGATTGCCGAGCGAATATTTGAAGCAGAACGCCCACTGGGGCTTCTTCGAAGATCGCATCGGGATGAAGCTGCGCCACGAGATCGGCGTCGACCGGATCATGTGGTCGACGGATTTTCCCCATGTCGTCACGCGCTGGCCGAATTCCCTCATGACGTTGGAGACGCAGACGGCCGGCGTGCCGGCCGACGAGAAGCGCAAGATGGTGGCGGATAACGCCATCAAGTTCTTTAAGTTGAATCATTCAGCAGCTAGCGCTTAGATCGTTTGAGGGCCATTGGTTCGCCCCCACCTGCATCCTCCCCCGCGCGCGGGGGAGGAATGAGGAGGGGGCCGCAAAGAACGCAATACAGGGTTTAGATCACGTGAGACCGCGCTGCGATTGCACAGGTAGTTGCTACCGTAAAGGAGCCCGCCATGCTTCCAATTCGAATGCCGGCAACGTTAATGGCGATTTCGTTGTTCGCGGTCTTTCTTCCGCCACGCATACTTGCCCAGACCAAAATCACCATCGGTGTTGCGGCGATGAGCCCGCGGACGATTCCGTTGCTGATTGCCCAGGAGCAGGGGCTGTTCGCTAAGCACGGCCTCGAAGCGCGCATCGTACTGATCCGCGGCGCGCCCACGCTGGTGGCCAGTCTGATCTCGGGCGATCTCGAAGTCGGGTATACCGGCGGCCCCGCGGTGGTCGGCGCGGCGGCCCAAGGGATCTATCTACGAATCCTTTCTTCGATATCGAGCCGGCTCACCCACACTTTGATCGCCAATCCCAGCATCAAAACTGCCGAGCAGCTGCGCGGCAAGCGCATGGGTATTCAAAGCATCGGCGGCAGCACTTGGATGCACACCATGCTGGCGCTCGAACATCTCGGCCTCGAGCCGAAGCGCGACAACGTCAGCTTGTTGGTGATCGGCGATTCGGTATTGATCGGCCAATCCCTCGAAGTCGGGCGGATTGACGCGGCAACGCTTGACGGCGCCCTGGTGCGCCGGTTGCGCAGCAAAGGATTCAGCGCCATTGTCGACCTGACGCCGCACAATATTCCAATGGTAAACCAAGCGATTGTTGTGTCACCGGAGTTCCTACAAAAGCGTGGCGATGTCGCCGAGCGAATACTCATGGCTCTGGTCGATAGCCTGGCGTTCACGCTGGCGCCGCAAAACAAGGCGGTGGTGACGAAGACGATGATGAAGCGATTCCAGTTCAGCGATCCCGCGGTCGGCGAGGAGGGTTATCAAGATTTACAAATAAGCATCGAGCGCAAACCGTTCCCATCGATCGATGCCTTGCGCAACGTCCGCCGCCTGATGGCCACACAGAATCCCAAGGTCGCCAACGTGAAGATTGAAGAGCTGATCGATAATCGGATTATCCGCAAACTGGATGAGAACGGTTACATCGACAAAGTGGCGGCGGGATATGGACTCAAGTGAGTCGCGGTTACGGTCCGAATCGACTGCGACATTGGAAATGACGCGGCCCACAAATGATGACGATCATGCCAGTGAAGCACAGACCGACTCGAACCCAATCCGCCATACTTGGTCGAACAGAATTGACCGCCCATAACCAAACAACCGCGACATTGATGTAGACAACAATACGCTGCGTACACACGACCTGCGGGCTGGGGATGCAGTGTCAAGAGCCAAGCAAACGCTAGTAAACTAAACGCCGCCGGCACAAGCAGCCAAGCCGAACGGCCATGCTTCAACCAGAGACGGGGTTAGTAGCAGCGGATGATCTCAGCAAGAGTGGTAACGATTAACCGAGCAGAGGTTTTGAGGATTTCCATTTAGCATCTACGGCATCTCCCTGCCGCCGCTTTCTGCGCTAACCGTAGCTGCGCTGCTCTTGCGCAGCGCTGCACCGAATCGGCGGCGATTTCATATAAATTGAGATCTCGGCCGACAGTGCATCCATTCCCATGCGATGATCGTGGCCCCGAGCGCCAATCCCGCGAAATCGGCAAATACCAGCAACGTGGTTGTCGATGGCAATAGCAAAAGCAAGCTGGCGATCCAGAGTAAGCCGCGCTTGGTCAAGGTTAGTGGACGAAATAAGTAGCCGGCGCAGCCGGCACTGAGCAGGATTACGCCGATGCTGGCGGTGACGATGGCGATGACAACTTCGCGGGCTGTGCCGATAAAAATGAGCGGAGGGTGGAGCGCGAAGATGAACGGCACGAGGTAAGCGGCGATGCCCAAGCGCATGGCGGTCCAGCCGGTTTGCCAGAAGTTGGCATGGGCAATGGACGCGGCGATGTAGACGGGCAAACAGTCCGGCGGCGTGATCAGTGACACCATGCCGAAGTAAAAAAGAAACAAATGCGCGGCCAGCGGTGGAATTCCGAGTTGGATGAGCGCCGGTGCCGCCAGGACGGCAAGGGTGATGTAGACGACGGTAGTCGGCAGCGGCAAACCGAGGAACAGGCAGCCGACGGCTGTGATGAGCAGCAACAGATAGATATTGTTGCCGGAAAGGGTGACCAGCAGAAGAGAGATCTTGAATGTGAAGCCGGACAGATGGAGGGCGCCGATGACGATGCCGGCCAGCGCGGTGATGACGGCGATATCGAGCAAAGTCTTGCCCGTTTCTTCGAATGCCGCAACGATTTTCTTGAAGGACGGACGGGTTTCCTTTTGCAGTGCGCCGACGACGAGGACGCCGATGACCGCCACCATGCCGGCTTTGCCGGCTTCCCAGTTCTCGATCATCAGGGTGTAGACGAGAATCGACAGCGGAATCAGGAACACCCATCCCAAGCGGATCACGCTGAGAAATTTCGGGATTTGCTCTCTAGGGAGTCCTACCAGGCCGCGTTTTGCAGCTTCCAAATCGATTTGCGTGAACAGGGCGAGATAGTAAAGCGCCGCCGGGATCGAAGCGGCCAGGGCGATTTGTCCGTAGGGAATATTTAAAAATTCGGCCATGAGAAATGCCGCGGCGCCCATCACCGGCGGTGTGATCTGGCCGCCGTTCGAGGCGACCGCTTCGATTGCGGCAGCGAGATGGCCGGGAAATCCCGTGCTCTTCATCAACGGGATGGTGATGGCGCCGTCAACCACGACGTTGGCCACTGCGCTGCCGGACACCGTGCCGAACAGGGCTGACGAGACCACCGATACTTT
This sequence comes from uncultured delta proteobacterium, assembly GCA_963816145.1. Classification (GTDB taxonomy): domain Bacteria; phylum Desulfobacterota; class Binatia; order UBA9968; family UBA9968; genus DP-20. Next base: position 108,641 of record CAWFJP010000009.1, read on the forward strand.
AGCCGGGCCGCCGCGATAGCGACCGGTGGCGATGAGCGCGAGGTCAGTGAGAAATTTGTCGCCGCCGACCGCGTAGAGTGCTTGGCCAAATAGGATGAATGCGACAACCACGCCGGCGGCGACGTCGAGGGGCAGGCCGAGCATGCCGTTGGAGTCCAAATACAAATAACTGGCGATACGCGCCCAGGACGGACTCTTGGAATAGAATATGCCAGGCATGTATTCGGCGAATCTGGTGTAAAGAATTACCCCGAGCGCGAGCCAGGCGAGTGTGCCGCCGGCGACGCGGCGGGTCGCTTCGAGCAGAAGGAGGATCGCCAGGCCGCCGAAGATCCAGCGGTCGGGTGAGAGAATGCCAAGACGATAGGCGATGGTCGGATAGAGGATCGTGACGTAAAGTCCGATCGCCATACCGCCGACGGCAAGCAGCCAGTCGTACCATGGAACTCGATTGCCGGTTTGTTTGGGAAAAGCTTTGACGGCGAGAAACACACTTCCGAGGCCGAGGGCGAGAAACAACGCGAGATATTGCTGCTTGAAGAACGTGACTTCGAAGTGGTGGTGAATTTCCAGTGCCCACAATGAACCGAGCACGGTGATCGTGATCAGCAAGGTGCGCAGGATCGCGGCCGGCGCGCCGCTTAGATTGCGGAATCTCCCTGGTGTAGCGGCGAGCTCGTCACTCATTACATAAAACCAGGCGGTTCAACCGCTGGGCTCTGTTCAAACCGTTCAACCGCTTTACTCCGTTCAAGACGCTCCGGTCGTTACCGTCCGCCAGGAACGCAAGACTCCGGACACCTGACTACGGATTCACCGCTAGTAGCCGTTTCTGTGCCTCGTCCATCTTGGCGTTCCAGAGATTTTTTTCCTTGTAGAATTGCACCGCCGCCGGATGATACGGAATCGTCACGTCGGCGGAGGCGGCGCGCTCGCGCGTCCATTCCTGAAACTGCGGGTGCAGCGGCGGCAGCTTTTCGATATTGTCCCAGATCGATTTGAGCGAGTGAGCGACGACTTCGTTGGACAGGCCTTTATGGCCGATCCAGTAAAGATCGTAGGACAGCACGCAGGTGTCACCAATGATTCCGGTCGAGGCTCCCGATTTTATCGTGACGATGGAATAGCCGGGAACCGCTTTTCTGACCCGCGCGTCGCCCTGGGGCGTGCAGTCGAGGGATAGATAGCGGACACCGACGGCGGCGTCGGCTTCTTTGACTTTGGCGGCGCCGATGGAGTGATTGGTGACGTCGGCGCGGCCTTGCACGACCGCGTCGACCCCTTCGTTCAATGCCGGAACCGGCACGATCTTGACGTCGTCCCAGGTTAGATTGGCGCTCGCGAGCCCGGCATAGAGGTGGTACCAGATTGCGATGTTGGCCGGATATTCTCCGGTCACCCGCTTTCCTTTCACGTCGTGCGCGGTTTTAATTGGCGAGTCTTTGCGCACGATCATACTCACAGTCAATGGTGATCCGCGCATGATTAGGCGGGCGCCAGGGACATGCGGCAGGGGATTGCGCCCGCCGATTTTGAGCTTCGCCGGTCCCTGATATGCGAGGTTGATCTCGACGGCGTTGATGATGGCGAAGTCTAGCTCGCCGCTTTCGATTAGCGGCAAGAGCGTGCTCGAGCCGGTGTAAGGTTGAAGGATCAATTGCATCGGACCGGCGCCAGTGATGACTTTACCGAGGCCGGCGCCGATGGCGTAGAATGCCGTGCCGGCGGGGTTCGTGCCGATGGTGGTCGAAGCCGGAAGCTTTTGAGCGCGGGCGTTACTCGAGGTCCCGAACAGCAGAAGAACGGCGATTAATTTACTCAGCTTGCGCCGCAAAACAAATCTCATCTTGCCCTCCAATAGTTTGCGCCCGTGCTGTAACTGAGTCCAAAACCCGGCGCGCGAAATTCATGTCCTCACGGCCTCCAGGCTAATAGTTTTTTCTGCGCCTCGTCCATTTTCGCCGACCAAACGCCGGCGTCTTTGAAATAGCGAACCGCGGCCGGATGGTAGGGGATTGTCACTTCGGGGTCGACGGCCCGGGCCTTAGTCCACTCGACGAAGCCCGGGTGGAACTGCGGCAATTTATCGATATTGACCCAGATCGCTTGCAACACGCTGCGCACAACGGGGTCAGGCAGTTTGGCGTGGCCGACCAGATAAATGTCATAGGTATAGGCGCAGATATCTTCGAGGATGCCATTCGACGAGCCGGCCTTTACCGTCGACAGATAGTAGCCGGGTATAGCTTTCTTGATCCGTTCTTCGCCCAGCTTGGAGCAGTCTAGTGATAGGAAGCGAATGCCGATTGCGGCATCGGCTTCTTTCAACTTCGCCGAACCGATGGCGTGGGTGGTGACATCGGCACGGCCTTGAATTAGGGCGTCTACGCCTTCGTTGACGGCGGGAACCGGCACGACTTTGACATCATTCCAGCCGAGGCCGGCGTTCGAGAGCGCGCCGAACATGTTGTACCAGACCGCAAGCTGGGCCGGATACTCCCCTGTGGCGCGCTTGCCTCTGACATCGGCCAAGGTTTTGATCGGCGAATCTTTGCGCACGATAAAACTGCTGCGCAGCGGCGAGCCGCGCATAATCAGCCGTGAACTGGCGACATGAGGAAATGGATTGCGGCCGCCGACTTTAAAATTGACGCCGCGGTAAACCATACCCATGTCGACGGCGTTGACCACGCCGAAATCGAGTTCAGCGCTGTCGAACAGCGGCACGAAGGTGCTGGTGCCGGCATAGGGTTGGACCTGCGCTTGTATCGCTGCCGCATCGCTCACCACCTTCGCCAAACCGCTAGCCAAGGAGTAGAACAGCGAACCTGGCGGGTTGGAGCCGATGGCGACGGATTTTGGTAGTTGCTGGGCTTGGCTACCGGTGACGACGATTAGAAAAGCGCTGGCGATCAAATGACAAACAAAACCTCGACGCATGAAACCTCCTCGGCAAATCGCCGGTCACTGTAATGCGAACCGGTGACAGCGTCAACGATATTGTCGGTAATTTGCGAGAATGAATGATAGCGTCGGCTATCGCCATATTGAGGCGACCGGCTGGTCACCCCATCATTTGGCCGAACTTACTTCCCCCACAACTCTTTGGTCGCCAGCCTGGCCCCTTCGGCCATGGCTTCGAATTTGGCCCAGCAGATTTGCGGGCTGCCGACTCGCGGGCCCAAGCCGCAGTCGGTGCCAGCCATGATGTTTTCTTTGCCGACGATCTTGGCGTAGCGGATCAATCGGTCGGCGATTGCCTGCGGATGTTCGACGATATCAGTGGCGTGGCCAACGACACCGGGGACCAGGACTTTGCCGGCAGGGAGTTTTACTTCCTCCCAGACGCGCCATTCGTGTTCGTGGCGCGGGTTAGCCGCTTCGATCGATATCGTGTTGGCGTTCACCTTCAGAATGATGTCGATGATGTCGCGCAGCGGGATGTCGTATTTGTGCGGGCCATGATAGCTGCCCCAGCAGGTGTGAAAGCGCACGCGGTCGGGAGGGACGTCACGCAAGCCGTGATTGAGCGCTTCGACGCGCAGTTCGGCATACTTGCGATACTCCGGCACCGACATGTTGGACATGAACTGCCAGCCGTCCGGCAGATCCGGGTCGTCGATTTGCAGCAAGAAGCCGGCGCCGGCGATGGCTTTGTATTCTTCGTGCATGGCATCGGCGATGGCAACCAGATAGGCCTCGTCGCTCGGGTAATAGTCGTTTTTCATCCAGTGCTCGATGGTCCCTGGAGCGACGGCGGGAAGAAACGCTTCTTCGTACTTCTGATCTTGCAGACCGGCCTTGAAGTCGGCAATCTCCGCGGTCAACGATGCATGGCCGACGTATTTCAACGGCGCGTTACAAAATACCCGTTTGACGTTGTCGCCACGATGGGATGTGCGCGCGTTGAAGTAATCGCTGAACTCGGTCAAATCCCTGGCGAAGATCGTTGAGGTGTGGTCGCTGGCTTTAACTTCGCGCTCGATGAAGCCGCTCAACCGGTCGCGGGCGTAGCGTGAGAAGTTGGATTTGCCCTGTTCGCCGTCGTTGATGATGTCAAGGCCGCAGGCGATTTGTTTCTTAACGATATCGGCGACGGCGCCGGTGACGCGTCTGCTAAACGCCTGCTCGTCTACGGGAGTCCCAGCGGTGCGCGCATTGTGCAGTTCTTTTAAGTCGGCCGGCAGCGGCAGGGCGCCGGCGTGGGTAGTTAAAATTCTGTCGGTACTGTATATCATTTACAATTCTACTTTCTTAAAACCGATTGGAACCTGTGGAACATTTGGAACGATTGGAACAGACCGCGCGGTTCCATAGGTTCCAGTCGTTCCAATTGTTCCAAATAGATTCGGAACTCAAGATTTTCATTTGAACGATTCCCCGGGCTTTTGCGCAAAGCTGAAATCGAACACCCGCTCCGGCGGTGGCGGTTGGGCGAGTTTCGTGCGCTGGGCGGCGGTGACGATCATTTCGCGCTGGAGTTTTTCATCGACGATGCCCGAGGTCGACAAGTAACCCACCGCAGCCTCGTAAACGCGCTCGGCATACTTGTCGCGGTCTTTACCCATATCGAGAAACGGTCCGCGAATGAACTCAATGCCATACTTTTTATCGTTGCGGAACAGTCGGAGTGCTTTCTGCGTGGCGCGGATGACCTTGGTCACCAGTTCCGGTTTCTCATTGATGACCGCTTTGGTGGTCGTAAGACCCCCCTGCACGGCGCGATAGACATCGGCGCCCGCGGCGATCTTGCGAAAACCCTCGTCGACGGCGATAAAATTCTGCGGAATTTGCAGCATGGTGGCTTCGATGGTGCCGGCTTTCAAAGCCACCCAGGTAATGTCGCTGGTGCCGAGGGGCAGCATCGTTACCTGATCTAGCGGGATTTTGTTGGCGATCAAAATCTGCCGGGCAATGATCTCGGTCAGCGATCCTGGCGCGGAAATGCCGATTTTTTTGCCGCGCAGCTGCGCCACGCCGGTAATGCTCGGCAGGGAGATCATATCAAAGGATGGCTTGTCGGAGAGCGCGAAGACGACCCGGACATCGGCGCCGTTTACAGCGGCACTGATGGCGGTACCGGTGGCGGTGCCGAAGTCGACACCGCCGGCGAGCATTGCCTGAACCGTTTGGATCGCCTTCATGAAAATAAACTCCGGCTCGAGGCCTTCCTCGCGGAAGAAGCCGCGGTCGCGGGCAATGATAAACGGCATATCGAGAGTGCTACGCGACACGTAGGCGATGCGGAAGGTCGAGAGCTTGGCGGATCTCTCCGCCGACCATAGCGTTCCCGGACATATGATGAGTACAGCTACCAAAGCGGTCAGAATCCGTGATCGTTTCATGGCTAACCCCTCCATGGCTCAGCGAGGCTGGCGAACCTTTGCCTCCACACCCCGGACGCTAAACGATCTCAAGCATAGGTGTCGTATATCCCGTCGAACTTGTTGATCTTGAAGCGCACCATATTCTTCGCCGCGGCCCGAACCACTTCTTTGTCGCGATCGGTGATGGCGAACTTCGCCACGGTGTCGGCCGCCATGGCGGTGTGTTCCATATCGACTTTACCGTGAACCGTGAAGAATGTCCGCGCCCGAGCGTCGAGGCCATAGTGTTTCCCCAAGGCCTCATCGAATTCTTCGGAGTAGCGTTGCACCATGGTTTCATTGACCAGCGCGCCAACGCGGGTTTCTGCCGGCGCGCCGACGAGCATGCCGCGGACGATCGCTCCGGTATGGGCGACGCATTCAAAAATCATGATGCCGTCGTCGAAGTCGGCGTCGGTGAGCCCCATGGCCAAACCGAAGCGTCGCATGAGACCGGGATGAGATTGCTCCTCGGTGAACAGCTCGATGAACTGCTCGTACATGGCCTGGTTGTTGGCGTTGCGGACCATCGAAAAGGCCAGTCCTTTGTTGATCACGTGGTTCGACAAGTAGTGCTGGACGGCAAAGCCTTGCAGCCGTTTCTTCGACAACTTGCCGGCGCGCAGCTCGGTGAAGAAGCGCGTGTTCATCAACTGATCCACGCCTGGGCGGATGATTTCCTTGAGAACCGATTCGACGAATGGGTTGGACATAAGCGTTCCCCTCGTTAAATATTTTGTATGCAAACACTGGCAGAGGGAGGGATGAACTGTCAAGCCGGGCAGAATTGGTTTGACAGAGAACTGTGCGGCGACTAAACGTTAGAACGTTGTCTGGATGTGGATATGCCAATCGCAAAGTTGGCCGGCCTACAAATCTATTACGAAACGCAGGGTAGCGGCGAGCCCGTGCTGCTCGCGCCGGCGTCCTGGTGGCCGTCCGATACTTGGAACGTCGGTGTCGTGCCGTTTCTATCGAAGCGTTTCAAAACCATCGTTTTTGACTGCCGCGGCACCGGTCGAAGCAGCCAGCCGAAGGACGGTTACACGGTGGCGCAGTTCGCGCAGGATTGCCTTGGCTTGTTAGCGCACCTCGGCATATCGCGTTGCCACGCCGTTGGCTTTGCGCTCGGTGGGCAGATGATGCAAGCCATGGCGATCGAGCGGCCCGATGTGGTTGCTACGCTGACCATCGCCGCATCGGGGGCAGGCACGAAGACGCTTGCAGGCGGGCAAAGAAGTTTGTCGCCGGACACGGAACGGGAAATTCGCGTGATCGGTTTCGAGCGCTACATTCGCAACTATATCGAGAACGACACCATGGCATTCAATCCGCAATTCTACCGCGGGCACGGCGAGGTAGTGGCGGCGTTGGCGGATGCGGTGTGGTCGGGCCAGAGCACCGTGGAATTGTTTCGCCGCCATGAAGACGCGCGGCTTACTTGGGACACATTGGGAAAGGCGGTCGAAGTCAAAGTGCCGACGCTGATTCTATGCGGTGCGGACGATGATGTGGCGCGCCGCGGCAGCACGCCGGTGGGCACGGCCAAGCGCCTCGCCGAACTGACAGCGGGCAGTGAATTGTTTCTAATTCCTAATACCAAGCATATGACGTTCTGGGAGGGCAGCGGTGGGCTGATTGCGTTGGAAGATTTCTTCTTGCGTCATCCGATTGGCACTCAGCGATAACATTTCGTTTGAGATCGAAGTGGCTCTCGCGCTACAAACTAAGAAGGGCGACCGACCGGTCGCCCCTACGGCGGAATCGGATATTTAACCGCAGAGTACGCAAAGTACGCAAAATAAATCCGACGATGAAATTCCGAGGTAGGGGCGTATGGCATACGCCCTGGTGGGTGGAGCAGCGGTCCAGTGGCTTGATGATTCACGATGGCACGACATGTTTAAAGTTTTGCGAAATGAACGACTGGTGAGGTGAACGATGCCGAAGGCGGATTTAGGCGATGTGACGATTTACTACGAAAGCCAGGGTGCCGGTGACACGGTCCTGCTCTGCCCGCCGTCCTGGTGGCCTTGCGATACTTGGAATGTCGGTGTGGTGCCGTTTCTTGCCAAGAAGTTTCGCACGATCATTTTCGACTGCCGCGGCACCGGTAATTCCAGCAAGCCCGACCATGGCTACACCATCGAGCAGTTCGCCAAGGATTGCGCCGGCCTGTTGGAGTTTCTAAAAATTTCGCGTTGCCACGCCGCTGGTTTCGCGCTTGGCGGTCAGATCGCCCAAGCTCTGGCGATTCAGCGCCCCGATCTGGTCGCGACCTTGACCATTGCCGCTGCCGGTGCGGGGGCGAAGGCGACCGACGGCGGGCCGCGGGTGGTGCGAAATACCGACGAAGAGGAGATTCGCGAGCATGGCTTCGAGAAGTTCATCCGCGGCCATATCGAGAACACCCATATGGCGTTCGACGACAAGTTCTTTGGGGCGCATCGGGACGTCGTCAAAGCCCTGTCCGATGCGTTGTGGAAACGGCAAACCAGTCCGGAACAGCATCGCTATCATTTCGAGGCCCGGCGCACTTGGGATACTTTGGGCAACGCGCCCAAGGTGACGGTTCCGGCCTTGATCCTGTGCGGCGCCGGCGACGATGTGAACCGCGGCGGCAGTACGCCGGTGGGCACGGCGCGCAAGTTAGCCGAATTGGTTCCAGGTTGCGAGCTTGCATTGGTGCCCAACGTCAAGCATATGACCTTTTGGGATGGCGATGGGGCGCTGCACGCGCTAGAAGAATTTTTGTTGCGCCATTCGATCGGTGGCATTTAGTTCCGGAAACCGTTGAACCTTGAAACCTTGAACTTTGAACCAGCGCGATTCAGGAGATTCAAAATGAAGCAGACTCCAGATTATTGGGAACGGTTGTTTTGCTATTGCGGTGATCTTGTTGTTGACCAGCGCTGCCGGAGCTCAGCAGGACAAAGCCGCAATCGATAAGCTATACAATGCGGCGAAGAAAGAAGGCAGGGTGGTGATCTGGGGACCCACCGACGGGATTGTTTATGAGAAGATGCAGGAATTGCTCGACAAACAGTATCCGGGTATCAAGATCGAGTCCTTTGAGAGCATTCCCGAACCGCTGGTGCAGCGCATCATCGCCGAGAACCAGGCGGGCAAGCCGGCGGCGGTCGATATTATCCAGTCCGGCTCGCTGCGCGCGCTGCGGCCGTTGATCGATCGCGACCTGTTGGCGTCCTATCCAGGGTGGGAAAAAGAATTTGGTTTAGACGCTGTGTACGCCAACCACCGATTCGTCGGCGCCTATAATCTAGCTCTACCGATCGCTTACAACTCAAAAGCAGTCAGCGCCAAGGACGCGCCGAAAAGCTGGGAAGATCTCGCCGAGGCGAAGTGGAAGGGCAAGAAAATAATTATCGAGGCCCGGTTGGTGCCGTTCGCCATGCTCGGCACGGAGTGGGGTAAGGAAAAGGCGATGGATTTGGTCAAAAGAATTCTTGCCCAGCAGCCGCTCATCGTGCAAGGCGGCACGACCGTCGCCAATGCGCTCGCCGGCGGTCAAGTGTCGATCGCCGTCGGCACCTATGCTTTTACGATCGAGGGCCTGAAAAAGCGCGGCGCATCGGTGGACTGGATCGGACCTTCGCCGCTACCCGTGCTGACCTCGGCAGAGGGCGTTCTCAAGACCGCGCCCCATCCTAACGCAGGGCGTTTCTTTGCCGGTTGGATGGGCACCGCCGAGGCGCAGAAGATTCGCTACTCGATTCGAGGACAATCCATGGAGGTCGGGAAAAACGCCATCGGCAACGTGGCCGATCGGATCAGGAGCGAGAAACCGGCGGTCATCTTGGAAACCGAAAAGACTTTTGCCGGTATTTTGGAGATTCAACGAGAAATGGGCAAGTTGCTCGGCGCGCTCAGGTGAAAACGGCGTGATGCTAACCCGAGGATATTACTCGTCGCTAGCGGGTTCTTCGTGGACCTAAACCGTGGCGCGGGATCTTGCATGGGGCCGAGATTCTTTGCCGGCGGCTCAGACTGATACAAGAACGAGGAAGCCCGCCGCGACCGAGCCCGGCGACCATTAATCAATCGTATCGTCAATGAATTTTACGCCCACCACGATCGCCGAGAGCGTGAAGCTGAGACCTTGGTCTTCGGTTGGGAAATTATCGTTTCGCGCCCTCACCCTCGGCTTGACGATCGGTGTCGTTTCTTATCTCGTTCTTGTGCCGCTGTTCATGTTGCTCTACGCCAGCGTCAAGAGCACCGAAGACAAGCTGCCTTTCGAGTCGACGGTCATCACGCTATCCAATTACGCCGCCGTGCTAACCAGCCCGGCGACGCTGCCGATTTTTCTCAACACGATGCTATTCACCGTGGGCTCTTTGGCGGTGGGCCTGCCGCTGGCGATCTTATTGGCTTGGTTATGCGAACGCACGGCGATTCCTGGGCGCAGCTGGATTGCCGCATTGATACTGGTGCCGATGACGATCCCTTCGTTGCTTTCGGCGATCGCCTGGATCCAGCTGCTCGATCCACGCAATGGGCTTATCAACGTTGTGCTCCGCGGTGTGTTCGGCGTGGCGTCGGACATCGGCCCTTTCGATATCTATACGATTTACGGTATGTGTTTTGTGCAGGGGCTGCGGCTGGTGCCGTCGGCCTATCTGATGATCGCGGCGTCGTTTCGCGCCATGGACCCGTCCTTGGAAGAGCAGAGCGCCATGGCCGGACGCGGAGTCGCCCAGACCACCATGCGCGTGACCTTGCCGATCATGCGGCCGGCGCTGCTCGCCGCGCTGATTTATTTCATTATCGTTGTCATCGAATCCTTCGATATTCCCGGCCTGCTCGGTTTTACCGCGCGCATTCGCGTGCTCAGCACGGCAATTTATTGGGCGACCCATTCCGAAGTCGGGCTTCCCGATTACGGGTTGGCGTCGGCGCTCGGAACGATTATTCTTTTTGCGGCGCTGCTGCTCATGTGGGGCTATCAGCGCTTGACCGCGCATCAGGAGCGCTTCGCCACGATCACCGGCAAGGGCTATCGACCGCGTCAAGTCGCTCTCGGTATCTGGTCGGCGCCGGCCGCTGGCTTCTGCACAGTCTATGTCTTGATCGCGGTGTTATTGCCGTTTCTCATGTTGCTGTGGACCAGCGTGCAGCCGTTTTATTCCACCCCATCGGTGGATTCGCTGGCGCGAGTGAGCTTTGAAGGCTACGCCAATATCTGGAATGACGGCAGTGTCGTGCGCGCCATCTGGAATACCGCGCAGCTTGCGGTGATTACTTCGGTAGCGACTATCGTGCTCGCTTTGCTGGTCAGTTGGTTCGTGGTGCGGCGCCGGCGCGGCGACAACGGCGTGGCCAATTATTTAGCGACGGTATCGTTTTTGCCGCAGTGCGTGCCGAGCATCGTCATCGGCTTGGCGTTTATCTTCGTCTATGTGCGGTTCCCGATCCCAATCTACGGCACGCTGTGGATCATTGCTTTGGCGATGACCACGCGCTATCTCGCTTACAGTTCGCGGGCGACCACTTCGGCGCTCATGCAGGTTCACGGCGAGCTCGAAGAGGCGTCGCAAATGGCCGGCGCGCCGTGGACGCGCACCATCCGGCGGATCACCGTGCCGCTTTTGGCTCCGGCATTGATCAATGTGTTTTTCTGGGTCGCGGTGCACGCGATGCAGGAGCTGTCGATGGCCTTGATGCTTTACAATCCGGACACGGTGGTGGTGTCGACGATGATCTGGAGCATGTGGCAGAACGGCCGAACCGCCGACGCGGCGGTGCTCGGGGTCCTGCTCACCCTGCTATCCGCGGTGTTGCTGCTTGGCGGCTACCTGGTTTCGCGCTTGCGGCGGCAAGCGGATACCTGACGTGATTCGATCGAGTGGGACTGGGGAAATCGCGTTCGTAATCGTGGACGTGTTGGCGTTGAACATGCTCATGTGACAGGAACTTGATTCCCAACTGAAGCTAGGATCGATTGTGATAATCGTTAAAGACTTGGTCAAATCCTTCCCCGGCGCGAAGGGTGAGGTGCGCGCCCTCAACGGCGTCTCTTTCGCAGTTGGCAAGGGCGAATTGTTTACGCTCCTCGGACCAAGCGGCTGCGGTAAAACGACGACGCTACGCTGCATCGCCGGGCTCGAACAACCGGTAGCCGGCGAGATCGTAATCAACGACCGCGCCGTGTATCGCGCCGCTGACGGCACCTTTGTGCCGCCGGAGCGACGCGAGATCGGCATGGTGTTCCAATCCTATGCGATCTGGCCGCATATGACCGTGTTTAAAAACGTCGCTTATCCGCTGGCGGGCGGCAACGGCCGCGATGACGTCAACCAGCGCGTCGGCGCTGTACTCGAACGGCTGAGCCTGGGAAGTTTAGCCGACCGGCTGGCGCCCAATCTGAGCGGCGGCCAACAACAGCGCGTCGCCCTGGCGCGGGCGCTCGTGGCGCAGCCCCAGGTGCTGCTGCTCGACGAACCGCTTAGCAACCTCGACGCCAAATTGCGCGAGCAGATGCGCTTCGAATTGAAGTCGTTGCAAGAGTCCTTCGGCATTACCACGGTGTACGTAACCCACGATCAGGAAGAAGCGCTGGCATTGTCCGATCGCATCGGGCTGATGCATGAGGGCGCGCTCTTGGAAGTCGGCAGCCCGAGCGACCTCTATATCCGTCCGGCACACCGGATCACCGCCGACTTTCTTGGCACGGCGAATTTTATCGCCGCTCAGGTCGAAAAGCCGGGAAGCGAGGCTTGGGATGAAATGTTGATTGCGACGCCGATGGGCAAATTCGCCGCGCGGCGCAGTGTCGAATGGCAGCCAGGCATGGCGGCGGAGCTGTTTTTTCGACCGGAGAGCATCGAGCTGTTGGATGGCAATAGGTCCGGCGGGGAGGCGAATTGCGGTTTAGCCCAGGTTGAGCGCGTGACTTTTCTCGGCAACTCGGCGGATGTGATATTGCGCAGCGGCGAAGTGCGCATTCGCTTGCGCGCCCATCCGGCGCGGATTCCCAGCGTCGGTACGAAGGTGAGCTTTTCAGTTCCGGCGGAGTCGTGCATCGTGTTTCCGGCGTGAGATGTAAATCTTTTTCCTCGCCCAGTCCGATGGAATCGGGAAGCGCGAGTGATCATATAGGGGCGACCGGCGGTCGCCCTCTTTGGGCTTGTTTGGACTAGGAGATCTTGATGAGGAATGGATCATGAACAATGCAGCTGTTTCAATAAACAACCATCAGGCCAATCGAATCGAATGGCAGCTTTACACAAAGATGTTGACCACCCGCGTTTTCGAAGAAGCGCTGGTGCGTTGGGAACATGAGGGGAAACACTCGGCGCAGACCTTTCCGAGCAAGGGACAAGAAGCGATCGCCATCGGCACTTGCCTGGCCTTGGAAAGAGGCGACGACGTGCTGCCATCGTTTCGCACCCGCGGCGCGATGATCGCCATGGGAATCAGTCTCGATGAGCAGCTCCGCGAGTTTCTACACACGCCGCTAGCTGCCGGCGATTCGCGCGACGCGCCGCATCATGCGTCATGGCCGGAACGCGGCGTGCTGCCCGGTTCGACCATGATCGGCGGCCATCTGGCGATGGCCGCGGGTGTCGCGCTGGCCAATCAATGCGATCGCGCCAATAACGTCAGCGTGGCCTTCTTCGGTGATGGCACTTTGGGTTCCGGCGACCTGCATGAGACCATGCATATCGCCGGCGCCTGGAATCTGCCATTGATCCTGGTCTGCGAGAACAACGGTTGGGAGATGGCGACGCCCTGGCCCAAGGTGCGCAAGCAGCGTTCGTTAATCCCCTATGCCGCGCCTTTCGGCCTCGCGACCCGTCAGGTCGACGGCAACGATGCTTTGGACGTCTATCACGCGGCGCGCTGGGCGCGTTCGACGGCATTGAAGGGCCAGCCGGCGTTTCTCGATTGTCTGACTTTTCGCGTCGGCTTGTATAGCTCGCATTTCGGCGAAGTTCGGACCGGCATCGAGAACGATTTAGCCGACGCGGCCAAACGCGACCCGTTGAAGCGCTTAGGCGATTGGCTGATCGACAACGGGCTGGCGACGGCAGGTGCACTCGAGCAGTTGCAGCACGATGAAGAGCAGCTGGTTGAAGCGGCATTCAATATCGTTAGGGGTGAAGGGTAAAGGGTCAGGCGTCCTGAATCCGGAATCGCCTAACCCCCTGACACCTTACCCCTTACGGGTTCATGGAGCGATGAAGATGTCCACAATGAATTACCGCGATGCGGTCGGCAAAGCACTACAAGATTCGATGCGCGAAGATAGCCGGCTGATCGTCATCGGCCAGAATCTCGCGGCTCATGCTCTGAAGCCGCTGGCTGAGACATATGGATTGGATCGGGTGCGCGATTCGGCGATAAGCGAGAGCGCTATGGTCGGCATGGCGGTGGGCGCGGCGATGAAGGGAATGAAGGCGGTGGTGATGATCGCCTACGCCGACATCGCCTCGGTTTGCCATATGGCGATCGTCCAGAGCGCGGCGAAGCTGCACTATTTAACCAATGGCCGCTTGCGCTGTCCGATCATTATTCGTTTGCCGATCGCGCGCTTTCGCGGTCATGGCCCGGAGGGCAACGAGGTCGGCGCGTCGTGGTTCTATAACGTGCCAGATTTGAATATCGCCATGCCCGGTTCGGCAAGTGAAGCGTACTGGAGCTTTCGCGACGCTCTGACCCGGCCGACGCCGACGTTGTTTTTCGAGGATCGCTCGATCCATTTGCGCAGCGGCGCGGTGGCGGAAACCAACCCTGGCGGCAAAGCGCAAATCACCCGCACTGGCGACAAGTTGACGATCGTCGCCGCCGGCCGCACCGCGGCGCTGGCCGAAGACGCCGCCGACGAATTGGCGAAACAAGGCGAGCGTGACGCGGTCGAGGTGGTCAGCTTGGGATTTATCAAGCCGTTGGATAGCGACACGGTGCTCAAGGCCGCGAGCAAGACCGGTCGCGTCTTGATCATCCAGGACGAACCCGAATGGGCCGGCTATGCGCCCTATGTGCGTTTCGTGCTCGACCGCTTGCCGGCGGGTAAACTCGCGCTCGCGCCCCGTTTGTTGGTCGGCGTCGATCAGTATTTGCCCTATTGGGATGAGCGGCCGTTCGTGCCGTCGCTGGATAGCGTCGTCGCTGCGGCGAAGGATTTACTAAAACAATAACGACGACTGCGGGTGCAAAGATGTCGATGAAAATTCAATCCCTCGCACTGGTCTTTCTTTTGACAAAGGTATCTCTGGCGTTGGGTCAGGTTGCCAATCCGGATCTCCTCGCCCAAGCCAAAAAGGAAGGGCGCGTCACCTGGTACACGACCGTGTCGATCCCGGAGAGCAAGCTATTTATCGACATGTTCGAGAGGCAATATCCGTTCATCAAGGTCGATTTGTTGCGGTCAGGGGCGGGGGCGTTGATCAATCGCGTCACCAGCGAATACGCGGCACGGAATTATTCCGCCGATGTGCTGCAAGGATTGTCGAGCCGCGGCGGGCTCAGCTTACTCAAAAAAAGAGAAATCCTTGGCCGCTATGTATCACCGGAGTTCAAAAATTTTCCTGCCGAGTTTAGCGACAAAGCGGGCTATTGGGGGTCAACCTTTCAAAACACCTTCGTGCTTGCCTACAACAAGCGCAACGTCAAACCGGACGACGTGCCGAAAATCTACGAAGATCTGTTGAAACCGATATGGAAAGGCCGGCAAATCATCAACGACACGGATAATTTTGAATGGTTCGACGGCTTGTTGCGTTTCTGGGGAAAGGACAAAGGGCTCGCCTACTTCCGCCGCCTGGCGGCGCAGGATCAGATATTTCAGCGCGGCGCGCGCGGGCGCATCCAACTGGTCGCAGCAGGCGAAGCGCCTTTGGCGATCGGCTACGGACCTCACGCCCAAAGCTTCGTCAACCAAGGCGCGCCCATCGAGTGGGTTGCGCTTGAACCGGTGGTTGTGATCATCAGCACGACCAGCATCGCGGCGCGCGCTCCCCATCCGGCCGCCGCGCGGCTGTTCTACGATTTTCTGTTTTCAAGAAGCGCGCAACTGAAACTGCGGGAACTCAGCCGAATTCCGACGCGCAGCGATGTCGACGCCGATCCGCCACGTCTTAACAAAGGCTTCAAGAAGGTCGTGCAGGATTTGGAGAATGAAAATATGGCCGAGTCGATCAAATTGTTTCAGCAGGTATTCGGTTTGGCGCCGGGCTGATTCCCAATGGGTTCCAACCGTTCCAATCGTTCCAGAGGTTCCAATCGTCGAGTTCCCGGGCTACCAGAGGTTTGAGAGTCGATTCATGCCAACTGTCAAGCTGAACGGTGTCGAGATTTACTATGAAACTCAGGGGCGCGGCGAACCGGTTCTTCTGGTGCCGCCCAATTGGTGGCCTTGCGCGACTTGGAAGGTTACCGTGGTGCCGGTGTTGTCCAAGCGATTTCGCACGATCATTTACGACGGCCGCGGTACCGGCCGGAGCGCGCAGCCAAAGGATGGCTACAATGTCCGGCAGTTCGCGTTGGACGGCATCGAGTTGTTGCAGCAGTTGGGCGTTAGTCGTTGTCACCTCGTTGGATTTGCCATCGGCGGCCAGATCGTTCAGGCGATGGCGATCGAGCGGCCGGAGTTGGTCGCGAGTCTGACGATTTCCACCACCGGACCGGGAGTGCGCCGGCTCGATGGCACGCTGCGCGAAGTGGGACCGGAAGCGCTGCATGAGATCAACAAGATCGGCTTCGAGAAATACATCCTCGAGCATATCGATAACGATCATATGGCCTACAACCCCGAGTTTTATACCAGCCATCGTCGACAGGCCGCAGAGTTGGCGCGGGCGCTTTGGTCGGGGCAAAGCACGGTGGAGCAGTATCGCATTCACGAACTGGCGCGGCTGACTTGGGACACGTTGGCGGAAGCGCCGAAGGTAAACGTGCCGACCTTGGTTCTTTGCGGCGCAGATGACGGCGTCGAGCGGCGCGGCAGCACCCCGGAGGCGACGGCGCGGCGACTGGCGCCGTTGATTCCCGGCGCTGAATTGGCTTTGATCCCCGGCGTCAGGCATATGACGTTTTGGGATGGCGATGGAGCGTTGAAAGCGTTGCAGGAGTTCTTAGAGCGTCATGCGATTGGCGCTAAATAGATTGGCAGACTTGTTTCACCACGAAGACACGAAGCACACGAAGTTTTCGGCGAATATCAATTCTGAACTTCGTGCTCGTCGTGCCTTCGTGGTGAGATGCTCCCTAAGCGAATTTCGCGGTTACCACCATTGCCAGATTGCCTTTCCCATCCACCGCCCAGAGAGTGGCGTCCCGGCCGTCGGCGCTTGGATTGCCATACAGAGTGAACTTGCCGTCGCTGTCATAGACCGAGCGCAGGTTTTGAAAGTCGAAGTTGGTCATGCGCTTGGCCGGCAATTCTCTGCGGCACATTTCCATTAACAGCTGGGAGATCAGCGAGCTCTGCACCACCAAGCCCGGCAGCTTTTCCACCTTGGTCACGTAATCGCGGTCGTAGTGAATGCGGTGGCTATTGAAGCGGATCGCCGAGAAGCGGAACAGCAGCGGCGGATTGGGCTCGACGGTCTGGTTCCATTTAGCCGCGCTAGGAATGGCGGGTGAAGTTTTGGGCGCTGCGTCGGCTCTGGCTTCGCTCAACATGACCGTGTCGCGTTCTTCGACGACGCATAGGCCGCGCGCGGTGGACATGCTGTTGCGCTCGACGATGGTCACTTGTTCGCCGCCGTCGTCGATGCGCAGATCGGCGATCTCGGTCTTGCGCGTGACGTCATCACCAATTCGTAAGGGTTCATGAAACGACACGCGCGTGCCGCCTATTCTTCGTCGCGGTAGCGGGATCGCCGGCATGAAGCCGCCGCCCGCTGCTTGTCCGTCGGTGCGCATTTTGTCCGGCCGGTGCGAGGCCGGAAACAGTCCGCCGTACCAGCCGGGCGGGATCGCCGCGCCTTTTTCCAGCGGCGGATTCTCCAGACCCAACGTCGCGGCGAACTTTACCATTGTCGATGCGGTCACGACATCCGTCGCGCTCTCGCTCTTGCCAATATAGCTTTTGAAGCTCTCAAGCGATTCAGCCATTGCCCACCTCCGTGTTTTTGCTTTCGAGTGCAGCGAATTTCGGTCGTCCTGCGCTTGCTAAATCTATGTGCGCATGAACGCTAGCGAGTCCGATTATATGTGTAATCCTCGCGCGCCGTTGTGCCGACGCGCAGCTCTGCCGGCAGCGGCGGCCGGGTAGTGTTTACCTTGGAATGGACATCCAGAGCCGCTTGGTCGGTCCAGCGTTCGAGGATCACCAGATGGTCAGGGTTGACGACGCTTTGGAAGACTTCGAATTGTTCGCAACCGGGCTCTTTGACGATGTCTTCGCAGCGGGCTTTGTATAGTTTGCCGAGTTCGCTGCCTTTGCCGGGTGCCGCGGTGATCGTGACAATGAGTCGAACTGCCATAGGGTACTCCTTGGTGCGCGGTTAATTGGCGCGTGAATTAATCGGAACAGCGGCGACTATCGTCCAAATGGCGTGATGGTGTCAAGACGGAATCTATCACACGGTTGATCAATCGACTTTCACCACGAAGAGACTGTGTCGCAATGAGCAAATGCCCCACATCTGTCATCCCGAGCGCAGCGAGGGATCTCGTGTTTTCAGCCACATACGAAGAAGAGATTTCTCGGCTTCACCTCGAAATGACAGTTGCGACACAGTCTGGAAGGCACGAAGGACACGAAGCGCTCGGATCAATAAGATTTCCGAACGTCGTGCTCTTCATGCCTTGATGGTGAAATGAATACTTACACGACTCCCACCCGCGGCTGGATCATTTGCTAGTCAAACTTTGTAGCAGCGGTTCCAATACCTTCCAGACATTGGCGGCGACGATTTCGTGGCCCTTGGCGGTGGGATGGATGCCATCAGGCAGATTCAATTCGCGAATGCCGCCGACGTGTTCCAGGACAAAGGGGATGAGCAGGGCGTCGTGCTTTTTCGCCAGGTCCGTGTAGATCGTGGCGAATTTCTTGGCGTAGTCGGCGCCCATATTGGGAGGCACTTTCATGCCGGCCAATATGATTTTGACTTGCGGGTATTTTGTTCGCGTGAGCTCGATGATCGCTTGGAGATTCTCCCGGGTGGTTTCCGGAGGCAGGCCGCGCAGGCCGTCATTGCCGCCGAGTTCCAAGACTAGGATGTCGACTCGCGAGCGCAGGAGCCAATCCAAACGGTTCAAACCGCTGGCGCTGGTGTCGCCGCTTTGGCCGGCGTTGACGGTTCGGAACGGCCACTTTTTGGCGTCGATCTTTTCTTGGATCAGCGCGGGGTAGGCTTGCGACGGTTCCAGGCCGTAGCCGGCGGTGATGCTGTCGCCAAGGAACAGAATGTTCTTTGGTTGAGGTGCCGCGGCGGTGAGGCCTATCAAGAAGCAAAAAAACAAGCCGACCTGTCCGAGGTTCAAACTTCTCAAACTGTGTTGTGTCGCCATCATATTAGTTCTAAATTCGCTCTACTTAGTTTACAATTGCTTCGACGCGGAGCGTTTCGATTCGTTTACTTTCGTCTAAGTGCAACCGGCATGAGCACCGACAATATCCTAACAGTAGAGCATTTAAGTAAGGAATTTAAGAGCGGCGACGACACGGTTCACGTCTTGAGCGACGTCTCGTTTGCCATCGAACGCGGTACAAGCTGTGCCGTTGTCGGCCCTTCGGGCAGTGGCAAGACGACTTTGATCGCCATCTGCGCCGGTCTGGAGCGGCCGAGCCAGGGCGCTGTGGAATTCGACGGCGTAGCCTTGCACAAGGGGAGCGAAGAGCAGTTAGCCCGCATCCGCAACCAATCCATCGGCTTTATCTTTCAAAGCTTTCAACTGCTGCCATCGCTGACGGCTTTGGAAAACGTCATGGTGCCGGCGGAGATCAGTGGCGAACGCATGGTGCGGGCGAGCGCGCTCGAGCTGCTCGGCCGCGTTGGCCTGCGCAATCGCATGTATCATTATCCCATGCAGCTTTCAGGTGGCGAGCAGCAGCGGGTGGCGATCGCCCGGGCGTTCATGAATCAGCCGAAGATATTGTTTGCCGACGAACCGACCGGAAATCTCGATGCGGAGACCGCCGAGAGCATCGTCAAGCTAATCTTTAACCTGAACTCGATGAACCGCACGACGCTAATTCTCGTCACCCATGATCGCGAACTCACCGAACAAGCCGGCCGGGTGATCACTCTTAAGGCCGGGCGCTTGGCGTCCGACGTGAGTAAGGCCGAGCATGCGCTTGGCATCAATTAAGCCCGCCGATGATCACCTTTTGGAAACTCTGGGTGTGGCGCATGGCCTATCGCGACAGCCGGCGCGGCTTATTCCGTTTGTTGCTGTCGATGTCGTGCGTGGTTTTGGCGGTGGCATTGGTGGTGTTGGC
Organism: uncultured delta proteobacterium; assembly: GCA_963816145.1. Taxonomy (GTDB): domain Bacteria; phylum Desulfobacterota; class Binatia; order UBA9968; family UBA9968; genus DP-20. Next base: position 128,420 of record CAWFJP010000009.1, read on the forward strand.
GTTTTCCTTCCGCGAAAATTTGCTCGCCAGCATTCAATCCCAGTCTAAAAGTTTGCTGGGCGCGGATCTCGCTCTCGACAGCCGTGAAGCTTTTTCCAAGGACGATGAAAAGCTAATTCATTCTCTGGGCGGCGATCAATCGCGACAGGTTGGCTTCACCTCGATGGTCACTTTTTCGGCCAACGGCGACTCGCGTTTGGTGCAGGTGCGGGCGATTGGCGGCCGATTTCCCTACTACGGTGCGTTGGAGACGGTGCCGGCGCTCTCGCTCGAATCGTTTCATGCCGGCGCCAATGCCTTGGTGGATGAGAATGTGCTGTTGCAGTTCAACGCCAAGGTCGGCGACGGCATCAAACTCGGCGATCAGGAGTTCCGCATCGTCGGCAGTCTGCGCAAGATCCCGGGCGAGTCTTTGGCGTTCTCGTTGATAAGCCCACGAGTTTATATTTCGCTGGGTTATCTCGACCGAACAAAACTGATCCAGAGGGGCAGTGTGGTGCGCTACCGCGTGTTCTTCAAGTTCGCCGACGGAACCCAGGTCGAGCGCATCGTCAGAGAGATCGCGCCGCAACTGCAACGCTTGAACTTGGAAGCCGATACCGTCAGCAAACGCACCCAGTCGATCGCCGCCAACATGGAGAACCTATCGCGATTCCTGCGCTTGGCGGTGTTTGTCGCCGTGCTGCTCGCCGGTATCGGCGTCGCCAGCGTGACCTATGTTTACGCCAAGGAAAAGGCTCAAGCTGCGGCGCTGTTGCGCTGCATCGGCGCCCGGCCGCGGGAAACCGTTTCGGTTTATTTGTTGCAGTTACTTTTCCTAACCATTGTCTGCTCGGCCGCGGGCGTCGGCTTGGGTGTGTGGGCGCAGTCCTATTTGCCGTCGGTGTTAAAGGATTTTCTGCCGGTGGCGCCGGTGATCGAGATTTCGCCCCTGGGGATTGCCGCCGGGGTCGTCATCGGCATGACGACGGCGTTCTTGTTCTCTCTGTTGCCGTTAATATCCTTGCGGCGCGTCTCGCCGCTGATGGCGTTGCGCGCTTCCTACGACGAAGAACCGCGGGCCAGAGATCCGCTGGTGATTTTTATCGTAATCTTGATCGCGCTGTTGGTGTTGGCTTTCGCCAGCGCAACCCTCGGCAGCTGGCGGCAGGGTGCAGTGTTTTCCGGCGCGGTGGTGTTAGTGTTCGTATCGCTCGCCATCCTGGCACGCGTCGGCGCGCTGGTCATGCGCCAGATGGCGCCGCGCTTCCTAACTTTTTCTTGGCGCCAAGGGCTGGCCAACTTGCATCGTCCGAGTAACCAGACCGCCGCGGTGATGTTGGCGATCGGCCTTGGAACCTTTCTCTTGGTCGCCTTGCACGGCGCGCAGAATATGCTGCTGCGTCAGGTCGATCGGCGCATCGGCCAAAACGAGCCTAATCTGGTTCTTTTCGATGTTCAGAACGGGCAGCGCAAAGGCATTGGCGAATTGTTGTCCCGCTTCGAGATCCCGCGCCATGCCGAAGTGCCGATCGTCACCATGCGCCTAACGGCGGTCAAAGGGCGTCGGGTCGAAGAAATCCGCGCCGACGAGACCGCGAAAATTCCTCGCTGGGCGTTGCGCCGCGAGTACCGCTCGACTTACCGCGGTGCGCTGACCGGAACGGAAAAGCTCGTCAAAGGCGATTGGGTCGCCAAGGCGGATGAGCGGGTTCAACCGACTCCCGTGTCCGTCGAAAAAGGCATCGCCGAAACCCTTGGCGTCGACGTCGGCGACGCTCTCCAGTTTGAAATTCAGGGCGTGCCGATCAATACCTTGGTCGCCAATTTGCGCGAAGTCGATTGGCAGCGGGTGCAGCCCAATTTCTTCGTGGTCTTTCCGGAAGGCGTATTGGAGAAAGCGCCGCAGTTTTACGCTGTCGTCGGGCGCGCGCCATCGAGCCAAGCATCGGCGCAGTTGCAGCGTGCCGTGCTGGAGCGTTTCCCCAATGTATCGGCCATCGATTTGAGTCTGATTCTCAGCACCTTGAACTCGGTCCTCGACCGGGTCGCCGGCGCCATGCGCTTTGTCGCCTGGTTTACGCTTCTCACCGGTTTCACCGTGCTCGCCAGCGCGGTGCTCGGCAGCCGCGGTCATCGGGTGCGCGAGAGCATTCTATTGCGCACGCTCGGGGCGGCGCGCGGGCAGATCTTCAATTCCATCGTCGCCGAATATGTTTTCACCGGCGCCATTGCCAGCAGCGCCGGTGCTATTCTCGGCATCTTGGCCAATTGGGGCCTGAGCTACTACTTTTTCGGCACGGCGATATCGATCGCGCCGCTGCCAGTGCTGGCAATTATTCTCGCCGTTACCGCCGCGACGGTAATCGCCGGCGCGCTGGGCTGTCTCGGCGTGATTCGCCGGCCGGCGCTGGAAGCGCTGCGTGCCGAAGCCTAGCGGCGAGAACATTCTCCGATCGTGATTTCGAGCACCGCGAGAAATCTTACCCGCTCGAGCGTCGGGAACTCATTCCAAACCGAATCGTCAGCGCGGGTGAATTTCGTGGCGACGCCGGCGATTTCCTGCTAGGTTGCGACTTCATTCCATCGCGAAGTTTTCCATTGCAAATAGTCACTGGCTGGCGCGGTAAGCTGGCAATAAAGTTTTTATCGCATGTGGGGCAGTGCCCTGGGACCGGTCATCGCCGGTTATTTGTACGACCAGACGCAGAGCTACAGCACGATCCTCTTGAGCATCGTCGCAACCCTATCGGTCTCGGTGCTGCTGACCGCGCTGTTGATCCAGCCCTAGAGCATGAAGGCCGCGGCGCAAACGCACATGGCCCCGCTGAGATCCTTGCGGTCTTGATTTCGGTGCGGAGTTTAAAGCATTGAGTTCGAGAAATTGTCGGATTACGATGCAGCGGTTAGTGAATGTAATCTAGATTCCAATATGAGGGCTAAAAATGGCTGAATCAAGATCGCATCGCTTACCGACATCGGTTATCCCGGAACGCTATGAGATTCGATTAACCCCCGATTTGACCCAGTGGACGTTCGCGGGCGACGTGAAGATTGCGCTTCAAGTAGTCCAAGCGGTAAGCGTGGTCGTTCTAAATGCCGCAGAGTTGTCAATCCAGTCTGTTTCGATGCGGCGGTCGGATGGCGCGGTGTTGCATGGCAGCGCGCAGTTGGACGATGAAAACGAGCAAGCCGTATTGAGCTTCCCAGAAACCTTGGCGCCTGGGCCGTATTCGCTGCAGATCCAGTTTACCGGTGTGCTCAACGACAAGCTGCATGGCTTTTATCGCAGTGTGTACAAGGGCGCCGATGGCCAGGATAAGCCGCTGGCCTCGACGCAGTTCGAGTCGACGGATGCGCGCCGGGCGTTTCCCTGTTGGGACGAGCCGGCTTTCAAAGCGGTCTATCAGGTAACTTTGGTGGTTGACGAGAGGCTCACGGCGATTTCCAACGCGCGGGTTGTTCGGGAGACGGCGATCGCCGGGACTGGCAAGAAAGCAGTGGTGTTCGCCGATTCGTTGAAGATGTCGACCTATTTGGTCGCCTTCATCGTCGGCGAGTTCGAAGGCACGTCGCCGGTGACGGTCGATGGCGTACCACTACGAGTCTTGGCCGTACCAGGGAAAAAGCAGCTCGCCGATTTCGCGGTTGCTATCGCTAAGGCGTCGCTGGAACATTTCAGTCAATATTACGGCATCGCCTATCCGGGCGATAAATTGGATCTTATCGCCATCCCCGATTTCGCCTCGGGCGCCATGGAGAATCTTGGCGCCATTACCTTTCGCGAGACCGCACTGTTGGTCGATCCCGAAAAAGCCACGCGCGCCGAGCTCGAGCGGGTTGCTGACGTGGTCTCCCATGAAAATGCCCATATGTGGTTCGGCGATCTGGTGACGATGCAGTGGTGGAATGGCTTGTGGTTGAACGAGGCGTTCGCGACTTTCATGGAGATGCTCGCGGTGGACGCCTGGAAGCCCGAGTGGCGCCGTTGGGATAGCTTTGCGGTGTCGCGCGCCGCAGCCATGCAGGTCGATGGTCTCAAGAGCACTCGGCCCATCGAGTTCCCAGTCGAGAAACCGGAAGAAGCGGCCGGCATGTTCGACGTGCTGACCTACGAAAAAGGCGCGTCGGTGCTGCGCATGCTAGAGCAGTACCTCGGCGCGGCAAAGTTCCGTGACGGCATCAGACTTTATTTGAAGAAGCATGCTTACGGCAATGCCGAGACCACCGATCTTTGGGATGCTTTGGAGGAGTCGACAAAAGAGCCGGTGCGCGCCTTGATGGATACCTGGATCTTCCAACCGGGCTATCCGCTGATCAGCGTCGAGCAATCCGGTGGAACCATCCGCATTTCGCAACAAATCTTTCGCTACCTGCACGACGGTAGCGACCGCGAGCGCAGCTGGCATGTCCCGGTTTTCTTGCGTGCGGGGACAAAGGCCGGCGTGGTTAACCGGACATTGTTGCTGACTGAAAAGGAGCAGACAGTCGAACTCGGCGAGCCGGCCGATTGGCTGGTGGTGAACGCCGGCGCCCACGGCTTTTACCGTGTCCGTTACAGCCAAGAACTGCTTACGGCACTGCGCCAGGGTATTATGGCTCACTTGAGTCCGGTGGAACGCTTCGGTTTGGTGAGCGACGCATGGGCTGCGACTCTGGCCGGGTTTGTTTCACTGACAGACTATCTTGAGCTGATCGACCAGCTGGCCGGCGAGACCGATGTCAATGTGTGGGCGACGATGATCGCATCGTTCCATCAGTTGCAGCGTATTCTCGATGACGCTCAGTGTGAAAGGCTGGCAGATCGGCTAGAAGCGGTTTTATCGCCGGCTGTGGCGCGCCTTGGCTGGATGGTGCGTCCCGGTGAGGGCGAGTTGGAAAGCCAATTGCGCGGCGATTTGATCGGCGCCCTTGGCATCCTCGCTAACGATGCGGCGACCCAAGATCATGCAAGGGTGTTGTTTGCGGATTACGAGAAGAATAGCGAATCGGTGGATCGCAATGTGATCCCCGCGTTAGTGGCAATCCTATCGCATACCGGCGGCAGGGCCGAATTCGAGAAATTCTTTGCGCGATTTGAACACGCTCAAACCCCGCAGGAGGAGACTCGCTATCTGTTTGCTCTAGCAAATTTTGCCGAAGCCGGGCTTATCGATCGGACTTTGGAATTGACGATCAGCGGCGCCGTGCGCACGCAGAACGCGCCCTATCTGATGCGCGGTATGCTGCTCAACAAGCATGCTCGTGACCGGGCTTGGTCATTCCTGAAAACCCACTGGAATGACATGAATCGGCAGTATCCCGACAACGCGATCCCGCGCATGTGCGAAGGTGTCATCGGTCTGGTCACACCCGAACTGGAAAAAAACGTAATTAACTTTTTTTCCGCCCATCCGGTGAAGCAGGGGAGTAAGCAGATCGAACAACATCTCGAACGATTGCGCGTCTCGGTGGCCTGTCAGGAGCGTTGGCGAAGTTTCCTACGCAACTAGCGGCGCGGTTGGCGGGTGAACGGGATTCGCGTACCAGTTGTGCGGCTATTGCGCTGCGGTAGGGTGATGCTCCATCTGATACGCGATCAAGGGATATTTTAGACCATTGTGAGCGCCAACATTTTGCTGATCAAGTGCTCGATCTAAGATTCATTTCATCTGTAAAATTAGTTGCTTAGGGCCGTTGTTTCGGGTCGGTGAAAAGTTCAATAAATTCCCTTGACAAGCCAAGTGAGTAAATGCTAACTAACCAGAATGAGCAACGCTCCCAGGCTGACTGCTGAGGCGCGCCGCGAGGCGATCGTCGAAGCGGTTCAGGACATCTTCGCGGAAAAGGGTTTCGACGGCACGACGATCAAGGAGCTGGCCCATGCGGCGGGGGTCTCAGAGGCATTGCTGTATAAGCATTTCCCCAGCAAGGAGTCGCTGTATCACGCGATGCTCGACGCTTGCGCGAAGGGCCCGACGTTCGCCGAAGCGAGCCGCATCCTTGAGTTTGAGGCTTCGACGTCGACATTGGTGGTGATGGTCCATTTCATGATCTCCCACTATGTGCTTGGCCGGCCGGGCGACACCCATCGGGCGGCGCTCAACTCGTTGCTGATGCGCAGCTTACTTGACGACGGCGAGTTAGTACGCTTGATGCACAAGAAACTCGCCGCAGCCTGGCTGAAGAAATTCGAGGCCTGTCTGCAAGCTTCGGCAAAGTCGGGTGAATTGAACGATGTGCCGATTCGCAAAGATATTTGCGTTTGGTTCGTCCAACATGTGGCTTTCTCCTTGATGCTGCACCTGCGGCCCAAGGTGCCGGCGGTCAACTACAAAGTCTCGCGCGAGGAGTTGGTGTCCCAAGCGACCTGGTTCGCGCTTCTAGGGATCGGCCTCAAAGAGGACGCGGCGCGCCGTTATTATAGTCCGAAGGCTCTACAGTTACTGGCAAGTTAACGGGTGATATCTAATCGATTAAGAGTTTTTATTTATTTCTTTTTTCCAAAGGGGGAGGGGTAATGGAATTCAAGGCACCGAGCAATAACGAGGGCGGCAAAAAGACCGCCGGGTTGGACGAGCGCATTGGCTCGCTGTTTCAGCCCGATACGCTGATCGGCGAGGACTATGCGTCCAATTTTCGCCGCAAGATCCCGCTGGAAGCGGAGCGCACGCTCTTGCTCGCGGTCTTGGAAGATGGCATTCGCTCGTTTCAAGAAAATCTCTTTGCCACCAGCGGCAAACGCCGGACGATTTTCGACGAGGCGAACGAGTGGATTTTTAGCGACGACGACAGCTGGTTCTGCTCGTTCGTGTCGGTCTGCAATTTGCTCAGCCTGGAGCCGCAGTACATTCGCCGCGGCCTGCGCCAGTGGGAAGCCAAGATGAACAAGAGTGCGACGCAGAAAAAATCTCAAATCGCCACGGGTGACGAGCAACGTTTAGTGGCGTAAGCCCGAGCCTCCGCGTGATAGTATTCTGCCGGCCCCGGCGCTGGGTGGTGCAAAGCTCTTGCGGCCTTGTCCTACTCAGCGCCGGACTGTTTTTGGCCTGCGGCAAGAAAAACGAGACCGTATTCGAACGGCCGCCGGCGCCGGTGGCGGTGTCCCAGGCGGTTACTCAAGATGTGCCGGTCTACATCGATGCCGTAGGAAAGATTTCTGCTCGCGAAGTCGTGTCCATCCAGCCGCAAGTTTCCGGCCGGATCACGCAGATTCATTTCGTGGACGGCGCCGACGTCAAGGTCGGTCAACTGCTGTTCACCATCGACCCCCGGCCGTATCAAGCCCAACTGAATCAAGCCGAGGCCAACTTGGCACAAGCGGAAGCGACGCTCAGCCTCGCCAAAACTAACTTCGCTCGGGTGGAAAATGTCAGTGATCCACGGGCCGTGTCGCGTCAGGACTACGATACCAAGAAAAGCGCGGTGGATAGCGCCGATGCGCTGGTCAAACAAAACCGCGCGTCAGTGGAAAATGGCCGCCTGAATCTTGACTACTGCACGATTCGCTCGCCGATCAATGGCCGGGCTGGACAGCGTGCCGTCGATATCGGCAATGTGGTTGCGGCCAACAGCGGTTCGCTGCTGGTGATACAGCGTTTAGATCCGGTTTACGCTGATTTTACCGTCACGGAAAATGAATTGACGGCGGTGCAGCGCAACATGGCCCAGCGCAGTTTGCGCGTGGAAGTCCGTTTGCCGGATGAAAATGACAGTGCTCGCGAGGGCAAACTGACCTTTCTCGATAACGCCGTCCAAGAGGGCACCGGCACGGTGAAACTGCGCGCCACGCTGGCTAACCCGGATCGACGTTTTTGGCCCGGCCGGTTTGCCAAAATTCGCTTGATACTGGATACCCAGCAGGGTGCGGTTTTGGTGCCGGCAGATGCCCCGCAGCTGTCCGCCAAGGGTTCGTTCATTTATGTGGTGAAGAACGATTCTTCCGCCGAACTTCGGCCGGTCAAGCTGGGCCAACGTCAGGGTGACTTGGTAGTCGTCACCGACGGCATCAAAGCCGCCGAAAGGGTTGTCGTCAAAGGCCAGCTGGGAGTCACACCGGGAGGGAAGGTTCGCGTCGCCGAGCAGCCCGCTGAAAGCGAGCAAGCTCCTGCCGCGGCCAAAGCCGGAGCGAAGTCGTGAATTTCTCCGAGCCGTTTATCCGCCGTCCGGTGCTGACAACGGTAATTACGATGTCAGTGATTGTGTTCGGCGTGCTCAGTTACCTGCGCCTGCCGGTGAACGATTTACCGGCTGTCGATTATCCCGTCATCCAAGTTCAAGCCGACTACCCGGGCGCTAGTCCCGACACGGTCGCCAACAACATCGCCACTCCGTTAGAGCGCCAATTCATGCAAATCAACGGTCTGGAACTGGTCACTTCTAAAAGCACGCAGGGCCACACCAGTTTGACGCTGCAGTTCGCGCTGAGCAAGAGCATCGATGCTGCCGCGACCGATGTGCAAACGGCGATTTCCCAGGCAAGCGGCAGTCTGCCAGTCGATTTACCGTCGCCACCGACGTTTTCCAAGACCAACCCCAATGATCAGCCGATCATGTACATCGCCCTTACCAGTGACTCAGCGACACGTGGCCAGCTGTATGATTACGGCAGCACGCAGATCGGCCAGCGTATCAGTATTTTGCCAGGAGTTTCCCGGGTCTCGGTTTTCGGCACCAAATCGGCAATTCGCATCAAGGCGGATCCCTCGGCGATGTGGGCGCGCGGGATTTCGATCGATGATTTGACCACGGCGGTCAAAAACGGCACGAGCTACACGGGCGCAGGGCAGTTCGATAGCGCGGACGGCACGACTTTGTTGCGGCCGCAGGGACAACTCGATAGCGCCGAGAGCTATAGCCAACTCATCATCGGCACCAAGAATGACGCGCCGATTTATTTGCGTGATGTCGCCCAGGTGCGCGAATCCGTCCAAGACGAACGGCTGAGCATGCGCTTTTGGGCGCGCGGCTATCCCGTACCGGGGGCGACCGTCGTCATGGCGGTTTACCGCCAGGCCGGCGCCAATGCGGTCGAGGTCGCGAATAGTATCCGCGCGCTTTTGCCGCAAATCAGCGCCGAACTGCCCGGATCCCTGCTGATCACGCCGCTTTACGACCGCTCGCGCGGAATCGTCAACTCTGTCAACGACGTGCAAGAGACGCTTTTGATCGCCTTTGTGCTGGTGGTTTTGGTGATTTTTCTTTTCCTTGGCCGAGCCACTGACACGCTGATTCCGGCGGTCGCGTTGCCGATTTCGCTGCTGCTGACGTTCGTCGCGATGGCGCTGCTCGGCTACAGCTTGGACAACCTTTCCTTGATGGCGCTGACTTTGGCGATCGGCTTTTTGGTCGATGACGCCATCGTATTTTTGGAAAACACCGTGCGGCGCATGGAGCATGGCGAGGCGGCGCTGCAAGCGACCATTCAAAGCGCCAAGGAAATTAGCTTTACGATTTTATCGATGACCATTTCACTGGCCGCGGTGTTTATTCCGCTGGTCTTCATGTCCGGATTGGTCGGTCGGATTTTCCGGGAATTCGCAATTACCATCGTCGTCGCCATCATCGCTTCCGGTTTGGTGTCGCTGACGCTGACACCGCTAATGTGTGCCCGCTTGCTCAAAGCTCGCGGCGAGGGTGCCAGGCGCACTTGGATGGAGCGCAAAGTCGGCGCCATGGAGAAATGGGTGCTTGACCGTTACGGGCGTTCGCTCAGCTGGTTTCTTGTTCATCGCTGGGTCTCGGCGCTGATCTGGGTGTTTTGCATCGTCGGAACCATATACTTTTTCGTCGTCGTGCCGAAAGCATTTTTGCCTCCCGGCGACAGCGGTGTGGTGACCGGTGTGTTTATTGCTCGCGAAGGCTCGTCGCCCGAACAGATGCGTGCGATCCAAGACCAAGTTGATGCGGCACTGTTGCGCAACCCCAACATCCTGGCCACCATCGAAGTTGCCGGCCTGAGCCAATTTATCGCGTCCAATCAGGGCATCATTTTCACTTTTCTCAAACCGGCCGGAACCCGTGGACCGATTCAGCAGGAAGTCGCCAATCTGATGGGCGGTCTGGGCTCGATTCCGGGCGTCATTGCTTTCCTGCGGCCGTTTCCAGTACTGGAGATCAGCACCGGTGCGACCAATCAAAATCAAGGGCAATATGCGTTCTCCATTTCTGGCGTGAACCCGGATCAGGTCTACGATGCCGGCGCGAAGCTGATGGCCAAACTGCATGAGTTTCCGGGTTTTCTCACGGTGTCGTCGGACTATTACCACAACACGCCCAATCTCGATATCGAACTGCGCCGCGAGCAAGCCAAAACCTATGGTGTTTCCGAAGCGCGCATTCTCGGGTTGTTGCGCAACGCTTACGCGCAAAACTACGTCTACTTGATCAAAAAACCGGCCGATCAGTATCAGGTGATTCTCGAAGTGGCGGACTCGGCACGTTCGACGCCGGAGAATTTAGCGCTGCTGTACATTCGTTCCGATGACGGTAGACGGCTTGTGCCCATCGATGCCTTGGTAAACTGGAAGTCCTCGCTCGGCCCGCAAGCCGTCAATCATCTCAATCAGTTCACCAGCATGACGATCTCCTTCAACTTGAAACCGGGTGTTGCGATCGGCGATGCGACGGATTTTATCACCAGGGCGTCGGCGGAAGTCGTGCCGCCGACGTTGCGTGCCAGCCTCCAGGGCGAAGCGTTGACCTTCCGCGATACCGTGCGCGATCTGAGGTTGTTAATGGTGTTAGCCGTATTTGTCATGTATGTGATTCTGGCGATTCTTTACGAAAGTTATCTCCATCCGTTGACCGTGCTGTCAACTCTGCCGACGGCGTTGGTGGGCGGCTTGGCGACGCTATTTCTCTTTGGCGAGCAGGCGTCGCTTTATGCTTTTATCGGTATGTTCATGCTCATGGGCATCGTCAAAAAGAACGGCATCATGATCGTCGATTTCGCGTTGCAACGCGTCGAGCACGGCGAGGCGGCGGAGAAGGCGATCCACGACGCCAGCATGGACCGCTTCCGGCCGATTCTCATGACCACGCTGGCCGCGATATTCGGCGCGATTCCGATCGCTCTTGGTTTCGGCGCCGACGGCGCATCGCGGCGACCGCTTGGCTTGGTGATCGTCGGCGGTTTGGTCGTGTCACAATTCATCACCTTATTTATCACCCCGGTTATTTATCTCTATCTGGAAGAGTTCCAAGAAAAAGTTTTGGACCGCACGTCGTTTTTCCGCTCGGCGCATAGACCTTCAGCAGCGAAGCTGGCCGATTAATCGACCCTGTCGCAGCCTGATTTCGAGCCCAAGAAGAATCTTATATTCATTCGAGCCTGAACTTGGGAGATGCTTCACGTTGTTCAGGTCTACAGGGGTGGGCGATAAGAGCGCCGACAAATTCTAGAGCCCTAGAATAATTCGCACCACGAGGCTTGATTTACCGTAGGAAACTATAAATACTAAACCAGTTTTCTAGGTTTATGGTTGCCCAACTAATAAAGAGTCGGCGCGGAACGGTCCACCAAGAGACGCCGGTAAGCTCACCAGCGCAGCGAATCATTACCGCCGCGCGCGAGCATTTTTTTGCCCATGGTTTGCGCAGCGTCACGATGGACGATCTGGCCGCTGAGCTAGGCATGAGCAAGAAAACGCTGTACGCCGAGTTTCCCAGCAAGACCGATCTGTTGCGCGCCGTGCTGTTGGACAAGTTTCGTAGCGTCGATGCCGACCTCGAGCAGATCATGGCGCAGAGTTCAGCGAACGCCCTCGCCGGGTTGCAGCAATTGCTCGCCTGTATGCAGCGCCACACCGAGGAAATTCAACCGCCGTTCGTGCGCGATATTCGGCGCGAAGCGCCCGAGCTTTTCAAACTGGTGGAGAGTCGCCGCCGCGAGCTGATTCAACGATATTTCGGGCGGATCTTCGACAACGGACGGCGCGAGAAGATTATTCGCAGCGATATTTCCAGCGAAATGATTTTGGAAATTTTACTCGGCGCCGTCCAATCGATCATGAACCCGGCAAAAATCGAGGCTCTCGGCGTTACCCCCAAAGCCGGCTACGGCACGATTATCACGGTGATCCTCGAAGGGGTGCTGACGGCGAAGGGTAGGGCAAAATGATTTCGATCGCCGCAGGCGATGTTTTCCGGCAGCGAAATGCGGATGCTTTATGAAGCGCAAACTTGTGCTCCTAATCGTGTTGATCGCCTTGGCGGCGGGCGGTTCCTACTGGTGGCGCAACTATCAGGCGAATGAGTCGCACGAATTAGTGCTTTACGGCAACATCGATCTGCGTCAAGTGCAACTTTCATTTAATAACAGCGACCGGATCGCCGAGGTGCTGGTGCAGGAAGGTGATCACGTGCACAAGGGGCAGGTATTGGCGCGGCTGGACACGAGCCGATTGGAGCCGCAATTGGCGCAGGCGACCGCGCAGGCCGCGGCGCAGCGCCAGGTGGTGATGCGCCTGCGCAACGGCAGCCGGCCCGAAGAAATCGCTCAGGCACGCGCTAACGTCGACTCGGCGAAGGCGGACCTGGTCAACGCGCAACGTCAACATGAGCGTCTCAAGAACGCCGCGGAGGTATCGGCAGGAAAGGCGGTGCGCCAACAAGACGTCGATATTGCCAAGGCCGCCCTGCAAGTCGCCGAAGCCAAGGTCGCGGTCAATCAGAAGACTTTGGATCTAGCGGTGCTCGGTCCGCGCAAAGAAGACATCGCCGAAAACGAGGCGCGCTTGCGCGCCAACGAGGCGCAGGCGGCGCTGCTACGTCAGCAGTTGGCGGACTTCCAATTGCTCGCGCCGACTGACGCGGTTGTGCGTACGCGAATCATGGAGCCCGGTGAGATGGCGACACCGCAGAGTCCGGTGTTCGCTTTGGCGATTACCGATCCCAAGTGGGTGCGCGCTTATGTGTCCGAGCCCGATCTCGGCAAACTCAAGCCGGGCGCGGCCGTCTCTATCGCTGTCGATAGTTTCCCCAAGCGTCGCTTCGAAGGCTGGATTGGTTTCATCTCGCCGGTTGCAGAGTTCACGCCCAAGGCGGTGCAAACCGAGGAACTGCGCACCAGCTTGGTTTATGAAGTGCGAGTTTTCGTAAAAGACCCCGAAGACGCGCTACGTTTAGGCATGCCCGCGAGCGTTTACTTAGCTCTCGGCGAAAAAAATCAGGGCGACAAATCAACGCAAAATCCAAACGCCGCTGGAACGAACACGGAATCAGCCCGATGACTGAAACCGATGAAAGTGGTGCGGTGCTTTCGGCTCGCGTCATCGAAAAAATCTTTCACCGTGACACCGGTGAAGCGGTCCGCGCCCTCGACGGCATCTCGATCCAGGTTCAGCCAGGCACGCTCACAGCACTCGTTGGACCGGATGGTGCCGGCAAGACGACGCTGATACGACTGGCCGCCGGTTTAATGAAGCCAGACGCTGGCGAGTTGAACGTCCTGGGATTCGACGTCAGCGTGGCGCCGCAACAAGTTCAAGATCGGATCGGCTACATGCCGCAGAGGTTTGGCTTGTACGAGGACTTGAGCGTGCAGGAAAATCTCGATCTCTACGCCGAACTGCACGGCATCTCGCTAGTGGAACGGCAGCGCGCCTATCCACAGCTGATGGCGATGACCGCGCTCGGTCCGTTTACCGATCGACTCGCTGGCCGTTTGTCCGGCGGTATGAAGCAGAAGCTCGGACTCGCGTGCACCTTGGTTTCGGCACCGCCGCTCTTGTTGCTCGACGAACCGACCGTGGGCGTCGATCCGTTGTCGCGCCGCGAGTTGTGGGAAATCATTCTACAACTGGTCAAAAGGCAAAATCTTACTGTTTTGCTGAGCACGTCCTATCTCGACGAAGCCGAGCATTGCGATCACGTCGTGGTCATGCACCACGGCAAGGTGCTGGCTGAAGGGAAGCCTAGCGACATAAGTCGCCTGGCCGCAGCTCGTTCATTTCTCGCCGATCCGCCGGCGCAGCAAAAGGCGCGCGAGTTTCAGGTCCGGCTACTCGACATGCCCGGCATCATCGACGCAGTGCCGATCGGCGGTCAGGTGCGATTTGTCGCGGCGGAAAGAACGACCACGTCGGGTGAAATGTTCGGTAGATTCACGACCCAAGATGACACGCTTGCGGGCGCAATAGTTTCTGCAGTGGAGCCGCGCTTCGAGGATGGCTTCATGATGTTGTTGCACCAAACCAGCGCGCTGCGCGAAGCGGTTGATACCCAAGCGCTGCAATCATTGTCACTGACAAATTATCAGGGAGCGGCGGTCGAGGTTCGCGATTTGGCGCGGCAATTTGGCAGTTTTACTGCCGTTGATCATATTAACTTCGAAGTCCAGCGCGGTGAGATCTTCGGGCTGCTTGGGCCAAATGGGGCAGGGAAGACCACGACGTTTCGCATGCTTTGCGGACTCTTGCCGGCGAGCAGCGGCACGCTCCGGGTCGCCGGGATGGATCTGCGTCGAGCGCGCGCGTCGGCGCGCCAGCGGATCGGTTACGTGGCGCAGAAATTTTCGCTCTACGGCCAGCTCTCAGTGGCTGAAAATTTGGAGTTTTTCGCCAGCGCCTACAGTCTGCGCGGCGCCAAGAAACAGTCGCGCATCGATTGGGCGATGCGTCAATTCAGTCTTGCCGAGTTCGCCGATTTGCCGAGCGGTAATTTACCCGGCGGTTTCAAGCAACGCTTAGCGATGGGCGCCGCGCTCTTGCACGAGCCGGAGCTGCTGTTTCTCGATGAGCCGACCAGCGGCGCAGATCCCCTGGCACGCCGGGAATTCTGGCGCCGCATCACTGCGTTGGCCGAGCACGGTGTCACTGTCGTGGTGACCACTCACTTTATGGAGGAAGCGGAGTATTGCGATCGGATAGCAATCATGGACGCCGGCCGGATATTGGCGCAAGGAACACCCGCCGAGATCCGTAGCCGCGCCTTTACCGACCAGAGGCATTTGCCGACCATGGAAGATGCGTTCATCGCCGTCGTCGAGGAGTCACGGCATAGTTCGGCGCTGGGGGCGGCATGACGGTTGCCACCACGATCGGGCACAACTCGTTTCCCGCCCGCTGGCGCCGTACGCTGTGTCTTATTGGCAAGGAGGCGCGCCAGATCGTTCGCGATCCGAGCAGCATCGCGATCGGCATTGTTTTGCCTGTGGTGCTGATCCTGCTGTTCGGCTACGGCCTATCGCTGGACGTTACCGACGTGCCGGTGGCGGTGGTTCTGGAAGACACCTCACCAGCTGCAACCGAGTTGGCAGCGAGTTTTCAGCTGTCGCATTATTTCGACGTTCAGTTGATGACATCTATGGCACGGGCTGAGCAATTGATGCTTGGGCGCAAAGTCGATGGCATTATTCGAATCCGCCCCGATTTTGCCCGCACGCTTAGTCTTGGTAGTGCTGACGTGCAGGTGTTGGTGCACGGTGTCGATGCCAACCATGCGCGCATTGTCCAGGGCTATGCTCAAGGCGCGATCGGCCAATGGGCCGCGCGTCGCGCTGCCCAGGGATTCAAAGTCGCCGGGGGGCCGGTGAATGTGCAGGGCCGCATGTGGTTCAACGAGGCCAACGAGAGCCGCTATTTCCTGGTCCCTGGTTTGATCGTGTTGGTCATGACGCTGATCGGCGCGCTGCTGACCGCTCTGGTGATGGCGCGGGAATGGGAGCGCGGCACCCTTGAAGCGTTATTCGTTACACCGGTGCGCACGGACGAAATCTTGCTCGGCAAAACCGTGCCCTATTTTGTCCTGGGACTTATCGGTTTTGTGTTGTGTTTACTCGCCGCCAAGTTTCTCTTTCATGTGCCGTTCCGCGGTTCGCTGATCGTGCTGACCGGCGCCTCGATGCTCTACTTGCTGGTGGCTCTCGGTATCGGTTTGCTCATTTCGTCCGCGGTCAAAAGTCAATTCGCCGCCAGTCAAATTACCATCTTCGTGACTTTCTTACCGGCGGTGATGTTGTCCGGTTTTCTTTTCGATATCAGCAGCATGCCCGTATTGGTGCGAGTGATCACCTATCTGTTGCCGGCGCGCTACTACGTCACGTTATTACAGACGCTATTTTTGGCCGGCGACATCTGGCCCGTCATTTTGCCCAACACTGTCGTGCTGGCGTTCATGGCGGCGCTGTTATTGCTGTTGACCAAAAGAACGACACGGAAAAGTTTGGAGTAATAAATTTATGTTGGATGCATTGTTCCGAATGCTGGCGCTGACTCAGAAAGAATTGTTGGCGATCCTCAAGGACCCGCGCAGCCGTTACAACTTGCTGATTCCGCCGATTCTGCAATGTCTGATCTACGGCTATGTCGCGACTTATGATTTGAATGACGTGCCCTATGCGGTCCTGGATCAAGATCGCAGCGCGGCGTCACAGCAGTTGCTGGCGCGTTTCGATGGCTCGGGAGTATTTCGCCGCGTCGCTAATCTCAGTCGCGCCGCCGATGTGGCGAAGACGATCAACGAGCGGCAGGCGTTGCTCGTCTTGCAGATCAATGCCGACTTCGAGCGCAAGCTGCTCACCGGCAAACAGGCGGATCTGCAAGTGATCGCCGACGGTAGAAACTCCAACACGGCGGGTACCGCGACGGGTTACGTCGGCAGCATCGTCGAATCATTCAATCATAGTTGGCGTGCGGATCACGGTGAACCGGCTTCACCGATCAGTATTACGACCCGGGCTTGGTACAATCCAAACCTGGAAACCCGCTGGCACATGATCCCGGCTTTGATTGGCACATTGACGCTTATTCAGTGCTTGATGCTGACCGGTTTGTCAGTGGCGCGGGAACGTGAGCAGGGAACCTTTGATCAATTGCTGGTGACACCCTTTCGACCGGTGGAGATCATGGTCGGCAAAGCCTTGCCGCCGATGCTCGTCGGCATCGTGCAAGCGACCTTGGTGCTGCTGGTGGCGCAGCTCTGGTTCCGCATTCCATTTGCCGGATCGTTTGTCACTTTGTACGTCGGCTTGAGTTTGTTTTTACTCGCCGCCGTCGGTATGGGACTCTTGTTGTCGTCGGTTTCAGCAACGATGCAGCAGGCCCTGCTTTTCACTTTTTTGCTGATCATGCCATTCTCCCTATTGTCAGGCCTCACCACGCCGGTGAGCAGCATGCCGATGTGGCTTCAGTATGTCACGTTGATCAATCCTCTGCGTTACGCCATCGACATCGCCCATCGAGTTTATCTCGAAGGGGTCGGGCTCGGCCTGTTGATACCGGAGCTATGGCCCCTGGTGGTCATCGCGACCGTGAGTTTGAGCGCGTCATCTTGGATGTTTCGCCATCGGCTCGCCTGAGCTGGTGAAGTCTGCGGTAGTTGTTAGAATAAAGGGAATGAAAATGAGAAGTTTTGCCTATAGTAGTCGTGGAAAATCTTTCCGATCCCTGGTTGGTGTGCTTCTAGTCGCTGGTTGCTCCGTCGGACCGGATTACCAGAGGCAGGACGATGTCTTGGCGCCGGCATGGCTCGAAGCCCACCGTTCGGAATTCGATACTCAGCCGGCGACGCTGGTTAATTGGTGGACGGAATTTAACGATGCTGAACTTAATTCGCTGGTGGAACGCGCGGTGAAATCCAACTTGGATATCTTCATCGCTGAATCGCGTGTCCGTGAGTCGCGTGCGTCTCAAGTGCTGGCGGAAGCCGGCCTGTGGCCGACAGTCGACGTGTCGGGCTCTTACTCACGGAATCGCTCCAGCGAAAATGCCGTGGGATCGCGCGGCCAGGGCGCGGTAGTGGCACCCCGTTCGACCAGCAATCTGGAACAGAATCTCTACAGGACCGGCTTCGATTCCGGTTGGGAAATCGATGTGTTTGGCGGAACACGACGCAGCATCGAAGCCGCGCGCGCCAACGTCGAGGCCTCTATCGAAGATCGCCGCGACGTTTTGGTTACACTGCTTGGTGACGTAGCTAATAATTATATCGAGCTGCGCGGACGCCAGCGCCAGCTGGCCGTGACTCAAGCCAATCTGCAGGCGCAACAGGAAATTTTACGCTTGACGCGAATCCGCTTTGACGCTGGTTTGGCCAGCGATTTGGAAATCGCTCAAGCCGAGGGACAGGCGCAAACTACAGAAGCGCAGATTCCCATATTGGAAAGCGGCATAAAGCAAACCGCGTATCGGCTCGATCTGTTGCTCGGCGCCCAGCCGGGCACGACCTGGAACGAGCTTTCGGGGCACGCGCCGATTCCCGCTTTGCCGCCGCAAGCCCATGTTGGCTTGCCCGCTGAATTGCTGCGCCGGCGTCCCGACATTCGCCGCGCCGAGCGCCAATTGGCTGCGGCCACGGCACAGATCGGTGCGGCTACCGCCGATCTCTATCCGAAATTTTTCCTCCTCGGCACATTTGGCTTACAAAGTATTAGTGCCAGCGATTGGTTTACCGCACAGAGCCGCTTTTGGTCCATCGGACCGACAGTCACGTGGCCGATTTTCGACGCTGGTAAGATTCGCGCCAATATCGAGATTCGTAACGCCCAGCAAGAGCAGGCGCTCAAGCTTTACGAGAAGTCGGTGCTCAGCGCGCTCGGCGATGTCGAAAGCGCATTGGTGAATTACAGCAAGGAGCAAACCCGCTACCGCTCCTTGCTCGCCGCGGTGGACACCAATCGCCGCGCCTTGCAAATGTCCAACGACTTATACACCCAAGGGCTAATCGCTTTCCTCAACGTCCTCGATGCCGAGCGGGCGCTTTACAGCTCGGAAAACGATCTTGCCCAGAGCGAAGCCAATATGGCATCGAATCTGGTCGCGCTTTATAAGGCGCTGGGCGGTGGTTGGGAAAATTAGTTAAAAGTTGCAGCAAACAATTCCGCGGTCGACTGATTTGACAGCGGCGTGGCATGTTGCCTTAAACGATATGACGGCGCAGCGTTTGACGTCGATTGACGGTGCTTGCCGATCAGCGCGGTTTGATCTATGTAAGTGAGAGTTGTTGTTCCGCGCCAACTCTCAAAAACTTCCTAGAACCAAGAAGGAGAATCACCATGAAAGACGGATTTAAAGTCATCGACGCCGACCGGCATATTCTTGAGCCGACCGATTTGTATCAAAGATATTTGCCGGAAAAATTTAGAAGCCGCGTGCGACTGGCGGGACCGAACCAGACGGTGCGTGAAGTCGACGGCAAGCCGGTGTCCGATTCGGCGATCCGGCCTGGACGGGTGATGGAAGATTACGGCTATATTTTTTCTTCGTCCAAGCGCTGGCGCGAATGTTTCGCCGATGCCTACGCCAATAAATTCGATCCCGCTTCCAACATCCGCGACATGCAGCGCGAAGGCATCGACGTCTCGGTGTTGTTCCCGACCATCGGCCTCTACATCATGTGGCGCGACGATATCGATCCGGAACTGAGCGCGGCGATTTGCCGGGCCTATAACACTTGGCTCGCCGATTACTGCGATCATGATCGCAAGCGTCTGCATGGCGTCATGTTGATCCCGCTGCAAGATCCCAAGCTCGCCGCCGCCGAAGTCAAATACGCGCGTGAAAAATTGGGCCTGGTCGGAATCTTTTGGCGCCCCAATAAGATGTGCGGCCGGACCTTTTCCAGCCCCGATTATTTTCCCATCTACGATGTTTGCTCCGAATTGGGCGTGACCATCTGCGTGCATGAAGGCGCGCGGACGATTCTCCCGCAAGCGGGTAACGACCGCTACAGCGAATTCGGCCGTCACGTGGCCTGTCATCCGCTCGAGCAGATGCTGGCGTGCTTGAACTTCTGTGCCGACGGCGTGTTGGAAAAATTCCCCAAGCTCAAAGTCGCCCACTTGGAATCGGGCTGCGGTTGGGTGCCGTTCTGGCTCGAGCGCATGGACGAGCACTGGGAACATGAATCCCACGGTTCGGCGAAGATCACCAAGGAAAAGCCCAGCTATTACTTTAAGCGTAACTGCTGGGTCAGCTCCGAAGCCGGCGAAGAGCTTGCCCCGGTATTCGTCGAGCACGTCGGTGACGATTATCTAATGATCGCCACTGACTACCCGCACAGCGACGCCATTGACAAGTTCCCAGACAAGACCGTCGGCGCGATCAGCAGCAACGAGAAAATCTCGCGTGCATCGCGCACTAAGATCTTGTGGGACAATCCAACCAAGGCTTTTGGTTTGGGGGCGTGAACTGAAAGCTTTATTCAGCTTTAGGGCCAGCAGAAAAAGCCCGGATCAACTTGATCCGGGCTTTTTCTGCTATTGGGGCCCGTGAGTGCTTCTAGAACGTGTAACGCCAGTTAAGCATAACGTCGACCCATTCGCCGCCAACACCCGAACGGCAATTTGTCGTTGATGATCCGGTCTTTTGGCAGAAACCCAGATTATACCCGGCTTGGCCGAGTCTGTTGTCCAAATTCGACGCGTCGTACCAGAGAAAGTTCACACCCATGCTCATGCGCGGGGCGATAAAATACCATAAGTCCCATTCTCGCAAGAGAACGCGTTCGCGGTGAAACTGCGCCAGTTGACCGCCGGTACAGCCGCCAGTGGCACAGTCCAGGGACATATTCGCCCGCTCAAAGTGCGTGCCAACTAGAACCGAGCCAGTCTGGTTCGCCGATCCGGTCAAGAAACCCTTGGGACTCCATAGAAACAAGTCATGAGCGATCAAAATGCCATTCGCCCGCTTCTTGCCGCGCCCGGCGCCATCATCATGGCTCTGTTCAAAGGTCCCCATTGCGCGCAAGGTGTAGGGCCCTACCTCCCACACCAAGCCGGGTCCCATCGCCGTAGTCAGCCCCTTGCCGACGCTGTTATTGCCGGTGTCGAACAGACTTTGCTTGCCACCGTCGCCTTGATCTCGAATCCGGTAACGGCCGCAACCGTTGCCGGCGCTATCGCGGGTATCGACGTTACAGAACCAAGAACCGAACTCGAAGGTCAAGCCGTTTATCCATTTGTTCTTGACTTGCGAGAACGGCTGAATCGCTGCGTATAGGTTGAAGTCCTGACGGTCCGTCAGGCTCTGCGTGCCGTCGTCGCCTTCGCCTATGTTCGACATGCCGAATTGAAACCTGCGCAATTTGCCGGGGATGCCGATGCCGCTCAAGTCTTTGTCGTCCCAGTTGAGCACCATTCCGGTGCCCGCGCGGCCGTCGTCGAAACCGCTGTTGCGAGTGAGCAGGTCGACCTCGGCTTGCGCGCCAGTGGCGCCCGAGCCCTGACGGGCCAAGCTGCCGCCTGAGGCATTTTGCACTTCCATGCCGAACTGCACGGTCGGCAGCCATGGGCTGATGTATTCACCATGGAAGTTGACCGCGCCGCGCTGCAACATCGAACCGACACCGGTGCCCTGGTTGTTCTTGCCGTTACCCGTGCCCCAGCCGTCGAGGTCGAGCGTTGCTTCGATTTCCCACAAGCAGTTGTTGATGCAGTAAAAAACGCTGGGACGGAATTTCCGGGCGAAGAGTTGGCCGTTAGTGCGGCCGGCCTGGTCGAGGCCGGCTTCAAAGTCATAGCGCAAGTGGACTTCATTGGTGAAGCGCAGTCCCCACTCCTTGTCCGCCGCTTCGATACTCACACCGTTGCCTGGGCGATACGATAACGAGGGCATCGCTGCCGCCGCCGCTGTCGCCTCCTTCTTCAGCTCGATCTGTTGTTCTTTTAGCTGCTGCAGTTCTTGCTCGATCGCGCTGATCTTGTCATTGACACTCTGCGCTTGAACCGTGCCAGCTGTTAAAATGAAAGCAGCTAGCAAGCTCGCTAACCAGGTTGTCGTTTTCATCATTCCCTCCTTTTGCTTGCGTCCAAATAGGTGTGTGTACTTCTTTGTAACCGTACGTAGGAGCAGTTACAGTTTTATTAAGGAACAATTAATTTCAAAATTTGCATTTCTCTCGAACGTCGAATCGACATTCGAGTCAACCGGCAGATTCAATCGTTGCGAACGGTTGCCCTCGCACTATTCCTGGCCTGTCATGGGTAAGGAAAATTCATAGCGGATTCCAACTTAAAAGTAGGTGGAGCAGTCGCTTAACTTAGCGTCGACTGCTGCGCTAAACAGTTGCAGCAGTTGCAGCAAGAGCATGCCTGAATGGCCAAGTCAGGATCGATTCGCGACCGGCGGGCGATTCGTCGCTCGCGGTTGTTTTGGAATGTTACAAACGAATCTTTACGCAGCGCAGCTGGCACTAAAAAATGCCGCCACTCGTTCATAGAACTGTGCAGATATTCGAACAGAAACGAAATCAGGATATGGGGTGCGGCCGCCGACAAATACTCGCAGGAGGGCAAACTCTAGCGCGCATTGTATCTGGGAAACGGTCCAGTGGTTGTTTATCCGATGACGCGGCTTTAATGGCGGTAGTTGTTCACTTCCGCTGTTTCGAGACTCAGGAGGGGATTGGGATGGAATGGGGAACTCTAAAAGTGAACGTCGAGCCTTCGCCGGGCCGACTATCGACTCGAATGTCACCGTTCATCAAATCAAGATAATTCTTGACGATGCTTAAGCCCAGGCCCACGCCGTTGAATTCTCCAGTATGGGCCTCCCTGATTTGCTCGAAAGCGTTGAATATCCTTTCCATATCCCGGGGCTCGATGCCGATGCCACTATCCGCAACGCAAAACTCGACGCATCGTTTCTCTGGGAGGTTTTTGACCCGTAGTTTTATCTCGCCCCGCGGAGTAAATTTAAAAGCGTTGCCGATGAGGTTTTGCAAAATTTCCTCTAGCTTGGTCTCGTCCGTGGTGATCTCGGGGAGGTCGTGATCGACATCCCAGTTCACTTCCAAACGTTTCGAGCGATTGAGCTGTTCGACGTGGCTTTGCACGTGCGCGACGACCTCGTCGATGTCGACCGTGCTCAGCTCCAAAGACATTTTTTTCGCGTCTAACCGAGAGAGCGCCAATACGTCATTGACTAGCTTTAGGAGAAATCGCGAATGATGGCGGATCTTTTCCATTGATTTTTTCTGTTCGTCATTAATAGCTCCCCAGAAACCATCGCCGGTTAATTCCGCGTTCCCCATAATCACATTGAGCGGCGTGCGCAATTCATGAGACATGGCCGAGATGAATTCTGATTTGGCTCGGTTGGCTTGGTCTAACTCATTGTTAATTCTGCTGAGCTCCTCCGTCTTTGAATGCACTTGTTCAAATAGTCTGGCATTGTCCGCCGCGACGCCGATTTCTTGGGCAATGGACTCGATGAGCTTCAATTCATCGAGGGCAAAGTGATGTTTCGCTTTACTCGCTAAGTGCAATACGCCGATGACTTTGTCTTTTGCCTTTATCGGGAATCCCGCCGTGCTGGCAAAACTCAAGTTAGCAATGGCCCTTTGAGGGTTTAGTTCCTCGTCTGTGATTTCATTGTGGGAGTCCTCGAACACCAAGCGTTCACCGGACCTAAAAATCATGCCGCTCACACCGCTCGAAAGCTCCTCACGATCCAGGGCTCTGACGGTTTCTGCATCGATCCCCTTATGGGCCTTGAGATCGAGTGTCTCAGCTGCGGTGTCCAGCATGCAAATCCAGGACGCGTCGAATTTCAAAGCTTCGGTCAATCTATTGATGGCGGTATTGAGCACCATGTCCAAATGCAGGGTCTGGTTTACCGCCTCGCCGATTGTGTTTAGCACGGATAATTGCTGTGCTCTCTTTTCCGATTCGCGGAATAGATTCGCTTTTTCGACGGCCACGGCAAGATGCTCGGACATCGCCGTCAGCAAGCGTGTTTCATCGTCGGCGAGTTTCCGGGGCGATTGTGCGCTGAAGAGTATGGCGCCATAGATGTGGGCTTGAGTTTTGATCGGAATGACCGCGAAGAATCCTAAGTTGGCGCTGACGGTAGCTCTAGTCGTGCTTAACTCAGCGTATCGCGGATCGGACCGAACATCCTCAAATATCATCGGTTCGCCGGTCTCGGCGACATGTCCAACCACACCTTGTCCGCGCTTGAGCGTTTGAACCGCCGTCTCGCGGCCAGGATTTGTCGCAAAGGATGCTCGCAGCTCTAGTGCGTCCCGTTCGTCATTGAAGAGGAGCACCCGGATACTTTCAAAGTGGAAGATCTCCATGGTCTTCGAGATGATCGCATTCAAGATGTCCTTAAGCGCCAATGATTCATTCACCGCGGTCGTCACGCTATAGAGCGCGGTTATTTCCTTGGTTCTCTGCTCTACTTTTTGTTCCAATGTGGCGTATGAGTTTTGCAGGGCGATGGTCATTTTGTTAAATTCGGTCGCCAACTCTTCGATTTCATCGCCGGTGATGACACCCGTCCGATGTTCGAGATTCCCTGCTCCAATGGTCGCTACGTCGTGGCGGAGCGCCTGTATAGGTCCGGTTATCTTTTGGCTGACCCAAGCTATGATAGCGGCTCCGATGAATAGACTTATTACGAGGAAAAGTAGCGCGGAGCGCTTGAGTATTTCGACGTTAGCCAATGCGGCGTCGACGGGCTCCTCCAGAATGACCGCCCAGCCCAACTCAGGTACCGGGGCGTACGTGGCTAGCACAGGATTGCCCGTCAGTCCGTTTCCTTCATGAGCGGGGGTTTTATCGGCAAGGGTCGGGTTACGCAGAAAGTTTTTGACACCAGCAACACTTCGGAGGTTTATCTGTTTCAGCACGAGTCCGGGATCCTTATGAGCGATGAGATTCCCTTGACCGTCTACCAAGTAGGCATAACCGGCAGTACCGAACTGAATTTTGCCCAGGGCTTCCCAGAGAAACGATAGATCGGCTTCTGCTGAAACGACGCCGGCGACACTCTGTGCAACCCCCCAGAGGGGAATCGCCAGTGTTATGTACGGCTGGCCCTGGGTCGACGTGTACACGGGGCTGACATATTTCTCACCCTTGAGTGCTTTAACGAATTTGAGCGATTTGCTCTGATCGGTTAAATCGGAGGGGAAGTAAACTTCTCTGTCAGAAACCTTTATGACTTCCATGCCTTCTGAATTGATGATGGAGGCATGGGTGAAGCTGCTGTCGTTTTTAACGACGAGACCAAGAAGTAACTGTTGCTCCTTGTCTCCTAGCTGATACAGGTTTAAGGCGGATGCATTATCCGAAAACCGCTCGATCTTGCGCCGCACAAAGTTGTGAATCTGGTCGCTCGTAACTTTGGCAAGCTCTGACTGCAATGCGGCAGCGTCTTGGCGAATCTGCAAGACCATATAGTAATAGCCGACAAAGACGACAATCGACAGTGCAATGCCAAAAAGGCTAAGCCCCCAAAGTAGCAGGCGACGTCGTATACCGCCGCCACGAAAAGGCGTTAGCAATTTTGTCAAAACATTCATCATCATTAAGCCAGTTGGTTTGTTGCGCCCATTGGCCACCTATCTGTTATTGGAAAGGGGAATCTCCTTATGAAATGGTCATAAGACCATAGGTGATAGTTGGCTCGTAAATTTCTATGAGCAGCATAGCGACGATTAATTAAAGGCAGTAGTCCCCTGCAAAAATGAAGCACGTTCCGGAAGCATCCAGATCGATCCACCTTAAGTGATTTTTGAATACATCCTCACACCGAGATTTGGACATTATCTCCCAGGATTGCTCGCAGAGCAGGAGTTGTGCCACGCCTTGCACGTCGTTTCATTTGCCCCTAAGTGCTCGTATTTCAGTATAATTAGCGTGTAAATTCGACCAAAATGGAGCACTATTGGTGTAAATTATATCAATTCGGCTGATTTTGAACTGACACATTGACTTGGAAGCAATTGCAATTAATACATCCGCAAGTATCGGATCTCTGGCAGCGTGAACGATCGGTGGCGCGATCAAGCCCGGCAAGGGGCTCTGGAGGGATCGCCCTCGGCACGAGAAAATAACCTGGAGCGGGAGAATCGTGAACTCAAGGAGAAGCTAGCCGAGCTGTACTTGGAGAACACGCAGTTAAGATAACTCGGGGATTGGCTACGCCGGCGCAAAAGCGTCGGTACCTCCGTGATCACCGCCGAGAGTTTAGCTCGATTACCCAAGGGCTCGAAGTCATGAAGCTGGCACCCAGCAGTTATTACTATAAGCCGATCACCGACCCCTCGGAGCTGTCCTGCAGCGACGCCTTACTGCGCGAACATATCGAGCGGCTCCAGGGAGAGTTTGCCGGCTACGGCTATCGGCGTTTGGGCAAGCAGCTGCGCCGTGAGGGGATCTGTGTCAACGACAAACGGATTCGCCGTGTCCAGCGCAAATACCAGCTATTTCCCATCCGCTGGCAGAGTTTTAAGATCGCTACTACTGACTCCAATCACGGCGATGGAATGGAGAATTCAGTTCAATAGCGAAGATGGAAAGAAACTCGACAAGTGAAACGAGTGGGTTTTGCCCCCGGGTCCTATTGGCAACTCCGATGATCAGTGACAACCCTAGAAACTCTCGACGGTGAATTACTAGTGCCGTACCGAAGTCCACAGCAGTATGTCACCGGCAAGTCGTCGTGAGCGGCTACGCTCAAAAAATTTCAAGTCACTGTCCCACCGGAGTTACCGGCGATATTGACCGCAAGAAAAATGCCACAGTAAATTATGATGTGTGTTGTCGATGTTTTCAGTTACCGGGAGCAACTGTCGATTGAGGCTCGAAGGGAAGTTTACACATTGGTACTACTGGGGTCGAAAATAAACAGAAAATTTCTGCTCACAACGACGATGCAGCCGTAAAAACGATACTTCATCGAGTGAATTGCGGTGTTAAGTTCATCCGTTTAGAGCGGACTGGTATGTTTGCAGCACCGTTTTGGCGCCTGGTTGTGGTAGTTCCACAAGCGAACTAACCCGCTTCGAGCATTCTGAGTCCACTGTCGGAATGAAGGAATTGGAAAAAATGGTTCGGGCTGGAGCTTCCCCGGATTACGATGGTTGATTACCTATCTCCTCGGTGAGATGGAGTAGATGGACAATCAGTTCCATCCTAGCATCGCCGCGTGACTACTTGATTACTCGATTTGCCCGCACCAGCACGTTCGGCGGGATAGTCAGGCCGATTTGCTTTGCCGCTTTCAGATTGACGATAAATTCGAACTTCGTCTGCTGTTCGACAGGCAGTTCCAGAATCCCGGTCACCGCGTTGGTGCTCGATTCGGCTCGATCCAGTATCCCGGCACTGAGACCTGCACTTCAGACCCGCCGTCCACCCAGTGTGGCGGAACGAAAATTCTGTTTGTGGCAGGTTCTCTAGATTCAACGTACGGTGCAGACTGAACCTGCTGATAAATAATGACTTGCCCTTCGCCGACTTCACCCACACCCGAGACTCCGAAGCGATGGAACCGCTGTGGAACAAACGAGTGGTGCGGGCGCGTCATGGGAGCTCTCAACCTCCCCGAGCTACTGGAAGTGCGACCCGCACCAACAACGACGTAGGGTAGGATCACGGTAATGCCGATCGCGAGGATCAAACCTAAGATTTTCTGTCGAGTGCTACCTGGGCGTCGCATATCATCTTTTTACTTAAATTGATTACAAAGATTGGATATCGATAAACCAGTCCTGCTGTCCCACCGTTGAGACAGGGGCTATTTACGAATTACTCAATGATTCAATAAGCAACACGGATGCCAGATGTATCCTCGTACAACAATAGCGATTTCGTTAGTTTTTGGGGGCTATAAACTCGGCATTTTTGCGCAGGTGCGAGAAGCGAAGTCGAGTCTTTGCAGCGCTGCACAATTCGTCCCCGCCTGAGCTTCAAAAGGGCGTAGAACGGGAGCTTAGACGAAAAAAACACCACGCTAGAATTTATCCGCAATTTTACCTTCGATGTCGGGATGCAATTCGTCCCAGGACTGAACTAAGGCGCTACAATTCAATTTCAGCCGTAACGCCGCGTTAAGCTGCGAGCGAAGCTCCGGTTCGCCATGCGAGGCGCGTCAGCTTCAACGCGTAGTTCGGTGGCTCGTATCATCCGGAGCGACCAATTGTCTCGCCAGCTAAGGCTCAAGGATGGTCTCGGCATCTATGGTGACAGGGACGTCGTCACCCACGACAAAACCACCTTGATCAAGGGCATTGTTCCAGCTAACGCCAAAGTCGTGACGGTTGAATTGCGTGGTTGCAAGAAACCCTGCGCGAGTCTTGGGTCCCTTGTCCATTCCGTCCTCCCACCACGGCGTCTTCCACTGCCCCAGGTAGTGGACCTGGAGTTCGATGGGCCGCGTAATTCCGCGAATGGTGAGGTCCCCGATGACGACAGCCTCGGTCGGCCGTCGGAAACGGACCTGACTTCCGTGAAAGGTGATCTCGGGAAAGCGCCCGACGTCGAGGAAATCAGGACTCTTCAGATGTGCATCGCGATCAGGTTCACCGCTCCAAAGGCCGCGCGTGTCGATGACAGCCTCGACACGTGACACGGAAGGGGAACTCGGATCGAACTCGAGAGAACCGTGGACGTTCTTGAAATGATCCCGGACGTAGGTCACCATCATGTGCCTGACGCAGAACTCAGCAGCCGTGTGTCCGGGTTCGAATATCCACCGACTCATTGGGTGTCACGCTTTCCCGCGAGGTCCAGAGGCTTCCTCGAGGCACTTCCCGTCACTCGATGGCCGCCGAACCAGTGAGTATACTGACCAGTATATAATTGATCCGAACAATCCAACTGCGCGACATCTATTTTTTTATCGACGAGTTGTCAATCGATTTTCGTTCGCCGTCGTTTCAATATTCCTGGTCAGCATATTCCCAGTTACCTGCAACGGACATCCCCCCGCAGGAATGAACTGCACGGCGCTTCAATCGAATGTCACCGCTCCTCAATCGCCATCACTATTCGGTTCACGTTGCCGCGTTACGGGCCACGCCTTAGCATACGGATTTAAGCCGCTCGCATTACCACTGGCAATTTCACACAACGCCTTTGGAAAAGTGGACCCCGGCCTGCCACCGCCGCTTCCAGAGTTTAACGCTACCTGGGCGCGCTTCGACCCACGGCAACCGTATGGAGTGCGGCGGGCAGTCGGCTCAGACCCTAGAACCGAGGAATTGGGAAATTTCAGAGAGACCGTCGTCGAAACGAAATTACTATCTTCGATTTTTTCGTAAACCGGCGATAAAAAGTCTCAGAGCGCGTTGAAGGGGAATACCTACGGATAACACCTCCAAGGGAACAAAATCATGTAGGTGAAATGGGACAGATTCCAGCAATTGGGACATCGGCAAAAAATATTCTTGTGAAAATTTGCTGCAATCTCCGAAATAAAAAAAGGGCACGAAATATGCTGCGATTATTGACCTTTCCGGAACCTAATTGCGAGAGAACCAAACCGGGAAGCGAACGTGGAAACATTAAGCCTGCGTCACAATTCTGCCCGCGCTCTTCGGTGCATCGGTCAAACTCTGCAGCATCTCGAAATCGAAGCATTTGAACTAAAATGCTATTTCCGTGATTTTCGCCTGTTCGCCGGAGCTCCAAACCCACCTTACACGGCTCTGATCGAGTTAATATTCTCGCCAGAAAAAATAGAAGCTCTTGAACGCGAAGGTCAAGGGCGGCGCGGACAATCCAACTTGAATCTGAGATTCGACAGTCTCCCTGAAATGCTTCGGGCGATTGGAGAATACGTTGATAATCAAAAGGGACGCTTGCGACGGATCGACAATAGCTACTCTTCATCCCCCAATAATCCGATAATGACGATCGAGTATGAAACTAGAGCTGGCGATCTACAGATTGAGAACCTCACGATGAGTTCTCTTCACGACGCCTCGGTCCGTATGTACAGACGACGCAGCAAACAATCGGTGGTGAATGACTAAAAACATCGGCTGACAAAGAAAACTCGGAGACGGTCGGTGATGCCCATGTTAAATCTAACAAAACCGCTCGACTCCTGGCAGCGGTCTATATCCGACTCCACCGCTATGGCCTAATCCGCGGCTGTTTCTCCCTGATTTCAATGACCAGGTGAGTCAAACTATCCTCGACTGGTATTAACTTGGCTGCCGCCGTGGCTATGTCGCGCCGTTCGTTGAGCCAGTGGCAGAGCTCGGAGAGTTCGTGGTTGATTTGAGCCAGCGCCGGTAGCTCGTTATCGTTTAGCCGTCGCTCTATCCTATCCATCCCAGATATGACAAGCCGAATCCGAGGAAGTGATGTGTACAATAGCGAGCAGGAGAAAGAGGATAAACCGTTCGATCAACTGAAGATGTTCGAGTAAAAAAGGACGTTGGCGTAGCCGGACTAACCGCTTTGAGCGGTTCATAAATCATGCCTCGGGCTCTGCCTGAGGTACATGACTTCCGTCGCATTTGCAGGATTTAATTAATACCCCGCCCCGGCATATTCTTTGCGTTCACCCCAGCCATCAGCGCGAGCGCAACTAAAGAAGAACAAATCAAAACGGGATTATGGCCCGGCATCGATATTGAGAACACCCGACATGAGACCAAAATTATTCCCTGAACGCATAAATGATCCGGAGGCAAAGGACGGTTCTTCAACGGAGACCCTACCTGAAGAAATCTGCTGTGTCTGTGGCTACCCACGGAAAGCGCAAATTCTTTTGACCTGCGCTCCGTCGAACAAATGGATTTGCCGTACTTGCGCGAGCCACGTGAAAGCGCAGGTCGAGTACGTTCGGAGTCAAGAGGACAGACACGCTACCGGGAGAGAAATATTACTCCGTCGCAAGATTAACCCTACGTTTCCTTTATCTGATCTAGGATTGACGGATAATGGCGCACGGACTGGAGCGAGCGCATCTAGCCTCGGCGAATTAAACAAGCGTGAAATTATAGACGAGTTAAATTTCTCGCCAGAAAAATTGGAAGCTCTCGGTATCGCGCAACGGGCGCAAGAGCTTGGAGTAAAACAAGATATCCTGCAGGAAGGACAAATTACCCGTTTTGGGCGGGAGCAATACCGAGTTCGAAGAACGAAATCAAAGGCTTGACGGACTATGACTAGCGATTGTGAAAAAGAATCATTGGAAAATTTGCCGGAAGACGTCTTCGCCTTTTCGCTCTCCTTTGCTTAGCAGCGGTTATGGTTTTTGGATCAATTGGAGCCGAACCGTTCTGTGTTCAACAAACCGAGTGTGTTTGGGCTCGAAGGAAGATTGGATATTCCCGCGCTTGAGCGAAGTTTTAACGAGATTGTCCGATGTCATGAGGCCTTGCGTACGACCTTCTCGATGATTGATGGAGAAGCGGTCCAGATCATATCGCCGTCACTCGTCATAACCATACCTGTGGCCTCTCTCCAAGCCGAGCGGTACTCAGTAAGCTATCCCGCAAAGGGTTTGCCTTCTCCAGCCCTGCGCTTTCTCCGGCCGGAAACGTCCGGTGGTCGATGATCACACAGCCGGTGGGGTCTCGACCCTATGGTCCGCGGCGCTGTGGAGTGCAAAGTTAAATCAAAACAATAGTTTGTGATTTCAGCCTGTTGCGCCCGCCGAGAATATTTGAACTCGATTCTGGAAAACATAATGTTGCCGAGAAAACTTGGAAGCATAATGCTGCCATTGCGGCAACTGTAACTTTACCCATAATCTTACCACTTCGCACTGACCTTCAGATGTAGTTGAAATCACATCCTCTTTGTTGACTGCTCAAGTCTAAATAAATTGCGTTAATTCCAAAATCCTATTT
>CAWFJP010000010.1:0-99530 GCA_963816145.1 uncultured delta proteobacterium
GCTCCAGGCAAGCATCACTCAGTAGAACCTGCCGTCGATTTAGCAGCGGTCACTAGGACGCGGAGTCGAGACCGATGACGGGGCTTACTTAGATTAGTTCAAAGCGGCAATCAGTCCAATTTAGCAAGACAGGTCATATGGGTGCCGAGAGGTCGCCCGATGTTCTGTCTGCGTGGGTAGTAAATGGACTTTTTTATTGCCGCCTCGTTGAGACGATCGCTCATCCCTCAAATTTTCAGTTTTTCTCTCCAGTCAATGGGCGCATACGTGTCCGTGGTCTTTCACTACCCGTGCGGAGCGCTTGTATCGTAACAAGACTATGATAAAACTTCCTCGCTAACGTTCTATTCATTTGTCATCGGGTTTTTGGAAGGTCTAGGGGGATGATTAGAAAAGTCCAAACCGAAGTCATCGGCTAGTTTGTAGTATCCTTAGCGGAGAAATCAGCGATGGGTGATTTGAAAGAAACGCGCTTATAGCGCGTTGGGTAGAAGTCCACCGGGTGAGTGGTTTCACTTCGAAGCCATGGATCGGATGAAGACCATGGGGAATATCACAGAACCTTTGATTCTTATTTCTAAAGGCGCGAGTGTGGCAAAGTCGCCATGCGCCGCAGTTGATGATAAGGGCCAGTCCGTTGTCGAATTTACTCTGATCTTTGTCCTATTATTAGTAGTGGCCTGGATACCAGCGGATTTCGGTTTGGCATTTTATACCGGTCAATTGGCCATGAATGCAGCCCGCGACGGCGCCCGCATAGCCGCGGCGGACAGGGCGCTAGTAAACGCAAACTGTACGATGCCTTGTTCATCCGCTACAGCCGGGACGCCGTTAAGAGCCGTCGCTGATCGGTTATCATCTGCTCTGATGTCCGGTGCGACGATCAATATTGCATTGGATCCCGCCGGTACCTGTGACCGATTGGTCACCGTTACGATATCTGGACCGTACAATTTCTTTTTCTATCGACTGCTTCGTATGATGGGCGCTAATGCGCCGGCTGCGGTAACAATCACTCGTGTGACCAGCATGAGGTGGGAGCACCAGTGTTAAGTTCTTTCATTTTTGAAAGGCTCTGGAGTCATCGCGGTCAAAGTCTCGTCGAGATTGCGTTGATCACTCCTATTTTTTTGGTCGCACTCTATATTCCGGCCGATTACGGTATGGCAATGTTCACGGGCCATCTGACTCAAAACGCCGTCCGCGAAGCGGCACGCATTGGCGTAACAACCAAAGACCCCTTCAATTCTGCCGCCAGTACGGCGATTAAGAACGAGGCGATCAATCGATTGCCCGCGCGATTAGTATCTCGGACCGTGACTGTGAAATATTATGCCGGCGGGCCTGCCAACTGTATGAAGTTCGTCGAAGTTACCGCGCAAGGAAACTATCAGTATTTTTTGTACCAAATTTTCCGGCTTTTCGGCGCAACGGTCCCAAATACCACTCCGATTGCGCGCACAACTCGCATGCGCTACGAATTCCAGCCCTACAATACGACAGCGACTCTGTGCACAACCGCGACCGTGACTTCGCCTTGATATCGATCTCAGTGGCCGGGGGAGGAATATCCTATGTCAAATACCAATAATGAAAAAGGTGGAGTGCTAGTTTTCATGACGTTAATGATCGTGCTGCTCTTGGTCATGGTTGGCATGGGGCTTGATACCGGGTATCTTACCTACACGCGAAGCCAGGGCCAGGCTGCCGTCGATGCTGCGGCGCTCTCCGCCGTTTCTGGATTGCCGGCGGGCGCGGGGGCCGTAGAATCCCGTGTTAGCTTGTTCAATTCAACGAATAATTACACTGGTAGCGTTGCTAATTCTAATACCATTAGTAAGGCCAATATTACATATGTTCAATACAACGATAAGAACGATAAGACTGGTGCGATTACCACTTTAGGGAGCATCACCGGTGCCAACGGTGTTCGTGTAGCGCTGGAACAGTGGAATCCATACAGCGGCGCGAACGCAGACTCTGCTATAAAGGTCCCGGCTTTCTTAACTCCATTGATGAAACTTTGGGGGGGGGCGGCCTCCGGGAGTAATAACGTGAATGTAAGCGCAGTTGCAGCTCTCAAGGCATTACCGGGACTTCCGATCGCTGTGATGCAAGGCACCTGCGGCGTTGGGTCCAGCACAGTATCGAGAGTCCTCTACAGTCGAACTCAAACATTGATAACTCGTGTTGGACGACATATTTGGAAAACAATGCGAGTAACCCCAACATTATAGCCCTGTTGAACGCAAGTGAAACCTGTTCGGATCTCCCCGGCGGTAGTGGTTTGCTCGATATCGGGACTGAAATTACCCTCAAACAAGGCAAGGGGAGTACCTATGACGAATTGGCAGCGCTGGTTATTACTAAATACCCTGGTAGGTGTTGGGTCGTCCCCGTTGTTCCCGATGAGACCCAATGTAACAAAGGAAGTAGTCCTCATACTATTCTCGACTGGGCCACGATCTGCCCAACATCCGTAGATAAAAAGGATGGTATTGCGGTCACGCTTACTTGCCAACAAAGCCTCGTAAGAGCCGATGGTAATCTGTGCTTCTCTCCTCGATTGCTGAGGGAACCGAAGTCCGGATCGTGTCCGGGCTGCTCCATGTAATGATGCGTGAATAATACAGCTATGCTGATCTGAAAATATATATTCCTCCGTTTCGTGCTGGTTTACGCAGCGATTAGCTTAAAGCATTCAACGTATAATGCTTACACAAAGCGGACCCGGAAAGCCGACCTGCCGAAGGTTTTAGTATGCTAATTGCAACGAGATTGAAAACTAGAGTCATATCACATTCGATCCTCCTCATCTTGAATTCATTTATATTTGTTATCTTCGGATGTGACAAAGAACATCAGTCAAGAATCGCTGAGGTCGACGGTGCCGTCATTACACACCCTGAGATTGATCGCTCGGCGGGGAAGGAGCTTTCAGACCTGCGGCAGCAAGTTTACCGATTGGAGCAGCGGAAACTTGACGAATATATTGCTGCGGTCCTCGTTACTCAGGAGGCAAAGAATCAAGCCATTCCAGTTTCAAAGCTTTTGGAGAAGGAAGTGTATAGTAAAGTTCGGGCAGTGACTGATGACGAGATTGAAACCTTCTACAAAGGTAACAAAGGTCGTATTCGCGCGGAGCTGAATATGGTTCATGACCAGATTCGCAATTATCTCAACGAGCAGAGGCGGGAGACGCGAAAGAGCGAATATTTTAAAACCCTTCGCACCAAAGCTAAGGTAATCAGTTATTTGAAACCCCCGCCGCTGTATCGAGCCGATGTGTCCGTCAACGGTGCGGCCATTCGCGGGGCGGAAAAAGCGCCTGTGACGATAGTTACGTTCGAGGATTTTCAATGTCCATATTGCAAAACTGTCCAGCCAACATTTTTGGAACTACTGAAGCGTTATGCCGGCAAAGTAAAGCTCATTCACAGAGATCTCCCGCTCGATGCAATTCATGCTCAAGCCCGTCCAGCGGCGGAGGCGGCGCGCTGCGCTGGGGATCAAGCAAAGTATTGGGAATACCACGACAAGCTCTACGCGCAATCGCCGAAATTAGCCGTCGAGGAGCTTAAGAGTGCCGCCAAAGAAATCGGCTTGAACATGGCTTCTTTCGATCAATGTTTAGCGAGCGGTAAGTTCAAAGCCGCGGTGCAGCGGGATTTTGACGAGGCGGCAGGTCTCGGTCTCACCGGCACGCCGGCCTTTTATATTAACGGTCGTGAGTTGATCGGCGCCCAGCCGCTTGAGGCGTTCACAACTATTATCGATGAAGAGTTGGCTCTCGCCAAATAACTTTTAGTTCACTCTGGCTGTTATGGTGCCTTGCCATCGATCCGCATGAGGCTGCGCCTTCCGGTAATTCTCGTTGGCTTGCTAATCGCCGGTGCGGCGTTTGCTTCAATCAATCCAAAAATTCTCGGCTTGTTTCATGACGACGGCGTCTACGCCGTAACCGCCAAGGCGCTCGCCGAAGGCGACGGCTATCGGATTGTCAGCCTACCTAGCGACCCCGCCCAGACAAAGTATCCGTTCTTTTATTCCGCGGTCCTGTCCTTGATCTGGCGAATTTCGCCGCCATTTCCGGCCAACATCGTTTTTCTGAAATCGCTAAATATTTTGGTGCTGCTAGGAATATTTTTCGTCAGTGCGGTCTACTACCGGCGCAGTAACGAGCGGGCTGGCGCTCTGGCACCGATCGCTTTTGCGGTAATCGTTTGCACCAATCCCCTGGTCTTTAGTTTTACCGACTATCTCTTGAGTGAGCTCCTGCTCGTGCTTTTATCGGTCGCAAGTCTGGCTGGGTATCGGTCTGCTGGTGCGGGTTCAGCTTCAGCCCACGCAGCGAGGTTAGGAATAATTGCAGGTGTTGCTTGTCTGACGCGTTTGGCCGCGGTGCCGCTCGTCGTCGCTGGACTGCTGCACAGTTATATTAGCCGCGGCGTTCGCGCGTTCGCGTGGTTCGGCGGGGTCGTGTCGCTCATGGTTGTGCCTTGGTTTGTTTGGGTGGCCCGTGTTGGTGGACAGGGCAGCCCTGGGTCATTGTTCGATTATTACATCGGCTACGACTTCAGTGGCGGGGGCGTTGAAGGGTGGCGGGGACTCCTGGAGGTGATTTCTGGCAATGCGCATTATCTCGCTGACACATTTCAGATGCTTTATCTGACGCCGCTGTTGCCGGGTTCACTGCTGTTCCTGGTGGCTTTGACCTTTGTGGGAATGCTGAACTCCCTGCGGCGTGAGGATGTTGGTGATTGGGGGTTTTTACTGAG
The DNA here is from genome assembly GCA_963816145.1 of uncultured delta proteobacterium. GTDB lineage: Bacteria > Desulfobacterota > Binatia > UBA9968 > UBA9968 > DP-20. The sequence continues at coordinate 4,779 of CAWFJP010000010.1, forward strand.
CTCGCTGGCGCTCTATTTGATTTGGCCATTTAGTCCAACCCGCTACTCCGTCCCTTTGACCCCAGTGCTGATCCTGTTTCTATTTCGTGGCATGGCGCGCCTGGCTGATTGGTTTCAGCATCGGCAATTGCCTAGCTCAGTGTTGGCGAAGCTTGTCTGGATCCCAGGGTTGGTAGTTATTTCGCTTAACTCATTTTGGCTGTCTAGTTTCGTCTGGAGCCGGCATCCCGATTCGACTCGCGGGCTCTATGGCAGCCGGGCGCCGTACACTTGGGTTGGTTTTGAACAGACTTTTGCCTGGATTCGTGACAATACCCAACCGGGCGAGTTGCTCGCGACCGCATATGATCCGATGTATTTTTTGTACACCGGCCGCAAAGCGATCCGGCCGGCACTGCACCGGCCGGCGACCTATTTCTATCCCTACAGCGCGGCGCGACCGGATGTCGGTTCGGTGGCGGAAATCAAACCGCAATTAGTCGAGCTCGGCGCCAAGTACTTGATCATCGATCCGCTCGACGGCTACGCTGAGCGGCAAGCGACGTTGCAACTTATGGACGACATCGTCAAGGCCTACGGCGCGCAAGCGCAACTCGTGTTCACCAGCAGCGATGGCCTACACAAGGTCTTCCGTCTGACCGCTCGCTAAAAATCTGTTTCAAGTTCGGCCAGGGGGGGTTGAAAAAAGAAAAGCGCCGATCACATGTTGCGATCGGCGCTTTTCTCGTTAGATCGATTATTGGGTTTCGCTGTTTATCCGTCGGCTGGGATGTTTAGTTTCATGCCGATGAAGATGTAGTTGGGATTCTTGAGAGTATCCCGATTCGCTTCGTAGATTTTTTCCCACTTGGCGCCGTTGCCGTAGAGCTGGTCGGCGATCTTGCTGAGAGTGTCGCCGCTTTTAACGGTGTATTCCTGGGCGGCTTTTTTGGTCTGCACTGCGGTGGCTGGCTCGGCTGTTGCTGGAACTAGCTTGGCTACCGGCTTGGCTTTCTCTTCGGTGGCGACTGCTTTGGTCTTGGCGTCGGCAACCTGGACACCGCCCTTGGTCGGCGCCACGCTCGGAACCGGTTCAGTACGCGGCGCGGCCTTGGCCACCGCAGCAGACTTGTAAAGCTTGTCGATGAACCCAGAGCTCTCCAGTTCCTTCAAGATCGTCGTATCGACAAACTGTTCCGGGCGCGCTGAGCGCGCCGCCGGATCCTTGGAACCGAACTCACGCAATATAATCTGAATGCCTTTTAGCGTCGGGTAGGGCTTTTCCGGTACCAGGGTTTGGATGATCGAGTCGTACGTATCGTCGAGTACTTCTTTATCGTCGGTGCGCAAATACTTGGCGATGATCTCGATGCTTTCGCGGCGATGGGTCTTCGCGTAGTGGATGCCTTCGACGTAGGCGCGCATGAAGTCGCGAGCTAGTTCCGGCTTTGACTTGAGTAGCGCACGGGAGGTGGCAATGCTCGTGTGCTGATACTCCAGGCCGAGCATCTGCAAATCCGCCAACATCGGAAAGCCCAATTTTTTGGCGCGCACCGAAGTCGGCATCGACAACATCGCGCCTTGAACCTTACCCGCTTCGAGCGCGGCGAGCTGCGCTGGCTGGTTTCCTAGTTGCAGCACCGCGACCTCCTTGTTGGCATCGATGCCGTATTTATCGAGGGCGTAACGCATCGCAAAATCGGTCGCCGAACCGTAACGGGTGACGCCCACGGCTTTGCCTTTGAACTGATCCGGACGGGTGATGCCTCGCTCGGTGAACAATTGAAACGTCAAGGTGTTGATGACGCTGGCGATCATGACGACGTCGGCGCCGCGCAAAGCGCTCTGGATCACCGGCGGCCCCGCGACCGAAGCGAAGGCAATATCCCCGGCGACTAAGGCTTGCGCAGTGGTGGTGCCGGATTCAATCAAGATCGACTGAACTTCAAGGCCATACTTGCGGAAGAAGCCTTTGTCTTGGGTGACCCACAGCGGCGCAATGTTACCTGAGATCGAGCTGTAGGCGACATTGATCTTCTGCAATGGCTTATCCGCTGCCTTGGTGAAACGAGGTAATAGGATCGCCACTGTGATGACCAATGCGGCCGTCAGCGATTTTTTAAAAATAGTTTTAAACTGTTTCATCGAAGTTATTCTCCTCCGTTAATTCGTTTGATTTAACTGTCGCGGTTTAAGCGCACCATGGCGGCTTTCAAACTAGCGCGCATTCTTTCCAGGGAGCGGCCCAATTCGCCCACTTCATCGTCGCTTTGAATCGAGACCGAATGGTCGAGGCGGCCGCGGCTGATTTCATCTGCGATGGTTTTCAATTCCAGGATCGGTTTGATGGTACGGCTGGCGAGCATGATGGAAAGGCCGACGCCGATGGCCAGGCAGACAAAAATGAGACCGACAATCGGCAGCAGGGTGGCACGCATGTCGTCTTGCATGGCTTCCGCCCATAGGCCAACTCTAACGACGCCCAGTTGGCCGTCGAGGACCGGGGAGCGAGTTTCGAAAACCGACTTGCCTCGTAGTGCGGTGATTTTTGATGGGGCGGCGGAGCCCGCGGCTTCTTTCAGCTCCGCGGGGAAGGGTTGAACGCTGCTCGCCAGCACTTCACCCTTGGCATCCTGCACGAAGGCATAGGCCACGCCGTCGAGCCGTCCGTATTTTGCAACCAAGGCATCGAGTTCGAGTGTGCCCTTGCTCGATACGAATCCCGCCGAAGCATCGGCCAAATTGGTGGCGATGGCGGCGGAGCGCAAATCCACTTGCTTTTGCAGCGCATTGCCGGTGAAGAGGTAGACGATGGCGATGACCAGCAGGCCCAGGACGAAAATCAGGCCGCTAAAGGTCGCGCTGATTTTCCACTTGAGGCCGCCTCTGCGCCAGCCTTCCGCTGCTGGTTTTACAAACTTGGAACCTTCGATGGATACGGAGTCTTGAGCCATGCATGTCTCCTTGTGGCGCCGTCAGCGATTATACTAGAAACGTTTGAAATTGGAGATCTCTTGATAGATCGATTCTTCGAATTTGTTACGCTGCTTGGTGTCGGAGATTTCTTTGCCGATGAGGCCGATGAGATCGTCCAACTTGGTTTCAGGCAGGCTATCGCTGGTTGCGCCGAGCGCTTCGACCTGATCGCGCATGACCAGCGGTGCCATCGGACCGATGATATCGGTCAGGATCACCGACAAGCGGTCAAGCAGCGCAGCGGGGACCAGATCGCCTACCGGCTTCACCGGCGTGGTGACCGCTTCGATCAGTCCCGACTGGTGCAAATTGAAAAGTACTTTGGCTATATAGGCGAACGGGATGCGGAGTATCTCCGCGACTTCTTGGACCGTGCGAATGCCATCGAGCTTGCTCAGTACGCGCCAACCGACATTGGGAATCGTGATCGGCCCGGTGTTGTCCTCGGCCAGATCGGCGATGCGAAAAAGCGCCTTACCGGATGGCACCACATCGAGAATGGTTTCCCATTCATGCGTCATCGCTTTGATGTCTTGCAAGAGCTCCGAAGATTCTTTGGTGATGGTCGCTTGTGGCGCCGTGCCATTAGGGAGGAGGTTGAAATTTCCTTCGCCCCAAGTCACCGGATAGAGCAACGCTTTCTCACCTTCGCCAATCGGGCACTTGGCGTGAATAATGTTTCCCGCGTCAAGGTAGACATCGACGACTTCCTTGCCGTGAGTCAACTTTAAAATTCCCGTCTTCTTGGCGCTGGTGGCGAGCAGAAGCAGGTCGAGAAACTTGACGAATACATCGGCGCGACACTTCTCACGCGAGAGGCAAAAGAGCGACGCGTTTCAGTGTCGACTCTGTTAGAGTACGAGGTTCAGGACAAAGTCGCGCCGGTTTCGGAAGATGACATTCGAATCTTTTACGAGAAAAATAAAGATCGAATACGAGCTGAACTGGAAAAAGTGCACGATCAGATTCGCGACTATTTGGGTGACCAAAAAATCGCGCAACAGAAGAACGATTATTTCAAAACCCTTCGCGCCAAGGCAAAAGTCGCCACGTTTTTGAAGCCGCCGGCGATTTTCAGGGTGGAGGTGGTGACTAAAGAAGCCCCATTTCGAGGAGCCGATATAGCGCAGATTGTTATCGTCAAGTTCGAAGATTTCCAGTGTCCTTACTGTAAAGCGGTTCAGCCAACTTTCTTGGATCTTCTAAAACGCTATGATGGCAAGGTTCGGTTGGTGCACAAGGATCTCCCGTTGGATGCCATCCATCCTCAAGCGCGTCCGGCGGCCGAGGCGGCGCGCTGCGCGGGGGATCAGGGTAAGTTTTGGGAATATCACGACAAACTCTACGCTACATTCGCCGAAGTTAGCCGTCGAGGAGCGTAAGGGTGCTGCCAAAGAACTCGGCTTGAACATGGCTTCTTTCGATGAATGTTTAGTGAGTGGCAAGTTCAAAGCTACGGTGCAGCGGGATTTTAACGAGGCGGCAGGTCTCGGTCTCACCGGGACGCCGGCCTTTTTTATCAATGGCCGTGAGTTGTCCGGGGCGCTGCCGCTTGAAGCGTTCACGGCGATCATCGACGAAGAGTTAGCTCTCGCCAAATAATTCCTAGTTTCGTTACCAGCTATGGTGCTTTGCCATCGATCCGCATGAGGCTGCGCCCGGCCGCTACTTTTCGTTGGTTTGCTGATCGCGCTCGCGGCGTTTGCCGCAATTAATCCGCGAATTCTGGGGTTGTTTCATGACGACGGCGTCTACGCCGTAGCCGCCAAGGCGCTCGCCGAAGGCGACGGCTATCGGATTGTCAGCCTACCTGGTGATCCCGCCCAGACAAAGTATCCGTTCTTTTATTCCGCGGTCCTGTCCTTGATCTGGCGAATTTCGCCGCCATTTCCGGCCAACATCGTTTTTCTGAAATCGCTAAATATTTTGGTGCTGCTAGGAATATTTTTCGTCAGTGCGGTCTACTACCGGCGCAGTAACGAGCGGGCTGGCGCTCTGGCACCGATCGCTTTTGCGGTAATCGTTTGCACCAATCCCCTGGTCTTTAGTTTTACCGACTATCTCTTGAGTGAGCTCCTGCTCGTGCTTTTATCGGTCGCAAGTCTGGCTGGGTATCGGTCTGCTGGTGCGGGTTCAGCTTCAGCCCACGCAGCGAGGTTAGGAATAATTGCAGGTGTTGCTTGTCTGACGCGTTTGGCCGCGGTGCCGCTCGTCGTCGCTGGACTGCTGCACAGTTATATTAGCCGCGGCGTTCGCGCGTTCGCGTGGTTCGGCGGGGTCGTGTCGCTCATGGTTGTGCCTTGGTTTGTTTGGGTGGCCCGTGTTGGTGGACAGGGCAGCCCTGGGTCATTGTTCGATTATTACATTGGCTACGACTTCAGTGGCGGGGGCGTTGAAGGGTGGCGGGGACTCCTGGAGGTGGTTTCTGGCAATGCGCATTATCTCGCTGACACATTTCAGATGCTTTATCTGACGCCGCTGTTGCCGGGTTTACTGCTGTTCCTGGTGGCTTTGACCTTTGTCGGAATGCTGAACTCCCTGCGGCGTGAGGATGTTGGTGATTGGGGGTTTTTACTGGGCTCGCTGGCGCTCTATTTGATTTGGCCATTTAGTCCAACCCGCTACTCCGTCCCTTTGACCCCAGTGCTGATCCTGTTTCTATTTCGTGGCATGGCGCGCCTGGCTGATTGGTTTCAGCATCGGCAATTGCCTAGCTCAGTGTTGGCGAAGCTTGTCTGGATCCCAGGGTTGGTAGTTATTTCGCTTAACTCATTTTGGCTGTCTAGTTTCGTCTGGAGCCGGCATCCCGATTCGACTCGCGGGCTCTATGGCAGCCGGGCGCCGTACACTTGGGTTGGTTTTGAACAGACTTTTGCCTGGATTCGTGACAATACCCAACCGGGCGAGTTGCTCGCGACCGCATACGATCCGATGTATTTTTTGTACACCGGCCGCAAGGCGATCCGGCCGGCACTGCACCGGCCGGCGACCTATTTCTACCCCTACGGCGCGGCGCGACCGGATGTCGGTTCGGTGGCGGAAATCAAACCGCAATTAGTCGAGCTCGGCGCCAAGTACTTGATCATCGATCCGCTCGACGGCTACGCTGAGCGGCAAGCGACGTTGCAACTTATGGACGACATCGTCAAGGCCTACGGCGCGCAAGCGCAACTCGTGTTCACCAGCAGCGATGGCCTACACAAGGTCTTCCGTCTGACCGCTCGCTAAAAATCTGTTTCAAGTTCGGCCAGGGGGGGTTGAAAAAAGAAAAGCGCCGATCACATGTTGCGATCGGCGCTTTTCTCGTTCGATCGATTATTGGGTTTCGCTGTTTATCCGTCGGCTGGGATGTTTAGTTTCATGCCGATGAAGATGTAGTTGGGATTCTTGAGAGTATCCCGATTCGCTTCGTAGATTTTTTCCCACTTGGCGCCGTTGCCGTAGAGCTGGTCGGCGATCTTGCTGAGAGTGTCGCCGCTTTTAACGGTGTATTCCTGGGCGGCTTTTTTGGTCTGCACTGCGGTGGCTGGCTCGGCTGTTGCTGGAACTAGCTTGGCTACCGGCTTGGCTTTCTCTTCGGTGGCGACTGCTTTGGTCTTGGCGTCGGCAACCTGGACACCGCCCTTGGTCGGCGCCACGCTCGGAACCGGTTCAGTACGCGGCGCGGCCTTGGCCACCGCAGCAGACTTGTAAAGCTTGTCGATAAACCCCGAGCTCTCCAGTTCCTTCAAAATCGTCGTATCGACAAACTGTTCCGGGCGCGCTGAGCGCGCCGCCGGATCCTTGGCACCGAACTCACGCAATATAATCTGAATGCCTTTTAGCGTCGGGTAGGGCTTTTCCGGTACCAGGGTTTGGATGATCGAGTCGTACGTATCGTCGAGTACTTCTTTATCGTCGGTGCGCAAATACTTGGCGATGATCTCGATGCTTTCGCGGCGATGGGTCTTCGCGTAGTGGATGCCTTCGACGTAGGCGCGCATGAAGTCGCGAGCTAGTTCCGGCTTTGACTTGAGTAGCGCACGGGAGGTGGCAATGCTCGTGTGCTGATACTCCAGGCCGAGCATCTGCAAATCCGCCAACATCGGAAAGCCCAATTTTTTGGCGCGCACCGAAGTCGGCATCGACAACATCGCGCCTTGAACCTTACCCGCTTCGAGCGCGGCGAGCTGCGCTGGCTGGTTTCCTAGTTGCAGCACCGCGACCTCCTTGTTGGCATCGATGCCGTATTTATCGAGGGCGTAACGCATCGCAAAATCGGTCGCCGAACCGTAACGGGTGACGCCCACGGCTTTGCCTTTGAACTGATCCGGACGGGTGATGCCTCGCTCGGTGAACAATTGAAACGTCAAGGTGTTGATGACGCTGGCGATCATGACGACGTCGGCGCCGCGCAAAGCGCTCTGGATCACCGGCGGCCCCGCGACCGATGCGAAGGCAATATCCCCGGCGACTAAGGCTTGCGCAGTGGTGGTGCCGGATTCAATCAAGATCGACTGAACTTCAAGGCCATACTTGCGGAAGAAGCCTTTGTCTTGGGTGACCCACAGCGGCGCAATGTTACCTGAGATCGAGCTGTAGGCGACATTGATCTTCTGCAATGGCTTATCCGCTGCCTTGGTGAAACGAGGTAATAGGATCGCCACTGTGATGACCAATGCGGCCGTCAGCGATTTTTTAAAAATAGTTTTAAACTGTTTCATCGAAGTTATTCTCCTCCGTTAATTCGTTTGATTTAACTGTCGCGGTTTAAGCGCACCATGGCGGCTTTCAAACTAGCGCGCATTCTTTCCAGGGAGCGGCCCAATTCGCCCACTTCATCGTCGCTTTGAATCGAGACCGAATGGTCGAGGCGGCCGCGGCTGATTTCATCTGCGATGGTTTTCAATTCCAGGATCGGTTTGATGGTACGGCTGGCGAGCATGATGGAAAGGCCGACGCCGATGGCCAGGCAGACAAAAATGAGACCGACAATCGGCAGCAGGGTGGCACGCATGTCGTCTTGCATGGCTTCCGCCCATAGGCCAACTCTAACGACGCCCAGTTGGCCGTCGAGGACCGGGGAGCGAGTTTCGAAAACCGACTTGCCTCGTAGTGCGGTGATTTTTGATGGGGCGGCGGAGCCCGCGGCTTCTTTCAGCTCCGCGGGGAAGGGTTGAACGCTGCTCGCCAGCACTTCACCCTTGGCATCCTGCACGAAGGCATAGGCCACGCCGTCGAGCCGTCCGTATTTTGCAACCAAGGCATCGAGTTCGAGTGTGCCCTTGCTCGATACGAATCCCGCCGAAGCATCGGCCAAATTGGTGGCGATGGCGGCGGAGCGCAAATCCACTTGCTTTTGCAGCGCATTGCCGGTGAAGAGGTAGACGATGGCGATGACCAGCAGGCCCAGGACGAAAATCAGGCCGCTAAAGGTCGCGCTGATTTTCCACTTGAGGCCGCCTCTGCGCCAGCCTTCCGCTGCTGGTTTTACAAACTTGGAACCTTCGATGGATACGGAGTCTTGAGCCATGCATGTCTCCTTGTGGCGCCGTCAGCGATTATACTAGAAACGTTTGAAATTGGAGATCTCTTGATAGATCGATTCTTCGAATTTGTTACGCTGCTTGGTGTCGGAGATTTCTTTGCCGATGAGGCCGATGAGATCGTCCAACTTGGTTTCAGGCAGGCTATCGCTGGTTGCGCCGAGCGCTTCGACCTGATCGCGCATGACCAGCGGTGCCATCGGACCGATGATATCGGTCAGGATCACCGACAAGCGGTCAAGCAGCGCAGCGGGGACCAGATCGCCTACCGGCTTCACCGGCGTGGTGACCGCTTCGATCAGTCCCGACTGGTGCAAATTGAAAAGTACTTTGGCTATATAGGCGAACGGGATGCGGAGTATCTCCGCGACTTCTTGGACCGTGCGAATGCCATCGAGCTTGCTCAGTACGCGCCAACCGACATTGGGAATCGTGATCGGCCCGGTGTTGTCCTCGGCCAGATCGGCGATGCGAAAAAGCGCCTTACCGGATGGCACCACATCGAGAATGGTTTCCCATTCATGCGTCATCGCTTTGATGTCTTGCAAGAGCTCCGAAGATTCTTTGGTGATGGTCGCTTGTGGCGCCGTGCCATTAGGGAGGAGGTTGAAATTTCCTTCGCCCCAAGTCACCGGATAGAGCAACGCTTTCTCACCTTCGCCAATCGGGCACTTGGCGTGAATAATGTTTCCCGCGTCAAGGTAGACATCGACGACTTCCTTGCCGTGAGTCAACTTTAAAATTCCCGTCTTCTTGGCGCTGGTGGCGAGCAGAAGCAGGTCGTTCAAGCTAATTTGCGAAAGGTTCCCTTGCATAATCTTAGTCTGTCAAAGCGGCTTGATTAACGGTCTTCCAGCGTACGCCGAGGGTCTTTGCCGTTTAAGCTTTTCTTGCCCATCTCGGAAACGTCATCAGATCCGCTCAGGGTCACCTTCAAGGTTTTGATGATTGCCAGACTTTTGCTGATGCCGACCATTTGCTCTAGCGTCGACTTGATCTGACCTTGCAACATCTCCACCTCTTCGATAGAGATGCCCTGGAGCTGAGTCTGGAGCTCATCGTAGAGCCGGGTGATGCCATCGATTTGGCCTAATGATTGGGTTTTTTGAGTGATATCTTCGTACAGCCTCGATATATCCTCAGTGAGATTTTGTAATTCGTTTCTCATTTTCGTCTCCAGCCTTCGTTATCGTTTATTTTTTGTTTGACTCTCGACATCGGTTGAATTGCGTTGGGTCATACTTTTGCTGTCCCCGACCGCTTTGGGTGTTTCATCTCGCGATTCTCCATCACCCTTAGCGGTGCCCTCATTCACCAATGTCGGGGTTTGTTTCGGCATTGGTGGTGGTGTCTTGAAAAAATAAATTCCGCTGATGACCAGAGCGAGAATCACGAATGCCAGTATGCTGGCTTTCTTGATGTTTTCGCTACCCTGATCGGAATAGAGATCATATTCACCATAGTCTTTGATAATTTTCTTAAGTTGACGATCAAGGTCCCCGTCTTGTCTTACAACCGGAGAATTCCCCGCCACCGGGGCAGATTGCGCCGCGACCGAATCCTCAACCGTTCTGGCTTTCTTTTCGGAAATCTGTAGCTTATTGTCCAAGATGACCGCCGGAAGATTCGATTGCGTGGCTGTCTCGCCATGGTTCGATTCCGAGGGGTCTGCCGCACTGATGGCCGTGACCTGGTTCGGTTGCTCTGGAGGATCATCGTGTAATAGGTTCGCTATAGGTTCGGGAGATTTTTGGTTTTTCTCTTCGGTGCTTGTTCGTAAAATGGTAGTCGAGGAAAACTCGCCATAATTCGATACCAATTCGTCCAACAGGCGAAAATCGAAGCTGTCATCGGATTGAACTGGGATTTTCGCTTCATCCAGATGGCGTTGCTTAGACTTCCGTGGTTTGCTGTTTTTCGACGGAGCAGTCTTGCCGGAATTTGTCGATGACACGGGACTTGAAACGCTCGGATAAGACTCGCCCGTAGGTCCTGCCGTTGTAATCGCGCCTAGGGCGACTGTTCCCTGCGGGTCCAACGGTGGAAAGTCCGTTGATTCAGTATTATCCGTTGGTGAATCAGCAGCCGAAACCGAAGCCATTGCTGTTTCAATCTCCGCCTGAGCGGTGGGGAATACGGTAAATGTGTCGAGGACAGGAAGCTTATAGTCAGATTCGTTGGGGGGAGTTGTCTCTAAGGAATGGAGCAACTCCTCGCTTATAGAGTCGTTCTTTGTCGTGGTTGAAGATGACACGAACGCCGCGGTGACACCAATCGCCGTGCTGACCTCGCTTGATTTCGGCGGGTAGGTGTTTTCCCAGGGATGCGCGCAATTGTTTTTAGGCGGCAACAGATCGGTAGCGGGGTGGGATTCACTGGTCGATTCACCAGAATGACCTGAATTCGTCGCTTCGGCGGTGGCTCCGGCTTTTAACGCAGCCATGACTCTGTGCAGTTTGATCAGTTTGCTCGCTTTGATGATGGCGTGGAGTCTTGGATGATTTTCCAGGCTATCGAGGGTACTCGCTTCGGTATCCACTTGAGGGAGTTCGGCAATTGAGTTGCTGACGACCTCCGAGACCTTTTTCAGATACGCCACGACGGCGATTTTTTTATGGCACTGTCCAAGGTGATGGATCAAGGTTCGCGCGGTGGCTTCGGCATTTGACACGTCGTCGTTCGATAAGGTTTCGAGTCGTTTCTGTAGGCCGTGCAGGGAATTGAACATCTTATCGAACCTGTCGGACGGCGCTGCGGATTGATCGATGTTGCTCATGTCTGAGAGGTTTTCTTTTCTTACGGCGGACAACATGCTTTGCTGGTTTCGCTCCCAAAACTGGACGATGGCGTGCAGACTGGTGCTCTTGTTCTCAACTAAGCAAAACGGTTGCCATGAATGCCCAGAAGAAAAGGCCTGCCTTTTCAATCACCTAAGACTGGGTTGTCAGCAAATTACTCGATAACTCCACCAATTCTGTTCACTTCGAACAAAATTGTACGTGGCCGATACCGTCTATCTTTTTGGTTTTGTTGGGAAAATCAGTCGGCGGGGCCTGGTTGCCGGGGCCCGTGAGGCTGCCTCTTTAGCTCAACGGCCAATCCTCGGCCAAGGACACAAGGATGCGCCGGACCATCTGCTGATCGCTAACAAGTATTCGTTCCGGCTAGTTTGTCAACGAGAATTTGTCCAGTTTGCGGTACAGTGTGCGAGTTGAAATACCCAAGGCTTCGGCGGCTTTAGCCTTGTTGCCGTTCGTCTGGCGCAGCGCTTCTTCGATCACCAGGCGCTCGCCCTCTTCGATGTTGCGGATCGCTTTGCTGCCGATCTCTTCGCTATGGCCGGTTGCGTATTGCTGTAAGTTCATCGGCAGATCGCTGATGGTGATGTAGTCGCCGTCCGAGACCATCACTGCGCTCTCGATGACGCTTTTAAGTTCGCGGATGTTGCCGGGCCAAGGATAGTCGAGGAATAGCGTCTTGGCTGAGCTGGTGAGCTTTTTTAGCGGCTTGTGAAATTGATTGCATGCCTGGTAGATGAAATTCGCGACCAACAGTATGATATCTTGGCGGCGTTCGCGCAGCGGCGCCAGTATGATGCGCGCGCTGTTGAGCCGGAAGTAAAGATCCTTGCGAAAACCGCTGCCTTGGATCGCCTCATCAAGTTCTTTGTTAGTTGCCGCGATGATGCGAACGTCGCTGGTTTTCGGCGACGATTCGCCGACCCGGTAGTATTGCCGGGTTTCCAAAAATCGCAGCAATTTGAGCTGAATCGACGGCGCCAGATCGCCGATCTCATCGAGAAACAGGGTGCCGCCCTCGGCGGCTTCGATGAAACCTTTCTTGTTTCGGTCGGCGCCAGTGAAGGCACCTCTGACATAGCCGAAGAGTTCGCTCTCGACCAGAGTCTCCGGGATCGCCGTCATGTTGCAGCCGACGAAGGGCTTGTCGGCGCGCGGTCCATGGGCATGAAGATACTGCGCCATGACCTCTTTTCCGGTCCCGGTCTCGCCGGTGATCAAGACCGTGATGTCGTGCATGGCGTAACGGTTGGCGAGGTTCAGCACTTCATGAAATTGCGGCGTGTCGCCGATCATTTGCGGCGCGACAACGGAGTGTGGCCCATTCGCATCCGATGGGTTCTTGTTCGATTGGCCGAGCAGGCCGTAGAGCGCTTGCACATGCTGCGGATCGTAGCAGATCAACGCCGTGTGATCGGGGTTCTGCCGCAGTTGTTCAGTAAGCGCACTCCAGGCCGGCCCTTGGCACAGCGCCAGATCGGCGAACACATATTTCAACTGCTCGTTGGGGAATGCCGCGAGCACGCGTCCCGCTTCTTCGATGGAGCGGCTGACGTGAATCGAGCAATCCCGTGCTTCGGCGACCTTCGAAATACTCGTCGTCGCCGCATCGCTCGATTGGATGATCAAGGCTAGGGGTTTGGCCATCGATCATCACTCAGGAACGGGAGAATTGGGTAAGACCACCATGTTTTGTAGCGAGTCAGTCAACAATTCGGTCGTGATCCGCGGCGGCGTACCGAGATAATTGGACGCCGCCACGACATGCTCCGCGATAAATTTTGGATGAAATCCAGCAAATGGAACTTTGTGCTTATTATAGAATGAATTCAACAGGTAGGACATCATTTCATCATTAAATTCCAGGCCGTAGGAGTCGCAGATGCGCTGGAAGATTTCGCGAAACTCCTGCTCGGTGGGCGGTTGGATCTGCATCTTGTAATGGACGCGCCGCAGCTGCGCTGGGTCCATCAGCTCCTCGGGAGGAAAGTTGGTGGCGAAGATGACCAGCTGGTCGAATAGTACGGTGAACTTCTTGCCGGTGTGCAGGGTCAGATAATCGAGTTTGCGCTCCAGCGGGATGATCCACCGGTTGAGCAATTCATGGGGGCGCACCCGTTGGCGGCCGAAGTCGTCGATGACAAAGACGCCGCCAATGGCCTTCATCTGCAGCGGCGCTTCGTAGTACTTCGAATGCACGTCGAAGTCCAAGTCGAGCATCTCCAGAGTCAGTTCGCCGCCAGTAATCAGGTAGGGGCGCTTGCAGCGCACCCAGCGAGGATCGTATTCGAGATGAGGCAGCAGAATCGGATTGGCTACTCCGCCATTGGCGTCGGCGCCGTTGTTGGTCGGAAAGGTGACATGGACCGAGGGATCGTAGATCTTGATGATCTGACCGTCTTCTTCGATGGCGTAGGGGACATAGACCGGCTGCTCGAAAGCGCTCACCAATGCTTCGGCGATGGAAGTCTTGCCGTTGCCGGCGGCGCCGTAAATCAGCACCGCGCGGCCGGAGTTCGATGCCGGCCCGAGCCGGCGAACAATTTCTGGCGACAACACTAGATGCGACATCGCCTTTTTCAATTTTTCGATGCCGATCACTTCGTTGGTGATGGTCTGCTTTTGCACTTGCTCTTGATAGACCTCCAACGGCACGGGCACCGGGCCGATGTATTCGCAGCGGCGCAGGGCTTCGCTGGCGCGCTCCTTGCCGGCGTTGGTCAAGGCGTAACGCATGATGTTGTAATTTTTTTCCGATGGACCGCGAATCTCCACCAGCGCTTCTTTCTTGGCAAAGTTGAGCAGTTCATCGATCACTCCCCGAGTCAGTTTGATCTGTTCGGAAAGCTCGGGGATGGTCTGGAGGGCCGAGATGTACATGGTGCGCAACAACGCGTTCAGCAAGAAATTAGCTTCTAGCCCCGTTTCCGCGATACTTTTTGGCACCTGTGGAGGTTCCGAAATGACAGCTTCAAGATCTTCGCGAGTGAGGTAGCCGAGGGCGACCAAGTTGTCGCCGAGGCGGCCGCCGGCAATTTTCTGCTGATGCAGAACACGATCGAGCTGCTCTTGGGTGATAACCCCCTTCGCGCGCAATAGTTCACCTAAAGCCATGGTAATTACTCCCGGTTCCGAAGGAAATTGTTGTCTTTATTTCCTGCAAGGCCTATATTTGTCAGTATAGTCTTCAAAATTTCGTTTCATTATAGGTGCTGGTGGAAACCTGTCAAGAAAACTGTTGCGCTGCCGCACTCCGTGGCGGAGGCCGAATGAACGTTTTACGAATTTGTAAACCTTTGCTATTAACAATGACGCTTTTCTTGGGTGGCTGTGGGCTGCTCGATGACAGTGCGACTAAGAAGCCGTCCAATAGCGGGCTGATCGCTACGCCGGTTACGTACTACAGCACCTCCAGGGCGCGCTATCTCGGCGCCAAGTATAAGGAAAATCTCGACCGGTTAGTCGAACGCATCGTCCGTAATCCAAAGACTGCCAATCTCCAGTTTGCCAACAATATAGCATCGGTCGGCGGCATCGGTTTCTTTACTCATTCCGCGACCAAGACCGCCGATGAGCGCTATCTCGAAGTGGTTCTTGCGACGCCAGAAACCTTCGAGACCAAAGGATCTCATAGCGACAAATTAAGCCGGCTATTCTCCGTATATGGCTTAGATTTGCTGATGATCTTGAGCGGCGACAATGACATTTACCTGGATAAAGAGTTGACCGGCTACGGTCTCAATCTTTCCTGGCGCAATGTCATAGCCGATCCGGCGGGTAACCGCGTGACTCTCGAACGCGCCATTGTCTATCTCTCCAAGGAAAAAACCCGTAGCTTCTTGCGCCGAGATATCAATCAGAACGCCCTGCTGGCCGACGCCACGATCTTCGCGGTCGAAGAAGATGGTCCGCTCAATTTGATTTCATACCGAGCGCCGGAGGTGCGTCAGGAATATGGCCCAGCAATCCGCGAAGACGATATTGCCCCGACACCAGCGGCTGCCAAGCCGTCACAGCTGCCGCCAGCAGTGAAGACCGATGCGCCGGAACAAGGCAAGAAGGAAGCGCTCCCGCTAAAGGAAGCGCTCCCGCTAAAAGAACCGGTGGCCAAAGTTGCGCCGCCCAAGCCGCCCGTGGCCGTGGCGCAAAAAACTAAACCGTTACCGCCGAAAACGTCGGTGATGCCGGAAACGCCGGCAAAGCCAACTCCTCCGACACCGGTGATTGCGGCTCCAGTGGAAGCGCCGGTCGTCGAAGCTGCGCCAGTAGATTTCGCTAAAGTAGAAGTGCCAGCGCCGGTCACGAGTCCCGCGGCCGAGACCAAAGAAGTTACGCCGGTCGTTAAACCTATCGTGAAAAGTCCGGAGCCCACGCGCGCCGTGATGGAAGCCCCCAAACCTGTCGTCGCGCAGAAGATTCCGTCGCCGCCGGTTGTTGATGTCGCCCCGCCTGCGGTCGTTGCGCCGGCACCAAGAGCTGAGCGCGTAGAACCGCCGGCAATCCAAGCGAAACCGATTGAGAGGGCAGCGCCAGCGCGGGTTGTTGACGCGCCAAAACCGCCGGTGGTGGAGGTGGAGCCTTTCTTGCCGCTGGCACCGCCGGTTGCGGCGAGTGTGCCCGCGCTTGAAACGCCCAAAATTGCAAAGCCGGCGCCGCTGATCGCCGTGCCTGAAGCCAAGCCCGTGGAGATCGTCAGCGCACCGCCGGATGCCGTAATGCCGGTGCCATCATCGCCGCCGGTTGCGGCTTCTTTTTCGCCGCCTGCTCAATCTGTGGCTAAGAGTATGCCGCCGGTCATCGTTGCGCGAGTGCCAGCCGCAGCAGCAACGCCAACCCCCCCGGCGGAAACCAAGCCCGTGGAGATCGTCAGCGCACCGCCGGTAGCCGTGAAGCCGGCGCCGCCGCAGATGCTGGTTGAAACTCCTCGTTCGGTGCCTGTTCAAACTGCGGCAAAGAGCCCGCCGCCGGTCATTGAAACACCAGCGCGTCCAGTTGCCGCACCAGCGACGCCAGTCGTCGAAAAATCCCCGGCAAAAGCCACTGCTGAACAGTTGGCGTCGCTCGTTCGTAAGCCGCCAGAAGCCGCGCCGATCAAACCGGCGGTCGCCCGTCCTGCAGCCCCTAAGCCGCTCGAAGGGTTCATTATTCAACTGGCGTTCAACGATAAAGAGAGCGCGCAACGCTGGGCTGAGGGGATGGAGAAAAAGGGCTTCGCCGTATCGGTGACAGAAGCTGCCACCGAAGGCGCGCTGCGTGTTCGTCTCGGCAACTTTGCCTTGCGCGACGACGCCGAGCGCCAGTTAAAAGCGATAAAGCAAGAAGGTCTGAATGGGATTATCTTGAATCTACCTCAAGCATTTCGGCCGGAAGCGCGGACGTCGATTCCGTAGTCGTCGGCGTGAAGTCTCGATCCGATTCCGTGCTAGGCAATTGATGAAAAGCTAATCCGTAGCAATGAATTTTATCTTGACGGTTTCAATTTCCGACGGAGAATTTCGTTGACCTTTTGCGGGTTGGCTTTGCCCTGGGTGGCTTTCATGATCTGGCCGACAATAAAGCCGAAGACCTTGTCGTTGCCGGCGCGGTATTGTTCCACTTGTTTGCTGTTGGCCGCGAGCACCTGATCGATCGCCGCTTCGATACTGCCCAAATCTGACACCTGTTCGAGCCCTTTTTCGCTGACGATCTGCTGCGGCGATTTGTCGCCGTCCATCATCGCTTCGAAGACACTCTTGGCGATCTTGCCGTTGATCGTGCCCTGATCGATCATTCGGACTAGCTCGGCTAAATGCACCGCCGGAATCGGCCAATTCTCAATATAGAGTTGCTCGTCGAGTTTGCGTTCCTTGAGCACGCGAAAAAGATCGCCGACGATCCAATTAGCCAGCGCTTTGGGGTTGTTATGAGCTTGTACTGCACTCTCGAAATAGTCGGCGACATCCTTGCGGCTAGTGAGGAGCTCGGCGTCGTAGGGCGGTATGCCATTTTCACTTTGAAAGCGTTGCTTGCGAGGCGCGGGCAGTTCCGGCAGTCCGGCACGGATCTCGTCGATCCAGTTTTCAGGGATCACCAGCGGCAGCAGATCGGGATCGGGGAAATAGCGATAATCATGCGCCGATTCTTTCGAGCGCATGGAACGGGTTTCTTCCCGATGCTCATCCCATAGACGAGTTTCCTGGACTAACATGCCGCCGTCGTTCAGGGCTTCACTCTGCCGGGCGATTTCAAATTCCACCGCTCGCTCGACGGCGCGGAATGAATTTAAATTTTTGATTTCGATCTTAGTGCCCAGGGTTTCGCTGCCGGCGGAGCGGACCGAAATGTTGGCGTCACACCGGAAACTGCCTTCTTCCATGTTGCCGTCGCAGACCTCTAAAAACTGCAAGATCGCGCGCAGCGTGCGCAGGTAAGCCCCGGCTTCTTCGGTGGTGCGCATGTCCGGTTCGCTGACGATTTCCAACAGCGGCACCCCGGCACGGTTCAGATCGACCAGACTGGAATCGCCGTGGGCGTCGTGGATGTTCTTGCCGGCGTCCTCTTCCATGTGAATGCGCGTCAGGCGCACCCGTTTCATAGCCCCATTGAGTTCGAAATCGATGTAGCCGTCGCGGCAAATCGGCAGTTCGTATTGGCTGATCTGGTAACCCTTGGGCAAGTCGGGGTAAAAATAATTCTTCCTTGCGAGAATGCTCGAGCGGTTGATTTCGCAATGCATCGCTAGTCCGGCTTTGATGGCGAACTCGACGACTTTTTTATTGAGCACCGGCAGCACGCCGGGAAAGCCGCAGCATACCGGGCAAGTGTTGGCGTTAGGTTCGCGGCCGAATTGCGTCGAGCAGCCGCAGAAAATCTTCGAGGCAGTGAGCAGCTGGGCGTGGACTTCCAGCCCGATGACAGACTCGTATCTCATGGGCAGAAGCTCCGAAATGCCGAATGGATAATGGATAATGGATAATGGATAATTACAAACGTCGGAGACGGAACCGGCAGCGAATTGTTTTCGTTGTCCATTATCAATTTTCCATTATCAATTAAATTGTGGGTTTTTCCGTATGCCATGCAGTTGCTTGCTCGTAGGTATGCGCGGTTCGCAAGATGGTTGCTTCGTCGAAGTGCTTACCGATGATCTGCAATCCGATCGGCATTTGGTCGCTGTCAAAGCCGCACGGTAGAGAGAGGGCGGGCAGGCCTGCTAGATTTATCGAGATCGTGTAAATATCCGAAAGATACATTTGCAGCGGGTCTTGGATCTTCTCGCCAATCTTAAACGCCGTCGTCGGCGCGGTCGGCGTGACGATGACATCGCAGCGTTTAAAGGCTTCGTCAAAATCTTTCTTGATCAACGTGCGCACGCGCTGGGCCTTGAGGTAATAGGCGTCGTAATAGCCTGCCGACAGCACGTAGGTGCCGAGCATGATGCGCCGTTTCACTTCCGCGCCGAAGCCTTCGTCACGGCTAATCATGTAAGTTTCAGTGAGATCTTTCGCCTCGGCTCGACGACCGAAGCGCATACCGTCATAACGCGCCAGATTGGAACTCGCCTCGGCGGTGGCGATGATGTAATAAACGGCGACGGCGTATTCGGTGTATGGCAGACCGATATCAACAATTGACGCGCCATGTCTCGCTAGCTCCCGAATCGCATCTTTCACAGCTTTGAACACCAACCCATCCATGCCCGGAACAAAGAATTCTTTAGGCACGCCGATACGCAGGCCTTTGACGTCGCCAGTGAGCGCAGCGCTGTAAGCGGGGACGGCGCGGTTCGATGATGTGGAGTCGGCTGGATCGTGGCCAGCGAGCGCTTCGAGCAGCAGAGCGGCATCGCGCACGTCTTTGGTAATAGGCCCGACTTGGTCCATGGACGAGGCGAATGCAATGATACCATAGCGGCTGACACGGCCGTAGGTCGGTTTCAGGCCGACGACGCCGCAACAAGCCGCCGGTTGGCGGATCGAACCGCCGGTGTCGGTGCCAAGCGCTGCGATACACTCGTCGGCGGCAACGGCTGCGGCCGAGCCGCCGGAAGAACCGCCGGGAATGCGTGCGAGATTCCAAGGATTGCGCGTTGGAAAGAATGCCGAATTTTCCGCCGAAGATCCCATGGCGAACTCGTCGAGGTTGGTTTTGCCAACGATGACGGCGCCAGCGTCGCGCAGTTTGGCGATGGTCGTGGCATCGTAGGGCGGCATGAAGTCGCCGAGAATCTTCGACGCGCAAGTAGTACGCACCCCATGGGTAAGAAAGTTATCTTTGACCGCGATCGGCATGCCCAAAAGCGGCGATGGTTGAGCTTCGGTGCTCAGTCGCGTGTCGGCTTGCTTGGCCTGTTCCAGGGCGCTGTCGTACGCCAAGGTGAGATAGGCGTGGACCTTGTCGTCGGTCGCGGCGATGCGCTCAAACACCGCTTCGGTAAGCTCGACGGACGAGATCTCACGGCGGCGCAGCTTCTCACCGGCCTCATGAAGTGTAAGTGCGGCAAGATTCATTCGATGATTTTCGGCACTCGGAAAAATGTTTGGTCGTGCTCCGGCGCGTTGGCGAGCAGGGTGTCGGCGTTAGGTTGGTTGGAAACTTTATCGTCGCGAAGGGCATTCGAATTTTCCGTGGAATGGCTGAATAGCTCGACGTTGGCAGTATCGAGCTGGTTAAGTTTGTCCATGTAGGCGAGTATATGTTCGAGCTGACCGGTGATCTCGCTTTCTTCGTCCGTGGTCAGCCGCAGCCGCGCCAGCATTGCCACCCGTTGCACCGATTCGCGGGTCAATTTCATGGGAATTTTTTAACATATGGGCCTCGCCAATGCCACTCGGCTTTGCTCTGTTGTTGGCGCGGCCAGCGACGAAAATAATTTGCAGTTACTGGGGGTTCGGGCTAAAAATGAATGCCATGCAGAGCCGCCAGTTGGAATTGGGAATGCGCCAAGGCGGGGCATTTCGGCCATTCGAAGCGGACGCAGCGCTGCAGGGGTTTAAGGCGGTGGCCGGCGTCGATGAAGTAGGCCGCGGGCCGCTTGCTGGTCCGGTGGTGGCGGCGGCGGTGATAATGCCGCGCGGTTTCGGCCATCCGGAAATCAAGGACTCGAAGATGCTAAGCGCCAAACAGCGCGAAAAGCTGGCGCCGATCATTCAGCAGTCGGCGGAGTGTTGGTCACTCGGCAGTATCGACGTCGATGGCATCGACCGCTTGAATATTTTGCGCGCCAGTCTGACGGCTATGGCGCGAGCGCTGCAAGGGCTATCGTCTCAGCCGGACTGTGCGCTTATCGACGGCAACCAGAGAATCCCGTCGGAAATTTTCGCTGAATTGGGTTGTAACACAGTTCAGCCTCTGTACCAGAGAACCATCGTCAAGGGCGATCAGCTCTGTCTATCGATCGCCGCCGCGTCGATTATCGCGAAGGTCGCGCGGGATCAAATGATGGTCGCCTTCGACAAGCAATATCCCGAGTATGGGTTTGCCGGCCATAAAGGTTATGGTAGCGCAGCGCATTTGGCGGCATTGCAACGCTACGGTCCGTCGCCGATCCATCGGCGGAGTTTTAAGCCGGTGCGCGACTTACTTGGCAGCGTTGATGGGGATCCGGCTGGGCGTTTTGCCAGGGTGAGTCGGCCGTGAGTTTTTTTCGCAAGCGGCTCGGTCAAGAAGGCGAGGATCTCGCCGCCGGATTTCTGCGTCGTAAGGGCTATAAGTTGGTCGAGCGCAACTATCGTTGCAAGACCGGCGAAGTGGACTTGATCGTCCTCGACCGCAAGGTGGTCGTCTTTGTCGAAGTGAAGACTCGCTCGGATCACAGCTTCGGCTCGCCGTTCGAGGCGGTGGAGGCGCGCAAACAGCGTAAGATGATCCAGGCGGCGCGGTATTTTCTCCACGAGAAGAAGCTCGACCAGCGCGACGCGCGCTTCGATGTCGTCGGCATTTCCTGGCAGGGTGATCGTCCGGTGGTCGAGCATATCGAAAACGCCTTTGAAGTGAGTTAGGGGAAAGAATCATGTTGGACGTAAAACTATTGCGTGACGATCTGGCGCAAGTGCAGGCGCGCATGGCAACGCGTGGCGGCGCGGTGGATTGGGATGAATTCGTCGCCATCGATCGCGAACGACGCGATGCCCTGGCGACCATCGAGCGCTTGAAGGAAAAGAAAAACCGCTTGTCCGGCGAGATCGGCAAGGTCAAAAAGAGCGGTGGCGATGCCAGTGCGCTGATGCGCGAGACCGAGGAGGTCAGCGAGGCGATACGCGTCAACGAAGCGCCGCTGGCCGATATCGAGGCCCGATTCGAGCACTTCATGCTGACCCTGCCCAATCTGCCGAATCCCACCGTCAAGGTGGGCAAGAGCGAGCATGACAACCGCGAAGTGCGCCGCTGGGGCGAGCCTGCCAAATTGGATTTCCAAGCACTGAACCATTGGGACATCGGTGAAAGCTTGGCGATCCTCGACTTCGAGCGGGCGGCGAAGATCGCCGGCGCGCGCTTTTGCGTTTATCGCGGTGCCGGCGCCAGGCTGGAGCGGGCGCTGATCAACTTCATGCTCGATCTTCATACTAGCGAGAATGGTTATCTGGAGATGCTGCCGCCGGCGCTGGTGAACCGCGCGGCCTTGGTCGGCACCGGACAGTTGCCGAAGTTCGAAGAAGATTTGTTTCATCTGGCGCCGGGGGATTATTTTCTCATTCCCACTGCCGAAGTGCCGTTGACCAACCTGCACCGCGGCGAGATCCTCGAGCGCGAGGCCCTGCCGGTCAAATACGTGGCTTACACGCCATGTTTCCGCAGCGAAGCCGGTTCCTATGGCAAGGATGTGCGCGGCTTGATCCGCCAGCATCAGTTCAACAAAGTCGAGATGGTTAAACTGACCGAGCCGGAGAATTCTTACGACGAGCTGGAAGCGATGGTGCGAAATGCTGAAGAAGTTTTGCAGCGGTTGAAACTTCCCTATCGGGTAGTTGAGTTGTGCACCGGCGATATGGGCTTTGGCGCGGCAAAGACGTACGATCTCGAAGTCTGGCTGCCGGGGCAAAACACCTATCGCGAGATCAGCTCTTGTTCCAACTGCGAGGATTTCCAAGCGCGCCGGGCCAATCTTCGCTACCGAAAAGAAAGGAAGGGCAAGCCGCTTTTCGTTCATACCTTGAACGGGTCCGGTTTGGCGGTGGGGCGAACGTTGGTCGCCGTGTTAGAAAATTATCAGCAGAAAGATGGCAGCGTGATAGTTCCCGACGCGCTGCGGTCGTACATGGGCGGCTTGGATCGGATCGGTTAGTGACATTTGCCTTTCGCTGCCAGGTTGACGAAACGCTTGAGGAAGGAGTTCGCTGATGGCAACTCTGGATAGATTGCTCGCGCTGCTGTCAATTGTCTTCTCGCTCGCTCTCGCGCAACCCGGGTTCGGGCAAATGCCGGCGCTCACGGTATTCTACACTGCGCCGGTGGTTTCCATGGCGCCGATGTGGATTGCCAAGGAAGCGGGTTTTTTCAAAAAACAAGGACTCGATGTCCGGCTTGTGTTCATCGCTTCGGGACCGATCGGGACGACATCATTAATTGCCGGTGAAACAGACGTAGGTGTTATCGGCGGTTTCGCGCCGCTGCGGGCGATCGTGGGCGGCGCGAAAGAACTGACGATCATCGGGCAAAGCAAGACGCTGATGGTCGGAAGTATCGTCGGCAAGAACGATATCGCCAACGTCCGCGAACTCAAAGGCAAACGGCTCGGTATCGACCGCATCGGTTCGAATCCGGATATGTACACCATCGCCGCGCTGGCGAGATTTCAGATGGACCCGATGCGCGACTTGCAATACATCCAGATGGGAACGACGAGTCAGGGAATCGCCGGGCTGAAGGCCGGCGCGGTGGATGCCTTTACGACCACGCCGCCGTACGATTTGATCGCCTTGCGACTTGGTTACAAAACGATCTTGGATATAACGACGTTGAAAATTCCCTTTGCCGCCACGGTGCTGCTTTCGACGCGCAATGCCGTGGCGCGGAAGCAGGCGGACCTGGCGAAATTCACGCGCGCCTACGCTGAGGCAGTTCATTACTTTCTAACCAATTCGGCGGGAACGGCGAAAATCGTCGCTCAGTACACGAAAGTGGAGGACCGGGAAGTTATCGCTCACGCGGTGGAGGCGGAAGGCAAGGCCATGGAAAAAACCCTGCAAGTCGATCCCAGAGGAATCGAGTTGATTCTCGGCCTGATCGCCAAAAGCGTTCCTCAGGCGGCCGCCGCCCGTCCCCAGGATTTCTATGATTCGCGTTTCTCCGCCGATTTAAGGGATAGTGGTTTTCTCAAGCGGCTATGGGGCGAAACACCATGAGAACGAGTTCGTCGGTGAAGCCAGCTAAAATTCATTGCTGTGTTCTGCGCTAAAATGCGACGTTAGTCCGATGGCGAAATTATTTCTCGCAACGTTATGCGACGATGTCCGCGAGGAAAAGAGCGGCAAGTTTAGCCTGATGGGGCTGTTCGATCGCTTTATCGTCGCCGATTTCCGCGCGCCGCTGCCGCCCTTTTGGCTGTTCGTGCAGATCGGTTGCGACCGCGAGGGCGAGCACGAGTTGACCGTCGAGTTCCGCCAGGTCGGCGGCCCGTCGGTGCTGCGCGCTGATCTCAAGCATGGCATCGCCGGCAAGAGCAGCATCACCGGATTATGCCATGCCAACGTCAATCTCCGGCTTGAGCATGTCGTCGTGCCGAACGCCGGTGTCTATGAATTCACTCTATGCGCCGATAGCCGCGAGATCGGCACATTGCCGGTTGAAGTGGTGCAGGCGGCGGCGCGAGTCGTGCATTAGGATTGCTGACGAGATTAGCGGCGAGTCGCTTCGAGGAATCCATGAATAGTTTTGGCAGAGAAATCCCGCTTGTCGATCTTGCCGGGTTAACATCTGCGGAAGATGGCGCGCAAACGCGCATGCTCGCGACCCTGCGTTCCGCGTACGAAACTTGTGGCTTCACGTATCTGCGCAACCACGGTGTCGCACAACCGCTGATCGACGCGGTGTTCGCACAGTCGCGGCAATTCTTTTCCCTGCCGCCCGGAGCTACAGAACCGCGCCAAGCCCAAGGAGAAGGGCAGCACGCGCGGCTACGAAGGCGTCGGCGTGCAGGCCCTTGAAGCGGGACGGCCGGGGGATCTGAAAGAAATCTTCCAATGCGGTACAGAGCCGGCGCGCACGCGGCCCAATGCGTGGCCTGGAGATATGCCGGAGTTTCGCCGAACTTTGCTGGCGTTTCTCGACGCAGCGAGAGCGAGCTGCGATGCATTGATGTCGGCCATCGCCTTGTCGCTTGGGTTACCGAAGAATTATTTCGTGCCTTATCACGACCGCACCGATTCGACCTTGCGCTTGCTGCACTATCCAGCGTTGAGCGGCACGCCTGCTCCCGGTCAGTTGCGTGCGGGGGCGCACTCCGATTTTGGCGGTATGAATCTGCTGTTTCAAGACGATGAAGGAGGATTGGAAATTCAATCACCGGACGACAGCTGGATCGCCGCACCGGCAATTCCTGGCACGGCCATCGTCAACACTGGTGATCTGATCGCGCGTTGGACCAACGGCATGTTTCGTTCGTCGCCGCACCGCATGGTCAATCCGACCGGCCCGGCGGCCGGCAAAGACCGCTACTCCTTCGTGCTCTTCCACAGCCCCAATCCTAACGCAATCATCTCATGCTTGGATCCTTGCCAAGGGCCGGATAATCTCCCGAAATTCGCACCGATCTCCGCGGGAGAGCACTTGCGCGCGCGAGCTGAGGCGAGCCGGCGGCATGGGTATTAATGGTTATCATCGCAATTCGTCTGTTGCTTGTAACCGATTCGCCGAATCGTTATTCTACAAATCGCTCGACGTGATTCTATTCTGATTCACCAGAGACTTGCCAAATTCAAATCTCGGAGGGGTGGGAGAGCGGTTTAATCCACCGGTCTTGAAAACCGGCGCCCACTTCGTGGGCCGCGAGTTCAAATCTCGCCCCCTCCGCCATTCTTCAAATAAATCGGTTCAAGGTTCCAGCTTCAAAGTTCAAGGTTTTCGGAGCGCCATGGCAAATGCATCGTCTTCGATTTGTCGAGTTCTCCGTTTATCGGATCGTCGCTTGCGCAACTGTTTTGTCTCTGTATAGCTATTATCATCAGATTCTTCAGGAGATGGGCTCGATGGCTAACGCATCTGCACTTACTTTGCAGTTTCTCGGCGCCGCCGGCGGTGTCACCGGGTCGAAGTTTTTGTTCTCCAATAATTCAGATCAATTTTTGATCGACTGCGGTCTGTTTCAGGGATTGAAAGAGCTACGGCAAAAAAATTGGGCGCCGTTACCCGTCGATCTGGCCCAGTTGGGCGCGGTGGTGCTGACGCATGCGCATATCGATCACTCGGGCTATCTGCCGCGGGTGGTGGCTAAAGGGTTTCGCGGACCGGTCTATGCGACGCCGGGAACCTGCGATTTATTGCATGTGATGTTGCCCGATGCGGCGCATTTACAGGAGGAAGAAGCGCGTTACGCCAACCGCAAAGGCTATTCGAAGCATGCGCCCGCGTTGCCGCTTTACACCGTGGAAGATGCCGAGGCGACGCTCAGGCTGCTGCGCCCCGTGCGAGTCGGGCAAAAGGTTGAAGTGGTCAAAGGCGTGGTCGTCGATTTTGGCCGGGTCGGGCACATCCTGGGGGCGGGTTCGGCGCGATTCACATTTGACGTGAATGGGCAAAAAAAACAGTTGGTCGATTCCGGCGATCTCGGCCGCTATGACCGGCCGATCCTGAAAGATCCGGAACCCGGCGGCACGGCGGATTGGCTGATGATCGAGTCGACTTACGGTAATCGCATCCATCCGAAGGAATCCGAAGCTGAATTGCGCGCGTTGATCAAAGAAACGGCGGCGCAACGCCGTTGTCTGGTGATTCCGGCCTTCGCCATCGGCCGGACCCAGGACTTGGTCTATACGATTCGCAAAATGGAGGATGAAGGGGAGATTCCAACGATCCCAGTCTACGTCGATAGCCCGATGGCCATCGAAGCGACGGAGATCTACTCGCGCCACACCGAGGAGCATGATTTTGAAATGGCGCAGTTGAGCAATCACGAGCGCAACCCGTTGCGCTCGCGCCACATGATCGTGGCCAAGACTCCGGAACAATCCAAAGCGATCAATGACGTCAAGGGCGCGATGATTATTATTTCCGCCAGCGGTATGGCGACCGGCGGCCGGGTACTGCACCATCTGAAACACCGATTGCCCAATCCTGATACCACGGTCTTGCTCGCCGGCTATCAGGCCGAGGGGACCCGCGGCCGCTCGCTGCAAGACGGCGCCAAGGAAATCAAAATGCTCGGCGAAGTTATACCCGTGCGGGCCAAGGTGAAAGTTCTCGACGGCTTTTCCGCGCATGCGGACCAAGGCGAGATCCTGCGTTGGCTCGGAACGTTTACCAAGCCGCCGAAGATGACCTACATCGTCCATGGCGAGCACGCCGGTGCAACCGCGCTGGCCGATATCATTCGCGAGCGGTTGAAATGGACCGTCGAGATTGCCAACTATCAGCAGAAGGTGACGCTGGCCTAGTTAAGTGAATGCGACCGCCGGTTGCCCCGCGCATCGGCACTATGGCCGCAAAAGGGCGATAGTAAAATGCTCGATCCGATCTGTGACATGACCGTCGATCCGGCCCAGGCAGCCGGGAAATTCGACTTCGCGGGCGAGACGTACTTTTTCTGCAGCGTTCATTGTCAAAAACAATTTCAGAGCGATCCCGCCAAGTATCTCGCCGCCGCTAAGGCGCGGCAATGTGCGCCGCCTGCCGCCGCAGCGCATCAAGCTCACACGCAGCATGTTGAAGCGAAACCGGACCAGAGTGGCGCCATCTACACTTGTCCCATGGACCCCGAGGTGCGCCAGCACGGGGCGGGCGCATGTCCCAAGTGTGGCATGGCGCTGGAACCGCTCGACATCGGCGCGGCGTTGACCAAGACTGAATATACCTGCCCGATGCATCCCGAAGTCGTCAGCGATGCTCCGGGTTCTTGTCCGAAATGCGGCATGGCCCTGGAGCCTCGGACCGTCGCGCTGACGGAGGAGCAGAACCCCGAGCTTAAGGACATGACGCGGCGATTTTGGCTCGGTGCGGCGCTGTCGATTCCAGTCTTGCTCGTTGCGATGTCGGATATGCTACCTGAGCAGCCGCTGCATCAGATGTTTTCACCGCGCCAGCTCATCTGGTTTCAATTTCTTCTCTCAACTCCGGTTGTGCTCTGGTGCGGCTGGCCGTTTTTTCAACGTGCATGGACATCACTGGTCAATCGCAGTCCAAACATGTTCACGCTGATAGGCATGGGTGTGGGCACGGCTTATGGGTACAGCTTGGTTGCGACCCTGGTGCCGGAATGGTTCCCCGATTCCTTCCGCGGTCATGGCGGTGAAGTCGGTGTCTATTTCGAAGCGGCAGCCGTCATTACAACGCTTGTGCTGCTCGGCCAAGTGCTCGAACTGCGCGCGCGCAGTAAGACCAGCGGCGCGATTCGCGCGCTGCTTGGCCTCGCCCCTAAAACCGCGCGCTTGGTCGGAGCTGATGGCAGCGAGCGGGACATTCCGCTCGATCAAGTTAAACGCCGTGATCTCCTGCGAGTTCGCCCCGGTGAGAAAGTACCGGTCGACGGTATGGTCA
Source organism: uncultured delta proteobacterium (assembly GCA_963816145.1). Lineage (GTDB taxonomy): Bacteria > Desulfobacterota > Binatia > UBA9968 > UBA9968 > DP-20. The sequence goes on from CAWFJP010000010.1 coordinate 32,725, forward strand.
CCGAAGGGCAAAGCGCGGTCGATGAATCGATGGTGACCGGCGAGCCGATTCCAGTCGAGAAAGTCATCAACAGCAAAGTTACCGGCGGCACGGTCAACGGCACAGGCGCGTTCCTCATGCGCGCCGAACGAGTCGGGAGTGAGACTCTGCTGGCGCAGATCGTCCGCATGGTGAGCGAAGCCCAGCGCAGCCGCGCGCCGATTCAAAAATTGGCCGATTTGGTTTCGTCCTACTTCGTTCCTGCGGTGGTGGCAGTGGCGCTGCTCACTTTTGTTATTTGGGCGCTGTTCGGACCCGAGCCGCGCTTGGGTTACGGGTTGGTCAACGCTGTGGCCGTGCTCATCATCGCTTGCCCCTGTGCGCTCGGGCTGGCGACGCCGATGTCGATCATGGTCGGCACCGGGCGCGGCGCGAGCGCAGGTGTGTTGATCAAAAACGCCGAAGCGCTCGAAGTTCTGGAGAAAGTTAACACGGTGGTGGTCGACAAGACCGGCACGCTCACCGAGGGCAAGCCGAAGTTGGTGACCGTGGAAGTGGTGCCGGGAGCGAGTGAGTCTGAGGTGCTGCGGTTGGCGGCGAGTATCGAGAAGGCTAGCGAGCATCCTTTGGCCGCAGCAATTGTCGCCGGCGCTCAAGCCAGAGGTTTGCAGCTCGCCAAGGATCAAGGTTTTCAGTCGTATACCGGCAAAGGGATCTTCGGCGTCGTAGAAGGCAAACGCGTCGCCTTAGGGAACGCAAAACTATTCGATGACATGAAGATTGATGCAGCCGCCTTGCGTGATCGCGCCGAGGCGTTGCGCGTCGAAGGGCAGACCGTGATGTTGGTTGCCATCGAAAAGCAGCTGGCCGGTTTGATCGGCGTCGCCGATCCGGTGAAAGCTTCGACCGCTGAGGCTATTGCGCAGCTGCACGCTGAGGGCATTCGCGTCGTTATGCTCACCGGCGACAGCAAGGCGACGGCCGATGCGGTGGCACGCAAGCTCGGCATCGACGAAGTGCATGCCGAAGTGCTGCCGAGCCAGAAGGGTGAGGTGATCAAGCAGTTGCAGGCAGCGGGACGGATTGTCGCCATGGCCGGTGATGGTATCAACGACGCGCCGGCGCTAGCACAAGCACAGGTTGGCATTGCCATGGGGACGGGCACTGATATCGCGATGGAGAGCGCTAGTGTGACCTTGGTCAAAGGCGACCTGCGCGGCATCGTCAAGGCACGCCGCCTGAGCAAAGGAACGATGCGCAACATTCGGCAGAATCTTTTCTTCGCGTTCTTTTACAACCTCCTAGGCGTTCCGCTCGCCGCCGGCATCCTCTATCCGCTGTTCGGAATTCTCCTGAGCCCGATGATCGCCAGCGCGGCGATGACCTTCAGTTCGGTGTCGGTGATTTCGAATGCGCTGCGCTTAAATGCCATAAAACTCTGACGGAGTGATGTTCGGATGGCGCCCAAGTTGTTGGCAACTGCTGCTCAGTAAGGCATCAGATCGATCCGTCATGTCGTTGTCCGGTGGCGCAAAGACGGTCGCGAGTTCGACCGGTTTGGGAATTTCTCCCGCGAACTTGTTTAATTTCAAAGGTGTTTAGAGTAATAGTGGCTACGTCGTCTGGGGTCGGCGTATCTCTTGCATTGTGCGAACTTGGATGAATCCATGTCAATTATAAAAGTCGAAGGCGTCACCAAACTGTATAAGGACCTGAAGGCACTCGATAACGTTAGTTTCGAGTTCGAAAAGGGGATACTTTCGTTTCTCGGGCCATCGGGGTGCGGTAAGACAACCTTGTTGCGTTCGATCGCCGGTCTAGAAATTCCCGACGCAGGGTCGATTTCCATCGGCGACAAGGTCCAGACTTCCATCGAGGGTGGTATTCTCATTCCGCCTTATTCCCGCGAGATCGGCTTCGTTTTTCAGAATTATGCGCTCTGGCCGCATATGACGGTTTATAAAAATGTCGCGTTTGCCTTGAATCTACGCAAGCTACCGACGGAACAGGTTAAGCGGCGTGTGCTGGCGTCGTTGGAGTTGGTCGGTTTAGGCGGGCGCGAGGATCGTTATCCCTCGCAGTTGAGCGGCGGTCAGCAGCAGCGCGTCGCCCTGGCGCGCAGTATCGTGATGGAGCCACGCTTGATCCTCCTGGACGAACCGCTCAGTAACTTGGACGCCAAGCTGCGCGAAGAAATGCGCGTCGAACTGAAGAAACTCATCAAGAAGGTCGGCATCAGCGCGTTGTACGTGACCCATGACCAAGAAGAGGCGTTCGTGATTTCCGACAAGGTTATCGTCATGAACGCCGGAAGGATTTTGCAGTACGATTCACCGGACGAGCTTTACAGCCATCCTTCCGATCCGTTTGTCGCTGCGTTTATCGGCCATTCGACCTTGGTCGAAGGTCATGTGATCAAGGCGATGGGTGGAGAATGTGTGGTGCAGATACCCGAATTCGATAATGCGACACTTATCTGTGCCGCGCCCAGGAGCGGTTTGGCCAGCGGACCGTGCAGCGTGGTGATCAAGAACGGCGATCTGCGGTTGCGTAACGAAGCGTTTCCGGCCGATGCGATCAACGTCCTGGTCGGCGCCATGACCAGTCGCGAGTATCGCGGCGGTCTCACCGACCACCGAGTGCAGATTGGGTCTAAGGAAGTGGTCGTCACCTCGCACCGGCTCTGCCCGATGATTAGCGTCGAGGGCGAAGGCGATAAGGTTTTTCTTTGCATCGAAAAATCGGCCATCAGTCTCATCCCTAAACGCGCCGCCGCGTAGCGCGGATGAAATACCTAGGAGAATTGTCCGCGTGACTTGGAAAGCCAATCAGTTGGCCCTGCGCCAGGGCAGCTTGTTCCCATTGTGTGCCAGCGCGGTGGCCGGTGTGGTGATTCTTTCGCCGGTGGTGGTCGTCATGTGGCGCAGCTTCACCAGTGGGAAATTAGGCTTCAACGTCGGCCTCAACTTGGCTAATTACCTCCGCGTCATTAACGACAAGGATCTTTGGCCGATGCTCTACAATTCGCTGGTCTACGCCGGCGGCTCGGCGCTATTAGGAACCGGCATCGGGGCCATGTTGGCCTGGATTGTCGCGCGCACCAATACGCCAGGAAAAGCCTTGGTCGAGCTCATGCCGCTCTATCCGCTGTTGATGCCGCCGATAATGAAAAACATCGCCTGGATTCTTCTGCTGGCGCCAAGGTCGGGGATCTTAAACGGGATGCTCGATCAGTTTCTCGGGATTACTTATCCAGTCTTTAACGCTTTCACCATGGTGGGGATGATTTGGACCTTCGGCATCGCATGCGTGCCGTTGGGCTACTTGTTCCTGCTCCCGGTGTTCTTGTCTTTCGATCCGTCGCTGGAAGAGAGCGCCTATATCGCCGGCAGCAAGCCGGTGAACACCATGCTGAAGATCACTTTCCCGCTAGCGGTTCCGGCATTCGTTTCCGCTTTCGTGCTCAACTTTTTGCGCGCGTTGCGATCCTTTGAAACTCCCGTGCTCCAAGGGACTCCGGGCAACATTAAGGTGTTTGTCAGCCGCGTCTACGATTCCATGGCTTTGGAATTCAACACCGGGCTGGCGACCGCCTATAGTGTCGTGCTCGTCATCCTGTCGGTTATTACGCTCTATTTCTATGTTCGGGCGACGCGCTTCTCCGAGCGCTATGCGACGATCACCGGTAAAGGTTACCGAGTGAAAGTAATCGACATCGGCCCATGGAAATATTTAACGTTTGCCGCTGTCTGTCTCTACTTTCTCGCCGGCATTGCGATTCCGTTCGTAGTGTTGATCATCGTCTCGATCATCCCTTATTTCGACTACGATACCTTTATGAACTTTCCCGCCCAGATGAGCTTGAAGAATTATTCAACGGTATTGCGCCATGCGAGCTTCGTCAATGGATTGCGTAACTCGGTCTTGCTGGCGGTGACGATCGCTTTGGTGACCGTATTGGCGGGCATCGTCATGGCGTTTACGATTCACCGCACACGCGCGTTTGGCACCAAGATCTTTGAGTTCATCGGCACGTTGCCGCTTGCTTTCCCGCCGCTAGTGCTATCGGTTGGCTTGGTGATCATTTTTCTTGGCACGCCGCTTTACAATAGCCTTTGGGCGCTGGGTTTGGGGCTGTTCGTGGCCTACTTTCCTTACGCATTTCGCAATGCATCGGGCGCCATCGTCAATATTCACAAGGAGCTGGACGAAGCTGCGTGGGTCCACGGCGCGCGTTGGCGCCACGTATTTTTCAAAATTACCCTGCCGATACTCAAGCCAGCAGTGGGCGGCGCGCTGTTCTATATTTTTATCGAGGCGATCCGCAACGTCGATGTTGCGGTGTTGCTGACGGCCCCCGGTTTGGAATATGGTCCGGTGACATTGTTCGAGTATTTTCGTGTCGGCCAATGGGCCGAGGCTGCAGCCGGTGGCGTGATCTATTTGATTATCTTGATCGTTGCCGTGTCTGTGGCTAAATTCGCATTCAAAATGAAGTTCAGCCTGTGAACTTTCGTCAAATTAACGAATTGAAGGACAAAAGGGAGGGGAGAATGCAAAATCAATCATCGGTGCTGATGGCGCTCGCGCTGTCCGCAAGTGTTGTTCTCGGCATGGCGCAGGCCGCGGAGAAAGCTCCAACTAAAGAAACGGTGAAGCCGGCTCCCGCGGCAGTCCCGGCTAAAAAACCGGCCGGGGGTCAACAGGTTAAGCGAGAAACCGCAGCGGCGGGCGCAACGGCAGCGGCGGCAAAGGCGTACGCGCAAGTGGCCGCTGAGCTTTATCCGAAAGCGAAACAAGAAGGAAATTTAGTCGTTTACTCGGTCTGGGATGTCGAACATCTCAAAGTCATCACGGACGCGTTTATGAAACGCTTTCCAGGGATCAAAGCGACCTACTGGCAGGGACGCAACCCGGAAATCGTCACCAGGGCTTTGACCGAGTTCCAAGGAGGCCAAGCGAGTTGGGACGTGGTGCTGTCGGACAACGCGCCGCCGGTTATCAGAGCTGCCGGCGCGATCATGGATTACAACACAGTGCAGCGCGATGTGTTGTATCTACACGATCCCAACATGGCGACGGTGAGCTTGCAGATTCAAGCGCTCGCTTACAATACCAAAAAAATGAAACCTGCCGATATGCCCAAGAGCTGGGAAGAAGTTGCCAATCCGAAATACAAAGGGATGGTTGCGCTGGATGATCCGATGCGAGCTGGACCGTTAAGCTCGATGTTGTCCGGATTGAAGACGCAGTGGAACGACGACAATCGCTTCAACAATTTCGTCAAAGGCTTGAAAGCGCTCAACGTTCCCGTGCACAAAAGCACGAGTGCCATGTTTCGCTTGGTGATCTCGGGCGAGTACCCGATCTGTATGCCTGCGTTGTTGCACGACGTAATGGAAGAAATGGGTAAGGGCACTCCTGTGGCCTATGTCAAAACTGTGCCTCCCGTGGTATTTCCACGCCAAGCGGGAATTTATGCTAAAGCGCCGAATCCTAATACCGCGAAGCTATTCGCCGAATGGTTGATTTCGGATGAAGGACAGAAAACCATCGATTCCGTCGGACGGGAATCGTCGCGCAATGATTTCAAGTCGCATACGTCGATCGAAGCGGCCTACGGCAAAGCCATGAAGCCGCTGCCGGTGACCGACCAGCAGTTTCTGGGTGATCCCAACTCTTGGCTGAATAAGTACGTAAAGCCGGTCTGGGAAGGATAGTCGGCTTTTCAGCGGATTCAGTGACGGGGGAGCTTGCGGTTGATCTAACGCGAGCTCCCCTTTTTTGTTTGTATCCGGCGGATCACCGTGCGGTTTTGGGGTGCATTCTCTAGAAAAACGTGAATCGGTATGTTAGTTTCAGCGGACCTGTTAGAGCGTTTGGCTCCATGCGTCGTATCCGTCAAGACCAATAGCGAAAAGATGCATGTTTTCTGGCGGCGATTGCCAGATCTTGAACTTGGACCGGCACGGAGAGATGGCCGAGTGGTCTAAGGCGCACGCCTGCTAAGCGTGTGTACCCCAAAAGGGTACCGAGGGTTCAAATCCCTCTCTCTCCGCCATTTTGCCTTGCAATAGAGGCGATCCCAGATTCAAATTTCCCGAGTTGGAATTTGTAATCAAGGACTTAAGAAGGCGCCCGTAGCTCAATTGGACAGAGCACCAGACTACGAATCTGGGGGTTGGGGGTTCAAATCCCTCCGGGCGCGCCAACCGAGCGCTTTCATTAATCGACATTATCTACCGCCAAGTTTGGAGGAGAGTTTCTTATGTCGAAGTCTTCGTATATCCAATTCAACCGGCTTCTCTTGCTGCTCACCATCGCTATTTCGGCTCCCGGTTGCGTTACCACTTCCGAGAAGGTCGCGCCGTTTCAAGCAACCAGCCAAGACAAGCCGAGCGGATTTTTCGACCGGATGATGGATAATTTTTCTGAACGCGTTTGTAACGTCGGGAAGTTTACATGTCCGTACGGGTCAGGCTCCGCTGGAGAGCCTTGTGAGTGCGTTGGCCCGAACAACGTTGTCTACAACGGTCGCACCGTAAAATAACCCCGCCTGACATAGTTGTTGCGGTCGCGTCGTACATATTTCGTACTGTACAAGTCTCGCAAAAGTTGATTGGGCGCTATCCAGCGGATGTCCTGGCAATCGAAGTAATGAACCGCGCCGGCGATGGGGTGAGTGCTTTCATATTCTGGCATGTTTTTGTCTATCGATTGAGGCATGCTTGTTGCGTTTAATGCACTTCTTCGGATGTCTAGGAATTCATGGTTAACGGCCAAGACAAGAAGATTCTGATCGTCGAAAAGCAGCCCAACTACACGCAACAGCTGGTCAAGCAAGTCATGTTTGCCGGGCTGTCGCCGGTGGTCGCTGTGACCGGTGAGGGAGGACTTCGCAAGGCGATCGAGCATCATCCAGACCTGATTTTGCTCGAGCTCGATCTTACCGACATGGATGGACTGCGATTCGTTACCTTATTAAAAGAACGTGAAAGCCTTCAAAACATTCCTATTGTCGCCATGAGCATCGTCGGCCAAATGAAAGCTGCAGCGCTCAAGGGCGGCTGTAACGACTTCATGGGTAAGCCTGTGAAGATGATCGAACTAATGGCCCGTATCCGGCAATTTATCTATGGGTCTCCCGGCGCACCGATGAAGTCACTGGGGTGACGGTCCCGCGGCAGGCGGCAGTCCGTGGTGCTTCGTTCTCGCTGCTAGCGACGGCGCGCGTTAAGGGCATCATGCTGTCGGTCGCAGCGCCAGACCACCTAGCCGCCAATCACGCTCACGACTCGCGTGCCGACGACGATCACCAGCGTCTGGTTTGTTTGGCTGGGGGGCGCTGCATTCCATTTTCGGGCCACTGAAACTCGCTACCTGAGGTCGGCTGAGTACGGTCGCAGCTTTCTTCGCGGCAAGCGCAGCGGCTCCAGTTCACGTTGAGGATTGACGCAGCGTTGACGCGTTGCACGATTCTTGGTTTTCCCTTGGCGCGCATCGCCAACGGAGGTGCCCTCAAGGTCCCTGAAACACTCTGCCGGGTTAGACGAACCTCGGTCTGGCATTAAGTGAATTCGAGTCGATGGAACGCAGGACTTGTCGCGGGCATTGGAAAGAGGTAGTTAGTCCGCTAAGCGATTTGCCTTGCGTGAGATCTCGGGTTTGCGGTTTGGTGGCTAGGAAAATTTGTCGACCGAAAGGAGAACGATTATGTCGATCATAACCATCGCTCACGGGGCCTATAGCGGCGGTAATGCGATCGCCGATATCGTTGCCAAGACTCTCGGTTACCAATCCATCGATCGGGAGGTGTTGATTGAGGCGAGTAAGCGTTACGGGATTCCAGAAGCAAAGTATGTCGAAGTTCTCGAGGCCGAAAGCCGCTGGTGGGAGCGCTGGCGCGAGAGTCTGAGGCTCTACCGGATCACCTTGCAGGCGGCGATGTGTGAAGTCGCTCAAGGCGGCCAATTGGTCTACCACGGCCGAGCCGGACAGCAGCTGCTACCTGGCATCGGTCATGTCTTGCGGGTGCTGATTGTCGCGCCAATGGACTATCGCATCGGCGTGGTGCGTGTGCAGAAGGGCATGGACGAGCAAAATGCGCGGCAGTTTATTCATGAACTCGATCGAGTGCGCGGCCGGCGTTTTCGCGCCTTGTTCAACGACGATTGGCAAGACCCTGTGGGCTACGATCTCGTGCTCAACAGTGGGCGGTTAAGCGCAGAAACTGCCGCGTCAATCATCGTCGAATTATCAAGGCACAGCGAGTTTCAACTGACGCCGAGTTCCAAGACAGCGTTCGATGATCTGACCACGACCGCACGAGTGCAAGCAGCGTTGATCACGTCGCAAAAGACTCGCAACGTGGTTCTGAACATTCGCAGTGAGGCCGGCCGGGTCAGTATCTCGGGGATTCTCGCCGACCCGGAACTGGAAAAAGAGGTTGTGCGCATCGCCAAGACTGTGCCGGGAGTCGCTGAAGTTGTTACGGACATCGAGCCGCCGCCCATGGAATATATGCACCCGTGAAGTTTGGGTGCTTAGTTGTGAATATTTGACGTTACCGAGTGGTGTGGGCGTGGCTATTAGCAATGACTGCTAGCGACGAAGAATTCATGCGCCTAGCACTGGCTCAGGCAGAGGAAGCCGCGCGCCAGGACGAGGTGCCGGTAGGTGCGGTGGTCGTTTGCAGTGGAACGGTTGTCGGCACCGGCTACAATCAACGCGAGTCCTGCCAAAATCCTTTGTGCCATGCCGAAATCGCCGCCATCGACGCGGCGGCGAAGCGGTTGGGGAAGTGGCGCCTGAGCGACTGTTCGATTTATGTCACTCTCGAGCCCTGCATCATGTGTGTCGGAGCGATTTTACAAGCTCGTTTCGCCAAGTTGGTGTTCGGTTGCCTCGATGCCAAGGCCGGTGCGGTTGAATCTCTTTATCGTTTATGTGAGGATCGACGCCTTAATCATCAACTCCCAGCGGTCGGTGGTGTGCTGGCCCACGAAACCGGAGTGATTCTGGCGGAGTTTTTTACACGCCTGCGAGCGCGTAAGCGCGAGTGCAAAATTGGGGAGAGGTGGCCGAGCGGTTGAAGGCGCTTGACTCGAAATCAAGTGTACGGGGAACCGTACCGGGGGTTCAAATCCCTCCCTCTCCGCCAAAGTCCTTTCTTGCTGATCTCAAATGAAGTAGTTGCAATCCGGTGGTGCGCCAAGCACGATCCATGCGACCTACAGGACCGAGTCCTGTACCTGCGATCACCCCACGATTGGCCCCGAGCCAAGACAGTCAAATCTTTACCCTTGTACCACTCTAGAGCCAAGGGCGCCGACGAAATAATGCGTGTTGTAAGCCGGCGACTTGGCGTCAAAAACAAAGAGATCCTAGGGAAACAAGCACGGGATATGGGAAAATGAGCCGCGGCGTTGGAGACGTTTTGCCCGTACGGGCAGATGAACCAAGCGTCGAACGGGAAAGTGCTGGCGGGCTCGACCACACGACGGTGAGCCATGAGCGGAAGCGGGTGCAGGAGGGTAAGCGGCGTGGCAGCGCCCGCCTCTCATGTGCCGATGCCGCAGAGTTCCGCTTACCTGCTAGCGCAGTCACAAGTTTATAAACGGCTGGTACCCTAGGTGACCGGTGCGGTCAGCACGCAATTAGAACGGTCCATATAAATAACGTTCCGGTTCTGTGCCAAAACCGGATGTCAAACGGTAGCACTCCCTAACCACCCCAAAATGAAAAAGCCTGGGAATCCAGGCACTTTCACACTGACAATCATTTCTTGATTTTTTATTTTAGGCCCCGTAAAAGCAATTTGACACCCTACTATGGGCTGGGCTAGTGAGATTCCAGGGCGTCACCGCGCTCGCGGATTTGCCGACTTTGGCTTTGCGTATGACAGGATTAACCATGCATAATGCGAAGAATATGCATACTGCGAAGAAAACGCGCGGTTACCTCTATCGACTGACAACGATTGGGCTGTTGTTAGTGGCCTGGTTCTGTAGCACGCTATTCGTCCCTTCCCTCTTTGCCGCTGAAGCGAAGGACAAAGAACCGGAAGGCAAGGTGGTGTTCTACTCCACCATGGGCAATGAGCACTCGAAGATCTTTGCCAGTGCGTTTCGGCAACTTTACCCAAAGATTGAACCTGAGTTTTATTCGACAGGCTCAGCGCCATTGGCGGAGCGTGTTCTCAACGAAGCGCGCGGCGGCAGGCATTTATGGGACCTGGTGATCACTACGCCGTTTTACACTCAACTTTTCATGAAGCGAGGTCTGCTCGCCGCCCACAATTCTCCGGAGCGGAAATTTTACCCAGATGGCTATAAGGACAGCAAAGGGCTGTGGACCTCGACTTATACTAACTACGCCGTCTTTGGCTACAACACCAAGCTGGTCCCGCAAGTTCGGGTCCCCAAGTCACATGGGGATCTGCTCAAACCGGAATGGCGCGGCCAGGTCGGCATGGATGCTAGGCCCTACGAGTGGTTTGCCGCATTCGTGAATCACATCGGGGAAGACAAAGGTTTGGCTTTCATGCGGGCGCTGGTGCAACAAGAACCGCAATTGCGCAACGGCCGTACTCTCGTCGGTCAACTGGTCGCTGCCGGGGAAAATGCCGGCTCGCTGACCGCTTTTTCACAGAATTTTGAGAACATGAAACTGAAAGGCGCGCCGGTGGATTGGGTGGCGCTCGATCCGGTGGTTGGTTATCTTCATCCGCTATCGCTTTCGGCAAAGGCGCCGCATCCGGTCGCCGGTAGGCTATTTATCGATTTCTTGTTGTCCGCCAAGGGCCAGGACATCATGCGCTCTTTGCAGCGCATCCCCGATCGCATCGACACTCTTCCCGACACGCGTCGGCTAGTGGAAGGTATCAAGCCAGTGTTTCCGTCGGCGGATGTGCTGGACAATTTGGATCGCTATATCAAACTTTTCGATACTATTTTTAAGCGGTCGTAGCAGACGAAATGCGCCGATCGGCCACAAGTATCTATACCGCATGACCTTCTGATCGATTCAACCAAGTGCGTGATCTAGAAAAAAATATTCAAATGCCAGCGGAACAAAAATCCTTGGCCGCCGAGCGTAAATTTGGATTCGCGAACGCGAAAATTTTGCTCCCGAAGTGGTTGGACAAAAGCACTTTTACCTTGCGTTTATGAGCGCTACCGAATCAAATCATCGGCGCCGATTGTCAAGTTTCGTTTACCGGAATTCTCTTTAAATTCCATCAATCTCCCAGAGCAAAAACCTCATACTTTCCAGCCTTGTCTTCAATGTTACGCAAGCGTATAAGCGCGATCATACATGGCTGGACGGCAGACAATGACTTAAATTCCCGTCGGCGAGGCATCATGAAATTTCCAGCAGAACAAGACGCTATACGGGCCAACTGTTTTCAATCGTCGGGACCGTTCATTGAGTTCTCGATCCAAGATGTCGAGATGTCGATTCCGGCGCGGTTCGAAAAGATCGTCAAACAGCATCCAGATACGATCTCGGTCAAGACGAGCGACCATAGATGTCCGACATACGCGGAACTCAATCACGAGGCGAACCGGGTAGCTCACGCGATCTTGGCCCAACGCGGAAATACTGCCGAACCGATAGGAATCTTGTTTCAGAATAGCATTGAGCAAATCGCGGTTATGCTCGGAGTTCTGAAAGCAGGCAAATTTTTTGTTCTTTTGGATCCGTCATTTCCAAAAGCAAGGGTCGAAAGCGTATTGAAAGACTCGCATGCGGAGTTGGTCATCACAGACCGGCACAATTTACTCTTCGCTCATGAATTGGGATGCAAAGACGATCGGCTAATGGAATTCGAATCCATCGATTCGAGGCTTTCGCGCCACAATCCGTGCCCGTCAGTCGCTTCTAGCGCGCTCGCGTATCTCGTCTATACTTCCGGTTCGACGGGACAACCCAAAGGCGTGATGCAGAGTCACAGAAACGTTTTGCACAACATAATGCTGCGCACGAACGTGACCCCAGTCTACGTCGAAGACAGAATCGCGTCCTTGGCCGCTGGCACTGCGCACGCGGTTAGCAATACTTTCTTCGCACTCCTAAATGGCGCGGCGTTATTCCCTTTTGATGTCAAGAAAGAAGGAATCGCTCCTCTCGCCACATGGCTCCAGCGCGAAAGGATTACATTACTCTGGATCAGCTCACCGCTATTCCGCAGTTTCTGCGATGTCCTGACAGGAAAGGAGGACTTTTCAAATCTTCGCCTCCTCCGACTCTCAAGCGAGACAATTTACAAAGCTGATATTGATTTGTACAAACGCTACTTTCCATCTAACTGTCCACTATTTGTCGGGCTTGCTTCGAGCGAAACGGGACTACTTCGGTCCTATTTTGTCAATCACGAAACTATCATCGCAGGCACGGAAGTGCCGGTAGGCTACGCAGCCGAGGGCAAAGAAATCTCACTTTTAGACGATAATGGCAATTCGGTTGGTTACAACCAGGTCGGTGAGATCGTTGTCCGGAGTCGCTTTTTATCTCCTGGATACTGGCGACGCCCCGACCTTACCGATGCAAAGTTCCAACCTGACCCGCACGATCCTGAGAAGCGTCTATATTACACTGGCGATCTGGGGTTGATGCTTCCAGACGGATGTCTGATTCACAAAGGGCGCAAAGACTTGCGCGTCAAAATCCATGGCTATGGAGTCGAGATTTCAGAAGTGGAGCAAGCTCTACGTCGTCATGAATTCATTAAAGACGCGGTGGTTGTTGCCGGCCAGGATGAATCAGGTGAGAGCCGATTAATGGCTTACTATGTGTGCTCGCGCCCACCAGCGGTGACTCTCACACAGCTACGAAGTTTTTTGACCAAGGATCTTCCTGATTACATGATCCCTTCGGTATTTGTGCCGCTTGATTCGATGCCACTGTTACCCACAGGAAAAGTTGATCGGTACGCGCTTCCTGATCCTGGGAAGGAGAGGCCTGAGCTTGACACCCCCTATGTTGCGCCTCGGACAGGAATTGAACAAAAATTGCGGCGGATCTGGACGGAGGTTCTCGGTCTCGATCAAATAGGCGTTCATGACAACTTCTTTGAACTAGGCGGTCATTCGCTGGCAGCCACGCGGGTGGTGTCACAAGTGATCAAAACATTTCAGTTGGAGCTGCCGCTTCAATCTTTGTTCCAATCGCCCACGGTTGCCGAGATGGCGGCCATCATCCTTGCCGAATCGACATTGGAACAGCGCATTGAGTTCGAATCACGGCTATCGCGGAAGAGCGCACTTGCTACCATCACCGCCATTCCCCGACGAGATAGCTTCTCGCCTTGTCCGTTATCCTTCGGCCAAGAGCGCCTGTGGTTCCTTAATCAACTAGAGCCGGAGAGCCCGGTCTACAATGAGTCGAGCGCACTGCGGTTGATTGGTTTGCTCGATGTGAACGCTTTACAAGAAGCCTTCAATTGCGTAATTGCGCGCCACGAAGTTCTACGGACCACGATTGCGCTTGTTGACGGAAACCCCATGCAGCGGATCGCGGCTCACCGAACGATTGAGCTAGCGGCGATAGATTTAAGTTCGCATGTCTCCAAGGACCGCGATACCGAAGCGCGCCGGCTGGTCGATGAGGCGATCCGCAGCCCATTCGATCTATCAAACGACCTCATGCTGCGCACTTTACTACTCCGGCTCGACCACCAAGAGCACATCCTTCTTGTGGTCAAGCACCATGTTGCTTCGGACGGATGGTCCTCGGAAATCTTCTGGCGCGAAGTTGCGACGTCGTATGCTGGGTTTAGCTCTGGACAGACCGCCAATTTACCCGAGCTGCAGATCCAATACGCAGATTACGCGGCTTGGCAGCGGAATTGGTTGGCGGGAGAAGTTTCAGAGCGTCAGCTTTCATACTGGCGAAAGCAGCTTCAAGATATTCCAGCTGCAATCAATCTACCCACCGACAGGTCTCGTCCGGCGGTGCAGAGTTATCGAGGAGCAAGAGAATCCATCGAGCTGTCCAAGGAACTAACCCAGAAGCTCAAAGCGCTCGGCCGTAGCCATGGCGTAACGCTGTACATGACGCTTTTGGCCGCGTTTCAAACCCTGCTCTTTCGCTACACGGGGCAGGACGACATCGCCGTGGGTTCTCCCATCGCCGGTCGAACCCGCGACGAGACCGAGGGACTGATCGGCTTTTTTGTCAACACGCTGGTATTGCGAACGGATTTGACGACCAACCCAACTTTTCGTGAATTGATGGAACGAGTGAGTGGCGTTTGTTTGAATGCATACTCCCACCAAGATTTGCCATTCGAGAAAATCGTCGAGGAGTTGCACCCGGATCGACATCTTAATCAAAACCCGCTATTTCAGATCGCCTTCCAACTAAACACCAATACGAGGAAACCACTAAACCTCCCTGGTCTGCGCGTTGAGAACATCGAATTAGAACACCCCATGTCGAAATTTGATTTGAGCCTATCCATGACGGACAGGTCAGAATCGATAAGCGGGCGAATTATTTACAATGCAGATCTGTTTGACGCCGCCACGATCGAGCGCATGGTCGGTCATTTCCAAGTCTTGCTCGAAGGCATCGTCGCCAACCCGGAGCAGCCGATCAGTGGACTGCCTTTGCTCACCGAAGCCGAAACGCATCAACTCCTAGTCGAGTGGAACGACACCAAGACCGATTATTTCAACGACCAGTGCATTCACCAACTGTTTGAGACTCAGGCCGAGAAGACCCCGGACGCTATAGCCTTGGTTTGCGAAGACCAGAATTTGACCTATCGCGAACTAAATAGCCGCGCCAACCAGGTTGCCCATTACTTGCAAGTTCTTGGCGTCGGTCCCGAAGCGCCCGTCGGCATCTGCCTGGAACGTTCTATCGAGATGATCGTCGGCCTGCTCGCCATACTCAAGGCCGGCGGCGCCTATGTGCCCCTTGATCCGGCGTACCCGAAAGAGCGCTTAAAGTTCATACTGGACGATTCACAAGCGCGGATTGTTTTGACGCGCCAACCTTTCCTGGATGTTAAACAATGGCCAATGGCGGGTGCCGAGTGGTGCTCGTTGGTCAGCGATACCCGTATCGAGAGAGTTTGCTTGGACCGCGATTGGTGCGACATCGAGAAAGAGAGCGGAGAGAATCTCGAAAACGAAGCAACTGCTGACAGGCTCGCTTATGTGATTTATACCTCCGGGTCCACCGGCCGGCCTAAGGGAGTTGGTATCGAGCACCGCAATGCAGTTTCGTTTTTGACCTGGGCGCATTCGGTTTTCACCCGCGACGAATTTTTAGGCGTGCTAGCCTCGACTTCGATTTGTTTTGACCTCTCCGTGTTCGAGATTTTTGCTCCGCTGACTTGCGGCGGAACGGTGATCCTGGCGGAAAATGCGCTGGCTTTACGGACTATTGCCAATGCATCGGCGGTGACATTGCTAAACACCGTGCCGTCAGCCATCACCGAACTGCTGAGCTTGGGAGCCCTCCCCACATCGGTGCGAGTGATCAACCTGGCCGGGGAACCGTTACGCACAGAAGTAGTGCGGAGAATCTGCGCGTCAACACCGGCGGCGAAGATCTACGATCTTTACGGGCCGAGCGAATGCACGACGTATTCGACGTGGATGCGCCGCACCCCGGAGGGCCGGCAATCCATTGGTCGGCCGATCGCCAACACGCAAATTTACATACTTGGTGGCCATATGCAGCCGGTGCCGATCGGAGTAGTGGGCGAGATTTGCATTGGTGGTTCCGGGGTGGCGCGTGGTTATTTGAATCAGCCGAAGCTGACCCAAGAGAAGTTCATCGCCGATCCCTTCAGCATCGACCCCGGTGCCAGGCTCTACAAGACTGGCGATCTGGCCCGTTACTTGCCTGACGGCAACATCGAATTTCTCGGCCGCATCGACAATCAGGTCAAAATCCGCGGTTTCCGCATCGAGCTCGGCGAGATCGAATCCGTGTTGGGGCAACATTCCGGAGTGCGTCAGAGTGCGGTGATTGTGCGCGAGGATACCGTCGACGAGAGGCTGCTGGTGGCTTACGTTGTCGCAATTGACGATCCCGCACCTTCTATTAACGATCTACGAAGCTTCCTGAAAGCAAATCTGCCAGAATACATGATACCTTCCGCCTTCGTGTTTTTGGAATCTCTGCCGTTGACAACCAATGGCAAGGTAGATCGCAAGGCGCTTCCGGTTCCCGATCAGACTAGGCCGGAACTGGACGCGATCTTTATGTCACCGCGTACTCCCATGGAGGAGATGCTGGCAGAGATCTGGGCCGAAGTCCTAAAAGTAGAGGGGATTGGCATCCATGATAATTTCTTCGATCTCGGCGGCCATTCCCTCCTGGCAACTCAAGTGGTCTCACGAATGCGTCGAGCGGTGCAGGTGGAAATTCCCTTGCGCGCCTTGTTCGAATCGCCGACCGTGGTCGGCTTGGCTGCTCGTATTGAAGAAATCCATCAGAAGCAACATGGACTGCAGGCTCCCCCCTTGCTTGCGGTTTCGCGGGACAAAGACCTTCCTCTTTCTTTTGCCCAGCACCGGTTGTGGTTTTTGGATCAGCTGGAGCCCGGGAGTACGGTTTATAATGTTCCCATCGCTGTCCGTATTCGAGGACCGCTGGATGTCGCAGCGCTGGAGCGAAGCATCAACGAAATAATCGCACGGCACGAGATTTTGCGGACGACGTTTTCGACCGTAGAGGGAGAAGCGGTTCAGATTATCGCTCCGTCGTCGAGCCATTCACTGCCAGTGGTGGATCTAAGCGGGCAGGCAGAGAGTGCGCGTGCGGAACAAGCGCGACGGCTGGCGCGGGAGGAAGCCTGGCGGCCCTTTGACTTGGCTCGAGGACCGCTCGTGCGGGTTACTTTACTTCGGCTTGGCCAGGAAGATCACGTTTTGCTGTTGACTCTGCATCATATTGTCTCGGACGGCTGGTCGATGAAAGTGCTTTTCCGCGAATTATCGGCTCTCTACAATGCTTTTTCCCAGAATCACCCCTCGCCGTTGAGTCAACTGCCCATTCAGTATGCCGACTTTGGCGCATGGCAGCGGCAGTGGTTGCAGGGCGAGATTTTAGAGACCCAGCTTTCCTATTGGAAGAAACAGCTAAAGGATGTTGTACCGTTGCAATTACCGACCGATCGGCCACGGCCGGCGCTACCGAGTTATCGAGGAGCACGAGAGTCCATCGAGCTCTCGAAGGAACTGACTCAGGAACTCAAAGCGCTCAGCCGTAGCCATGACGTAACGTTGTACATGACGCTTTTAGCTGCGTTTCAAACCCTGCTGTTTCGCTATACGGCGCAGGACGACATCGCGGTGGGGGCTCCCATCGCCGGTCGAACCCACGATGAGACCGAGGGGCTGATCGGTTTTTTTGTCAACACCCTGGTGCTGCGGTCTGATCTTTCCGGCAATCCTCCGTTTCGAGAGTTACTAGGCCGGGTGCGAGAAGTTGCCCTGGGGGCCTACGCTCATCAGGATCTACCGTTTGAAAAACTGGTGGAGGAACTCCAACCGGAACGTAACCTCGGCCACTCGCCGCTATTTCAAGTAATGTTTGTGCTGCAGAATACGGTGGCTTCAGCTCCGGTACGAGAGTTTGCCGGTATAAAGCTTCGATTATTCGGAGTGGAGAGTGAGCCGGCGAAGTTTGACGTGATGCTAACGATGCGTGAGGGTGCGGGTGGGCTGAAAGGTTCGTTGCTCTATAACACGGACCTCTTCGACGAGGTCACCATTAAAAGGATGGTGGGCCATTTTCAGACCTTGCTGGAAGGTATCGTTGCCCATCCCGAACAACGCATAAGCGAATTATCCGTACTCACGGATTCGGAGAGACACCAGCTGTTGGTCGAGTGGAACGACACCAAGGGCGAATATCCGAGAGACAAGTGCATACATCGACTGTTTGAAGATCAGGTCGAGCGCAGTCCAGACGCAATAGCGTTGGCGAATGCAGACCAGCAGCTAACTTACGGAGCGCTGAACAGACGGGCTAATCAATTAGCACATTACTTGCGAAAACAAGGAGTGGGCCCGGAAGTTCTGGTTGGCATCTGCATGGAGCGCTCTCTCGATCTCATCGTCGGACTGCTGGGAATTCTTAAAGCCGGTGGAGCCTACGTTCCCTTAGAGCCTGACTATCCCAAGGAACGACTGGCATTCATGCGAGAAGACGCCGAAGTTTCGCTTCTTTTGACGCAGGAAAAATTCCTGTTTGAAATGAGTCGGCAGCCAGTGGTGTGTCTGGATCGAGACAGGGAGAAAATTGCCCAACAGAGCGATCGCAATCCGGTGAGTCAAGTCCGCGCAGATAACTTGGCCTACGTGATCTATACGTCAGGATCTACGGGACGACCAAAAGGTGTTCAGATCGAGCACCAGTCGCTGGTGAATTGCTTGTGGTCTATCGGGAAACAGGTCGGACTGAACAAAAAGGATGTATTGCTCGCGGTCACGACGGTTTCCTTTGACATTGCTGCGTTGGAGCTTTATTTGCCGCTAATTGTTGGTGCAACGGTTGTCTTGGCCGGGCGCGATGATGCTCTCGATGGAAGACGAATCGTTGATCGATTAAAGAGCTCCGGTGCCACGGTGATGCAATCAACGCCGTCTTCTTGGAAACTTTTGGTGGATGCCGGATGGGAAGGCCATGACGACTTTAAGATTCTTTGTGGCGGCGAAGCTTTATCCGAGCGATTGGCTGATCAACTACTGGAGCGTGCGGCTTCGCTCTGGAATCTTTATGGTCCAACTGAAACGACGGTCTGGTCGACTACTGCAAGAGTCAAAGCGAGTAAACGACCGGTTCCAATCGGTCGGCCCATCGCGAATACGCGTCTCTTCATTCTGGATTCTCATTTGCACCCGGTTCCAATTGGAGTGCCGGGGGAGTTGTGTGTTGGCGGAGACGGCGTAGCACGGGGCTATCGGAACCGCCCCGACTTGACCGCGGAGAGATTCATTCTAAATCCTTTTAGCGATCCGCCAGAAGCGCGGCTTTATCGCACCGGTGATCTCGCTCGATACTTACCAGATGGTAACATTGAGTTTTATTGCCGAATCGACAATCAGGTGAAGATACGGGGCTATAGGATCGAACTCGGTGAGGTTGAATCCGTACTTGCTCAACACCCCGCCATCCAACAGGCAGTGGTTATTGCAAGAGAAGACACACCGGGGGGCCGTCGCCTAGTGGCCTACTGCGTCGCTACTGCGGACTCTAACCCTTTGCCTCACGATCTGCGCAGCTACTTAAAACACAAGCTCCCTGACTACATGATTCCGTCGACTTTCGTGCTCTTGGATTCACTGCCGCTCGCTCCCAACGGCAAGCTCGACCGAAAAGCACTGATGGCTCCCGACGGCGGCCGACCCGAACTAGACGATGGCTTTGCCGCCCCAAGGACTCCTCTCGAGGAGACTCTCGCTAATATCTGGGCCAAGGCCCTCAGACTCGACAAGGTAGGAATCCACGACAACTTCTTCGATCTGGGCGGCCATTCCCTGTTGGCCACGCAAGTGATGTCACGAATGCAGAACGCGTTTTCCGTCGAGTTGCCGTTACGTCAAATGTTTGAATCGCCGACGGTGGCCGAATTGGCAATCATCATCACGGAGACCCAACACAAGCGCGGAAGCGACACCCAGCAAGCGCAGATACTACGTGAGCTAGATTCGATGACGGAAGAAGACGCACAGGGGCATATGGATGAAATTGATTCGACAATCACCAAAGAATAGTTTGTCCTTCTTAGCATATTGTCCTTACAGGATCCTCCGAGAGACTCGACCGAAACCAGCGCCACAGCTTAAGAGGGTGAGATTGAACTAATTGATCTCCTACAATCGAAGTATTCATCGATTGAAACTTGCGAGATATGATTGGAGCGCCTCACAGTTCGATCCTGTGGCGAGGTTGAACTTTCGCACATCACAACTCGAGAAGGAAATCTTCGATCTAGAGCTGTCTAACCACTAGTTGCGTGTTTTCTTTATTTACCGAAATTTGAGTTCTGCCAAATCATCGGCGCCGATTGTCAAGTCTCATTTCTTACCGCAAGTATCTTTAAATTCCGTTAATGCAACAGAACAATAACTTCATGACTGTGAGCCTTGTCCTCAATTTGCCATAAGCGTATAAGCACGACTATGATGCGGATTGACGATTTAAATTTCCGTGAGTGACCCCTAGGAGAAGCGGTATGAATCTTCCGCCGGAACAAGAAGCTATACGAGCGAGATGTTTTCATCCATCGGGGACGTTCGTCGAGTTTCCCAAAGAAGATGTCGAGACTTCGATCCCTGAGCGGTTTGAAAAAGTCGTGCGACTGTACCATGACCGGATTGCTGTAAAAATACAGAACAGGATTCTAACGTATGATGAGTTGAACAAATCGGCGAACCGGGTGGCGCGCGTGATCCTCGACAGGCTTGGTAGAGAGAACCGGCCCGTCGTTATCGTCTCTGAGCAGAACCTAACAGCAATCGTATTGTTGTTTGCAATCTGGAAAGCGGGAAAAATCGTGATTGCGATAGAACCCTCCTTTCCCGCAGAGCAGATCGTCTCCACTATCAACGAGTCTCAAGCGGAGGCGATCTTAACAACCAATGACAATCTCGGACTTGCCCCGACTGTGGCCCATAGTGCGATGATCCCAATTATAAATTTCGACACGTTGACAATCGACGGTTCGGACGAAGATTTAGAATTACGGATCCCTGACGAGGCGCCGGCTGAAATTCGCTATAGTTCGGGTTCCACCGGAAAGCCTAAAGGAATCGTTCGCAGTCATCGCAGGCTTCTTAGTAGTGCAAGGTCTACGATCAACTTGGCTCACACATGCCCCGAGGATCGTCTGATCGCCCTGACGAGGCTCAGATTTGGCACTCGAGATCTACTTCGATGTTTGCTCAGTGGCGCAACTCTTTATCCATTCGATATCGAGAAAGACAGTATGGGCAATCTCGTCCGCCTGCTCAACGTAGAAAGAATAACCTATTATGAATCAGTGCCAACAATTTTTCGATATCTGATCGGACAGTTGGACGGAAAGACAGCATTCCCATTTATGCGTCTCATTCAGCTTGGAGGGGACCTTTTATATAGGAGCGACATAACGTCGTATAAGAAATATTTTCCGGACCACTGTATTTTAATGAACCGACTAAGTGCGGGCGAAACGGGAAATCTATGCGTATTTTTTATCGATAAGAATACAGAGATCGACACTTCGATTGTTCCCGTCGGCTATCCGATTGAAGGTAAGCAATTATTCTTGCTGGATGAACTACGAAATAAAGTCGGAGTGAACCAAATCGGCGAGATCGCTGTGGCCAGCCGTTATTTGTCCTCCGGGTATTGGAATAATTCCGACCTTACCAACGAAAAATTCTTTCTTAGCAATGCGGGCAGCGATGAGCGGTTATATGTTTCGGGCGATCTTGGGCGGATGTTACCCGATAGTTGCTTGGTCTACGTCGGGCGGAAAGATGACCAGGTCAAGATCAGAGGCGCCAAACTAGAGATCGGTGAAATTGAGGCGGTACTATCGGAACATCCGCAGATAAAGCAATCAGCGGTGGCAGCGTTCGAACGATCAAGCGGAGACAAATACTTGACCGCCTATATAGTCCGTCGTTCTCATCGGGCACTGACGGTGACTGACATCAATGACTATCTAAGAAAGAAACTGCCCCGACTACATGATCCCATCGGCTTTCGTGTTTTTGGAATCGCTGCCTTTGACCAATGGGAAAGTGGACCGAAAGGCGTTGCCTAAACCGGATGATAAACGACCGGACCTTGGTACGCCGTTTGCTTTGCCGAGAAACGAGATTGAAACGAGTCTGATACGGATTTGGGAGGAAGTCCTTGATGTTCGTCCGATAGGGATCCACGACAAGTTTTTCGACCTAGGAGGCCATTCGCTGTCCGCGACCCGAGTTGTGTCCCGGGTTATCGAGCAGTTTCAGTTAGAAATACCGCTACAATCGCTGTTTCAGTCTCCGACTATTGCCGAAATGGCCGCGGTGATCGCCGAACATCAAGGAAAGATGTTAGACCAGAGCCAGTTGTCGGCTATCTTAGACGAATTAGGGTCGATGTCGGACGCTGAGGCTCAGCGGCTTGTGAGGGAAAGTAATTCGACCATGACCAAAAAGTAGTTTGCCCCTCTTACCATTTGTCCTGGCATGATCCCTGCGCGCGGCGACAACAAGCTGCGCCGCGGATAAAGGCGGACCGGCATCGGTTCTCAGGCGATGTTCTCCATCCGTAGGCTGAGATTATTCTCCGTCAATTGAATCCTCGGGTCGTGGTACTGTCCGAGTTTTGTCCGAGAAATGAGGTGGTCTTGGTGTCACGACAGGCCTTCAACCGATCAAGCTTAGATTCAATTTACCGTTCATATCTGTCGATGGTAGCCAATAAGAGGGGACGGTGTAGGACCTCGAAATCAAGTGTACGGAGATCCGTACTGGGGGTTCAAATCCCTCCCTACCTGCCAAAAACTTCCGTCTTGTTATGAGCCATAGAATAAACCTGATGATGGTGTCTTGCCGGTGCAATCGTGTGTAACTGTCCGTCCATCGCTGCTCCAGGCGTTCGTCCAGTTTTTCAAGTAAAACGCGATGATGATCGGATGGAGCGACGAGCCCAGGGCGATGCCATTGTTGTCGCACCAGCAGAGCCCGACCCGCACAGTCGATAAGAAGACCGAAGGCTATCGCATTCGCTCAACCCATCCGCCCAAACGGTCGACTAGCAGGTCGTGATCGCTGGCGGCGTAATACGACAGCAAGGCGGGAGGCGGCTGGGGCTCAATGGCGGTGGGTTTGATCTTGGGACCATGCGCCCTCGTCATCGAATACGGCTTCTTTGAAGAGGGTCTCGTAAAACACTTCGATCATCACTCCCTGGCCGCGTATTTTCGCCCCTCGCAGTGAATTCCAGATGTCTTCCCATGGTATGAGTTTCATCGGTCCTCGTTCGGCGGTGATCGATGGATGAAGGGAATTTCCGTTTACAGATACCTGCGGTTGACGAGCGGATAGGTCGGTTGATTGCGCATTCGTGGGTCCAGACTTGGATTGTCGTTGCATCAATGCGTCCTCTCGTCCTTCGCTGTTGGTCCAAAGCAGTGCCGCGACGCGCGTATCCCTCGCAGGATTGCAAGTGCGAGATGAGCAACGACAATGCCAAGGGTCGGAGCACTTTAGATTTCCGATACTTACGAGTAGTTGTGGGGAGACAACGCTATGATCAAGCGTAAGTTAATTTGACAGAAAATTATACGAATAATTACACTCGCTCTAGCGGATGAAAAATCGCTCTGTTATTCAGCGGTTTAGTCTATGAACTCTTAGGTGTTTTCTGAGTCGGCCAGTTCGTAAGCAAAGTTTACAGCGTGCGCAAGATTTGTTAATCGATCCGGGGCAAACTCATTGCTCTTTCTTCTATCCCGGTTCCATCCATTGAATTCCGCTTTGTAGAAAACAACAAAACACTGTGGTAGCGTCGGTTTCCGCGTGAGTTGTACCACCGCGGTGGAAGTCGGGAGAGGTGGCCGAGCGGTTGAAGGCGCACGACTGGAAATCGTGTGTACCCCAAAAGGGTACCGAGGGTTCGAATCCCTCCCTCTCCGCCACGATTGGCGAGGCGTTGCTGCTGCAGCCGGTTAAATTCGATTCGATTATTTCGCGAGCGGGTAAGAAAACTTGAAACTGTGAAATTTTCGGCGTACTGTTTTAATCGAACGCTAAAGCAGTAGCTGTGTATAATCGCGCGGATGTCGATTGCTGATAGTTAGGTCCTGTGCAAGGCGGCCCCGTGAACCCCGTCAGGTCCGGAAGGAAGCAGCGGTAACGGCTCTCCCCTGTGCCACAGGGGCACCTGGCTGTCAGCAATGGGCATCCTCACCTCGTGGCTCTCTGCTTATTTAATCTCGAATCGCCGGTCATGGGCAGGATAGCTCAGCGCCGGCAGCTTCTGGTTTAAGATTTTCCAGGGGATCTATGTCTTACCTTGTTTTGGCGCGGAAATGGCGGCCGCAAAACTTCGAGGATGTCGCCGGCCAAGAACCGATCATCCGCACACTCAAGAATGCCATCAAGGCCAACCGCATCGCCCATGCTTACCTCTTCACAGGGGTGCGCGGGGTAGGCAAGACCACCGCTGCGCGGATTCTTGCCAAGGCGTTAAATTGCGAACGGGGTCCGACCGCGACGCCGTGCAATCAGTGCAGTCAATGTGAAGAGATCACCAATGGTAGCTGCATCGATGTGCTTGAGATCGACGGTGCTTCGAACCGTGGTATCGACGAAATCCGGCAAATCATCGAAAACGTCCGCTACCAGCCGGCTCAATGCCGTTTCAAGATTTACATTATCGACGAAGTGCATCAGGTTACCAAAGACGCTTTCAATGCCCTGCTGAAGACGCTGGAAGAGCCGCCACCGTCGGTTAAGTTTATCCTCGCCACCACCGAGCCGCAGCGTTTGCCGGAAACCATTCTGTCGCGCTGCCAGCGCTATGATTTTCGCCGCATCAGTTTGCGGGAAATCGTTGAACGGCTCGCTGCCATCGGCAAGAGCGAAGGGCTTAACATTACCGATGAGGCTCTGGTGCTGCTGGCGCGCGAAGCGGACGGCAGCATGCGCGATGCGCAGTCGTTGCTTGAGCAGGTGCTCGCCTGCGCCATGCCGGCGGTGGGTGACGAGCAGCGGTCGACGGTCGACGCGGCCATGCTGCAAGAGATCCTTGGTCTGGCGCAGCGTAAGTGTCTTTACGACTTGTCTCAGGCGGTGCTCGACGGCGACCCGCGCCGGTGTGTCGAGTTGGTGGCGGAGGTCATCAGCCAGGGACGGGATTTGAGCCGTTTGTCGCGCGATTTGGTGGAGCATTTTAGAAATCTGCTGGTCGCCCGTTTGTCCGCCAGCCGAGTTGGCGCCAATCGCGCTGGCGGCGCGGATGTTTCGCAGTTACTCGATCTCCCGGATCAGGAGATTGCCGACTTAGAACGACAGGCCGGTCCAGTGCCGGTGGAAGCGCTGCTCGATTATCTCGATTTCATGGCCGCGGGTGATGAAGAGGTGGGGCGCTCGGCGACGCCCCGATTTGCCCTCGAAGCGGTGCTGATCCGGTTGGCCAACTTGCCTCAGTTGCTGCCGGTTGCAGAGTTAGTCAGCCGGCTCGAACGGTTGGAAGGGCGAGCTTCCAGCGGCCTGCGGTCTACAGTTGCGGCGGAGCGTCCCAAGGCGGTTTCAATACCTGCGCCGGTCATGCCAGCGGCAGTCGCGTCACCCCCCGATGCTGTCCCAGCGGCGGGTGACGATGCCGGCAAGTGGCATGAGTTCGTAGCCTTCGTCGGCAAAGAAAAAAAGTTTTTGGCATCGCATCTCGGTGCGACGGTGGCGCTCTCGTTGCCGCCGGCGCCGCTCAAAGTCAGCGTCGCCGAACGGCATCATCTGGGTTTTCTTCAGGACGCCGATAATCTTGCCTCGCTGCGGGAGTTAGCCAAGCGGTTTTTCGCTCAGGAGGTTACGATTCAATTCGTTGCTTCGGGCGTTGATGCGGCGTCTGCCGTGGCCGCCGATGTGTCGCGTACCAGCAGCGCCGTGGATGACCGCAGTGACATGGTAAAGGAAGCGTTGCGCATCTTCGGCGGTTCGGTCCGTTCGGTGCGGCGGGAAAGTTGATGATGGAGTCGGCGTGGGCAGTTAGTGGCGAGGAAGCGTGAGTTAGGAGAAGAAATATGGCGAGCATTCCGGGAATGGGCAATCTGCTCAAGCAAGCGCAGGACATGCAGGCGCGTATGGCCAAGGTCCAAGAAGAGTTGGCGCATATGACCGTCGAGGGTTCCGCCGGCGGTGGCATGGTTCAGGTGACCGTCAACGGACAGTTCAATCTGACCGCGGTGAAGATCGAACCCTCGGTCATCAGCGTGGAGGAAAAGGGCATGCTGGAGGATTTGATCCTCGCCGCGGTCAACGACGGCATGCGCAAAGCGCGTGAGATGGCGTCGGCGGAGATGGCCAAGCTCACCGGCGGCTTCAAAATCCCCGGGCTGATGCCGTAGTTATCCTGCCGAAACAGACCCCAACCAAAGTCAAAACAACCGCGAGTATGAAAACAAAGAACATCATCGCCTCGCAAAACGAGACCTGCTCATGACCATGTATCCCGCGCCTCTGGCCCGTTTGATTCAAGAGCTTTCCAAGCTGCCGGGTATCGGTGAAAAATCGGCGGCGCGTTTGGCGTTTCATATGTTGAAGGGCAAACGGGACGATGTTTTTCGTCTCGCCGACAGCATTGGCCGGCTGCGCCAAGAAATGGGTTTATGCGACCGCTGTTTCGGTTTCAGCGAGGTTCACGCCCAAAACGAAGACGTTACGCAGTGCGACGTTTGCAAAAACTCGAATCGAGAAGAAGATAAGATTTGTGTCGTCGAAGAGCCGGCGGACATGATCGCGGTGGAAAAGTCCCAAGAGTACCGCGGCCAGTATCATGTGCTGCACGGCACGATCTCGCCACTCGACGGCGTCGGCCCCGACGCGTTGCGCATCAAAGAATTGCTCGAGCGGCTGCGCGATGGGGCGGTCAAGGAAGTCATCGTCGCGACCAATCCGACGATGGACGGCGAAGCCACGGCGTTCTATCTATCGAAGTTGATCAAGCCGCTCGGCGTTTCCGTCACGCGCATCGCCCGCGGCTTGCCGATGGGTGGCGATCTCGAATACACCGATGCGGTGACTCTGGGCAAAGCGCTCGAAGGGCGGCGCGAGATTTAGCACATTCGTTCACCGTCGAGCAGAAAGTTAGTCGTTCTGCTCCGGCGTGCCTCCCAGCTTCACGGCTCCTCGACATTTCAACGACCGAAATTCCAGCGGCTCTGCTTTCTAATTTCTGCACTTGAGGGTTCCTGCGGTATTCGCTATCTTAAGCGCCACGCTGGACGGCTTGCCACCGCTCCACTTGAGCACGGCGGCGAACAGCTTTACGGCGATTTTAACACTCAATTCGACAAATCTAACTTCCAACCCGCGAGGTGATCATGGCAACAGCGACGACCGATGGGAAGAATCAAGCATCCGGTCCAGTGATTTCTGGCGGCCACCTGGTGGCCAAAGCGCTCAAGAACGAGGGTGTCGAGGTGATCTGGACGCTGTGTGGCGGGCATATCATCGACATCTATGACGGCTGTCTCGACGAGGGCATCAAGATCATCGATGTGCGCCACGAGCAAGTGGCGGCCCACGCGGCGGACGGCTACTCGCGCCAGAGCGGAAAGATCGGCTGCGTGGTGACCACGGCGGGGCCGGGAACCACCAACGCGATGACCGGCATCGCCAACGCGTTTCGCGCCGAAAGTCCGCTGGTAATGATCGGCGGCCAGGGCGCGCTGTCGCAGCATAAGATGGGTTCGCTGCAAGACCTGCCTCACGTCGACATCATGTCGCCGATCACCAAATTTGCCGCCAGCGTGCCGCATACCGAGCGGGTCGCCGATATGGTGTCGATGGCGTTTCGCGAAGCGGTGAACGGCGCGCCGGGGCCAAGCTACCTGGAAATTCCCCGCGACATCCTCGACGCCAAGGTGCCGCTGGAGCGGGCGCGTATTCCCCAGGCCGGCGCCTATCGGGCGTCGACCAAATCGATCGGCGATCCCGCTGACATTGAAAAGCTCGCCGACATTCTCGTCAACTCGGAACGGCCTTGCGCGTTGTTCGGCACGCAGGTGTGGACCTCGCGCGGTCACGATGCCGCGGTCGAGCTGTGCCGCGCGCTGAACATTCCGGGTTACATGAACGGTTCGAGCCGCGGCATTTTCGCGCCGGGCGATCCGCATGGTTTTAACCGCACGCGCCGCGCCGCCTTCGACAAAGCGGATGTGATTCTGATCGTCGGTTGCCCGTTCGATTTTCGCTTGGGCTACGGCCGTCGGCTGCGCCCCGACGCGACTGTCGTGCAGATCGATCTCGACTACCGCAACGTCGGCAAAAACCGCGACATCTCGCTTGGCCTGGTGGGCGACTGCGGCGCGATTCTCAAAGCCGTCGAGCAGGCCGCAACTGGGCGCGCTGCTAAGGGCAAGGCCAAGCGCGGCGAATGGATGAAGGAACTGCGCGCCGGCGAGGCGAAGGCCTACGAAAAGCTTTTGCCGTCGTTCAAATCCGAATCGACGCCGATCAATCCATATCGCGTCGCCTATGAGATCAACGAATTTCTCACCGATAACACGGTCTACATCGGCGACGGCGGCGACGTGGTGACGATCACCGCGACGGCGGTGGAGCCGCGCAAGGCCGGCAACTGGATGGATCCAGGGCCACTGGGCACTTTGGGTGTTGGTACGTCCTTCTCGATGGCGACCAAGTTCGTCCATCCTGAGAAAGAAGTGTTGTGCTACTACGGCGACGGCTCCTTCGGCATGACCGCTTGGGATATGGAAACCGCGCAGCGCTTCAAGCTGCCTTACATGGCAGTGATCGGCAACAACTCGGCGATGAATCAAATTCGCTGCGGCCAGATCGGCAAATACGGTCCCGAGCGCGGTGGCGTGGGCAACAAGTTGGGCGATGTCGATTTTGAAAAATTTGCCGAGTGCTTCGGTGCCTGGGGCATCGCGGTGCGCGAGCCGAGCCAGATTCGCCCAGCGCTCGAAAAAGCGCGCGAACGCGTCGCCGGCGGCCAATGCGCCATCGTCAACATCTGGGTCGACATCAACGAATACGCCCCCGGCACCAAAGCGCAGACGATGTACAAGTAAGGAAAATTGATAATGGAGAATGGAGAATTGATAATGCTCGGAAATCATATCCGACATTCCTGCTCTTCGTGTCCTCCTTAGAAAATACATGTGCAAGTATGATCTGTGCGACGAATTGGCACGAGGTTTCCGTCATACCGGCGAAAGCCGGTATCCATCCCCTCCCACCCCTGGATGCCGGCCTGCGCCGGCATGACGAATCTAGGGAAAAAACATGGGGTGGTGGGATGGTTGCGATTTCATACTCTGTGGACGAGTGTAAGCGCATGAACACTTCGTGGTGAGAACGAATTTTTATAAGGAGATAAGTTATTGATGGCAAAGGCGCTCGATGGCATTCGCATTCTCGATATGACTCATGTGCAGTCGGGGCCGACTTGCACGCAGATCCTCGCTTGGTTCGGCGCCGACGTCATCAAAGTCGAACTACCCGGGCGGGGCGACATTACGCGCGGACAGTTGCGCGATAAGCCCAACGTCGACAGTCTGTATTTCACCATGCTCAACTGCAACAAGCGCAGTATTACGATCAACACCAAGCATGAAAAAGGTAAAGAAGTGTTTCGCAGGTTGATCAAGTGCTGCGATGTTATGGTCGAGAACTTCGCGCCCGGCGCCCTGGATCGGCAAGGCTTTACTTGGGAAGCGATCCACGAGATCAACCCGCGCTTGATTTATGCTTCGGTCAAAGGCTTCGGCCCCGGTCCCTACGAGGACTGCAAAGTCTATGAGAATATCGCCCAGTGCACCGGCGGCGCGGCGAGCACCACCGGATTCGACGACGGCCCGCCGCTCGTCACCGGCGCGCAGATCGGCGATTCGGGCACCGGCATTCATCTCGTCGCGGGAATTTTAGCTGCGCTGTTTCAGCGCGAGAAAAGCGGCCAAGGGCAGCGTGTCACCTGCGCCATGCAGGACACCGTGCTCAATTTGTGCCGGGTGAAATTGCGCGATCAGCAACGCTTGGCCTCAGGGCCGCTGATGGAATATCCGCAGTACCCCAACGGGGTCTTCGGCGACGCCGTGCCGCGGGCGGGCAACGCTTCGGGCGGCGGCCAGCCGGGCTGGGCCGTGCGCACCAAAGGGGGCGGCCCCAACGATTATATTTACGTGATCATTCAGCCGCCGGGTTGGGAGCCTCTAATGAAGTTGTGCGGCCGGCTCGAGTTGATCACCGATCCGGAATGGGCGACGCCGGAAAAGCGTTTGCCCAAGCTCGACAAGTGCTTCGAGATCATCGAGCAGTGGGCGATGACGATGGATAAACTGGAAGTGATGCGCCAGCTCAATCAATTCGACATCCCCTGCGGGCCGATTCTCGACATGGGCGAGATCGCCGACGAGCAGGCGCTACGCGAGACCGGCACGGTGGTCGAAGTGGATCATCCCAAACGAGGTAAATTTTTGACCGTCGGCAATCCAATCAAGCTGTCGGACTCGCCGACGGAAGTGATAGCCTCGCCGCTGTTGGGCGAGCATACCGACGAGATTTTGAAATCCATTGTCGGCTGGAGCGACGCCGAGATCGCTGCGGCGCGCAAAGAAGGGGCGATTTAGGAGAAGGGATTTAATTACAAAGGGCACAAAGATCACAAAGTAGAGGATTCTGAGAATTAGCCCCGGGTCGGACCGGGAGCAAAACAAATTTGGAATCGTCAGGGGCGGGTTTAGTACTTGCCCCTTTTTTTTGGCGGGCGCGTTCACGGGATTACTCAAAGATAGTTTCCACGCTTCCCAAAGCCTTGGTTGATGGAGTATTAGTCGCGGTGGTGTCGAGGGGATTGTGCGGATTCGTGAAACTACCCAACGGAGAATTCAATGGCGGGACAAACCCTAACAGCGGTCGTCACCGAAAAACGCAAGATCGAGATGCGTTACTTCCCGGTGCCGAAGCCGTCTTCTGACGATGCGATCTTGAAGGTCGAGCTGTGCGGCATTTGCGGCAGCGATTATCACTACTACATCGAGGGCCACCATTGGCCGTACCAGCCGCCTCCGCAGATTCTCGGTCATGAAGTGGTCGGGCGCATCAGCGATATTTCCGGCGAAGCAGCCAAGCATTGGAAGGTCAGAGAAGGCGATCTGGTCATCGTTGAGTCGGCGGTCACATGTCATCGCTGCCGCTACTGTACCACCGGCAATTCTTCACTATGCTCGACCAAGCGCAGCTACGGTATGAGCGCAAGCATGAACGAGCCGCCGTATTTATGGGGCGGCTACTCGCAATATATGTATCTTCATCCCGACGCGATTCTCCACGTCGTGCCGCCGGGAGTCTCTGAGCATGAGGCTGTATTGTTCAGTGGTCTGGCTAACGGCGTCAAGTGGGCGCAGCGAATTCCGGCGTTGAGCCTCGGCGATTCGATCGTCATTCTCGGTCCGGGGCAGCAGGGCTTGGGATGCGTGCTGGCGAGTTCGATTACGGGCGCCAATCCGATCATCGTTGCCGGCTTGGCGCGCGACGGCAAACGTTTGCAAGTCGCCAAGGCGCTGGGCGCGACGCACACGATCTTTTCCGATACAGCGCCTTTGTTAGAACAAGTTCGGCAAATTACTGGTCCCGAGCTCGCCGATGTGGTTGTCGACGTCACCGGTAGCACCGCGGCACAGGAGGTCGCCGTTGATCTAGTGCGGCGCGGCGGCACGGTGGTGCTCGGCGGACGAACGCCGAAAAAGACCATTACCTTCGTCATGGACAAACTCACCAGCCGCGGCATCAAAATGGTCGGCGTGCGCGCCCACGACTCGGAAGACGTGCGCAAGGCGGTGGCCGTCATATCAGCGCGCCGGGAGCAGCTTTCTCAGCTCCTCACCCACGAAGTGTCGCTTAAAGAGGCGGATCTCGCGTTGCGTCTGATCGGCCAGGAAGTTCCAGGTGAGGAAGCGATTCACGTTGCGATCAATCCCTGGCGCGATTAATCGTGCGATGTTCTGCTGTCGGCAAGCGAAACTCGGAGTATCTCCCACAAAGACGCCAAGGCCGCAAAGGTCGGAGAAAGAGTACTAAAACTATTGTTACGTATGGTTAATTTTTTCCTTCCCAACTTGCCGTTTTTGCGCATTGGCGGGAGGAATATCTGAATCCAGGAATTTTCGACACCATGACAATATGAGCGATCCGCGCAGGCTTGCCGCTGTGAAAATGAACAGGAGTTCGCGATGAAAAAGAAAGCCCTCGCCGCCGTTATTGTCGACAAACGCCGCATGGAGATGCGCGAGTTCGCGGTGCCCGATCCCGGCGCCGATGACGCGGTGTTGAAAGTGGAAGCCTGCGGCATCTGCGGCAGCGATTACCATTACTACAAGGAACTCGATCATTGGCCCTATTTGAACCCGCCGCACATCATGGGCCATGAGGTGGTCGGGCGCATCGGCGCCATCGGTCGCAACGCCAGCCGGCAGTGGAAACTCAAGGAGGGCGATCTGGTCGCCGTCGAAGCGCCGGTGACGTGCCAGCGCTGCCGCTATTGTCTCACCGGCAACGCGACCTTGTGCGCCGACAAGCGCAGTTACGGCATCAGCGCCAGCATGGCCGATCCGCCGCATCTGTGGGGCGGCTACGCGCAGTATATGTATCTCCATCCCAATTCGATTCTGCACCCGGTGCCGGCCGGAGTGACGCCGCAGGCAGCGGTGCTCTACACCTGCGTGTCGAACGGTTTGAAATGGGCGCAGCGGGTGCCGGCGCTCGGCCCCGGCGACTCTATCGTCATTCTCGGCCCCGGCCAGCAAGGGCTCGGCTGCGTCTTGGCCGCGGTGATCGCCGGCGCGGCGCCGATCGTTGTCGCCGGTCTGGAAACGGACGCGCAGCGGCTCGCCGTGGCGCAAAAGTTGGGAGCTGCACACCTAATCTATTCCGAGCGCGCGCCGCTGGTTGAGCAGGTTAAAAATATACTGGGTCCAGAGATGGCCGATGTGGTTGTTGATGTCACCGGTAATGTGTCGGCCCAGCAAGCAACGGTCGATCTGGTCCGTCGCGGCGGTACCGTGGTGCTCGCCGGCCGAACGCCCAATCGGGCCGTGCAGTTCGAAATGGACAAGGTCGCCAGCCGCGGCATCACGATGATCGGCGTGCGCGGCCATGAGTCAGACGATATTCGGCGCGCCTTGAGCGTCATCGCCGCGCGGCCGGAAGCCGCGGCGCAATTGACAACCCATGAGGTGCCGCTCAAGGATGCCGACTATGCGCTACGGCTGATCGGCCAGGAGGTCCCCGGCGAGCATGCCATTCATGTTTCGCTCAATCCGTGGATATCGTGAGTGTTCGGATCAAGAAATTCCTTTACTTAGCTGTTCGGAACATCCCCCTTTGAAAAAGGGGGGACCGAGGGGGATTTGAAGTCCGCGCAGACAAGAAAATTCTCTTTATCCCCTTTTCAAAAGGCGGATATTCGGAATCAAGACTGCATCTGTTAAACCAAGTTCTGAGTCATGACAATAAGGGGAAGCACATTTGTGGTTCGTGACTTTGTCGAGCATTGAGAGGTATCCGCTTATCAAAGCGCTTCCGGTGCTTGGTCTCTTGTTATTTTTCGCTTTGATTCACATACCGGCAAGCGCCGCTCGTCTGCGCGCCGGTTTCGCCTTGCCGTCGCTCAATGTCACGATGCTGTGGATCACCCAGGAGGGCAAGCTCTGCGAGAAAAATGGCGTCAACGTCGAAGCGCTTTACCTGGAAAGCACGCTGGCGTAGAAGGCGCTCATCGCCGGCAACATCGACTTCTCGATGATGACGGCGATCAATATGGCCGCGCCCAAGCTCGCTGGCGCCGATCTTATCATGCTCGCCGGCTTCGTCATCCGCTTCACCTTTAGGCTGGTGCTCCGTCCGGAGATCAATGCGACCAGCGATCTCAAGGGCAAGCGCAGAGGTCCAATCAAAGCAAACCATAGAGGCGACAACCGCGGCCAGCAACCATCCCCGGAGAATAAATTCTCAAGACATTCTTTTTCGTCCATGGTACTTCTTGTGGACTGAATTGCGGCAATCTCAGTAGGATTACAGCGTGTCCGTCTGGAGGGGGAGCGGCCGATGATGAGGTTCTGGAGTTTCGGTAACCGGGGGTTGATCGCCGGGGTGTTGCTGCTGGTGCCCCAGCTGGTCTGTGGCGAAACTTTCAAGATCGGTTCAATCAGCGATTCCCCGGTGGCGGAGACGAGAAAGTTCTGGCCCTTTGCAGCTTATCTTGCGCGGCAATTGCAGTCCGAGGGAATCAATCAGGGGAAAGTGGTCGTGGCGGACAGTTTGTCAGGAATGTCCACGTTGTTGCAAACGCGGCAAGCGGATCTTTACATCGACAGTTTTTTCCCGTCGTTGGCGGTGAGCCGTTTATGCGGCAGCAAGTTGCTGCTGCGCCGTTGGAAGACCAGAAAAGGGGTACACCGGTCGGTAATATTCACGAATAAAGATAGCAACATCGGGCGATTGGAGGATCTCAGGGGCAAGGTCATCGCTTTTGAGAGCCCCTTCAGTTCATCCGGTTATTTTTTTCCAAAAATTGTCCTGCTGGAACGCGGGTTACGTTTGGTATTCAAGCGACTGGAAACCGACTCGGTGAAACCCGACGAAGTGGGATATGTTTTCACTCACACCGACTCCAAAACGATCTTACTGGTGTTGAATAGAGTCGTGGCCGCCGGCGCGACCGAGGAGGAGAAGTATTTTACTACCGCGAGAAACCTCGACAGTTTCAAACTCCTTCACGAGACCAATCCGTTCCCGCGCCATTTGGTCAGCCATCGAGCGGATCTTCCCGCCAAGATGGTGGCGAAAGTTAAGGACATCCTGCTCAACATGCATCACACCGACGAGGGGAACCAAGTGCTGCAAGCCTTCGAGAGCACTACTCGGTTTGAAGAGATACCCACAAGAGACATCGACCTTGCCGCGGGCGTAATGAAGCACATTGATGCTGAAATAAAGCACCAACTGCAGCGGTAGCTCGATCGTGGTGCAGACGTAGATCCGCGGTAAAGATGCCACCGCAGCAACTCTTAGGACGCGACAAAGCTTGGATTACCTTTATCGCTCGGTGCCTTGTATAAGCTTTCGCGACTGAGCCCCGCTTCACGCGACACACTCGACATTTCTTGGGCACTAGGGTCCTCCTACAGATCGCGTGCTAGCGAAGGAATTTCGGCTTTAATATTACGGTTTCGATCTGGCCGCAGTGCGGCAAGCGAATTACCCTGTAGGGTTTTGTGTTTTCGCCAATCTGAACGCTTCCGCCAGGAGTTCGTAGGAGCGATGGCGCGGAGCGGGATCGTAGGTCCAGGTGACTACTACCAGTTCGTCGAGGTCGAGCGCGTTCGCGAGTTCTTGCAGTCGCGCGGCTACCTGTTCTGAAGATCCGACGATCGCTTTGCGGTGTAACTTTTCGGCCATTGCCAGTTCCGCAGACGAATAGGGACGATTGGCTTCCGCCGGCGGCAGCAGCGGCTGGCGGATGCCGAGTTTGCGATCGATCATGGCGCGTTCGCGCGACTTGAATTGGAACAACGCTTCTTCTTCGGTGTCGGCAGCCAGTGCCCAGACGCAGATCGTGCAAATCGGCTTGGGATTGTTTTCGCTCGGGCGATAGTTCTTGCGGTAAAGATCCAGTGCTTGCTCGACACCAAAGCCGTCGCTAAAAAAGTACGCGAAGGCGTAAGGCAAGCCAAAGTAAGCGGCGAGTTGCGCGCCGTAGTCGGAGCTACCGAGTATCCACATCTCCGGAGTCGATGGTCCCGTCGGCTGGGCGGCGATTTTCTGAAAGGGGTGCCCCTCGGGTAGAGGTTTCCCGGACACCCAGTATTGTAGCTCCTGCACTTGCCGGGGGAATTGGTCGTGGACATTTTGCGGATTGGGATTAAGGGCGTAGGACGTCAATTGGTCCGAGCCGGGGGCGCGGCCGATGCCGAGATCGATACGGCCAGGGGCTATGGCTTCCAGGACGCGGAACTGCTCGGCGACTTTTAGCGCTGAATAGTGCGGCAGCATGACGCCGGCGCTGCCGATACGGATGCGCGGCGTGGTGGCGGCGATCGCTGCCATGAGTATCTCCGGCGCCGTGCCGACGATGTTGCCCGAGTTGTGATGCTCCGAAACCCAGTAGCGATGATAACCCAGCGCGTCGCAATGGCGCGCGAGTTCGAGCGTTTCACGAATCGCCGTATCCTGGGTTTTGCCCTTTGACGCCGTAGATTGATCGAGTACCGAGAGTTTCATGGTGGCCAGTTTGTCGGGCACACTTTCTTCTAGGATTTTTGGAATTAGCGTTTACTACGAATGACACAGTGCGACAGGGCCGCATCCAAACCCCGGAAAATTTCGCGCGAAGCTCGCAAAGTCCGGCCAAGTTAAGAGATCAAATCTCCTTGGGTGGGGTTGGGAGTCCATTGCGTGCTTGGCGCACTTTGTGCGCGAAACCCCTCTGTTAGCCAAGTCGATCGCCAACGTTTAACCCCGCCTGCTTCGCGAACTCCGCGCCGCTGACTTTGGCGCCATCGCCGCGAGCTTTTTTTACGCTCAGCGCGCCGCCGTTCAACGCGACGGTGATTGCTTCGGCACCGATTCCCGTCACTTGTCCTGCCGGCGCTGAGTTGGTTCCCGTCTGCAACCGAGCGTCGAAGATCCGCACAACCTTGCCGTTGTACGTCGTGTGCGCTCCCGGTTGGGGGTCGCAGCCGCGGATCAGGTTGTAAACTTCCTGCGCCGGGTTGGACCAGTCGATCTTGGCGTGCTCGTCTTTGCAGATGGGGTCGTAATTCGCCTTCGATTCATCTTGGATGATGCGCGGCGGATTGCCGGCTTGGATCAACTCGACGGCTTCACCGATGGCCTCGACGCCGATTGGGAAAATTTTATTGAAGTAGAGCGAGCCGGTGGTGTCATCGGGTTCGACAGTGACGGTTTTTTGCAACAGGATCGGTCCGGTGTCGATGCCTTGGTCGACCCAGAAGATCGTCAGGCCGGTGATGCTTTCGCCTTTGATCAGCGCCCAGTTGATGGCACTGGCGCCGCGGTACTTTGGCAAGATGGAAGGGTGAAAACAGATGCTGCCGAGCTTCGGCACGCTGAAGACTTGCGGCGGAACGATCTGGGTGACAAACGCCAATACGGCGAGATCGGCATTCAAAGCGATAAATTCCTCACGCACTTCCGGCGCTTTCAAAGTCTTATGCTGGCGCACCGCAATGCCAAGGGCGAGGGCTTTGGTTTTCACCGGATCGAACTTGCCGCCGGGTGGATCGACGGGACAGTAGACCGCGGCGATGTCATGGCCGTTGCTTACGAGCTTTTCTAAACTCTCCTCAGCAAACGCCGCTTGGCCGAGCAAAATAATTCGCATGTGGTTAACTCCCAATTTCAGCGATTCTGCCCGTCGGCATTTCTAACACGAGCCACGAACATGGCTTGACGATTTCAGTCGATAATCTTGTAATCGCCGCCCATGTAGCTCTTAGACAGGTTCACGTATGTGGATGAACCCATCTTGATCCAATGAAGCGCTTCGCCGGTAATTTCCTTCTTGACCTTCGCGGGCGCGCCCGCTGCGAGCACCCGAGGCGGGATGACGGTGTGGGGCGTGACGACGCTGCCGGCGCCGATCAACGCTTCTTCGCCGATCTCGACGTTTTCCAAAAGAACAACGTTCATGCCGATGATGGCGCCGCGCTTGATCAGGGGGCCTTCCATAATGGCGCCGTGACCGATGGTGCAGTCTTCTTCGATAATCGTCGGTGCTTCGCCGGAGTGGATCACACAATTGTCTTGCACGCTGGTGCGCGCGCCGATAACGATGGGGTTGCCGTTCTGATCCGATCGGAGCACCGCACCCCACCAGATGCTCGCCTCGTCGCCGATGGTAACGTCGCCGATAATCACGGCCGTGGGGGCGATGAAGGCGGTCGGTGATATGTTCGGTTTTTTGCCTTTGTATTCAATGATCATTGAGAACTGACCTCCGAGATATGCCCGGCCACGATATTGGACGGACGGGGAGAAATCAAGATTGTTGTTTGTAACATCGACAGATCGGATTGACTCGATCGTTAAATTTGTTAAAGCTTTGCCAACTTTGAAGACCCTCGCGCTCTCCCGCACGCGCGGGCGAGGGGACATGAATGTACGGTGTTCGATATTCCATGGAGGTTGGACTGTGAAATTTCTGGTGGTATTTTTTCTCTCGCTTTGGTCCCTGGTTGGCGCTGCGGATGTGTCGCTCGCGCAGAATCGCGAATCGACGCTGGCGGCGCTCGGGAAACTTCCGGCCGCTGAGCGCCAGGCGCGTTTGGTCGAGGGGGTGAAGAAGGAGAACGGGCTGGTTTGGTACTCGAGCACGACGGCCGAAGATGCGCTGGCGCTGAGCAAGAAATTTAATGAACAGCATCCGGCGATCAAGATCAACCACTTTCGCTCGTCGAGCGAGAAGTTGCTGGAGCGGATTCTCGCCGAGTCCCGCGCCAATGCCTTCAAGGCCGACATCGTCACCTTGCCGGAGTTGGAGTTGTCGCTGATGATCAAGCGCAAACTGCTGCTGCGCTACGAAGCGGTGGAGAATGCCGTCTACCCAGCCGAGACCAAAGATCCACGCGGCTTTTGGACCGGACTTTACACGTCGGCGTGGGTGCCCGGTTACAACTCCAAGCAAGTGACGAAAGATCAGGCGCCGCGGAGCTACAAAGATTTGCTCAATCCCAAGTGGAAGGGCAACATCGCGATGGATAACGAGCCCTACAACTGGTACGTGATCTCCTTGAATTACTTGGAAAAGCGCGACGGCAAAGAAGCCGCAGCCAACTACATGAAGCAGCTGGCGGCGCAGCAAATGCAGTGGCGCAAGGGCCATTCGCTGATCGGCCAGCTGATGGCGGCGGGCGAGTTTCCCATCGCCGCTGAGCTGCAAGTGCACACCGTCGAGCGTGCCAAAGCGACCGGTGCACCGGTGGAGTGGTCGGTGTTGGACGGTGTGATTCCAATTTCCAAAGTCGGCGCGGCGATCACCAGCACGGGCAATAACGTATATACGTCGGCGCTATTTTTCGACTTTCTCTTGTCGCGTGGCGGCATGGAGACGATCCGCGCCAGCCGGCGCATACCGACAAGGCCGGATGTCACGGCGCCCTATCTGAAGCCGTATAAGTTGCTGCCGTTCGAACCGCATGCCATCGACGACTTCGACAAGTACGTGACGCTGTTCCGCGACACGTTCAAGCCGCAATGACAATAATTGAGAATGGATAATGGAGAATTGATAACGTTGCTCACGCCGGTCTCTTCCGCTGTATGGGTTCGTTCTAATTCTTTCATGCTGTAATCGCCGGGTAGCAAACCCTGCGGCGGTGTGGTTTAACCGTTGGGTAAACCCGCACCGCTTGTGCACATCCGACCCGTGACATCACCGTTATCGACGCAAGATCGCGACGCCGTTCGTCGCCTGGTACTTATCAATTCCGTCTTGGGTGTGATCATCGCCGGGATTTCCACCCGAGTGTTCGTCATCTCGGTGCCAACGTTGGCGGCGGCGCTCCACACCGACATGTTGGGGATCTCCTGGGCGCTGATCGTCTATCAGATGGCCGGCATCGGCTTGGGCGTGATTTGCGGCCGGTTGGGCGATATTCACGGCCATCACCGGACCTACGGCATCGGCATGGCGATGATGGCGCTGGGCTCGCTGCTCTGCGGTTTCTCGCAAAATGTCGTGCAGCTCATCTTGTTTCGCTTCGTGCAGGGCGTCGGCGGCGCGATGATCCAATCTTCCGGCCGCACGCTGGCTTTCAAAGCGATGCCGACGGGGTCCGAGGGCAAAGCTCAAGGACTTATGGCCATGTCGCATCAGTTGGGATTTTTCCTCGGTCCGCCCATCGGCGGGCTGATCATCGATTGGATGCATTGGCGCGGAATATTTTTTCTGCTCTTCGTTCCGGGGCTGGTCGGCCTGGGATTATGTTTCATCAATGGCCGCGGCGCGCCGGCGCCGCTAACCGGTTCTCGTGAGATCGACTATCGCGGCGCGGTTTTGTTCATTGTCCTCACGGTGATCGCCACTCTGCTGTTCGATCAGAAAGTCGCCCGGGCGGTGGGGACGGGTCAGGAGATCCTGCTTGGCGCAGTCTTTGTTGCCGTGTTTTGGATTTTTCTTACGCATGAGAAACGCGTGGCCAGTCCGATGATCAACATCGGAATCTTCTCCATGCCGATCTTCGCCTACGGCTCCGTGGGACTGCTCCTCAGCAACATCAATCAAAGTCTGACGACCTTCATCACGCCCTTCTATTTGCAAGACGTGCTCAGGCTGTCGCCGAGCTTCATCGGCGTGCTGTTCCTGGTTCCGTCGGTGTTCAGCATGGTGCTCTCGCCGGTGAGCGGCGCGCTGACCGATCGCATCGGCTCGCGCGTGCTGCTCATCCTCGGCGTGCTTGTCCTGATGACGAGCTTCGTCGTCGGCGCGATGCTGCGCACCGATTCACACTGGGTTTTGTCGGCTATCTTGCTCGGCCTTGCGGGCATTGGATCGGCTTTTTTCAACACGGCATCGCAGGCGGCGATGATCCGCGCGCTGCCCAAGGAGCAGTGGGGCACCGCCATCGGCATTATCAACGGCATCTTCGGCTTGGGCCAGATGCTCGGCATCTCGCTCAGCGGCATTCTCCTGACCTGGGCGTTTCGTTACTACTCGGGTGTGGCCGAGGCGACGCCGGACCCGGCAAATCGCGAAATATTCGTCGCGTCGATGAACTTGACCTATTGGATAGCGTTAGCCATCGCGTTTGTGCCACTCTTCACCTCGATGAAATTCAAGCGCAGCGAATATCGCTGACAGGCACCGATTCTCCATGTCTCCTTTAGCAAAGCCGACTGTGTCCTGTCTGTCATTCCGAGGCAGAGCCGAGGAATCTCGATTTGTATGTGGCAGAGAAGACGAAATCTTTTGCTTCTGTCGAGATGACAGCAAGCTAGATCCTTGCATGCCTAAGAAAATCTCCCCTGGCCCGTCTTTTCCAAAGAGGGGGTAACGGAGGGTTCGCAATATACCGACTGTGACCGATATTTTGCTCTGGGTTCGCTACGATGAACTCGTGTGTTACGATCTGGCGTTAGTAGCGCCGCCAGTTACTTCAAGCCAAAGTTCTTCTCAGCCATCGCGCATATACTCTGGCCGATGGCGAGGGACGCGGTGGCGCCGGGGGATGGGGCGTTCAAGACGTGAATTGCGTTGGGACTCTCTTTGATCACGAAGTCGTCGACCAGGGCGCCGCTGGCGGAGACCGCTTGGGCGCGCACGCCGGCGCCACCGGGTACAAGATCGTTTTCGCTGATCTCGGGCAAGAGTTTTTGCAGCGCGCGCACAAAAGCTTTCTTACTTAACGAGCGATAAAGTTCACCGAAGCCGGTCTGCCAGTATTTCGCCGTGATCGCCCAGAAGCCTTTGAACGAAACCGTGCGCCATAAATCGCCAAGATTGATCTGGCTATGGCTGTAGCCTTCGCGGGCGTAGGCGAAGACCGCGTTGGGGCCGGCTTCGACACCGCCGCGGGCCATGCGCGTGAAGTGGACGCCTAAAAAAGGAAAGGTCGGATCGGGCACTGGATAGATTAAATTTTTTACCAAGTATTCCTTTTCCGCTGCGAGCTTGTAGTACTCGCCGCGGAACGGGATGATGCGGTGCTCTTCGCCTTGACTGTCGCGGTTCTTGCCGCCCATCATTTGGGCGACGATGTCGGCTTGCAGGCCGCCGCAGTTGATCAAGTATTTGGTTCGGTAATCGCCGCCGGAGGTTTGCAGGATGATTTCTTCGCTGCGCTCGAGAATACCGACCACTCTTTGCGCCAGGCGAATATCGCCGTTGGCGTCGCGTACCTTGTCGGCGTAAGCCGCGGCGACTTTGCGGTAGTCAACGATGCCGGTCTCAGGCACGTGGAGCGCCTTGATGCCGCTGGCGTGGGGTTCGATCTCCTTCAATCTTTCCGGTCCGATGATCTCCATGCCTTTGAGACTGTTGGCGACGCCGCGACGGTGCAGTTCTTCCAGACGCGCCAATTCGGCTTCGCTGGTGGCGACAACGACCTTGCCGCAGATTTCATAGGGGATGTCGTTTGCGTCGCAAAATGCCATCAGCTCGGTCCGGCCGCCGACGCAGCTCCGGGCTTTCAGCGATCCCGGCCGATAATATAGCCCGGAGTGAATGACGCCGCTGTTGTTACCGGTCTGGTGGCGCGCCAGCTGCGCTTCTTTCTCCAGGAGCAATAGCCGGATATTGGGATGGGCCGCGGTGATCTTCAGCGCGGTGGCCAACCCGAGGATACCGCCGCCAATGATGGTGAGATCGTAATGCGAGGCCATAGTCCAATAAACTCGTTCAAGCCGTTCAATACGTTCGAATCGTTCAAGCCGAGGTTGAAAATTATAGGCGCAGCAAGCGGCGCGAATTGCTTTCCGTGAAATATTTGAAGTGCGCCGGATCGGCGAGGCCGTTGACGCCGTTGAAGGCCTTGCTCAGCGGACCCAAACCGCCGCAGTAGTCAGAACCGAAGACGATATTTTTCTCGCCCATCTTATGCACTAGGAACGCCAGGGTTGTGGCATCGGAGCTGGCGCAGTCGATCTGAAAATGTTCAAGAAAGATCTCCGAGTATTTTTTCTCGCCCTCGGGTCCTTTGTGCTTCCAGAAAAACCGGTGCAGCAAGAGCGGTATTCCGCCACCGGAGCTGCGAATGACGATTTGCAGGTTTGGGTGGCGGTCGAAAACGCCGCTGGCGATCATGCGCAGGCAACATTCGGCGACTTCGCCGTCGGACAGGACGGCGTAAGCGACGCCGGCGCCGCCGTCTTCGAGCTTTTTCAGCGACAGACTCTGGGCCGTGCCGGCGCCGTGCAGAAAGATCGGCAAACCCAGCGCATTGATCTTGGCGTAAAGCGGTTCCATGGCCGGTGTGTCGACGAGCATTTCGCCATCGACGTGGGGATACATGAGCACGGCGCGAAAGCCTTGTTTGGCCATGCGCTCGATTTCGCGCACCGACTCGGTGATGTTTTTCAAAGACAAAGCAATGATGCCGCTCAGGCGGTCTTTGTGCGGCGCGATGCGCTGAGCCAAGACATCATTGGACTGGTGCATTACCTCGAGCGCCTGGGCGCCGCTCAACTGATCGGCGTAGATGCCGGCGCCCTGGCAAATCAGCTGCATATCAATGCCGACCTCGTCCATGTCTTTGACCCGTTTGGCCAGGTCAGGGGAGTCGTAGGCGTCGATATGCGGCTTTTTGCCGGTTAACTCGCCGATGCGCTCGGCGACTTCCGGTGCGGTGTGATGGGCGTGCCAGTCAATTACAGTGGCCATGACGCGTCTCCTTCGCTGGCTCGGTTGAGTTGGCAATACTGCGTCTGACTTATCACAGTCAA
This sequence comes from uncultured delta proteobacterium, assembly GCA_963816145.1. Classification (GTDB taxonomy): domain Bacteria; phylum Desulfobacterota; class Binatia; order UBA9968; family UBA9968; genus DP-20. The sequence continues at coordinate 75,858 of CAWFJP010000010.1, forward strand.
GAGCGCAATGGTAAGTAATCGTGTGCCGCGTAACGAGTCAGTTTTGATTTCTGGCACGGTGCCCAGGCTAAACAGATTCCTCGCTGCGCTCGAAATGACAGATTTACTGAACCGCGTCACTGTTGGGGTGATGGCGACCGCGCTTGCGAACGATTTTGGAAATTAGCCGGCGCCTATTTTTTTGGCGCGCCGGCGAATTCGTTCTTGTCTTTGAGGCGGCGCACCAGCTCTTCGTAGGAGGATTTGGCGATCACGCGGTTGAACTGGGAGCGATAATTGTTGACCAGGCTGATGTTCTCGGCAACGACATCGTAGACCTTCCACTCGCTGCCGACCAATTGAACGCGGTAGTTGAGCGAGTATTCTTCGCCCTTGGTGGTGACGACTTTACTGTTCACGTCGGCATAGCCGCCGTCGACTTTTTCGGTTAAGTAGACGATTTCTGCCTCACTATAGGATTCGATAATGTCGCCGTAGGCACGTTCAAGCACCTCGGTGAACAGGCGGACGAATTCTTCTTGTTCTTGAGGCGTGCGCCGGGACCAGTTGGGGCCGAGAGAACGCTTGGCCATCTCGGCAAAGTTGAACCGGCTAAATAGCACCTGTTTGAGTTGTTCGCGCCGCTCGGTCTGTTTGGCCGGCGGCTTCAAACGGGGATCTCGCAGCACCACTAACGCCTTGTCGACCGTGGTCTTGATCTGGTCCGTGGGCAGACCCGCACGGGCCTGGGAGGCGGCCAGTGTCACTGCCGCAATCAATAGGGCCTTTAGAAGTTTCACGGGATTATTTAGAGGGTTCATCTTTATTTTCTTTCTTTTCATTTTTAGACGTAAGATCGCCGCCAACTACTTTGCCGATCAAATCGGCGATATCCGGCGGTGAGTCGGTTTCGCGGATTTTCCCGCCCGCAGGGATGATTTTATCCGATGCGCCCGGTGAGACCAAGACAAATTTGTCGCCAATCAGGCCGCGCGCCCGGACCGAGGCGATGACATCTTCCTGGAGTTTGACGCCGTCGTTAAGCCGCAGGGTCAGGCGGGCCTTATCCTCAGCCAGCGCCATGCCTTCGACACGGCCCACTTTGACTCCGGCGATCTCCACCGGGTCTCCTGGCTTTAGACCGGCAACGGAGGCGAAATCGGCGAAAAGCACGTAGCCGTGGGCGCCGTACAGTTCCAGTTTGCCCAGGCGGATAGCGAGATATGCCAGGCAGGCCATGCCAATCAGGACAAATATGCCGACTGATATTTCAGTTCGTGTGTGATTCACTGTCGCAACTCCTAGAGTACTTGGATCGGTCCTTCGGTTCTCCCATGGATGAATTGCTGTACCACTGGATTCGCCGATGCGCAGAACTCCGCCGGCGGTGACATGTCCTCGATAATGCCCCCCGCGAGCATAGCAATGTAGTCCGAGATTTCAAAGACTTGCGGAATCGTATGGCTGACGATGATGCCAGTATAACCGAACTCGTTCTGGGTGCGGGCGATCAGTTGATGAATGCTGGTTGCCAACACGGGGTCCAAGCCGGTGGTCGGTTCGTCGAACAGGACGATTGCCGGGTCGTTTACCAGCGCCCGCGCCAATCCCGCGCGTTTTCTCATGCCACCGCTCAGTTCGGCGGGGAGTTTGCTCCCCATCTTGCCCAGGCCGACCTGCTCCAAGCGTTCATCGACCTTCTTTTTGATGTCGCTTTCCGTCATGCTGGTTTTCTCGCGCAGGGGAAAGGCGACGTTATCGAAGACGTTGAATGAGTCCAAGAGCGCCGCGCCTTGAAACAGCACGCCGAACTTGCTGCGTACTTCGTAGAGGTCTTTTTGGCGCAATTTGGTAATGTCGACGCCATCGACAAAGACTTCGCCGGCATCGGGAAGATAGAGGGCGTTCAAATGTTTCAGCAATACCGTTTTGCCGCAGCCGCTGGTGCCGACGATGGTGGTGATCTTGCCGCTGGCGAACTCCAAATTTACCCCGTGCAGAACCTGTTGGCCGCGAAAGCCCTTATGTAGATTGGTGACTTGGATCATGGCGTTAGAGCATGATGGAAGTCAGGAAGTAGTCCCAGACCAGAATGAAGACAAACGACAAGACCACCGATTCGGTGGTCGCCTGACTGACACCGGTGGCCATGGGCGGGGCGTGAAAGCCCTTGTAGCAACAAATCCAGGTGATGATCAGACCGAAGGAAATCGATTTGACGATGCCGCTGTAGACATCGTGGAACACCACGCTGTTTTCGATGCCGACGAAAAAACTGCCCGAGCTCACGCCTAGCATGGAAACCCCGACCAAATAGGAACCGAAGATGCCGATGACATCGAATATGGCGGTTAGGAGGGGCATGGCGATCAGGCCGGCGATGATGCGCGGCGAAACCAAATACTTAATAGGATTGATCGCCATGGAATCCAGGGCGTCGATCTGTTCGGTGGCGCGCATCGTGCCCAACTCGGCGGCCATGGCGGAGCCGGTTCTCCCCGTGACCATGAAGGCGGCTAGCACCGGCCCCAATTCACGTATTAACCCGAGGGCGGCGGCGGAACCGAGAAAACTTTCGGCGCTGAATTTGCGCAGGCTATAATAGCCCTGGAAACCCATCACCATGCCGGTGAAAAATCCCGATAGCGCGACTACCGACAGCGAATCCACACCGACGGTTTTGATGTGGTAGACGATGAGACTTAGCTTGGCCGGGCGGCGGAACACCAGCATAATCGAAGACAGGAGAAAGTTGAACATTTTCCCCATGCCGGCGATGCGTTCTAGTGAGAATCGGCCGATGCGCCCTACAAATGCAATCATCAGTGTTAAAAGTGAATTAAAATGAAATGTGATTTTCGAATTAAATATAGAAAACTGCTAATCTTTGCAAGGTTTCCCGGAAAATACGCGATGCTCGTGCTGGTGCCAGAGAAAATATTTTTTGAGTTTCTCGCGCGCGCAAACGAGCCGAGATGCGAATCGAATCGAGCTTACTTACTAACATGGGCGACGATACTTTAGATACTCTCATGGATGGAAAGTTGCGGTTATACCAGAGCCGCATGGGCTACCGTTTTTCCATCGACGCGTTGCTGTTGGCGCACTTTGTCACGGTGAAAAGGCGCGAGCGGGTTGGCGATCTTGGCGCCGGCAATGGCACGATCGCGCTGTTGTTGAGCCATTTGCATCCTTCGGCATCGATTATCGGCCTGGAGGTGCAGCCGGCGATGGCTGAGCGCGCAAAGCGCAGCGTTGCCCTCAATGGTCTCGAAAAGCGGGTGGCCATCGTCGCCGGCGATCTATGCGCGATCGACTCGCTGTTTGCGCCGGCGTCGTTCGATGCCGCCGTCAGTAATCCACCGTTTCGTAAGCCCAGCAGCGGCCGGATCAGTCCGCACCAGGAAAAACAGATCGCCCGCCATGAGATCAAAGGCGCCTTGCAGGATTTCCTCACCGCCGCGGTTTATTTGCTGCGGCCCAAAGGGCGGCTGGCGCTGATCTACTCCGCTGAACGGGCGGTCGAGTTGCTCACTGCGCTGCGCGGCGCCGGTCTCGAGCCCAAGCGGCTGCGCTGGGTGCATTCGTTTGCCGGAGATGGGGCGGTGCTGGTGTTGGTCGAAGCGGTCAAAGGCGGCCGCAGCGGCGTCGAGGTAGCGCCGCCGCTGGTGATTTATCGTGCGGCCAAGGAATATTCATCGGAAGTCGTTGCGATTGTTGCCGGTATCGCCAAACCAAGCGGTAGCGTGGCGTAGCCGATCGCCGATTAGAATAATTTCAAATGAACTGGCGGCGCCGCGCTCCGTTGTCGATTGCAATGATTGCTGTGAATATCATTTACGCTTGGTTTGACGGCGGGCAAAGCTGCTTAAGAGTTTCTTAAATGCGTCGCGGATCTCCGGGTCGTCTATGGTTTCGATGAAACTAGCATCGATCAAGCGCGGCGCTGTCGAGGCGGCCGGTAGCGGGCTTTCATCGGGCGGCAGGTCGACGCGTCCGACGACGAAGAAGATATTCTTGACGACGGTGCCCTTGAGTTGGTCGTTGAGTTTTGCGGCGATCATCTCCTTCATGAATTGCAGTTGCTGCATCCATACCGGGCTGCTCACTTTGACCATCAATGTGCCGTTGCGAATCTTCTCAGGCTGGGCGTTGCGGGCGATGGCGGCGCCGACCGTTTGGTTCCAAATCGTCCAGACGCCATAGTCGTCCAGGCGCGCATTCAAGTCGAGGCGCTTGAGCGAGATTTCCAGCACGTCGCCGAGCCTTTCGATGGGCGGGTCTTTTCTAGCCATGAGTAACGTTCCGGTGCTTCCTAGGTAACAGATCGGTGCCGCGCATGCTAGCCGGCTCGATGCCCCTTCAAGTCCATAAAAACTCTCAAAAGGGGCGAAAAATCACAACAAATTACCGCGCTAATAATTTTTATTGACAACCAAGGGAATTGTCACTAAAAGTACAATCTCTAGTGCACATCTGAGTGATTCACACCATATATTGGGAGAGATCAGGGGAGAAGGGAGAGACGGAGCGATGGCAATTTTGACATCCGAGGCGACTGAACTGGGGGCCAATCAACAACCGGTCCGAGACCGCACAGGGCTGAAAATCCCGCGCTATTTTAGCCGGGCGGGGATCAGTCCTTACGACGAGGTGGAATGGGAGCTACGTACCGCCACCATTACCAACGAGAAGGGTAAAGTTGTCTTCGAACAGAGCAACGTCGAGATCCCCAAATTCTGGTCGTTGATGGCGACCCAAGTGGTGGTGTCGAAATATTTTCGCGGCCCGCTCGGCACGCCGCAGCGGGAGACCAGCGTGCGCCAAATGATCGGCCGGGTGGTAAACACGATTACCGGCTGGGGCAAGAAAGACGGCTACTTTGCCACGGACGACGATGCCCAGGCGTTTTCCGATGAGCTGACCCATATCATGCTGCATCAAAAGGCCTGCTTTAACAGCCCGGTGTGGTTCAACTGCGGCATCGAAGAAAAGCCCCAATGCTCGGCCTGTTTCATCTTGTCGGTCGACGACACCATGGACTCGATACTCGACTGGTACCGCAAGGAAGGCGTGATTTTCAAAGGCGGCTCCGGCGCGGGCGTCAATCTGTCGAAGATCCGTTCCGCCAAAGAGCAGCTGGCCGGCGGCGGCACGGCGTCGGGTCCGGTGTCGTTCATGAAAGCGGCCGATGCCTCGGCGGGCGTGATCAAGTCCGGCGGCAAGACCCGCCGCGCCGCCAAGATGGTGGTCTTGAACATCGATCACCCCGACATCGAAGAGTTCGTCAAGTGCAAAGTCGAGGAAGAGAAGAAAGCCTGGGCTCTAATCGAGGCCGGCTATGATTCGAGTCTGGACGGCCCGGCGTACGGCAGCGTGTTTTTTCAGAACGCCAACAACTCGGTGCGGGTGACCGATGAGTTCATGCAGGCGGTGCAGGAAGACCGCGAGTGGCAGACCAAGTACGTTCTCAACGGCGAGCCCTGCGAGACCTTCAAGGCTCGCGACCTGATGCGCATGATCGCCGAGAGCACGTACTTCTGCGGCGATCCCGGCATGCAGTACGACACCACGATCAACGATTGGCATACCTGCTCCAACACGGCGCGCATCAACGCGTCCAATCCGTGCTCGGAGTACATGCATCTGGACAACTCGGCGTGCAACCTGGCTTCGCTCAATCTGCTCAAGTATTTGCGCGAAGATGGCGTCTTCGACACCGAGTCGTTCCGGCGCGCTGTCGATATCGTGATTCTCGCCCAGGATATTCTGATCGATAACTCGTCGTATCCGACCGCGGAGATCACCGCCAATGCGCACGCGTTTCGCGAACTCGGCATGGGCTACGCCAATCTCGGCGCATTGCTGATGACTCTCGGTCTGCCTTACGACTCCGATGGCGGCCGCGCCTATGCGGCGGCGGTGACCGCTTTGATGTCAGGGCAGGGCTATCTGCAGTCGGCGCGCAACGCCGCGGCCACCGGCACCTTCGCCGGCTACGAGGTCAACCGCCAGCCGATGCTGCGCGTGCTCAACAAACATCGCTCGCAGGCCTACAAGATCTCGCCGTCCCATGTGCCGCTCGATTTGCTCACCGCGGCGCGCGAGGCGTGGGATCAGACCTGTGCGGAAGCGGAGAAATTCGGCGTCAAGAATTCGCAGATCTCGGTTTTGGCGCCCACCGGCACCATCGCCTTCATGATGGATTGCGATACCACCGGCGTCGAGCCCGACATCGCACTGGTCAAATACAAAAAGTTGGTCGGCGGCGGGCTGTTGAAGATCGTCAACAACACCGTGCCGCGGGCGCTCAAGCGCTTGGGCTACGATGTCAAACAGATCCAGGACATCGTCGAGTACATCGAGGAACATGACACCATCGAAGGGGCGCCGGATTTACGCGACGACGATCTGCCGGTGTTCGACTGCGCCTTCAAGCCCGCCAATGGCAGCCGGACAATCCATTACATGGGCCATGTGCGCATGATGGGCGCGGTGCAGCCGTTCATCTCGGGCGCGATTTCCAAGACCATCAACATGCCTAACGAGGCGACGGTCGAGGATATCATCCAGGCCTACACGGAGTCGTGGAAGCTCGGGCTCAAGGCGGTGGCGATCTATCGCGATGGTTCCAAGCGCACCCAGCCGCTCAACACGGCGAAGGACAAAGAAGAGAAAAAGGGCGTCGCGGAGGGCAAGGAGCCGCAGGTGCTGCGCCGCCGGCTGCCCGACGAGCGCCGCTCGATCACCCATAAGTTCGACATCGCCGGCCACGAGGGCTACATCATCGCCGGCATGTACGAAGACGGCCAGCCGGGCGAAATTTTCATCACCATGTCGAAGGAAGGTTCGACGATCTCCGGTCTGATGGACTCCTTCGCCACGGCGATCTCCATCGCGCTGCAATACGGCGTGCCGCTCAGAGGTTTGGTCGACAAGTTCAGCCATATGCGCTTCGAGCCGTCGGGCTTCACCAAGAACCCCGACATCCCGATGGCCAAGTCGATCATGGACTACATCTTCCGCTGGCTGGCGAGCAAGTTCCTCGACAACGAGGCGCAGCAGGAGATCGGCATCGTGCAGAAGCAAGAGCCGGCCGAGACCGCGCAGCCGAACAACCATAACAATAAAGTCGTAGCGCTGGCCGCCCACGCACCCCGCGGCGGCGCGCCCGCCAGCATCAGCAGCGTTACCAGCCTGTATCAACAAGACGCGCCGCCTTGCCCGGACTGCGGCGCGATCATGATCCGCAGCGGTGCTTGCTATAAATGCATGAACTGCGGCGCTGTGAGCGGGTGTTCGTGAGTCGTTGAACTTTACATAGGACGCGAGAAAACGGGTCGGTCGAAAACGTTCGGCCGGCCCGTTTTGGTTCCCGACCAAACCAGTACCGGGAACGATGCACGATTAATTAATTTAATAGAAATTGGAGACGGCGATGGCGAGCGAACAGATTTCGTTATTCGACGATGGCATCGGGCGGACGGAAGCCGAGTCACTGAGCCTGACGTTAGCATCGCGCCGGGGCCGGGCGCTCACCAAGGCCCAACGAACCTTCAATCGTCTGGTCGGAGAAGTCGAAGAACTCCGGTCCAAGATCGAGCGCGAGAGCCGGCGGCTTGACGAAGCGCTCGCCTATTACGGCCAGCACCTCCATCCACGCCTGCGCCGTCGCAGCGAATTGCGCAAAGTGTACGTGCGCGCGCTTGCCGCCTTTATCGATGGCAAAGGGCTCAAGGGCAAACGGCTACGCGCCACGCTCTACGAGATTATCGCGACCGAACTCGAAGAGGTCCATTTCGAGGAGGGCAGGTTGGCCGATGACGACTTGCGGGATTTGTACGAGCGCCTGCACGGACGGGGAGTCGCCGACGTTGAAGCGGAGAAGATGGCGGAGGCGCGCGAGGAGATCGAATCAATGCTTAACGACTTCGGCATCGAGCTCGATCTTTCCGAGCTGAAACCGGGAGTGAGCGATGAAACCCTAGCCGCCAAGGCCGCGGAAATTGCCAACCATGTCCGAGATGCCGAGGAAAATTGGCGCTCGTCCAACCGGCCACGGCGCCAGACGCAACGCCAGCTGCAAAAGGAAGAACAGCTACGACAAGCGGAAGAGCTGCGCAAAAAAACCGTGGCGAGCCTGTACAAACAGCTCGCCCGCGTGTTGCATCCCGATCTCGAGCTCGATCCAGCGCTCAGGGAGCAAAAACAAGCTCTCATGCAGGAGCTGACGGTCGCCTACCGCAACAACGACATGCATACGCTGCTGCGGCTCGAGCTCGAATGGATCGCGCGCGAGGAAGGCAACCTCGAACGGCTGAGCGACGAAAAGCTCGCCATCTACAATCAGACGCTAAAGGAACAGGTCGTCGACCTGCGGCGGGAACTTTACGAACTGCCATGCCATCCGCGCTACCAGCCCATCGCCGAGTCCGACGGTCCGTTCGGCGTTACGATAAGGGCCAACGGCCCCGCTGAAGCGCGCGCACTGGACGACGGCATCGCCAGCCATGGAAGCGAGCATTCGTGATCTCCAGTCCAGAGGGGCGTTGAGACGCTCAAGTCGATTATTCAGTCCTTTCGCGAGGAACAGCGCGCCAGGAAAAGGGACTTCCGACGGTTTCGCTTTTGATCCCGAGCGAGGAGCCGGACAGGTGATAACAATTCCGGCGCGGGAGTTTGGGTTTCGCATTTGGGATTGGGCTTAGGTGTGATTTTACCAGGCTTGCGCCATTGATAAAGATTTGACCCTAATCTCCAGGACTAATCTCCAGGAAACGTCGGCCTCTCGTTTTTGGAGCTAGAATTGGCGATATACATGTGGACCTCGAAAGACTTCCATGAGACGCTGCTGATCAGCGTACCTAGTCGTATCGGTTGTTGAGAAGTAAATCGTGCTGATACGGGCGTTCAACGAACAAAGGCGCAGTTACTTCTGTCACCAGGTAACCGTTTGAACATCGATCTGAATTGAAATAGTGGCCAGCGGGCAAAAAAACCCAACATCCCCGTCATACTCAAATGGATCTTCCCAGCAAAGCGGTCGTTGATGTTTTGAGCTACTTGATGCCAGGCTTCATCACGGCTGCGATCATGTATAATTTGACTCCTGCACCACGACCCATTCCCTTTGAGCGAATGGTTTTAGCTCTAATCTTCACCGTAATTGTGCAGGTACTAGTTTTGACACTCAAGCACTCTTTATTTCTGGTGGGATCTTGGACAATAGTTGTTGGAGCCTGGATCAATGAAATCCAACTGGTGTGGTCAGTACACTCTTCGCTCTACTCTTAGGGATGCTTGTAGCGTGGCTCGCCAACACTGATCGACTGCATGCGCGGCTCCGCAGGATGGGAATCACACAGCAAACTTCATACTCATCGGAGTGGTATGGAGCACTGTCTCAAAACCTTGGATTTGTAGTCCTTCATTTGAATGGTCAGCGACGGTTGTACGGATGGCCTGAAGAATGGCCGAGTACAGCAGAGCAAGGACATTTCGTCATTACCATGGCCGAATGGCTTGACGGCGATCAAAGACTACCAATAACAGGCGTTGAGAAAGTAATGGTCAAAGCAACCGAAGTCGAGATAGTAGAAATTATGAGTAGCATTACTGAAGAGTTAGACGGAGGTCACAATGGGAGATCGCAAAGCGCCAACACCGCCACCAACAACACAGCGAACGAAAGTCATACAGAGGAGTCATAACTTAAATCCAGCACCACGTCCGGAACGAAAACCACCACCGCCGCCGGCTCCCCCTCCTAAGAAAAGTAGTTAAAGTTGCCCCGGTTTGACTTACATGACGAGGGGAGCCGCTACTAGTTAAAATTACGATGTTGATTAGCTGGGCAAACTCAAGGAGATTTAAGGGACGTTGTTGACTAGCTGGACAAAGTGTTTCAAACCATGCCCGCCATCGAGTCAATTGCCGACCGCCCTAGAGTTTGTCCAGTCAGTCAACAACGTCCTCTAGTTATCCTCAGTTATCCTCTGAAGTGCAAGCACTGCGGCCACGACTTCACCAAGGTTGCCGGCAGTGAGTCATGGTCTGATAAACCGATCCCGGCACCCGATGCCGAGAAAAGAGAGTAGAAAAACCCGCCGAAGATCTATAAACGGTCGCCCTCATCTACTTGATAATTTGTCAAGATTGACCTATATTCAAGGCCATCGAAGTTGCGCAACATGGCCGATATTTTGAGAATGCACAATCCTGGCAACTACCCCATGACCATGGCGCGCATCAAGAAGCTATGGCGGGATGGCGAAGTAAAAATCACCGGTCACGCTCAGCAGCGGATGACGCAGCGCCAAATTGACATGCTCGACATTCAAAACTGCATCCTGCTGGGCCGGATCATCGGACATAGCAAGCCGGGGCCCAACTGGAGATATGAGGTGGCGGGCAAGGCCGTGGACGGCGACTCGATGAAGTGCGTGGTCGAAATCAACGGGAGGTTGATCGTGATCACGGTGATGTAGCCGAAGAGAGAAAGGCTGGATTGGATATGAAAAAGGCGGGAAAGACGGGATTGGTGTGCGATCACTGTAAAGGGTTAGTGGAGGTCGAGCGGGCGACATCGGAGCGGCCTTATCGTTACGACATGAGCGGGATCGGCAATATTTTCCTCGTCGGGATAGACGTCGAGGTCTGCAAAAAATGCGGCAGCCGCTCGCCGATCATCCCCAAGGTAGCGGGGCTGCACAAGGCGATCGCCGAGGGGTTGCTCGACAAACAGGATCTACTGGCTGGGGAAGAGCTGCGCTTTCTACGCAAGCATGCTGGTATTGCCGCGAGCCGATTCGCCGCGCTGCTCGGCGTCGATCCGTCTTATCTGTCGCGTTTCGAAAACGGTAAGACCGAGACTCTTAGCGCGGCCGCGGATAAACTCGCGCGCGCCATAGTGCTCGCCGCCCAGCGCAGCGACGCGGTCAATACACTCTTAATGGCGTTGACGGATAAATCTCATCAGGCCAAGCCGGCGACCTTCGGCATCAAAAATGATCACTGGCAAAGACTAGCGGCATGAATGACCTAGAGAAACCCAACGGGGTCTACCATCAGACTTTTATTTCTTAACAATCGCAGTCGGATCTTCGTTGCTTGTACTCTCGAAGGGTTGCTGACTTTAACGCAAATCCTGGGGCGTTGCCCCGGCGTTTGCAGTAGCACACCGGGTTTTTAGGTCAGGCGGCGCCGCGGAAGTTGGGGCGTTTCTCGATCACCATCGTGCCCGCCTCTTAGTTGTAGCGGCCGCGGGCGATGTTCTCCAGATTGGTGCCGGTGACGCGGATGAATCGAGCGCCGGCGGGGTAAGCGATGGAGTGGATGGCGCGGTCCTGGAAGATGCCGGCCTGGCCGCGCTCTATTCGGTAGGTCTTCGCCTTTTCGATCGTCGCCTTGCCGGGAACGGAGCCATCATCGGTGCGTTTCCATTCGGTCATTTCGGTATGTTTGACCGCCTGGCCATAAATCGCCCAGGAGTCGCCATGATCATGGGGTCCACCGGCATAGTCCCGGTCCATGATATGTGCCAAGATCTGAAAGCCGAGTTCCGGGTCGTCATACAATATATTTGTGCCGACGCTGGCGTTCGGGCCGCAATTGGCGGCGACGAAGTCGTCGTTCATCAGCAAGTCATGCAATTTTGTTCGCACCGTATCGCGTCCCGCCGGGCCGGCGTCGGCCTTGAGGATGCGACGGCAGTCGGCGGTGAAGTCATCGAGTGTATACGCCATGTCATGTCTCTCGATCTATGGGAATTTTGAACAGCTCTTTTTCTGACGCGAGCTTTAACGCCGGACCGCGGAGATGTCAATCGGCCTTCTGTGAGATTCGTCAAGTACAAAACGAATTGACAACTCTCCCGGTCGTGAGATATGGCTCCGGCCATAGAAAAGGTTGGTTAAAAGACCTATCCATAACAGCAGTCCATACAAGCAGGAATTTACTAATGTGGATACCTGATCAGAGCAGTCCGCGGCAAGCCGGGGTAAGACATTGCTATCCCTAATCATCATTGTTTCCCTGCTTTTTCCCGGTCTATCACTCGGGGCAAGCCAAAATGCGGCGATCGACGGCGCTAAAAAAGAGGGTAAGTTTGTTCTTTATACGGCGATGCAGCCGGAAGATTCGACTAAGCTGATCGAATTGTATCGCAGCCGCTATCCGTTCGTCGACGCGAGCTTCTTCCGCGCCGGCAGCGCGCCGCTGCTGAATCGCATCTTGACCGAGAGCCGTGCCGGGCGTTTTCTTTTCGATGTGGTGTCAGGGAAAGTTTCCGATCTTCTCTTGCTGCAAAAGCGCGGCTTGTTGGGCACGATCTTGTCTTCCGAGTTGGCCGCCTATCCGGATAAATTTAGAGACAAACAAAATCGCTGGGTCGACATCTACAACAACTACTACACGATTGCTTACAACAGCCAACGCGTCCGGCCGTCGGAAGTTCCGGCCGGGTGGGATGATCTGCTCGATCCCAGGTGGAGTGATGGCAAGATTACGCTCGATCCGCGTTCGTACGATTGGTACTTCGGCATGATGACCGCATGGGGCGGTCAGAAGGGCGGCGATTTCATGCGCAGACTCAATCGGCAGAAGTTGGCCTTGCGCGACGGCAACGTATTGATCGCCAACCTGCTTGCGGCCGGGGAATTCCCCGTCGCGATCACCTATGCGCATCTCATCGAGCGTCTAAGAACGCGTGGCGCGCCAGTTGACTGGGTCTCGGTTAAACCGATGGTCGCGGCGCCGATCTCGATTGCCTTGGCGGCGCGGCCGATGAATCCAAACGCGGCTAATCTGTTTGTCGATCTGGTGTTGTCCAAAGAGGGATCGGAAATTCTTAAGTCCATGGGCCGCGTTCCCACCCGCGGCGACGTGCAGCCCTCTGCCAAACGGCTTGATGCCAAAGCTCTCGATTTATTTCCGCTGCACGTCAGCAGCGATGAAATGGACCCGGAAGATTTCCGCAAAAGTTTTGGGCTGCGCTGAAGATTTTCACCACGAAGGACACGAAGGTAAGAGAAGGAATATTCAAATGTCTTCATCCGAACCTCGTGATCTTCGTGTCTTCGTGGTGCATAATCCGGATAAATTACTCACAACATCAGACACTACACTAGGAGGCGCTATGCGTAGCGCAGAGCAGTTCAAGGAAGCGATTCTCGATGTATTGGAGGAAGGGCGGTGGACCGTCCCGACCCTGCTCGAGACCTACAACGCCGATCACATGACGCGCGAAGGAGCGCGCGTCTACGCGCTCGAACATTGCGTGTTCGCCGCGAACTTTCCGCGCTGGCTGACCAACATAACCGGCAACTGCCCGATCCTCGAAGTGCGGCAGTACCTGATCGAAAATGCCTTCGTGGAGGAAGTGCGCGATCCGACGATTATCACCGGCCATTACGAAAGCCTGGTCGACTTTGCGGTCGCGCTCGGCCTCGATCGCGACTACATCTACAACTATCAGGGCGCGCCGATCACCAAGATGCGCATCACCTATTGCGAATATGTGAGCCGCTATCGCCCCTGGCTCGAAGCCTTCGCGAGCATCGCCGGCAACGAGGTCGCCCGCGGCAAGGCGATGATCAAGCGGGTCGGTGATCGCGCTCGGACGTCGCGCGAGAACTGGGACAAGCTGAAACTTGACGACAAGGCTCTAGCGCACTGGGATGCGGCAGATGAGGCGGATTCGTCCGACGGCGGTCACGGCGACGCGCCCCTCGATATTCTCGCCAAGTACGCCGACACGAAAGAAAAGCAGGACGCCTGCCTCCAGGCGATCCGCGAGCGCCAGGCGGTCAACCGCATCTGGTCTGACCAGATCGGCGTGTGGGCCTACGAGGCGTCCGGCCTCACGCCGCCGACACTCGACGGCCGATTCAAGTGGCCGCAGCCGCGCCTGAGCTAATGCCTATGCGTCGCGCCGAGCTTCCTGATCATCCGCGCTCGAGCGTCGTCACGGGCGGCGCTTCGGGGATCGGACTTGTCATTGTCAGCCATTTTCTCACGCTCGGCGGCTCGGTCGTCGCCGTCGATCGCGATGCCCAAGCCTGTGCAAGCGCGCGAGTTGCGCTGGCGGCATTCGGCGATCGCCTCAGGGTCGTCGAAGCCGACATCGGTTCCGAGCAGGGCGCGGCGTTGGCCGTCGACGCGTCGTTGCAGGCCTTCGGCTCGCTCGATCTGCTGTGCAACAACGCTGCCTATCATCCGCTAGAGACGATCGAGACGCACAAGCTCGACACCTGGCGAGAGACCTTCCGGGTGAACGTCGACGGCACGATGCTCTGTTGCCGCGCCGCCATTCCGGCGATGCGGCAGCAGGGCTATGGCACGATCGTCAACATCGGCTCGGTCAGCGGCGTATCGCCTTACGCGACCGGCGCCGCCTATGCAGCTTCGAAAGCGGCAGTGGCGATGCTGACGCGCGCCCTGGCGCTCGAAGTCGGTCGCTATGGGATCACCGTCAATTGCATCGCACCCGGATCGATCCGTCACCGAGCCGGGGCCGATCCTGAAGCGGAGGCGCCAAACATTCCGATGGGCTACCACGGCAAGCCAAGTGACGTGGCCGAAATGGTCGCCTTTCTCGCGTCGAATGCGGGACGCTACATGACAGGCGCGACGCTGGTTCTCGACGGCGGCGCAACAACAGGAAGACTGCGCGCCAGATAGCGCCAACGGTTTCGGGAGGAATGCCATGTCCATCGCTTACCTGCCGGCGGACGCCGCAGTCGCGATCAACGATATGCTCGATTGTTGCGCGGTTGTGAAGCCAGGCCAGCACGTGCTGATTCTCGCGGCGGTCGATGGCCTGCACGGCGGCCGTAATCTCGTCGACGAACAGACAATCGCATGGATTCAATCGGCAGTGCAGGCGCGCGGCGCGCATCCCAGCGTGCTGTGGGTCGACATGCCGAGCCGGCCGAAGGTGATCTGGCCCGATATTCCGACACCGGAGACGGCCTGGAAGATTCCGCCGATCGTCAAGGCGGCGATGAGGGGCGCCGATCTCTTGATCAATCACATCAGCGATCTCTCGTCCGAAGAACACCTCAAGGAATTTCCCGAGCTCCTCAAGGAGCTGAAGCTGCCGATGGTCCGCAATATGGCGACCACGACGGGTCTGCTTATGAGCGACTGGGCGCGCACGCCGCACGATCTCATCGCCGAGATCCGCTACCGCATGGCGGAACTGATCACGCCCGACGAAACCTGGAGCCTGACCCACCCGAACGGCACGCATCTCGAAGGCAAGGTCGGGTCGCCGGGTCGCGGCGGCGAAGGCTACGCCTACTGGCGTCGCGACGGCTACTATCGTCCGTTCCCGGACGGCATCTATCCGGCGGTGAATCCTGTTCGGACGAACGGCCTCTATGTGTTCGATCAGATGATGCCGGTCTGGGCGAAAGAGATCGGCGTGCCGGTCCGTTTCGCTGCGCCGGTGCGGATCTCGGTTGAAGACAATCAGATGACGAAGATCGAGGGCGGCGCGGAAGCGACAGCCATTTGTGGATTTCTCGAAGCTCTCGCGCGGCGCGTCGGGGAGAAGAACGCGTACGAAATCCGTGGACCGCACGGTGGCGTGCATCCGCACGCGATCGTGTCGCCGGCGCAGTGCCCGGATGAGGAATTTCGCGAATTCGTCGCCTCGTTCCACACCGGTGCGGTGCACATGCACCTCGGCCAGGCGGGCAAGAGTGCTTCGTTTCCGTTCAATCTGCACACGGCGGCGGAAGCGCGCGGCGCGACGTTCAAGGTCGGCAGCAACGTGTTGCATGACCGCGGGCGGCTTGCGGTCGCCGACGATCCGCGGGTGAAGACGGTGGCGGCGCGTTACCCCGGACGACCGGGCATTCAATAACTCGACCTCTGCGGGTCGGACTAAGGGCAGGCACGTCTGTAACCCTTGACTTGTCTGCTAATGGGTGACCCCGTGAGAGAACATCCCCGTAGCGGCCTGGACGCGTGAAACAATCAAATCCCCCTGTTTCCCCCTTTTTCAAAGGGGGAGTATCAGAAGCCGAACTCCTGTTTACTGATTGAGAATGCGCATCATCCAAGTGCCGGTTCCCCTCTTTGGAAAAGAGGGGCAAGGGGAGATTTGTCGAGTTGCGCGGGGGGTCACAATTTTTCACAGCTCTCCTGACACCAGGAAATACCGTCACACGGCGCGCATATGAAGCTTCTGCTTTCCCGAACGTGGCAGATCGTCGCAGTGCTCGTGATCCTTGCGTTGATCGCGACGTGCTTTTACCTGAGGTTCATTGGGTGGCGCCATCCATTTGCCAAGTTCATCGGTGCTTATGAGTACCATGTTGTTACACTCGGGGAATACGTCCGATACAAGCTAGCTCCAAAGCGATTTTACGATGAACATTCTGCGGCAGCCCTGAGCTTTAATTGCGAGCAAATCCGAGATGATTTGGTGAAGTTGACTCAATCGATCATCTCACCGGAGCTATCGACATCAGCAGAGACAATGGTTTGGCGGGAAGGCCGCACGCTTCATCTTGCCGATCGCAGCGTCGCCGGGAGTGAAGCGTTTGCGGCGTGGAAGAACCAAGTGTTCAAGGTAGCTACGACCCAGCACCCACGGGAGGCGGGCCACTACGGAACGCTACTCCAGGCTCTTTTCGCATCTGTCACGATACACGGAAACAATGCGGATGAAGAGTTTAGCGTGGAGACCAAAAGAAACGGTGAGTTCGATACATGCGGGTGAACCGCACCATATGCCATAAGTAAAGATTTGTCCCTCTTTATATCACTGAATAAGACCGAATAGTGAGACCGAATAGGGTGATTTACTTGAGGCGGACGTTGCCAAATTAATCGTCGTGCAGCCTTGCTCAACCATGCTGGGCCACGCGCTGGCCTGAACTATCCGAAGCAAAACCGAAACTTGTAACCAACACTTGTGTGCTCAACGACTAGCCGGTGCGGCGAGATATCTCGCTAGATAAATAAAGAGTGCTCTAATTTCCTATACAGATACAGGCAAATGGTTCGTCCATAGCAGCCGGTGCTTGAAGGCGGCGGGCCAATGGCAGTCAGCTGCTTTCACGCCGCTAACGCCTTCAGCACGGCTTTCGGGTTAGTCTTGATCGCTCGCAGCAGAGCCTTGGCCGGCCCAGTGGGCTCTCGTCTGCCCTGTTCCCAATTGCGCAAAGTACCGACGTCGACGTGCAAGAGCTTGGCGAACTGCGGCTGACTGAGGCCCGTCATGGCGCGAATCTCCTTGACCTTTGCGGCATCGACATAGAACTCACGCGACGGCGCGCGAACGCCGCGCACGATTTCATCCATCTGCCCCATGCTTTCCACTAATCGTTTAAACAGCTTCTTGTCCATCGTTACCACTCCGCATTAATTTTGCGTAACACAGTCTTTTCCTTGGGCGTCAGATCGTCCTTGATGCCCTTGCGATAGATCAGAATCATGCGAATCTGAGCTTGTGCGGCTACATGGTAGTAGATCACCCGCGTGCCGCCGCGTTTGCCCCGTCCCGCCGTCGTCCATCTAATCTTTCGCAAGCCGCCGGTGCCAGCGATGACGGCGCCGGCATCCGGTTGGCTGACCAGATGCCGCTGCAGGGCCGCATACTCCTTATCGCTGAGCAGTGATTGCACATCTGCAGTAAAAATCGGCGTCTCTACGAAGACCATAGCCTACAATACACCAATGACGTTTACTACGCCAATGACTTAGCTTCGAGGCAACAAAGAGCGAGCGCCCGGACGGGAGGGAGACTTGGGGTCACCCATTAGCCGGCAGGTCAAGTAGGCACGGACATTCGCGCGGAGAAGAAGTGCCCGGGTGCAAATCCCGCGTCGGACCGAGACAACTTCTTGATTTGACAATACAAGGTGGCATAGAACGCATTATTTAAAAGCCTAGAGGTAGCTTTTTGACCGCAAAAACGGCCATCAAAACTCTTATTAAAGTTTGCGCGTGACCGACGCCGTTACTTGCGTCCCTGTTCGAGGCGAAAAAACGCTGGGGTCTTTGGGTGCTTGAATACGCGGTGACCTGCAACCATAGTTCATCGCGATTAGAAACGCTGCTGTTGAAGGAGATCAGATGCCTAAGAAAGAAATTGTTCAGATGAATCTTGCTGCGGCGAATCCGAATCTCTCCCCGGCCACGCGTTTTGGCAATCTGGTGTTCGTCGCCGGTCAAACCGGCCGGCACCCAATTACCGGGGAGGTCGGCAGAGACGTTCGCGAGCAGACTCGCTACGCCATCGAACGCATCGAGACGATTTTGGCAACCGCGGGCACCTCTCTCGACAATGTTCTGACGGTATTGACACATCTGACTAAACGCGAGGACCTTGCAGCCTACAATGAGGAGTACGCCAAGTTTTTCCCGACCAACAAACCAGCCCGGACCACGGTGGAAGCGATGTTGAACTTCCCCGAACTCCTTGTGGAAATAACCGTCACCGCTTGCATACCCGAATAGGCGATTTCTTGTTTGTTCGCGTGCCTCGTATCAAAGTAGAAATCGTGTTGCGGCTCGGGCCAAGTCGGAGTAAAGCTCGTGATCTATGGCCAGCAGTGATTTACCAGCTACCCCAGCTACCCTGGTCCAACAAATCGCCGGCAACGTGCTCAGCGTTGCTGCTGCGGCAATTCCACTGGAGGTCATTGAGCACACCAAGGCGTTGATCCTCGACGCCATCGGCTGTGCTTTGGCCGCGGCCGAGGAGGCCGCATTTGTTCGCGCCTCGCGCGTCTTTGCGCAACTCGGCGGCAACCCGGACTGCACCGTGATCGGTTCAGCGCGGCGGGTTAATCTACCGCAGGCCGTGTTGTTGAATGGCATTTTGATTCGCTCGTTGGACTTGAACGATGCCTACATCGGTCCCGGACAGATGGGACATCCGAGCGACAATATCGCGGTGGCGCTTTCGGTCGGCGAAAAGTTTCGCGCCTCCGGACTGAACGTGATCGCCAGCGTGGCGCTCGGTTACGAGATTTACTGCCGCATGCAGGACATCATTCCAACTCGTGGCACCTGGGACCACACGACGGCATCGGCATTGGCGGCGCCTTTGATCGCCGGCCGGTTGATGGGATTGAACGCGGAGCAGCTTGCCCATGCGGCCGCGCTGTCGGCCACGCATGGCAACACGCTCGCTGTCGTGCGCACCGGGCAGCTGGCCAACTCCAAAGCGAACGCCAACGCAATGGTGGCATCCCAAGCGGTGCTATGCTCGTTGTTTGCCGCCGAGGGCATGAGCGGTCCACTCGGCGTGATCGAACACCCGCGCGGGCTGAGCACCGGCATGCTCGCCGGGGCAAAATTGGATCTGCTCGCGCAACCGATCGGCGAACGCTATAGAATCATGACTTCCGCTATCAAAGCCTATCCCTGTATCGGCACGGCCCAGACCATGGTCGCCGGCGTGCTGCAGGCGCGCGCCGGCATCGCCAATCCGGCGCGAGAAGTCGAGCGCATCGAAGTCGTCATGGCCGATATCCCGATCGTCAGGGCTCAAGTGGCGGACGAGCAACGGCGCTACCCGGCAAGCCGCGAAAGCGCGGATCATAGCTTCTACTATCTTGCGGCAGCGGCTCTTTCGGACGGCGAAATTACTGAAGCGCAATTTGCCCCTGGGCGCTGGCTGCAACCCGAAATGAGAGAAGCGATGGCGCGGGTCTCGGTGCGCACCGACGCGAGTTTGAACAAGTACACGCCCGGCAGCTACCCGGCCGTGGTGACATTGATTTTGCAAAGCGGCGAGAGCCGGGAAGTCGAGGTCAGTTTTCCCAAAGGCCATCCCCACAATCCCATGTCGCCGGCCGAAGTCGAGGCCAAATTCCGCGCCTGCGCGCGCGGGAGAATGCCGCCAGCACGCCAGGAGACAATCATCGCGAAATCGCGTGAGTTGGACAAACTGGCGTCGGTGGTTGAGCTGATGAACGATTTGGCGGCGGAGAAAACAGACTGAAGCGGGCTAGAAGATGACGTTTGTGTGTCGCAAGTTGTCATTTCGAGCCGGCGGCGAGAAATCTTTTCGTTGATTAATGCAAGATCTCTCACTTCGTTCGAGATGACAAATTGGTGCCTTTCATGCGTTGCGACCCAGTCTCGGCGCGCAGCAGGTCGGCGAGTCGCTACGCTAACCCAATGGGGGATATTTTCATGAAACGTTATGTCCCTATAACTTTGTTCTTCGTGGCCGCGTTAATGTTAGCCAGTCCGGGATTCGGCCAAAAGCTTCGACCGGTTACGATCGGAATGACCGGTAGAACCATGGCGACTTTGGCCTTTGAAATGAGCATCAGGAACGGTCATTTCAAGCGGGAGGGGTTGGATGTCAAGTTGATCACGATTCGCCAGAGCGACGTTATCATCAAGGCAACTATGGCGGGTGAACTGAACTTCATGAGCATCATCCCAACCGCGATCCTCGCCTCGGTTCGAGGCCTACCGATTCGCACGCTAGCGGTCAACGTCGATACCGCTCCCTATGTTCTATTGGGCCGGCCGCAGGTCAAAAGCATGAATGATTTGAAAGGCAAAAAAATTGCCGTGAGTTCGTTGGGCAGCATGAGCACCTTGGTTGTCCGCGAGATCGTGGCGCGCAGCGGTCTCGACCCGGATCGAGACGTGACTTACTTGGCTGTCGGCGGCAGCGAAGCGCGCACCGGCGCTATGGCGGCGGGGTTCGTCGACGCGGCTCTAATGATCATCCCGATGAACTACACCCCTGAACGGCAAGGTTACAATCGTCTCGCCTGGGGTCCCGATTATGTGCACTATCCAACCAACGGAATCGCCGGGTTGCCGGATTACTTCGCCGCCAACCGCGATTTGGTTCTTGCCGTTCTCCGCGCCATCGCCGGAGGAGTCCGTGACGCGAAGCAAAGGAAGTCCGAAATGATACCTTTCCTGAAAAGCTATCTCGACGTGCCGGAAGACGAAGCTGCCAAGAGCTACGAATTTCTGGTCAGTCATATGCCGGACAATATGATCGTCGATGACGCGGTGATCAAGAAGGGGATGGAATTCGCGGCCTCCGCACTCAAACTGAAGCCCGATGCCATCCCCGACATTGCTAAAGTTCGCGACTGGTCCTATGCCCGCGCCGCGACAAAATAGCGGGACGCGCAATGATCAAAACTGAAATAATAATCAATGGAGGTGTTTATGCCGGTTAAGCGTATCGATGTCAGCGAGCACCCGTCTGTAAAAGGAATTGTCGGACTTGGCAAGCATGACAATCTGCTTTTTAACTCCGCTACCTCTCATGTCTGGATTCACAATAGCCCTCCGGGTGACAAAGGTCCGATGCACAGACATACCGCGGATCAAACCTTCTACGGTCTAGAGGGCGAATGCTGGCTAAATTTCCCGGATGGAACGCGGCAATCAATTACTCCTGGTGTCTTGGTCGTGATTCCCAAAGGACAATATTACCAGCAGGAAGCGCCGAGCCACACGGGTTATGTATTCTTGGGAACGCGGGCAGAAACCTATGAAAACTCCCGCTTTGGCCCCGAAGGGCAAGAGATCAAGGCGGGTGGTAAAGCACCGATGGATTAGCTTCGGATGTGATTAGCCTGCGATGCTGGCTCAAGCATCCGTATCGCCTTCAAATCACTAAGCACTCGCGATTTCGGCGGCGGTTTGCTCGTACGCCAACTCGCACGTAGCAATCACTGCGGCCATCATTCTATGGTTGAATTTTATCACTTTTCAAAGTAGCGCGACTAGCACGGCAGCGGAGAATATCAATAGTAAAGATCTGACCGGATGTGTGCCGACCGATGTCCGCCGACGGATGATCCAGTTACTTCACACCGCAGTTGCTTTCTTAGGCACACTAGCCCTCTTTGGGGCTTACACAATTTCACGCGAACCGCTTGACGTTCTGTGGAATGCACACATGTATGCAGGTACTCCTGGAGCGTACTACGACGGAAAGGAATTCGTTCAAAGTCGTCCTCCCAGAGAGGCGTCATTCGAGAGCGCCGATGGGCGGCCCGGGACAGTATGGCCGTCAAACAAAGGGATTCGAGTAGACGATCTAAGAGAAACTCGCTTTTGGGGGATTTTGCGATGGGGTGGTTGGCGAATGGAAGGGGGACTGCTAGCACGTGCATCAGAAGGTGCAGCTTTTGTTGAACTCTACGGTAAAAGCGTCTGGAAGGTGCCAGCGGTGCTCTTTAGCTTCGGTAAGTCGCCACCCTGGTTTGCGGAGCACTCCTATGAGTTTTTTTATTGTATCGGCCAGGAGAAGACGAGAAAGCAACTTTGCTGAAAAAATGGGTAATTCCACCAGAGCAGATTCCGTATGACTATTATCTGCGTGGAGTTCTTCGGTACGACTCCACACAAAAAGCAGCAACGGTAAATATTACCGATGTCGAGAGTAAGCGCACGTTTCTAGAGGAATCAATTGATCTGTCTCGAGCTAACATCAAAAACAGTGGAAAACGCAAATAGGTGGCGTACCCTTTCGAGCGGAAATTAGGGTCTTTATTTATGACTTACGCCTGTGGCCGGTATTCCCTTTGCGCCACGTCAATCAGCTCCAGGCTCTCACCCCTCGGGCCAAATTTTCCGCGCAGCGGCTGCAACGACTGCCAATTTCGCGCGCTGAATTTCATGGGTGAGATGCACGCCCTCGATTAGGTTAGTCGAGAAGCCGCACTGTGGAGCGATCGCCAATTGCGCCAGTGGAATATCGCGGCTTGCCTCCTCGACGCGACGTTTGAGGTCATCGATATCCTCGCTGCGCGGGGCTGTTCGGCGCGATGAGATTGCTGCTGCCAGTGGTTTGGTATGACGCGGATTCGGTTTCGAGAATATGGCAGTGTCTACGCTCATTCCCTCAGCAGCGCGACGAAGCCGGCTTGTTCAAAATGCTCGTCGGTAGTCAGGGCTTCGCTCAATCCGCGCTCGCGCATGACGACAAACGAGATGCAGTCGGTGATTCCCCATTCTTTGTCGGGTCGGTTTTGAAACAGGTCAAACCCTTGCGCATAGAGTTCCTCAGTCAACGGCACAATTTCAACGTTCGGGTCTCTCTCGAGAGACTGAAGTAACGCTACCGCGGCCTGACGGTAACGTGGTCGCGCCAAGGCGTTGCCGATTTCAAGTACAACAGGTCGCGCGGTGATGAGTTTGACGCTGCTTGATTCTAACTGCTCAGCAAGTTCAATCGCTTTGCGATGATGCGCGTCCGTCGACGACGAAAGCGCGATTGCGTAGGCCGTATCGAGAAAAACGCTAGTCGATATCATCGACTCGTTTTCCATAGAGATAATCTTCGATGCTTTCGGACCAATCGGTTGGGCCGTCCAGGTTGAGTTGGCGGGCGGTACCAAGAAATGACATGGATTTTGACTTGACAGCGTCCGAGGAGTCGATGGTGATACGAACGCGCGTATTGGGCCGTAGGTTTAGTTTTTCATCCGGCCGCAAAACTTGGCCATCGTATAGAGCCCCTATGGTCTTAGTCATAAACCCCTCCCCCGGTGAATAATAGCACACTCGGGCTAACTGTCGAAAGAATCGGTGTCGATGTGGGCTGCGCGAATTTCTTAGCCAAATTTACCAGCCCTTTCGTCGGTAAATCTTAATCAAGCCCGGGACAAAACGCATAGGGTCAAATTTTTGCTCAAAACTTACGTCTGTGGCCGGTATTCCCTTTGCGCCACGTCAATTAGCTCG
>CAWFJP010000011.1:0-529629 GCA_963816145.1 uncultured delta proteobacterium
AACTGGCCCCGGAGCCTCGCAGGACCGCGGGAATCGTTTTCATCAGGATTTCGAAATCGAGCTTGAGCGACCAGTTGTCGATGTATTGCAGGTCCATCTCCATCCAGTTTTCGAAGCTGATCTCATGACGGCCGTTGACTTGCCACAGGCAGGTAATACCCGGTTTTATGCTGAAGCGGCGCTTTTGCCACTGTTCATCGATTCTCTCGACATCGCGAAGCGGCAGCGGACGCGGCCCGACAAGACTCATGTCTCCTGTTAAGACATTTAAAAATTGCGGCAGCTCATCCAAGCTGAGCTTTCTCAAGACATGGCCGACCCGTGTCACGCGGGGATCATTGCGCATTTTAAACGCGGCGCCGTGAACTTCGTTTTTGTCCTCTAGCTCTTTGATTCGCTCCTCGGCATCTGTCAACCATGGTGCGAAATTTGAGTCGCTCGAAACATTCTGCGATTAAACCAACACGCTCCTGGACAAAGAACACGGGGCCCGGCGAATCGAGCTTGATGGCTATGGCTATGATGGCAAGAGATTGGCAGGTGCACGATGAGGGCGACGGCGGAGCCGAGGACGTCTAGGAGCCGCTTGATCACAAGAGAGAGTGCGTTCTCCTGTCCGCTCTGAAGCGTCAAGAAGGGATCGTCGTCTAGATAATCGATTGCGGAGTTCACCAGGTGCCAGCCCAACAACCCCGCGGGGATGCGCACTATCACGCCCAGCTCTTCACTGTTTTTGATGAGCTTTGCGACCGTCTCGTAGAAGGATTTTATCGGCAGAGCGATGAAAACTTCGTCGACTTTTTCGCTCCGAAGGATCTGGTTGAAATCGTTTAGCCGGCCGAGCAGCTTTTCCTTGCCGCTGTGCAGCGGAGACTCGGGCGCGGGAATGTCGTCGATGTAGCCCAAAAGAAGATAGCCGAGATCCCGCCTGTTTCTTAGTTGCCTGCCGATCCAGGTTCCGCGCGGACCGCAACCGACAATCACTGCGTTGCGCAGATTGCGCCCTCTCTGTCTCACACCGCCGAGAACAATACGCAGGCTGCCCCGCATGATCACTGTAGCCGGAAGGACCACGGCAAAGAATGTCGCGAGAAAGGTTCTGTTGATAGCGGAAAGTTTGAAGAAAAGCGTTATGGCGGATAGTAGGAGTGTTCCCAGGACGACGGCCTTGGTCACGTCCCACCACTCCACTTTGATCAGTCCGATTCGTCGCGAGCGGTAGAGGCCCTGCGAGGTAAAGATCAGATGCCAGATGACGGAAAAACCAACGAACAAGAGAATATTTGAAAACTTGATGCGAACGGCGAGGAAATCTTGAAAATCAATGTTCATCCGTTGCGCGGAAGCAGCCATGGCAACAGCGAAGGCTATCGCCATCACCGCGACATCGGCGGCGCGAAAGGCGTTGAGCAGAATTTGCCGTTTGAAGCTCACAGCGTGCTCACAAGTCGTTCACAAATCGGTTAAAGAATCCGCAATGTTCACCGCGGAGGCGCGGAGAACGCCGAGAAAAACCCCTCTGTACTACTATCTCTCAAAGTATGCGCGGCTTACGCGAATTTGCGGGGAGCGAAATTTCTCGAATTCGGAAATTTATCCCGCCAAGGCGCAAAGGCGCCAAGTTCAAAGGGATAGAGAAATATTCTTACGAATTATTTTCACTATTTTTTCGACCTTTGCGGCCTTGGCGTCTTTGCGAGAGATATTCCGAGTTTCGGTTGCGGCTACGCCGCGCTAGGAACTCTGTGCTCTGTGGTGCAAAGAATCCGGAATATTCACCGCCGAGGCCCGTCTGCTCTCAAGTTGCCTCCGGCGAGGCAGTCGTACGATAAATATCACGGTGATAGTAACCGTAGTCGCCGTTGTTCATGTCGACCCGGTTAAGAACCACACCCAAGACTTTAGCCTGCGCGTAATGCAAGCGGGAGCAGGCCTCCTTTAGGACATCTCGCGTCGTTTCTTGCCCGTTGACCACGAGCACAACTCCATCAACCATGGTGGACAAGCGAAGCGCATCGCTGGCGGCAATCAGCGGCGGAGAGTCGATGAAGATGTAGTCAAACTGCTCGCGCAGGCGCGTGAGGATTTCCTGCATCTTGCGCGAGCCGACAAGCTTTACCGGGTCGGGAGGAATGGCGCCGCTGGTTATAACGAAACAGATTATCCGTCATCGTCGGTTTGATCACCTGTTCCAAAGTTCTCTGACCGGTGAGAAGCTCGGTTAAGCCCGGCTCTCTTTCCAGACCCAGGATCTTGTGGCAGGAAGACCGGCGCAGATCTGCATCAATCACCAGGACCCTGGATTCCATTTGAGCAAAGACAATTGCCGTATTGACGGCAGTGGCGGTTTTTCCTTCTTCGGGACATCCACTGGCAAAAAGGACAACTCGCGGAGGCTCTTCGGCTTGGGAAAGCAGAATGGCTGTTTGCAGGGAACGATAGGACTCCGCAAGCAAGGAAAGTGGAGCGTGAGAGAGGATCGATGCGTTGCTGTGGCAGCCGGCGCCGTTTGTCGAACCATTGCCATTAATGGCATCGAGCAAACCTCGACCCGTTTCCTTTGCTGGCGACCGAGAAATCAGGAACGACGGCAAGCGTGGGAAGATGACAATAGGATTCCACGTCTTCCGGCCTGCTAACCGTTTTGTCCAGGTACTCAACGAAAAAAGCCAGGGCTACGCCGCCCATAGCGCCCATGAGAATGCCCAGGAGAAGATTGAGGGTTATTTTTGGCCGCGAAGGTTCAAGAGCGGGCTGTGCCTCATCAACGATAAAGATATTCGAGGTTCGCTGTTCTGCCGCCACGCCGATCTCTTTCCGGCGTTGAAATACGCTGTCATAGAGCTGGCGGTTGGTGTCCACCTCCCGCGCCAGGATCGCGTACTCCACCGAAGCGTCTTTAAGTTGCAAAGCGGCGCTTCTTTGTTCGGCAAATTTCCCGCGAAGGCCTTTTTCTTTCGCTCCGGCTGCCAGGAAGGACGACTCGATTCCGGCCACTACAGTTCGGATCTCATCATTCAAGCGTCGGCGGGTTTCGTCGACCTGGGCTTTGAGCTGAGCCAGGCGAGGATAGCCGAGGTTATACTCGGCAGAGAGATTGGCATAATCGCCTTCCAGCCGGGACAATTGCTCCTTCAGGGTTTGAATAAGTTTATTACCAATGACGTCCGGCAGGGACTCGAATGATCTTTGACGAATTTGCTGGACCTGCGCTTGTAAAGTAATCCGCTCGGCTTCGGCTTCAGTGAGTCGCTTGTTCAGATCCCCAAGCCGCTCGACCACGACGTTCTCCTTGTCATTCAGGGAGATGATCCCTTTGTCCCGGCGGTAGTCGTTCAAGGTCGCCTCAGATTGTTCGAGGCGGGCTTTTAATTGCACGAGGTTTTCTTCGAGAAAGCGCTCCGCCTCGGCGTTGGTCCGGGCACGAAACTGAAGACCTAGTCCGATAAAGGCACGCGCGTGGGCGTTGGCCACCTGGGCTGACAAATTAGCATCGGGAGTGCTAAAGAGAATTTTAATCAGGTGCGTGTTCTCGACTGGCTTGATCTCCAGATCGTCCTTTAGGTAAGTGGCGGTTAGTTGCCCTGAGGGTTACGGTTGGGTCGCTGACCTCTGTCTTGCCAGACGAGAAAATTCCTTTTACCCAGGAGAGAATTGCTTTTACCGGAGTCTCGGTCACAACCCAGTCCTTCAGAATGGACCATGGTTTCGCGACGATGCCGGTTTTTTCCTCTCCGGTAAAGATCTTATTGCTGCCGAGGCGCTGTTCCTGGATAACCTGCGCGGCCAGGGACGGGCTCTTGAGAATCTCCGCCTGAGTGGCGAAGTAATCATGTTTTTCCGTACCGATGGCCTCGGAGACAACCTGGCGAAAGTCAACTAGTTGAGGGGTTTTTTCCTGAATAAGCAGCGTCGCCTGGGAGGTGTAAATTGGCGTCATCAGAAGGGTGCCGACGGCGACGGTGCTCACTAATGTCAGAAAGAAGATGGCGATAAGCCTGCGGCGCTTTCTGATCACCCGCCAGAAATCCCAGAATCCAAGTTCCGGGCTGTCTTCTCCTACCGGTTCGTTAAGCAGTACTAACGGTTGTTTGCCGGTGGTGGAAGCCGGTGCGACGGATAAAATATGGAGATAATTCACCCATTAGCGAAATATTGGCTCCTACTCCGATCCTGATTATTTCTTTAAAAAACTGATAGATTCCGTACGGGAACAAGCTTTGCGGTGGAGGAAGATACCTGAACGATGTCCCCCCCTTGAAGGCCGATATCGGACGTCTCGCCATTTTTAATTTTGTCTAAATCGGCGACCAAGGAAATCTTTTTCCCATCCCGGTTAGGCCGAATCACTGTCACAGTGCTTGTGTCTGCCGCAAAGAGGGCGCCGCCCGCAGCGGCCACTGCGCCTGAGACGGTAAGACCAGGGCTCATCTTAAAGGCCCCCGGTTTGTCGACCCAGCCGTCAACCAAAATTTGCGCTCCGCCCGGCACCATAATGGTGTCGCCGGGGCGAACCGGAAGCGAGAGATAAAGTTGATGGCCGCCGTAGGATAGCTCTTTGACATCGATCAGGATCGGTTCCGTCTTGCGGAGAATAGGCCCGGCCGGATCTTTAGGCAGTAGAGCTACCGGCAGTGTGGTTACGACCTCTTTGGCCGCTTCTCCTTTGAGAGGTTCGGTAGGTATAAGCTGAATTCTCGGCTCCGCATCGGGTAATATCCCGCCGGCGCGGGAAATCATGTCGAGAATGTTCTCCGAGCCGCTGGTCAAGTTGTAAAGTCCCGGCCGCACGACAGCGCCCAACACCGCCACTTGGCGGCTGTTGTATTCTTTGACAAAGATAGAGACACGCGGATTACGCAAATAGTCTTTCAAACGCGGGCGCAATTGATCTGCGAGTTCCGCTTCGGTCAACCCGGCTGCCTGGACGCGGCCGATAAATGGCAGCGAGATCGTGCCGTCCGCGGTGACTCGCACGCTACGGTCCTTGATCTCTTCCATGGCAGGGACAGTGATCTCGAGCACATCCCCCGGGCCAATCGGGTAATCGCTCACTGAACCTTGCTGTGCGCGCTTCTCCCAAAGCCGGGCAAGCCGCACTACATCGGCGTTCTCCTGAAAAGATCCGGAAGCACCGCTTGCGTAATTCTACGGCGGCTGCATTCGGCGCCGCGACATTGTTAGCAGCGGAACATCCATTGAAAATAAACAGCAAAACAAGAATCTTGAGAGAATAAGATAAACCGTTCATTCTGTTCGCGCCTGGTTTCAAGAGACACCATTTACTGAGGCCCGCCGGCGGAACTCTGTTTTCAGCACTAGGACTTGAGGATTGAGACATAATTTTCATACTCGTACCGGGCGACGGCAAACGATTCGGAGATTCAGCAGATAAAGCATGTTCGTCGTCGGAAGCGAGCGCGAGGCATTTCGCGCGCAAGTAGGGGTTCTGACATGCTTCCGCCATTCCTGCATTTGCCGGCAGCAGACAAGAATAGGTTTTTGCTCTATGACCAACGGGCGCATCCTGTCTGATCCTTCTCACCTATGTTATGTATCGGGCGGTGAAGTCATTTGCTAGACAGCGTTGGATACATTTTTCTATGTCGTCGGATATATATCGATCGATATACGCGCACTCATGTCGATTGAGCGATGCCGAGCCTGCAGAGAACTCCGTAGCTGATCTGCAACAGAATAAAAGGAGATCGCCGGCTTGCCGGTTAGGCGAAAACTGATCGGATAGATAAGAAGGAAAAAAGTGCGGTTCAATCTGTGCGCGTCGCGATTCGCTCAGCCACTGATGTGTCTATTAGGTAAATTCATAGCGGTCCAGCTCTACAGCGATACCGCGCGGGCCTTCCTGCGGCTCCACACGCACAACCGCCCCTCGACAGTGAACGATTGACTCCTTGATTACCACAGAGAAACCGATCATCTCACCCAGCGCATAGGACTGATCGGTCTGCAAGAAAACCCCGCAGGTACTCATATCCAGCGTTTTCCCAACTGATCCGTCTTTAAATCGCACAGGCGCGACGAGCCGATATCGACCAGCGCGACGTCTCTCCGCCCCTAATCGCGGCATCTAAGCCCAATCTGCTGCATTGGGGAAGCTTATGCGGAATTGCGGTACTAAAGAATTAGCCGAAAGATATATTTCTCTATACCAAAAGTTATGAATGCTTCGGGCCAAGGCCCTTTTGTTGAGCATACAGGCTGAGCTGAATGCGGCTATCGAGATCGAGTTTTTCGTAGATATTGTGCAGATGCATCTTGACGGTTCCCTCACTGATGAAGAGGCGCTTTGCCACCTCAACATTGCGGAGCCCCGTGGCCACCAACTCGACGATCTCGATCTCCCTGGGCGTTAACACTTGAGCCGCCTCCAGCTTGCCCGCTTGCCCCTGGAGTAATTTTTCAAGCGCAAGGCTCACGGAGCGCTTCTCGAGCCATAGTTCTCCTGCGTGTACCCGCCGAATGCATTGCACCATAAGCTTGGCCGCCAGCGCTTTAAGGAGCAGCCCGCGCACCCCGAGGCGAACCGCTTCCGTCAAGTCCTCTTCGTTCAGTTCACCCGTTAGGAGCACCACCTTCGTGGCCAGTTTTTCCGTTCGCATCTCTCGTATCACAGTGAGACCATCTTTTTCCGGCATACGAAGATCGAGCACTAGAATATCCGGCTTGTATTTGCGTACCGCATCAAGCGCCAATTCCCCATCGGGACAACAAGCGCATACCTGGAAGTCCTTTTCCGTCTGCAGAATAGTTTCCAATCCCGCCAGAACGACGGGATGGTCATCGGCGAGAACTAGACTGATCGGCATGGGAGTCTCCGATTTGTGAAAGCGGGAGTATAATTTCAACGCATGCACCACTATCCGAGGACCGGATGCTGACCGATCCACCGAGGGAAGCAATTCTGCTCCTGAGCATTCTCGGGCCGGCCTCGTTGGCAGTGCGCTCAACCCCATCTTGGAAGCTGAAACCGGTACCGTTGTCGGTGATGCTCATAGTCAGATTTTTTCCGTTACGACCGATCTTTATTTGCACGATCGAAGCATGACCATGATGGACGGCATTAGATACGCCTTCTTGAATCATGTAAAGAAGATGCTCGACAACGCGCGTTGGCGCCGAACTTGCCTCTTGCTCTACCTCAAACTCGATACGGACATTCCATTGGCTCTCGAGCCGCTTCACTAACTTTTCCAGCACGGCCATTTCCATTACGTCATCTATCAGCTTGGTAGGTCGATCCCCACTGAGTTCCTTGATAAACGAACGCAGGTTTTGTTGTTCATCACTCAGCACACTGTCAATCTTCGCGAACTCTTGCCACGCCATTTGTGGCTGTTGGGTGAACAATTTCTTGGCCATTTCTAAATGCAAACTTATTGCGGTAAGTGATTGCATCACGCTGTCGTGCAGGCGATGGACGACCGCCTGACGATCGCCGCAATCGTTCCGCTTGGGCTTGCTTGCGCGCCGAGATATCCCTGCTCACAGAGGCAACGCCGGTAATTTTTCCCGCGGCGTCCTTCATGAGCGATAACGTTAGAGAAACAGGAATTTCAGTGCCGTCTTTCCTGAGCCGAACGGTTTCGTATTGAAACATGGATTGTTCCCGTTCAAGCTTTTCACGCTGCCGTGAAAGCTCGCCGGCCAGGTGCGGCGGATGCAAGATCGAGATGGAATGCCCTATGATCTCGTCTGCGGCATAACCATATACGGTCTGTGCACCCTTATTCCAAGTTGTGACAATTCCCTCCCAGGTCGAACCGATTATCGCCTCGTCCAAAGAATCGACAATCACCCCATGCTTCGCGATCTCATTCTGCGAGGTCTTACGTTCGGCAATTTCGTTTTGCAACTCCGCGTTGATGGCCCGGAGATTGTTCGTGTGGCCGGTTATCGCGAGCAGAAATGAGCCCAATAGAGCGATAAAAAGAAGCCCGCTAGCAAGAACCGTCCACGACTGCCACCGAGGTTGGGCGATGAGATACTCACTGGTTGGAGAGAATTCGAAAATCCATCGGCGCGCAGCAAACTCGAAGGGAATAGTCCGCTTGAGCGCTCCGCCGGGCTTTAGGCCGACATCGATATGGCCATCTTTGCGCATAGCTTCCTGTGAGGGATCCTGATACCAGAGACTTTTATCGCCTCCGCTCCCGACATTGAAAAGGCGGATCTGTATTTCCTTCACGTCGGCGCTTGTTCGTACATCATTGATGATTTCGCGAACCCGAAATGCCCCGCCCACGTAACCTTGCAAATTGCGCCGCCGTTCTTCCACCTTGTCGTCGGCTCGGGATCGGTAGATTGGCAGGAAAACTAAAAAACTCGGTTCACCCGTAGTATCTTTTACCAGGGTGATCCGATCGCTGGCCGCGGGCTTTCCGGTATCTCGCGCCTGGTCTAAGGCTTCACGTCTAACCGGGTCAAAGGCAATGTCCAAACCCAAAGACCGCTTACCCCCAGCGCGCGACTCGAAATAATAGATGGGAAAATACTCGGCGCGTTGGCCCGCACGAATCAGCTGCCCATGCGGGTCCTGTTCCAGAATCTGGAAGTTATTCAGACCATTTTGTCGCGCGGCCTGCTCGTAGGCGGCGCGCTCGGAGTCCGGTACGCGAGGATTCCACGAAAGCGTCCGAATACCCTGATGTTGTGTGAACGAGCGCGAGACGAAAGTTTTGAAATCCTGCCGGCTAACACTAACCGAGCTTGCGTAGAAGGCCTCTAACGAGTGGAGAACATCGATATAACGATCGAAGTTCTCTTCGAGTTGATGAATCAGGCGGTCCGTCCGACGCTCGAAAATTAGCTTAGCGCGATCTCGCTCCCAAGTGTTCGTATAGACGAAAAATATGGCGACCAGCGTGAATGCTAGACTCAGCAGCGCAGAGACTGAGTTTGCCCTCCGGAGCGAGGCCACGGGTGCTCTGGCTGCCCAGATCAAAACTAGCGGCGTGAAGGTGAGGACACCGATGGTATCCCCAACCCACCAAGTCCACCAGCGGAACAGATACTCAGCACCCTGAATGACGCCACCCCACTCCAGGCTGGTTACACCCCATGTGGCACTCACCAGACAGCTTAGAGGCGCCAATAGGAAAAAGAACTTGATAATATCCCGCGCTTCAACAAAATCGGCTATAGATTGCCCAAAGCGGTGTACAAGGAAAGCTCCGACAACGGCCTGTAGAGACGCTCCTATGCCGATGCTGACTGCTGGAAACGCGGTATTTACTATCGACGCAGCGCTCGTGGTATCGACGTAGATCGGTGCATTAATTAACAACGATCCCAGGAAAATACCTGGCCAGATGCGACTTCCGAACAGTAGCACGCCAGCTAAAGCAACGCCCGCTGCCGGCCACACTGCCGGTGCATATCCCGCAGGGACGGCAAACAAGAGTCCCAGCCTACCTGCGATGTAGTAAACCACACCCATCGCAACTAGCTCAGCTATTCGTCTACGAACGTCAGGCAAAGACACTTCCGTGATCCCGCTCTGTTTCTATTTCTAGTAGACCAAATCCACCGCCGGTGCTGCCCGTGTACTAAAAGCACTCCTTGATGCTGGGGCCTTGCATACCAGAACGCATGCAACGATGTAAAGCCGGGCCGCGCCACTGGCATTTGAGGGAATTTAACGAGAATTGCGGGGAGCGTGAACGGCGGTTTTGCTGTGGTGAATTGCCATCTGGTACTGCTCAGGAGTTAAATGGCCCGGAGCCGATTGCAACCGTTTCTTCTTGTGTACATCCTCGATGAAATGAGAACGCCGTCGGCTGACATCATCGAAGGTCTCGTGATTCGACAGATGCATTTCCTCGTACCGCAGCGATTGGAAGAACGACTGGCGAGAAATCATGAAGGGCTTGAACTACCCCGCAGCAAGCTGCGCGGTATCGAAAGCCCAGCCTGCGAACAATTCCCAATCTCGTCACCGCCGAATGTTGTTATCGGCGCTCCAGTTCCGAACTCGCCTGGATTCCCGCTAAAGACATGCGGGAATGACGGACTTGGGAATCCGAATCAGTGCGACGCAGCGAGCCGCTGGGAATCGACCCGTAGAGATTGAAACAAAGGCCGACTCATGGGCGATCACCGCGGCGAGCTGCAGCTACAGCTCCGCGAGTAGAGGATTGGCCGCAAAAAGAATTTCTCAGGGAAATTCTGAAAGAAGCAAGAGCCCGTGGAAGCGAGGTAAAGCTGACTGACAGATTGCCGGTGACAGTGAGAACTCCTCCATCCGAGGGCAAATACCCCAGGACGGGGGAGTTCTTTACAATGTATCGATTGGTGGAGCCGAAGGGAATCGAACCCTCGACCTCTTGAATGCCATTCAAGCGCTCTCCCAACTGAGCTACGGCCCCACATGAACAAGGCGGAAGTATGAAGGATGAAGTCGAAACTGCCAGCTAATATCTAAGTTACACGGTCAAAAGTCAATGTCCGCGTAGCTCGGTTCCGAAAATCGGCTTGAACGTTTTGAACGGCTTGAACGATTGGAACCTCCCCAATCTTAATGCGGCCCGCGCACCATCTCCTCGGCGTGCTTGCGGGTCTGTTCGGTGATCTTGACCCCGCCGAGCATGCGTGCAACCTCGCCGATGCGGTCTTGCTCCGAGAGCTTCTGCACTCGGGTGAAAGTCCGCCCCTTTTCGACTTCCTTTTGCACCACATAGTGGCAGTCGGCCATGGCGGCGATCTGCGGCAGGTGAGTGACGCTGATGACCTGGTTTTGGGCCGCGACCTGCTTCAACTTTTTGCCGACGATTTCGGCGACCCGACCGCCGACGCCGCTGTCGACTTCATCGAACAGCAAAGTCGACACGACACCGGGCGTCATGACCAGGGATTTAAGCGCCAGCATCAGGCGCGACAATTCGCCGCCGGAGGCGATCTTGGCCAACGGTTTCACCGGTTCACCAGGATTGGATGAAAAGTAAAATTCTACCTGGTCCATGCCGCGTTCGCTCAACCGCTTGCCGGCAATGAAAAACGGCGGTGCGTCGGGTTTTTCATCCTGATTCAAGAAACGCACTTCGAAGGCGGTCTCCGCCATGCCCAAGCCGCGTGCCTCCTTTTCCAGCTCTCGGCGCAGTTTCTTTGCCGCGCGCTGGCGTTCAAGGGAAAGCTTCTCGGCACAATCCCAGGCGGTCCGCCGCGCCGCGGCAAAGTTTTTTTCCAGGGCGGCGATCTGCTCTTCACTATTTTCCAAATGGCTGAGCGATTGTTGGATCTCACTCTCCAGCCTGAGAATATCGTCGACGCTGGCGTTGTATTTACGTTTGAGCCGCTGGATCTCGGCCAAGCGGTCTTCAAGCTGCTCCAAAGCCCGCGGATCGAAATGCACCCGATCGGCGTAACGGCGCAATTGCACCGCCGCCTCTTGCAGTTGTGCCAGGGAGGATTGAATCAGCTCTTCGGTCGCTTGCAGGTTGGGATCGATAACCGCCAGCTCGCGCAGCTTGGTCGCATACTTGCCTAGCCGGCCGACCAGCGCCGCGTCGCCTTCGTACAAGAGCTCTTCGCCCTCGCGGCAGCCGAGATTGAGTTTTTCCGAGTGGCTCAGAATATTCTTACTCGCCCGGAGTTCCTCTTCTTCACCCAACTTGAGATGAGCCTGGGCGATCTCTTCGGCTTGGGCTTCGAGATTAGCGCGTTCGCGGCGCCGCTGGTCGAGCGAGTCACGGGTATCGTTAAGTTTGTTCCACGCCGCCGCCAGCGCGGCGTACTGTTGCTTCATCGCCAAGGCCAGTGCGTCGACATCGGCGAAGGCGTCGAGCAGGTTCAAGTGAGTTTCCGGTTGCAGCAAGCTGTGATGCTCATGCTGGCCGTAGATATGCACCAAAGCGCCGCCGATATCCGCCAACAAATTGAGCGGACAAAGGCTGCCATTGAGGTAAATGCGGTTTTTGCCCGAGCGATTGAGGATGCGTTTGATCACGAGCTCGCCGTCGAGCTCGAAGCCGGCATCGGCGAGTTTGGCCTCGATGAGCTTAGGGACACCATCGAATAAGGCTTCGACCGTCGCTTCATCCTCCTTGTGGCGAATGATGTCCGAGCTACCGCGTTCTCCGGAGACAAGCCCCAGGGCATTTAAGATAATCGACTTACCCGTACCCGTTTCGCCGGTGATAATATTCAATCCCGGCCCGAGCTCCAGCGCCACTTCGTCGATCACCGCAAAGTTTTTGATTCGCAGCTCGCGCAACATATTCCGCTAGAACTAGCGCTCCCCCCATTTGAGCTTTTCGCGCAGGATCTCGTAGTAACTGCGCGACGGCAGCTTGATGAGCGATACCGGCAGACCAAAGTCGCGCGCCTCGACTTTGTCGCCGTTGTTAAGCCGCACGCCCTTTTGACCGTCGGGACTGAGAATCACCGTGTCGCCGAAGGAGCGCAGCGTTACGTGAATCGGCGCGTCGCTCGGCACGACGATGGGCCGGTTGGTCAAGGTATGCGGACAGATTGGCGAGAGGACAATCGCGCCCAAGGTCGGCTCGAGGATCGGCCCCGCCGCCGCCAGTGAATAGGCCGTAGAACCGGTGGGCGTGGAAATAATTAAACCGTCCGCCCGATAGGTGCACAGATATTCCGCGCCGACATAGGTCTCCAAGTCGATGATGCGACTGCGCGCACCCTTGGCGATCACCGCGTCGTTGAGCACGCGGAAGCGGCGCATTTGGCCTTTCTTGCTGATCACCCGGACTTCCAGGGTCATGCGTTTTTCGACTTCATAATCGCCGGCGAGAGTTTTACTCAGCACCGATTTCAATTCGTCGACCGCGACCTCGGTGATAAAACCCAAGCCGCCCATATTAACGCCGAGGATCGGCACCTCGGGCCGTTCGACCAGCGGCGCGATGTTGAGCAGCGTGCCATCGCCGCCTAGGGAGATGATCAGATCGGCCTGGACCGCCATTTCCTTCTTGGTGCAAGATTGCGCGCCGCGCGGCGCCAAGCCATTTTCGACGCAGACCTTCTTGCCGCGCTTCCTGAGCCAGGGAATTAGCCAACGGACCATCCGCGCGGCCTTGGGTTCATTATATTTGGCGACGAGTCCGACGGTGCGAATCATAAGGGAAGGTGCTCCATCGGGGAGAGTATCACATGGCCAAAAAAAAAGTCCATGACGACGCTCGCCAAACCCAGCACGAATCCAAGATTCAAGGATTCGGATGATTCTCCCGCCAACAGACTGTGTCGCAACTGTCATTCCGAGGTGAAGCCGAGGAATCTCTTCTTCGTATGTGGCTGAAAACGCGAGATCCCTCGCTGCGCTCGGGATGACAGACGTGGGGCATTCGCGCATTACGACACAGCCGCCAAGGCGCAAAGGCGCGAAGTTCGGAAAGCCCTTTTTTTCCTTCCCGCCTTGGCGTTCTTGCTGGAGATATTCCGTTTTCTTTTTTGCGTTTTTTGCGCGCTTTGCGGTTAAATATCCGATTCCGGATAAAGCGCCGAAAAACACTAATCAAACGACCAGATTACGCAGACGGGAGCTCAAGTAGTCGACCAGCATGACCAGAGCGATCAAGACGAGCACGATGGCCGCGGCTTCTTGGTACTGAAAGGTCCGAAAGCTGGTGTTCATCAAATAGCCGATGCCACCCGCGCCGATGAGCCCCAGCACCGAAGCGGCGCGGATGTTGGTCTCGAAGCGATAGAGCGTAAACGAGATCAAGTCGGGCAGGATCTGCGGCAAAACGGCGAAGGAGAGAATCTGCGGGTAACCTGCGCCGGTGGCGCGGATCGCCTCGACCACGCCCTCGTCGATGTTCTCCACCGACTCGGATAATAGTTTGCCCAACACAGTCGCGGTGTGAATCGCTAACGCGATCGTGCCGGCGAATGCGCCCAGGCCAACGGCGGCGACAAATAGCAGACCCAAAGCTAGATCGGGAATCGTCCGCACCAGATTCAGCACCAGCCGCACGCCGTGATAGACCACCGGATGGGGCGCGGTGTTGCGTGCGGCGAGAAAGCCCAACGGAAAGGCCACCAGCAAAGCCAGGAAAGTTCCGGCCAACGCCATCTGGATGGTTTCCAGCGTCGCCCCCATCACCGTCTGGGGAAAAGTATTATCCCACCAACGTTGTCGAGCCCGCGCATCGGCCTCGCCCAACGGCGCCGGCAACAACAATTCACTCCACGAAAGCTTGTCCGGAAAGTAGTAGTACTTGGCCTCGGTGATTTTGGCAAAATCCGGCGGCAGCATGCGCGCCAGCGTCTGGCCGATCTGCGGTATACCATCGATCAACTCCCCCGGGCGAATCTTCGCGCCATGAAACGACCAGGCCAAGAGCACGACGCCGATGCTCAGGGAGACAAAAGACTTCTTGCCGCGTCGGGGTACCGGTGGGGCTTCGAGAAAAATATTTTGTTCTAAGCTTTCGCGTGATTGTGCCATGGTCTTTGTTTCAAACAATTGCCGGGCTGACAAAGCGCCGGCGATCTATGCTCTGAGCCCCTGGGTTACCATACCGGCCCAGCTAATATCACGTCGCAGCGACAAATTCTTGGGGAGTTGATGAACGTTGGCGCGCGCAATCTCTGCACCATCGCACGGGTGCCGGCGCGATGCTATGCCTGCGCCGAGACGTCTATCCAGCCTTAGTAAAACTCGCAGATCAGAAACCATCGCTGATTTTTGCAGCGGGACCGTTAAGCGCGACACCGAACAACACGGTCGATCGCTGTGCGCTTGGCAAGCTTGACGAATCTGCCGGCTCCAAGCCGAGGGGTTCTGAATTCGTCGACTAGAAGTCGACTCTTCCTTTCGTCATTCCGGCGTAGGCCGGAATCCAGGTCTTCTTTGGCCTGCCAACGAAACCGAAGATGGATGCCGGCCTGCGCCGGCATGACAACTACTCTCTTCGCCTGAAGGCGAGGGATTTCAACCATCCCCGAAAGGGACATTAGCCAACGGCGCGCTAATTACGACTCGCACGGCCCATAGACGGAATCGACGATACTATCGGTGAGTTCTACCGTGGCGCCGTCAAAGACGATCCGGCCGTCTTTCAAGCCAACCACCCGGTCGGCGTATTCCCGGGTCACGTCGAGAGTGTGCAAGCTCACCAGCGCGGTGATGCCGTCTTCGCGGCAGACGCGTTCGAGAATATCGAGCACCACGCGCGACAGTTTGGGATCGAGGCTCGACACCGGCTCGTCCGCCAGGATAATCGCCGGCTCTTGCATCAAGGTTCGCGCAATGGCGACGCGCTGCTGTTCGCCGCCGGACAGTTCATCGGCGCGCCTATAGGCGTGATCGAGCAGGCCGACACGTTTCAAGTTGACCAGCGCGCGACGGCGCTCGTCTCGGGAAAAGATCCGCAGCGTACTGCGCCACGCCGGTTGATAACCCAAGCCGCCGGAGAGCACGTTGTCGATGACCGACAAGCGTTTGACGATATTGAACTGCTGAAAGATCATACCGATGCGCCGTCGCACATGGCGCAGTTGCGAATTGCCGAGCTCAAGAATATCGATCACACCGCCACTCCGGCCATCGAGTAGCGCTGCTGGGACGACAATCGATCCGGCGTCGACTTCGATCAGACGATTGATACTGCGCAGCAGCGTCGACTTGCCGGAACCGGATGGCCCGATCACGCCAACAAATTCCCCCTGCTCGATTTTGAGATTGATGCCGCGCAGCACCGGCACGGCACCGTGGTAAGAAGTCTGCAGGCCGCGAATCTCGAGAATGGTCACGGTTGCTTTTTCTGCAGCGCCTCTTTGAGCGGGATGCCGGCGTCAATGAACGCCCGGCGCACCGAGTCGTAGTCTTTATCCGTGGCGCTGACGAAGCCGTCGATCTGGTACAGCTCGCGCAGCATTTTCTTGCCCTCGGGATCGCGCGAGAGATCGACGAAGACTTTCTCGATCCTTTTCGCCAGGCGTTCGTCGAGACTGCCGTTGATCACGAGATTATCCGCCGGTATCGGCTCCGAAAAAGCGATGGCGTGAATTTTCTTGACGTCGTCGGGATTTTTCAAGTAACGCATCCAGGCGGTGTCCTGGCTGTCCGGCGAGTTGGCGTAGGTCGCGCCGGCGTCGACTTTACCGTTGAGCACCGCCAGCACCGTGGCGTCATGGCCGCCGGAGTAGAGCACCTGCTTGAAATCGCGCACCGGGTCGATGCCATGCTCTTTGAACATCTTGCGCGGAAACACATGGCCGGTGGTCGATAACGAATCGCCGAACGCAAACGTCTTGCCGCGCAGATCCTCGAGGGTCTTAATGCCGCTGTCGGCGCGCGTGATGATCGCGGCATAGTACGCCGGAATGCCCTTGCGCTCCGACTTGAGCACGACCTTGACATTGGTTTCGTTTTTGGCGAGCACGTAGGATGCCGGCGTCAGGAACGCAATGTCGAGCTTGTTGGCACGCAAAGCTTCGACCACGCCAGTGTAATCGGTGGCCACGAAAGGCTGGATCTCCATCCCCAATTGCTGGCGCAGAATCTCGACCACCGGCTGGGCGTTCTGCATCACTTGAGCGGCGTCTTCCGCCGGCACGAAGCCGACGCGTAAAACTTTCGGCGCCTTGGCCGGCTCCCCGCAGGCAAACCATGTAGCCAAC
The DNA here is from genome assembly GCA_963816145.1 of uncultured delta proteobacterium. Lineage (GTDB taxonomy): Bacteria > Desulfobacterota > Binatia > UBA9968 > UBA9968 > DP-20. The sequence goes on from CAWFJP010000011.1 coordinate 16,606, forward strand.
GCGATCGCCGCCACAAGGAGCGCAAGATGTCGATTTTTCATAAGCCGCAATCAGTGATACTGAATGCGCCCGCGCGGTGCAATCGTTTTGACTTTTCCCAGTGGAGTGTTAGTAAACCGGCATGCAACGCTTTTTACTTGCGCTAAGCTTAGTGGGCCTGTTCGCGGCCGGCTGCACCACCGGTACCAGCCTCACGCCGCGCGATCTGGCTGGCTTGTCTCAGGCCTCGACCCATCGGTTCATATTCGGCAGCGCCGGCGGCAAAGCCGAAGGCTTTCTCACCCGCCCCAAAGGCGACGGTCCTTTTCCGCTGATGGTATTGCTCCATGGTCACAGCTTAGTCGGCACCGGCGCGCGTTACTTGTTGCCGGCGGCGGAGGTCTTCGCCGGCGAGGTTTGTTATGCCAGTCTTACCATCTCGTTGCCCGGTTACGGCGACACCGACGTCCCGGCCGGGTCGACGTGGGAAGCAACCCGCCAAGTCGTACACGATGCGGTTGCCATCGCGAAAACAGTTCCCTGGGTCGACCCCCAACGAGTCTACTTCTATGGATTTTCCCGCGGCGCGGTGGTCGCCGCTGCGATGATCAATCAGACCCCGGGCGTGAAAGGCGCGTTGCTCCAGTCCGGCGCCTATGATTTGCCGCGGCTTTACCGCGAAACTTCGAACTCGTGGTTGCGCAAGCTGCTCAATCCCAAAGGCGAGGCCGAGCCCAAATTACAGAATCTCTTGAATGAAACTGACCGCTGGCCGGGAGCGACACTGATCTTGCACGGCGGCCAGGACTCGATAATTCCTCCGGCACAGGCAAACTTGCTCGACACACGCTTGCAAGCCCTCGGCAAACCGCATCGCCTGGTGCTCTACCCTGGGTATGGCCACCGCCTGCCGCTGAATGAAATCAAGTCGGAAGCGCTACAGTTCTTAAAGGATAACGGCGGCTCTGCCTGCGCGGTTAACGTTCCTTGATCTCTTCAAGCAGCTGCGCGGCATTTTGTTTGTGCTTAGCGTCGTCGGAGAACTGTGCCGGCAGCTCAGGGATCGACTTGAGCAGCGCGCGCGCCGCTGGCCATTCGGACTTGGCGGCATGGCTGCGCGCCAGTTCGAGGCGCGAAACGATCACCGTGGGATTGAGCGCCACGGCTTTTTTCAAGTACTCGATGGATTTTTCCAAACTGCCTTTAGGCAGACTCTTGCCGTAAAGCATCGACGCGAACATTCGGCTCGCGCCGCCGATCTCGGCGACCTTGCGGTGCCAAACGCCGTAGACGTGATAGGCCGAACCGTTCTTGGGGTCCAACGCGATGGATTTCTCCACCTCGTCGCGAATTTCGATCGATAGATCCACTTGCTTGGACATCGGCGAGACCACGGCAATGCTGCCCACCGCGGCAGCGATCCAGAAATGGCTCCAGGTCGAGTTGGGATCGACCCGCATCGCCTTGCGCGCGTAGTCTTGCGCGATCGTGTATTCTTTCAGTTTGCGCTCTTGCCAATTGGCGCCGTTCTCGGGCAAGAGATCGCCGATGTCGATGTAGGCGCGGGCGAGCTTGACCAGGGCTTCAAAGTTGTTGCCATCGGCGTGAAAAATCTTGAGCAGCTCCGCAACCGCTTCTCTCGGTTTGAATTGGCTGTACAAACGATCGGCGCTCTTGTGCAACTGCGCAAGGTCGGCGCCCTCATAACGGCAGCAAGCCGCTTTCGCCTCGTCGCTGGCGGGGCTGTCCGCCGCCTGGGTTGGCGTCGCCCAGATCGCGAACAGGTATAATAGCACCAGAGCGAACCGCAGCTTCTTAGCGCTCACTGGCAAATCCCTATCGTAATGGAATCGGCTTCCCGGCTTCATCGACAGCAACATAAACCACTTCCGCCTCAGTCACTTTCACGCGCAGCGTCGCATCTTTGGCCCGCTCCGCCTCCACGCTAACCCTCACCGTTACCGAAGTGTTGCCTTCGCGTAGCACGGTTGTGTAAAAACTCACGACATCGCCGATGTAAACCGGCGCGATGAACTCTACCTCGCGCATCGCCCGGGTGACGAAAGTCCGCGCCGAGCTGCGCGCCGCGGCGATGCCTCCGGCCAAGTCGATATGGCTCAAGATCACCCCGCCGAAGATCGTGCCGCGCGCGTTGGTATCGCGCGGCAGCATCGTTACCCGCAGTGTCGGATCGCTGGCCAAAGCCATTCGTGATGTATTAAACGAAACTGGTGGCAAAATTCAACTGAAAAACGCGGCTAAGATCATACCAGATAGAGCCAGCCAGCGTATTTTTCCCCGCTCTTGCCTTTGATGACATCGAAGAAGGCCTGTTGAATATCTTCGGTCACCGGGCCGCGCCGGCCGGCGCCGATCTGCCGGTCGTCGACTTCGCGGATGGGCGTTAACTCCGCCGCCGTGCCGGTAAAAAAAGCTTCATCGGCGATGTACAGCTCATCGCGCGTAAAGCGTTCTTCGGTCACCGGGTACCCCTTGTCGCGCGCCAAAGTTATTATCGAATCCCGGGTGATCCCCGGTAAGATCGAGGTCAACGGCGTGGTTTTGATTTTTCCATTGCGCACGATAAAAATATTCTCACCGCTCGCTTCCGAGACATAACCTTCGGTGTCGAGCATAATCGCTTCATCGTAGCCGGCCTTTTTCACTTCCGCCTTGGCGAGCACCGAATTGACGTAGTTCGCCGAGGTCTTGCTTTTGGTCATGGTGGCGTTGACATGGTGCCGTGTGAACGACGACACCTTGGCGCGAATGCCGTTCTTGATGCCCTCGTCGCCCAGGTAGGCGCCCCAGGGCCACACGGCAATGCATACGTTGACGGGATTGTTGGGCGCGTAAACGCCGAGTTCGCCGAGGCCGAGAAAGGCCAACGGCCGCACATAACAAGCTTTGAGCTTGTTGACGCGAATCACTTCCAAGGTTGCCTGGCACATCTGCTCGACCGTGTAGGGCAGCGGGAAGCCCAATATTTTCCCCGAGTCGACGAGCCGCTGCATATGTTCTTGGAGACGAAATACCGCTGAGCGTCCGTTTGCCAGTTGGTAGCAACGTATCCCTTCAAAATATCCTGTACCGTAATGCAGTCCATGGGAGAGCACATGGATCTTCGCATCCTCCCACGGCACTAATTCGCCATCCATCCAGATTTTTTCGGTTTTGATCGACATAAGCGCTCTTTCCAATTTTTTGCCATTGTACGTTTCACTGCGGCCATCATCAAGCCATGGGTGGCATTTGGCTCATATCTCGCCGCCGACAACTTTCGACAGCGAAGTCTGATTTGCCAGAAAACAAAAAAGGCCACCCGGTTTCCCGCGGTGGCCTCCAACGGTAAACCGAATGGCTATAATCCCTTTTTGAGCACCGGGGCGGCTTTGAAGCCGACGGTGCGACTGGCTTTGATACTGATAACATTCCCTGTCTGTGGATTGAGGCCCTTGCGCGCCTTGCGTGAGCGCACGGTAAAGGTGCCAAATCCGGGAACCTGGAAGCGTTTGTTTTTTCGGATCGCCTCGGCGATTCCATCGAAGGTCGCATCGACGGCCTCCCCCGCCGCGAGCTTGGAAATCTTAGCGCTCTTAGCGACCGCGTCGATTAACTCTGCTTTGGTCATTGCCTTTCACCCCCCCTGTGAAAAGAACCTGTGGAATCAAATCGATCAGCAGCCTCCGCTGCCGAGAAACAGTCGGAGATACTTGCCAAATCGCGGCGAAAAGTCAACAAAATTTACAGGGATTTTACCGCTTCGTGGAGCAGGCCGTAGCGCACGCCTTGATCGCTGACGACCACTTGTCGGGCGCCGAACAATTCCATGATTTTTTCGATCAGATAAGCGCCGGCAAAGATCACGTCGGCGCGCTTCGGCTCTAGGCCTGTCAGTTGTTTGCGCTCGGCAACGGGCTTCGCTTGGAGCGTCGCGACTTGGCGTTTCACTTGGGTCCTCGTCACCTGACAACCATGAACTTCGCTGTGGGAGTAGCGCACGAGTTTCTTTTCCATGGCGGCAAGCGTCGTGAATGTTCCAGCAATTCCGACCAGCGTGAGGTCCGCTGCCAGAGGAGCAAATACGGCCGCGATGGGCGCCAGCTCTCGGTCGATGCCGGCGCCCATCGCGGCGACTTCTTCGGCGCCCACTGGATCAGTGTGCAGGTAGCGTTCGGTCAAGCGCACTGAGCCGACATCGACGCTGACGGCGCGGACGACACCATTCAAATTGCCCAAAATAAATTCCGTGCTGCCGCCGCCGATATCAATGACCAAAAGTTCACGGCCGGGTAAAGACAACCCACGCTGGATGGCGAGAAAGGAATATGCCGCTTCCTCCGCCCCGGAAATGACTCGGATATCGATGCCAAGGGCGGCGCGAATACGAGCCCTGACCTCAGCGCTATTCTTGCCATCGCGCAACGCGCTGGTGCCGACGGCGACGATCTCCTCGACGCCAAGATGATCACAACGGTCGCGGTAACGATGGAGAACCTCCATGGCGCGCTGCTCACCGGCGGCGCTGATTATCCCGGTCTGATCCACGCCCAGGCCAAGGCCAGCGATCTCCGCCAGATCTTCAAGAACCCGAAACCGTCCGGTGTCGCGAATATCAGCGATCAAGCAAAGAATCGCGTTAGTGCCGATGTCGAGAAAAGCGCACCGCCGTGGGCTCATGGAATTGCCGCCGTTGCAGCGTGAGTCGGTGCACGGAACTCCGCCGCTCCTTCAACCACGCCGGTTTGGCTCAACCACTCCGCCAGGTCGGCGAGCGCTCGCTGCGAATGCATTTCTTTCCTCGCTTTGCCGCGCAGCCGCACTGACAGCGGCGGCAACAATCCGAAATTCACATTCATCGGTTGGAAGCGCTTACGCTCGGGATCGGTGATGTAGCGCAACAGCGCGCCCAATGCCGTCGTCGGCGGCGGCACCAGCAATGGCAACGCCGAGAGTAATCGCGCCGCGTTGATGCCGGCGAGTATACCGACCGCCGCCGACTCGATATAACCTTCGACACCGGTCATCTGGCCGGCGAAAAACAGCGATTCTCGGTGGCGCCACTGCAGCGTCGGCGTCAAATGCTGCGGCGCGTTGATAAAAGTGTTGCGGTGCAAACTACCGAGTCGGACGAACTCGGCGCCGGCCAGCCCGGGAATCAGGCCGAACACACGGCGCTGATCCGGATAGGTCATCTTTGTTTGAAAGCCGACGAGATTATACAGCGTCCGTTCGCGATTCTCCTGGCGCAGTTGCACAACCGCGTGGGGCCGCTTGCCGGTACGCGGATCAATCAAGCCGACGGCGCGCATCGGTCCGAAGGCGAGCGTATCTTTACCGCGATCGGCCATCTCCTCAATGGGCATGCAGCCCTCGAAGGGGACGAAACGCTCAAAGCTATGGGTCGGCACCCGCTGCGCCGCCACCAGTGCGTCGATGAAACGGTAGTACTCATCCCGCGTCAGCGGCAGATTGAGATAATCGTCGCCGCCCTTATCGTAACGCGAAGCCCGGTAGGCGATGTTCATATCGACCGACTCGGCGCTGACAATCGGCGAGATCGCATCGTAAAAATACAAATGCTCCTCGCCCAACTGCGCCGTCAATTCGGCCGACAAATCGGCCGAAGTCAACGGTCCGGTAGCGAGAATAACCACACCGTCATCAGGAATGGTTTTGACTTCTCGGCGAATGATTGTTAGCTGCGGCAACGCTTCCACCGCCGCCGTCAAAGCGCGGGCGAACTGATCGCGATCCACCGCCAAGGCCGAACCCGCCGGCACGCGGTTCGCTTCGGCGACGCGAATCACCAGCGAGTCGAATCGGCGCATCTCGGCTTTAAGTAGACCAGCCGGCGCCGATAGCGAATCGGAACGCAACGAATTGCTGCACACCAGTTCGCCAAAGTTCGCCGTCGCGTGGGCCTCGGTCATGCGCTGCGGACGCATTTCGTAAAGCTCCACCGCGACACCCCGGCGCGCCAACTGCCACGCCGCTTCCGAACCGGCCAGTCCGCCGCCAATGATGCGCACAATTTTTTCCATAAAATCTATGACCGCCGAGAAGAAACGGACGGCATCCTGTTCGGTGCAACGTTCTTACGAACACGAACCCCGAACACGATCACGACCAGCGGATTCACTAGCGTGGAGCGGAAGTCTTTGCAAGCAAGCCGTGAACTAAGTAACCGGAGCCGTTATCTTCAGTTGCCGCGCTTGATGGAGAATTCTCTCTCACCATGAAGATCACGAAGGACACGAAGCTTTCGGATAATTGCTTTTCAGAACTTCGTGCTCTTCGTGTTTTTCGTGGTGAAGCGTCTTCGGTTGCGACCGTGCCGCCCGGCGCTATTGCTCCGCCACTTGGATCGAATAGCCGCACTCTTTCTTATAGCAACGGTGTGTGCGGCCGGTGCGCTTGAGCACCTTCTCGACCAAAATCGGACTATCACAGTCGGGACAGGGAGTCGGCAGCGGCTTGTCCCAGGTGGCGAATTTACATTCGGGATACTTATCGCAACCGTAAAACATTTTGCCCCAGCGCGATTTGCGCTCTTTGATATTGCCCTCTTTGCACTCCGGGCATTTGATACCGAGATCCACCGGCTTTTGCAGCGGCTGGATGTTTTTGCATTCCGGATAACCGCTGCAGCCGAGAAACTTGCCGAATTTGCCGAAGCGCAAGAGCATTGGCTTGCCGCACTTCTCGCAGGCTTCGTCAACTTCTTCCTCGACGGCGATTTCAATATCGCCTCTGTCGTCTCGTTTGAAGTTCTTGGTGTTCTTGCACTCGGGATAACTCGGGCAGGCGATGAACTCGCCGTTGCGCCCCCATTTGACCACCATCAGCTTGCCGCATTTTTCGCAGGCGATGTCGGTGGGCACTTCCTGCCGTTTGACATCGCGCATCTCTTTTTCGGCTTTCTTGAGATCTTTCGCGAACGGCGTGTAGAACCGCTTCATCGCCTTGGTCCACTTTTCCTTGCCGTCCTCGATCTTGTCGAGTTCGTCCTCCATGCTGGCGGTGAACTCGACGTTGAGAATATCGGGAAAACTTTCAACCAACAGATCGTTCACCAAAAAGCCCAAATCGGTCGGCACCAGCTGGCGGCTCTCGTTCTGCGACACATACTCGCGGTCGAGAATATTGGAGATGATCGCCGCATAGGTCGATGGCCGGCCGATGCCCTTTTCGTCGAGTTCCTTGATCAACGAGGCCTGGGAAAAACGCGGCGGCGGCTGGGTGAAATGCTGGCGCGGATCTAGACCTTGGAGCTCGAGCGCGTCGCCCTTGTGCAGATCCGGCAGCACGCCGTCGAGATCCTGCGTCTCCTCTTCATCCTCGTCGCTGTTCTGGCTGGCCCGTTCGTCTCGGCCTTCGATATAGACTTTCATGAAGCCGTCGAACTTGATCTGCTGGCCGGTGGCGCGAAACACCGCTTCCTTCACCGGAATCTCGAAGGCGGTCTGATCGTACACCGCCGGCACCATCTGACTGGCAACGAAACGGTCCCAGATCAACGAATAAAGCTGGAACATATCGCGGCGCAGATAACGCCGCACTTTGTCAGGCGTGTATTCGAGCGAAGTCGGGCGGATCGCCTCATGGGCGTCCTGGGCGCCTTTCTTCGAGCGAAAGCTGTTGGGCTTGCCCGGCACATAGTTCTTGCCGTATTCGCCCTGGATAAAACCGCGCAGCGCGGCGATGGCATCGTCGGAAATGCGCGTCGAATCGGTGCGCATGTAAGTGATCAATCCCACCGATCCTTCGCTGCCCAGTTCGACGCCCTCATAAAGGTGCTGCGCCAGCTGCATGGTGCGCTTGGGTTGGAAACCCAACTTGCGCGACGCTTCTTGCTGCAACTTGCTGGTAACGAACGGCGGCGCGGGATAACGGCGCCGCTCTTTCTTCTCGACGTCGCCGATGATCCACTTGGCACCTTCAAGCGACTTGACGATCGACTGCACTGTCGCATCGTTTTCGAGACGAAACTTCTTGTTATCGACCTTCTGGTCTTTCCATTGAACCAGCTTGGCCTTGAACGGCGGCGGCAAGCGCCCTTCCAATGCCGCCGTCAGCGACCAGTACTCCACCGGGTCGAAGGCGCGAATATCCTTCTCGCGCTCGCAGACCAGCCGCACCGCCACCGATTGCACCCGCCCGGCGCTCAATCCGCGCCGCACTTTGGTCCATAACAGAGGGCTAATTTTATAGCCGACCAAACGGTCGAGCACGCGGCGCGCCACTTGGGCGTCGAATTTGTTGCGGTCCAATGCCAAAGGATTGGCGATCGCGGCCTGCACCGCTTTCTTGGTGATCTCGTTGATCAGCACGCGATGGACATGCTTGTGATTTTTCACCACCTGGCTGGCGATATGCCAAGCGATCGCTTCGCCTTCGCGGTCCGGATCGGAGGCCAGATAGATGTTCTGCTTGCCCTTGGCGGCTTTCTTCAAATCGTCGATGACTTTTTTCTTGCCTTGAATCACCGTGAAATCGGGAGCGAAGTCTTTCTTGATATCGACGCCGAGCTTGCTCTTCGGGAGATCGATCAAATGGCCCACCGAGGCTTTGACTTGGAAGTCCCGCCCCAAATACTTTTCCAAGGTTCTGGCCTTGGCCGGCGATTCGACAATAACTAGATTCTTTGCTGCCATAATAGTTAGCTCACAATGGGAAGTGATGACGCTTGTTGTCTCGCGTTATCTTTCAACGGTATAGACTTTTCCCGGTAATTGCCTCAAATATCCCTGCAACTCCAGGTCCAAAAGAATTCCCAGCACTTCTGCGGGCACAAGTCCGCTGTGTTCAATAATCTCGTCGACCTGCAAGGAACGCTCTTGCAGCATGGCAAAAACTTTTTGCACCGCAGCGCTGCTGTTTGGCGGCAGTAGCCGCACCTCATGCTTAACGGCCGCGCCCGACTGGCGCGCCAGCTGCGGCGCGATCTCTTCTAAAATATCGTCAACGGTCTCAACCAATTTCGCCCCTTGGCGGATCAGCCGGTGCGCGCCGCGGCTGCGGCTAGAACCCACTTCACCGGGCACGGCGAAGACTTCGCGCCCCTGATCGATGGCCAGCGACGCCGTGATCAGCGAACCGCTTTTTTCCGTCGCTTCGACCACCACCACGCCCAGCGACAAGCCGCTAATGAGCCGATTGCGCGCGGGAAAATTAAACGCCATCGGCTTGGTCCCCACGGGCAATTCTGAAATCACCGCGCCCTGCTCGGCGATACGCTGATATAGCCGATCATGCTCCGGCGGATAGGCACGCTCGACACCGGATCCTAATACCGCGATGGTGCGGCCGCCGGAATTTAGCGCGGTCTCATGAGCCATGCCGTCGATGCCACGTGCCAGGCCGCTGACCACCGTGAAGCCGTACGCCGCCAAGCCGCGCGCCAGATCGCGCGCCACGCGCCGGCCATAGTCGCTGGCGCTGCGCGAACCGACAATCGCCATCGCCCGCTCGTCGCTCGCCGCGAAGGATCCCTTGACGTAAAGCAACGGCGGCGGATCGGCGATGGCGCGCAGCCGCGCCGGATACTCGGCGTCGGTGTAGCGTACCAGTGTAATGCCGGCACTGCGAATGCGCTTGAGCTCGTGCTCGACTTCGGCCCACTGGGAAAAACCGACGAGTCCTTCAATGGCGTCGCGTTGCAGGCCGTCGATGGCAGCAAGCTCGCTCGGCGCCACCGAAAATGCCGCGGTCGGATCGCCAAAGCGAGCCACGAGCTTCTTGAAGCTCACGCAACCCAAGCCTTTGACGCGCGCCAACGCCAGCCATGGCGCATGATCGTCCTGCATCGCCACTGTCGACCGGATTCCTTCAGCAAATAATAACGAAGGCTGAATCATATTCGTCCGCGCTTTGTCAACCGGCCCGTTGGCATCAACAAAGGACGAATGATAAATTAAATGTGCAGCGAACGCTAGGTGACCGGCTAAAATGATCTACCGAACGGGCGAAAGATTGTGTTTTTACAAAACTTTTTCCTGCGAGACGCAGTTTAGAGTCCTGCCCTAACGGACAAAATAATCCGCGAGAAGCTATTTTGCCGAGCGCGATCGCTTGGGCGAGTTACCTCTTCGTGTAACCGTCGACGGCTCACGCCGGGCGCGAAAGTGCAGCCGAATCGGCGCGTTAATCAAGCCCAGCTGCTGGCGCAGCTGATTGACCAGATATCTTTGATAACTTGCCAGTATGCCGTCCGGCTTGTTGACGAAGAACGTAAACGTCGGCGGTGCTACACCGGTCTGTGTACCGTAGTAAAATTTCACCGGATGGTTGCGAAAAAGCGGCACGGTGTGGGCCTGGACGATCGCTTGAAGAGCTTGGTTCAAGGAAGAAGTCGAGACCTTGCGCCGGTACGCTTGCACCACCCGCGCCGCAGTTTCGAGCATCTTACGCACGCCGAAACCGGTCGCCGCCGAAATAAACGAGATCGGCACATGTTCAAGAAACGACAGGCGATATTTGATTTCGTCGCTATATTTATCGACGTCACCGCCGGTTTCGCGAACCAAATCCCACTTATTGACCACCAATAAGATTGCCTTGCCGCGCTGCACCGCGTAGCTCAGGATCTGCGCGTCCTGGTCAGTGACGTTCTCCGGACCGTCGATGATATGCACGATCAAATCGCCGCAATCGACAGCATTGAGCGAGCGACTGACACTGAAACGTTCGATGCGGTCATCGATGCGCGCTTTGCGCCGAATGCCGGCTGTATCGATGAGCACGCAAGCTTCGCCGCGCAGGATGAACGGCGTATCCACCGCATCCCGAGTCGTCCCTGGGGTGGAGTCGACCACCGATCGCTCGAAACCTAACAAACGATTCGTCAAAGTCGACTTGCCGACGTTGGGCCGGCCGACGATGGCGACCCGCAGCGGCGGCTGTGCGTTCGCGGTATCGTCTTCTTCAATGTCAATGTTGGGTGCCAGACGCTGCACCACGTCATCCATCAGGTCGGGAATGCCCAGGCCATGTTCAGCGGAGATCGAATAGAGCTTGTCCAAGCCGAGAGCGTAAAACTCATAGAGATTATTTTCGCGCTGGCGCGAGTCGAGCTTATTGACCGCGAAAAAAACTGGTTTCTCGGTTTGCCGTAACCAGCCCACCGCGTCCTCATCCAAGGGATTGAGTCCGCCCTTGCCGTCAAGCAGAAACACGATGACATCGGCCTCGGCCACTGCCAAATGGCTCTGCGCCTGGACGTTTTCTTCCAACTTGCCGGCGGATTCTGACTCCAGGCCGCCGGTATCGACCAGCAAAAACCTTCTGCCGGCCCAGACGGCCTCGGCGTAATTACGATCGCGGGTCACACCGGGCAGATCGTCGACGATGGCGCGCCGTTCGCCGACCAAGCGGTTAAAAAACGTCGACTTGCCGACGTTGGGCCGGCCGACAATCGCTACGATCGGCAGATTGCGCGGCAGCTCGCGCGCTGCGGGTTGAAACTTTGGAATTGACCGGATCATGTCACAATCCCATCTCGGCCAGAGAATTCGGATTCTGCGTCCAGTTCGGATCGACGCGAATGAACAATTCGAGAAAAATCCGGCAGCCGAGAATTTTCTCTAACTCCTCGCGCGCCTGCTGGCCGATCTCCTTTAGCATGGCGCCGCGTTTACCGATCAAAATGCCCTTGTGCGAATCGCGCTCGGTGTGGATGGTCGCGGCAATGACGATGAGATTTTTTTCGGTCTTCTCGGTGAACTCGTCAATGGTCACCGCCACACCATAGGGGATCTCTTCGCGGGTCAACAAAAACACTTTTTCGCGAACGATCTCGGACGCGAGGAATCGCTCCGACTGATCGGTGTACTCACCCTCGGTAAAAAATGGCGGAGCTTCCGGCAGCCATTTCTCGACCATCGACAGCACCAACTCGACGCCGTCGCCCTTGAGCGCGCTTACCGGCACGATCTCTTTGTCGGGCAGCAACTGCGCGCAACGCTCCATCAGCGGCAGAAGTTTTCCCTTCGAAACTAGATCGATTTTATTGATGAGAATCAGCACCGGCGTCTCGACGCCGCGCAGGGTCTCGGCAATGCGCTCCTCTTCCTGCTTGATCTTGTCATGGGCGTCGAGCAGCCAGATCACGCCGTCGACCTCGTCCAAAGTCTGCAACGCCGTGTCGACCATGCGCCGGTTCATCAGCGAATGGCCGGAGTGAATCCCCGGCGTGTCGAGAAACACGATCTGTGACGACCCGGTGGTGCGGATGCCGGTGATGCGGTTGCGCGTGGTCTGCGGCTTCGGCGACACAATCGCGACCTTCTCACCGAGGATTTGGTTGAGCAAGGTCGACTTGCCGACATTGGGCCGGCCGATGATCGCAATGTAGCCGCAGTGAAACGGCTGATTTTCCTTGTTCTTGTTATTTTCGTCTGACATAACTGTCCAAAGACTAGCTCGGGCATTATGACACTAACGACCCGCCGTGCAAGGTTGTATCGCAAGCCGCAAAAAATGCCGCTCAGACTGACACCGCAGATGAAACAGCGCATGACCCGCCGCACTCTGGAAATGGTGCAGCGCTCGCTCGGCTATTTTCCCGAGTTGAAGGATGCCGCGATCACCATCGGCTACACTCGCAAACATCTGGGCAGCGCCACGGTCATCTATCGAAAGCACGAGCTCTATCGGCTGACTATTAGACTGCGAGTGCGCAAGGTCACGTACCACACCATCGGCCATGAGTTGACCCATTTGGTGCAAGGACTCGGCCTATGGCCATCGCTGGCACCCGCAGCACCGATCCCGACCGCATCCCCACTGGCGAGACCCAATGCGATATCTGGACGCTCGCTCGCGACCCGCTGTTCTTGGACGACCCGCCGACGTACATCAAAATGCCGCGCATGATGCGCGAACGCTGGCCGGACTACGCCGAATCGGTGCGCGAACTCTGCATCGCCGCAATCGACAAACGCCACACCCAGCGCCACTACATCCGTTGGCTTGAACAAGAAATTCGGCAACTGGCGAAAGCACCGAAGCGCGAGCAATCAACCGGCTCAGCGCAGCTGTTTTTGCCGTTCGTGATTTGAGTGACTCGCGCGGCAGTCTCGTTGGACGGAGATAGAGACGGGGGTGGTTTTGAAACCCTCCACGACGCCTGAACAACCCTCGGCTTTAAGCCGAGGGGTTCTAAATTTGTCGACTGGAAGTCGACTCTTCGGGGTCGTCATTCCGGCGTAGGCCGGAATCCAGATTTCGTTTGCCCTTGCAGCGCGCGCGAAGATGGATGCCGGCCTGCGCCGGAATGACAAACCGTCTCTTCGCCTCAAGGCGAGGGGTATCAACCATCCCCGAGAGCGACGTTAAAAAATCTTTTTTGCGCCGTTTGCAGTGAATCATCCGCCTCCGGATAATCCCCAAGGTTGGTTTCGCTTACCTCTTCAAAATTCCGTCGATCTCTATCAGCTCCGCCGCCGTCAGATCCCAATCCGCCGCTTTCACGTTGCTGGTCACATGATCGACGCGCTTGGCGCCAGTGATCACCGAGCACACGCTCGGCTGCGCCAGGAGCCACGCCTGCGCCAGCTCGTTTACGCCGCGGCCATGATCTTTCGCCCAGGCGCTCAGTTTGTTCACCAAATTATAGTTACGCTCGACCATGAGATTCTGCACGACTTTGACCGATTCACCGCGCGAGCCCGGAGGCGGCGGTTTGCCCATTTGGTATTTGCCGGTGAGAAAACCGCCGGCGAGGGGATAGTAAGGAACGAAGCCAACGTCATGGGCGCGGCAATAGGGCAACACTTCGCGCTCGACGCCGCGCGTGAACATGTTGTACTCCGACTGCAAGACGACAAAGCGGGTCCAGCCTTTGAGTTCCGCAATCACGTTGGCGTGGGCCAACTGCCACGACGCGTATAAGGATGCGCCGATGTAACAGACTTTGCCCATGCGTACGAGATCGTCGAGACCGCGTAAGGTTTCTTCGATGGGCGTGGTGTCGTCCCAGCGATGGCAATAAAACAAATCGATATGGTCGGTCTGCAAGCGGCGCAAACTCTGCTCCACCGCCTGCATCATATGATAGCGCGACGCACCCCAGCTGTTGGCGCTGGTTTTTCTGGGGAAATTGAACTTGGTGGCGACAACGAACTTATCCATACGCCCTTTGAGCGCATGCCCCAGGGTCGTCTCCGAGGCGCCCTCGTTGTAAACGTTGGCGGTATCGAGAAAGTTGACGCCAGTCTCGACCGCCGTATCGATGATCTTGTCGACCTCGGCCTGTGGCACGTCCGGCGAACCGAAGCGGTTGGTGCCCAGTCCGACCACAGATACACGGACACCTGATTTGCCCAATTGGCGATACTCCATGAAAACTCCCTGTAGACTTATTGATTGATGATTCCGAAGCGAGCGCGTTGTACCATCCCGACGCCAAACTCTCGCGTCTTCTAGCATCCGCTTATCGGCGCGTCAAATCGCGCGAAGAAATAGAACTAAGACGAAGAATTCGCTATCTATGGAATCACTCGTGACACCGCTCTTTCTTCAACTGGCTGCTGACAACTGTCCACAGACAGCTTTGCGCTGATGGACTTCTCCGCCCAGCTCGTCGCCCTCGCCTCCACCGCCGTCTACGCCGCCGGCAATCTCTACGCCCGCGTCGGCCTCGTCCATTCGACGCCGCTGGTGGTTACGTTGATCTCGCTGATCGTGCAAACTGTGGTCGTCTGGACGCTACTCTTAGCTCGCGGCAGCGCGCTCAGCGCCGATCCTCGCGCGCTCGCGGTCTTCATCGCAGTCGGCGTCGCTTTGCCGCTCGTCCGCTGGTTGAGCTACACCGGCATCGCCCGCATCGGTTCGGCGCGTTCGTCATCCCTGCGTTCGACTCATCCGTTCTTCAGCGCCGCCTTAGCCATCGTTTTCTTGGGCGAGCCGGCGCGGCACAACATCATGCTCGGGACCTTGCTGATCGTTGCCGGGATTTTCATCACCTGTTGGGAATCGAAGGGATACCGAATCGATGCCAAGCCGTTCGACGTGATGTTTCCATTAGCGGCGGCGTTTTTTTCCGGCGTCATTCACCCGTTCACGCGCTATGCTTTGACCATCACCAACGAACCGTTGCTCTACTCCGCCGTGGTCGGACTATCGTCGCTACTCTGTCTCGGCGGCTATCTGCTAATCTCCGGCCGCGGCATACACATGGTCTGGCCCGATCGCCGCGCTCTGCAATCGTTTGTCTCGGCGAGTTTGTTTGAGACCGTCGGTTTTCTCCTGTTCAGCGCCGCCGTCAGTCTCGGCCAGGTCGTGCTCATCGCACCGATCATGGCGACCACGCCCATCTGGGTATTGCTCGGTTCGATTCTACTTTTACACGATCTGGAGAAAGTGACCTTGCGCACCGCCATCGGCAGTGGCGCCGTGGTCGCCGGCACGATCTTACTGGCGCTGAACAAGTGAGGAAGATTCTAGCGTCGGCCAAGGGAGCGAGATGCCAATTTGACCAGGCCGCGCGCCTGGGCGCCGGCCGGATCGCAGCCGCAGTTCCAACACTCGGAGAACTGGCCTTCGATCTTTTCACCGCAGTTCTTGCAAACCCAGCCCTTTTTGACAGACGATAGCGGCGCCAAAGTTTTCTTAAGAATCGCCTTGGCCCTTACGACCGTATCGTCTTCCACCACCCAAAGCTCCGGCCAGCACTCGGTGGGCGGCAGTTGGCCAGCGGCGCTTATCAGATCCATATTTTTCATCACGCACTTGATGCCGAACGTCGCCAGAACATTCTTCAAGTGGCTGATCATCAGCGGATCTTTGGACGTGTGGATGCGCTTCATCGAGCTAGCGAAATTCTTAGTGCGGGCGCCGCAGGGCTTCTTCGTTGAGTTTCAAACGTTCGCCCAGCCAAAGCGACCGCTCCATGTGATCACCGTAGCCATCGCCGGTGGACGGATGAACCAACACCGACAAGCCTTCACGGTTGAGCATCAACCATGGCACGACCTTGGCGAACTCATCGTTGGAGAACAGCGCTTGATACATGGCGTCGAGATGCGGCCCCACCGGTTCGTCATGCCAGCTGCCCAACTTGACGTTGAACTGCGTTAGCCCAGCGCGCACCTTTTCAGCAGCGGCACGAGTCCGTTTGGGATCGTAATAGATATGGGCATGATAGCCCTTGATCGTTCGCTCGCTCATGGCCTACCTCCACGCTAATGATAATGAGCTTGTATCAAATACGCTGAGCAGATTCCAAAGCGGCTGGAACGAAAAGCGAGAATTTACCAAATAGGCAACTGTGGCCCCCGGCTGGAGCCCGGAGCAAGATGGAAGAATAGTAGGGACTTTTTAGGAACTACGCGTTAGAAGGTTCCGGCAGGATTTCGTCCGGGAACAAATACTCTTCGCCGGCCGGACCGAAATTCACCAGAATCAGCTGCCGCCCCATGTTCTCGACCGCCCGCACAAAGGTTCCTTGCCGCGGCAACATCGTGCCGGTCTTTTGCGAGCGAATGGGTTTGGTAGTTTTGAGCGGATCTCCAGGGTTCATTACTTCTCCCTCCCGGTGCGGATTAGCTCAGTTTGATTCCTAAATTTTTTATCGGCTAACTATCGAGTTCTCCTTAACCAGTTGTTTGACTCATCTATTAGACGCTTCACTTTGGGAAAATAATGCAAGGCAAAGACCAGAGGCTAAGCGGTCGGCCGGAATGCCGGCGTGGGTAAGACTCGGAGGGCTCACTAAGGCCGTATATAACCACAAAACACGTTGAAATTAAAGAAATTTTTCTTAAAAGGGGGGCGCCATTGGGAAAATCAGCGACCGCCGACCATGCATGCCGTGCTTATCCATTGCCGATGAAATAGGCAGCAATCGCCCAATTCCTCATCCTACGCGGTCGGAAATTGTCGAATCGAGTGTCAAGTTAGGCGTACTGTGGATAGGTCAATGCGTAACTGACTACTTTCCCCCATACACCCGGTCGAAAAACTTCTCGTCGTCCAAACGCTTCAGCCAGCTGCTGTCGACGATCTCTTCGGCTTTGATGGCGGCGGCTTTCGGGTTTTGTTCGGCGACGTATTTGATGACGATCTTGAACCCATCCAGTGTCGGATAGGGTTTGCGGTCAAGCTCATCCTGGGCTTCGATGTAGAAATCTTCGGCGGCTTCGACATTGCGCAGGCGGAGATTCCTGGCGATAATTTCCTTGAACGACTGCTTGTTCTCCTTCTTGAAAATATCCGCGTAAGCTTCGATGGTCGCGCGTGTGAAACCGTCGACGATTTTCGGATTGGCCAAGGCATAATTCTTCTTTACCGTGAGGCCCGTGTTCTGGTAGGGCAGCTTCGACGCCTGCATGTTGAGCAGGTTGAAATAGCCCTTGCCGGTCATGATTTTGGTCGCCACCCGTTGCAACATGCCGGCATCGATCGCCTTGTTTTCCAGCGCCACCATGCGGTCCGGGTCGACGCCGGTTTGAATCAAGGTGATCTTGTCGCGCTTGAGATCCAGGCCCAAGTGCTCCAAGGCGATCAAGGCGGAAATGTGCGACGAGCCGCCGAAACGCGCGGTGCCGATCTTTTTGCCCTTCAAATCTTCAGCGCGTCGGATATTCGGTTGGGTGACCACGGAAAACGGCGACGTGTTGCTCAGTCCCAAAAAGAAACTCAGCCTTTCGCCGGTGGCGGCGAGACTGACCAACGATGCCGGCGCATTGGCGGTGATCTGAATTTCCCCGGCTTGAAACATTTGCGCCACTAAAGAACCGCTGTTGACCAGTATCAACTGCACATCCAGACCGTACTTCTCGTAGAACCGCTTGTCCTTGGCTATATACAGTGGCGCCATATGCGGCGTCGGCGTCGACAGCGCCACGCGCACCTGCTGGAGCTTCTGAGCTTGCACCAGCCCGCTGCTGTAAACGAGCGCAATCAGAACTGCAAAAATCGTCGCTATTTGTTTCACGGGAACTCCTCCGTTAGGGACTGATCAACTACTACTACACAAGTTTACCGGCCGACGCTCGGTCAAGCAATCGACGGCTAAGCGGCGTTGACAGCCGCGCGCCGCCACGGCCAACTGCGCAGCGCCAAGTCGGCGAGAAACAGCACAAGCCCTGCGCCCGCCAAGGGCCACCAGGTTTCCTGCCCTGTGGAGCTTTTCCCTGGCGTCGGCGTGTAAAGGCGCTTGAGAGCGTCGTGAAATTTTTCCGGATCGACCATCTCGCCGCCGGTGTCCTCAGCAAGCCGGCTGAGCAGAGTCAAATTGGCTTTCAACTCGCGGTACTCCTTGGGATAGGGCGCGATGTACGGCACGGTCGCCACTGGCAATGGCGCTGCCCCGGCGTTGCCCTCCGCGTAAAGCGTGACGAAATGGATACCGCGCTGCGCTGGCATAAACTTACCCTCGTAGCGCCCCGGCGCGCTTTGCTGCAGCGGCTGCTCCAAGCTGGTTTGATTGGGAGTGGCGACCGTCGCCTTGAGTTTGAGATGATTCAGATACTTGCCGTCCTGGGCAACCAAGTCGCTCACGACTTTCACCGCCCCGCCGTCAGTTTGAAAATCGACATGGATCTTACCGTCGAGCACCTTGCGCATGGTGTCGCGGCTAATCTGGCTCGCCCACTGGGGAAAGGCGTTCCAACCCACCCACTCTTTGCCCCAGCGTCCGCTCAAGTCGGATGTGAACGCCATCACTCTGCCAAGACCGTAGCGCCAGGACACCAGCAGGGGATCTTTGTCGACGCGCATGAGCAACTCGGCACGCGGCTTCGGATAAGTGAGCACATAGCCGCGCAGCGCGGGCAAATTATTTTGCGGGATGCCTTTTAGCGCGCCGGTGCCGCTAACAATGCTCGGCGCCACCGGCTTCTCGATCAGTAAATCGCGCGAGATCAACAACGTCTCGGTGGTAAAAATCTGCGGAATCGTCTGCGGATCGAGGGCGACATAGCCGCGTCCTTTGCCCTCTTTGGCGATCTCCGCCATCAGCTTCACGTCGGCGTCGTTACCGATGGACACGGTCGATACGGTGATGCCATCGCGCGCCATCTTAGCCACCAGGGACTGAAAGTCGGCCTTGTCAGTAAGACCGTCGGAGAGCGCGATCACATGCTTGATCGAAGCCGTCTTGCCGGCGATGCCTCGATAGGCTTCAACCATCGCTTTGTACAAATCGGTACCGCCGTCGGATTGCAGGTTAGCCAGCTTTTCGTTGATCCATTCGCCCTTGCCCACCTGGCGAAACGGCAGGGCCCAATCCCAATTGGCGTCGAAGGCGAGAACGCCCACCTGATCCGTCGGATTCATGATATCGGCAGCGGCGATGGCAGCCGCCTTGGCGAGATCGAGCTTGGTGCTGCCTTCGGCGCCGGAACCCATGCTGCCCGATTTATCGATGACAAAGAGCAGCGCCACGTGAGGCATTTCTAGTTTCGCGGGCGGCCGCATATCGACCGGCAAGACGCGCTCGAGCGGCGTACGGTAATAGCCCCCAGCGCCGTAGCTCTGCGAACCGCCGACGACCAGTAATCCGCCGCCAAAGTCGCGCACGTATTTTTCAATGCTCTCCATCTTGGCGTGGGTCAATTGAAACGCCGGCACATTGTCGAGAACCAACAGATCGAAGGCGGCGAGCTCAGCGAGGGACAAGGAATCGCCCTCCGGCGCCGCCTGGACCACCGCGTAGCCTTGAACTTGCAGGACGCTAGCTAGAACCCGCTGGCTGTCTTTCTGCGCTGAAATTAAAAGGACCCGCGGCGGCCCTTTCACTTCGACCACGCCTTGGAGCAAATTATTCTCCGCCAGCGTATCCTCCGCCGAATCGACCAAGAGTTCGTAGCGGTGATTACCGCGCTCGCTGAGTGTGTCGCGAAAAGAAACGTTGTTGCTGCCGGCGTTCAAACGCAGCTCGCGCTCGGCGGTGAGCACGCCGTCACGCAGCAAACGCAGCCGCGCCGGCGCTTCGCGCAAGCTTTCGACCGCGCCGCGAATCTCGAAGCTCTCGGCGCTGTCGACCTGGCGAGGCAACGTCAAATCCGTCAAGTAAATCTCGTTGCGGCCGCGCGACAGGCCGACCGGCAGCGTCCACACCTGCACGCCTTGGCTGCGCAGGAGCGGCGTGACGCGCGCCGTCTCGCCGCGATTTTCGTTGCCGTCGGAGAAAAGCAAGATGCGTCCCTGGCGCCCATCACCAATCTGCGCCGCCGCCCCTTGCAGAGCGGCTTGAATATCGGTCTGCTCACGGTCCAGCAGCGCGGAAAACTCCGCTGCCGCGATCTCCTCGCGCGGCGGCAACTCCCACTCCGGGGCGCTGCCAAAGCTCATCAGTCCAGTGCGAGTCGCGACTTTTTTCAAGCCGGCGGCAACTTCCATGACCTCGCGCGCTTTTTCTCGTCCCTCCTGGCCGACACTGCGCGACGAATCGACGGCGAAAATCACATCGAGCGCTGCGCTTGGCTGAAACCAGCGCGGATTGAGCAGCGCCACAGCGAGCGCCGCCAGCGCCCCGGCGCGCGTGAGAATTGGCAAGGTCGACAAACGTTGGCGGTAGGCCAACAAGAGTTCAGAGCCAAGCAAAATGACAACGGCGCCAAGCAAGATCGGCCACAAAGACAAACCGCTCTCGCCGCGCACCGTTGCGTCGTTTTTGGGCGTCAAAGAGTCAGCAGTCAAGCGCGGCGCGATCTGCGACTCGTCCTCATCGAGCAGATTCACGGCAAATTCGCCTTCACCTGGGCCATTCTTGTATCGATAAAAGCCAGCCTCGAAGGTGCCGGCGAAGATCAGCGAACCGCCCGTACCGGACAGGGTCTCGGTCTTGCCGCTCGGCATCGTGATTAGCGCTTCGGAACTGAACTGCGCCGCGGCAATCTTAAACGGCGCGCCCGCCCGCCCGCTCTGGCCGGGAAACTCCAAACGCTGCGGCTGGAACCACGCAAAAATATTGTGAAACAAAACCGGAAACGCCACACGCAACGGCAGATCGGAATGGAGCAAATCGAAGCCAAAATAAACCAGCCGCAGTTTAGCTTGCTCCAGGGCGTAGATCAGCGGCCCCTGCGCTATGCGCGCGAGCGCGACCCCAGCGCCGCTATCGCGCAGCGGCACAGCCGCGTGCACTTGCAGTTCCGCCAAGTTGAGACCCTCGGTCAGCGGATGTTTTGCCAATGGCAAAAGCAGCCGCGGGTTATCGACCTTGGCCTGGCGCGCGAGCACCGTCCCCGGCGGCAGCGCATCGATCATAATTAGATTGCCCTGGAGCGCTGCCGGCGGCGCCACGCGATCGCAGATCACCACATCGAATTTACTCTGCTGAGCGGCCACGCGTTCGTCCCAGCCGGTGAGGGAGGTCAGCTCCAGATTCGCAAAGGAACGCAATAGATTGTTCAAATACGGATTACCGGGACCGATGTAGAGCACACGCACCGGCGGCGTATCAGCCAACGCGAGATAGGCGCGGTTATCGGTGCTGAAATCGTCGGCGAAATCCAATTGCACAACCAATCTCCCCGCCAGCGCACCGTCGAATGGATAGATGAGAACGCGCCGGTCGTTGGCGCCGATGTCGATTTCCTCGCGCAGGATTTGCTTGTCATCGAGAGAGAGCACGAGCGGTAGCCGCACCGCCTTGGCAGTGAAGTTACGGACATGCACGAGGATCTCCGCCGCTCCCGGGCGGTCCGGCCGGCGGCGCACCGAAAAGCCGACGATGCCGACATTGTCGCTACCGCCGTCGACTTTGACAAAACGCCGATGCGGCGCCGATACCGCAAACTCTTCAGCGCCGGCAAAGGCGCCGTCGCTAATCACCGTCACTTGGTCGGCGCTGCCGCGCTTGAGAAAACCATGGGCGAAGAGAATCGCCTCTTTCATTTTTCCTGGACCGTCGGTGGCGGACAAATTGCGCGCCAGCTCCCGTAGCCGCCGTTTGTCGGCGCTAAACGGCGACATCAGCCGCGGCTCGGCGCCGGCGCCGATGACGAGCATTTTCTGACCGGCCGAAAGGCCGTCGATCAAAGAATTGAACTCTCGGCGCAGCCCGTCGAAGCGGTTTGCGCCTTTACCCTTCGCCTTCATGCTCGCGCTCAAGTCGAGCACGACGATCATGTCCCCTGAGCGTGACGCAATGTGGAGCAGCGACGGATCGGCGAGAGCAACTATCAGCGCGGTGGCTGCGAGCAATTGAAGAATCAGTAAAATGTTCTTGCGAAGCAGCCAACCCAACCGCGTACCCAGGGGCCGCTCGCGCAGCACCCGCTGCCAAACGAACATCGTCGTAGTCGCGATCTTCAGGCCGCGCGGTTTGAGGCTATGCAGAAACAGAATCAACGGGATCGCCCCGGCGAGTAACAACAGCGCGGCTGGCAATCCCCAAAGCATAGGTCAGACCACGCCGCTCACCCGGCGCAGGGTTTGTAAAACGAACTCGTCGAAGGGCACTTGAGTGGTGGTGCGTAGATAATCGATCTTGCGGCTGGCACAGAGCTCTTCGATCTCTTTAAAATACTTTTCCAGCTCCTGCTCGAAACGGCGCACCAGATCGGCGTCGAGAAAGAACTTGCATTCGCTGCCGGCTTCGACGTCGACCAGCGCGACATCGCCCCAGGGTTTAGGCTTCAACTCGGTTTCGTCGACGATGTGCACCAGCAAGACCTGATAGTTTTTGCCGGAAAGCTCTTCCAGCGCGGCGCGCCAACCAGTGGGGTCGAAGAGATCGCTGACGATGACAACGAAACCAGCGTGGGGGAAAAGTTTGGTAAAGGAATGAATCGTGCCCCGCAGGTTGGTCTCGCCTGTGCAAGACAGCTTGGCGAGGAAACTAAACATGCTGAGGATCTGTTTGCGACCGCGCCCCAAGGTCAGCGGCTTGTGTAACACCGAAGAGAACGCCGCCCCGCCGACCCGGTCGAGATTTTTGAGGCCGATGTAGCCCAGCGCCGCAGCGACTTTCCTAGCGTAGTCGAGCTTGATTGGATCGCCTTCGGCCATGGACCTGCTGGTGTCGACCAGCAGATAGATATTCATCTCCTCCTCGGCAGTGAAGATCTTTAACAGCAAGCGATCGAGCCGCCGGTAAATATTCCAATCGACGTAACGCAGATCGTCGCCGCGCTGATAACGCCGATAGTCGGAAAACTCCAGACTAAATCCCTTACGCGACACCGCATGCTCGCCCTTCGCTCCCGCCCAATTCAAGCGTTTGGCGATCAGATGGAGCCGTTCAAGCCGGCGTAGGAAGTCGGTGTCGAAGAAAGTTTCAGGTCCGGCATCTAGCATCGAGGGTTGAGACCGACGAATCGCTGGATTGTATCCGGCTACGTGGTTGTCATTTCGAGCGAAGCGAGAAATCTTTCCACGGGCGCGGCGCATGATCGTCGCCAGTGTCGCCACAAGCCGCGGCGCTCTTAACGCTAGACCCGAAACGCTCGACGCCAAACTCATCTTCACGCCACTTCCGGAACACGGGTAGTCAAATCGTTGAGGATTTTATCGGAACTGATCCCGTCGGCGTCAGCTTCCAGATTGAGAATCAAACGATGACGCAAGCTCGGCAGCAACATGACGCGAATATCGTCGAAAGAAACATTGGGCCGGCCGGCAAACAGCGCGCGCGCCTTGGCGGCAAGAATCACGCTCTGCAAACCGCGCGGGCTCGAGCCGTACATGACATAGCGCCGGGCCAACGATTCGCCGCTGTTTTTCTCCGCTTGGGCATGGCTGCTCAGGATCAGGCGCACCGCGTAGTCCTTGACGACATCGGCGAGCGGCACCTCGCGCACCCACTGGCGCAGCTGCAAGATGCCGTCGGCGTCGAGGATTTCCCGCAATGGCGCCGCCGGCACCGCGGTAGTCAGATCGGCGATGCGCGTCAACTCCGCATGGCTCGGGTACTGCAAGATCAATTTGAAAAAGAACCGGTCTACTTGCGCCTCGGGCAGCGGATAGGTGCCTTCCATTTCGATTGGATTCTGGGTCGCCAGAACCATGAACGGGTTTTCCAAGCGGTGCAGCTTGCCGCCGACGGTGACGCCTTGTTCCTGCATCGCTTCGAGGAGCGCTGACTGGGTCTTCGGCGTCGCCCGATTGATCTCGTCGGCAAGCACCACATGGGCAAACACCGGCCCGCGCTGAAACTCAAAAAGTTTGCGCCCTGACGGATCGTCGGTCAGCATGTTGGTGCCGGTTATATCCGCCGGCATCAGATCGGGCGTGAACTGAATGCGCGAGAAGCTCAGACTGAGAATCTCGCCCAAACTGCGCACCATCAACGTCTTACCCAAGCCCGGCACACCTTCGAGCAGGCAATGGCCGCCGCAGACCAACGCGACAAACACCTGCTCGATCAATTCTTCATGACCGACGATGACCCGGGCGATTTCCGCTTTTACTTCGGCATAAGTGCGCCGCGCGCTGTCGATGCGTTGCTCGATATCCGCAAGCGATTCCATGATGCAGCTCCTCGATCAGTTGCCAGCGGTCAGTTGCCCGTAGCCGGACTAAATCGCATTTCTCAAGTAATCACTGACCACTAGCGACTGATCACTATCTCTTACTTTCCTCCAACGACAAAAAATATTTCCGCACGGTTTCCTTGAGCGCCGCCGGCACTTTTTCCGAATTGAGTTCCTGCTCCGCTTGGCGCCGGTAGTTGGCGACCACTTCTTGCGGCGCCAGTTCGCTCTTACCGGGCGTGGGTTTACCTTTGAACACTAGACTGCTGCTTTCGCCTTCGCCCAACTGGCCTTCGACGTGGGTGCGGGTGTCGGCGCGAAACGCGGGCAGCGATCTGAGACTATCGTCGTTTCTCCCGGGTTCCTTGCCTGGCAGGTTGCTGTGATTTTTTTCCCGCACGCCGTCGCCAGGTTCGTCCTGCTCACCACGACCAGCCATCTGCGCAGCATCATTACTTTGTTTGCCTTGCCCCTGATTCATCATCTGTTCGAGGAATTGCTGAGCGTCGATGAGCGCGCGCCGATCCAGCGCGTCGGCCACCTGTCGATCGAGACGCTCGAGCAGCGACTGCAACTCCTGTTGCCCCAGTCCCTTGCCACCCTGCGGTTCGCGGTCGAGCTGGTTCCGCAGCTGCGGCATCGACGCTAATCGCTCCAGCCATTGCTGCGGCGATGGCACTTTGGCAGCGTCGGGGAGATTCAACATGTCGCGCGCCGCTTCCAACTCGGCTTTGAGATCTCTCAGACTTTGCTCACTTTCTGCGCCGGCGATCGACTGGTTTTGCGGCCCAGACTTGCTCGCGGCGTCGAGCTTTTGCTTCACGCCGGCCAAATCTTTTTTGAGCCGTTCTTCGTTGGCCTTGTCGGCGAGATTCTTCTGGGCAAGTTTTTCCAGCTCCTGTCCAACTTGTAAACTTTGGCGCAGCCCGTCGGTCTTGGCTTTTTCCTGAAAGTCCCGGGCAAACTCGCGCAGCTGCTGCGCCAAGCTTTGCACTGGTGAGCTCTGTTGGGAAAACGACTGATCGAAGTCGAACCACAGGAGCGCAAACCAGAAAAGCAACAGCGGCGCGACGGCGTAGCACGGCCAGCCCCAGCGCCGGGGGAACAAGCGGCGCGGATCCAGCCCACGCAAGTGCGGCTCGGTTTGCTGAAATACCAGCTGCGCCGCGGCGCTCCGGTCACTGCGCCCGGCCAGCTCCCAAGCCGTCACCGCGCGTTCGGCCAAGGCCAGCTTACGGTCCAGCTCGACGAAGGTGCGCGTCGCATCGACGGCGCGCCAGCGCCGATGATAGAAAAACCCCGGGGCCAATCCGAGCGTTAGAATGACCGGAACTAGCCAACGCAGACCGCGAAGGGGTAGAAACCCGTGCAGCGGCGACAACAAGACCGCCGCAGCCAAAGCCATAGCAGTAGCGCACAAGAAAATTTCCTCGAGCCGCTTTTGCTTTTCCCAGCGCAAGAGCTCGGCAAACTGGTTCTGCAGCGGGGTCGCGTCCGTCATCATGCGGCGAGTTCCTTTCTCAACGCCCAACGATGCAACCGATAACCGGCGGCGCCCAGGAGCAGATGAAATCCGATGTGAATCCCGCTCGCCGGCAATAGCCAGCCGAAAATCGACAAAGGCGCCAACTCTTGGCGGCTAAGATAAGCGACGAGAAACATCACCGGATTGATCGTGCCGTAAAACAGCGCAGTTAATATGACCAAGGCGGCATACAGACAACGAACAAACACCTGACGGTTCTCCAGCCGCCGCTCCCATAGCGCCAGCGCCGCCAGGCCCCAAACACCATAGCTGACGGCATAGAACAACAGCAGCACCATCGTGCCGGCGATGCTGGCGAGCGGCGTGCGCGCAATGGCGCCGGCCCACGCCAACAACGGCAGAACCAGGAGTAAGGCGAGTCCGACATGGGTGATGAAGAAATCCCATTGGCCCCGGCCGATGATTTCAACCGATTGTCCCTCATCGCGAATCCAGTTGCGCAGCGGTTTGAAGCGCCAGGGGGCGAACTCCTGGTTGGCCACACGGAGGGAAAAATAAATCAGCAGAAGCTCGGCCGCCACCGCACAGACTTTGAACAGACTCGCCGAGCCGCTCCACATCTGTGCGTCGAGGGAGGGAATATATAGTGAAAAAAACTCCACCGGCGCAAGGATGATCAAGAGATAGAAATAGACTTGGAAACCATGTCCCTCGGCAAAGTAAATGGCGATGCTCTCGCGCCAGATCGGGTTGCGGGTCATTCGTCCTCCGCGGAGTTGAGCGGGATCGTCGCGCGAAACAGCGCGTAGTCCTGCACTTGAATGCGCGGGTCGTCGACCCGTACCCGCGGCGCCGGATCTTTCACCCAGGCGAAGAACACGGCGGCGCCACTGCTCCAGCGGCTATCACCATCGCGCGGGAAGAACGATGACTGAAACAAGATATCGCGGGTCTTGTTGGCGAAGCTCACATCGCGGAAATTAACCGCCTCCGTGCGGCCGGCCGGACCATTGTTGCCGGTCGGCAGTACCAGAGAAAACTCTTTGTCCAGACGCGCGCCGCGCGGAATATCGCCGAGCAAGTGACGCTGCCCCGGCAAAAGCAGGCCGCAATCGAACAAATCCTTGCCGCTCTGATTGTTGATTTTCATGGTCAGCTTGTCGCCTTGCACATTAAACTCCGCGCGCAATGGGAAGCGATCGATAAAGCGCAGTCGAAACAAGCGGTAGTCCCACTCGCGCAGCGGCAATTGAAAGCGGTTAACACCGCCGCCTTCCTGACTCAACACCGGCGTTTCCTGCGCCTCGCGCGGCCGGTTCGACAGCGGCGTAAATTCCATCCAACCGCGTTCCATCTGCAGGTTATACTGGCGCGGCTGGGTGGAAAACAACGCCAGATTGGCCTGCGCGTCGACGACACCGTCGACGCCGTTCTCCAACACCGTCGACGACAACAAGACACCGTCGGGAATATGGCCGCCGCGGCTAAAGTAAACATAGCCGGCGCCGCCGCCCGCCGTCACCAACAATCCAAGGGCAGCGAGCGTTTGGGTTGTCGTCAGCCGGCGCCGCTGCCAGACCCAGCTGAGCAAGCCGATCGCGAAGAGATAAACCAGAATCACAATAAACAACGAACCGTAAGGCACATAGGTCGAAATGAACGTCGGGCTGGTGATCAGCTGGGTGAAGATCACGTCATTCCACTCCGCCCGTGCCCCCGGCTCGTCGACACCGCCGACCGCGAGCAAACCCTGCAAGAACTTAGGCAAACCCGGCCACTGGGACAATGGCGGCCGGCCGATATCGAGCGAGAGATAAACAATCCTGCCGCGGCCGCGCGCTGCCTCGACCAGCACCGGCAGGCCTTGGGATGTCGTACGCACCTCGCCGGTGAACGGCGTTGAAACTTGCGCCCAGACATCGGCGATGGCCGGAGTTATTTCATTCTTATTGGCCGCCGGTGTAAACGCGATGCGCCGCGTGCCGCTGACTCGCACCGGCAAAAAGCGGCTGATTACCGGCTCCTGGTAGAGCGCGTAATTGAGACTGCCGAGAATCACCATCCGACCGCCGGCGCTCAGCCAGGTGTCAAGAGCGAGCACTTGGAGCCGCGACAAATCGCGCAGCGATTGATCGTAGACGATAATATGGGAAACGCCGAGCAGCGAGCGCGCGTCGGCAGCGAGTTCGTTCAAGGCAAGTGAAACCAGCCGACCCTGTGCCGTCGGCGCGAGCGCGATGGGCGGCATCGAGCCGCTGTCATTGACCAGCAGCATCACCGGTGCCGGTGAAAAGTTGCGCCGCAGATCGATCTCGCGCACCGCTTTGGCGGTGGAACTGTTAAAAACAATCGTCAGCGGCCGGCTGATGAAATCCGGGTCGACGGTTAGTTGCAGGGTTTTGCGCGATTGCGCCGCGAGAAAAACTTCGCGCCGATATTTGACAGGATAAGGCGTGCCGCCCTTGGTCACGCCGCCCTTCCACACTTGCACATCGAGGGTTCCTTCAGCCGGGCGACCGGAGTTGGTGAGCTCGACTTCCAACGGGAAAGGCCGACCCAGTTGAAACACACCGTGAAAACCGACCCGCACCTCGATAACGATGTCAGCCTCGGCTGGAACCACCGACAAGGCGGTGATCAGGAACGCTAGAATCACACCTGCGGAGCCGGCCCAAGCGCGCTCAAACGACCGATCAATAGAAAAGGAAATAAGGAAAGACCATGCGGTGGGGCACCGCGGGAGAAAATCATTCGGTGCAGCCTGCACGGCTGAATAGGGCATCTTTCCCTTCCCGACAGACTTGTCCCACTGGCACCGGCAATCTAGTCGATAAATTCGACGCCAAGAATTTCAAACGAGCGAACGCCCGTGGGAGTGCGAACCTGAACTTCATCTCCCTCGCTCTTGCCGATCAACGCGCGCGCGATGGGAGAACTGACAGAAATCCTACCGTTCTTCGGCTCCGCCTCATGATCGCCGACGATTTTGTATACCACCTTGTCTCCGGTATCGCCATCCGCCAAACTGACCGTCGCCCCGAAGAGAACTTTGTCGCCGGACAGCTTGGAAACGTCGATCACCTGGGCGCGGGCGATCTTATCCTCCATCTCGCGGATCTGCACATCAAGCAGCGATTGGCGTTCCTTGGCGGCGTGGAACTCGGCGTTTTCCGAGAGATCGCCGTGGTCGCGCGCCTCTTCGATATCGCGGATGTTCTTCGGCCGCTCGACGCTCTTCAAGCGCTTTAGCTCCTCCATCAAAAACTGGAACCCCTTGCTGGTCATCGGGACGCTTGCATCTGCCATACCGTCAACTCCTAGACAAAAGAAAAACCCCTCGGAATCTCTCCCGAGAGGCCTTGAATAAGATCTTAGATTTTCTTCCAGCTGCTAAATCTACCGGCTATTTTACCATCGAGGGTAGCTATTGCAACTACCGCTGAACGTGCCGCATTGGTGGGAATAATTGCTCAATTGGGAAACCATAATCCAAGTGAGCTTAAGCCCGTTTCTCCGGCCCAAACACATGGCAGGACACGCCGTGCCCGTCTGGGCTGAACTCCAGCGGCGGCTCGGTCTGGCTGCAAACCGCTTCGCGGTAGGAGCAGCGCGGATGGAAGCTGCAGCCGGGCGGCGGATTGACCGGGCTCGGCACATCGCCTTCGAGAACCACGCGCTCCTTTTTCTTGTTCATGTCGGGGATCGGCACGGCGGAGAGCAGCGCGCGGGTATAGGGATGTTTGGCATCGCGGTAAATCGTGTCGCTCTTGGCGATCTCGACGACTTTGCCGAGGTACATGATCGCCACTCGGTGACTGATATGTTCGACAACCCGCAGATCATGGGAGATGAACAGATAGGTCAAATGCATCTTTTCCTGCAATTCCTGCAGGAGATTTATGATCTGCGCCTGGATCGACACATCGAGGGACGACACCGGCTCGTCGCAGACGATGAATTTCGGGTTGACGGCCAAGGCGCGGGCGATGCCGATGCGCTGGCGCTGGCCGCCGCTGAACTCGTGGGGATAGCGGTCGAAATGATCGTCACGCAGGCCGACCTGGTGGAGCAATTCCATCACCCGCTCGCGCTTGGCTTTGCCCTTGGCGAGTTTGTGAATCTCCAATCCCTCGCCGACAATGTCGCCGACGCGCATGCGCGGGTTGAGCGAAGCGTAGGGATCTTGAAAGATAATTTGCATCTCGCGCCGGGTGTCACGCAGCTCGCGCTGGGACAACGACAGCAAATTCTTGCCAAGAAAATCAATCTCGCCGCTGGTCGGCTCGATCAAGCGCAGGATCGCCCGCCCAAGCGTCGATTTGCCGCAACCAGACTCGCCGACCAAGCCGAGAGTCTCGCCCTCTTCAATCGACAGAGTGACGCCATCGACGGCTTTGACCGCGCCCTTGCCGCGCGAGAACAACCCTTCACCGACGGGAAAATGTTTCTTTAAGTTGCGGATTTCCAACAAGCTCATGGGTCAGCTCAATTGAAAATGGAAAATGAAGAATGCCAAAGCCAAAATCCAGATTTCGGGACTTCCATTATCAATTATCCATTCTCAATTTTCCTCATGCACTTGGCATTGACCTATTAATTTCGCGACTCAGCTCTGTCGCGCTTCTGTATGCGGATAATGACAAGCCACCGTATGCCCCGGCTCTTTTTCCACCAGCTCGGGCTCCTTCTGGGCGCACAGATCGGCCGCCTTAGGGCAGCGGTCGCGAAAGCGGCAGCCGCTCGGTAGATGCAGCGGATTCGGCACCACGCCGGGGATCGCGTCCAAGCGATGCTTCTTGGCGACGCCGGTGCTCGGCAAGGAATTGAGCAGGCCCACCGTGTATGGGTGAAACGGTTTAGTGAAAATCTGTCTCGTGTTCGACCGTTCGACCATCTTGCCGGCGTACATGATCGCGACGTCGTCGGCCTGCTCGGCGACCACGCCGAGATCGTGGGTGATCAGCAGCAGTGCCATGCCGATCTTTTGCTGCAGCTCCTTCATGAGGTCGAGGATTTGAGCTTGAATAGTCACGTCGAGCGCCGTGGTCGGCTCGTCGGCGATCAGGAGCGATGGATTGCACGACAGCGCCATGGCGATCATCACCCGTTGGCGCATGCCGCCGCTCAACTGATGCGGATAGGCGTCGACGCGGGATTCTGGATCGGCGATCTTGACCAGCCGCAGCATTTCAATGGTTTTCGCCCGGGTCGCCTGCTTGTCTAATCCCTGGTGCAGCTTGATCGCTTCACCGATCTGATTGCCGACGGTGAACACCGGATTGAGAGAGGTCATCGGCTCCTGGAAGATCATCGAGATCTCGTTGCCGCGGATCTTACGCATCGCTTCATTACCGAGCTTCAGCAGGTCTTTGCCTCGGTAGATGATCTCGCCGCCGACGATTTTCCCCGGCGGCGACGGGATTAGCCGCATGATCGACAGCGAAGTGACGCTCTTGCCGCAACCGGATTCGCCCACTAGACCGAGAGTCTTGCCCTCGGCGATCTCGAAGCTGATGCCGTCGATGGCGCGCACTTCACCTTCCGGTGTGAAGAAAGAAGTCTGCAGGTTTTTGACTTGGAGTAGATCCGCCATGATGACAAAGTTGCGCCCGCGCTAACTCACGTTGTACGGCCTACGCGCAGACGATTCAACATGCGCAGGCCCAAAATATCGCGAATTGCATCTCCCATAGCATTAAATCCCAGCACTGCCAACATGGTAAGCAACCCAGAGAACCGTGCCAGATGCGGATGGAGCCGCAAATAGGAACTACCCGGGCGACGCATGTCGCCCCAAGTGGGCCGGGTCGGAGCGACACTCAAGCCGAGGAAAATCAGTCCCGCCTCGGCGGTGATCGCCCGCACCAAGCGCATCCTCGATCAAAACCACCCGCGCAAACTAAAATCCAGCGCGCGCCGGACGATCACGGATAGCAGCAGCGATCTCGATCTCGCGGCAAACTATCTGGCGCATCGATACGGGGGCGGCGGCGCTCGCGGCAAGCGCCGACAGCCGCGGCGGCAGCGGCTTTTCGTTTAACGACATCGCCGCCGGCCGCGCCGGAATGCGTTTTGGCGAGACCGCGATAGAAAGCGCCACGGCCAAGAAGCTGCAGGCGAAAGTCGGCGCCGGAATCATTGAAAGTGACATCATGCCGGCCACTGCGGACCTGCCGGAATACCTGGCGAAAGCGGAATTTGAGCGCCGCTTCAGCGGCGTCGATGGGCTTGAATACAAAAAGATGATGGCGGAGATCGAGCGGCGCATTTCAGTGCCGCCGCTCTATCGGTACGGCAGGAAGTTTCTGGGATCTATTTTGCCGGATAGAGCTTCGCCAGTCCGTCAATAAACCCGCTGGCATCGAGCTGTCTGAGAATGCGGTCGTCGATCATCTCTTCGACTTTGAACTTTTCGATGGCCGGATTGCGCAGCTTCATCAGCCGTTGGATGTTGCGCAAACCGTCGACCCCGGGGAACGGTTTGCGCTCGACGCCGTTGATCACGTCTTGATAGCCTTCTTCCGCCGATGCCGGATCGTTAAGCTTCAGCCGCTTCATGATCGTCGCCACCACCGCCGGTTTATTCCTCGGTGAAAGGCTGAAGGCGATTCCCTCGAGCAGCCCTTTGAGGAGACTCTCGATAAGGTCTCGCTGCTCGCGCAAGGTGGCGCCACGAGCCACGAATCCTTGAGATGAAAATGGAATGTTCGCTTTGCCCAGTTCGGCAAGGACGTTAAACCCCTTCTGCCTGAGGCGCCGGCTAAACACGCCATCGAGGACCGTCATGTCGATCTGGCCGCTCTCCAACGCCTGCGTCGCGACGGTCTGATCGCCGATAACCAAAAAAGTGATCTTGTCCCGCTCGGCATCCAACCCGAGCTGCTCCAAAGCCAACATCGCACCCATCCACACCGTGCCCGCCAACGTCTGCACGCCGACTTTCTTGCCGCGCAGATCCTTGGCGGTCTTAATGTTCGGGCCGGCGACCACATCGTAACCCAACTTATTGGTCAGCGTCGCAATCGTTTTCAGGTCGGCGCCGCTTGTCACCGCGGTGAGCACGGTGGTCCCGCCGGTGTAGGCGGCGTGCACGTCGCCGGCCGTCAACGCCGCGACCAACACCGGCGCTTGACGGATAAAGATCGCGTTGGCATTGACGCCATACTTGACGAAAAAGCCATGGTCCTCAGCGACCCACAGCGGTGCCACACGGGCATTGAGCGCCGCATGACCGATCACGGCTCTGCGCACCGGCGTCGCTGCGTACGTGCAATCGCCGCAGCACAAGATTAAAAGACCTACGATCAGTGGAAGTGCAGTCTTACGAATCGACAATTGGAACCTCTGGAACATTTGGAACGCTGGAACACGCTTCGGCCTATTTTTGAAACTGCTCCCGCGGAAAATTCGCCGTCGCCATCACCCCGCCATCGACGATCAGCGGATGGCCAATGATAAAACTGGAATCGTCGCTGACCAGAAACAACGCCGCCTTCGCCTGATCGTCGGCGGTGCCGAGACGGCCGGCGAGGTTCTGAAAAGTTCGGCTGCCCGTCACGTCGTCATCGTAACCCACCGGCGAACCGGAACGGTTCGGCACGATGCAATTGACGCGAATGCCGTATTCGGCAAGCTGCACCGCCATGGCGCGCGTCATGTTGATCACGCCGGCTTTGGCGGCCGCGTACGCGATGCCGTCGAAACGGCCAACCAACCCCGAGGTCGAACCGAAATTCAAAACTTTGCCGCCGCGCCCTTGGTTCTTCATCTGCACGGCGACATACTTGGTCACCAAATACGGACCCTTCAAGCTCACCGCAATGACCTTGTCGAACTCTTCTTCGGTGCTGTCGAAAATATTGGCGTGATCGGTCAGCGCCGCGTTATTGACGAGGATATCGATGCCGCCGAACTTGGCCACGGCGTCTTTTACCATGCGCTGCACGTCCGCCGACTTGGACACATCGCCCAAAACCAGCGCTGCCTGGCCGCCGGACTTATTGATCTCGTCAACCACCGCTTGGCCGCGCCCTTCGTGCATCTCGGCGACAATGATCTTCGCCCCTTCAATTGCAAAAAGTTTGGCCATCGCCTTGCCGATGTTTCTCCCGGCCCCGGTAATCAGCGCCACTTGATCTTTGAGTTTCATGACTTGAATTCCCTTCTACCCAATCAATTTTTAACCGAGACTATCCGTCCATCGCACAGTCTGTCAACGGCGACGACCCAATCTGGAATATGTAATCTGAAATTTGCAATACGTGACGCGCGCGCGTGCACCGCCACGTCAGGTCAAATCTTCAGATCGTCCGGCGGCGTTGCCGTGTAGACATCGAAGGTGTTGAGCGTGCAGGCGAGCATCGCATAGTAGCCCACCGTCGCCGTCAATTCGACCATGCCCTTGTCGCCGAAGCGGCCATAGATCGCTTGAAACGTCGGTTCACTCACGCGGTGGGCGTGAATCATCTCACGCACGAAGCTGACGATTTGGGCGTCTTCGGAGGAAAATGTTTCAACGGCTTTTTTCTCGTAGACGCCGCGAATCGTCGCCATGGGAATGCCGGCCTTCTCGCCATGACCGACATGGGCCGCCCATTCATGCTTGCAGTCAAGCTCGCGCGCCGCCACCAGCGCGGTAAACTCAACGACCTTGTGATCCAAGGTCGATTCAAAACGCACGTAGCTGCCCAGATGCATCGTGCGATAGGCCATCTCCGGACTATGCAACAGCGCCTTCCACGGCCCCCCCACCACACCGCGGCTCTGCGCGATGGTGTCGTAGATTTTCTGATCTTCGGGTTTCAGGTCTTCTTTCTTATCGATCGTTGCAATGCGTGCCATAAATCTCTCCTATCGGTCTTATGCGAGTTTTTCTTTCAACCACTGCGTCACGATGCCGACCACTTCGTCGTTCGACTGCCCCTTCTTCCGCCCCATATGGCCAGCGCCGGCGATGATGCGCAAATCCTTCGGGCTACCGTGCTCCGCCAGTAAGTATAAATCGCTGATCGGATGCTGGTCGTCATCTTTACCGTTGATGCACAAGAGCGGCGCGCAGGGCTGGTCGAGCAAACCTTGCGCCACCAGCGACAAGGTCGGCGCGATTTTGAGAACTTCTGCCAAGCTCTTCACGCCAAAAATATACGACCTCGCGTCGAGCAAACTCGCCGGCCCCATCAAATATTGCGATGCGGTTAACGTCAGTGCCGGACGCAGCCACTCTTCTTGAAAGGTCCTGTGTACGCCGGCGCCCCAGTTGACTGCGCCGCGCAGCCGTTTCGGTTCGGTATGCGCCAGTTTGGCGGCCCAGTAGCCGCCGAAGCTGCCGCCCATGCAGGCGATCCGTCTTCCATCGATGTCGGCGCGCGTCTCGAGATAATCCATCGCCGCGGAGAAAGTTCGCTCAGCTTTGGGCTCCTGGCCCAAGCAAGGATTCTCCCCGGTGCCTGGAATGTCGAGTGTGAAACAGGCGATGCCCAGCTCGAGCAGGACATCGTTGTTGGTCCGGCGGTCTTCCTTCCAGCCGTCGACGCCGCCCCAATGCATGACCACCGGCGGCCGATGGACGCCCTTTGGGCACCTGCAGGTAGCCGACAACTTTTTTACCTTCGAAGGGAATCTCGCAACGCTCCAACAGCGGGTCCATATAGCGCGCGGCTTTGAGAAAGGTCCGCAACGCGCCTTTGTAACATGTCATTTTCTCCGGGCTGCTTGGCACCGGATAACGGCCGATGCGGTAATACTCATAGGCGAGATAGAAAGTTTCACCGGCTGTTTTTTTCTTGCCCTGCTTCTCTTGTTCATCGCCCAGCTCCTCGTACTTAGCGCCGAACTTACCCCACTCGCGCCCCCACAGGTCCGAATCCAGACTGGTGAGACTCTTCAGAACCTGATCGACATCTTCTTTCCTCACCCGCTCGAACGGATTGATCCGTCCGGCGCGATGAGCGATGTCCGCGGTGATTTCTTCGAGGGTCTTTTCCGCCATGTGGTTACTTTTGTGATTTCCGCATCCTAGGAATCGCGGATAACCGAATTAACAGAAACTGTCGGACTAACGCAACCCCCGCAGGCGCGGATCGAGCACTTCGCGCAAGCCCTCGCCGACGAGATAGTAAGCAAGCACGGTGATGAAGATGGCAAAGCCGGGGAAGACTGCCAACCACCAGGCGTAAGTGGTGGTGCTGGCTTCGTGCAGAATCGATCCCCAAGTGACTAATTCCGCCGGCACGCCGATGCCGAGAAAGCTCAAACTCGACTCGACCAGGATCGCTCCGGCAATGCCGAGCACGACGGAGACAATCACCGGCGCCAGCGCATTGGGCAGGATATGTTTGAACATCACCTTGCGGTCGGTGCTCCCAAGGGCGATCGCCGAGGTGACGTAATCCAAATTGCGAATCTTGAGAAACTCGTTGCGCGTAAAGCGCGCGATGCCAACCCAGCTGGTCGCGCCGATAATGAACATCGTGAGGAAAATGCTCGGCGGCAAAAGCGCGGCGATGGTGATCAAGAGAAAAAATGTCGGGATCGACAGCATGATCTCGAACAGGCGGGAAATCACCAGGTCGACCCAAGCGCCGAAATAGCCGGCGATCGCGCCCAAGACCACGCCGATCACGACGGCGATACCGACGGCAACGAATCCAATGGAAAGAGAAATCCGCGAACCATGTATCATGCCGGCCATGACATCGCGGCCGAGCTTGTCAGTGCCAAACCAATGGCGCCCGGATGGCGGTTCCAGGGGCTCCAACAGATTGATGTTACTCGGACGATAGGGAATCGGCGGGAAAAAGGATTGCGCGCCTTCAAGCTTTTTGAATTCAACATTCAACAGTTCCGCGGGCCACTTGCCGAACTTCATCCCGACCCAGTAACTGCGAAACACGGGAAAATAAGATTTACCTTTGTACTGGGTATAGTAAGGCTTATCGTTGGCGATAAAGTCGGCGAACAATGCCATGAAAACAAACACACAAACCACGTAGAAGCCGGTGAGCGCGATCGAATTGCGCTTGAAACGGCGCCACACATCGGACCACAATCCGCCGGTTTCACCGGGTTCCGTCGCCGTCTCGAGTGTTGACGAATTTGTCGATGCCATGTCCGGTGCTTTTGCTCACTGCGCCCGGCGGCCGAAGGCGATTCGCGGATCGACCGCAGCTAACAGTAAGTCCGAGATCAGGATGCCGATCAAGGTTAAAACCGACGTTACGGCAAGCAGCGCCAGCACCACCGGATAGTCGCGCGACAAAACCGACTCGAAACCGAGCTGTCCTAGACCAGGAATGGAAAATATCGTTTCGATAATCACGCTACCGCCAATCAGTCCGGGCAGGATGGAAGCGAGCAAAGTCACCTGCGGTATCAGCGAGTTTCGCAGAACATGCTTGAAGACCACAACGCCTTCTTCCAACCCTTTGGCGCGCGCCACCTGGACGTAATCTTGGCGCAAGACTTCGAGCATGCTGGCACGCATGTAGCGCGAAAGCCCGGCGAACCCATCATAGGAAAGCAGCACCACCGGTAAGAACAGATGCCACGCATGGTCGGTGAACTTACGCCACCAAGACCAACTTTCCACCGCATCGAGCGACTCTAGGCCGCCGGGCGGAAACAGATAATAGAAATCGCCGCCGCAAAGAAACACCAAGGACATCGTCGCTGCCCACACCAACGGCACGGCGAAAAGAACAAAAGCGATGAGCGTGGTCGTCTGATCGGTAAG
The DNA here is from genome assembly GCA_963816145.1 of uncultured delta proteobacterium. GTDB lineage: Bacteria > Desulfobacterota > Binatia > UBA9968 > UBA9968 > DP-20. The sequence goes on from CAWFJP010000011.1 coordinate 54,227, forward strand.
CGAGTTCTGATGCGTCGCCGAATAAATTCCCAGCGGTATCGCCACCAGGTAGACGACGAGCAGGGACCAAAAGTTGAGCGTCAGAGTCACCGGCAGGCGTTCGGCGATCTTACCCCACACCGGCTGGCTGTCTTTGAATGAATCGCCGAAGCTGAGGGTGAAAATATTCTTGAGCCAGATCCCGTATTGAAGGTACAGCGGCTTATCGAGGCCATATTGGGCGCGCCACTGCGCCATGGCTTCATCGACAGCGCCCTTTTTATCGACAGAAATGCCGGCGCCGGCCGCGGCGCCCAAACCGCCAGCCGCGCGCAGTTCCGCCGGATCGCCCGGCGCCAACCGGACAATCAAGAATACAATCAGGGTGATTCCGAGAAACGTCGGAATCATCAGCAGCACGCGTTGGAGAAAGTAAGCGGTCATGAGAATGAAAGGCTATTGAGCTGTCAACGTGCTAGCGTATTTCTGTCGAGCTCCCGGCACCCACCAGTCGGTCGGTTGCAGACCCTTGGGATACACTTCAACGCCGGCAAAGCGCCGCTGCACCACCGACACCCGCTTGCCGATATAAAGAAACGTGTAGGGCTGCTCTTCGCTCAAGATTCGTTGGAACTCCTTATACATTTCAATCCGTTTTTGCGGATCGAACTCGCGCCGGTAGGATTCCAATATCTCGTCGACTCGCGAATTTTTGTAGCTGATCGCGTTGGACCCCTTGTTCGCCGCCTGGGAGGAATGCCAAACCTGATAGGCATCGGGTTCGGTCACGCTCATCGCCCAGCCGAGAACCACAGCGTCGAAGTTATGATTTTTAACGTCATTCAAGAAGATCGTCCAGTCCAGTTCACGCACGCTGGCAGCGATACCGTGCTTTTTAAGTTCGTCGAGCAATACCAAGGCGACACTCTTGCGCACCGCGTTGCCCGAGTTCACCTTGATTTCGAATCGCAGCGGTATCCTCCTCCCGTCGATTTCCTTATCGAGAATGCCGTCGCCGTCACTGTCGCGCCAGCCGGCTTGGTTGAGCAGTTCCACGGCTTTTTTGGGATCGAATGGATAACTGACAAGAGCCCTATCGTACTCGGGCCGGAATAAATAAATAGGACTATCGACCACTTCGCCCAGGCCGAAGAGCACCGATTTGACGATTTGACGACGATCGGTGAAATACGTCATCGCCTGGCGCACCCTTTTGTCGCGAAATATCGGATGGTCGTTGTTCCAACCGATATACGTGTAAGTTGGCGCGTAATATTCGTAGGTTTGAAACTCTTGCTTGAATCTTTGACTGCTGGTGCCGCGCACATACTGCACCGGCTGCAAACCCTCGATGAAGTCCAAGCTGCCGCTTTTAAGTCGAATCAGTGCCGCATCGGCGTTATTGATAATGCGGAACTTCAGCCGATCGAGGTAAACTTGATCGATGCCGGCTTTGCCGCGCCCCCAATAGTTTTCGTCGCGGATTAACTCAACCTCGCGGCCGGTTTTCCAGCTGGCAAACTTGAACGGCCCGCTCCCCATCGGGTTACGGCTGTTGTTCTTGTTGAACTGGTCGCCGAACTGCCTTACCTCCGGGGGAAGCTTCTGTGGATCTTGCGCCAGTTGCTTGACCGAAACCCGCGCCAAAAGATTCTCGGGATCATAATAATGCCGCGGTAATACCGTAATGCCGCCGAGCACACTTTCATTGAGAAAGTACGGCTCCTTGGTCAGAAAGCGAATCGTGTACGGATCGATCAGTTCGGCGTCGATGAGAGAGTTGAAATAGACCCGCAGGAACGGCGCGTTGACGAAGGGACATTTGATCGCCTTCACGCTAAACAAAACGTCCTCGCCGGTCACCGGTCGACCGTCTTGAAAATGCGCGTCTTTACGAATCTTGAACGTGTAACTCAGATGGTCCTGGGAAACTTCCGGACGCGTCTCGGCGATCACCGGTTTGAACGCCAAAGTACGCGGGTCGCGCGATAGCAGTCCTTCAAAGATCAGTTCGAGAATATCGCTTGATGCCGAATCGTTGCTGGTTAGGGGGTTGAGCTGCTCGGGATCGCTGAGACTATGCATTACCAGCCAGTCCCCGGTCACCGGCTTGCCCGGGTCTGGTTTGCTCACCACCGGTTTGACGTCGGTGACTTTAACTTCGGTCTTGTCGCCACAGCCGAGGACAAGCAGCAGCGCAAGGATTAGGCGCCAGCTCTTCGCACGCATAGATCAACTGCCGATGATTTCGATGGGGAATTCTTGGACGTGGGGTGGTTTCTGCTGGGAAAACGATTCGGCGGGGAGCGTCGCGTTAAACTCGGGCTCCTGGAAGCGAATCTCCAACTTCTTGCCTTGCAGCGGTGCCTCGATATTGATCGTGGATGGAAACAAGCCGGCTGACGTCGTGATGTAGTCGGAGAAGCGCGCAGTCAATTCTAGCGCGCCGCCGCCATTGAAGCGCTGCCATTGGGTCGGCACCGGCAATTGCGATTCGAACGTCAGGCTGTCTTTCATCCGGCCATTGGCTGAAAAGATTAGCGAGTTGCCTTCTTGGCGCCAAGACGCCGACGGCTCAACCGGCGGCAGGCCCAGCAGCAGCGCCGTGATCTCGTTGAGCTCCAGGGGGATCTGGGTAAGGCGCAATAAGTTTTCTTTGGAACTGCGGCCGCGCACCAGCACCCCTTCGCGCGGGTGGTAGCCTATTATCTCCTGGTCGTTGGCTGTGACGATCAGGATCGCTCCCAACAATGTCAGCGTTTCCAAACGCAGACGATCGGGCCGCTGGACCAACACCGCTTCTTCGAAACCATGCTTACCCTCCGGGCCGGCGTAATTGACCCGAGCCAACGCGCGCACCGAGCGGAACTGTTGGCGACGTTGACCGATCGATTCGATCAACTTGCCCGACTCCCACTGGGGCACCGGTAGTTGCGGCAGGATCGGGGGTTTGGCAGTGGTCGAACAACCTATGGCGACAAATGCCAGAATGGCGAGCACAGCGTTGGCGGCGGACGGATAAGCCGTGCCAGCGCTGCGGGCGAGGACGATCAAATCCTTTTCTCCAGCCGCTGGATTTTTTCGCGCACGCGCTTGGTCTGCTCAGAATCTTTGGAAAGTTTGAGCGATTCGCGGTAGCGCGCCACAGCGCGGTCGGTCCGGCCGGCCTTTTCGTAGGCATCGCCCAGATGTTCGATGATCGTCGGATCGTCCACCGTGAGCTCCACGGCGCGTTCAAGCTGCTCGACGGCGCGCGGGTAATCGCCCTTCTGATAATAAACCCAACCCAAGCTGTCGATGTAGAAGCCGTCGTTGGGCGCGATCTTGAGCGCCCGTGCGATCAAATCTTCCGCTTCGTCGAGCTGCACCCCCATCTCAGCCCAGGTGTAGCCCAAGTAGTTGAGGGCCGGCGCGTTCTTGGGATTGAGCTCGATGGCTTTCTTCATGCTGGCGATGGATTTGTCTTTAACTTTGCTCTCATCGTAGAGCGCGCCTAGTTGAAAATGCGCCTCGTCGTTCTTGGGATCGAGTGCGACGACCCGTTCCATCGACTGAATCGCCCGAGGAAAGTCCTTGGTCTTACGGTACAGCGCGCTTAGATAAGCATGGATTTCTTTGCGGTCGTTGAGTTTCTTGATAACCGTCTGCAAAATCTCGATGGCTTTGGCGGTTTGCTCTTTGCGCTCGTAGAGTTGCGCCGCCTGCACCCTGGCATCGGCGTAGAACTCGCTCTTCTCGGAAATCCGCTCGAACGCTTCCAACGCCTTGTCGTTGGCTTTCAGCTCGATATAAGTGGCGGCGAGATAATAACGCGCCCGGTCGTTTTCGGGATCGCCGGCGAGGACCAGATTAAACTCGGTGGCAGCCCGGTCGTAATCGCCCTTCTCGAAGGAGATCAAACCGATCCTGATGCGGGTATCGCGCGGATCGGTTTCCGACCCCTCCAAACGCTCAAACTGGCGCAACGCTTCGTCGAGCTTATTCTGACCGACATAGAGCTCGCCCAAGCGGCGGCGCGACCATACATGCTGCGGATTGACTTGCAGTAGCCGCTGGTAGGTCTGTATGGCGTCTTCGGTCTTGCCTTCGAGCTCATAGACCAACGCCAAGTCCATCAACACCGCTTCCGACTTAGGATTGAGCTCCAAAGCTTTGCGAAAGCTCTGCTCGGCGCCGAGATAGAGCTTGCTCTTGGCGCGCACCCGGCCGAGATAATAATGGCCCAGGGCGGAGTTGTCGTCGAGTTTGAGCAACTCATCTAAACGCTGGGTTGCCCGCGCGAGATCGTCGACTTGCAGGTATAAGGCCCCGGCATAGAGCAGCGCTTCCTGGTTCTTCGGATCGAGCTTCAAGACCTCGTTGTATTCCGCCAGCCCCTTTTGATTGTCGCCGACCGCGGAATAAAGCCCCGCCAGGAGCAAATGGTAGTCGACGCTCTTGGGTTCCAACCTGGCCGCCGACTCCGCCGCGCCCATCGCCTTTTTTAGATCGCCGCGGCGCAGATAGAGCTGCGCCAAGCGGAAATGTAAAAAGCCGTCCGTGGGACTGGCCTGCGTCGCGGCCTCGAATTCTTTCAGAGCCGGCTCGAACTCACCATCGATAAGCAGTAATTGGCCTTTGAGAAAATGATTGAAAGCACTAGCCTCGTCGGGAATGACAGCTTTGGTATCCTTGCTGAAAGGCCCTTCGGGGGACCAGACCAAGCCGTCGGGAGGCAGTTGGTGATCAGGTACCGCCGTCGCGCAACCGGACAGTAAGACCAGCAAAAGAGCTGCCCGAAAGCCACGTGTACCCATCACTGGAAGGTTTAACACGCTGACCATAGGGGGTCAATGTAGCGCGGCCATGCCTTCATTCGCCGCGTCAACTATGCTAATTTCCCGGGCGGCGGAACCATTTCGCCGCGATAACTCCGCGAGAAGCAAAACCCATGGCCCACACCGCACATGACCGCGCCACCAAAGAAGCAAACGAACTGCGCCTCGAGATCGAAAAGCACAATTATCAATACCATGTGCTCGACAATCCGCTGGTAAGCGACGCCGAGTACGACCGGCTGTTTCGCCGCCTGCTCGAACTGGAAAAAGAATTTCCCGATCTTGTCACGCCGGACTCGCCGTCGCTCAAAGTGGGCGCCCCACCGTTGGAAAAGTTCACCACCGTGCAGCACACACTGCCGATGCTGTCGCTCAATAACGCCATGGACGGCGAGGAACTCCAAGAGTTCGAAGAACGAATCCAACGCTTTTTGAAACTCAGCGATACCATCCAATACGCCGTCGAGCCCAAGATTGACGGACTCGCAGTCGAATTGGTCTATGTAGACGGCAAATTCGCCGTCGGCTCGACTCGTGGCGACGGGATTAACGGCGAAGACATCACGCTCAATCTCAAAACCATCCGTTCGATTCCATTGACCTTGCGCGCCAGTGGCCACACACCGCCGCACCGGCTAGAGGTACGCGGCGAAGTTTTCCTCGGCCGCGCGGCCTTTCAGAAGATGAACCGCGAGCGCGACGAAGAGGGCCAGCCGATATTTGCCAATCCGCGCAACGCCGCGGCCGGTTCGCTCAAACAGCTCGACTCGACGATCACGGCGAAACGGCCTTTAGACATATTTTGCTATGGTATCGGCAGCGTCGAAGGCGCGGCGTTCTCAAGCCACTGGGATTTTCGCCAGCGCATCCAAGAGTGGGGCTTGAAGCCGGTTCCGCGCGGCAAACTCTGCCGCGGCCTGGACGAGATCTTGAGCTATCGCGATCAGATAGAAGCCGAGCGCGATGCTCTGCCCTATGAGATCGATGGCTTGGTAGTCAAAGTGAACAGCACTGAGCTGCAAGAGCGGCTGGGGCAGATCGCCCGCTCGCCGCGCTGGGCGATCGCCTACAAGTTCAAACCGCGCCAAGCGACCACGCGAATTCTCGACATCGTCGCCCAAGTCGGCCGCACCGGCACGCTCACCCCGGTGGCCAGTCTCGAGCCGGTGCCCATCGGCGGTGTCATCGTCAAGAGCGCGTCGCTGCACAACATGGACGAGATCGCCCGCAAAGATATCCGAATCGGCGACACCATCGTCGTCGAGCGCGCCGGTGACGTGATCCCTTATGTCGTCAAAGTCGTCGAAGACAAACGAACCGGTGAGGAGAAGCTTTTCACCATGCCGGCACAATGCCCCGTGTGCGGCGCTGAAGTGTTTCGCGAAGAAGGCGAAGCTGCCTACCGCTGTGTCGGCATCGCCTGCGCCGCCAAATTGAAAGAGAGTCTCAAATTCTTCGGTTCTCGCGGTGCCATGGACATCGAAGGTCTCGGCGAAAAGCTCATCGAGCAACTGGTCGACCGCGGCCTGGTGCACGATGTCGCCGATCTTTACAGTCTGAACAAAGAGCAGCTCGCCGATTTGGATCGCATGGCGGACAAGTCGGCGCAGAACTTACTCGATGCTTTGGAACGCAGCAAGAGTGCGACGCTGCCGCGCTGTTTGACCGCCTTGGGCATTCGCCATGTCGGCGAAGCAACCTCCAAACTGCTGGCCGAACATTTCGGCACGCTCGAGAAAATTGTCGAGGCCACCGAGGAAGATCTCGTCGAAGTCCGCGAGATCGGTCCGGAAGTGGCGAAGAGCATCGCCCGATTTTTTCACCAGGAAAGTAATCGGCAAGTAGTCGAAAAACTCAAACGGGCCGGCGTGCAGTTTAGAGTGGAAAAGAAAAAGGCCGGAACCTTGACCGGCGCGACATTCGTGCTCACCGGCGGATTGGAAGCGATGTCGCGGCCCGAAGCGCAGAAGCGCATCGAAGCGCTCGGCGGACGGGTATCGTCAAGCGTCAGCCGCAACACGACCTATGTTGTCGCCGGCGCCGATCCCGGCTCCAAACTCAAAAAAGCCCAAGAGCTGGGCGTGAAAATTCTGACCGAAGAGGAACTGCTCGAACTACTGCGCGCCGGCTAATAACGATCGCGGTCGCGCCGCGGCGGCCGTTCGCCGCTGGCGGGATAGCTGCCGCTCGGACGCGGCGTCTGCGGGCGCGCTTCGCTGACCACGATACTACGCCCTTCGAAGTCGGTGCCGTTGAGCGCGTTCATGGCTTTCTCGGCTTCAGATTCCGACGCCATCTCGACAAAACCGAACCCCTTGGACCGGCCGCTGAACTTATCGGTGATGACCCGCGCGCTCACCACCGACCCATGCTGCGCGAAATGCTGCTGCAGCCGCTCGTCAGTCACAGCGTAGGCGAGATTGCCGACATATAGCTTCGCTCCCATCTTGCCCCTCCTTGTTGGATCAACGCATGCTCATCTCAGGATCGACTTAGCCAAAAAGCCAGGCCTCAAACGGGTCTCATGGACGGGAACCTCGCGGCACGCTCTTCGGTAACCCCGGCCCTCCAAAAAAAACCGCCGCCAGGCTACAAAAGTCGCAGGTCGCTTGTCAAATCTTTTAGAACCAACCCACCTTAACCGAAAAAACGGCAATCGCCCGCTCGCGATCTCCGTAAATACCGCCGTCGTCTTGCCGCGGACGTCTGTCTAGGTTAGAAACTTTGCGAGAAACTTATGACCAATCCGATAGAAACAAGGCGCGTCCACCTCCGCATATCCGGCCGGGTCCAGGGCGTGTATTATCGTGCCTCCATGTTACAGGAGGCGCAGCAGTTAGGTCTCACCGGCTGGGTCATGAATCGTCCCGACGGCTCGGTGGAAGCGGTGGCGGAAGGCAGCAAGGCGAAACTGGATGAACTTATCGCCTGGTGTCACCGTGGACCTGAAGGCGCGCGGATCGTTGGTGTCGACGCGCAGTGGCAGAATCCCGATAGCAGTTTTATCGGCTTCGCGATACGGCGGTAGTCAGCGTCACTGGGCGCGCTTGGGTCCCTTGAGATCGAGCGCCAGTCTATAAACTTCCTTCTTCGCTAGTCCGTAACGCTCGCCTAGCAATTCGGCGATCTCTTTCACACCCATGCCGTCGTCGGCGAGTTGGCGGATCGTCGCGTGTAGTTCCTCGTTTGACACTGGCGCATCGCCGCTGGAGCCTTGAACCATGATGACAATCTCGCCTTTGATCTCACGGTCGCCGAGCGAGCCGATGACTTGGGATAATTTGCCGCGCACAAACTCCTCGTGGATCTTGGTCAGCTCGCGGGCGATCGCAATCTGCCGGTCGCCCAAGATCTTCAGTATGTCACTGAGCGCGTCCAGAAGCCGGTGCGGCGCCTCGTAAAAAACCAGCGTCGCGGTGTCGGCGCGGAGGCCCTGCAGCTTCGCCTTGCGCTCTTGCGACTTGGCCGGCAAAAAACCTTCGAATAAGAAACGCTCCGTCGGTAAACCGCTGGCGCTCAGTGCCGTCGTCAACGCCGAAGCGCCGGGTAGCGGAATGACTTGAATCCCAGCACGAATCGCTTCGATGACGATACGATAACCTGGGTCGGAGATCGCCGGCGTACCGGCGTCGGACACGAGAGCGATACTAGCTCCGCTTTTAAGACGCTCGACTAGCGCTCGTGCTTTGTCGCGCTCGTTGTGTTCGTGATAACTAGTCAATGCCGTCTTGATGCCGAAGTGGGCGAGCAAATGCTGCGTATGGCGCGTGTCCTCGGCGGCGATCAATTCGACTTCTTTAAGAACACGAAGCGCGCGCAGAGTGATGTCTTCGAGATTGCCGATCGGCGTCGGCACGATGTAGAGGATGCCGGGCATGGGACAAGTTAGAGATTTGAGATAGAGATTTGAGACCCCGCCCAATTCGCTGGACGCACAGCTAGCGTTTCATCAGACCGCTTAACATGCTCGCTATTTCATCGCAGTGTAAATATAAGTTTTGAAAATGACCATCCTCTACATAATGTTGCTTCTTGCAAACGTGAAGCAAGCTGACGACCTCATACACCGAGCCTTTGGCGACATTATAAAAGTACCGCGATTCTTTCGGACTGTCCCGGCCAGTCCCTTCTGCGATGTTGGTAGAAATTGACAATGCTGCACGGCGAATCTGCTCGCCAAGCGAGTACTGATCCCGCTGTTGAATCGATGACGAAACAAGCGCGACCTGTTCGTAGAGAGAAATTGACTTCTGCCAGACATCAAGCCGCTCAAACTTAAACACTACTTACTCCCAACGCGCTAACGTCAACTGGCTCCTCCTCCGTTCCGACGTCTCCATCTCAATTCTCTATCACCATTCTCTATCTCACTTTCCCCAATCCCGCGAGTAGCGGAAGTCGCGGTCGATGGTGCGTTGCGAGACTTTGGCGATCACCGGCAGGCGCCGTTTGAATTGGGAATTCATGATGCGCGTGGCGATGTCGTCGATGAAGCGTTCGGGGAAACCGGCGGCGGCCAACTCGGCTTTGGTGTAGCGCCGGTCGACCATCAGGTAGAGCAGCTTGTCGACTTCGCGGTAGGAAAAGCCCAACTCGCCTTCGTCGGTCTGGCCGCTCCACAAATCCGCCGACGGCTCCTTGATAACGATCACCGGAGGCACGCCGATCGCCTCGGAAAGCGCCCACACCTGGGTCTTGTAGAGATCGCCTAGCGGATTGAGCGCCGATGCCATGTCGCCATGGATGGTGCCATAGCCAAGCAAAAGCTCGGTCTTGTTGCTGGTGCCAAGGACCAGCGCATTCCAGCGCATCGATTGATCGTAAAGGATCGTCATGCGCTCGCGCGCCATCTTGTTGCCGCGCCGGCGCGCATCGGCGTCGGGAAAGCGCTCGAAGTAGCCGTCGATCTGCGGCGTGATATCGACCAGCAGCGACTCGATGTCGCTCTTTCCCGCGACCATCTCTGCATGAGCCTGACTATCGGGATTGGAGTTCTTATAGGGCATCATCACGCCCATAACATTTTTCGGCCCCAACGCTTCAGCCGCCAACATCGCGCTCAACGCCGAATCGACACCGCCGGAAAGCCCGACCACCACGCGCACAAGCCCGGTCTTACGTACTTCATTACGAATGAATGCGACGAGTATCTGGCGCAGTAAAACGGTGTTAATCGGGATCTGAATCATCGCAAGGTAGTCGGTGGATAGTTCGTCGGGCCAGCAAGAGAGCTTGACCTGCAGGTTATTTCTTCTTGGCGGTTCTCCGGTCTTGAACCTTTGAACCTTTGAACTTTCGAACGATCTCCGCCCCCGGCCGCTCGCGGATACGCATCAGCTCATTGATCGTCAGATCCAAATCCTCGTCGCGCAACAGCGGCGACATGGTGCGTTTGCGCCGCACCGCCTCGAAGCCGGCATCGATGGCGATGAAGTCCTCTTCGTAATAGCGCGCCTTGGCGAGCCGCTCGCCGAAGGGATCGACGATCTCGGAGCCGCCCCAGAAGCCGACACCGTCTTCGAATCCACAGCGGTTACCGTAGACCATGAACAGACTGTAGGTTTCGGCATAAACATGATTGAGCATCTCCCAGTAGCGCGCGTTGTCGTCCTGGCTCTGCTGATCGACGATGCCGCGCAGCGGACTGGCCGACGGACAGAGCACCGCCAGGGCGCCATCCAAAGCGGCCAAATATATCGTCGATGGGTGCCAGAGATCTTCACAGATCAACAGCGCCATGCGACCGAACTTGGAGTCGAACGCGCGCACCCGGTCGCCGCGGGCGAAATAGCGCTGTTCGTCGAACATGCCGTAGGTCGGTAGATAGACTTTGCGGTGCACATGCCGCACTGCGCCATCCTCGAAATAGACCGCCGAGTTGAAGAACCTATGGTCGGGGCTCTCTTCGACAAGCCCCGCGACGAAGGCGAGCTTGCGGCTGAGCGCCGTGAGCTGCTTGATCTCTGGCGAATCCAGTTTCAACGCTACCGCCGGCACGGTGTCGCGCAGCATGTAGCCGGTGAGACTCAATTCAGGGAATAATAACAGTTGGGCTTTGTCATCGGCGGCGTGACCGATGCGCTCTTTATACAACGCCAGGTTAGCCTGGAGGTCGCCAAGTCTTGGGTTGACCTGGCCGATAGCGATGCGGATGGACACGAGAAGTTCTCCGTCTGCGAGCAAGCTAGAAATAAATTCTCACGAAACTAACATAGGCCTCACCATACTTGCAATTTGCACCAGCCGCGCTTAACTTGATGAAGGCGACCGAGCGAAGCGTTTCCCGGCGTTCTGAGCGCAAACCCATGGCAGAAAAGGTCACGATATACGGTCAAGACCTATGAGCTTTTACTTCGGGAGCCCGTGCGGACTTCTCCCGGCGTAAAGTGCCCTTCGACTACGTCAACGTCTTGGAAGACGACGCCGGACTCCAGCGGATGATGCAATTGACCAACGGCAGGCGGAAGATTCCCGTGATCGTCCAAGACGGTAAGGTTACCGTCGGCTTCGGCGGCACCTGAGAGGTCTGAATGACCGACGGCGTCGGCCACCCATGCAAGATCACCGGCTCAGAAGTAACCGTTAGCGAAACTCTAAATTCACCCTTGGCTGAAACCATCGCTCAACTGATTGCCGAGAAAGTCGTCGTGCTTTTCGGCCCCAACGCCGCAATCACCGGTATCACCGCCTTGCCCGGCGACGCTTCGACTCGGCGCTACTACCGCGTGCACCTAGCCAACGCCGGCGCACCGGCATCGCTGATGGCGATGCAACTGCCCGCCGGCAGCGGCCTGCCGATCTCCAGCGAGGAGTTGGCAGTTTTCAAGGACGATCTCAAGGAATTGCCGTTCTTAAACGTGCACCGGTTTCTCGATGGCGTCGGCGTCAGAGTGCCTAAGATCTACGGACAATGGGAAGCCGACGGCATTCTGCTCCTCGAAGACTTGGGCGATACTACGCTATGGGATCAGGTGCGGGGATTGCCCGAAAGCGAAGTGATCGGCTGGTACAAAAAAGCCATCGACGAACTTTTGCGCATACAAATCGCCGGGACCGAAAACCGTGACGACTCCTGCCGCGCTTTTCAGCAACGCTTCGACGAAAAACTTTACCTGTGGGAATTCGAGCACTTTATCGAATGGGGTCTGGAAAAGCGGCCTGGCGCCAAGGTCACCACGAAGGCCGTTGCGACCCTGCGCGAAACTTTCGCCGCCATCGCCCAAACCCTCGACCGCGAACCACCCTGCCTCAACCACCGCGATTACCATAGCTGGAATCTGATGATCCATGACGGGGCGGTATGCGTCATCGATTTTCAAGACGCCTTGCTCGCGCCGGCGCAATACGATCTCGCCTCGCTGTTGAACGATCGCATCACCGACGCCGTCGTCCGGCCGCACATCGAACCGCAACTGGTCGATTACTATCTCGAAAAATCTATTGATTTATCGGGCCGCGGCCGGTCGCGCCAGGAGTTCTTCGAAATTTATCGCCTGTCGGCGATCCAACGCGATTTGAAAGTGGTCGGCCGCTTCTATTTTCTCGATCTGGTCAAGGGCAAACCAGGCTACATGAAATTTGTCCCGCCCACTGTGCGCCGGCTTCAGCGTAATCTGGCGCAAGTGGCGCAGACTCAACCGATCCTGGCGCTCTTGAGCGAACATTTTGAGGCGATGCTTTGAAGGCGCCCGCCAAAAAATGCCAATGCAGAGAGCAAATTGCAAAAGGCAAAAGTAGAAATCACGATCGGAATTTTGCACTTTGCAGTCTCCATTCTGCATTTTGCTTTTCCCAAGACCGAGGCCTGTCATGAAAGCGATGGTGTTGGCCGCCGGCCAAGGGACGCGCCTGCGGCCGATCACCGATCGCATGCCCAAAGCGCTGGTGCCGGTGGCCGGCCGGCCGATGATCGAGTTTGCCTTGCTGCTGCTGCGCCGTTACGGCGTTCGCGATATCGTCATCAACTTGCATCATTTCGGCACCCAGATCGAAGATCATCTGGGCGATGGCCAACGTTTCAATGTCAACATCAGCTATTCCCGTGAGACCGAGCTGCTGGAAACCGGCGGCGGGCTGCTCAAAGCCAAAGCCTTTTTGCAACACGGCACGTTCATAGTCATCAACACCGACGCCTTGATCGACGTCGACCTGGCGGCGGTGCTAAACGACCATCGGCGGAACAATGCGGCGGCAACACTGGTGCTCCGCCCTGATGCCGAAGCCGACCGTTACGGCTCCATCGATATCGACGCCGACGGCCGTATCTGTCGTTTTCTCGAACACCGCTTCCCAGGCCAGCCGGTTGGCGCCATCAAAAAACTAATGTTCACCGGTGTGCAGGTTCTCGAGCCGCGGGTGTTCGATTACATGGACGGCGGCAGCCTGAAAAAATTCAGCACCACCAGAGAAACCTATCCGCGCATGTTACGCGCCGGCGAGCGGCTTTACGGCTATTGTTTCAAAGGCTTCTGGCAGGATCTTGGCACCAGGGAACGAATCAACGAGGTGGAACAAAAGCTCAGCAATGGCCAGGCAAAATTGGATTTTTTATGAGCAGCGGAATCGGACCTGCGAAACCTGTACACCTCGCGGACGCGTGTTAACGAATTTGGCAGATTTTGCGCGCTGCAGTTCGACAGGTTCGCTGCTTTCGCCGGTAAATCTTGCCAATCTTTTTGGCTGAAAACTTGCTACAATCTGCCAACAGCCAACGATTGCACCGTAACGGCTAAACCATGCTCGACCGAATCATCACTGATCTGCAGCAAAACCAAAACCCGGATGGCGGCTGGGGCTCCCTGCGCGATAAGCGCAGTAATACCGAGTCAACTGCATTAGCCGTCATGGCGCTGAAAGCGCTAGCCGAAACCACCGCAGCGGATAACCGCAAACGCGGCATCGATTGGTTGGTCCGCCATCAAAACCAAGATCATAGCTGGCCGCTCAACGAAGCCGCAAAAGAAGGCTCATGGACAACGGCATTGGCAATCACCGCTCTCGCCGATAATGCGGAGAACAGCGAACGCGTACTCGCCGCTGCCCGTTGGCTGCTCGAGCAAGAGGGCAGCAAGCCCGGCATTCTCGCCGAGATCATTTTATGGGCTACCGGCAAGTCGAAGGTCAACAAAGTCAACAACGATCTCATTGGCTGGTCTTGGGTGCCGAATTCATTTAGCTGGGTGGAACCGACCAGCTATGCGATGATCGCCGTCAAGAAATTGCGCGCTCGCCTCGCCGGTACCCATGTCGACGAGCGCATCCGCCAAGCTAGTGCCATGATCTACGATCGCATGTGCAACGGCGGCGGCTGGAACTACGGCAACTCGAAAGTCTTGGATTACGCGCTCTGGCCTTATCCGGACATTACCGCAATAGCCTTGATCGCCCTGCAAGATCATGCGCGCGAGAAAGCCAATCAGGAAAGTTTGCCAGTCTTAATCAAACTTGCCCGCGAAACCGATTCCGGTTTGGCGCTCTGTTGGGCAGCCATTTGTCTCAATCTTTACGGGCAGGATAATTCCGACTTTCAGAGACAGATCGAGAAGCGCTTCGCGTCCAGTGCTTTTCTCGGCGAAACCAAGAGCCTGGCACTGGCGATAATCGCGTTGAGCAGCAAAGCCAATCCATTTCGCATTTAGGATCCCAGGATATTATGATGCGCCGTAGAGCTTTTCTTAAATATACCGCCTTGGGTTCGCTCGGCACGACGCTTGCCGGCTGCCAATCGTCGGGGCACTGGCAGCGCGAAGCATTTCGCAAGAAAGCCATCTCGCGGGTCGCCGTCTTGGGGGCCAAGACTTACGACCAGCCGCTCAAGGACGTGATACTGCGAGGCATCAAGCTTTGCGGATTGCAGGTCGCAGGAAAACGAATCGTCTTGAAGCCGAATTTGGTCGAATTCGATCCCAAAGGCGTGATCAATACCAACCCGGCAGTCATCGAGGCAGCCATCGACGCCTTCCAAACGCTCGGAGCTGCCACAGTGAGCGTCGCCGAAGGACCGGGCCACCGGCGCGACAACGAGTATCTACTGTCAGCGTCGGGACTCTATGATGTCATACGCGATCACCAAGTCCGCTACCTCGATCTTAATACCGACGACGTTCGAGCTACCCCGGTGCGTAGCGACTATACCCGCTTCAAGCAACTGTACCTGCCGGAGACATTATTCAACAGCGACCTGCTGGTTTCGATGCCGAAACTGAAAACCCATCATTGGGCCGGGGTGACGTTATCGATGAAAAACATGTTCGGCATCGTTCCCGGGGCGGTCTACGGTTGGCCGAAGAATATTCTTCACTGGCAAGGCATCGACAACAGCATATTGGATATCAACAGCTCCCTGCCGCTGCCGCAGTTCGCCATCGTCGACGGCATCGTCGGCATGCAGGGCAACGGCCCGCTACAAGGCCAGGCCAAAGCCAGCGGCGTGCTAGTCTTCGGCGATGATTTTGTGTCGGTGGACGCCAGCGCGGCAAGGCTTATGAAACTCGAACCGCGCAAGATCAATTATTTGGCCAAGGCCGATGAGTTCCTCGGCAACCTGGCCTACGAAAGAATCGAACAGATCGGCGAGAAACTTGAAAAATTCGAGCAAGACTTCGACGTAATCGAAAGCCTGGAATATTTGAAAAAAATCACCGGCTGAAGCGATAGGGATAAATTAACCAACGCCGCGCGCGACTGCGCAGCATTAGTTGCGTGCCATGATGACACCGCAGGCGGCGCGATCGCCGGCGTTTCCAGTCGGATCGGTGGTATGATCGTCAACGCCGGCATGCACAACCAAGGCACTGCCATCGGCATCAAAGACTGAGTTTGCACCGGACCGAAGCGTGACGGCGTCGGTTAGAGCTTCAAAACGGCCCGAGCCATCCTTTGCCACAAGCATGTTCGGCAGATCACCGGCGTGGGCGCCATCTGGGCTCTTGTAGCCATGTTTCTTCTGCGCTGGATTGAAGTGTCCACCGGCGCTGGTAAACGCCGGAGCCTCACACTTACCGACTGCGTGGATGTGCACCGCATGGAGGCCGGCGCTGAGCCCTTTGACTTCCACCCTCACCCGCACGCCGTTGCCGGCTTCGGTAAACGACGCCGTCCCGACGCTTTTGCCGTCCTTGTCCTTGAGTTCGGCCGTCGCTCGCTCGTCGGAGCCGATGGTTGAACAACCCGCGCCGGCAACCAGTGACCAGACGCAAATGGTGAAGATCGACGTCCATGATTGCAGCGCTTTGTAGTTCTTTGAAGTATGCATACGAAATATCGATACCATCCATCGATGTCACACGCAATCCACTCAGCACAAACGCCAACTCATGAGCGCACCGTCGGCATCGGCGTAGCCGTTGATTGCGGCGCATTCGGGCCTATGGTAGCTTTCGACGTTATTTATTATGTCCGCACTAGCCATCTATCTGCCCACGGTTGTTTTCATCTCGCTGCTGGGCGGATTCCTGCCCTTGATGCGGGCGTTGTCACAGCGGGCGCTCGCGCTACTGCTCAGTTTTAGCGCTGGCGTCCTGCTCGGCGCGGTGTTTTTTCACATGTTGCCGGAAGTCGGTAATCTGCTTGGTGCCAACCTCGGCCTGCCGGTTTTAGCCGGTTTCCTGCTGATCTTTGTCATGGAACGTTTCGTATTCGTGCATGCCTGCGAAGAGCATGATTGCGATATCCATCAGATGGGGATTCCAGCATTTCTTGGGATTTCGCTGCACAGCCTGCTCGACGGTATTGCGCTTGGCGCCGGGCTCATTCTGCCACAACTTGGCCCGGTGGTGTTGCTCGCCGTAATTATTCACAAAATGCCCGACAGCATGTCGATCTCATCGATCCTGCTTTCCGCAGGCTGGGATCGCCACAAGGTCGGCAAGTTGAATCTGTTGTTTTCGCTCACCACGCCGATCGGCGCGCTACTGGCATTTTTATGCTTCCGCGCGCTCTCGCCGGAGAATGTCGCCATCGCCATCGGCTTGTCCGCCGGTACCTTCCTCGCCATCGCCACAGCCGACATTTTGCCGCAAGTGCACCGCATCGAGCAGCGCAATCCCATGACTCTGGTTTTTCTTGCAATTGGCTTAGCGGTCAGCTGGATGGGCGCGTTATTGGCCCATTAGGCGGGTTGCCACCAGCTATTCGACGCTTACAATTTATATTTGCCGGTTTGGAGATTGCGCCGCACGGTGAAGGTATCGCCGAGGACGTGGAGATAGTCCAACATTCTAACATGGCTGCGGTCGTCGTTGAGCCAAAGCGCCGGAACAATGCCGATCTTATATTTGAGCCGTTGCGCCAACGCCAATACTTCAATATCGAACCCCCAACGGTCGACAGTGGTCTGCGAAAAAATCCGCTCCGCCGCCTCGGCACGAAAGGCCTTGAAGCCGCACTGGGTATCCCAGATGCCCGGCACCGCGGCAATCTGGACAATCCGATTACCCAGCCGACCGATGGCGCGCTTGTACCAAGCTTGAGACACCACCTGCACCGCCCCAGGCGCGTCCGCCTCATTGCGTGACGCGATAACGATATCGCAGCCTTGGTCAAACAGCGGCTTCATCTTGTCGAAGTGGGCAATGTCGGTTGAGTTGTCCGCATCGGTAAATAGCCGGATCTGACCGCGAGCTGCGAGCATCCCCTCCTTGACCGTGTAGCCTTTGCCGCGATTCGATCGCCGATCAATGATCTTAAGGCATTCGATTTCGCTGGAAAGGCGCTGCACGACATCAAATGTAGCATCGGTTGGGCCATCGAGATCAACGAGGATCTCGTAGGTTAAGGAACTGGCTGCGAGATACTCATGAAGGCGGCTCAAAGTCTTCGGCAGCCTGTTAGCCTCGTTATAGGCGGGAACGACGACGGAAAGAGCGATGGCGGATTGCGTCATGGAAACTTTAGAGGATGGAATGATACCAAGATCTAACATCGGTCCGGCAAGAGTTCCACAATTTTCTTGCATTGTTTGTCTCATCGCTGACTTTCCTGTAAATGAAGCCTGAATGGCCCATCCGCGCAAAAGAGATAGCTAGAGAGGGAGGCTTAACGTAGCGATAACCTCGTAAACTACGAAGTATACCTCCTAGATTGAAGCTCGCTGAATCGCACTTTCTGCCTAAGATATACAATTCCTAGCTAATAACATGGCGGTCAAGCGTTCCACACGAGCGGCAAAACTCCAGAAAGCCGAAGTTGGCCAGGAAAGGCCATCACCGACAAATCTTCTTTTTTTGGATCGCAAGGCTTCCCTCAAGCTGATGCGATGGCTTTATCTTTTTCATTTCGTCGGGTTAATTTTTCTTTGCACAAACGTGACCGGCCTCACTAACAATCAACCGTTCATTGATCAAGACTGGGGACTTCATTTCCATCATCTAAAATCGCTGGAAGCTTTCTGGCAGGAGCAAGGCAGAATTTGGGGCTACAACCCGAGCTTTATGGCGGGCTACCCGTCCAATACGATTCAGGATCTGAGCATTAAGTTTTTCGAGTTTATCGCACTCGGTTTGTCCAGCGTAGCGCTTTCAACTGTCCAGTGGTTCAAGCTCATCGCTTTTCTCGCCATGGCGATTGTGCCGTGGCTCATGTATATGGCGGCAAGACATTTTTTCTTTGATGACGATTCAAGAGACCGTGCGGCCCTCGCCGCGGCCCTGTTGGGGACCATCTATTGGTGGAATTCCTTGCCGCGGGAAATG
Organism: uncultured delta proteobacterium; assembly: GCA_963816145.1. Taxonomy (GTDB): domain Bacteria; phylum Desulfobacterota; class Binatia; order UBA9968; family UBA9968; genus DP-20. The sequence continues at coordinate 72,714 of CAWFJP010000011.1, forward strand.
TTTTTCTACGGCATGATCGGCTTTCCCGTGGCAGCCTATCTTAGTATCTGGGGAGTTTCGCTGTTCTACCGATTAGTCGCAGAATCACCGCCACTAGGCTGGATCCATCTCGGCTGGCTGTTGTTCGCAGTCGTGATATTGCCGCTGCACGTCCAGTCGCTAGTCATCTTTTTGCCGTCGATGGTGGCGCTGTTAATTATTCATGCGCGGCAAATAAACGGAAAACTGTTTTTGTGGATGATGGCGGCAGTGTCGAGTTGTGTCCTAGTAAACCTCACTTGGTTTGTGCCGGTGTTCAACCACCGCCAAGACGACGTTTCATCAACCATCGTCAATCAGCTCCCGCTATTTGCCAGCAGCGATCCGTTAACTTTTCTGATCGACTATCTGGGCACCAAGGGATACTGGACGTTTCGTCCCTCATTTGTTGAAAAAGGCTTCCGCCTCGCGCTGCTGATTTTAGGTGTGCTTGGGGTCACAGAGCTAATCAAGAAGGACAACCGCCCTGTCGGCATCATGATCATATTCGGCATTGCTGGATTATTCCTCCTCACTTATTTCGGCGCCTTTATCCCGATCATTGCGGCCTGGCAGCCATTGCGTTTCAAAGTTCCGCTCGATCTTTTCCTCGTGATTGGCGCAGCCTATGGCATCGACCAATGGCTGAGCGGGCGAAAAACCTATCGTTTTTACCTCGTCCCGGTAATGATCTCGCTGGGCGCACTGGCGTTTGCGATCAATATTTTCCAGACAGAATCGACCGGCAAACTCCGATCGCGCACCGAAATGCGCTCGGAAATAGTCGCGATCGTCGACTGGATCGCAGGTCAAACTCCGCGCGATGCCCGAGTGCTTTTCGAAGAATCCGGCGATGAAACCGGGTTCATATATGACGGCATGTATCTGTCGGCCTTCCTGCCGCATCTGACCGGCCGGCAGTTGATCGGCGGCCCGATCAATCTTTACAATGACCGCCACCACTTCGCCGAGTTTCATTCAGGCAAACTTTTTAAGCGCGACATCGGCAGCATCACCGACGACGAACTGCGCAATTACTTGCGTCTGTACAACATCGGCGCGGTAGTCGCCTTTCATCCGGCTTCGATCAAAAAGCTGCTGTCGATCCCTGGGCTCGTCACCGTCGATCAACGTATCGGGCCGATTTATCTCATGAAAGTGAATCAACCCTTGAGCTGGTTTGTCGAAGGCGACGGTCAAGTGCAGACTAGCGCCAATCGATTGGAACTTCGCGACCTAAATGGGCGAGAGATCGTTCTCAAGTATCATTGGCTGGAAAACTTAAGCGCTACGCCCGCGGTAAAAATAGTGCCGATCCAGCAGGCCGACGACCCAATCCCATTCATCAAGCTGATCGATCCGCCGTCGTCAGTGGTCCTGCGAACGCAGTGACCCGTGGCGAAAGCACCAGCAGGTCAGCCAATCAAACCGCGCCCCGGCGATTTATCTTGTGGAAGGATTCGTGCCGCGCTGTGTCGTCAAGCGAACCGCTTCCTGATAGTGCTGCCGTGCCTCTTCTTTTCGTCCTTGCAGCTCTAGAAGCTGCGCCAGGCTGTGATGCGCCGGCGCGAAATCGGGCCGAAGCCGTACGGCTTGGTTGAATGCTGCTTCCGCATCAGCGTAACGATTCTGCGCCGCGTAGACGCTGCCCAAAAAATAAACCGGTTCGGCGGCCTCCGGAGTGAGCGCCGCCGCCCGTTGCAGCGGCGCCACCGCTTCATCTATACGGCCGCTTTTTGCCAAGGCGACGCCAAGGTTGAGATGCGCCCGGCTCAATGCGGGATTGAGCGCAATCGCCTTCTGGAAGTGTGCCACGCCCGCCGCCAGATCGCCGCGTTCGGCGAGCAGCTGACCATAGTTGCTATGGGCCTCGGCGTAATTGGGCAATATCCGTAACGCCTCTTCAAAATGGCGCTGTGCCAGATCTAAGCGGCCCCGTTGCACGTAAAGATTGCCGAGATTGTAATGCGCAATGGCAAAATCCGGTTGCACCTTCAGCGCTTGCTCAGCCGCCTTGATCGCTTCGTCGATTTGGCCTTGCTTCGCCAAAGCATTGGCCAGATTGTTATACCCCGCTGCGCCGGCGCCGGATACTTTTTGCAACGGCCAATTGATCAGCACGGCGCCGGCGATCGCCAACGCCGCCGTGGGCGCCAGGGTTCGCCACGCCGCTTGCCGGCACAAACGCCAAGATTCAACGATTCCGACACCCGCAAAAAGTGCCAGCAAGGGTACTAACGGATAACGATAACGGCCAAAAACGTAGAAGACCGCGACACCGGCGGCCAGCGCAACGATCATCGCGTAGAGCAGCCAGAGTTGGCGCCAGTGGCGCAGCGTCAATAGGATACCGACGCCGGCTAGCGGCGCTAAAATTCCAAAATGGCCAAACCATCCGAGAAGCGAGAGTAGCCACGACCAATTCTGATAAATGTAAAAATCATCCGAGTCCTCGACCTCACGCGCATTCCATACCCGAAGCCATTTGAATCCGAGCAGCTTGAGCCACTGCGCCGGTTGTGCCGAGATGTATTGCAGCGACTGTTCGAACCAATAGCTCGATACCTGACCAGGACTCAGCGACCGACCCAGCGCGCGCTCGGCCAATCGTTTGGCATCCGATCCCTCCAGCTGGTTCTCGTGAATTACGTTCCTAATCGAGCCGTAGGTGCCGTCGGCAAGAGGATTATTACCGATGTAGAAATTGGGCCCGAACTGCGAAGTCGTCAGTTTAAACTCGCCGCCTATCAGCAGATTGCGCAATCCGACGGGAAATAAAACCAACAAGACACCGGCGGAAAATAGACCAAGCCAACGTGCCCGTAGTCCGAGCGAGCGCTCGCGATAGTGCAAAATGATCCATGCAGCGATAACCGGCGCCAAGATCAAGGCATTTTCGCGAGATAAGCCGAGCAGTCCAATGAGTCCACCGCAACCAAGCCATTTGAGCCAGCGTTCGTCGGCCACAAGCAGTAATACATACAAGCCAAGGCTGAGCAGCGTTAGGTCGAGAACGCTTTTTTCAATCAAGCCGTCAAAAAAAATCGCCGGCGCGTAAAAGGCTAGAATCAATCCCGCGGCAATCCCGGCCGAGCGAGAAAACAGCCGTTCACCGATGCGAAAAATCAGCCCGCATGATATCGCCCCGAGAATGATTTGTAAAAAACGGATAAGCCAAAGATTGTGGCCGACGACAAACTGCAAGACACCGAGAAAGTACGGGTATAACGGTGTCTGGTAAAAAACCCCCTGCCCCAACCAATCGCCCGCAGCGATCCGCTGACCCCATTCGTCGTAAGTCCGGCCGTCGCCGGCAAGGTTGTAAAAAAGTGGGATCGCTTCGATCTGCAGAAGATAAATCAGGCGTATAAAAAATGCCGCGGCAACAACCAACCAGAATCCCGACAATCGTCCCGAACCGCGCGGATCCCTGTGCGGCCCTTGATCTGGCTGGACCTCCCGCCGTTTTCTCGCCGCGCGAGATTCTTCTCTACTCATTGATTCAAATCTCTAGTCTTGGGGGGACCCGTTGGACGTTATTTGATTAATCGCACAGCCTCTTCAAGATGCATTACGCCCTCGTCTGTTCGGCCCATCCGCGCCAGCAACTTCCCTAAACTTTCATGCGCTTCAGCCATGCCGGGTTCGATCTGAAGCGCTTTGCGGTAGCTCCGTATCGATTCTTCATAGGCGCCGCTTTGGGCGAGCATCACGCCCAATTGGTAGTGCGCCTTAGCGAACAGCGGGTCGGCCTTGATCGCATCACGCAGCGATGCCATGGCTTCGCGGCTTTGTCCTTGGCGAGCTAACAAAACCGCAAGATTGTAATGTGCCCTGGTGTAGAGCGGCTCGAGACGAATGGTCTCGCGTAGTTCGGCGATCGCACGCTCATCATCACCCCGGACCGCTAGCGTCAAGGCCAAGTCATAGCGAATGTCTTCGTCGTCCGGGCTCGCCGCCCGGGCTCGCTGCAAAAACTCGATCGCTTCGTCGAAATTGTTTTGCTTTGCCAAGATCATGCCGAGATTGTACAGGGCCTTGGTCGGCGGGTTTTTCTGTTGGACCGCTTGGCGGTAATGTTTCTCGGCTTCAATCATGTTTCCTTGATTTTCAAGCAAACTACCGAGATCGGCATGAGCCTGCGCTGACTCAGGATTCCTCTCAAGGGCATCGCGCAACGCGCCAATCGCTTGGCTGATCCGGTAAACGTAAATCGAATGACCGATGATCACCACGGGGCTCAAAGACAAGAACGGTTTGAGAAAATCAACCCGTCGTTCGCCGCGAATGTAGTGTCGGCCAAACAGATGATTGGCGCTGATCGCGAGGTAATCGGAGGGGTCGGCGTACTTGTTCGCCATGGCAGCCGTGCTCACCCAACTACCGGGTAGAAATTGCGCATCGATACCGAAATACCTAGGCTCCGCCTCATTGTGAAAACCAAAGTAGACGAATTGAATTTTCTTAACTTGGTTTTCCGTCATCCAAGCTTTCAGCCCTTTGAGATCTTGTCCCCAATCCAAGTTCGAATCCAGCAAGATCTTGTGGCCATTGCGCGCCCCACCTGCCAACTCGTTAAAATAGGCAAGAAAATGCGGATAGATATTTATTGTCGACCAAGCAGACCATAACCCCAGAAACAAGATCGAGCCGCGGATCACGGCTGTTCGGGCCCGCCAGAGTTGGCCTACCGTTCCGCCGACCAGGACGAAGAGAAATGGATAGATTGGCAAAATATGCCGCACACCGATACTCAAACGGGACAAGATCGCTAGCAGAAAATAGCTCGCCAGGGCGACCAGAGGGAAATTGACTTTGGCGCGGTCAAGTTTCTTCGTCCCCCAGAGAATCAGCGTAACCAGAAAGAGTATCAACGTTGGCAATGGCGTCTTGACCGCAAACGCGACCGGGAAGTACAGCCAAAATCCATGATCGGAGTAAGCTCCGAGAAGATAGGCTTCGCGTTGCAAATTATTCAAGACGAAGAGCTGACCATAGATCCAAGCCTCGGGAAAAAGATGAAACTGCGTCAGCAATGAAACCAGACCGCTCAATCGCGGCAGGGTCGACAATTCATCGGCCATCGGCAATGATGTGCCATCAGCCGGGAGCGCGCTAAAGCGAAATCCGTAAGCTGCCCATATCATGCAATAAGCGGCGATGAGTGAGCAAAAAAAGATGCCGCACAAGAGCACGGCTTTCTGCCGCCGGCCAACCACGAAGCGAGGCTTGCCCAAGGCGCATTCCAGTGGCCGAGCAGAGAGCGTACGGACAAGGGCCAGTGCGCCCCAGACTGCCAGCATGGCAAGATAGGCGTATTTCGTGGCTGCCGCCAAACCGAAGAAGCACGCCGTAAGCGCGAGACTCGACCATGTGAGTTTCTCCAACGCGCGCCAAAAAAAATAGCTGCCGATAAAAAATAACCCAGTGAAGGCGATATCCGTATGAACGATCTGGCTATGGGCCAAGATGTTCGGGTCCAAGCCATAAAGAAACAGCGATGCCAATGCGGCTTCGAAGCCGAACAGTTCTTTACTCCAACGGTAGATAAAACCACCGAGTAACAGCGCAAGCAGGAGAAACTGCAGCTTGGCCCAGAAGAAAAGGGTTTCGCCATCGTTGTCGACAAAAAATAGTTTTGCCGCCACCGAGCCCGTGTGCGTGGTATGCGGCGGAGTGTGCGGAATAATCTCCCATGCGATCGCAGCTGGGCGTGGATCTTTGATATCCATCGCCAACAGCGGCAGCGCCGCCCAGAGTTTAGCCAACGGTGGATGCTCGGGATTGGCCCGGTAGTCGCTCCACTTCAAGGAAGCGTACCCCGACAGCAAATGAACCGGCTCGTCAACTGTGGGCGATTGATGCAGGATGGCGCCGATCGAAACTAAACTGAATAGGCCAATGAACAGAACCATGCTCGCGATCGACAGCAGCTTCGATGGCGGCGAATGCGATGATTTTGTTTCCGCCTTGATCTCCCTTACAGCGGGGATTGGGGACCTCGTCGGAGCTTTAGTTCGGCCTTTTCGCGCCATGGACGATAATAAATCTCTTGTCTAGCACTCAACCGTCAAATCTCTTTAAGCGTAACACTCTCACCAACGTCATCATTGACGTGCCAACGGCACAATCGATAACTGGCCTTCATCGGCTTCCAACTGAACAAATGCTTTATTTCGTCGGCGTATCGGGGCTAACCGCTCTTGGGAGTTGGGCTTTTGCCGGATAACGCTTCGCAGTCTCGGTTTTGCTCCCCCGTGCCTCAAGCAGCCGCGCCAGCGCCATCTGAACACCCGCCAGTTGCGGCTTGAGTTTCACCGCCGCCTCCAGATGAACAATCGCCTGATCGAGGTTTCCCGAACGAGCATAGGCGTCACCCAAGCCAGCATGGACCTCGGCGGTGTCCGGTGAAAGCTTGAGCGCCTGTTGAAAACTCGAGATCGCTTTGGCGAATTCTCCGCTGCGCACAAAGAGCCTGCCTAGATTGAAATAAGCCTTGGCGAACTTCGGATCAAGCGCCAGCGCTTTTTGGTAAGCAGCCAATGCAGCGGTGAAATTTCCTTGCAGCGCCAACAGCTGGCCAAAATTATTGAGAGTCTCGACGTCGTTGGGCTTGTATTTCAAAGCTTCTTGGTAGTGTGCTATCGCGTCATCCACTTTACCTTGCTGGCCCAGGAGCCGGGCCAGATTGTAGTGCGCTTCGGTATGAGTTGGATTGATGGCAACCGCGCGGCGGTAAAGTTCCTCGCTGCTTTGGAAGTTGCCATTAGTCTCGTAATATTTGCCAAGGTTGTAATTGGCGATGGCGGTATTGGGCGTGACTTGCAAGGTATGCTTCCACAACGACTCGGTATCGTGCCAAACAGCCACTTGCCCTTGGGTTAGCAGTCCTAGGCTAGCGCCGGTCATGAAAATCACTACCGCGACGGTCGCGATCCGCGCCGACTTGGCGCTTTGCAGCCAGTAGAAACCCATTCCGCCCAATAGCGCGGCCCAACTTAAACAAGACAGATAACTGTACCGATCAGCGACCAGTTGCGCGCCGCTTTGCGCCACCCCCAACACCGGTGCGAGGACGATTACATAGTACGCCCAGCATGCGGCAAGCCATGGCCAGCGCCGGTGCAGGAAGAAAGCCAGCAAACTTGCCAGGACAGTGATAATGGCACACAGGATGAAAACACCGGTCCAGGCCTCGAAGTCATAGGGAAGTTCATATAAGGGCGACAGACCGATCGGCAACAGTGTTTTCCAAAGATAGAAACAGATTCCATAAAACGCTTGGCCGACGCGATAGGAGAAAAAATACTGCTGCACCGGGCGCAGCGCGCCGGTCGCATGTTGTGCCCATAACGCCGCCAAGCCGAAGATCACGGAGAGCAGCAAAAACGGCAACTTTTCACCCAACATGCGCCGTGAATCTGTATCGAACCAGCTGCGCACCGTCCCGCGCAACCGCTGCAACGGGTAGATGTCCAGTATGATCAAAACTAACGGCAGTGTGATCGCTGTCGCCTTGGCCATCAAAGACAACAGTTGAGCGCCAAAGGCGAGGGCAAGCCAGCGGTAGCGCGATTTTAAGCTTGGCGCTGCCGATTCATGAGCACGCAGATAGGAAAAAATCGCCAAGAGAAAAAAGCCGCCGGAAAGAACATCGCGGCGCTCGGTCGCCCAAACCACCGACTCAACGCGCAACGGATGAAGCGCAAAAAAAAGCGCCGCGAGGGCAGCGCTAGAATCGAGTGCCCAGCGCGCCGCCTCACGGGCAGTGACAAAAATCCTGGTGAAGAGCCGCCGACACACAAGATAAAAAATCACCGTGTTGGCGGCATGCAAGATCAAGTTGGTTAGATGATAGCCAAAGGGATCGAGACCCCAGAGCAAATAATCCAAGCCCAAGGTGATCCAACTGAGGGGCTGATAATGGCCGGCGTGAAATGTCGAAAACATCCATCGTAACTGGACCCATCCCAAACCTCGGTAGTAGGGATTATCGACCAACATGAGATCGTCATCCCAGTTGACGAATTGATTGGACAGTGCCGAGAAAAACACCGCAAATGTTGCCAACACAAGCACCAAACCCACAACCCATTGGTCCCAACGACAGTTGGCTGCGACCTTGGCTGTCGGTGTGGAATGACCAGAACGCAGGTTTGGTGTGCGGCTGAGACGTTTCATTGAATAGTGGGCTACTTCGGACTGATCGAAGAACTATCCGCAGGTTTGCCATTGGCTTTCATTAGGCGCAGCGCATCTTGGTTATGCCGTTCGGCTTCATCGTGCTTTCCTTGCGCCGCCAACGACCTCGCGAGCAGAACCCGGGCATCGGCATCCGCGGGTTTCAATTCTACCGCGCGGCGGAAATGACGGGTCGCCAACTCCAACTGACCTTGCCGCGCCAGGACAATTCCCAGACGAATCTGGATCGCCGGTTCGTTTGGATTGATGCGCGCAGCCTGCTCATAGTGCGTCGTGGCCCCCGGCAGATCGCCTTGTTTAGCCAGCAGCTCCGCCAGGTTGAACAACGCCTTATAATGATCGGGTTCGAGCTCGATTGCTTTGCGAAACTCGGCGAGTGCCGCAGCATCCTCACCTTTCAAGTCAAGCAACAAACCCAAATCATTATGAGCGTCGGCGTGATCCGGGCGAATTTCGATTACCCGGCGATAGTGCGCCATCGCTTCCGCTTCAAGACCTTTGAGCGCCAACAGCCGTGCCAAATTGAAATGTGCTTTGGAGTAGCCGGAATTCACGGCGACCGCGCGGCGATAACTGTCAATGGCTTCCGTCAGGTTATTTTCCCTCTCGAAGGCGCGGCCGAGGTTATAGTGCGCAATACTCGACAACGGCTCGGCCTTGGTCCCATGTTGCCAAAGAGAAATCGGCGAGCGCCAAACCTCCGTCTGTTGCCAAGTAAAGAATCCCAGACTGACTACGACCAGGGAAGCTGCGGCCGCGACGAATTGCCGTTGCCCGATCGAGCCGGCCTCTCGCCCCGGCCCCCAGCGGAAAAATCCCCCCGCCAGTAGTAGCGGCCAACCCAAGCAGGCAAGGTAGCTGTAGCGGTCCGCCACCAGTTGCGGGCCGCTCTGCGCCACGCCGGTCACCGGCGCCAAGACGACGATATAATAGACCCAACAAGCGAAGACCATAGGCCAACGTCGCATCAAAGTATAGAACGCGAGCGTTAACCCAAACGTCGCGCCCGTCGAAAGGACAAAAACCCAAAACCACAATCCGGTCTCGATCGGCAATTCATAAATCGGCGCGAGACCGAAGGGCCAAATCGTCTTCCAGAGATAAAATACATAGGCGAAACCCGCCTGGAGGAGACGAGAGAGTACGTCAAACTGCTCCAGCGGCTTGAGTGCCCCGGTAACCTGTTGCGCGATTAAAGCGACAATTGCGAAGCCGACGGCTAAAATAACAAACGGCAATTTCTCGTAGAGCACGGCGCGCGACTCGCGCTTGAACCAGAGGGCTGGGTTTCCAGCCAAACGTTTCAGCGGATAAATATCGAGCAGGAGCAACACCGCCGGCAACGTGATCGCCATGGCTTTGGACATAAGCGATAGCAGATAAGCGGCGATGGCAGCGCCAAGCCATCGCCGTTGGCTGCTTGGCTGTGAATTTTCTGCGGCACGCAAATAAAAATCTAGGGTTAGGAAGTAGAATAATCCGGAGAGCACATCGCGGCGCTCGGTCGCCCACGCTACCGACTCGACGCGCAACGGATGAATCGCGAACAGCAGCGCCGCTAACCCCGCACTCAATTCGAGGCGCCAATTTTCTTCCTTGCTCAATGGCCCGATCGCCGCGCGCAGCAGGCGCCGGCTGACCCAGTAAAAGAGTAAGGCGTTGGCCGTGTGCAGCAGCAAACTCGTCAAATGATAGCCGAAAGGGGTCATGCCCCAGAGCTGGTAATCGAGCGCGAAACTCACCCAAGTCAACGGCTGGTAGTGCCCCATGAGAAAGGTTGAAAACATCCATTTCAGCTGATCCCACCCCAAGCCGCGATAATAGGGGTTATCGTAGAGAATTTTGTCGTCGTCCCAATTGACAAAATCGTTCACCAAAGCAGGGAAAAACACGCCGAAAGTTGCAATCGCAACGCAGAGCGGCACAAGCCATTCCGGGAATCGGCGCACTCCTGCCGATTCCTTCGGCCGTCTTGACGGGGCGCCGGTTGCAGGCTTGGGACTTTTCATTTACGTTCGAGAACTAAATCTTATGGCCTACGATAACCTAGCAGAGTTCGTGCAGATTTTGGAGCGCGCCGGCGAGTTGAAGCGGATCTCTCACCCGGTCAATGCCGAGCTCGAAATCACCGAGATCGCCGACCGCGTCATGAAAGCCGCCGGGCCGGCGTTGCTCTTTGAAAACGTCGTCGGCAAAACCATTCCGCTGCTGATCAACGCCTTCGGTTCGACCAAGCGGATGGCGTTGGCCTTAGGTGTAAATGACATCGAGGAGATCGCCGCGGCGATCTCTAAGCTAATCCAGACGCGCCCGCCTAAAAATTTCAAAGACAAGCTGGGGCTGCTCGGCGAGCTGGTGAAGCTGGCCGGCATTCCGCCCAGGATCGTCAAAGAAGCGGCGTGCCAGGATGTCGTGATTCGGGATCCCGACCTGAACTTGCTGCCGGTGCTAACCTGCTGGCCGGGCGATGCTGGGCCGTTTATTACGTTGCCAATGGTCTTTTCCAAAGATCCCGGCAAGGGCACGAGAAACGTCGGCCTCTATCGCATGCAGGTCTTCGATCGGCGAACTACCGGCATGCATTGGCATCTGCACAAAGTCGGCGCCCGCCACTTTCAGCAACAGAAAGAGAACAAGGGCAAATTAGAATTGGCCGTTTGCCTCGGCGGCGATCCGGCGATGATCTACGCCGCCACAGCACCGCTGCCACCGCAGATCGATGAAATCCTCTTCACCGGCTTCTTGCGTAAAAAAGGGCTCGATCTCGTCAAAGGCGTAACCGTCGATGTTGAAGTCCCCGCCAACTCGGACATCGTCATCGAGGGCTACGTCGACCCTGCAGAGCCGCTTCGGCGCGAAGGTCCCTTTGGCGACCACACCGGCTTTTATTCGCTGGCGGACGACTATCCGGTGTTTCACGTCACCTGCATCACCCATAGGAAAAACCCGATCTATCCGACCACCATTGTCGGCCGGCCGCCGATGGAGGACGCCTACCTCGGCAAAGCCACCGAACGACTATTTTTACCGCTCTTGCGCGTCACCCTGCCCGAGATCGTCGACATGAATCTACCCGTGCATGGGGTGTTTCATAACTTGGCGATTATCTCGATCAAGAAAGAATATCCGGCCCACGCGCGCAAAGTCATGCACGCCCTATGGGGCTTGGGCCAGATGATGTTCACCAAGACGCTCATCGTCGTCGACCACGATGTCAATGTGCATGATCTAGCCGAAGTCACCTGGGTGGTCGGCAATCACATCGAGCCCAAACGCGACGTTATCTTCTCCGACGGACCGGTCGATGTTCTCGACCATGCCGCGCCGATGCTCGGCTACGGCTCCAAGCTCGGCATCGATGCGACGCGCAAATGGCGCAGCGAGGGGTTCGAGCGGGAGTGGCCCGGCGCCATCATCATGGACGAGAAAACGAAAAACTACATCGATTCGATATGGGACAAATTAGGCATATGACCGACGCGGCGTTCCGACCATCCAAAATCCAAAATCTAAAATCCAAAATTAGCTCATACGGCAGTTTGGTGCGCTTCTCCCATACCGTGTTCGCGCTTCCCTTCGCCCTGGCATCGATCGCTCTGGCGTGGCCGCGACATCCGGTGACGCCACGCGGCCTGCTGTGGGTACTGGTTGCCATGGTTGGCGCGCGCACAGCGGCGATGGGCTTCAACCGGCTCGCTGATCGAAAATTCGACTCGTTGAATCCACGCACGAAGAACTGGGAATTGCCCCAAAGAAAAGTGAAGGTCGGCGAAGCCATCGTGCTGACAGCCTTGGCTTCGGCGGTCTTCATTCTGGCCGCCTATGAGCTCAACTGGCTTTGTTTTGTCTTATCGCCGGTTGCCCTGGCAATTGTGTTTTTCTACTCGCTCACCAAAAGATTTACCTGGGCCTCCCATCTGTTTCTTGGCCTCGCCTTAGCCGTCGCGCCGGTTGGCGCATGGCTGGCGGTCGCCCAACCGCCCTTTGAGGTCGCCGAACTCCAGGTGCCCGTCTATCTAGGACTGGCAGTGGTATTTTGGCTTGCCGGCTTCGATATTATCTATTCGCTGCAAGACCGCGAGTTTGACGACAAGATAGGCCTCCAGTCGATACCGGTTCGCTTCGGTGTCAGCGGCGCGCTGCGCTTGTCGAGTGTGTTTCATTTTTGCACTGTAGTGTTTTTCGGATTGGTCGGGCTAACGGCAGAGCTAGGCGTCATCTACTGGGCTGGTTGCGCCTGCGTTTCAATCATTTTGTTCTGGGAACACCGCATCGTGCGACCGCACGACTTAGGCAAAATCAATCGCGCCTTCTTTGATTTCAACGCCTACGTGAGCTTGGGTTATTTGATCACGATCATTGCCGATTTGAACCTGCGCCTATAGCGTAACCGTCACCGCCCGAACCACCGACTCCGTCGCGTTCAGAAAATCGCGTTCGCCGTCAGACCAGTGAGTTCCCTATGATTGAATACTTCGCCATATTTGCCATCGGCTTTGCGGTTAGCGCTTTCGGCACCCTGGTTGGTTTTGGCGGTGGAGTTTTCATGGTGCCGATTCTGACGTTGGTTTTTCAATTGCCGATTCAGTTGGCGATCGGCTGCGTCATCATGGCGCTGTTTCCCTCAGCTTTGTTGTCGACAGTCCATAATACGCGGCGCGGCTTGATCGATTTCACCGTCGGCATCATGCTGGAAATTCCTACCGTCATCGGCACCGTCATCGGCGCCCGGCTCACCAACCTGCTGCCGACGGAACAACTTGAAGTACTCTTTAGCGTCATGATTATTATTGTCGGCGCGACCATGCTTCGGGAACAGCCGGACGCCGCCCCAGCGCCGCTCGGTTTTTTCAGGAAAATGAATGAGCTGCCGCCGCGGTTCCAGCGCAAGACCGCGGCCGGAACCTACCGGATGAGCGGCTTGACGGTGACGCTCTTTGGCCTTATCTCGGGGTTGATCGCCGGTTTGTTCGGCATTGGCGGCGGGTTCATCAAAGGGCCGCTAATGGTGCTCGGCTTCGGTATTCCAGCGCGCATTGCCGCACCGACAGCGTTGTTCATGATTGTGATCACCAGCGCGGTAGGATCGACTTCGCACTACCTGCTTGGCCATATTCAGTGGCAAATCGGCCTCCTGCTGGTCGTGTCGTTTACACTCGGCGCCCTGTTTGGCAATTATCGGGCGCGGGTGATTTCGGAAAAGAGACTTATCAAGTATATCGGTTTTGGACTGATCGCGGCCGGGATTTCCATGGCCGTTTCGGTCGTCGCGCACCTGGTCTGAATGCTGCTCGGGTGGGCAATTTCATATGTCTCCCCTTACCGATCTCCATTCTGAAGTTCCGACACACATCGCAAGCGGCAGCAGTCCGATCATCGCCATGATCAACTCTTCCGCCGCCTTTCTTGGCAAGCTGTTGATCGATCAGATACCCTTCCTGCTAACCTTCGTCGTCGTGGTGGGTGCGGCGCTGGGTGCGATCGGCGGCGAACGAGTTCATCGACAGCTCTCCCGCGCGACACTTCGGCGAATCTACGCCACTTTGGTGACCACAATTGCTTTGAGAGTCTGGCTGACACTACTTGCGTAGTTATCTTCTTCGAGCATCCGAATTTCAAACCGACACAGCAGAGAAACTTTGACGGCTTGGGAACTGTCAAGATCGCAAACGGGGATCGCAAACGGGGGTTGCTGTCGGTGGGGTTGTATTGCTATTGTATGACCTAGCCTATCCTTATTCGTCTCAAGGAGGATGCCATGAAAGTTCACGCCGCATTATTAGGATTGTTTTTAACAATCTCGGTTAGTGGCTGCGCGAGCCTGCAGGTTGGCAGCGATTTCCAAGCTGGCCGCAACGCGCTCCTGACCGGCAAAACCGAAGTCGCACTATCCTATTTTCAAGGCGTCGCCGAAAAAGACCCTAGCTATATTTACGGCACGGCATATCACGAGGGGGTGTTGGGTTTTCTCGGCCGCACTCAATATACCCTCGGCCAACTGCCGCAAGCACAGAAAACCCTGGAGCGTGCGATTGCTCTGAACCAGAATGACACGTCGGCACGGCTCTACCTTGGCTTAACGCTCGCCCGCTCGGATGACCGGCAAGGCGGTTTGACTGAGATCGAAAGCAGCATGAAAGCCATTCATGACTTCTTGGAGTATGTGACCCAGGCGTTTCGCTTCTCCTTCGGCCAATATTGGGACCCGACGCGGCAAATTCGCTCGGCGATTGAAAGTAACCTGGCGATGATCCGCAGCAAGGAGATTGTTTGGCCAAGACTCATTGCCGATGGTGAATGGCTCGGCAAGGAGATCGACGAGGAGATCGACCGGGCCCGCTACGACGAGATACGCGATCGCAGCCGCGAAAACGACGGCGGTGGCGATAGCCACCCGTGATCTGTTTTCGGCGGCCAAGAAGTATCACGCCTGAAGAGAGCTGCAATCATTGAATTGAGAAAGCGGGTAGGCGCCGAACTGTAAGTACGCCTGGTTAGGACAGCGGCAGGTTGCCTTCGCAGAGACCAGGCAACGCACCGCTGGTTTGTTGTTGCTCAGAGATAATATCTCGAGATCGCAATACGCGAGTGATCGGTCTCTGCCCGAAACCAAGGCTAACTTTGGAATTTAGGTTCAGTTACCCGCCGTACAGCGGTCGGGTATTTTGGATTCTGGTGTTTCGCTGATGATTTACTTCGTCGTCGACTAGCAACATCAAGCGATCGGTTGCCGAGATGATATTATCTTTTTCTTCAATTCCCTTAGTTATCAAAAAGGCCGAGCGCCTGATTTGCGCATGGATGAGCCCACGGGTGTCGAAATAAATAAAATTCTGATAACCGTCAACCATCACTTTGCTGGCCAGGGTGAGCCCGCCTTTTAGGCTTTCAATGCCAGCGTCAAGCTGGCCTAAACGCAACTGCGTAAGGCCGAAGGCGATCCAGGCCATCTCATCTTCTTTATTGACAACCAGGGCGCGCTGAAGAATGGCATGGGCCGGTTGGAACTTATTGGTGCGGTAATAGGCGCGGCCCAGATACGTGAGACTATCTTTATACGTGGGATCCTGAGAGACCACCGTTTCTAAAGCGGTGATCGCTAACTCCATATCTCCGCTCCGGCCGCGGAGAAACTGCTCCTTGCCCTCTTCGTAGCGCCCGCCGACACCCAAGCGCGGAACCGCATGGTTACAGGCGAAACTCATAAACACCAACGACAGAACACAAACCACAGATTGACGGTTCAACCGTTGCATTGATTTCATCGTCCTCTTAATCAAGGTATCCGGATCGCAAGCATTTCATCGTCATCACTCAGCTGCAGAATCGTTCGTTCGTCAATTATTACCAATAAGAAAAGACTACTGCAACGCCGCCGATTCTCGTGCTCGGAATAATTGTACCGGATAACTTCGGCACCGCAACAAAATGTGTACTTACTATCGCTCGCTTCACTGGTCTTGTTGCAGAAAATCAATGTCAGGGACAAATAAAAAGGGGGAAGCCCGTTAGGATTTCCCCCTTTTTGGTTAAGATTCTAAGTTTAGCTTAGAATGTGTAACGCCAGTTCAGAGCCACCGTTACCCAATCGCCGCCTACGCCACGCCGGCAATCGGTCGCGCCAAGATTTCCTACTTTGTCACAAACCCCAAGTTGATATCCAGCTTGGTTGGTGCGGTTACCCAAGTTCGAGGCGTCATACCACAAGAAGTTCGCGCCTATGCTCATGCGCGGGGCGATGAAATACCATATATCCCACTCACGGAGCAATATGCGGTTACGGTGGAATTGGCCCAGCAGCGTAGTAGGGCCACCGCAAGCAAGAGCACCGAAATCATTACAACTACTTGATATGTCGGTCCGCTCAAAGTGCGTGCCGACTAGGACTGAGCCGGTTTGGGTTGCCGACCCAGTCAGCCAGCCCTTCGGGCTCCACAGAAACAGGTCGTGACCGATCAACCAGTCATGGGCGCGCTTCTTACCAACCGTGCCGCCATCGTCACTGGCCTGCAAAAACTGAGTCATGGCGCGCAGGGTATAGGGCCCCACGTTCCACACCAAGCCTGGTCCAATCGCGATAGCGGTTCCTTTACCCACGCTGCCCGCCCCGGTGTCAAACAAGGTCGTCCGGCCGCCGTCGCCATGATCCTGAATCCGGAAGCGGTCGAGGCAGACGGCGGAGTCAGATCGGTTGTCGTTGTTACAGAACCAGGCGCCAGTCTCAAAGGTCAAGCCGCTGATCCATTTGTTCTTGACTTGCGAGAACGGCTGGATATTGCCGTACACGTTGAACGACTGACGGTCCGACGTGGTCTGCGTGCCGTCGTCGCCTTCGGCGATTGTCGACATGCTGAATTGCAGCCTGCCGATGCGGCCGGGGATGAAAATGCCGCTTAGATCTTTGTCATCCCAGTTGAGCACGAAACCGCTGCCCGCGCGACCGGTGTTGAAACCGTTGTTGCGGCTGAGCAAGTCATACTCCATCTGTGCGCCGGTGGCTACCCGAGCCCTGACGCGACAAGCTGCTGCCTGAGGCAGTTGAGATATCCATACCGAACTGCACGGTCGGCAACCATGGGCTGATGTTCTCGCCATGGAAATTGACCGCGCCACGCTGCAACATGGAACCTACGCCGGTGGCTTGGTTGTTCTTGCCGTTACCCGTGCCCCAACCGTCGAGGTCGAGAGTCGCCTCGATTTCCCACAAGCAGTTATTGATGCAGTAAAAAATCCCAGGGCGGAAACGCCGGCCCATGAGCTGGCCGTTGGTCCGACCGGTTTGGTCGCGCCCGTTCTCAAAATTGTAGCGGAAGTGGGTTTCAGCAGTGAACCGCAGCCCCCACGCCTTGTCCGCTGCTTCGATATTCACACCGTTGCCGGGACGATACGAAAACGAGGGCATCGCTGCTGCCGCCGCCGTCGCCTCCTTCTTCAGCTCGATCTGCTGTTCTTTTAGCTGCTGGAGTTCTTGCTCGAGCACACTGATCTTCTCACTGACGCTCTGGGCTTGAACCGTCCCCGCAGTTAAAAGGAAAGCAGCTAGCATGCTGGCTAACCACATTTTCTTTCTCATCATTGCCTCCTTTTGCCTCCCTGAAAATAAATATTTTTTTCATTAAACAGTGGAAATTGCCTGCAAATTAATGGGCAAATTCGACTGTTCCGAATGGTTGTACTCGAATTTTCCCTATTCCGACAATAGGACGTTCGGATGATTTTAGGCTAGAAATCCTATGAGACCATCAAATCGGTAGTACCTTAGTATGACGTCTGCGGCGTTCGGGGGGATTTTGCAGCTATTTAGGCGAGAAAAAGCGCCACCGGCTTGGCCTTTAGCCTCAATTTGGACGAGTTGGGGGGCACCGAGCCGGCCTTGGTTTATTGCGTAATTTATGCGACTTAGGAGCTGAAGCCTGATTCATTTTTTGCGATTTATGAAGGCAAAGAAGCGAAGTATCTACGTAGTAACCAAATGGCTCGCCATCGCCGGGTACTTGGCGCTGGCTTCCTGCGCACCACGGGTCGTCGAGATGAACCCGCTGCGGGGGATGCCTGGCGACACAGTCGGTCTGTCGATGGAGTACCTCGTCGGTTGGCCGCGCGTGGAGATTGGCAGCGTCATGATGGATTGGCCGCAGCTCAGGCTTCAGGCCACCGATGCCAATCGTAAAGATGTTCCCGGCGAAGAGCTCATTTGGATCGAAGATAAGATTTTATATTTCAAGATTCCCGAGCTTACGCCCGGCGATTATAAAGTCACCATCCACGACGATAAGGGACCTCCCGGCGATTTGATTTATTCGTTCCTCGAGACCACCGCCTACCTCGTCTTCCCACCGGTTTGGCCTTTCGTCTTGCGCTCCAATCAAGCAGAGGTTGACTTGCGTGTGCTACCAAAAAATTAGCGACACCGACTGCATCGGTACAATGTCGAATCGTGAACTCATAGAGATGATTGCCGTACGTCGAGAAAACTCGAGGCGTTAGGGAGACCGCTTAAGGTTTGCGACACTGCGCCAAATCCTTGACTCACGCGCTCGTCAATGTATGGTAAACTGAAACCGGTCAGAAAAGGGGGCTTGATTCTATGTGGAAGAAAACCGCTATAATTCTCATGTCGACCTACTTACTGGCATCCGGTTGCTCGTCGGTTTCTTTGCCGTCGATGCCATGGTCCGGTTCGGCTGCGAATGCCGATCCAACGGCCGAGGCGCTTTTCGAAGAAGGCGTGCGCAATTTCAATGACAAGAAGTATGTCCGCGCCATCGATAGCTTCACGAAAATCAAGACCGATTATCCCTTCAGCCCGCTGGTGCCCGAGGCTGAATTGAAAGCTGCAGATGCGTTCTATTTGAATGAGCAGTATCCCGAGGCGGTCAACCTGTTTAAAGAGTTCCAGTCCCTCCATCCGACCAGCGAGCATAACGCCTTCGTGACTTTGCGCCTCGGGCAAGCCTATTTCGACCAGTTTACCGGCGTCGACCGTGATCAGAAAAACACCGAACTCGCCAAGGGTTATTTTGAGGCGGTGATCACCAACTATCCGAAGTCGCCGCAAGCCGCCATCGCCAAAGAAAAACTCGCGCAAGCCGTCGAATACCTCGCGGAACATGAGTTCATCGCCGCGCAATTTTATTTCCAACAGCAAAAATATGCCGCCGCGCGCGACCGTTTCGAGGAAATCGTACGCAAGTACAGAGACACACCGACAGCGGTAAAAAGTCTGTTCTTTTTGGGCGAAAGCTACCGCCTGGAGAAAAATAGCCTGCGCGCGACGCTCGCATACGAAGCACTGATTCAGCGCTATCCGCAGAGTAAGTACGCCGCCGACGCGCGAATACAAATGGCCCTGGTGGAGAAAGAAAAACGCGATCCGCTGGATCTCCTGTTAATGCGCGATCGCCGCCCTGGAGGCGCCCCCGCGCCGGAAGTAAAGGAAGATCCGGCGCTGGCCAAACTCAAGGATTTAAATCTGGTAGCCAAGAAGGAGGTAGTCTACGAGGAACCAGGTGCGGAAAAAGGATTTTTCAAGCGCTTTACCGAGAAGATAAACCCGTTCTCGTCCTCGACTCCTAGCGCGCCAAAGCCGGAGGAGAGTGCCCTGGACATGGTCGCCAAGAAAAACGAAGCAGCCAAACAGGATTCCGGCGGTATCTTATCGTCGCTCTGGCCCTTCGGTAGCAAAGAAACTACTAAACCGGCTAAGGGCGGTGAAACCGAAACCAGCGGTCTTGTTGCCGGAATCGACCAGTCATTGAATCAAAAGGGCATCGACTCCCAGTCGCGCCAGGCGACGCTAAAAGCGCCGGCGGCGGATTTGCCAAAGCCGGAACCGGCAGCACCACCGCCGACAGATACCCGTGTGCTTTTAGGCTCCATTGACGCCAACCTCCAAAAAAGCGGCACAAACCCGAGCCAAATGCCCCAGGCGCCGGCTGCCGCAGCCGCATTCAACGACATCTCAGCGGTCAAGGCCGCCGTTGCAGCGAGCGAGAAAACACCAAGCCCGCCAACGAGCGAAGTTCTAAGCAGCATCGATCAGAAGTTGCGCGCTAAAGGGGTCGAGCCGGCAAAATTTGAAGCCCCGCCTCCAGTGCCGGCCAAAGGAGACACGGCGCCAAAACCGCAACCGCGGACGGTTGAGTTAGAACCTAAGCTGACGGTCGAAAAGGGGCCGCTGTTTTTGAGTCCCGGCGATGCGCCGGTTCCGCCAACGGCAACACAAGAACCCAACAACGCTCCGTCGCCGGCAAGCGAACCCAAGCAGGAAATCGCTTCACGACCTTTGGTGAAAGGGCCCATTCAAGCTCAGGCCGCCGCGCCAAGCCCGAAGCCAGCGGCGCCGAGAAACCCAGGATCCACAGAAGAGGGCAGCACCAACGTCTTTGGCCAGATCCAGCAGGATCTTGAGAAGGCGAGCAAGATTCTCAATCCGTTCAGCTGGTAATAACCTGGGCACAGAGAATCCGGATTAAAATCAGCTCTCTCTTTAGTTGGGTGAGGAGTGTCCCGCCTGCGACGGTAGGTCTGGAGGCTCCGCTTTTTCAACAACCGCGCGACCTTACTAGCTCAGTCCAACTCGCCGGATAATTTCACGGTGATTGTGCGTGCATCGCGGGATGGACGCGCATCCCTTCTTTGATCTTGCCCATGCGATCGATAACGACCTGATCGCCGGCTTTCAAACCAGCACGGATCACGATGGGATCGCTATTCGCGTCATCGAGTTCTACAAGCCGCCGCACAGCGCGGCCATCGACAACTCGATAGACATAGTGCTGGTCGGCCGCAGATTGCAGCGCCGAGCGGGGAATCGTAATAACTTGCTCTTGCCTTTCCAAGCTTAGAGTCGCATCGACAGTCGCACCGATTTGCAGCGTGCGATCGCGGTTATCGACGCGAATTTCAATTGGCATCGCCGCGCCGTCGCTCTTGATGTTACCGTCTAGGCGGACGACTTTTCCAGCACGCACTTCAACCGACCCTTGCCGGGCGGAAACCTGCGCGGCCATGCCATCACGAACTAGCGTTGTATATCTCGCCGGCACTTCACCAAGCAACTTGAGGTTATCGATCTGCGCGATCGTGAGTATGGCACGCGCCTCATTGACCGGCGTGCCTGCTGATAAGGCGCCGGTTACCAAGCCAGAAATCGGCGCGACTACACGGCCAAACTGTTGCAGCTTGCGCACCTGGGTTAACATCGCTTCCTGTTGGGCGATCTGGGCGCGCAGCAAGTCAAGCTGCGCTCGATTGGTGGCGGCTTGGATCTCCGCCTGTTCGACATCGCGCCGGGCGATCAAATCCTGACGATAGAGATCCTGGTAACGCGAAAACTGTTTGTCCGTTTCCGCCGCCTGCTGCTCACTATCCTGGAGTTGCTTTCTTGTTACCTTGAGTTCGGCTTCAACCAGTCGCACGCGCTCGGTCAATTCGCCGGAATATACCGATGCGACGACCGCGCCGGCGTTTACGGTATCGCCGGTTTTGAATCTCACCTCGGTCAACCGACCGGCAACTCGCGGTACCACATTGACTTCAACGGCCGGCCGCAGCTCGCCGCTGACGCGTAAAACAATCGGCCGCGACTCGCGGGTCACCTCAGCAATCGCGACGATGACTGCGTCATTATCGAGGAACCACTGCCAGGGCCTAGTGCCAAACGCGAATAAGCCCAGAGCCAGTAGCACCGCGGCACCTGAGATAACGGAAACCAGCGAACTTGCGGGTTTCATGGGTCAGCGCCCGGAAGCTCGATAGTGAATGATGCAGGATCGGTCCGTAATCGGATTTGAACGATAACGATGTTGCTCCGCTCCCGGCCGCGAAAAAAAAGGCCACCGCCTGTTACCAGACGATGGCCTGTAAAGATTTGTTATGATTTCTCCCAACGCGCTCAAGAAGCTTTATGCGGATTATCAACCTCGAGATGCGGCGTCAGAGCAGCATGCTCAACGGCCGGCACGGCGGCTTTGCCGCCCATGCGCGACCGGAACCCGGTCACAAAGGCCAAGAGTTTTTCCATATACAGGTAAACCACCGGGGTAATGTAGAGTGTCAAAACCTGAGAAATGACCAACCCGCCGACGACCGCGATACCGAGCGGTTGGCGCGCTTCGGCGCCGGCGCCCCAACCGATCGCGATGGGAACCGCGCCGACGATCGCCGCCATGGTGGTCATCATGATCGGCCGAAAGCGCACCAAAGCGCCCTCATAAATTGCCTGGGCCGGCGGTTTCCCCTCGTTGCGCTGGGCATCGAGAGCGAAGTCGATCATCATGATGGCGTTTTTCTTGACGATACCGACGAGCATGATCAAACCGACGAAAGCATAGATGCTCAAGTCCATGCCGAACCAGTAAAGCGCGATCAACGCACCCAATCCCGCTGACGGCAAGCCGGAGAGAATCGTCACCGGATGAATGAAACTTTCGTACAGAATGCCGAGCACCAGATAGACGACAAACACCGCCAGGACCAGCAGCGCCAATAAGCTGGCAATCGATTTCTGAAATTCCTGCGCGGTACCTTGGAAACTGGTACTGACCGATCCCGGCAAGGTCTCACGCGCGAGCTTATTGATCGTCTCGACCGCATCACCCAGCGCCACGCCTTCACGCAAGTTGAAGGAAATAGTCACCGACGGCAATTGACCCGAATGATTCACCGAGAGCGGCCCAACTGAATACTTGAGACTCGCCAGCGCGCCCAAGGGGACCATCGGTTGGGCTGTCGAGTTTTGCCCTGTAGTCGAGCGAATGTAGAGTTGCGACAAGGCCGAAGGGTCGTTTTGAAACTTCGGATCGAGCTCGACGATGACTTGGTATTGATTGTTCGGCGTATTGACCGTCGACACCTGCCGGGTGGCATAAGAGTTTTGAAACGCCTCTTCGACCGCGCGTTGGGAAATCCCCTGTGCGGTTACGCCCATGGTCGAGGCTTTGTCACGGTCGAGGACGACTTGCAGTTGCGGGTTTTTTAGCTGCAAATCGCTGCCGACATCGCGAAAATCGGCAAGCGCCCTTAACCTACCTTCGAGAATCGCCGCCGTACGATACAATTCCGGCGCGTCGGGGCTCTGCAAGGTGAATTGGTACAAGCTCCGGCTCAGCCGTCCGCCAACGCGGATGACCGGCGGGTTTTGCAACGAAACCCGGATTCCCGGCACCCGGGACAGCTTCGGCCGCAAATCGCGAATCAATTCATCGGCGCTGAGCTTGCGCTGTTCGCGCGGCTTGAGTTTCATGAAAATACGACCGGTATTGCCGGTCAGTCCTACACCGCCGACGCCGACACTTGAAAAAAACGACTCGACATTGGGGTCCTTGGCAACGATGGCGGCGAGCTGCTGTTGATTGTTTACCATTTGTTCGAAGGAAACCCCTTGCGCCCCTTCGGTGTTAATTAATATCTGACCGATATCCTCACTCGGAATAAACCCCTTAGGCACCAATCCATAAAAATGAACCGTGGCCCAGAGCACGACCAATGACGCGATCATCGTCGTGACATGGTGGCGCATGACCCATGCAAGGGTGAATTCGTAACCTTTGTTCATTCCATCCAGACAACGCCCGAGGAAGTGATATAGCCAGCCATGCTTTTGCTCATGCGGTGGCTTGAGATAGCGGCTGCAGAGCATCGGCGTCAGGGTCAACGAAATAAAGCCGGAAACCAGAATCGACACGCAGATGGTCACGGCGAATTCGCGCAGGAGCCGTCCGAGCATGCCGCTCATGAATAGCACCGGGATGAACGCGGCGACCAGTGAAATCGTCATGGAGACGATGGTGAAGCCGATCTCTTTGGCGCCGCTGATCGCGGCATCGAATGGCTTCTCGCCAAGTTCCATGTGACGCACAATGTTTTCCAGGACGACGATGGCGTCATCGACGACAAAACCCACCGCCAGCGTCAACGCCATGAGCGACAGATTGTCCAGGCTGTAGTCGAGCAAATACATCACGGCAAAGGTGCCGACGATGGACATGGGAAGTGCCAAGCTCGGAATGATTGTCGCTGACAAATTGCGTAGAAATAGAAAAATAACCAGAATGACGAGAAAAATGGTGCCGATTAGCGTCAACTGAACGTCATGCACGGATTCGCGAATCGATTGCGTGCGGTCAAAGAAAAACTCAAGTTTGATCGACGGCGGAATTTGCGCTTGTAGGCCGGGGAGGATTTCTTTGATCGCATCGACTACTTCCACGACGTTCGCGCCCGGTTGGCGCTGAACTCCCAGGATCACCGCTTTCTTGCCCTTGAACCAGCTGGCGATCCGGGTGTTTTCGACGCTGTCGATCGCCTTGCCGATGTCCTGAATGCGCACAGGGGCGCCGTTGCGATAAGTCACCACCAACGACTGAAACGCCGCGCCATTGACGAGCTGGCCATCCGAGACCAGCGTATATGCGCGGGTCGGAGCATTGAGAGTACCCACCGGCAGATCGACGTTGCCGCGCTGCACAGCCGCCACGACATCGTCGACGCCGATCTGGCGCACCGCCAATTGATTCGGATCCAACTGTATGCGAATGGCAAACTTCTGTGAACCGAAGACATCGACTTGGGCAACGCCGTTCACCATCGAGATCCGTTGCGCCAAAATCGTCTGGGCATACTCATCGACGGCGGACAGCGGCAGCGTGTCGGAGGTGAGGGCGAACAGTATGATCGAATTGTTCGCCGGATTGACTTTACGATAGGATGGCGGCGACGTCATGCTCGGCGGCAGGTCGCGCGCCGTGCGGGCGATCATCGACTGGACGTCCTGCGCCGCTGCATCGATATTACGGCTAAGAATAAACTGCAGGGTGATCTGGGTGCGGCCCAAGCTGCTCGTCGAACTCATCGAGTCGAGCCCGGCGATGGTGGAAAAATTTTTTTCCAGCGGCGTCGCCACCGACGATGCCATGGTCTCGGCGCTGGCGCCCGCGAGATTGGCATTGACCGTGATCGTCGGGAAATCGACCGTCGGCAGATCGCTCACCGGTAGGGATTTGTATCCCATGATGCCGAAGATCAGGATACCGACCATCACCAACGTGGTCGTAACCGGCCGGCGGATGAAAAGCTCGGAAATATTCATGACTCACCTCGCGATTCACCTTTGCCACGCGCTTCCCCATCTGGCTTTGCCTTACCTTCGCTACGCCGTCGGCGCTGGCCATCGCCCTTGGAGTCCTCAGCCGATTTCACAGCTTCTTTGACTTCGCCTTCGGCGGCCTTGCGCTCGCGCCGCCCTTCGCCCTTCACTTGTCCGCCTGAATTGGCGGTCGTTTTATCCTCGCCGTCAGACTTCGCTTTGCCACGTCCGCCGCCCCGCCGCCCCTCGCCGTTGCCGTCGTCGGCAACTTTGGCCGTCGCCTTGATATCGACGCGCGAGCCGGGGGACAGGAGGAACTGGCCTTCGCGCACGACTTGCTCGCCAACCGCAACTCCCTTGGTAATGACCGACTCGCCTTCGTTGCTCTGTCCCACCGAAACCGGTCTGAGTTCGACGCGCTTGTCTTCCTTTACGACGAAGACCTGCTGGCCGTCGGGACCAACCTGAATCGCTTCGGACGGGATCACGACGGCGTCCGCTTGAGTCGCCAAGGTTAAAGTGACGTTGATAAATTGCCCAGGCCACAAACGTCTGTCACTATTGGTATACTCAGCTTTGAGCTTGATGGTTCCCGTGGTCCGGTCCACCGCGTTATCGACAAAGGTTAGAATGCCCTGTTCGGGTCGGCCCTCGCCCGCCGGAAAACTGGCATTAACATCAAGCTTGTGGCCCGCCATATGGCGTTTGATATCGAGTAAGTTTTGTTCGGGTACGGCAAAAGTGACATTGATCGGCGTCACCTGGTTGATAACCACCAACGGCGCGCCGTCATTGACCCGCACCAGATTGCCTTCGTTGATGAGCAGGCTGCCAACGCGGCCATTCACCGGCGAATAGATGTAGCAGTAACTCAATTGAACTTTAGCGTTCTCGACCACGGCTTTGTCGGCGTCGACAACCGCCTCAGCGGCATCCGCGTCTGCCTTGATCTGATCATACTGCTCGCGAGAAACGTACTGCTTCTCAACCAGCTCAGCATAGCGTTTCAACTGCTCGCGCTTATTCTTGTACTGGGCACTATCGCGCGCCAAGGTTGCTTCGGCTTGTTTCAGCGCGGCTTCCAAAGGTCGCGGGTCGATCGTAAACAGCAACTGGCCGAGCTTGACGTCTTGCCCTTCCTTAAAATGGGCCTTCTGAAGCACCCCGGTAACCTGACTCTTGATGGATACGGTATTGAACGGCTCGACGTTTCCGACCGCGCGCAGCTGAACTGGAACGGATTTCTGGACCGCCGTGGCAACCACAACCGGAACCGCTTCGCCACCGCCCCGACGTCCCCCGCTGCGGCCGGCAGCTCCCCGTTCGCCACTCTCCGCACCGCCTTGGGGCTTTGCCGCCGCATTGTCTTGAGGTTTTTTATTGAGCGACCAGGATTGATATTGTTGAAAGCCGGCGAAGCCACCGACCACTGCGAGGAATGCAACGATCCACAGAGTACGCTTCATAGGGTTTTCGAGTGACCCCTTTCCGACATTTGGCCTATTTGATCGAGTTCTGTTTCAAGACGGCGACCCGGGTATCACCCATGGCCCGGGCTAACTGTGCATCGGCTATCTTATATTGATAAATGGCGCTTACATAATTGATCTGCGCTTCGGTGTAAAGGGTCTCCGCATCGGTCACTTCGATAATCGAACCAACACCGACCTGGTACCGCCCTTGGGCGAGATCGAGATTCTCTTTCGCCGCAGTTGCCGCCGACTCGGTGGCTTTGATTCGCTCCTGAGTCTCCACGACTCTAAGGTAACTCTGCTCCACCTCCAGAGCAATCAGCTGGCGACGGTCCTCTTCCTGGGCTTTGACATTATAGTAGTTGTGGAGTGTTTCTTCGACCCGCTGGGTGGTGCGAAATCCGTCGAAGATCGGGATGTTAAGAACTAAACCCACTGCCCAAGCCGGCTGTAGAGGGAAGGTGTTCAGGTGACGGTTGGTCGTCGAATCACCGCTGCCGAATCGTTGGATCTCGTTGCTCGAATGGCGTCGGCCGTAACTGGCATCGAAGTTCAGATCCGGCAAATGGCCCCGGCGCGCCGTGGCGATCAGTTGATCCGAGGCGCGACGTTGCGCCTCGAAACTTTTAAGTTCGGTGCGGGTTTCGTAGGCAATATTTCTCGCCTCGGCCAAGTTCATCGAAAGTTCCACTTCCGGACCAACCTCGGCAACCGGCTGTTCCGGCAGCCGCGGCGAGCCCATGGCGTTGCGCAGCGTTACCCAAGCGATTTTCACGGCGTTTTCCGCTTGGATCAGGCCGGCCTGAGCGTTGTAAAGATTCGCCTCCGCGCGCGCGACGTCAATCTTCGCCCGCGTTCCCACTTCGAAAAACCCTTTGGCCTGACGCACCAGCAAGTCACGGTTACGCACCGTGCCATTGGCCACGTTGACGAAGGCTTGAGCGGCGAGATAGGTGTAATAGGCCGTCTTAATGGCCAGCGCGGTGTCTTGGACCGTGGTCTCATAGTCCTGCTGCACCGCGCCTAAGGTTTCACGTGCTGCCTGCACGGTGCCCTCGCGCTTGCCAAAATTATATAGCGTCATAGTGAAAAGGGCCTGGCTGATAAATGTTTCGCTCGCCGCAGAGCTATCGGCAACAGCGGAACCTGTAGACGCGGCGCGGTATTGGTTGTTTAAACTGACGGTGGGATAGTAAGCGGACATCTGTTGGCCGAGAATCGCTTGCTGCGATAAGACCCGCTCGTCGGCCGACTTGATGCGCGGATGATTCTCCAAGCCAATGCGCACGGCGTCTTCCAGGGTCAGCAACTTTCCGGTTGGCGATGGCGAGGCTTGCGCTCCCGGCACCGCCTGAACTTGCATCTGAATTTGGGCCGCTTGAGATACGGTGGTTAGCACAGCCGCGTGTGCCAATGCATAGGCAATCAGCCAAGTTGCAACTTTTCTATTGCGCCCGGTCATACCCTTCCCCCTTGCGAAAGCTCGCTAACCCTATCGGGTTTAACCTATTAAAGCAAAATCGTCCCAAAGCACCACCAACAGATTTTAACAGTCCTAACCATCATTGAGAAATCAAAATTTAAGGCAGGATCGCAAAGATTCGCAACGGGGCGCCGCTGCCCCCTTTGATTTTCATCGGGATGGCATAGATCGTGGCTGCCGTCGCTGACAAGCGATCCAAGTGAGCGATGTCCGCGAAAATCGCCCTGGTTCGCACCCGCGAGAATTTACGGCGTCGCGATGTCCTTCGACGCGCCGTGATCGATGCTCGGGGTGTCGATGACAACCGCTGTGACAAGCTTGGGCAAGTCAGTTGCCAGGATCAGTGAAGCACGAAACCACTGTCTAGTTTAACCAGGGAAGCTACCGGGTGCTCCGCAGTGCGTCCAACTGACGGCGCGCCTCGTCAAATCCCGGATTAATCTTGAGCGCGGCTTCGAATTCCTGTTCCGCCTCGCCGCGCCGCCCGGCATCGACCAAAACACGGCCAAGTTCGTAATGCGCCACATCATCGTCTGGACAGAGCTGCAATCCTTGACGGTACAAAGAAATCTGTTCGTCGCGATTGGTCGACAGCTGCACCTTGTCGAAATAATCGCGGAAGGCGCGGCTACACTGATCGGAGGTCTGCTTGCTCTGTCTTAGGGCTTCGAGTTCGGCCCGTTGCCGGGCCATTTCCGCGTTCTGTTCCTTGATCTGTTCCTGTTGCTTCTTTAGGTCTTCCTCCAGGTAGCCGGTGAGACAGGAGGACAGCAGCGCGATACTTAGCAACAACACCGTGAGACTAGCCAGCGTGGAGTTGCTTTGACGCAACCGCTTCATGATCTGCTCCAATTTCGCGAATTATCGGCAAGCCCAAAGATTCTTACGATTTGCGGTCTGCCAACGCAAGAAAAATCTTTTCCGCTTTGATCGGCAGATCTCTAATGCGCACACCGACGGCATCGTAGATCGCGTTGGCGATGGCGGGGGCGACTGGGATCAACGCGCTTTCGCCGATGCCTTTGGCGCCGAACGGACCGTTACGATCCGGCACTTCGACGGCGATCGAATCGATCACCGGCGGCATATCGCCGAGCGAAGGTAAGACGTAATCGACTAAGTTTGGATTAATCAATTGGCCATTGTCATAGGCGATCTCTTCGAACATCGCCTGACCCATGCCGGTGATCGCCGCGCCGGCGAGCTGCTGGCGGCAGCCCAGCGGGTTGAGCGCCTTGCCGACATCGACGGCGCTGGCGTACTTCAACAATTTGAATTTACCGGTGTCGACATCCACCTCGACTTCAGCGGCACCGGCGGCGAGAAACCAGAAGGCCGATGTGATCTTCTCGTCGAACTCGTCTTTGGTGGAAGTTTTTACTTGTCCTTCGCCGACCAAAGTCCCGCCTTGCATGCCGAAGCGTTTGAACATGGCCTCGGCGTAGTCGAGCTGGGTTTCCGGCAAGCGAATCTTGCCGTCGGCGAAGCTGACCTTGTCTCCCGGCACGCCATATTCTTTGACGACAATCTGCTTGAGCTGGCGCTTGATATCTTGGGCCGCCAGCTGCACCGCCTTGCCCATGTGAAAAGTCGAGCGGCTCGACGAGGTCGTCAAATCGTACGGCACCACGTCGGTATCGACGCCGAGAACCTGAATGGTCGGCATGGGAATGCCCAATTCCTTGCCGGCGATCTGCGCGAGCACGGTTTCCGATCCCTGCCCCATCTCCACGGTACCGGTATAGATAGATAGGCTCGCATCCTCGTTCAACTTCACCACTGCACAGGAAATCGACGGCGTGATCGTCGCCTTGATCATGCAAGCGAGACCCTTACCGCGCCGCAGATTGTCCGGCGTTGAACCCTTCGACGGGCTCAGTGCAGGCTCTTGAACCTTTGAACCCTTAAACGTTTTCGTCTCCCACCCGATAGATTTCGCCACCTCGTCGATACACTCCTTCAAACCGACCGCGCGCAGCGTCTCTTCGGTAACGAACTTGTCGCCCTCGTTGTAGCCGTTCTGCTTGCGCAGCTCGACCGGGTCCATCTTGAGCGCCGCGGCGATGATGTCCATCTGCGACTCCACGGCCCAGGCGGACTGTGACACACCAAAGCCGCGGAAAGCCCCCGCCGGCGGTTTATTGGTATAGACCGAGTAGGAGTCGATTTTTAGGTTGGGAATCTTGTACGGTCCCGCCGCCGTGTAGCCGGATTTTTTCGCCACCCGCGGGCCGATCTCGGCATAGGCGCCGGTATCGAGATGGATTTCGCACTCGCGCGCGATCAGCGTGCCGTCCTTTTTGACGCCGGTTTTCATGCGGATCACCGCCGCATGCTTGGTGATCGTGTAAAAAACTTCTTCACGGGAAAGCACCAGCCGCACCGGCCGGCCGGCTTTCTGCGACAACGCAACCGTAATCGGCTCGACCTTCGGGTAGACCTTGCCGCCGTAGCCGCCGCCGAGGTAAGGCACGATCACGCGAACTTTTGCCACCGGAACTTTGAAGATATTGGCCAACTGAGTGCGCACGACGAACGGATTCTGCGTCGTCGCCCAGACCGTGATCCGTCCACCGGGCTCCACCGAAGCGATGCAGGCGTGGGTTTCGAGAAAACTATGCTGCGTCGCCGGCAGCGTGAAGGTGTCTTCGAAAACCTGATCCGCTCCGGCGAAGCCCTTATCGATGTCACCGCGATTGAGACGGAAGTGGGTGCATAGGTTGGTCCCTTCGATCGGTTTGATCTCGGCTAGATCGGCGAAACCGGAAGCCGGCAGCTTGACCGAATCATGTACCAACATCGCGCCGCTCTTGAGCGCATCGCCGATGTTGAGAACCGCCGGTAGTTCTTCGTAATCGACTTCGATCAATTTCACAGCCGCTTCGGCGACGTCGATCGTCAATGCCGCCACCGCCGCCACCGGATCGCCGACATGACGCACTTTTTCGGTCGCGACGATGGTCTGGTCTTTGAACACCGGCCCATAAAACGGCTCGATGCCTTCATCGTGCAAGATGTCATCCCGGGTCAGCACCGCCATCACGCCGGGAACTTTCGCCGCCTTCGAAGCATCGACACGGACGATCCGCGCATGCGGATAAGGACTGCGAAGAATCTTCCCATGCAGCATGCCCGGCACGGTCATGTCGGCCAAGTACTGCGCCCGCCCCGTCACTTTGGTTTCATAATCCAAACGGCGAAAGGTTTTGCCGATGTCTGCTAGTTCCATGGTATTGTCTCGTATACTGACTGCCGTAAGGGCTAAAGGGTGAGGGGTTAGGGGTTTTCTGGAACCCCCTAACCCCTTACGCTTCACCCCTAACGTTCTTAATCGCTTGCACTATCTCCTGATAACAACCGCAGCGACAGAAGTTGCCGGCTAAGTAATCGCGAATCTGCTCATCGGATGGATGCGGCGTTTCGTCGAGCAGCGCCTTTGCGGTGAGAATGAATCCCGACGTGCAATAACCGCACTGCAACGCGCCGAACTCCATGAACGCTTCCTGAAGCGGATGGAGCCTGTCCTTAGAGCTCAATCCTTCGATGGTCTCGATTGCACAACCGTCCACGTCCAAGGCCAGCATCGAGCAAGCGCTCACCGGCTTGCCTTCCACCAACAACGTGCAAGCGCCGCACACTTGAATGTCACAGCCCAGCTTGGCGCCAGTCAGGCCGAACTCCTCCCGCACCAAGTCCAGCAGCGTCATGCGTGCTTCGACTTCGACGCTACGCTCGTTACCGTTAATAATCAGTGAAATTGTTGTCTTCATAAGGCAGAAGCAAAGGGTCTTGTAGCTTTCACACTTCAGGACAGGTCAACATTTGAACGTGCGAGGCGTTTTCGATTAGCGATCAGCGCTGTACGATGTCCACGATTTTTCGAATTACCTCACGCAGCTTCACAGTTGCAAGCTGACCGGCTTTGTAGAGGACAATGCGCTGGTCCGCGGTAAAAAGACGATTTGGTCTGATATTGCTCTTTTGCCTTAGACCCCCGACGGCGAAGTCCTTATCTACGAGAGCTATCGCATACTTGTCTCTAACAGCCTGACTGGTAATCTGGCAAAGTACGAGGTCGTCTCCTTCGAGAACCGCCACCACCAAGGCGGGACGCCTCTTGGCCTGTGATAAATCCGAAAACGGAAACGGGACGACAACGACATCGCCCTTTACAAATGTTGCCAAGCTTTGTCTTCCTCTGGACTCAGCCAATCTTTTTTCAGCGACGATTCGCTGAGTAAGCTAGTGTCTAACTTTTCCTCAGCGCACTTGCTCTTTAGAAATCGCACAAAGTCCAGCACCTCTTCGAGCAACGGCTCTGGTACTTGGGCAATCTCTTTAGCGATCAATTGTTTCCTGTTCATCGTTTCGCCTCCCAGCGACAGTAAGACGCTACCCATATCCGGAGCAAATTTTGAAAATAGAGACCGTCGGAGCTTCGGACCATTTCTCCGATTTTGATTCGCATTATGCAAGCAAAAACACCGTTAGTCTTTTTGCCTTCTTCATTTTTACTTTTACCCTATTTGACCACCCGCTGTGCCTGCTCGTACGCTTTCACCGCGGCGCGCTTCACTAGCGTCTTGACCATCGCACGCTTGTACTGCTCCGAGCCGCGCAGGTCGCTTGTCGGATTGCACTCCTGCGCTGCAATGCTGCCGGCTTCTAACGCCAAATCGGTGGTCGTCTTTGTGCCGACAATGAATGCTTCGGCCTTGCGCGCGCGCACCGGCGTCGCGCCGACGCAGCCGAGGACGATGCGAGCGCTGTCTGTCGTGCCATTGGCCTGCAAAGTTACCCGCACCGCAACCCCAGCCGCCGGTTTATCGACCACCGAGCTGCTGGAAAAACGAATGTAGTCGATACCCGAGCGCAGCGGCAGCGTCGGCAACACGACTTGGGTAAGAATCTCATCTTCGGCCAAACTGGTTGTGTAAAAGTCGAGGAATAGTTCCTCGACGGCGATCGTCCGCTGCCCGTTGGGACCGGAAATCTTCACCTTGCCATCCAACGCGATAAATATTTGCGCCAGATCCGTCAGCGGCTCGCCCGAAGCGAGATTGCCGCCGACCGTGCCCATATTGCGTACTCGAATGTTGGCAACTTCCCTTTCAGCTTCGCAGAGCACCGGAAATTTCTCGTGCACGAGCGCCGAAGTCTCCAACTCACGGTGTGTCACTAACGCGCCGATAGTCAAACCTTCATCAGCATCGAAGCGAATACCTTTGATCTCCGCAATCTTTTTGATGTTGACCAGCGTTTTGGGTTCCAACAACCCCTGCTTCATGAGAATTGTCAGATGCGCCCCGCCGGCAAACACCTTCGCTTCACCGCCATACTGCTTGAGCAGCGCGCAGGCCTCAGCGACCGTCTTGGGTTCGAGGTAATCGAAGTTCTTCATAATTTTCGGATTATCTCCCGCAAAGACGCGAAGGCGCAAAGATAAGAAAAATAAATATTATTTTCCGAACTTAGCGTCTTTGCGCCTTCGCGGGAGACATCCTCTTTCCGAGACCTAAATATATTTCACCTTATCGACGCCGGGGATCTCGACCTTCTCGAAGCGCCAGTGATCCTTCAACGGCGCGGTGGCGTCGATGCCCATGCCGGCGGTCACCCGCGACTCGGGGCATGACGGGTCGAGAGTCGAGCAGGCGATGCGCGGGATCACGATTAAATCCTTGTCCGCCTGAAAGCGCGTCGCCATCGCCCAGTCGACCTGCATCGGATCGAAGGGATCGATGTCGTCGTCGACGATGATGACTTGCTTCAAACCGATGCCCATCGATAACAGCGCCAAGATCACATTGCGCCCCTCGTTCTCCGCGCGCTTTTTGATCGACACCACGACGTGATGGCGGAACGTGCCGCCCGGCGTCATGTTGACCGCTTTGACTTCGGGGACGATTTTTTTCACTTCACGATAGACTACGGCGGCGTTGCCGTATTCTATTAGCGTATGATTTTCAGTCACCGGCATGCCGGTGAGCGCGGTCTGCCAGATCGGGTTTTTGCGCATGGTGATGGCGGT
Organism: uncultured delta proteobacterium; assembly: GCA_963816145.1. Lineage (GTDB taxonomy): Bacteria > Desulfobacterota > Binatia > UBA9968 > UBA9968 > DP-20. The sequence goes on from CAWFJP010000011.1 coordinate 106,508, forward strand.
GACTTTCAATACCGGCGCCTGCTTGGCGTCGCTATAGCAGCCCGGATACTCGCCGTAAGGCCCGTCCGGCACGCGCTCGCCGGGGATCGTCACGCCTTCGATGATGACCTCGGCCATCGCCGGCACTTCGACGTCGATGGTTTCGCATTTCACCAGCTTCACCGCTCCGCCGCGCAGTCCGCCGGCGACGTGAAATTCGTCGATGCCGTAGGGCACCCGCGCCTGCGATGCGACTACGATCGACGGTTCCACACCGACCGCGGTGGCAACCGGCAGGCCTTTGCCGTTTTCCTCAGCCTTTAAAATCATCCGGCCCAGATGATGGTCCGCCGGCGCCCACAGCGATAGCCTATCCTTGCCTAGTACCAGCATGCGATGAATGGACAGATTGCGGATGCCGGTATCCGGGTCCTTGCCGATTTGCATGCCGATGGTGATGTAAGGGCCGCAATCCTTGCTCGCATGAGTGACGATCGGCAGCTTGGTGAGATCGACTTGATCGCCGGTCCATTTGATTTCCTTGCAGGGTCCAGTGGCGACAATCTCCGGCGGGATGCGTTTGTCTTCCAGGGTCATATAGCGTTCGAGCATCTCGTCCTGGGGCACACCGAGACCGAGAGCGACTAACTTTCGCGTCGCGAACAAGCCGCCGAGCACGCGCCAGTCGGGATAATTCTTAACGTTCTCGAACAATAGCGCCGGCCCTTCGATATCGGAGGTCTTGCGCATTCCCGCGGCAATCTCGTGCTTGACGCTGACCTCGTCTTTGACCAGTTTCAACTGGCCCAAGTCTTCCAAGTGCGCGAGGAAACCTCTGAGATCATCAAACATAGATAAACCTCAAAATAAAATTCCAGATTGGAGTGATGGAGTGTTGGGTCAGAGAATAGCACTCCACTTCTCCATCACTCCACTACTCCATCACTCCAGTCAACTCAACCTAAGCAGCGGCAACACTTCGTCGACAAATCGCTGCACCTGCCCCGGTTGGTCGTTCGAGGTAAAGCGCAACACCGGCGTGGTGATGCCCATGTCGAGCCATTGTTGAATCAGCTCCGCGCAATCTTTCGGCGGTCCATGGGCAAGCCAGACTTTGATCAAGCTCTCCGGCGGATATGTCGGGCCGTAATAGTGATTGAAATAGTCCTTCGCCTGGCTGTAGGCCGATTCTTTGTCGTCGTTGATGTTGACCATGCCATGGATGGCGACTTCAAAGTTGGATAAATCTTTGCCGATCTCCTGCGCCGTCTGCTCAATAATTCTCAGGCGCTTGCCCAATTCTTCAGCAGTGACACCCATGGTGATGTAGCCATCGGCGAGCAGTCCGACCCGGCGCATCGCCTGGTCGACAATCTTGTCACCCACTTGCTCACGGTCGGGACTCACCGCGATCCAGATCGGCGGCGGTTTTTGCACCGGCTTGGGCACGATGTTGTAGTCTTCGAGAGTGAAATACTTGCCGTGAAACGATGTGTTCTGATCGCTCCAGATCTGCCGCAAAAGCTCGATTCCCTCGCGCATGCGGCCGACCCGTTCTGCTTTTTTGATGCCAAACGCGCGCAGCTCGCCTTCATGGCCGCCGCCGATACAGACACCGAGCAGCGAACGGCCTTGCGAGAGTTGGTCCAACGACGCCCACTGAATCGCCAACAAAACCGGATGGCGCACCGGGAACGATGCCATACAGATCGTCCCCAAACGAACTCTTTTGGTATGGGTCGCCACCGCCGCTAGCATGGTAATTGCTTCAAGCCTTGGCTTATGAATTAAACTGTCGCCAAACCACACCGACTCAAAGACACCGGAGCGCTCGGCCAAGACCGCAGTGTGGATGAGATCCTCGACATCGGTGAGTCCGAACAGCGCGCCGCGATTGGGCAGGCTGATGCCCCATTTCACCGGCAGGTTGAGCATGGTCTTGTGTTAGAAGAACCATCCCGGAGTGTCAAGCCAACTTGACTTGACAGGTCGGTAAATTTGCGAGCATAGGATAGCGAGCGCGCTCACGAGAAACCATCACGAGTTCGCCGGTAGTCAATTCTAGAAAGCCGAGGTTGATTGTTATGTCAAAGGATCTGCGCAGTTATCTCGACGAGTTGTTGGAGAAACGCCCCAAGGACGTCGTCGTTGTCGATAAAGAAGTCGATCCGGTTTACGAAGTCACCGCCATCGTCGAAAAGTTTGAACGTGAGAATAAATTCCCCTTGGTATTTTTCAAAAACGTCAAAGGTTCGAAGATCCCGGCGATCGTCAATCTCGGCGCCACCTACGAACGCTTGGCCTTGGCTCTCGGTTCGCCCAATGTGCCGCAGATGGTGCGCGACCTGGCCCATCGCGAACACCAACCGCTGCCAATCAAAGAGATCGCCGCCAAGGACGCGCCGTGCAAAGAGGTGATCTTGAAAGGCGATCAAGCCGATTTAGATCTGCTGCCGGTCTTGACCCACAACGAAGGCGACGCCGGCGCCTATGTCAATGCCGCGGCGATGATTTGTAAAGAACGAGGTAGCGGCGCGGTCAACGTCGGCATCTATCGCCATCAAAAACAGGGCAAGCGGCAGCTCGGATTGATGGTCAATCCGGCCAATCACGCCAATTACGTGCGCGCCGAATACGAAGATCACAACGAGCCAATGGAGGTCGCGCTCTGCATCGGCCACCATCCGGCGCTCAACATGGCGGCGGTCAGCAAGCAAGCCGGTGTCGGCTCAGAGCTGGAGATCGCCGGGGCATTTCTCGGCGAGTCCTTGGAAGTCGTCAAAGCGGAAACCGTCGATATCATGGTGCCGGCGCACTGCGAGATCATCATTGAAGGGATCGTGCCGCCCAAGAAGCGCCAGTACGAGGGACCTTTCGGCGAATGGCCGCATTACTACTATAAGGAGGGCGAGCAGCCCTATATTCAAGTCACTGCCATCACGATGAAAAGGAGCCCGATCTACCAGAGCATCCACAGCGCGCATATCGAACACAACATTATCGGCGCCGCGCCACGGCTCGGCAGTCTGCTCAAACGGGTGCAAGAAGTCGTGCCCAGCACCACTGCGGTCAACCTGCCGATTTCCGGCGCCGCCCGCTCGCACTGTTATATCTCTGTCAAAAAACGCGCCGAAGGCGATCCCAAGCAAGCCGCATTGGGCGCCATCGTCACCGATCCGAATATCAAGCATGTCATCGTCGTCGACGACGATGTCGACGTCTTCAACGAAAACCAGGTGCTCTGGGCGCTGGCCATGCGCTTCCAAGCCGACCGCGACCTGGTGATCATCCCGAACATCATCGGCTCGCACTTGAACCCCACTGCCTACGGCTACAACCGTCTGGAGCGCGGCCCGATGGAGACGAAACTCATTTTTGACGCGACCAAACCGCTGCCGCCCTATGACTTCCCGAAAGAAGCCCAGGCGCCCGACGCGGTATTGAACAAGGTCGATCTGAACCGCGACACGCGCCCCTACGAACCGGGCAAGGACGATAGGGCGATCACCGGGAAATGATTCAGATGAAGAGGTTCAAGCCGCTCAAATCGTTCAAGCCGTCTTCGGAGGTTCCGGGTCCGATAACGTTTTGAACGACTTGAACGTTTGGAACGATTTGAACGCGAGCCGTTAGGCGAGGACCGATGGTTGAAATCGAGCGGGTCTCGAAAAGCTTTCACAAGACCGTCAAAAACAGCACCACCGAGGTGAAGGCTCTTGCGGAGGTGAATCTTTCGGTCCGTGCGAACGAGTTTTTGAGCATCATCGGACCGAGCGGCTGCGGCAAAACGACGCTGCTCAAAATGATCGACGGTCTGATTCCCTACGACAGCGGCAAGATCTCGATTGACGGCAAGCGGATCACCGCCCCCGGTCCGGACCGGGCCGTGGTGTTTCAAACCTTTGCGTTGCTGCCTTGGCGCACCGTGTTGGCCAATGTCGAGTTCAGTTTGGAGTTGCGCCAGATCAGCGCCCAAGAACGAACCGAGATCGCTCGCGATTGTTTGAAGCGCGTCGGCCTAGGCGATTTTGAAAATCATTATCCGCACGAACTCTCCGGCGGCATGCAGCAGCGCGCCGGGCTAGCGCGCGCCCTGGCAGTTAACCCGTCGATCTTGCTGATGGACGAGCCCTTCGGCGCCGTCGATGCGCAAACCCGGCAGCTCTTGCAGGAAGAGTTGCTCGAACTGTGGCAACGCGAGCGCAAGACCGTGATCTTCATCACGCACAGCATGGACGAAGCGGTGTATCTTTCCGACCGGGTCGTCGTTATGACGCCGCGTCCTGGCCGAGTTGCCGAAGTCCTTGATGTCCCCCTGGCCCGGCCGCGCGTCGCCGAAGATGTCCGGCGCGACCCCAAGTTCGTCGAGTTGACCAATTATATTTGGGATAGCCTCAAGAAAGCGATGGAGAACGGCCATGCAGAGGGTGAAACTCGTCGTCTTCACGAACCCAACGTTGAATCAGATTCCGCCTCCCGTCGCGGCAGAAAGCTAGGATGAGGAGGCTCCGTGCATAGCCAGTTTAACATAAATGCGCTCTCTATTCTCTCCCTCGCCGCAGTTTGGGAAATCACCGGCCGCCTGCTCAATTCGATGCTGATCCCGCCGCTGACAAAGATCGGCACAGCCTGGTACAAGCTTTTGCTTGGCGGCAAGCTTTTGCCTAATCTCGCCGCCAGCCTTTGGACCATGATCATCGGCTTTGTTCTGGCAGTTCTAGTCGGCATCATCGTCGGCCTGCTCATGGGCCGCTTCCGCGCCGTCGAACATTTCCTCGATCTCTACGTCAACTCGTTAATGTCGGCGCCAACCACCGCCTTCGTGCCAGTGCTGATCCTGTGGTTCGGCCTCGGCGTCCAATCGCGCGTTGCCGTGGTGTTTCTCTTCGCCGTGTTCGTCGTGATCATCAACACCATGACCGGTGTCAAACAGGTCGACAACGTCTTGCTTGAAATGGCGCGCTCCTTCGGCGCCAGGGAAAAAGAAACCTTCATCAAAATTATCTTACCGGCGGCCATGCCGGCGATCATGGCCGGCGTCCGCCTGGCCATGGGGCGCGCGGTCAAGGGCATCGTCACGGCGGAGATGCTACTGACGCTGACCGGCATCGGCGCGATGATCATGCAGTACGGCTCAGCCTTCGCCACCGACGCGCTGTTCGCCGTGATTTTGACGATTTTGATCGTCGCCATGATCGCCATGAAACTGGTGCAAATGCTCGATCGACGTCTCACCGGATGGAAAGAAGAAGTCGCGGTCGAATAGTTAAGTGGCCGGTGAAGCCCCAGGGAATGCGCAGATTGGACTCGAAGCACGAAATCCGAAACCCGCAGCTCGAAACAAATTCAAATGAACCAATATATAATGTTCCAAACATCGCTGAGTCAAATTCGAGGTTTTGGAGTTTTGGATCTGGAATTTATTTTGGCCCGGTTTTGTTTCGAATTTCGAAATTCGGATTTAAATTCGTGAATCGATGGTGACTAATTTTAGCGGGGAGGGAGTTCCTATGACCAGATCGTTCCTAAAATTATCTGCCTTAGCGGTCGGGTTCGCCGTCGGGCTCGCCTTGGCTGCGCCGGCACACGCCCAGAAAAAAGTCCGCTTCGCTTATCCATCGTCGGCAGACATGGGCGATGTGCCGTCGCTGCTCGCGTGGGAGCAGCTCAAGAAACAGGGCATCGAAGTGGTGCCGACGTTTTTTCCGAGAACCGATCTCGCCGTTCAAGCGGTGGTCGCCGGTGAAGCCGATATCGGTTCCGCCGCCGGCATCGCCGTCGTCAAGGCGGTGGAAAGCGGCATGAATGTCAGAGTGATCGGCGAGCAGGTGCGCAACGAATGGCAGTTGGTGGCGCCGGTATCGTTCAAGGACCCCAAGCAGCTCGACGGCAAGCGGGTCGGCTATCACGCGCCGATCACCGTCACCGAGGCGCTGGTCAAATGGATGGCACAGCACTACAAGATCACACCCAACTGGCTGATCATTCCCGGTTCGGATGTGCGCGCTGAAGCGCTCATGCGCGGCCAACTGGACGCCACCCCGGCAGAGATCGTCGACGTGCTAAATATTTTGAACGCCAAACCCGGACAGTTTCACGTGTTGATCTCCTACGCGAAAATTTTCCCGCAGCTGATCGGCTCGATGTACTTCTCGCGCGCCGATTATCTGCAGAAACAAGCTGGCACCGTCGACAGCGTGATCGAAGCGATCTTGCGCGCCCACCGTAATGCCGAAGAACGGCCGGCGTCGGTGCGCGAAAACGCGCTTAGGTTGCTGCCGGAAACTAAACCGGAACTGATCGATGCCATCGCCGCCAGTTACAAAGATCTGCGCATCTGGGACGTCAACGGCGGCGCTGGCAGAGAACGCGGCGATGCCAGCATCAAATTTTTTGAGGACGCCGGATTGCTGAAAAAGGGCGCGGTCACCTTCGCGCAGTCGTTCGACACCGGGCCTCTCGATCGCGTGTTAAAGAAAATTGGCCGCAAATAACTGCACGATGTTCGGGGCGGGTTTCAAACCTGTCGCTACGGTTGAGTAACGCATGAAACCCAACACTCTCAGACTCCTCTCGCTCATAACGCTCACGGCGGCCTGGGAAATCGCCGGCCGCACCGGCAACGCCCGCTTGCTGCCGCCGGCGTCGAAGGTCATGAGCGTTTGGTTTGACTTACTGCTCACCGGCCAGCTTTTCCACGCCCTTAGCGTCAGCCTGCAAGCTCTTACCCTCGGCTTCTTACTCTCGGTGCTATTCGGCGTCCCATTGGGGCTGCTCATGGGACGCTACCGCCGGCTCGAATCCTTTCTCGATATCTACATGACCGCGCTGCTGACGGTGCCGATGATTTCGTTCATCCCCTTCTTGGTCATCGCCTTCGGCCTGGGACTGCAGTCGCGAATCTGGATCGTCTTTCTTTTTGCCTTCGTCATCATCGCCATCAACACCACCGCCGGCGTGCGCAACGTCGATCCGACGCTGACGGAAATGGCCAAGTCCTTCGGCGCCAAGGAAAGCGAACTGTTCATGAAAATCATCCTGCCCGCCGCCCTGCCGATGATCATGGCGGGGATCCGTCTCGGCATGGGGCGCGCCGTGTTGGGCATGGTTACCAGCGAGATGATCCTCGCCGTGGTTGGTTTCGGCGCTATGCTGATGACTTTCGGCGCGTCGTTCAATTCGCCGGCGTTGTTCGCAACGCTCTTGACTATCGTCCTGCTCGCCGTGGCGCTATTGGCGTTGATCCAATACCTCGACCGGCGTTTAACGCCATGGCGTTCGGCCGCGTGACACTTCTCAAATCTGCCAACTTGGGTTACAAATGAACCGGTGCCGCGAGCGCGCCTTTAACGACCAATCACTCCAATACCAGGAGAATTTTTCGCGATGAAAAATCGAATCTTGAATCGACCGTTTTCCATCCTTTGCACTTTACTGGCAATTTTTCTGGTGCCTTCTCATGCCGGGGCGCAAGCGCCGATGGAAAAACTCCACGTCGCCTATACAGTGATCGCGCCGACGCAGCTCAACGTTTGGACCGCCAAAGATATGGGCTATTTCGCAAAACATGGGCTCGATGTCGATCTAGTCTTGCTCGTCGGTGCGCCGCTCGCGGTCGCTGCTTTAGTCGGCGGCGAAACACCCATCGTTCACACCGGCGCGTCCGCTGTGATCACCAGCAACCTCGCCGGTTCCGGCGCCGTCTTGCTCGCCGGCGCGGCCAACCGATTTCCGTATGTCTTGTTCGTCACCGAGCAAATCAAACGGGTTGAAGACTTGAAAGGGAAACGTTTCGGCGTCAGCCGCGTCGGCGGCGCTGACCACGCCGCCGCGATCACGGTGTTCGACAAATTGGGCGTCAAAGAAAACGACGTCACCTACGTTCAGGCCGGCAGCATTCCAGCCCGCCTGGCGGCCATGCAGACCAACACGTTGCAAGCGACTTTGCTCCAAGCGCCGGAAACTTTGAAGGCTAAAGAGCTTGGCCTGCGCGCACTGCTCGATTTCACCAAGCTCGATGTCGAGTGGCAGCAAAACGGCGTGGCGACGACCCGCGACTACATTAAAAGGAAACCTGACACCATCCGCCGCTTCATGCGCGCCTACGTCGACGCCGTCCACTATAACTTGACCAACGCCAAGGGCGCGCAAAAGGTGTTGCAAAAATATTTGGCGATCAAGGACGACCGATCGGTCGAAGAAGCTTACAACGAAATCGTCTTCAAGCTCACTCGCCGTGTGCCCTACCCGACCGAGCCCGGCATTCAGCTTTTTCTCGATCAGCTAAAAGCCAGAAACCCCAAGGCCGGCCAAGTCAAACCGAGCGAATTTACCGACATCAGTTTTTTGAAAGAGCTCGAAAGCAGCGGCTATATCGACAAATTATATAAATAAGGCGGTTTCAATCGTTCTCCCCCAGAAAATCCACCTGGAACTACTGGAACGTTTGGAACCATTGGAACCTTTTTTATTGGCGGTTAATTTTTGTAGATCACTATCCCTAAATCTCTCCCTCGTCCGCCTTCCGGGCAAGCGCTGATGCCCACCAAACAGTCCATTTCGGAGCGGAAATCGACCATATCCCCTTCCGGTCGGGGCCGGGTCATCGAGTAGCGCATGGCGCCGCTCTTGGCGTTGATGACCATAGTCTGAAACACGTTGAGCGGGCTCGGCACGTCCTCTTTCGGCACGCCGTGGGGCTTGAGCGCCTTGGCGAGGTTTTCCCAGCAGCCGTGCTTGGGCGCGACAACCTTCTTGCGGCCCAATTTTTTCCACACGCCGCCGTAGATCTTGAAGATCTCATCGCCCCATTTTTTGTAGAAGGACGTGCTACACATGCCCTTTTCCATGTCATGAGTGCCGCGATACGTGTCTTTGACGATGGTCTGCATGACGTTGTTATACTTGGAGATCAGCATGTCGCCCTTCGTCACGAAGATCTTTCCCTGGTTGACTTTGGTGCGCGCCTGATCGAAACGCTCTTTGACGTTGCGCAGATTGAACACCGTGTAGTCGGCAGTCGAGTGGCCGATAACGCGAATGACCTGCCCCTTCTTGACGACGAACGTCGCCCCGGTATTGCTCTTGATGATCGACTCGCTGATGATTTTCATCGTTGCCTCCCTGGCGGGTTGAACTTCATTCACGTTAACTGATGGACCAGCGGAAATGCAAGATTCCACCGATAAATGAAAGCGTCGTCGCGATTGACAGGGCATTGCGCACATGGATAAATACCGCTGCCAGGTGAGCTAAAATTCCATGCCGGACCCCGCCCAAACTGCTACGGAATCGGAGCCAAGCCGAAACGGCTTTGTCATCAGGGTGCAAAACGCTTCCAAGGTCTTTCAAACGCCGAGCCAGGCCAACCTCGGCGCTCTGACGGGCATCGATTTGGACATTCGCGCCGGAGAGTTTGTCACCGTCGTAGGTCCCAGCGGCTGCGGCAAATCGACGCTGCTCAAACTCATCGCCGGTTTTTCGGCGTGCTCCGCAGGACGGATACTCTTTCAGGACGAAGAGGTGCGCGGCCTCAATACCAAAGTCGGCTACGTTCCTCAGGAGAGCAAGCTATTTCCGTGGCTCACCGTTGAAGAGAATGTCGGTTTTGGCTTGAGTCCCAAACGTTATTCACGCGCCGATCGCGAGCGCCAAGTGAGTTATTTTATCAACCTCGCGGGGCTTTCCGGTTTCGAAAAATATTACCCGGCACAACTCTCCGGCGGCATGGGCAAGCGCGCCTCCATCGTGCGCGCCCTTGCGTACGAGCCGCCTGTGATCCTAATGGACGAGCCCTTTGGCCCGCTTGACGCTCAGACGCGCATGGTGCTGCAAGACGAGCTGTTGAAAATCTGGGAGCAAAAGCGCCAGACCATTGTTTTCGTGACCCATGACTTGGTCGAAGCGGTCGCGCTCGCCGACCGCGTCGTGGTCATGACTCACCGACCGGGCAAAATCAAAGACGTCATTAAAGTGCCGATGGACCGGCCGCGTAATATCTTCGAAATCCATCGCCAACCGGGATTCGACGAAGCCTACAGCCGCTTGTGGACGATCTTCCGTCACGAACTCAACATCGGCGCACATTAGAAGAGAGTGAACATGCCGGAGGAAATAAGCCAAACACGAACCCAGGGAACTTCCTCCGACACAGGCGCCGCCACGGCGGCCAAGTCACCGCTGACTATGCGCGGCGTGACGGTGACGCTACTGCGCACCGCCATCGTCGTCGGTTTTTTCTCTCTGTGGGAAATCGCGTCCGGCCGCTGGATCGAGCCCTTTCTGATCAGCAGCCCGAGTCGTATCTTCTCGTCGATGTTGACCGGCTTCACCGACGGCGACCTGCTGCAACACACGTGGGTCACGTTTATCGAGATCGCCATCGGCTTTCCGATCGGTGCGATCTCGGGCATCGCCCTGGGATACGCCTTCGGGCGCAGCAAACTTCTCGCGGAAATTTTCGAACCAATCATCATCGCCCTCAACGGCATTCCCCGGACGGCTTTAGCCCCCCTGTTCATCGTCTGGCTCGGCATCGGCCTTTGGTCCAAAGTCGGCGTAGTTTTCCTGCTCACATTCTTTCTCAACTTCTTCAACACCTATACCGGCATGCGCCAGATGGATCATGAGTACGTCGATCTGGCGAGCCTGATGGGCGTCAAGGGATGGAAGTTGACGTTCAAGGTGATCTTTCCCGCGATCTCGCCCTATGTCTTTACCGGCATCCGCACAAGCATCCCCTTCGCTGTCATCGGCGCCATCGTCGGCGAATTCGTCGCCGCCACCGAAGGTGTCGGGTTTTTCATCCGCATGTCGGCGGGCATTTTCAAGACCGCCGATGTCTTTGTCGGCATCATCGTTCTAATGATCATGGTCATCATCATGGACAAATTTGCCGCCGCCATCGAGAAGCGGGCGCTGCGCTGGCAAACTCAAACCGAGCACATCCAAATCCAAGCTTGAAGCGAAAGGAGATTTTGCGATGCAAAAACGATCTGTGTTCGCCGTTGGACTGAACGTCTTGGCTTTATTCGTAATCTTGGCGGGGCCAACCCGGCAAGCCGCGGCCCAACAAAAAGACATGCCCGAAGTGACCATGCTCACCGCCGTACCGAACTTCGCCTTCGCCGCGATCTGGGTGGCGGAGCAGCTCAAATATTTCGAGCAGGAGGGCGTGCGCGTCAAAATCACTCCGGCGCCGAGCGGCTCGGTCTGTTTGAACGCCGTGGTCGGGCGCTCAATCAACTTCTGTGCATCCACGTCCGAGGGACTCGTCCTAGCACGGGCCGAAGGCGCCCCGGCAATCGCGATTCAAGCGCACAACCGCACCATGACGCTGGGCGTCGTCTTGCGCAAGGCGATCGTCGACAAACTTCGACTGACTCGCGAAAGTCCCATGCCCGCAAGGTTACAGGCGCTGACGCAGTTGGGCACCATCGGCGCCACCGGACCGGGAGCGGCCTCCGAGCAGGTCATAAAATTTCTTGTAAAAAAAGCCGGTGGAATCGGGACGATACTTAAGTTCGTTTATATTGGCGCCGCGGAACTTCCCCCGGCTCTAATGAACGACGTGATCGACGCCTACGCGCTTTCCCCTCCTTCAGCCGAAATCACCGAGGCAAGCGGTAAGGGCTATGTCCTGATTCCTCTGGGCAAGGGAGAAATACCGGAATTGACCGATTACCCCTATGAGGTTCTCATGGTGCGACCGGACTATGTCGAGGCGAATCCGAAGATCGCCATGGCGGTGTCGCGGGCGATCTCGCGCGGCGGCGCGCTATTCCGTAATAAACCCGAGGAAGCAAAAGCCGCCCTGCGCAGCCACCGTCTCGGCGTTAAATTGGAAGAGAGCGTCTTCAATCTTTCTTACAACATGGTCGCCGGCGCCATGCCCCCCTGGGGAACCATGAGCCCTGCGGGATGGCAAAAGGTGATCAACTTCGCAACCGGCGCGGGTATTGTTAAAGAAGCTCAAGCTCCTTCGAACAAAGAGGGCGTACTCTGGACGAACAAATATGTCGGGAAACCTTAGCCGCTTTGATCAAATACGTGGCGTAGGGCGCTCGGGGAGAAAGACGGGGGAACCTGATGTCTTCGATCAGCCAATCACCTTGCAGTTAACGATATCCCATCGCGGCGAGAAAGTGCTTCAACGACGAGAACTTTAGGTAAGGATTGGTTTTCTTTTGCTCGCCGATCGTCGCGTGCGCCAGGCGCGCATAGTTGTGGCCGGGGAAGAGAATCGTGTCGTCCGGCAGCGCTGCCAGTTTTTGCGTCAAGCTGTAATACATCTGCTCGGCATTGCCGCCGGGGAAATCGACGCGGCCGCAGGCGTCGATAAACATGGTATCGCCGGACACCACGCGGCCGTCGACCAGGAAGCATTGCGATCCCGGCGTGTGGCCGGGGGTGTGCATGAGCTCGATCTCGATGCCCCCGACATTAATCTTGTCGCCGTGATCGGTTTTGATCAGATCCGATGCTACTAGGCCTTTGAGAAACTCGGCCTCGGCTTTGTGCACGACGACTTTGGCTTTGCACTTTTCTAAAAGCTCGCTCACGCCGTCGATCGCCATCCCGGCAAACCCGCCGCCGACATGATCCGGGTGCGTGTGGGTCACGAAGGCGTGAGTAATCTCCATGCCATCCTGCGCCGCGGTCTTGAGGATCGTGTCGATCTCCCACGCCGCATCGACCACGGCGACCTTGCGCGTCTCGGTGGAGCCGATGAGATACACGTAGTTCTGCATCGGACCGATTTCGAGCTGCTTAAAGTAAAGGGATGGATTCTTCATGAAGAAGTCAGGAGACAGAATCCAGAAGCCGGTAGATTCTCACTCGCGGCACGCGCCTTCTGAATTCTGACTTCTGGCTGCTGCCTCCAAATTACTTTTTTACCTTCTCCGCCAACGAAGCATAGCTCACCCCATCGCCGTTATCGTGGCTCACCGGCAGCCCGGAGGCCGACCAGCCTGGCGCGATCGTCTTGCCCATCTGATCGCGCATGCCGCCGAAGCCGCCGAGCAAGTTGGCAATATCTCCATAACCGGCATCCACTAAGATACCCGCCGCCCGGGCCGAGCGCGCCCCCGATTGGCAACCGACGATGATTTTCTTGTCTTTGGCGAAGTTTCTCTCGACAACGCCGACAAAATCCGGATTCAACACCATGCCGCGCGCCGGATCGGCAAACGCCACGGGAATATTCACCGCTCCGGCCGGGTGACCATTGGCGAACTCCTGCGCCGTGCGCACATCGATGTAGACGGTGCTCTTATCGGCGCTCAGAGCTTCGTGCGCTTGTTGTGCCGTCATCTCTTTGAATGCCATAGTCACGACCAGATTCCGACGCGTTGAACTTTGAACCTGGAACCTTGCACGGCGCGCTTCGCGCGCTACATCCCCATTATATTGTAGCCGGCGTCGACATGCATCACTTCGCCGGTCACGGCACTGCCCCAATCGCTGCATAGATAGAGCGCGGTCTTGCCGACTTCTTCGGCGTCGATGTTTCTTTTCAACGGCGCGCGTTCGGCGACATGGTGCAGCATGGATTTGAAATCCGAGATGCCCGCCGCCGCCAGCGTGCGCAGCGGTCCGGCGGAGATCGCGTTGACGCGAATGCCTTTGGGCCCGAGATCATGGGCCAAATAACGCACGCTTGCTTCCAGCGCCGCTTTCGCCACGCCCATGACATTGTAGTTGGGAATGACTTTTTCCGAGCCCATGTAGGTTAGCGTCAGCACCGCACCGTTGCGTCCTTCCATCAGTGGCGCGGCGTGGCGCGTCAGCGCGACTAGCGAATAGGCGCTCACGTCCATTGCCAATTGAAATCCCGCCCGGCTGGTCTGCACATAGGGATTGGCTAGATCTTCCTTGTTGGCGAAAGCGATGGCATGGATCAAAATATCGAGCCCGCCCCATTCTTGCTTCAGCGTCGCGAAAACTTTCTCGACATCTTCGTCCTTGGTCACGTCGCAGGGCAAAATAATTCTCGCGCCGATCCCTTCGGCCAAGGGCCGCACGCGCTTCTCCAGCATCTCACCGGCGAAGGTAAACGCCAACTCCGCACTTTCGGCATGAAACGCCTCCGCGATCGCCCAGGCGATGCTCCGATCGTTGGCCACGCCGAAAATCGCCGCTTTCTTGCCCTCAAGTAGTCCCATTTCATTCACCTTCTTAGAAAATTCCAACGCGCATCCGAGTTTTGACCTTTTTACTTTTTGCTTTTGCCTTGACCGCGCAGTCCGCGCTGCCAAAGGTACTCCGGTTCACCCATTTGATGGCTGATCCAGCGCGCCAAAACAAAAAACAAATCGCTCAGCCGATTTAGATATTTGATCATGTCGTCATTGATGATTTCCTCGCGCGACAAGCGCAAGACATCCCGTTCGACACGCCGGCACACCGTGCGGCACTGGTGCAAATAGGCGCCAATGCGCCCGCCCCCCGGCAAGATAAACGATTGCAACGGTTCAAGATCCTTCTGACACTGGTCGATCCATTTTTCCAGCCGCTTGATCTCATCGGCGCCGACCCGATACATGCCTGCTTGGAAAAACTCCGGCGGCGTCGCCAGCTCGCTGCCGATATCGAACAGCTCGTCTTGGATCTGGCATAGCACCTCGTCGAGAAATCGATGCCCTTCGCCGGATTCACGGTCTTCCTCGTTGAACACCCGCGCCAGGCCGACAACGGAGTTGAGCTCGTCAACCGCGCCGTAAGCTTCCACCCGAAGCGAGTCCTTGGCGACGCGCTTGCCGCCGACCAGCGCGGTGTCGCCGCGATCGCCGGTGCGCGTGTAAACTTTATTGATACGAACAGCCATGAAGATTAATGAATAGTTGACAATGGATAATTGATAATGGAAGCGAATTTGAGTCTGTCATTGCCAATTATCCATTATCAATTCTCAATTAAGCCTTCTGCGATTTACTGCGCCAAATCAAATAGGCTGGGATGCCTAAGCAAACGATGAAGAGTCCGATCAGCGATTCTTTAGGCTTCTCCGTCACCGAGCCCCAGACGATCCAGAGATTCACCATGACAAAAAGTATCGGCACGACCGGATAACCCCAGAGTCGATAGGGCCGTTTGAGGTCCGGCCGTTTGAAACGAAGCACGATCACCGAGCCCACGGTGAAGGCCGAAAACAGCGTGATCACCACGCTAACGTAGGTGAACAAAGTACCCCAGGTGTTGGTGAGAATCAGCAAACAACTCCACAATGCCTGCAGCAAAATCGCTTTGGTTGGTGTACCGAAATTGGGGTGAATATAAGTCAGCTGCTGAAAGAATACGCCATCCTTCGCCATGGCGTAGTAGATTCGCGGCCCGATCATGGTTACGACGTTGAGCGCGCCCAGGATCGAAACGGTTATAATCCCAGTGATCCAAGCAGAGGTCTTATAGCCGAATAGCGCCGTAGTCGCGACTTCGGACATGCGCAGCGCGCCCTTCATCTCGGTGACCGGCACCGCATAGATGTAAACCGCGTTGATCGCCAAGTAGAGGACGATTACGATCAAGACACCGTACATCAACGCTCGGGGTAGATTCCTATCAGGGTCTTTCACCTCGCCGGCGATATAGGTCACTGCGTTCCAGCCAGAATAAGCGAAGATCACCGGAATGAACGCCGCGCCGAATAAACTCGAGTTGCCGATTTTGTCCCAGTCGAAAAGCGGCTCGAAGTGACTGGTGTTGCCGTTGCCGAAAAAGACGCCGAGAAGAATGATCCCGAGGAGCGCACCGATCTTCAAGATCGTCAAGATATTCTGCGTCACAGTTCCTTGCCGGACGCCCAGACAGTGAAGTCCCGACAACAACAACACGATCCCCATGGAGAATAGCGTGCCGATTTTGACAGTGATCGGTATCACCGGTATCGCCAGGGAAAAGATAACGTCTTCGGATCCTAAGATGGGGACGAAGAAAGACGTAAAGCCATTCAAAATAACCGACAGGAATGCGATGGCACCGGAAAAAGTCACGAGAAAAGAGGACCAACCGGAGAGAAATCCCATCAGTTGGCCGTAAGCCTCCCGGATGTAGATGTAGTCACCACCCGCATAGGGCAAGCTTGCGGCCAATTCAGCACAGGTGAGAGCGCCGGCGAGTGCGAGCAAACCGCCAAAAAGCCAAACAAGAAGTACCCCGCCGGGCGTCGGCAAGGTCTCCGCGATCGCCCCGGTAGAGATAAAAATTCCCGTGCCGATCATATCGCCGGCAATCAACATCACCGCGGAGAATAACCCAATTTGCCGTTTGAGTTCGGTTTGCGCCATAACGATTACGCATACAGGGAAACGACAAAACAGGCAAATCTTATTCGAGCCGCGCTGCGCTTAATTCCGCGCCGTGGAAATGCTAATTCTTGTACTGCCCTGCCGCAGAATCTAAGGAGACGTTCATGAGGTTGTTCCTGACTTTAGTTGGCTCGTTGCTCGCGGTTACCGTATATGCCCAAGACCCAGCCAAGCGCGATCAGCAGCAAATGCACCAGCTGCACAACGATCCCAAAGCCTATATGAAGGCCTTAGAGGACCCCAAGCGCGATGAATATCAAAAACCGCATGAGGTGCTGACCGCGCTCAATATAAAGCCCGGTGAAGTGATCGCCGACATCGGCGCCGGCACGGGCTATTTCACCTTTCGTCTGGCGCACTTCGTCGGCGCCAAGGGCAAAGTCTACGCCGTCGACGTCAGTCCCGATATGATTCGCCATATCAACCGGCGCATACGCGAAACCAACGCGGCCAACGTCGTCTCGATCCTGGCCGAGCCCGACGACCCGCTTTTGGCGGACCGATCGGTGAATCGCATTTTCATCTGCGATGTCTGGCACCATGTCGAGAATCAGACGAAATATCTCTCGCTAATGAAGAAGATCCTCAAACCCGGCGGCGAGGTCGTGATGATCGACTTTCACAAAAAAGAACTGCCGGTCGGCCCGCCCATGCAAATGAAAGTCGCCCGCGAGGATCTCATCAAACAAATGGAAGCCAATGGCTTTCGCTTGGCAAAAGAACACACATTCCTGCCGCACCAGTATTTTTTGATCTTCGCTGCGAAATAGCAGCGCGGTCGTCAAATTTGCGAAATTTCGTAGGGATGTATGGCATACACCCTCTTCTCAGCGTTCTTTATGGCGAGTTCTACCCGATGCCATAGAATCGGATCGCGTTCTGGTAAAGGATCGCGTCTTTGTCCAATCCCGACAGTTCACCAGTCTCGATCAACTCGTCCAACTCTTTCGCACAGGTCGCGGCATTGACCTCATGGGGAAAATCGCTGGAGTACATGAACGGTTCGTTGCCGACCATTTGAACGGCTTTGCGGAGCAGCGGCTCGCCGCCCTCGCAGCCGACGAAGATTCGTCGCGCTTTGACATGGCTAATGATGTAGTCGCTGACTTTTTCACCGGGCCGTAGTTTAAGATAACTGCCGCGCAGATCGCGCATAACGTGAGTGTCGTAGGATCGATCGAAGCGCTCGAGGCAAAATAGCAACCAAGCCACGCCGCCTTCGAGAAAACCGAAGCGAATCCTCGGGAACCGCTCCAACACTCCGTTGAAAACAATCGATGCCAACGAAATCATCTGGCCCAGCGGATGGCCGATGGCGTGCACCGCCGCGTAGGGATCGAGGCCATCCATGCCCATGTTGCCATGGACACCGCCATGGATGGCGATGCAGCAGCCGAGTTCATCGGCGGCTTGATAAATGGGAAAGTATGTCGGCGTGCCCAACGGCGGCGCGTGCAAACTATTCGACGGCAATACCGTACCGCACATGCCCAGCTGGGTCACAGCGCGCCGCAGCTCAGCGGCCGCAGCCTGTGGATCGATCAGTGCTTGCGGCAGAAGCGCCAGGCCGCGAAAGCGCGAACTCGGCTTCAAGTATGTCTCGTGCAGCCAGTCATTGTACGCTCTTGTGGCATCGACGGCCCAATCCGGGTTGACGATGTTCGCCGAAGCCACGCCGGCGGTCGGATAGAGCACGGTCGCCTCGATGCCAACCTCCTCCAAGAACGCCAGCCATTCTTTCGGCCCGACCTTCCGATTGAACGCCCCCGGCGGCATGTCCACCAGATGGCCGGCATGCAAATGATCGAAAGGCGGAAACGGATTGAACGGCTGCTCACGCGCCTTGTCTCGATAGGCCTGCGGCATCCGCGCAATGATCGCCGCCGCATCCTCAGCGACATGACCGTCAGCGTCGATGATCCGTCGTTTTTCTAGCGTCGCCATACGCAGTCTCCTCTCTTTCTCGCAGGTGCTCCCATCTGGCACTTCTTATTTCCTCCCCCTCGACGGGGGAGGATCAAGGTGGGGGTGCCCGACAATTTCAATAACGTGCGTAGCACCCCCATCCTAGCCTTCCCCCCTCGGAGACTGTGTCGCAATGCGCAAACGCCCCACATCTGTCATCCCGAGCGCAGCGAGGGATCTCGTGTTTTCAGCCACATACGAAGAAGAGATTTCTCGGCTTCACCTCGAAATGACAGTTGCGACACAGTCTGTCGAGGGGGAAGGAATAAGACGTTGAATCACGCCCTACGTCTGACATAACAAAGCTGCTAGTTCATGTTCAACGCGATTCGATCTTGCTTGTTTCGATCCCAACATCGTATACAACATCAATCTCGGAGGTCCTCCATGAAAATCATGGTCGTCGGCAGCAGCGGCTACATCGGCCGTCACGTCGTGAAAAATTTGGCAGCCCAAGGCGCTGATGTCGTAGCATTCGACCTCGTGCCCGCGCCCGCACAGTGGTCGGCGACGGGCGTACCATTCATTCAAGGCAACATGACCAACTTAGAAGAAATCATGTCGGCAGTCCTAGAAAATGGCGTCCAACGCATCATCGCCCTGGGCTACTACATGACGCCGCTGCTCTCGCCCGAATGCCGCGATTTGTTGAACGCTGCCCGCGTCAACATCATCGGCGTGACCAACCTATTCGAAGCCGCGCGCCTGGCGAAAATCCAGCGCGTCATCTTCGCCAGCACCGTCGGCATCTTCGGCTACCAGGACGGCTACGGCCCGGAACCGATCGATGAAAACACCGAACCGCGCGCGCCGAAAAGTCTCTACGGCTTGATGAAGCTCGTCAACAACGGTTTAGCCGAACGCTACACCAAAGCCTACGGCGTCCAGATCGTCAAAGTCCACTCCGCCGCCGTCATTGGACCAGGCAACACCGCCTTTTCCAAGCGCATGATCCAAGATCCAGCCCTGGGAAACCCCGGCTTCGGCAACTGGCCGTCCGCCGGCCCGCGCAACATTGTCGGCGTCGGCGACATCGCCCAGCTCTACACCAAGATGGCGCTGGCCAACGAAGTGAAAGAAGACACCTACATGGGCACCGGCCCAAGTCCCACGGGCAACGAACTGGCCGCCTTCGTCAAGAGGTTTATACCGAACGCCGAAATCAGCTTCGACGAAAAAGCCCGCGTGCCGGCATGGAACTTCGACAACTCAAAGGCGGTGAGAGAATTCGGCTGGCAGATTCAGCCGGTTGAAGAAATGGTATTGGACGAGATCAATGGCACAAGAGCAATAGCAGGCTTACCGCTTGTCGGTGCTTAAGCAAGCCTTCCAACTCTCAACCACCTGGCCGATGCTATCGATAATGCAACGAACCATTCAGTCGAAGCTTCTAGCATCAATCACCAATCGCAAGCGAGTCATTCTAGATCCCATTAAACCGCTTCGGATTGTTCGACATAATCTTGCGCCTTAGATCCGCCGGTAAACCGATGCGCTCGATGAACCTTTTCACTTCTGCGGGTCGCGCACCCATGCTGTTCTTTTCCAGCGAAGGTTTGGGCCAGGAGATCCAATTCATTTGATTCGAGTCTACTGCTTTTCCCTAAATTAGCCACGCTGAACTCCAGCCCCTAATCGCTCAGCCGAGTTGAAATAATCGAAGGATTCTATAAAAAAGACGGACCATGAATTGGCAAGATCCGATCGACTTCGAAGCCGGCAACCACGGCAACAAACCCTTCTCGATTCGCATTCCGGCACTGGTCGTCACCCGCGGCAAAAACGATCGTTTGAACTTTTTGACCGCCATGTGGTTCACGCCGACCGGCGCCGAACCGTCGCGCATGATCGTCGCGATTCAAAAGAAAACGCTCACTTACGACTATTTATTGGGCCGCGGCGAGTTCGTCATGAGCGCGCCGACCGATCAGATGATGGACGTGGTCGTCTTCGCCGGCTACATCTCCGGCCACGATGTCGACAAATGGAAAGCGGCGAAGCTCACGGCTGTGCAATCGTCAAAAATCTCCGTGCCGCTGATCGGTGAAGCGATCGGCAACGTCGAATACAAAGTCGTCAATCAGATTCCCTTCGACGACACCATGGACCTGTTCGTCGGCGAAGTCCTCGCCACTCATATTCGCAAAGGCGTCATGGAAGGCGAGCTTTATCGCGAGGACTCCAACCCGCTGCTCTACATGGGGACTAAGTACGACGACCACGGAAAGTCCATGGGCAAATACTACGCTCATTTTCACGGCGTCGGCAAAGCCGACTATGAATCGCCGCTATTGAAGGAATACCTGTCGCGGCCCAAACGGCGGCCGGAGAAAAAGGACTGAGCCGTTTTTTTCCAATCGAACCATGAAGCGAAATAGCACAATCCTGATTCTTTTGTTTATCGCACTCGCCCTGGTCGTTGCCGCCAGCGCTGAGGCGCAGGAACGCGAGAAGCTGCGCGTCAGCACTCTCTTTATCGGCTCGTCGTTGGTGCCTTTCTGGATCGGTCAGGAGCAAGGTATATTCGCCAAGTATGGAATCGACGTCGAGTTGATTTGGATGCAGTCCAATCTCTCTACCGCGGCGCTCCTGGCCGGCGAAGTCGATACCGCCTTCGGCACGCCACAATCGCTGTTCGCCGTGCTGACGGCGAAGAATCCGCCGCCGTTGATCACGATCGCTGCATGGGGCTCCGCTTCGGAACACTGGCTGGTGGTCAATCCGGCGATCAAGACCGGCAAGGATCTTGAGGGCAAGACTGTCGGCGTCAGCCGGCCGCGCTCGGCCGACCACGGCTACACCACGGTAATTCTCGAACGCATGGGCGTCGATCCGCGCAAGATCACATTTCTATCAACCGGCGGTCAGGGACAGCGCGCCGCGGCGGTGGAAGCGGCAACCACCATGGGCAGTTCGTTCAACCGCTATTATACCTTGCAACTCAAGCGCAAAGGCTTTCGCGATCTCGCCAGACTCGAGCGACCCGACTATCCGTTCCCGCCGTCGATCTTCGTCGCCAAAAAAGACACGTTGCAGAATAAGCGGCGCGCTTTCAAAGCTCTGCTCACTGCCATGATGGACGCGTCGGAGCGGCAGAAGAGCAGCAAAGAACTATCACTGCGGCTAATCCGCAAAAATCTGCGCATCCAGAATCCCGAAGTCGTCGAGGCCGCCTATGAAGACGGTGTAACGCTCAGCTACCCCTATTTCACCGAGCGCCAATTCAAAATTTCTTTGGAACTGTTGGAAAAGAGCATGGACCAACCGGTGCAGCTCGCCTACCGGCAAGTGATCGATCACAGCATCCTCGATGAGATCGGCCGGCCGGGCACGAACCGCCCTTAACCTGTCGTCCGCCTCGTTAGTTGCAAGTGGCGACCAAGGTCAATAAACTCTAAATGATTGTGCAAACAAACGGAGGCTACTTAGACTCATGAATCAATTTCGCCGGGTAGTTTTTGCGATATTCGTACTGCCATTTATATCGATGGATAGCTATGCTGCTCTCGCTCCGACTCCCGAAGAGATATGGAGGTCGTTGGAAAAACTGACGGCGGCGGAGCGTGAGAAAAAGCTCGTCGAGGGCGCAAAAAAAGAAGGCGAGATGCTCTGGTACACCAACTCGGGCATCGAGAACGCCACCCGTTATATCCAGGCCTTCAAGAAAAACTACCCGTATATCAACGCTCAGGTGTGGCGCGCCAAAACCCGACAAGTCACACAAAGAGCGATCCAGGAGGCCGCTGCCGGCAAACATATGGTCGATGTCATCAAACCGTCGACCGACCTGTTGCCGCCGATGCTCGACAAGAATCTGCTCGGCAAGTATGAAACGCCGGGACGGGCGATTCTTCCGGCGCACACCAAGTCACCTTACTACACCAGCATCAACTACGCCTTTCGAGTTTTTGCCTACAATCCGCGCAAAGTGAATCGCAAAGACGTGCCGAAGAGTTGGGATGAACTCTTACAAGCAAAGTGGAAAGGCGAAATTCTGTTTGACGAGTCTTCACTTGAAGAAGTCATGTCGCTGCTTGGGGCCTGGGGCAAGGAAAAAACTGTCAGCTATTTAACCAAACTGAGTCAGCAAAACCTGCAGATCCGCGTCGGCCGCGACACGACGACGCAGATGATGATGGCCGGGGAGGCGCCCCTCGCAGTTACCACTTATGCCTACAACAACGAAAGTCTCAAGGCGGCCAATGCGCCGGTGGATTGGGTGGCGGAAGATTTGATCCCGACGCTGATCTATCCATTGACGATGGCGCGCAACGCGCCCCATCCTTACTCCGCTGCTTTGTTCTACGACTTTTTAATTTCCGAAGAAGGCCAACGGCTGATTGCCAAAGAGGGGCGCGTGGTCTCTCATCCCAAAGTGGAGCCGATCTATCCGCGCATGAAGGAACTGCAAAATCTCTTGGGCACTTCGCGAATCGGACTAAATACCATGGAGCAAAACTCCAAATTGCTCAAAGACGGTATCCAGATCCTCGATGAAATCGTCTTGAGACGGAAGTCCTCCTAGAAATGAAACCGATTGTGCGGTGCCTTGATTCACTCAACGGAGGAAACAATGTTTCAAGCTGAAACCCTCGATCACGTCGCCTTTCCGGTGCGCGATCTGCCGCGCTCTGAGAAATTCTATTTGGAAACCGTCGGCCTGACCTTCATGACCCAGCGTAAAAACGCCGACGGCTCGCCGCGCCACACTTATATGAAAGCCGGCGAAAACATTGTCGGCTTGACCTTGCCCGGCGTCGCCGTGCCGGCCTCGACCAGCGGCGCGCCGCGATATGCAATCGCCATGATCGACGAGGCCGGCTTCGTCGCGGCAGTTGAAAGAATTCGCGCCAGCGGCGTAAAGTGTTTCGACCTCGAGAGTCACGCGGCCGATTCGCCCTTTGTCAAAGCCTTTCAGTTCATCGATCCCGACGACAATCAGATCGAGCTCTGCGTTCGCCGCCGGCCACTGGCGGCCAACGACGGCCTCAGCCATGTGATATTCGAGACCGCCAACCTCGCCCGCGCCAAGCGCTTCTACACCGAAGCTTTGGGACTCAAACCGGCCGGCGAAGTGCGCGGTGAAATGCTCTTCGAATTCCAAAACGGCCAAATGATCGGCGTCAAGGAAGTCAAAGAACTATCCGAGCGGACCAAGAAAAAAGGCCGCGCCTGCCATGTGGCGTTCAACGTCAGCCAGGAAGATTACGACGTGATGCTGGAGCGCATTCCGACATTCGATGGCAGATCGCTGGGCGATTTTCGCGCCACCGACGGCCTGCGGCCGGCCGGCGAACGCAGCATTTATTTCTTCGATCCTGATACCAATTATTTACAGATTACCGCCCTGGGCGAAGCAGACGTGCCGATGATTTCCGACGAAGAGAAATGGAAACTAACAGTCGAAAACCGCCAGAAGCAGGGCAAAGGCATCTCGAGTTTCGACAAGGGCGTAAAAATCCAGAAATAGATTTTCACCACGAACGACACGAAGATCACGAAGTTCGGAATATTATTTTTCCGAAGCCTTCGTGTCCTTCGTGTGCTTCGTGGTGCTCCCGCATTTTCCCATACTAGAAAAGGAACACCCGTGGCACTGGAAAAACCGATCATCCCAACTTTCTCGATGAAAGAGCGCGACCGAAGATGGTCGCTGCTGCGCGCCGCCATGATTAAGGCCAACTTCGACGCCCTCATCGCCCTGCCGCACGAGGGACACTGGGATCAGTTCGGTTGCGACACCCGCTACATAACTCAGATTGGCGGCACGCAGACCGAAGTCGGCTGCGTCCTCCCCTTGGAAGCTGACGTCACCGCCGTGGTGCGCGGCGAGAACGAAATCGAATGGTGGGGCTTGGCCCAGGACTGGGTCAAAGACATTCGCCCATCGCGCCGCTCCTATGGCGAGCCGGTGATCGATCGTTTGAAGGAAGTCCGCGCTGAGCGCGTCGGTGTCATCGCTTTGTCCGGCATGGTCCGCGCGCCGGAAGGCGTCGTGCCTTGGGGGACTTTTGAAAAGATTCGCACCTCACTGCCCAACGTCAAATTCGCCAACGCCACCGACGTTTTGCAAGAAGTTCGCTCGGTAAAGAGCGCCGAAGAGGTCGCCTTCATCGAGAAGGCGGCGGAGATCATCGGCTACGCCAACGAGGTGCTGATTCAACATGCCAAGGTTGGCGTCGGCGAAAACGAGCTGATCGCTGAAATGCTCCGCGAAGTCGTCCGCCGCGGCGGCGAGCCGATCACCATGATGCTGTTCGGCACCGGCGGACCGGAAGTGCCTTGGGCGCAGCGCGTGTTCACCACGCGCAAACTCAAACCCGGCGATTTGATCAACACCGAAGTAGAAGGCAAATACGCCGGTTACATCGCCCAGGCGCTGCAGCCAATCTCACTCGGCCCTAAACCGAAGGATTTGGAAAAAATCTTCGATGCGACCAAGGTGATCTTCGACCGCATGCTGCAATTCTTGAAACCCGGCATCACCTTCGGCGCGGTCGCAAAGTTTTACCAGGACGAAGTCGCCGCCGCCGGCTACGAGCCCGACGGCGCGCTCATGCACGGACGCGGTCTCGGGGAAGATGCGCCGATGCTCTGGGGCGCGCGCAAAGATTTCCCGGAGAAAGACCAGTTAATCAAAGAAGGCCATGTGTTCATTTTGAAACCCGCTTGCAGACAAGGCTTCATGCGCGACTCGATTCGCGCCGGCGACACCGTCGCCATCGAAGCGAACGGGGCGAGGCGATTGGGCAAGCGCGAACTGGCGTTTGTCTCGGTATAATCCGATTCCTTGGCGACCTGGAGACTGTGTCACAACTGTCATTCCGAGGCGAAGCCGAGGAATCTCTTTCTCGAATGTGGGTGTAGACACGAGATCCCTCGCTACGCTCGGGATGACAGATGGGGGCCGTTGCCCATCGTAACCGCGCCTCTCAATAGCAAGGACGCAAGGCCGTGGTTGGAGGCAAGTCATCGCCGACGAGCACCCGCTACTCCTTGCGACACGAATTGTCTCTATAATATAAGTGCACTCTGCAATCTCACACGGAGGAAATGCCATGAGTGACGAAAACATCAACCCCGACGCGCCGCTGCATATTCGCGGCTTGAATCATCTCACCATTCCGGTAAAAGACCGCTACCGCGCCGCGCGCTTCTACATTGTCGCCCTAGGTGCTGAGGCTCATCACGAATCCGCTCCCGACCGCGTCGCCAAAGGTTTATCGCGATCGTTGCAGTTCGGCATTCGCATGGCGGCGAATTTCGAAATCGATCTTTTCGAACAGGATTTTGGCCAGCCGGATTGGAACCAATCCCACCCTCACCTGGCCCTCGACACCGCCGCTGAAGATCTCGGGAAATGGGTGGAGCATTTCAAAAAATGGCAGATTCCGTTCGTCGGTCCCATGACTCGATCCGGCACTAAAGGTGCAGAGATTTACTTTAATGATCTCGACGGCAATCATCTCGAAGTCCATTGTTCTGACATCCCCGATGATCAACGGAGCAAATACGCCGTCGGCCCCTACGACAAAGGCCTTTGCGTGCACAAAAAAGATTGGCCGCCCAAAGAGTTGGCGGACGAAGCCGAGCGGCTGTTCCAAGCCTCGGTCTCCCGCATGCGCGCGCGCCGAAAACCACACTGAGCTGCGCCGGCAATTAAGCCAAACAATTCCTTCACCACGAAGGACACGAAGGTTTCGGACCAATGATTTTGCTAACTTCGCGCTCTTCGTGCCTTCGTGGTGAAAGATAACCCGTTCATTAAATGAAAGACTAAAAATGGCTGAACTGTACCCGTATCCTCGTTTCTCCCTGGCCGAGCGCGACCGCCGCTGGAAAGCGGTGCGCGCGAAGATGGCCGAGCAAAACATCGACGTCATCGTCACGCCGCAGAACACCGGCCACTCGATGGACTTTCAAGCCAACACCCGCTACTTGACCCACTGCGGCGGCGGCGGCGACGCCGATATCGCCGCGGTGTTTCCCTTGAATGGCGCCGTCACCGCCATCGCCACTTCCGCCAATCCGCGCTGGACCACCACGCAAGAGTGGACCACCGATGTTCGCGAAGCCCGGCGCGAATATGGCAAGATCATCGTCGAGCGTTTGAAAGAATTGAATGTCGAGCGCGGCCGTATAGGCATCACCGGCCTCGGCGAAGTCGAAGGCACACGCACGCCGGAAGGAACCATCCTGCACGGCACCTGGCAAAGAATCCGCGACGCCTTTCCCTATGCACAATTGGTCGACGCCACGCCGATCCTGGTCGAAGTGCGCTATATCAAGAGTACCGAAGAAATCGACGTGTTGACCAAGTCGATGGCGATCGTCGAGGAGGGTTACAAAGCCGAGATCGAAGCGGCCAAACCCGGCGTCAGAGACTGGGATGTCTGGGCCGCGGCGCAGTACGGCATGATGCACAATGGTTCCGAGATGCCGGTGCACTGCAATTGGATCTCCGGGAGGAACCCTGTGCGCACACTCACGCGCCCGAGCATGCGCATTTTGGAATACGGTGACCTGATTATCAACGAACTGGAAGCGAACTGGATCGGCTATCGCGCTCAAGGCGTGCAACCGGTGTTTGTCGGCGCGGCCAATCCCCTGCATCAAGAACTGATCAAAGTGCAGCGCGAGATCTTCAACCGCGTCATGGAACATTTGAAACCTGGGGTGACGGTCAAGGAATTGGCCGAACTGACGATCAAAACCGCCGCAGCTGCTGCGCCTAAGTCCGGCTTAGCCGCGAATGCGCGCGGAGACCTGAACATGCATGGCCGCGGTGCCGGCGACGACGGCCCAATCATCACCGCCCATGCTAAGAGCCCGCGCCAACTCGGCGTGACACTGCAAGAAAACATGGTCTTTATTTGCAAACCGTCAGCACTTGCCGCCGACGGCCAATCGCTCAGTACCTGGGGCGACACCATTGTCGTTACCGCCAACGGCGGCAAACGGCTCGGCAAACGGCCCCACGATTTGGCGGTGTCGGGCGGTTGATTGCTGTATGAAAAAACAATCATTCACCACGAAGGACACGAAGAGCACGAAGTTCGGAGTTCAAACTATCCGAAACCTTCGTGGCCTTCGTGCCTTCGTGGTGAACACTCCGTTGCATATAGAGTGCTAAATCAACACCGAACTCGGAAAGCGCCATATGGCTTGCTTCAATTTCGTAACCAGACGCGCTTCACATGAAGCAGAATAAACGCGCAGGTAGCCAGTGTCATCGCCCAGGCAAACCAGTCGCCGAAGCGGACGTAGTAAGTCGTTCCATTCAAGACGTCCACCTCGGTCTGCATTACTGTGCCTGTAAACATCGGCAAGAGTTTAACCACTTCACCCTTGGCATTCACCAACGAGGTCACGCCGGTGTTGGTGACGCGCAGCAGGCTGCGGCGGGTTTCGATGGCGCGTGATTGCGCCAGGCGCAGGTGCTGCCAAGGTCCTACCGATTTGCCGTACCAAGCGTCGTTGGTGAGATTGACCAGAACATTGGCGCGGGTCTCACTGACAAACTGGCGCGCCAGGTCGGGCATCAGATCTTCGTAACAAATTAGTGGCGCTACCCGAACCGACCGAGGCAGGTGAAACACCACGGGACCCGGACCGGGCGTAAAGCCATCGGCAAAGGGCAGGTTCGGGATCCAGGAGAGCAGCTTGGCGAAAGGCAAATATTCGCCGAAGGCGAGCAACACCTGTTTATGATAGCGGGCGAGAATCCGCCCTTTAGCGTCGGTAAAAAAAGCCGTGTTGAAGGCTTGGCCGCTGGTCTGGCCAGGATTGCCACGAAAACTCTTGGCGCCGAAAATGAAGTAGGCGCGCTCCGCCCTAAAAATTGGCATGACATCAAGCGGCAGCGCTTGCATAGTTTCTGGAATGAGCGCTTCGATGGCCGACTCCGGCCAAATAACTAGCGGCACGGAAGGTAACTCGGCGGTGAGCTGACGGTGCTGGGCAAGGTTTTTCTGCGCCAGCACCGGATTCCATTTCATGTCGATGTCGACGTTGCCCTGCACCGCGCCAATGGATAACTTGGCAGCACTTGCCATCTCGTCGCCGACGCTTTGCACGCGCTGAAATCCGTACGCCAGAGCAACGAGAATCGCTAAACAAGCGTAGGCCAACGGCAGGAACTTCTTGCGCGGCTCAGCGCTGGCGAACAGCGCATGATAGAACGCCGCGCTGAACCACATGACGATGAAACCGGTACCGTAGGGACCGACCAGGTCAGCGGTTTGGATGACCCAGAGAAACGACACCTGGGAGTTGGCGAGATACCAGGGGAACAGGAGAGGAAAGAGAAATTCGCAAGGCACCCAAAACAATGCCGGGAATATCATGAGCGGGCCGAAACCGATACTGCGCACGAGCAGCGCAAAGAGCGCCATCTGTATTCCCTGCAGCACGGCGTAAAGCACAAAGATCACGACGCTAACAGCCAAGGGGAAACCGCCGAAGACGCTAATCGTGTAGGTCAGCCAGTGAAAACCTATCAAGTGCGCCGCTAGCCCCATCAGCCAGCCGTAGAAAACCGCACGCCGAAGAGTCGCGGCGCGATCGATCGCAAAGAACAGCGGCACAAAAGCCAGCCAAGCGAGGGGAAATAACCAAGGCTCGATAAACGGTGCCGCGAGCAGCACCGCGGCGAGAAGCGGCAGCAGGATGATTGGTATGTTCACCGGAGCAAATCGTGATCGTTGCAGGGATTAAAGCCCGAGGCCGGTAGCAAAACAAAAGGTAAAGTTATTATTTTTCAGTCTCAAAATCATAAGCCAGCTCCAGAAACTGCACCAGGATGCGCGCGGTAACACCCCAAATGTCCCAGCCATTGTTGACGTAGAAGTGATAACTCGGATGGCCGCCGGGTGACAGATGGGCGTTTTTGACATATGTGCCCGGCTCCATCAGCGAGCGAATCGGCAGCGAAGCAACCGCGGTAGTCTCCGCCGGATCGAGACGAAAATTGTATTGCGGTGGAATCACACCCACCACCGGCGTCACCACGATGCCGTAGCCGGCGGTGAATTCGTCCAGACGGCCCAGCACCCGCACATGTTCTGGAACCACGCCGATTTCTTCATGACTCTCGCGCAGCGCTGTAGCCACCAAATCGGCATCGCCCGCATGCACGCGCCCGCCCGGAAAGGCTATCTGCCCCTTGTGCGTCGGCATCTCGTCGCCCCGCTTGGTCAGCACGATGTATTCACCGTCGGCGCGTTCTTGAATTGGAATCAACACCGCCGCGGGCTTGAGACCGTTACCGGTGACGATCTCCGGCGTGCGCGACAGCAGAGCGGACGAAATTTTGTCAGCGACCATGGGTAAATAACTATTGCCGGGGGCGCGATCTATGATAGATACCGTGGCAATTTAGCCAATCGAAAGGCAAAACACTAGCCCGTGACCGAACGCGAAATTCATGCAGCGATCCGCATCCTGCGCCGCCAAGTGCCCAAGTGGAACACACCCGTGGTGACCCTGATGGCCGAGACCTACGAGAGTCCGTTTCGCGTCTTGATCTCCTGCATTCTCAGTTTGCGCACCCAGGACGCAACCACAGCCAAAGCATCGCATCGCTTGTTCGCGGTCGCCGATTCGCCCCAAGCGATGGTCAAAATTTCGGCCCAGAAAATTGAAAAGCTGATCTACCCGGTCGGCTTCTATAAAACCAAGGCGCGGCAAATTCGGCAAATTTGCCAGGCGATCATCGACCGCTACGACGGCAGAGTTCCCGACGAGATCGACGAACTGCTCAAATTCAACGGCGTCGGCCGCAAAACCGCTAACTTGGTCGTCACCCTGGGCTACAATAAGCCCGGCATCTGCGTCGACACCCACGTGCACCGGATTTCCAATCGCTGGGGCTATATCAAAACCGCTTCGCCTGAGAAGACCGAGGCCGCCCTGCGGGCCAAACTGCCCAAACAATATTGGATCGAGTACAACAACTTGTTGGTGAATTTCGGCCAACATCTATGCCGGCCGATCTCGCCTCAATGCAGCCAATGTCCGGTGAAAAAATACTGCCCGCAGATAGGCGTCGGCGTGAGACGATAAAGATGGTCCAACAGATTCCCAAAGGCTACTTCGCCAAGAACATCGACGCCGTCGGCTACCATGACTTAAACGGCAAGCCGGCTTTCAAGTTGGCGATGCAGGAGAAAAACCACCGCTGGTTTTTGTACGTCGCCCACCTCTGGCATCGCGGCTGGAGTGTCCTAGATGTCACCGATCCGGCGGCGCCGGAATACTGCGCTTACATTCCCGGGCCTGAGAATACCTGGACGATCCAAATCCAGGTCGCCGACGGTAAAATGATTACCGGCCTCGAACGCATCGCCCCCGGCTGGGGCGGCGCCGACGGGCAACCATCCGCGGAAGGCTTCTTCATCTTCGATGTGAGCGAGCCGACCCAACCGAAGCAGATCGGCGACTTCAAAACCGGCAGCACCGGCACCCATCGCAACTTTTATGACGGCGGCAATATCGTCCATGCCGCCGCCGGTGCACCGGGGCTTAACGGGAAAATCTATCGCAGCATCGACATCAGCGATCCAACTAATCCGCGCGAGATTGGCCGCTTCTCTCTGCCGGAGCAGGAAGCCGGCGCGGCTACCAACGGATTAAAATTTTCGTTTCACGGGCCGGCGCATATCGAAGACGCGCGCGCCTATCTTTCCTACGGCGACGGCGGCGCCATCATTCTCGATGTCAGCGACCTTGCAAAGCCGAAGCTGGTGAGCCAGTTGGCCTTCCGCGGCATTACCGCGACCCAAGGGATTCACACCTACTTGCCGCTGCCGCGGCGCAAGATTGCGCTGGTCAATGACGAGGCGATCCGCGAAAACGGTGATGAAAATCTGAATCTCGCCGGCATCGTCGACATCAGCGACGAGAAGCGGCCGCGCATGTTGTCGCTTTTTCCCCTGCCCGAACCGCCGCCGGAAAGTGAATTAAAAAATTTTTATCAGAAAGGTGGCCGCTTTGGCCCACACAACCATCATCACCCCAACCACCAGACCTGCCTCGAAGACCGCGACGACGTGGCCTATCTCACCTACTTTAACGCCGGCTTGCGTGTCTACGACATCCGCGACCCACGCCAGCCCAAAGAGATCGGCTATTTCATCCCGGCCGATCCAACGGTTAGAATCGGGACGAAACCGAGTCGGCTAGTGGCCCAGTCCGAAGATGTCTTAGTCGATCGGCGCGGCTGCATCTACCTGAGCGACAAAAATCACGGCATTCATATTTTGCGCCTTAAAAGCGTCTGGCCTTATAAGTAAACTCAGCAATGGTTAGCAACGTGGGGTTCGTTGCTACACCCCTGTTTAGTTCCGCAAAGGGATCTACATCCATACACGCATGACCCTAATTGGCTGCCTTATTTGAATCTCGATCCGGAAGAAACACGGTGGAATCTTCGTTCCACCCAATCGAATTTACAATTTTACATACGTTATCCTCGCACCGACAAACCCGACCAACTCCGGTCGCGTATCGCAAGTGCAGGATCCGTCGCAATCGGCTTTTCGATAAACAGGTGGTGAAGCGCCTGCATGCCTAATACTATCCCGGCAAGAGTATCGATTAAAATAAAAGCCCGCTTCGGTAGCCATTTCCAATACCACAGCAAATGACGAATAAATTCCGGGCGGAACAGGCCGGTGGCGCGCAGCCGATCGGGCGCTAAAAACTCACGGAACAACCGCGCACCTTCGACCGTTTGCGTGAAGCTGAGCCAGTTGGGCGACAGAAAGGGATATTTATGCGTTTTAGCCATTGTTGGCTGCAACAGATCGGTGAAGGCGGTGCGCAACAAACGTTTTTCCATCAATTGATCGATGTCCATGAAATAAGACGGATCAACGGTGGAGACGAATTCCATTAAATCCCGATCGAGGAAAGGCGTCCGGCATTCAACTGAATTAGCCATTTCAACCCGGTCGCCAAGGCAGGGAATAATGTAACTGACCAGCTGGTTGAAAGTCATTAGTTTGGTGGCGTTGAAAGGATCCATTTGAGACAGTTGTTCCGGCGGAAATTCGGACAGGAAATAGTCGTAGGGAGTCCGATAGCTCGTCTGGTCGAGGATTTCAGGCGTGAAGATCCATTTCATGCCCCGGGTGCCGTCGACCGCACGCATCTGCTGAAAACTTGGATAGCCAAAAATGAGTTGAAGCTTGCGCCAGTGGTTACTCCGGCTCCAGAGAATGCCTTCCGAAGGGGTCTCAAGCTTTTTGAACCGGTCCCAGAGGACGCGCCCCTGGCGGGCTTGCTCGCCTCCGGCCAGCAACATGCGCCAGATTCTTTCTAATTTGAAATAGGCATAGCCGCCGAAGACTTCGTCCGAACCCTCTCCGGTTAGGCAGACTTTATAGCCCTTGGAGCGTACCAACCGGGAAAGTACCTGCTTGGCGATGGAATTGGGATTGGCGATCGGCTGTTCAATGTGAAAGATCGTTTTGAGAAAATTCTCCGCCAAGACATCATTGCTGCAATCGATGGCCTCAAACTGGGCGCCGTAGTGAGCTGCGGTTTGCCGGGCGGCAACAGTTTCGTCGTAGATCGTCGTGCCGAAGCCAACACTGAAAGCCTTAAGTTTTGAGGTTGCCGCCGCCGTCAGGCCGCAAACCAACGTAGAGTCCAGCCCGCCACTCAGATAGGCGCCGACGGGAACGTCCGCGACCATCCGGCGTTCCACGGCCTGAGTGAACAACCGGCGAACCTCGTCCTTGGCCTCAGTAAAGGAAATGGCGGGATTTGTTTTGAAAGTCGGCTGCCAGTAGGGCACCTCGCGCGAGTGGCGCTCGGACTCAACGATAAGAAAATGCCCCGGGTTGAGATTGCGGATTCCTGCAAAAGCCGAGATCGCGCGCGGGAACACGCCCAGCATGGGGCCAATCATGTAATCTGGGTTGAAACTTCGGGGCACCCGATTGAGTGCAAAGATCCCTTTGACCTCAGAACTGATCAGGATTTCTTTTTCGGTTTCCCAATAAAAAAGCGGCTTAACGCCGCAGCGGTCGCGCGCCGCCAAAAGCCGGTGGTTGCGCCCATCCCACATGATAAACGCAAATTCTCCGTTTAGTTGGTGGATAAAATCCATGCCATGCTGCTCGTAGAGATGAACGATGACTTCGGTGTCCGAATGGGTGCGGAAACAATGGCCCTGGTCAATCAGTTCCTTGCGCAGCCGTTTGTAATCGTAGATTTCACCATTGAAGGTGATGCAAATGGAGCCGTCTTCGTTGTAGAGCGGCTGATCTCCCTCCTGGAGGTCGATGATGCTCAGACGAACATGGCCGAAGGCAACCGTCCCATGTTCGAGCAAGGCATAGCCCGCGCCATCCGGGCCGCGGTGGCTGATCGCCGAACACATCCGCGTGATGTCTTCGCGCTCGGCAGGACTGCGATCCTTTTTCAGGATCATGGAAATGCCACACATGAGGTACGCCGTTGCTTTTCCGTTAACGCCAATGAATCAAAACACGCTTCTCTACCCATTTGACTCGGAGTCGACAGCCATCACTCACCAAATCTACCACCATATGTTATAAAGACCCAACAGTGCTCCAGTTCAATATGAAATCATATCATTTTGGTAGGGCAGCGCGGCCGATCCATCACGCCGGATAAGAGGCGAACAATGGCCGAGACTATTTTTCTGATTCATGGAATGTGGGGCGGGCCGTGGTATTGGGAGAACTACAAACATGTCTTCGAGCAGCAAGGTTATAAATGTGTTGCAGCAACTCTGCCCTTCCACGACATGGCTCCCGATGATGTTCCCGATCCTCGCCTGGGCATAAGCAGTCTCCTTGACTATGCCGCTGCCATGGAACAGGAAATCAGACGCATGGGTTTGCAGCCCATCATAGTCGGCCACTCGCTTGGCGGACTGCTGGCGCAAATTCTCGGCAGCCGCGGCCTGGCTAAAGCTATTGTCCTGCTATCCCCAGCATCGCCAGCTGGAATCCTGGGCTTGCGGATTTCGGTCATGAAGGCTTTCTGGAGTGCGCATATTAAATGGGGCTTTTGGAAAAAGCCGATGCGCCAGACATTCGCCGAGGCGGCTTACTCGATGTTGCACCTCTGTCCGGCAAAAGATCAGAAAGAATTCTACGACAGATTTGTTTACGAATCCGGGCGGGTGGCATGCGAAACCGGATACTGGCTCTTTGACCCGCACGGCGCGTCTAGGGTCGACGAGTCAAAAGTGACTTGCCCGATGCTGGTCATTGCCGGCACGGAGGACAGGATGACGCCTGCATCTGTGGTCCGGCATGTGGCGAAAAAATATCAGGCGGTCGCCACCTATCGGCAGTTCGATAATCACGCCCATTGGGTTGTCGCAGAGCCGGGTTGGCAGGAGATCGCAGAATTTGTCTCGACCTGGATGAAACAAATCAACCCAGCGGAAAGCCATTGAATGAATCGGCACGAGCGCTCGACCAGCGGCCGATTTGAGATATTCGGGGGATCAGGAATGCGCTCGGCACTTTGCCGAGCGAGCGCGATCGTGCGAGAGCAAACTAGCTTACCCATAAAAAAGCGCGGCCTGCGGGCCGCGCTTGAATGAAAGTTTTCAGGCGGGCTTTGAGCGTCTACGGTTTCATCGATTCGGGGAAGTATTTTGACGGCGCCCAAACATTGACCGTGAAATTGCAGCAACCCAAGACGCGCAGCTCGCGCATGATCCGGATATAATCGGCCGAATCGATAAAGTCGCGCCAGCTATCCAGCGTGTCAAAATCGATGGTGATCGCCACGTGGGGCGTCACTTCCAACGGGTTGCGATAGTTGCGCACTTCGATCACGCCTTTATGGCCCAGCGTGATCGGCAACCAATCGTTCTTCGCCTTGTTGGCGTAAATTGTTAAGTTAGCTTTCTGGTCGGGTAGATCCCATTGAATCACGAAGTGTACCATGGTCGTTTCCTCTTATTGAGTCGCCCGAACTAAGCCGCCATCGATGGCGATCGTCGTGCCGGTAATATAACTCGCTCGATCTGAGCCAAGAAAAACGATCAAGTCGCCGGCTTCCTCGGCCGTCCCATAGCGTCCCAACGGCACCTCCGCCGCCATCTCCTTGTTGATTTCTTCCACCGGACGGCCCAGGCGATCGGCGCGGGCTTTGTTCAATTTCTGCGCGCGATCGGTATCGATGCGGCCAGGGCAAACGTTATTGAATAGAATATTGTCGCGGGCCAGCTCCCGTGACAGGGTCTTGGCCCAGCCGATCACCGCGCTGCGCACCGCATTGGACAGCACCAACCCGGCGATCGGTTCTTTGACCGAGTATGAAGTGATGTTGATCACTTTGCCGCCGCCGACTTTGCGCAGATGCGGCACCGCCTCGCGGGTCATGCGCATGGTGCTCATAAAACTTAGGTTGAAAGCGTTCTGCCAGTCCTCATCGGTAAACTTCATGAACTCGCCGGGAGGCGGGCCGCCGGCATTGTTCACCAAGACATCGACCCGGCCAAAATGTTTCGCGGTGTCGTCGACGAATTTCTTGATATCCTCCGCCTTGCTCATGTCCGCGACGATTGCCAACACCTCGCCGCCGGTTTGCTTGCGAATTTGCTCCGCGGTTTCTTTCAAGGCAGCTTCGCCGCGGGCGCAGATCGCCACCTTGGCGCCTTCGCCTGCGAATCCCAGCGCCGCGGCCTTGCCCATGCCCTGACTAGCGCCGGCGACCAACGCCACTTTCCCTTTGAGTCCGAGATCCATGTGTGCTTTTCCCCCTGGTAGTTTTGAATGTGCCGGATACTAACAAACCCGCTTTCATGGGTCAAAATCACTTAAAGCCGAGTGATAAAACAATCACCATCACTTTTGCGCCCAGTAAATATTATCGCGAAACTGCGGACTGAGCCGCTTAATATAAAGACAGAGCATGCCATGCACGCCCAGCTGGCG
The DNA here is from genome assembly GCA_963816145.1 of uncultured delta proteobacterium. Lineage (GTDB taxonomy): Bacteria > Desulfobacterota > Binatia > UBA9968 > UBA9968 > DP-20. Next base: position 142,689 of record CAWFJP010000011.1, read on the forward strand.
CAGCTTGCGCGGATCGCCCGAGCGTAGCGCGTCTTTCTCTTCGCTCGACAAATCGTATTGACCCAGCACCGATTCGAAGTCTTGCAGTGACTTTTGATAGGTCGTTTCATTCATCTTCAAATCGAACAACAGCCGACTCAGATCATAGCAGCTCATGTTTGTCTCCAACTAGCGGCGCGATTGACGTTGTGCTTTTCCAACCCGAGGGTGTAACCCGAAACCCGAAACTAACTCAATTTCCAGCTGACAAATCCCCAGCCTGTGGCAACAAAGTCCGGCATGTAAGCGGTAAAACTCGCTTTGGCATCGCCGACTGCGCCAAGCACCACCATCCAGTTGAGAAATTCCGTATCGCCGGCGTGCAAGAGTTCTTGAACTGAATATTCAACCAAGCTGCGCCCTTCGCCCTTGCGCATCACTTCAAGCAGCTTGTGATCGAAACTCTCGTCGATCTCGCCGATGCGCGGCGAGCCGGGGAAATGCGACAACCCGCCGGTGGCAAGGATCGCCACTCGCTCTTTCGCGTTATTCGCCACTTCGCGGATCAGTTCACCCACTTGAAAGCAGCGCCGCGGCGAAGGCGCCGGATCGACCCAGGTGTTCACATAGATGGGCAAGATCGGCATCGTCGGCTGCGGCAGCAGAAAATACAGCGGCACCGTCTGCGTATGTTGCAACTCGACATGCTCGCCGTAAGAAAAGTCGATGCCCTTTTCCATGCCGGCGCGGAGGATCGCTTTGCCGAGTTCCTTGTGATTCTGATAATCGAACCTATGCCGGGTGAATTGCCCCTGCACTCGATCGGCGATGGTGACAAAAAACGTCGGAATATTGTTCCAGAAAAAATTAACGAACTGATCGTTGGCGACAACGATCAGTACGTCCGGCTTGGCCCGCTCTAGATCGGCGCGCAGCGTTGAGAACGCGACTTCCGCGTCATGCCGCAGCTTCTGCTGTTGCTCCAGAGTCGGACGGTTGGCCGAACCCTGCGGCGCCATGCTGTAGTGCAAATCCATAAAATCTTCCCACTCTCGTCCGGGTTCGAGAAGAATATTCGGCGCATGGCTCGCCGCTAAGGCGGAAACTAGTGGCATAGCTCAAACTCCTTCGCAAAGTGAGCGAAATCCTATGCCCCGACCTGGGAAAATGCAAGATGAAACGGCGGGAACAAAAGAAGAGTGACGGAAGATAACAGCAACTTGAACAGCGAAGAACCGAGGTAAGCCGATGCTAGACAGACCAGTGATCTGTCCGTTCGCGGCGCTGGCCGATCTAAAGCATGCGATAGTTACGCACTGAAACCCAGATCGCCACAAAGACAACGACGAGTGACACAATCGGGTGATTCAACACCCACACTAGCGCCGGTTCGAAAGCATGCCGGGTAACCCACTCAAAAGACCGTGAAAGTTGTTCCATGCCGCACCCTCACCTCAATTATTTTTTACTATTCTATTACAACCGCTGCCTGCCGGGAACTACAATTCTGCTCCCATCAATTAAATTAAATGGCCGCCCGGGTTGCTCGGCTATCATTGCACAGCCATTTTTATTGAAACATGCACCGCGCGAATCGCCTCGCCGTCAGCCAAACTAACCAGCCACCTGGACGTCATTGACAAGACAGAACCATTGTCGACCCACAGTCTGTCCGAGCGTTGAGGTAATTTAGGTCAGTTTTAGATCATTTACGCAAGATATAAGTAGACTTCTGTACATTCCTGGACGAGGCTGAACAATTCTGCAAGCTTCGACCTCGGATTTCACCATCCACTCGATTACCCAAGCTCTCGTAACTACCTAAATTTACGCAGAATTCACCCACCCGAAGATATTTCGAGAGTCTGGCACCGCGGTTGCTCTATCGTCGGTACATCAACGCAAATAAAGGAGCATCCGATGAAACTATTACTCGCCACCATGTTCAAGAAAGTTCCCGTGCGCAAGACCAAACAGCGCGCGACGATCTGCAAACAATGCGGCACGAGAATCTACTCGTTGAGTTTTCTCAAAGCCCATCTCGAGTCCCATAATCGGAAATCGCACTAATCCATAATTGCAAGGAGATAGGAAAATGGAAGTCCCGGTGATCCCGTGGAAAGTCTTTCTCGACGCCCTTCAGCATCAGCAAGCGAGTACCTTGGAGCCTTGGTTGCGCCGCTGGTGGTTCACCAACGAAGGCGTGATTATGGAAAGCTCGGCTTGGCAAGACATGGTTGGTCGAATCGACAATAGCGCAGCAGACCATGAAGCTGTTCAAGCGCAATTCGAGCAGCGATAGTCAGCGGCCGGTCACGGCGCGCTGCAATCATCCGCTCGCGGTGATCGTCGATCCGACCGAGCGGGAGGTGAAGGAACTCGAAACCATGCTCGCCCACTGTCCCAATTGCAGTCAATGGCATCCCGGCGACGGTCCGATCATGGCGGTACTCAACAGCACTGAAGATTCGAGTCAGAATAATTCCAACAACCATTCGCTGTGACACATCGAGAAAAATCACCGACACCAGGAAAGCGCAACCATGGAAGCCCTAAAGATCATTCTCCCGAGCGCCGAACGCAAACCCTGCGTGTGCGGCGCCACGCTTTATCGCACAAACGTAACGAGGCCTCAGAGCGAACCGATCTGGCTCTGCTCGCGCCACTGCGGCGCCCGCGGCCACACCTACGAAGGCGCGCTGCGGCGCAAAATTAGACTGGATCTGTTGAGCTGGGGCGATCTGCGGCGCAACGCGCAGAAGTTGATTGCCGCCGACACGGAAATCGAAGATGAGTTTGTTTTGCAATAGCAATGGCGCTTATTTCCACCTCTGTTTTAATCCGGATAAAGTGCGGTCATGCCGCTGTATGGAGTTGCAATAGCTCAACTGACGATAAACTTGTTCGCTTCAGTCTCCCTGGTGTAGCGCGACAGTGATCGCAGTCTTCCACCCCTGGCCATTTTAACAACAAGAGATAGTCAAGACATAAATGGCCTGAGCGCAGTTCCACTACCTGGAATACCCCGCGTCCGAAATGCATTCGTCGAGCTAGTCCATCTAGTCAACAACGTGCCGTCCATCCAATGTAAACACGCGATGTGGATAGGCGACGACCCCTTGAATGCCATCCGAAGATCACCCTGTTTCAGCCGTTGTCCCGGGGGCAAGTCCGACACTTTTCAAACCATCCACCGTTTTCTGTGTGACGCGCTTATCGTTCCCGAGGAACGCATGGACCTCGTGCCGGTCATTTGTTGTTTGCCTTTGGGTGACAACCATTCGAGCAAATGTGGAGGCTTTGCACACGATCTTCGCGTTTCTGTTGATCAAGGTAAATCTAGCCGTTAACTGTTCCGGTGATTCTGGCTTGTTCGTTACCGCATCTGCCATTGAATGCCGTTAATTTAAGCTTTGTAGTTTTGTCTCGCACGCAGCTATAATGCGTCGACTAAAATAGTGAAAGGTTGGCACCTAGAAGATCGAAAAGTGTGAGGCAAAACTATGAAGTTACCGCCGGAGCAAGAAGCTATACGAGCGAAGTGTTTTCATCCATCGGGAACGTTTGTTGAGTTCCCCTCAGAGGATGTCGAGACTTCAATCCCGGCGCGCTTTGAGAAAATGGTAAGAACGCATCCGCACCGCATAGCAATCAAAGCGGGAGAGTATACGGTTCACTATGACCAGCTTAATGTGATGGCGAATCGCGTGGCGGGAACTGTCATTGGCGAGGCCTCCACAGCTGCTGGACCAGTATGCATGTTGATTGATAATGGACCGGACTTGATAGCCACAATGCTCGGCATCTTGAAAGCTGGCCGATTCTTTACCCTTGTCGATGCGTCTTTTCCGAAGGCAAGAATCGACTCTACCGTTAGAGACTCCCAATCAAGGTTGCTTCTGCATCAGAAGCGGCATTCGTTGCTGGCACAAGAGATTGCGGCGGGTTGTAAATTGGTGCAAGTAGAATCTCTCGAAACTTCCGCCTGCGGCGATAATGCTGTGATGCCAATTGCGCCGACTGATCCGAGTACAGTGATATATACCTCGGGTTCAACCGGCCAACCCAAGGGCGTTGTTCATAGCCATCGAAGTCTGCTGCATAAAACTTTGCGGCGCACCAACGCATTTCACGTGTCCCCGGAGGATAGAATAAGTCTACTTTCCTCAGGCACGTCCAATGTGGTTTCCATTGCATTTAGCGCAATCCTCAACGGCGCGGCCCTTATCACTTTCGATACACGAAAGGACGGTATTCTTAACTTAAAGGGATGGTTACAGGCAGAAAAGATTTCTATCGCTTTTATCAGTGCGCAGTTTTTTCGAATGCTATCCGATAGTTTGACAGAGAAAGATGGCCTCCCCGATCTTCGTCTGGTTCGCCTTTCAAGCGAGGCGGCTCGCTGCGGCGACTTTGAGCTTTTTCGAAGACATTTCCCAAAACATTGCACTCTAGTTAATGGGTTGTCGTCCAGCGAAACTGGAGTCATAAGAAAATACTTCATGGACCATAACTCGCAGATGTTCACGGACAATCTGCCTATCGGTTATCCCGAGGAGGGCATGGAAATATTTTTGCTGGATGATAACGGCCAGCAGGTCGGGGTCGACAATGACGGCGAGATCGTGGTTCGAAGCAAGTATTTGGCGTCCGGATATTGGAACAACCCAGCTTTGAGCGCAGCCAAGTTTAAGCAGGACCCGGAGGACTCAGAGAAGCTGATTTACTACACGGGAGATTTAGCGCTGATGCGTCCGGACGGTTGCCTGATCCATAAGGGACGAAAAGACTACCGCATAAAAATACGAGGTTACGGGGTCGACCTTTTGGAGGTCGAAAAAGCTCTGCTATCGCATCCGGACATTCACGAAGCCCTGATAACGACAATAGAAAAGGAGGACGGAACTGCTCGTTTGATCGCCTATTTTGTTTGCGGTCGCCAAGGCGATGTTACAGTGAGCGAGCTACGAAACCATTTGAAGAACAAGCTCGCTGAATACATGATTCCATCGCTGTTTATCAAACTCGACCATCTCCCTCTGACTGCAAACGGAAAGATTGACCGTAAAGCTCTGCCCAAGCCGGATCATTCGCGCCCGGAACTATGCTCGCCGTACGCTAATCCACAGAATCAGATTGAAGAGTACCTGGTGCGGATTTGGGAGGAAGTCCTTGATGTCCGCCCCCTTGGCATCGACGATAACTTCTTCGACGTGGGTGGTCACTCTTTGGCAGCGACTATGGTTGTCTCCCGCGTTATCCAACAGTTCCAGATCGACATGCCACTGAAATCGCTGTTTCAATCTCCGACCATCGCCGACATGGCCGCCGTAGTCACCGCACATCTAGGGAAAACTTTAGACGAGAACCAGTTGGAAATTATCCTAGACGAATTAGCGTCGTTATCGGACGCGGAAGCTCAGCAGCTTGTGAGCGAAAGTAATTCGACGATCACCAAAAAATAGTTCCATCTTCTTATGCGGAGGACGGTCAATCCGTCTTCCTGGCCCACTAGCACTGGTCAATCCCGCAAAAACCAAAACGGTTTCGGTTGTCCTACTGTTCTCGTCCTAGCGTTGGACCGTCGGCGCATGGGGGGAGGGGTTGACCCCGGCTCACACCTAACACTTGCCCCCGCAAGGAGGTAAACAGAATTATCAATCAAGTGCACGCGGGAATCATACCTACCGGCCTGCATCTGAAGATCTGAAAGCCATGCGTGACCGAAATCCGAGGGTGTCGTCGGATACTTCCCTCATAAACCCATTCATGTAACGAAACGGTCGATTAAAATACGGCCGTTTCGCCGCACAGCAAATCTAAGAACGGTTTAGCCGGCCCCAAGAGTTTCCTATCCTTGTGCGTTATAGCGCGGAACTCACGCTTCATCGGAGAACCGGCAATCCTAGCATAGGCCAACGTATTGGTTTGTTTCTCCAGTTGGATGCTGCATTGGGGAGTGATGGAACAACCAAGGCCTTCTGCGACCGCTTTTTTTAACGCTTCAGAGGTCTCAATCACCATCATACAATCGTAAGAGAGTCCGGCAGCACGAAAACTTTCATCGATGATCGATCTTGGTAAAGAGCCCTTATCTCTTAAAATGAGTGGGAATTTGGCGATTTGCTTTAAGGTTACTTTCGGTCGCCCGGCAAGCGGATGATCGGGGGGGGTGATCAGGACGAATTCATCAGTAAGATAGTGTACGACTTTAAAGGCTGAGGGGTTCGTCATAGTTCCCGACACCATTCCTAAATCCAATTCGTTGGCGAGTATTTGCTTTTCAATCTCCGCAGTTTTCTCGACGACAATTTTAATTTCGACATTCGGGAATGTTCTTTTAAATTGCACTAACACCTTTGGCAATAAATGAACCGCAATCGTGGTGGTAGCACCGCACCGTAATTGGCCTCTTTTGAAGCCCTTAAGTTCATCTATCGCCAAAATCATTTCGTCGAGGACAATCATCACTCGATCGGTATATTCCGCCACGATTCTTCCGGCATCGGTCAACTCAATTCTCCGTCCCAAGCGTTTGAAAAGCTCAGTGCCTAATTGTTTTTCAAGTTCCTTGACGCGAATTGAGATCGCCGGTTGGCTCAAATGGATCGATTCCATCGCGCGCTCAAAACCACCCTTCTTTACGACGGCCGAGAAAGCCTTTAATTGATCAAGTTGCATAAGATTTTTAAATACTCCTAATAAAAAAGATAAATTTGACTTATATCTAAGTTCGGTTCAAAAAGTCAACGATAATTAGCATTTGGAGGACAATGACCATGGCGAGAAACGGATTTAAGGTTTTCGATGCTGACACCCATGTCGGCCCGGCAGTAGAAATCCTGGATAAATACCTAACCGAAGCAGAGAGACGAAAGCTTGAACCTTGGGAGCCCTACAAATGGACCGACCCCCAAATTGGTAACGTCATGTACATCCGAGGACGCCGCAAATATCTCCGGCGTCTCGGTTCAGCACAACCAGAGGAGGACAAGCCAAAGACCTCCAGATTTAGCGGCGCCCTTAAAAACGAACGAGTCCCGCTTTCCGACAATGACCCGGCAGAGCGCATAAGGGATATGGATATTGAAGGGGTGGACGTCGCTCTAATGCTGCCCTCGTCGTGGTTTGGCACATTCACTGTAGGCGATGATATCGATTTGGAAACGATAATGTATCGAGCCTATCACCGGTGGATGGCCGATTATTGTGGTGCCTATCCGCACCGATTGAAGGGCGTCCTGGCGGTGTGCGTTCGTGATTTAAAGGCAGGACTACTAGAGATTGAGCGATGTGCCAAGGAGAATTGGCCTCTGGCGGCGCTCGTGTATGCCCCGACTGGATATCCGCTCGATCACCCGGATCTCGAACCATTATGGGCTGCATGCCAGCACCACGACTTCGCTGTCGCGCTTCATCCGTTTACCACAACGCCACCTTACGCCGCCGGCGGTTTGGACGTGTATGACAATCATTGGATTTTGCGTTGCACATCACAAACATGGACGGCGATGCGCGACACTGCCGCCATTCTGGGCGCTGGTATAATGGACCGCTATCCGACGCTTCGTTTAGCGCCACTGGAAGCAGGCCACAGCTGGCTGCCCTTCTGGATGGCCAGGATGGACGAGTTTTCCCGCTCCCATGCCAAAGGATTGCCGCCGCTGAAAAAGAAACCCAGCGAGTACATACTCAGTGGTCGTTATTTCCAAAGCATCGAGATGTCCGAGGGCGAAAAGCTCACCAAATCCATGATTGACATCCTCGGCGAGGATATTCTGATGTATGCGTCAGACTTTCCTCATCTGGAAAGCTGGTTCCCGGAATCCGTCGATACTGTTATGGCGTGGGATTTGCCGGAACGAGTCAAGCGAAAACTGTTTTGGGATAACGCGGTCAAATACTACGCCAGGTATAGTGACGATTAGGTAGTGTGCGTACTCATATTGTCTTTGCTGCTTAAGCCTTGATCAAGTTCACAAGGACTTAAGTAAAGTTAGGGGTAATTTCTAATGAGCCGTATGCGTTTAACGTTCCCGGCAATTCTCATGTTTATCACTTGGGTAGTGAGTTCCACCACACTGGCCCAGACCCGAGAAGAGTTGATCCAAGGGGCCAAAAAAGAAGGCAAAGTCGTTTGGTACGGAATCATTAGCGCCGAAGACATAAAGCAACTCGCCGGTGCATTTCAGAAAAAATATCCCTTCATTCAGGTCGAAACCTATCGCGCCAGCACTGAAGCGGTCGCGAATAAGATTCTGACAGAAACACAGGCCGGCAGATTCCTTTATGACATCGTAAACAATGGGGCTTTTGAAATATGGCCGCTTTACAAACGAGGCCTATTGGGCAAATACATTTCGCCCGAAAGGAAACCCTACCCACTTTCTGCTCAGGACCCAGAGGGCTACTGGAATGATCTTTATGACAGCCATTACGTCATCGGCTATCAAACGAGATTAATTTCTACCAAGGAGGCGCCCAAGGATTGGGAAGATTTGCTTAACCCCAAGTGGAAGGGCAACATCGCGCTCGATGCAGAAGACCATGAGTGGTACATGGCTATGCTTGCATCGATGGGAGAAGAGAAAGGCAAGGCGTTTATGAAGCGTCTTGCCAAGCAGGATATCCAGTGGCGCAAGGGTCACACCCTCATCGCCCAACAGATGGCAGCAGGAGAGTTTCCGCTGGCCTTAATTTACGCTCACCGGGCAGAAAAGATGAAGGCTCAAGGCGCTCCCATTGATTGGGCGGAGACTTCCAATCCCATTGTGACCGGCATGCGAGTCGTATCTATTGGAGTCCGGCCGCCAAACCCCAATGCGGCGAAGCTCATGTTTGATTTCGTGATCTCCAAGGAGGGGCAATCTCTAATTCGGTCGTTTTATAGAATTCCCGGTCATCCCGAAGTGGAGCCTTTAACGCCGAAACTGGATCCAAAAAAATTGAAACTCTTTCGGGCTGCGCCGAATCTGGCCGAAAATTCTGACCGACAGATACGCGAGTTTCGCGAGATATTCGACTTAAAGTAGACGTGGTCGCTGTCAAGCGAAAGTTCATCCACGTGCAACCTGGAAAATCGTGTGTCAATCACCAAACACCGCATCGACGTTTTGGCGAATACTCTGGCATCCTTAATATCCGTAATTTAGATCTGCTTAAGCGACCACTGAACTATTGATCCAGCGGCCCTAGTTTAATAGATGTGAGCAACGCCATAGTCTAGAACCGACCTTTTCAATCTAATCTCAGCAGTTAATCACGTAGTGTTCCTACAATGAAGTCCGTCGAAACTTCGACAACACTCATGAATTTTTTGCTTCTAGCAAAGTAATGGCCAAACAGACGGCAAAACGCTTCTCAGCGCGCAGAGCGGAAAATGCAACTGATTGGATTTGAAGAGGTAAAAATGTGGCCAGGGACGGAATCGAACCGCCGACACGGAGATTTTCAGTCTCCTGCTCTACCGACTGAGCTACCTGGCCAGATGAAGTGAAACTGGAATATTGCTTAAATGTTTCGGCGAGTCAAGTTTAGCCTAGATCTTGGCGAGCTTTTCGACCTGGCTTTCGACGAAATCGATCACTTGGGTTTCGAGCCGTACGCCGTCTAGGGCATTGATCTCCTGAATCCCCGTCGGGCTGGTCACGTTGACCTCGGTGAGAAAGCTGCCGATCACGTCCAATCCAACAAAGTAAAGTCCATCCGCTCGCAAAAGCGGCGCTAAGTCGGCGCAAATTTCTCGGTCCCGCTCTGTCACTTCAGTCCTCACGCACTGGCCGCCGACATGAATGTTGCCGCGGGTTTCAAACTCCAGCGGCACGCGCAGGACCGCGCCGAGCGGCTCGCCGTTGAGAACGATAATCCGTTTGTCGCCTTGGCGGATCTCGGGCAAGTAGCGTTGTCCCATCACCAACCGCCGGCCGTTGTCAGTGGCGGCTTCGAGGATCGAGTTGGTATTGCGGTCCTGACCGTTTAGGTAGAACACGCCGCTGCCGCCGCAACCGTCGAGCGGTTTAACGATCATCTCGCCGCCCAATTCATCCATGAACGAGCGCAAGCGCTCCATGTTGCTGCTGACCAGCGTTTGCGGAATTTGTTCGGGGAAGCGCATGGCATAGAGCTTTTCGTTGGCTTCGCGCAGCCCCTTGGGATTGTTCATCACGAAGCATTTGCTCGGTTCGATCAGACTGAGCAGATGAGTCGCGAAGAAAAACTTCATATCGAAGGGCGGATCTTTGCGCATCCACACCGAGTCGAAGTCGTCAAGATCTCCGGTGGCAAATTCGCCGAGTTGGGAGTGAGGCGTGGTGCGCGCCAATTCCACACGGCGATAACAGCCATGGGCGGCGCCGCTGCGGACGAACAAGTCGTCGATTTCCATGAAATACAGTTCATGGCCGCGTCGCTGCGCTTCGAGCATCAGGACGAATGTGGTGTCCTTGTCGATGTTGATTTTGTCGACGGGGTCCATCACGACCCCGATTCTAAGTTTGCTCATAACGAACTCATCCCGCGTTACTTACTCGTGGATCACCCAGGTGCGCGCAACAAAGTCATGCCATCCACGTTTTTCCGCCTGCCAGAGCACCCAGAGAAAACCGAGCCCGACGGGCGCAAAGCCGACCGCAGCGAACCATCGAAGCGCCGCTTGGCGAAAGCTTGGCGGCTGACGGTCAACGCCGACGACGCGCAGGCCGAATAACCTCTTGCCGATGGTCTGGCCGTCCAGTCCATGCAGGACGATGAAGTAGGCGCTGGTCAATCCGAGCCAACCGATTGTGAGGATGGCGAATAGCGCCGCGACATTATCGCCGGAGATTACCAGCCCATGGGCGCCCAGGCCGACTTTATAACCCACGTAGGCCATAGCACCCATAATTGTCGATAGCAAAGCGATGACGAACAGGTCGATGGCCAATGCGTTGGCGCGCCGGAAGAAGCCACCCCAACGAACTTCCACTACGGGAGCAACCGGCGCCATCGGTCGGTGGCTCAGCTGGGCCATTTCCTCCCTGGGTGGAAACTGCCAGTCGTCGGCCTCCGCGTTCGCGTCGGTGTCGGTGTCAGGCCCGTTCTCCTCCGCGGTTAAACTGAAGTTCTCCGGCTTCGGCACGCCGAGGAGTACCCGGCGGTGCAGCAACTTGGCGCCGCACTTGGCGCATAGTTCGTCGGCCGCGGCAACCGGGGTTTCACAGTTCTGGCATTTCAAGTTTGCTTCAGCGAACATTAGTACTACAGCTCATAGTTTGCGCGGCGAGGGGAATTTGTCGGAACGCTCACCGCGGAGGCGCCGAGGACGCAGAGAGCAGACAATTCCTGCATAAAATTTCTTCCAAACTCTGCGAACTCCGTGTCTCTGCGGTGAAATTTCTTTGTATTCATTGGCTGCGACTTTGCTGCGCTGGCTAACCACATGCTAAAAGGTGCGCTGCTCCAAGGCAAGCGGCGTCACCTCAAATCGCCCCATAGAAACTGCACTAACGACAAAGCGGCGATCGCCGCGGTCTCAGCGCGCAAAATGCGCCGGCCCAAATGCACGCTGTGAAAATCCCGCGCTAGCGCCAACTGCGCTTCAGCGCTGCTCAAGCCGCCCTCGGGACCGATGACGATGAGAATCGCCGGCGCATCGGCGTTGGCGTCGTACACCTGGCGCAGCGATTGCGCCGTCTCCTTCTCCCAGAACAATAACTTGAGCCGGCGTGAATCTGCGCCTTGCACCATCTGACCAAACTCGCACAGCGGCAAGATCTCCGGTACCTGGGTTCGGCCGCATTGCTTGGCGGCGCTGAGCGCGATCTTGCGCCATCGTTCGCTGCGATCAGCGATTTTCTTGTCGTTGAGCTTCGGCACGGTAAAGCTCGAAGTAAACGGCAGGATCGTCGCCACGCCCAGCTCGGTCGCTTTCTCGACGACAAAGTCCATCTTCTCTCCCTTGGTAAGCCCCAGCGCCAAAGTCAGCGCCAGTGGCGATTCTCGACCGGCTTCATAAGAACGGCGAATATCAAGTTCGCCCCGCTCGCTGTGCAAATTGCTAATCACCGCCTCATGTTCCCAACCGGCGTCATCGAACAGGGTCACCGTATCGCCCGCGGTCAAGCGCAGCACGCGACGCAGGTGCTCCAGCTCCTGACCGTCGAGGATCGCCTTGGTCCCTTGAATATTCTCTCTGCGGACGAAGAAACGAGCCATAAGTTTCTAGCGCCGGCGGAGCAACAAGGTCACCCACTCGCGTGACCGCTTGCATTTGACGACGCAAAAGCGCTGCGCGAAACAGCGCAGTACCGCAGCCGCCTTGTCGTGCAGGATACCGGATAAAATTAAATAACCGCCGGCCGCGACTCTTGGCTCGATGGCGCGGCCGAGCTCAAGAATCGTCTCCGCCGTAAGATTACCGACCACTAAGGGGAATTTACGCTTGACGCGGTTGAGCGCAGTGGTGGACAGTCGGACTTTGTCCGCGGCGCCGTTGATCAGTAAATTCTCCTGCGCTACGGCGATCGCCACCGGATCGTTGTCGATCGCCCAGACCTTCTTTGCGCCCAATTTGGCCAAAGCGATTGCCAAGATTCCCGACCCGGTACCGACATCGAGGGCGGTAAATTTCGCCCCTTGCAACAACGGCGCAACTTGTTCGATAAACTCCAAACAGCCGCGTGTCGTCGCATGGGTCCCGGTACCGAAAGCCATGCCGGGTTCGATGGTGATCACCTGGCGTGAGCGAAACTTTGGCGGCGTTAACCAGGGCGGCGTCACCCAGAACTGTTTGCCGACCCGACTGGGTTTGATAAAGCGCTTCCAAGCGTGCTGCCAGTTTTCCGGCCGGGCGATCTGCCAAGATAAACGTGGTTTGCTGCTTCGGCCTTGGAGTTTGACGACATCGAGGACGAAGCAATGAACCGCGCGCTTGAGCGCATCGTTATCGCGATGATTGGGGAAGTAAGCCTCGACCGCCCGGCGCTTCAAGACGACGCCCGGTGAGCCGCGCTCGATCAAAAAGTTGGCCACCGCGTCGAGACAGGCGGCGCTGGTATGAACCGTCAGATGCAACCAAGATTCAATCACGGTTTTTTATGCCACAGCGATGTCAGTGGATCAATTGATCGGTCGGTAACTCGGTAATGTCGCGGCCCAGTGGTTGATTGAACAAAAGCCGTATCGGTTCGGACGATCCTCCTTTAGAAAAGGGGGGCAAGGGGGGATTTTCTTGCGCGCACTCACTTCAAATCCCCCCTCGGTCCCTTTTTTTCTAAGGGGGAGGCTCTGAGTTTTTTAGTAAACGTATGTCTAGTCCAGGACACTAGATGTCATTTCGAGCCGAGCGAGAAATCTCGTCCAAACCAATTCTTTCTTGTGCTTCGATCTTTGCGGCCTTGGCGCCTTTGCGGCAGATACTCCGAGTTCCGGGTGCAACGCTGCCGCGCATTTAGCATCGCCATCTTGTCAAAATCGCCGCTTCCAGATATTGAAATGAGTCACACCGAAAGGAATTGCCGATGAAATTCGCCACGACGAAATCGGATGGTCTCGCCATCGTCCAGAATGACACACTGATCCCCATAACCGGCGTGCTCGCCAAGGGTTCAACCATGATCGATTTGATCGCCCAATACGAGCAAATCAAAGGCCGCTTGGCCGACCTCGCCGCCCGGGGAGGCGGCAGCAGGCTCGACAGCAAGCTGCTCAGCGCGCCGGTCGAACGGCCGTCGAAGATCTGGGCCGCCGCGGGAAACTACAAGCGCGGCACCGGCGGACTCGATGACGCTCGCGGCCGCGGCACGGCGTCCAAGACCTCGCCGGACGAGCTTTTGGAAAATATCTTCTTAAAGCCGCCCTCAGCCATCGCCGGCCCCGAGGACAACATCATCATTCCGAAAAATGCCGACTCTGTCTTTCCCGAGTTAGAGCTTTGTGTGGTCATCGGCAAGAAAGTCCGTAATTTGACCAAAGCGCAAGCGCTGGATGCGGTGTTCGGCTACACCATCATGCTCGACGTCACCGCCCGTGGCTACGGCTTGAGCAAAAATATGTCGGGCACGCGCAGTGTCCGCAAAGGTTTTGAAACCTTCGCCCCCATTGGCCCATGGATCACGACCAAGGACGACATCCCCGATCCGCATAACCTGTGGATGAAACTGTGGATCAACGGGGAACTCAAGCAATCGGCCAAGACCGACGCCATGATCAACGACATTACGACCCAAATCAGCTTTCTGTCCGAGGTGACGACCCTCTATCCCGGTGATCTCCTCACCACCGGCAACCCGGACTCGCCGGAGTTTCAGGAAAAACTCAAACCCGGCGATGTCTTGAAATCGGAGATCGAAGCCATCGGCGCCATGACTCAAGGCGTCGCCAAAGAAAGTTAGTCAAATCGCGGATTCAAAAATAATGATTCGTATCGCACCCTTTCGAGCCCTGTGCTACAGCCGGAAAAAAATCAAAGACTTGAGCAAGGTAATCGCGCCGCCCTATGACGTGATCTCCAAGGACGAACAAGACAAGCTTTACAAGAAGTCGGCCTATAATTTCGTCCGTCTCGATCTCAGTCAAGACCCCGACTCGTACAATGCGGTCGCCCAGTTGCTCGGCGAGTGGCAGAACCAAGGTGTCCTTGAACGCGATGAAACACCCGCGATCTATTTCTCCTCGCACAGTTTCAAGCTCAAAAGCGACGAGCAGAAGGTCCGGCTGGGATTTTTCGCCCTGACCGAACTGCAAGATTTTTCCACCGGCGCGATCAGGCCCCACGAAAAAACCCTCGACGCGCCGAAAGAAGACCGGCTGAAGCTCATGCTCGCTTGCCATGCCCAGTTGAGCCCAATCTTCGTTCTCTACGCCCAACCGAAACAGACGGTTCAATAGAATTCTCAGCGTCGCCGTCGAGGGCATGGCGCCTTTTATCGAAACCGAGCTGGACAGCGGCGACGAACTCAAACTATGGCGTGTCAGCGACCCTGCGGTGATCGCAAAAGTCCAGGCGGAAATGGCCGAGCAGACATTGCTGATCGCCGACGGCCACCATCGTTACGAGGCCACCCTGCGCTACCGCGACCAGCTGCGCAGCGAGCACGGACCTGGCACCGGTAATGAAGCGTATAACTTTATCTTGACCTATTTCGCCAACATCGACGACGACAATGTCGTCATCCTGCCGACCCATCGGCTGGTGCGCGGCTTCACCCACAAACCGTTTTTGGAATTGGAAGAAGCGCTGCAAACCTATTTTTACCTCGAACAGCACCCGAAAACCCCGGAAGGCAAGAGCTCGTTTTTGAAAGCGCTCAAGAACGGTGCCAAGAAGCATCGCGTCATCGGCGCCAGCTTCAAGCGCGATCCGCGCTATTTGATCCTACGGCTGAAAAACAAGCGCATCATGCAACGGCTGGCCAAAGACTTGAGCGCACCGCTCAGAGAACTCGACGTCAGCACGCTGCATTTGTTGATCTTGGAGCATATCCTCGGCATGTCGCCGGCGGAGCAAGTGGGCGGAACCACTATCCGCTACTCGCAGGATGATGAGCTGGTCTTGCAGGCGCTTGAGAAAGAAGACTATCAAGCCGCGTTCATTCTTGCCGCGACCAAGAAAGATGAGATTCAAGCCATCGTCGCCGCCAACGAAAAAATGCCGCAGAAGTCCACCTACTTTTATCCCAAGCTCAGTTCGGGACTGATCGTCAATAAGATTGATGTCAATGAGCAGATCCCAACTTAAACCAGCACGGCCTAAATACTAGCGGACTATAAATCGCATCGTGGCGGTCGCCCTTAGCCACCTGAAGGGCTCCTACACTGTAAACGGATCGAGTGTTATCGAACAGAGCATCGCTAGAACGCTTTCGCCAACGAGGTTAAGAGTTTGCAGAGTTTGTTGGTTAAGCATCGGAGATTTTCCTTTCACGTTTTGGTTATCGTTACACTGGGGATGGTCTACCCCTTACCCCCATGGCGTGCGTGCGTTAATGAGGCTTTAAGCGCGTCGTTTTTTTCTACGGTCCGGTAATTTCACTGGTCAGTGGTAATACTGGCCGCCGCGGATGTTGTCGTGGGTGGGCAGTGTTGCGGTCGAAGATTCTTTTTCTTCCAAGCGATCCAGGCCGTTCTCCAGGATTTTGCGCAGCGCTTTGAGCGAGAGATTGGAGTAACGCAGCGCCCGAGCGGCGGCGTTTTCCAGACGCTGCCCAGGATAATGTTTCTCCAGATTCAAAATCCCCAGACAAGACCGATAACCTTGTTCGGGGTGAGCGCGGCTGTCGATGATGGTTTGAACGAGTCGAGCCGTATGGGGACCGGTCTTTTCGGCCCAGCGGATGAAGCGGTCAGGACTCCATTCAGAATATTTGCGATGGGCCGGCGGCATATGCTCTTTGAGGGTGGTGTGCCGATGGGGCAGATAGCTTCGGACATGGCAGGCCACCCGCTGTCCCTTTCGCAAGACCTCCACGGTGTGAGCGGTAAACCGGACGTGGAGCTTTTGCCCTCTCAGTTCATAGGGCACGCTGTAGTAGTGATCGTCGACATCGATATGATAATCGATGTGGACGGTGGCGATCTTCCACTCGGCGTATTCGTAGGATTTCTGCACCAGGGACAAAGCGTTGGGCTGATCGAAGAGTAAGAACAGCTCGCGGCGCGATTGCTTGAGCTTGCGCAGGGTTCGATTATTTAAACGCTCCAGCAAATCACTAATGGCTGTATTGAGATCGGCCAGGGTGTAGAACTTGCGGTGGCGTAAGACCGATAGGATCCAGCGCTTGGCAATGAGCACCCCGTTCTCGACCTTAGCCTTGTCTTTAGGGCGCGCCGGCCGGGCTGGGATAACGCAGATGCCATAGTGAGAGGCCATGTCGGCGTAGGTCGGATTGATGTCGGGCTCGTAGCGGCAGGCGCGGCTAACCGCGCTCTTCAGACAATCGGGGACCACGACTTTGGGAGCGCAGCCGAAGTACTCGAAGGCTCGAACATGGGAGCCGATCCAGTCAGGTAGTTGCTGGGTCAGACTGGCTTCGGCAAACGTGTAAGTGGACGCGCCCCAGACCGCGACAAACATCTCGGTCTTGATCGGATCGCCGCTCTGCGGGTCGATCAACGAGAGCCCTTCGCCGTAATCGACAAACAGTTTCTCGCCGCCCTTGTGGTCTTGGCGCATCGAATAATCGAGCTTGGAGCGGTAGGCGCGATAGAGCTGGCAGAACTGCGAGTACTGATAACCGTCAGCCTGTTGTTCCCGATACTCGCGCCAGAGCTGATCGAGGGTGAGATTGAACTTCTTGTGGGTCTTTAGCTCGCGGTAGATGTAATCGAAATCTGGCAGTGTTTTGGCCGGCGCTTCGACACAGACCAATGGCGGAAACAGTTTTTGCTCCAGCGCCTCTTCGGTCAAGTCTTCGGGCAAAGGCCAGGATAACCCAGCCTTCTCGGCCCGCTGTTGATAGTTGGTGACGGTGCTGCGGCTCAAGTTTAAGCTCAGCGCCACCTGCCGCGTGTTCAGATGAGCGTCGTGGGTCAGACGCAGAACATCTCTGATCTTACGCATGGATAACCTCGTGTTGGCCATTGAACCCCCTGGTTTTTGACCAGGGAGGATAACAGCCCTGTTATCCAGCGTCGCTTGGTTTAGCTTACCCTAAACAGGGGTGCCGATTTGCTTCGGAACCAGTGCCGATTTCGATCGGAACGAGTGTCGTTTTGCCAGCGGATTGGGTGCCGTTTTGGATCGGAATATGCGTCGAACCGCACGACCGCTTGAATGTCGTGCGAAAACCAACCGCGACTAAGCGCTAACCAGCCACCAGAGTCCAACAAAAACACGCCCCTGTACTATTCACCACGGCAGTTCTCGGCGCGTATTGCTTCACGTACACGGACAACGGGTGGACACCAGTGATTATCTGCCTAGTGAAGCTAAAGCAGTTGTATTGGAGTCAGCGATCTCTGAGGCTAGGCCTAATGCGTGGCTGTGGCCCTGGGAATTTCCTGACAACATAAAGGGGGATAGCCGAAATTCTATCGGTCAAATCCGAACTGGTCCAGAATGTATTTCCCTCAGTAATCTAATAGCAACACAATTTAGAGACGATTGCATCTCGAACCGGGCATCACTAACTCAATAGTGAATTGGATACGGATGGAGCAATTGGTGCGGGCGGAAATTGATCCGCAAGTTTTATCTCGATTCGTCGTAAAGGTTCCGTACCATTCCTTGGCCAATAGTCTCGTGGGACAAATGACAGGCAAATTTTGCTTACACACTAGGTCAAGGTGAACTCGCCCTGTTTGAGTTGCTGAATCTCGTCTTTATTTTTTTCAATGGCAACTTTCATAGCTCTATATCCGAGTTCACGGTATGCTTCGAACTGCTCCTCGGCGAAAAACTGATCTGCCGTTGTTTGGTTTGGAAATGTCCTATGTTGACGCGCATAACCTAGGACATCCTCAGACAAACCGGGGAATAGTGTGCTTTTAAGATAAATCACCGTCCCTAGATCATTCCTTTCTCGATTGTACACAATTTGTCCCACCGAGAAGGAAGAATCAGATAATTCAATTCGGTCCTTCGTGTCCTGCTTGGGTTTTTCCCTCAGCTTGTTAGATGCAGATTCATTTGGAGAAAGACTATTCGTATTAACATTAATATCAAAGCCGAAATCTACGCGGACTCGTTCGGTTGCCTTTGCTAGATCAGAGAACGAATGTTGGGGATCCGCACCAGCGTCGCTGACAATTATTAGACGACATTTGCGACGCGCAAGCTCGTACAGGCCCAAATTCTCGAAATGGCCCCCGTCGGACAAACGCACAAGACTCCATGTCTCTTTCGCTTGAGCACACATTTCCTTGATCATTAGCAATAACCAGCTTTGCTGAATTTCTTCTCTTAACCATTCGAAAAGGACCTGTAAACGGGCCGGTAATTTGCTTCTCAACCAGTCAAAACCACGATGTTTGTCGTTTGGATTCTCGCACCAATACCCGAGTCGGGCATTCAGCCATGTCATTACAATGCGTAGCGGCCAAGACCGAGTCGCGCCGGTATTGGGATCAACAGCGGCACCCGAGATTGCAAGAGCAGTGGCCAATGTCATCCCAACAAACTTATCCTTTGATGTCGCCCAGCCCGTTGCCTTCGATCCCACAAACAGAGGTGAAAGAATAAAGCTCTCGCCACCGCGTAGACGACGTTTGTTGTCCTTGGAGCCAACGGTCACCAGATTTGTGTTAATGATATGATATGGTGCTCCCGTTTTGCCGGCGTCTATCTCCGAAAGCCTTAAATTAGCAACCATCGATCCTTTCTCTGTTGCTTTAGTGAGATCCATGCGTTCATTGAATAGAAATGCTTCCACTAGACGGTTGCGATAGTATCTGTGCATAGATACATAGTTGACATCTGTCTTTGCAAGTCGGATGTAAAGCAATAACCATGCTATTATCAACCACCAGCTAGGACTCAGCTCACCACCCCGCAAATATATCGCGCATCGGTATGTTAACAAAACAGCCGCGGTGATTAACAACACTAAACCGAAGCTTAACAATACGGCGACATAGCCCTTCCGCTCATTGTCGCGAGTCCTGCTGCGCCAACCGATAACGGTGGTAATCGCTCCGGTTATGGATACCGATGCTAGTATCTTTCTGCCTATAATGGAGAGCGCTCCCTGATCGACTAAAAAGTAGTCTGCCAAAGGAACTGCGCCGATCAATGTAAACACCACGCCGAGACTGAGCAGCATGCCATGTTCGTTGGCAAAGAAACGATCACCGCCGAATTGTAGGCGGAACCTGCCGGTGGACAACACCGAGTAAAAAAAATAGTTGACCACCAATTTCAATATTAAAATCATCCCGATCGCGAAGAAAACGACAAAGACTGGCTGGTAATGCGTCAGGATCGGAACAATTGTGGCTTGTTTATCAAAATCAAAGAGCGAAGACGGCAGACTGACATAGATCAACCAAAATACGATAAACCAGGCGGCAATCTCAATGATCTCAATGAAGCAAGAGCTACTATTTTCGGGGGCGATAATACGTGCAATCAAGGTTGCGCCAACAATGATCAGTGGCACACACGACAAAGCTGGCAAAGAATATTTGATTGGAATCAAAACGTAGATTGAGCAAGCAACCAAAACCACTTCGGCAAACCCAATTATTGCTAGATATCTCGCAGTTCTGTCTTCTGAACCTGACAAACTTTCCCCCAGAAGCACACCAAGGACAATCATCGGTGGTAGCATCAGAAAAGCTAACGAATATTCCACCCATGGCCTGGCCATGCCGGGTCCGGTCGCCTCAAAGGCCGTTACACCCAACAGCAACCACAAGAGCATGCGGGTGGCGAAACTTAGTTCTGTATTTTGAGGGTCGATAAATCTTACATACCACCAGACAACTAGCATCGCTAAATACATGGTGAAGACCACAGGCCCATGGCTGTCTCGGAAATAGCTCAATAACGCTGGGGTCCAACTCGTCTTGGCTGTGAACACCCACATGAGGGAAAGGAGCGCCGGCACTAACAAAGAAAAATTCACAACGGCTCCACGTAGCAGTCCCGCCGCCAACGCCCAACGATTGAGACCGTCTCCAGGTGTCAGATAGGATGCATGTCGGCGAATCCATTCTATTCGTCCAGCCGCATCATCTTTAGAATTCCGTTCAAATGGGAATCCACCCTTTAATTTTTCGAGACACCAGGTGAGCGAAGATCCGATGTAGCCACCGCCAGATACAGTGGACAGATAATCAATACATTCGAAAAATCCAGTATGGTAAAGAGCCTGAAGTACACCGAGGTTATATGCGGCGGAACGAATTCCACCCCCCGAGAGCGCAACTCCTATAAGCTTTTGGGGATGCGGATGTGAATTATATTGTAGGCACGCGCCACGAAACCATTTTACTAGTAGCTCTTTGCCTGCCTGCTCATCAGTTTTGTTAAAAAGTTGCCCACGGGTAGTTTCATCAATTGCGGACCAGAATTCCTCTGTTTTTTCGTTTTCTTGACCAGCGCTCGAAAGCACCTTGTCTCGAAGTTGAATAAGCTGCGTTTTCAGTTGCGGTTGGATTTGATCGTCAATTTTTAACTGTCTAAGTAAGTGTTCCAGCAACACGCAATGACGTCGAAAACGGATTTGCCGCTCCTCCTCTACTTGTATTCTAAAAAAGTCTGAAGTTATCATCCGTTCGTAAACGCCAACAATTATTATGGTCGGATTCGAGATTCTTGCTGCTGCAATTTGCCGTCAATATGCGGCGAACAGGAGAAGTGAGTCAAGGAGAAAATAGCGTCGAAAGAAACACCGCCAGAACGCACCAAATCAAGCGAAGATAAACCTTTGACTAGCTTTGACCTCGATCACGCAGCCACGCGCTATGGCCAATCAAGGGAGGTAGAAGAATCCCTCTATAGTGCTTTTCATATCAACAGCTCAAGCCCGAGAAGAGCTATTGCCAAGATATATACTGATGATTTCGTATCCATTTTCTTTCCCGCCACCCCAAGCCTACTAAACCTCTTATCGGCGCCAGTGGCGCGATCAGCGGCGTTCTCGGCGCGTTCTTAATCGCCAAT
This sequence comes from uncultured delta proteobacterium, assembly GCA_963816145.1. Taxonomy (GTDB): domain Bacteria; phylum Desulfobacterota; class Binatia; order UBA9968; family UBA9968; genus DP-20. The sequence goes on from CAWFJP010000011.1 coordinate 164,248, forward strand.
CCACGAGCACGGATCACTTTGGTGCTCGATCCGACGCTGATCTTTTTCTTCCACCGCATTACAGTTCGGCTTCCCGCCTGGTTTTTCTTGCTTGGCTGGTTTCTCCTTCAGCTCCTCTTTGCGCTGAACCCACAGGCGTCAAGTGTAGCCTTCTGGGCGCACGCCGGGGGATTTGTAATCGGAATCCTCTTTGCGGTCGCCATTTATCGATACGTCTCCACCGGAAAATGAGCATTTTAGGTACGCAACTTTGGTCCATTCATGACCCCACTGAGCTGCGTCATTCCTCTAGAATTCACAAGCCTACCGCAGGGGCGCGGAGAGTTTTCCGATCAGCTCCGACAACGTCTGCGGCAGAAGGGAAACTGTCGAAGATGGAAAATTTACAAGTAACAAAGGACATCCACGGGCGGAGGAAAACCCAGACTCTTCCGGGTGAGATCTTAGACGTGTCAGCAGCCGCGTTATTTCTCGGCATCAGCGAAAAGGGCCTGAGAGCAAGGGTGGCGCGGAGAATGATCCCGTTCAAACGATGGGGCGGGCGGGTTTGTTTCCTGCGGGCCGAGCTTTTGGATTTTCTCCGTAGTCTCGACGGCTGCAGCGTTGACGAGGCGTTACAAAACGGTCGCGAACGAAGTTCAGATCCTGAGCAAGATCAACTGCAAACTACGTAAAGGAGACGATGACTTTGGCCCGGCGCGGCGACGGCATTTACATACGAGGTAAGACCTGGTGGTTGGATTTTCGCCACCACGGCAAGCGCCATGCTGTCAGGCTCGGTAAAGGAATCAACAAGACAGTGGCTCGCGAGCTTGCCGGAATCAAGCGCGCTGAAATCCTGAAAGGCGAAGCTGGCATAGCGCAGAAGCGAACTCATTTGCCATTTGATAACGCCTGCGAGGATTTTATTTCCTGGGCGAAGGCGAACAAACGGCCCAAAACGATTCAATCGTATCGATACTGTGTCGGGCAACTCAAACGTTCTTTTAGCGGCAAGACGTTGGGACAAATCCAGCCGTTCGCTATCGAAAAACACAAGAAAATGCGGGTCGAAGAAAACGCGTCGGTGTCAGTGAACCGTGAACTTGCCGTGTTAAAGGCGCTGTTCAACCGCTGCACCGCTTGGGGTAAGTATTCGGGACCAAACCCCGTCAAGGAGGTCAAACTTCTAAAGGAACCGAAGGGGCGGCTCAGATATCTGGATGATGAAGAGGAAGCAAATCTATTGCGTCACGCGAGAGAACCCTTACGAACCATCATCTTGGTCGGCATTTACGCAGGCCTGCGTATTCAGGCCGAAGCGTTAACGCTAAAATGGGAGGACGTGGATTTTCGCAGAGGTTTTCTCACGGTTAAAGCGGCGTACGCCAAGTCGGGCGAAGGCAGAGCTGTGAATTTGAACTCGGTCCTAAAGGTCGCCTTATAGCAATTGAAGGACCGGACCCGCGGTGAATACGTATTTTCGAAGCCAGACGGCTCGCCGTACAAAAGTATCCGGTCGGCGTTCAAAACTGCCTGCAAGCATTCTAAGTTATCCGGCGTCACTCCTCATATCCTGCGCCATACATTTGCCAGCCGATCAGCGATGGCCGGCGTGGATGTGCGAACGATCCAGGAACTTGGGGGGTGGAAAGAACTTGAGATGTTACAACGATACGCGCATTTGAGCCCAAATCATAAATCGGAAGCAGTCGAGAGGATTGCCAATCATTTCACAACGCTACTCACAACACCTATTTCCGCGCCCACCAAGCACGAGAGTTAAGTTGTTGATTTCACTTGACCTCTTCGACAATTGCTTCGCCGTCAGCTGGTGCTTTGCCAGCAAGTGGTCTAAGTTTAAAATCGCGGTTTATCGATGATGGCCTCCTCGCCCAACCCGATCCCGGCAAGTCGCCGCACCGACTCGATGTCCTATAACGAGTTTTGCATCTCGGGATTGTTTAACCCATACCACTGCGGAAAAAAAGTAACACCCACACCGTCCGTTCCAATCGCATCGGTCGTGGTCCGCTCCCGGCTTTTAGGCGGTTATAAGGCTTGATCACAGAAGTGTTTTTGTATAGCGTATAGTGCAACTATACAGCCTAAAGAGCGGCGCGTGATTGAGAGCATAAAACACAAAGGACTTAAAAGGCTGTATGAGAAAAACGACCGCAGCGGAATCCGGCCCGATCTGGTCGACAAGGTACAGAAGGTTTTGTCCGCCTTGGACGCGGCAGAAAGTCCACAAGACATGGTACTGCCGCTGTTTAGGTTTCACCCGCTGACAGGGAACCGGCGCGGCACCTACGCCGTTACCGTAAAGGCCAACTGGCGTATTACGTTTAGCTTTCGCCAAGGCGCTGCTTGCGACGTGGATTTAGAAGATTATCACTGACGGAGGGCAACCGATGCCGATGAAAAAACCCAACCATCCTGGCGATCTTATTCGCGATTGTCTTGAAGAACTCAAAATTACGGTAACCGACGGGGCTAAGGCGCTCGGCGTGACGCGCGCAACGCTCTCCCGCATTCTGAACGCTAAGGCGAGCGTGTCCCCGGAAATGGCCGTACGTCTTGAAAAAGCGCTCGGCAGTTCGGCGGGCTTCTGGCTTCGGCTTCAGCTGAACTACGATTTGGCGCGGATACAGGCCCGAAGCGGAAAAATTCACGTGCACCGTCTTGCCCCACAATCCCCCTAACCCTTCCGATCAACGCCGCATAATATGCGATGCACCTCGTGCTCTGAGAAACCGGGAGCGAGGTTTTCCGCATAAAGGGCAAGTTTCATCATATTGAGGCGGGCACAGGCTTAAATTGATCCATTCTTTATCCCCATGGATAGTGAAAACCCGCAATGGTGCTGACATCGCCTTAGAGCTTCTTCTATTGGGAGCTGGCAGTCCGTCAGCACCGTCGGCCTCGGTAAATTTGTTCTGCATGTTTGAATTCAAGTTGAGTGTGCCGTTACGTAATTACCCAATAGCGTCAGTTGTTCGTGATCCTCAGCAATGAAGAGAAGTTTGTTGCACAAGCCTTCGATCTGGTTTTTCCCCTCCGATCCACCTATCGTTGGGCTAGCTCAGCTGGCTCTGGCGGATTTTTCATGTTCGCCTTACTGCTCCAAGCGGAAGCAGTAAATTCCCGGATTAGAAGCCAGCCCGGCAGAAATTGTTATTCACGAAGTCGAGGTTGCTATGTGGATCACCAACATGACGCATTTTCTGGATGCGCAGGGAGCTGTGCCGAAACAGCTCACTTCCCGGCGTCTAGTCCAATATCTCGGCGCAATCGTTGCGAGTGTGACGACCGCACCGGTTCAATCTTCGTGTGCGGTTGATATTAAATGTCGGAGAAGGCCCGGCAGAAAATCCTGCCCCGGGACCGTTGTGGCGGCTTTCGAAGCGGGCACCAACAATATCACGTGGCGTTGTTCAATTTGTGAAGCGGGTGGACTCATCCATCATTGGCAACGAACACCTTGGGACAAGGGGGGCCGACCTGAGTTGCCCACTATCACCCGTGTAACTTACCGGCATGGCCTCGTCGATGACGATGATCTTGAAGATCTGACTGGACTTGAAAGCGTGGTATTGGAAGGAGATGCGATTTCCAGGGAAATCGTTGTGGCCATTTACGATAACCAGCTTCTCGGCACTGCGGGTGAATACGGTGATCCGCTCGTGGGTGATCCTCTGGAGTACGATGAATTGTCCATCGAGCACGCCAGCAGAACAACTAGGATAGAACTATACAATCGGGGCATCATGCTTCTCACTACCAACGAGGAGTTTTATAAGCGCGTGCACCGGGTCTGTGAAACGATTAGACATTTTAGCACTAACTCGAGCGGATTTTGATCTTCGGGAACGCATTGTCACCGGGGAAAAATCGCGAGTGGGCAATAGGGATCGATCGATACCGTGACGTCCCGTTTGGGAACGCGATTGTCGGCAACATCCCTCGTCTTCCGTTTGAACCTACAAAAGCATCCGGTCGGCGTTTAAAACTGCCTGCAAGCATGCTAAGTTATCCGGCGTCACCCCTCATATCCTGCGCCATACGTTTGCCAGCCAATTAGCGATGGCTGGCGTGGATGTGCGAACGATCCAGGAACTTGGGGGGTGGAAAGAACTTGAGATGTTACAACGATACGCCCATTTGAGCCCAAATCATAAATCCGAAGCTGTCGAGAAGATTGCCAATCATTTCACAACGCTATTCACAACACCTGTTTCTGCCCCCACCAAGCACGAGGGCTAAGTTGTTGATTTCACAGATAAGCCACCCTAGCTCAGTTGGTAGAGCAACTGATTCGTAATCAGTAGGTCGCCAGTTCGATTCTGGCGGGTGGCTCCAGTCTTTATCGGGCTCGGCGAATTTAGCAGTGGAAAGTCGTTTGACAAGCCGTTTGAAGACCTGTTAACAAGGCGAAAAGTAACGAGGGCATGGATGCACGATCTCGCTGCCGCTAAGACCGTAAATCTAAGTAATAATTAGGAGGGAACAAATGATTACAGCTAAAGAACTTAACGGTGTATTGGGCATGATGCCCGCCTTTGCCACTACGGATGCAACCGATATTCGCGCGACGCAAACCATTGCGGTGGATAATCTGAAAGAAGGCGTCGACAAGATCATCAAGGACGGCGTCAACAATATCGCCACCACCGGCACCTACGGCGAATGCTACAACTTACTGTTCGACGAATTTAAAACCTTGGCCGTCGCCACTGTCGATGCAGTGAAGAAACGCGTGCCGCTTTTCATCGGTGTGACGAGCCCCAATCCCCGCGAAGTCATCCAGAAAATGAACTTCGTCAAAGATCTCGGAGCGGAAGGTGTCTTACTTGGCGTACCCTATTACGAAACCCTGCATGTTCACGACGCAGTGAAGTTTTACCATGACATCGCCGACCTTTTCCCGACGTTGAACATCGTCATTTACCACAACCCTGGGAATCATAAGTTCACGATTCCGGTGGCGGCCTTCAAGGAACTCGTTAAGAAATCAAATATCATTGGCATGAAAGACAGCCATCGCACCACCCAAGCTTTCATGAATCTGCAAAAGATCGTGCGGGGGAAAATTAGCGTGTTCGTCAATCAGACCCAGCTGTACCCCTACTATGCCATGGGCGCCGCGGGTTGCTGGTCGACGGAAGTTTGGATGGGACCCTGGCCGGTCCTCTACCTCTTGGAACAAGCCCGCAACGGCGATGTCGCCAGAATGATCGAAGTGATTGACGATCTCGGCGGCATTGGCGCCGGCAAACCGGTTCCAGGAGCCGGCAACAAGCGGCCGCAGGAGTTCGCCGACTATTGCAAAGTTGGACCGACCCGAGTGCCGTTTGTGACATTCCCGGAAGCCGAGCTCGATAAAGCGCGCAGGCGTGCTGCCCACTGGATGGAACTCAACAAAAAATACCGGCCGCTGGTTGAAGCCCTACGCTCGCGCTCAGCCGCATAACTCTAAAAGGACACTTGGAAATGTACTCATAGCCCCCGGGCGAAAGCTCGGGGGCTTTTTTTGTGGCTCTGAATGGCAAGAAAGTCTCCATTCCAGACCGCCAGTAATCTGCCTACATCCGCTACTGTTCGCGGTTAAGCGATAGATTCAACACCAGTAGAGTTGCCCGCCGACGCTGCCAGTCAAACAAACTATTACTTGTAAAAAAATGCCTTGAACCTTATCATTACGACTCATTAGATCATTTCTGGAGGCTTTAATGGGTTTATTTGCGGAACCGTGGTTGAGAGAAGCACGAGACCATATCAAGTTGGTGTCGGACATTACTGCAGACAAGAATAATAACCCGGCTCAGTTCGATAAATTGGTGGAAGCAGTTGAAAAGGCCATTAAAGCTGCCCTCGTCGAGAATCACGGTAGCGTACCACGGCAGCTAGATCACCAGAATTTGGTTTCGATTTGCCAGGCTACAGGGGTCTGGGACGTGTTACCTCCAGCCTTACAAGGTTTGGTTCAAGAGGTTCAATCATTTCGCGCTCCCACCAGATCGGCACCGCTTCAGCAATCCTCCGCGGAGCAATTGCAACGTTATTTCCTCGTTGCTCGTGGGTTGATCGACTATATGGAATTTCACATTATCGGTAATGATTCAGTATTAAAACGCCTGACCGTCGCTTGAGTCCAAATATTCCTCCGCCAACCGGACCTCCTCAAGAGCAAATCTAAGAAGTATTTCACAATTCCTCGGGCTGCTGCGTTCCGGAAGGGCTGTCCCGGTCACGCACCAACATACTGGCCGACATGGCAACGAATGCCCGTCGCGCCCAGTTAACCCATCCTTCCCAACTGGCAGGGTAATCGATCTAAAAAACAAATAAAAACAACCCTCACAGTTAAAAGGTCTCCACTACATCGGGCATGATTTTGTTAGTGCACCCGTTGGCCGCCGGCAGTGATTCGGGGTGGCGGCTGGGGCGGCAAAGTGAGATTGAGTTGTTCTAACTGTTGAACAAAACAAACAGGCCGAAGTCTTCGCGCCAAAAACTTTGGCCTGCATTGACCATTCGATTAGTTTGGTGCCATAGAACAGCTAAGACACCGGTTTCACCAACTGCCCGTCCCCCGGCTTGCCGGTGATCTTGCCGTCGAGCATCACCGTCTTGCCGCGCAGGATCGTGCGGATTGGCACGCCTTTGACTTTGCGCTCGTTGTACGGCGTCCAGCCGACTTTGGTATAAGTCGTCGCGTTGGAGATCATGTTCTCTTTGTTCATGTCGACGATCACCATGTCGGCATCCGAGCCTGGCAGGATCACGCCCTTCTTCGGGTAGATGTTGAAAACCTTGGCCGGGTTGAATGACGAGATGCGCACCAAGCGGTCGAGTGACAGCTTGCCTTGGTTCACCGCGTCGAGAAATAGGCTTAAATAATCTTGAATCTGCGGCTCGCCGCCAGGGCAACTCCACATATCCGACCAGCCGCGGTCTTTTTCTTCCTTGGTATGCGGCGCGTGATCTGTGCCGATCATATCGATGGTGCCATCGTTGATCGCTTCCCACAGGCCGTTGACATGGGCCGGCGGCACCCAGAAGCCCAGGCAATAGGGCCCCATCTTCTCGACGTTCTCCCAGGTGCCCAAAAACATCGCCCAGGGATTGACCTCGCAGCTACAGGGCCGGCCTTCGTCTTTGGCGCGGCGCAGCATGGCGATGCCTTCCGGCGTAGTCATGTGGAGAATATGCAGCGGCGTGCCGAGCGCCTTCTGCATGCGAAACAATGTCGCCATCGCCGTGTCCCAAATAATCCCGTCGTAATCGCGATAGGCTTTGGCGTAGGCCTGCGGGCTGCGGTCTTCCTTCTTCCAGTAGCGTCCTTCGATCTCGTCCATCAAATCTTGATCGTGCGGATGGACCATCAGTGGCAGCCCGGTGCTGCCGACGGTTTCGAAGCATTTGAATAGCTCGCCGTTGTTGTTGATGCCGATGCCGGGCATATGCGGATAGTCGCGGCCGGTGTCTTTGACCATGAAGATCTTAAACGCCAGCGGCCCTTCCTTGGCGAGCCCAGGGATTTCCTCGGGCACCGTGCCGGATGGATTGTGGTTGAAGTCGACAATCGCATTCTTGCTGTGATGCTGCACCAGCGCGCGATAACGCTCCACCGTGGTGGTCGGCGGGTTGACGTTGGGCATGCCGATCGACGTGGTCACGCCGCCGGCGGCCGCGGCCATGGTCGCCGTGGTGATGTCTTCTTTATAAGTGAAACCTGGGTCGCGATGATGCGTGTGCGTATCGATCAATCCAGGGATGACTTTTTTCCCCTTGGCATCGATCACTTCGTCGGCGCTGTCCGGCAACACCGGCGGCTTGCCGAGAGCGATAATCTTACCCCCATGCACCGCGATATCGGCGTCGATAAAGCCGCCCGGCGTCCAGACCTCGCCATTTTTTACCAGCAAATCCAACTTAGCCATGAACCTATATTCTCCCTTCGCCGCTTGTGAAAAATCTTTTATATGATCGGCGCTCGACGGAGTCAAATCGCGGTCTGACAAAGCAAGTTAGGTTCTTCAGGCTTTAGTGTGAATAATGTGCCACGTTCAGGTTGTTTTGTGCACCACGAAGTGCACGAAGGACACGAAGGTTCCAGATAATTAACACTCCGAACTTCGTGCTCTTGGTGTCCTTCGTGGTGAAAACATCTTCACAGTAAAACGTGGAAGAACCGCAAGTAAAGCCAATCAAAGTTAGCTTGACTCGCTAGGTTAAATCTGAAAATATCGCTCCGCTTCGCCGACCGTCGACCGCAGGGAGCCAAGGAGAAATTCCATGCTAACTTCCGTTTATATCTTGCTCGTTACGTTGCTCAGTCTGCCGTTAACAGTGACCGCGGTGCGCGCCCAAAGCGCCCAGTTGGTTGAAGCCGCCAAGAAAGAAGGCAAAGCAGTGGTCTACGGGTCACTCGAAGGCGACACCATGGAAGCCATCATCCAAGGCTTCAAAAAGAAAACCGGCATCGACGCGGAGTACTGGCGCGCTTCGGCGACCAAGGTGATGGATCGCGCCATGACCGAGTTTCGCGCCGGCAAAGGGGGCGCCGATGCCATCGTCGCCGCCGACAACGTCATGCGCCTGATGCAAAAGGACGGCTTCTTTCAGAAATACGATTCACCGACCAATAGCGACTTTCCCAAAGACGTCATCGATCCCAATTTGGGGGCGCGCTACCGCAACGTCGTCGTCGGCGTGGTCTACAATAAAGCGGCGCTGAAGCCAAACGAATATCCCAAAACGCTGGAGGATCTCGCCAAGCCGCAATACAAAGGCAGGATCGTCATGCCCGACCCGACCCAGCACACGACCACCACACAGTGGTTGGCGAGTTTGTATAAGATCATGGGCAAAGAGAAGGCCGAGAAATTCATGCACGATCTTGCCGCCAATAAGCCGGTGTGGGTCGAGTCGCTATTGCCTGCAGCAGAGCGGGTGGCCAGCGGTGAAATCCCCATCGCCATCACTTACATCAAGTACGCTTATATCGATGGCAAAAAAGGCGCTCCGGTGGACTACGTGCGCGATGCGAAGGTGATCGGCGATGCCAGCTACATCACGCTCGCCAGTAAAGCGCCCCATGTCAATGCCGGCAAAGCCTTCATCGACTACTTTCTCGGCGACGAGAGCATGAACCTGATGTCCAAGTTGGGCGAGTTCGTCAATCGCAAGGGAGTTCTGCCGCCGCTGCCCGGCGCCGACAAGCTCGGCTTCGTCGAAATGGACGACTTGAGCACTAAAGAGTTTGCCGAGAAGAAAAAGGAATACACGCAAATTTTCTTGCGCTAGCGAGCTGCAGAAATAAGCCGAAAGATGCGTCGACAATCTTAGCATGAACGGAATTAATTCAATCCCTTATCCGTTCGTCCTGAGCCTGTCGACGGACTCCGAGAGGATTGTTCAGTAAGCTGCTAGCTGGATCCATTCGTGTCGACTCCGGAAACCACTCTCAGCACGCCAGCGCCGCTCGCCTCGGCGTGGAGCCGGTCGCGCATCGGCGACTTTCTCAGCCAACCCGTCAGTTGGGTGTTTCTCATCGTCGGCGGCATCATCGCCTTTCTCAGCCTCTATCCGACCTATTTTCTGTTTTACGGCAGTCTCACCGACGCGCCTTTGGGCGTGCCCGGTCACTTCACGTTGCAAAACTACGTCAAAGCCTACAGTGATCCCGAGGCCTATTCGCTGCTGTTGAACTCGTTTATCTTCGGCATCGGCGCCTCCGGTCTCTCGATTGTCTTCGCGCTGGCCCTAGCCTGGATCACCATCCGCACCGATGCGCCATGGCGCCGTTTGTTTGAATTGATCGCGATCATCCCGAATATTTTGCCGCCGATCTTGGTTTCCATCTCTTGGGTCATGCTGCTCAATCCTAGCAACGGTCTGATCAACGGCTTGTTCGTGAAGCTCTTCGGCATGGAGAAAGGGCCGTTCAATATTTACTCCATGCCTGGGCTGATCTTCGTCGAAGCGCTGATCCTGACGCCATTGGCGTTTCTAATCGTCGCCGCGGCGATGAAAAGCATGGACCCGTCGCTGGAAGAGTCGGCCAAGACTCTCGGCTCGGGTGAATTCGGCGTCATGCGGCGGATTACTTTTCCATTGATACGCCCGGCCATACTCGCGGCGGGAACGCTGAACTTCGTCCGCGCCATCGAAAGCTTCGACACTCCGGCGATCATCGCCCTGCCGGCGCGCATCGAAGTGTTCACCACGAAGATTTGGCGCGAAGCGCTGGGCTCGTTTCCGACCAATCACAACCTTGCCGCCGCCTACGGTGTCGGCATACTTTTCGTCGCCTTGGTCTTCGTTTATCTTTACCGCCGCTTTACTTCGCAAGTGGAATCGTTTTCCACCGTCACCGGCAAGGGTTTTCGGCCGCACCAGATCGAGCTCGGCCCATGGCGTTACGCCGCCACCGGCGTCGCGTTGTTCTTGCTGATTCTGCTGGTGGTGTTACCGATTTTGGTTTTGTCGCTGGTGGCGATTCTACCGTACTATCATGTGCCGACCTGGCAGACCTGGCACAATTTAACCCTGTCCCATTTTCAATATGTCTGGGCCACGCCGCGTGTCCACAAGGCGTTCATCAATAGCCTTATCCTCGCCTTGCTCGGTGCCACGCTGTGCATGCTGCTAGCTTCGTTAGCCGCTTACATTACGGTCAGAACCAAAATCGCCGGGCGCGGCCTGATCGAAGGTTTGGTTTTCATCCCCTGGGCGTTTCCCGGCACTGCGATGGCATTGGGGCTGCTGTGGGCTTACGTCGACTTTCCGATTCCGGTCTACGCCACCATCTGGATCATTCTGATCGCCTACGTTACCCGCTTCCTCCCCTACGGCCTGCGCGCCGTCACCAGTACGATCATCCAAGTGCACAAGGAATTGGAGGAGGCCTCGATCGTCTGCGGCGCCGGTTTTCTGGCAACATTTCGCCGCGTGTTGATTCCGATGATGCGCCCGGGCGTCATGGCCGGCTGGATTATTCTCGTGACCATTTTCATGCGCGAGTTCAGCGCGACTTTGTTCTTATACAGCCCCGGCGCTGAACCGCTCGGACCGCTGCTTTACTTTCTCTATCTCGACGGCATGCGCGGCCGGGTCGCGGCCATCGGCTTGGTTATATCGCTCATATCAGTAATCTTAATCGCCATCGCCCAACGCTACTCAAGGTGGGACACGAAGTAAATTGATAATTGAGAATGGATAATTGAGAATTTGGGATCGACGCAATCCTCCATCCTCGATCTGCTGGAAGATTTTGCGGGTTTACTGTAAAAGAGATTTTCACCACGAAGTGTCCGTGAGCTTACGCTCGTCTATAGAGTATGAAATTGCATCTCTCCCCAGCGCCACATGGTTCCTCCCCTGATTCGTCATGCCGGCGCAGGCCGGCATCCAGGGGTGGGAGGGGATGGATACCGGCTTTCGCCGGTATGACGGAAGCCTCATTCCAATTCATTGCCCAGATCGTACCTGTACGTGTATTTTCGCAGGAGGACACGAAGAGCACGAAGTACGGAGTAATAATTATCCGAAACCTTCGTGTCCTTCGTGCTCTTCGTGGTGATCAAAGCAATCTGAACGACACACATGATCCACAGCAATGGCTGAAGAGCCAATGAGATAGGGAGATATTCAAGTGGAAAAACTATTTCTAACCGTCGCCTGCGGCGACTACGACCGCACTAAACCGCTCCAGGACGGCTCGGTGGAGCCGGAGGGGATCAAGCTCAATTACATTCCCATGCAGTCGGAGGAGATTTTCTGGCGCATGGGCCACTACAAAGAATTCGATGTCTCGGAAATGTCGCTTTCCGCCCATGTCACGATGATCGGTCAAGGCGACTCTCCGTTCGTCGGTATTCCAATATTTCCCTCGCGATATTTTAGGCACTCTTCAGTCTACTACAATGTCGAATCGGGCATAAAAAAACCCGAAGACTTCAAAGGCAAAAAAGTCGGCACGCCGGAGTATGCTATGACAGCAGGAGTCTGGATTCGCGGCTTTTTTAGCGATGACTACGGCGTAAGAGCGCAGGATATGAAATGGTTTCTTGGCGGGCAGGCCGATCCCGGTCGAAAAGAACGAGTCAAGCTGGACCTTCCGCCGGACATCAATATCCAGTCCATTCCCGATAATAAAACGCTCAATGGCATGCTCGAGAGCGGAGAAATCGACGCGCTGATTTCGGCGCGCAGCCCTTCCGGTCTTGGCGACGGCTCAGGAAAAGTGCGGCGCCTGTTTCCCAACTACAAGGAAGTGGAAATCGAGTATTACAAGCACACGAAAATATTTCCCATCATGCACATCGTGGTGATTCGTAAAGATGTGTATGAACGCCACCCGTGGGTCGCGCGCAGTCTGTTCAAAGCTTTCTGCGACGCCAAGAACCGCGCCATCGAAACCATGCATATCTCCAACGCCCACGCCTACGCACTGCCTTGGCTGTCGTGGGAACGGGAGCAGCTCAGAGAAATCTTCGGTCCTGATTGGTGGCCCTATGGCATCGAGCCCAACCGCCATGTGCTCGAATCTTTAATCCGCTACATGACCGAGCAGGGCCTCTTGAAACGCCCGCTGAAAGTGGAGGACATTTTCGCGCCGAGCGCTGTGGGAGAGTTCAAGCTATAACAGGCAATAGGCATGAGGCACTAGGCAATAGTAGGAACCGGCCATGCCGCGTTCTGCCAATCTCTTACTTCTTGCTATTGCCTAATGCCTGTTGCCTAATGCCTTTTGTGTCACGCCTATCCCAATTCGCCTCACGCCTTCTTAGTTCCGCCCGCACAGCCCATCTAGCGACAACGGACAAATCCGGCCAGCCCCATGTCATACCGATCTGCTTTGTCTTCGACGGCAACCATTTCTATTCGCCCATCGACGAGAAACCGAAACGCGCCGCTCCCAGCAAACTCAAACGGCTGAAGAACATCCGCGAAAATCCCAGTGTCGCCCTGGTCATCGACCATTATGAGGAAGACTGGCGCAAGCTCGCCTACGTTCTTGTGTTCGGCAAGGCGCGGATTTTACAAAGCGGAGCGAAGCATCGACGCGCCGTCAAACTTCTACGCCGAAAGTATCGTCAATATCGCACCATGGCCATCGATGAGCGGCCGATGATTGTCATCACGGCGAAACGGATCGTCGGCTGGGGCGAGCTATGATTGGTTTTGGATTCGTCTGGTAATCGAGAAGTTACTTTTCTTACCCAGAGATACGCTCAGTAATATTTTATAAAATCCCTCTTTGGAAACTGACCCAGCGTCACATCCTTTTGCTGGACACAGTAGCCCCGACGTTAGATGGCAGACTGGTAACGATTCCCCCTTTGGAAAAGGGGGATCAAGGGGGATTTGTTTGTGCGGTGGGGCGATCTTCATTGTTGCAAACTGGCTGACTGGTGGAACGATGCGAGACTATGCAAGCAAAAAAATCTCCCCTACCCCTCTTTTCCAAAGAGGGGTAATGCACAAGAACCTGCCAAGGCTTGAATGGTTAACCAGAATTTGCTGTGAGTCCCAAATCGTCCGTCTTCAGACAGAACTCGTGGGTGAAAATCAGCTTTCAAGAGGGGAATGGATTACTTGATGCCGAGACTCTTGATCATGCGCAGAAAATACTTCTCGTGCAGGCCCAGTGCTTTCGCCGCAGCAGCGCGGTTGCCGTTTGTCTGCGCCAACGCCTGCACCACTAACGATCGTCGCGTCGACTCCATCGCCTCGCGGTAGCTAGGGCTGTCATTCTGAGCCAGCGCTGTCGCCGCAACAATACGGTTCGGCAGATCTTTGACCGTCAGCGTCTCACCGCTGCCCAAGACCACGGCGCGCTCGATCACGTTGGCAAGCTCGCGGACATTTCCCGGCCAGTGATACGCGCCCAGTTTTACCAACGCGTCGTTCTCTAGAATTGTGAAATTCTTCTTCGACTCCGCGGCGAATCGTCGAAGAAAGTGCTCCGCCAAGGCGCCGATGTCTTCGGTTCTTTCGCGCAGCGGCGGCAATGTGATCGGGATGACATTGAGCCGATGGTAGAGATCTTCGCGGAAGCGGTTTTCACCGACGGCGCTTTCGAGATCGCGATTGGTCGCGGCGACGATGCGCACGTCGACGCGGATCGGCTCGCGCCCGCCGACCCGGTCGAATTCGCGCTCCTGGAGAAAGCGCAGCAGCTTGGTTTGCAGCTCCGCCGACATATCGCCGATCTCGTCGAGGAAAACCGTACCGCCGTTGGCCAGCTCCATCTTGCCTTTTTTGAGCTGGTCGGCGCCGGTGAAGGCGCCCTTCTCATGGCCGAACAGTTCGCTTTCCAGGAGTTCTCTCGACAAGCCGACGCAGTTGATCGCGACGAAGGGTTGGCTGCTGCGCTCGCTCCAGTGATGCATCGCGCGGGCGAAGATTTCCTTGCCCGTGCCGCTTTCTCCCAGGAGTAATACCGTGGCGCTGCTCGCCGCCGCTTTGCGCGCCATGTCCACCGCATCGGCCATTGGTTTACTCTGGCCGACGATCAGCCGGTGGCGATTATCGGTCTCGGCCGCGAGCAGTTGCCAGCTCCGTTTCAGCGCCTCGCTTTCGAGCGCTTTGCGCACAACGATGTCGAAATGGTTGGCGTCGAGGGGCTTGGTGATGAAATCATAAGCGCCTTCTTTCATCGCCGCCACCGCGCTTTCGATGGAACCATGGGCGGTGATGACCACGACGGGAAATGCCGTTCCTACGGCGTCGCAAGTGGCGCAGCACTTCGATGCCGCCCATCTTGGGCATCTGCAAGTCCAACAACATCAGAGCCGGCTCATGCTTCTTGATCTGCGCCAGCGCTTCCTCGCCGTCGGCGGCCAAAGCAACCTCGCAACCCAATGCGCGCAAACGCACCTGCAACAGCCGCCGCGCCGGCGCGTCGTCGTCGACGATCAACACGCGCGCTCCGGTTGTCATCTTCCCAGGCTCCACGGATCGTTGCCTCTCATTTCGATTCTTGCAGGTTTAATGTGGGGAGGTTTTCACCACACGATCGTAGCGAAACAGATACCCCAGAAAGTTAAGCTCTGCTCCCGCTTGACTCAACTCCACCACCCGCGTCTTGTCTCGGTTGATCTCCAATCCCAGCCACCCTTCGATCTTTGCTTCGATCCACTCCTTGAGCTCTCTTCCCTGGTAGCGCGCCAGCACCACAAAGTCATCGGCGTAGCGGACCAACTTTGCCTTGGCCCACTGCGCCGGCCCACTCTGACGGTGAAACACCTTGTCAAACCAGTGTAAATACAGGTTCGACAACAACGGCGAGATCACTCCCCCTTGCGGTGTCCCTTGGCGGTTGCGCTTTCCCCACGGCGTCCCTCCTCCCCCTCTTCCTCCCCGGCTCGGTTCGACCACGGGCGCTTTTAACCACATCCCGATCAGTTCCAACACTGACCGGTCCGCTATCCGCATCCGTAGACACGCCATCAACTTCTCATGCGGGATCGAATCAAAGTACCCGCGCAAGTCCGCGTCGTACACCGCTTGATACCCCCGTTCTAACTGCCAGCGTATCTCTGCCAATGCTTGGTGCGCGTTTCTCTTAGGACGAAACCCGTAGGAACATTCCTCGAAGTCCGCCTCAAAGATCACCTCCAAGATCAGCAAACACGCCGCTTGCACCACTCGGTCTCTTACCGTCGGTATCCCCAACGGTCGCTTTCTCCCGTCGGGCTTCTCGATGTACGCTCGCTTGACTGCTTGCGGCCGGTAGCTCTTGGTCCTAAGCTCTTGGTGCAGCCCTTCGATCAACGCTGCCTCTCCTCCTGCGGTTTTCTCGATGGCTTCGATACTCACCCCATCCACTCCTGGACCGCCTCCATTCGCTCTGACCTTGTGCCACCCGACCCATAACACATCGCGCCGATAGATCCGGTCGTACAATGCGTAAAACCGAAACTTCGGCTCGGCTTTGGCCTTCTCGCTTAGCTTATGTCTCAACAGAGAGACTTTCCCCATTGCCACCCTTCGCCGTTCGCCTCTCGACGCCGCTCCGGCTGGCTTCAGTTCTTCCGTAGTGGGACTTCTGTCCAAGCGGTTCTCTCCCTCTCTTCCATAAGCACGTCTATGTTCAGGCCCCTTCGCTCCACGGTCGTTACCCGCTTCTCAGCTACTACGAGCCCATCCGACTCCCGCCAGGAACCGGTCACAAGTTATTTATTCCCTATGGCCGTTCTTGCTCCTGTGGGTCTCCCAGGTTCCTCGACCGATCTCTCCAAGCGCGCTGCCCCCTTTCACCCCGAGCAGTCCGGCGATTGCTCCTACCCGTTGCTTCATCGCCGGTTCTGGCTTCATCTTATTCGGCAGACTGGCCACTGCCACTTTGTGTAACGAGGCCGTTTCGGGTTCGCGTTTTAACACTGCGGCTCGCGTGTTCGCCTCGCAAGGCTTCGCCAGCGGAATTACTCCCGCCCTCGCTTGCTCGGCTACTTGCCCAACGGGTAATTGACAAGATATCCTCCTTTCAGAATATTAGATCGGCCAGGCTTATCCTGGCGCCCGAAGGACACGAAGAGCACGAAGTTCGGAACTTTAATCATCCGAACCTTCGTGTCCTTCGTGCCTTCGTGGTGAACATTCCCTTCCGATTTTTGCGCCCTTTGCGTTCTTTGCGGTGAAATCTCCGAATCCGATCCGGTTATTTTAGATGCCGGCCGATCTCGGCCAGAAAGATCGTCTTGTCGATGGGCTTGGTGACATAGCCGCTGCAGCCGGCGGCCAGCGCTTTGTCGCGGTCGCCGGCCATCGCGTAAGACGTTACCGCGATCACCGGAATTTCCGCGGTCGCCGGTTCGGCGCGCAACTTGGTTGTGGCCTCGAGTCCATCCATTCCCGGCAACTGGATATCCATGACGATAAGATCGAACTGCTCGGCCTTTAGAATATCGAACGCCTCGATCGCACTGGTCGCCTCGCGCACCTGATAGCCCTGCGAGCGCAAGAGAAAAATCGCCAGCCGCCGATTCACCGGATTATCTTCAACCAACAGAATTTTTTCGCCAGCCACTTTCTCACCTCAAGCGCCGTGTTCGTGAGCAAATCACGCTCGTGATTGCCGTACCGAGCCACAGGCGAAACAAAATCCGAAATCCGAATATCGAAATCCGAAACAAACCAGGCCAAAATAAATCTCAAATCTGGAAAATCCAAAACGAGGAATTGGAATCAGGCTTGTTTGGAGCATTGCGTTTGTTTTGATCATTTGAATTTGTTTCGGATTTCGAATTTTGTGCTTCGAATTTTCTCAACTCAGCCGCTAATCCTTACGTTCAACCCTACCTGCGCCTTACTCCTTACCCTTCACACCTTACCCTGCGTTCATCGGCAAAGTGAAGAAAAATCGGCTTCCCTTGCCGACTTCGCTTTCAACCCAAATCTCGCCGCCATGCATCTCGACAAACTTTTTCGCCAGCGCCAAGCCCAGCCCGGTGCCCTCGGGTTTGCCCTTGGCGCTCGACTCGACCTGCTGGAACTCCTGAAAGATCCGCTCTTGTTCCGCGGCCGGTATGCCCGGCCCGCTGTCGCCGACTTCGACGCGTACCCTGCCGGTCTCGCGCTGCGCCTTCACCCACACCTGTCCGGCCTCGGGCGTGAATTTAATGGCGTTGCCGACCAGGTTCAACAAGACTTGTTTAATCCGCGCGCCGTCCATGGAAATCTGCTCCAGACTCTCGTCATTTTCGACCCGCAGATCAATAGATTTTTGGGCCGCCAGCGCGCGCATCGTGTGTTGCACCGACTCGAAGACATCCTGCAAATACGCCGGCTCGAATTGCAGCTCCATTTTGCCGGATTCAACCTTGGCGAGGTCGAGGATTTCATTGATCAGGTTGAGCAGATGCTTGCCGCTGGCCAGGACGTCGGTCATGAACTGCGAGCGCTCGTCGTCGCTCACCGTTAGTGACGGATCGAGCAAGACTTCGGAAAAGCCGATGATCGCGTTGAGCGGCGTGCGCAGCTCATGCGACATGTTGGCGAGAAATTCGGACTTGTGCCGATTGGCCGCCTCGATCTGCCGGCCTTTGTCTTCGATCTCGCGGAACAGCCGCGCGTTGTGGATCGCCAAGGCGGACTGCGTCGCGAAGGTTTTCAGCAGCTCGACCACCTCGGGCTGAAACTCGCCGGTGGTTTTGCGCCGCACCACCAGGCCGCCGATGATCCGATCTTCACGCAGCAGCGGCACCGCCAAGCTGGCGCGAAAGCCGAAGCGCGCCAGCAAGGTGCGCATGCGCGGCGCATAGGCGCGCTCTTGGGATATGTCGGGAATCTGCATCGGCTCCCGGCTCACCGCCGCGCGCCCGACCACGCCATCGCCCAGATGGGGTGGATTGGCGCGCAGCGCGGTGATCAATTCCTCTTCCATATGGTCGGTGGCGCGCAGCTGGAACTCTTCGGATTGCTCGTCGTACTCGTAAATCGCCCCGCCGTCGGTGCCGCTCAGTTGCACCGCATGGGAGACGATGCGTGTAAGCACGGTTTCCAAATCCAGAGTCGAGCTGACCGCCTGACCGACTTCGCCCAGCGCTTTCAGCTCGCCCACCGACCTGATCAGCTCGCGGGTTCGCTCTTGCAGCTCTTGAAACAGCCGAACGTTCTCGATGGCGATGACGGCTTGAGCCGCAAATGTTTCGAGAAGCTTTATTTGGTTGTCCGAGAACGGGTGAACCTCCGTGCGCCTGATGTTTATATTGCCGATTGCACTTCCTTCACGGAGCAGAGGCGCGCTGAGATAGGTTCGGGTGCCGAAGCGCAATGATAATTCCAGACTGCCCGGATACTCGCGCTCCGCGGCGCGCAAGTCGTCAACATGCACGGCCCGGCGCTCGATCATCGCCCGCGTTCCGGGTGTTTGAAGTTCCGCCGGAATAAATTCCGGGGCCGGTAATGGTCCGTAGGAGGCTACCAATTTTGTGCCCTCGCCCTCAATCAAACGAATCTGCGCATCGCTCCCACCACAAAGTCGCGCCGCTGTTGCGGCGACCACATCCAACACCGGCTGGATGTCCGTCGGCGAGCTGGCGATGACGCCAAGAATTTCACTCGTCGCCGTCTGCTGCTCCAGCGCCTCGCGCAACTCCGCGTTGCGCTCCTGAAGCTCTTTGAACAAGCGCACATTCTCGATCGCGATGACGGCCTGAGCCGCAAATGTTTCTACGAGCTTGATCTGCCGATCACTAAAGGGCTCGACTCTTAGACGGCGGATATGAATCAGCCCAATGGTTTCGTTGTCCCGCATCAACGGCACCGCGAGCGCCGTTCGGACCCCTAACGTGACCCCCTTCTCTTTCGCGCCGGGGAACTCTTCCTCGGCGGCCATAAGGTCGTGGACATGAAGCGTGCGGCCTTCTTGTATCGCTCGTCCCGCGAACCCGCCACGTTCGATGGGCTCGACGTTGCCGATCTGCGTCGCGAGCGGGATCGAACCAAAGTGAGCAACGGTTCGCAGCCTGTTGCCGTCGACGCGCCTGATCACAGCATCATCCGCGCCGCACAGCCGAGCCGCATTTTGCGCAATGATATCCAGCACCGGCTGAATATCGGTCGGCGAGCTGGCGATGACGCCGAGAATCTCGCTGGTCGCCGTCTGCTGCTCCAGCGATTCCTTGAGCTCTTGAAACAGCCGCACGTTCTCGATCGCAATCACGGCCTGATCAGCGAAGGTTGTGACCAGCTCGATCTGCCGCTCAGTAAATGGCGTGACGGCATCGCACCAAATCGAGATTGTCCCAATTGGACTTCCCTCTCGAAGCATGGGAACAGCTAGCAGGGTGCGCGCTCGGAACGACGGGAGTCGGTAGGTGGAATCTAGTTCGATGTCCGGGATATGGATTGGTTTGCGCTCCAGAAACGCACGACCCGGGCCGGTATCGCGCCCCGGCCGCACCGACGTCTCTTGGAGGGCTGTCACCCCTTCGACGCCTACGTTGTAATAGGCAACAACCTGGAGAAACTCACCATCGTACTGGCGGATGTGACCCATCGTGGCGCCTGCAAGTCTCACCGCATTGGCGATTACGGTGTCAAGCACGGGTTGCAGCTCAGTGGGTGACGACGCGATGACTCGGAGTACTTCGCTGGTCGCGGTCTGTTGCTCTAAAGCTTCGGTAAGATCACGGTTGCGTTCCTGCAATTCTTTGAACAGCCGCACGTTCTCGATGGCGATTACTGCCTGGTCAGCGAATGTCTTAACTAGGTCGACCTGTCTCTCAGTGAATGGCTCGACAAAGTCACGCCAAATCGAGATCGTTCCAATTGCCGTTCCTTCTCTTAGAAGCGGCACGGCCAGCAGTGTGCGCATACCCAGTTCACGATTTTGTGTTTGTAGCTGATAGAACGACAGCTTGTCTTGGGTCTCCGCCTGTACGTCAAGTATATGGTTGGCTTGCCGTTCGAGAAAAGCGCGACCGGTCATGCTCTCTAAGCCTGGTCGGGTAGGCGTGGCTTGAAGCGTTGCTACTTGCTCGGCGGTCTCATTGTAGTGGGCGACGACTCGGAGGAACTCACCATCGTATTGACGGATGTGTCCCTGCTTGGCGCCCGCGAGCGTCACGGCATTTGCGATCACCGTATCGATCACCGGCTGAAGCTCCGTCGGCGAGCTTGCGATGACACGGAGCACTTCGCTCGTCGCTGTCTGCTGCTCGAGCGCCTCGGTAAGATCGCGGTTACGTTCCTGCAATTCCTTGAATAGCCGCACGTTCTCAATGGCGATCACGGCCTGATCGGCGAATGTCTCTAGGAGCTTGATCTGCTTCTCGGTGAACGGGCGGACCTCCAGGCGGCGGATATGAATCGTACCGATGGGAATTCCCTCGCGAAGCATCGGCGTGGCGAGCACCGTCCGGACGCCGACACTTCTGGCGAAGCGCGCTGCGAGTTCATCCTCTGGCACTGCTGCGAGGTCATCAATATGAAGGGTTTGTCGGTCAATTATAGCTCGCGCGGGTATATGCTCACGGTCCAATGGAATTGATTCCCGACCCCCGCGTCCCGGCAAAGGTCCGTAATTAGCAACTGGTCGGAGATTGTCGCCATCAATGCGATGAATCACCGCGTCGGTTGCATCACATAGTCGCGCTGCGTTCTCTGCGACTATATCCAGCACCGGCTGAATGTCGGTTGGAGAGCTGGCGATGACACCCAAGATCTCACTCGTCGCGGTCTGCTGCTCCAACGATTCCTTGAGTTCTTGGAACAAGCGCACGTTCTCAATAGCGATTACGGCCTGATCCGCGAAGGTTTCGAGGAGCTTGATCTGTGCCGGGGTGAAGGGGCGCATTTCCATGCGTCGTCCAACCAGTGCGCCAATTAGTTCTCCCTGTTGGCGAAGGGGTGCGATTAATTGAGTGTGGAAGGTGCCGCCTCTACCTAACGTCGGAAAATCGGTTTGCGAGCGTACGTCTGGAATGTGGAGCGTTCCGTGCTCACGCACCCACCGCCACCGTCGCTCATTAATACTGATCTTGACTGCGCTAATCGGTACCGGACCGAAATGAGCGTGGGGAATTGTAATATCACCCTCAATTAAGCGCAGCACTACATCGTCGATCCCGCAAACCCGCGCAGCGCTCTCGACGATGGCGTCGAGCACCGGCTGCACGTCCGTCGGCGAGCGGCTGATGATGCCGAGCACCTCGGACGTTGCCGTCTGATGCTCCAGCGCCTCGCGCAATTCCGCGTTGCGCTCTCTGAGCTCTTTGAACAATCTCACGTTCTCGATGGCGATGACCGCCTGATCAGCGAATGTCTTGAGAAGAGTGATCTGCTTGTCGGTAAAAGGTTGAACCTCGATTCGGCGAATAAGAATCACCCCGATCGCAACTCCCTCGCGAAGTAATGGCGCTGCGAGCATCGTCCGACCACCCATACGCTCGACAGCGCTGAACCGCCTCTGGAAACTCCGTTGCAGCAACGGCCATAAATCTTCAATGTGAATTAGCTCGCGATCGATGACAGCTCGGCCGCCAGACCGAGGCGCGTCGTCCAGAGGTTTCTCGAGACCGAAACCCGGCTCGACAGGGCCATAGTGCGCCGCGAGTCGCAGCTTATCGGCCTCGACCAGTCGAATCACCGCGTCATATGACCCACACACCCGGGTAGCATTCTCGAGCAATCGTGTCGAGCACCGGCTGAATGTCCGTCGGCGAGCTGGCGATCACACCCAGGATTTCACTCGTTGCAGTCTGCTGCTCCAACGACTCCTTGAGCTCTTGAACAACCGGACGTTCTCGATCGCGATCACGGCCTGATCGGCGAAGGTTTCAAGCAGCTTGATCTGCGCCGGGGTGAAGGGACGAACTTCGGTGCGACGTGCGCTCAAGGTTCCAATGAGTTCTCCCTGAAGCCGGAGGGGAACGGCCAAGTAGGTGCGCCAGAGGTCACCGGCCAAACTCAACGTCGGGAAATCGTTCTGTGCGCGGATATCGGAAATGTGCAGCGTGCCGTGCTCGCGCATCCAGCGATATTGTGGCTTCATCGACGTTAATACTGATCGCGCGACCGCTCAGCGGGTATCGCGCCAAAATGAGCGCGTTGAACTCAGAGCGTCTCCCTCGCGGAGCCGCAGCACGACATCGTCGATCCCACAAACTCGCGCCGCGCTCTCGACGATGGCATCGAGTACCGGCTGCACGTCCGTCGGCGAGCGGCTGATGATGCCGAGCACCTCGGAGGTCGCCGTCTGATGCTCCAGCGCCTCGCGCAGCTCTGCGTTGCGCTCGCCGAGTTCTTTGAACAAGCGGACGTTTTCGATGGCGATTACGGCTTGGTCGGCGAAAGTCTTTAAGAGCGCGACCTGCTTATCGGCAAAAGGACGGACTTCTAATCGGCGAATCAAGATAGCCCCGATCGGAATACCATCACGAAGCAGGGGCGTGGCAAGAACCGTCCTACTGCCCGTTACTTGCTGAATACCCCGAGCATCTGGAAACTCGGTGTCGATATCTGCTGCGAGGTCACGAACATGAATCGTCTGTCTATCAGTTATGGCTCGGCCTATAGGCGAGCCACGATTAATGGCTCGCCCACCCTCTGGCAATCCCGCAAGGGGCACAGGACCGAAATGGGCTCCCATCTGCACGCGATCATCTTCGACCCGCTGGATAAGGGCATCGTAGGAGTCGCACAGCCGTGTGGCACTCTCGGCGATGGCGTCTAGCACCGGCTGAATGTCCGTCGGCGAGCTGGCTATCACGCCAAGGATCTGGCTCGTGGCGGTTTGCTGCTCCAACGCTTCGGTGAGTTCTTGGAACAGACGTACGTTCTCGATGGCGATCACGGCTTGGTCGGCAAAGGTTTCCAGCAGTTTGATCTGCGCGGGCGTGAAGGGCCGCACCTCGGTGCGACGCGCGGTTAGCGTTCCAATGAGTTGCTTCTGCTGACGAAGGGGAGCTGACAAAAAGGTGCAGAACGCCGCATCTACGCCCAACATTGGAAATTCATTCTGAGCAGCGCGGACATCGGGAATATGGAGCGTGCCATGTTCGCGCACCCAGCGGAAATTTGGCTCATCAATATCAAGGTCAATATGCACGACAGGAATCGGGCCAAAATGAGCCCGCGAGACCATTGCGTTCCCGGTTCGAAGTCGCAGGTGTACATCATCAATTCTGCAAACCCGCGCGGCGCTCTCGACAATGGCATCCAGCACCGGCTGCACGTCCGTCGGCGACCGGCTGATGATGCCGAGCACTTCGGAGGTTGCCGTCTGATGCTCCAGCGCTTCGCGCAATTCTGAATTGCGCTCCTGGATCTCCTTGAACAACCGTACGTTCTCGATGGCGATGACCGCCTGATCCGCGAACGTCTCTAGCAATTTTATTTGTCTGTCGCTGAAAGGCCGGACTTCCTTGCGGCGGATATAGATGGCGCCGATGGAGACACCCTCGCGAAGCAACGGGGCTACCAGCGCAGTCCGCACTCCCATCGCGATCCCGCGGTTTTGCGCATCTGGAAAATCAGATTCCGACGCCGCAAGGTCGTGTACATGAATTGTTTCCCGGTCAAGGATAGCTCGCCCCGCCGGCGTGCCACGACTAGTCGGATTAGAAGTAACTTCCAAAACCGGCATTGACCCGTAACTCGCCACTCTTTCCTGACTGTTCCCGTTGACGCGTAGTATCAGAGCATCGCTTGCATCGCAGAGCCTCGCGGCATGTTCCGCGACGGCATCCAACACGGGTTGGATATCCGTCGGCGAGCTGGCGATCACGCCCAAAATCTCGCTCGTCGCCGTTTGCTGCTCCAACGACTCCTTCAGTTCGTTGGAACAGCCGCACGTTTTCGATAGCGATCACGGCCTGATCGGCGAAGGTTTCGAGGAGCTTGATCTGTGCCGGGGTAAAAGGACGCACCTCTTTGCGGCGTGCACTCAGTGTTCCAATAAATTCGCCTTTCTGGCGAAGGGGAACGAATAAACAACTGCGCGAGCCGCTGGAATCTGTGATCTGGAACATCGTTCTGCTTGCGGACGTCGGGGACGTGAAGCGTCCCGTGCTCTCGTACCCAGCGGGGTGCTGGCTCATCAACACTTACCTCGACGCGCCCGGGCGGAACGGGACCAAATTGAGCCCGCGAAACCAGATTGTTCCCCTCGCGGAGTCGTAGCACCAGGTCATCTATTCCACAAACCCGTGCGGCGCTCTCGACGATCGCGTCCAGCACCGGCTGCACGTCCGTCGGCGATCGGCTGATGATACCGAGCACCTCGGCGGTTGCCGTCTGATGTTCCAGCGCCTCGCGCAATTCTGCATTGCGCTCGCCGAGTTCCTGGAACAACCTCACGTTCTCAATGGCGATTACGGCCTGTGAAGCAAATGTTTCAAGCAACTTGATCTGTTTCTCGGTAAAAGGCCGAACTTCTGTCCGGCGAATCATGATCGTGCCAATCGATTCGTCCTCGCGCATCAGCGGTACGACCAATACGGTTCGATTGCCTTCTTGCTCGGTAGTGGCTTGTGTTAGGGGAAACTCTGTCGCAACGACCGAGAGCAAATCCATGATGTGAATACGTTGGCGCTCTATAAAAACCCGACCAACCACCGATTGCCGGTCGATCGGCAGTTCTGATGCTGCAAGCAGCGGAATTGGGCCGCGGTGCGCTGCCAATCGGAGTACGTTTCCTTCGATAAGTCGGATTGAAGCGTCATTCGCACTGCACACCTTTGCGGCGCTTTCTGCGATCGTATTCAGCACTGGCTGTATATCCGTCGGCGAGCTTGCAATCACGCCTAGGATTTCACTCGTCGCGGTTTGCTGTTCCAACGATTCCTTGAGTTCGTTGAACAACCGCACGTTCTCGATGGCGATGACCGCTTGGTCGGCAAAGGTTTCGAGTAGCTTGATCTGCGCCGGGGTGAAGGGGCGCACCTCGGTGCGACGTGCGCCCAGTACCCCAATAAGTTCCCCCTGCTGACGAAGGGGAGCGGCTAAGAGGGTGCGCCAGCGGCCACCGGTGGAATCCACCATTTGAATATCGTTCTGCTCGCGGACATCGGGAATGTGGAGCGTGCCATGCTCGTTAATCCAGCGCTGCCGTGGCTCATCCATACTGATCTCGACGCGGACGGTGGGTATGGGACCAAAATGAGACCGTGGAACCAAATTGTTCTCCTCGCGCAGCCGCAGCACCACGTCATCGATCCCACAAACCCGCGCGGCGCTTTCAACGATAGCGTCGAGGACCGGCTGCACGTCTGTCGGCGAGCGACTGATGATGCCGAGCACCTCAGAAGTTGCCGTCTGATGCTCCAGCGCTTCGCGCAATTCTGCGTTGCGCTCTCCGAGTTCCTTGAACAAGCGAACATTTTCAATGGCGATCACGGCTTGGGCGGCAAAGGTCTCAAGCAGCTTGATCTGTCTCTCAGAAAAAGGACGAACTTCGAGGCGCCTGATGTTGATCACACCGATCGGCGCTCCTTCTCTGAGCATCGGCGCGCAAAGAAAAGTCCGGATTCCCCGCTCGATGCTTTCGCTCTCAGGAAACTCCGACGTGACGTTCTGACAGTCATGGATATGCAAAGTCTCTCGCGTAAGAATGGCCCGTCCAGATGGGTTACCGGGTTTCATCGGTCGAAACTCTGGCGCTGAAAGTGTGCCAAATGCCGCTGCCAATCGAGTGCGGTCGCCTTCAATAAGACGAATCGACGCATCCGCAGCGTCACACAACCGCGCCGCGTTTTTCGCAACCGTATCCAACACCGGCTGAATATCCGTTGGCGAACTGGCGATAACCGCTAAAATTTCGCTCGTCGCCGTTTGCTGCTCCAGCGATTCCTTGAGTTCTTGGAATAGCCGGACGTTCTCGAGTGCGATGACCGCCTGGTCCGCGAAGGTTTCTAGCAGTTTGATCTGAGTTGGGGTGAAGGGACGTACCTCGGTGCGACGTACGTTCAGGTTTCCAATGATTTCCCCATGCTGACGAAGGGGAACGACCAAGTATAGTGCGCCAGTTACCGGTGGCGCCCACCATTGGGAAATCGTTTTGTGCACGAACATCAGGGATGTAAAGCGTGCCGTGCTCGCGCACCCAGACGAAACTGTGGCTCATCGATGCCGATCTCGTCGCGGACGACCGGCACAGAGCCAAAATGCGCCCGCGAGACATAATTGCTCTCCTCGCGCAGCCGCAGCAGGACGTCATCAATCCCACAAACCCGAGCCGCGCTCTCAACGATGGCGTCGAGCACCGGCTGCACGTCCGTCGGCGAACGGCTGATGATGCCGAGCACCTCGGACGTCGCCGTCTGATGCTCCAGCGCCTCTGCCAGCTCACGCTCGCCCGACTCCAACTGCTCGGTGACGCGGCGTAACTTTTCTTTGACGCGGCTCAGCGCAGTCGCGCGCGGCTTTGTTTTGGCAACCCCAACGCGGGCCATTTGGGACCTCCGTCCTAGCTCGAACGACTTCCAAAGCTAACTGCGAGACCGAGGCTGATAAAAGCTAAAAGCTGGTGACTCTGTTTCGCGAGCCTAGTCGAGCACGAAGCTGAGTGTCAACCGGCCTTAAGATCTTCCTCGTGGTTGTATTTACTGATCGAAATGGAGAGCAATGAGCGCGCCAGCGGAGCGGTTCACTGACTTCTGAATGAACGTGCTGAATTATCGAGGGAATCTCTGCTTGGCGAGCCGCGCGAAGACCTGTTCAATCCAAAGAAGGTAACTTTTATATTACCGCTGGCCACCCGAAGGGTAAGGGAAAAGTTACCCCCGCGCGGCGTTGATGTGAGAAATGTATTGTGCGTGCGTCGTTGGGATCCGCTCAGAACAGCAAACGGCCGGACAGTAATAATGCCGCCGTGCAAAGCCAATGGAGCAGGACGGACGCAAGGATACTCTCCGAACGCTCCCGCGCGATCCCGGAAGCGATGCCGAAAATAACCGCGCCGCCGACAATGAGTAACGATTGGCTGATTTGGATCTCGCCCCGTGAGCCAGTCAGGAACAGTACGATTGACGCCGCGGCATACAGCGCCGTCGATATCAAAGTCGGCCATGAGCGCCACCATGGCCCGCCGCTTTTTTGTATCGGCAGGCGCGCGGCAAGATGTCCGAGAATCACGCCGCGGAAGAGCAGCTCGGCGGCCAGGGGAGGAAGCAGAGCAGCGGCGCCGGTGAATTGAGACAGGTTGTCGGGTCCCATGCGGTAGGCAATCGATCCCGGAGCCCAAATCCCGCCGGCAGCAGCGCCGACAAGTGCGGCGGGGAGCGTACTCAGCCAGCCAAAGCCCGCTGGCACTCGCCAACCGTTTAGCCCCGGAACCTGCCGGGCTTTCGACCAGAAGAGAATACCCACCGTCATCGTGAGGACTACGGCCGATAGCAGCAGCATGGTTTCGCCCGTAATAAGCCCACGATCGCGGAGCAGGTTGCCGACAAAGATCAGCGCCAGCGCCGGCAACAACGCAGCTGCGGCGAGGAACAGTGGCCGGGGGATTGCGGAAACCACATCAATTAGGGTCGGTTGCCAAAAAGCTTCCCGCACCGCTTCGGTGATCTCTGTCGGCGTCAGATTCGTGCCAGTCTTGCGCGGCGAAGCGCCGTCCTCACTCGAGCCGCTCCAACGGTTTTCGGAGCCGCCAGTCGCAGCCGGGTCGAGAAGATTCAATCGCTCGTACGCGCGCTCTAGCGCCGCGGCAAGATTCCGATCTACCCGACGCACGCGATAGGCCGAAGCACCATCTTGAAATATCAATATCCCCAACCGCTGGCCATAAATTCTTTGCAACTGTCGTTGGACTTCATCGATATCGGCGTCCGAATGGCAGGCGACCGCAACAGAACCACCGGCGATTTGCGCGCGCGCCAGCTCTTCAATTTCATACAGCCCAGCAAAATTTTCCGGCGTATATATGAGTTCATCGACGGCACGCAGCCGGCCGGCGACATATTCCAGCAGATCGGCTTCCGACCAATGTCCGTAGTCCCTAAGGACGACTTCCTGCCGCTGAAACTGTTTCAACATTGCCGCAGTGGATTGGAGCAGCTCCGGCGGCAGCGCGGTTAGGTCTTGGACATCGCTGCCGTGGGTATCGATAATACCTTGCGAGACGCAAAAGCGGCATGATCTTGGCGCGAGCTTTAGAGTCAGCGTTGATACGCAAGTGATTGAGAAGCACCCACAGGGCCAGAATCGTGTCTAGATCGGCATCGTTTGCCAATACGGTCCAATCGCGCTTGCTGAGGTCGAGACCTTTGCGAACCAATACCATCGCCTGTTCGCAGGTGGCGATGGATCGAATGCACCCTTATGATGATCGAGATTGTAGATTTCCTTCTGAACGTCGATGAACGGATCGCCTTGCGCTGCGCCGTCGAGAAAAATGGTTCCTGCTGGGTACCTGCGCGCCTGCTTGGCAGAGATCGCGAGCCGGCGCTCGACGCGGATCATGATGGTGGGCGCTTCCATGCAGGTGAGGACCCGGGCCTTGCCTTCTTGTCTGATGCAATAGCGATTCGGAACCGTTGAATTCTCAGTCCGAGCCAAGTTCTTGCCGTAAAATGATTCGGTTTTGCCGTTTCCCCGCGTCGCCTCGTCTTGATTTTTTACATCCGGCGTTGCCGTCTTGGCTGATGGCTCATGCTGAGGATAATTTATTCCTAGCTCCCAGCCGTCGTTACTCGTGGCCGAACGCGGCTTGCTTCGCCTGAGGTCATCGGCAATTTCGCTCGTCGAGCTACTGGCCAGCTGTTCGCGCTGTAAAAGCAATCTTCGAGCATCCTCGATAGACTGGCATGGGAGCAGCGCGGCGCGGATATCATGAACGGAGTCATCGGAGTGTTCTGTTGCCGGCGAAAACATCGCGTTGAGCTTGTGGATATAGTCGCTGTAACCTCCGGCCCTGATCGGATTGTATTCCCAAACAGATTCCCATGGCACTAGACCACCTAACGCCAGGCGTACGAATTCAACCGAGGGCGCCGGCATCCCGGCGACTAAGACAAGCGCTTGCTCACCACTGGCAAATTTCAGCTGACAGAAGCGTCGGCGTTCGATGAAATGACGAACGACCCGGATGGCGGGACCAATTCCGGTTTCTTTTCCGATGGGCATCTTCGCGCCTCCTCCGGTTTGATTAAGCGCACCAAGTCAGTGAACCAACTTCTGTCAGAACCTCGAGGAAAGAAAACCGCTTTGCTGGAATTGTTTTAACTGTCACCGAATAATCGCCAGCAATGCTCATGCCTCAGATCGCCAGCTTTGACAGGGCTGGGTAAAATGCGCGCAGGAGCATCCATTCGGGGCCACGGCTGACTCCAGTCCATCGATACGACGAACGGATTAGTGAAAAATCGCGCGAAAATGTGCTCCCGTCGATCTCGGCTTTTGGGCCGTGTCTCAGCGCCGGTCAGAACTGAAGAAGGAGCGA
Source organism: uncultured delta proteobacterium (assembly GCA_963816145.1). Taxonomy (GTDB): domain Bacteria; phylum Desulfobacterota; class Binatia; order UBA9968; family UBA9968; genus DP-20. The sequence goes on from CAWFJP010000011.1 coordinate 194,129, forward strand.
AGATTGCGGAAGTCGCAAATTTACCTTGGCCTCATCACAAATGAACTGCTCGACGTTAAAGTGAGCCAGCCAATCAAGATTTTCACTAGATACGCGCCGGTGATGGATGATCTTACCCTTGCCTCGATTGTGCTCGGGAGCGAAGCAGCGGGTCTTGATCCAATACCGGTCCGACGACCTGGGACGTGAAGAACAGAGCCTTAAGATTAGATTGAGCACGGTGTCTCAATCCTGTTCGGGGATTTCTACTGAAGGCTTGCGACGGTTGACGCCCGCCACGTTGACGAGAATATCGATCTGCCCCATGCGGTTGAGGACGTCGCGCACGAGCCCGGGAACCTCTGCGACACGCGAGATATCCGCGGCAAATACTTCGGCACGTGCGCCCTGGCCTGATGAAGATCCGTTTGCGTGCGACTGCAAAGTGCCACGCTCGCGCCGGCTTCTGCGAGGCCGCGACCGATTGCCCGCCCTATGCCGCGGGAAGCGCCGACAACGAGCGCCATCCGCCCGGAAAGATCGAACAGAAGATGGCCGTCATGATTGCCTACCAACCCTCTTTGCACTGTGGTTCTTAATGCTCATCTACGGCCCGCTGACACGGTGGGAAGCGCCACACTATACGCCCGTTACGAATCGCCAGACCTCACCATCCCGTACCACGCGCCCTGCGGTCGGACCGGGAAAATGCGTTCCTATCACAAGCGTCGATTCGGTCGCCAACTGTGCCAACATTCGCCGCCGAGTCGACTCCGCTGCTTTTTGATAGGAATCAGCCGTTGTGCACCAATGGGGACGCGCCATCTGGCAGGGTGAATGGATGAAGTCACCGGTGATGAGCGCCTGCTCACCCTTCGAGGCGATTCGCACACTGACATGGCCTGGAGTATGCCCGGGTGTCGGCTCGATCCTTACTTCAGCGCACAATTTGTGATCGGCCTCGACACGATCCAGAAGTCCGGCGCTGAGAACTGGTTCCACGCTATCCGCCATGTAATCGCCGAACTGCTGCTTTTCCCGATGCGAGGTCCAGTATTCGTATTCGCCACCGGGAACAAGGTAGCGCGCCTTCTTAAACGTAGGCTCCCATTTGCCGTCCACCAGTACCGTGTTCCATCCGACATGGTCGACGTGAAGATGGGTACACAAGACGTAATCGAAACTGCTCGCCGGAAACCCGGCCGCTTCCAGATCACGAAGGAACGAGCCGCGAAGCATATTCGACCGTTCATTCTCCCGCTTTTTGTCGTTGCCGAAACAGGTATCGACGATGATGCGGCAGCTTGGCGTCTCGACCACGAGTGCATGAATCGACAAACGCAGTTCACCGTCTTCGGTCATGAAGTGAGGCTTGAGCCACTCGATGTCTTTGCAAGCTTCCGGGGTGGCATCCAACAAGAGAAAACGGTGCACGCTATCGGCAAATTCCTTCTCGACGAACTTGGAAACGCGAACATCCCCGATTTGCCAGTGACTCACGAGAACCTCCACCTGGGTTTTACCGAAAACCAGACCAGTGACACGCCAATGCTTCCGATGCCTCACATTCCTGCCGAGAACACATCACGTTGTCAGCTCGCGATTTCGGTAATAGTACGCGTCCTCCGGCACCGCCTTGAGGCTGATGAGATCGCCTTTTCGGATCATGCCGCTTTCGACGATCTCCGCCACAAGACCGCCGCGATCGCTGAACGCTTCTAGGAACTTTTCCGTCTTGCCGGAGAGGCGGGTAGGCCGCAAACATGGATCACAGTAGTACTGTCCGCGAAAACGCGCCTTCCCGATCTGAAACTCACGGCCAATGAGCCACATCAGTTCGACGCCCTGGATCACGATATTGCGCCGGCTCTCACCATATTCAAAGCCGCTATCCTGGAAGAAAACGGAATTGATGAGAGTCACTTGCCGCCTCCCCTGCCGTCTCCGGTTGAAGCTACCCTCGCCCATCGAGTAACGGTCACCCGCAAGACCGGCGCCAGCAATGGCTTCCGCACTTTGTACCTCTTCCATTTTCCCGCCGGCAACGGGCGAGATAAACATTGCGACGACATTTCCGTTTACCATGATGCCTCCAGTGCAGTCATTACGACGATAAATTTTTCTTTGCCGCTCGCGATGGATAGCTAATTGGATCACCTTCGTACTCCACTCTTACTGTTTGGTCCCGACACCAATGAGCACCTCGCCGGAAATCTCAAAGCCGTTCGGCTCTTCATACTGTTTAAACTTTTCCTCAATTTCGGCCCAAGCAATTTCCCGATCAGCTTGCTCCAACTGGGTCATGAGTTCCTTAAGATCACCCGCAGCTTTTCTCATGTTTCCAACAGCCGCGGCTGCGGAAGGAAACCCGCGAGGTATTGGCGCCGCATGGACGGATACGTTCTGAAACCGCCTCGCGATAGAGTCATTCAGGAACCGGTCGGGAAAACGGCTCTTTACTTGGTGCCGAGCCAGCCATGCTCGGAAAGATCGATGGTCACGCCGTCCGGGCCGGTGAATTTCACCTCGACATTGCCTCGTTTCGCCATCTCCTCAGTTCCGGGATAAGGACGGTGCACCGCTCCCGCTTTCTCGATCTGCGCCCTGGCCTCATCCATGTTGTCGATTTCGACGCCGAAGTGGTGCAGGCCGGCGTATCGGAGCATGCCTTCCGTAGTGGCGGGGTCGTCGTATTTGAATTTCAGGATTGCGAGATTCACGTGACCGTCGCTCAGGTAGTAGCCTTCTGCGGTCGGAGAGTTGACCTTGCCGACCTCTTTCAAGCCGAGGCCTTCGATGTAAAACCGGGAAGTCGTCTCCGGGTCCCGTGTAGCGATTGCGATATGCCTGATCCTTGCCATTATTCACCTCCATCGTTCTGACTGATTTTCGCTTGGCGCAACGTCGCCGGCAGTTGAAGAAATGGTTCCTGACATTCCTTCCGCACTCATAGAGCGCCGCCTGTGGCTTTGGCCCTGGCGATCTCGCCGGCGCTATATCTGTAAGCGCGAAAGACACGATTGTTTAGCCCGTTTGGCCCTTCATTGAAGTACGGATTGACGTACTCCCAAACCAATTCACCTTGGACCGTCACTTCGAAGAGACGACCGAAGTCGGCCTCGCAGATCAGAGTGTTGCCGTTTGGCAATCGCTGTGCGTTTGACATGCGCGGGCTGAAAAATTCGTATTCCCTTCTCTCCTGGTACTTCCAAACGATCTGCTTGGTCGCCAATTCGACTTCGATTACGCGCGAGAACGGCATCGACTGGTCCAAGCGGTGCGGGCCGTTGTCGAAGAGCAAAAGATGGCCGTTGGGAAGGGGCGTCGGCGCATGTTGGCCCGATAACGGCGGCGCGCCGAGCTTCCAAATAATTCTCCCGGTCTTACGTTCGATAATGATCACCGTCGAAATGTGGCGAAAACTCAAAGCGATGTCGCCGTTCGGCAGCTCCGCAAGACCGTTGGCATGCGTCCACGCCTCCCGTGGATCTTGCAGCGCCGTGATGCGATCTGTCTCGGGATCGAGATGCTCCCAGGCACGCCATTCCCACACGACTTGTCCGCCGGTAGTCATCTCGGCGAGATAATCTCCGTACATTGCGCCGTGATGTTCCGTACCGGACAATCCGCCTTTGATCTTGGAGATGAAATCGGGCGGCAACTGAGCGAGACAAATCAACAAGACGTTGCCATTTCTCAGTCTGATGCCATCGTGATGATGGTCCGGATGGCGCACTTCCCAAAGGACGCGGCCGCTCCAGTCAGATTCCAATACCGCGCCGCCTTTCCACGGTTTGTTGGTTATGAAACGGGTCGAGTCTTCGGAGGTCTTGCCGTTATAGAAGTAGGTGCCTCTTTCGGTGAGATAGCCATAGTTCCCGGGCGGATAAGGCATCTGCCAAGTATGAACAACCTCACCGTCGAGATCGATCAGGTAAACCTTGCCGTCACCGCTTAGCGGCGCGAACAGCGTAAAGCCATCGAAGGCTCGGTCGCGATCACAGACCCGCAGTCCAATACCCGAACGTTTTACCTTATTTTGTTCCACGGATGGCATAAGTCCCTGGCTCCTATCTTCCCCGGTTCCAAGTTGCTCTTATGGCTATCGGCGATAGCGCTAAAAGCGCTTTACTTCGTTCCGACTCCGATAAGCCACTCTCCGGGCGCCTCGAAACCGTTCGGCCCCACGAACCGGCTCAGTTGCTGCTCGATTTCATTCCAGACCAGCGCGCGGTCGGCGTCACTCAGTTTGTTCAGGACCGTTTGCAGGCGCGGAAAGGAATCCTTCATCGCGCTCATGGCTTCAGCCATGCAAGGAAAACACCGTTGCACTGGAACTGCGCGCACAACCACGTCGCGGAATCCGGCTTTCTTATAGTCCTTATTGCTTCTGTGAAAAATTGTCATCAACCGTTTCCCCCGAGAGATCTGCCTCCGAGATATAGCGCACCTCCTAAAGTTAAAGCGTCCAACCTGTGATTGACGAAACCGAATTACGGGACTTGATGAAGTCCCATTGCCCCGCCATTGGCTCACCCTAAACGAGCCGGGAAGAGTCAGTCCGAGCAGATATGAAGCGGATCGATGATGTGACTGGACCGAACGACCCAGCCGAATTGATGGGCGGACAATAAGCCGAATTCAGGATGTACGTCAAGGAGAAGATCCATTCGAGAAACCGACACTGACGTGCGATAGCGGAGTAGCCGAGCAGCGCGCTCGAACTACCGCCGTTGGAAGAATCACGACATCATCGATAAGGTAGTTCATGCTCGATCCTTGAAGCTGTTTTCCGATGCCGTTACTGTGAAAGCATGAATCGGCCACGCAAGGCTCCACGTTCCTCGTCATTCCGGCGGGAATATCTATCGCTTCTTAAAAACAGCCCGTCCCCTGCGCTTGCCGAAGCCAATCTATCGCATCTCGTCGAATGCGGCGGCGCAAAGGCTTTGGACAAATTGTCGCGCGCCGAGTTGCCGGCGCTGTTCGCCGTACTCGGCGGTAGCGGCTATCTGAGCAACATTTTGTTTCGCCAAGGAAAAGACTGGCCGGATCTTTTTTCCCGCCAGATTAAGATCAAGCACAAGCCCGGTCCGAGTCACCTGAAGGAACTTTCAACGGTCATCAATGGGGCTAAATCTTTCGAAGATTTCTGCGCCGCGCTGCGCCGTCACAAACAAAGCGAGTACCTGCGCATCGGCGGGCGCGATCTCATGCCTTCGGTCACCATGGAAGAAACCGTGCGCGAGTTGACCGCATTGGCCGAAGCTTCGCTCGAGGCCGCTTATCGCTATTGCCGGGCGGAAGGTGAAAAAGACTTCGGACAACTCAATTTGCCCGGATCGGAGAGAGCCAATCGCTTTGTCGTCATCGGCATGGGCAAATTGGGCGGCGGCGAGCTCAACTTTAGCTCGGACGTCGATGTAATCTTCCTCTACGAGAACGACGAAGGCGAAACTAGCGGCGGGCTTAAAGGCAAAACCGGCGCGCGGGAGTTCTTCAGCGCCATCGGTCAGAAGATCATCCATGCCATGGGCGATGTCACCGAGGACGGCTTCGTGTTTCGCATCGATTTGCGCCTGCGCCCGCTCGGCGCCAACGGTCCGTTGGTGCAATCGCTGGACTCGGCGATGCTTTATTACGAGTCCTGGGGACAGTGTTGGGAGCGCGCGGCGATGATCAAGGCCCGGCCGGTGGCCGGCTCAATCGAACTCGGCACACAGTTCTTAAAAGAGCTCGAGCCGTTTATCTACCGCCGCTATCTTGACTATACGACGGTCGACGAGCTGCGCCACATGAAGGAACGCATCGAGAACGAACTGCTCACCGGCGACGACAAAGCGCGCAATTTGAAGCTTGGTTACGGCGGCATTCGCGAAATTGAGTTTTTCACCCAGGCGCTGCAACTGGTCAACGGCGGCTACGAGCCGGGCTTGCGCGGACCGAGCACGCTGCCGGCGCTAGCGGAACTGGCGAAGCGAAAGTTCATTTCCATCGGCGAGCGCGACAAGCTGATCGAAGCCTACCGAGTTCTGCGCCAAGCCGAACACAAAGTGCAAATCGTCCAGGAAGGGCATGTGCACTCGATTCCCGAGGGCAAAGAAGAGGAACAGGCGTACGCCCGGCGCTTGGGCTACGCACGCAAAGGGAAGCTCGGCGAACGGGAGCTGTTCTGGCGCGATCACCGACGCTACACCCATACCGTGCGCAACATCTTCGATCGGCTCTTTTATAGCGCGCAAAAACAGATCGAGAGCGAAGGCGCCAGCGCCGAGGGCGCGATCTGGAACGATCTCGACAATGAGCTGGTCATCACCAAGCAATTGGCCGGCGTCGGCTTTGCCGATCCGGAAAAGGCTTACGAGAATCTTCTCGCCGTGCGCGACGGCGAAAGCTATTCGCCGCCGAGTCCGAAACGCTTGAAAGTCATGCGCAGCCTGGGCCCGGCGGTGATCGCCGAGATCGCCAAGTCCGGCGCGCCGGACCAGGCGCTGTTCAATCTCGCCAACTTCAGCCACCGCATCGGCGGGCGCACCGGCTTTCTCACGCTGTTAGCCGAAAAGCCTGAGACCCTGCGGTTGCTAATCACGCTATTCGCCGATAGCCAGTTTCTCACCGATCTGTTCCTCAAGCGTCCAGAGCTCATCGACACTTTGATTCGCGTCGACCTGACACGCATCGACAAATCGAAAGACGCTATGCTTGGCGAGCTGCGGGAAAACCTTGCCGCAGTCGACGACATCGAGGGTAAACTCAACGCGCTGCGCCGCTATAAGAATGAAGAATTCATCCGCATCGGCCTGCACGATCTCGGCGGATCGATCGAATTTCTCGCCGTGCTGCGCCAACTCTCCGATCTCGCCGTGGCCTGTCTGCAAGCCGCCCTCGATCTCACCTTAACCGAGTTAAGCGAAAAATTCGGCGTGGTTCCCAACGGCCGTTTCGTGGTCATCGGCGGCGGTAAAATCGGCGCGCGGGAGATCGATTATAATTCCGATTTGGATTTGGTTTTTATCTACGACGCGGGCGAAGACGCGCAAACCCGCGGTGGCTCCCAAGGACGGCTATCGGCCCATGAGTTCTATGTGCGGGTTGGCCAGCGCCTGCCTACCTATCTTTCGGCGCCCACCGAGGAAGGCATCGCCTATAAGATCGATATGCAGCTGCGCCCGTCAGGTAAGGCCGGACCGATCGTCTGCTCGCTCGACGCCTATCGCGACTATCACACTGGTGCCGCGCAACTGTGGGAACGCCAGGCTTTGATCAAGGCGCGCTTCATCGCCGGCGAAACTTCCCTGGGCCGGGAGGTCGAGGCGGTCATTGAACAGTGCGCCTATGGCGTCGGGCTCACCCAGGAAGGGATCGGTGAGATTCATCACCTGCGCATGCGCATGGAGCGGGAGCTCGCCGGCGAAGATGAATCGCGATTCAATCTCAAGAAGGGCCGCGGCGGGCTAGTCGACATCGAGTTCCTCACGCAAATGTTGCAACTCGCTCATGGCCACCGGATCGCCGGTGTCCGCCAGCGGGAAACTTTGGCGGCGCTAAAGGCGCTCGAAGCCGCGAAGATCTTAAAACCGCGGGAGTATCAGTTGCTCGCTGACGGCTATCTATTCCTGCGCCGGCTCGATCACCGGCTGCGGCTGGAACGCGATCAGTCTCTCGATGGCTTCGATACCGAGCCCGGCCGGCTCGACGGCATCGCCAAGGCTCTCGGCTACAGCAAGCCGAAGAACGCAAGTTCGAAGCGTGCCGGACAATCCGGCCAAAAGCTGTTACGCGACTACCAGCAGCGCCGCGAAAGAATCCGCGCCTGCTACGAGCGCTACTTCGTCGCCGAGCCAGAGCCTTCGCGGCCAATTCAGCGTTGATGAATTACCTGGCATATTCTTGAATTTCGAATTCGGTTATAATTATTCATAATTGTATTTGAGTCTGTAGAATATGGGGGCAGCAACTCTAAAGCAGTTTCAAGACTGACAACCCGTATAGACCCACGGAATAACCGAGCCATTAGGTCACAGAGATGGCAAAGGAAAATAGTTGGAAATTTTTAGAATATCTTTATTGACAGTAACACAACCGTACGATATGTTCAGGTCATGAAAACTCAATTGCTCAAGGGCATTGCCCTGGCTTCAATGGTGACCGTGTTGTCGACTCCTTTGTATGCCCAGACGGCGGGTACGGAAAGCCAACCTGCTGAGCCGGTAACGGAAGAGTTGGGCTACGGTTTTGGCGCGGCTCTCGCCAGCGTGTTTTACATCCCGGCAAAGATAACCTATGCGGGATTGGGACTGCTCACCGGCGGCCTTGGTTTCGTGCTGACCGGTGGGAGAGCGGATGTTGCCAACAACATCATCTATCCTGCGGTGCGCGGCAACTACGTGGTGACGCCGAGTAATCTGAAGGGCACGGAGCCGCTCTATTTCGTCGGCGCCGCACCCGATGTGGCGCAGCCCGAGACTTTAGCGGCGCAATCGGCGCCGCGGCCCTAGTCCTCGCCGAAGCACACCCCGCGCTTCGAAGAGTTGATAAATTCCAAGAGGGCCAACACATCGCTGTTGGCCCTCGCGTCCTTTTCTACCTCTTTGACCGCCAAGGCAAGATTTCTCCCGCTGCGAAACAGTACGCGGAATGCCTGGCGGATCGCTCGGATCCTTTTATCATCGAATCCCGCGCGTTTGAGCCCGACCACATTCACTCCGCGCACGGTGTGCTGCCAGTCGATGATCGCGAACGGCGGCACGTCACGGCTGGTGCCGCTCAGACCGCGCAACAATGCATAATCGCCAATCCTGACGAACTGGTGCACCACGCAGTTGCCGGAAATGAACACGTTCTTGCCGACTTCCACATAGCCGCCGAGCAAAGCGCCGTTGGCGATAATCACGTGATCGGCCAGCACACAGTTATGGCCGACATGGGACGTGGCCATCAAGAAATTGTCGTTGCCGAGCACCGTCGCCGATCCGGCAGCGGTACCACGATGGATCTGGGCGTACTCGCGAATAATATTGCGGTCGCCGATGCGCAGATAAGTTTCCTGTCCTTTATATGCCTTGTCTTGTGGCGCGCCGCCGACAGCCGCGCCCGGATGAATCTCATTGTCTTCGCCGATCTCGGTTAAGCCGGTCAGGTATGCATGGGCCATCACCCGCGTGCCGCGGCCGATCTTGACTGCGCTGTCGATCACGACGTAGGGGCCGATTTCAACCGATGGATCGATCTCAGCTTTAGGATCGATCACTGCTGTGGGATGAATGCTCATGGAGCTGGCAATCTCTCGGCAATATAAAATCCGAAATTCGAATCCCTAAATCCGAAACAAAAACACAATCAAAAAAGTTTCAATTACGGAAAAACCAAAACAACGAATCCCAACGATGCTCGTTTGGAATTTTACCCTACTTGGGGTCATTTGAATTTGTTTCGGATTTCGTGCTGCGAATTTTTTTGTTATCGCCCTCGGCAGACCAGCCGTCTATTGAATCTTTTTATCGTCATCCTCGTTGTCCAGGAGCAGCTCGAAGTCATCGCCAGGGATCTTGTAGCGCTCCTCGACCCACGCGCCCAGATCGATCGTCTGACAGCGCTTGGAACAAAAGGGCCGGTGCGGATTGTTCTCCCACGCGGTCTCGACACGACAAGTCGGACACTTGACCGTCAGCGGCATGGTTTTCCCAGTGTTTATGCCGATTACTTTTCGAAAAACAATTCTTCGACCGTGAGCCGCTTTTCCATCAACCCCTGATCGAGGGAATAACCGACAAAACGCTCGAGGTTAGCGCGGTTCTTCGCGATACCATGCGGCCAGGGATCGTCGCCGAAAGCGGCGCGCTCTTCTTCGAACAAATGGCGCCCCCAGACAAAGCGCGACCAGTTGGGATCGTCATAATATTCCATGCAAGCCGCTTTAGCCTTGTCGAACGCCGCAGTCACGGAATTTGCCAGCCAAGGATTTTTGTTTAACACCGGATCCTTGAAGGCGACTACATGCATGATCGGGAAATAACCATTCTTGCGGAAATAATTCGCCTCTTCGGCCTTGGGATCGGCGAACAAGCGGCGAATCGGGCCGCCGCCGCGCAAAGCTTCGTCAGGCGGATGGGGCACCATCAATGCATCGATCTCACCCTTCTCCAACATCGCGCCGATCTTTTGGCCGCGCTGAAGCAGCTGCATTTTCACGCCAGTCACCGGCTTGAGCGGAACCGCCTCATCTTTGGAAATATACCAATCGATGTCGCGCCAGGGAACGTTATACTCGGCCTGCAAATCGCCCTTGGCCAAAACCGACAGCGTGGTTTGGAACGTGCTCAAGCCGACCTTCTTCCCGACCAGATCCTGCGGTGTCTTGATCCCGGCGTTCACGTTCACCCACATTTGCGACAGGCTGAACAAACGGCGCGGAAAGACCGGGATCGCGGTGAATGGCATGCCGCGGCTCTTGGCGATCAGGTAGGACGACAACGACAGTTCACAAATGTCGAATTCGCCTTTTTGTAGCATGCGCTCATGACGGTCCTGGCCATGCTTGAGCGGATGCGATTGACCGACTTCGAGCACCTGCAAATCCACTCCCTCCGCCGTCACCGAACCATCGAATAACGGCACATGCCGGTCGTAGTGCGACAGTGCCAATGTCAGAGACAAATTTGCCATATCGGTACCTCTCTCGATTGCTGCCTATTGCTTACTGCACTTTTCAAACGCTTTCCAGCCCGCAATGGGCGTATCGCAAAGACCTCGAACACCTATTATGACGATGATGGGAACCTCGGGAATTTTAGAGCGGGCGACCCGGGTCGAACCGGCGACGTCCAGCTTGGTAAAGTTGGATTGAAGTCTAAAAACTTAGTCGATTATTTCTGGCTTAAGAACTTTTTATGATCTTCATGAATTTCATTTAGATCTGCGTCCCAGACCGAAAACTTGGGCTAGTGGCGCAGATATAGGGCCATGCCGACACTGATCAGAATGATCGGGATTTGTAACAGCACGTCGGGATGTTGGTTGTAGAAGGTCCACCTGTCCTGAGCCTGGTGCTCTTCCCCAATCTGCCGGCTAGCCAGCAGCGCTTTGATGGAGATTCCCAGAACGAGCGGTAAAGGATTGATCCACACGCCTTTTCGTAGAAAGAAGTTTGCAACGGCAAACATGGCCCAGGTCAATCCGGCGAGTATAATTAGATTTAACACTAGAATGCCAAGGGAACGAAAATACGCCGGTGCCTTGACGAAGATTCCTCCCAGGGAACTTGCGGGCAGTTGATCCCTAGCTCGCCGCGCGCGCCCGTAGGCTTTCCAACTCCATGCGAACAGCACTCCGAGGAGCGAACCGAGCAAAACGTCAAGCCAGAATGCGATGACATGGTTGACACCAATGGCGCCATGCACGTTGCTGTAATAGACAGCGCCATTAAAAGCGACCTCCGGGACATCCTTAGAGGTTAACAGATTCACACGGAGTAAATCATCACCGAGGAACACCACTCTACCTTCTAAACCAGCCGGAATGATTTTGGCTATCGGTTCGTCCCGGCGAAGATTTGCAAGATCAAGGAATGCGATGTGGGCCAATGTCTCGTGGTACTGACTGCTAATCGTGCCGATTCCCCCAAAGTCCCGCGGAAAAGTCATGAGGGCGATCTTCTCCATGAGCGCATTTATTTCTTCGCGAAGATTGCGCGAGCTTGACGGGCTACCGATCAGGCGAATAGCAAACGAATCCCGAAACAGCGTACAAGCGTCCAAGGCTGGATCGATAGCGTTCTGGATCTGTTGGATGTCAGGTTGCCGTTTGGGCAGCGCTCGTCGCGAGACCTCGTAAACAACATTCCCGAGCGTTGGGATACCTCGGTCGAAGATAACTCCGTCGCCTCGGCCGCTATCACGCGGCGGCACGTCATAAGCGATATGCAGGTTTGGGATCCGACACAAGTCGACGATCCATTCCAGCCGCCTTAACAACGCGCGCTGTTCAAAGGCAGGGCCGTCGTTCAGGATCGCCTGAAACTCGCTGGCAATTAAGGGTAGCGGTGACGTTTTCACGACGACGGTGGTTTTTTTCGTCGCATCGGCTAGCGCCTGGCTGACGGCAGATCGAGCCTGCATCGCCTTACGTATGCTTTCAGCGGGGGGAGCCGTGTCATCGGGAAGCGAACCGCAGCCGCCTGGTGTGGCGGAGGTTGATGGGATTTCAAACCCTGGGACGACAGTGCTGCGCGACGCCTCAACGTTGACGGCGCGGAGGTAGTCACATTCGGGATCATTCAGCCGAGGGTCGTCCCATTTGGGATCGAGAGAATCCAAATTAATCGCCAACACACGAGGCTCTTGCGCTGCGGCGGCTTGAATGAGTAGTGCGGCTAAAGCAGCGGGATATAGCCGCTCCAACTTCGCCTGCGCAGGAAGCCGAGGAACGATTAATACGAGAGGACGATCTTTCGCGGCGTGGGGATTCCACTCCGGGCGAAATCCTTTGGCTTGAATGTCTTTGCGCACTTTATCGTCCTCCTGCGCCTGAAAGTAAGTCATAAACATACGCGTGGCTAAATCGAACGGCTCAAACCAGCGCGTCTGCTCCAAAGCCACGGTCGCGGAAGCAAGGGTCATAGCCAGGAGCACATGGTGGACGAATGAATAAAATTTTGTCCACGTGAGGCGAAAAAAAGGGGCCTTTTCTTGGTTAACCATAGTCATTTTGCCGATGCCAATGCAGGAAACTGTCTTCGGCGCACATGTTGATCGAGCGACGGGCCGGAAACGATCGGAGAATATTAACCGAGCTCACCTAATGTCAAGCATAGATCCAGGATTGCGATCCTGAGCTCCAAATACACCGCCAGCGGAAAAGTGTCAGGCAAACTTTCGAGCACGATAGCCCCCGATTATGCACACGGGATTCTCGCTCGAATGAGTTCGCCTTGCGGCTGACAAGAGAAACACCGCCTTAATTCTTACGCTTGCTCTTTGCTTCATTGATAAAAGGCTCAAAGCTTTTCTTTAACGCTGGATCAAGCTCGAAGGCTTTCTTGAAATCGCTCTCCGCCTCGGCGTCTCTGCGCAGATAGAGGTGGGATATTCCCCGCCCCGCGTAGGCCCGAGCGTACTGTGGATCAATGCGCAGGGCTGCATCGTAATCCTGGATCGCGCGCTGCTGTTGCCCAAGCATGTTGTAGGCACCACCGCGGTTGCTGTAAGCGCTTGCCGAGCGTGGGTTGATACGGATGGTCTCGTCAAAATCCTGGATCGCACGTTGATATTGGCTAAGAGTGCTATACGCGAGTCCCCGCCGGTAGTAGGCCTCGTCCATTCGCGGGTTGAGACGGAGCGCCTCGTCGTAATGAGAGATCGCCTCTTTATGTTGCCCTGCTAATTGGAGTCGTAACGCCTCATCGAAGGGGTTCACTCCCCTCCTCTCGGGCTTGGCCGCAGGCTTGTTTTGACGCTTGGCTATCGCTTGCTTGATCAACGGCTCAAAAGTCTCCTCTAAATTCGGATCGAGATCGAAGGCTTTCTTGAAATCACTCCCCGCTTCAGCGTCTCTGCCGAGATCGAGCAAGGCTAACCCTCTGTCGGTGTAGGCACGAGCATAACGCGGATTTATCCGGATGGCTTCGCTGTGGTCCTGAATCGCCTGCTGGTACTGCCCAAGATTTCGGTAGGCAATACCCCGGTTGTGGTAAGCTGCAGCATCGCGGGGGTCGAACCGGATCGCCTCGCCATAGTCCTGGATCGCGCGCTGGTATTGCTCAAGCTTTCTATAGGCATTACCTCGGTTGAAGTAGGCCTTAGCGTAGCGAGGGTTGAGCCGGATCGCCTCGTCGTAATCTTGGATGGCACGCTGGTTTTGCCCAAGATCGTTACGGGCATTGCCCCGGTTGTAGTAGGACTCGGGTAAGCGGGGGTTCAACCGGATCGCCTCGTCGTAATCTTGAATGGCACGCTGGTTTTGCCCAAGATTCTTATAGGCACTTCCCCGATTGGTGTAGGCACCCGCATGGTGAGGGTTGAGTCGGATCGCCTCGTCGTAATCTTGGATGGCACGCTGGTTTTGCCCAAGATTCTTATAGGCAACACCCCGGTTGCTGTAGGCATCCGCATCGCGAGGGTTGAGTCGAATCACCTCGTCGTAATCTTGGATGGCACGCTGGTATTGCCCAAGATTTTTATAGGCGATACCTCGGTTGTGGTAGGCATCAACATGGCGCGGATTCAGCCGGATCGCCTCATCAAAACGCGAGATCGCCTCGCGGTTCCGTCCGGCTTTGAGAAGATCTGTGCCTCGATTGTAGGCCTCAACCGCCGCGTTACTCGCTGTCTGCGCCCAAACGAGACCCGGCAGCGTGCGGCCAGTGACAATCACTACGAATAGGACAATGCCTGCTCGCGTAAGCTTCACAGTTCGCCTCCGAATTCCTTCTAGCCAACTGAGTTGAAAGTCTCGTTACCTCAACGATAAGGAAATGTCTATCTCTGCCTGCGAGCCGACGCAAGTTTGACATCATACCGGTGATCGGAATATCTTCCTTCGGCTAAAACAGGTCCACCTTATCCCGTGATCACCGTCAACGAACACTAACCCATCCGCTATCGTGATGTTCCCCATGAGAATTCGGTTTTCTCTGTTCGAGGGCGATTGGGTCAACCGCCTCTTCGCGTCCATAGGGGTGGGAGGTCGGCGGGCCCGCGATCTAGCAGCGCGTTGTCTCATACTCGTAGGGATCACGTGGATCCCGCTCGCCGTGCTGGCATTTCTAGGCGGCGTAGGCAAAGGACCTGGAGGTGAGAATTTTTTCAAAGACATTGCGGCCTATATGCAGCTTATTCTGGGGCTGCCGCTGTTCGTCGTAGCGGAGCGCATCGTCTCAGCGCATACGCGGGAAGCGGCGAGCCAATTCGTGTCAACAGGAGTGATTAGGCATCAAGACGCGGCTCGGTTAAGTAAGTTTTACAGCACCATCGAACGGTTGAGAAAATCAATAACCTCCGATCTCGTGTGCGTAGCGATAGCCTACTTCTTGAGCGTCATGACCATTTTGCCGATGCTCGATGATGAAAAACAAACATGGCATGCGTACATAACAAAGGGAGGGATACATGAAACACTCAGTGCCGCCGGCTGGTGGGAGTTTCTTGTTGCCCTTCCATTGCTGAACTACTGGTGGCTGCGGTGGATTTGGAAGATCGTTCTGTGGTCCTGGTACCTGTTCCACTTGTCCCGATTCCGCCTCAGGCTGCTTGCTTCCCACCCCGATCGTACAGGCGGCATTGGGTTTCTCAGCGATGTGCAAACACGATTCGGCCTGGTGATTTTCGCTTACGGGATTACCAACGTGGCGTCAACCATCGCATACAAGATGGCATTCGAAGGCGCTACTCTCGCGCATCATTCAGTCTGGGGTCCCCTCGTGGGATTCGTGATTGGCGCGCCGCTTTTATTCACGATACCGCTCCTCATGTTCACGAGACCGCTCCATCGCGCTAAGAAGCGGGCGGTTGAACGGTATCATAAAAGAGCCATCGAACGCGCTCTGGCCTTTGAACAAAAATGGTTAGAGCCGCGCTCACACGGAAGGTACGAACCGGTTGGAGACGCCGAGCTGATCGGTTTGAGTAACCTCAACGCTGTGTACGACCATATTAGAAAGATGCGCGTTGTCCCGATTGACGTCCGGTCGTTCTTGGAGTTGACGATGCAAACGGCCGGGTCACTGGCGCCCCTGCTGCCCTATCTTGATATCCCGGAACCAAACCTCAAGATGCTGGAGAGTCTGTACAAAGCGCTAACGCACTAGATTTGCGCGAACTTTAGGATCGCGCAACGCGCTTGCTGAGTGCTGCGAATGTTGGACTGGGCACAGAGCGGGTCTTCGGGCGGTTTGACTGAGGAAAGGTTTTCACCGGCCGACTGGATATCTTTAGCCGTCATGACGAGAGCAATTCCCTAGCCAAGCAAATTGAAGCCGGTGGCAAAGGTTGCGAGCACCCAAGCAATACCGGCAAGCATCGCGGAGAAAAGTTTTACACGCAACAGGAGGAGCCATTTGAGGCCGAGCGCGATGACGCTCGCAACCGCAGGCGTTAGCACGACCCAAACGAGCCAATCAGAGGGAGCACTAGACGCCGCGTCGAGCTTTCTTGCGAGCCAGTAACCTCCTGCACCGAATGAAAATACGTAAATCACTATGCCGAGCCACGTGGCTTCTTTCCCGATGCGCCCGAGAGTATTGATAAAGGCGATGAAGATGCCTTTTATGAGGTCCGGTTTCCTGCTCTCGCTCTTGAGAGGCGTTTGAAGATGATCCGACGAGCTGAGGCAGGTTGGCAAACGACGCTCAAACCACGAGATTCGAGCACGATCTGGCATCGCTTCGGCCCTCAGTGATCACCCAAAACCGGCCATTAGTGATCACTTCAAAACCGGCCAACGGTAGAAGGGTTCGAGACATTGACAGCGCAGCGAAGCCTTTTAGTTTTCCCGGTTAGATTCAATTTGGTACTTTCTTGTTCCGCGGCAGTCATTGATGATGTTTGGGAAATGATCGCGTTCGATTCGATGGTCACAAACCGCAGGGGGCTGGGAACTTTTTCACTCACAGCCTATCTAAGCCAAAAGCGTGATCGAGTTGCCGCCCTCCGTTCGGAAGGCGAGGTTGGATAGAATAAGGATTCAAGGCTGATCGTAATTGCCGATTCCTCATACCCCAATGGCACATGTTATGCCAAAGTTTCGAGCGTCAACGGCAACAATTTTGTTGCTCTCGTTGTCGGCGTCGGCGGCGGCCTGCCTGGGAACAAGCTCTGCGCAACCTCGCGCTGGTCAAAAACAACCGGTAGCCGAAGAGTCCATCGGGACCGCGATGATGAAAGACGATGGGACGATCGTCCTGCGACTCCGAGCGAAATCCTCCAGCGGCGCGTTGGGCGAGGGAGTCTTGACCTATCCCCCAAGTCATCCCGAATATAAGAATGTTCTTTCCCATATCGGCCCGATTCGTGTAGGTCAAATAGTCCCTGTAAGGCCGTGGCCGGATTGATGTTTGGGTGATCTGTCTGAAACTGGTGACCAAGAACAGATGCGTAACTCGGTAGCGCAACTTGCGCCCTTCGTTAAAATAGTCCAAGCGGAGGTTCATACCATGAGCAAACAATTTTATTGTCGCGTCATCGGATCAATCGCTCTTGCCGGGAGCATCGCGTTAGCGACGTCGGCGTCGGGCGAAACACCATCACCGGACCCCACCGATCGCATGACGCGGTATGGTCTGACGGTTCACGACGTTGAAGACGTTGACCGCGCGGTCCCCGACGCTTTCAAGAATTTATCGGAGATTTGGACCAAATTTTCACTGAGCATCGTCTCAATTATCGGAGCCCCACACTGAAACGCTACGTGCGTGATCGTGTAGCGCGCTGCGAATCTCACTTTCTCTCCGTTGGCAACGCGTTCTACTGCCAATCCGACGACATCATTTGGTACGACCCGATCTTTCTGGCTCGAGTAAAAAAAGTTGTCGAGAACCGCAGCAAGCAGCGTGCGGACTCCGTGCCGTCTCTGATTATTGCTCACGAGTGGGGACATGCGATATCCGCGCGATTTGGATTTGGTAAGCAAACGACAGGAACTAATGTGGAAAACGATGCCGACTGCTACGCCGGCGCGGCGACCCGCGAGCTCATCAATGCGCGACGACTTCCCGCCACAGCAATCCGGCAAGCAGAGCAAATGTTCGAAGCGAAGGCAGAGCCGGACTCCTGGGCGACCGGGACGTTCACGGATATCCTTTCCCGATCGCACGGCGTCAAATCCGAGCGCAAGCTGGTTTTCAACTTTGGCGCGGAATTGGGAACCAAAAGTTGCCAAAACGAAAAACGCTATTACGACAGTCTGCGCAAAGTGCAGAAGCCAATAGTCAAGCAGACACTGTGAACTGATTAGAGGTGTACGCGATCTCCCCTCGCACAATCCCGATCGGTGCCCCCAGCAAAGAAAAATCGGCGATGGTCAACGGTTGCAACTCGGACAGTTCTTCTTGCGTCATGATCTCGACACACGCGCGCGACTCCATCAGCAACCGCCCCAATTGATTTTGACCGCTCAAGACCCCATCTTCTTGCTCGACCGCACCCCAGAAGCGGTCATTACGAGACTTTTCAACTATCGGTCTGTTTCCTGTCCCCCGCAATAACCTGGATATTCGATGGTACTGCTGAGCAAGTTTTACGCTCAGTACCCAGTGCATCACTTCTACCTCGATTTCATCCCAATCCGATCTGGAGTGACACTTTCGCCTGCCGTCTTTCTTTGATTTCGTCTTTCCCGCCATAGGGTTTTGCTGACTGATGATTTCTCGCTGCCACTCCGGTTGGCGCGGGAAGCGACAGGCTTGATACAACACTTCGTTGGCACCGAGAACAGTTCGGCCAGATGCCAGGTTTTTCGGACAATCCGCGCGTCCAACAAAGCCTAGCCGCTGGTGAAGTGCGGGACTGGCGCGGGAAGGTTCGCAGCTACGCAGTATTACAATACGTGCCGGGCCTCGTGCTCGATGCCTGGCTGGAGACAGCACCGACAACTCGGTTGCCAGTTCAGAGTCTTCTGGAGCAGATTTTCATGGACATGGTTATTCCGTTGTGGAGCCTTGGACATCGAGGTTGGGATCTTCGCTCAGGAAACATGATTGTCGATCCGGGAACACAACAACTCACACTGATCGACACCGATTCCTACCAAAATACATTCGCCGAGGTGACCGGTAGCGACCTAGGCTGGGACAGGCGCGACGATTTCGAGGGCAAATTCTTTCGCCGGGGAGTTGGCAGACTCGTAAACCGGATTCGCCAGGGCAAGCAAAAAACTGCCGTCCGCAAGAAAAGCGAGCTGCGAATTGTCAGCGTGTTGGAGGGTTCGGGATTTCGGGCCGCGTTGCATGACCTCGGACGACCGGGCACTGAGCCCGGCACAGCCGCAATAGCCCGGCAAGCTTGTGTTCAATTCCTGGATCAGTTGGAGATAATGATCTGATCCAGAGTCACTGCAGATCATTTTCGCCGTTCGTTTTCTTGCTCACGAAGGTATTTCAACATTCTTATCGGACCGTTCTTGTCCTCGCCCGCGACAGCGACAACAGTCTCAATAAACCTGATAAACCCCGGCGGTGTCGTGTCCAGCACGTTACTGCCCTCACATTTCATGCTGCAGTTTCCCTTTGAGACCGAGAGCTGCCAGTGCTGTCCACCGAGAACCTTGACCTTATCCGTCCAGGCGTAATTCCCGGCCCATTCCCAGGCCCGAAGCTCTTGCACGGTACTCCAGAACGATTGCCATTGAGCGGCCGACATCATGATCGCCATGCGCTTTTCGTTTGGCTTAAAACCGGGGGTTGGAAAGATCTCGATAGGCGGCAGGACTTGGCGGTAAATCAACTGATTGTCCTACCACTGTAAGGACCAACTGGCGCTTCGCGTGGCGGAGACCAGCTCAAACAGCTCCGGCCACGGCTCACTTTTTCGCAGCAATCGCTTCATGGAGTCAAACATTGTCACCTTCCGTAAGTAAATCTTAGTCCGCCGCAACGTTCATGGTCGGCTAGAGAAATACGAAGGTGAGATCCCCTTGGGGCGCCATGGCCGACTCTTTCACGCGGGGCCGATGATTGACCGCAACGGGCAATCGAGACCTGCACATCATCGCCCATCAAAGTCGGCCACATGCGAGGCCGGCCTTACCTGCGCAACCATTATGTCGACCGCTATGAGGAAGTACAGCGCGTCGGCGCGAGATATTCCCCCAGTGGTGTGTTTCCAGACCCAACATGCCGGAGGAAATCCGGCAGCCACAGCGCCACGGCAAGAATGAGATTCTCACGGCGAGCTACATGCTTTTCTCCGAGAAGGCTGTCGCAGGACTTACCACTGAAGGTTTGCACCAGGAATAGAATCACACCGATCCCAATGTAGCTGCCAACAATGCCTTGAATGATTTTACCCATCTTGGTCATCGCCGCCTTTCTCGGTTGGGCGTACATGCTTTCAGCACTTCACCAGATCATGACTTAAGGACGATAGATGTGTATTGTTCCGAGTTCTCCTACTTCGATTGACAACGTGTTCGTCGCATCATCATACGCCAACTCGGCCTGCATTGGCTCGGCCGGCGAATAGTCTCCGGATCGGTATACCTCCTGGCACATCAAACCGACACCATCACATTCAAAGAGTGCGTAGTTGTTGTCCATCAGAGCTGTAATGCCCGACAGATAGTAAACCCGCCCACGCGCCCTCAGACTGTCCAAGGGTGTCATCAGTGAGATCAGGGCCGGGAAGCAAGCCCCGAGAAAAACTAGGCTCGCCAGCAAGAGCAGTCCGCTCGGCAGTGCCGCAGACCGGGCCGACGATTCCCGCCGGACGAGTCGCACGAGCCAGACTGCTGAAGCGCTGAAGAAACCCGCGAAACTGACAATGGTCAGCGGCAAAACCGTCCAGTCCATCGCGACAAATAGCCAATACGGGCCCGCGCGATCGCCCCAAATAAAGGCACGTTTCCACAGCCAGGCGATGGCGAAATAAACGATCGCTAAAACGAAGACAATCCAGGGTAGGTACTTTGTGAATTGAACACGTGATATTGGTGATCGCATTGTGCTTTCGTGCGCCCAACGACCCGCGTGAGCGGCGCGGACCACAGTTGTAACAGGAGACACGCCACCGCCCCCCGCGTCCGCTCGACGCGAAAGTTGGGGGTTTACCTTGTGCCGATTAGATTGACTGGCGGTGAAAAAGTTCCTCGCGCGGTTAGCGAGCGCCGGGCTGTGCGGGAGCGTTACTGTTCGGCGCAGCGGGCGGCATCAACGTGACCAGGATCGTCACGAGATCGGACGACTGGACATCGGACTTCGCTTGTCGGGTATCGCGCTCCGCAACCGATTCCACAGTTCCCATCGATGCCAAGTCCTGTCTGAATTGCCCATACCGATCACGCGCAATTTCAAGCACCTCATGCTGCGCCTGACCGCTCTCGATGGCGCGCTGGCGCGCTTGGTCGAGCCGCCTTGCTTGATCTTCGGATAGCGAAGCGAAAACCGCTCTCAGCGATTCTGCACGGTCAGCGCTCGCCTCTTCTTTGCGCATTGAAGGTTGGACATGGAGGCGCACCGTCAGTCGATAGTCCGGAGCCGCTTCGCCGCCGGCGCGCGCGTATTCGCGGTTCTCGAAAATCGGCGCGCCCGGCACACCGAAGGGATGGGCAGCCGAAGGCGCCGGCGGTGCAGCTTTGCGCGGTAGCGGGTCCGCAAGCGGCCGCGTCGGCTGCGCTTCCAGACTGGGCGCTGGCTCTTTTCTCGGAGCTTGCAGCGCCAATTTTGGCGCCGCATCGCTCTCAGCTTTGCGCGCCGGCTCGACTGGCGGCGGTGCACTGGTTGGTTCGCTTTTTGAAGCCAACGAATCCGGCATTGGCACAGGAGTAGTCGGCCGCTGTTCCAGCGGGCGCTCTTGCTGATAGAGAAAGACCGCGAGAACTGCGACCAGAACTACGGCCGTCGCCTGGATCGGCACGCCCATCTGAAACGGCAGCGAGAGCCAGCCCCAGAGTTTGGGCTTCGCCGCTTGTTCTTGCACATGAGCCAGCACACGCGTTTGAAAGCCCAGCGGCGGCTCGACCTGGAGCATGGCGGCAAAAAGTTTGTTCATGCGCTCGAGCCCTTCCACCCGCACGCGACACTCCGCACAAACTGCAAGATGTTCGTCGAGGGGTGCGCTCGTCATTGAATCGAGCCGCTTATCGATATATTCGGAGAAAAGCTCTTGCGCCTGGTGGCATTCCATCGCTAGCTCCACGCACGCAGCAGCGGCGCGCACTCCTTCGCCAGCGCTTCGCGCGCCCGGTTCAAGCGCGATTTGACCGTGTTGATCGGAATCTCCAGAATCCCCGCCGCATCTTCATAGGAGGCGCCTTGAATCGTGATCAGCGTGATGATTTCGCAATGCTCGTGGCTCAGCCGGTTCAAGGCGGCCTGCAGATAGGTCCAGAACTCTTTCTTGGCCAATGAATCCTCGGGGTCGGAGGGATCGGGGATCTCAGGCACAAAGTCGCAGTCCCCTGGCGGGTCGCTGAAAATATTTTTCTCTCTGGCGCGATTTGCGCGCGCATCCTTGGCGTGATTGACGGCGATCCGATAGACCCAGGTCTTGAAGCTCGAATTGCCCTTAAACTGGCGGATCGATTTGTAAGCTAAGATGAACACTTCGTGCGCCACTTCGGCGGCTGCCTCTGGGTTGCCGCCCAGCATGCGGTAAACCAGATTGTAAATCGTTTTCTGATGGCGTCGGACCAAGACTTCGAAGACATCAACCTGTCCCTTTTGAATTTTTTGGACACAATCCCAATCCGTAACGCCGGCCAAGGCTTCGGTCTCATCCATATTGGACCCACAAATCGCAAAGATGTTCCCGGTCTTGACCGCAACATCTTCGGGGTGCTTCTAACCAATTCAGCTAAGCCCGTCAACGGACCGCGCCGGAGCCATCTATTCATTGCCGTCTGCGACTATCCTACGAAAATGGCCGATCCGCCCCTTGTCGAGATGGACGGTTACAAGCTGATCTTCGCTCACCGCTACTCTAAGGGCGCTTTTCCTAACCACTCCTAAGCTTGCTCCGACACCCTTTTCTTGGAGCAGGTTGTTTAGCTCGCCGACCACATTCTCCGCCTCGGGCGACACGGAATCCCGCCAAGCCAGCTCGACCACATCCGGCTCGATGAAGCGGTAATAGCCGCCCATATGATACGCGCCGCCGAACATCGCCATGCGCACGCTGCCATCGGCGCGATACTCCATGGTGTCCGCAGGATTACCGGACACCGGTGCCCATATACCGATGAGGAGAGTCTCGAAATTGTCGTTGGCGTTGACCATGAATTGTCTCCTTTCCTATGGCAGTTAGCGACGGCGCCTCGGCGACCTTATGGGTCCTACCTACTCTCGGCAAGGACAGCGAAATAGATCATCGCCGCGCCTGTATAGAGCGCGATCGCGCCCTTATCCAATGTCTGCAAACCCAATAGGCAATCTAAACCGCTGGCTACCGCAATGGCCCCAAGCCCGATGGCGTGGGCTTCCAGCCTAGAATACCTTTTTGCAAAATTCGCCAGCATAACAGGCGCAACCTTGCTCTCTAACGGTTGGTCATTCATATCGTTCCTCCTCAAATTGTGTGGGCTTCCACGTCCGTTAGAGCGGTGCCGACTGGAAATGTTCCCGCTACCTAAGAATTATCGCAGTAGCGATTTTGTCGCCCGATCAGGGAACATATTTGCTCGCTGCATCTCTAAGCGCAGTGACCGCAAATTGTCCAAATCGGAGGGAGCGCGATGAATTTCAAACGCTTTATCGCCACTTGGCTATTGGCAGGGGCCAGCGTTGTGATGATTGCGCCGGCTGGTGTTCAGGCCCAGATGGCCGCAGACATAGAGTGGTTATGGTGCAATCGCATGCGGGAGTCGCTGGTGCGCAACTATCGAGCCGTGGAACGCATGAGGGCCAGGCACCAGGCGGGCATCAACACTCTACGCGCCGAGCACCAATTGCCCGCAACCAGAAATCTAGAGCAGTGGTATTGGAAAAAGGTAGAGGCACTATTTCAACAGAGACGCGCGCTCGACGCCGAGTACAACGGGCTGAATATCCGTCCCGATGCACCGAGCCCAGGCCGAAAGGCTCCCCCTGCCGCAGCGCCCGCAGCCACGACCGAACGAAACTTGGCGCTATCCACCTTATGAACGTTATCCCGAGGCCACATGATCCTTTCCGTCCGGAGGCGCGAGGATAGGCATATGATGTCGCCGGTCAACGAGCGTTACAGATCTAACGTTGGGGGTAAAATTTCCGTGGCGTGGTTTGCCTGTTTGTCTTATGTTGAAACGAGTTGATTTGTGGCCTTGCTTAAAGACTGAGCCAGCTTTCGAGGCTTTAACTTTAGGGAAATCATATGTCGCTCATTGTTCTTTTCGGCGCTGTGGCAACGATCGACCTTGGCATTCTGATTATGGGCGGCCAGTGGATGCAGAGAGCGGTCATCGCCAATCTCTTTGGTCTTGCGTTCGGCGCAGGAGCGGCACTAGCTGTCGGCCTGCTCAACGCAGTGTCCGGTTGGGTGTGGAGTTCCTGGGCTCTACCCTGGATGCTGGGCTCAAGCTTCCTCGCTCTTATGGATATGGGTTATCGCTACTTGGGCATCCGACCCAAGCAGGCGCGGCCGGTGGATCAAGCGAATGAACCCTCAGGCGCCTTGCAAGAATTATTGGCTCACGCCCGCTCGAGGCGCCTCTGTGATAATTTTTTCCCGCATGGCTACTGGCAGGTCTGATGGCCGTCGTCTTTGCCGTGCTGAGCGTCCGTGACCTGCTGTGGCAGGCCACATAAGCCGTTCCTGGATGAAGGAGTATGCTGATGAACCTCTGGTATATCGTCTTGCCGAGTCTATGCTTTATCGCCTCAACTCAGTTGCCTGCATGGGCGGATATTGCCCGGCCTCCTCCCCCGGGCGACCAGGGGACCGCTATCGCGGCGATTCTAGTGCTGGCGGCTTGCGTCTTTGGGGGTCTTTGGGTTGCGCGCAGGATCAGGCGCAAAAATTCGCCAACGGACCACAAACTCGCTAAGGGAATACCGCTGGAGACCATTTCCGATGCGCGGCCGCCCTCCGAATCAGTCTGAGTGGGGGAGCGTCACTTGCGGGTCTCGTATCGGATAACTCAGAGTCCGCGTAATTCCGCGATACGGTTCGCGCCAATCCTGGGACTTTCCGTGATGCTGTTGACCGCGAGCTTGGCCGCCTGGGCTCCGCTAAGTTTTTCCATCGCCATCGTCGGTTTATTTGCCGCGCCGCACAACTGGATGGAAGCGCGCTATTTTTTAACCCGCCTGCCGAGTCGATGGCGCCCGCTGCGAGAATACTTCCTCGTGGCTATACAGGCGCTATTTGCTTAGGGGTCATTTTTGCGGCGCTGCCTTGGTTTGCTCAGGTCAACGAGTGGGACGACCGGAGTTTCACGACCTCGTGGACGGTGTGGAGCTGCGCCATGATCGCGTGGGTGGCGATGCTGATACAGATGCGCAGTCGGCAGAAACCGCGCCGGGATTGGACTTGGACAGTTCCGGCCGCTCTTGTTCTTGCCGGGATCGCGTCCTATGCGCCGGATCTTTGGGGCGTAGTGTTGGTTTATTTGCATCCGTTGATCGGGTTTTGGATACTCGATCGGGAACTGCGCCGACGAGCGGCGTGGCGCCGAGTGTTTCACCGTTGCCTGTTTTGCCTGCCCGCTGTTTTAGCGCTGATGTGGTACGCGCTGGCAGACGCACCGGCTCTCGGCGAGGTCAACGAAAATTTGTTGACCTTGAGGGTCGTGGAGCATGCGGGAGCGGCAGTGCTGCCGGCAATATCCTCGCATCTTTTAGTCGCCACTCACGCCTACCTGGAAGTACTACATTATCTAGTCTGGCTCGTTTTGATTCCGCCCAGCTGCCGAGCTGCGCCTTTTAGTATGGCCGGCGTGCCACTGGCACGCCGTTCTCCGACCCTGTGCCGCGTGCTCGCAGCGCTGCTTGCCGCGGGCGTGCTGCTAGTAATATTTTTCTGGTTCGGGTTCTCGGTTGATTACGCGGCTACCCGCGATCTTTATTTCTCTCTAGCCATCTTTCACGTCCTCGCGGAAATTCCTTTCTTGCTGCGGGCATTGTAGCGATCGCGCGAAGACTTCCAGCTCAGCGACATAGTTTCTTGGCGACTGGTTGCCAGACAATCGAACTAAACGCGCTCTTAACTGTTGCAGATAATGGCCAAAATTGCTTCAGGCGCTTGGTATTCGATTTGCTGTATGACTTTCCCGCATGGAATAGCGTCGATATGCCACGTCAGCGAATGGCGCCGGTCCCGGGCCCAATTGCCTTCGACGATCAAAGCCGAGTAGGTATTGGTTTTTTCGACGCGAGCCTCTTTCAGAAGAAACTTCTGAGCAGACTGTCGGTCGTTAAGATACGCCAACTCCGTGACAAGGGGAGTCACACGTTCTAAGTCAGGTTTTTTGAGGGATCCCGCA
Organism: uncultured delta proteobacterium; assembly: GCA_963816145.1. Taxonomy (GTDB): domain Bacteria; phylum Desulfobacterota; class Binatia; order UBA9968; family UBA9968; genus DP-20. The sequence continues at coordinate 220,211 of CAWFJP010000011.1, forward strand.
GGGGAGCTCAAGAGACCTTTGAACCGTTGCAAAAGCGCGTCATCGAGAGTGTCTCGCCCATCGCCATGCATGGAAAAACGCAGAAAGACATCTTGTCGCGCGGGCGGCTTGAGAATGATGTAAGGACTTGCCGGGAATGATGTATCCATGTCTGGCCTTGAACTGGCATACCCCTGCCATGAGGTCCAATCGGAGGGTATGGTTACACTGGCGATGCGGCCGCTGTCTCGCAGGACTGTGGTGCGCCGCGCTCGATCCTCGGATACCTGCCGGCACCATACCTCTTGCCAAACCGATGCGCCGTAACCGCTACAGACGTGACTGTAGCCCTGTTCAGCTAGCTGGTCACAGTCTTTACGCCCCTGGAAAGAGGAAGTGCAGGCGCGGCACTCTTGTCCACGATTTTGGTGAGCTGGGATAGTGCATCGCTCGACATATCCCGGCCTCGGCGCAATGTCGCCGAAAGCGAGAGTAAATTCCATTGCTGTTAGAAACAGCCCGAGCGCAATAGGTCGCTCCCATCTCATAAAACCTCCTCAAGGCCAGCCAAACAGAATCTGACAGATCAAACCGAGGGTATAACTGGAGCCGTTGGCAATCAGCGACCAGTTAAACGCTCGCGGCACGCCGAGCAGACGAAGGTAAAACCACTCGGCTACCACAGCGCCAGCTTCGGATATAGCTATCATTGCCCAGTAATGCTCCGAGCCAAAAGACGTGATCGACCACCAAACGAGCGGATGAGTCAGCAAGCTAGCGCCAAACGCGCCAACAAGGCGTACCGGCCAACCGAAGCTCTGCAGCGCGAGGCTGTAAATCGGCACTTCGATCATCTCTGTCAGTAGAAAGGCTTGCAGCCATTGACGATCAAACCACATGATCGCTTTCGTCTGAGTTTCTCTTAAAATTTGGATGCGGCCCTGCAAATCTCGGTGGAGACTCTCCAGTTGCAGGGCACACTCCAAAGAATATGGGAAACGAAAATCCCGCTGCGCCGATTCGACCATGCTTTATACTATGACCCTCCTGCCAGACCACAGGTAATCACACTTGCTGATGGACTCTTCCTGGCTTAACTCGCTCTCGTGTGTCCATATCGCGTTATAGCAGCTAGTCGTCGTTGGACTCGCCAAGAGGGGAAATGTTCCCGACTTCTCTCCATTGCAACGCCTGTGACTGATGCCGGATGTGAGCGATGGCAGCATATCCGATCCAGGCAACTACGTCGAAAATTGGATCGGCGGCACGGCATCGCCCTGGTGCAGCGTCGACCTCGTCCACCCAAGAATCGCTCCGCAAACTATTCGAACTATTCACCGCCTAGTCAATCATTTAGCTTGGTTTTGTCATTCGCGCGATGCTCGTGATTTTGACGGACTAAGGATCGATGTGGCACATTATCGCCCGGCGGTTGCCTATTTAGCTATCTCGCGAACCGGGAATAATGAACCGCCGAGGAGCGAACAGAGACTTGAAGGTTTTTTAAGAATTTGGTACTGCGCAGCCTCGTAATACCACAATAAATGGGGCCGCGAGCAGGCTAAACCTCTGAGTGTAAGCCATAGGTCAACGGAGGCACGATGACACTGGCAAAAAAGATCGGATTGATTGTGGTCGGCTACCTGGCCATCGGAGGTTTAGTCGGGCTTACCCAACTAGGGATGTCAAGCCTTCTCGCGACGCCTTCCTGCAACGGAATCCCCGTTCATACCCTTCTGAACAATTTTCGCAGGAACATGGCTGTCGACGATCTGCCAAACAACCGCATGCAGCGGCCCGAGTCCCTAGTGAGTTACGCCCTCAGGTTTAGCCGCAGCCTGGCGCTGTGGCTGCCGAATCACCTCAAGGAGCTCAGCGCCGGCAATATGACTCTGCTGAACTATTCGGTCGGAGGGCTACGATGCATGAACTATCCAGGCACACCTTCGCCTGAAAGTTCGGCGTCGAAGGAATCAGAAAATAGCGCTCCAGGCGAGCCGGAGATCACCAAGCACGATGTTTGGAAATAGCAAAATATTTCACGCGTCAAAACAGACAGGGGTTATGGCTGTAGTTTCGCAACTACAACAAAGAAAGGGAAAACCATGATTAATCAAATTTTAACCTCATGCGCCCGAGTCCGGTGCAGCCAGTTGCCAAGGCGGCCCGCTTTTGGCGTCGACGAAACCCACGGGAGAGTCACGTCGGTCGCTTTGGCCATGCTGTGCACACTTGTAATCACCTTGACCGCTTCGTTATCGGCGGCGTTGGCACAGTCGCGTTATTCGGCTGAAGGCGCCAATCAGTTTGCCCGCGCACAGGACTGGAACGGACTTGGTCGGTACGCGACCGCCTGGACCAAGGCGGAGCCCAACAATCCAATCGCGTGGAACTACCTCGGCAACAACTACGCGATAGGACTACGGCAGCCCGAGGCGGCGATCCCGGCGTTCCAGCAGGTCGTGCGACTCGACCCTAACCGGCACAGCGCCTGGGGAGCCCTTGGCGCGCAATTTATAAAGGTGAGGCGGTTCGAAGCCGCGATCAACGCTCTCAAGCGGGCGACCGAACTCGAACCACGTAAATCCTCCTATTGGAACAACCTCGCCGTCGCCTACCAGGAGACGAATAAGATCAATCTCGCGCTCGCCGCACTCGACAACAACATGAAGCTAGCAGCACCGCACGGAACGTGGACCGACTGGCACAACCTGGGGATCGCGTACAGAAATCTAGGCAAAGAGCGAGACCGGCAAAACAAAGCCGTCATCGCGCTGGGCCAGTCCGTGAAGCTCAATCCGCGCAATGGCGAAGGCTGGAATAGCCTCGGCGTGGCTTACCAGACTTTGTCCAGGTATGACGAGGCGCTCCGGAGCTACAAGCAAGCGGAAGCCCTCGGGAATCGCTACGCACGTGCGAACTACGATAATCTTAAAGCTGGCCTCGCCGCAGCGGCCGCAGCCGCGGCAAACATGGGAAGCGACAACAGTCCTAGTGATAGCGGCGGAAACCCATGCTACGGCTATGAGGGTGGCGCAGCGGCCGCCTGCCGTGAAGGCAACAAAGTGGCAATGGACCGTTACCAGAACCATCAACAAACCGAGGAAGACAAGCGGAAGTATGGTGTCAAATGATCGGTTCGCAATCGTCCGACCGCCGACTGTGGTTTTTCGGTCATCTCGTGAGTACCCGAAGGAGGTGTCCCGTGACTCAAATAAGGACTTTGATCTTCGGTTTTTTCTTGCTGACCGGAGTAACCGGCGTTGTCTTACCAGACCATGCTGATGCCGCCTCCTGTGATGCCCTTGTCGGTAAATGGGCCTGGTTTATCGGCGGCGAAGTGACGGTCAATCCGGATGGAACATTCACGCAGCAGTCGGGTAATGCCGGAACCTGGCAATGTACAGATCCTGCCCGCGGAAGGTTCACTCTGCGGTGGCGAGACGGTGGCTTCGTCAATAGCTTAGCCCTCTCGCCGGATGGGCGAGGTCTCACCAGCACGGATCAATCCCAGTGGTATGTCACTGCACGAAGATCAGCTGCGGCGCCAACTCTCCCGCAGCTCGTTCGGAAAGACAATTGCTGCCAGGAAAATTACGGCTGCGAAACGAAGAGGATCGAAGCCGAGTTCACGAAGAAAATGGCAACCTGCCATTTTCCCGGTAACTCCGGCTGCATCTCGGAAGCTACGAGCAGGAAAGCCTCACAGCTTAAAGCGGCCAATGAACAGCTCCGCATGTGCAACCGCACGGCAAGCGGTGCGGTCACGCGTCAGGCACCGCCGACCGGCAGCGCGTCGTTCCCCGCGAGCGGCGACGAGTTCCATTCTACCGATGGAACTGGCGGCCCCGGCCAAATGTGTCAGCCGTGTGGATTCGGTACCGATCAGGCGGCGGGTGGCGATACTTTTGGCTCGAATTCACCAGGCTCGCCGCCACAAACGGGCATGCCCGGTAATAATCCGGTACCTGGACTTGGTGGAACGGATGGACCGTTGCCTTGGGAGCAGCCTGCGGAAGCCCAGACTCCTCAAGAACGCCCAATCGGTACTGTAAGTGTCGACATAAGTTGGGACTCACCTCCCAACGAGAACGAAGATGGTAGGCGGAGAATCGGTTCGTGTGGTATGTCGATCGAATTTTACCGGAACGGCACGGCACTTGTCAGAAGTTACAGATACAAGAATCAAGACTTCTATCGAAGTACAGAATATCCGGACCAGAGGCGACGTGAGGACATTATAGGAGGTCCGGCAACTTTTCGGTTCCAAAGCGGCCTAAGCAGAGTTCCGAAAGGAGGCAGCTTGTATGATATTTCATGGAACAATCCGTATTTGAATAGCAGTCGAGACAATTACAAGCGATTGGATGACCAGTCTCAATGGGAAGCTGTACCAGAGGACGGTTCGCCCGCATATCAAGCATACTGTGTTGGCCGCAACCTAGGCCCGGTAGGCAATACCCCGGCTGTTCGTGTCAGGCTTTTGAGTGTCGGTCTGGTGGACAGTTTACTTCCCACATCGAATAACATGACGTCCACCATCAGTCTGAATAATTTGCAAAAGCAAGTTGCAAAGGCTAGCGTCACGATGCGCTGGAACTTTCAACAACCTCAGGTCGGTCAACAAAATATGCCTAGCACACAACCTCGAAGGTAGGCAGGCTATATATCCCGTACCACACGCCGCGGGATAACCTCTTGTGAAAACAAACGCCGCAGCTCTGGGTTTTATAGAGGAGATGTGGTGCTCCCCGCACCACAGATGTCGTGCGGGACCGGGACAACTTTGGCGCAGCTCGAAAGCCTCATGGGCGCCCATTTCGGCCCAATTGCAGAGGCGGCCCGAACCCCAGGCCCCATTTCTTCAATATCGTGAGGCACGGCGGCGATGTGATGCTGTCGGACGGACAGCTAGGACGCCAGCCTTCATGGGCAGAAATTGGTCGATATGGATTCACGCAATTTCAGTTGCTACGGACGAATTGAGAGTCAAGCCTCGCCGCTCGGCGATAGCTGGAGATTGGCGGGGTACTGTCCAGAGTGCGGAGCACAGAAGGGGGCACTAAGTCTATGACGAGAAAACTAACTGCAGGTTTTTCCTTGGTAGCTGCAATTGTTAGTCTTTCTTTGGGCCACGCTCATGCCGCTTCCTGTGACGCGATCCTCGGCAAGTGGACCTGGTTTACCAAAGGTGTGGTGACCTTCAATCGTGACGGCACGATGGTGCATGAACCGGGCAACGACGGCACATGGGAATGTACCGATCCGGCGCGGGGAAGGATTACGCTTCGATGGCGACAAGGAGGCTATGTTAATCAGGTTGCCGTGTCGGCGGATGGCAATGGGTTATCCAGCACCGATCCATCGCAACAATTTGTCAGCGCGAAAAAAATTGGTGCCACTGGAACGGCGCAGACTGCGAAGAACTCATCTCGCGCCAGTTGCGGCGACTTTGATCCTGACAACCCATGCGGATGGTGCGCGTCAGTTACCTAAAGACCTTCCGGAGCTGATGCATGCCGCGAGACAGCGCGCTCAGCAGTGGCGCGCGGATGCGATCCCTGTCGCGCTCAAATTCGAACATCGAGATGCGCCAAACCCGAAAATGCGCGGACCCGAAGTGACTATCTCTTTTTTCTCGCCCGCAGCAGGCAACGGCATGTTAGTGAGGGTAACCTCAGATGGCGCGCGCACGTCTGAATTCAACCAGCTTGTAAACTGGGGCAAGTTGCCATTGCCGCCGGTGTTCGTGGACCTTCCCGCGGCCCTGCGCATTGCGCGCAATAACGGCATGAAAGGTGCGGTAAATCGCGCTCGCCTGGACATCTGGAGCCCCTCCGGCGCGCCGCCGGTCGTTGCGTGGATGATCGGCGACAAAACAGTCAACGGCGCGACCGGGGAAATCATCGATTACGACGTGACGGGTTACATCGCTCGCTACAATGCGCAGTGGCAGCATGCTGCCAAGGGATTGCTCGCGCTGATGCGCGCCGCGCAAGGAGGAAGATCGAACGGCGCTTCTCCCACCATCGGAGGTGATAGTAGCTACCCGGGCTCAGGGTCCTGATAAACCCTATGACGACGGCAGCGCCGCCCGGCAGGAATACGATCGCAGGGCTGCGGAGAGCCGAGCCTACTGGAATGGCAGTGCAGATGATTACAATCGCATCAAGAACGGCCAGTGCACCTGGAGCGATTCATCCAGATTCGCCTGTTGAGGCGCCTGATTGATTTACACCCTCAACAAGTGGCTCTGCACCAATGCATGCTGCCAGAATAAAGCGGTCGAAAACTACACTCGCCTTTGAGGCACCACAAGATCCGAGGTCCAGAGAGACTTATACAACGTACTCATTCCACGCGAACAAAATTATACGAACTTACCGTGCGACCGCTGCTGCGCCCCTCCAGCGCAGAAGTGGCTGTCAGGTGAAGCGTCGTCTTGCCATTATATCGTTCATCGATTTACATGGAACATTTTCTGTCGGCGGCACTCTATCAACCAAATAATGAATTCCAGATGGAGTTCAGCGACTGAATCGAGCACTTCGTGGATCGCGGATTGACAAACCTATTGCCGTGGAGGATACTCCGAGCTTTGCCGTTGAATATTATCGTTAAGACGGCGTGAAAAAAGTGATAGCTGGGCGACCGACCACCTAGCCAGACCTCAAATACTAGCGGTGAATTTCTTAACTCAAAAACTTCGGTGAAGTTATGAGCATGGAAGATATCGAGCCAAAGACAGCGGGGGTAGAAGCACCGGTCGATAGCGTTCAGGGTGCCGCTTGGTACAAAGGAGTAGCCGCCGGGGCAACGGTGGTAAGAATCGTCGAACTTAAGAATGGCGGCAGAGTTATATTGTTTTCTTCAGGCGATAAGGTCCTCAAATTACCAGGCCAATCGACCAAGACAGTGAAGCCGGATGGCCGTATCGTCGTCGAGCACAGCGACGGACAGGTCAGCGAGTCACGAATCAAGCAGCTTGATTCCGCTTGAAGAGAAACCGCTCAACGTCGCCAGTGGCGCCGGGGAATCTGTTGGGAAGTTACTGTCCAATTTTGCCGTGCGACCGTTCGTAATGGATGGGAAACCTTACACCTCGGTGGAGGCTTTTTATCAGGGACTCAAATGGCCTGCTCCGGCAAAGCGATCCGAGATCGCCAGGCTTTCCGGCAAAGCCGCGAAAGTCAACGTCCCGGGGTGCGCCCAACTCCGACTGGTTCGAATATGAAGGTCGTAATTATTGATTTGGCAGCGGAGAACATCACCAGCTGATCAAACGAGCTATTCGTGCAAGCCTCGATCAGAACAAGGAAATCCTTGATCAATTTGTTGCAACCCATCCGAGACCCATTGAGCACAAGACGGGCAGACCCGAGAACTCTCATTCCGCCTTTCCAGACACCGTGTTCACGCGTATTCTGACCGAGCTGAGAGCGGAATTCATGGCCGGCCTCTAAAAGCGTGGAAGGTTAGAATCCAACCGTTACACAAAAGCGAGGGTCCACGTGACCGAAGCAAGATCTGTCGCTGACATATTGGGCTCCATCAAACCCGAACTGCCCACGGCCACCATCTAGATCTCTATGTGCGATTATTCGCTGATTTTCCGATGCGTGCCGGAGGATTGTCGCGAGCGGGTTGTCTTCGGGTAATCACGTATATGGAACTCTCCGTTTCGTGGGCTGCGGGCTAATGCCGGATTACTAATGTAGAAAGGTGTCTGATTGGCGTACGATACCTCTTATGATCTGATACGCCGATACATGATCGCGCGGTCACCAAAAATCACCAACTCATCGGCGTCTTTCCATTTGATCTTCACTCTCTGCTCCTCGTTAAGGCGCACATGCCGCGTGGGCGGAAGAACGTCTCCGCCGGCGCGATTTATCGTCAGCTTTTGCTCAACCCACCAAAGCTGTTCTCCCTCCAAACGAAAGATGCCGGTGACCGTTGCGCGCGCTCCCAGCAATCGAAGCACCTCGGAGTAAGTGCCGTCGGCTCCAAAGGTCTTCACGCTGGTGCGGCGGGGATCGTTCGACCTCCAAGTGCCAATCAGGCGCTGTGCCGAGTCGTCAGACGGTTGACTAGCAGTCTGTACATCACTGGGTAATGATGTCGCGGGCCATAGCATAATCAGCAGAGCCAAAAAAAACCGAAACACCATACGGCCTCCGCTATGACACTGATCTGCACACGACGCCATACTGCACCCATTCACCGCAAAATATGCCAACCAACTGCCCAAAGACTCATGGCAGTCGTATGCACGCTCTATTTACAAGCTGTTAGAGAACCGCGACGCTAAAATGTTCCTAATCTTGAAAAACTAGACCACAAGGGAGGCATGGAAAACTTGTGGGTGGGAGCATGTTCGGTCTCCATCGCCTTGCGCCAGGACCAACTTTTCGCACGGTAAGTCGATCACAAACCAATATTAGCTGACAGTTGTCTCAAACGTGAGAACATCAATGAGATTCCAAGCTTTGATAAAAACTTCGGATTGACCGGACTGGTATCTAATTGGGCTTTTGAAAAATTGCAGCGGGCGACGGCGATCGAATTCGTGACATCCAACTTGGAAATTTTGTCGCGAATTTGATGTTTTCTTATCCGGTGACCAGAGGTTAACGGGCAATTTCTGCCATAAGAACCTTTTTTCGCTCTCCACTACTTTCAACTAGTTTGGCGATCTCCACTTCGGTCTTGGAAAGGCGGCACCGTTGCAAATCCAACGTTATCGTTTGCACGTCCCCAGTTTACTATTGGATCGCGTCGACATTTCAATTGCAGTTTGAGGTTTACGCTATCACGCTCTCGCCAGCAAAGATGCTGGCGAATCGCCCGGCTTCATCCGACGCCGAGTTGTCGACCCGCGCAAAATTCGACTGCACCGCTTCGCGAAAACCGAGCTCCACTCCCAGGTCCAGATAAGCACCAAAGAGATCAAGCGCTACCGCGCCGCAAAAGAAGACCCCGAGGAGTTGCTGGAGACCACGATCGCTCGGCTTGAGCGCACGCGCGCACAGCCAAGCGCTCAAATTTGGGCGTACGATCGCCGATCTAGCTGGCGCGGATAAGATCGAGTCGTCGGTTATCGCCGAAGCGATCGAGCTACTGGAGTTTGGATCTAAGCATGTAACCGCTCGTTGCGTAATGTCGCTCTCTAACGGACAAAGCGACTCGCGTTTGGGAGCAATATCTCTGCTAATAGCCTTTCTCCAAGCACCAGTTGGCGATTTCGATGCGCCGGGCGAACCAGACTTTTACAAAGCCCTTTACGTAACGGATAAACTCGTCGATTATTTTGGTGCGAAACGGCACACCGGATATGAACGGATGCAAGTTGAAGGCGAAAAACTTCGGCGCGCCTTGTTCGCCTTCCCAATAAAGATAGTCAAATTGATCTTTCATGATTTGCAGCAAATCGCGCGGTGTTCTGCCAGCGCCGTAAGTCGAGTAATCATTACAGCCGGGAACGTTGTACGGAACCACGACGACCTTTCTGCCGTTCGACTCTATCGTGTACGGGTTGTCCGAGTTGAGCGGATCGGCCCACCAGACAAATCCTGCCTCGGCTACCAACTCAAGCGTGTGCGGCGTCGAAGCGTGGCCAGGAGACAAGTAGCCGGTCGGCTTCTCGCCCAAGACCTTTTGAAAAGCCGCGACAGTTTTTTGGATCGATTCGCGCTCCTGATCGCGCGTGTACATAAAGGAATACTCATGCTCGTAACTCTCCGACGAGAATTCGTGTCCCTGCGCTTGGAACGCCCGGCATTCGTCGGCAAATTGCTCGACCTTGAGACCGTTCATCAAAAACGTAACCTTTAGGCCATGGCGCTCGAACATATCCATGATGCGCCAAATACCGATGCGGTCGCCGTATTCTCTCTCGGTAACCGCCGCCATATTTTTCTTAAACACCGCGTTGGCCGGCGGAATCGTGTGTGTGCCTTGGCGCTGCAGCGACTCGCGGGTGGCGAAATTTTCCGGCCAAACTTCCCACGGAATAATGAAAGTAACGCAAATGTTGGCCTTGTCGGGCCACTCGATAATTTTCGGTCTAGGCATATAGAGTCACTCTCCTCGTTGTCAGGATACAGAGGTCGTTAGGCGATAATTAAATTTCTTCCTCCTGCTATACACACCGCTATCGGCGCCAACGCTACCTCCAAAGCCCAAATATTAAGCCGTCCGGGAAGGGGAGATGGAGAAGTCTGGTGAAGAGGCCTTCCATGGAAAGCCAAGAAATTGCCGTTAAAACAATGGTGAGCGTCCAGGGTTCTCGGCCGGCTATTTTCAAATAAGCGCAAACAAAGATTGGCACTGCGAGAGGAAAGCCAACCAAAAGAATGAGCAGCAGAAAGCCCAGCATCCAGATAATTATTGCTATCGTTCTCTTCCTGGCCAAGGCAGGCTCAACGGTATCGGTGGGTTGGAAATCCACGGCATGACCCTCGCGTTCTCCTTCGATGCTCCAGACGCTCAGGGCCGATTCAATCAAGGCGAGGAAAAGAATGGGAAGCGCGATAACCCTTGGGAAGAGCGCGGTTCGGAACGGCCAGCTCCATGATGCGTAGAGAGCATACCCGGCAACACATGCAGTCGCTAAACTGAGAGCACAGCGAAGATTCAAGAGACGCCTCATTGCTCGTTTCCCCCGGCCAACGGGCGCCGCTTAAAGCGCATAAAAGGAAAAAAAAGCACGATTACCGACAAAGCGATGAGAATCAAAACCAACGGGCGCAGGGTCCAGGACGGGCCGTAGCGAATGGTTGAGATGTAAAAATTGTTCTCCGCTATCCTGCCCAAAACAAAGCCGAGAACCAGAGGGGCTCGAGGCCAGCCACAACTGATCATGAGATAACCGAGAAAGCCGAACGCGAGAAACACCAACAAGTCTCCTAGATGATTGTTGGAGGTATAGGCCCCAATGAAAGCGAAGAACAGGATGAACGGGATCAGCACTGTGCCGCGGATCAGAGTGAGCTTGGCCAGGTAATTCAGAATAAAAAGACTGACGGCCACGGTAATAATATTGGCGACGACCATCGTCCAGACCATCGAAAAGGTGAGAACGAGATGCTTATCCAACATGTCAGGTCCCGGCATGATCCCCTGAAGGAAAAACGCCCCCAGGAGAACCGCCATGGAAGAGCTACCGGGAACGCCAAACGCAATGGTTGGTATTAGGGACCCTCCTTCTTTGGAGTTATTCGCCGCGCCGGGACCCAATACTCCCCGGACGTCTCCGTTGCCGAACCCGGCTCGCTCCTCACTGGTGCGCGCGCTCTGCACCGCATGACCGTAAGCGATCCACTGCGCCACCCCGCCGCCTAAGCCCGGCATGATGCCGATGAAGGTGCCCACGAGGCTGCATCGGACGGTTAGCCAAAAATGCACGAAGGTATCTTTGACCCCGACCCAAACGCCGCTGCCAAGATTCCCAGGCGGCAGCTCGCCCGCGATGGACGTCCCTCTAACGGCGAGGTCAATGATCTCGGGAATTGCGAATACACCCACTAACACTGGGACCAAGTCGAGCCCGTTCCATAGATAGAGCTGGCCGAAGGTGAAGCGCAGAACTCCCGCCTGGGGATCTTGGCCCACGAGGGCGAACAGGAGTCCCAAAAGCCCGGCGAGAATTCCGCGCAACAGGGCCCGTCCCCCTTGTCCGCTCAACGACGAGATAAAGGCAATGCCGACGATGGCAAGCATGAACAGTTCCGGCGCCCCAAATGAAAGAACCAACGGGCGCACGACCGGGATCGCCAGAGCCAGGGCAAAAGCACCAATCAAGGCGCCGATAAGGGAGCTCATGAGCGCTGCCCCCAGTGCCCGTCCGGCCTCGCCTTTCTTGGCCATCGCGTGACCGTCCAAAACCGTTGCTGCGGTGGTCCCCTCGCCGGGAATTCCAAACAGAACCGACGTGATATCTCCGGTGGTCGAGACCACCGAGTGCATCCCCAACAGGAAAGCAAAGGCTTCCACAGGCGTCATCTGGTAAATAAAGGGAAGCATCAGAGCGAGGGTGGTTGTGCCTCCCAGACCCGGGAGCAACCCCACCCAGAAGCCTAGAAAGACGCCCAACAGCATCACGAGAAAAGTGTGCCATTGAAGGACTACCAACAGTCCTTGGACAAATGCATCCAGCATCGTTAAAGCAGCTTTCCCTTAAGGGGAAAGCGCGGATCAAGCCGCGCTCTCTCCGCCCCAAGTATCTAAATGATGCAAAGCCTCAATCGCCAAACTTGATATATTTCGCCAGAGTCTGGACTACGTCCGGTGGTTGGCTTAAGACCTCGGAGACAACCTTCAGAGCATCGTCCGGCGAGACGAAATCGATGGTGATCTTGCCCTTCTCAGCCTCCGCAAGGAGATCTTTGTCCTTGAGGGCGTTGGCAAATGCGTCGCGGAGGATTTTTATGGCGTCCTTCGCTGTTCCCGGGGGTGCTACGAAAGGCCGGTAGATTTGCGTAGGGACAGCGTTCACGGCCATGATAAGCTTTCCTTGCTGAGTCTTTGCAAGACTTTCGTCAACCGCTAATTTTTCGATTCCCGGAGCCGAGGTCCGGTTGCGAATAATCGGACGCACGAGACCACGGTCGATAAAGGGCTTTATCGAATCGTAAGAGCCCGCCCGGCCATCCACCTCTTTGCGCTCGAGGGCGAGCATAACATCGGCGCTCGATGAGTAACCAGGGACAAGTTTGAAGTCAAAACCAGCGAACTCCTCAAGCAGCGCGGGAAAATCGTGGGTCGAGCTTCCCGGTCCGGTGGTGCCGATGATAAATGGCTTTGCCTTTCGCAAGTCGTCCGCGGTCCTGTAGGGCAGATCGGAGCGCACGCTGAGAATCACCGCATCGCTGGCAGCACTGCCCAACCAAGCAAACTTGGTTATATCGAACCGCACGCCCTCGACCTTGATCAATTGCGCGACGACCGTCGCATTGTTGAAAGTCCCGATCGTCAGACCATCCGGCTTGGCGACGCTATAAAGATGATTCGCCGCAATGACGCTGCTAGCTCCCGGCATGTTCTGAACAATGGCGCCAGGATTTCCCGGGATGTATTTGGGCAGATATTTGGCGATGAGGCGCGCATATCTGTCATAGCCCCCACCCGGTTTGTAGCCAACGACGATGGTGATTGTCTTGCCTTCGTATAATGAAGCGCCATAGGAAGGCGCGTTTGGAAAAAATAGGAGCAGAGAAATAAAAATGATCATTAACGTCTTCATAAGAACTCCTTTGCTAAAACACGCCTTCAGTCTGTTTAGATACATCGTCCTCCTGATCAGTTTATGCGGCGCCTATTGATGGACTGTCGTGTTGAGCAAGACCATCCTGAATCGGCTTTATCCCGTTACGCCTTCTAATTCTGCGGCGATCTTGAGAAATTTTTCATGCGCTCCAGCGCCCATCTCTTTGACCTCATGATTTTCGAATTCCCGCAGCAGCCGCTTCTGTTCATCCGCCGGGATCACTTCATCGGCCATGCGAAACAGCACTTCATCTTCTTTTTGAATATGCTCGCGCAACAGCCGGAGATACTGCCCAGCGCTGTCGAACAGCCCGGCTTCGGCGCTATCGTCGCCCGCATCGATGCGCGCCAACGCGTCCATCATCCCCCGCACCAGAGATCTGCCCTCTTCATGCTCCTGCAACATCATGCCGACCGGCCCTCCCTCCGTCGGTATCCCATGCGCCTCCAGCGCCGGAAACAGCACCTGCTCTTCCTTGCAGTGGTGGCACTGGTCGGCAAAGCCGCGGATGAACTCGATCGCCTTTTGCCAATGCGGCAAATTTTGCCGCGCCGGCGCCGCGCTCAGCCGTTGCACGGCGTCGAGCACACGCTCGATGATCCGGTGCTCATCGCTGAGGATTTGCGTCGGGTTTTCCGCTTGGTGACCGAAGCCGTGGGCGCTGAGCTGTTCCATAATTGGCTCTCCTCTCCAATCGCTTGGTTAATGCAGGCCGGCAGCATAACTCTCGGCCTGTCGCCGGCGTTTTGCCGTCGCATTACGGTTGCTCCATGCAGCCGGCTGATAGACACAAAACGGATCGCTGCGCCAAACATCCCCGGTAAGCGCAAACGCCCGGGCCCGGCTGCCGCCGCAAATGTTTTTGAATTCGCACAGGCCGCATTTACCCTTGAGTTGCCCGTAGTCGCGCACGCGGCGAAATACCGATGAGTCGCGGTAAATGTCCGCCAATGTCTGAAAGCGGACATTGCCGCCGACGAGGTTGAGGAAACCGCTGGGCTGGACATCGCCCTGGTGCGAAATGAACAGGATCCCCTTGCCGTCGTTCACGCCAAGCGGCGCGCGCACGATGCGGGTAGCGCGCGCCGACGGCGCGACCTCTGTCGGCGTCGAGTGCTGCCGTTCGACCTCAGCGAGCAGGTCGGCAACGGGAATGGCGAGTTCGGCGGCGCGCCGCTGCAACAACACGCGCCGGTAGTGGTAACCTTCCCGCGGCGTGACATCGAAGGGCGCCGTTTTGGCCAGATCATAGAGCCAGTTAAACAGCGACTCCAATTGGCGCGCGTTGAGATTGAGCCGGCGCACCTCCGGCCGCGCCGCCCGCCCCACGGCGATCAGGAGAAACAGCGCCCACAGTTTGATGCCGCGCGCGCCGATCATTTCGGCGATCGCGCCGAGATCGTTCAGCACATGGCGCGTCACGGTGGTGTGAATCTGGCTCTCCAAGCCACAGTCGCGGCACCAGTCGAGGATCTGCAGCGTGCGCTCGAACGATCCGGCAACGCCGCGAAAGCCGTCATGGCTCGCAGCATCCTTGCCGTCCAGGCTCAACGCCAAGCGCACCAGTCCGGCGTCGGCCAAGCGGCGCACCACCGCGGGCGTCATCAATGGTGTCGCCGATGGCGTCATCGCCACCCGCAGCCCTTCGCCGCGCGCGTAGGCGATAATGTCAAAGATATCGGAACGCTTCGCCGGATCGCCGCCGGTTAAAATAAAAATCGGATACGGCGGACCGAAAGCTTTGATGTCGAACACCAGCTTCTGAGCCTCGGCAAAGGTTAGTTCTCCCGCGCTTCTTCGCGGATTCGCTTCGGCGCGGCAGTGCACGCAGGCGAGATCGCAGGCGCGGGTCGTCTCCCACACCACGGTAAAGGGTCGTTGATTGAAATTCATTAGTGCTTTTTCTCAGCATGTTGCGTGCCACCCACGCGGATCAAGAAACGGAGCTGTGGCTCGGTTAACTGAACAACCCTCGGCTTTAACCCGAGGGGTTCTAAATTTGTCCACTGAAAGTCGATTCTTCGGGGTCGTCATTCCGGCGTAGAGCCTGCCCCGGACTCGATCCGGGGCCGGAATCCAGGTTTCGTTTAGCCTTGAAGCGCGCGCGAAGATGGATGCCGGCCTGCGCCGGCATGACAAACCCTCTCTTCGCCTCAAGGCGAGGGATTTCAACCATCCCCGAGAGCGACATTAATATTGACGACCGAGCGAGAAATTATTGGACTTGGGAAAACCACCGGGCGAACTTCTTGTTTTCTAGAAACCGATCGGCTTCTTGACAGCGCGCGCCGTGCCCGGCGCTGACGGTCTTCGCGGGCAAGACAACCAACTATTCATCTGCGGCGATATTGGCGAAAGATCGAGCGCTTTGAACCAGCAGGAGATCACCATGGGCGAAGTTCTGCTCGAAAACTGAATACCCCTCAGTTCCAAGCCGAGGGGTTCGAATACGTCGACTGGAAGTCGACTCTTTCATGTCGTCATTCCGGCGTAGGCCGGAATCCAGGTTTTCTTTGGCCTTGCAGCGCGTCGAAGATGGATGCCGGCCTTCGCCGGCATGACAGACCTTACTCTTCGCATCGAGGCGAGGCGCTTAAACCGTCTCCGTGAGAAACAGTAACCACGACTTGTCGCGAAAAATAGAATCGGCCGACGTGATTTTCCTATTTTCAAAAAAGCCCCGCGCGTCCCGCCGCAATTTTCTCCGAGAACAGCGCCGTTTGTCCGTGGTATGCCGATTGCGTCGCGATTATGCCAAAGGACTAAATTCATCCGTTGACTCCGACACCATGAAACTCGGCAAGGAAAGCCGCTACGCGATCGAGGGACTTGTGGTCTTAGCCAAAAAGCCATTCGGCACAACCATGCAATTGCGAGATATTGCCGCGGCGGCAGGAGTTCCCTCCAACTTTCTAGCGAAGATATTCCAAAAGCTCGGCCGGGCGAGCATCCTTGTCTCCTCCCGCGGCGCCGTTCGCGGCTACGCCATCGCTCGTCGGCCAAACGCCATCACGATGAAGGATGTCGTTGTCGCCGTCGAGGGCAGCGATGTTTTCGATCGCTGCATTTTTTGGCGCGATCGCTGCGCCGATCTGTCTCCCTGCCCGATGCATTCCGAGTGGAAACAGATGCGCCAAGCCATCGCCAGGCGGATGCATGGGATAACCTTGGCGGACTTAGCGAGAAAAAAACGGTGAAGCGCATTTGATCGATCCGACAACGATCCGGGGAGGGACCCTGAGATGAAATTGTTTTTTGCTTCGATGATCGCGCTGGTTGTCGTTTTATGCGGCCTCGCAGTCATCAAATCCGCGGAAGTCAAATCACCTCCTGCTTCCTCTCAACTCATTGCGGTCGGCAAGCAGCTCTACGGCCAGCAATGCGCCGCTTGCCACGGCACCACCGGCCGTGGCGACGGCGAAGCGGCTTATCTCTTGTATCCCAAGCCGCGCGATTTCGTTGCCGCCAGGTATCGCTTGGTTTCCACTTGGGAGCGCGTCCCGACCGATCAGGATCTGTACGACACCATCACTCGCGGCATGCCGGGTTCGGCCATGCCATCTTGGGGACATCTGACGCCCGAGCAACGTTGGGGCTTGGTCCACTACATCAAATCGCTGGCTGAGAAGCCGCTGGAAATTAAACCGTCGAAAGCTCCCAACGCCGACGGCAGCGGCGGTCAGGGAGTCATTCAACCGCCGCCGCAACTGCCATTCGATAGCGCGGCTAGAACCCGAGCTTTGGAACTGTACAAAGAAGCCTGCGCTTCTTGCCACGGCGCGACGGCAAGAGGCGACGGCACAGAGAAGCAGGTCGACGAAGAAGGCTATCCAACCCGTCCGCGCGATCTCACCGCCGGTATTTTCAAAGGCAACCATGATCCGCTTTCGCTCTACCGCCATATCGTTGCCGGCATTCCTGGTAGCCCGATGCCGATGAGCGACTGGGCCTGGGGCAATGACGCCTGGCATCTGGTCAATTACGTGCGTTCTCTTTCCAGTGACACGCAGCGTGCGCGTGTCGAGATGAAAAAATTCATCATTCAGGCAGAGCGCGTCAAAACTCTTCCCGATCATCCCGAGTCCGGTATCTGGCGCAGCGCGCCGCCGGTCAATCTTCACCTGATGCCGCTTTGGTGGCGCAGCGAAAGACCGGAGGAAGTGACCGTGCGTGCCGTCCACGATGGCAAAGAGCTGGCGATCCTGATGGTCTGGCGCGATGATACCAACGACCAGACCGCTGTGCGTCCGCAGGATTTTCGCGATGCCGCCGCAATCCAATTTTCGTTGACCGCAAACCCACCGTTTTTCGCCATGGGCGCCACCGGCGCGCCGGTGAATATCTGGATGTGGAAATCCGAGCGGCAAGCCGATCTGGATCTCGCCTTTCAGGACATCGAGAGAGCTTATCCAAATATCGGTATCGATTCCTACCCCAATTCGATGCGCTCAGCCGTCGAACAGCCGTCTCGACACGCTCTGACGTTGCAATCGGACCCGACATTCGTCACCGGCTGGGGCGCAGGGAATATCGTTTCTGATCCGCAGCGAAAAAGTGCTGTCGAAGATCTTGCGGCCCAAGGATTCGGCACATTACGAGCAAGACCGAGGATCGAACAAAAGATTGACGCCCATGGAGTCTACGGACTGGGTTCCTATGCGGTCATGTTCCGCCGAACGCTGACACCGACCGGTGAAGGAGCCGTGGCACTGAAACCGGGCTCGACCCTGCCCGTCGCCTTTGCCGTCTGGAACGGCAGCGCGGGAGATCGCGACGGCAAGAAATCGGTGACTATTTGGCAGGATCTGAAGATTGCTAAGTAGCGACGGTTCAACCCCCACCTCTTTCCTCCCCCGCGGCGCGGGGGAGGATGAAGGAGGGGGATTGAACGACTGGAACCACTGGAACGATTGGAACGCGAGCGACGACAGGAGCGAGAAAAATGAACGACGATGAAGCCAGAGCGATGAGCGCGAATCACCCGCCGTGATTTTCTCAAGTGGATGGGCATCGGCACCGGCGCAGCGGCCATCGCTGCCGGTTCTTTGCACTATTTCAGACCGGCAGACGGCGGCGACAATCCCCTTGCCCGATCGATCAATCGAGAATGGGAAAAGATTTACCGGGATCAATACAAATTCGATAGCGCTTTTGACTGGGTCTGCTCGCCAAACGACACCCATGCGTGCCGAGTGCGCGCTTACGTGCGCAATGGCATCGTCACCCGCATGGGAGCCACCTACGATTACCAAAACTACGCCGATCTTTACGGCAACAAAGCAACCGTCAATTGGAATCCGCGCCAGTGCGCCAAGGGCTACACTTTTCATCGCGTCATCTATGGCCCCTACCGGCTGCGCCATCCGATCGTGCGCAAAGGTTGGAAGGCTTGGGCGGATGCCGGCTTTCCCGAACTCACGCCGGAGAACAAAACCAGATACATGTTCGACGCCCGCGGCCAAGACGAGTTCGTGCAGATTTCCTGGCCGGACGCCTTCGACAACATCGCCAAGGCGCTGGTCGCGATTTCTACCCGTTACAGCGGCGACGCCGGAAAGAAACTTCTCCTGGCACAAGGTTACCAACCGGAAATGGTCGAAGAGATGGGCGGCGCCGGCACGCGTACGGTAAAAATGCGCGGCGGTATGGGCTTGCTTGGCGTGATCGGCAAGTACGGCATGTACCGCCTCAACAATTCACTGGCGCTGCTCGATGCCAAGATCCGCGGCGTCGGTCCCGAGAAGGCCCGCGCCGGGCGCAATTTTTCGAACTATACCTGGCATGGCGATCAAGCGCCGGGCCATCCCTGGGTGCACGGCCTGCAGGCGTCGGAGTGCGACTTCAACGATTTGCGTTTTTCCAAACTCATCATCATGGACGGCAAGAACCTGGTCGAAAACAAGCTCACCGACTCGCACTGGTTTATCGAGTGCATGGAGCGCGGCGCGAAGATCGTGGTGATCGCGCCGGAATACGGCCCGCCGTCGACCAAAGCCGACTACTGGATTCCGATTCGCCCGCAGACCGACGCCGCGCTTTGGCTCGGCGTTACTAAGCTGATGATCGACAAGCAATGGTACGACGAAACTTTCGTCAAGCGCTTCACCGATTTCCCGCTGCTCGTGCGCACGGATAATTTGAAGCGGCTGCGCGCCCAGGAAATTTTTGCCAATTACAAAACCAGTCTGTCGGCTGACGGCCCGTCGATGAAGGTGCAAGGTCTGACCGCCGAGCAGCACGCCCAGCTTGGCGACTTCGTGATTTGGGATGGGAAGACGAACGGCCCGGTGGCAATCACGCGCGATGATGTGGGCGAGACTATGGCAAAAAAAGGCTTGGACCCAGCGCTCGCCGGCACTTTCAAGGTCAAACTCACCGACGGCAAAGAAGTCGAAGTCGCAACGCTTTGGACGCTTTATCAAACCCATCTGAAGGACTACGACCTCGATACGGTAGCCGAGATCACCCAGGCGCCGAAAGCGATGATCGAGCAGCTGGCGCAAGATATCGCGACGATGAAACCGGTGGCGATTCATCAAGGCGAGGGCATCAACCACTGGTTCCACGCCACGGAAATGAACCGCGCAGCATACTTACCGCTGATGCTGACGGGCAACATCGGCAAGCCGGGCGCCGGCTGCCACACCTGGGCGGGCAACTACAAAGCGGCCCTCTTTCAGGGCTCGCCCTGGACCGGTCCTGGCTTTAAAGGCTGGGTAGCGGAAGACCCGTTTGAGATCAACCTCAATCCGAAGGCTGACGGCAAAGAGATCCATGCTCATGCTTACACCAAAGACGAAGAGCCGGCTTATTGGAATCACGGCGATCTCGCTTTGATCGTCAACACGCCGAAGTTTGGCCGCAAAAACTTTACCGGCAAGACCCACATGCCGACGCCCACCAAAGCCCTGCTCTTCAACAACGTCAACCTGATCAATAACGCCAAGTGGGCCTACGGCATGATCAAGAACGTCAATCCCAATGTGGAAATGATCGTTTCGATGGACATTCAGATGACCGCTTCCATCGAGTATGCCGACCTCGCGCTGCCGGCCAACTCGTGGCTCGAATTCGAAGGATTGGAAATTACCGCGAGCTGCTCGAATCCTTTCCTGCAAATTTGGAAAGGCGGTATTGCGCCGGTCTTCGACAGCAAAGATGACCTCGACATCATCGCCGGCATCGCCAATGCGCTCGCCAACGTCACCGGCGAGAAACGATTCCGCGATTACTTTGCCTTTGCCGCCGCCGACAAACGGGGCGTTTACATCCAGCGCCTGCTCGACACCTGTACGACGACGGCCGGTTACAAGCTCACCGATATCATGGCCGGCAAGTACGGCCCGTCGGGCGGCTGCTTGCTGAACTTCCGCACCTATCCGCGCATTCCCTTCTATGAACAGGTGCACGACAGCGAACCGTTCCATACGGACACAGGACGGATGCACGCCTACGCGGACGTGCCGGAAGCGATCGAGTACGGCGAGAACTTCATCGTGCATCGCGAAGGGCCGGAAGCGACACCCTATTTGCCCAACGTCATCGTCAGCTCCAATCCGCTCGTGCGACCCGAGGACTATGGCATCCCTGCCAAGGCCGAGCACTGGGATGAGCGCACCATCCGCAACATCAAGATGCCCTGGAGCAAGGTCAAGCAGAGCAAAAACTTTCTCTGGGAAAAGGGCTTCCAGTTTTACTGCTTGACACCGAAGACGCGCCACCGGGTGCATAGCGGCTGGTCGAACGTCGATTGGCACATGCTGATGGACTCCAACTTCGGCGATCCCTACCGCCTGGACAAGCGCGCCCCCTGCGTCGGCGAACATCAACTGCACATGAATCCCCAGGCAGCTCGCGATCTTAACATCAACGACGGCGACTACGTTTACGTCGACGCCAACCCGGCCGATCGGCCCTACCTCGGCGCGAAACCAGATGATCCGTTCTATCGCGTGTCGCGCCTGCATGCTGCGCGTGACCTATAACCGCGCTTATCCGTACAACATCGTGATGATGAAGCATGCACCGTTCATCGCCACGGAGAAAAGCGTCAAGGCGCACGAAACCCGGCCCGACGGCCGCGCGTTGTCGGCGAACACCGGCTACCAGGCCAATCTGCGCTACGGCTCGCAGCAATCGATCACGCGCAATTGGCATATGCCGATGCATCAGACCGACACGCTGTTTCACAAGTCGAAAGCTTTCATGAGCTTTATTTTCGGCGGCGAAGCCGACAATCACGCCGTCAACACCGTGCCCAAAGAAACCCTCGTCCGCGTCACCAAAGCGGAAGACGGCGGCATGGGCGCCAAAGGCATCTGGAAACCAGCGACGTCGGGACACTCGCCGGATAACGAGAACGATCTGATGAAACGATATCTGGCGGGAGATTTGACCAAGGTGAAAACATGAAGCGAGACCGTTCCACAAGTTCCAACCGTTCCAATCGTTTCAGCCCCCACCTCTTTCCTCCCCCGCGTCGCGGGGGAGGACGAAGGAGGGGGATTGAACTTCTGGAACAATTGGAACCTGGAACGACTGGAACCCGAGCGACGAAGGAGCGAGAGATGCCCTTTAAAGACCCCGATCCCACCGATCCGAACATGCTCGTCGGCGTGATGTTGCCGGCGGACGCGGAAGCGACCCGCGATATGGCCTATGTCTTCGCTGAAGAATTCGCGCGCATGGGTTACAACCGCGAGCAGTTGCTCTGGCTGTTCAAGAATCCCTTCTACGGCGGCGCCCATGGCGCGTACCGGGCGCTCGGCGAACAAGAAACTCTGGCGATCATCGATGAATGTCTGAACGTTTGGGGAAACATTCGGGTTCGGTTCTGGATTTTCGACGTTCAAGCGATCAAACTGCCAGCCTCCGACCTCCCCCGCGACGCGGGGGAGGATGAAGGAGGAGGCTTGAACGGAGCGCAGCGTGTTGAACGGAATCGAATGATCGAACGATTGAACGGAATCCAAATTCGAGCGACGAGAGGAGCGAGATGATGAGCTAAGGTTCACAACTGGCAGATCGGCCGGGAAATGAATTATCCCTACCCGCAAGCATTCCCGCGCCAACAATTCGCCTTCGTCTTCAACATCAACCGCTGCATCGCCTGTCAGAGCTGCACGATGGCCTGCAAGTCCACCTGGACCTTCAATAAGGGCCAGGAGCATATGTGGTGGGCCAACGTCGAGACCAAGCCCTACGGCGGCTACCCGCAATTCTGGGACGCCAAGATTCTCGACCTCCTGGAACAAGCCAACCCCGGCAACCAGCAATGGTCGGGAAAACCGTCCAACGATAAAAACAAACCTTACGGCCAGTTCGACGGCAAGACGATTTTCGAAGCGCAAAACATGCTGACGCCGGACAGCGCCCGCGTGCTCGGCTATCTGCCGACCGACGAAGAATGGAACTTGCCGAATATTTTCGAAGACAATCCGGTCGGCAAACGAGGGGTGCGCAACGAGATCGACAAGGAAGGCACGGCGCTGCCAGAGCATAAGACCTGGTTCTTCTATCTAGCGCGCATCTGCAACCACTGCAGCTATCCGGCCTGCCTGGCCGCCTGCCCGCGCAAAGCGATCTACAAAAGGCCCGAAGACGGCATCGTACTAATCGATCAGAAGGAATGCCGCGGCTACCGCAAATGCGTTGAAGCCTGCCCGTACAAAAAGTCCATGTACCGCGGCAACACCCGGGTGTCGGAAAAATGCGTCGGCTGTTATCCACGCGTCGAAGGGAAAGATCCGGAAAGCGACGGCCAACCGATGGAAACCCGTTGCATGGCCGCCTGCATCGGCCAGATCCGCATGCAGGGTCTGGTCAAGATGAACAACGACGGCAGTTGGGCCGAAGACCGCTACAACCCGCTCTACTATATGGTCAAGGTCGCCAAAGTTGCCCTGCCGCTTTATCCGCAGTTCGGCACCGAGCCCAATGGTTATTATATTCCGCCGCGTTGGGTGCCGCGGGAATATCTGAAGCAGATGTTCGGTCCGGGCGTCGACGAGGCGATCGAGCGCTACAGCTATCCCGATCGCGAATTGTTGGCGGTCTTGCAGCTATTCCGCCGCTCGAATCGGATTATTTTCCGCTACGAAATCAAAGAAGGGCCGAAAGTCTACGAAGCGACGCTCAGGGGGCGCAAGGTCACCCTGTATAACGACACCGTGATCGCCTACGGCCAAGACAATAAAGAGATCTTCCGCACCCAGATCGAAGAGCCGGTGCACGTGCGGCCGAACAAGCATGCGAACTCCATATGAATCAAACGCGTTCCAGCCGTTCCACCGCTGCGCTCCGTTCCAGTCGTTCAACCCCCTCCTTCATCCTCCCCCGCGACGCGGGGGAGGAAAGAGGTGGGGGTTGGATCGATTGGAACGATTGGAACCACTGGAACCAACCGAGAAATGAGGCAACTCCATGAACATTAACGAAGAAGATTTCGCTCAAGCGACTAGCGACACTGATCTGAGTTATTGCCGCGCGGCAATTTACAGCGTGCTGTCTCTGGGTTTTCAGCCGCCAACCGAGCAAATTTTATCTCGGCTCTTGACACCGGAAAGCCGAGCTTCGCTGGCGCATGCCGCGACGTTGCTTTATCCCGAGCAGAAAACCGATCTCGTCACCAGCATCGAGGCATTGGCCCAGGCCGGCGAAAACGATACCGCCGCGCTGGCTTCCCGTTATCGCTTCCTGTTTGGCCACACCGCCCGCGGCGAGATTACGCCGTATGAAACCGAATACGGCAACGAAGCACTGTTTCAGCAACCTCAAGAACTCGGCGACCTGATGGGCTTCTATCGCGCCTTCGGTCTGGACATGCGAGCCGGCACACATGAACGGCCCGACCACATTAGCTGCGAGTTCGAGTTCTTGATGTTCTTGGCGCTCAAAGAAGCCTATGCCCTGGAACACAACGACCGCGACATGCGCCAGGAAACCAGCAAGGCTGAAGTGCTATTCATGCGCGATCACCTCGGCCGTTTTCTGCCCGCATTCGTCGGCCTACTGCAGCGAGAAGATCGATCCGGTTTCTATGGGAACCTCGGTGAACTCTGCCGCCGCTTTGTCAGCGCTGAGGCTGACCGGCTGCAAGTTCCGCTGGGTGCAGCAAACTTGGGGTTGCGGCCGGCGGACGACGGGAGCGTCCCTATGGCCTGCGGCAGCGGTGCGGAATGCGCCGCCATACCCGGCGCCGATACGCCGGAAGGAGCAGAATCGGCATGAGCGAAGGGTTGAGCGTTAAATTCGATCCGAAGCTAGTTGAAGACACGGTGTTCTACTCTCAGGGCGCCAGCGATATTGCGCCGGAGCTCGCCAAGCAGCGCGACCGCATTTATGACGTAGCCAAGCCCGAAGCGCGCGACGAACTATTTCGTGAACTCTATCGGACTTGGTTCAACCGTCTCGGTTTGGGAGAGCCGATCCACCGAGCTTTGCGCGAACAGGCGCTGGTCACGACTCGGGTAAATAACTGTTACGTCCTCTGCGCTACCCATGCGAAACAAGAAGGCGCCGAGCTCTTCGTCGCTACAGACCCGGCTTCGCGAGAGATCCAGCAGCGCAATTTGCGCATCTTGATCCGCCCCGCAACCTTGCTTCGAACCGAGGCGGTGATGGAGTTTCTCCGTCATGAACTATTTCATATCGCCGACATGCTCGACCCAGCGTTTGCCTACGAACCGACTTTGCCGAAGGCCGAGGGCGGGCCGACCTACGATACGCTGATCATCAACCGCTATCGCGTGCTCTGGGATGTGACGATCGCCGGCCGCATGCTGCGGCGCGGCTGGTGTGCCGCCACCGTTCGCGATCAAGAGCTCAATAACTTCGTCCAAGCCTTTGCGATGCTGAACGGCCAGTACGAAGAACGTTTTCAGCGCTTTTTTGATGCAGCGGAGCCGCGCCATGCGGAACTCGCCGCGTTCGCCTTCGCTCCCCGAGCAGCCACGGACAATCTCTCGAACCAAGGGGTCGCTGGTACGCACTGTTCGTTGTGCCGATTTCCCACCCACGCTTTTGCATCCGAGCCCGCGCGCCTCGGCGCTGAAGTCTTAGCCGCGATCAATGAAGACTTCCCCGACTGGACCCCGGCAAAGGGACTCTGCGTCCAGTGCGCCGATCTCTACCGCGGCCGGCAAATGTCGTTGGAGGCTTTGCGACTACTACCGGGATACATATCGTCGAGATAAATTAATTTCACGCCAGGAGTCGCCATATCCGATCAAAAACCGAAGGGAACAATCTACAATGCGAAGTTTCGACGAACTGCTTAAAGAGACGTCGACCATCCACGGCCACCAGTGCGCCGGGCAAATCTTGGGCGTCCGCATGGCGATGCTGGGATGCCGCGAAGTTGGCATCGACGAGCCGCGCGGCTGCAAGAAGCTGATCGTTTACGCTGAGATCGACCGCTGCGCCACCGATGCCGTGCAGGCGGTCACCGGCTGCTCGCTCGGCAAACGGACGTTAAAGTTTCTCGACTACGGCAAGATGGCGATAACCTTCCTCAACACCGAGACCGGGCAAGCGGTGCGAGTGTTGGCGAAAGACGACGCGCGCAAGCTGGTGCCGCTGTATGTCCAGGACAGCGCCAATCCGCGAGAAGCACAAAAACAAGCCTATCGAATCATGCCTGAAGAAGCGCTCTTCGCCGTTAAACCGGTAACTATGGAAGTATCCCCGCAAGAGATGCCCGGCTATCGCGGCAAACGGGTAGAGTGCACCCGGTGTGGCGAGGGAATAAACTTCAATCGCGAAGTCGAGCTCGCCGGCCTTGTGCTCTGTATTCCCTGCTCACAGGAAGAATTGCGCTCGAACGGTCATGGCAGTGGAGCAAAAACAGCCGACGCTAAAGTCCTATTGATCGTCGGCTATAAGAAAGTCGGCAAGACAACCTTGATTGAGAGACTGATCCCGGAGCTCTCTCGGCGTGGCTATCGAGTCGGCACGGTGAAGCATCATCACTCGGACTTTCCGGTGTCAGTCGATACCGTGGGTACGGACACCTGGAGACATCGCCAAGCCGGGGCCGCCGGTGTCGCCCTGGTGACACCAACCGATGTCACGCTGTTCCGTAACGGTGAGAGTTCGGTTCCCCTCGATGACATCGTCGCCGGGTTGGGCGCAACCGATATTGTCTTAGTCGAAGGATTTCACCAGGAACCACGCGCTAAAATCGAAGTGCGATCGGCTCACATCGATGCAGCGTTGTGCGGCAACGACAAAAACCTGCTCGCGGTCGTCGGGCCGAATGCGCAGCAAGGCTCGATACCGACCTTTGCGCCCGGAAGCATCCAGCCCATCGCCGATTTCATCGAGCGCGAGATTTTGGTGCGAGCCTAAAGACCGCGCATCGAAGCGCGATCAAATCCTCTAAACCGCCTTGCGCTTGCCGGCGGTTCGCCCCTTGTCGCGTAGTTTTCGCCGCAGGAACTCGAGGATACCGATGTGTTTGTGCGAGTCGTGAACCATCGTCGTGTAGAGCAATGCAAACACGTCACGATAGTGTCCTTGGCTCTCTTTTTTCAGCCGTTCGTATTCTTTGATCCCCTTGCGCTCAGCCTCAAGAAAGCGCTCAACGGATGCCAGCAGCTGGGCGCGCTTCTCCCCCTTTTCATAAACGCGCCGGGCCAGCCCTTCGGCGCGCGTCCACGCCAGCTCATCTTTGAGTTTCGTAATCATTCGGCGCGTCAGCTCGTGATGGCGCTGTTCGTCGGCGACGATCAGATCGAGGAGAAAGCGGATCAGTGGATCGCTCGACTCCTTGGCGATCACTTGATAATCCGTCAGCCACTGCTCCTCATGAGTCGCATGGGTTTGGAATTCGTTCATCAAACGCTGCACCGAGGAGAATTCCGGCGACTCAGGGACTCCCCACATCGCATCTTCCGCCCAGTAGTTGGCAATCGCTTTAATCGCTGACGACCGCGGGCTTCGTGCCATGGCGTTCTCCCTTCAACGGCTAATGCTGTGTTGACAATTGAAATCAGCAAGGCGTATGCCATGAGCTATTCGATGGAAGGGTCCGGCAATTTTCTGATTATTGAGAATCAGTCGCCACGGCTTTCCGATTGTTGGGAAGGTTGCCAGTGAGATCTGCCGTTATCCCTTGGAAAATCCTGGCATTACGATTGCGTTGATCCTATTGCCAGAACTATGAAATGGGGTGGTCAATGACAACTGTCGAGAATATCGTTTCTCGGTATCGCGAGCCTTTGGAAAACTCTCCCCTCGATCTCGTCCAAGATTGGAAACGGACCCACCCTGAAACAAAGATCGTCGGCTGCTATCCGGTCTACACCCCGGTCGAACTCATCCATGCCGCCGGCATGCTGCCCGTGGGCGTCATCGGCGCGGGCAACCGGTTGGAGATCGCCCACGCGGATTCCCGTTTCCAATCTTT
The DNA here is from genome assembly GCA_963816145.1 of uncultured delta proteobacterium. Taxonomy (GTDB): domain Bacteria; phylum Desulfobacterota; class Binatia; order UBA9968; family UBA9968; genus DP-20. The sequence goes on from CAWFJP010000011.1 coordinate 247,864, forward strand.
CGTCTGCTCCATTGTGAAAAGCACCTTGGAGCTGGGTCTCACCGACAGACTGAAATTTCTCGACGGCATGGTGTTCCATTCGATTTGCGATCCGGCGCGCAATCTCGGCAGCGTGTTCACCCGCAACTTCCCCGATCTCATGGTGGAGTATATTCACTTTCCGCAAAACATGACTTCGCCTCACACCGTTGAGTATTTGCTCGCTGAATACAAAAGGATCGCCGTCAGCTACGAGCAACTGGCGCGCCGGAAAATCACCGACGAAGCGCTGCGAACGAGCATTGCGCTTTACAATAAGCAGCGGCGCTTGATGCGAGAACTCTACGCCATCCGCAAAGCGACGCCGCAGAATCTTTCCACCGTCGAGTGCTACGTCCTGACCCGCATCGGCACGCTACTGCCCGGCCGAGGAACATATCGCGATCCTCGAGACGGCGATCCCGCAACTGCGCCAGCGCAACGAAAAACCCAAGGACCGGATTAGAGTGGTCCTGGAAGGCTCGTTCTGTGAACAGCCGCCCCTCGAACTGCTGGAAGGATTGGAGGCAGCGGGTTGCTACATTCTCGATGACGATTTCGTGATCGGCTGGCGCTGGTTTTCCGAGGATATCCCCACCGACGGCGACCCCATGCGCAATCTCGCCAACGCTTACCTCAACCGCAGCGTTTATTCCGGCGTCAAACACGATACCCGCGAGCCCAAATCCAAACACCTGATCGACAAATTCAGGGATGCCCGCGCCGACGCGGTATTGATCCTCGCCGCCAAGTTCTGCGAGCCGGCGCTGTTCGACTACGCGCTCTATAAACGGGCGCTCGAGAAAGAAGGAATCCCGCATCTCTGCCTCGAGTTCGAGGAAAAGATGTGGATCTTCGATAAAGCGCGCACCGAGGTCGAAACTTTTGTCGAATCGATGCTCTTCGATTAGGAGACAGTTATGGCCGAAACAGCAGCAGCAGAAAAAACTCAGTATCAGGGTCAGATGCATCTTCTGCAGAAGGAAATGATGGGCCGCTACTTTGACCGCGTCACCCGTGCCGCGGAACAGGGCGAAGGCAAAGCCGTCTACATGCTGATCAGCGGCAATCCGGTGGAGCTCATCCAGGCCTTCGATCTGATTCCGGTCTATCCTGAAATTGACGCCCTGCAGCTGGCGGCGAAGAAGAGCGCCCTGCCCTTCATCCTCAAGGCCGAAGAGTTGGGCTACTCGATGGACAACTGCGCCTATGTGAAAGCCGATGTCGGTCTGTTTCTCGGCGACCGCAAGACCCCGTTCGCAACCATCCCGCTGCCGTCGCTGATTCTCTGCAACTATGTCGGCTGCAATGTCTACTTGCAGTGGTTCGAGCACCTGGCCGAATACTGCGATGGGCAACTCTACAACCTCGACATCCCGTTCTTGCGCGACCCCTCCGGCGTGCCGAGCGCGGCGGACGTCACCTACGTCGTGCGCCAGCTCGAAGAAGTGATCGAAGTCTGCGAGCGATTGACCGGCAAGAAACTCGACTACGCACGGCTCAAACAAATCGTCGGCCGGTCGAGCGAAACCGGCCAAATGTGGGCGCGGATCAAAGCGCTGACCAAGAATCTGCCGTCACCCTTCGACGCCTATTTCGACTCGGTGACCATGATGGCGCCGCTCTATTGTCTGCGCGGAACCGAAGAAGGCGTGCGCTTCTTCGAGACCGCCCTCAAGGAGATGGAAGAGAAAGTGCGCCTGGGCCAGGGGCCGTTACCCCAGGAGCGCTTCCGCTTCGTCATCGAAGGGCCGCCGCCTTGGGGCCATCTGCGAACCTTTAGAGATATGTTTTCCAAATGGGGCGCGGTGGCGGTGGCGTCGACTTACTCCACCGTCGGCGGCCTGTGGGAATTCGGTTTTCACCACGACTCCAATCACCCCTTGGAATCCATCGCTCAGCATATGCTCCAATGGAACGTGACCAACCGCAACTTCCTGCAACGCTACCAACAGATTCGCCGCTACGTCGAAGAGTGGCATGCCGACGCGCTGGTGATTCACTCGGTGAAGAGCTGCCGGCTTTTCTCCGCCGGCCAGGGCGACATGCGGGAATATTTCACCAAAGAGCTGAACGTTCCCACCCTTTTGATCGAATCGGATCTTGAAGATCCGCGATATTTTTCCGAAGCCCAGCTCAAAAACCGGGTCGACGCATTTTTCGAATCGTTGGAACACAAGAAAATGGTCCGTGCCGGCGCGGAAGCGGGAGGCGCAACATGATTTACGCCGCTGGCATCGACGTTGGTTCGACTCAGACCAAAGGGATTATCCTCAACGACAAGTTCGAGATTGTCGCCCGGGCTTTGACCGACACCGGCGCTTACGTGACCCGGGCCGCTGAACGGTGCTTCGTCGAAGCGCTGCAGGCATCCGGCGTCAAGCGCGAAGATGTCGCCTATGTCGTCGGCACCGGTTATGGCCGCTACAAGGTGACCTTCGGCGACGCGCAGATTACCGAAATCAGCTGCCATGCGCGCGGCGCCAGCTACCTCTTTCCCAAAACCCGCACCGTGATCGACATGGGCGGCCAGGACGCCAAGGGCATCAAGATCGGCGTCGACGGCGATGTCAAAGACTTCGTCATGAACGATAAATGCGCCGCCGGCACGGGAAGATTTCTCGGCAGCGCCGCCGACGCTCTGGCGATTCGCCTGGACGATATCGGCGACATATCCCTCAAGGCCAAAAACCCGGTGCGCCTCACCACCGTGTGCACGGTGTTCGTCGAGTCGGACATCATGTCTTACCTCGCCCAGGGCAAGAAGACCGAAGACATCCTCGGCGGCGTGCACAGCGCCATCGCCGCTCGGACCATCTCCTTGATTCGCCGCGTCGGCATCGAGCCGGAGGTGACTTTTACCGGCGGGGTGTCAAAAAACATCGGCATGGTGCGCGCCCTCGAAGAAAAACTCGGCATGAAACTCAACGTCAGTCCGGATTCCCATTTCGTCGGCGCCCTGGGCGCGGCCATCTTCGCCCTGGAGCGGGCAACGAAGTCGATGGGCGAAATGCAAAGAGCAACAGGAGGCGAGGCGGGCCCTAGTGCCTAATGCCTATTGCCTAATTTAAGGAGGCATCATGACATTTGTCGCGGGCATCGACATGGGCGCCAAATCGACCAAGGCGGTGGTCTTGGATGGGGAGAAACAAATTTGTGGCAAGGCCGCGATCAAAACCCGTCCGGATTTCGCCGCGGTTGCCAAGGAGGTGCTCGACTTGGCGCTGCAGCAGGCTGGGCTCAAAGAGAATGACCTGAACTACATCGCCACCACCGGCTTCGGCCGCTACAATGTGCCGTTCCGCGACGTTCAGATCACCGACATCACCTGCGTCGGCCGCGGCGCGGTTTTTCTCTTTCCCAAGACCCGCTGCGTGCTCGACATCGGCGCCCAGAGCACGCGGGCGCTGCGGGTCAGCGACACCGGCAAGGTGCGCGAGTTCCGCACCAACGATAAGTGCGCCGCCGGCGCCGGCGGCTTCATCGAGCGCGCTTGCAAATATCTCGAGGTCAAGATCGATCAGGTCGGCGATCTCTCCATCCAGGCCACCAAGCCGCAAACCATCAGCAGCGTGTGCGCCGTGTTGGCCGAATCGGAGATCATCAATCATGTCTCCAACGGCGAGACCATCGAAAACATTCTGCGCGGCGTGCACAACTCGCTCGCTTCGCGGGCGCTCGCCTTGCTCAAGCGCTCGGGCATGGAAGACGAAGTCACCTTCGTCGGCGGCGTGGCCCGGCAAAAAGGCATGGTCAAAGCCCTTGAGGAAACGCTCAAGCGCAAGGTCAACGTCAGCGACGAGCCCGAGTTGGTCGGCGCGCTGGGCGCGGCCCTGCTGGCGCTGCGCCGGCTGGAAAAACTCCGCACCGAGAAAGCAAATCCTGTCGAAGAAGCGAGGGTGGCATAATGGATCTTCAAAACAAGTCCGCATTGGTGGCCGGCGGCGGCGGCGGTATCGGCCGGGCGGTGGCGTTGGCGTTGGGGCGCGCCGGGGCGAAGGTAGCCGTCGCCGACATCGCCAAGGACAACGCCGAGAAAGTCAAATGCGGAAGTCCAAGGCCTCGGCGTGGGCGCCATGGCCTGCCCGGTGGATCTGACTCGCAAGGCCGACGTCGACCGCATGGTCGGCGAAATCATCGAGCGCTTCGGTCAGATCGATATCCTGGTCAACTGCCAGGGCTGGGATCGGCTCGAGCCCTTTGTCGAAAGCGACGAAGCGACTTGGGAAAAACTCTTGGCGATCAATTTCAAATCGGTGCTGTACACGGCCCGCGCGGTCTTGCCGAACATGATCTCCCATAACTTCGGCAAGGTCGTCAACATCAGCTCCGACGCCGGCCGGGTGGGATCGAGTTGGGAAGCGGTCTACGCCGGCGCCAAGGGCGCGGTCATCGCATTTTCGAAAACCATCGCCCGCGAGGTCGCGCGCTACCACATCAACGTCAATGTCGTCTGCCCAGGGTTGACGGAAACGCCGCTACTGCAAGCCGTGCGCAGTCAATCGGAACAGACCGCGAGAATCATCGATGCGGTGACCAAGGCGACCCCCTTCCGCCGTCCGGCGCAACCGGAAGAGATCGCCAACGCCGTTCTGTTTCTTACCTCGCCAGAGGCTGGTTTTATCACCGGCCAAACGCTGAGCGTGAGCGGCGGACTGACGATGGTGTGAAGGGAAGTTACCAGAACTCAGAAGTCAGCATTCAGAATATTCTGGCTCCTGACTTCTGAATTCCCAATGACAAGGAGACGAATTCCATGCGTAACGGAATCAACGCCATCGACATCATGTACTACGTCGCCACGCCGGAGTTTATTCAGCGCTGGAACGATGCGAAAAAAGGCGAGCTGATTTGCCGCATGGAAAAAGCCATCGGCGGCCTGCCGCAGTTCGACAGCTTCGACGCCATGCTCGCCAAAATGGACGAAGCCGGCGTGGCAAAAGTTTTTATCACCCAGACCAAGATGTGGTCGTACCGCAACAAGTGGATGTACATGGACACCCAACTCGAAGAAGTCGCCCAGTACACCCGGCGTTATCCCGACCGCTTCGTCGGGCTCGCCGGCTACAACCCCTTTCGCATCAAAGAGTCTCTCGCCGAAATCGACTGCGCGGTCAAAGAGCATGGCTTCAAGGGCGTCTACGTGCACATCTACGGTTTCGATATCCCGCTGCACGACGCGAAAATGTATCCGCTCTACGCCAAGTGCGACGAACTCAAGATTCCCGTCTCGCTGCAAGTCGGCCATGTGTTGGAAGCGATGCCGAGCGAACATGCCCGGCCGATCTACTTGGACCGCATCGCCAGCGATTTTCCCGAATTGAAAATCGTCGGCGCCCACACTGGCTGGCCCTGGGTCGAGGAGCTGATCTCGGTTTGCTACAAGTGGGACAATGTCTATTTCGGCGTCGACGCCTGGATGCCCAAATACCTGAAGCCCGAGATCATTCACTACATCAACAGCCGTATGGGCCAGGACCGCTGCCTGTGGGGCACCAACGGTCTGCCCTGGAAAGAGAGTCTGGACCAATGGGACGAGATGGGGCTGAAGGAAGCGACCAAGAAAAAACTGCTGCACGATAACGCGGCTGAGCTGTTTGGATTGAGCTAACCCGCAGGGAGGAGAACGCCATGATGTGCCGATTCCTAAACGCCGATTTCGAACTCTCGCTCCAATGTCCGGTCGACAAGCGTAATCATAGCGTCCGGTTCCAAGCTTATCCCCAGTTGCGCGACCATGCGTTGGACGTGGTTGCCTGCGATGCCGCGCCCGAGGTCGAAAAGCTGACCTGTGGCAAAAATTGCCGGGCACTGATTGAGAGCGGCCTCTACTGGCAAAGGATTTATCCCGAGTCGGCGATTTACACGCAAGACCAATGAAGAGTTTTCTATTGGCTGAGCGAACCGGAAGCTGGCGCAACTGGAGTGAATGATTCCATGTACCAAACTCTGCAATATCGAGAAGACGGCGCGGTGGCGACCATTCGACTGAACCGGCCACAGAAAAAGAATTCATTCAATGGCGAGATGCGCCAGGAGCTCGAGCAGGCGCTGCAAGCAATCGCGGACCAAACCGAATTACGAGCGGTGGTCATCACCGGCGGCGACGAGATTTTTTGCGCCGGCGCCGACATCGGCGAGATGGGCGGCGACCCCAACGCCGAATCCTCGTACCGCCACGCGCGCGAGTTCCAGATTCTGTTCGATCAAGTGGAGTCGCTGCCGCAACCGGTGATCGCCGCGGTGTCCGGTTATGCGCTCGGCGGCGGCTGCGAGTTGGCCTTGGCGGCGGATTTTCGTATCGCCTCGGAGAGCGCGCGCTTCGGTCTGCCGGAAATAAAAATCGGCGCCTTTCCCGGCGGCGGCGGGACGCAAAGATTGACCCGTTTGATCGGCGCCGCCAAAGCCAAAGAATTGATCCTCCTCGGCGATCCGATCACGGCCGAGCAGGCGCTCGCTCTCGGCTTGGTGATGAAAGTCGCGCCCAAGGACAAGTACATGGCGGAAGCCATGGAACTCGCCGTCAAGCTCGCCGCCCTGCCCCGCCTGGCGCTGCAAGCCTCGAAAATGTTGATCAACCGCAGCCAGGATGTCGACCTGGCCACCGGCCTGGAGTTCGAAGCGCGCACCTTCGGCGCCATCGCGCACTCACATGATTTGGCCGAGGGCACCCGAGCGTTTTTGGAAAAGCGTAAGCCTAATTTCACCGGCCATTGAAAGCGCCGGCAGAGAAGTTACCGTCAGGACAATACCATCAATCGGAGGATACCCAGAGCATGACCTACAACAGCTTCGTTTTCGAAAACAACGACGGCGTGGCGACGATCAGACTGAACGACCCGGAGCATCTCAACGCGCTGACCTTCCAAGTCTATGGCGATCTGGAAAAGATCTTCGCCGAATTCGCTCATGACACGTCGGTCAAGGTCGTTGTCTTGACCGGCACCGGCAAAGGTTTTTGCTCCGGCGGCCGGGTCGACGACATCATCGGCCCGCTGCTGAAAATGAAAGGCGACGAGCTCTACAAGTTTACGCGCATGACCTGCAACGTCGTCAAGAACATGCGCAACTTGAAAAAGCCCATCATCGCCGCGGTCAACGGCATCGCCGCCGGCGCCGGCGCCATGTTGATGCTGGCGTCCGATCTGCGGATTTTTTCCGACAAGGCGCGCGCCGCTTTTCTCTTTGTCAAAGTCGGCTTGTCCGGCGCCGACATGGGCGCGCTCTACCTGCTGCCGAGGATCGTTGGCCTGGGCAAAGCCACCGAGCTGGTCTACTTCGGCGATACCATCGACGCCCAGGAAGCCCACCGCATCGGCTTGGCCAATCGCGTCGTCGCCGGCGAGACCTTAATGGAGGAAGCTTACAAGTGGGCCAATCGCCTGAAAGACGGGCCTTTGTACGGGCTCGGCGTCACTAAAGAGCTGCTCGAATACGAGGCCAACGTGAATTTGGAAACGGCCTTGGAAATGGAAGCAGCCGCGCAGGCGCGCTGCATGGAGACGCCCGGATTTTATCGAGGGCTACAACGCGTTTGTCGAAAAGCGACCGCTGCGCTTTAACCGCGGCTGAGAGCGGCACAGGAGGAAAACAACATGGCAAAAAATATTCACATCAGAAGCCTCGAAAAAGGCGATCTGGCGGCGATCGTCAACATGGAAGAACGCCAAACCGGCGTAGCCCGGCTCGACTATTGGGAGAAGCGGTTCGAAATCTCCGAAGCCATAAGGCCGCACTGGGCATCACTTGTCGCCGAATTCGATAACCGGGTCGTCGGATTTATCCTGGGCCGGGCCGGTGAACAGGAATTCGGGCTGCCTGGTACGGTGGCATGGGTCGAGATGATCGGTGTCGATCCAGCCTACCGCCGTCGCGGCGTTGCCGAAGAGCTGATGGAGCAATTCACCGAGTCGGCTGAAGACCACGGCATTAAGACCATCTTCACGTTGATCGATCCGAACCGATCTGATTTGCAGCATTTTTTCAGCAAGCTCGGTTTCGAGCACGGCAAGATGGTGCACTATCAGAAGGATCTGTCGACCTAACTCGGCATCGTTGCGGGCTCACCGCCGAGTAAAAGGAATCAACCGATGGATTTCGAATTGTCGGAGGAATTGGCCGAAGTACAAAAACTGGCCCGCGACTTTAGCGAAAAGGAAATCGCCCCCAATGCCGCCAAGGACGATCGGGAACATATCTTTCGCCGAGATCTCGTCAGCAAAATGGGCGAGCTCGGCTTTTATGGCTGTCTGATTCCAGAGGAATATGGCGGCAATGGCCTGGGCTTTCTCGCCCACGCGCTGATCTCCGAAGAAATCGGCCGGGTCCATAGCGCCATCCGGGTTTACTTGAACATGCAAGCCGGGCCGGCGGTCACACTCTACGAGTTCGGCAATGAAACCCAGAAGAAAACTCATCTGCCCAAGCTATTGAGCGGCGCAACCAATGGCTTATTCGCCATCACCGAACCCGATGCCGGTTCGGATGTCGCGGCGATGAAAACCACCGCCAAGCGCGATGGCAGCAGTTATATCCTCAACGGCACGAAGATCTGGATCACCAATGCAACCGTGGCCGACTTCGGCGTGATCTTCGCTTACACCGATCGCGCCCAGAAACATCGCGGCATGTCGGCTTTCTACGCCGACTTGAATCAACCGGGGGTGAGCCGGCGCGAACTCGACAAGCTGGGTGCCCACGCCTCACCGACCGGTGAATTGACCTTCGAGAATTTCCGGATTCCGGTGGAAAATTTAATCGGCCAGGAAGGCGACGGCTTCAAGATCTGTATGCGCCACTTGAATCACACGCGCCTGGGCTGTGCCGCCGGCGCCGTCGGTCTCGCCACGGCGGCGCGCGAGGCCGCGGTGAGCTACGCCAACCAGCGCGAGCAGTTCGGCCAGAAAATCGGCCAGTTTCAAATGAATCAGGATCTGATTGCGCAAATGGTCGTGCAGGAAGAAGCGGCGCGCTTGTTGGTTTATCGCGCGGCATGCCTCGCCGATCGCGGCCGACCCTACAACTTGGAAGCCTCCATGGCGAAATACGCTGCCGCCGAAGCGGCGGCGTTCTGCGCGGACAACGCGCTCAAGATACTCGGCGCCTATGGCTACTCGACAGAATTTCCCGTTGAGCGTTACTATCGCGACGCCAAGTCCTATCAGATCGTCGAAGGCTCAGTGAACATTCAAAAGCTCATCATTGGCCAGGACGCCTTGGGTTATCGCAAGGCGAACCGATGAACCTGTCGGCTGGTCTGCCTTTGCAGGGACAATGATCTTATTCATTTTGCGGGATGTGCTTTCAATTCCTTAGAGAAGAAAGCGTCGGTTGATTGCGCCGCTGTTCAATCAGTTGCCAGAAAGCTGGTGCGGTTTCAAAAACGATATCCTGCCAAACTTTTCCTTCAACCCCACCAAAACCGCGGCTGGTTTACCATGCCGAGTTACTATCACCCTTTCGGATTGCCAGAGATCTACACGCTCTTTGACGTTTTTCTGAAGGTCACCCGCGATTACGCTTTTCATAGTACGTCCTCTGTCTTCTTTGCCGATGGTTTTCGCCGCGTTCGGAGATAGAACGACCAGTATCTTCCGCCGCATAATGCGGGTCATTTAATCGTTAGGCGTCGCTCGCGCACACTGAGAAATGAAGCCGAGTAACCAAGCTGAATGGCCACACTCAGCCGCCAACTCAAAGAAGCCTGTAACATCACCGGCACCCCCCGTCTTTCCGCATGAGCTGCGCCGCCCTTCGCGGTCGCTGAGCTTGGGGTCTTTAGACCGACAAACCAGCGGTCGGCGGCAATTGTTGAACGAAAGGGAGCGATGACCGAAGGGATTCCCACCGCTTTCCGTGATCTACGATGGGAGCCTACGAACGAGCAGGAAGTTGTCATGCTTTTCAGGCGGTTACTTGGCTGACTGAAAAGACTACCGCTACATACTCCGACCTGGCGTGGGCGTCCGTGCTTGCTACATGGCCTCAGCGCTTTTGCCGTGGACAGGTTTTGGGCACTTTTTCGGATTTTCCGCAAAATGGCCGGAAACGCGCATTCAAAGTTGCTAAATTTGCAGGGAAAGTTTGGAGCGGGCGACGGGGATCGAACCCGTGACGTCCAGCTTGGGAAGCTGGCATTCTACCGCTGAATTACGCCCGCTCAGGTCAGGGTAGTTGAGCGTTCAAACTGTATGGAATTGCTACTGGGTTGTCAACGCGGAGCGAAAGTTAAATCACCATGCCATTTTACGCGTGCGCTAAGCCAAGATTACGACAGCCGTCGCGTCTCAAGAAAACTCTAGGCATGCGCCGATTTGCCACGCAGCAGTGCGAGGAGGTCGGCGGGCGCCATTTTTGAAACTAATATACAAACAACGTTGCCTTCTTGGTGCAGCACCGCGTTGATCCCGTCCTGCGAAAACGAGAAGAAATTGAGTTTCATGTCGGCATCGAAAAAGCGCTCGGCGCTCTTGGGAGCGTCGGCTTCAGTGCCGAGAAAAGTAAAGCAGGTGATCGCCGGCCCACCGCCTTGATAAACGGTCACGAGCACTTCGCGATCGCCGACCTTCTGGACGAAACCCGAAACCGGATAGAGTTTCATCATCGACAAATCTAATACGATCGGCGCGAACCGGTTGCCTACCGCCCGTGAAAGCCCCTGGCGCAGGCGATTGGCGTCATCGTAACGCACCAGCGTCGTCTTGCCGCGGAGCAGATTGCGATGGCTCTCGAGGGCAGCCATGCCGAGATTCTGCTGCGGCGCTCTGACATAGAAAATAGTCGCGATGCCGATGACTAATAGCGCCACGGCAACCGCCGGCCGCCAACTGCGCAAGTTAAGCCATACGGCAAAGCCGCCGTCGGCTTTCCCAGCCGTGGCAGCCCGGCGCGACGCTATGGCGTTTTCAATCTCCCGGCGCAACGCCGCCGGTGCGACGACTTCTCGCTGCACCGCCTTGATCTGTTGTTTAAGGCGGTATTCCGCCGCCATGGCCCGCCGGCAAGGCTCGCAACTCTTAAGATGCGCTTCGAGGGTGCTTTGCTCCGCGGCGTTCAGTTCATTATCCAGTCGAGCCGTGATCAGTTCTTGGGCCTGCTCGCAACGCATCATCTATCGATCCGATCCGGTTCTGCCTAAATAACCGCTCAATTGTTTTTGCAAAAGCCGGCGCCCGCGCGACAATCGCGACCGTACCGTGCCGATGGGGCAGGAAAGAATCTCCGCCGCTTCCGCATAAGTCAAAGTCGCCCATGTCGACGAGCAGGATCGGCGCGCGAAACTCCTCGGGGATTCCCTTGAGAGCGATGCCGATCTTGGCCCCGAGCTCGCGATCGAGTATCTGCACCTCGGGACCCGGACCGTCGCCGCCATAAGCCTCCCAAAAGTCAGCGCTGTCCGTACCGTCGACGAGATCTTCAGTGGCGACCGTGCGCTTGTTGCGGGCGTAGGAGTCATAAAAAAAATTGTAGAGAATTCTTGTCAGCCAGGCCTTCATGTTGCTGCCGGGCAGGAACTGCCCCTGCGAGCTCAGTGCTCGCGTGCAGGTCTCTTGGACGCAATCCTTAGCCTCATCTACGTTGCGCACCAGATGGATGGCGACGCGGTACAGATGATCGAGGTGCGTTAGGATCTCCGTAGCGAAAGGGTCGCGCGCGGGATTACGGCTGTCGGCGGCGCTCACGGCCCAGCCAGTGTAACCAAGAGTATAGATGCTGTCCAATCGATTGCCTCCCTTCGTCAACGAATCAAGCGAATCAAAAGTTCCCTAAAGAGAGGGCTAACGCTTGCGGTCGCTGCCACAGCTGTCTTATGTTGGCGGCCATGAAGTACCGGACTCTCGGCAAAACCGGCTTGCGCGTCAGCACCATCGGTCTCGGCACCATGGTGCACGCCGGCCATTTCGGCCCCATGAAAGACTCAGAATCTTTGAGCGCCATCGAAACCGCCATCGAACTCGGCGTCAATTTTATCGATACCTCGGATGCTTACGGCGCCGGTTATTCGGAATCACTGTTGGGCAAGGCGCTCAAGGGCAGGCGCGATCAAGTGATTATCGCCACCAAAGGCGGCAACGTCATGGTGGGCCCCAACCGCGGCAAGAGAAACTTCGATCCCGAGTATATCAGCCGGGTGATGGACGAAAGCTTGCAACGGCTGCAAATCGACACCATCGATCTTTACCAGCTGCATAATCCGACTGTCGACGTCATCGAGCGCGGCGCAGTCTGGGAAGTCTTGGAGCGCGCCAAACAAGCCGGCAAGATCCGCCACTACGGCGTGTCGATCAACACCATGGAAGAAGGCATCGCCGCGGTCAAAGACGGCCGCGCCGAAACAATCCAGGTCGAATACAACCTGCTCGCCCAGGAGCCGGCCGAGAAAATCTTCCCCCTGGCGCATCAGGCCAATATCGGCATCATCGCCCGCGTGCCGCTGCGCCGGGGCATTCTGACCGGTAAAATGACCGTCGCCGATGAACAAAGATTTCAAGGTGAGGATTTACGCGCGCGCAGTTTCAAAGGCGAGGCGTTCGTCAAAGAGCTGGCCAAGGCCGATGAATTGCGCTTTCTCGTCCATGGCGGGGCGAAGACTTTAGGCCAGGCCGCGATCGCTTTCTGTATCGCGCACCCGGCCGTCAGCGTCGTTATCCCCGGCGCGCGCAATGCCGAGCAGATGCGCGAAAACGGTGCTGCTGCGGACATAGAAATCCCCACCGCCGACCTGGCGCGCATCGCCGAGCTATGGCGCCACGGCTTCGCGGACTAATTTTTTAGCTTTGATGCTTCAGAGCTTTGTGTGAATCAATCGTGTCGCTCAGTTTAGTTGCGTCACCACGAAGGACACGAAGGGTTCGGACAATTTAAACTCCGAACTTCGTGCTCTTCGTGTCCTTCGTGGTGCAGACTTTTGTCACAGTAAACCCGGGAAAACCACTTTTTGAATGGGAGTAATATCATGGAACGGACCCTCGCCGCCTGGCCCAATAACCAGAAACTAGTCGTCATGGTGACGATCATGTTCGAGGTCTGGTCCGACGGCAAGGCGCCGCCCTACTCGCCAATGACGACGTCCCTCAAATCCGGCACGCCCGACCTGTTGGGCATTTCCTGGTCGCAGTATGGCGGCAAAACCGGCATCTGGCGCTTCCTGCGCATCCTCGACGAAACGCAAATTAAAGCGACGGTCTGCTTGAATGCCAAAGGCGCCGAACTGTTTCCCGACGCGGTCAAAGAAGCTCACCGGCGCGGCCATGAAATCGCCGGCCACTCATACACCCAGGATCTGGTTTTGCCCTATCTATCGGCGGCGGAAGAACGGGAAGTGATTCAGCGCTGCAAGCGCATCATTACCGATACGGTCGGGGTCACTCCCGTCGGATGGTTCAGCCCGGTGGCGGCGCCGACGGTAAACACCGCGCGCTTTCTCGCCGAAGAAGGCTTTATCTGGCATGGCGACTACAACGACAGCGACCTGCCCTATGTCCTGGAAACCGGCAACGGCCGGCTAGTCGCCCTGGCCCATAGCGACTTCACCGACAACCGCACACTGCGCTCCAGCCCGCGCGACTTCTACAACGTTTATAAAGACACCTTCGACTATCTCTACAAACACGAAGCGCCGTCGCTGCTCAATTTGACCATGCACTGTCACTTCGGCGGCCGGCCGATGATGTCGGCGATGCTGCACGAACTGCTCCATTACATGAAAGGCTTCCCCGACGTCTGGTTCGCGCGCCACGATGAAGTCGCGCGCTGGGTGCTCAGTCAGTCAAAGTGAATTCAGAACTCGATGCCGAGTCCCTGAGACCGCGCCAAAGTGAATACTTTGCTGGCGATGGCGACATCGGCGATTCCCTGGCCGGCGTTGTTTTTGAACAGCGTGATCTGTTTCGCACCGACGCGACCCGGAATGGTACCGTTAAGCAGCGCACCGAGTTCCCCGACTCGCTCCCAAGTCAAGAAACCCGCCTGCACTGGATCGTAAAGATCTCCCTGCTCGTCTTGAATCGCTTGCTCTAATGAGTTGACGACGATCACATCGGAACGTCGAATCGTCGCATCGTCCAATTCACGCCGCTTTGCCGCTGCGATACCCGCTTTGACCAAACCGACATTGCCGCCCATGATCGAGGTCACGTGGGTTCCCGGCTGTAACCACTCGCCGTCAAATACCGCCACGTTGGAGTTGGTTGCAGTCAACACAACATCGGAATCCACCACCGCATGCTTCGCGCTGGTTACGGGTCGCAACTCGCAGGGAACGATCTTTTCCATCATGCGGCAGAAATCGCTGCGGGTCGAATCTGTGCGGCAGAAAACCTTAACCCGCTTAAACTGTCGGACCTTGGAAAATGCCAACAAATGATATTTGGCCTCGCCGCCGGCGCCGAGAATGCCGAGAGTCGACGAATCAGCGCGCGCCAGTGCGCGCGTGCCCACCGCGCTCGTCGCAGCCGTACGCATGGGCGTCGGCCGCTCCGCCTCAATCTCGGCGACACCGATTCTGCCGACGATCATGCCCATGAGCGAAGCGTCTTTGGCGTCGAACAAGACCGTTACCGGTCCGCCCATGTTGTGGTAGGTCTGCACTTCCCTGGTGACCGCGACATGTTCAGCATGGGCGAGCACGCCAATCCCGCCGAGGCTGGGCACGCCGCCGGGATGAACGCTGACGCGGACACCTCCCGGCGTAGTAATGCGACGGCGCGGCGCGTTCAGCTCCGGACTCTTGCCGAACTCACGGAACCCGGACTCTACAGCGTTGATCGCCGCATCCATGGTCAAGAGACCGATTGCATCTTCTGCACGAATCAGGAAAGCCATCGAACTACCTCCAAACACAAGAAACTCAGCTGTTACTACATCATCAATCCGTCCATTGACAAGAAACCTAGCCGTGCCTATCGTCTGTCAGGTTCTGAGCTAGCGGAGATTCACCAATGCCAATTTCATCCCATTTATATCGCTCACTCACTGCGCCACTACTCGTCGTGTTTCTGCTAGCTTTGCGCCTGCCCGCCGCGGCGCAATCGGTCGATACCGAGGCGGCAAAAAAAGAAGGCAAAGTTGTTGTTTACGCTGCCGTGCCGCCGCAAACAATGAAAGTGATCAATGAGCCGTTTGAAAAAAAATATGGCATCAAGGTCGAGTACTGGCGTGCGTCGACGACCGGCATCTTGGAACGGGCCCTCAATGAATGGCGCGTCGGCACAGCGCCCTTCGATGTCGTCGAGGGTAACAAAGGGCCCCAATACATTCTCAAGACCGAAGGAGTTTTCGCCAAGTTTCAGCCGCCTTCGGCGGCCAAATATCCCAAGCAGTTTCTCGAGAACGACCAGCTTCTCACCCCTTGGCGCTTCAACCCGATCAGCATTCTATTTAATACCACCATGGTCCGCAAAGAGGACGCTCCTAAAAGTATTCAAGAGCTGCTGTTGGCGAAATGGAAAGGTAAGATCACCATTCCCGACCCGGCGCGCCACACGACAACGGCGCAGTTTCTCGCCGATCTCGATAAGTATGACGGCATCAAATGGCGCGAGTTCGCCAAGAGTTTGGCGCTACAAGAGCCGTTCTTGGTCGAATCCTTTGCGCCCATCGTCAACACCGTCATTAAAGGCGAGGCAGCGCTGGGCTTGACCTACTTGAAATATGTCGGCCAATATAAAGGCCCCATCGATTACGCCCGTTTGAACAAGTATCTCGCCGACGTAAATTACCTGGGTCTTAGCCGCAAGGCTCCCCACGCCAACGCCGGACGGCTGTATATCGAGTACATCTGTTCGCTGGAGGGGCAAAAAGCGATGGCGGAAACCGCTGAATTTGTCCTTTACCCGCAAGTAGCGCCGAGCTTTAGCGGCGCCGACCAAGTGCCGCAGCGAACCGTTTTCATGGAAGAACCGACCGCGGAAGAGTTCAAAAAGCTGCGCGATGAAATGCGCCAGATCTTTCTCGACAACAAATAATCACGGAGATCGCTAGCGGATCGCTAAAACTCACCGTGGAAAATGCCGCGTTGGCCGCGCGCCTCCTCGACCCCGACTTCCATGGCGCGAATCTTGGCGCCGTGAAATTGCGCTTTCACCTGCTGGCGAATCAGTTTCGCGACATGCTCGGCGAGCAATTCAGTGCTGGTGTTGGCTAGCGGCAAAAGAATCACATCGCTTTTCGGCAGAATAATTTTCTGCGCCTTGTAGCGGACTTCGATTTCCTTGGCGCGCCGATGCACGGCAAGATTCGGGCTGTTGTTTTGAATCATGGTGCGATGATCGAGAGAATCGCAGATGCGCTTAACCAGCGGCTTGAAGGCAATGAAGTCCAACACCACGCCGGCGCGGTCGAGTTCGCCTTCCAGCTTTACCGACACTTGATAGTTGTGCCCGTGCAGCGGTTCGCGCTTGCCGTTGGCAAAGATAAGAAAATGCGCCGAGGCGAAATTAAAATAATCTTTGGCGACTTCGATGGTGAAGGTGCGTGACATGGCCGCGAAGTTAACCAAAAGCCGCGATCCTTTCAAGCCGCGGCTCCGGGACCGCAACGATCGCGGAATTGGCAGTGGAGAAACGCCGGGTCGGTGAGCCGAGGGTTAAGCCCGATGCAACAAATCCACTCGGGGTGTGATCGCAAAGTCTCATGCCATGGGCCGCTCAATGCTACTCCTCCTGCGCCGAACTTGCCGGACCTACCGTAGCGGGCTCAGTGCCCACAGATAGAGACCCACTGGCAACACCATGAAGGGCTTGCCCTCCGTGCAATCATCAAATTCCAACTGAACCTTCTGGGATTTTCGCAGCAAAAGATTGTTCAAAATGGCCAAATTTTCCTTGCAAGTCAGCAACGGAAGAGTTAGGTGAGAAGGCCATGTTGCTCCGGGATGCGCTTGGATTGACGCGCGGCGAGATGGTTTCGCTGATCGGCGCCGGCGACAAGACGACCACGATGTTTCGCCTCGCCAAAGAACTGCGCGACCAGGCTTGGAAAGTGCTAGTCACGTCAACCACCAAGATTGTCAAGCCAACCAAGCCGCACATCGACCGGTTATTTCTCGTCGACGAACTCCAAGCTCTGATCGATGTCTGCGGCGAGATTTTAGCGCCGGTGATTATCGGCGCCGGCTGTGGCGTGAACCTGGAAGGCGAATTGATCGGTATGCCGGTAGCCTGGCTCGATCGCCTAAACCAAGTTGCAACATTTGATGCGATCTTGGTGCAAGCCGATGGCGCGGCATCGCGCTTACTGGAAATCCCGACGAACGGCGAAACGCTGATACCGCAGAGTTGCCAGACCACCCTATGGATCGTTGCGGTCAAAGTCCTCGGCAAACCGCTCTCCGAAGCTTGGGTGTATGGCTCAGCGCGGGCGCGCGATCTGCTCGGGTTGCCGGCCGATGCCAGCGTCAGCGAAGACATCCTGATTCAGTTACTCCAACATCGAGACGGCTGTCTCAAAGGTATTCCGTCCGGCAGCCGAAAAATCGCCATCATTAATCAAGTTGATAGTCCGGCAGAAATGGCGGCGGCCCAAGCGCTCGGCGACAAACTGCAAACTCAAGGATTCGACAGGGTCGTCATTGCCAGTTACGCCAGCGCCGAACCGGTTATCCACGGTATTGGCCCATTAGAACTTAACGTTGACGAGACTCGATGATTTCCGCCGTCATACTTGCCGCCGGCCGGGCTGAGAGAATGGGTGAGCCAAAACTTTTCTTGCCTCTCGGCGGCAAACCGGTGCTCCAATGGGTTTTGGAAAGCGCTCTCGCATCCGATCTCGACGAGGTGATCTGCGTCACCCGAGAACTCAACTCGGCGCGGCGCCAAATCAATGTCGCCGACGAACGCTTGTTCTGGCTGCTCAACTACGCCGCGGACCGCGGCCAGAGCACCTCCGTGATCGCCGGATTGTGGGCAGCCAGCGCCACCACCGATGGCGTGATGTTTTTATGCGGCGACCAACCGCTGGTGCGCCCGGAGCTTATCAATGCGCTGATCGAAAAATTCGACGACACGTCAGCATGGATCGTCGCGCCGAGATTCAATGGCGAAGTGCGCAACCCGATCTTGTTCCACCGCAAACTATTTCCCGAATTGCTCCGACTCACCGGCGACCGCGGTGGCCGGCCGCTGCTCGACAAACACAAGCGCAAAACCGCATTGTTGGACTGGCCGGAGGAACTCTCATTTCTCGATATCGACGTGCGCGCAGATTACGAACGGCTCAAACAACTGGCTTAGTCACGTACATCTCGGCCCACCGCTTCGGAGATATGTTTGAGGCCGTCCCGTTCGAGCAAACGCAGTAAGCCTTTGTTGATCCGCTTGACCGCACCCGGTCCTTCGTAGATCCAGCCAGTGTAAATCTGCACCGCGTTGGCGCCAGCCTTGATCTTCTCGTAAGCATCGTAGGCGTCAAAAATACCGCCGACACCGATGATCGGTAGTCTGCCGCGGGTGTTTCGATAGATATGGGAAATGAACCGCGTCACCATCGCCGTGATTGGCCGGCCGCTCAATCCTCCGGGCTCGGGACCATTGGGAGATTTCAGCCCCTCGCGTTTGAACGCCGTCGCGTTGGTGGCGACGATGCCGGTGAGCTTCACCTGATCGACGACATCGATGATCTCGTCGACTTGGCCAAACTCCATATCCGGAGCGATTTTCACGAACACCGCCTTCGGATCGATCTGTGCCCGCGCCGCCAGTTGCAGATTTCTTTGCTGCACCGCCGTGAGCAGCTCGCGCAATAGATTTTTTTCCTGCAGGTCGCGCAGATTCGGTGTGTTCGGCGAACTCACGTTAAGCGTGAAGAAATCGCCGTGCGGAAACAGCTTCTCGAAACAGGAAAGAAAATCCGCCACCGCGTCCTTGGTCTCGACGATCTTGGTACGGCCGATGTTCATGCCGAGGGGAATCTTCGGTCGCCCACCGCGCGCGCGCAGGCGGTCGAGCTTGATCGCGATCGCTTCGGCGCCTTCGTTGTTGAATCCCAAACGGTTGATCAAGGCATCGTCTTCCGGCAACCGGTAGAGGCGCGGTTTGGGATTGCCGGGCTGCGCCTGCGCGGTAATCGCGCCCACTTCCATAAAGCCGAATCCGAAAGCGGAAATCATCTTCGGCGCCAGAGCATTCTTGTCGAAACCGCCGGCGAGCCCCACCGGGTTGGCAAACGTCAGCGGGCCAATCTTGACGACGAGTCGCTCATCTTCGGCCTTGTAGAAATCCTCGAGGGTAGCGTAGAGCCACTCGTTTCTGGCAAGCATGTGCAAAACCGCCTCGTGGCTTCGCTCCGGATCTTTGCGAAATAATATTGGCCGAATCAGCGATTTGTAAATCAAAGACATGGCAAGGATGTATCGGAAAACAAAAATGACTTCCAGCAAACCAGCGGGTCGACTTTCTCTGGCGCACCAAAAAAACAGGGAGAACGCGAACGCTCCCCCTGTTATTAGATGACCGTGCCCGTCCTAGCGTGGCACTTACCGCAATTTACGAATTGTTTCTCAGTTTATTTGAACGGCGCACAGGGTGCCGGAGTCATAATAGTATTTTCCTGCATCACGAGCAGCTCCCTAGTAGGCGGTGGCCAACCCTCGACCGTCTTTGACGCTTCGGCGCGCAAACGCTCGCGCTCGCCGGCGTCTTTGTAGGCCCAAACATGAATATATTGGTTAAGTGGCCCGATGATCGTCTGCCCGGCAAAAACCAGCGGCGAGACCTTGGTGCGTGCGCCGATTACTTTGCTCCACCGCTCCAAAACCGTCGGCATGGTCCCTGGCTGATAGGTATAGGTGCGGAACTCATAAAGCTCGCCCATCTTTTTTTCCGGTAAGGGCGGGGAAAACGGCGCCAGCTGAATGATCTTGTTTTCCTGGGTGACGATAAACTCTTGGGTCTTGGGCGGCCATTTGCCGGTCTTACGCGCTTCGCCACCGATCCGCTCTCGGTCTTCGAAGCTTTCGTAGGGCCAGACATGTGTCACGCGATTCAGCCCGCCCACTTCCGAGCAGAAAAGTCCGAGCAGCTTGGAAAATTGCAACCGAGCCGTCAGCCCTTCGGCAAAGCGTTCGACAAAGTTGTTGGTCATCCCTGGTTTCAACACATAGGTTCTCATCTCAAGAAACATAGCGACCCCCCTTTTAGAAGTTTTCCTATCCTTTCCACAATCCCATGCGGTAATGCAACCGCAAATTTCCGCTCGCGCCGCAATGGTCATGAATCGAATCCGCCGGTTCAGCGGGAAAAAGTTGCCGGGCCCGGTCCTCAGAGTAACCGGCACCGACAGAAATTAGCGCGCCCGCGGAAAATACCACCAGATTTCCAACCGGTCAGCTGTGCGTCAATGCGAGATTATTGGATGGCAGCGTCGTCGTCACCCTGACCCGAGAAGTCCTTAGCGACACCGCCAAGCTGGTGCAACACCGCATTCGCATTACGACCGCCGGCATCGACCTCAAGCAAAATCTGACCGAACGGGTTTCTGTCGAAGGCCGCTACACCTACAAGAGTTTTTCCGATGGTAATCACGCAAACGAGTTGCAATGGTCGACATAGTACGCGTTGTATTTGACGCCGCGCATCGTCATCGGCCATCGTTTTCGCCTGCTCGACTTTCAAAAGCAGAGCGGCAGCGGCTACTTCGACCCCAACAACTACATAGCCAATCGCGCATTCGGTCACTGTATTTCGAAAATCGCATCTATTGGTCCTACGTCGAAGCGTATCTCGGCTATGATAGCTATCGGGGCTACGGCGTCGTTTCGGCCAACTTCCTTCATGGCGGCGCCGGCAGCGTCGGCATCAAACCGCTGCAAAATCTTTCCCTTGAGATCAATATAGAAGGCGGCAAGTTCGCGGCTGGGCAACCTCGGGATTCAACTACAGCACCGTCGCGCCGAGAATCCTATTGCGGTTCTGAGGCGCTTACAGTGCCCTTAGCGCGCTTCCTTAACCGAGACCATCGTCAAAGCGCCGCGCTCAAGGATGGCTAGCGAAGGGGTTCCCGACAGAAGTTCTGTCTTATGGGCTGTTATTTGCAATACAACAACCTGGCGACTCACATAAATCTCTTGCCACCCATGTCGGCAAGCAGGGACACTAGGCGCGGCGACTTTCTCTTTCTCTTAGCATCGAGGGCTTTCTCCAGATCATCTCCGCCGCTCATGGTTTGTTTGGTGCTCTCAATCTCGACAGATTTTGCCGACAGGGTGAAGTCCTTTTCTCGACTATCGCTCTTCAGCCTTTCTATGTCGAATGACGTGCGATCTTCAAATTCCTTTATCATGTCCGTGGTATCCTCTGTCGGATTATCTTGCGACTCGTCCAGTAATAGCATGGGCGTTGCGCCGCTAGATGACAGACCACTGACAAGACGGTTCAAAGACTCCGCGGCGGCTTTGAGATCCGTCAACGCAATTTCGCGAATCTGCAGCAGCCGGTCTTTTTCTCTAATCTGTCCTTTAAGATCTTCCATCCCGGCGATAAATTCTTCCTGTAGCTCTGTGACTGCGGTTTCTTTGCTCTGGAGCGTTTGCTCCATTTCCATGATTTGAATCGTTAGCGCGCTCTTCTCGCTTTCAAGGCTTTGCTGACGCTCGCGCTCCCACTCGGCATCCTGTAACGCTGAGGTGGCGGCTTGCGTGATGATGGCTTCAAACCGGTTCGCCTGCTCGCTCAAAATCTCCTTTTCCAGAGCCAATTCGTCCAGCGCGGCTCTGAGTCGGGACTCGTGAGAGTCGATGGTGCGAAGACTTTTTTGGATCTGCTTCACCTCATTGGAGAGAAGCATGAGATTACGGAACAACTCTTTGTCGCTTGCTACGTCTGAGATCATGGTTCACTCCTTATGGTTCATGAGGCGAGCCCCTCGCTCAGCCTTGCCCTTGCTAAGTATAGCCGCATCTTCACGAGTCACAGGCCCGGCAAAGGGCAATAAATATACCAGGAACGCCCTCAAGGACCTTGAACGCTCAGAAAATCTTTGACGGTCAAGCGGTTAGATTTGACGAAGACATCAAATAGGTTAGCTCGTGCGAAGAGCGCAGATTTTGCCGAATTTGACACTTTAATGACAAATTGACAGACAATTTGACAAATAATACATAGAGTTCCTTAGTGTTGCTAGATAACTCCAATAACTGCCAGGTCCGAGCTGAAATCGATCTCAGCCGTTAAAAAGTGGTCTAAAAGTTAAAAGTATTTGCCGCTGGCGGCATCAACAAAAAAAATAAGACTATACGGCATGCCCGACGATACACACCCGATCCTAACCCCATTTGCGGACAAGGGTGCCCCCTTTTCTAATCGTCGCTGCCTCCCCAAAAGCAAAGGGCCCCGATTTCCCGAGGCCCTTTGCCAATTATTGCGGCGTGAACGGATCACCGCCCCCGCATAAGTGCTATGGCCGGTTGACCGCGGTCCACGCCGCAGCCACGGCATTGTACTCAGGGCTGCCGTTACCGTAGAGGTCGCTCGCGGCCTTCAACGTCACCGTGCGGGCGGCCGCGTAGTTGGTACTTGAAGTCATGTACAGCGTGAGCGCGCGGAACCAGATCTTTTCGGCCTTGGCGCGGCCGATGCCGGTGAGCGTGCCGGCGCCCGACGCGACCCGCGTGTTGCCCGCGACACAGGTCGGGCTGGGGCTGCCGTTGGTCGTGCCTTGGGCCAGTAACTAGAAGAAGTGGTTGGCGACGCCGGAACTGTAGTGTACGTCGAGCGAGCCCATCCCAGAGTACCAGCAATCGGCCGACCGGCCGTCAGCACTCGGCTTGATCATTGAGCGAAGCCACGACGTACCATTCTTGTAGAGTTCCTCGCCGATCAGGTAGTCGGGCGTGTCGTTTTGGTTGTTGGCGTAAAACTCAACCATGGTGCCGAAGATGTCGCTGGTGGCCTCGTTGAGTCCGCCCGACTCACCAGAGTAGGTCAGGTTCGCGGTGCGGCTGGTCACCCCGTGGGTCATCTCGTGTCCGGCCACGTCAAGCGAGTCGAACGGGTTAAATGTGACACCGTCGCCATCACCGTAGGTCATACAGAAGCAGGAGTTCGACCAGTAGGCGTTGTTATAATTACGGCCGAAATGCACGCGGCTGTAGGCGCTTTTTTTGTCGTTGGCGATGCCTTCGCGCTGGTGCACATTTTTATAGTAGTCCCAAGTCATCGCGGCGCCGTATTGCGCGTCGACGCCAACGGTCTGACGGTTCGACAGCAGTCCGGAGCCCCAGCTATTGTCAGTATCGGTGAAGACCGTCCCGCTGCCGCCCTGCTTGTTCTTCATGTCCACCGTGTGCTGGTTGCCACGGCTCGGGTCACGCAGGTAATAGGTGCTGCCGACCAGGTCGGTGGTGCGGGCGACAGTGCCGTTGAAGAAGCCTTGCCAGTCCCAGGTGTAGCGCCGGTATGAATGTCATCCCATGCGTCGAGCACATTACCGCTCACCGCATCGATAATGACATGCAGTTCACTCGGTGTTCCGTCGTTTTGCGCACCGGTAACGAGGACATCGTAGGCGAGCACCGGAGTCGCGCCGCGGGCGAAGACAATCAACTCGGGCTGGGATCCAGACGGCCTGTGGCTGGTAAACCGCGCGATGGCCGCACGGACTGCGCCCTGCGGCGAAAGCGACGGCTGCGTCGATAGCGTGAGGTCACTAGAGAGCGTCTGGGACACACCTGTGAACTGACCGTTCGCAGCGGTGTGCATGACCAAATCTCCCCCGACAACACGAAGTCCCCTGTAGGTGCGGTCGAACCGGACATGCTCCGTGCCATCGGCGTCGATGATAGCATCGCGCACGACGAGATCCTGGTCGGGGCCGAAGTGTGTGACCGCCGCGTTGGCCGCCGCATGGCTGCGTGCAAGCGCGATCGCCTGCGCTCGATCCGCGGCAGCGTTCTGGGCGCGAGCAGGTACTACTCCGCAAATGAACGCCAGCACGATGAGGGCCGTCGCCCAAGCTTTGGTTCGCCCTCCGTGCGAACAAGCCGCGCCGGTTGTCGGTTTAGTGGTGCAATCGATCATACGACCTCCTCGAAGGTTTACTTTTATAACCATTAATTCATTTACCTCATCGATCGCCCAGCGCAATGAAACATCCAACTCTCCCTAGGCGGCCGCTCAAAGGTGAATTAATGCTATCCAGTCGCGTATCAAACTCCCTACGGTACTCTCGTACTCACGCTGTCATCTGCTACCATGGCTAAACGCGTTGTTACTTTTAAAGTTACGTTCCACGCCAGTTCCGATGTGAAAAAACCAATGCTTGGCACCACCTATACTTCTGATCGTATGAAGCAGTGCAGCGTACACCGATAGAGATCAATTAGTTCGACAGTGTCACCCTAAAAACTGTCGATGGATTCTGCCAACCCCTGGACAATATCGCGCATTTTCTACCCGAGAAATTTCCCCGACCAACTCAAGCAGGCATTTATGCCGGACGTCAAATCACCCCCGCTTAGAATCTCTAATCTCTTTTTTGCGCATTTTGGAGCAATCTCCACTTTCCTTCGATCGCAACATCTACGATGACATCGGACCGTAATCGTTGCATCAACAGTCGTGCCGGTGATTCGATTAATCGCTCGGTGTTGTGCAAGACTAAAATTTCCCCGAGACAATAAATTGCAGTTAAAATTTCTTAAATCGAAAAGAAATTGAGCAAGGCCTACGTGCCGCCAAAAGTTCACCAATCGCATCGTGTCCAGATTCCCCCAAGTTCATCTGGGCAGTCATGCGACTGACAGAAACACCGATACACTCAGCCGTTCCAGTTAATAACGGTAATCGCCATACCCATTCGTCGACACCGGATAAGTTTGACGCCGCTAACACTTCCGTCGCAAATTCCTAATAAATTCGGGCCCATCGGCTCTAGCTTTGAATGCGAAGAGCCTTGGCGCAAATGTCGCCGCGGATCGAAGAGATTCACAATCGGTTCGCCACTGTGGAGGAGGGCTGGTTTAAAATCGTTTTTTGGGCTATGAGGTTTTTGTCAATAAACTTTGTCGTTGCGAGATTGCGTAGCCGACGCCATGGGACAATTTCACGCAGAGTCGCAAAGATAAATCGGGTTTCCGATTGTTGGCGATTTAGCAATCACCAATCGCCATTGCAAAGCACGAAAGGCAGCGGGATATATCTTGGCAAACGATGAAACCTCGCACCAATCGCAATTCAAATGATGCGCGATACAAACTGCCTTCCATCGCCTAGCCTGATTTCGCAGGGGGAAGTGTTAACCCCTACTTTATCGCCGCGTTAGGGAGGAACATTATGAAATCGCGCGCAGCCGTCGCCTGGGAAGCCGGCAAACCTTTAGTGATCGAGGAAGTCGAAGTCGGCGCACCGCAAAAGGGCGAGGTGCTGCTCAAGGTCGCCGCCAGCGGCGTCTGCCACACCGACGCCTATACGCTTTCGGGCAAAGATCCTGAAGGATTATTTCCGGCGATCATGGGCCATGAAGGCGGCGCCACGGTAGTGGAAATCGGCGCCAGCGTGACCAGCGTCAAGCCGGGCGATCATGTCATCCCGCTCTATATTCCCGAGTGCGGCGAGTGTAAGTTTTGCAAGTCCGGGCGGACCAATCTTTGCGGCGCCATCCGGCTTACCCAGGGCAAGGGTGTCATGCCCGATGGCACTTCGCGCTTTTCTCTCGGCGGCAAAACCATTCTGCACTACATGGGCACGTCGACTTTCTCGGAATACACGGTCCTGCCGGAAATCGCCGTAGCGAAAATCAATCCGGCGGCGCCGCTCGACAAGGTATGCTTACTCGGTTGCGGCATCACCACCGGCATCGGCGCGGTGTTGAACACCGCGAAGGTGCGGCCGGGCTCATCCGCCGCAGTGTTCGGCCTCGGCGGCATCGGTCTCAGCGTAATTCAAGGTTTGGTGATGGCCAAGGCGGAAAAAATCATTGCCGTTGATATGAACGAGAAAAAGTTCGAGATGGCCAAGCAGCTGGGCGCCACCGACTTCATCGTACCGCAGCCGGACAGTACGCCGGTGCAGCAAGAGATCATCGACCTGACCGACGGCGGCGTCGATTACTCATTCGAATGCATCGGCAATGTGAACACCATGCGCGCGGCGCTGGAGTGTTGCCACAAAGGTTGGGGCGAGTCGACCATCATCGGCGTCGCCGCGGCAGGCCAGGAGATCGCTACCCGGCCGTTTCAGTTGGTCACCGGCCGGGTGTGGCGCGGCACCGCCTTCGGCGGCGTCAAAGGTCGCTCGCAGTTGCCCGGCTACGTCGAGCGCTATTTGCACGGCGAGATCAAAGTCGAACCGATGATTACCCATGTCTTGCCGTTGGAACGGATCAATGAGGCCTTCGACCTGATGCATGAAGGCAAAAGCATCCGTTCGATCATCACATTCTAGTTCCTTTAGCGCTTTCTACAGCACAAAACATTGTGGTCGGCGCAAGGTGCCGATAGCAAATCTAGCGGCATTATTTCTTGCCGCGTCATCGATCATTTCACCGGAGAATTTGCCGGGAAAACGGCTTGCAGTTTCACCAATTTCTCACTATAAGAAGGCCCTAGTGGTTTTTTCCGGCCTGGGCTGAAAATTCCGCGCAATAGTTTCTGAGAAAGGAACAGCGATGAATAAGAAGATCAAATTCCGCGTTAACGGCAAACGACATGAGGTCGAGGTCCCGACCAATCGCCTGTTGATCGACTGTTTGCGTTACGATCTCGGACTGACCGGCACCAAGGAAGGTTGCAGCGTCGGCGTCTGCGGTGCCTGCACAGTGCTGATGGACGGTGACATGATCAGCTCTTGCCTGACACTAGCGGTGATGGCGGACGGTCATGATCTAACCACGGTGGAGGGGCTGGCGAAGAACGGCGAACTCAATCCGGTGCAAAAGAGCTTTATCCAATATGGCGGTTTTCAATGCGGTATCTGCACCCCCGGCCAGGTGGTTGCCGCCACCGCGCTGTTGAAAGAAAACCCCAAACCCAACGAAGACGAAATCAAGGACTGGATGATGGGCAACCTGTGCCGCTGCACCGGCTACTACAAGATCATCGAATCGATCCAGAAAGCGCATCAATTCGCGAAATAATAAGGACACAGCCATGATACCTTTTGAATATCGCACCCCGAAAAATCTCAAAGAAGTCCACGCGACACTGAAAGAATTTGGCAGCGACGCCAAGCTGATCGCCGGCGGCACAGCATTGGTGATCATGATGAAACAACGCTTGGTCCGGCCCACCTGTTTGGTCAGCCTGCGCTCGGTGCGCGGCTTGAACGGCATTGAGGTCAAAGACGGCGGCCTGTCGATTGGTGGTCTGGCCACCCACAGAGCAGTGGAAAGCTCCTCCTTAGTGCGCCGGCGCTTGCCGATGCTGGCCGAAACCTATCACCATGTCGCCACCCTGCGCGTGCGGAATATGGCAACCGTCGGCGGCGGCTTAGCTCACGCCGATCCCAACCAGGATCCGCCGCCGAGCCTGATCGCGCTCGGCGCTACTGTGAAAGCCACCTCGTCGACTGGCAGCCGGGTGATTCCCCTCGATGAGTTTTTTAAAGACTACTATGAGACCGTGCTCAATCCCGACGAGGTCGTCACCGAAGTGATGGTGCCGAAGCAGGCAGCCAACACCGGCGCGGCATATATCAAATTTCTTCCGCGTACCGCCGATGACTATGCCACCGTTTCCGCGGCAGCGGTGCTGACTCTCGATAAATCGATGAAGACCATCGCCGATGTGCGCATCGCGCTAGGCAGCGTTGGCGTGACACCGATCCGCGCCACCGCAGCCGAAGCAGTGCTACGCGGCCAACCGCTGAAAGCCGAAGCCTTCGCTGAGGCGGGGGAAAAGGCTAAACAAGCCGTCGACCCGGTCAGCGATTTCCGCGGCTCGGCAGCTTACAAGACCGATATGGCCGCGGTGTTCGTCCGGCGCGCCTTAGAAAAAGCGCTGGCCGATATTCGCCAGCAGGCGAAAGCCAAGGCGGCACCCAAACCGGCTAAAAAGAAGACCGTCAAGAAAGGCAAAAAACGTTGAAATTCTCCCAGACAGCCCAGATTCCCGTCGCCCGCGAACCGCTTTGGAATTTTTTGATGGATGTACCCAAGGTCGCCAAGTCGCTGCCCGGGGTGGAGTCGGTCAGTCAAATCGACGACACGACTTATGAAGGCGCCTTGACTGTGCGCGTCGGTCCGATCAAGCTCAACTTGCAAGGTAAAATCATTCTCGAAGAGCGAAACAAAACTGATTGGCGTGCGGCGCTGCGTGCCGAGGCAAAAGACCGCATGGCGGCAGGCGCCGTGAACGGCAAGACCATCATGAACCTGAAAGAGATCGGCGCCGGTATGACCGAGCTGCTTGTCGAGACCGATGTCAATATTCTCGGTAAAATCGGCGAGTTCGGCCAACCGATCATCCGCAAGAAAGCCGACGCGATGCTCAAAGAGTTCGTCGAGAACATCAAGAAACAGTTAAGTGGGCAGTAACGGTTCGCCGTCCTCTTGTATCTCGTCATCCTGATCCAAACTGATTTCCGTCATCCGGCCGAGGACGCGATCGTAGCAGTCCTCGGCCAGTTTTTTTCGTCCCGCGGAATTATCCTGATAGCGGAAGCATTCAACTTTGGGCGGGATCGTCACCAGAACCTCGATACTGCGCAGTGCTAACAGCTGCCAAAAATGCGACACGAAATCCATGTCGCCGTACCAATAAATCGAATCGCGATTGGCCGGGCTAACCGGCACGCCATCGATGGATTTGTATGCGAGAGTCGTCGGCACGATCACCGACCGGCTGCGCAGCGGCGCCGCGAGCGGCACGGTTTGAAACGGCAACAGCCGTTCACCGTCGGTCGATGTGCCCTCGGGAAATAGCAAAATATTGGCTTCCTGCGTCAACTTGCTCGTCATCTCTTGCAGCAGCAGACCCACCTGATCCTTACGCTGCCGATCGATGAAAACCGTCCCGCACAGAACGTTCCACTGGCCGACAATCGGCCAACTGCGCACTTCCTTTTTCGACACGAAGACGATGGGGAAAATACTGCCGAGCATATGGCCACCCGTTTGATAATCGAAACTGCCGAGCGCCGCGCCTCATCGATGGCTCCATTGTGGCGGCCGCTTCTGTAAAAAAGCCTGGACACCTTCTTCGACATCCGCGGTGCGGAGAAGCTCATCGCAGTAAATTTGTTCGGCGCGCTTGAGCGACGCGTCGAAATCGCGCAGAGACAATTCACGCAACCCTTTGACGGTTAGACGCATGACGGCGCCGCTCTTACTCAGGAGTTCCCCGACCAGACTCTCGACACCACATTCTAGTTCGCCATCGGCAAACACGCGATTAATCAATCCCATCGCATGGGCCTCGCGGGCACTGAAGCGGCGGCCGGTGAGAATCATTTCCGCCGCCCGGTGGTAACCGATCAAGGCGGTGAAGCGGGCCAGCGCCACTGGCGGGTAGCAGCCGACAAGAATTTCCGGCGTGGCGAACCAGCTTTCTTCTGCGGCGACAATGAAATCGCAAACACTGGCGACTTCGCAGCCGCCGCCGAGACAGGCACCGCGCACCGCAGCAACGGTGACTTGGGGCAGGCCCATAAGCTTGCGAATCACGCCGTGAACCACGCCGAGCATTTCCGGAACCTTTTCTTTGGTGTGGTCCTTAATGTCCACACCCGCCGAGAATGCTTTCCGCCCTTGACCACGCAGCACCACTACATCGACGGCTGGTTCCGCTGCGCAGTATCGAAGAATTTCGTCGAGCTCGCGTAATAAGACGATGTCGAGCACGTTTAGAGGCGGCTGATCCCAAGTGATTGTCAACCGCCGATCTTTTTTGTCTACATTCACGCGCATGTCAAATTCCTCGCCTGCTGTGAAACTTCTAACTACGTCGATTAGTCTTAAACCGAGGATCGCTACGCTTGCAAGGCGATCGACAAACATAAGTTTGACAAACCCCCTCGCAGCTCTTAAACTGTTGTTTTATCAGACTCTTAAGGAGGGCTTAACATGAAAAAACGAACCGCCCAAGCAGTGACATTGGCGCTGTCAATTGGATTAGCGGCGCAGACGAGTTTTGCTGCCCCCGACGCATATGACGATAGCCAATCGAACCCGTTGAGAGTCCTTGCATACCTCACCTATCCCGTCGGCTGGCTCGCCGAGTGGACGATCTTTCGACCGTTTCATTTTCTGGTCAGCGGTACTCAAGCGCAGGAGGCTTTTTTTGGCCATACGCCCCATCCGCCCGTCCTAGCTGAACCGCAAACCGTGAACAGCTACGGAGTAGCCAAAAGAGTTCCGCTGCAGACGGTGCGAGTAGCACCGCCCGCGCCGCCACCGGTGCCAGTGCCGGAGCATGTTAAGGTCGTCGAAGTGCCTGTCGAAAAAACCGTGATTCAAGAAAAAATCGTCGAGGTCGATCGCCTGGTCTTTACACCCGTGGCGTTCGAATTCGACTCTGCTCGCTTGACAGACCTGGGCAAAGGTCAGGTCTATCTTGCCGCCCAACGGCTGAAAGAACGCGGCAACATGACCATTGCCGTCGAAGGCCACACCGATAATCGCGGCGACGATAGCTATAATCAAAAGCTTGGCTTACAGCGCGCTCAAACAGTCATGAGTGAATTGGTTTCATTGGGCATCGAGCCGAGCCGCATGTCGACCACTAGTATCGGCGAAAGCAAACCGCTGATCGAACAAGATACGGCTTGGGCGCGTGCGATCAATCGCCGAGTCGAGTTTCAAGTGCGGGCAGCGAAATAACCTTAGAATCTCCGCGACAGCGAGCCCAGCCGAACCATTCGGCTGGGCTTTTTTATGGCCGCCGTTCGGGTAGAGTAAGAGCGATATCAGCCCATGGCCTACATACCTCAAGACCGCTTTTTCAAGAAAGCTAAACAGGACGGCTATCGCTCCCGCGCCGCGTATAAACTAGTCGAACTGCAACAGCGCTTACGCTTGATAAATACCGGCGACAAGGTTGTCGATCTCGGCGCGGCGCCAGGGGGGTGGTTGCAGGTAGCAGCCAAGCTGGTCGGCCCGACCGGCAGAGTCATCGGCGTCGATCTACAACCGATTCAGCCGTTTCAAGAGCGCAACATCGTGTTGATTCAAGGCGATGTCTTGACCGGTGAAATCCAAGGCAAGATTAAAGAGCTATTGGACGGCATGGCGCACTGCGTGCTCTCGGATATGGCACCGAAACTCAGCGGTATTCGTGACGCCGACATGGCGCGCTGCCAAGAACTCAATCGCCTGGCGCTCAACGTCGCCAAAGAGTTACTGCGCCCCGGTGGTGTTTTGTTGGTCAAGAGTTTTGTCAGTGAAGACCTACAGTTTTACAGCGCTGAGCTGAAAAATTATTTCGCCACAGTCCAACGCACCAAACCGGAAGCAAGTCGCCAGGGTTCGTCTGAGTTTTATTTCTTCGCCAAGGGCTACCAGCCACAGATTATCGCTGTTGCGCCGTGAGTCATGTCGGAAATTAGAAAAGACCCGCTCACCGGTCGCGCGGTGATTATCGCCCCCGAACGGGCGGCGCGCCCCAACCAGCTCGGCTCTCCCGACAAGGCAGACCCACCCCAAGCCTGCCCATTTTGTCCTGGTAATGAAAACTCAACACCGCCGGAGTCATGGGCAGATAGGCCAGGCGATTCGCAACCCAATCAGCCCGGCTGGTCAGTCCGCGTCGTGCCGAACAAGTACCCAGCCGTCGCCATGGATGAAGCCTATGGCGAAAGCTACGCAACAGAGCCGTCAACCGGCACTGGCATCCATGAGGTCATCATCGAAAGCCCGGCTCATAGCGCCAACCTGGCTGCGCTGGACGAAGATCAATTCACCAGGATTTTTTATGCCTACCGCGAGCGATTGCGCGCCTGGCGCAGGAACCCTCGCTGGCGCTACCGGTTGATCTTCAAAAACCAGGGCGCGCGCGCCGGCGCCACCTTCGAACATGCGCATGCGCAGTTGATCGCATTACCGTTCGTGCCCGCCGATGTTGAAAATGAACTCGCCAGCGCCTGTGCATACCACCGGCGCAGCGCCCGCTGTTATTATTGCGCGCTGATCGGACATGAGCTGCAAGCACAAACACGCGTGGTCAGGAGCAGCGCAGAATTCATCGCGCTTTGTCCCTTGGCGCCGCGCTTCGCCTTTGAGACCTGGATACTACCGCGGATTCACGGCGCAGCCTTCGAGGAGTCCGAGGAGGCAACTGTTGCTGCGCTGGCTAGGATTTCACGGCAAGTGATTGCCGCGTTGGACCGTCTTCGGGCCAATCCACCGTTCAATTACTTTATTCAGTCGCTGTCTTTGGATGAAAGTGAGCTGGCGCACTACCATTGGCAGCTGCGCTTGCTGCCGCAGTTTTCTCGGGCCGCCGGTTTCGAATGGGGCTCGGGTATGCACATCAACCCGGTAGCGCCGGAAGACGCGGCGCGGATGTTACGCGACGCGGCGATCTAAGCCTTCAGCGGGCGCGCCGCCGCGGGCCTGCCGTTGCTGGTAAAGTAGCACCGAAGCCGCAATCGCGCAAAAAGCGCCGGAGATGGTAATTGCCCGTGGCGTACCGATCAGATGGGCGACGCTGCCGATAAACAGCGTGCCAAACGACCACAATCCCTTGTCCATGAAAAACAGGCTGAGCATGCGGCCGAGATACTGCGGCGGAGTTTCCATTTGCACGATAGAGTTCGCCACGGCGCGAAAAGCGATGTTGCTGGCGCCGACGAAGATAAGAAACAACATCGAAAGATAGACCGAGCGGGAAAATGAAAACAGCATCAGCGAGATCGAGAACGCTAACACCGCCGTGGCGACGAAATGAAGACGTCTTCGCAATCGGCCAAGCGAGGCGATCCCCAACCCGGCAAAAACAGCGCCCATCCCCGGCGCCGCGAGCAACAAACCGAACGTCGTTGGCCCGGCATGGAGCACGTCGGTGGCGAACACGGGCAAGAAACGCGAATACGGCGTACCGACCAGCGCGATGCCATAGGTAAGCAGAATGACCGATAGCAGCCGCCGCTCGCCGCGCAGAAAGCGATACCCTTCGCAGACCTCCTGCCAGAAGCGTGTTTCCTCAGCGACCTTGGCTTTCCCCGGAGGAATTTCCATGACCACCAATGTGACGATAATCGCAAAAAAACTCACGGCGTTGACCAGCAGGCAGCCGGCGATGCCGATCACACCGATCAGCACGCCGCCCAAGGAAGGGCCGATGATCTTGGCCAAATTGGCCAGCGAAGAGTTGAGCGCGATGGCATTCATCAAATCCTCGCGCGGCACGATGTTGTTGATCAGGGAATGGCGCGCTGTTTGATTGAGCGAATTCACCGTGCCGAGGAAAAGCACTAGAACCAGTACATGCCAGAACTCGACCCCGCCGAATTGAACCAGAGCCCAGAAAGTAAACGCCTGAGCCATGGCTAAAAATTGCGTGCATAACAGCAGTCGGCGCCGTTCGACACGGTCGACGATGGCGCCGCCGATGGCACCCAAGAGCAAGCGCGGCAAAGCCTGGGCAAAACCGACGATACCGAGAAGAAACGGCGATTTGGTCATCTGCCAGACGAGCCAGCTCTGTGCCATCGCCTGAATGAAATCGCCGACATGGGACAGGCTGGTGCCGCAGAAGAGCAGACGAAAATTGCGATGCTTGAGCGAGCTAAGCGTGATTGCGAGTTGCGTCGACCCTCGTAGCCAGAGGGCCATTATTCGACCGTAACGCTCTTGGCGAGATTGCGTGGTTGATCGACATCCTTACCGCCTAGCACGGCGATATAGTAGGCCAGCAATTGCAGCGGGATGGTCATCACGATTGGCGTAAGATAATGCGAAGCTTTGGGCAGCGTCAAGACCCGAAACGCCGGAATCTCCGCGGCGGTTTTCGCGTCGTCGGTTAAAACAACGACTTTGCCGCCGCGCGACTCGACTTCTTTCAGGTTGCTCACGGTTTTCTCGAAAAGGCGGTCGCGCGGCGCAAGGACCACGACCGGCATCTTGTCATCGATCAAGGCGATCGGCCCATGCTTCATCTCGCCGGCTGGGTAACCCTCGGCATGGATGTAGGAAATCTCCTTCAATTTAAGCGCCCCCTCGAGAGCGATAGGATAATTGATGCCACGGCCGAGATAGAGAAAATCACGGCTGTGCAACAGATCGCGCGCCAATACTTTGACTTCACCTTCGAGCTTCAAGGCTTCTTCGATCCAAGTCGGCAGATGCATCAGATCGCGCAGTAACTTACGCGCGTCCGCCTGTTTGAGCTTGCCGTTCATCCGGCCGAGCGCGACGGCAAGCAGGTAGAGGGCGGTTAATTGAGTAGTAAAGGCTTTGGTGCTGGCGACGCTGATCTCAGGTCCGGCATGGGTGTAAAGCACGCCATCGGATTTGCGCGGGATCGAAGCATCGATCACATTGCAGATGGAAAGAATCTTCGCCTTCTTCGCCCGCGCGATATCGGTTGCGGCCAAAGTATCGGCGGTTTCTCCAGATTGGCTGACCATCAACAATACCGACTTCGGGTCCATCAAAGGCGAGCGGTAGCGGAACTCCGAACCGTAGTCGACCTCGGCGGGAATCCCGGCGATCTCCTCGAGCAAGAATTTACCGATCAAACAAGCATGCCAAGCCGTACCACAGGCAACCAGGTGAATGCGCTTGATCTGTTTGACAGCGCTGGGTTTGAGCCTAATGTCTTCCAGCGACACCTGGCCCTGCTTAAGCACGATGCGGCCGCGAAAGGTATCGGCCAGGGCACGCGGTTGGTCGTGGATTTCCTTGAGCATGAAATGCGGATAACCGCCCTTTTGCGCCGCGACGGCATCCCAGGTGATCTCTTTGACGGGTCGCTTGATCGGCTTACCCTTGCCGTCGAATAAACGATAGGAGCCGAGAGATACGTCACCGATCTCTCCGTCTTCGAGAAACGCCACCTTACGCGTGTAATCGAGCAGTGCAGGAATATCGGAAGCGATAAAGGTTTCGCCTTCACCGCAGCCGATGACAATGGGCGTGGAATTCTTAGCGACGATCAGCCGCTTTGGATCGCGCCGGTTGAGAAACAACAGCGCATAAGAACCGTGAATCTCACGCAGCGTACGCTGCACCGCGGCGAGAAAGTCGACGCCACGCTCGACCTTCTCGGCGACTAAATGAGCGACGATCTCGGAATCTGTTTCGGAGCTAAAATGCGTGCCGCGCTTTAACAGCTGCTGCTTCAACTCAAGATAATTTTCAATGATACCGTTGTGCACGACGACGATGTCGCCGGCGCGGTGCGGGTGGGCATTGTTCTCCGACGGCCGGCCATGGGTCGCCCAGCGGGTGTGGCCGATGCCGATGCTACCGGTCATCGGCTGCCGCGTCAGCATGCTCGCGAGGTTGCTGAGCTTGCCCTCGGCCCGGCGCACGGTCAGCTGGTTGTCATGCAGCACGGCGATGCCCGCGGAATCATAACCGCGATATTCGAGCTTGCGCAAACTATTCGAGGATCAGCGGGGCTGCGTCTCGATGACCGATGTAGCCGACGATTCCGCACATTATTGTTTTTTTCCTTTCATCTGCTTGCGCTTCTGCTGCGGTCCAGCCCTCGCGGATTTTTTCTTCGCGCTGATTGAAGACGAGAGCCCCGGCGGGAACATCATGGCGCACCGTGCTGGCGGTGGCGACATAGACATCGTCGCCGAGCGCGATCGGCGCCACTAACGTGGTGTCGCTCCCCACCTGAACGCGATCGCCAATCTGGGTCTGGTACTTTTGAAAGCCGTCGTAGTTACAAGTGATCGTGCCCGCGCCAATATTGCTGTCACGGCCAATGGTCACGTCGCCCAGATAGCTTAGGTGATTCGCTTTTGTGCCGTCGCCAATATGCGCCGCCTTGGCTTCGACGAAGTTGCCGATATGAACGTTGCGGCCCAGGTCGGTTCCGGGACGCAGTTGAGCGAACGGACCGATGATCGCGCCGGCGCCGACACGGCTGCCGGTGAGCATGACGGAAAATTTCAGTTCGACATCGTCGCCGATCTCAACATCGGTAAGAAACGCCGTGCCGTCAATCCGGCAGCGCTCGCCGATGATCGTCTTGCCACGCAATTGGGTATTGGGACCGATCACGGTGTCTTTGCCGATGATCACGCCTTCATCGATATAAGTCG
Organism: uncultured delta proteobacterium; assembly: GCA_963816145.1. Taxonomy (GTDB): domain Bacteria; phylum Desulfobacterota; class Binatia; order UBA9968; family UBA9968; genus DP-20. The sequence continues at coordinate 284,025 of CAWFJP010000011.1, forward strand.
TGTCGGGATCCTTCAACGTCACCCCGGCGAGCATCCATTTTCGGTTAATGCTCTCACGCAAGCTTTTCTCCATAAAAGCCAGCTCCTCTCGCGTATTCACGCCTAACATCTCGCGAGCATCCGCGACATGCACGGTTTCGATGATTTCCCCCTGGGCTAATCCGATAGCGACAATATCCGGCAAATAGTACTCGCCCTGCCGGTTGTCGTTTTTAACCGCGCTCAGTGCAGCGAATAAATACGACGACGAGGCGACATAAACACCAGCGTTCACTTCGCGGATTTGCCGTTGGATGTCGCTGGCATCGTTCTCTTCCACAATTCCCGTGACGCGGCCGGCGCCATCGCGCAGCACCCGGCCGTAACCTTGGGGCTCACTCAGAGATGCCGTAAGTAAGGTCACGACGGCTGTTTGTCGGCGATGCTTCTCAACCATGCTGCGCAAAGTCTCTTCTTTGATCAGCGGCACATCGCCGCTAAGAATCAGCAGTTCGCCGGAGAAGCTTTCAAAAATCTCCTTGGCGCATAATACGGCATGGCCGGTTCCCAGCTGTTGATCTTGGATCACCCACGCAACACCGCCACCGCCATAAGCTCGGCGCACCGCGTCAGCGCCATGGCCGATAACGACCGCGATTCGCACCGGTGCCAGCCGTTCCGCCGTGGTCAAGGCATGGAGAAAGAGCGGCTGCCCGGCGAGCGGGTGGAGCACCTTGGGCAGCGCGGATTTCATCCGGGTACCCTGTCCAGCAGCCAAGAGAATGACTCCAAGTTCCTGCATGTTCCTCAAATCACAGCCACAAGCTTGAATTATAGAGTAACGACCGATTCAATCAAAGCGGTGATTTGGGTTTGTTGGCCGCTTTCGGCAGGATCCCAGACACCAGGCCGCAGGCCACGGCGCTAACGGCAACGGCCAATGGCACCGGCATGATCGTCGCCACGCTGCCAATACCGATGGCACCGAGCGAACCGAAACCCCGGTCAAAAAAAAAGCTCATAGCGCGGCCGAGCATATGATCGGGACATTCCTCCTGAATGATCGCGCGCGCCAGCACACGGTAGCTGATCTGCATCGAGCCGACGATGGCGAGCAGTGCGATGGAAAAAAAGTAAATCGGTGACAGCGCGAACAGAAAAATACTTACGGCGTAAATCAGACTGGAGCCAACCAGTAGGCGGCGGCTAGCGCGCAAGCGCGAGTGGGCAGAGAGAAAAAAAGTTGAGCCCGCAAGTTCCCAAGCGAGGCCATTTTCGACGACCAAGTGAATATATACGTCGATCTCTGCCGTCAGGTCACCGATGGCAATCAGACAAAATCTTGATAACGCAGTGCTGGAGGTAGTTTCACACCGGAAAGCAATTCTCAGTGCAAATAGGCAGGGAGACTATTCTTTCAGGCAGCGGCAAAGTCCAATTCCATTCGGGCAAGAATTTCGCCAAAAATCCTTGTCAGTGCGACAGAATTCCATTACAAAATAACTGCAGCCTGAGAACTTGTCGCAGACTTTGCAGTCGGAGGTCTATTGAAAGATCGATCCGCGGCGCCGTCGGCCCAACAGAATTCACAGGACAACTGGTGGGACTACTGTCCCATTTGCAGCTCGAAGCTCAACAATCAGAAATGCAAATATGTTTGTCCCAATCCGAAATGCAATTTCTTCATGAGCTGCAGCGAATTCGATCTCTAGCGATGCGCGCCGCATTGCGGTAAAAGACCAAAATCATGGCGAAAACAGCCGGCATCGTCATCATCGGCAACGAGGTCCTGTCGGGCAAGACCCAGGACATCAACTCACACTTTTTCTGCACCGAGCTGCGGCAACTGGGCGTCGAGGTACAAAAGATCTCCACCATCCAGGACGAGATCCCGCTAATCGGCAAGGAAGTCGCCGAGTTTTCCCATCGCTTTGACTTCGTTTTCACCTCAGGCGGCGTCGGCCCGACCCATGACGATGTCACCATCGAAGGCATCGCCCATGGTTTCGGTGTCAAAGTCGTGCGCCATCCGGACATCGAAGCGCGCATGCGGCGGCGCCTGGGCGTGGATTTGAACGAAGCGCGCCTGCGCATGGCCAACGTCCCAGAAGGCGCTACGCTCTTGTGCGCCGACGCGCCGTTCGCGCCGATCGTGCAGATGCGCAATGTCTATGTTTTCCCCGGCATCCCGAAGATACTCCAGGAGCGCTTTCTTAGCATCAAAGAACAGTTTCGCGACGCGCCCTACTATCTCAAAAATGTTTACGTGCGCCACGGCGAAGGCATCATCGCCACCATGCTTAACGACCTGTTGGTGAAATATCCCGATCTCATGTTGGGCTCCTATCCGGTGCTCGACCTCCCAGACTACAAGGTCAAGGTCACCTTGGAGTCGAAAGACCAGAAATATTTGACTCGGGCGCTGGAAGCCTTCGTCTCCTCCCTGCCAAAGGACAGCGTCCACCGCATCGACTAGCTCGCGCGAATGGCCGAACCTTCTTCCTGGGGCCGACTGCCGCCGTTCAAAAAGGCGCCGCTGCCGCCCATGCCGGGAATGCTCCGGGCGCTTGGCCCCGGCGTGGTATTCATGGCGCTGGCCCAGGGTAGCGGCGAACTGATTTTTTGGCCCTATACGATTGCTAAATACGGCTTGACGTTTTTGTTTTTGCTGATTCCCGCCTGCCTTTTGCAATTTCCCATCATCTACGAGATCGGCCGCTACACGTTGCTCACGGGGGAAAGCATCTTTCAGGGTTTTATCCGGCTGAATCGGAAGTTTGCTTTTTTTCTCTGGATACTGATGACGCTGTCGTTTCTCTGGTTCGGCGCTTTTGCCGCCGCCGGTGGCACCTCGATCGCCGCGCTGACAGAATTCCCGGGTGGCTGGAGCCGTAAAGAGCAGACATTATTCTGGGCCTACGCCACCATGGCGCTGTTTCTAATTGCCATCCTGCTCAGCAAAGTGATTTACAAACTGATCGAGACCTTTATGTGGGGCGTGGCGATCTTTACGTTAGTCGGACTCATTTGGGCTAGCGCCAACGCTGAAGTGCTGAGCGCGCTGCCGGCGTTCATAAAAGGTCTCATCATCCCCGAGTGGCCGATGCCGCGCCCTTGGGATCCGGCCGATGCGACGAAGTTGCTGACAGCAATCACCTTTGCCGGCCTCGGCGGTTTCTGGACGCTCTTTTATTCTTATTGGCTGCGCGACAAAGGGTCCGGCATGGCCCACTATGCCGGACGTCTCACCGGGCCGATCACCGGCAAACCGGAAGCGATACCCGATTCGGGCGCGCTACCAGGCAACGATGAAGGACTGGCCCATGTAAAACACTGGCACCGCTTCATGTTCTGGGATATCGGCATCGGCGTGGTCGGCAACCTGATCACCACGCTATTGACCTGCCTGCTCGCCTACGCCCTGCTGTTCCCCAAGGGGCTGTTGCCCCAGGGATATGAGATCGCCGTGGTGCAAAGCCGCTTCTTCGAAGTCAGCTGGGGCGGCTGGGGCCGAATTTTGTTCTTGATTGTCGCCGCGGCATTTCTCTCTGACACTTGGCTGGCGACCGTCGACGCCGTCAGCCGCACGCATGCGGACTGCGTCTACGGCTTTTTTCCCGGCAGTCATCGCATCCCCTATCGCAAATGGTATCTGATCTTTTTGCTGCTGCTCACGTTAGTCACCGGCGTTACCGTGCAGATGAACGAGCCGGGCACGCTGATTTTGATCTCAGCCGTAATCGGATTCGTCGGCACAGTAATCTATTCCGTCGCGCTCATTTTGTTGAATCACGTTTACCTGCCGCGCCATCTGCCCAGCGCAGCCAAACCAGGAAGATTGAGTTTATTTCTCATAGTCGTCTCGTGCCTTGCCTACCTCATCCTGGCCACGCTTTATGTACTAACACTGCTCCAGGTCACGTAAGCCGGGACCTCTCCACTCTCGGCTTGATAGCTTTGCCGCCGCCGCGCTGGTATCATAGGTGAAATTTACTTGGAGAAATCGTTGTGACTGAGATCATGAATTGGATCATGGACTCCATCCGCGCCTACGGGCCTTGGAGTGTCTTTGCCGGCGTCATTATCGAATCGGTGATCGTGCCGATCCCGTCGCCGCTGATCATCATGGGCGCGGGCTTTATCTTGATCGGCGCCGATTTGACGTTTTTCCAAGCTCTGATGCCGATTTTGCTGCAGATCGTCCTGCCCGGCGCCGTCGCTTCAACCTTGGGCGCCTACATCGGTTACGCCATCGGTTACTGCGGCGGCAAACCGATGGTCGACCGCTGGGAGAGGTTTCTCGGATTTAGTTGGAAAGATGTCGAAGCGTTGGAGCAACGCTTTCGCGACGGCCAGGTTCATACGACGGTCTTTTTTCTGCGCGCCCTGCCGATTTTCCCGTTGTCGGTGATCTCCGCGGCGGCGGGTTTGCTGCGTTTGCCGTTAAAGCAATTCAGCCTCTGGACGTTCTACGGCGCTATTCCCCGCTGCTTGCTGCTTGGTTATCTCGGCTGGGGTCTGGGCGAAACCTACCAAGGCATCGCCAAAGGCATCGACAAAGCGGAAGGAATTGTCTCGGGGATTCTCGTCGTCGCGATCATGGGGGTCATCATTTGGCTGCGCTCCCGCGTGCGCGGCAAGATACTCGATAACGGCTAAGCCCGGATCACCCGACAGCACTGGCTAGAACCAGTGCTGCTCGGAGCCGATTTTCCAGCCAAGAATGAGTCCGAATCCGATGCTGGCAAATCCCGCGATCACCCGTATCCAACGGTTCATCACTGAAAAGCGCTGCGCCGTCAGGATGAATGGCAAGCCGATGATGCCGCTCAAAAGCAACATTCCGCCCACTGAGCCCAGACCGAATATGACAATGTAAGCCAGCCCCGCGAGCGGCGATGGAATCGTGCCGAGGACAAGCAACATCAACGCCGCGCTGCCGGCCAGACCATGCACCATGCCGACGAAAAACGGCCGGCGCATGGCTTTGAACGGATGGCTGTGGCGATGATCCTGCTGCGGTTTTTCATGCACGTGAAAATGGCTGTGGGTTTCCGGATTATGTGTATGGGTATGCAAATGAACTTGCGCGGGGCCGAAGGTGCGCCACAAGACGTTCAGTCCGAGCACCACCAACATGATCGCGACCAGAAACTCGAGACCGGCCGCTACCGAGTCGGAAATCGTCACGCGCAAACCGATAACCAGCAGGCCGACGAGAAACAACGTCGTCGTGTGGCCTAGACCCCAAAAGGCGCCGATCAACGACGCCCACTTGAAGTTTTTATGCTCGCTGACGATGGTCGACACTGCGATCAAGTGATCGGGATCGAGCGCATGTTGAATGCCCAGTAGCAGGCCTAAACCGAAGGCGGCGTAAAGCGAAGCTTCCATGGTGTCAAGCGAGACAGAGTGACGAAACAGAGATCGCGATCCTCGAAGCCCTTCGAGTTGCAAGCGTTATCTCTGTCTCAATTCTCTATCTCCGTAGTGGTTGGCCGGTCTGGGTGCCGATCCATACTTCGCCGCCCTCATAAACCTCTTTCTTCCAGATCGGCACGGTCTTCTTGATCTCTTCGATGGCGAAGCGGCTGGCGTCAAACGCGGCCTCGCGGTGGGCCGAGGAGACAGCGATAATCACGCTCGCCTCGCCGATCTGCACCGGGCCTAAGCGATGGACGATCGCCAGGCGGCGGATCTGCCATTTTTGCGCCGCCTCGGCGCCGATGCGCGCCAGTTCCTTCTCCGCCATCTCAGGATAGGCCTCGTATTCCAGCGCGATCACTTTGCGCCCTTCGTTGTTGTTGCGCGTAGTGCCGATGAAGGTAGCGATGGCGCCGGCTTCAGCATCGGTGACGTAACGCACCAGTTCAGCGAGATCGATCGGCTTACTTTGCACGCGAAACATATTTTATCAGCCTCCACTCACCGGAGGGATGAACACCACTTCGTCGCCATCACGCAACGTATCGTTAGATCCGACATAGTTCTGGTTGACGGCGTAGAGCAGCCGAATGCCTGGGACATCGAGCTGGGGAAATTGTTTCTGCAAACCGCGCCACAGATCGGCCACTGTGGCGCCTTCGCTGAGTTCCTGAATCACTTCGGCAGTCCCGGCGCGCTCGCGCAGGATCGCGAAGAACTTCACGCGAACTTTCATTTTCCTTGGAGCTGCGAAACCATATGGCGAATTTCCGGCAGAATCAGCTTCTCCATTGCCAAGCTCACTGCGCCGTTCGATCCCGGTAGCGAGATCAACACTTTGCCGCGCGCCGTTCCGGCGGCGGCCCGGCTCATAATCGCCGCCGAACCAATGTCGAGATAACTCAAATAGCGAAAGATCTCACCGAAGCCGTCAAGCTTTTTATCGAGATAGCGGCTGACCACTTCGTAAGTGCCGTCCCGCGGCGCGATGCCGGTACCGCCATTGACGATCACCGCTTCGACGTCGCTGGTTCCGAGCGCTTGGTTGAGCAACGCCTCGATCTCTACCGGCTCGTCTTTGACGATCCGGTAGCCCGCGGTCTGATGCCCTTCGCCGGTGAGAAACCGCGTGATCGTTTGGCCGCTCGTGTCGGTGCTTTCGTCGCGCGTATCGCTCACCGTGATGACAAAACAGCGCACGCTTTTCTTGGCTTTCTCTTTATGCTCGTGGACCGACATAGATGCCTCGCAATGGTTTTTCACCGGCGACTATAACAACCGACCCTGGTGAATTCAAACCAGTGAATTTTCAACTCATTTGTCATCTTCACCTTGGCGTACCGCTGCGAAAAAAGCGATCATGCCGGCCGAAGCGAATGGTCCAGCCAAGATCATCCGCATCCGAAGATTTTGGTCCATGGTTCGCGGAGTCAGGCCGATTCATAAATCTTCCCCCCTTAGAACACGCAACCAACCGGCTCTCTCGTTGCGCGGCGAGTCTCTGCTCCAGTCAATCACGGCAATTAACGGATTGAACTCCTCCGTGCCGAGCTCTAGGATAGGAGTAGCATGAAGAGCGAGCCCTTTTCACTCTACATTCACATACCCTACTGCGTCAGCAAGTGTCCGTACTGCGACTTCAATTCCCATGTGGTGGCGCAGATCCCGGAAGACGGCTATACCGACGCACTGTTGCGCGAGCTGGAGTATTTCGGAGACCAGGCGGGCTGGCGCGGCCGCACACTGCAAAGCATCTTCTTCGGCGGCGGCACGCCGTCGACCTTCAAACCCACCAGCATCGGCAAACTGCTGGCGTGGGCGGCCGCGACCTTCCCCATCGCCAACGACTGCGAGATCACCATGGAGGCCAATCCCGGCACGGTCGACGCCGCCAACTTCGCCGGCTACCGCGACGCCGGCGTCAATCGCATCAGCATCGGCGTGCAGTCGTTCCAGCCGAAACTACTGAGATTTTTGGGCCGAATCCATTCGGCCGACGAAGCCAAGAAAGCGTTGAACGTCGTCAAACAGTCCGGCTTTGAAAACTTTAGCTTCGACTTGATGTATGCTAACCCAGGGCAAACTCTGGCCGATCTCGAAGCCGATCTCGACACCGCTCTGACATTTCAGCCACCTCACTTATCGGCTTACAATCTCACGTTCGAGGAGGGCACGCCCTTCCATCATGAGTACAGTGCCGGCCGAATGGCGAATCTAAACGAGGACGAAGAGATCGCGATGGCGGAGCTGATCGATACCAAACTCGGCGCCGCCGGCTTGAAACGATACGAGATCTCCAACTATGCCCGCCCCTGGTTTCACTCGCGCCACAATGTGAACTATTGGCATTGCGGCGATTATTTAGGCCTCGGTGCCGGGGCGCATAGTTACCAGCGCAACGACGATGGCATCACCGGACAACGCTGGAACAATGAAAAAAATCCGGCCAAGTACATCGCCCAGATCGACGAAAGCCGTCATGCCATGATTGAACGTGAAACTATCGACTCTCACAAAGCCGCAGCCGAGTTCATGTTCCTCGGCCTGCGCATGACCGAGGGCATCCGTCTCGATATTTTTCGTCAACGCTTCGGCCAAACACCGCTGGAATTATATCCCCAGATCGACACCTGGATCGGCAGCGATCTGTTGGTGGAGAACGGGGGATTTTTGCGCTTCACAGCCAAAGGACTTATGCTTGCCAACTCGATCTTCGTGCATTTCATGTAAGGGCGACTGGCTGGTTGCCCGTAGCAAAAAACTCATTCTCTGGAGGACGCTATGACCACCGTGGACTTGAACAAAATCCGCATCGATCATATCGGTAGCTTAGTGCGCCCGGCAAAGCTTAAAGAGGTCTTTGTCCGCTTCGACCGCGGCCAAGCCGACAAAGAAGAATTGGTCCAAGCGCAAGACCGGGCGATTGACGACGTCATCGCGCAGCAGGAAAACCACGGCTATCCCGTCGTCACCGACGGCGAATTTCGCCGCCACAGTTTTCAAGAGAGTTTTTCCGAATGCGTCAGCGGCTTCGACGTGCCGAAAAATATCAATCTTTACTACGAAAAGCGCGAGTTGAACGAAAGCCCGCTTGAGCGGGCCGAGCAGAATTTTGAAGAAGCCGGACCGGCAATCATCACCCGGCGCGGCGCGGTCGAGCGCTTGAAGGCGGTGCGCAACCTGCCTATGGAGGAATTTCGCTACGCCCAGAGCGTTGCCAAAGTACCCGCAAAAGTGACGATCCTGGGCCCCGACCGCATCGCCCAACGTTTCAAATGGGAAGGATCGCTAAACGTCTACAAAGGGCTCGACGACTTTGTCGAGCATATCGTCGAGATCGAGCGTCAGATGATCGCCCAATTGGTCAACGCCGGCTGCAAATACATTCAGATCGATGCCCCTGGCTACACCGCCTACGTCGACAAAGTATCGCTGGAGCGAATGCGCTCGCGCGGCGAAGATCCGGCGAGAAACTTCCAACGCTCCATCGACGCCGACAACGCGCTCATCGAAGGCTTTCCCGGTGTCACCTTCGGCATCCACATCTGCCGCGGCAACGCCCGCACCATCGATCCCAAGACCGGCAAGTTGGTCCCCCAATGGCACCGCGAAGGCTCCTACGACGCCATCGCCGAAAAACTATTCAACACGCTCAAACACCAAAGGATTACTGTTGGAATACGACAGCGACCGCGCCGGCGGCTTCGAACCGTTGCGCCTGGTGCCGAGAGACAAAATCGTCGTGCTCGGCTTGGTCTCGACGAAAAACTCCGACATGGAAAGCGTCGACGATTTGAAACGGCGCATCGACCAAGCGAGCAAACACCTGCCGCTCGATCAACTGGCGTTGAGCCCGCAGTGCGGCTTCGGCGGTATCGACTCGAAGGTGCTGAGCGAATCGGCAATGTGGACCAAATTGGATACGATCGTGAAGACGGCGCGACAGGTGTGGAATTAGTGTCGTGGGTGCGGTTTTTATTATCGTTCCACCATTCTTCCGTGGACGCCAACGCCGTCAATGTTCGGGTCGATATCGACGGAGAAAAAGATAGCTCCTATAGCCCGCGCCGCCACCATCGCTGGTGCTTTTTGTGACGCGTCTGGTTCACGGCCCGACGGTGATTGAGCCGGTTTCCTTTCTTGCAGAATCCAATCGGACCTGACAGTTTAGCGTCAAAAACACTTTCACTTAAAGGCACTCAATTCATTTCATGGCTCTAAACCCAAACAAAAGAATCTGCTTGATGGCCAGCGCCGGCTTTCAGTGCAAACCTGCAGTCCTCACCCAAAGCAAATGACGAGCCGATCCATTAACAATAATTAATCTTGCAACCAGCGCTCGCTGTTGCGCGATTCTTGGTCTTTTTTGCGCACTTGATCGGACTCATAGCTATTACCCGATTCGCACGTCCCCTCAAGTACAGGCGTCACTCACAGATTTCGTTGATTTTTGGGCGTCATCGCGCTTACTGATCAATGGTGGAAATCCATTTTCACCTGTCGGAAGTTTTAGAGTTGCAGCAATCGGTAGGCTTTGCGCGAACCCAAACCACTTTTGATCTGGAATCCGCCGTGGACACTTTCGTTCCTTCTGCCCATTCGGCGCTATGCCCTTCCAGATTCAGCCAATTTGTGCTGGCTTATCTAATGAACGTTTTCTTCGTTCTGTTATCGGCGCAAAGCTATGGGCGATTTATTGTCACACCGTACCGACAACGCCTATTTGCCATGGATTGCCGCTTTCACGTTCGTTCCAACCTGAATGGTCTTGATAATCGGCCAGATGTACACCGCTCGTCCTCCTAGGGATTGTCGGTTTTCTGCTACTTTGAAAGGAAAAACCAGCTTTACTGGGCGGGCGTATCAACAGTGATCATGTCGGTCAAACCGCATTTGGTCTATCTGTTTTGGATCGGATTGATCCTTTGGATTTGGAAACAACGTCGACTGGCGGATTGCAGTCGGTGCGATCTTGGCTGGCATAATTATCGCCATCATACCGGCAATCATCGATCCAGCGATATATTTTCAGTTTCTCGAAATGTACCGATTCCCTGGACGATCGACTCCGTTTAATTTGCCGGCACCAAGCATCGGCAGTTTTCTGACGCTTTACGTTCCCCATGGGAATTTTCCGATTCAATTCCTGCCGCCGCTCCTCGGAAGTTTATGGTTTTTGTGGCATTGGGATAAACATAAGGAGCATTGGAATTGGTCGGAACAAACTCCGCTGATGATCTTGGTATCTCTCGCTTTCAGTCCTTACGCTTGGACCTACGATCAGGTCATTCTACTTCCCGCGGTGATCCATGGTTTGTGATGGTAAAGCGGCAAAGCGGTTCGTGGTACAAATCCGGCCCGGGCCTCTTCGTATATCGCGGCTAACGGATGCTATTTCGCAGGCAAGTTGTTTGTGACTACAGACTGCTTATTACTTCTGGCTCGCTCCGGCGTTTTTGCTGATATACCTGGGAGCCGGCACAGTTTCCCGCAGCAGCAGTTCGCTCAACGCGCTCTTAAAATTGCATAGATACCCTTATCGATCGCTGCGAGAGATTTCACTGTCGGTACTGATGGATATAGAATTTTAAACGACAACGAGCGGCGGCAAAAGCTCAATCCCGGCGAAGAGAACGACCAAATAAGCCGGACCGGTCAGGCAGCTATCGAAGAACAGCCTCAACTATCCGGTGTCACAACGACTCAGCCACTCCTCATGCACATCGACCCAGATGGTGTCGGTATCGTGGCAGGGCGACAGTTCGCTCAAATCGAATTTGACCGTGTAGAGCGGCTTGTGAATGCCGCGGTGATCGCGGACGTTTTCCAAAATGCCGTGAACTAGGCCGATGACACCGCGCTTGCCGCGGATGTAGCGTGGCGTGCGCGGATTGCCGGCTGGGTTGTCGTTGGCGACCATCACGGCGTCGCCGATTTTGTATTTGTTATTGGTCTCGCTCATAACCTTTCTCAATCGGGCCGCACCCGCGGCATCTCCGGTTCGACATGGGCAGCTTCTCGCTCGCGTAGCTGCGACGGTTCGAGCGCGTAGCCGGCACCGATCAAACTATCGACGGTGACGAGCTTGGCCAATTCCTGTTCCGACATTCCATCCGTGCCGGGAGGACGCTGCGGCAGGACGAAGTAGCGCACGTCGGAGGTGCTGTCCCAGACCCGCATCTCCTTTTCGCGGGGAATTTCCAGCTGGAACATATCTTTGACGCAGGCGCGAGGGTTTTGCACGATGTTGGTGCGGTAGCTCTCATGCTTGTACCACCAGGGGGTGTCGCCGAGGATGTCGTAGGGATAGCAAGAACATAATGTGCAGACGACGACGTTGTGCGTCTGCTCGGTGTTTTCGACGACAACCAATTTGCCGACCTTCCCCTGATGTACGCCCATTTCTCTGAGCGCCTCGCGGCCGGTATCGAGCAACGCCCGTTTGAATTCCGGATCGGTCCACGCCTTCGCCACGATCGCGCCGCCGGCCCAGGGCCGCTCTTCATGTAACTGCTTCCAACGCTGTGCCAAGTCCTCGCGCGTCGCCCAACCGCGCTGGATCAAGGCTTGGACAAAGACCTCGAGCAATCCGTTATAATCGGTCAAATCCTGCTGCAAGTTCACCATGCGCTCTTCGAGCGTGCCGTGATGCTCTTTCTTTTTAATTTTGAAAAAATCGTCGTAGTCGCCCCGCTCCTTGCGATTGTCCTCGGTGACCATGTCCATGCCTTCGACGGTGCGCGCCGAGACCAGGGCGATGCCCTTGACGTATTCATCGAGCCACTCTTCGAGATGACGCACGCGAGCTTCGATATTCTTTCCCTGAGGCTTGGCGATCTTGAAGAAATGATCCCTCTTCTTAAGCGTCGAGCGCACTTTGAGCAAATCGTAAAACGTCACGACGTTGCGCCGCAGTAAATAAAAAAGCCGTGGCTCGAAGCGCTTGGCGCGGTAATACTCTAAGTCTTCCTCGACGGCCTTAACATGCGCCACGTAATCATGCATGTGGCCTTCGAACGGCTTGTGGCCATGTTTTCCTGACATCTGGCTTCCTCCGCGTAACTTCGCTTCAGTGGGTATCGAATATTTCTTGGTACTGTTTCATCTTCGTTTCGGTCGCAGCGGTTTCTGCCTGAGTCGGTTTTGCCGGGTCAAGCGCTGGCGGCACGCAGCCAAACTTTAACAAACACGCCATTAGCAGCAGCCTCGCCTTGGTCGCGGTCAGATTGCTGCCGGCGATCGCCAGCGGATCGCGCGTGGCATCGACAAAGCCGCCGGCATTGCCGCGGCCAACTTTAACCACCGGCATGCCGCTGAAAGTGGCGCGCTTGAGGGCCGCATCGACCGAGTTGCTCATGGCGCCGAACGGCGCCGAACCCTCGGCCACGAAGCCGGCGAGCGGTGCCACCCGCAAGTTATTTTCAATGCGCGCGAGAATATCGACTTCGCTACTGGCGTCGCCGGAAGCATCCGCCGGCAGGTATCGCGCATGCTTGACGATGGTCACCTTGGGAATCGCCGCGGCAAGCAGCGCCCCCGTGGTATCTTTGACCGGCAGGTTGATCGTTCCAATCGTTGCACCTTGAACCCTTGAACCTTGAACGCTTGCCGGCAACCCGCTTATATTCACTAGCGAATTGTGCGTATGCCGTTTGATTGGCTTGAATGAAAACTGCGGCGCGCCGGGATGACCCATTCTGCCGATGATCCCGCCATGCCCGCCCGTGGGAATGTAACCGCCGGGGCGAGCGTCGGCTTTTTGCACATCGCGCGCAGTAAAAATCTGCTCGTCGAGAATCGCGACCGCGCCGATGCAGTCCCGGCCCTGCTCATCGGCCCATATCTTCGAAGTGATGTAATCCACTGAATCGACGATGTTACGGTCGCCGTCGTTGCCGATGGCGCCGTGTGGACGTTGCGACGAATTACCGACAATCGGTACCGTCGTGTCGATCAACAAATTGAGCCAATAGGTGGTTTCTTCGACGAATGGACTGCCCTCGAGCCAGATTCCGCCGGAATATTTGCCGCCACCCAAAGCTTGCTGAACCACATTGGTCAAACGCGCCAAAGCAGCCATGGGCGGCTCTTTGCGCAGATAGCCGGGGCGATAGGGAAAGAAATCGCTGCCACGAGTCTCAGGCGGAACATCGCCTGCGCCAATATCGGTACGTTCGCTCTCGCGCCGTCCTTTCGCGTAACCGCCCGACGGCAAGGCGCGGTAAAAGTCGAAGTCTGCCTTGGCCGTCAGCAGACAACCGACGCCTTCATCGGAAATGCCTAAACGATCGATCTCTTCGAATAATCGTGAGCCGTCTGGGAAAAATGGCACGCGGACCCGATCCGCAGAAACATTTTTGTCCGTGCCGTCCATCTCCCAAGGCTGGCCGTTGTTTTGGCGCGCCATATAGGGCAACGGATAGAGGCCGTCTTCCGGTTTTAGAATGATCTCGTAAACCGGCTTGTCAGCAGCACTGCTGCGATCCTTGTGAAATACTCCAGTCACGTCGAGATAGCCGTCTGGCGGCGCGTATAGTTCAGCGTGGTCCCGTTCCAAAGGGTGAGCGGTGAACTGTTCGACATAGACCGTCACGGGTGCCGCCAAGCGCTGCGCCCGCAACACGTCGAAACGCATCGGCGAGCCATCTTTATTGGTGCGAACCGGCAAGCCGTACTTCACCCGCGCCTTGTTGCTGGTCACCAACGGCTCGCTGTTTTGGATCGTCGCCGTCGGTCCGGAAAATACCGCGATGCGCGGTTTGGCGTCGCTGCCTGTGTCAGCCATCGTGAACTCGCTGGACTAGATTGAACTCAATCGACGAATTTTATTTGAGTTCAAACGGCAGCTGCTTGGGCCCATAACCCTGCCAATATTTGTTGGTCGCGGGGTCGTAGCGCCCTTGGAGAAAACCGCCGGCCTTTTCTGCACGTACGATGATCGCTACCGTCCGTTGATCGCCGCTTTCCTCCGCGTGAATCGCATAGGGCGGAACCAAGTCGATCTTGCCGGCGCTGACTTTGACGTTCACCGACTTGCGCACCTCGGCGTAGTTCGGCTTCGAGCCGTCGTCGAGTCGCTCGTAACGCTCGATCGATTCGGAACCGTCGAGCACGCCGTAAAGCGTCCAGTTATGCGCGTGATCGTGGATTGCTGTGCGAGTATGTGGCGCCTTGATCAAACCATTGATGACGAACTTGTAATCGGGATCCTCGTAGAATAGAAGATTCTCAGCACGCTCGCCGCCCTGGGAGCAATCGGGCCAGTATTTTGACTGTTCTTTCACTGCCGGATCGGCGATCAACTCCTGGAGGAGCGGCGTCATTTTCTCCCAGCGTTTTGCCGGGTCGGCTTCCTCGGCGTGAAGCATGCGTGCGGACGCGATAAATTTCTTTACAGCGGACATAAGATCCTCCTTTGGCATAATGCCAATTATGACTAGTTATCGAATTATTAGTCCGATGAGACGCTAGTCGTCAAGCTGGACTAGAGGATTTCAATTTACCGATTCCAAATTCCAAAATAAAAAAGTCTCCGACAGCGATCAAGCCAGCGGAGCCTTTCGGACCGGTTAGTAAATCGAACTTACGTACCGTGATCCCACGAAGTTAGATAGGTTTGCTGCTCTTTGGTCAGAGTATCGATGCGGATACCCATTGAGCTAAGTTTTAATTTGGCGACCCAATTCTCGACGTCGGTGGGTACTTCGTAAACTTTGGGGGTAAGCGACTTTTGCTTCTTCACCGCCCACTCCGAGGCCAGTGCCTGGGTTGCGAAACTCATGTCCATGACCGAAGCGGGATGGCCTTCGGCAGCGGCCAAATTGACTAACCGGCCTTCACCGATCAAATAAATCCGCCGGCCGCCGGGCAACACGTAAGCGTCGACGAAGTTACGAACATTCTTCTCGACCCGCGTCGCCACCTTAGTCAGAGCCTTGATGTCGATCTCGATATCGAAGTGGCCGGAGTTGCAGATCACCGCGCCGTTTTTCATCACTTTGAGATGTTCTTCGGCGATCACATGCATGTCCCCGGTCAATGTAATGAACAGATCGCCAACCCGCGCGGCCTCTTTCATGGTCATCACTTCCAAACCATCCATCGCCGCTTCCAAAGCGCGCACCGGGTCGACTTCCGTAACAATCACTTGGGCGCCCATGCCGCGGGCCCGTGAAGCCACGCCCTTACCGCACCAGCCGTAACCGGCGACAACGACACGTTTGCCGGCGATCAGCATATCGGTGGCTCGAATCACGCCGTCTATGGTCGACTGGCCCGTGCCATAGCGATTGTCAAACAAGTGCTTGGTCGCCGCGTCGTTGACAGCGATAACTGGAATTTTGAGCGCGCCATCTCTTTCCAATGCGCGTAAACGGATCACGCCGGTGGTGGTTTCTTCCATGCTCGCCACCAAGTTGGGAATCAGATGGGTGTAGCCGGTGTGCAGCAATGACACCAAATCGGCGCCGTCGTCCATGGTGATCACCGGCTTGTGATCGAGGGCGGCGCGCAGATGGCGGTAGTAGGTCTTATTGTCCTCTCCCTTGATCGCGTAAGTGGCGATTTTATCGTGCTTCACCAGCGAAGCAGCGACATCATCTTGCGTCGACAGCGGATTGGAGGCGCAGAGCAACACATCCGCGCCACCGGCCTTGAGGGCTTGAACTAGATTCGCCGTCTCGGCGGTAACATGCAAGCAAGCCGAGAAGCGCATGCCGCGCAATGGTTTTTCCTTGGCGAAGCGCTCTTTGACCCGCTGCAACACCGGCATGTCTTGGCTGGCCCAGTGAATCCGTTTGCGCCCGCCGTCGGCCAAGCGCATATCTTTAACGTCGTATTTCTTTCCCGCCATCTTTTCTGCTTCCTCTCGTATGTTTATGGTATTGAAGGGAGTGAAGAATTCAGTTAGCTGTCGCTACATTCGCAGGGTGCGCCCAGCGCACCCTGCTCATCTTTTATTGTCGTTGGTGATGAAAAATGACCGGCTAGCGCCGGTGGTGGAAGCGATCGCTAAACCCGCCCAGCAGCTTTCTTGAGATCGGCTGCGCGATCAGTCTTTTCCCAAGTGAACATGCCCTCTTCCGGTGCGCGGCCAAAGTGGCCGTAGGCCGCCGTGGCGCGATAAATCGGCCGCTTTAGATCGAGGGTGTGAATGATACCCTTGGGGCTCAAATCGAAACTGTCTTGGACGATTTTGGCAATCTTATCTTCGGGAATCTTCGCGGTACCGAAGGTGTCGACCAGAACCGAAACCGGCTGCGCCACGCCGATCACATAGGCGAGTTGCACTTCGCATCGTTGAGCCAGTTCCGCGGCGACGATATTCTTAGCGACATAGCGCGCCATGTAGGCCGCGCTACGGTCGACCTTCGACGGGTCTTTGCCCGAGAAAGCACCGCCGCCATGCCGGCCCATGCCGCCGTAGGTGTCGACGATAATTTTTCGGCCGGTCAAACCGCAATCGCCTTGCGGGCCGCCAACAACGAACCGGCCGGTCGGGTTCACATGAAAGACCGTGTCTTCGTCCAGAAATTCGCCAGGTATCACAGCTCTAATGACACCGTCGATTATCGTCTCGCGTAATTTCGCATACTCGACATCGGCGCTATGTTGTGTCGAAATCACGACGTTTTTGACTTTGACCGGTTTGCCATCGCGATACTCGACGGTGACCTGGGATTTACTGTCGGGGCGGAGAAAATAAGCCTCGCCGCCTTTGCGGACTTTGGCTAAATAGTGGACCAAACTATGCGCCATCTGGATCGGGAAAGGCATCAATTCCGGAGTCTCATCGCAAGCGTAACCGAACATCATGCCTTGATCGCCGGCGCCCTGCTCCTTGTGCAAGCCTTCGCCCTCGGTGACGCCTTGCGAGATGTCGGGCGACTGCTGTTCCACCGCCGTGAGAATCGCGCAGGTATTGCCGTCAAAACCCATCGACGAATCCGTGTAACCGATGTCGCGCACGACCTCGCGCACGATATCGACATAAGGAACCTTGATCTTGCTGGTGATTTCGCCAGCGACGACGACCATGCCAGTCTTGGCTAAACTCTCGCAGGCAACGCGGCTGTCAGGATCACCGGCAAGGTGGGCATCGAGAATGGCGTCGGACACTTGATCGCAAAGCTTATCCGGATGCCCTTCCGAAACGGACTCCGAGGTAAATAAGAAATTTTTGCCGGCCATCAGTAAAGACCTCCAAGGTTCGAGAAATGCGGGAATTTAATCTGCGCATACTATCGGATCAGGGGTGGGTAATCAACCTTATTCACTCTCGTTGAAGCGCGCGTCAATGAGCATTTCGAGCGCTTTCACCGCCTTCTCGGCGTCGTCGCCGGTGGCTTCGATTTGAATTTTGCTTCCCCGTGGCACTCCCAACGACATCACGCCCAAAATGCTTCGGCCATCGGTGCTTTGACCGTCCGCAGAAAAAATAATCTGAGCGGAGAATTTATTGACGGTTTGCACGAGCAGCGCCGCTGCGCGCGCATGGACGCCCAGCTTGTTTTTGATTTCAATCTTCTTGACGACTTTACTCATAACCTCACTTGTCGATGTCCCGATGCTTGATATGGACGCGCAAGCTGCCGCCGCCGAAACGCTTTCGCAGTTCTTCAACCAAGGCCACGGATCGGTGTTGCCCCCCCGTGCAACCGAGCCCTAACGTCAAACTGCTTTTGCCCTCGCGTTCGTAGAGCGGTAAAGTGAATTCCAAAAGCGCGTACAGGCGATCGAGAAAAGCGCGAGTTTCCGAATTGCCAAGCACGTATTTCTCAACCTCCTGATCAAGTCCGCTCTTGCCGCGCAACTCGCTGACGAAATACGGATTGGGAAGAAAACGCACATCGAAAACGATATCGGTGTCGTGCGGAATACCGAACTTGTAACCGAATGAGGTTAGAAACAGAGTCATGCGGCGCGCCGAAGGGGCATCGCAAAACTGTTGTTCCATCTCGCGCTTGAGCTGATGCACATTGAAGTCGCTGGTATCGATCACCTTGTCGGCCAAAGCGCGGATCGACTCCAAGGCTTTGCGTTCCCGCGAGATGCCATCCAAGATAGACCCGCCGACAGCGGAGGGGTGAGGCCGCCGAGTTTCACTGAAGCGCCGCAACAGCACATCATCCGACGCGTCAAAGAACAGCACTTGAACATGATGCCCGGCGTCGCGCATCGCGGTTAGGACCTCGGGCAATGCGCGCAGAAACTGACTGCCACGTAGATCGACGCCCAAAGCGATGCGTATTATGTCTTCCTGGTAGCCTTGGCAAAGCTCGACGAACTTCGGAATCAACGGCGCCGGCAAATTGTCGATACAAAAAAAACCGTTGTCTTCCAGGGCGCGTATCGCAAAACTCTTACCCGAACCCGAAAGGCCAGTGATGATAAATATATCTAGGGCGCTGGCCATAGTCGGACGATTAGAACTTGTCGTCCTCGTCGCTAATTAGCGCAAACAACTCCTGTTGGTTTTTCCCCGTCATTAAGCGCTGGCGAAAAGCTGCGTCCTTTAGCAGCCGCGAAATTCGCGCCAGCGCTTTTAGGTGATCGGCGGCGGCGTTCTCCGGCGCGATCAATACAAAAAAAAGATGTGTCGGCTCTCCGTCAAGGGAGTTAAAATCTACCCCCGCCTGGCTGCGCGCAAACACGCCGTAGATCTTATCTAAGCCAGGTAATTTGCCATGGGGAATCGCCACACCGTCACCGATCGCCGTCGAACTGATCCGTTCCCGTTCCTGGAGAACGCCGAGAACTCTTTGTCGGTCCAAGTGATCGTACTTGGCGGCCAACCCAGCCGCAAGCTCGACCAGCGCTGTGTCCTTTTCGCGGCTGGCGAGATCGGGGATGACGCTGTGAACGCTAACAAAATCGATAATCTTCACGCGTTTTTCCTTATGCGGTTGAGTTGGGTCTGTTCATCGGGCAGTCGCTCTGACGCACGCTCTTGGCCACTTGTCTGGCATAAAGTCGGCGCAGTCATGGCGAAACCAAATAGAAATTGGCTGTCCGTCATCGCCCGCGGATCTCCGTTCGACTACTTGCGCACGAAATGGCGCCGCTTGGACGACGGCAACACACCCATGGCTTCGCGGTATTTGGCCACGGTTCGGCGGGCGATCTCGATGGAGTCGTCGGACAGCATCGCGGCGATATGCTGATCGCTATACGGCTTGCGGGGATCTTCGGCCGCAACGATCGCACGAATCTTTTCCTTGACGCTTTCGCTGGCGACATCGTCGCCGCCGCGACTCATCAATCCGCTCTGGAAGAAAAACTTGAGCTCAAATAACCCTTGAGGGGTATGCACGTATTTGTTAGCCGTCGCCCGGCTCACCGTCGACTCATGCATCGAAATGTCTTCAGCGACCTGGCGCAACACCATGGGTTTTAAATGACTCACGCCATGATCGAGAAACTCTTCCTGAAACTTGAAAATGCTCTGGGTAACCTTCATCAGCGTTGCTTGGCGCTGTTGAATACTCTTGATCAGCCAAGTGGCAGCCCGGACTTTTTCCTGGAGGTACTGGCGGGCTTGGTCTTCTTCCGCCCCTTCTTGCCCGGCCATACGGCGATATAACGAACTCACCCGTAGCCGCGGCACGCCATCATCGTTCAGGTAGATCACCCATTCGCCGCTGATTTTCTCGACGAAAACATCAGGCAATACGGTGCGCACATCGTCTTGCTCGAAGCCGCGAGACGGTTTCGGCTCCAGGGATGCGATCAAGTGCGCGGCATCGACGATCTCATCGACAGTGACACCGAGATCCTTGGCAAGCTTTTCATAGCGCTTCGATTCGAGATAACTCAAGTGGCCGTCGACGACCCGCGCCGCCAGGCTGTCGATCAGCTTGAGATTTTCCAGCTGTACCAGCAAACACTCGCGCAGATCCCGCGCCGCGACCCCCACGGGATCGAAAAACTGGATGCGCTTTAGCACCGTTGCGGCTTCATCAGGAGTGCATTCCACCGCATTGCAGATCTCGTCGAGACTCAGGGCCAGATAGCCGTTCTCATTGATGTTCTGGATGATGTAGAAACCGATGTTCGATTCTCGTTCGCTGATCTTCGACAAGCGCAACTGCCAAATTAGGTGATCTTCGAGGGAAGTTTTTTTCGTTAAACTATTCTCCCACGATGGCGGCGAGTCGCCATCGTCTGACATCGCTTCGGCCGTCAGCGAGCTATGCACACCGTTGGAATGGCTATCGAGATACTCTTGCCAATCCAGAGTGCCGATCTTGTCCACCGTATTGGGCTCGCGCGGCGCCACCAATTCGGCGAACTCTTCGGTCGGCTCACTCTTGGTTTCGACGCGCGGTTGCTCGGCGACTTCGGGCTCGTCGCTGGCGCCCTCTTCCAGAACTGGGTTTTCTAGCAGTTCTTTGAGAACCATTTCTTCAAGCTCGACGCGGGACAGTTGCAATAACTTGATTGCCTGCTGCAGCTGCGGCGTCATAACCAACGTCTGAGTCAGCTTTTGAACTTGGTGTAGATTTAGACCTGCCATGGTTAGAACTTGAATCCTTCCCCCAAATAAAACTTTCGCGCCCTAGGGCTGGCGGCAATCGATTGCGGTGTGCCCTCTTCCAAGATCGTACCCTCGTTGACGATATAGGCCCGGTCACAGATACCCAGTGTCTCTCTAACGTTATGATCGGTAATCAAGATGCCGATACCGCTGGTGATGAGATTGCGAATGATTTTTTGAATCTCCGCGACCGCGATCGGGTCGATACCGGTGAAGGGCTCGTCGAGCAAGAGAAAAAACGGCGAGAGCACCAATGCTCGGGCAATCTCGACACGCCGCCGTTCGCCGCCGGATAAGGTAAACGCCTTATGGGTCGCAAGATGGCTCACGCCGAGCATTTTCATAAGCCCGGCCCCTCGTTCTTTTTGATCAGCACTGCTCAAATCGAGGGTTTGCAGGATCGCCAGTAAGTTTTGCTCTACCGTCAAGCGGCGAAACACCGAGGATTCCTGCGGCAGGTAACTAATTCCGGCCCGGGCGCGCTGATAAATCGGCGCTTGAGTTAGATCGTCTTCGTTCAATAACACATGACCTTCATCGGGCTGAACCAGACCAACCATCATATGAAACGTGGTGGTCTTACCAGCGCCATTGGGACCTAATAAACCAACCACTTCACCGCTTTCGACCACCAAGTTCACTCCATTGACGACACGGCGTCCGCCGTAAGACTTGGCAACCGACAATGCCTTGAGCACACTCATTTCGACTTGGCATCCCCTTGCTCCCGGACCTTTAACTCCTCTGGGAATATCGTCGCCGAAACCCTAACCTTACCATCGCTTTCGACCATGGCGCGATCCTGTTCAATAAAATAAACCACCTTCGCACCGCTGACTTGATTGTTGCCTTGGCGCATCACCGGGTTACCGGTCAGAGTAACCGTTTTGGCCTTATCATCGAAAACGGCACGATCACCGGTGGCAACACGCGCCCCTTGGGTTGCATTGACCTTGCCATCTAAGACGATTTGTTTCATTTGCTTCATTTCAGGATCGTAATATGCGGTTAGAACGTCACTACGCATGGTCATATCGGACTGCACCGCAACCACCCGGCCTTTGTAAATGATAGTACTCTTCACTTGATCGACTTCCATCCAGTCAGCAGTGATGTAGATCGGATCTTTTTTATTAAACTCGAAGGCATTGACGGTCTTTTTGCCTTCCACCGCCGCTGCAGCCGCTACGGCGTGCGCTGATGGAAAAGAAATGGACCAACATACGCCCAAGACGATTGCCAAGAGGGCTTTCTCTATCATGTTATCCCCCTACCCTTGGATTGTTCGATGTCTTGGTTTTCTTGATGGCCAGTTTTTCCGGTTCGATCTTTGTTTTGACGTCACGCACCATGCGAATTATTTTTCCTTCTAGCTCGACTTCCATACTCGCTCCCTCGATCGAAATACCCTCACCAACGACCTGAGTTCGGCTCGGCAACGAGATCTGGTCCTTGGCAGGGAGATAATTGGCCGACTCCGAAGTCAACACGTACCCCTTCATCTCGACCCGGACCCCGCCTTTGAGTTCCAACCGTTCGAGCTCCTTCTCATTCAAGAAAATGTGCGCGGTCTCAGCCGAAGTTTCCGCCGCCTCATCTTTTTTATCGTAGTAAAAAAATCGCGGCCGCTTGATCAACGCTTCGCGCTTGTCCTTCAGATAATTGGCTTCGTCGCCAAACAGCTCCCAGACCTTGCGGCCGTTTTCGATCTTGGCACGATGAAAATCTTTGATATGCAACGTGGATTCAGGTAACGCATCGAGGACAGCAACGGGACTTTTTACGACAACCTTCTTCATCTGCCGCACGACATCGGCAACTTTATATGCCACTCCACCCAGTGAAAGGAGGATGACAGTGAGGAGGAGGGCTCGTCTGGTCTTACGCATGGTCAAATCAGCAATGTAAACGCAAAAATACCACTCTTAAGAATTTCTGTAAAGGATTAGGCACGAAATTTGCTTTGAAGATTGGTAAGCTTCTGGTGCGATTGAGGATTTCGTCTAACGGAGGAGCAAGTTTGCCCACTTATTCTGGGCTTTGATTATCAGCTCGGCGACTTCACGGACCGCGCCGACTCCGCCCTGCGCGAGGGTAACGTAGTCGGCATACGGCTTGAGCTCTGCCGAACCGTCGCCAACCATAACCGCCAATCCGACACTGCGCAGCACGGGTAGATCTATGATGTCGTCGCCAACATAGGCAATCTGCTCGTCGGTCAGGCGCGTCTTCTCCTTAATTTGCTCATAGATCATCAGCTTGTCCTGAACGCCCTGGAAAACTAGCGAGACCTTCAGATCCTTAGCTCGATGGCGGACAACTTTGGACGAGCGTCCTGTGATGAACCCCACTTCTATCCCGCTGCGCTTTAAAAATGAAATTCCTTGGCCGTCGCGGACATGAAAGTGCTTGGTTTCGACCCCGCGGTCGTCGATGATAATGCGCCCGTCTGTGAGCACACCGTCAACGTCCAATAAAAGCAGTCGAATGTTCGCGGCCTTTTTGCGCACCGAAGCAGGAAGGGTCTTCACGGCGCGCGTACTAAAGACCGGCTTTGATCAGATCGTGCAAATGAACGATGCCGACCGGTTTCTTGGTCTCGTGCTCAAGCACGAACAACGACGTGATCGGAAACTTTTCCATGACCGCGACGGCTTCACTCGCCAAGGTTTCAGCGGGGATGGTTTTGGGATTGCGTGTCATTAATTCTCGGGCCGGCAAGGAGAGAATCTGTCCCTTACTCTCCAACCCGCGGCGCAGATCGCCATCGGTGAGAACCCCGACGAGCTGTTGTTTGTCGTTAATCACACCAGTGACGCCCAGGCGCTTTGCGGTAATCTCGAACAGCGCATCCTTTACAGTGGTCGTCTCCCGAACCAATGGCAAACGCTCGCCGCGATACATCAAGTCTTCGACTCGCAACAACAGCTTGCGGCCCAACATGCCGCCTGGATGGCGCATGGCGAAGTCCGCCTCATTGAAGCCCTTCTGCTCAAGCAGAACCACCGCGAGGGCATCGCCCATGGCCAAAGTAACCGTCGTGCTGGTGGTCGGCGCCAAACCGAGCGGACAGGCCTCTTCTTTGACGCCAACATCCAGAACAACTTCTCCCGCTTTAGCGAGTGTCGATTCCGGATTGCCGGTGATTACAATTAGCTTGAGGCCATAATGTTTGAAATGGGGCAGCAGTTTCAATATTTCATCGGTCTCACCGCTGTTGGAAACCGCCACCACGACATCGTCCGGCATCACCATGCCGAGATCGCCATGCAAAGCATCGGCGGAATGCAGGAATAACGCCGGGGTGCCCGTGCTTGACAAAGTTGAGGCGATTTTCGCACAGATCAGACCCGACTTGCCGACGCCGGCGACGACCACCTTGCCTTTGCAGTGCTTCATAATCTCGACGGCGCGGACGAAGTTTTCGTCCAAGCGGTCAATCACGGACAGGAGCCCCTCGGCCTCCGTCCGCAAAACCTTGGCGGCACGGCTAAGAATGGTTTGCTTATTCACAATATCAAAGGCCTTTGATCAGCGCGTCGATCTCTTTGACCTTGCGAATCAACGCTTCGAAGTTTTCCAGCGCCAAGGAATTAGGCCCATCGCTCAACGCCTGATCGGGGTTTTCATGCACTTCCATGAACAGCGCATCAACCCCGGTGGCGACCCCGGCACGCGACAGGGCAGGAATATACTTGCGTTCGCCGCCGGAAGCGTTGCCCAAGCCGCCGGGCAACTGCAAGCTATGCGTGGCGTCGAAAACCACCGGGTAGCCCATTTCGCGCATGACCACGAGTGAGCGCATGTCGGAAACGAGATTATTGTAACCGAATGACGCGCCGCGCTCGGTGACGAGAATCTGCTCGTTGCCAGCGGCAAGAATTTTGTCGATGACGTTGCGCATATCCCAGGGCGCGAGAAACTGGCCCTTCTTGACGTTAACGACCCTGCCGGATCGGGCGACCGCGACGACGAAATCCGTCTGGCGGCAGAGAAACGCCGGGATTTGCAGAATATCGACAACCTCTTTGACCGCCGCCACTTGATCGGTTTCGTGGACATCGGTGAGCACCGGCACGCCGATCTTTTGTTTGATCTCGGCCAGAATCGCCAACCCCTTGTCGAGACCGAGTCCGCGGAAGGAGTTGAGCGAGCTGCGGTTGGCCTTGTCGTAAGATGATTTGAAAATATACGGCACGCCGACGCGGTCGGCACGATCTTTGAGCGCCGCGGCGTGGCGCAACGCCGACTCCCTGCTTTCGATTACACAAGGTCCGGCGATGACCGCCAGCGGGCCGTCGCCGCCGATGGCCACGTTATTAATTTTTATCAGCTTGGTAGGCATCGATGCAGACGGACTAGATCAGGTGCGGACGATCTTCATGCGCGGCGCATCCGCCACCGAACGGCGGTTTTGCAGCGCCGCCTCGACAAACCCGCGGAAAAGCGGATGGCTGTCCATCGGCCGCGATTTGAACTCGGGATGGAACTGGCAGCCGAGAAACCAGGGATGGCCGCGCAGCTCGATGATCTCCACCAGCGTGCTGTCCGGCGACAAGCCACTCAACACCATACCCTTAGCGCCGAATTCGGCGCGGTAGTTGTTGTTGAACTCGTAGCGATGACGGTGCCGTTCAGAAATTTTCTCGCGGCCATACAACTTGGCGGCGAGCGTCTCGTTTTGCAGCACACAGGGATACGTGCCCAGGCGCATGGTGCCACCTTTGGTGTCGATGGCTTTCTGCTCTTCCATTAAATGAATCACCGGATGCGCCGTCTGCAGGTCGAATTCCGTCGAGTTGGCCCGCTCCAGGCCGCAAACGTTGCGGGCGAACTCCACAACCGCCATCTGCATGCCCAGGCAAATGCCGAAAAAGGGGATGTCATTTTCGCGGGCATAGCGAATCGCGGCAATCTTCCCCTCGCTGCCACGGTCGCCGAAACCGCCCGGGATAAGTACCCCGTCGACATTTTTCAATAAGATATCCGCGGCTTCTTGCTCGATCTGCTCCGCTTCGATGCAATCTAGATCGACTCTCACGCCATTGGCGATGCCGCCATGCACCAACGCTTCCAAAAGGCTTTTGTAAGACTCTTTAAGACTCATGTATTTGCCAACCACGGCAATGCGCACCGAGTCTTTGGGATTCTTCAGCACATCGACAACCTTCTGCCAACGCTCCAGGTGCGGCGCGCCAGTCCAGATATTGAGCTTTTCGACAATCCGCTCGTCGAGCCCTTCGTCGTGAAACATCAGCGGCACTTCATAAATCCATTCGACATCCTTTGCGGTAATCACGGAATTCTCGGCGACATTACAGAAATGGGCGATTTTATTTTTGATTTTCTTGTCGAGCATGCGATCGGTGCGGCACAGAAGAATATCCGGTTGAATTCCCAACCCGGTCAACTCTTTGACGCTGTGCTGCGTCGGTTTGGTTTTCAGTTCGCCGCCGCCGGTGATGTACGGCACCAGAGTCAGGTGGATATACAGCACATTCTCGCGCCCCAAGTCCCAAGCCACTTGGCGCACGGCTTCCAAGAACGGCAACCCCTCGATATCGCCCACCGTGCCGCCGACCTCGCCGATGGCGATATCATATCCTTCGGCGGCGGCAAAGATGCGCCGTTTGATTTCGTCGGTGATATGGGGGATCACTTGAACCGTGCCGCCAAGGTAATCGCCGCGCCGCTCCTTGGAAATCACCGTCTCGTAAATCTGCCCCGTCGTGCAGTTATTTTTCCGCCCCATGGCAGTGGACACGTAGCGTTCGTAGTGGCCGAGGTCCATATCGGTCTCAGCGCCATCGTCGGTGACGAACACCTCGCCATGCTGATACGGGCTCATGGTGCCTGGATCGACATTGATATACGGGTCCATTTTTAAGATTGTCACTTTGAGCCCGCGGCTTTCCAAAAGCGCGCCGATGGATGCTGCCGCCAGCCCCTTGCCCAAAGATGACACCACGCCGCCCGTGACGAAAATATATTTAGTCTTGATCGTCGCCATCGCCACCTCTCAGTTTGACCGCCGCTTCAAGTAATTCTCCGCCCGCAGCAGATCCGCGGGAGTATCCACTTCCACCGACCGCTCGTCCACCTGGGCCACGTAAATCCGATGACCGTTTTCTAACGCGCGCAACTGCTCCAAGCTTTCGATCTGTTCCAACGCTGTCGGCCGGAGCCGCGAGAATTTCAACAAGAATTCCCGCCGATAAACATACAAGCCGAGATGCCGATAGCCCCAAAGCCGGCGCCTACTACTTCCAGCGATTTTCTTGCCGCTTGGATCGAAGGCATCGTTGCGTCGAAACGGAATCGGCGCACGGGTAAAAAACAACGCCAGCCGGGCCTTGTCGGTAAGCACTTTGACAACATTCGGATTGCGCCATTCGCTTTCATCGTAAATCGCCGTGCAGACCGTGCCCATCGGGATGTTGCGGTCACGCCGTAAAGGTTGCACCGCCTGAGTAATCGTTTTATCGCTAATAAACGGCAAATCGCCCTGAACATTCACCAGCAGATCAGCCTTGATCCTGCGCGCCACCTCCGCCAAACGATCGGTGCCGCTGGCATGATCGGGCGAGGTCATCATGACCTCGCCGCCAAATTTCTTTACCGCAGCTTCAATGCGCCGGTCGTCGGTAGCCACGATCACCCGGTCCAACACTCTGGCTTTGGCCGCGCTCTGGTAAACATGCTGGATCATCGGCCGGCCGCCGATCCGGGCTAACGGTTTACCCGGTAAACGGGTCGATCCAAAGCGCGCCGGGATAATCGCCACAACGCGCATGGAATCACGATTTCACGGATGCAATGACGATCGAATAAATGGTTAATGTTGGCATGGCGTTGCCAAAAACAAAAAACCGCAATGGCTTTCCCCGAAAGCGCATCACGGAATTCGATAATACGCCCGAGCCTAAAAGCTGTCAACGCGAAATGGCCATTCCGACATGTCGACAGCAAAAAAGTTCTCCATCGATGCAAGACTGTGGATAATTCGGCGCTTGACGGATCGAGGCAAAGTCGTGATAGAAGTGGAGGGAGATTTGCGGATTAGGAATTTACCCATGGCAGAGTTAATCAAAATCAAAGCGGGCTTCGCCACGGTCGGCCAGGGGGCCGGGCCGATGATGGTAACTTGGAAAGCCGGATTGTTCCGCAAGCATGGCCTCGATGTCGACCGCCCGCCGGTCATGGGCGGCGCCAAGGGCGTGGTGCGCGGCTTAATGTCGGGCGAAATTCAGTTTGGTAACCTGGCGGCGCCGGCGCCGCTGCGTGCCAATCTCAAGGGCGAGGCCGATGTGGTTTTCCTGACCGGCGGTATCAATCAACAATTTCTAGTCGGGCGCCCCGGCATCAACGGCCGAGAAGAATTGGCTGGTAAGAAAATCGGCACGGTTAACGACGGCGGCATCGGCGACGCGCTGGTGAAGTTCGTGATCGCCAAACTCGCCGCCGCCGGCATCAAGGGCCTGCAAGAAGTGACCATCGATCATGGCGCCGCGGCGGAGATGGACGCGCTGCTCAGCGGAAAAGTCGATGTCGTCGTCGGCACGCCGCCCGAATGCATCGACGCCATCCGCCGTGGCTGCAAGTATTTGATCGATTTCGCCGATTACGGGCTTAACTACGCCTTGGGGGGCATCGCCGGACGCCGCGATTACATCGAGAAGAATCCCGACATCACCCGGCGATTCGTCAAAGCCTACATCGAAGGCATGCACCGTTACCGCACCGACCGGGAATTTACCGTCGATGTCCAGGCCGACTACAGCGGCATCGCCGACCGCACCATCGCCGAGGAAACCTACGACCTCACCCAACCTGGCATGCCGCGGGCGCCCTACCCGGTAGTCGCCTCGCTGCAAACCCTGCTCGATTTCATGGCCAGGGATCTACCCGAGGCCAGAGGTGCCGACGCCAGGAAATTTGTCGACGACCGGTTTATCCGTGAGCTGGAGAATAACGGTTTTATCAATTCATTGGGTCAGTAGATGAAAATGTGCAAGTTTAGGACTGGAGTCCTCGTTTTGTTGTGGGTCTCGCTACTGCCCGCAGTTGTCAACGCAGCTGCCACTGAGAGTTTGATCGATGCCGCCAAGCGGGAGGGCGAGCTTGTCTATTACGCGTCGATGAATCTGGGCGAAGCCAATGCCATTATCAACGAGTTCGAGAAGCGCTATCCGTACATCAAAGTCAGACTGCAGCGCACCGGCAGTGAAAAGTTGCTGACCCGAGTCTTGACTGAATTCCGCGCCAAGAAAACTTTTGCCGACATCATTCAGACTGTGGAATTCAGCATGCATATATTCAATCGCAGCGGCGTGCTGGCGCGTTACATGCCGCAATCGAATGGTTTGTACGCCAAAGATTTTAAGGAAGAAGGATTTTGGACCACGGTCTATTACAACGCCTACGTGAGTGCTTACAACACCCGCTTGGTACCAGCGGGGCAACTAGCGAAATCCTATGCCGATCTGCTCGATAGCAAATGGAAGGGCAAGCTGTTGATGGAAGGAACCAAGGCCGATTGGTTCGCCGGCATGTTACAAATCCTTGGGCCAGAGCGCGGCCTCAAATACATGCGGGAGTTGGCCAGGCAACAGCCGAGCCCGCGCGAAGGCCATGAGCTGTTGGCACAATTAGTCGTTGCCGGTGAAGGCGTTTACGATATCAATATTCCAGCGTCGTCGGTGGAGCGCATGAAAGAACGCGGCGCGCCGATTGATTGGACCGCGCTTGGCCCGGTGCCGGCGATCATGGTCGGCGCGGGGATCGCCACCGGCGCGCCGCATCCGAACGCCGCGAAATTGTTTTTGGAATTTGTGTTATCGCGCGAAGGACAGAAGCTTATGCAGACCCCCGGCCGCCATATCGCCCGCAGCGACCTTGCCAACGAGCAGGCGGCGATGCTCAAAGCGTTGAAGATCGTCCCGGTCGAGCCGGCGCTGGCGGAAAGACTCGACGAGTACGCCAAACAAATGCGCGGGATTTTTGGCGGCTAACCTAATAACGAGCCATTCTTAATCAGCAAAGGAGAAAACCATGCGTTTCATGTTTTTAAACCATTCTGCTCAACGGCATTCCGCCGAGCTCGAAGTCCATATCGCTAAGCTGCTCAAGAGTTATGCTTCACCGGATACCACCTTCGAGCTCGCCTATCCGGAAGATCTTGGCGGCGGCGCCGTGTTGAGCTTGCTCGAAGAGCGCAAAGCTCTCTCCGGCCTGCATCATATTTTGGAAACTCCGGCGCTGGTGAAAAAAGCCATCGAAGCCGAGCATCAAGGCTTCGACGCGGTGATCCAGAGCAACACCTTCGATCCCGGCGTCGAAGCGAGCCGCTTGGCGGTGCGCATCCCGGTGATCGGCCTGTTGCGCGCGTCATTACACTTCGCCGCCAGCATCTGCGACCGTTTCGGCCTGATCGTGCCGTTGGAAACCCATATGCCGCACACCATGCGCATGGTGCAAACCTATGGCATGACCCAGTTCGTCAGCGGTATCCGCACCGTCGGCCTCTATGACACCGGCGATCTGTCGGGCTATCATGATGTCGTCATCGAGCGCACTCTGGCGGTCGGCAAAGAGCTGGTCGCCCAAGGCGCCCAGGCGATTATTCCCCTGGGCGGCAAGATTTATCCCTACGTGGTCACCCCGGAAGAGTTGGAACCCCATCTCGGCGTGCCGGTGATCAATACTAAAGCGGTCGGCGTGAGCTACGCGGAACTAATGGCGCGCAACCATATTAAACACAGCATCAAAGCCTATCCCTGCCCCACGGGTCTTGATCCCGACGCGGTATCCAAACGGTCCAAGTAGTCAGTACAGCAGCCAGTTGCAAAGGGCTTGTGCAGTCACTATGAGTTAGATTTGAATTTTACGTGAGGAGACGCCGAGGTCATGATTATCGATAGCGACGGACATTTTTTCGAGACCGAAGAAATCTTCGACAAATACATGGAACCGGCTCTGCGCAATTACCGGCCGCGCCTGCTGGGCGACGAGCAAGGCCATAACTTCTGGGTGGTCGACGGCCAGACCTCTTACAAACGACCGACCATCAAAGGCGCCGGTGCACCGGGAACCGCCGCCCCTCCAGGAAAAGCGCTGCAATCGGCGCGGCGCGCTTCGCCGGGAAGCCAGACCCTGACCAATTTGAAAGAACGATTGGTCGATCTCGACCGTGAAAAGATCGACTTGCAGTTCATCTACCCGAGTTTTCTGCTCCATGCCAACTCCTGGCCCGACGGTGTTTTGGGCAACGGCATCTGCCGCGCTTACAACACCTGGCTCAACGAAGCATGCAACCAAGCGCCGGATCGCTTGAAGGCGGTCGGCGTCGTGACCTTGCTCGATCCGGAGGGGGCGGCCAAAGAGATCACCCGGCTCAACGACATGGGTGTCAAAGCGGTTATGATCAACGGCACCGCCGGCGCCAGACGCTTGGATCATCCCGAGCATGACGTCTTCTTCGCCGAATGCGACCGGGTGAGAATGCCGATCGCAGTGCACTTTAGTTTGCAGTTCCCATTCGTCGACAAACTGTTCGAGCACCACTTCCCCAACCGCGTGCTTGCCGGCATCTTTCCGATCATGGCGGGCCTCACCAGTGTGCTCTGCTCCGGCCTGTTGGATCGTTTCCAGAACCTCAAGTTCGCCTTCTTAGAGGGCGGTATCAGCTGGGTGCCGGCCCATGTCGAGCGCATGGACGACCACTTTGAAAATCCGCGCTACGGCGCCAAGGATCTGCTCAGCCATCCGCCCAGCGACTATCTCAAGAGCGGCAGGATTTTCTTCGGCTGCGAAGGCAACGAGGCGACCCTGCCGAAGATCGTGAGCGAAGTCGGCGAGGATCTCTTCATGTTTTCTTCCGACTATCCCCACGCCGACCGCAGCGAAGGCACGGCGACGGTGCTCAAGGATCGCGGCGATATCGCCGTCTCGGTGCGCAAGAAACTTTTAGAGGACAACGCGCGCCATTTTTACAGTCTGTAGCTGTTCCAGCAGGACCTGCGATGGAGAAGAAAGCCAACGAATCGCGCTCTCTTTCGATTCGCTAGGGGGAATCGACGATGTCGATTGCCCCTTTTTTTTATGTCCTACGCGAACAAAGCTCGAATTCCTGTGTTTTTGCCCGCTCAAGAACCTAGCTTGATTTACCCTCTTCCAATACTATAAAATTTTCTCACTTGATCGAGCTGAAACCCTGTCGAGGTGATGCAAGGAGGAGTGGTGATGGATTTTCCGAAATGTCAGAAATGCAATAACGGCGTGCTCATCCCGCTCTCAGACTATGGCCAAGACGGCGCCTCGGTGATGTACAAAGCCTGGGCTTGCACCAACCCCGACTGCGGCTTTTCTCTACGGGTCGATAAAGGCGAGGTTACGTATGGTAAGAAGATCGAGCACAAACACTGAGGATGCTTGTCTAATCTGCTGTTTCTAAGCGATCTGGAGATTCCCTTGGCGTTCTTTAACCCTCACTCTGCGTCCAAATAACCCCATTCTCATGCTGGCATGGTCCGATTGAAGCTCTGAATCGCCCGGCCAAACAGTTCACATCCGGTGTTCAAAGCCGCCAAGCATTTCTGCTGTGTCTCGGCTTCGGTGGCGTAACGTTTTAGAATTTCCGGGGCGATCCATTCATGGCCTTCTTCTTCGGCGAGCAACACGTCGCGGTAGATTGCCGCGGTGGTCGGATCGATGGCGCCGACCCGCTCGATAAACGACTTTGAGGTTCGCGGGAAAAACTCTTCGTGGCCGAACTGCACGCTGGCGATCAGCTCGCACAAGGAACCCAAGCCGGCATGAAAATCCCACAGCTCTTTTAACTCGGCCAGAGGACTGTTCCACAACCCGTCAGGGTCGCCGTTGAGATCGCTAATGCGCTTGCGCAGGATCGAGGTATGTTTCAACTCGTTGACGACATATTCGGACATCGGCTGTTGGAGGTCGAGGTCGGGGATCTTGCTCACCCATGGCGCGGTCACTTCGGCGGCTTTGCGCTCCATGACAACACCAAATTGCAAACGGCGCAGCACGATCGCCGGCGTCAACGGCTTCTCTGCGCCGTAGCTCTTGCGTTCAGCATTCATCTTCTCCCAAAAAGCTTCGCGCGTGGCGACTAGTTGCTGCAAAAATTCATCGGGCTTCAGTGCTTCCATGATTCCTCCGCCGGATCTCGTCCCAACGATTGACTCCGCCAATCATTTAGGTTTTAACAATACAGGAAATTAGACCTCGGTGAAAGCTGGTTAACCGGCCTAAGCGCTCATAATCAAAGACTTTAATGGACTCCGGCCAAGCAAAAATCTTCGTTGATGATCTTTACGAGCAAGTCTACCGCCACTGGCAAAAGCGCATTCACCACGGCGAGTTCATGACCCGCCTGCGTGACGGCACGTTGCCGTTACCCTGCCTGCGGCGCTTTTTCAAAGACTGGGGGTTATTCTCCATCGAGGTGGTCGCTCTCAATGCGGTATCCTATTATGTCCATTTGCCTTTCTTCGTGGAGAATTTCGATTTGCTGGCGCCGCTCTGCGACAAAGTCGCCGAAGAACTGATTTCGCCGAAACCGCCAGGCCATATTTTGATCTTGCTGGAAACGGCCAACGCTTTGGGGTTAAGCAAAGAAGAACTCTTCGAACAACCGGCCTCGGCGCCGGGACGCGCCATCAGCGACTACTGTCGACGAGTGTTTCAAGACGGTTCGATCATCGAACTCTGGGGCGCCCATGTTTACGAAGAGACCCTCGGCCATTGGTCGCAGCAATGGAGCCAGGCGCTGGTCGGCCATTACGGCTTGAGCCAACGCCAAGCGATTTATTTCAATGCCCACGCCGAAGCCGACCTGGTCCAGCATGAAGACCATATGGGCCATGGGCCACTCAATCGCATGATCCTTCAGCGCATTCTTGAGCAGGGTAAGACGGCTAAGAAATTAGGCTATGATCCAAAGTACTGCGCCTTCACCATGGTCGACCTTCAGGCGCTCATGGAACAGCACGCCCTGGACAATCCCTACCCCGCATAACCCTACGCGAACCGACCACGCTGCGATCTCAAACTCTTAACGGCGCTTCGGAATTACCCTTGAAGACTTATTCACCACACAGACGCAGAGAACGCAGAGAATTCGTAATTTTAATTCTCCTCCGCGCCTCTGCGGTGATATTTCCGTGCCTCTTAGCCGTATTCACCCCCCCCCACGACGCATTCGCGCAACTACCTGGTAAGTGGACAACGCGCGCGCCCATGCCGTCGGCTCGCAGCGAAGTCGGCGCAGCGGAGATCGGCGGCAGGATATACGTCATGGGCGGTTACGTGAAAAACGGCAATCTGGTCGAGGAGTACGACCCGGCAACCGATAGTTGGCGCAGCCGTGCGCCATTGCCAAAACCGCTGCATCATATTGGCGCCGCCGCCCTCAACGGCAAGATCTATGTCATCGGCGGCTATATTTCCGGCGTCGGTCCGGTGGATACCGTTTACGAATACGATCCCGTCAAGGATCAGTGGACGACGAAGAAAGCAATGCCGACCCCGCGTGGAGCGCTCGCTGTCGGCGTCATCTCCGGCAAGATCTATGCGGTCGGTGGAGTAACGACGAATGGCCGCAATACACCAGCCAACGAGTCCTACGATCCGGTTCAAGACTTCTGGAGCAGCAAGCACGCGCGCATGATCACGCCGCGCGATCATCACGCCATTGGCGTCGTCGAAGGCAAACTGTACGCCATCGCCGGCCGCGTCAACGGCAATCATGATCGCAGCGTCGGTGATAACGAAGAATATGACCCAGCCAACAACCGCTGGCGCACACGGCCATCGATCCCAACCGTGCGCAGCGGTATCGTTGGCGCTGTGCTCGGCGGGCGGATCTTCGTCTTCGGCGGCGAATACGGCCGCCAGACCCACGCCAATGTCGAATCCTACGATCCCGCCAAAAATAAATGGCAAGCTTGGGCCCCCATGCCCACCGCCCGCCACGGGTTAGGCGCCGCCGTCATCGGCAACTCCATCTACGTCATCTCCGGCGGCCCCCAGCCCGGCGCGACATTTTCGTCGGTGAATGAAGTGCTGACGCCGTGAGACAACTTAACCCTAACCCGAAGCGGCGAAAAACTCGGCGATTCGCTGCGGCAGCCAACTGAGCGATCCCGGAAATGCTCCTCGAACGAAACCGACATGACCGCCAGAATTTGGGAACTCCAAAGTCACGGAATCGGAAACTTCTTCCCGTGTCGGGAGCGCGCCGGCTGGCAGGAACGGATCGTTTTGCGCGTTGAGTAGCAGTGTCGGCACACGAATATGCTTTAGCAACGGTTTGCTGCTCGCGCGTGTCCAGTAATCGTCGGCGTCTTTGAAGCCATGGATCGGCGCGGTGTAAAGGTCGTCGATCTGACGAAACGTCGAACAGCTACGCACGGCAGCGCTGTCGATATTCAGCCCATGTGTTGAAATCTTGGCCAGCACTTTTTCCCGTAGCGAGCGCAGGAAACGGTTCGTGTAAATCGCTCTCCGGTAGCCGAAGTCCAACACCGCCGCGGCAGCGTGCAAATCCACCGGCGCCGACACCGCCATCGCTCGGTTCACCACCGGTACCGCCGCGGCGCCCTGCTCGCCGAGCCATTTAAGCAGCATGTTGCCGCCCAACGATGCGCCGGCGACATTGATTTCGCAGTCGGGATTGTCACTCTTTAGCCGGCGCAGGATCCAGTCGATCTCGGCGGCATCACCGGAATGATAGGCGCGCGCCAGCCGATTAATCTCGCCGCTGCAACCGCGAAAGTGCGGTACCACGCCGCGCCAACCGATTTGCTGCGCCACTGTCATCAAGCTCAGCGCATAGTGACTACGCGAGCAACCTTCGAGGCCGTGAAACATCACAAGCAGCTTCGCCGCGCCTCCCTGGCGATTCACCCAGTCGAGATCGATGAAATCGCCGTCGGGCGTCTCCCAGCGCTGGCGCTCATACCCCACCTTGTAGTTCCGCGCCAGTGAGCGCGCATAAATTGTCTGCAAATTGCCGCCCGGCAGCCACCAAGGCGGGGTGTAAATAGAATTCACTAATCCGGTTTTCTCGCCCGCGTCAGCGACCTGCATTCGAACGATTTGAACCATTTGAACGGCTTGAACGTTTTGAACGCGTTCATTTCTTCCGCCGCTCCGGCACGAATCCGTGGCGCGAAGTGTTTTCCGATACTGTCCGCGGTTCGACAAACTGCAAGAGATAATCCGGCCCGCCCGCCTTGGAACCTATGCCGGACAGTTTCAAACCACCGAAGGGCTGGCGCTCGACAACGGCGCCGGTGATGCCGCGATTGATATAAAGATTGCCGACGCGAAAATCCTTGCGCGCTTGTTCGATATGCGCCGGCGAGCGCGAAAAGATGCCGCCGGTCAAGGCGAATTCCGAATCATTAGCGATCGCCAAGGCGTGATTGAAGTCCTCGGCTTTGAGCACCGACAACACCGGCCCGAAGATTTCTTCCCGCGCCAGCCGGCTCTTCGGATCGACGTCGCGAAAAATCGTCGGCCCGATAAAAAATCCGCCCGCCGGCGCAGTCATTTCGAGCACGCACTTGGCTTGCCGCTTGCCGAACTGAATATATTCGGCGATCCGCTCGCGAGCTTCCGCATCGATCACTGGGCCGATGGCGTTGCCAGGATCTTCCGGTGGGCCGATCTTGAGGCTGCCCACAGCGTCGACCAGCCGGCGCAGAAATCGATCATGCACTTCGCTCAGTAGAATAACCCGCGAAGCCGCCGAACACTTCTGCCCTTGGTAACCGAAGGCGGAATCGATGACATGCACCACCGCTTCGTCGAGATCGGCATCGTTGTCGACGATCACGCCATTCTTGCCGCCCATCTCGCAGACCACCCGCTTCACATGGGTTTGCCCGGCCCGATGGGTGTAGGCTTCGCGGAGGATTTCCAGGCCGACCTGGCGCGAACCGGTGAAGGCGATCAAGTGAATCTTGGGCGAGCGGACAAAATGGGCGCCGATGTTACCGCCGCCTTGAAGCAATTGACAGGCGCCGTCCGGCAATCCCGCCGATTGAAGAATATTGAGCAGCTGCGCGCCCATGATCGGCGCCTGCTCGGCCGGCTTCATGAGCACACAATTGCCGGTCGCCAGCGCCGCCGCGGTCATGCCGGTGAGAATCGCCAGGGGAAAGTTCCACGGCGCAATGACCGCGGCCAGACCGCGCGGCTCATAAAAATATGTATTGGCCTCGCTCGGCAACTGCTGGGTTTCGCGCGCCGGGGCGAGCCGCAACATTTCGTGCGCATAGTAATCGAGATAGTCGATCGCCTCGCAAACATCGGCATCCGCTTCGCGCCAACCCTTGCCGACTTCGAACAGCTCAGTCGCCGCCAGTTGCCAGCGCCGTTGGCGCATGATCTCGGCGGCTTTGAATAGAATCTCCGCCCGTTCGGCGGCCGGAGTGGCGCGCCACTCGGGGAAAAAGAGCGCCGCCTTATCGATCGCTTTTTCGGTCTCGGCGATGCTTGCCGGCCGCACCCGGCCGACCACCTCGCCGGGGTTCGCCGGATTTACCGACTCAAGCCAGCTACCGCTGCTACTGCGGCGCCGTTGCCTCTGCCATTCGCCGCGGACTTCCTGGAGAGTCGCGGCAAAGCGTTGCCGATTATCTAGCCGTGAAAAATCGATCAGCGCTTGATTGCGAAACCGTTGCCGACCACCCGCTTCGTCATCGGCTTGAACAGCGGAAATCGCCGATGCCGGCGCTTTGGTCAAACTCTCGACCGCCTTTTTCTCGGCGTAGGTCTGGCGCAGGAAGGAAGTATTAGACGTATTCTCCATCAAGCGCCGGATCAGATAAGAGATGCCGGGCAGCAGTTCGCCAACAGGCAAATAAACCCGCACGCGCTGGCCGTTTTGAATGATCGCTTGGCGCACCGGCTCGGCCATGCCGTAGAGCATCTGCATCTCGTAGCCTTTGACGGGCACGCCGATCTCCTTGGCTGCGACGATGGCATGGGCCAGGCTGCGCAGATTGTGGCTGCCGAAGGCGGCATCGATGACATCATGGGCTTCGAGCAGCATGCGGCTCAGCCGCTCGTAGTTCGCATCGGTGGCGGCTTTGTCCAGGAAGACCGGGATCGGCCAGCTCTTTTGTTTGGCCCAAGCGATCTCGCTATCCCAGTACGCCCCCTTGACCAGGCGCACGCCGACGCGGCGGCGCTGGCCGCGCGCCCAGCGGATCAATGCGCTGACATCCTGCGCCGAATCTTTCAGGTAAGCTTGCAATGCGATCGCCGCGTCGGGCTGATCGCGGAACTCGTCCTCTGTCAGAACGCCGCGAAAAATCTCCAGGGTCAGTTCGCGAAAGCCGTTCTGCTCCATGTCGACGGTCACCGCCGCTCCCAATTGCACCGCTTGGCGCAGTAGCTCGCGCAACCGCTGGCGCACGACCGCTTCGGTGTTGGGATCCAATGGATCGAAGCGCGCGCATAGGGACGAAAGCTTTACCGATAAATTGACCCGGGGGATTTTGCCCTTGGGCGAGTCGTCGATTTGTGGACAATCCGGCCACTTGGCGCTCGCCGCGGCGAGCCGGCGCATGAGATCGAGATAGCGCAGCTGCATCGCCGCCGCTTCGCCATCGCTCAACGTCGCCTCGCCGACGACATCGATGGTAAAGACCGCCGGCTCCTGGCGCAGGCTCGAAAGAACCGAAGGCAAATGGTTGCCGCTCTCCTCGGCGATAAAGCGGCGCGCCAGCTTGATAACGTTGCGCCGGACAATCGGCGCGACCAGAGTCCCCGCGTGCAATGCCTGCGCAAGAATCGCCAGGCCGCTCAGCGCATGATCGACCCGGGCAAAGTATTCTTCGAGGTGGCGGCCAATCTCCGAGGAAGATTCCAGGCTCGGCAGGACATCGACGAAACGGAACAGCGCCACCCGCAGCGACTCATCGTCCAACGACCAGTCGATCATCCGGCCCAACAAATCTTGCGCGTCAAACAGCGCCGGCTTCTGCCGCGCCGCCTTCTGATACAGCGCCCGTGCCAGTTTCTGGATTTCTTGTTCTGACGTTACGTTCGCCATGATGCGCTTTTCCAAGGTACGGTTCACTACGACAGTCGATTGGCGTCTCAGATAAATCCCCCTTGTTCCCCCCTTTACAAAACGGGGATAGAGATCCCGACATCGGTTCCCCTCTTTGAAAAAGAGGGGCAAGGGGAGATTTTCGTCAAACAGTAATTGCCAATTCGATTCATTAATATCTTTACCACAATCTCATAGCCAAGCGGCAGTACAAGCGTTGTCACGCCTCCGCGACCCTGTTACGCTGAGCGCAGCGATGACAACAGATTCAATGACCGGCGCCGAAGCCGCGGTGGAAATGCTCAGGCTGCACGGCGTCGAAATTATTTTCGGCCTGTGCGGCGATACCAGCTTGCCGTTTTACGACGCCTTGGCGCGTGTGCCGCACGGCATGACCCATATTCTTGCCCGCGACGAACGCTCAGCCGCCTACATGGCGGACGGTTACGCCCGTGTGTCGGGCAAGGTCGGCGTCTGCGAGGGGCCGAGCGGCGGCGGTGTCACTTACATCATCCCGGGTGTCTCTGAAGCCAACGAATCTTCGGTGCCGCTCTTGTGCATCAATAGCGACATCTCGGTCGGCGCGCGCGGCCACTACACGCTAACCGAATTGGATCAACGCGCGCTCATGCGGCCGGTGACCAAATGGAACACCGTGCTCGATCGCGCCCAAGATCTGCCCGAGGCTTTTCGCGAAGCATTCAGACAAATCACTTCGGGCCGTCCCGGCGCGGCGCATATCGCGCTGCCCTTCGATGTGCAGAACGATATAGTGGCGCGTGCGGAAATTTACGGTGATCCAAGCTTCGGCAGTTGTCCGGCGGAGCGCAGCGCGCCTACTGCTGATGCAGTGGCAGCGGCGGCGCGCTTACTTATGCAAGCGCGCAGTCCGGTAATTATCTGCGGCGGCGGAGTTGTGATCTCGCATGCCGAGGCCGAGCTCGTCCAACTCGCCGAACGGCTCTCGGCGTCGGTGGCGACAACCATCAGCGGCAAATGTTCCATTGACGAACAACATATGCTCGCCGTCGGCGTAGTCGGCTCCAACGGCGGCACGTTGGAGACGCGGGCGATTGTCGATCAAGCCGATCTGATTTTTTTCATCGGCTGCCGCGCCGGCTCAGTGACCACCGAACGTTGGCACCATCCAGCAAAGGGAAGTGGCAAAATAATTCATCTCGACGTCGATCCCGCGGTTCCTGGCACGAATTATCCGGCGGACGCGGCGCTGGTGGGCGACGCCAACCGCGGGCTGAAAATGTTGAATGACGCGTTGGCGGCCAGTCGCCGCCCCCTCGACGCATCCCATGTGGACGCAGCGAAGGAAATGAAATTCGCCAAATTCCAAGCGCTGGCGGAGTCCAATGAAACGCCGATCAAACCCGAGCGCGTGGTCGCCGAGTTGACGCGAGCGCTCGACCCGGACGCAATCGTGGTTGCCGACGCCGGCACGCCTTGCCCATATCTTTCCGCCTACTATCCGGTGCGCGGCAACGGCAGAAAATTCATTTCCAACCGCGCCCACGGTGCGCTGGGTTACTCGATGGCGGCCGCCATGGGCGCGCACTTCGCGCAACCGAAAGCCAAATGCGTCGCGGTGATGGGCGACGGCAGCTTCGGCTTTACCTGCGGCGAACTGGAAACCGCCGTGCGTTATCGGCTGCCGGTTACGTTTATCGTGATCGCCAACGCCAGCTACGGTTGGATCAAAGCCGGCCAGCGTTCAGGCTATGGCCAACGATATTTTTCCGTGGATTTCGCTGTCACCGATCACGCCGCGGTAGCTTCGGCGTTCGGCGTAAAGAGTTGGCGCGTAACCGACCCGAGCGAATTAGCCAAGGTGTTAAAGGGAGCGTTGGCGCACGGCGGGCCGAGCTTGGTAGACATCGTCTGCCAGCCGTTGCAAGAAGCCAAAGCGCCGGTGTCGGAGTGGATCGCTTAACTAGGCTTGAGGCGTGAGGCGACCGGCAAGAGTAAGAGATCTGGAGGCGAAATTCTTAACTCATGCCGCGTGCCTAAAGCCTCACGCCTATTTCAATTCTTCAACCGCACCTTAGTCCCAAGACCGGCGCAATCCTCATCGGTCAGCAATCCCGCGGCGCGAATGCCATGGGCGGCGAGTTCCTCGTCCCGTTCTTGCGTGTCGCCGGTGACACCGACAGCGCCGATCACATCGCCGGCCTTGTCACGGATCAACATGCCGCCGCCTTCGGGAAAAATCTGATCCTCCGAGACCCGGATGAGATATTGCATAAACAGCGGCCGCTCTTCCGTGCGCATGCGCACGAGCGAGGAGGAACGGCCAAGTGCGAGCGCGGCGTAAGCCTTGCCGTAAGCCATTTCAAAGCGCATCATCGCCGAGTCATCTTCTTTCTGAAAAGCTTTT
Organism: uncultured delta proteobacterium; assembly: GCA_963816145.1. Classification (GTDB taxonomy): domain Bacteria; phylum Desulfobacterota; class Binatia; order UBA9968; family UBA9968; genus DP-20. Next base: position 325,437 of record CAWFJP010000011.1, read on the forward strand.
ACCTTGGCGCCCGGCTCGACGACAATCACACTCATCGGCCGGCAAGCCAGCTCACGGCCGCGGGTGAAGATCGCTTCGATGATGCGATTAGCTTGGTCCAGGGTGATCATGCTCATGGGGCCTCCTCGATGATCTCCATGCGGTCCTGAGCGAAAAGATGGGGCGACCGGCGATCGCTCTTCGCCTGTTATCTTGCAGGAACCATAAACTCTAGCGAAACAACACCGCGGCCAGCTCCGACCGATACTTGTCGATCAGCGGATCGTCCGAGCCCAGCACTTCGAAGATTTGGATCATCGCCTTGCGCGCGCCGTCGTCGTTGAACTTACGGTCGGCCTTGACGACTTCGAGAAATTCCTTGAGCGCGTCATCGTACTTTTCCACGCCGGCCAGCGCCTGGGCCAATTCAAAGCGCGCTGCGATATTCTTCGGGTCGGCAGCGACCTTCTCTCGCAACGCCGCCTCGCTTTGCGCACCGCCGGCCTGCAGATTGAGCCGGGCAACCAAGCGGTCGGCTTCCTTGCGCTCATCGGCGACGATCGATATTCGATCGAGATACTCAAACGCCGCGGCGTTATCGCCGCCGTTCATCGCCGCGCGGGCCATGCCCAACAACGCCTGGCCGTGATTGGGGTCAGCGGCCAAGATCGCTTCATAGGCGGCTTTGGCTTCAAGCAATTTTCCCTCGGCCTCAAGGACCATGGCCGCCTGAGCTTCTTTATCGCTCGCCGTCGGCAAAAACTTGGTGAGAAACTCGCGCAGCATCGGTTCCGGCAAGGCTCCGGTAAACTCGGAGGCCAAATCGCCATCGCGAAATAATTTCACTGCGGGAATGCCTTGGATGCCGAACATGCCCGCCAAGTTGGGGTTTTCATCGACATTGAGTTTGGCGAGCACAAAGCCGCCGGCGTATTCGTCGGCCAACTTTTCCAACACCGGCCCGAGCGCTTTGCACGGCCCGCACCACTCGGCCCAGAAGTCGACCAACACCGGCACCTCGCTGGAGCGCTCTAGCACCGCCGCTTCAAAATTCTCCTCGTTAACGTCGATCGTCCACTGACTCATTTGTGATTCACTCGTTTCGTTGGAACGTTTGGAACTGCTGGAACCATTGGAACAACTATTTAGCGGTTACCGCTTTGGCGAGGTTGCGCACCTTGGCTGCCGCCGGACGCATGGCGTAAACCACCGCTTCGGTGATCTCATCTTCGGTTGCGCCGCACTCGCGCGCCTTGGCCAGATGTAGCTTGGCGCCGTCCTCGTGACCGATCGCGATGCAAACGGCGAAAAACACCAGCTGCGCGGTTTTCGGATCGAGCGAACCTTCTTTGTACTTTACATTGAAAAATTCCTTTTCGACAGTCATGTTTTCTCCTTTATCGATTTATGGATTGATGCTCAAGATGAAAGGAGGAGGCTCAAACCCGCCCTAACAGATCCCGATTCTCTACAGTGTCCTCCCCGCCCTTTGCCGCAATCCGCTTCTTAGCCGAAAACCTACAATACGTCTTATACGCCGCTGGATCGAACGCCAAGCCGTTGAGCAGATATTCGCGCGTGACTTCGGTCGGCTTACGGATGGTTTGGCTTACCTAATAATCGCCCCCTATATCCTCCGTCAGGCAATTCGCCAAGCCCTCGGTCGCGCTTTATATATTCAGAATTATCGGGAGAATCCAACCAGCAAAATTAACGGTTCACTTGGGGTTTGGCAAATTCTTGGGAGTCAGGTTGGGTTCACGGCGGGGCCTCACTGTCGACGCCGCAACTGTATGTGAAAGCGACCGGCGGCGCTTAAAGTGGTTTATTCTTTTATTTTCCCGGCAAATCTGCTTTACATGGCGGCGATGATACCTGGACCTAACGATTTCCGCGTGCGCTTTTGGGGCGTGCGCGGCAGCTATCCCACCACCGGCCAAAGCACCAGCGAGATCGGCGGCGACACCTCTTGCGTTGAAATCAGCGTCGCCGGCCAGCGACTCATCTTCGACGCCGGCACTGGCATCATTCCCCTCGGCAAAGCGATTTGCCGGCGTGCCGCGAGCCATCCCACGAGTTACGTATTTTTGAGCCATACGCATATCGATCACTTGCTGGGGCTGTATTTTTTTGAACCGCTACTGACCGCAGGCGCCCGGTCGTTTATTTACGGTCCGGGCCGGTCGAACGGTGCCTTGCAGCAAACCTTGCAGCAGTTGACCCACAGCAATCTTTTTCCGGTCACCTTCGATGATCTCAAGGGTAAGATCGAAGTTCACTCACTTGGCGGCGGCGAGACACTGCGATTTGGCGCGCCGGGCAAGCGGCTAACGGTACGTAAGCATCCACCAGCGCGCCAGAACCCGAATGGCGAATTGTCGATCACCACCCATCAGAGCCAAGCCCATCCGCGTGAGGGCGTGATGCTTTACCGCATCGAATACCGCGGCAAGACTCTTGTCTACGCGACCGACGTCGAACAGCGGCCGGGCGGCTATACCGACGTCATCGCGTTTGCCGATGGCGCCGACATGCTGATTCATGACGCGCAGTATTTGCACGGCGAGTATTATTCCCGGACCAAGTCGAAAAAGGGTTGGGGCCATAGCACCATCGAAATGGCCGCCGAAGTCGCCGCCAAGGCGCGAGTCAAACAGCTCGTGCTGTTTCATCATGAACCGCAGCACGACGATTCGGCGATGCGACGCATCGCCCGGCTCGGTAAAAAATTGTTCCCTGGCTCGATCGTCGCTTCTCAAGGATTGGAGTTGAAGCTGCTGTGATCGCCAAGCTGACATCACGCAGGGCAGGCGCACTGCATGCATTTGCCCTTCTGCTTATCCTCACCACGGTCGCACCGGCCCAAGCCCAGACAAAAGCACGCATCGGCGTGCTGTTGCCGGAGCTCGGCCGGGCTCAGTCCCAGTCCGTCAAAGGATTGAACGAAGAACTCAAGCGATTAGGTTTCATCGAGCGCAAAAATCTAATTGTCGAGACCCGCAACGCCAAAGGCGACCGCGGCGCCTTGCGTCCTGCCGCCGACGAACTAATAGCGCGCAAAGTCGAGATCATTTTTACCACCGGCACCCGCGCGACCATGGCGGCGGCCGGCGCCAGCACTGACATTCCCATCGTATTTGTCCATCCCGGCGACCCGGTCGCCGCCGGCATGGCAAAAAGTATGGGCGAGCCGCCGCGCAACATAACCGGCATCGCCGGCTTCGCTGTCGAGAAGACCGAGAAACGTTTAGCGTTATTGAAAGAACTGATTCCCGAGCTGCGCGAAGTGCATATCTTTTTCGATAGTAACAATAATTTTTCCCGTGACAACTTCGCAATTGCCCAGGCTGCGGCAAAAAAACTTGGTCTGCCGGTGATCGAACATGGCGTCAAGTCCGCCGACGAACTGAAGACGACTCTCAGCAGCTTGCGCACCGCGCCGGGCGTGGCGCTATTTCACGTACCCGACGACCTGGTCGAAGGCGAAGCGGAGTTCATCTTCAAGACTGCTCGGCAGAAGAAATTGCCGAGCATGTTCAACGAAGAATCCTGGGCGATCCTAGGCGCCACTGCGGCCTATGGTCCGAGCTACCTTGACATGGGGCGGCGCGCCGGGGCTATGATCGGGCGCATCTTGAAAAATCCCAAGAGCGCGCTGCCGGCCATCGAACGGGCCGAAAAGTTCGAGTTCGTCATCAACTACCGGACGGCAAACTTCATGGGCTTGCAATTGCCGCCGGCGGTCTTGAAGCGTGCCGACAAGGTCATCCGCTGAGCCGAACCACCATGGAACCACTGGCCGACACCATACGTGGCATTTCGATCTTTTCCGGCCTGACGCGCGAGGATGTCGCCAAGGTCTTGGGCAAGATGGAAGAGCTCAACCTCGCCGCTGGCGAGACGATAGTTCGTCAGGGCGATCAGGGCGACGCCTTTTATTTGATTCAGTCGGGCGCCGTGCAAGTGGTCGTCGACAGCGGCGCCGGCAACTCCGAGATCGTGGCGATTTTGGGGCCCCAAGACTGCTTCGGCGAGATGGCTCTGTTCTCGGGCGAGCCGCGCTCGGCGACCATCGTCACGGTCAAAGATTCCATCCTGTGGCGTTTGAGCCGGCAGGACTGGGACGAATTAATCGCCAAATATCCCAGTTGGCTGTTGCAGCTCTGCGCCACCCTCAGCAAGCGCTTAGCCTACGTCGACCGGCAGTACTCCACCGGGCGCGAAGCGTTTAACTCGCTCGCCGAAGAGTTCTACGCCGGCCGCTCGCCGCGCCAGCAAGAATTCTTCCGCCATGCATCTCTGTTGCACGCCATGGACGGCGCCACCGTCGAACATCTGTTTCAATCGAAGTCGATCGCGCGTGTGCTCGCCGACTTGAGCAAGAGCCAGTCACCCTTGGTGCGCCATCTCGGCAATGACCGCATCGAGTTTCACAGTTTCTTCAAAGATTTTTTGCACGAGAAACTGCTCGCCATCGATGGCGGCGAAACCAAGCAGCGACTCCACGGCAATTTTGCCAAACGCTACGCCGCCATTGGCGACTGGCAGCAGGCGATCCATCACGCCGCCCAAGTGCCGGACTGGCCCGAAGTCATCAGGCTTGTCAAAGCCCAGAGTAAAGAAGCGCTGACTGCGGCGGCGCAATCGGTCAGAAACATTTTGGAGCGCATCCCGCGCGAGTACTTCATCGCCGACACCGCCCTGGTCAATTTGAAGAGCGATCTCTTGATCCATCTGGGCGATCTACCCGGCGCCTTTCGCGCCTATCAAGAAATCTTAGCCCAGCGCGCCGCCGCCGGCGAAGCCGTTGCCAGTTACCGCCGCATCGCCGACACCTTGGCGCGACGCAAAGAATATGGCCAGGCCATCGGCCAACTGCGCAGCGCGCTCAGCTTGATCGAGCGCGACATGACGCTACCGGAACACTATGCCAATGTGGCACCCGAGCCGGTGTCGTTTAACGGCGAGCGCACCGGCGATGACGCGCCGCGCCGCTGGCAATTGTCCGCCGCAGCATTACAGTCAGCGCCCTTGAGCAAATGGTTCGGCGCGCTGTTGGGTCTCGGTGTCGGCGGCTATCTATGGTTTGGCACACCGGACATCGGCTTGGAGCCCTCCGGCACCAAGCTCCTGGGTCTGATCTCGTTAACCCTGATCTTTTGGGTGTTTCGCACCTTGCCGGATTACGGCGTCGCGCTGGTGTTCGCCATGGCTGTCATCATAACCAAACTGGAGTCGGCGCCGACCGTAATGGGCGGCTTCGCCAGCACGACTTGGTTTATGACCCTCGGCGTCTTAGGGCTCGGCGCGGCGATCACTGGCTGCGGGCTATTTTATCGTTTGTCGCTCCATCTGGTGCGGCTCTTTCCGCTGAACTTTCACTGGCAGATCGTCGCCACCGGCATCATGGGTGTGGTGGTCATGGCGCTGATCCCGCAGCAGACCGCGCGCACGGTGATCACCAGTCAAATGCTCATCAATCTATCCGAAAGCCTGGGTTACAAGACACCGTCGAAGGCATCCACCGGACTATTCGTCGCGAGCTTTCTCGGCCTGGGCCAACTGGGATTCTTGTTTCTCACAGGTTCCACCACCAGCTTGATCGCCTGGGGACTATTGCCGCCCGACGTGCGCGAGCAATTCAGTTGGGGCTATTGGTTTTTGGCCGCGCTGCCGCCGACCTTGGTCGTCGTCGTCATCATCTTGGCGGTCACGGTTTTTCTCTATCGCCCGGAAGGCCAGTCGCATATCTCATATAAAATGGTGCAAACCCAGCTCGACATCTTGGGCGGAATGTCGCGCAAGGAATGGATCAGTCTGCTCGTCTTGCTGTTCACCGTCATCGGCTGGCTCACCGCGCCCTACCATGGGATCGACGGCGCGTGGATCGCCATTATCGCTTTCGCGGTGCTGGTCAACACGTCGATTCTCGACTGGGGCATGATGCGCAAAGGCATCGACTGGGAGCTGTTGATTCACATGGGCGTGACCCTGAGCCTGCCGACGCTGATGAAGCAGGCCAAGATCGACCAGTGGCTGGTCGATGTGCTTTCGCCGCTGATCCTGCCTTTCATGGACAGCCCGGTGTGGTTTTTTATCGTGATCGCGCTGCTGACTTACGTCTTGAAGCTGGTATTTACCAGCTTCTTAGCCGTGGTCACGCTCTGCGTGGCGCTGTTGCCGCTGTCCATCGATGTCGGCATGAACCCGTGGATCATCGCCATGATGATTCTGATCGCCTCGGAAGTTTGGTTTTTCCCCTATCAAGTCGACTGGCATATGCTCGCCTTCTCCACTACCGAAGGCAGAGGGTTTTCGTACCCGCTCATGTGCCGGATCAATCCGGTCTACGCCCTCGCCTATATTGTCGCATTGCTGTTGGCGATCCCCTACTGGCGTTTCTTAGGCTTGATGAATTAGCGCGACACCATGGCGAGCAAAATCCTCATCGTCGACGACGAACCGTTCAACCTCGACCTGCTCGAACAGGAGTTGGCCGATCTTGGCTATGTAACGGAGCGGGCGAACAATGGTGCTCAAGCATTGCAAAAAATCGCCAGAGCTAATCCCGATCTAGTCCTGCTCGATTATCAGATGCCCGACATGAACGGCATCGAAGTGCTGCGCAACGTCCGTCAGACGGACAAAGACTTGCCAGTGGTTTTGATCACCGCCCATGGCAGCATCGAACGCGCCGTCGAAGCGGTCAAAGCCGGTGCCGACGACTTCATCACCAAGCCATTCGATCCCGAACACTTGGCCGTGGTCGTCAAAAAAGCTCTCGATCGCGCCCAGCTCAAACAAGATGTTGAATTCTTCGCTCAGGAACTGGGCGGCCGCAACCATCTGGTGGCGGGCGACAGCGCCGCCATGCGCGGCATCATCGACGAAGCGAAAAAAGCCGCGGCTAGCAAATCGACGGTACTGCTCTTGGGTGAAAGCGGCACGGGCAAGGAACTGTTCGCCCGCTCGATCCACGACTGGAGCGAACGCCGGTTAAAACCCTTCGTCGCCATCAACTGCGCCGGCCTCGCCAAAGAACTCCTCGAAAGCGATTTGTTCGGCCATGAGAAAGGCGCCTTTACCGGCGCCCATCAATTGAAAAAGGGCAAGCTGGAATTTGCCCATGGCGGCACGGTGTTTCTCGACGAGATCGGCGATCTGGCGTTGGAGCTGCAAACCAAGCTCTTGCGCGTCTTGCAGGAACGCGAGTTCGAACGGGTCGGCGGGACAACGAAGATCAATGCCGATCTGCGCATCATCGCCGCCACCAATCGCGATCTCGAAACCGCGGTCAACGCGGGCACTTTCCGCGCCGATCTTTATCACAGACTCAACGTCATCGCCGTGACGCTGCCGCCGCTGCGCGAGCGCAAAGACGATATTCCCGCCTTGGCGAATTATTTTTTGCAACGCTGCGCCGCCGATACCAAGAAGAACTTTTCGACCATCGCCGACGACGCCCTGGAAAAACTCCTGGCCTACAGTTGGCCGGGCAACGTCCGGGAACTCGCCAACGTCATCGAGCGCGCCGTGGTTTTGGGCGACGGTCCGCAACTAACACTGCACCATCTCCCCGCCCGAGTGGTCGGCGCCCAACCGCCCGGCGGTTCCGAGGTAATATCGTTCCACGACGCCATCAACAGTTACCGCCGCGAACTCATCGTCCGCGCCCTGGCAACCACCCAAGGCAACCGCGCCAACGCCGCCAAGGCGCTGGGCATGCACCGCACCCACTTCATGAAGCTACTCAAAGCGCTGCAAATCACCTAGAAAACGGTAAGGCGTGAGGGGTAAAGGGTTAGACGTTTTTCGACCCCGACGCCTCACCCCTTACCCTTTACCCCTTACGTGCTACTGATCCAACTGTCGCATTTTAACTACACCGAGTATCAAAACGACTACTCGGACCAGGTATGCTAACCTCTGGCTGCTTTCGCCGGAACTGCAATTCCTCCACACTTTTAACCACTTAGATCGATCTTGCCGGTATTGCAGTCCTGGTACAGCCATTGCGCTAGTGAAGCTTGGAAACTCTATGTGCTCTGTGTGTCCGCAGGTCGCTATCGTTCGCCAATATCCTGGTTGCTCGTTTCACCGATGCAGCCCAGCCGGAAGGTTGCGCAAAATTTTATGATTACTAAGTTTACCCTAGTCATCGCCATGTGGCTGGTACTGCTTGCTCCGCCCGCCCGCGCGCAGCAGGCCAACAAACAGCCCCGGGTTGGATTTCTCGCGGCTGGCGGCTCCAACATCCCCGAACCGTTCGTACAAAAGCTGCGCGATCTGGGTCATATCGATGGGTCTAATATAGCCTTTGAACTGCAAACGAGGCGCAACCCAAACAGCGATTGGTCCGAACCAGTAGCCCAACTCATCAAACTGAAAGTCGACATCATCGTCGCCGACGGCTCGGGTCCGGCCACCGCCGCCATGAAAGCCACCAAAACGATTCCCATCGTCATGACCAGCAGCACCGATCCCGTCGGCATCGGCCTGGTCGCCAGCCTGGCCCAGCCCGGCGGTAACGTCACCGGCCTGTCGAGCGTCAGCGGTGAGTTGGGCGGCAAGCTGTTGGAGATTTTAAAGGAGATCATGCCCCGCCTCACGCGCGTCGTTGTCCCCGGACCGCCGCCCGGCAGTACGACACAAGATCTATTCATGAAGGAAAGTGTGGCGCCCGCCCAAGCGCTCAAAGTGGAACTGATCCGCGTTACCGTGCGTGGATCGGAAGACTACGACCAAGTTTTTCAAACCGCCGCCAAAAGAAAGGCTCAAGCGCTGGTCGTGCGCATCCCCGCCAGTATTCCGCCGGTCCAACGCCAGCAGTTCACCCAACTGGCGGCCAAGCATCGTCTGCCAGCGATGTATCAAGCCACCAACTGGGTCGCCGCCGGCGGCCTGATCTCTTACGGCGCCGATCGCACCCATCAGTTCCAACGCAGCGCCATCTATGTCGACAAAATATTGAAAGGCGCCAAGCCCGCCGATCTTCCGATTGAGCAGCCCATGAAGTTCGAGTTTGTGATAAACCTAAAAGCCGCCAAACAGATCGGCCTGACGATCCCGCCGAATGTGTTGGCGCGGGCGGATCGGGTGATCCGGTAGACGTGAGCCATGTGGTGCACCGAGCGAGAGAAACAATGAAGATAAAAAGATTTTCTGCCGCTCTTGGCAGTGTTCTTCTGACATGTTCCACAATGCCAAGGCGCAGAGCCGGCGAAGAGTCCTGCGCATCGGCGTCTTGCTGTCCGGTTCACACCGTCCGTGTCATCAGCGCGCATTACGAGCATTTCAGCAGGGCCTCCGTGATCTTGGCTATGTCGAAGGAAAAAATCTCGTCATTGAATACCGGTATGCCGACGGTGAAGTTAGATCCCGTGCCAGCATCTTTGCGGCTGAGCTGGTGAGCCTCAACGTTGATGTCATACTCACAGATACTTCGAATGCCACTCAGGCGGCCAAGAACGCGACCAGGACCATTCCGATAGTATTTACAATGGCCAACGATCCCGTCGCGGATGGTCAAGTGACCAGCCTGGCGCGACCAGGCGGGAACCTCACCGGGTTTTCGATCCTCGCCATCGACCTGAATGGAAAGCGGCTTGACCTTCTCAAGGAGAGCGATTCCCAAGGTTACAAGGGTAGGCTTTCTCACGAGAATGGGCACAACGCTGGCGAAACGTTTCGAAGGAAGCCGACGCCGACGCCAAAGGATTGGGCTTGCGTTTACACTTTCTTGGGGCAAAAGGCGTCGAAGGATCTCGAAAGTGTATTCGAAGCGGCAAAACGCGAGGGGTTCAGGCCGTTCTTGCGCACCCAAGCACATTCGTTGCGACGAACCGGGCCAGTATAATCGCCCTCGCAGCAAAGTCCCGGCTACCGGTGATGTTACCCAAACACGGATTATGTCGAGGCCGGCGGCCTGATGAGCTACGGAGCCAGATGCTATCGATGACTATCGACGTGCCGCCGGCTATGTCGACAAGATATTCAAAGGCACCAAACCCGCGGATCTCCCGGTCCAACAACCGATGAAGTTCGAGTTTGCGATCAACTTGAAAGCGGCGAATGCGATCGGTTTGACTATACCTCCCAACCTGCTCGCGCGGGCGGATCGGGTGATTCGATAGGTGCGAACAATGAGGCGAAACCAGCCCATCGCCACTCGTAGGCCATTAGAGCGGATAGATGGGGAAACGCAGCGCGCGGGCGGCGGTGATCATGCGCTCGTCGTAGCTCGCCAAGGCAACAGTTTTGTCCTTGTTTGTGCAGAAAATCGAGCGCCGCCAAGTGGAGCGCATCGAGAGTTCTGACCGGACTTGGAAAAGGTTCCAGTGCCCGCGTCAATACCGGTGGTGCGAGCTCGACCAAGGCGACACGCCCCAACAACGAGCGCACTTCGTCGGCATGCGATCGGCCGAGCTTGCGGGCGTTGATGCGCGTCCAGATCTCGTATTCAAGGAGCCGGCTGGAGATCAAGTGCTCGTCCCAAAGTTTTTCTGGCGGCGAGCGGTCTTCGGCGAGGAGATGCGCCAGCGCCACCGAAGTATCGAGATAAATCAACGCTCGCTCCGGTCGTCATCCAGTTCACGTTTGAGGTCGCGAAAGAGCATCACTGGATTGCGCGGCGGCACGCCCTTCGACGACAACGCGGGCGGCATAATCCATCCCTGGCGCACCGCCTCGGCCAACATCGCATCGGCAAGCACCGGACTGCGGCTCGGCTCCGGCGGCACGATCTCGGCAACCACACGGTCACGATCCGTCACCAGAATCGTCTCGCCACGCTCGGCCAAGCGCACGTACTCGCTGAGCTTGTTCTTGAGAACTTTCAAACCTACGGATCGCATACAAGAGATTGTAGCTACTAGTAGCTACCTACGTCAAGACAATGGATTATGGCAGACCCAGAGAGATTTCTGGAGATTGGGGCGGTCAACGGCTTGTTGTCGTCACAATCACTATATCTTCGGCGAGGTTTTTGTCGGCTCCATGCTACCAAGCAAGTCCGCCTGCAGCGCGGCGCAAAGCAAGCCGGACACTTGCAGTGTACGGATTACTCGGCGGACCAAAGTCTAAATGCCGGCGAAAGTAAGACTGCCTGGCAGATCGGCGTGACCATTCCGCAGTCGGCGCTCTTCCGGGCGGATCGGGTGATTCGATGAACCGTAGAGGTCTATTCATGGGAAACATCTCGACTTTTGCCGCTGGCCGAGAATCTTCAGCGACGCGACCGACTGACATTGCGTTAGCTTGACAGTTTCCATTTGTCCGTCATACTAGAATTGGTCGGAAAGTTTATATTTGTAAGGAGATTATTAGTATGTCCGCCGCGACAAAGATCACCGCGAAATTTCAGATCACGTTACCCCGAGAAGTGCGCCGCGCGTTAAAGGCCAAGGTCGGGGACTTATTGGTCTTCGTACAACAGGCGGATGGTTCGTACAGGATACAAGCCGTACCGCCGCGGCTAACCGACGCTCTTCGGCTGGCCGGCAGCCGATTATCTCCCGGAAACTTCCTGCGGGTGCACCGGGAGTTCGAAGAAGGTTGGGAAGATGAGCGAAGCTAATGATGGTCCGCTGGCGTGTTTGGACGCCAACGTCTTTCTCGCCGCGCTGATTCCGGAAGCGACCAAAGCTCCCAAGGACGAGATATTAGGTTCGGCGCGGGTACTCAGGGCGCTCGAAGAAGGGCGCTTGCGGTGCGTATCCACGGCGATCCTCCTGGGTGAAGTCCGTTATGTCTATCTTCGCGAGGATAAAGCAGGTTTTGAAATCGCCAGAGCAGCGATCGAAGCGGAGACCGGCATGCGCTTGTTAAGCGTGACCGCATCGTTGGCCATTCACGCCGCCGAGTTACGCCGAAAATACTATTCGAAAAAGAACGCTTTTTCCTACAACGATGCCCTTTATCTAGCGACGGGATTAGCGGAACACGCCGAGCTGCTGATTACCACCGACCCGCATCTGTTGAACGTTGCCGAACTGAAGACGTTACGGCCAAGCCAGTACCGTTAAAAGCTGTTAGCAAAAGAAACTCAACAATTCGCGAGTCGCCTCGGTCACCAGCGATGGCCAATCACCCCAAGCTAATACAGACGAAATCACCCGCACCTGGTGCTCTTCGAGGCTAATCGGATAATCCAGTCGACAGAGGTGTGAAGCAGCAAATAGGATTCGCTGAGAGCCGACTGTCAAACCCGTGTCGTCGAACTGATGGTCGTCTCCAAAAAAGACGTGGAACATGCGTCGAAAAGCTCGGCTTGAACGAATTTTTGGCAAAACTCTCAAGCCGCGCTCCATTCGGCCCGCGCGTGTCGAAGCCCGCCGAGCGTGTATTTCGGCATCGTGCTACCAATTTGAGCGCTCGAACAAACCACGCCTCCCATGCTACAAGTGGATCAGTGTGAACCGCAGGTAAATAATGAATTTTAGAGACTTGCCGGTAATTCGCTACTTCGCCGGGCGCCAGCGCGGCCGGCTGATGCGCGATTACTTTTTGATCTCGGTATTGCTGGTCGGCAGCGGGCTGGTGACCAGCGGCGCCATCGAGATCTACTACCGCTATCTCGAAAGCCAGGAGACCCTGGCACTGTTGCAGCGCGAGGTCGCCGCCGGCGCCGCTTTCAAGATCGAGAACTTCGTCCAAGATATTCACAGCACGCTGCGCGGCGCCACGCGCAGCCGGGAGATCGCGCCCAAGGGGCTGACCAACGATTTTCGTTTCGAGTTGGAAAAGCTTTTATTGATCGCACCGTCGATCACCGAGGCGATCGCGCTCAATCAAGACGGCGGCATCCAGGTCCAAGCATCTCGACTGCGCACGGTGCTGCCTGACGTCAAACGCGACTTCGCCAATTCACCGCCATTCCTCCAGGCCAAAAAAGGTCAATCCTACTTCGGCCCGGTTTACTTTGTGCGCGGCTCAGAGCCCTACATGACCATCGCCGTGCCCATCGAACGCTTCGCCGGCGACGTCATCGGCGTGCTCCAGGCTGAGGTCAATCTCAAATACATCGGCGACGTGGTGTCGAATTTGAAAATCGGCCAAGCCGGCTACGCCTACGTCATCAGCCGCAGCGGCGAACTGATCGCCCACCCCGATATCAGTTTGGTCTTGCAGCGGCGTAACGTCGCCAAGTTGGAATCGACCAAAGCCGCTTTCACCCCGGCCGACCAAAGGCCAAAGCGCCAAGCTCTGGTCACGCCCAACGTCCAAGGCAAAAAAGTCTTGACCGCCTCGGCTCAAGTGAGCGGACTCGATTGGGCGGTCATCGTCGACCGGCCGGTGGAAGAGGCCTATGAGCCGCTTTACGCGTCGGTCTTGCGCACCTCCACCGTGCTGCTATTCGGCCTCGGACTGGCGCTCATGGCGAGTCTGTTCATCGGCCGGCGCGTCGTCCGGCCGGTCGGCATCCTGCGCGAGGGGGTCGAGCGCATCGGCAAAGGCGATCTGAGCCATCGGTTGGATCTCAAAACCGGTGACGAGATCGAAGTCCTGGCCGACGAATTTAACAAAATGACTTCCCAGCTCCAGGAGTCCTACAGCAACTTGGAGCAAAAGGTCGAAGACCGCACCAAGGAATTGACCGAGTCGCTGGAGCAGCAGACCGCCACCAGCGAGATCCTGGGCGTCATCGCCAGCTCGCCGACCGACATCCAACCGGTGCTCGATGTCGTGGCTGAGAGAGCCGCGCGCTTGTGCGACGCCAGCGACGCGCAAATCCTGCGCATCAACGGTGAAATAATTCGCTGCGTCGCGGGCTTCGGCTCGCTGCCGGCGGTGCAAGACACACCGCTCAAACGCACTTGGCCCGGCAGCCGGGCGATCATCGACCGGGACACGATTCATATTCACGATCTCGCCGCGGTGGTCGATACGGAATACCCGGATGTCAAAGCGTTTCAGCAACAGTGGGGGCACCGCACCGTGCTGGCGACGCCGTTGTTACGCGAAGGCATTCCGATCGGCGCGATTCTAATCCGGCGCATGGAAGTGCGGCCGTTCAGCGAAAAGCAGATCGCCTTACTGAGAACTTTCGCGGACCAAGCGGTGATCGCCATCGAAAACGTCCGGCTATTCCAAGAATTGGAAACCAGAAACCGTGAAGTGACGGAATCTTTAGAGCAACAGACCGCGACCAGCGAGATCTTGGGCGTCATCGCCAGCTCGCCGAGCGATCTGCATCCGGTCTACCAAACCATACTCGCCAACATCACGCGCCTGTGCGAGTCCAACATCGCCGCGCTGTTTCTGTGGGACGGCCAGACCCTGAGCACCGCGGAAAGCTACGGCACCACCGAGGCGTTCGCCGCGCACTTGAGAAGCAGCCGTCCCCGTCCAGGTCATGAAACTTCCACGCGGTTGGCCGCCCTCGAAGGGCGCATCGTTCATGTCCTCGACCTATTGAACGACCCAGCCTTCGCGCCGAACCCGCGTGAACTCTATGAGCAGGAAAACGTCCGCACGGTAATTTCGGTGCCGATGCTACGGGAAAATCAATTGGTCGGAGTCATGACGACCTGGCGGCGCGAGAGCAGAGCGTTCAGCGACAAGCAGATCGCCTTGCTCAAAACCTTCGCCGATCAGGCGGTGATCGCCATCGAAAACGTCCGCCTGTTCCGCGAGCTCGGTGAGAAGAACGACCAGTTGGAAGCCGCCAACAAACACAAATCTCAGTTCTTGGCCAATGTCAGCCACGAGCTGCGCACGCCCTTGAACTCGATCATCGGCTTCACCCGCATCGTGCTGCGCCGCACCGAGGGTAAGATCGATCAACTGCAAAAAGACAATTTGCAAAAAGTACTGGTCAGCTCCGAGCACCTGTTGAGCCTGATCAACGAACTGCTCGATCTGGCCAAAATCGAAGCCGGGCGCATGGATGTTTACTCTGAGAACTTCAAGCTCGAAGAAGTCATGCGCATCGCCACCGCCACCGTCGAGCCCTTGCTCAAAAACGGCAACGTCAAGCTGGTTACGGAAATGCCGCCGGACTTGCCGCCACTCAAATCCGACCGCGACAAGTTGAAGCAGATTGTTTTGAATCTGCTCAGCAACTCGGCCAAATTCACTGAAAAAGGCGAGATCAAAGTCGCCGCCGTGCGCGACGACGGCATGCTCCGGCTCACGGTCTCGGACACCGGTATCGGCATGAATGCCGAAGCCCTGAAATACATCTTCGACGAGTTCCGCCAGGTCGACATGTCGACGACCCGAAAGTACGGCGGCACCGGCCTCGGCCTCGCCATCGTCAGACGTCTCGCCCAGCTCCTCGGCGGCGACATCACCGTCGCCAGCGAAGAAGGCAAAGGCTCCCAGTTCACCGTGACCATACCGATGGAGCTGAAAATACAATCGTGAGGGGTCAAGGGTAAAGGGTTAGGCGTTCAGATAGATTCATGGAGAAACCGCATAAGAAACTCGATGCGTGGAAAGTAGCAATGGACCTAGTCCTTGATATTTATCGTTCGATTGAAACATTTCCCAAAGATGAAAAATACGGTCTCGTCGATCAGATTCGTAGAGCAACGATCAGCGTTCCAAGCAATATCGCAGAGGGTGCGGCGAGGCAGACAAAAAAAGAATTTGCGCAGTTTCTTCATATCGCCCAAGCATCGCTCAGTGAGTTGGATACTCAGGTCGAGCTGGCGCGCCGCCTCGGATATCTAAGTGAATCTAGTTGGCAAGATCTCGACTTGAAAATGGATAGAATCGACAAGTTGGTCACGGGACTTATCAATCACCTAAACAAGACTGAAAGGTAAAAGCGGGCCTAAGGCATAGGGCGGCGTCCGAGATCGCCTTACCCCTTACCATTCACCCCTTACGAATCAGTCTAAAGGAGCCTCCATGGCAAAGAAAAAGATATTGGTCGTCGACGACACTGAATTTAACCGCGACCTGGTCGTGCAACTGCTGGAAGAGGACTACGACATGGTGATCGCGGAAAATGGCGCGGAGGCTTTGACTGTAAGCGCGAAGGAACGGCCGGATTTGATCTTGATGGATCTGGGCATGCCGGTGATGGACGGCTGGGAAGCGACCCGGCGGCTCAAGGCTAACGACGAATTGAAAAATATTCCGGTCATCGCCGTTACTTCCCATGCCATGGTCGGCGACGAGATCGAAGCACGCAAAGCCGGCTGCGACGATTATCTGCCCAAACCCATCGACGACGAACTGCTGATGAAGAAGATCAAAAACTTCATCGGATGATGCCATTATAGATTTTCGAATTGAGTTTGGCGGAACCAAAGTGTGACGGTGGCGGCTCGGTTAACAATTTTGCAGTATGATTTACGCACTCCGCAGTTTGTAGATCCGATTAGGCAATGGGCCGCTCGGTTGTTTCCGAACTCCGACAATCCAAAATCCAAACTCCAAAATCTAAAATTGTTGAAGTTCTTTGCAATCGTTTTCCTTATCCTCCTCGGCAACACAGTCGCGGCACAGAACCCATCAAAGCTCTCTAAGATCGGCTGGCTCTCCGCCGTCTCCGGTCGCAGCCGAGGGCAAGAGGAAATTATTAGTCGGCTCCGCGAGCTCGGCTATGTCGAGGGCAAGACTGTCGTTTACGAATTTCGCTACGCCGACACCAAGCTCGACCGTCTTCCCGCACTCGCTGGCGAGCTGGTTCGTCTTAAGGTCGATGTACTCATCGCCCCTGGTACCCCCGGCGCCCTGGCTTTGAAGAAGGCTACCAAGACGATCCCGATCGTTTTTGCCGACGTGACCGATCCGGTCGCTGCCGGATTGGTCGACAGCCTGGCCCATCCCGGCGGCAACATCACCGGCTTCAGCAGCGTCGAGTCCCTGCTCGCCGGCAAACGGTTGGAGATTCTGAAAGAAACCGTTGCAAAACTCACCCACGTTGCGGTGCTATGGGATCCACGCAATCCGAGCTCGAAGCTAGAGTGGCAAGACAGCCAGGTGGCGGCGCGCGAACTCGGCTTGCAACTTTACTCGCTGGAAGTCAGCAGCGCCGACAAGTACGAGAGCGCGTTGCGCGAGGCAAGCAAGTCCCATAGCGGCGCACTCTCCGTGCTGTCGACCCCATTGGCCGCCGCCCAACAAGAACAAATCGTCGGCCTGGCGATGAAATACCGCCTGCCGGCGATTTATGTTCAAGAAAACTTCATCACCAGCGGCGGATTAATGTCCTATGGACCGAATCAAAGCGAACGCTACAAGCGCATCGCGGTTTTTATCGACAAGATTTTAAAGGGCGCCAAGCCCGCCGACCTCCCCGTCGAGCAGCCGACCAAATTTGAATTCATCATCAATCTCAAGGCTGCGAAGCAAATCGGATTAACGATCCCGCCTAATGTTTTGGTCAGAGCGAACCGGGTGATTCAGTGATAGGCTACACCAAATTCCAGCCAGACTTACCGTCGGAACGAGTGCGCTCAAAGAACCCCAGCCAAAAGTAAGGACCCAGATATTGCTAAAAAAACTATCGTTGTCAGTGCTCGTTGTTTCTCGTGCTCATAATTGCTGAATCGGCCCAAGCGCAGCAGGTTAAGATCCCCCGATTGGGATTTCTCATCGCCAGTTCGGCGCCGGTGCAAAAGCCGCGCTTGGAAGCGTTCCGCCAGGGGTTGCAGGCGCTGGGCTACGTTGAAGGCAAGAATATTCTGATCGATTACCGCTACGCCGAGGGCAAACCAGAGCGCTTGCCCGTCGTTGGCGGCGGAGCTGCTGCAACTGAATGTCGACATCATCGTTGCCGCTGGCGGTTCGCCGCCGGCGCAGGCGGCTAAGAACGCCACCAAAACGATCCCCATCGTCATGACCAATCCAGCCGATGCCGTCGGCGACGGACTAGTCGCCAGCCTGGCCCACCCCGGCGGTAATGTTACCGGCATCAGCACGTTTGCGCCGGAGTTGAGCGGCAAGCGGCTGGAGCTCCTTAAAGAGATGTTGCCGGGAATTTCCCGGGTGGCGGTGCTGGCCAATCGGGAGTTTCAAGGTTACGGGGCGCAGGCCAAAGAGATCGAAGCCGCGGCCCACGCTTTGGCGCTCAATTTAAAATTCGTCGAGGTGCGCGGAGCCAATGATCTCGACAACGCCTTCGCGGCGATCTCGACGGCGCGCAGCGGCGCCATCCTGACCTTGAGCGATCCGGTGACTTTCACTCTGTTAAAACGCATCGTCGAAATGTCGATCAAGAATCGCGTGCCGTCCATGCATTTGCAGGCGGAGTACGCCGAAGCCGGCGGCATGGTTGCCTATGGACCGAGCTACGCCGAGCTGTACCGCCGCGCCGCGACCTACGTCGATAAGATCCTCAAAGGTACGCCGCCGTCCGACCTGCCGGTCGAACAGCCGACCAAGTTTGAATTCATCGTGAATTTGAAAACCGCCAAGCAGATCGGCGTGACAATTCCACCGAACCTACTCGTGCGGGCAGATCGGGTCATCAAATAGCAGTGTTGAGGACTGAGTCAATGAGGACTGAGCTAAATTCATCTGAACGGCGAAACGGACCGGCTGACGTGTCACGACCAAGAACCTCAGCGCTCGTCGCTCGTTACTCAGTCCTTTGCGTTGCGCTTAGCGCTTTGCTCTTGCCTTTTGGCTCCCCCACCAAGGCGCAGCAGCCCGGTAAAGTTCCGCGCGTCGGTATGCTCTTCATCGGTGGCCGTGACCAGCCGCACCTGGAATCGTTCAAGCAAGTCCTGCGCGAGCGCGGCTATATCGAGGGCAAGAATATCCGTTTCGAATACCGCTATGCCGAAGGCAAAGAGGATCGGCTCGATCAACTCGCCGCCGAGCTGGTTCGGGACAAAGTCGACGTGATCGTGACCACGGCATCGATCAGCGCGCTGGCGGCGCGCAAGGCGAGCCACTCGATACCGATCGTGATGACCAGCGGCAATCCGTTGGAGATGGGGCTGGCCAAGAGCCTGGCGCAGCCCGGCGGCAACGTCACGGGTCTCACGGTGATGCTGTCGGACTTGAGTAGCAAGCGATTGGAGATCCTCAAAGACACTTTGCCCAAGATGACCCGCGTGGCCGTGCTCTGGACGCCACAGAACCGGGAATCCAGCATAGGGTTTGATGAAACGGCAGCGGCGGCAAAAGCCTTTTCCCTGCAGCTGCAAGCAGCGCCGATTCAATCCGCCAATGACTTGAACCAGGCGTTTGCGGAGATGTCCAAAGCCCAGGTCGGCGGTTTAGCCGTAATCTTATCGCCGCTCGCGACGCTCCACTCCAAACGCATTGTCGAGCTCGCTACCAAACACCGCGTGGCTGGGATATATCCGACTCGCCAATTCGCCGAGGAAGGCGGCCTGATGGCATACGGTCCCCTGATCGGCGACCTCTACCGGCGCGCCGCTGTGTATGTCGACAAGATTTTAAAAGGCGCCAAACCGGCTGATCTTCCGGTCGAGCAACCGATGAAGTTCGAATTCATCGTCAACCTCAAAACCGCCAAGCAGATCGGCGTGACGGTTCCGCCCAACGTGTTGGTGCGGGCGGATCGGGTGATCAGATAGGCGTGAGCCATGAGGCGCGAGGCTTGAGTTAAATCCGCGGAGTGAAATTCATGATGCAAAAAATATGTGGCTTGTTAATGGCAACTGTGTTGCTATCACCCGTTTCTGGTGCCGCCGCGCAGCCGGAGAAAATCCCGCGCATCGGTGTAATCCATATGGGCGGCGTGCTTGGCACGGTGGCCGACGGCTTGCGCGCGGGGCTGAAAGAGTTGGGGATTGAAGATGGCAAACAGATCGTCCTGGACGTCCAGGATCTCAAGGGCGACGCCAAGGGTGCCGAAAGCCTGGCGCAAAAGTTTGAGCAGGACAAGGTCAAATTGATTTTCACCAACACCCAGCCGGTGACTACGGCAGCGATGAAGGCGACCAAGAATGTGCCGATCGTGTTTGCCGTCGGCACCGATCCAGTGGCACACGGTTACGTTCAGAGCTTCGCCAGACCGGGCAGCCGGCTCACCGGCATCCACTACCTGGCGCGAGATCTCACCGACAAGCGCCTGGAGATTCTTAAAGAGTTTCTCCCCAAACTGCGCACGATAGTCACATTCTACGATCCGAACGAATGACGTCTCGGTCCAAGCCGCAAAAATCGGACGCGACGAGGCGCAGAGGCAAAATGTCAAATTCATCGAGCGAAAAATCAAGTCCATTGACGAACTCAAAGCCGAGCTCGACGGCGTCAAGGCCGGCGAGTTCGATGCCTACCTATATGTCGCCGACGCCAGAGTGGCGAGCCAGGCGCAGCTCGTCATCGATACAGCGAGCGCCAAGAAATTGCCGACCATGTTTCACGATCAGGCTTTGGTCGCGAGCGGCGCCCTGGCGAGCTATGGCCAGAGTTATTTCGAGATCGGCCGGCGCTCGGCGAAGTACGTGCGCCAGATTCTCAACGGCGTTTCACCCGCCGATCAGCGAGTGGAGACCATCGAAGATGTCGAGCTCGCGTTTAACTTGAAAACCGCCAAGGAAATCGGCGTGACGATCCCGCCGAACGTGCTCACGCGCGCGGCCAAGGTGGTGCGGTGATTAGCCACACGTGAACAACCGTCACACCGGCGCTCTGCAATCTTTGTCCGACAATTCAAAATCGAAACAATTCAAAATGGTAATGGGTGATTTATGCCAAACAAGATCTTAATCGTCGACGACGAGCCGTTTAATCTCGATCTGCTCGAACAGGAGCTGATGGAGTACGACTATGTGCTCGAGCGCGCTACGGATGGGGTGGACGCGCTGGAGAAGGCCGACCGTTTCGCTCCGGACATCATTCTGCTCGACTACATGATGCCGAAGATGAACGGTCTCGAGGTCGTCAAAGCGCTGCGCCAGAGCGAGCGCCACAAGAGCGTGCCGGTCATTCTCCTAACCGCCAAAGCGACCCAGGAAGACAAGGTCGCCGGCCTCGACGCCGGCGCCGATGACTATGTCACCAAGCCGTTCGATTCCTTCGAGCTGCTGGCGCGGGTGCGCGCAATGCTGCGCATCAAAGAGCTGCATGACCAGCTGGAAGAGTGGAACCGCACCCTGGCCGACAAAGTTCGGACACAGGTGGAAGAGATTCAACACATGGGGCGGCTCAAGCGCTATCTGTCGCCACAGATCGCTGAGTCCATCTTGCGCAACGACGAGGATTTATTCAAAACCCATCGTCGTGAGATAACCATCGTATTTCTCGACCTGCGCGGCTTCACGGCGTTCTCAGACAACGCCGAACCCGAGGAGGTCATGGACTTTCTCCGCGACTATCATGCCGAGATGGGCAAGCTGATTTTCAAATTCGAAGGCACGCTGGAACGTTTTGTCGGCGACGGCATCGTGGTGATCTTCAACGATCCGCTGCCCTGCGAAGACCATGGCCACAAAGCCGTCAGCATGGCGATCGAAATGCGCGACCGGGTCAAAGAACTGCGCGTCGCATGGATCAAAAAGGGTTACCACCTCGATCTCGGCGTCGGCTTAGCGACCGGCTACGCAACTCTGGGTACCATCGGCTTCGAGGGACGCATGGATTACAGCAGCGTCGGCAATTTGCCCAACCTCGCGGCGCGCATGTGCGCCGAGGCCAAGGGTGGCCAGATCCTCACGGATCAAAAAACCATGAGCCGGCTGGACGATGCGTTCGACAGCGAAGCGTTTGAAGAGTTTCAGTTGAAGGGACTAAGCCGGCCGGTGAAAGTTTTTAACATCGTCGGCATGAAGGAGTAGGAACCACCAAGCGGTAAATAGGTTATCCATCGCGACGGACAAGAAAGTACGAAAGTCTACCAGCCAAGGCGCGCTTTGTCTTTCCGACTTCCCAACGCAGAAATCCTATTCCCCATCGTGAATCGTTTTTCCCAGCACGAGGTGACGTCAAACGAGTGATCGTATTTCAAAAATAAGTCCTCAACTCCGTCGCGTCGCGCTCTCACAACGCGCCACGAGGCATAATTCTCAGAATAAAACGCTGCGCTGTTAGTCTATCGCTCATAGTTCTGCACAAACTCCATCAATGGCATGTTATTCCAGCCGGCAAGGAATCTAAAAAAATTAAAAAAAATTCTAGAATGTTATTTTTTTCTTGACATACCATTCATTGTGTCACTATACTCGCGACAGATACAAAATATGGGAGGGTTATCGATAGTAAACTGTCTTCGCCTGAGTCAAGTTTGAAATCCTATCAAGAAAATGCCCGCCCGTTTAATCTTACAAGGAGGTGCTTATGGCTGCTAAGAAAAAAGCCAAAAAGAAAGCCAAAAAGAAAAAGTAGTTAATTGAGTGGTGGGGTGGTGGTGGTATAAACCCTCCTAACTCTCAGGCGACCAGATAACCGTTCTGGTTATCTATCACAGAAAGCCCTCCGGAAATGTTTCGGGGGGCTTTCTGCTTTTAATAAACCCGGTATTCATCCACTCTAGCCATCTCAGAACATAATATCGGCAGAGTAATTGTCGAAGAGTTCCCCCTGCGACTGCCAGTGCGAACCCTTTTACCGCACCGCCAGTTACATCAGAGACTGTATTGCGTCGCTTTGAGCAGTTCGTTAGAGTTGTTGGCAATGACAAAGACACCTCGTCCGAAATTATTGTTAGCTTTTTGCCTGGTCCAGCTGTTATTTCTCGGATCGAGACTGTCAGCAAACGGCGCTGAGTCGACAACCAAAGTCGACTACAAAAAAATGGTGCCGATTCTCACGCCGATGAAAGAGGTCGCACCGACACCGGAATTCAATCTCGCCACACCCGACGGTAAAAAGATTTCCTTGCGCGACTTTCGCGGCAAGATCGTCATGTTGAATTTCTGGGCCACTTGGTGCGTTCCTTGCCGGGAAGAGATGCCGGCGATGGAAAAGCTGTATCAAGAATTCAAGGACAAGAACTTTGTCATCCTCGCGGTGGCGGTCAAAGATCGCAAGCAAGACGCTATTGATTTCGTCAAAGAATTGAAACTGACCTATCCGATCGCTCTCGATCCAGAGGCGAAAGTTGGCCAAGAATATGGCGCTTGGGGATTGCCCGCGACCTATCTCATCGGTCCCAAAGGCGAAGGACTGGCACGCGGCTGGGGACCCGCGGAGTGGTATGGTGCCGGCGCGCGCAAGCTGATCAGAGAATTGGTCGACGGCAAACGATGACCGACGTCAACGCCTTTGTCGCTTTTGCCGCCGGGATATTTTCCTTCCTCTCTCCTTGCGTGCTGCCACTGATCCCATCTTATCTTTCCTTCGTTTCGGGCGTTTCCCTCGAGGAGATGCGCAGCGAGCAGGCGCGCTCACAGGTACGTTGGCGCGTGGTGCTCAATTCGCTGGCGTTTATCTTGGGCTTCTCCTTGGTATTCGTCTCCCTGGGCGCCTCGGCGAGTTTTCTCGGCGGCCTGTTCATGGGCTACCGCAATGTCATTCGCATCACCGGCGGCATTTTTATCTTGCTCGTCGGCCTCTATCTGGTCGGCGCTTTCAAGATCGCCGCACTCGATCGTTATTTGCAGTTCAATTTGAAGGACAAACCGGCCGGCTATCTCGGTTCGGTTCTCGTCGGCATCACCTTCGCTGTCGCCTGGACGCCTTGCGTCGGTCCAATCCTTGGCGCGACTTTGGCACTGGCGAGCACCTCCGGAGAAGTCGGTCGTGGGACATTCTTATTGATGAGCTACGCCGCCGGGCTGGCCTTGCCGTTTTTCTTGAGCGCACTGGCGATCGATTCGTTTTTTGAGTTCTCGCAGAAACTGCGCCGCTATATCCAAGCGATACATGTCATCGGCGGCATTCTTCTAATCGTCGTCGGCATCCTTTTGATCACCGACTATATGACGTTTTTGAATGCCTACGTCCTCCGCTTCACCCCTACTTGGCTGCTGCAACGGCTCTAGCCGCCGGCTTGTTTGACCCACCACAGGCTAAATGTTAGTTTTTTTAGACTTTACTCCAAGCTGATCGTTCCCGCCCGTAGCGGAGCAACCATGGAAGAACACATTCGGCAAATTCTCAAAGCCATCGGCGAAGACCCTGAGCGCGAAGGGTTGGTCAAAACCCCCCATCGCGTTGCTCAAGCATTGACCTTTCTCACCAAGGGTTATGACATGGACCCTGCGAAAGTGATCAACGACGCGCTTTTCACCGAAGATTATGAAGAGATGATCGTGCAAAAAGACATCGATTTTTACTCTCTGTGCGAGCACCACATGCTGCCATTTTTCGGCAAGGCTCATGTTGCCTACATTCCGCATCATAAAATCGTCGGCATTTCCAAACTCGCCCGTCTGGTCGATGTCTACGCGCGGCGCTTGCAAGTCCAAGAGCGTATGACCAACCAAATCGCCACGACGATCATGGAAAAGCTCGACGCCCTGGGTGTCGCCGTCGTGCTCGAAGCCGAGCATTTGTGCATGCGCATGCGCGGCGTGGAAAAGCAGAACTCCTACGTGATCACCAGCAGCCTGCTCGGTGCCTTCCGCACCCGCCAGGAAACCCGCGCCGAGTTCATGAACCTGATCCGACGCAAGGATTGATCGAGAGCGCCATTATGGAAATTCGTTTTCGCGATACTCTTGCCGACCGTATACGGTCCGACTTGGTCGTTATCCCTGTGCGCGATAAGCGGCTCGACGACCCAGTCATCCGTGCGCTCGACCGCCGTCTCAAAGGCCATCTGCGGGCGCGCATGAGCAAAAGCAACTTTACCGGTGCCGAAGGCAGTAGCTTGCTGCATCCAACCGCCGGCGTGCTGCCGGCGGCGTATCTGTTGCTACTTGGCATCGGCGCCGGCGATCCCAGCGGCGATACTTGGCGCAAGACCGGCGCCAAGGCGCGCAAAGAAGCCGGTGCCATCGGTGCCAATGAATTCGCCCTGCTCTTTGCCCCAGAAAAAGTTCCCGAGAGCGCCGCCGGGGCTATCGTCGAAGGCGCGGCGCTCGCCGGCTATCAGTTCAATAAATATCGATCGAACGGCAAGCCTGCCACGGAAGTAAGGTCGCTGACGCTGTTCCGCTCCGGCCTAAAGAAAACCGCCGCGCTGCAAAAGGCGGTGGATACGGCGCAATCCACCGCGCCCGGAGTATTCCTGGCGCGCGATTTGGTTAACGAACCGCCATCGGTGGCGACCGCGAAATTTCTCGGCGCCCAAGCCCAGCGCGTCTGCCAGGGGCGTGGCCTGACGGTGGAAGTTTGGAACAAAAAGAAGATCGAAGCGATGAAGCTGGCCGGCCTGCTGGCGGTCAATCGCGGTAGCTTGGAAGAACCACGCTTCATTCGCATCCACTACCGTCCCACCGGCAAAGCGCGCAAGCGAGTTGCGCTCATCGGTAAAGGCATTACCTTCGATTCCGGCGGTCTATCGCTCAAACCGTCGAAATCCATGGAGACCATGAAGCTCGACATGGCCGGCGGCGCCGCAGTCATCGCGACCATGAGTTGCCTGCCCAAGCTCGGTCTCGATCTTGAAGTCACCGGCTACGTGCCGACCACCGACAACTTGCCGGGGCACAATGCCCAGAAGCCAGGCGATGTAATTCGTTATTTGAATGGAAAAACCATCGAAGTGCTGAATACCGATGCCGAGGGGCGCTTGATCTTAGCCGACGCGCTGGCGCTAGCGGCGCAGCAAAAGCCCGACTATATGATCAACTTGGCAACGTTGACCGGCGCCTGCATGACCGCCCTCGGCACCCAGGTCGCCGGCGTCTTTAGCAACCACCAACCTTTGGCCGATACTCTGTTGCGGTGCAGCCAGGAGGCGGGCGAAAAGTTGTGGCAATTACCACTGGTGAAAGAATACAAGGAGCTGATCAAAAGCGGCATCGCCGATATGAAAAACATCGGCGGCGCCCATGGCGGCGCCATCACCGCGGCGCTGATCCTGCAGGAATTCGTCGGCGATATCGCCTGGGCGCATCTCGACATCGCCGGACCGGCCTTTGCCGAAAGCGACACCCTGCTCTGTCCCAAGGGCGGCACCGGATTTGGTGTGCGTACGTTAATTAATTTCTTAATGAGTCTTTAAGGAGGCAATCGTGGCAAAAATTACTGAAGTGGGCGATAACAATTTCGAATCCGAGGTTCTCAAATCCACCGTGCCGGTGCTGGTCGACTTTTGGGCGCCCTGGTGCGGTCCGTGCAAAGCGATCGCGCCGATGGTCGAAGAAATCGCTGGCGAATACGACGGCAAGTTGAAAGTCACCAAACTTAACGTCGACGATCATCCTGCCACCGCGGCGAAGTATGGCATCCGTGGTATTCCGAATCTGATTATTCTAAAAGGCGGCGCGGTCAAAGAACAGATCGTTGGCGCGGTACCAAAAACCAAATTGGTCGCGGCCATCGATAAAGCCTTGCAGTAAACCCGCAAGCTATTGCAAAATGGCTGGAGCGCTGGTCCGATGCCAGCCCTCCAGCATTCCGCTAATCATCACTCGATTCTTCAGAAAACATAGCGCCGCATACTGACATTGATGATGACGCCGACGGCGAACATCATCGACGCCAGCGCCGAACCGCCGTAGCTCACCATCGGCAGCGGCACGCCGACCACCGGCATCACACCAGTCACCATCGACACGTTGATCACGACATGCCAGAAGACGATCGAGAGCATTCCGAACACCAAGAGCGCGCCAAATCGATCTTTAGCCCGCTGCACCACGCGTAGACAATAAGCGATCATAATCACGAACAGCAGCAAGAGTACCGCGCAGCCGACAAAGCCCCACTCCTCGGAAAACACCGCGAAAATAAAATCGGTGTGCTGCTCGGGTAAGAAATTCAAGCGGTTTTGCGTGCCATGGAGCCACCCCTTGCCGAATAGCTTGCCCGAGCCCACAGCAATCTGCGATTGGATCACATGATAGCCGGCACCCAAGGGGTCGCGGTCGGGATCGAGAAAAGTCAGGATGCGATTGCGTTGGTAGGTCTTGAGAAAGTGCCAGCCGATCGGCAAAAACCCGATACCCGCGGCGACCAGGTAAGAAAACGACCGTAGCCGCAAACCGCCCATCAGCACCATGCTTATGAAAACAATGCCGAGAATGATCGCCGTGCCCAGGTCGGGTTGAATCAAAGTCAATAGAATCAGCGGCGCGACGATGACAAACGGCACCCAGAGGTCGCGCAGATAGTATCCTTTGGCCGGCTCGTCGCTCTGAAAATATTTTGCCATAACCAAGACGATGGCGAGCTTGGCGGGTTCCGACGGTTGCAGCCGAAAGAAGCCGAGATTGATCCAGCGCTGTGAACCGCCGCCAGAATGACCAACGATGATGACGAGAACCAAGAGCAGCAGCATCAAGCCGTAGAACGGATAAGCCAGCCGATCGATGTAGTGATAGTCGAAGCTGATCGCCACGAACATCGCGATCAGCCCAAGTCCGAGCCAAGTGAACTGCCGCATCGGCAAGGCGCCGGCGTGGCCGGTGGCGAGATTATAATTGGCGCTATAGATCGTCGTGATACCGATAGCAACAAAGGACAGGACGAGCAGGAAGAGCGTCCAGTCGAAGTGCGAAATCAAACGCCGGTCAATCTGCACGGCTTTCTCCCGGCGCCTGCACATGCTGCTTTTCAGCCGCCTGCTTCTGCAATTCGATGAACTTCTCGTAAACTTTCTTGGCCATCGGCGCCGCCGCATCACCGCCGTGGCCACCATGTTCGACCAGCACGGCGATCGCAACCTGCGGCGACTGCACCGGAGCGTAGGAAACAAACCAGGCGTGATCGCGGGCGAAGTGGCTTAGCTGTTCGGTTTTCACATAGCCGCCCTTCATTTCGACGACTTGAGCTGTGCCGGTCTTTCCGGCGACTTCGACGATCGGCGACTTGGCCATGCCTCCGGTGCCGACTTTGACGACATCGGCAAGTGCCGCATGCACCCGGTTCAGAGTGTCAGGTTTGATGTCGATGGTGCGAATAAGTTCCGGGCCGAATTCACGCACGCTAGTGCCGTCGACCGATTCCACTTTGCTGACCAATCGCGGACGGTAGAGTTTGCCGCCATTGGCGACCGCAGCCATCATATTGGCCATCTGCAAAGGCGTCACGGTCACATAACCTTGACCGATGGCAACCGACAAAGTTTCGCCGGGATACCAAGGTTGGCGGTACCGTTTCATCTTCCAGGCCGAGTCGGGAATCGTGCCGTTCCGCTCATCGTCCAAGGCGATACCGGTTTTTTCACCGAGACCGAAGGCGCGCGCCCATTTGGCGATCTTATCGACGCCCAACTTGGCGCCCAACTGGTAGTAATAAGTATCGCAGGATTCGACCAGCGATCGATGTAAATTCACCGCGCCATGGCCGCCCTGTTTCCAGTCGCGAAAGGCGCGATTGCCGAATTGAAAAAAACCCGGATCTGAAATACTGGCGTTGGGATCGACCACACCCTCTTCGAGACCAGCGATGAACATGACGACTTTAAACGTCGAGCCCGGCGGGAATTGCCCCTGGGTCGCACGGTTGCTCAACGGCCGCAGCCGGTCCGTAATCAGCGCGTTCCATTCGTTGCCTTTGATGCCACGGGCAAAGACATTCGGATCGAAAGCCGGCGTACTGGCGAGCGCCAGAATCGCACCCGAGTTGACATCGATGGCGACGATGGTGCCTTCTTTGCCGTTGAGCGCTTCGTAGGCGGTCTGCTGCATCTGACGATCTAGGGTCAAATGTACGGTGTATCCGGGCACATCATTCACTTGGTGCAGCACGCGCACGCGCCGGCCGAGGGCGTCGACTTCCACCTGCTGGCCGCCATGCTGTCCACGTAAGACATCCTCCCAGTGCCGTTCAAGCCCGGACTGGCCGATCTCATCACCGACCAGGTAGCCCTGCTCTTTGTAGTTCTTCAACTGGCGCTGGTTGATCTCGCCCATGTAGCCCAAGATATGCGCAGCGATGGGACCGTCGGCATAACTGCGACGCGGCCGGACGCGCAGGCTCACGCCGGGTAAATCGAGCTGGTAGGCCTCCACGGCTACCACCGCAGACCACTCGATATCTCGGCCCAAGACAATTTCATCGAAGGCGGACCGGCTTTTATTGTCTTCATAAGTCTGCAACATCTCGTCGACATCCCATGAAAGACGTCCGGCGAGTTCGCGCAAGGTCTTTTCCGGCTCCTTGGCATCTTCCGGAACGAAGATGAGATCGAAGGACGGACGGCTATCAACCAGCAACTCGCCATGACGGTCGTAGATCATGCCGCGGGTGCCGGGAACTCGCTTCAGCCGTACCCGATTGTTCTCCGACAGGAAGGTGTAACGTTCGCCTTGCACCAACTGCAAATGCACCAGGCGCGCGGTCAACCCGATGAACACGATGGCGAGCAGCACATATAGATAGTTCGCGCGCCGGCGAATCTCCGGTGCGCCATCTTGTTTATTGATTTGCAGTGCCGCCATCGCTTTATGGAGCTGCCGGTGTAAGTTTGTCGACGAAAATTTGACCGCGCCGTAACAGTGCGAAAACCAAAGGCGCGAGAAGCGCCGCCAGCAAAGCCTCCCAGAGCACGTAGCGAGCTGCGCCCGCCCAGAAACCGTCGACACTCAAAAAGATTGCCCAGATCAACACCATCGTCGCACCTTTGACCAGAGCTGCCAACAAAACCACCACGGAACTGACGATCGGGTGATGCAACCAGATCGAGCGGGCGCATAGATAGACCGTTAAATACACGAGCGACATGGCAAAGGCGTTAAAGCCCAAGATCGGGCTTGAAGCGATATCGATGGAATAACCCAAAAGAAATGATCCGAACGCCGCACCGACGGACGGATGATAGAGGCCTAAGTATACGCATAGGACCAGGATCAAGTCGGGCACCACCGGACCGATCGGCAGCAAGTGAAAGAGGGTCGTCTGCAAGACCACGAGAAATATCCCCGCGAAAAAAAACAGTAGGAACAGTTTCATGGGCGCATCGTCCAGATTAGCGAATCGGCCGACTACTTTTTCGCTGCTGCGGTTTCCGCACTGACCACCAGCACTTCTTCGACGCGCTCAGCGTGCACAGCCGGCCACACTTCGACGCTTTGAAACAGCCCGCGGTTTTGTTTGCGCACTTTGATCACGGTACCGACCAGCAGGCCCTTTGGGAAAACAGTATCCAAACCGGAGGTCACCAGCCGATCACCTTCCTGCACGTCTTCGCTGCGTTTCATGTATTTTAGCACGGTGCCGCTCTCGAGCGAACCGGAAACAATGCCGCGGCTGCGCGTGCGCTGGACTAATACGTCGATACCGCTGTTCGGATCTGTGAGCAAGAGAACTTTAGCCGTCCGCCCGGTGACGGAAACAACCTTGCCAATAATGCCCAACGGCGTCACCACCGCCATTCCCTTACGCACGCCATCGGCACTGCCCTTATTGAGGACGCAACTTTGAAACCAGCTGGTCGCGCTATTGGCAATGATCGAAGCGGTAATTGCGCCGCCCGGTAACTCGCTGCGAAAATCGAGCAATTGCTGCAAGCGCCGGTTGGTCGCTTCGGCTTCCAGCAAGCGCTGCCGTTCGATTTCGAGAGTTTGAACCCGTTTTCTCAGTCGTTCATTTTCGCCGCGAAAACCGGCAAGGGTGTCATAGTTGTCGCGAAATCCCTTGATCCAATTGGCGGTCCCCTGGCCGGCGATCTGCAACGGCCGGAGAATCCACATCAACAGCGCGCCGACCGGTTCGTTCTTGATCTGGCCGCGCGCCGTCGCAGTTAAGATATAAAGCGAAAGAAGGAGACAAAAACAGGAGCTAAAGAGGATTTGGTTCCTGCGTAGGTAAGCAAGCATGGCAGGCTCGATCGTCCCCGAAATACCGAATCCATCAGGGCGCCGGTCTAGTGAACCGCAACCTCCCGCAGTAGCGTGATCTCATCCAAGGCCTTGCCCGCCCCCATCACCACCGCTGTCAGTGGGTCGTCGGCCATCATCACCGGCAATCCGGTTTCTTCGCGCAGCAGAATGTCCAAATTGCGCAACAAAGAACCGCCGCCCGCCAGCACGATACCACGATCGACGATGTCGGATGCCAGCTCCGGAGGCGTACGCTCGAGGGAAAGGCGTACGGCTTCGACGATCTGGTTGATCGGCTCGAGCAGTGAATCGCGGATCTCTTCATCCGTAATAACCACGGTCTTGGGCACGCCGGCGACCAAATCGCGGCCTTTGATCTCCATCGTTTGCACTTCGTCACCTGGATACGCCGAGCCGATGGTGATCTTGATCAGTTCGGCGGTGCGTTCGCCGACCAGCAGGTTGTATTTGCGTTTGATGAACTGAGCGATCGCTTCGTCCATCTTGTCGCCGCCGACCCGCACCGAGCGGGAAAAGACGATGCCGGACAGCGAGATGACAGCGACCTCTGTTGTCCCGCCGCCGATGTCGACAATCATGTTACCAGTGGGCTCGGTGATCGGCAGGCCGGCGCCGATCGCCGCCGCCATCGGTTCTTCGATCAAATAAACTTCCCGCGCGCCGGCGGATTCCGCCGATTCGCGCACCGCGCGCTTCTCGACTTCGGTGATGCCAAAAGGCACACCGACGATGATGCGCGGGCGCACCAAAGTACGGCGATTGTGAACTTTTTGGATGAAATAACGCAGCATCGCCTCGGTAATTTCGAAATCGGCGATGACGCCATCTTTGAGCGGCCGAATCGCGACGATGCTGCCGGGAGTACGTCCCAACATTCGTTTGGCTTCCGCACCCACCGCGAGGACTTTCTTACCGCCGCGTTCGTTGCGTTGTTGCACCGCAACCACTGAGGGCTCGTTGCACACGATACCCTGGTTCTTTACGTAAATTAGCGTGTTGGCGGTCCCAAGATCGATGGCTAAATCGTTGGAGAAGACGCCAAAGAGGGCATCGAACATCAGTAACTCCTTCTCATGAGCGGCGGAACGGACTTGAGTTAAGCAAAAATATCAGATTTTCCGGATACAGGCAAGGTAATGAAAAATCTACGGAAAATTCGTTTTAATAGAACTCCCGCGGGTTGCATATCTGGAGGCCATTTTTTATCATACCTGGGCTAGTTTTACGTCGTTTTCACGAAAGGTTCGACCACCGATGCTCGATTTTCTCCGCAAAAGAAAAAGGAACTGGGCGATCCTCTTCCTGCTCGTGCTCATTATCATCGTTTTCGTGGCGTTTTATGGCGGCAACAAGATGGGCGACCGCGCCACTTCTGAAGTGGCGATGATCAACGGCGAACCGATCAGCCAACGCGAATTCGCGATGGAGTATCAGCGCGCTGTCGAACGTTATCGCGAGATGCTCAAGGGCCAGCTCACCGAAGAAATGATCAAGGGGCTCAATCTTAAGGGCAACATCGTCGAAGGCCTAGTGCAAAAAAAGTTGGTCTTGCAGGAAGCCCGGAGTCTTGGACTGTTAGCCACCGACGACGATGTCGCCAATCAGTTGGCGAAAGTGCCGGAGTTCCAAGTCGCCGGTCGCTTCAACAAAGATCGCTACTTGCAAATTTTGCAGGCAAACCGCCTGCAACCGGCGCAATTCGAAGAAGACCAACGCAACCAGATCACGCTGCAACGGCTCTACAACATCATTCTCGACTCGGTTCAGGTCAGCGACGCAGAGGTGCGCGAGCGCTACCGGCTCGATCAAGAAAAAATCAATCTGGAATACGTCAAATTAACGGTCAACGACTTCACATCCCAGGTCAAACTCACCGAAGAAGACATCAAACAGTTCTATGATCGCAACAAAGAATCTTTGAAAGAACCGCTCAGGATTCAAGTCGAATATCTGACCTACCCCTTCGAGCAGTTCGCCGCCAATGCCCGAGTGAGCGCGAAAGAGATCGAAGAGTATTACCAAAACAATCAGAAAACCAAATTTCACCGGCCCCGCGAGGCAAAGATTCGCTACATCGCCCTCGCCGTCGCACCCACCGCCAGCGCCGAAGAAAAGAAAGCGGTGATGGCCAAAGCTGAAGCGATCGTCAAAGAAGCGCGCCACGGCAAAGACTTTGCTCAGTTAGCCAAAAAACTATCGGCCGATCCGACCGCGGCCAAAGGCGGCGATGTCGGCTGGGTCGTCCAAGGCCAGATGCCGCCAGACGTCGATAAACTCATTTTCGGTATCGGCAAGGGCGATGTCAGTGATCCGGTGGCGACCCCCGGCGGTGTGCAAATTTTTAAGATCGACGACGTGCGCGACGAAAAAAATCTAACTTTGAAAGAAGCCACGGCGGAAATCACACAGATCCTCAAGACCGAACAGGCGAAGAAAGAAGCCGGCAAGGTCGCTGACAACGATCGCGTCAAAGCCCAGGCGGGCGCCGAATTTGCCAAACTGGCGCAAGAATCCGGCGTCTCGGTGAAAGACACGAAATTATTCGCGGCCGGAGAAATCCTCCCCGAGTTTGGCCAGAACCAGGATATTTACAAAATCGCTTTCGGCCTTGGGCCGAAAGACATCAGTCAGATCATCGAAGCTAATAGCGCTTATGTTTTTATCCGCATCAAGCAACGCAAAGAACCGGCGGTGCCGCCCCTGGAAAGTGTCAAAGACCAAGTCGAAAAGGGCGCCAAGGAAGCCAAGGCATACGAGCTGATGTTGCAAAAGGGCAATAGCCTGCTCGACCAACTGAAGAAAGAAAAAGATCTCGCCAAACTCGCCGCGGCCAACGATCTGAAAGTCGAAGAGACCGGCTGGTTTCAACGCAATGCGCCCCAGCTGCCAAAAATAGGCGATCTCGCCGATTTGCGCGGCGGCGGCCTGTCGTTATCGGCTCAGAAGCCGGTGGCCGACAAGCTTTACACGCAGAAGGATGCGGCCTATATCCTCGAGTTCAAAGGAAATCAGCCTGCCGATATGGAGCAATTCGACAGAGAGAAGGCGCTCTTGAAGAAACAAGCCATCGTGGAGAACCGCCAGCGCGCTTTGGCTAAGTTCCTCGAAACTCTCAAGGCCAAGGCGAAAATAAAATTCAACAACGATTTCTTAGAAGCGAGCTAAGCGGGCGTCCGCGGAATCCCAACGTGCAAATCGTTCTCGTGCGCCACGGCGCGACCGACTGGAATCTGGAACATCGCTGCCAAGGTTCGAGCGATCGCGATCTGAGCGATGTCGGACTGCGCCAAGCCGAAGAGATCGCCGAGCGGTTGCGCCAGGAAATCATTCACGGCGTCTATTCAAGCGATTTGAAGCGGGCGCGGCGTACCGCTGAAGTCATTAGCGAACATCACAAACTGCCGGTGATGATCGAGGCAAGCATTCGCGAACTCGATCACGGCCATTTGGAAGGACTGACGTTCAACGAAATCAAACAGAACTATGGCGATTTTCTCGCGCGCTGGCGCAGCGAACCGGCGGAGCTGCAAGTACCCGGCGGCGAGCGCTTAGCCGATGTCGCCGAGCGCGCCTGGTTGGGGATTAATCAAATTGCCTCGCGCCATGAGGTCTCGGACACAGTCGTCGTCGTCAGCCATAATTTCCCGATTCTCGGCATCGTCTGCCGCATCACCGGAACCCACTTGAACGAATACCGCAATTTTCACTTGGACCCCTGCGGCGTGAGCCGGCTACACCGTAACAGTGATGGCTCTTGGCAAGTGACCCATATCAACGGCGACGAATACGAAAAACATCGGGGCCGGGCGATCCCGACCTGACATAGCACCCAAGCTAGACACCGTGCGCAAAGCGCAGCCGCTCACTCACGCTTGGCGATCCAACCGATAAGGAAAAATATGACCGCCATCGCGAGGTAGGCGATAAAAAACTCCGGCGCCGCCATCAGGCCAAACCGGCTGGTAATCCCTCCGGCTGCGAGTTGGTAGGCGTGGATAATACCGAAGGCAGACAGCAGCGCCGCCGCGACCGACCACAGCCCGGCATGAGCAAACTTTCTCTCGATCAAGGCAACGCCAATAGCGGCTAATATCATTGATGTGAAAATAAAGCCGCGCTCCAACGAGATCATGCCGTGAATCGCGATGCTCTCATGGCTGAACCTTCCGAGACCGACCTCAAAGAGCGACTTGCCCGCCGCGCGCAGTCCGGTTTCGACCATCATCAAACCCCATCCCGCCAACGCCGGCACCAGCCCCAGCGCCACCGCCGGCGCATGCTCCTTCGGCGTTTCCTGAAACGATTGAGCGACGATGATGATGCCGATGTAGAGGAGAATGCCGATACCCGCCTCTAACGGAATGAGACCGAGC
This sequence comes from uncultured delta proteobacterium, assembly GCA_963816145.1. Lineage (GTDB taxonomy): Bacteria > Desulfobacterota > Binatia > UBA9968 > UBA9968 > DP-20. The sequence goes on from CAWFJP010000011.1 coordinate 360,556, forward strand.
ACCGCCTGAATCGTGCCGGTTAGACAAAGAAACGCGATGAAAATGCCGTTGAGCGAGGAATAGCCTGAGCGCGCTCCGAGCCGTTTCCAACCGGGATGGCCGATGTAGATCGTGGTTGGAAACACGCTGCCGAACAGCGACGCCACCACTGAACCGATGCCGTTGGCCATCAGCGACGGGAAAGTTTCGTAGCGGTCGCCGGCCGCTTCGGCGCTCTCGATGTTTTGCAGCGAGCCGACCACATTGAAAATCCCCATGGGAAAGATCACCGAAAAATAATTGAGAAACGCCGGATCGACGAGCGCTTCCCAGAGCGAATCGCCGGTAAACACCGGCAGCGACAACGATCCATGCAGCGATAAGGTCTTACCATTCATGGAACCGAGCGCCCAACCGAGGATCGTCCCGACGGCGATAGCAACCAGGCCTCCCGGCAGGCCCAGGGGCATTTTCTGATGCGCAAAATAAGCGACGAAGATCAGCGCCATCGGCACCAGCGCCACCAGCGGCTGGGCGAATATTTTGAAAGTGAAATCCATCGCGATGAAAGTAATCGCGATGCCGGACAAAGCCGAAAGCAAAGCCGCCCGCGGCGTCACCCGGCGCACCGCGTCGGCAACGAACGCGCCGAGGATTTCTATCACACCGTTGAGAAAGCACGCGACCAGGCCAACCTTCCACGCCCAAACCGGGTCTTTGGTCTCTTGCACGATCGGCAACATAATGAAAAAAACAAAGGCGAACAGACTCACGGTATTGATGCCGTAAGGCAATGCCGTGACATCTTCGCGTCCGCTCTCCTGGGCCAACCGGCGCGCCTGCCAGGCGTAAAAAAAATTGCCGACCAGAATGGAAATCGCCGCCCCTGGGAGGATCTTGCCGAAAATGTAACTATCCGGCAGACGAATCAGCTCGCGGCACAGCCCGACGATTAATATTAACTGGATGAGATTGTCGATCATCAACCCGAAAAAACCGTCGAGATCTTTACGGACAAACCAAGATGGATTGGAAGCTGGTTGCGCCATATGCGTAGAAAACTCCGCTTTAGGTTGGCCGACTCTAGCTGTCGATCCTCAACGATGTCAAATCTTGTCGAGAAACCCAACTTGAAACCCCGAAGTATGGACGATAATAGTGTGAGATATATGTTGACCTTGCAGTTCAGAAATTTGGGAACACTAGACTACCTCACCGCCGTCCAATTACAGGAGCGGCTGGTCGCGATTAAGCAGCAGGAATCACTGGCGAACATTCTTCTGTTCGTCGAACATCCCCATGTTTACACCCTTGGACGCGGCGGCAAAGATGCGAACATACTCGCGCCGCTGGACGTACCCGTGCATCGCACCAGCCGCGGCGGCGATGTGACCTATCATGGTCCTGGCCAGTTAGTGGTTTATCCGATCGTCGATCTGCGCTCTAAACTACGTACGGACGTGCACCGGTATGTCAGGAACTTGGAGCAAAGCACGATTTTGACGCTAGCGGATTTTGGCATCGCCACGACCCGCCGCCCGCCGCACACGGGAATCTGGATCGGCGATCGAAAAATCGCCGCCATCGGTGTCGCCGTGCGGCGCTGCATCACCTATCACGGTCTCGCGCTCAACGTGAACACCGACCTGTCATACTTCCAGCGCATCGTTCCCTGCGGCCTGGCCTGGGCGGACGTGACTTCGATGAAACAGGAACTCGGAGTCGAACAGAGTTTAAGCGACGTTCGACAGCGGTTTCTCCATCATTTCGCCGAAATTTCCGGTTATCGTGATATCGTTGACGGTACCAAGCAGTCCGACGAATTGAACGTTTTGAACGGCTTGAACGATTTGAACCTCTAATTTCTATGCCCCGCCGCCACCCCGATTGGATCAAGGTCAAAGCTCCGGGTAACCCTAACTACCTGCGGCTCAAAAAATTGATGCGCGAGAAAAATCTCCACACCGTGTGCGAGGAAGCCCGCTGTCCGAACATCGGCGAGTGCTGGGGCAACAAGACCGCGACGTTTCTAATTCTCGGCGATACCTGCACGCGCGGCTGCCGCTTCTGCGCGATCGATAAGGGTAAGCCGCTGGCGCTCGATCCGGAAGAACCGCGCAACGTTGGCCTCACTGTCAAAGAGTTAGGCCTGGACCACATCGTCGTCACGTCGGTGAACCGCGACGATCTGCCTGACGGCGGCGCCAGCCATTTTGCCAAGACAGTATTCTGGATCAAGAGTTTGAATCCTGGCATCCGCGTCGAATTACTAATTCCCGACTTCGAGGGCAATCTCGATGCGCTCAAGATCGCGGTCAGTTCCGGCATTGAAATTTTAAATCACAACATCGAAACCGTGCCGCGGCTCTACGGCAAGGTCCGACCGGGTCACACCTATGAATGCTCCGTGAATATCCTAAAAACCGCGAAGGAATTCCGGCCAGAGGTTCTCACCAAGACCGGCATGATGTTGGGCGTCGGCGAAACCAAAGAAGAAGTAATGACGACACTGCACGACCTGAAGGAAAACCATGTCGATATCGTTACGCTCGGACAGTACCTGCAACCTTCGCCGAAACTGATGAAAGTCGAACGCTACCTGCACCCAGATGAGTTCGAAGGATTCAAAACCGAAGCCGACAAACTCGGCTTTCGCCATGTGGAATCAGGTCCTCTGGTGCGTAGCTCCTATCACGCGTGGAGCCATGTCAATTAGGATCGAGGATCGATGATGGCGGATAGAATTATTCGATTCTAAATCTTTCATCCTCTATCCTCGGTTGGACCATAATGAATCCTGTGAATCACGAAGGGAGAATCGCCATGAAAGTCTTGCGCATGCGCTCGTGGAACATTCACGCGCCGAACTTGGATCAAATGGCGCGCTTCTATCAAGACGCGCTCGGCGCCGAGATCACCGCCGAACAAACCATCGCCGGCGTCAAAGTGTTTCGCTTACGCGCCGGAGAAACCGGAGTCGGTCTATTCGACGCCGCGGAAAAGCACGCTCCCGGCGTGCCGCATCATACCTTCGATATCGAAGGACCGAAGGAGCCGCAGGAATTGATCAAGGAGCTGGATAGCAAAAGGCATCAAAACCGACGGCATGCGCGTGCACGGCCAAGGTCCGGGCTATTCGGTTTACATCATCGATCCGGGTGGCAATCGAATCGAGTTGTCGAAGGATTAGACGTCTGCTAACTCGCCACCATTTTGGCCGTTAGCCAACGTGCCGTGCGCAGCAACCGCGCGTCGCCGCCGCGCGGCCCGACCAATTGCACGCCGATGGGTAAGCCGCCGGCGCTTTGCATGAGCGGCAGGCTGATGGCCGGCATGCCAAGTAGCGTCCACACCGAACAGAAAGTCGGATCGCCGGTGGAAGCAAGTCCCTTGGGCGCGGCACCTGGAGCGGCCGGCGTGATAATCGCATCGTAGCGCTGCTCGAACAATTCGATGAAACTCTCATGCACGGGTTCGACGTAAGTGCGCGCGCGGAGATACTCCGCCGCGCGCACCTCTTGTCCGCGTGCGATTTGCGCCCGCAGTTGTTGGGAAAGTTTGTCGCGACCTTTGTCCCACTCACGGGCCAGACTCACTGCCAGCTCGGCACCGAGGATGGTTTGGTGCCAATCCCACGCATTTGCTGCTGACGGAAACAAGTCGACTTCTTCGGCTTGACCGCCTAACTCTTCCATCAGCTCGCTAAAACCCTCTTTGCTTTCCGCTTCGACGCGATCCCAATAGGGCGTTTTGATAAACCCAAACATCGGCGCCAGTGGCGGTTCTTCGCGGCAAGTTTCGAGAAAGGGAATCCGCGCCCGCGGACGAGTATCCGGATCGTTCTCGTCATGGTTTACAAGTTGCTCAGCGAGCAGCGCAATATCGTCGAGGCTGCGCGCAAACATGCCGACATGATCGAGGGTGCGGGAAAGTTGCAAGACGCCATGGCGCGAAATTACACCGTGGCTTGGCTTGAATCCGATCACACCGCAAAACGCCGCCGGGCGGATCACCGAACCGGCGGTCTGCGTGCCGAGCGCGAGCGGCACCATCCCGGCCGCTACCGCTGCAGCTGAACCGCTGGACGAGCCGCCCGGTGTGTGTTCGGGGTTATGCGGATTGCGGGTTTTCCCCGGCGAGAAAAAGGCGAACTCGGTGGTAACCGTCTTGCCCATGACGATGGCGCCCGCGGCTCGCAACAACGCCACGGTCGTGGCATCGCGCGAGGGCATCCGGCCCGTCCAAAGTACCGAGCCGCATTCGGTCGGCATATCGGCAGTGTCGAAAATATCCTTGACGCCGACCGGGACACCATGCAACGGACCGATGGGGTTACCGCTCAAGCGCAATTGATCGGCAGTGCGCGCTTGTTCTAGAGCGTACTCTGGATCGAGAAATGCCCAGGCGCACACCTGTGAATCGACTTCCTGAATCCGCGCCAGGCAGGCTTTGACAAGCTCCTCAGAAGTAATTGTCCCGTCGCGAATCAATCGAGCTGCATCGGATGCAGACAGCAAATGAAGATTTCCTAGATCCATTGCCTGTGTTTCGTTGCAAGTTCGGCTTGATCGGACGTTTTGAACTGTTTGAACGGCTTGAACGATTTGAACGGGTTAATTCCCATATAGGAATTCCGGCAACCACAGCGTCATGCCGGGCCAGATATACATGCACACCAGACAGAGACAGACGATCAACATGTACGGCATCATGCCGGCAAAGATTTGGTTGAGCGTGACATGCTTGGGCGCCACGCCCTTGAGATAAAACGCCGACATCGCCACCGGCGGCGACAAGAACGCCGCCTGCAAATTGACCGCGACCATGGTGCCAAATAAAATCGGATCGACATTGAAATGACTCAGCAGTGGAATGAAGATCGGACAGAAGATCACGATGATCTCGGTCCATTCGAGGGGCCAACCCAGCAAGAAAATGATGATTTGGGAAATAAACAAGAACCCCAACGGCGACAAGTTCATGCCAAGCACCCAGCGCTCGATTAAACCTTGGCCACCGTGCAGCGCGAACACGGCGGAGAAAAGTGCCGAGCCGATGAACAGCCAACACACCATCGCGGTTGTTTTCGCCGTGAGAAACGTCGCTTCCTTCATATTCTGCCGAAGCTCCGGTGAGGACCTGAGATTCCAGAGCCCCGGTACGAGGGTGCCCAAGAGCGTTCCGCCGATCGAGGCGGCGACGAGCAGCGACGCAAAATCCTCGCCCTCGTACCAGCCAAGCGCGGCACCGCCAAGCGCGCCGACAAGACTCCACCATAGAACCTCGCGCAGGTATTTCGTCATGACGGCGAGATACATCGCACCGAGGGCACCGATGGCGGCCGACTCGGTTGCGGTGCAAATGCCGAACAGGATCACCGCGAGCACCACAAACGTGAGGACTCCGAGGGGCACCACCGATGCCGACAGTTCCTTCAAGATCTCTAGCTGCTCGCTATCCATGCGCCAGAGATAGACGGCAAGCAGGAGCGCGGAGACCGCCGCCAATCCCCAAAACCATTGGTAGAAATGCGCGGGAACTTTGCCCGCCACCGATTGGGCCGTCGACTCCCCGAGCGACGTCATTTCCTCGGGCGGCGCATCCGCCGGGCGCGGAGCCTCGGTCCCTTGCGCTTCGGTTTCCGCCTCTCCGAGTTCCTGTGGCTTTTCCGCTGCGGGCGCAGGCGCCGCCGCGACCGGCGGCGCCTTAGTGGCCTGAGTCGGTGCGGCGGGTACGGCCACAGGCGTAGTAACGGATGAGGTTTGCGCCGTCGGGGCGTTGTAGACGACCACATACCACCAAGTCGCGCCATAGGTTCCGACTGTGAGCGCTACCGGTACCATGAGTGCTAGCACGTTGTTTAAGATGAGGCCGAAACCTACGGGTTGGCCTTCCGGCGTGATTGCGTCACGCACCAGGCTTGGTCGAAACACAGCGGCGATGAGCCGGGGCACGACGCTTCGTGAGCGTTTGCTCTCAAGCTGCCTGATCCAATCCGGCACCACGACCCTGTACTGGTCGAGTGGCAGCTTGGGCGCGATCTTCGGATTGATAATCGCCCAGCCGAGAATATAGACGAGATAGAGGAACGTGAGGAAGAAACCCGGCAGCATGGCAGCGGCATACAGCTTCACGATCGACTGCCCGGCCACCGCGGCATAGACGATTATCATCACAGAGGGCGGTATAAGGATGCCCAGAGTGCCGCCAGCGGTGATCACGCCTGAGGCGAGCCTGACGTCGTAGCCGGCATTCAGCATCGGACGGAACGCGATAACGCCCATGAGCACAACCACGGCGCCGACGATGCCGGAGGCTATCCCCCAGAACGCGGACACTAGCATGGTGGTCACAGCGAGCGAGGCGGGTACGCCCCGGAAGGCCAGCTGCACGCTGTGAAACATGCGGTCGACCAGCGCAGCGCGTTCCATGATGTAACCCATAAACACGAACAACGGCACCGACAAGAGCGTGTCGTTAGTCATGACACCGTAAGTGCGCTGGACCATCAGATCGAATGCGCGGTTCTGCCACCAGTGTTGGGCCGGATCCCAAAAAGCGATATAGCCGAAGATCATGCCTAAGCCCATGAGCGTGAATGCGGTCGGGAAACCCATCATGATCGCCACCACAATGAGACCGAGCATCGTCAGGCCGAGTAGCGGATCGCTCATGGCTTTTTCTCTTCCTCGTCCATATCCATGGAGCTCCGATGACGCGCCGCATCGTCGATGGCATGTGCCGATCTCATCGTTGCCAGTCGCGATTCCTCGTCGATGAATTCGCTATGCGAGAGTTGGGTCTCGATGACGTCAATCTCTTCCACGTCTTCCAAACGCGCCGGCCAGGCGCCGGTCTTGATGCATAGAATACAGCGGACAATTTCCGCAAAGCCCTGAAGCATGACAAATGCCCCCGCGATCGGAATAACTGTCTTGAAGTAATAGATCGGCGGACCTTCCGCAGTTACATTCGAATGCTCGGCGATGCGCCAAGAGTCGGCGGCGTAGCCGTAGCCCGCATAGATGAGTCCCAGTATGCCCGGCACAAAAAATAGAAAATACAATACGAGATCGAGCGATGCCTGGGCGCGCGGCTTCAAGTAAATGTAAACAAAGTCGGCGCGTACATGGCCGGCGAGCGCCAAAGTGTAGGCGCCGCACATCATGAACAGTGTGCCGTAAAGCATATTATTCAAATCGAAGATCCACGACGTCGGCGCGTTCAAGATGTAGCGCTTGAACACCTCGATGGACACCACCAGGGTCAATCCCAAGATCAGCCACGCGAACGCCTTGCCGGTCCAGTAACTGATCTGGTCAATAAATCGGATCAATCGTTGCGCGTTCATGGTTTATCTCGAAAAAAAGCCAGTCATCCGGTTAGCGCCGGATGACTGGCGAATTGCAACAAAGGGGTTATAGAATTTAACCCTTCTTTTCCGCCGGTTTGGCGGCGGGCTTGGCAAAATAGTGGTTGTAGGCCATTCGGCGGGCTACGTTCGTGTCGAGATCCCACTTGACTGCTCGCGCAGCGAAAGCGCGCTGTGAGGCGGCGACCTCTTTGAATAGCGGATTCTCAGCCGCCTTCTTCGCCTCCACTTGGTCGAAGACCTCGAGCTGCTTCTGCAGCACCGAGTCCGGCGTCCGGAAGAATCTCACTTTGTCTTTGCCCTGCAGTTCGATGTAGTCCTTCGAATAGCGGTCGATCGCCTTCCAAGACATATCCGCCGACGCCGCGTCCACCGCGTACGCGATGATCGCCCTCATCTTTTCCGGCAGCGCATCGAATTTGGTCTTGTTGAACAAAATCTCAAATTGCTCGGCGTTCTGATGGTAGCTCTGCAACATGCAAACCTTGGAGACATCGGCGAAGCCCAGCGCGCGGTCTGACGACGCGTTATTGAACTCGGCGGCATCGAGCAGTCCCCGGTCCATCGCCGGAACAATTTCGCCGCCCGGCAGCGCATTCACTGCGGCGCCCATGCCTTGAAAGAGATCGATGGAGATACCGACCGTGCGGAACTTCATGCCCTTGAAATCATCTGGTTTCGTGACCGGCTTCTTGTACCAGCCGAGCGGCTGGGTCGGCATCGGGCCGTACGGAAATGAGACTACATTGGCGCCGAGCGAGTTGTAGATTTTGTTGAGCAGCTCCTTGCCGCCGCCGTATTTGTGCCAGGAGAGGATCATGTTGGCATCCATGCCATAAGCAGGACTCGAACCCCAGAGCGCGAGCGCCGTCTGCTTGCCGTAATGGTAGGAGAGCACACCATGAGCCCCATCGAGCGTCCCCTTCGACACCGCGTCAAGCACACCAAAGGCCGGCACTACTGCGCCCGCGGGCAGAACTTCGATCTTGAGATCGCCGCCCGTCATGTCAACGACCTTTTTGGCGAAGTCGAGGGCAAACTCGTGAAAAATATCTTTGGACGGCCAAGTGCTCTGCCAGCGCATTGAAGTCGCGCCTTGTGCCTTCACGATGGTGGGGAAACCGAGCACTGCCGCGCCGCCCGCGGCGATAGCAGCTTTCAGAACGTTGCGCCGTGAAACTTTCTTCGCTTCTGATGTCTCAATCTGTGGTTCTTCCGACATAGTCAGCCTCCTAGTGAAAACAAACGTTGTAAGCTTATATTACAGGCAGCTTAAGTTAGTCAAACTTGGTAGGCTCAGGTTGACACCCTATTTCGCTCTCAGCTACGGTTGCCACACATGGATAGGCGAGAATTGATTCTTGAACTACAGCGCATCGTTGGAACGCAGCACGTACTCATCGAGCGAGAGGACGTGATCGTCTACGAGCAGGACGGTTCGATCTTTCAGGTCATGCCGGAAATCGTCGTCGTGCCGGCCTACGTCGAAGAAGTCGCCGCGGTGGTCAAAGCGGCCAAGCACGCCAATGTGCCGATCGTGCCGCGCGGCTCGGGTACGGGCTTGGCGGGCGGCGCGGTACCGGCCGAAGGCGGTATCATTCTGTCGCTGTCGCGGTTAAATCGCATTGTCAAAATCGATCTGGAAAATCGTATCGCCGTCGTCGAGCCCGGCGTGATCAACCTCGACGTAACGAAAGCCGTCGCCGGAGACGGCTTTTTTTACGCGCCCGACCCGAGCAGCCAGGCCGCTTGCTCCATCGGCGGTAACGTCGCGAATAATTCCGGCGGCCCGCATACTCTCGCCTATGGCGTCACGACCAACCATGTATTAGGCGTCGAAGTCGTCCTCGACGACGGTGCAATCGTCTGGCTTGGCGGCGAAGTGCCGGACACGCCGGGCTACGATCTCTGCGGCGTTTTCGTCGGCTCCGAAGGCACCATGGGCATTGTAACGAAAATCGCCGTCAAACTTATGCGGACGCGCGAATCCGTGCGCACCTTGCTCGCAATCTTCAACGACATGGACTGCGCTACCAAAACCGTCGTCGATATCACCTCGGCAGGAATCATTCCGGCGGCGCTGGAAATCATGGACCAAGTCGCCATCGACGCGGTCGAGCGTGGCGCACCGGTGGGCTTTCCCCGCGACGCCGCCGCAGTGCTGATCGTCGAAGTCGAAGGGCTGAGCCAACACACCGACCGGTCGATACATCTCGCTAGTGAGGTATGTCAACGCAACGGCGCCCGTGAAGTGCGCGTTGCCAAGGACGAAAGCGAAAGACAACTTATATGGAAAGGCCGCAAGGGCGCCTTCGGCGCCATGGGTACATTGGCACCCAATTACTACGTCCAAGACGGCGTCGTGCCGCGCAGCCAGTTACCCGAGATGATGCGCCGCGTCGCCGCCATCAGCAAAGAATTTAGCTTGAAGATCGCTAATGTGTTTCACGCCGGTGACGGCAATCTTCACCCGAACATACTTTTCGATATGCGCACACCCGGCGAGTTGGAGCGCGTCATTGCAGCCGGCGCGGCGACCCTGCGCGCCTGCGTCGAATTGGGTGGCAGCATCACCGGCGAACATGGCGTCGGCATGGAAAAAAAGGCTTATATCGGTCTGTTATTCAACGACACCGATCTCTCCGCCATGACCCGGGTGCGCCAAGCCTTCGACCCCGACAACCGTTTCAATCCGGCAAAACTTTTCCCGAGCCCGGCGAGCTGTGGCGAGGTGCGATTGAAGCCGGCAATGATTCCGGCAGGATTATGGAAATAACTGATTGGTTTCTCGTTCTGCGTTTTGGCTTTCGAGTCAAGAACACAAACTCGTACCCCGAAAACCGAAACAGAATTGAGGTTATCATTGGCGCACACGCACCATATACCAGATGATACTCACGGCGCGACAGTGCCAAGTTTGAACCTTGCCGAACTGTACCAATGCGTCCACTGCGGTTTATGCTTGAACCAGTGTCCGACCTATCGCGTCACCCGTCTCGAAACCGAATCGCCGCGCGGCCGAATTCATCTGGTCAAAGCGGCGGCCGATGGGCGCATCGAGTTGAACGACCGTTTCAAAGAGCATCTGCAACTTTGCCTGCTCTGCCGCGCCTGCGAGTCCGCCTGTCCGTCCGGCGTACAATATGGCCGCATCGCCGAAACCGCGCGTGAGCATATCGGTCCGCCAGGCTCGCCGATAGTCAAAGCGCTCTTGAACTTTGTCTTCACTCAGCTGCTGCCCCATGCCGGCAGGTTGAAGTTAGTCTTCACGCTCCTGCGCCTGTACCAGCGCAGCGGTCTGCAGAAACTCGCGTGCCTGTTGATGCCCGCGAAGCTACGCGCCATGGATGCCATGTTGCCGGCGATTCCGGCAACATTTTTTCAGCCGGCCGCGAATGTTCTACCCGCCATCGGCCCGCGCCGCGCCCGCGTCGCCATGCTCAATGGCTGCGTCATGCCGCTGCTCTTCGGCGACGTGAACGACGCCACGGTCCGGGTGCTGCGGCGCAGCGGCTGCGAAGTGATATTTCCCGAGCAGCAGCTCTGCTGCGGCGCCTTGAACATACACAACGGCGAAACGGTTGCAGCGAAAACCATGGCCCGGCGCAACATCGATGCGTTTCTCGAAGCCGGTGCCGATGCCATTGTCGTCAACGCCGCCGGCTGCGGCGCGGCGATGAAGGAATATGACTTCTTATTGCGCGAAGACACGGTCTACGCCGAGAAAGCCAAACGCTTCTCCGCCCTGGTCAAAGACGCCGCAGAATTTCTCGCCGGGCTTGGGCTAGTTGGCGACTTAAAGCCGATCCATTTAACCGTTACCTACCAAGATCCCTGTCACCTGGCCCATGGGCAAAAAATCCGCCGCCAACCGCGCGAGCTGCTGCAAGCGATCCCCGGACTAAAACTGATCGAGATGGACGGCTCCGACCGCTGCTGCGGCAGCGCCGGCATTTATAACCTGACTCACGCCGGCATCTCGCAACAGCTACTTAAGGAGAAAATGCAGGCCGTCAGCGCGGCGAACGCCGACGCCATCGTCGCGCCCAATCCCGGCTGCATGCTGCAACTTCGCTTCGGCGCGCGGCGCTACGGACCAAATTTGCCGGTCTATCACTTGATGGATCTGCTCGATCGCGCTTACGGCGAGTCGCCGGTGCAATCATGAAGGTTTCTACTGAGGAGCTTACCGAGCGCCTATCGGCGAGTCTCGGTAGCGAAGCAATCACTGCTGAGGAAAGTCAACTTGCAGAACACGCGGTCGATGGCGCTATGCCGAAATTGATCTGCACGCCTGCCACGGCGGAACAGGTGGCCGCCGCCGTGAGAATTTGCTCTGAAGCTCAGGCAACCCTCGCGCCCTGGGGTGGCGGCACAGCGATGATCTTGGGCAATCCGCCGCGCACACTCGATGTCGTCGTAAAATCTACTCGGCTCAACCGAGTCATCGACCACGACCACGCCAACCTAACAGCGACGGTGCAAAGCGGCATCACACTAAACGCTCTACAATCGGCTCTCGCACCGCACAAGCAGTTCGTTCCCTTCGACCCGCCGTTGCCAGGGCGCTCGACCGTCGGTGGCATCGTCGCGGCAAATCTGAATGGTCCACGGCGCAGCAGTTACGGCAGCGTGCGCGACTTGGTCATCGGCATGAGAGTTGTCCTCGCCTCAGGCGAAACCATCAAAGCCGGCGGCAAAGTCGTCAAAAATGTCGCCGGCTACGACATGTGCAAACTGTTCACCGGGTCGCTCGGAACGCTGGGAATCATCAGCGAAGTCACCTTGAGAGTGGCGCCGATCCCAGCTCATTCGGCGACGGTGATCGCTACCGGCACACTGGCGAACGCGGTACAATGTGCCAGTCAGTTGACGCGCACCAAACTGCTGCCGACCGCGGTCTATCTCCGCAACTCTAATGGCGCAGCGTCATGGCGAGTGGCGGTCAGTTTCGACGGCTTCGCCGAGACCGTCGCCCGCCAGACCAGCGAGCTGATGGAAATCGCGCAGCGACTGGGTCTGACGCAAGAAGTCATCGATGGCGCAAGACAGCAGAATTTTTGGCAAGCAATGGCCGATCTGCCCGTCAGCCAAGACCGCCTGATCTATCGCCTTACCGTCCCGCGCGACGCCCTCACGCAAGCCATTTCGACAATCATTGGCTGGATAAAAGTTGAACCGGCACCGGCGATCTGCGCTGATGTTGCTATGGGAACCCTGTGGTTAGTTGTGCCGGCCAATCAGGAGACCGTTGATTTGTTTCCCCGCCTGATCGCTTTGGCGCAAGAGCAGCGCGGTCACGCGATCGTCTTCGCCGCGCCGGCACCGGTAAAAAAAGCTATCGATGTCTGGGGCCCGACCACACCAGCTCACACGCTGATGCGTAAGATCAAGCAAGAATTCGATCCAATCGGGCTGTTCAACCCTGGGCGCTATATCGGCGGGCTATAAGACGCGAGGGCAACCACAGGGGGGTTGCCCCCTACAAGTCTGATTCTTTTTTTGCGTTCTTCGCGCTTTGCGGTTAATCTCCCGAATCCGAACCGTCACCGCTTAGAAAAACCGCACTACCCAATCGCCAAACCAGTTGTCGATGCCATAAGCCGCGCTGCCTTTGATGGCGAAATAGATCGCCGCAACGAGAAACACCAGATTATCGCGCAGGCCCACCTCATGGGCATGATAGGACTGCCGGTCGAAGGAGCGAAAGTAACCCTGGGCTTTGTCATCTTGGATCGCCGCGATGACCACCGGCACCATGGTCGGCAGGACTTTCAACCAATGCCAATGCAGCCCAAAAGTTGGTATCAGGAATATGACGATCATCACCGCGCAAATCGGGGTTTGGATTCCCGCTGCCAAACCAAAACCGCCGACGACCATTAGAATGGTTGCCAGGAATCCGAAAAAAGTCGCACCCCTGGGAAAAAGAATGCTGGCGGTGTTCACCGGGTTGGGCCAGCGGGCGACGTTGCTAATCCCGCTGATTAACATGCGCCAGCCCAAAATCACCCGCAATAACGCCTCCACAACCAAAATTAATGTTGAAGTATCCAAAGTAGCCCGCCTCCTAAGATCAGGGAAAGAAATTTCGCCGCACTATAGTCAGCCTGAGCAGTACCGTCAAATAGCTGGCAAGAAAGGACAATAACCGGCCAGCGCATCATGCCAACAGCCAATCAAGACAGCCGCCCTCTCTGTTTTGAACTTCAGAACTGTCTTTGAAATTCCTTAAAATTGATTGTTTCTACCAAATAATTTCTTTAGAATGCAGCGTTCCCACCGCTACAAGTAGTGGCATGTCGGTTGCTCACGCTAATGCTGGCATGAAAAAGGAGGTGGCGATGAAACATTTGTCACGTTGGCTACTGACCCTTTTGATCTCTCACTTGGCATTCCTGCCAGTTCAAGCGATGGCTCAACAGAGCTCATCCACGGCCAATCCGTTCCCAGTACCGGCCGGTTTGGAACCGGCCATCGAGTTCTGGAAAAAAATCTTCACCGAATACAGCTTCAGTCAGTTGGTCTTCTTCGATCCGCTCGACATGAGCAAGATCTACGAGGTCGTCGAGGTTGGCGAGGATAGCCGCACGAATCAGTTCATCGATGGCGAGAGAGCGCGCCTTGCCGCCGCCAACGGCGTCGATATCGAGCGCGTCAAAGCCCAACGCGGCGTGCGCGAACGGACCGCGGACGGCCTGAAGCGCGCTGGCCGCTATCTGGCGCAAATGCAGCAAGTGTTCATCGACCGCGGCCTGCCGCCAGAATTGAGTTACCTGCCGGTGGTCGAGTCTTCTTACGACATGAGCGCCCGTTCGTTCGTCGGCGCCGTCGGCATCTGGCAGTTCATGCCCGCCACCGGTCGAAGCTACATGCGCGTCGACAGGCTGATCGACGAACGCCGAGATCCGCTCGAATCGACTCGCGCCGCTGCCGCTTATTTGGACCAAGCTTATGGATCTCTGGGCAGCTGGCCCTTAGCGATCACTTCATACAACTATGGCCAAGCAGGTATGGCGCGCGCCGTGGCGGAAATCGGCTCGAGCAATCTGATCGACTTGATTCAACGCTACAACCATCCCTATTGGGGCTTTGCGCCAAAGCATTTTTATGCGGAGTTTCTCGCGGCGGTGGAAATCGGCAGGAACTTCACTCAATACTTTCCCGGTATCGAACAGGACGCGCCGCAAAAAATTCAGGAAGTCACCCTGGCGAGCCATACATCACTCAGCACCGCGGTTAGATCTACCGGTCTCAGCCAGGACGAATTCATGGAGTGGAATCCCGCCCTGTCGGCCAACGTCCGCGTTTTGCCAGCCGGTTACCGCGTCAAGCTGCCGGCCGACCGGTCCGTTGAGCCCATCGTAGAAGTCGCCCAAGTGAACTATCAAGCGCCTGCCGCCGCACCGCGCCGGGTGGCATCGGCCCAGTCGCAGCAGCGACAAGCAGCGAATACTCAAGTCATCCATCACCTCGTCCAGCGCGGCGAAACGCTGATCCAGATCGCCCAACGCTACGGCGCTTCAGTGCAGCGAATTCTGCAGATGAACGGGATTCGCCAAGCGCACCTGGTAAGAGCTGGCATCACTTTGCGCATTCCGAGATTGTAAAACCAAACGCTCCGTCAGCGAATCTTGATTATGCAATTCAAGGCCGAACCTCCTCCCGGGGTTCGGCCTTGTCGCTTCCGGCCAAAACTTCCCGGCGCCTTCACACGATGGTTTTCCCGGCAGAACATTGACAAGCTTTCCCGCCGGCCCACTATAGTCACTGTCGTGACGCGAGCGGCAGTTAAAAATTTGACAGCTTGGAGTCGAAGACTGCGGCATTCGGTTGTCGGTGCGGTCATAGCTCTATCCCTGAGTTTTTCCGCTCATGCCCAAGATCAGCGCAAAGTTCGCCTAGCCTATTCGGCCTTTAGCATTTCGTTTCTAAATCTCTTTGTCGCCCGCGACGCCGGCCTGTTCAAAAAATATGGCTTGGAACCCGAACTGATTCAGATGGCCGGACCGCTGCCGGTAGCCGCTTTGGCCTCGGGCGAGATCGATTACCTGACGGGATACACCACCGGTATTATCGCCACCGGTCAAGGCGCGCCGCTCAAGGGGATCCTGATCGCACTGCGCAAGCCGCCCTTTTACCTGGTCGCCGAGCCGAGCATCCATAGCATCAACGACCTTGCCGGCAAGCGTATCGGCATCGATCGCATCGGCAGCTTGCAGCACCTGGTGGTCCGCTTGCTCATGCGTTCCAAAGGCGCCGATCCCGAGAAAGCGATCTTCACGCAAACCGGTTCAGTGTCCAATACGGTCAGCAGCTTGGGCCAGGGCGCAGTGTCCGCCGCAGTCTTATCTGGTCCGCATAACGTCATCATGGGACAAAAAGGCTTTCGCCAGGTCGGCGCCGCGGACGAGTTACCGATGCAGTTTCCCACTAGCGGCTTAGTGGTGAACGACAGCAAGCTTAAGAGCGACGCCAATCGCATCAAGAATGTTATACGGGTGATGCTCGACGCTTCGGCGTTTTGCCGCAAAGAGAGAACCTGGATGATCAATTACATCCGTGACAAGTGGAAGGTCGAGCAAAAAACTGCCGAGACGGTTTACGACCAGTGGCTGGGAATCCTCACGCCGGACGGCAAGATCGCCATCAAGGATATGCAGGAGTATTTCGACCTGGCGTATAATCAGAAACAGATCCCCGCGCCGGTCAACGTCGCCGCGGTTACCGATTACACATTGATCGATCAGGTGTTGGCGGGGAAATAATCGTGTTCAGTTGCGGTCAAGCAGCTCTCAGATGAATTCCATCCCTAGACTCTAGACACGAGACCCAAGACAAGGAGTTTTATTATGGTAGACGGCAAAGCACTCGTCGATTCAGTTCGCAAAGAAATCATCGAACCCGGCATTGTGAGTTTGATGAACACGCAGTATTTCACCGAGCTGCGCCAGGGCAAGTTATCGGTCAAAAGAATGCAAGGTTGGTCGATCCAGCACTATCTGCACAATAAGGCGATTCTGAAATCGTTCGCCCTCGGCATGGTGAAGAATGCTCACGAACCGATCATGTTCGACTACTTCACCGAACAGTTCACCGAAGAGCAGACGCACCCCGACTTGGCCAAGCGCTTTGGCCTCGCCCTCGGTTTGAAGGAAGAAGACTTCACCGAGGCGACACAGATGTTCGAGTGCCAGATACACTCGGCGCGCACGGTCTACAACACGCTGATGGGTTACGCGCCGCAAAACCGCGCTTCGGCGCTCACTAGCGAGAGCATGGTTTGCCGATACTCGGAGGAATTTTTGAACGCCGGGCGCAAACACTACGGCCTCTCGGATCGCGATCTGACCTTCTTCAGCGTCCACATGGTCGCCGATCAGGAGCACACCGCGCGCTCGGCGGAATTGATTGCACGCATGGTCAAGACGCCGCGCGAAGAGCGGCTAGTGCGTGAAAGCGCCCAGTACATGGTGCGGATCAAGCTCGGCAAGTTCGACGGCCTATATCGCGAGTACGCCTGAGGGAAGTTCTATGAAAAAAGGGTTCCTGTTTTTAACTTTCGCGCTGCTTCTGGCCGCCGATGCTTGGGCGCAAGCGGATCTGAACGCGCTCATCGCCGGCGCCAAGAACGACAAGGAAGTCGTTTGGTACACCACGACCTCCGCCGGCGACAACCAGGCGATCGTCGCCGGCTTCACTAAAAAATATCCATTTCTCAAAGTCCAAGTTCTGCGCAGCACCGGCGAGAAACTGCGCCAGCGCGTTTTGGCGGAGACTCAGGGCGGACAGTTTTTTTCCGATGTCTTGAGCGTCAGCAGCATGGAAATGGGCTTGCTCAAGTCGCGCAACCTGCTGCAACCCTACGACCCTCCCGAAGCGGACGCTTATCCGGCTAACGCCAGAGACAGAGAGAAGGCTTTCACGGCGATCTATGCGCGCAACTTCGTCATGGGTTTCAACACCGCCATGCTCGGCGAAAAAGAGCGGCCGCGCGATTGGCCCGACCTGCTCGCGCCCTTCTGGAAGGGCAAGTTCGCCATGGACGAGGAAGAGTTCGAGTGGTTCGGCACGCTAGTCGACTATTGGGGGAGGGAAAAGGCCGGCAAGTTCATCCGCGCTCTAGCGGCGCAGCAACCGCAGTTGCGCCGTGGTCATAGCCTGCTTGCCCAACTGCTCGCTGCCGGCGAGTTTCACGCCGCCATCGTTTTTCCGTTCGAGATTGAACAGCTTAAACTAAAAGGGGCGCGGGTCGACTGGGCCGCGACCTCCGATCCGATCGTCACCTCGATCAACGTCATGGCGCTGTCGACCAAGGCGCCCCATTCGAACTCCGGCAAGCTGCTGATCAATTACGTCTTGTCCGAAGAAGGCCAGACCATCATCAAGAATCTCTCCCGCGTGCCAATCCGCCCCGGTGTCAAGCCGACCATCGCCAAGCTCGATCAATCGGCGCTGAAAATCCATTACGTCCCCGCCGACATGTTCCGCAAGGTCGCCGAGTACGAAAAGGAATTCAGGGAACTGTTCTGGAAGAAGTAGTAAAGCGAATGATCCTCGGCCTTAAGCCGCAGGATTCTGAATTCGTCGACTGGCAGTCGATTCTCTCTTTAGTCTTTCCGGCGCAGGCCGGAATCCAGGTTTGCTTTGTCGATATAGCGCAAGCGCAGATAGATGCCGGCCTGCGCCGGCATGACGTAGTACAGACCACCGACCTGTTTCTGGACTCGCCAATCAGGACGGTAGTGTCGTAGCTTCGATCTCCACTAGATACTTTTCGCCGGCGAAGCCGTCGACGAAGGTAAACTCGATCTCTGGCACGCTCTGCCGGCTGTCAGCGGCGAGGACCTGCCTGGCTTCCTCGACATTCGAGCCGCGCTGCAGTAGCAGAGATAGTTTCTTTACTTTCGACCAATCGGTTTTCGCCCGCGCAAAAGCGTTATCCAACGTTCCCAACACATCTGCGATCTGCCGCGCCAATGTCGCCGCCTCGGAAGTGAAGCCGGAGAAAAACAGCAGCCCATCGTATTCCAGATAACAGAGATAATTGCGCGCCGGCTCGAAGTCGACCGGTTTTCTCTGTACCGGAGGATTCAATGGCCGCAGCGCAAGAAGTTCCAACCCGGCCGAGCTGGCGGAATCGAACCAGGGTTGCGAGATAAAACTCGAGCTGGCGGCACGACGACTGCCGCTGAGAATTTTCGCGCGAGCCAGCGTCGCGTCCGTGCGCGCCTGTCGGTCCCGCCCGAACACGCGAATGCGCGCCGTGTGATCGAGCGATAAACCATGGGACTTGAGCGCACCATCAAATCGTGCGAATAATTCCGCCGTCGCGCTTTCGACCGATGCCCCAGACTTCGCTTCACCGGAAACTTCAACAAACTCACGCCCTAGCCAAGTAAAGATCTTTGTTTCCATACCGGCCGTAACATACTGCAACATGGCAACCGAGACAAAGCCATTTTTGCGTCCAGCGAATCAATTTAAATTCACTGTGGATCGGACGTTGATGGCGGCGTCCCATATCTGTCATTTCGAGCGGAGCGAGAAATCTTTCCCGCTTCCAGCATCGCGGCCAAAATCAAGTGCACCATTCGACCCGCGACTTGCGTTTGTCCGCCTGTTTGGCATATCTGGCGTAGGCTCTTTCAATAGGAGAATCGATGATCGCGCCACGCCTCACCACCACAACGTGCGCTCTGCTGGTCTCGCTGTTTCTTGTTACGGTCGCGTTCGCCCAACCGACCAAGATCCGCCTGGCCTCTACGGCCGCCACCAGCACGGAGAAGGTCGCCTTCGCTCTGGCCAAGGACGCCGGCATTCTCAAAAAACACAATATCGATCTGGAAGTAATCTTGATCACCGGCGGCCCGGTGGCGATTACATGAAAAGTAATGGCGACGCTCTCCGGCGCTTCCTGCGCGCGTACGTTGAATCGATCCGGTACTACAAAACCAACCGCGCCGATGCCATCGAGGAAACCATGAAAGCGATCCGTACCGACGACCGTCAACTCGCCGAAGCCGACTACAACTTCCGCGCCCGCGCCTTCCCCGACGACGGCAAACCGACGTTGAAGGGAATCCAGCTGGCCATCGACGAGTTGGTGAAAGAGAACCCGAAAGCAAAAACCGTCACACCACAGCAAGTGATCGATCTCAGCTTTCTGCCGTAGAAAAATGTTTCACCGCCTCATCACCGCCGAAGGCCAGAGCCGTTCCGCCGGAACCGTGGAAATTTTCGGTTGGCTGATTCTCGTCGAAGGCGCTTCGATAGTGCTCTTGCCGCAACTCGCCGTCGGGCTGCTACATCTTCCGCTACTGGTCGAGCAAGCGGAGAATTATTTCCGGCTCGTCGGGATACTGGTGAGCGGTGTCGGCATGCTCTATGTTGTCAGTGGCCGGCTAAACGCCGAAGGCTTTGTCTTTGCCTCGATGCTCGATCGACCGCTGGTCCCCATCGCGATGGCGATCCTTTGGCATTTGGAAATCATACCGGGACCTCTAGCCGTGATTTTTTCGATCCAAGATTTCGGCAGTTTTCTTTGGACGTTCGTCATGTGGCGGTCGGAACATAGATGATGATCGTAGCGACGGAGGACATATTATGAGTAACCCGACAATCGGTTTCATTGGTCTCGGCATCATGGGCAAACCCATAGCGCGCCACCTACTCAATGCGGGCTACCCGTTGGTTATCCATAACCGCAGCCGTGCAGCGGTGGATGAATTAGCCAAGGAAGGCGCGCAACCAGCAGCGAATTCGCAGGATGTCGCCCAACGCAGCGATGTGAATATCACCATGCTGCCGGATTCTCCTGACGTCGATTTGGTCTACGCCGGTGAGCGCGGCATCTTCGCCGGTGTGAAATCCGGCACATTGCTAATCGACATGTCGAGCATATCACCGGTGGTTGCGCGAAAGCTTGCCGCTGAAGCGGAAAAGCGCGGCTGTGACATGCTCGACGCCCCGGTGAGCGGCGGTGAAGCGGGCGCCATCGCCGCAAGCCTGTCGATCATGATCGGCGGCAAAGTTTCCGCCGTGGAACGCGCCATGCCGATCTTTGAAAAGCTCGGCAAAAACATCGTTCACGTTGGCGATGCCGGCGCCGGCCAGGTAACCAAAGCAGCGAACCAGATGGTCGTCGGCACGACGATCGCAATCGTCGGCGAAGCGCTCGTGCTGGCGGCGAAAGCCGGTGTCGATCCGGGGAAAGTAAGACAAGCGCTGCTCGGCGGCTTCGCCCAATCGAAAATCCTCGAAGCCCACGGCCAGAAAATGCTCGATCGCAACTTCAAACCCGGCTTCCGCATCCGCCTGCACGAGAAAGATATGAAGATTGCTTTGGCGACCGGGAGTGAGTACGGTGTGCCGCTCATGGTCACCGGCGTCGTCGGTCAGATGATGACCGCCATGAAAGGCATGGGCAACGGCGACTTGGATCACGCCGGGCTGGTGAAGTTCGTAGAAGAGCTGGCGAAGAAGCAGGTTAGTGATTAGTGAGTTAGGGGTTAGTGATTTAGCCGGACCGTTTGTTGAGTTGTTGGGAAATCATGCGGTTTAACATCTTTAGGATTTCTTCCAAGAGCGCCCGACGCTCCTGAAAACCCGCACCGTCGATCAGGTCTAAATCTCGGCATTTGAGATACCAATCCAGAGTTTCAGTCGTCGAACCACGAGCTACGATCAGATAGTGCGTGTACTCTTTGCCGGTCCGCCTTCCAAAACCTTCGGCGATATTGGCACTAATCGAGCTTGCCGACCGCAAAACTTGGTTGGTGATCACGCGCCCAGTCGCACTGATGGGGAACCCACCAACATCGCGCGCAACATCAAGAAAGAGCTGATGGGCTTTTTGCCAAACTATTAAATCTTCAAAACTGCGAATCTCGCCCACAACCTAACTCACTAATTCCCTAACCCCTAAATCACTACCCTACGGTTTCCACCCCGTCTTATTGAGCTGAGCATCGGCCTCCGCCGCAAAACTGAAATCATACGCTTTGGCATTGGCCAGAGTCTCATTGCCGTTGATGACCTGGCGGATGATGTTGAGGTCGTTGCGCTGGGTCTCGTCGTCGACGACGCCATTGCGCGTAAAAGTGCCGATGAGATCATCGTAGAGGCGCGTCGCTTGCTGGCGGGAGATGCCGGAGAATTTTAGCAACGCCGCCACCGTTCCTTCTTTGTCCTGGCGCAGGTAGCGCAACGCCTTGAGCGTCGCGCGCACAAAGCCTGACACCATTTTGGGATTTTCTTTTATGAGTTTGTCCGTCGTCGCTAGCGTGCCCCAGGAATTTTTCACTTCATTGCCCATGAAAAACATTTCATGCATGCCTTTATCCAACGCCGTGTAGCGCTGTTCGACGCTGAGCACGGCCGCGTCGAAAGCTCCGCCGAGAAGCGCCGTGAGCTGGTTGCCCTGTCCGACGTCGAGATAATTAACATCCTTGTTGCCATCGATACCGTGCTTGGTAAGAATCTGTTTCAGCATAAAGGTCGCGATGGCGGCCACCCCTGTCGTGGCAATTTTCTTGCCTTTAAGCTCTTTGGGGCTTTTTATCTCAGGCCGCGTGACCAGCCATTGAAGCACACGATCGTTGGTCGCGACCACGACCTTGAGCGGCGTGTTGCCGCGCGCGATGCTGACGAGCGCGCTGCTACCCGCGCCGGTGAACTGAACGTCGCCACCGAGCATGGCCTGGATGCTCGTCGTCGGCGCCACGAAGATGACCCTTTCGTCCAGGCCTTCTTCCTTCATGTACCCCTTCTGTTGCGCCACCGGGTAGATCACCATCTGAAAGCTTTTCGCCGGGACCGCCATGTTGACGGTCTGAAACTGCTGCGCGCTCACGCCCTGCGCGGCGAACAGAACGGCGCTGATGGCGATCAACAATTTGGCTAGAGAAGTTCTTGGCATAGAATAGCTCCTCTCATTGTCCTGTTCATTGCGAATCTTTCCGCGTTCGATGCGAGAATTCCATCTCACCCATTGGATCAGGAAGTACACGAAGGATTCGTTTAACACTTCCGGGCGGTCGTCCCCGGCACCAGCGCCTAAGCGCTGATGCCGGAGGGCAATGGCCGGACATACCGAAACCATTTTCGCCAGGGCTGTTAGTTCAGAGGATAGAGTAATTTCGGATTTTCGAAGAACATCTTGTCGGTGATCGTCCGCGGCACATCTTCGCGCGCGCGCATGGCGGCAACCAACTGGCGTTCCTCGGACGGATCTTGATGACCGTAGTCCGAACCGATGATCAGATGATCTTCGCCGGTAAACTCGGAGATATATTTGATGTCTTCGTCGGCCTCGGCGGCGACGAAGATGCGATATTCGCGGAACATGTCTTGGTCCGAGGAAAACTTCCACTTTTCTTTGAACAGCCGCTTAAGGATATGCATCATGAACGGCACCCACCCCGCCGAGGCTTCGAGGAATCCGAACTTCAGCTTGGGATACTGTTCGGGAATCTTGTTGCCGATCAAATCGCGGAACGCCAGGATCGGCTGAATCCGACTATGGCCGAAAGTATGATTGCGCTCGACGTCGAACAGCTTGATGAATTCGGGGCAGCCCGCGCCGGTGTGAATGCAAATCGGCAGCTCGGTGTCGTTGGCCGCCTGATAGATCGGGTGGAAGTAAGGATTGTCGAGAGTGCGCTGTCCCTCGACGCCGCGGAAGAACACGCCCACCGCGCCGTTGTCCTTGCCCCACTTGATCTCTTTCACCGACTCCTCGGTGGAATGGAGCGGCGGCACCACCACCCAACGCATACGCCCGCCGGACTTGGCACAGGCCTGGGCGATGAAACGGTTGTAGGCACGCGCCATGGCGACATCGAGTGCGACATCGTCGGTAATGTAAATGAGAAACAAGGTCGGAAAAACCACCTGAATATCGACGCCGAGCTTATCCATGTCGCGCAGGCGGCCGGGGATATCGGTCATCTCGCGGTAAGGCAGGTGAATGTCGCCGCGGGCCAACTCGAATTTCGACGCGGACGGCGTGATCAGGCGAAAACTGCCCTTGCCGTTGGGCTTGGGGAAAATATTGCCATCGATGAGCCAAAACGCATTGCGCGGGCCATAGAGTGTGTCTTCCGGGCTCTTGAGCATCACCGGGCGGCGCGGATACATCTCTTTGTCGAACATCGCCCACATCGCCTCGCCTTCGGATATATGCGTGTCCGCATCGATTATCCCTGCCATATGAATCCTCCTGAATTAGGTTCGTGATTAAGCTAAGCGGCAAGCTATCATGGCTGATTCCCCGCCCGCAACGGTGTCCCACCCGCGTGCCGCCCGCGCAACCGGCAAACTGCAAATTCCCGACCATCAGTTATAGTTTTTCTAGCTCGCGCCTATGTCAACTCGGGTAATTGCTGGTGTTCGCGCGCTGTAAGAAAATCCAATGCCACCACGAAAAACACGAAGATCACGAAGTTGGGCCCATTAGGGATCCGAAACCTGCGTAGATATCGGGGTGAAAGTTCCCTTTCCGACTTCGCGCCCTTTGCGTCTTTGCGGGAGATATTCCGAGTCGGCTAAGACTGCTTTACCGCGCCGGCCATCGCCCACTCCGTCGCGATCTGCCGCGCATTGGCCGCCTTGTCGTTGGACACTTGGGCGACCAATTTGCCCATGTGCAGCATATCGATCTGCAACGATTCGTCCATGTAGCCGAGATAATCGTCAAACGTCCGCTCGGCGAGCGAACGGTAGTGGCCGAATTTATCGATCAATAGCTGCACGACTTTGTCGCGATTGGCCTTGGCGTGAATAATCCCGTCGCGGTGCGCCGCTAAAAACACCCTGAAATCCTGCTCGCGCTCACCGAGCAGTTGCTGCGTCGTTTCAATGGTGATCGGCAAAGGATCGTCGACCAAGTCATTCCAGTCAAGCATGCGGTGAAACCCCTTGTCTTCAGCGACAAACCCATAGGGCCGCGGCACGATCGCCGCGGCGGCCTTTCTGTCAAGCAGGGTATGAAACGCCTCTTGGTCGCTAGGGACAAGTTTGATTTGAAAATCAGTGCCCATGGCGATGCCGCCGAGTTGCTCGAACTGCCAGCGAAACGGCACGCCGCGCGCCGGCCCTTCGCGGCAGACGACGATCCGGTCTTTGAGATCTTTGATTTCTTTAATCGCCGCGTCGGCAACCAACAGATAAGGGCAAGTATTCATGGCGCAGCCCAACACCCGCGTCGACTTGGTGTCGAGAAAATGCTGCAGCGAAGCGCGGCCGACGACAAACGACACCTGCGCCTCGCCGCTACCCAGGCGACGATAGCGCTCTTCGGTTCCTTGGACATGATTCCACGAAACCTCGAGGCCATGCTTTTCATAAATGCCGTCGGCGATCGACAGGTAGCCCGTGATGTCGCGGGCGAATTTGCCGTCGATGCCTTCGAGATGTCCGTACATACAGCTGAGCTTGGTTAGACTCATGACCTTTTCTCCTTTGTGATGATTCCAGGTTTAGTGTGAAGATGTTTTCACCACGAAGGACACGAAGAGCACGAAGTTCGGAGTATTATTTTCCGAAACCTTCGTGTCCTTCGTGCCTTCGTGGTGAACAAAACCATCTGAACGACACACGTAAAGCCTGAAGACCTCTATATTACGGTTGGCGCCGGCAAACAAACTTGGTCTTGACAGTACTCCGGCAGCGGGACTAAATTCTGGACATCATTAACGGCAAAATCATTTAACCAAAGGAGGGTCCCATGAAAGTCTTAGATGTTCTGGAAATGTCGAAGGGCCGCAAAAAAGGCCAGCGCCGGATCGATCTTTTTCGCCGCGAGAATCTGGAAACCTGGATTCTGATTTTTCCCCCTGGCGACGTGCAAGTCATGCACAATCATCCGTCGGACCGGACCTATTATGTTCTGACCGGCAAAGGTATCGTCAAAGGCCGCGACGAAACCCATGAGGTCACCCAGGGGCAGATCATCAGCATCCCAGCCCATGAGTTTTATGAAGGATCGAATCCCAATGACGAACCGATGATTCTGCTCGGCAACAGCCACAAAGCGACGGCGGAAGACGTCGCCAAAGCCGGCGGCCAAAGAAACGAAATCGACGCCAAGACCGGCAAGCGGGTAATTTTCCAGCATGGCGGCGGCCAAGACATGGGCGTGTTAGCCGACTGGAATTAAACTAACCCATCCACCAAGACTAAGCCCGGTCGAGGCAACTCGCCGGGCTTTTTTCTGGCCGTCAACAGTATCGCGCGAATGAGCTGGAACCAAACACGAAATCCGAAGCTCGAAACTCGAAACAAATCCAAATGGAGAAAAACTCAATGTTCCAAACTAACTCCTTCGGATTCGAGGTTTTGGATTTTCCGTATTTAGAATTTATTTTGGCCTCGGTTTGTTTGGGATTTCGACATTCGGATTTCGGATTTTAGTCTCTCTCATCCCCTTCAGCCCCGCCTTTGCGTCCATACGCCCCTTGCAGCGTGCGAGTCTTGACGAAGAACATCATCTGCTCGTCGCTGCGAAACTTGCTCATGTCGTAGCGCTCGCGGTGAATCAATTCATCGAGGCCGCGGCGCGGCGGCGCCGCCACGGCGCTTTTGGCATAGCCGATCGGCACCAAGTGATAAATGCGCAACGGCTCTGGGATGCCAAGCAGCGCCTTCAACATGGTTTCCATATACGGCGAATTGGCATCGCTGACATATTGCGACGCAAGCCCTAGCGCCGTCGCCGCCAAGTGAATCAATAAGGTCGCGTTGGCCAAGCCGGTGATAAAGTGCGACTCGGCCTTCTCCAACTTGGTACGGATCGGATAGGCTTCTTTGACCCTTGGATCACCGAGAATAACGATATGCACCGGCGCGTGGCGAAAGCCGTCGCCGGTCATCTTCGCCGTGCCGCGCACGGCCATGTCCATCTCACGCTTCTGCTCCATCTGCTTGAGATAGTAATCGGCGATCTTGTGCCGCGTCGCGCGCTCGCGCACGATGACAAATTCCCAAGGCTGGGCGTTGCCCCCGGACGGAGCCCAGCGGGCACAATCGAGGATCGTCCGAATCGTCTCAGTCGGAAACTTCCCGGCTGCCGTCGTAGCCGCGAATACTGCGCCGCTGTTCGACTAGCGACTGCAAGTCAACGATGTTCATTTTCCACCTCCGAAAGTATGATTACCGAATGGTATTTTCTTTTTGCGCCGGTTCACCTTATCAAGAACTGCGGCGGTGAACATAGTTTCTTGCTCCATGCGGAGTTACCACTTCGATTTAGCCGCCCCTCCAACTCGCCGAACTCCTGAACCTTTCCCCATTAAGGCCCCCTAATCGTTCCTTGACGCCGGGCATGCACCTGGCTTAGAAGTCAGCTCAGTTCCGGGAACAGGATCGGACATTGCACCGCAGAGGCGCGGAGCGCGCGGAGGGAATCCGTTATCTTAAAGCAACACTCTGTGAACTCTGTGTCGCCGCGGTGAAGAGTCTCTCCCCTTAATGCCGTAGCTCTTATGGCGACGACCAGCAAGAAAACGCCGAAGAAATCGCAGGCAAAGCCGCGAGCCAAGTCTGCTTCGCCGTCCGTTGCCAAGCTGAAAAACACCATCGCCGCGCAAGCGCGGGAGATCCGTGAAGGCGCGGAACAGCAGGTGGCAACGAGCGAGATCCTGCGGATGATCGCCAAGGCCCCAGGCGATCTCCAATCGGTCTTGGATACGCTGCTGGCCAACGCCGTAAAACTCTCTGGCGCAACACAAGGGCATATTCGCCAGTTTGACGGCGAGTTCCTGACGTATGTCTCGCATTTCAATGAGAGTCCCGAAGTTGTCGCCACTCTAAATCAACTGCCTCAGCGACCGCGGCCGGAGAGTATCAGCACCCGAGCTCTGACCGAGAAACACCCCGTCCACATTCTTGACGCGCAAGCGGAGCCAAATTTTCGCGGCCCTGCGGCGCAAGCTCATGCGCGCACAATGTTAGTCGCGCCGCTATTGCGGGAAGACGTTGGGATCGGAACGATCACGATTTGGCGCGACTTCGTCGAGCCGTTTACGGATCGTCAAATCGAGCTGGTCAAAACTTTCGCCGACCAAGGCGTGATAGCCATCGAGAATGTTCGGCTCTTTAATGAACTCGAAGCGCGCAACCGTGATCTCAGCGAAGCGCTGGAGCAACAGACTGCGACAGCTGAAATTCTCGGTGTGATCGCCAGTTCTCCGACCGATTTGAACCCGGTGCTGGAAGCCATTACCGAGCGGGCTGCGCGCGTCTGCGGCGCGGAAGACGCCGTCATGCGGCTCGTTGAAGGACATGTCATGCGCCTGGCGGCGCACTACGGATCGGTGCCCGATGTCGCAGTGGAGCGGCCGATCGATCGCCAATCGCCTCCCGGCCGCGCGGTGCTGGAGCGGGACATCGTCCATATCGAGAATATTCAACTGGTGGCGGCGAGCGAATTCCCCGGGGTCGTCGACACTGCCAGGCGGACCGATACCGGGACGGTTCTAGCCGTGCCGTTAATGCGAGAGGGAGTCGCCCTCGGCGTCATACATTTCCGCCCAATCGAAGTTCGTCCTTTTTCGGAAAAACAAATAGCTCTTCTCAAAAGCTTTGCCGATCAAGCCGTGATTGCCATCGAGAACGTGCGCCTGTTCCAAGAGCTGCAAGTTCGTAACCGCGACCTCACCGAAGCACTGGAGCAGCAAACCGCGACCGGCGAAGTCCTGCGGGTCATCGCTTCGTCACCGACGGAGTTGCAGCCGGTGCTCGACACACTGATCGCGAATGCGGTGAAGCTTGCCGGCGCCAAGCAGGGACATATTCGCCAGCATGACGGTGAGTATTTTAGAGCCGTAGCGCATTACGGCGAGAGTCCAGAACTGGTGGACACCTTGCGCACCAACCCAATACGACCCGCTCCAGACACTCAGCTCGGTCGAGAATTCCTAACTCGCACACCGCTCCACATCCTCGACGCTCGGCTCGATCCTGACCGCCAAAATCTCGCAGCGCGAACCGGCGCTCGAACCCTGTTGGTCGTCCCGCTGCTACGAGAAGATAGTTCAATTGGCGGGATTACGATTTGGCGCGATGTCGTCGATCCTTTCAGCGACCGGCAGATCGAGCTGGTCAAAACCTTCGCCGACCAGGCTGTCATCGCTATTGAGAACGTCCGCTTATTCCAAGAGCTGACTGAATCTCTCGACCAGCAAACTGCTACGAGCGAAATCCTGGGCGTGATTGCCAGCTCGCCGACGGATATACAACCGGTGCTCGATACCGTTGCAGCAAATGCCGCCCGCCTATGCGAGGCCAACGATGCGCAGATTTACCGCGTCGAAGGCGCGCTGATTCGCAAAGTCGCCATCCATGGAGATGTGCCTAGCCATCTTCCACTCGGTGAAACCAGGCCGTTAACCCGCGGTTCCGTTAGCGGCCGTGCGGTTCTCGACCGGGAAATGGTTCACTTTCATGACATGTGGGAAGCGCGCCAAGAGGACTTTCCGGACGTCCATTATCCGACGAACGAAAGGTTGGGACTTCGGACGTTTCTTTCTATTCCGCTTCTGCGGGAAGGCGTTGCCATCGGCGTGATCACGATCCGTCGCCGGGAGGTGCAGCCGTTTACAGAAAAACAAATTGCCCTGCTCAAAACCTTCGCCGACCAAGCCGTCATCGCTATCGAAAACGTGCGGTTGTTCCAAGAACTGCAAGTTCGCAACCGCGATCTTACCGAAGCGCTGGAGCAACAAACCGCCACCGGCGAAGTCCTGCGGGTCATCGCCAGCTCGCCGACGGACATTCAGCCCGTCCTCGATACGGTGGCCGCCAATGCAGCGTGCTTGTGTGACGCGACCAACGCGCAGATTTTCCGCGCCGATGGCGATGTCCTTCGTTTGGCCGCAAATTTCGGCGACCTCCCAGCACGGACGGAGATACTTTTGGGCTCCGGCACCGTTGGGAGCCGCGCGATCACCGAGCGGAGAACAGTTCATGTCCATGACCTTGACCAGTCCGCGGAGGAGTTCCCGGAGAGCCAGGGCGCCGGTTATCGCACCCGGCTAGCGACGCCATTACTGCGCGAAGGAGTCGTCCTTGGCGTGATCGGCATTCGCCGATTGGAAGTCCGGCCGTTTACTGACAGCCAAATCAAATTATTGGAGACCTTCGCCGCCCAGGCGGTGATCGCCATCGAGAACGTCCGGCTGTTCCAAGAACTCAAGGAATCCCTCGAACAGCAGACTGCGACGAGTGAAATTTTGGGCGTCATTGCTAGCTCGCCGACGGATATTCAGCCGGTGCTCGATGCGGTAATTGCCAATGCGGTGAAATTGTCCGGGGCTACCAAGGGCCATGTCCGTCGGCTGGAAAATGGATTTCTCCACGTAGTCGCGCACTGTAACGAAACTCCTGAACAGATCGAGTATCTAAGCGCTAATCCGATTCCTGTCTCGCGGAGCGTTTCGATCCTTGAAAATCGAGTCGTCCACCGACACGACCTTCAGGAACGAAATCAAATGCTTGGTATAGACTCGTTCTTGGGAGCGCGGACCCAATTGGGTGTGCCTTTGCAGCGTGAGGGAATAGCAATTGGCAATATCATGATTTGGCGGGATGTCGTCGAGCCGTTTACCGACCGGCAAATCGATCTGGTCAAAACCTTCGCCGACCAAGCGGTCATCGCCATCGAGAACGTGCGGCTGTTCAATGAACTGCAGCAGCGCAACCGTGATCTCACTGAAGCGCTGGAGCAGCAGACGGCGACGAGCGAGATTCTGGGTGTTATTGCCAGTTCGCCGACCGATCTGACACCCGTCCTAGAAACCGTGGCGAGGAACGCGGCGCGGCTTTGTGAAGCGAAGAGCGCGCAGGTGTATCGCACCGATGGCGATTTGCTGCGGCTTGCCGCGAACTACGGGGAACTGCACGCGGGAGAGACCAGGCCGATTGGCCGAGGCACAGTGAGCGGCCGCGCAGTTGTCGATCGCAAAACCATTCACACCGACGAACGCATCCAATATGCAGTGGAGTTCCCCGACAGTAAGAGCGCTAGCGGCGAAACGCGTCTGTCGACGCCGTTGCTGCGCGAAGGTGTTGCCATCGGCGTAATCGGCATTCGCCGCACCGAACTGCGACCATTCACCGAAAGCCAAATCAAGCTCATCGAGACCTTTGCTAAGCAGGCCGTGATTGCGATCGAAAATGTGCGGCTGTTCAACGAACTGAAGGAGTCACTGGAGCAGCAAACGGCGACGAGCGAAATCTTGGGCGTCATTGCCAGCTCGCCGACAGACATCCAACCGGTGCTCGACACTGTGGCTCAAAACGCGCTGCGAGTTTGTGGAGCGGAAGACGCGCTGGTCTGGCGTCTAGACGGAAGCACCCTCCGGCTTGTCGCCAACTGCGGTTCACTGCCGGCACGACCTATTGGGTCCGAGCGCCAGGTAGACCATGGCTCCATCACCGGGCGAGCGGTGATCGAACGGCAGACCGTTCATGTGCAGGATGTCGCGGGAGCCGCAGCAGAATTCCCAAGTATGCGCGGCTTAATTGGGGCGGGTACCGCGCTTGCTACGCCACTGCTGCGGGAAGGCGTACCGATCGGTGTGATTCATATTCGCCGGATGGAAATCGGTCCGTTCTCGGACAAGCAAATATCCCTGCTTAAGACCTTCGCCGACCAGGCGGTGATCGCCATCGAAAACGTGCGCTTGTTCAAGGAACTCGGCGAGCGCAATGCGGAGCTGCGCGAGGCGCTGGAGCATCAGACGGCGACCGCCGAGGTGCTCGGTATCATCAGCCGCTCGCCGACAGACGTGCAGCCGGTCCTCGACGCCATTGTCGAGAGCGCGGCAAAGGTTTGCGGGATCGATGACGTGGTGCTGCGACTCATTGAAGGGGACGCAATGGTCGCCCGTGCGCATTTTGGTCCCCTTGCAATACCGACGACCCGCGCAGCAATCACTATGGATGAACCACGGTTTTCCTGGATGCGCGAGCATGGAACGCTGCACATTCCTGATGTCCGCGAGCAACAGGATTTTCCGGGTCTAGGTTCGGTGATTAGTTTCCGCACGTTCTTAGCCGTGCCGCTCAAACAACAAGGGCAATTCATTGGAACACTTAACGCACGTCGCACCGAGGTGCGCCCCTTCACCCCGGTGCAAATCAAGCTGATGGAAACCTTCGCTGACCAAGGCGTGATCGCCATCGAGAATGTGCGGTTGTTCAAAGAATTGCAAGAACGCAACCGCGATCTCACCGAGGCGCTGGAGCAACAGACAGCGACGAGTGAGATTCTGCGCGTCGATCGCCAGCTCGCCGACGGATATGCAGCCGGTGCTGGACACAGTTATCGCCAATGCCGTGAAACTATGCGAGCGCAAAAGAAGCGGCCACGTGTGGCAGGTTGATGGAGACCGACTGCAAGTGAGTGGCATTGCGGCACGGTCGAGACTCCCGAAGAAGTTGCCGTTACTTACGAGTAGACCACTGCAATTTGGAGCACGAAGTCCATCAGCTCGTGCTTTTCGTCGAGGGCAGGCCACGTTCAATCTCAGGACGCGCAACTAGAACTGCCAGAATCGATAGCTCGGATAGTTCAAACCGGAATGCGCACGATCTTGGGAGTACCTCTGTTGCGCGAAGGGATCCGCTATCGGAACGATCACAATTCGGCGCGATGTAGGTGCAACCGTTCACCGATCGTCAAATAGAGCTGTTGCAAACCTTCGCCGACCAAGCCGTCATCGCCATCGAGAACGTCCGCTTGTTCAAAGAACTCGACGAGCGCAATGCGGAGCTGCGCGAGGCGCTGGAGCATCAGACGGCGACCGCCGAGGTGCTCGGCATCATCAGCCGCTCGCCGACAGACGTGCAGCCGGTCCTCGACGCCATCGTCGAGAGCGCCGCCCGGGTTTGTCGGATCGATGACGTGCTGCTGCGACTCCAACAGGGAGACACTATGACTGTGCGAGCCCATTTTGGCCCCGTAGCCGTTGGAGTCGTCGAATTTAGTATTGATACGCCACAGTATCGCTGGATGCGCGATTACGGCACGCTCCACGTTCCCGACGCCCGCGCCGCGCAGAATGATTTTCCAATGATGGGTGTCGTCGGCGGGTGGCGCAGCTTCTTGGGCGTTCCCCTTCGCCAGCAGGGAGAATTCATCGGAGTACTGAACGCACGTCGCACCGAGGTGCGCCCCTTCACCCCGGCGCAGATCAAACTGCTTGAAACCTTCGCCGACCAAGCGGTGATCGCCATCGAGAACGTGCGCCTATTCCGGGAACTCGGCGAGCGCAATGCGGAATTGCGCGAGGCCCTGGAGCATCAGACCGCAACCGCCGAGGTGCTCGGCATCATCAGCCGCTCGCCCACCGACGTCCAGCCTGTGCTTGACGCTATCGTGGAGAGCGCCGCCCGGGTTTGCGGGATCGATGACGTGGTGCTCCGACTCCGCGAGGGAGACATAATGGTTTCGCGGGGGCATTTTGGTCCCATACCTATGACGCGTGGGCAGATTGGCACGGATGAGCCGCATGTCCGCTGGATGCATGAACACGGTACGCTTCACATTCCCGATCTCCACGCGCAGAGCGATTTTCCAATGTTGGGGGCCATCGCCGGCAACAACCGCGTATGGTTAGGCGTGCCCCTTCGCCAGCAGGAGGAACTCATTGGATATGTGGCCGCACGTCGGACAGAGGTGCGTCCATTCACCCCAGCGCAGATCAAGCTGATGGAAACGTTTGCCGATCAAGCCGTGATTGCCATCGAAAACGTGCGACTGTTTCAAGAACTCACTGAATCCCTGGAGCAGCAAACCGCCACGAGTGAAATCTTGGGCGTCATCGCCAGCTCGCCGACGGATATTCAGCCGGTGCTCGATGTGGTTGCTGAAAACGCGGCGCGGCTCTGTGACGCAACGGATGCGATAATACACCGCCGCGAGGGTGAATTGGCTCGCGCCGTGGCGTTTTATGGACCACTCGGGCCGACCAGACCTGTCGGAGAAGCGTTCCGACCTTCTAGATCGGAGGTGCCTGGACGGGCGATGCTAGACGGCAAAACGGTTCACGTTCATGACATCGCGGCAGATCTCGACGCAGAGTTTCCGGAATCCAGAGCACACCAACAGATAAGCGGTTCGCGCACGATCCTGGTTACGCCGCTGCTCCGTGAGGGCGTCGCCATCGGTGTAATCATGATTCGCCGCACCGAAGTTCGTCCGTTCCCGGACAAGCAGATCAAACTGCTTGAAACCTTCGCTAGACCAAGCCGTCATCGCCATCGAGAACGTCCGCTTGTTTAAAGAACTCGACGAGCGCAATGCGGAGTTGCGCGAGGCGCTGGAGCATCAGACGGCGACGGCCGAGGTGCTCGGCATCATCAGTCGCTCGCCGACGGACGTGCAGCCGGTCCTCGACGCCATCGTCGAGAGCGCGGCTCGGGTTTGTGGGATCGATGACGTCTTGCTGCGACTCCACGAGGGAAACGCTATGACAGTGCGGGCTCATTTTGGTCCCATACCCATGAGCCGCGTCGAGATCGGTATTGATGAGCCACAATTCCGCTGGATGCGCGAGCATGGCACGCTTCACATCCCCGACGTCACCGAGTGGAACGATTTCCAAGTCGTGACCGCCGGCGGCTGGCGCACCCACTTATCTGTTCCGCTTCATCAGCAAGGGGAATTCATTGGAGGACTGACCGCACGTCGCATCGAGGTGCGCCCGTTCACCCCGGCGCAGATCAAGTTGCT
Source organism: uncultured delta proteobacterium (assembly GCA_963816145.1). Taxonomy (GTDB): domain Bacteria; phylum Desulfobacterota; class Binatia; order UBA9968; family UBA9968; genus DP-20. The sequence continues at coordinate 394,644 of CAWFJP010000011.1, forward strand.
CGAGACCTTCGCCGATCAAGCCGTCATTGCCATCGAGAACGTCCGCCTGTTCCACGAGCTGGAAGCGAAAAACCGCGATCTCACCGAAGCGCTGGAGCAGCAAACGGCGACGAGTGACATTCTCGCGGTCATTAGCAGCGCGCCGACCGAATTGCAGCCGGTGTTCAATACCATCGCCGAGCATTCGGTCAAGCTATGTGGCGGCCTCTTTAGTTCTGTCTATCGCTTCGATGGCGAGCTAATTCACATGGTAGCCGATCACAACTATCCACCGATCGCCCTGGAACGATCCCGGCAGCTCTTTCCAACCCGACCGGGCCGACATCTGTTCACGGCGCGAGCCATCCTCGATCGCGCGGTCATCCACGTCCCCGATGTCGCGCGTGATACCGAGCATGCCGACCTTAATGTCACCGAAGAGTCGCGCTTCCGAAGCGTATTGTCCGTGCCGATGCTCCGCGGAAACAACCCCATTGGCGCAATCACAGTTTGGCATGCCGACATCGGACCGTTCACACAGAAGCACGTGGCGCTGCTGCAAACCTTCGCCGACCAGGCCGTCATCGCCATTGAGAACGCGCGCTTATTCCAGGAACTGGCAGCGCGCAACCGCGATCTCTCTGAAGCGTTGGAGCAACAGACCGCCACGAGCCAGATACTTGGTGTCATCGCCAGTTCGCCGACCGACATTCAGCCGGTGCTGGACGTTGTCGCCGAAAACGCGGCGCGGCTATGCGAGGCAACCGACGCGGTAATTCATCGCATTGATGGCGACAAGCTCCGACCAGTGGCTAATTACGGGCCGTTGCCGGGACGGGGGGGGCGGGAATTCATTCCAATAGTCCGTGACCATATACCCGCCCGAGCCATAATTGACCGGCGAACCCTTCACATCGATGACCTGGCAGCAGTGCCAGAGAGTGACCTTCCAGCGGGTTTCGCCAGACGTGTCGGCGTTCGGACGGTGTTGGCCACGCCGTTGCTGCGCGAGGGAATTCCCATCGGGACGATTCATATCCGCCGCATGGAGGTCCGACCTTTTACCGATAAGCAGATCAAGCTCCTTGAAACGTTTGCCGCCCAAGCGGTCATCGCCATAGAAAACGTGCGCTTGTTCCAAGAGCTCAAGGAATCGCTGGAGCAGCAAACTGCGACGAGTGAAATCTTGGGTGTTATCGCCAGTTCGCCGACTGACATCCAACCGGTGTTAGACGTAGTTGCGGAAAATGCGGCCCGGCTGTGTGATGCGTTTGACGCACTAATACTTCGAGTCGATGGAGACACTCTCCGGGATGTTGCGAAGTATGGGTCCGTGCCCACTCCAGGCTACCCTTTGCCTGTCACTCGCGGCACGCCTGTCGGTCGTGCTGTCACCGACAGACATACGATCCACGTTCATGATCTCACGGCGGAGGTGGAAACCGAGTTCCTAGAATCCAAGACAAGACAGGAAATTAGCGGCTCTCGAACCGCACTCGCTACACCGTTGCTGCGAGAGGGGATTCCCATCGGGGCTATCGTCATCCGCCGCACGGAAGTTCGCCCCTTTTCGGATAAGCAGATTAAACTTCTTGAAACCTTCGCCGACCAGGCCGTGATCGCCATCGAAAACGTCCGGCTGTTCCAAGAACTCGAAGCGCGCACTCGCGAGCTGGCGCAGTCGGTGGGAGAACTAAGAGCGTTGGGTGCGGTCAGTCAAGCGGTCAGCTCGACGCTCGATCTCGAAACGGTGCTCTCGACGATCGCTTCCCACGCGGTCCAGCTTTCCGGCACCGATTGCGGCGTGATTTATGAGTACGATGAACGCGAGCAAGAATTTGACTTAAGGGCGAGCCATCGGATGGAGACGGAGGTCGTCGAGATCTTGCGCGCCGCGCCGATCCACCTGGGCGAGGGCGCCACCGGCCGGGCGGCGACCATGCGCGCGCCGGTGCAGGTGCCGGACTTTTCCAATGAGCGGGAATTTACCGGCGCGCGGGCACGGCCTCTTCTGATCCGGCTGGGTTACCGCTCACTGCTTTCGGTGCCGCTCATGCGCGAGCAACAGATCCTGGGCGCCTTGACGGTCTGGCGTCGCCAGGCTGGGGAATTTAAACCCGAAGTCATTAACCTGCTGCAAACCTTCGCCACGCAGTCAGCTCTGGCCATCCACAACGCGCGGCTGTTCCGCGAGATCCAGGAAAAAGGCCATCAACTGGAGTTGGCGAGCAAGTACAAGTCGCAGTTCCTGGCGAGCATGAGCCATGAGCTGCGCACGCCGATGAACGCCGTGTTGGGCTACACGCGCATGCTCTTGATGAACGTCTACGGCGAGCTGCCGGAGAAAGTCAGAGACGTGCATGGACGCATCGACAAAAGCGGCCGCCATCTGCTCGGCTTGATCAACGATGTGCTCGACTTCTCCAAGATCGAGGCCGGCCAGCTGGCGTTGACGATCAATCCTTACTCGATCAAAGATGTCATCCAGGCCGTGGTCACAAGCACGCAATCGCTGGCAACCGAGAAGAATGCTCGAATTAAGAATCACCGCGCCGGCCGAGTTGCCGGCAGCGTCCGGCGATGAGCGGCGCATTTCCCAGGTGCTGTTGAACTTGGTCGGTAACGCGATCAAGTTTACCGACTCTGGCGAAGTGCGCATCGATGCGGCGGCAACGGACGGCGCGTTGGAAGTTTCCGTCTCAGATACCGGACCGGGAATTTCGCCGGCGGATCAAGAACATATCTTCGAAGAATTCCGCCAAGCCGAAGGCTCCGTCGCGCAGCGAAAAGGCGGCACCGGCCTCGGCCTGGCGATTGCGAAAAAGATCGTCGAAATGCACGGCGGCAAGATTTGGGTCGAGAGCGAAGTCGGCAAAGGCTAGCACGTTTACGTTTACGCTACCGCTCAAATAAGAAAAATCCGAAGCACGAACACTGGAAAGCACGAAATCCGAATTTCGAAATCCGAAACAAATTCGAATGTTCAAAATTCAAAATCCCAAACGAATTTCGGTTCCGGTATTTTGGATTTTCTTCGTTTTCTGTTTTTTGGTTTCGTTTGTTTCGAATTTCGTGCTTCGGATTTCGGATTTTAAATAGAATCGAGAGTTGTTATGGCTGGTAAGCGAATTTTGGCGATCGAAGATCACGAGGAAAACCGGCGGTTGTTGCGCGATCTGTTGACCAGCTTTGGCTATGAGTTGATCGAAGCGGTCACGGGCGAAGAAGGTGTTACGGCGGCGGAAACGGAGCGGCCGGACCTGATTCTTATGGACATCCAACTGCCCGGCATCGACGGCTACGAAACCACCCGGCGCATCAAGGCGAACCCCGCGCTGAGCCATATCCCCATCATCGCTGTGACCTCCTACGCGCTCAGCGGTGACGACGCCAAAGCCTTCGCCGCCGGCTGCGACGCCTATGTGACCAAACCGTTCGATCCGGCGGATCTTTTGGAAAAGATCAAGGGGTATCTGGGTTAGAGGGAAAAGATGTCTCTCGCAAAGGCGCAAAGACGCCAAGTTCGGAGAAAAGAGTAAATGAATTTTGATTCTGCGGTTTCCTAAACTTCGCGCCTTAGCGCCTTGGCGAGAGGTAATCCGAATCCGGCTTCTTAGTTGAGTCTGAACATGAGCGCTCCTGCGAAAATACTTGTCGTCGACGACACCGAGATGAACCGGGACATGCTGTCTACGCTGGTGGAGGCAGACGGCCACAAAGCTTCTGTTGCGGTAAATGGGCGGATCGGCTTGGAGATGCTCAAGGCGGAGCCGTTCGATCTCGTCCTGCTCGACGTCATGATGCCGGAGATGAACGGTTATCAAGTCCTGGAACAGTTGAAGGCGGATGACAACCTACGCGCCATTCCGGTGATCGTGCTGTCCGCTCTCGACGAGATCGGCAGCGTCGTACGCTGCATCGAGCTCGGCGCCGAAGACTATTTGCCCAAACCCTTCGATCCTGTCCTGTTGCGTGCCCGCATCGGCGCCTGCTTGGAAAAAAAACGGCTGCGCGACCAGGAAGTTCAACTGCGCGGCGAATTGGCGGAGTGGAACAAGACCTTGGAGCAGCGGGTGCAAGATCAAGTCTCGCAACTTGAGCGTCTAAGCCGGCTCAAGCGCTTCTTTGCGCCGCAGCTGGCCGAACTGATCGTCAGCGGCGGCGCCGAAGATCCGCTGAAAACCCACCGGCGGGAAATCACCGTGGTCTATTTGGATCTCCGAGGCTTCACCGCGTTCGCTGAAACCGCCGAGCCCGAAGAGGTCATGGGGGTGCTGCGCGAATATCACGCCGCCATGGGACAACTGATCGCCGAGCACGAAGGCACCCTGGAGCACTTCGCCGGCGACGGCATGCTGATTTTTTTCAACGACCCGACGCCGATCCCCAATCCCGCGGAGCAAGCCGTGCGCATGACCTTGGCGATGCGCGAGCGCGTTAAAGATTTGACGTTCAAGTGGCGCAAGCTCGGCCACGAGCTGGGTTTCGGCGTCGGCATCGCCCAGGGCTACGCCACCATCGGCGCCATCGGCTTCGAGGGCCGCTGGGAATATGGCGCCATCGGTAGCGTGCCCAACCTCGCCGCGCGGCTATGCGGCGAAGCGAAATCGGGCGAAATACTAGCGACCCAGCGCTTGGTCGGCGCGGTCGAAGATCTGGTCGAAGCCGAGAGCGTTGGCGAGTTAACTCTAAAAGGGTTTCACCGCCCAGTTGCGGCCTACAATATCCTGCGGCTCAAAGACTAGCGCGGGAGACCAGGACATTCGCCGCAGAATTCAAAATCTGCCGCACGAAAGCGGCCACCCCTGAGTTTTTTCGCTAAAGATATGTTATTATGGATAACATACTTCGATGAGCGGAAAATCTATTCCTACCGAGTTGTCGCCGGTGCCCTCGCTGGCGGCTCGGCTGTTGTTCTTCCTCAATTTCAAGCGGCTCAAAGTCTGGCTTTGGTGGCTCGCCGTGATTTTGATCGTGGTCGCGGCGATATTCCTTGAGATCCAGACTTCACTCCTGCAATCTTGGTTTTTCACCAGCACCAACGAGCGGCTTTTTTACACCCTAAAAAACGGCCCGAGCCGGGAGATCATTTTCCCTCGTGCTGCGCCCTTCGACGAGCGGCGCGGCTATTCCAAGCTGCCCGCCTTTCAAAACCGCCTGGAATCCCAGGGCTATCGGGTGACCAAGCAAATGCGCCAGTCGGAAACCATGCTAACGCTCTTGGATCGCGGCATCTCGCCGCCCTATCTGGAACGGCCGGATGCCGGCTTGGAAATCAGCGGCGCCGACGGCGTGCAACTTTTTCGCTACGCCCAGGGCGAGTTTCTCTTCGGCAGGATCGACGACATCCCGCCGCTCCTGGTCAAGACCCTTTTATTCCTGGAGAACCGCGACCTAGACCGGCCGGTAACGTCTTGGCAAAATCCGGTGATAGAGTGGGACCGGACGCTCAAAGCGGGGCTTTATTATCTAGGGTCCATATTCCAGCTGCCGGTACCGGTGCAAGGCGGCAGCACGCTGGCGGTTCAGCTGGAAAAATTTCGCCATTCGCCCCACGGCCGCACCGGCGATCCCTTGGAGAAACTGCGCCAGATCGTCGGCGCCAGTTTGAAAGCCTATCAGGCGGGCCCCAACACCCGTGCCTGGCGTGAGCGCATCGTCGTCGATTATTTGAATACCGTGCCCCTGGCCGCCGCGCCATCCTATGGCGAGATTCACGGCCTGGGCGAAGGCCTTTACGCCTGGTTTGGCATTCGCTTGAGCGATGCGGTCAAGGATTTGCGGTCCGCCAAAGCGACACCTGCCAAGGTGCGCGCCTTCAAACATGCCCTCGCCCTATTGATTTCAGTCCGCGCGCCGTCGGTGTTTCTGGTCGACGAGCGGTCATCGCTGGAAGAAAAGGTCAACCAGTTTACCCGCCTGATGGCCCGCGCCGGGGTGATCGACTGGGAGTTCGCCGCCCTTCTGCAAGAAACGCCGATCAAGTTTCTGCCCACTGCGCCGCTGCCGCCGCAGCCGTCGTCAAACAAGAACAAAGCCGCCAACGCCATCCGCGTCAGCATGATGGAGGCGCTTGGCGTGAACAATCTTTACGACCTCAATCGTTTGCATCTGCAAGTCGACAGCACCATCGATGTGCCACTGCAAAAGCGGGTATCGGATTTCTTCAATCGCTTGGCTCAGCGCGACGTCATCAAAGCCTATGGCCTCGACGGCGAGCGTTTGCTCGAGGCCGACGACCCATCGAAGATGATCTATTCATTCCTGCTCGTGGAGGCCACGCCCAACGGCAATTTGGTGCGCGTGCAGGCGGACAATTTGACGGCGTCCTTGGATTTCAACAAAAGTGTCAAGCTGGAGCTCGGCAGCACCGCCAAGCTGCGGACTCTGACGCATTATTTAGAATTGGTCACCGAGCTGCACAAAGAGCTCTCGGGCCTGGACCCCAAGCAGCTGCAAGAACGCGGCAACGCGGGCCGCGATCCCTTGACCAAATGGGCGGCGGAAACCCTGCGCGCAGACCCGGCCATGGCGCTGCAGCCGTTCCTCGACAAAGCCATGGAGCGGAAATATTCAGGCAGCCCCTATGAAGCTTTTTTCACTGGCGGCGGATTGCATCATTTTGAGAATTTCGACAAACAGGAAAATGAACGCATCTACGAAGTGCGCGATGCCCTGCGCAACTCCAACAATTTGTCGTTCATTCGTATCATGCGCGATCTGGCCAGCTACCATCGCGCCCGCCTCGATTACGACGCCAACGATGTGCTCGATAATCCCGACAACTCGACACGCCGGCAGATGCTTCAGGAGATCGCCGACGAAGAATCCCGCGTCGCGTTGCGCCGCGCCTATAGGATCTACGCCAAGCAAACGCCCGACGAGATCGTCAAACGGCTGATCGGCAGCAAACGTAATATCGAGCGCCGCCTGGCCATCCTGTTTTTCGCCTGGAGAATCGGCAGCGACGAGGAAGCATTAACCGCCTGGCTGGAAAAGCATGAAGCCAAGAGCGCCGAGACCGATGTCGCGAAACTGTTTCGCGCCTACAATAATCCACGCTCTAACACTGGTCGACTACGCCTATCTGCTCAACATGCACCCGCTCGAACTCTGGTGTGCCAGCGAGTATCGCAAGAACGGCGAGCTGTCTTGGGAAGAACTGTATAATAAAGGCGTTCAGGCGCGGCACCTGGGCTCGGCCTGGCTGCTCAACCCACGCAACCACCGCGCCCAAGAGAATCGACTGCGCATTCGCATTGAAAAAGACGCCTTCGCGCGCATGACGCCCTACTGGCAGCGGCTCGGCTTCCCATTTAAAACTTTGGTGCCGACCTATGCCACCGCCATCGGCAGTTCGTCGGACCGGCCGACGGCGCTAGCCGAGCTGGTGGGAATTCTCGTCAACGACGGCGTACGCCGGCCGGCGACGACATTAACCAAGATTCATTTCGCCGGCAAAACACCCTACGAGACGTCTGCTCGAACGGCACCAGGAAAAGGGCGAACCGGTGCTCGCCCCCGAGGTCGCCCGCACCATGCGCAAAGCCATGGCCGCGGTCGTCGAGCAGGGGACCGCGCGCAGACTCAACGGCGTGTTCAAACTCGCCGATGGCACGGTGCTCACCGTCGGCGGCAAGACCGGCTCCGGCGACAATCGTTTTGAGACTTTCAACCGCAGCGGCGGCGTGATCAGCTCGCGCGCCACCAACCGCACGGCGACCTTCGTCTTTTACATCGGCGAGCGTTACTACGGCGTCATCACCGCCTTCGTCCAAGGACAGGAGGCCGGCAAATATCATTTTACCAGCAGTCTTCCGGTCACCTTGCTCAAACTGCTGGCGCCCTCGATCACCGCCAAGCTCGACAACAAGAAACTCGACGAAGTACCCCCGCCAGTGCGAGAAACCCCAGCCGAGGTCACCAACCAAACCAGCAGCATCCCGCGCAACAAACGCCAAACCGTCGCGAATTAAACCGCATTCCAGTAATCTGTAATTTGGAATATGCAATGTGAGATTCGTGATTCCGCGTACGCGGAATCACGTGCCGCGCCGATTGCCGAACAGCTGGATATGCAAGCGCGGTGTGTAACTATAGCCATACCGCTTGCATGACTCAACGATCCATCGAGCCTTGTCGGCCAGTTCCTCCTGCTTGATTCCCTGCGCCATCAACATGACCTTTGCAGGATCGACATGTTGCAACCGGTCAACGACGGCGCGGACTTCGTCAACATCCTTTTTCCGTTCGACGACAAACTTGAGCTGGTAGTCGTAACCGTCGATAAATTGTTGCATGACGGGGTGATTGAGCCGGCGCTTTTCATGCATGGCGGCAAACTCACCCTTGCTTTTTTTCCATGGCGTCGAGTTGGCGAGTTTGGGACTCAGCGAAATCAAATCGCCCGCCAGCGGTTTGTATATCGTCGCCGCGGTTTCGATGGTGATATGGGCGCCGCGTTGTCGGAGCTGCAACGTCAGCTCTTCGATGTCCGGCGCCAGCAACGGTTCACCGCCGGTGATCACCACATGGCGGGTTGGATATTTGGCCACCTCAGCAAGGATATTTTTGACGCTCCAGCTTTTCCCCTCCGGCTTCCACGACGTGTAAGGCGTGTCGCACCAGCGGCAGCGCAAATTACAGCCGCTGGTGCGGACAAACACCGAGGGCACGCCGAGCAAGCGGCCTTCGCCCTGAATCGAGTAAAAAATCTCGCTGATGCGCATGAAGTCAAACTAACAGACGCGCAAACTCCATGAAAGCGGGAGAAATGAATCTTGATTCGACCGAAGTCTGTGATAGACGTACCAGGTTGGCGCCCGATTAATTTAACTTCCCCCGTGCAGCCATGGCAATGAAGGGCAATGGCGGGGCTCGTGTGGCTGCTTTTTATAACGGGCTTTTCCGGGTTTACTGTGAAGGTGTTTTCTCCACGAAGTGCCCATGAGCTACGCTCGTCAACAGAGTATGCAATTGCAGGGAACCCCCTTCACATGATTGCTCCCCTGACTCGTCATGCCGGCGAAGGCCGGCATCCAAGGAGAGGACGGGGATGGATACCCGGCTTTCGCCGGTATGACGGAGGCCTCGCGCCAATTCGTTGTCCAGCTCGTACCTGCATACGTATTTTCGGAGGAGGACACGAAGAGCACGAAGTTGGGAGTCCTAATTTTCTCGAACCTTCGTGGGCTTCGTGGTCCTCAAAACCAAGCGAACGTGACACATTAGCCAGACAAACCTTGAAGGATATTCTAGCGAGTACCGAGCGCAAATAACCGGTTGCGATCAATGTCAATGTCCATGAACGGCAAAGCGATCCGCATAGTCGGCGCCAAACAGAATAACTTGAAGAATCTCGACATCGAGATTCCGCTCAACAAGCTCACCGTGGTCACCGGGGTCAGCGGTTCGGGCAAGTCGACTCTCGCCTTCGATATCCTCTATGCCGAAGGCCAGCGCCGCTACGTCGAAAGTTTTTCCGCCTATGCCCGGCAGTTCCTCGACCGCATGGACAAGCCCGATGTCGAGAGCATTGAAGGTATCCCACCGACCATCGCCATCGATCAGAGCCGGCCGGTGCGCACCTCGCGCTCCACGGTCGGCACCATGACCGAGCTGCACGATCACTTTAAGCTCTTGTTCGCCAAAATCGCCGTTCTCTACTGCCGCGGCTGCCAGCGCGTCGTCGAGCGCGACAGCGCGCCGTCGGTACTGCAAAAACTCAGTTCCCTCGCTGAAGCCACTCCGGTAGTCGTGACCTTCCCCTTGCCGGCTTCGTCGGTGAGTTGGGACGAAGTTCGCAACGGCCTGCGCCAGGCGGGATTTCACCGTTTGTTGGTCGATCGGACTATTCACGAGTTGGACGTAATTGACAAACCCCCCGCCAAGACTCAGACCTTGCAAGTGGTTGCCGACCGTTTCGCATTCCGCGCCGGCAACAAAAAGCGCATCGCCGATTCATTGGAGCAAGCATTTCACTACGGCAAGGGCCGGTTGAATCTGTACTTGCCACAGGAAGATTGGCGTTGCGAGCCTTTCAGTAATCACCTGCATTGCCCGTACTGCGATATCGCGTACCGCGATCCGGTGCCGAATCTTTTCTCATTTAATAGTCCCTTAGGAGCGTGCGAAACCTGCAAAGGGTTCGGCCGGGTCATCGACATCGATCTCGATCTGGTGATTCCCAATCCGGGTAAATCCCTCGCCGAGGGGGCAATCAAACCGTGGATCAACCGCAAGCGCCGAACCCAGCGGCTAAGTGATTTTTGTGAACGCAAGAAAATCCCCACGAAAAAGCCCTGGGGCGAGCTCACCGACGCGCAGCGCCGTCTGGTCGTCGACGGCGACGGCGAATACCGCGGCATTCGCGGCTGGTTTCGCCGCCTGGAGCGGCGCAGCTACCGCATGCATGTGCGAGTGTTGCTGGCGCGCTACCGCGCCTATTTGATCTGTCCGGAATGCAACGGCAGCCGGCTCAAAGCCGACGCGCTGAACTACCGCATCGACGGCAAAGACATCGCCCAGGTCAATGCCATGAACGTCGGCGTCGCCCATGAATTTTTTACCGAGCTCAGACCGGCCGGCGCCCTCGATCAGGTTTCGAGTCTGATCCTCGACGAGATCCGCCGCCGCACCGGCTATCTGGTCGGTGTCGGTTTGGAGTATCTCACCCTCGACCGCCAATCGCGCACGCTGTCCGGCGGCGAACTCGAGCGCGTCGATCTCACCACCGCCATCGGCTCGTCCCTGGTCAACACCCTCTACGTCCTCGACGAGCCTTCCATCGGTCTGCACCCGCGCGACAGCCGCCGCTTGGTCGAAATCCTTCAGCGCCTGCGCGCCAACCAGAACACCGTGGTCATCGTCGAGCATGATCCGGAGATCATCAAAGAATGCGACTACATTCTAGATTTGGGCCCCAAGGCCGGCGAGCAAGGCGGCCAGGTGATGTTCGCCGGCAGCTATGACGATTTGTTGAAGGATCAACATTCCCTCACCGCGGCCTATTTGAGCCAGCGCAAAGCGATTCCCATACCGGCGCGCCGGCGCAAACCGCTATTGCAACGGTCGCTCAAGATTGCCGGCGCCAGTGCGAATAATCTAAAAAACATCGACGTAGAGATTCCGCTGGGAATGTTCGTCTGCATCACCGGCGTCTCCGGTTCGGGCAAGTCGAGCTTGGTCGACGAAGTGTTGACGCGGAATTTGAAAAAACTCAAAGAAGCGCCCAGCGCCAACGTCACCGACTGCGCTCAGATCACGGGCATCGAGAAAATCTCCGAAGTCGTGCTGGTCGACCAGTCGCCGGTGGGCACCACGCCGCGCTCCAACCCGGCGACTTACATGAAAGCCTTCGACGGCATCCGCAAGCTGTTCGCCGGCGCCGAACTGGCGCGCCTGCGCGGCTACACGCCGTCGACTTTCTCATTTAACGTCGAGGGCGGCCGCTGCGAGACCTGCCATGGCGAAGGCTATGAAAAAGTCGAGATGCAGTTTCTCTCCGACGTTTACACTTCCTGCCCGGAGTGCCACGGCAGCCGCTTTCGCGAAGAAGTCCTCGAAGTTAGCTACCGCGGCAAAAGCATTCGCCAGGTGCTCGACCTCACCGTCACCGACGCCTTGGAATTTTTCAAAGACAGCAACGAGATCAAAAACGGGCTCGAACCGCTGCGCGCCGTAGGGTTAGAGTACATGCGCCTGGGCCAGCCGGTGACGACACTCTCCGGCGGCGAATCACAGCGCCTGAAGCTTGCCGCCCATATGGCACGAGCGAAGAAGGCCGGCACGCTGTTCATCTTCGACGAGCCCACCACCGGCCTGCATTTTCACGACATCGAACGGTTGCTCTGGGCATTCAACGAACTGATCGAGCAAGGCCACTCGGTGGTCGTCATCGAGCATAACTTGGAAGTGATCAAATGCGCCGACCATATCATCGACCTCGGCCCCGAGGGCGGAGATAAAGGCGGCGAGATCGTCGCGACCGGTACGCCGGCACAGATCGCCGCCGTGGAGCTCTCCTACACCGGCGTGTACCTGCGGCCGTATTTAAACAAATCGCCAGCGCCATTCGCGCCGGTGTTAAAAGAGGTAGGGGCAAGGCTTGCTGTGCCCGCAAATGTCGACGATCATTCCATCACAATCGTTGGTGCCAAGGAGCATAATCTAAAAAATATCAGCCTGAATATTCCGCGCGACCGTTTTATCGTCTTCACCGGACTCAGCGGTTCGGGGAAATCCTCCCTCGCTTTCGACATCGTTTATGCCGAAGGGCAGCGCCGCTACCTGGACAGCCTGTCCGCCTATGCGCGGCAGTTTTTAGAAGTGATGGCCCGCCCCAACGTCGACTATGTCGCCGGCATTCCGCCCACCGTCGCCATCGAGCAGCGTCTGAGCCAGGGCGGGAGAAAATCCACTGTCGCCACCGTCACCGAAATCTATCACTACCTGCGCCTGCTCTACGCCAAGATCGGCAAACAGCACTGCGTCAACTGCGGCCGGCCGATCCACTCGCTCACCCGCAGCCAGATCCTCGACCGCATCTCGCGCTCCTACCGCGGCAAGGATGTCATGGTGCTCAGTCCATTGGTGCGCGGCCGCAAGGGCTTTCACAAAGAAGTCATCGCCGGCGCCTTAAAACTCGGCTACCGGCGCGCGCGCATCGACGGCAAGCTCGCCGACCTGCGCGCACCGGAGTTGAAGAACGGCTTGGAGCGTTTCAAAGAACACGACATCGATATCGTCATCGGCAAGGCCAAAGCCGGCGGCCATGAAGTCGAAGCGATGGTCGACCAGGGGCTGCGCCTGGGCAACGGCGTCCTTCATCTCATTTCGGAACGCGGCGAGCAGATTTTCAACCAGCGGCTGTTTTGCCTCGGCTGCGGCATCGGCTATGAGCCTCTCGATCCTCGGCTGTTTTCATTCAATAGCCAGCAAGGCGCGTGCAAAGATTGCAGCGGCATGGGCTTTACCTACGACTTCGATCCGCAATTGATCTTTGCCGACCCGCGCCGTTCGGTGAAAGATGCTCTCAGCGGGATTAGCAACGGCGCGTCTGTCAACGGCTCGGAGATCGAGCGCGCCATGCAGCGGTTGTTAAAAGAAATGGCCGACGACTATGACATCGACATCGGCAAACCTTTTGTCAAACAGACTAAACAAGTTCAGGAAGAAATTGTCGACGGCGGCAAAGGGCGCGGCGCATTTGTCGGCCTGGTGCCTTACTTAAAAGAACTGGCACAAGCCGGTGATGAGAATTCCGCCAACCAGCTCGACGAACTGATGACCGAAGTACCCTGCGCGGCCTGCCAGGGCCGGCGTTTGAACCCACGCGCTCAGGCGGTCAAGGTCGCCGGTAAAACCATTTGGGAAGTGGCCGGTTACTGCGTCGACGACGCACGCGAATATTTCGCCAAACTCGATCTCGATCACTCGGATGTCGCCACCGCCGCCCGTGACCGCGCGGTGTCGGAAAAAGTATTGAGGGAAATCCAGCAGCGGCTGAGTTTTCTGTCGGAAGTGGGCCTGCCCTATCTGACCCTCGACCGGCGCGCCGACACGCTCTCCGGCGGCGAGGCCCAACGCATCCGCCTGGCGGCGCAGCTGGGTTCCAACCTGCGCGGCGTTTGCTACATCCTGGACGAACCGACCATCGGCCTGCACCCGCGCGACAACGACATGCTGCTGAAAACTTTGCGCCGGCTCGAACAGTTGGGTAACAGCGTGCTGGTGGTGGAACATGACGAGGCGACCATTCAGTCGGCCGATCTGATCATCGATTTGGGTCCCGGCGCCGGCGTCCATGGCGGCAACCTGGTGTCCATCGGCACGCCGGCGGAAATCAGAGCCAATCCCGATTCGCCCACCGGCGCCTACCTGCGCTCCGAGCGCAAACGTCTTGGCCCCGAGCGCGAACTGAAAAAATCGCAGTGGCTCACCATCCACGGCGCCAAAGCACATAATTTAAAAAATCTCGATGTCAAAATTCCCCTGGGCATGTGGAGCTGCATCACCGGCATCTCGGGCTCGGGCAAGAGCACGCTGGTCAGAGACGTGCTTTACAAAGGCATTAAACTCTTGCTCGGACAATTCGCCGGCCGGCCTGGTCAGTATAAAGAAATTACAAACTGGAAGGCGATCGAAAGGATCGTCGAAGTCGATCAAACCCCTATCGGCAAAACCCCGCGCTCGGTTCCGGCATCCTACATCGGCGTGTTGGATGAGATCCGCAAACTTTACGCCCTGGCGCCGGAAGCGCGTCTGCGCGGGTACACCGCCAGCCGCTTTTCCTTCAACGTCAAAGGCGGCCGCTGCGAGGAATGTGCCGGGCAGGGCAAGATTCGCAAAGAAATGAGTTTCTTGCCGGATGTCTTCGTCGACTGCGAAGCCTGCAACGGCCAGCGCTTCAATGAAGAGACGCTCAGTATTCGTTACAACGAGAAGAATATCTTCGACGTGTTTTGCATGACGGTAGAAGAGGCGGTGCCGTTCTTCCACGCGTTTCCCAAAATCGCCCGGCCATTGAAAGTCCTCGACGACATCGGCATGGGCTACATCAATCTCGGCCAAGCCAGCAACACGCTGTCCGGCGGCGAAGCCCAGCGCATCAAACTCGCCTACGAGCTCGGCAAGGAATCCCGCGGCACGACGCTTTACGTTTTAGACGAGCCGACCACCGGGCTGCACTTCCTCGACGTCGAAAAACTGATCCGCATCCTGCATCGCCTGGTCGACATGGGCAACACTGTGGTCACCATTGAGCACAACCTCGACATCGTCAAAGATGCCGATTACATCGTCGATTTGGGGCCAGAGGGGGGCGCGCAAGGCGGTCAACTAGTCGCCTGCGGCACTCCGACGGAAGTAATCAAAGCCGCCAGGCATTCGCACACCGCCCGCTTCCTGCGCGAATACTTGAACGGCAGCGCCGCCCCAGCGGCAAAGAAATCCTCCCGAGTGCACGCGAGAGTTTAAAGTGGCAGCGCGAATCTTCACCATGCTCGCTCACGGTCTGCGCTTGCGCTGCCCGCGTTGCGGCACCGGCCGGCTGTACGGCAAGCCATTCCGGATGCACGACCGCTGCGCTCACTGCACGCTAAAATTCGAACGCGAACAGGGCTATTTCATCGGCGCCATCTATATCAACTACGCCGCCACCATCGCCATCGCGGTTCCCGGCTTCTTTCTCCTCGACGCCTTCACTCATATCACCATCAACCAACAACTCGCGCTCTGGATTCCTTTTGCCGTGGTCTTCCCGCTACTGTTCTTCCATCACTCCAGAAGCTTGTGGTTGATGTTCGATCACTTCTTCAATCCGGAAAAGCAGCTCTTCAGCGTGCCGCCGAAGAAAAAAAACGAAGAGTGATTATCTCAGCGGTCTCGAGGGTATTTTCCATTCGCGCACCACTGCAGCAACCCGGGCGACGCTTCCACCCGGTTCGGCGTGGACACGGAACAAAACAACCCGGTCGTAGGCCGAGATAACAACGCCAAATCGCCGAGGCAGTTTAGTGTTTTTGGAGCATCGCCGCCCAGGCATTCACGCAAGCGGACGGGATATTCAGCGTCGGTGGATCTGAGAATCGATGTATTCATCCATGAGTGCTTAAGCGGGAATAGATGGCTCAAGAAAACTAACTATGGGTTGGCGGCGAGATCACGCACATGAGCGATTTCTTTTGGCTTGCTGGGACGAACCTGTTTCGCTGTAAGGGTTACGATGGCAATAGTTTCCCCGTCCAAGGTCGTGAACTCGACCTCGTAACCTTTGCCGCTTTCATGGACCAGCACAACGGTGCCGATATCGCCTCGTGCCAATCCCTGTTCCGGCAAATCGCATGTTAGAATCACGTCTTCGAGTTCCTGAATCATAAACGCCTCCTTCTCAAAGGATGAGCCGTGACGAATCTCGGTATGTCTCCACCCGTATTGATATACCAGGCAGCACGGACATTTAACCATCTTCCATCTGGACCTTTCAACAGCCCGTCAATGATGTACCTCGCTCCAAATATCGTCTTTTCTTCCACTGCAACCTCATTGTCTGACGCGTGTTGCTTCAGAGCCAGAGCAAGCGCCTCCCACCGATCGAGGTCAAACCCAAACTGCATGAAGAACGAGGCTTTGCTTTTGCCGGCGCGGTGTGTGGTGGAAAGGAAATACCTGGTGATCTTGCTTTCGGGGATTTCCGCATTTTCGACGTTCGGCAGTCTCATTGTACCGTCTTACGGATTTTGCTCACGTGGATCAAACGGAATTCCAAGACCCTTCTACGACCGATTGCCATACCGCGAAATCGACGACAGATTAGCGATCGCGGTAATGTGGTGCAGTTCTGTCATGACGGTTCATTCGTCGTTAGCTTCCGCGTCTCGGCCCATCGGGTACTTGATGTCGTAGTTGATGCCTGCCCTGAGCACGGTCGAAGGGATGAAGTCCAACTCCTCACCCGTAAACCCGTAATCCGCCGCCAGCACTCGGTCTATTTCCTCGATGCCCGAGAGAGCCACACCGGAGACTGATCACCGCAGACCTGGCAGGCAAAAATGATTATGGCTTTAGCCATGGGCGACCGTTTCAATTTCTTTTCAGAGGCACGACCTTGGAAGCTGCGCTCTCACCATGCCCGTGCGCATCAGCCCGGCGCAGCAGGCCCGGCGCAACGTTCCAGTGTTGACCGGACTCCGTGATGACCGTAACCGTTTTCCGATTGTATCGGGTTACGATCCCGAACAAAGCTGGGTGACCGTCCGGATGAAACGTCACCCGTTCGCCGATCTTGAAGTCGAGCATCTGTGAATGCGCCCGCATCTGATTCAAAAAGCGCAGGCGCTCGACGATTCTGTGGTTCAGGTCGACCAGTTCCGCTTCGCTGAGTTTGTCGATGTCGATTTGCATGACAATTTCGCGCCTTTCTGGTCCATGGTCTATTACGGACCAGGGATCTTATTCAACTCTTATCGACGCTTAGAAAAAAACTCAGAATTCATATCTCATACCGATCCAGTAACGCCAATCGGCAATGCCGTCTTTGGTTTTGCGATCTACGGTCAATGGCACCAACTGGCTTAGCGGCACCGCAAGCTTTGCGCCACGCCAACGTATCCTTACGAACATCTCGGATGCGCACTCCTCCTCCGGCGCCATTCCTACGACGTCAACCTCTTCGCCGACGCGGAGCGGCGATACCCCTCGTTTGGATTTACAGCGCGCATTGAATGGAAATTTCAATTGTTCTTCAAGATAAGAATACCATCCCATCGACCGCTCTGCCGCGTTGTCCGCGTCAACAACGATTTCCATTTCAATTCGGCGCTCGCGTGCTTTGTTTTCCTTTAAGCGAGATCGTCGCATTGTATCAGGGCATGGTTCCCATTTTACTTTTCCACCGAGTGTTGCGATTTCCGCACGGTCTTTTTGCGGTTCCGAGAGCTCCGGTGAAAGTCCTTAAACCGCGAAGTTTATCTCATTCGATCATGACACCAATAAATGTCTCGCGACTTTGACCTCAATTCCTCCGCCCGCGTCCGCCAATCAGGCAAAGACCGATCTAGTAGCCGCCAGAATTCAGTCCCATGGTGCGGTTCAC
Source organism: uncultured delta proteobacterium (assembly GCA_963816145.1). GTDB lineage: Bacteria > Desulfobacterota > Binatia > UBA9968 > UBA9968 > DP-20. The sequence continues at coordinate 412,216 of CAWFJP010000011.1, forward strand.
GAAGATGAGCCAACTCGTGAACGATTACGTAGTCGATAACGCGGGCGGGCAATTGCAATAGCGGCCAATTGAAATACAGCGCGCCGTTTTTACCGCAGGAGCCCCAACGATAGCCAAGGGCGCGGACGCTGACACGCGATGGGGACGCGGGAATTTTCCGGCTCAGCAACTCTACCCGCCGGGAGAGCCATGCTCCACCGCTGCGAACGTACCACTCCCTGAAATGCTTCGTCGCTTGTGCGCGCGCGCTTACGCGAAGCAAAAAATATCTGCCGTCAAACTCTAGATTTGTTGATGCGTCGCGCAGAAGTTTCAACCGGTAGTTTCTCCCCAGGAAAGTGAAATTTTCTCCGCTAACAAATGCGGGTTTCCTTAGTTGCGGCGCTGACTCGGCTTTGCTTAACAGTTTTCGGTGAACCCACAGGAGTTTCGCTTGCGTCCAACGCGCTAACTCGTCCCGGTCGCTCGACTCCGGCGCGTGAATCACCAGCTCGCCGCCGCGGTCAACCGTCAGCCCTAACGTGGCTCGCCTTGGACTTCGCCTGACCTCGAAAACAAGATTGCTGAGTTCTAAAGTTTCCATTGTCACCGTGTCAGGTTTTCGTGATTCTCTTTTGCCAGCGCGACAAGGCGTTGCGCCAAATCGCGCTCGCCGCCCGGTCGACAGATTCCGGCTCTATCGATATCTCGCACTAGCGTTCGCGTAAGCAATTCCCGCATGGACGGGTTCTTCCAAAAGCCGACCTTACGGACCTCCTGCCGGATGCGCTCGACCATCTCGAGGGTCGCGGACAGTGCCGCCGACCGCTGCGACGCAGTTAATTCACGATCTTTGCTGCATTCTTCCAAAACCAACCGAACGAATGGCACCTGGATATTAGGGTCGAGGCCCGGAAAATCATTCTGATCGCCACGCTTCAACTCCTCGATGAAGCGACGCAGCTCGCGCTCCAACGCATCCCAATCGTCTTTGAACCGCCGGAGGATCTCCTCCAATTTTTCGCTCATCTTCCGAGCGTAGACCGGATTCTGGTTCGAAAAAGTGACGATATGATAGCGGGCGGCATGCTGCATTTGCGTGGCGCGCGCTCGACTACTGGTTTGAGCCTGGAGCACACGCTCAAACTCCGCGTCCGTAATCGCGGTCGGGGGTATTTTGGGGTCAACCCCATGGGCGGAGATATGGGCATTGATAAGCGCCTTGACCTTTTCCGCGACTCCTAAAAGATTCAATGCGGGATCGCGGTATAGATTGGCCGCCACTTTATTAATGAAGCCGAGCAGCTTGGCATCCCGAAACACGTCACCGGGAACCTCTGGCCTATGTTCGAGAATATTGAGAGTGTCGTAAAAACTACGCAGCTTGTTGATGAACTCTGCCCTAGTCTTTAGGTCCGCGAGCAGGTCCACACATTCAGTAACCTGTTCCTGTAGGTCTTTGATGCCCCGGTCGGTAAATACCGCCACCGCACGGTCACGCCGATCCAGCAATTTGGGCAGTTCTTCATGGATATCGATCAGCGCGCCCTCGGTATCTTCCCCGTCGTAGTCCTCCAAAGCGTCCTTAAGATGTCGCGCCACTCCGATATAATCTACGACATAGCCGCATTTCTTTGCGCCGTAGGTGCGGTTGACCCGCGCGATTGCCTGCAACAGGTCATGCGCGACGATTTTGCGATCGAGATAGAGTACCTGCTCGACCGGAGCGTCGAAACCCGTGAGCAACATGTTGTTGACGATCAAAATCGACAGCGGATCGGTCTTTTCGGTTTTCTCGATGGCAAATTTTCGCTTGAACCGCTTGATGCGCTCTTCCTGCTTAGTTTTATCGGACCAATCCCTCCAGGACTCGGGATCGTTATGGTCGCCGGAGAAAACCACTCCGATCTCTAGAGCGCGAATTTTCGCTAGCAAAGGATAGGTACGAACAAGAAAACGACTGTTTTCATCAAGCTTCTCGATTTCCTCATCTGATAGTGCCAGGTTCGCAGCCGGCACCGCCTCCAGCTCGCGTACTAATTCTAACCGCGCCTGCTCCAACTTTTCGCCGTAGGTAAACGCGGCGTCACGACTGGTCGCTACGACTTGCGCTTTGAAGCCTTCAGGAAAGACTACGCCGACGTAGTGGCGGAGCATGTCGCGTGCCTTCTGCTCGATGAGCATCGGCGCTTCCAATACATCGCCCTCGGTCGCATATTTAGCCTTGATCACGGCCAACTCGTCGGCCGTATAGTCGCGAAACATGTCCACGAAAAGTTCGTCGAGCCCTGGAGCGTCCTTGACGAAGCCGTCCGCGGTGCGTCCTTCGTACAAAATCGGCACGGTCGCGCCGTCAAGCTCAGCCTCCTGGAGGATGTACTTGTCGATGAATTCGCCGAAGATCTCTCGGGTCTCCGTCTTCTCTTTGCTGAGAATCGGCGTCCCGGTAAACCCAATAATTGCCGCATTGGGCAACGCCTTGCGCAGATTTCGGTGCAGCGCCCGTGTGTGTGATCGGTGCGCCTCATCCACCAGCACAAGAATCTTCTCGGATTCATTGATTACTGGGAATTCCTCAAAGTGGATGTTCTCCTCGAATGTGACTTCCTTCTCCACCACCGGCTGATGTGAACCTGGTTTTCTCTCTTGCCGGACAATCGTCATCGCCACTCGGTCGCGAGTGCTTCGTCTTTCAACCTCCTGATATTTTTGCAGCATCGCGAAGACGATATCCGGAGTCGTTTCTTTCAAGATGCGCTGGGTGCGAGCGGTCGGCGACTCGCGCCGCATGATGTCGTAATCCGTCGGTCGGACCGCCTCGCCGGATAGCTGCGCTGTCTCGCGCAGCTGTCTTTCCAAATCGGTGCGATCGGTAACGGCGACCACTTTGAACTGATTGAGACGCGGCGTCATGCGCATCTTGCGCACTAAGAAGACCATGCTGAGGCTCTTTCCGGAGCCCTGGGTGTGCCAGATGATACCGCCTCGCTCGTCGCGCGGAGCGCCCTGATTGCGCGTGCGGCCTTCCTGAAGACGGTTAACGGCTTTGTGGATCGCCCGAAACTGTTGGTAGCGCGCCACGACCTTGCGGGTCTTGCCATCCACTTGCTGAAAAACCGTGAAGTTACGAATGAGATCCAGCAGATGAGCGGGCCGCAACATTCCCGCGACTAATATCTGCTGACTGCGTAAATTAACCGCGGCCGCACGCATTTCCGCAGGCCGTTGCTCTGATGTTCGAAAGAAAAGGGGTACGCCAGATCGCTCCGACTGTTCAGGTCCAAGAACCGTCACTTCCTTTTCGGCTTCTGCCTGATCGGCCGACGCGCTGATCAAACCTAACTCCTCGGCCACCGTGCTCATGGGCACGGGACTGGTGTCGGCCCATTCGAGATACGCCTCCGGTGGAGCACCGACGGTGGCGGCTCGCGCCTCAAAAAAGTTGCTGGCAATCAGAAGCTGGTTGGTATGAAAGAGCCGCTCGACGCCTTCGTTTTCGCTGTAGAGCGTCGGGAATAACTCGCGTCGTTGATTCGAATAGCGCAGGAGCTGGTTGATCGCTTCCTGGAGCGGATTTTGAATACCCGGACTCTTGAACTCGGCGACGACCAACGGGATGCCGTTCACGAACAGCACCGCGTCCGCAATGATGTGTCCACGCCCACTGGTCAACTCAACCTTGAATTGATTGATGACGAGAAAGTCGTTGTTCGCCCAGTTTTCGAAGTCGATGAACTTGACCGGCTGCGGTCGTCCCTGGTCCCAATCCGGCAAGCCATCGGCAACGGTTCCTTTGAGCAATAGCTCCGTCGCGGACTGGTTTATCTCCATCAGCCGGTGGCTGCCCGCATGTTCGAGGTTTCGAATGGCGCGGGCGATGCGGGCATCGTCCAGCCAAGGTTTCCCGTCGCGCAAATTGAGCTTCCGCAGCGCCGCCGCGAGTCGCCCGTTAAGCAGCACCTCGCGCGAACTAGCGCGCTCAGTGGACTCGGGTAAATCTGGATCGCCCTCGATCCACTCCCAACCCATCGTCTTAAGCTGTTCGCAGAACGGCTTTTCGACGAGGTCGTATTCCCACTCGATTTTCATGGCCCAAACCTGGCGAAAAAATGGCGCGAGTCATGGCGCAAGTTTGTCGCAAGTTGTGTCGCGAGTCTGTCGCCAGTTTTCATAACAGCCTGTATTCGAGCAGGTTTGTGGCGCCGCTGGCGACGACGAGGCCCGCTTTTACCAGGCCTTGGATGTCTCTTTGAAGGCTTCTCCGGTGAGCTTGGGGGCAGAGCGCCTCATAGTCTTGGATCGTCAATTTGCCGTGTTCCAAGAGAAACCCCAGTGCCGACTTTTGGCGCGCGTTGAAGCGATGCTTTGCCGCCAAGACATCCGCCTTGATCACCCGCTCGCCTCTTTCCTTCACCTCGTCCATCTGCGTCGCCAATCCGTCGACGAAGTAGTCGAGCCAACCGGTCAAGTCCATCCCTTGCTCGCGCACGCCTTGAATGGCGGCATAAAAGCTCGCCCGGTCGCGGTCATAGTATTCGCTGATCGAGAACAGTCGCTTGAAATCGTAACCCGCCCGGTAGAGACAAAGCGTGGAGAGCAAACGCGAGGTGCGCCCGTTGCCGTCCACAAAGGGATGAATGTGGACCAACTGAAATTGCGCGATACCGCTCGCAAGCACGGGATGAATTTCGGTCGGTGCGTTGAGCCACGCGACCAGCTCCGCCATCAGCGGGGGCACGTTTAACGGCGGCGGTGGTGTGTAAATGATCTGCCCGGTTTTCGAATTGGCGACGAAGTTCTGCACGCGCCGGTATTCGCCCGGATGCGCCGCGCCGCCGCGTACGCCCTCGACCAGTCGGCGGTGAATCTCTCGGATCAACCCCTCGGTGATCGGCCCGCCGTCGTTCAGATAGCCGCTAACGAATTCGAAAGCGTCGCGATAGTTCAACAGCTCGCGCGCATCTTCCGGATCGGCCTCCGGCACCGCTTGTCCCGCGAACAAGCGCTCCGCCTGTTCCAGCGTTAGATGCGTACCCTCGATGTGCGTCGTGTGGTGGGCTTCTAACAACAACGCCCGCGAGCGCATCGTCGCCAGCCAATCTTCCGAAAGCTTCGCCGCATCGAGAAATCCCCGCGCCCGCTCGATACGCGTCAGCGCCGCCGTGGCATGGTTGCTGATGCGAAACGAGGGCCGAAACCCACTGGGATTTTTCATCCCGTCACCGCAATCCCCTCCGGTACACGCACGCGACCGGTGAGGAGATCGTTCATGAGGCCGGATTTAATCGACGTTAGTTTCTCACCAACTTCTTCCTCAGTTTTGATTTCTTTATTCACGGCCTCAAAAACCTCAGAACATCTTTCTTGCTCGGTGGAACTTGGGACTGGAACAAGTAGCGGTCTGAGAAATTCTAGATTGATGTTCTTCTGAGCAGATTGAGGTGCGAGAGCGTTGAGTCGTTGTTTCGCACGTCGCAAGACCAACTCGACCCACCTGACAACGTTTGGCGAGGAAACAACTATACCCACGACGCTGTCCGGGAAGTACATCGGAAAACCCAAAATGGCTGTATCTCCGATGTTCGCCGCAATTGTCACGGCAATCGTTCCAACCGGAAATATTTTACTGACGGAGACCCCGCGCTCGTTCAGACTTTGACTTGCATTCGTGATGATTTCGCCGTTCGCTATTGCGACGTCGCCGGTTTGAATGAAGGGAAATTGACCGCCGTAGAAGTCCGGATCATTGCGGGGTCGGTGTCCAAACTTCCCACGATCAACGTCCGCGATTTCTGAGAGGGGTAGCAACTTCCACTCCTTCGGAATCCACCCGAGCGCCGAGTCTTGGAATTGTTCCGGGTGAGTGACGGGATCGCGGAGCTGGCCGTTTTCGTCGAGGCCACGGGTGAGAAGGTCGTGGAGCAGACCCGCGCGCACTTGCTTGAGTTTCGCAATCACCGCCTCCGTGTTCGCAATCGCCCCGTCCACCGTGTCCAGCACGCCGGCAATGCGGGTTTGTTCATGCGGAGGCGGAATGACAACGACCATCTTCTCTACATCGTTAAGGTTGAGACCGGGCTGTGCAGAACCTTTTTGGAATCTTCGCACCTCTGGCGCAAACAGTTCAGATCTGAACTGATGAAGAAAGAACCTGGATTGGTTTGGCGATTTAACTGCAATCCGTGCGGTGGTCTGCGTGATGTTCGCACCGCTCAGGGTTGGTGGCACCACGGCAGTCTGGCCTAGGTAACCAACTATGGAAAAGAGAATATCACCACCCTTGAGCGACGAACGAGCATATGCCTCAGCGATATGTGGATGAATTAAGTAGAGATCGGAATCGTCGACGATGCCGCGACTATAGTCCTGACCGCGAATGATAGCGATGCCCTGCTTTAGACGTTCCCCTGGTTGGACAACACCATAAGTTATCGGTCTCGCTGGATCGACTATCGACCGAATGGAATCACTTTTCCAATCATCCGGGAACGAACTATTCGTTTGCATAGTGAAGCTGGTGAAAAATGGCTTCTAGCCGGTTTGATAGGGCGTTGCCGTCGTTCTTAATGTTACGGAACGTGATGTGATATTTGTCCCATAGTTCCTGGACAAACCGTACTACAGCCTGCTGCTTCTCGCTTACAGCGGCGTAAAGTCCTACCTGAACGTCGTACTCGAAAAGTTCGAGCACGAGCGCGCGTTTCTTCTCGTCACCCGTGAAGCCGCAGCGGTTTTTGAGTTCGGAAACAAACTCGTCGGTCAGCTTGCGGAAGCGGGCGCGGGCGACAGAGAGGTCAGTTTTAATTTTTTCGTAAGGCGCGAGCGTGGCTTCAAGCGTAGCGATTTGGTCGAGCGCGGGCTCTAGCGCAGCTTTAGCTGCGCATGCGGCGTGGCGGTCGGCGTCGGTTGCCTTTGGTTTTGCGCCGGCTTTTTCGAGTTTAGCGAGTTCCTTGAGCGCTTCTTTGTTCTCCGATTTCAGTTCGCGTATCTGACGTTCAAGATCTTTGGCATAGTTCCAGTTTTCCAGTTCCGCTTCGTCGCCGTCCTCTGGAGGATTACTTTGCTCGAAGGCTTCTTTCTCGCCTTTGAGGCGAGCAACGTCGGCCTTGGCGGCGGCGATTTGTTCGAGGTAGTCGGACATCACGCGTCGAACCAGCTTGTGCGCGAAGGGATCGAAGGTCGGGCCGGCGGCTTCGTCGTCTTCCACGGCGTCGGCGATGGCGTCCACCCAGCCGTCGATCACACCGGGAAAACCGTTTTCCAAGAGCGTTTTGAAATCCGGCAGCGTTTCGGTCCACCAAGTCGCGATGACACCCGAAAGCTTGAAGCGATCGAGTGTGCCGAGCGGCGCGAGCGCGGTAACGAAACTATCGAGGAACTCGCTACGGACACGATTGAGTTCGCGGTGCCGCGGCAACTCGGCAAGCCGGGCTGAGTGGGCGACCCACCATGCGATGACGGCATCGCGGAGCGACTGCACGCGCACCTGCACGCCGGGATCGTTTTCAACGAGCGGCCTGATCGCTGAGCGCTCTGTGAGCGAGGGCGCGAAGTCGAGGTAATTCCCCCTCACCCCATCCCTCTCCCCCGTTTCCGGGGGCGAGGGGGTAGCAGCTGAGGATCGCGGGGCAAAGGCATGGGTCGGATCGAACCCTAATGCCTCCAAAAGTGCATGCTGCCCTTCGACTTCGGCAACCGGCACGCCGCCGAGCAGATGAGCGCGCACGTCGTGCGGCTCAGGAGGCGGCGAGTTGTCCACGTAGCGACGAATGTTGAGGTTCCAGTCGTTGGCTGGACTGTTGATTTCGTCGAGCGGCACGCGCCGCGCGTAGCCGGTGATGTCCTCGAAGCGGTCGTAGGTAGACACGATTTTTTCGACATGCTCCGGCCGCAAATAGTTCTGCGCCCGGCCGGCGTGGAACTCGGCGTCGGCGTTGATGAAGAGAACCTGGCCACGCCGGTTCTCGGGTTTATTCGGGTTGGGCAACTGGCCAGTGAGATTCGGCCGCATGACAAGAATACAAGCAGGAATGCCGGCGCCGTAGAAAAGATTGGGCGGCAAGCCGATGATCGCCTCGATCAGGTCTTGTTCGAGAAACTTCTTGCGAATCTCCTTCTCTGCGCCGCCGCGAAAGAGCACGCCGTGGGGCATGACCGTCGTAACCATTCCCGTCGGTTTGCAGGTCGCGAGCATGTGCTGGGCGAACATCAGATCGCCCTTCTTGCCCGTCGTCGGCGCCCAACCCCAGCGGAACCGCTCGGGGTATTCCATGTTGCTCTTTGTATAGTTTTGGCTGAACGGCGGATTGGCAATCACGCGGTCGAAGCGCTCTAACTCGCCTGCCTCGCGATGCATCGGGTGAAGCAGTGTATCCTCAAGCTCGATACGCGCACCGGGAATGCCGTGGAGCAGCATGTTGAGCTTGCAAATCGCCCAGGCGGATGCGTCATTCACTTGACCGCACAGATCGAGATTGGTGGGGTCGCCGCCGGATTGCTCAATAAACTCGCGGCTGATGATGAGCATGCCACCCGAACCGCAACATGGATCGTAGACGCTCAAGCCAGGTTTCGGCTTTAGGATTCGCACCATTAACCGGATGACATCGCGCGGGGTGTAAAAATCTCCGCCCTTTTTGCCCGCCGACTCGGCGAACATGTTGATAAGGAACTCATAAGCGGAACCGAGAAGATCGGAGAACTGAAAATCCTCGTTGTGCAAACGGTAACGGCTGAAGTGGCGCACGAGATCTTTGCAGGCGTCATCGGAAACAATGCGCTTGTTATTTTGCACCTTCATGAACTGGATATGATCCAGCACATGCTCAAGGGATTCGTTATGCTCCGCTATTCCGGCCAGCGCCTCATCGAGAACGCTGCCGTACGGCTTGGCTGCGTCGCCCATGTGCTCTTGTAAGTAAGCCCAGCGCGCCCGTTCCGGGATAAAAAATCCATCGTAGTAGTCGGAATCTTCCCCGTAGGCCTCGGCTTTTTCTTTGGCCATCCCCTCTTCAAGTCTAGTGCCGACAATCTTTTCGCGTTCCGCATCGAAAACATCCGAGCAGCGCTTCAGAAACAGCATTCCGAAGATGTAATCCTTGTAGGTCGCGGCATCGAGTCCCTCTTGGCGCAGTCGGTCCGCGGCAGAGTAGAGGTGGCGTTCGAGTTTAGCTAGGGAAAGTTTTGCCATAGTTCAAATGATGATGAAAAGTTTTCCGGATTTTACGTGAACTGGCCTTGCAAGAGCAAGGCTACCGGGGGCCAGATCGTTCTTCAATGCATCATGGACCTTCTCCACACTCCCACAGCGCTCGCGCTGCCAGCGCAACAGTTCCTCGCCCTCGATCTCCCAACGGTTGGTGACCACCGCGTAGTAGTGATAGCTGTTGCCGTCTGAAAATAGCTCGGTCTGCCAGGGCCTGACTCGGATCGCTAAATAGCGGTCCGGCTTCATGGCCTTTTTCACCGATGCATCCGAGGGGATAAACTCGACCTCGGCCCACTCTTTTCTGCCTTCGATCCATCCCTTCTCGGTCAGTCTCCTCAACGGTTTCCACGCGGAGTCCGATAATGAGACGATCTTTCCCCGAAGCGCCTCGCTGACATCGGCGCTGATGGCAAAATAGACTGGCACTTGCTTGCCATAAAGTTCTATCCCATCGCGCATCGCATCTAACAGCTTGTGCTGGTAGGCCGCGCTGTCGGAACGAAAGTAAAGCGTCTCGATGCTCGCAGGCAGGGCCCGGGTCGTTCGCATAAACGAGCTCAGGCAATCCATCCCCGCCGGCACATTGCCATCGCGAAACTCGTCGGCCAAAATCAAATCTTGCTCCACCCAGTAGTTGATCACCGGCTGATAGCCGCGCTCGCCCAAATACGTCATGCGGCTCTGTTCTTTGTGGCTCTCGACCACCGTGGCGTCCTGGTCGATGGTGGCCTGCTTAGGTTCTTCTTTGCGGCTTGCCTTTAACACCACTTCCCGTTGGACTTCCCACAGCCCCGCTAGCGGCTTGGTCTCCGGTGCGATAAAAGCTCCCTGTTCAGGTCTCTCCTCCAACAGCTTCTCATCGTGAAAGCCGTAGAGAAAAAATCGCACCGCTTCGGCCGACGGCAGCTCGCCCACCAACAGCTTTAACCCAGCATCGGTGCGCAGCCGCTCGATATCTTCCAGGCAATCCCCGCCGGCTGCCATCAGCGCGATCAAGCTTTGCACATACTGTGACTCGCTGTAGCCGCGTTGGCGCTGCTTGATCCGAACATGCTGCTCACGATCAGTGGATTGCACTGTTGACGTTTTCAGCCGCCGCCTGGAAATGTGCCGTGCGCGATCAGTGGATCGGCTGGGACTTGCACCATCAGTACGACTACGACCGTTTAAAACTGATCGCCAACAACAGCCGGTTTTTAATCCTCCCCGATTGGCACCACCGTAATCTCGGCTCCAAGATTCTATCATTGTGTCACAAGCGGCTGTGCGCCGACTGGCAAGAGCGCTTTGGCCATTCCTTACTGCTGCTGGAGACCTTCGTCGACCCCCAACGTTTTGTCGGCACGGTCTATCAATCCGCCAACTGGAGCTATCTCGGGCTGACCCGTGGTTATCGGCGCACCCCTCAGGGCTACAGCAACACCGCTATCGCACCGAAAAAAGTCTTCGTTAAGTCCTTACACCAACAGGCCCGCTCCCTGCTCGCTGCCTGCGTCTTGCCAGTTCCGTATCGCCAAGGAGTTGTGAAAATGAAACTCACCGCGCAACAGATGCTCTCGCTTTGGGACTTCTTTGCCGATATCCCCGATCCGCGCCGCGCCCAAGGACGACGCCATTCGCTCGCTTGCGTCCTGGCCATTGTTTGTGCCGCTACTCTGTGTGGCATGCGCGGCTATAAGGCCATCGCCGACTGGGCCCACAGCCTCTCGCCTCGGGCCCGCCAGAGATTTCGCTGCCGTTACGTGAACGGACTATACCTCGTCCCCAGCGAGTCGATCATCCGCGATGTCATGATCCGGGTGGCTCCCAGCGATCTCGAAAAAGCTCTAAACCGTTACAATCAAGCCTTTGCTCAACAGGACTCTACCCTCGCTATCGACGGCAAAACCATGCGCAACGCCCTTGATCACAACGACCATCAAACTCACGTCATGAGCGTGGTCGGCCACCACTCCAAGATCTGCTACACCCAAAAAAAGTCGGCTCGCTGCCCGCCCATGGCGACACCTCTGAGCTAAAACAAACCAACGAGATCGGCATGGCCATTCCACTCCTCGATGACCTCGATCTGTGTGGCAAAGACTTAACCGCCGATGCCCTTCTCACCCAACGTAAACTCGCCGACTACTTGGTCCGCACCCGCAAAGCCCACTACCACTTCACGGTTAAAGCCAATCAGCCCTCGCTCCTTGACGATCTCGTGCTGTTCTTCAACGATCGCCATCAACCCCAGTTTGTCATGCACGACCCGCCCGATCATGGCCGCATTGAAACTCGGCAAATCTGGACCACCACTGAACTCAACGCTTATCTCAACTTCCCTCACCTCGGCCAAGCCTTTGCCATCGAACGGATTACCCTCAACAAAAAAACCGGCAAGACTTCCCGTGAAATCGCCTACGGTATTACCAGCCGTTCTCCTGGGCAGGCCTCGCCCCAGCGCTTGCTCGAAATCAACCGGGGCCATTGGACCATCGAAAACTGCTGCCACTACGTTCTCGATTGGGCCTTCGATGAGGACCGCTGTCGCATTCGCACCGGCTACGGCCCTGAGAATATTTCACGCGTGTGCGATCAATTACTTTTTCTTGAGTTGACTTTGAATCGCCCGCTTCGCCCAGACGCAAAGTTCGTCGGGGTCTTCGAGAACCTCCACCGGCACCTGGTAATAACTCTTGAGCGTCTGCTTGGCGTTGGGCCGGAACGGTTTCATCTCTGTGCTTGCGGTATGCTCCGACGGTCGAATCGTCGACCTTGAAGAACAGCTTGCCCTTGTGGACGATGCCGAAGAAGGTCTCGTCTAGGTAAAGACCAAATCCGCCGAACATGCGCCGCGCCTCGACAGCAGCCAGATGCGTGAGCTGGTCGAGAATGAAATCTTTGAACGATTCATCCTTCCGATTCATTGTCCCCGAACTCTCCGGTCTGAACATTTTGAACGACTTGAACTATTTGAACGTTTTGAACGAGTCTAACCAAGGGCCAGCGCCACAATCCCCAACACCATGGCGCTCGCTGCCGCAAGCCGCCGCCGCGCATCGCCTTCGGCGAGCAAGCGCGCGCCCATCAGCGTGCCGATGAGGATGGCGATCTCGCGCGCCGGCGCGACGTAGCTCACCGGCGTAAAGCTCATGGCGGTCAACACCAGAATATACGAGAGCGGGATCAGAATGGCGATCGAGATCGCTTCCCATTTATGCTCGCGCCATTCGATCACGGCTTCCTCGGAATAGCGCAGCGCGAAGGGGGTCAATAGAATGGCCCGCCCGACATTGGCGCCCCAGTCCAAAACCATCGGCACGATGGCAAAATGGCTAACCGCCTGCTTGTCCCACAAGGTGTAAGCCGCGATGAAGATTCCGGTGATCAGCGCATAGCCGACCGCGTCGCGATGGCCGCCTTGGCGCAGCCGCGCGATGTTGCCGGTCAATATCATCACGCCCCCGGTGATCGACAGCGCTCCGGCGACGGCAATCGGCGACGGTCTTTCACCGAGAAAAATAATTGCCGCGAGACTCGACAGCAGCGGCCCGGTGCCGCGCGCCAGCGGATAGACCAGCGACAAGTCGCCGACCCGATATCCTTGATTGAGCAAGAGGAAATAGGCGGTGTGCAGCGCCGCGCTGCCGGCCATCATGCCGATCTCGACGGGAGTGAATCGAATCTGCCAAATCTCGATGATCGCAATCGTCGCCGGCGCGTAGAACAGCGCCGACAGCAAGGCGACGATCCAGGTGAACGTGCCGTGGCCGCCCGCCTGCTTGTTGAGCAGATTCCAGGTCGCGTGGATCACCGCCGCGGCGAGAATCAGCGTGAGCGCCAGACCGTTCATGAGTTCGCCAGAGTACGCGAAGCGCAGCGTCAGTCAACGACAGCAATGACGTCGCCGATTCGAATCACGCCGCCCTTCACGATCTCGGCACGCAGCCCGCCGCGGTGAATCAGCCCCGGCGCCGCCCCTTTCGTAGTAAGCTTTTCCAAATGCAAGCAGGGCTCGCACAAGCGCATGCCGCGCAAGACCACGGCGCCGACGGCAAAGATTTTGCCGACCAGATGATTCAAAGCGACGCCGCGAGTCACTAGGTTGCGGCGCGCCAAACCCGCAGCCAGATGCACATCGTATTCGCGCGCCAGAGCTTCGATCGCTTCGATTTCAATGAGCGTGATGGCACGGCCGGTGCCGGGATGATTCGAGTAAGTGCCGGTTTGCGTGAAATAGCGGTCGCCCTCGAGTCCACGGCCCGGGACGCCAGTGACGGCGGAAACGCTCTGCATCGGCGCAGCCCCATGGCCGGCGATATGCAACGAGACAACCAAAGCTTGCTGCGGCATGATTCCGGCGATCAGACCGTGACCTTGTCCCGCGCTTCCAAAACTTTGTCGACAACGCTTTCAACGTTTTCCTCGTCGGTGAAAGGCGAGAGAATAAACGATTTCAACGCCGTCACCGGTTCGCCGTAGCTGCTTTCCCGGTAGGAGTCGGTGAGCGAGATCACCACACCGCGGCCGGCCATCGCTTCGTCGTGAACGTAGTCGAAGATCTTTCGGTTATAAGCGTTGTGACGCACCAAGATGTCGCGATATTTTTCGTCGTCAATCTCCTGGTCTTTGATTGAGAACGTATCGACACCGTCAGGGTAAGCACGGAATAGAGTTACCGTGCCGAAGTTATCGCGGTTGAGCACCGCGGTGGCCGCGTGGCCTTCGAGATGTTCGCGCAGAAGCTGGGTCATCTCGACGATGTGGCCGACCATGACGCGCAAACCTTCCTTGCCGAGCAGTTTCAAATTGGCCAAAGCCGTCAGCGCGCCCATGCCGCCGCGCGAGGTTTCGAGCGTGAACATGCCGGGACGGTGCTCGCCGAACTGATACAGATAAGGCATCTGCTCGTGGCTGCGCATCAACAAGCGCAGATCGTCCCGTTCTTTGAACAGCACCAGGCTCGATATATACGACGTGAAGCCAGTCTTGTGAAAGTCGATACCGATGGAGTCGGCTAGATGCAAATGGCGAATGCGCTGGCAGGCGCCGGCTAGCGCGCGCACCGTGCGCGGGCGAAATTCCAACGGGTTGTTTTCAAAATCGTAGTCAGCGAAGGCGTTCCAAGCCCAGCCGATCACCGCGTCGGCGTGCACATGAGGACGGTAAGGCAGATTGAATTCGCTGACCAGCTCGTCACGCAAATTGACCACGGCTGCGAGATCGTCGATGCCGAAAGCATCCGTGGTGCCCATGGTCGCTATGAAGGCCGCGATCGGCCAGCCGCTTTGCAAAGCGGCTCGTGCATGGTCGCGCAGCACATCGATCTTGATCGCGTTGCGCGAGTCGGTGGGAATCGTAATGATATTCTTCGCACCTAGGCCGAGCCAACCAGCGACGTTGTAACGGCAGTAATGGCTACAGTCGCTGGCAAACATCACCGCCCCTGCGCCGACGCCGTTCTGCATCGCGCCAGGCACCGCTTTCTCCAGACCAACCTTGACACCATAGAGAGTCGTGGCCGTGCCGCCGAAAGTAAAGACGCCGGAAGCGCGCTGGGGATCGTAACCCATGAGCGTCGCGGTCATCGCCACCGCCTCAACCTCGGCGAGGGCGACTTTATGGCTGTATTCGTCCCAGGCCAGATTGGGATTGTAGAGTCCGGTCAAAACGGTCGCGATCAGCGACGAGATCGACGGCGGCGGCACGACATTGATCTGCGTGCGCGGGTGGCCCCAGATGGTCAACCCTTTGAAATAGTCGACCAAGTTCGCCGTCACGTCTTCCACTGTCGACGAATATTCCGGCAATCGCGCCGATTGTGCCGCGCCGTAATCCAGCGGTTCCCGCGGTCCGAGCACCGGCACTTCGCTCTTTAAGCCGTCGACCATATCCAAGGCACGCATGATGCTATGAACGAAATAAGAATCATGCACACGGTCGGATACCGGTTGCGGGAAAGCCAGCCGAATCTTGTCTAACTTTCCTCGGTAGGCTGTCGCCATGATTTCTCCTAGCCGCGCTTTTTACTCACCAGCGCATTGATCTCGGGAGTTTGCACGCCGTCATTCAGCAAACTGCAGGTGCCTTTTTCGAGTATCTCCTGGGCCAGCTTCTTCGCGCCGGTGATCGCCGCCTTCATGAAACCCGAGCCATAACTCACCCGGGCGACGCCGAGATCTTGCAGTTCGCTGACGCTGGGGGACTGCGGCCCGGCGAGTATACTGATCGGCGCTTTCACCTCTTTCGCTATACGCCCAATAATTTCCGCCGAATGAAGGAACAGGTAAAAGATGCAGTCGCCGCCCGCTTCGGCGTAGGCGTTGCCGCGATGAATCGCTTCTTCGAGCGCCTTCTTCGGATCGTCGGGCATGACGTGGAAAGAGTCGACCCGCGCGTTGAGAAAAAATTCGCTGCCGAGCTCTCGCTTGGTTTCCATGACCGCTTTGATTTTTCGCAGTTGCTGAGATAGCTCGACCAACCCGCCCTTGCCCTTCTCCGCGCCGTCTTCGAGGTTCATGCCGGCGACGCCGCGCGCGATCAACGCGCGCACCGTGTCGCGGACGCCGTTCTCGTCGCCGTAACCTCTTTCACCGTCGGCATTGAAAGGCACGCTCACCGCCGCCGCGAAGTTGCCACTGAGCTCGATAAACTGCTCACGGCTCATCGCCTCGCCGTCGGGATAACCCAACGCCGCGGCGATGCCGCCGCTGGTGCCTTGAATCGCTTGAAAGCCCAACTGCTGGAAGAGCAGCGCACTCAAGACGTCATAAGCGCCAGGCATGACGAGAATCTCCGGCGCACGGACCAGCTCGCGCAAACGCGCACTCTTGACATTAGTCGCGGTCAAAATAGCTGCGGGTATCGGTTCCATATCGGCCTCCTCACCATTAGAGCTGTGTTTGGTCTCCGCATGGTAAAGCCGATGGTCCGATGGATGCAAGAGAACCGGGCAGTGAACAAGAGAAAAGAATGAATCTTGCGACGATTGGAGCTTCGGTGAGACTGTAGCAGCGGTAGCGGCGGGGAGATTTACGGATAGTGGTTCAGTTTGAGGCGGGCACAAATCTTCATGAGACAGATTTCTCGCTGCGCTCGAGATGACAGCAGAACAGTCGCGTTGTCATCTCGAACGAAGTGAGAGATCTCGGTCTAACTGAACCACTACGGATTTACGCGATGCGTTCAAACCCTCGCAGTCCCCCGAACCCCGTCAAGCCAAGTATGATCTTAATCCGAGTATCGAATCTATCTGTTGCCTGTTGCCTACTGCCTATTGCCTTCTTCTCACCCATTGATCGGCGTGACATATTCTTTTCTGATAAAGCCGGTCACACCGCCCTGGGCGGTTCGCACTTTGAGCCAGTCGCCGCGGTTTTCCAGAATACTTAGCTGCGTCGCTTCTTCCACCTCACGCACGCTGTTGGCCGAATAGCGTGGGTTATCGCGGATTGCCAGTTGGCGGTTCGCTATGACAACGGGGAGAGGTTTCGCCTCGGCTTTCGGTTTGGGCGCGGGCGTGGCTGTAGCAGTAGCTATGGGCTTACGAGAGGTCGGCGGCGCCACCGGCGTAGCCGCTACGGCTTTCTGGTTTTCTTCAATTGTTCTCGGTGGCGCCGCGGGCAACAGCCTTTCGGGGCTGTTGTTGCGCGGCCCGCTGTGGACCTTGCGCTCCCACTGCACGATCATTTCCGGATCCATCCCTTTGGGAATAAACAACAGGGGCACGGTGATCTCGGCCGCCTCGCTGCCGCTGTTGGGGAATTTCCACTCGCGCACATCGTCTATCACGGTTTTGATGAAGCTCGAGTCGTTGACCTGGGTATTCACCGGTTCGACGCGCACCACATTACCGGACGAATCGACAAAGAGTTTCAGAGAAACGCTGCCCATCAGTTCTTGATTGCGTTCGGACCAGCTGTTGAAGGTGTGATGCAATCTGGCGAGATGTTCCATCGCAGCTTGCTCGAAGAGCTCTTTGGTCGTGGGCGACGAACTTTTCGAGCGCACGCTGAGTCCCGCAGTATCGACAGCCAAAACCGAGCTTTGGGTCTTCGCCGCCCGTTCCGTTTCGACTAACGATTGGAGTTTCTCCCAGAGTTTTTCGTCGCCCGCCATCAGGCCCAAAAGGGGCATCGCCAATATGCCGGTCATGGCGATGGTCATGGCACGAATTTTCGCTGTCTGTCGGACCATATTCGGCGTCCGGGAATCGGCCGCCGCCACATCGGGGATCGAAACGATGGCATCTTCACTGAGTTCCACGACCGGTTTGCTTAGGTAGAGTTCGATGGCCTGTTCCATATGTCCCTCCAATTTCCCACCTCGACCGCTTGAGCCCGCTGCGTTCAAATGACGCGCTCCCGGTAAGTTTGCGACTGCCGGCGACCGTTGTGAGTAGTTAGGAAACCTCGCGATTGAATTGTCATGCACACAAGATAGCAACGGCGAGGCCAATTGGGCCTCGGTGGGACTAGTAAGAAATGAGCAATACCGAAAACTCTACGGATCGTTGACGGACCGAAATGAACCGTCACCGGGAGAAACTGAACAAGCGGAGAAGCAATCGTGGAGCAATTTGGTGTGACCGAGGAATTTCTACCGCAGACTAAACTCGCTAGAGCTTGGCATTGACAAACGCTTCAGACTTCATCTTTTACGTCGGAGAAAACTTCTTTGCATCCCCCGGCTGATGCTTCTTCACCGACGCTTTGCTCCGGGGCATTCCGGCTAACTGCGGCCTGCGCCAAATCATTTTCCGATGCGCGATGCCGGCCTCGTCGAAGACCGGCCCGACGGCGTGAAAGTTCATGCGCTGGTAGAATCCGACCACAGCGACTTGCGCATGCAGGTAAATCTTGCGCGCTTTCATTCGCCGCGCCGCCGCGATCGCGTGCGCGAGCAACTTCGCCCCGACACCTCTGCGCCGATAGCTTTTTAGCACCGCCATACGGCCGATCTTAGCCGCGCCATGATGTAACACGACCCTTGCCGTCCCAACGGCCCTAGTGCCGACGGTGGCAAGAAAATGCGCGGCCCGGCGATCGTCGTCATCCAGCTCGATGGCTCGCGGCACGCTCTGCTCTTTGACGAATACCCGGATACGGATAGCGAAGGCACGTGCGAGTTCTGCCTCGCTCGAGATTCGCTTTACCGTCACTCCCGGCAGTTTCTTAGAACGCATTTTCACTTTTAGGTTTCGCTTGGCCATTTGCCCTGCTTGTCTGACGCCAGTTATTTTTCACCTTGGCAGTGCTTAACTTCGGAAAGACCCGACAATTCATCTGGGATGGCTGTCACTCAAAATTTGTCATTTCGAGCGAAGTGAGAAATCGATTCGGCTCGGTATTATAGGACGGCTATGAGACCGAACCACGACTTTCATTCCCATGATGTTGACACTGCCTGAAGTTCTCAGATATTTACACTAGAGAAAAGGGGATATCACCACCATGAAACAAACCTGTTTTGTCTGCCAAAATGTCGATTGCCTGAGCCGCGGCTCGGAAGCGCTGATGAAAGAACTCACCGATATGGTCGCCGCCAAAGCGGTCGATGCCGAAGTCAAACCCTATATCTGCTTCGGCGGCTGCGACTTCGGCCCCAACGTCGTCGTACACCCGCAAAAAAACTGGTACGCCGGAGTTAAGAAAGAAGATCTACCGGAGATCGTCAACTCACTCGCTGACGGCCCCGCGGTCACCCGCCTCGACACCATCGACCCAGCGCTCAAAGATATCGTATATTCGCTGCTCGACGCCGGCGTCGCCTGAACCATAGAATGGCTCGGACGGCCAACAGAATCCCGGCGCGGCAATGGACCGATCGACCGCGTCGCCCCATTTACGCCGACCGCGGCCGATGATTGCGATTGCGCAGGTGCTGCTGCCGGAAAGATTCGACAGCACTAACATCGTCACCCGGCAGCGTTACCTTCATAGCAGCGTGGGCAGAAACCTGACGCAACTCCGTTTGTCGATGGCCCAGGTGTCGGTTATTTTCGACGGTGGTCAAACATGTCCAGCATGGCAATCGCACCGGCGTATTTGCCAACCTGACCACCGAACGGCGGCCGGCAGAATCGGTCGAGGAGGGAGCCCATGAAAGTACCGTTCATGACTGCGGTTTTTACCGTCACGATTGGCAAACGCTTCAGGCCCGTAATCGTCGCCATCGCTGCACTCGCGGCGATATCGGCGGTCGTTACCTCGAACGCCGCCGCCCAGGAACGGCTTAAGATCATTTACAGCCAATTCACCATGACCAATTCGGCGACCTGGTTTGCCAAGGAAGCCGGACTCTTCGAGCGCCATGGACTGAACGCGGAATTGATCTACGTCGACTCTGCCCCCGCGGTACAAGCCCTCACGGCGGGGGCCGCGCCGCTTGCCACCATGTCCGGCGGCTTGGCCGTCGGTCCCTACTTGAACGGCCTCGACCTGGTCATGCTCGCCGGCTGGTGCAACTTGAATTCGTATCAGTTGATCACCCGCCCCGAGATCCGCCGGCCCGAAGACCTGCGCGGCAAGATCGTCGCTATCGGCCGGTTCGGCGCCGCCGCTGACTGGGGGCTGCGGCTGATTCTGCGTAAGCTCAACATCAACGAAACTAAAGACGTGCAGATCATTCAGGCCGGCGGCGGCGGTCCGTCGACGCGCCTCGCCGCCATGGAAGCAAAGAAGGTCGACGCTACGGTGCTCGATTCGCCGCAAACCGTGCAGGCGCGGCGCATGGGTTTCCGGGTTTTGGCGGACGGTGTGGAATTAGGAATTCCTTTTCTCCAAGGCGGTCTCGTCACCAGGCGCGCGTACGTTAAATCGAACGAAGACACCGTCCGGCGCATGATCCGCGTCATCGTCGAAGCGATTCATTATGCCAAGACCAATCGCGAAGCGGCGCTGAAGATCATGCAAAAATATCTCCGCGTGAACGATCGCGATGCGCTGGAAGACGCCTACGAGTCTTTTGTCATCAAACAATTCCCCCGCGTGCCCTACGCCACACCCGCCGCCGTGCAGGTCATCTTCGACCTCGCCGCCGCCCGCGACCCGCGCGCCAAAAGCGCCGACCCCCAAGGGTTCATCGACGCCCGCTTCGTCCGCGAGCTCGAGCAGAGCGGCGCCATCGATCAACTTTACGGGCAGTCGCGCTAAGCCAGTCCCAATCTGGCGATCGCTTAACGCGCATTTTTTCATTGAGATTTGGAAAGCAACACAATCGGCGTTGTGAAATCAGTTAGAGTCGGGAGAGAGCAAATCAAGAAACTCATCCTAGCCAAAGAGGGAGGTTAAATTGGCAACTCTGAGAGTCATAGATTCGGACGGACATGTCCAAGAGCGCGATGCCGACATAAGACCGCATTTGGAAGAGCCGTATTGCAAAAGACGAGGATCGCTTTTGCCGGGCGATGAGTGGGATTCCAGCATGTATGGTACCCTTGGGTTGAGGGTCAGCGATGTCGCGATGAGGCTTCGCGACATGGACAAAGAGACCATCGATACTTCAGTGCTCTTTCCGACCAGCGCCTTTCACATGAGCCGTCTTACCGAGAAGGACTACGCGGCGGCGTATTGCCGTGCGTACAACAACTGGATCGCTGAACACTGTAAAGAAAGCCCGCGCATCAAGGGAGTGGCACTCGTTCCCTTTCAAAATGTCTCCGCCGCCCTGGAAGAAGTAAATCGTGCCGTGACTAAGCTGGGGCTGGCGGGAATTGCCATAGCCTCTTTTGGCATGAAAGAGCATCTGGGCAAAGCGGAATTTTGGCCGATCTACGAGGAGATCCAGAGGCTGAACGTGCCGCTGCTAGTGCACAATTCCCGCCAAGGACCGGCGGGCGAGATTCGTTTCGATACTTTTCTGTTCAAGCATACCATTGGCCGCCCCGTCGAGACGCTGATTGATTGTGCAGCGCTAATGTACGGCGGCGTGCCGGAACAATTTCCCAAGCTGCGAATTGCCTTTCTCGAATGCGGCGCAGGGTGGGTGCCTTACTGGATGGATCGTATGGATGAGGAATGGGAGAAAAGAAAATCCGAGGCGCCCCTGCTCAAGGCCAAGCCAAGCGAATACATGGCCCGCGGTAACTGGTTCTACGCCGCCGAGCCGGAAGAGGCGACTCTACCGTTCGTGCTCGATCGAGTGGGCGAAGATGTCATTCTTTTCGCGTCAGACTATCCCCACTGGGACGGTAATTTTCCCTACATGGTCTCGACCCTTAAACAACGTAAGGATATTTCCGAAAGTGCGAAAAATAAAATTCTTAGTGCAAACGCCATGAGACTTTACGGCTGGGATCGCTAAAGTTTCGCCTAGGCGGCGGTGCGCTGAGCTGTACAACTGCAAGCGTCCATGCCGGCGCAAAAGTATGGCCGGCTCTCGGTGCGTTGACAGCCGACAACGGCGTTGATTATAAGCGACCTCAGAACGAAGTTTATAGCAACTCCGAAGGATTACTCCACGCCGATCTAAGAACGACCAGAGAATTTAACGATTCCACAAGCCGAGGAGATGACCATGGCTTACGATGTAGTGATCAAAGGCGGGCGAATTTACGACGGCAGCGGGTTGCCTTCCTATTTCGGCGATGTCGCGATCAACGGCGATCGGATCGTCGAAGTGGGAAGGATTAATGATAGCGCGCGGCGCGTTGTCAACGCCGAGGGCTTGGCCGTATCGCCCGGCTTTATCGATTTTCACACCCATATGGATGCCCAGCTCCTGTGGGACCCGCTGGCAACTTCCTCCTGTTTCCACGGAGTGACAACCCTGATTCCAGGCAACTGCGGTCTCTCGCTCGCCCCTTGCCGCCCACAAGACCGCGACAATGTGATCGGCAGCTTCGTTCGGGTCGAGGCGATGCCCTCTCAAGTGCTGCGCCAAGCGGTGAAATGGGAATGGACCAGCTTCCCACAATATCTCGACCGGCTGCAGGAGAAACTCGGCGTCAATGTCGCCGCGCTCATGGGACACTGCGCCGTGCGACAATTCGTCATGGGGGAGGAATCCTCGGAGCGAGCCGCGACGCCTGATGAAATCGCTCAGATGAAATCCCTCGTCAGAGAAGGCATCAAGGCCGGCGCGATCGGTTTTTCCACCAATCAAAATCGCCGCCATATGCGCGAGGATGGCCGGCCGATACCGAGCCGCTTGGCCACCGACGAGGAGATTGTCGAGCTGGCGAGCGTGCTCGGAGAACTCAATTGCGGCTCGATGCAGATTTCGCGCGGCACCTTGGGAACTGCGCGCCCGGTGGAGGAAGATATCGATTTCTTTCGCCGCCTCGCCTCGACCTCGGGTCGGCCGGTGATCTGGCAAAGCATCGCCCATCGGTGGAACGCCCCTGAGCTGTGGCGCAAGTTGCTCGATTTGGCACAACACTCGCTCGCGTCGGGAGCCGCTTCTTATCCGCTCACCAACGCCCGGCTGTTCAACGGCCGCTTCACACTCAAGAACGCGCAAACCTTCGATGACCTGCCGAGTTGGAAACAGGTGATGTTTGCCCCGGTCGAGCAACGGGGAAAACTTTTCAGCGATGCTGAACGGCGCCGCAAGCTTCGTTTCGAAGCGGTGGAAGACACAAGACCCACGACGTTTTCCCGGCGCTGGGATCAGATCTTTTTAATCAAAGCCGCCCAGCCGAAAAATCACCAGCTTGAGGGCAAGAGCATCGAAGCGATCGCCCAGTCGCTGAATAAGGATGTGATCGACACGTTTCTCGATATCGCGGTGGAAGAGAACCTCGAGACCCTGTTCCAGAATTCCGGCAGTCGCGATGAGGAAGCCACCGCCGAGATTCTCCGAAGCCCAATCACTTTGGTTGGCCAGTCGGATGCCGGCGCCCATCTCATCTACCACGCTGGCTACGGCTACGCGACCCGTTTTCTCGGTTACTGGGTGCGAGAAAAAGCCGTGATGCCTTTGGAAGAAGCGATCCGCAAGCTTACGTTCATGGTTGCTTTGGTCTTCGGTCTGCACGATCGCGGCCTGATTCGCCCAGGCATGGCCGCCGATCTGGTGCTCTTCGACCCGCAGACAATCCGCGAGTGCGAGCCTGAAATGGTCAACGATTTGCCGGGCGGTGAAAAGCGTCTCATCCAGCGCGCCATCGGCGTGAAAACGACGATGGTCAATGGCGCAATCTTAGTGCAGGACGGCGAGCACACCGGCGCGTTTCCCGGCCGCGTCTTGAAAAACTACAACAACGATCACGCATCTGTGTAGAAGTCGGCGGCTTCGGCACAGAGGTCGGTGTCGAAGGCACGGCGCGCAGCGCACGCAATCTTGGTTACGACGTTATCGTCTTGAAAGATTGTATCGGCGAGCGCAAGCGCGAACTGCATGAGCTGGCGCTCAAGCTGATGGAGCAGACGTTGTTCGAAGTTGCCACAGCGGCGGACATCAGCGCTATTTGGAGTCGCAAATGAGCGCCGCGGAAAAGACTTTCACTTTCGGAAAATAACAACCCCGCCGCCCGATGATGCGCGCGCTCGCCGAGCGTAAACGTAGCCCCCGATTCACGTTAGATTTTCAGCGCCGGGCGGGTCTAAAGTTCGTCATTGCACCCAACGGACAGGCTTGCGAAGCGAAGTTTCCTGCCCATTGCGGCGAACCTTGGCGCCCTTTGCGCGAGATAGCAGCCTGGCCGCGATGCTTTTCGTACCAACTAATTTTACCGGCTAACCTTTAGCCGCGATAAATCCGCTGACGATATCGATGAAACGCATCGTTTCCGGCTCACTCGGCGACGGCACCATGCGATGCTCCGGCAGGCCGGCGAACGTATCCACTTCGATCGGGCCACCGCGTTTACGATAGGATGCGATAAAGCGTTCCTGCATTTCCAGCGGATGATTCTTGTCGTCTTTTTTGAGCAAGAACAAAATCGGTGGCAGTTCGATCTGCGCGTCATGCTCGATAATCGTCTGTGGGCTACCTTCGGCCATCGCTTCTTCGGTGCCCCAGTAATCGATATGGGCTTGAATATGTTGTTGGTTGTCGATCCGTTTGGCGTACTTGAAGCGATAGAGCGGACAAATCACCGGCCAGGCGGCGACGACATAGGCGACGCTGGCGTCGATGGCAGAATGATTTGCCAGCGGCAGCGTCGAATAAGCGGCGTGGCGCGGCCGCAGCGCGCTCAGCACCACTTGATGGCCGCCGCTGGAATTGCCGAATGCGCCGACAGTGGCGGTGCCATTGAACTCCGCGGCATGCGCCTTGAGCCAGCGAATAGCCAAGTTGACATCGCAGATTGACGCCGGATAACCCGCCTCCGGCGGCTGGCGGAAATCGATCGCCGCCACGAGGATGCCCTTGGCCGCCAGTGCGCGATCGACACCGGCGTTGTTCAGCCGATCGCCGTTGTGCCACGCGCCGCCGTGCACGTCGACGATGGTCGGAAACGGGCCGGCCCCCTTGGGTCGATAGATACGCGCGAGCCAAGGCTTGCCTGCCAGTCGTTGATACTCGACATCCTGCTCCGCGACTTCGTATTCGTTGTGGTTGGCCATGGCGGGAATCTACCGCCGTGCAGAGTCAATGTGCAAGTCCCGCAAACGACCGCCCCTTAGAAATTGCACAACCACTTTAGTTGCCATCGGCGCATTTCACCTCCACCCCTCGCGACAAATTCGATCGCAATGTTTTTTAACCCGCTACCTGCGTTGGCTTGACAATCGGCGAGGTATTTTCGTTCAAGCTACCAGCGAGCTTCATTGCGCCATGCTATAGTAATTTGCAGGAGCAGACGCGAAAGCGACAAAATTGAAGGATAAAAACCTTCCGAATATGAATATCAAAGAATTAGTCTTGACGCCGGCCGAAGCCTTCGACGAAGCCCTGTTCATTCCGACGTTGTATAAAAAACTTGCCCTGCCGAGTAATGGTAGTCGGGTCGTCGTGCCGCTCAAGCGCTCGGTGGATGCGCGCGGTCGTAACATAGTCGTCCGACTGCAATACGACATCGTCGAACGCACCAGCTTGCGGCCGCGGCGCACCAAGGACTACCCTTCGGTACATGGCAAAGAGCCGGTCGTCATCATCGGTTCCGGTCCCGCCGGAATGTTTGCCGCACTCCGCTTGATCGAACTGGGCTATAAACCGATCGTGCTCGAGCGCGGCAAGGACGTGCAAGCACGCCGCTACGATCTCGCCGCCATCAACAGAGCACATATCGTCAATCCGGACTCGAATTATTGCTTCGGCGAAGGCGGCGCGGGCACTTATTCCGACGGCAAATTATATACCCGCTCCAAGAAACGCGGCGATGTCCAGCGCATCCTGGAAATCCTGGTCGCGCACGGCGCCAAGGATGACATCCTCTTCGACGCCCACCCGCATATCGGCACCAACAAGCTGCCCAAGCTCGTCGCCGAACTGCGCGAAGAGCATCAAACAGGCAGGCGGAGAAATTTATTTCCAAACCCGCGTGACCGATTTTTTGCTCGCCGGAAACGAACTAAAAGGCGTGCGCACGCAGCAGAGCGATGTCATCGAAGGCCGAGCGACGATTTTGGCCACCGGCCACTCCGCCCGGGATATTTTTCATTTACTGAACGACAGAAAAATCCTGATCGAACCCAAACCCTTTGCCTTGGGTGTGCGGGTCGAGCATCGGCAGCGGCTGATCGATAGCATTCAATACCATTGCCAGGGAGACCGAGGGCCGTATCTGCCCGCCGCCGCTTACGCCCTGGTGCATCAGGCCAAAATCAATGGCAAGGACAAAGGGGTGTTCTCGTTTTGCATGTGCCCCGGCGGCTTTATCGTCCCCGCTGCGACTGCGCCCGGCGAGTTGGTCGTCAACGGCATGAGCCCTTCGCAAAGAAACGCCCGCTTCGCCAACTCCGGTATAGTGGTCGCGGTGGATGAAAACGATTACCGGCATCTGCACCGCTTCGGTCCACTCGCCGCCATGCAGTTTCAGGCGGAAGTCGAACAAAAAGCCTGGGCCATCGCCGGCAAGACCCAGACAGCTCCGGCCCAGCGGCTGAGCGATTTCGTCGCTGGACGAGAGTCGTCGAGTTTGCTCGCGACTTCGTACCATCCCGGCCTAACCGCAGTCGATATGCGCGCCTTCCTCCCCGAGTTTATCGCTGATGCACTCCGTCAGGGCTTCAAAAGCTTCGGACAAAAAATGCCGGGATATCTTACCAATGACGCCCAGATCATCGGCGTCGAAAGCCGAACCTCTTCGCCGGTGCGCGTCCCGCGCGATAAGACCACCTTGCGGCACCCGCAGATCGTTAATTTGTTTCCCTGCGGCGAAGGCGCCGGTTATGCCGGCGGTATCGTCTCGGCAGCCATGGACGGCGAGCGCTGTGCCGAAGCCGCTGTGCGGATGTTGCAGTAAACTGGCTGTGGTTTCACTCTAATCTATCGGCTTTCCTGCTGAAGTGAGCAGGAAAGCCCTCATCCGAAACCCACTTGACTGAAAGAACGTCAGAAGTAGGATACGCCGCATCCGGCAGGGCTGATATCGCGCTGCTCGTTACGACCGACGGTGATGAAGCGCATCCAGCGATCTATCAGTAACGCGTGCTGAAAATCCTGCTCGGCGAAAAATTAATATGATCTGATCCGCGTGTCGCAATTTATCGAACTGGCCCAAACGCGAAAGGATCCGTTTTATGAATTACCAAAAGAACATGTGGAGTATTTTTCTTGGCTTAGGGCTTGCGCTCTGCGCCGCGCGTTCCAGCGCCGCGGCTGAAACTGTCCGGGTCGCCTATCCGTCGCTCAACACCTCGGTTTTCTGCATCATCATCGCCGACAAAGAAGGTTATCTCAAAGAAGAAGGTATCGACGTGCAGCTCCTGAGCATTCGCGGCGAGATCGCAATCCGGACCGCGCTCGCGGGCGAGATCGACTACTTCACGAATGCCGGCAGCGCGCTCGCCGCCGCGGTGAGAAACGTGCCGGTGAAAATTTTGACCGTGTTTCAGGACCGGCCGGCCTGGGATCTCATCGCCCAGCCAAACATCAAGTCGATCGAACAGCTGCGCGGGACCAATATTGCCATCATGTCTCCCGAAGGTTCCCTCGCGGTGGTGGCAAGAGATATTCTCAGGAAACATGGCTTGGACCCGGCCAAAGATGTGAATCTGATCGTCATGGGAAACGACGCGGTGCGCTTTCCCGCCTTGCAATCTAAATCCATCGACGCGACTCTATTTAACACCTCCATGAGCATCGCAGCGCAAAAGGAAGGCTTTGCCAAGCTGGCGAATGCCGGTGACTACGCGACGCTGATTCAAGGCGGCATCGCCGCGGCGACGACAAAGGTCAATGAAAACCCGCAAAAGCACGCCCGCTTCATCCGCGCCAGCCTGAAAGGACTGCACTTTTTCTTGGATAAGCGGGAGCCCGCAATCAAATACATGATGGACGCGCTCAAAATGAAGGATCGCGCGCTTGCCAACGAAATTTACGATGTGGAGTCCAAACTCTTGCTCCGCGACGGTTATAGTGACGAGAAAGTTCTCCGCGGCATGATCGACGCGATGAAAAAGACCACCAAAGTGAAACGTGACATCAAAGTAACCGACATTTTCGAATTGGGCTTCGTCAAGAAAGCGGCGGCGGAGCTCAACGCGAGCGGCTGGAAGCCATAGCCCGTAATTCGAGATCTCGGCGTTAGGATTTCTAACTGTGGCTTTACCCGCCCCGTTAGCGTGACTGCCGCAGTGCGAAAATGACAAGGCCGCCGGACTGGCGCTTGGGAATTACGTTGTCCGACTGGAACAGACGGAGCTTTTCCGCGAGGCGGGGCCGTAGACACTAGGCTGCGATCATGCCACATGGCCGGCGATGTCCCTAGGGCGAAATACGACCTATGAGTAAAACCATTCATTGGTTGACTCTGTTTGCCGTTGTTCTCAGTGTCGTCGTTGGCCTGTACCTGTGGCGAGCGAGCGAGACGCCGGCACCGCAGTTAACGCAGCCGCCAACGGCTTCTCCGCCGAAGGAACCGGCGATCCGCTATCCGATCGAGGCGGCCGGGCCAGCGCAGGAGACCGACGAGCCGTTACCGGCGCTGGCTGACAGCGACAAGGCTATGCAGGACGCGTTGGCGAAACTGTTCGGCCGGAATTTGGAAAAGTTTTTCAATCTGCAAGGGATCATTCATCGCCTGGTGGCCACGGTCGACAATTTGCCGCTAGGACATTTGCCAGCGCAGCTACTGCCGGTGAAATCTGTGCCGGGCTGGTTAGTCACGACGGCCAAGGACGGCGAGCTCAGCATAAGCCCGAAGAACGCGGCGCGCTACCAGCCTTATGTACGATTTGCGAAGTCGGTGCCGATCGCGCCGCTGGTGGCGGTATACATAAGGTTTTACCCGCTGTTCCAGGAGCAGTACGAGAAGCTGGGCTACCCCGACAAGTACTTTAACGACCGACTGGTCCAGGTAATCGACCATCTGCTGGCGACACCCGAAGTGAAAGGCCCCGTGCTGCTGACCCAGACCACCGTACTTTATCAGTTCACCGATCCAGAACTGGAGAAGTTATCGGCGGGGCAGAAAATTCTCGTGCGTATGGGCGGCGAGAACGCTGCCTTAGTAAAGACAAAACTCACAGAGATTCGAAGCGCCTTAGTGGCAAACCCGCCCAAGGGATGATCGCAACTCGCAACTACATAAGCGGTGCGCATGTTGCAATGACTTGTCTAAAATTTGCAGCGCGCCCTTTAAACACCCGCGCTTAATCGACAGATAAAACTATTCCAACACACCATTTTGACCTCGTTTAGCGCGCCCGCCAAAATTTAAATCGTCAAGGAAACATTTACCGCGTAAAAATTACCCGCAAAAAGTCCTCGTCGAGTAACCCTACACACTTCAACTTACCCATTTTAGGCGGATACTTAGAAGTCGATTCCGTCCAACGCAGGTATTTTCATACAGATCAGTTATGGCCCAATGGCTGAGCGGTCAATCAAAAGGCGCCTAAATTTGGCGTACTTAGGTAGGACTTACGCCAAGTGGTACGGCCCTTGCGGTATCTCTCGATAGAAAGCGAAACCACAAAACACCAATTCGGAGGGTGGCAAGCTTGAATAGCGAATCATAGTTAAGACACTTTCCCGCCGCGTTCTCAGCGGAGTTCATGGCATAGCGATCGAGGAGCAATCGGCGATGACTGAAAAAATCGTCGCGTTGGAAAAGTGCGCCTACTGCTCTTGTAAGTGTGTCGGCGCTATCGAGCGCTAAATCAAAATCAATCGGTGATGGAGGACAAAATGAACCGACAACTAACATCGGAAACCACTCTCGGCGATCTGATCTACGCATTGACCGAAGAGGTGCGGCGCGACATCTGCGACGAAAAGCAGGTTTATGAGATCGTTGCCGATTTGCTCGCGGGCATGACCACATCGCACGGCAAGATCAACTATTCCGACAGTCCAATGGAACTGGCGCGACTGGCATCTTAGCCGGCTGACAGCATGAGCACCGGCATGCATCGGCAAGAACAGATCGGAGGAAAAACAAATGAAAACATTTTTAACCAAGACCATAATCACGACGCTAGTCTTGCTGTCGTTCACGACGCTCCCAGCAAGCGCGCTGAACGCGGAAGAGAATTGGCAGGCTCTCGACGGTTTTACGCCGGTGCCGAGCAAAATGATCCGATTCAGCGAAGACTATGTCGTGATCCCATACGTCAATCGCGAACAATCGTTGATGGCGGCAGTATTTTTCGCCGCCACCTGCGATATCGCGAGCTGTGAGCTGGAGCGGCGCGCCGGCTACGCGATCTCCAATGCCGAGGGCTCCGACGTAAAACTGTACATCGATCCGCGCGACCGCGCGCTGATCGCCCTGGTGCATCAATTTAGCTTGACCAGACTCGATCGCGACTAACTTCAAGAGAAAGGATGATTTTATGAAGAACCCTCGAACGGCTCCGAAAAAGACGGCCTTTCTACTCACGGCAACCCTGCTGTTCGGCGGCTGCGCCAGCGGCTCTCTGACCACTAGAGAAAAAGGCGCCGGCATCGGCGCGCTGGGTGGCGCCGCTGTCGGCGGCATCATCGGGTCGGCGGTCGGACATCCAGCCGCCGGTGCCGCCATTGGCGGCGGCCTCGGCTTAGGCACCGGCGCCTTGATCGGCGATCAAATCCAGGGCCAGGATAACCAGAACTCCCGACAAGACAGCGAGATTCGTAACAACCAGGCAGAGATCGATCGGCAGCGTTACGAGTTGGAAAGGCTGCGGCGCGAGCGCGGCGAGTATTAGTCGGTAGTTTCGTCGCGGACCGGTGTTTGGGCACCAAACCAGACCGAGGTTTGGCGTCCAGCAGTCATTTAACTGATATCCAACGTTTCGGCCTTCATGACATCGGGCAATCTAGTCAAATTCCGCCTCAGCCCGATTCGACGCGGCGGGAGGATTTATGCGAACCATTTCAGACAGCCTTGTGTTATCTTTTTTGCTATTGCGCGCATCAAAGGGCGCTGTGGCGGAGCGCGTCGCCGATAGCGTCTTGTTCGCCCTGTTTGTCCTCAGTGTCTTGTTCCGTGGTTCGGCGCGGCTGGACAATGCGAACTAGCAACCGCTTCTCGACAGGATATGGCAATCACTCGGTGAAATATCGAGTATTGGCGGCTCGGCTGGGATGTTTTGCTGTGGAGAATCTCGCAGATGAGGGTTAGCGCTGGAGTGCTTGCCACTACTCAGACTCGCTACCGTCACTGCAAAAATTTAATTTCGCTGACATAGCGACCGCTATTTAACTTCAAGACTGTTGACGACGCTCTGCACGCCGCGCACTTCCCAGGCGAGCTTGATCGCTTGCTGGCGCGCATCGAGAGAATGCACGAGCCCGCTCAGGTAGACGGTCCCGTTGTTTGACACCACCTTGATGCCGGATAGATCCACTTTCTTATCCGCGAGCAGCCGATCCATCACGGATTTTGACAGCGCCTGATCTTGCGCCGTTTCCACAGCCGGAATTGCCACCGTGGTTTCGGGCTGCGTGGTTTGGCAACCGAACCCAAACGGCAGCATTGATAAAGCAGCGAAGAGAACAATTTGCTTAGTAAATCGCATTCCCAACCCCCTAGCACAAATGGCAATTTCATACTAGGAACAGAAACCGCCGCCGACCAAAGAACGTTTGGCCTGCCAACGCGCAGCCCGCGCGACAGATCACCCGACAACACCGCCCAAGCAGCCATGGATCTAGAGCGCTGTGCCGCAGCGGTTCACGTCTGTTGCAATAAGCTGCCAGCAAATTAGTCTGGACCCAATAGGCGTCTCTGCGGAAGAGGAAGCTTATCCGCAGGGAACGAAAATTAGGCGAGACCTCGCGGAGGTAAATCATGCGCTACGAATTGTATTATTGGCCGGGGATACAGGGACGCGGAGAATTTATTCGGCTCGCTTTGGAAGACGCTGGTGCGGATTACGTGGAAGTAGCGCGTCAACCCCAAGGGATGGCGTCGATGTCGCGCTTAATGGAAAGCCCGTCGGTCAAGCGGCCCCCCTTCGCGCCGCCGTTTTTGAAAGCCGGCAAGCTGGTCATTGGCCAGACGGCGAACATTCTCTTATTTCTTGGCCCGCGCCTCCGACTCGCACCGAAACAAGACGCCGGCCGGCTTTGGGCGCATCAATTACAACTGACCATCGCCGATTGGGTCGCCGAAGTGCACGACAGCCACCATCCGATCGGGGGCGGTTTGTATTACGAAGATCAAAAGCGTGAAGCCAAACGGCGGGCGGGGGATTTCACCGCCGAGCGGCTGCCGAAGTTCCTGAGTTACTTCGAACAGGTCTTAGAGCGCAACGCCAGCCGCGTGCTCGTCGGCAACGCGGTTTCCTACGTCGACCTTTCGCTCTTTCAAATGATCGAAGGGCTGCGCTATGCATTTCCCCGCGCGATGACCAAGCAAGAACGCAAACACCGGCGCGTGATCGCGCTGCACGACCGAGTTGCAGCACGACCACGGCTCGCCAAATATCTTGCGTCCGAGCGGCGCTTGCCCTTCAATCAGGATGGGATCTTTCGCCACTATCCCGAGTTGGACGATAGGTCGTAACCTATGTCGACGGCGCTCACGACCGAGCATAAGCCGAGCGCCGGATTATTCCAGAATGAGGCCACGACTCGAAAACGGGCAGCTTAAGCAGCACGGGACAGGGTAATCTCGAGATCATTTTCAGTAGCTTTCCGCGCGCCATCAGGCGGGGGAAGAACGGTTTCTTTCCATCCGCAAGCACCACCAGATCGATTCTCTCGGTATTGGCGACTTCCACAATTTTGTCCTCTTTGTTGCCGAGGACTACCCTTCTACTGATTTTCAGCCGGCCGGGGTTTCTCACAACCTCCTCGATAAATCGGTAAAGATCCAATGCTTTCTCGCGCAACAAGCGATCGAGGGGGATCCCGGCGGGACGATTTAGTGCAGGCAATCCTTCCATCACGGCCAGAAAGTCCAAGAATGTTTCCGCTTCCTTCTTTTGCGCCACGTGCAGTACTAAGAGTTCAGCTTGGGTTTCCTTGGCCAAGGAGACCGCGTATTTGAGTCCGTCAGCGGAATCCTCCGAAAAGTTGACGGGAATAAGAATTTTTTGAACTTCGGGCATAAACCTAACCTCCTAATTGACTTAAGAAACAACTATCCAAATCGACTACAGCCGATGACTTGAAGAAGCAGACGTTCCGGACGAGAACCGGTGAAGTCAGATATTGAGAACCGATTTTGAAATGTAACGAGAGACTTTAGGTGCAAGAATCCCTAGAAATACATGTGGGACGACGATGACACTTGGCCGCGCGACGCCGGCGTTTTCACTGGTAGTTAAAAAACCTTCCGAGCGCGGCGGCAGTTCGCCATACATTTCAAGAATGAATTGGGCGGCCGTCGTCGCCGGAATATTTATTTTAGCTTTGGCGGCGCCAGCATTGTCGTGCGAGGTTGCCTTTAGCACTGCCGGAATAGGCTGTGCGCTCCGGTCGATAGCCCCGCTGGTGAAAAGGCTGGGAGAGAGAAATGCAAGGCTTAACAAAACCAACGCAGCCAATAATATTGTCTTCACGCGTGACATAAAAACATAACGATAGACTCAAGCGTAACATTGATTCGGGCGGTATCAAGACACTCAAGCCTCGAAAACAAATTGTCATCGAAATGTAACATGTCGCTCGAAACGTAAGATTATTGAGGGCAGGAACAGGGGCGCGGCTGCTGAAATTCCCGAGTTATTTCGAGCACATCTTCGAGCGCAACGGCATCCGCGTGCTCGTCGGCAACACGGTCTGCTACGTCGACCTGTCGCTCTTCCAGATGATCGAAGGACCGCGCTACGCGTTTCCCCGCGCCGTGATCAAGCAGGAACGTAAACACCGGCGCCTGATCGTGCTGCGCGATCGAGTGGCGGCGCGCCCGAGGCTCGCGGCCTATCTAGCGTCCGAGCGTCGCTTGCCCTTCAATCAGGAAGAGATCTTTCGCCGCTATCCGGAGTTGGATGATCGGTCGTGCGGCTGGTCTCAACTTCCCTGTCCAAACAAATTGGCAAAAATGCAAGCTGTCATCGTCTGACTCGATTTGTTCACACCTCGCCGCCTCTAACGCCAAAAATTTTTTCATCAGCCATCTGGCATGGCCAAAAGAATCTGGACTTTTCTACCGCATCGCTGTAGGATTTCGGCTGCGACTTTGCAGGTTCGTTTCCGCATCTCGAGCAAACATTCATTTCGATTCGATGTGGGGCAGTCGTTTAGCCACTCGCCAGGTGGATAGTTAGATTTAGCCGTCTTTCTTTCCCGCAGCCCGTCTCCATCCTTAGCAAGCGTCGCGGTTTAAACGCCGTGGACAGGTTAATGTCACTGCTAATTCTAGTTCTGTGCCTTTGCCGCACCTTGGCATTCGCACAAGCGGAAGTTTCCGACGCGTTTCCATCGGAAATTCCCGATGCGACAGAACTCTTTGCAAAATCGTTCGCCGGCATCAGTGGGGCGCAAATCAATCTCACGCCGCCGTCGTCGAAGCAACTTCTTGCCTTGGAGTTCGGCTCCAAGCTAGTGGAATTGAAAGCGACCTACTTTGAGAACCGTCTGGAGCAACCGGCGCTCCTCGGCAGCGTGGGCGATCATGGTGATCTCAAAGGGCGGGGGAAATATGCCGATTTACTGGCCGTATCCTCACAATTTGGCGGCAAACTCATCGGCGAGGCCGAAGCCGCCTACAGCACGCTCGGCTTCCCGGCATCGAGCGATCAGCTACCCATAATGACCAGGTTAGAAGTTCACGGAAGCTGGGGAAAGGCGGGTTATGGATTGTCCAATCGCTCTTCCGGCCCCGGTTATGTATCGCCCGCTGGCGTCAAGATCGACCACGCGCGCGATGAACGGCAACTCTGGGCGGACTATGACTTGAGCCCATATCGGGTTCGCGGCGCCGTTGGTGAAATGTGGGAAGAAAACGCTACAACCCATCAATTGACCCTTACCAGAACGACGGCGACATCCCTTTACCTGAACAAACCGAGCTGGAACGCCGATTTGTCGTCGAGTTATTCAACGGTAGCGAACAGCGAACATTTGGATCAAAGGACTCTGGCGTTCACCAATCGACTTTCCTTCACCTACCGGTTCACTTCGCTGTTTACGCTTGAGCCCAACCTGAGCTTCAAGCAGGAATGGGCGCCGATCACGGGACTTAAGACCGACACAGGTTCGGCAGGTTTCGGTTTAACTTTTACGCCTTCTCGCGACCTGCAATTGATCGGACGCGTTTCTTACGCCCGCGACTCGAGCGATGACCCGCTGAGAGCGGGATCGATGGTAAATGGCGCCACTGCTTTGAATTGGATACTCGGTAAATCTTTTTTGGGCGAGCAATCGCTGTCGCTGCAACTGGAATACAAGAACGAATCCCGACTTACGATACCGGACAATCAGCAGGCAAATTTCACCGGATCGGTTCAGTTCAAGCTCCTGGGCTTTTGAGCGGCAGACTCTCCGTCGAGAGCAATGACGGTCAGGACTCCTGATTCCTTATTTATCGCTGGGTAGCTGAGGAGATTCCAACTGCGCCGTCCAATTTTGAGTTTGTCCTCATCGAGGATTCCCGTTCGGCATACTGGTCAGACGATTCATCGGCGCAAGATACTCCGACCCGGCGGCCTTAAACCCGCGCATTCGCCAAGTCTAACCTGAGCGAGGCTAAGAAAATGCAACGTCCTGCTCGACGTCGATAGTTTTCCGCACTGTCGGCAACACGGTCTGCTACGTCGACCTGTCGCTCTTCCAGATGATCGAAGGACCGTGCTACGCGTTTCCCCGCGCCGTGATCAAGCTGGAGCGCATACACCGGCGCGTGCTCGCGCTACACGACCGAGTCGCAACGCGCCCCCGCCTCGCCGCCTATCTCGCGTCCGACCGGCGCTTGTCCTTCAATCAGGAAGAGATCTTTCGCCGCTATCCGGAGTTGGATGATCGGTCGTAAGAGAGCGACCGCATGTCCGATAACGGCACTGGGAACTGAATCAAAACTTGGGCTCGAGTCGAACAACCAAAAACACCGATTGGTTCGAGAATAGTCAAGCTGCAAGCGTCCGGTGTAGTGATTCGGTTCGACCGAGATCTCTCACTGCGTTGGATATCACAAATCGACTAGTCTGCTGTCAGTTCGAGCGCAGCGAGAAATCTTTCTCCGGATGAAGACGCATGGCGGACTCGAACTGAACCACTACCGAGTCTGGCCCGATGCCCTATCGACTCCCTGTTCTATTCCTTCGTTGTGCCAAGTTCCGGCGGGAAGTTTGCTGACCAATGTTGCTGTAAGCCGGGTGTAATGCTAGCCATCAGCTATGTTTGGCTGAATCTCTACTGTAGTGAGCCAGGCACGTCCAGGGGGTTGCTCATGGGGTTGAAAGATCAGCAGACGCGACAGAATAGCGATTTGGCGCCGGCGGCGCGCGGCCAACCGGCCAGCGCCAGACCGGGAGGCCCGAAGGGTGCCGTGCAGGCGAAGCTGCCGCCGAGCAAGACCTGGTTATGGTTCCTAGGCGCCTTGCTCGCCAACTACTTGCTAATGCGGTTCCTGTTTCCGGCCACTGCAGGACCCATCACAGTGCCCTACACGCTCTTCAAGGAAGAGGTCGGCAAGGGCAACGTCGAGGCAATCTATAGCCGCGGCGAGAGCCTCACCGGCCGCTTCGTGAAGCCGGTCACCTATCCCCCGGCGGACGCAAAGGATGCGGCGCCCGGAGGTAAGGACAAACCGACGAGCGAGCCCAAGGCGATGCGCGCCGGCCCGCCAAGAACCGGAAGTACCTTCACGACCACACTTCCCTCCTTCGTCGACCCCGGTCTAGAAGCGTTTCTGATCGATCACCATGTCGAGATCAGCGCCCAACCGATCGAAGAAGGGGGGAGCTTGTGGTCGACGATTCTTTTCGGGTTCGGCCCGGCGCTGCTCTTCATCGGCTTTTACGTCTGGATGTTTCGGCGGGCAGCGCAACAGGGCGGCGGCCTAGGCGGCGGGCTCATGGGCATCGGCAAGAGTCGCGCGCGCCGCTACGACCAGGAGAAGGATACAAAGGTCACCTTCGACGACGTCGCCGGTATTGATGAAGCCGAGAACGAACTGGTCGAGATCGTCGATTTCCTCAAGGACCCGGCGAAGTACACCCGCCTGGGCGGGGCCGCTCCGAAAGGCGTGCTGCTGGTCGGCGCGCCGGGCACAGGAAAGACGCTGCTGGCAAAGGCCGTCGCAGGAGAGGCTGGGGTGCCGTTCTTCTCGATGAGCGCTGCCGAGTTCGTCGAGATGATCGTCGGTGTCGGGGCAGCGCGCGTGCGAGATCTCTTTACAGAAGCTCGCAAGAACGCGCCGGCAATCATCTTCATCGACGAGCTCGATGCCATCGGTCGCGCCCGCGGGCAGGTGGTGATCGGCGGGTCGAGCGAGCAGGAGCAAACCTTGAACCAAATCCTCACCGAAATGGACGGCTTCTCCAGCCGGGAAGGCATCATCGTGCTGGCAGCGACCAACCAGCCGGAGGTGCTCGACAAAGCGCTTCTGCGGCCTGGGCGCTTCGACCGGCGCGTTGTGGTTAACCTACCGGACAAGACCGGTCGCGAGGCGATCCTCAAAGTTCACACCCGCGCCATGCCACTGGCGAAGGACGCAAACTTAGGAGAAATCGCCGCCACGACGCCGGGCTTCTCAGGAGCGGATTTGAAAAATCTGGTTAACGAGGCGGCGCTGCTGGCGGCGCGGCGCGCGCAGAATGACGTCCGTTACAAAGATTTTCTCGATGCGCTGGAGAAAATCGTGCTCGGCCCCGAGCGGCCGCTGCTCTTGAGTCGCGCCGACAAGGAGCGCATTGCCTACCACGAGGGCGGACACGCGATCCTCGGTCTGGTGGTGCCCGGCGCCGATCCGGTGAATCGGGTGACGATCGTGCCGCGTGGTCAGGCGCTCGGTGTGACCTACCAGCGACCTGAGAGCGACCGCTACAACTATCCGGAAGCCTACCTGCGCGCGCGGATCGTCGGCATGCTCGGCGGCCGCGCCGCCGAAGAGATTGTCTACGGCACCAAGACGACGGGAGCAGAAAGCGACATCGAACAAGCCACCAGCCTGGCCCGCCAGATGGTCACGCGCTGGGGCATGAGTGAGCGGCTCGGGTTAGTCCAGCTTGCGCCGCGGGAGAACCCCTATCTTGGCAGCCCCGGCGGTTACGGCGCCTCGAAGCCATTTAGCGAGGATACCGCCGAAGCCATCGATGCCGAGATCCGGAAGATCATCGGCGAGAGCCACGAGGAGGCCAAGCGCCTGCTGACGGTGCATCGCAGACAACTCGACGCGCTCGCCGAAGCTTTGGTGGCGTGCGAGACTCTCAACGAGCAGGAGATCCTCGACGTCACGGGACTGCCGCCGGCGCCTGCTTTGGAAACCCGGATCCTGTCGGCAACAAATGGCGACGGCGCAAGCGCTGCCCCCGCTCACGAGGACGCGAAGTCGCGGCTATCCGACAAACCGTGACCTGGCGCATGAGTCGCTTGGAAACTAGCCTACGAACGTAAGCTCGTATCTTCGAGGATGTCCGTTATGGAAAAAACTCTTGCTCCGTTTGCACCCTACGCCTTCGCCATCTTGCGGATCATCGCCGGGCTGTTGTTCGTTGCGCACGGCGGGCAGAAAGTCTTTGGCTGGTTCGGCGGCCAGCCGTTTCCTCTCGGTTCGCTCTTCGGTCTGGCGGGAATCATCGAAATAGTTTTCGGCATCCTCATTACCATCGGTCTCCTCACCAGCTTTGCAGCTTTCATCGCCAGCGGCCAAATGGCGGTCGCTTATTTCATCGGCCATCTCCCAAAAAGTTTCTGGCCGCTCGAAAACGAAGGCGAGCCGGCAGTGCTGTTCTGCTTCATTTTTTTGTTTATCGCTACTCACGGTGCGGGGATCTGGAGTGTCGACACCGCACGGGGCCGGTAACGGTTTGCCGTACGTGTCGTAGGTGCGCTCGAGAATCACCGGATCTTTTTGCCGGGCCAACTCGTGGGGCGCAGTGCAAATTTAACTGGAAGATCCCGCCTTCTAGCTCCCGGACCCTGGCCCCAAATTACCAGCCAACACAAGTTGCAATCCCGGGCGGCTATCAAATATTGTGGCCGAGGTGCTTGGAGGTTCGATGCCGGAGTTGGATTCGGTCGACAGCGATATCCTCGTCATCGGTGCCGGAGGGTGCGGTCTCATGGCTGCTCTCGTGGCGGCGAAAAAGGGCGCGCGGGTGCTCCTGTTGGAGAAGACTGACAAACCGGGAGGCGGGACTGCTTTCTCCTCCAAGGGCATCCGCGCCGCCGGCAGCCGCCGGCAGCGCGAGTTGAAGATCGCCGACAGTCCGGCACTCTACGCCCAGGATATCCTGCGCCGGAACAACGACGAGAGCGATCCAGTCCTGACCCAGCGGCTCGCGGAAACTTCTGGGCGTGTGGCCGATTTCCTGGCCGATACGGCGGGAATCGAATTTCAACTCGGCGAGTTTGCCTTTGGTCACGGGGCGCAGCGATCGCACTCGTGGAAGGCGGATAAAACCATCACCGATTTTCTCTTCGAAGCAGTTGAGCGGGAAAAAAATATCCAGGTGCGATTCTCGACGCCGGTATTGTCGCTCCAACAGGACACGGGCGGCGCGGTAACCGGCGCGGCGACAAAAGACGGCGCGCTCTCAGCGCGAAAAATTATTCTCGCCTCGGGCGGCTTCGGCGCGAGCGCGGAGTTGTTGGCCCGCTACATTCCCAAAGCGCTGGACATTCCTTTTCCAGGTCACCACGGCAGCACCGGCGACGGCATCAAGATGGGTTTGGCGATCGGCGCGGCGGCGGAAAACATGGGCGCCTTCCAGCCATACCCCGCATACATCGGCCCGGGAAAACGCGCGGTGGCGCCAGAGGTGGCTCTATCGGGCGGCATCATGGTCGACGCCGGCGGCAAGCGTTTCGTCGACGAAACCCGATATCCCGGTGGGCTCGGCATCAAAATGCTCGATCTGCCCGGCAAGCTGGCTTACGAAATCTGCGACGAGCGTATCTACCAGCTGCATCGAAACGCGCCGGGACTGAGAAACCTATCGATCTACTTCGACGCGGGACTTTTGCTCAAGGCCGACACGCCGGAACAACTCGCAGGCAAATTGGCCATCGACGCCGAAGGCCTGAAGCGAACCATTCAAGAGTATAACGACAGCGCGGCAAGCGGCGCCAAGGACGCTTTCGGTCGCGCGCTGCCGCAACCGTTCCAAGGACCCTTCTATGGCATCAAAGTCACGGTGGCGCTGTACCACACCCAAGGCGGGTTGAAGGTAACCCCCGACGGCCAAGTCCTGCGCAACGACGGCTCGATCATCCCCAACCTTTACGCCGGCGGCGGCGTGGCCGTCGGCGTATCCGGCAAGGGTTTGGAAGGGTATCTACCGGGCAACGGGTTGCTCGCTTCTCTGGGTCTCGGCATGAGAGCGGCGGAGCACGCGGCGACCTCGCTCGATAAATAACCCGCGGCGTGCGCGGATCGTGGATCGGGGCACTTTGGACTTAATGCTCGGAGTTTACTTTTTTCGTCCTTTGCGTTCTTCGCGGTCAATCTTATCGGCCCATTTTATCACTCAACGGTTGGCTGCAGGCGTTATGCGCAATATCTGGCCGTCGCGTGAGTCGGTGAGAAGATAGAGCGATCCATCCGGCGCCTGGCACACGTCGCGGATGCGTTCTCGTAAATCACCCAGGTAACGCTCTTCTTGGGCGACCTTGCCGTCCTTCATCACCAGCCGCACCAACCCTCCCGGAGTGAGCGAGCCGATCAGAAAATCGTTCTTCCAGCTGGAGAAGAGATCGCCGGTATAAATCGCCATACCTGAGGGCGCGATCACCGGATCCCAATAGTAGACCGGCTGCTCCATCCCGGGTTTCGCCGTGCCTTCGCCGATCTTCAAATAAGTGTAGTGGGTACCGTAAGAGATGACCGGCCAGCCGTAATTTTTCCCCGCTTCCGGATGGTTCAGCTCGTCGCCGCCGCGCGCGCCATGCTCCACGGTCCAGAGCTGGCCGGTCTCAGGATGAAGCGCCGCGGCTTGGACGTTGCGATGGCCATACGACCAGATCTCCGGGCGCGCGCCGGCGCGATTGACAAACGGATTGTCGCGCGGCACCGAGCCGTCCGAGTTGATGCGCACGACCTTGCCGAGCGTCGCCGACAGGTCCTGGGCCCGCTCGGAGTGATTGAACCGCTCGCCCAAAGTGACGAACAGCGTGCCGTCGCGATGAAAAACAATCCTCGACCCCCAGTGATTGGCGCCACCGACCTTGGGCTGCTGACGCCAGATCACCTTGGTGTCTTCCAGCCCGCGCTCGCCCAACCGCCCGCGGGCGACCGCGGTGCCTGCGCCGCCGTCGCCGGCTTCAGCAAACGATAGGTAAACGAGCCGATCCTTGGCGAACGTCGGGCTGACGGCAACGTCCAGAAGCCCGCCCTGCCCGCTCGCGTAAACCTCCGGCACTCCGGTGAGCGGCGCGGAAACGCGGCCGTCCGCTCCGACCAAACGCAAGCGACCTGGACGTTCGGTGACCAGCATCCGCTTGTCCGGCAGGAATTCGAGGCCCCAGGGATGTTCCAGCCCTTTGGCGATCGATTGGACTTGAACAATTTGATTCACCGAGGCTGGCGTTGGCGAGCGCGGTGCCTGACCTTGCACCGGCCCGGGCGCACACCCCGTGAGCCAAACAAATAGCAGAGACAGTTTGACGCAATCGGCGCTAGACAACTTGCGAAAAGTTTTCGACTTCAACTGTTCTGGGCGGGCGCTGAAGAGCGAAACAGAGCGTTTATTCGGAAGCATGAATTTCCCTCCTGAGATACCCTCGCTGCAAATGGCTGCGTAGCACACCTGTGCCATACGCTCAGAGCATAAAATGTGAAGTAGGGTGGGATCAACCAGCGATTTGATTTAGGCCGTCGTCAGACAGAAAATAACGCGATGTCGATTGGAACAGAAAATTGGAAGGCGCGAGTGGGTCTGCGCCCGAGTATTCAGTTGGGTTGCTGCAAAATTTGCCGACGATCTTTGTCGCGGATTATTTCTTGCCGAGCTTTAGCCTCTCTGCGGCTTTCTGCACGAAAGAGGGATCGAGAGATGCCGAAGCATCGCGGTTCTTGATGCCCTGCGGATTGAAGCGCTCGTGGAAGCCGGTGATCATGCTCTCGATACCTGCTTGCCAGGGAAACGGCAGGCCGTCGATGGCCTCATATTGTTTATAATAGGTGTCGTAGGTGCGCTCGAGAATCACCGGATCTTTTTGGCGGGTCAACTCCACGATGGCTTTGAAAGCCAATTGCTTGTTGGTGCGAAACAACTGCATGCCGGCGACATGGGCGGTCATGTAATCTTCCAAGACGCGGCGATTGCGATCGCGAAAAGCCCGGTTCACCGTGTGCGGCACGCCGGCGTAGGGCATTTTTAAATCGAGGAAGTTGACCAGCTCGCGATAGCCGGCCTTTTCAAGCTCGTATTCATTGGGCGGATTGACCGCCACGCCGTCGATCAGCCCCTGCTTCATCGCCGCCACCCGGCTGGGAATTCCGCCGGCAAGATAGACCATCTGCACGTCTTTTCCCGCGACGAGGCCGAGTTTGTCCAAATAGAGCAGGGTCGCGTACTCGTCGAGACCGGCGCGGCCGGCGCCAAGTTTCTTGCCTTTCAGATCGGCAGGGGTGCGGATCGACGCATTGACCATCAAGCGCACCGGCACATAGCGGGTTTCGGTGGCGATCACCATGACATCGAAATCTTTGGTCGCAATCGCCCGCGACACCGCGGTGCCGCCGCCATAAAGCACCTGAATGTTACCATTGGCCAACGCCGGCATATAGGCCGACGCACCCTGCATCAAAACCATCTCCACGTCCAAGTTGTATTTAGCAAAGATCCCCTCGCGCCGGGCGATCCAACCGGGACAGAAAGTCGCCGCCGGCGAAGCATAGGCAACGACGAGCTTGGTCGCCTCGCCGTAGGCGGCGCCGAAATCCGCCCGCAGCGAAAACAACAGAAAAATTACAAGCGCTCTTTTGGTCATCTTCTCTCGCCTCAATCCGCGTCCTGATCGATCGGTATCGCCGCCGTCACGCGGAAACTAATATCGGCACGCAACTTAGTCCAAGCGCAGCGGGCATGTCCAGGATCACATGAGCAGCAGATCCGACCGCCCTACTTCAGTGTCAATGAATCTTTGAGGCACGATCACTTTGCGGGGTAAAGACTATACATGCGGTCGATAAAGCCGCTGTCTTCGAGCTTGCGCATGAGGCTACGGTCGACAACCTCCTCCAGCTTCACCTCGCCGATGCGGGGGTTGCTGATCTGCATCAGGCGCTGCACGTTGCGCACTCCGTCCATGGAGGGATGCGGCCGCTTTTCGAGGCCTCCTCGTGTCAGCAGTTCCTGATAACCCTCTTCGGCGAGAGCGGTATCTGTGATTCGCAGACGGCGCATGACGCTCTTGAGCACGGCGTTTTTGCTTTTCGGCGACCAGGTAAACGCTAAACCCTCGACGAGCGCGCGCAAAACGTTATCGACGACCTCCGGCTGGCGCTGCAGATAACTTTTCTTGACGGCCATCAGATGGTTCATGATCGGTATATTTGCATTAGAAAAATCCGCCAGGCTGACGAAGCCTTTGGCTTTCGCCTTGCGGCTGAAGACCCCGTCGAGAGACGTGGCGTCGATGGTGCCGCCTTCGAGCGCTTGACCGCGCACGGTGTTATCGCCGATGACCAGC
Source organism: uncultured delta proteobacterium (assembly GCA_963816145.1). Classification (GTDB taxonomy): domain Bacteria; phylum Desulfobacterota; class Binatia; order UBA9968; family UBA9968; genus DP-20. Next base: position 455,663 of record CAWFJP010000011.1, read on the forward strand.
ATGCGGATATCGTCGCGTTTGGGATCCAGTCCCAACGACTCTAAGCCGAGCATCACGCCCATCCAACCGCCGCCGCCGATGCTCTGTACGCCAAAGCGTTTGCCGCGCAGATCTTCCGGCCGCTTGATGCCGGGTCGGACGATCAGTTCGTCGGTGACCCGGTTGTTGAATCCGGCGACGATCACGAAGTCGGCGCCTTCGGCGATCGGCGCGATGATGCCGCTAGCAGTCCAGCCGACTTGGATGTCGCCCGACAACATGCCGGACAACAACGTCGGCCCGCCGCGCATGTAGATGACCTCCGAGTCGATGCCGTATTTATTAAAGAACCCTTGATCCTGCGCGACCCAAAGTGGTGCCACGCGAAAATTCATCGCGGCATGGGCGATGACCACTTTCGGCCTTGCCGCCGCAGCGCGCAGCTCTGTGCAATTGATGAGAGAAAAATAGAGACCGAATAGTGCTGCGAGTAACTTCATCATCAGCGGTTCTTGAGTGGAAGAGTCGGATTCGGAAATTTTTCCCGCAAAGACGCTAAGTGACGAGCGGACCTGTCATCCCAAGCGAATGGAGAGCACTAAGAAAGATTTCTCCCTTTGGTCGAAATGACATTTCCTTCTTAGCTTTGCGTCTTCGCGCCTTTGCGGGAGATCATTCCCCCTAGTCGCAAATATCCACCAGCACACCGTCCGGGTCGGCAAAGGCGTGTTTACCGATGGGACAAGCTTCGAGATCTTTGGCGATGGCGCCGCCCTGGACGCCGCCGGCGATTTTTTTCGCGGCGCATTCAGGGAACACGGCGGCGAGATCCGCTAGCTCCTTAGTGGTTTGCTCGACGCTGTCGACTTTGAAGCCGATGTGATCGAAGCCTTGGCGCATGGTGCGATAAAAGCCGTTGTGGCAGCGCCGAATGATCAACCGCACCTTGCCGTCGGTGAGCATGATCGATCCCGCTTCGCCGCCGGCTTCCACGCCTTCGAGCTCCAAGATTTTATGGTAAAACTCGGCGACTCTTTCCGGCTCCCGGGCGCGTAGCGCGATGTGGTTGAGCCAGCGCGGTTGCTCCCAGCCGTCGCTTAAATAACCTTCTCGTACGTTGGCCTGGCCTTTTTGCGCCAGATCGAACTGAACGCCGATGGGGTCCTGGGCGCGGATGCCGGCGAAGGGCACGTAGGCCAACGCTTTGGTATGCAGGAGCTCGGGGTAAAACCGATCGATCCGGTCGACCGCTTCGCGGACATCTTCGACTTCGAAGCCGAAGTGATCGAGCCCCTGGCCGCTGCCGGCACGCTTGGCCAGTAGCGCCATGCCGATGACGCCGTCGCTAATATGGCCGCGTTCGGCGTTGGCTTTGCTGTTCTCGTCCATCAACCCGGTGGTGATCTGCTTCATGCCAAAAATAGTGCCGTAAAACTTGGCCATGGTGTCGTAACGTTCCGTATGGCTGGCGAGATGGCGAATGCGGGCGAACATAGGCGCGCTCCTTGGTTTGCCGATAGTTTGGCTAACATCTAGTTCGCTCTCGGTTGGCTTGTCAAGGAACGGATGACGTGATCGGAGGGCTCTCGGGTTCGGAATTTCTCCCGCAAAGGCGCAAACTCGCTAAGGCAAGAAAGAAATGTCATTTCGACCGAAGGGAGAAAGCTGTCATAGATCCCTTGCATTCACTCGGGATGACGGGCATCAGCCCGTCACCTTTGCGCCTTGGCGCCTTTGCAAGAGATCCTCCGGTCTTTCGGTGGTTTAATTGACGGCGATTAGACACCTTGCTAGGGTTCGCAATTGTCGACGGTTAGTAAATGACCATGCAGAAAACGATCACAACTTTGTTTATCGCGCTCGTTTTACTTCTCTCTGCCACGCCGGCGGCGGCGCAGCTAAAAAAAGTGCGTTTGTCGGCGACCTCTATTGCCGTGACGGAATTACAATTTCGCATCGCCCTGCTCAAAGGCTTTTATCGCGACGAGGGGCTCGACGTTGAAATTATTCTGATTCGCGGCGCCGTCGGCATGCAGGCGCTGCTCGGCGGATCGGTGGATTATACCTCGGCGGCGGGATCGATCATTGCCGGGGCCGTACGCGGCGTGCCGGTGCGGCTCGTCCTGGTCGTCAACACCAAACCGCAATTCGATCTGGTCGGCCAGCCGGACATCAAAACCGTGGCGCAGTTGAAGGGCAAGGTCGTCGGCATCTCGTCGCGCGGCGGAGCGGTGGACATCCTAACGCAAACGATTCTTTCCCAGCATGGAGTGACGGCGAACAAGGATGCGACCTTAATCGTCATCGGCAGTCCCGAAGAGTTGGTGACCGCGCTGCGCACCGGCCGCATCGCCGCCTGTCTGCTCACCCAGCCGCGCCAACTGATCCTTTACCGCGACGGCTTCACCAAGCTGGCCTATTCGGGCGATTATCTGAGCAGCTATCCCACCGGCGGCGTCGGCACGACGGAAGAGAAAATCAAAAATAATCCCGCCGAAGTCATGGGCTTCGTCCGCGCCAGCTTGAAGGGGCAGCACTACTTCGCCCAGCATCGCAGCGAATCCATCGATCTCATTTCCAAATATCTCGGCATCAAGGACCGTTCCTTGGCCACGGAAGTCTACGATCTCCAACTCAGCCGTCTTGGCGGAGCGACTTATCTCGACGAAATCTGGATGCGCGGCGCCATCGAGTTCACCAAGAAGAGCATGGGCTTGACCAAAGAAGTTGCGCCCAACCAAGTGTTCGATTTTAGTTTCGCCGCGAAGGCGTTGGGACGTGGCAAGAGTTAACCATTATCAATTCAATACGACCGACCGATCTTTTGAGAGATGACATGGCTTACTCGATCAAACTCACCTTGGGCATGGCGATAACTCCGCGCACCCGCGCTCTATTCGACGGCACGGTTCGCCCTGAAGCGATCGAGCTGCGCTGCGAGAGCCAATTCGGCGACGGCCTGGATAATACCGGCGCGCGCCACCGGGCGATCCTCGGCGGCGCCATCGACGGCGGCGAATGTTCGACCTCCTCGCTGATTCTGGCGCGCATGAGAGGCATGTCGATTCGCGGCCTGCCGGTTTTTCCGGCGCGCCAGTTTCGCCACCGCTGCATTTACTGCGCGACGGCATCGAACCTGGTCCATCCATCCGAGCTCGCAGGCAAACGCGTGACCGCCCATCGCTACAACGCCACCACCGCGGTTTGGTTGCGCGCCCTATTGCAGGACGAATACGGCGTCGCGCCGCAAGCGATGCAGTGGTATGTGGCGGAACCGGATGTCGGCGAGGAAGCCGGCGTGCCGCCGCCTGCGTCGGTGGCCGTAAACTTCATTGCGCCGCCGCGAACTCGCGAGCATGCCATTGAATTGGTGGAGAACGGCGGAATCGACGCCGCATTGGAACCCTACGGCTCGCTCGCCAAAAATCCGCAACTGCGCCGCTTGCTCAAGGACCACCGGCGCGAGGAAGCCGCCTACTTTCGCCGCACCCAGGTGATCCCGGTGATCCATACGCTGGTCCTGCGGGAAAAGCTGGCCGAAAACCACCCTTGGATCATCGACAGCCTGCTCGCCGCTTTCCGCAAGGCGCGCGCTCTGGAAGAGAAGTACATGAGCGCCGACGAGAAAGACGAAGCGCGCTGGTTGAGCGCTGCTATCGGTTACGACCCGTACGCCTACACTTTTGATGAATCGACGCGCAAGTCGCTCGACGCTTTGATCCGCTGCCAGATCCAGCAGGGACTGCTCCAACGCGCGCCCGCGCTGGAAGAATTGTTTTTTCAGCAAACCTTGAACGCTTAAATTTATTTGTTGCGCTTTCAGCGCAAGTCTCCGCCACAATATAAAGTGCGCATTAGGATCAGCGTTATGAAAATGAAATTTATCTTCGTGATGCTTTGGCTTATTGCCGGGGCGCATAGCGGCGTGCTGCTTTTGGCGAACCCGGCGCTATCTCAAACCGGCGCCTCGACCGACTGGGAGCGCACAGTGGCGGCGGCGAAGAAAGAAGGCAAAGTCGTCGCCGGTATTCCGGCCAGCGCCGACCTGCGCAAACAGCTTGAAACGGCGTTCAAAGCGAAATTCCCCGCCATCGAGATTGAATTGTCGCCCAGCCGCGGGCCGCAGAACGTGAGAAAAATCGCCGAAGAGTACAAAGCCGGTATCCACAACTTCGACCTCAGCATCGGCGGCACCGACACGATGCTGTACGGTTTCGTCGAGCCGGGGATCGCCGAACCGTTTGAACCGTATATGCTTCTGCCGGAAGTCAAAGATCCCAAGCAATGGTGGGGCGGCCATATCTGGGGCGATAATCAGAGCGGCAAACGGTTTATCTATTCCTTCGAAGCTTTCACCAGCGACAATCTCTGGCACAACACCGAACTGGTGAAAGCCGAAGAGATCCGTTCCTACGACGACCTGCTGCAGCCCAAGTGGAAAGGCAAAATCGGCATACTCGATCCTCGCAACCCGGGAGCCGGCCACTCGACCTGGACGTTTTTATGGATGATCAAGGGCGAGGACTATCTCAAGAAACTGGTGCAGCAGGATCTCCTGATCAGCACTAATCAAAGACTGCTCGGCGAGGGTCTCGCCAAAGGAAAACTCTCGCTTACCATCGGTATTTCCTACTACACGCTGGAGCCGTTTCTAAAAGCCAAGCTACCCGTCAAAGCGCTTCCCGTGCCCAAAGAAGGCACCCACACGAGCAACGGCAGCGGCACGATAACCATCGTCAAGAATCCGCCCCACCCGAACGCGACAAAAGTGTTTATCAACTGGCTCCTCGGCAAAGAAGGGCAAGAGACCTTCGGCAAAGCGATCGGCCAGGCGACGCGCCAGCTCGACGTCGACACCAAGTGGCTCCAGTCCATCGGCGTCTATGCCGCCAAGGACTCGCTCACCATCGAGAGTTATTACAAGTTACAAAATCACCTGGAGGACGCCATCAACCAGTATCGCCGGCCGGCCATGGAGATTGCGCGCCAGCTGATCCGCTAGCCGCATCCAATTAACCTCCGTGCGCTATCTGTTTTCGCACAAATCTCGGTCTGCGCCATTCTTCACGCCGCCACCAACTTCAGATGCGCGAAACGATCGCGCCATTGAACATTTGCCGGGATGGTTTGCGCGAAGGTGTCGATGTGCGGGAAGCGATTGCGCGCCGCGTCGCGGACAATGTGCGGCGGCTCCTTGCCAGCCTGGAATTCATTGACCGCATTGATGAGGTATTTGCGCACGGCGATCACCGCCTTGTCGCTCACCCCTAAGTGCTCGCGCGAGCGGTCGTAGATCGGCCCCATGGTTTCGGTGGCGCAGCCGTCGTGGTTGATGAAATTTTCAATGCCGGTGTAGTTGGTGGTCTTCTGGATCTGGCGGTCTTGCAAATAGTTATTCTTTAAATTGCGGATTTTGCGGTAGTCGGGGGCGATCTGGGTTTTACGATTCCAGTCGTCTTCGGTCGGCTTGCGGTCGTGCAGAAAGCCCAGATCGTAGCGCCACGCGTGCTCGTCATCCGCGGGCACGTAGATATGCGCCTCGCGGTTGCGCGCCGGCACCCAGCAAGAGATCGGCATGACGAAGCTCGACACGCGCACATATTGGGTGTCGGGACCGGCGTTGCGCGTCGCGATCAAGCGCACGCCGAAGTCGGTCTCCTCGGTTTCATAGGCCGGCGCGGAGTCTAGGGCAAAAAGTTGGCGGCGCCCCAAAACGCCAAACTCGCGGTGCAGGAACGACAAGTGCGAAGAATCGCATTCGCCTTCAAGCCCCTGCAAGTAGTTGCAGTCCATCAGCGCTTTGGTGACGTAGGTTTGCTCCTTCGGTATCTGCGTCCATTCGTAGTTGGGGAACAGCGGCATCTGTTCGCGCGGACCAAGATAGGCGAAGACGATACCCGCCGTCTCCACCGTCCGATAGGCGACCTGCTTGAGCTTGGACTTGAAGTCGCTGCCGGCCGGTTCCGCCGGCGTGTCGAGGACGTTACCTTCGATGTCGTACTTCCAACCATGGTAAATGCACCTGATACCGCATTCCTCGTTGCGGCCGAAAAACAGCGACGTGCCGCGATGCAAGCAGTGCTCGCCCAACAGCCCCGCTCGTCCCTGGCTATCGCGGAACGCAACTAACTTCTCGCTTAAGATGCGCACCCGCACCGGCGGACAATCAGGTTCCGGGATCTCCTCGGATAATAATGCGGGAATCCAATAGCGCCGCATTAACTCCCCCATCGGCGTCCCTACCGCGGTCTTGGTCAAAAGTTCATTCTGTTCTGTAGGCAGCATGTCGTATTTCCCCTTCGCCGAGCAGAATAATCATTACGACAGCAGTTTCCAACACTCGAACGCTCTGCGACTCTCACCAGTCGCACGGGCTTAAACACCCGCAATTCGATTTCTCGACGGAATCGAGGCAGGTCAACAATGGACGTCCATGGAACAATTATGGCTTTTTGCGCCATCCTTGTGAAAATTACCAATATCGTTTTTCGGCATTGGAGTTGCTGTCCCTTCAGTAAATCGTCAAGGACATATACGTGGCGATCACGGACCCTCTTTGATCCGTGCTGATACTGGTGATGACGGAAGGGAGCATGTTTATGATAGCCGGAGGTTTTGGTCTCTATCATTTGTTGGCGTTGGCGTTGTTCCTCATCTTGGCGGCTTGGATGGCGAAAAAACCCTTCGGCGCTTTTTTCAAACCGCATACAGCGGGGAGTGCGCTTACGAACAATCTACTTGTCGAGCGACTGTTCGCGGCTAAGGCCATCTCGCCACAGAAGAACTGTCCGAACTGCGCCAAACCAACGTCGCTCTCAGCGCTAATTTGCGATGCTTGCGAATTCAATTTTCTTTCTGGAATGGTCGGAACAAAACTAAAGTCGCTACCCGCACCGAAGCTATGACCGCCGAGAATCGAAACCGCATTTAACGTCTCCTTCGCTTTGATCTAAAGACTTCACAAGGCTTTTTTCCGGTCATTGATTGCCGTGGCCGACTTATCCACTTTCACGGTCCGATTCCCCTCGCAACGACCCGAGTCCCGGTTCGATTTCGGGTATCCCGCCTCAATATCAACGCCATCTTAAGAACAACCAAGCCACACACACCTCCCTCGCCGGCTCGACGTTTGCGATTGGGTCCAAGGCCCCTCCATGTTAGCGTGATCCCTGATGGTGCGCTTGATCATAGCGCGTGAACCGGCCACTCTTCGATCAGGCCGGCCACCCGCATGAATCGGCACGGTCACACGCAGATAAATGAATCCCCCGGCAAAGGAGCGGAAAATGGATGACAAAGCACAGATTCAAGACGCCTACGGTGCGATGATACAATTGAAGTTCAAAGTGTTCTTCGAATCATTCACGGCCGCTCATGGCGACTCCGAACAGGAGCGCAGCGCAGAAGAGCGCTTCAAGGGTGGTATTGTGCATGCTCTCTACATCCGATACCGGGCCATCGCGCTGTTGCAGCCGGGCGCGTGAGTGAGACTCTACCCATGCCGCGACGGCCGGCCAAACCCGCAATCGGTTCGCGCATCCCGATCCTGTGCAACGCCTTCCAGGTCCAAGCCTGGATGTTGGCGACGACCGGTTTATCGCTCGCCTTCTCGATCCGTTCGATGACTGAGACCGTGCGCCACTTGTTGGACTGCATGTAGACGCCGTCAACATCGGGATATTCGCGCAAGTGCGAGAATCCTGATAGGGCAACCTGACGTTAAGGACCGGAAGGATTATGTTGCCGATATCATCCTTCCGTGCTGCTTCGCTTGCCGCAACATCACTCAGGTTACCTGTTACGTTTGTCCGCGGTTAACAATGAATTATCGATTGCGATCCTGTCGGAGGGTATGCGCACCTGAGGTAGATTCGAATGATCCGCCACAGCCTTGGCAACTGTTCTGCTCCGAGTGCTCTTTTAGTCCCTTTGCTGAAACCCGCGCCAATTCTTGTCGGCTTCCTGCTGTGTAGTTTACTCCTATAAGTTCTCTAATTGTTTAGAACCCTCCCTGAGTTCCAACGAGTCATTTGGTGCGGCGTTTGCTGTAAGACTCGCGAGAGTATTGTCTAGCGTCATCTCGTTTTCGCGAGAACCGGCAGAAAATGATTGAGTTTGCCTCAAGTCTCAGGGGTCGTTTAATCGCACTTGTGCTGCTGGCGCTTCTGCCAGCTTTCTGCGTTATCTTATTCACCGATCAAAGACACCGCGCTTCTATCGCTACCCAGGTGCAGAAGAGCGCTCTCGGATCTGCCCGCGTCATCGCCACCGAACAACGGCGGATATTCGAGAATGCCCATCAGTTACTCATTACCCTGGCGCGGTTGCCCCAGATCCGCGAGCACAATAGCGTCGCATGCGAAAAGATTCTGGTTGGATTATTGGAGCCGCTGTATATCGATCTCGGAGTCTTTGATCCCAAGGGCAATTTGCTGTGTAATGCATCGGGCGCCAGCGCCTACCAAGGCCGCCACCTAAACAACTCTCTCATCCGCCGCGTCGTTGAAACCCAAGATCTAACGGTGGGTGAAATCCAACAGGATGCGTCGAACGGCAAGACGGTCATCGAGTTGGGGTTTCCCGTTAGCGATGCGCCAGGCATTCTTCGCGGCATCGCATTCGTCGTCTTGGATTATTCCTGGATTGTCCGAATTACCGCCGTAAATCATTTACCTTCAGAAGCGTCATTTACGCTCTTCGACGACCAGGGTAGGGTCTTTCTGCGTTACCCGGAAGAAGCAATAGCGGTCGTTACGCGTATTCACGCCGGGGTTCCCGTTGGTGCAAACCTCGTTCGAGGAGTCGAGGGGAACATCGAATCCCTCGGCGTGGACCGCGTGGCGCGCCTCTTTACCTACCGGCAATTGGACAACCGTATAGCCGGGAACATTTATTACGTAGGGATCGACATCCCAGCTCGGGCAGCGTTTAGCGAATCGGAGCGCATACTTCGGCAAAACCTCCTGGTTCTCGGCGGCTTGGCAACGTTAACTTTGGTCGCAGCCTGGTTCGGCGCCGATCTGTTCGTATTGCGCCGAGTGCGTGATTTGATGAGTGCCACAAGGGAACTAGCCTCGGGCAATTTGACGGCACGCACGGGTCTGCCCTACGGCGAGAGTGAGCTCGGACAGCTTTCCCGGACCTTCGACGATTTGGCACAGACACTGGAGCAACGCGCGGCAGACGCCAGAGTGGCAGAAACGAAAATTCAAACGCAGCACCTACGCCAAAGCGCCATTCATGAAATCAGTGCGGCAATGACCTCCAGTCTCGATGTCGGCAATGTTTTAAATGCTCTTCTCAACGGTGTCGCCGCCCTGTTTCCCTCGTCATATGCGACTCTGAGCTGGTTGGATGAGCATAGCGGAATGATCGAGACCGTTGGTCAGCCGACGCGAAACGAAGCTACGGACAAGCAAATTTCCGCCAATAGCGAACTAGGTCTCCCTAAGGAAGTCGTCAAACTAAAGTCTCCCCTGCTGATCCCGAATGTTCAGTTGGATTCGCGGGTGTCGGCCCCGGATTACCTGCGCGCCGCGGGCTTTGTCACGTACCTAGGCCTGCCGATGATCGTCAAAGATGAAGTATTGGGCGTCCTATCTTTCTATTCAACGGAAGCTATCGACCTAAGACCCGAAGAAGAGATTTTTCTAACTGACATCACGCAACAGGCGGCCATCGCGCTTCACAACTCACGTCTGTACGAGCAGACCAAGAATCAAGCTACCGAGCTCGAGAAATCGAACCGGATCAAAGACGAATTCCTGGGAGTGATCTCTCACGAACTGCGCACACCGCTCAATATCATTATGAACTGCGCGGAAGCACTGAAGATGGGTGTGTTTGGCGAGATCACCGCGGAGCACGAAAAAGGCACGGAAAAAATTAGAACCCAGGCAAGCCATCTGCTGTCGCTGATCAACGGCATATTGGAAATCACCAAAATCGAAACCGGCGGAACCAGCCTCAACCTCGAACCCATCGATCTCAATGCGCTCAGCAGCGAGTTAGAATCCGACTATGCCATGGTGTCTAAGGAAAAACATTTGGCGGTTAATTGGCACATGCCGGCCAATCTGCCCCGCATCACTTGCGACCGCATCAAACTGCGCCAGGTAATAATCAACCTGGTCAATAATGCCATCAAATTCACGGACGAGGGTTCGGTGGACATATTCTTCCGTAGCGTCGCGGACGAACCGTTCTTCGAGGTCTCGGTAGCGGACACGGGCATCGGCATGGCTGATGAGTTTTTGCCACACATTTTCGATAAATTTCGCCAGATAGACAACTCCACCACGCGAAACTACTCCGGCACCGGGCTTGGGCTTTACCTGGTCAAGGGCTTCCTCGACCTACTGGGCGGGACGATCGGCGTAAAGAGCAAGGTCGGTGAAGGAACGATTTTCACCGTACGGATACCGGTTCGTACGGCGGTTAGCATTCGCGCAGACCAGGGTCTACCGCGCAAGCTATCCACTGGCGGCGACGTTTCACAGCCATACATTGAAGGAGAGTTGTGATGGGACCAATCATCCTACGTAACTTCATGACGGGCTATTCGTCGATGCTCATCCTGATGGTGGCCATCTCGGGCTATTCGTCGATTCAATTGGGCAAACTCAGCGAATCCGCGAACCTCGCAGTCAACGTCGAACAGCGCATGATCGACCACTCGGAAAAACTCGCCGATGCTTTCCTGTCCGAAGTAAGATACGCGGGCAAATTCATTGTTACCCACGCCGCCGTACACCAAGATCAGTCTAAACAATTCAAAGGTGACTTCGATCGCTACCTGGCCCAATTAAAGGCTCTACACGGGCCAAAGGATGCGGTTCAGCGCTTGGCTCGCACTGAAGAATATCATGCGCAGTTTTATCAACTGTTCGAGAAGGAAATTGATTACATCAACAACAAGCAGCCCTATGCCGAAAGCCGCTACCGGGAAGAAAGAGAGCGCCTTGTTGATTATTTGCTCAGAGAACTTGATGCATTTAAGAACGATCTCCACGAGAGTTTGCAGCAAAGAATCGCGGATATTGAACAGGCAGCGCTCAAAAGCCGAAGGATCACTTTAGGCGCCACTCTGCTACTGGTTGGTTTGGGCGCTATCTTCGCCTATCGCCTATATAGCAAAATCTCCAGTGAAGGGACGACCTCCAGTGCCGCTCGCGAGAATGCGCTGTTGGGTGGATGGTTGCGGTCCATGTCCTGGCGGAAAGGGTTTGGTATGTCGAAATGAAGATTCGACGATTACGGCGTTATTTGTGGTTTGCGGCACTATTGGGGTCAGTTTGGATACCCGGCTGCACGCCCTTAAGCGGGGGACCGGATACGCTCGTTCCCGAGGGTAAAAAACCAACCGGGCCCTTCGAGCAAAGCAATGCGTTATTTTCCCACGGACAATACGAGGCCGCCTACAACGAAAACCAAAAAATACTTCAGGAAGGTCGGGGCGCGCCCGACGTGGCACTGTTCAACATGGGAATGATTTCAGCCCATTCGGCAAATCCCAAAAAAAATTATCCACGTGCCCTTGCAGCGTTTCGCACACTCGTCGTGGAGTATCCTCAGAGTCCGATGATCGAACCTGCCAAGACTTGGATTCAAGTTCTTGAGGAGTATCAAAAACTGGCCGATGAGAAGCGTGTCCTGATGAGGGAACGAGAAGCGTTGGGGCAAGAAAAGGACAAGCTCAGGTTTAGCGTCGAGAGGTCACGGCAGGTCGATGTCGATATCGAAAAAAGAAGGCGGGATGCTTTGCGAAAATAGCCATGGGGTGATTATTCTCGCCGATTTAGCAGATTTGCGGATCGAGGCTAAGTCCTGACTGGTTCTTCTTGTCGATTAACTGCGCCTGCGCACTCAGAATCGGTCAGATCTCCTCTGCCCGGTACGCGAAAGACTTTTTCCTAGAGTTGGCATACTTCAACGCAGTTTGGTGGGCTCACGCTTCATCCTAACCGCAACAGCCGGCCAAAGCCCGGGATAGAGTCGCGCATACCCATTCCATGCAGCGCCTCCCGGGTCCACGCCTGGGTGTTGGTGACCACCGGTTTGCCGCTCTCCTTCTCGATCCGCTCGATGACTGAAACCGTGCGCCACTTATTGCATGGCATGTAGACACCGTCGACATCGGGATGTTCGCGCAAGAGCGCCATCGACAAATCGTAACCGGTCTCCGGCGCCAACTGCCAAATCACGTTGGCGTTGGGACAGCCCAAGCCGCGAAACGCGACGACCTCGATACCGTCGTGGGCGAGGAATTTGACCAGCCGCTCGTCTTGGTCCTCGGGAAACGGCGAAGCCATCACCACACGCTTGAGTCCCAGCGCGCGGCAACCGCGCGTCACTGCGGTCAAAACCGTCGAAGCCGGCGTCGGCGTGATCTGTTTGACCAGTCCAAGGATCTCGCGATCCGAACCCGGTCCTTTGTACGAAAGAAACAGCTCGCCAGTCACCATCAAAAAATCCAACGGCTGCTTGACCAAGTCGTGCACGAGTCCTTGGAACATTAATTCTGCTCGGTGAAACTCGTCGTCGGTGTACTTGCCGACATGTAACGTCCGTGCTTCGATGCGAATGTCCTTGGGAAAGATCTTGTAAACATCCGCCAAAGTCTCTTCACTCGAATTCGGTGAAATCAGTCCGATCAGTTTCATTATTGGCCTCCCGGGTTTGCCTCGCCGTTCGGCGTGATGATTTTTGTTGCTTGCCATGCTCACACCAGATTCCGTGTCACATCGTCGAACAAATCGTCCAAGGGGATCTGCGTTGGAATCAATCCTTGCTGTGTCGAATAGCCAATGATCAGCTCCAGGCTGCGCCGAATGTTCGCCAAACCGAATTGTAGAGGATCGAGCGAAGTTCCTACCGGCGGCATCGCCAGCTTACTTTCGCGAACCAGCCGGAAGACTTCCTTCACCGCGGATGGATTTGCTTTCGCCAGTGACCCTTTGACCACCAGCATGTGATTGATCGGCAACGCGCGGTGTTTTTTGCACCATGCTAGGGCGGCGTCATTGGGATTGGCGATCACTGGCTGCAACCGCAAATCTTTGAGATCGGCACCGCCGACCACACCGGCGTCGATCTCGCCGTCGATGAGCATTTGCACAATCGACTTGCCGGCGGGCGCGCGAACAGCGGTCGGCGGATCGGAATATTCAGCGACGTGGGGGTCTTCGAAAGTCACCCACTGAATACCGTCCAAATCCACGCCGTGATCATTCTGTAAAACACCGCGAACCCACGCAGCGGTGGTCACCGAGTAAGCGCGAATGCCAACGCGCTTGCCCTTGAGATCCGCAGGTGAAATCCGGCGGCGCTCGGCATTGTAAACCAGAAACGGATGCGGCAACGCGCCGACCACCACCGCGGGCAACAACACCAGCGGTTTACCATGCACCTTCGCCTGCAAGAAAGTAACGATCGCCAACTCGGCAACGTCGTACTTTAAATGGCGCACGACATCCTTGAACGCCGTATTTGGCACCTTCACATCGGCGAAATCGAATGCGACGCTGGCCGAGCGAATCTCGCCGCTCTTGAGCGCCTTGGTGTTAGGGTAATCGCCGAGCAAGGTGGGCAAACGTAAAACATTCTCTTCGTGAATCATAAACTCTTCCTTTCCGAACTTTGCGCCTTGGCGCCTTTGCGGGAGAAATTTCCACGCTGCTTTCGACAGTCGTAACACTGCGGCTTCACGCGGGCAATCGAATTGACAGTTCGGAAGCCAGCGTAATATACCGAGCATGGAGGAAGTCTCTATGTCAGCCAACGATTCCAAATCCGCCAAAGTCCGAGCGCGGCTCAATCACCCGATCATCGACACCGACGGCCACACCGTCGAACTCACGCCTGTCTATTTCGATTACCTCAAGGAGATCGGCGGCGCCGGCATGATCGAGCGCTACAAAAAGGCCGTCGGCAGCCGGGCCAACAACCGCTGGATGGAACTGACCGACGACGAGCGCCGCCACACCCGCGCGACCTGTCCGCCCTGGTGGGCGCGACCGGCGAAAAATACCTTCGACCGCGCCACTGCATCGCTGCCGCGCTTGCTGTACCAGCGCATGGATGAGCTGGGCATGGACTTCACCGTTCTCTATCCGACCTTCGGTCTCACCGAACCGCCGCGCATCGAAGAGGAAGAAGTGCGCCGGGTGGCGTGCCGCGCCTTGAATGCTTTCCACTCGGACATCTATCGCGACTACGCTGATCGCATGACACCGGTGGCGGTGATCCCGGTGCACACGCCGCAAGAAGGCATCGAAGAGTTAACCTACGCGGTCCAACACCAGGGTTTCAAAGCCACGGTGATCTCTCATGTGCAACGGCCGGTGCCGAAAATGTTGCAGGAGTACCCAGAGCTGGCCGCCAACATGCCCTATCTCGATCTGCTCGCTCTCGACAGCGAATATGACTATGATCCGTTCTGGGCCAAATGCGTCGAACTCAAAGTTGCCGTCACCACCCACGCCACCGGCCAAGGCTGGGGTAGCCGCCGCTCGGTGTCGAATTATATGTTCAATCACATCGGCCACTTCGGCGCCGCCGGCGAAGCGATGTGCAAAGCGCTGTTTTTCGGCGGCGTGACGCGGCGCTTTCCCAATTTGAATTTCGCTTTTCTCGAGGGCGGAGTGCACTGGGCCTGCGGCGTCTACTCCGACATCGTCGGCCACTGGAAAAAGCGCAACGCCAAAGCGATCCACGATCTCGATCCCGCCAATATGGATCGCGACCTCATGCGCCGGCTGATCCAGGAGCATGGAAATGCCAAAATGACCGCCAAGGTCGACGACATCATGCAATGGCTGAACCAGCCGCAGCGCCATCCGAAGAATCTTGACGACTGGTCGGCATGCCGGGCAGAGAAGCTGGAAGATCTGCGCGATCTATTCGTGCCGAATTTTTACTTTGGCTGCGAAGCCGACGACCCGATGGTGACTTGGGCTTTTAACGCGAAAACCAATCCCATGGGCGCCAAATTGAAAGCGATGATGAGTTCCGACATCGGCCATTGGGATGTCACCGATATGAACGAAGTCGTCGAGGAAGCCCACGAACTGGTTGACGATGGCTTGATCACCGAGGACGATTTCCGCGACTATACGTTTACCAACGCGGCCTCACTGTACGCCGGGATGAATCCCGATTTCTTCAAAGCCACCATATGTGAAACCGCTGTGGCGCGGATGTTAAAAAGCCAGGCTTCGAAGTTGCCGCAAGGGGCTCCAGCATGAAACGGTGCATCTGGCTATCCATCATTGCTTCATTGCTGCTTTTCGCGAGCGACCTGCGCGCGCAGAAAAGCCCGGAAGATCTGCTCGAAGAAATCAACCGGCTTCCTGCCAGCGATCGGCAGCGCCGTTTAGAGGATGGCGCGAAAAAGGAACGCGAAGTGGTCTGGTACTCGACGATGAATCGCGAGGATTCGAACGAGCTGATTCGCGCCTTTGAGACCAACTATCCCTATGTCAAAGTGAACTTCGTCACCGCCGGTGGACCGAAAACGTTGAATCGCATCACTGCCGAGTACCGCGCCGGCGCTTATCTCTACGACGCCACCGGCTACCGCGCGACTTTTCTCACGCCCACTCGCAAAGCCGGCGTCATCATGCGCTACCGCACGCCGCTGCGGGAATTTCTCCGCCCTGGCTTTGTCGATCAAGAGGGATACTTCAACGCCACGTTCACGCGCGCTTTCATGTTCATCGTCAACAAGAATCTGGTCGCCGCCAAGGATTACCCGAAATCGTTTGCCAATCTGCTCGAGCCTAAATGGAAGGGCACGCTCGCCATGGACAACGAGTCCTACGATCTCCTCGCCGCGATGCTCGATCATTACGGCGACAGCGAAGGGCGGCGCATGGCCGAAGCGTTGGGTAAACAAGAGCCGAGTTTTCGCCGCGGCACGACATTGGTCGGTCAACTAGTCGCCGCCGGAGAATTTCCCGTCATGGTCGACGGCTCGAATCACTTGGCCTACGAGTTAAAAAGGAAAGGCGCGCCGATTGAATACCTGTTTCCCGAGCCGTTCATCCCGGTGATGATTCCCCAGGGTTTTTGGGTCGCCGCTCGCCCGCCCCACCCGCACACTGCGGCGCTTTTTGTCGACTTCATGCTGTCGAAGAAAGGGCAAGAGATCATGGCCAACCAGGGCCGCTGGGTAAGCCGCAAAGACGTCAAGTATCAAGTCGATCCAGGACAGCGTAAACTCCAAGTCGTGTCCCAAGAGAAATGGGGCGAGCGAACCACTGAACTGGTTCAGCTCTACAACCGGCTGATCATGCGCGAGGCAAAATAATTATGACCATCCGCAAAGCCCTCACCATCGCGGGCTCGGACTCCGGCGCCGGCGCCGGCATCCAAGCCGATCTGAAAACTTTCGCCGCCCATGGCGTCTACGGCACCTCGGCGATCACCGCGATTACGGCACAGAACACCATCGGCGTCAGCGCAGTCATGGCGCTCAAACCCAAACTGGTCGGCGCGCAGATCGACGCGATTCTTGCCGACATCGGCGCCCATGCGGTGAAAACCGGCATGCTCGCCAACGCCGCGATCATCGAACTGGTGGCGCGGAAAATCGCCGAGCATCGCTTGAAAAATATCGTCGTCGATCCGGTGATGATGGCGACATCGGGCGATTTGCTGATTCAGAAAAGCGCCGTCACGCTGCTGCGCGGCAAACTAATGCCGTTAGCGACCGTCGTCACCCCTAACATTCCCGAGGCCGAAGTCCTCACTGGTATGAAGCTTCGAACCGCGGAGGAAATCAAGGAAGCGGCGCGGCGAATCGTTAAGATGGGGGCAAAAACTGTTCTCGTCAAAGGCGGTCACCTCAAAGGTCCGGCGACGGATCTTTTTTTCGACGGCAAGACATTTACCGCGCTCAAAGCCCCGCGAATTCGAACCAACAACACCCATGGCACCGGCTGCACGCTCTCCGCCGCCATCGCGGCTAATCTCGCCAAAGGCCAGAAGGTCGCAACCGCTGTTGCAAACGCCAAACGCTATATCACCGGCGCGTTGCGCCACAGCTATCGCATCGGTTCAGGTCACAGCCCGGTGCATCATTTTTATAAAATTTGGAAAGCGTAACAGGCGATTCTCAGCTTGCCAAAATTTGAAATCTGAAATTTGGAATGAATCGCGCCAGCGAGGTCATTTGCCGCCAAGCTGCATGTCGGCGACGATGGCGCGGGCGGCGGCTACCGGATCTTTGGCTTCGATGATCGGCCGGCCGACGACGATGTAGTCGACGCCGCCGCGCACGGCTTCTTGCGGCGTCATGACGCGCTGTTGGTCGTTGCGACTGCCATCTGACGGGCGAATCCCCGGCGTGACGATAACAAACCGCCTGCCGCAGGCCTCGCGGATGTCCGCCACTTCGTGCGGCGAGGCGACCACGCCGTCCATGCCGGCTTCTTTCGTAAGCAAAGCCAAACGCACCACTTGATCGGCGACCTTGCGCTCGACGCCGACGCGCTCGAGATCGTCCTGGTTCAAGCTCGTCAGCACGGTGACCGCCAGCATGATCGGCTTGCGCAGATTTTGCTGGCGGCACACCCGCTTCACTTCCTTGACGGTCATGCGCATCATTTCAAGGCTGCCCGAAGCGTGCACGTTGAACATCTTGACACCGAGCCGGGTCGCTTCGATGGCCGCTTTCGCGACCGTATTGGGAATGTCGTGAAACTTGAGGTCGAGAAAAATTTCTCCGCCCAGTTCTTGAATCTGCCGCACCGCCTGCGGTCCGGCGTGGGTGAACAGCTGCTTGCCGATCTTGAACATACCGACTTCGCCGGCGAGCTGCCGCACTAAGTCGGTGGCTTGTTCGGAGCTGTCGACGTCAAGGGCGACGATCAATCGCTCGCGCATGGAACCCTGCTTACGTACCAGCTCGAGCTTCGAGGTCATCGTTTATCCCTGAACCGCCTGAGCAATGATCGATTGAATGGTTTGGACCGCGTCGCCGAGCGCCACTTCGTCGGTCTTGCCGTCGTGCCGGGTGCGCAGCTCGATGTAGCCTTTGTCCAAACCCTTGGCGCCAATGGTTACGCGCAGCGGGATGCCGATCAGATCGGCGTCCTTAAACTTGACACCGGCGCGCTCGTCGCGGTCGTCGAGCAGGACTTCGACGCCGGCCCGCTGCAAGTCTCGATAGAGCTTCTCGGCGGCATCGCGCAGTTTCTCTTCTTTGTAATTGATCGGCAGCACCAGCACCTGAAAAGGCGCGATGGACACCGGCCAAATAATGCCGTTGGCATCGTGGTTCTGCTCGATGGCGGCAGCCACCATACGGCTGATGCCGATGCCGTAGCAGCCCATCTCGATGGGCTGCTCGCGCCCTTCGGCGTCGAGATAGGTCGCGCCCATTTTCTCGCTGTACTTAGTACCGAGATAAAAAACTTGGCCGACTTCGATGCCGCGATGGCTCTGCAGCTTGCCCGCGTCGCAACGCGGACAGGGATCGCCGCTGACCGCGAGACGCAAATCGGCGAACGCACTCGGCGTGAAGTCGCGCTCCTGGTCGATACTGGTGAAATGCGCATTGGCTTCGTTGGCGCCCGTTACGGCGCCGCGCATGCCATGCACCGACAGATCGGCGACGATGCGCAGCTTCAATCCGATCGGCCCCAAATATCCGGGGGCCACGCCGGTCGCCGACGTCACCGCGGATTCGTCGGCCAGGATTACTTCACGGCATCCAAGCACCGTGCGCAGTTTCAGTTCATTGATTTCATGATCGCCGCGCACCAACGCTGCGATCAACTCGCCAGCGTCGGTCTTGTAGACCAACGTCTTGATGAACTTATTGGCGCTGAGTTTCAAAAACTCGGCGACCTCGGGAACGGTCCTCTTTCCCGGCGTGGCGACCTTCTCCAGCTTGGGCGACTCCTCGGAGATGTCTCGCCCCGCGGGCGGTTTGCCTTTGACTTCGGCCTTCTCCACGTTGGCGGCGTACTCGCAGCTGTCGCAGCTGACGATGGCATCTTCGCCGGACTCGGCGAGCACTTGGAACTCGTGCGACTGGCTACCGCCGATGGCGCCCGTGTCCGCTTCCACCGGGCGGAAACTCAGTCCGCAGCGGCCGAAGATCCGCTTGTAGGTCTGATACATGTTGTCGTATTCGCGCCGGCAATCTTCGACATCGCTGTGAAAACTATAGGCGTCTTTCATGATGAACTCGCGGCCGCGCATCAAACCGAAACGTGGCCGCACTTCATCGCGAAACTTGGTCTGGAGCTGATAAAGATTGAACGGCAGCTCGCGGTAGGAGCGCACCGAGCGCCGCACCAAGTCCGTGATGATTTCCTCATGGGTCGGACCGAGACAGAAATCGCGCTCATGGCGATCCTTGAAACGGATTAGTTCCTTGCCGTAAACCTCCCAGCGGCCGCTTTCCTGCCACAGTTCTGCCGGCGAGGCAATCGGCATGAGCAATTCTTGGGCGCCGGCGCGGTCCATCTCCTGGCGCACGATCGCTTCGATCTTGCGGATAACCTTTAAAGCCAAGGGGAAGTAATCATAGATGCCGCGGCTGACCTGGCGAATGTAGCCGGCGCGGACCAATAGTTTGTGACTGACCACCTCGGCGTCCGCCGGGTCTTCTTTCAGTGTCGGGATAAGTGTTTTACTCCAACGCATAGTAACTCGATGGCAAACTGGAATTGGCGAACGAGAACGAAAAGATCAGTTGGCCGCCGCCGAGGCCTCAGCGGCTTTTTCCGCGGCGAATTTTTCGACTTCTTCCATCAGCGCGTCGACGATTTGCGCTTCGGGAACTTTGCGAATCACTTCACCGCGCTTGAAGATGAGACCGATGCCCTTGCCGCCGGCGACACCGAGATCCGCCGCCCGCGCTTCGCCCGGACCGTTGACTTCGCAACCCATGACGGCAACGTGAATGTTATGATTGCTGTACGGCAGCATGCGCTCTTCCACGGCTTTCGCCAGCGACACCAGATCGACATCGGCGCGACCGCAGGAAGGACAGGCGACGAAGGTCATACCGTCCTTGCGCAGCTTGAGTGCTTTGAGAATTTCCAATCCGACGCGCACTTCTTCGACCGGATCGGCGGCCAGCGACACGCGAATGGTATCGCCGATGCCTTCAGCCAAGAGCGTTCCTAAGCCCACGGCGGATTTGATCGTGCCAATACCGGGAGTCCCCGCTTCGGTCACGCCGAGATGAAAAGCGTAGTTCACCTGATCGGCGAGCATGCGATAGGCCTCGATCATCATCAGCGGATCGGAAGCCTTGAGCGAAATCTTGATCTCGGGATAACCGACATCTTCGAGGATATGAATATGGCGCAGCCCGCTCTCCACCATGCCCGCCGCCGTCGGGCCGTTGTACTTTTGCAATAAATCTTTTTCCAGCGAACCGGCGTTAACCCCGATGCGGATCGGAATCTTGCGCTCCGAGGCCGCCTTGACCACTTCTTCGACGTACTTGCGCGCGCCGATATTGCCGGGATTGAGCCGCAGACCGTCGACGCCCTGCGCGATGGCGATGAGCGCAAGCTTGTAATTGAAATGGATGTCGGCGACTAAGGGTATGCGGATTTTTTTCTTGATCTCGCCCAGCTGCTCCGCCGCTTCGCGCACCGGCACGGCGCAGCGGACGATTTCGCAGCCGGCCGCTTCCAAAGACCATATCTGCTGCACGGTTGCGCGTACGTCACGGGTATCGGTTTTGGTCATCGACTGGACGGTGATCGGCGCGTCGCCTCCGACTTTCACCTTGCCCAGCTGAATTTGCCTAGTCTTGCGCCGTTCAATCATGGCCCAACTATAGAGAACCGAATCATTGGGGTCAACTTAGACAATTTCCTGACCGAAAAGTCTCTTCTTATCCTTGCCGGATGGGCTGTAATCGTCGTCGGCTTTGCCCGCACAAAATTTCTCAGCCGGAGCGTTTCGGATTCGGATATGGCTCGCGCAAAGGACGCCAAGATCGCAAAGTTGGGAATTTACTTTTCTGTTCCTTCGCGGCCTTAGCGTGCTGTGCGCGGGATATTCGGAATTCCGCTTGCGCCTGCGCTAGGTTATACATCACTGTCATCTTCCTCTGGCCGCGGCGGGTTAGGCCGTCCGCCTCGCTGCGTTCGTCCGCCGTCGCGATCTTGCGCTGCTGCATTGTTTTCTTCCCTAATTTTCCGATCGCCCTCGGGAATGATCAGCAGCCGCCGATAGGCGCCTTGCCCAAGACTGCGCGTGGTTAACCATGGGTCGTCTTGTAATGCCGCATGCACGATTTTCCGGTCCGCGGCGCTAAGCGCGTCGATGGTCACGGTTTTGCGCTGACGTTTGGCCTTTTCGCCCAAGCGCAGCGCCATGTCTTGCAGGGTCTGCCGCCGCCGTTCGTGATAATTCTCGATATCGATGACGATATGCGGCGCTTCGTTGCCAGGCCGTTCGCCGGCGATGCGGCTGACCAGGTATTGCAACGCTTCTAGTGTTTGGCCTTTGCGACCGATGATCAAGCCGCTGTTGTCGCTCTTGACCTCAAGAATCGTTTCATCGGCGTCGACGCCGGCTTTCTGTTCCACCGACGCGTTCATGCCCATCAGGTTGAGAATCTCCGCCAGCGCCACCTTGGCCTTCTCGACCATCGCCGCCACTTCAGCTGATGTCGGCGGGGGCGGCGCATCGACCGGCCGCGTTTCCGCCTGTGGCCGCGGCGCCACCGAGGGACGCGGTGCGGCATCCACATGGGGCTCGGGTCTAGGGCGATCGGAAGTGCGCGGCCTCGATTCCTGCGCTTTGGCTCTGGGCTCGGGTCTCGGCGGTTCCGGCCGGCGCGGTTCAGGTGCACGCCGCTCCGGCGGCCGCGGGCGCGGTTCCGCCGCTCTTGTCGGGGCTTGCACAGCCTGCGGTTTGGCCGGTGCGGCATCGGGTTCGATATTTAGTTTGCGTAACGAGGCGCGAATCTTTGCTTTCTGCGCGCCGAATCCAAGTATTCCTTTGCGCCCTTCGGAAATAATCTCGACCGTGATCTTTTCGCGCCCCACGCCGAGCGCTTTGAGCGCGTTTTCGATGGCGGTGTCAATGTTATCGCCTTCGGTTTCGACGAAATCCATAGCTGACCTTCCTCGGCTACTTATCGCTGCGGTTGATCCAGTACTGCTGGGCGATACCCAGAACATTGTTCACCAGCCAGTAAACGGTCAAGCCCGCAGGAAATGACACGAACATGAAGGTAAACATCAGCGGCATCAACATCATCATCTTTTTTTGATTGGGATCGCCCGCCGAGGGCGTCATCCATTGTTGGATAAACATGGTGGCGCCCATAATGATGGTTAGAATCGGAACGCCCAGATGCCAGCCGTTAAACGTGAACGGCAGCGCCTGCCAATCGGGGCGCGACAGATCTGGAATCCACAGGAACGGCGCATGGCGCAACTCGATCGGCGTGCTGAGCGCATTGTAAAGCCCGATGAAGACCGGAAACTGCAGCGCCATCGGCAAACAACCGCCCAACGGGTTGACGCCGTTGCGCTTGTACAGATCCATGATTTCTTTATTGAGTTTCTCTTTGTCGTTGGCGTAGCGTTCCTTGAGCTTCTCCATCTGCGGCCCGAGCTTTTGCATCGCTTTCATGGAGGTAAAACTCTTGTGCGTCAACGGCCACATGATCAGCTTGATGAGCACCGTCAAAATGATGATGTCGATGCCGTAGCTGCGGGTGAAGCGATGAAAAAAGTGCAGCACATAGAGCAGCGGCACCGAGATAAATCCGAAATAGCCATGGTCGATGGCGCGATCGATGTCCTTGCCCGCAGACTTCAGAATGTCGAGTTCTTTGGGTCCGATATACAGCTTATAGCGATCGCTGGCCGCGGCGCCGCTCACCGATGCGATCAAAGCCGCACCGTCTTGGCGCACGGAAACCTTGTGACCTGCACCATTCTCCGGCATCAAGGCGAAGAAAAAATAAGTGTGGCCAAAACCCGCCCAAGCAATGTCACCGCTAAATTCGTGACCTTTGATCGCCTCGGCTGGCGCTTCGCGTTTGATCTTGTTGTCGATCAGGGCGATGAAGCCCTCGAACGGCGCACCAGGCGTAGCAACCGTATGATCGCTTTTATCGGTCAGTAAGATCTCTGGAACCGGCGCATTGCCCGAGGCGGCCTGGACGGCGACATCGAACTGTATCGGATAAAGATTGCCGGTAAACGTCAACGACTTACTGATCGTCAGGCCGTCTGCGGTTTGGGCCTGAAAGACCAGTGTGCCCTTGGCATCGCCGGTGAGTTTAAGATCGGCACCCTGGGCCGAATAAGATAGGGCTGCGTCATCGAAGGCCGCCGGCGCTTGCCAACGCACTCCGAGAGGCAACGGCACGTCTTTCGCCGCCGCAATGATTTCAAAGGGCGGACTTTTGGGTTCCGCGCTGGCGCGATAGTTTTTGAACTGAAAGCTTTTGAGCCGCGCACCCTGGGTGGTAAAGACCGCGATGTAGTTGTCGGTTTCGACTTGAATGTTTTTTGCCGGTTGGCCAGTAGGCGCGCTAACCGGTGCGGCTGGAGCCGTGACCGCGGAAGCAGCAGCGGGCGCAGTGGCGGTTTGCGCCGGAGTGCCGGACGTCGGAGCCGCTTCTTTCTTCTCCGCGACCGGCGCTTGGCTAGCGGGAGGCGGGGGGCCATAATAGCGGCTAATAAACTCCTGGTAACCGACTAACACGAGGACCGACAATGCTATGCCTATGAGTGCGCGTTTATCCATTGATTAGGTTCATCCAACCGGATCGTAACCACCGGCGCTCCAGGGATGGCAGCGGCAGAAACGCTTTAGAGAATAAAGCAGTCCTTTGAGTGCGCCGTGACGGCGGATTGCGGTTTGAGCATAATCCGAGCAAGTAGGGTAAAACCGGCATGCGGGCGGCAGCCATGGCGAGATCGCCAGGCGATAGGCGCGAATCGGCAAGATTAACAACCAGCGGATCATCGGGTCATACCTGCCGGCGCCCGCGTTGCGGTGAGAAACTCTTGGCCAACTCATTGTCGAGCGCACTTGACGGCAGATCCACCGCGCTCTTGCGCGCAATGACCAGAAAATCCATCCCAGGCGGCAACGCCGCACGGCTGCGCCGGAAAAACTCCCGTACCTGCCGTTTGATCCGATTACGGATCACTGAATTGCCAACCTTGCCGCTAACGGTGATACCCACGCGGGATTCAGCATGATCGTTGGTCTTGCTGATAACGACAAAATTTTCGGAATGGATCTTGTAACCGGATCGCGATAATCGCAAAAATTCGGGTCGTTTTCTCAGGCGGGCCGATTTCGGGAACGCTTGTTTACCCTTCAGGGCCTTCCCCCGCGGTTATGTGCGCGCCCGCTTGGGCGGCACCGACACCGTCAGTTTCTTGCGCCCTTTGGCGCGACGCCGTTTGATCACGTTGCGTCCTCCGGGAGTCTCCATGCGAGCGAGAAAGCCATGGGTGCGCTTTCTGCGAATATTACTCGGTTGATAGGTTCTTTTACTCATATAAGAATATTTCCCTCTCAGGCCGCCTTCACGGCCAAGTGACTATATCAATCATACCGTTCTGGCGAAGTCAATTTTAACCAGCCTCAGGTTTTAGCGACCGTTGCATCAAATCGCGCACCGCATCAGCCGGCTTTTTGTCGCTGTAGAGCACCTGGTACATCTGTTCAACAATCGGCATTTCGACCGCCAACCGCTGCGCCAGAGCGTGCAACGCACGGGTGTTGCGCACCCCCTCGGCCACTGTGCGAGTCGAACCGGTGATCTCCTGCAGAGTCTTACCGGCGGCGATCTGCAAACCCACCGCACGGTTGCGGCTCAAGTCGCCGGCACAGCTAAGCACCAAGTCGCCCAACCCCGGCAAGCCAGCCAAGGTCATCGGATCGGCGCCCATGCGCACAGCCAACCGGGTAATTTCCGCCAAGCCGCGGGTAATCAACGCCGCTCTGGCGTTTTGTCCAAGTCCTAAACCATCGCTAATGCCGGCGGCGATGGCAATGACATTTTTAACCACGCCGCCGATCTGCACACCGACGATGTCGAGCGAGGTATAAACCCGCAGACTGGGCGTGCTGAGAATCTCTTGAATCGCCCGCGCGACGTTTTCCGAATAGGCGCCAACCGTCACCGCGGCCGGCAAGCCGCGCGCGACTTCGATGGCAAAAGTCGGCCCGGAAAGAAACCCATGGCGCTCCCTGCTCGCGGCTCCGAGGATCTCAGCGAACAGCTCCGCCATGGTTTGCAGCGTCGTTTCTTCCAGCCCCTTCGTGCCGCACAGCAAATGAGCCTGCGGGCCGAAATGCGCCGCTGCGCCGGCAAACACTTCGCGCACGGTGTGGGACGGCACGGCGCAGATCACCAGCGCCTTACCCGCTACCGCGTGCTCTAAAGTCCGGGTAACGACGAGATTGTCGGGCAGCGAAATGCCGGGAAGATAGATCCGGTTTTGGCGATTTTGCACCAGGTCCTTGAAACTGGCCGAGCCATGGCACCAAAGCGTCACCTGCTCGCCCTTGTCGGAGAGCACTTTGGCAAGCGCCGTGCCCCATCCGCCAGCACCCACGACTCCAATCTCTCTAGCCATGATCGATCTACGAAACAGTTATGAGCTGAAACAGACGCTGTTCGGCGCGCGAAAAATATTAGTGCCTGGAGTCGTCGATCAAAAGCGAAATCATCATCGAATCTGCCATCCCGCCGCCCCGGATTTTTTGGGAACTATGCATTCTATGCGGCCAATTCTCCGAATCGATTAATGGCGGCTTTGCTGCGCTGAGCTCTAGGCGTCGCCCGCGCCGTCGTCATCTTCTTCTTTTTCCGCCACCCGCGCCAACGACACGACGCGTTCGCCTGGTTCGAGCTCAATCAAACGCACGCCTTGGGTGTTGCGGCCGATGATGCGGATATCCTTGATGCGCAGACGAATGATCTTGCCGATGTTGGTGACCAGCATTAGCTGGTCTTCCTCGTTGACTTGCTGCACACCGATGACCCGGCCAGTGCGGTCGCTGGTCTTCATCGTGATAATGCCCTTGCCACCGCGCGATTGCAGCCGGTATTCGTCCATCTCGGTGCGTTTGCCATAACCGCCGTCGGCAACCGTCAAGACGCTGAAGCCGCGCGTGAGGATCTCCATGCTGACCACATGATCTCCTTCGTCCAGACGCATACCGACGACACCGAAGGTGCCGCGTCCGGTCGGGCGCACCTGCTCTTCTTTGAATCGAATCGATTGGCCCTCGGCGGTGGATAGAATCAGCTCCTGCTGGCCGTCGGTCAGGCGCACGCCGATGACTTCATCGTGATCTTCCAGGCCGATGGCGCGAATCCCGCTGGGGCGGGGATGGGCATAGGCCATCAGCTCGGTCTTCTTGATCAAACCGTTTTTGGTGGCGAAAATTATGAAGCGCCCTTCCTGAAACTCGCGCACCGAGAGAAACGCCGAGACTTTTTCACCGGGTTCCAAATTGAGCAGATTGACGATCGGCTTGCCGCGCGCCGCCCGGCTCGCCTGCGGCAGTTCGTGGACTTTGATCCAATACACCTTGCCGACAGTGGTGAAGAAGAGAATGTAGGAGTGCATCGACGCGATGAACAACGACTCGACAAAATCCTCTTCCTTGGTCGTGGTGCCGATCTTGCCTTTGCCGCCGCGCCGCTGTGCCCGGTAGAGCGTCACCGGATTGCGCTTGATATAACCTTCATGGGAGATCGTCACCGCCATGTCTTCGTCGACGATCATATCCTCGATAGAAATATCTTCCGCGTGATCGACAATCTGCGTGCGCCGCTCATCGCCATAATTTTTCTTGATGTCTTTGAGTTCGCCGACGATGATTTTGTAGATCTCTTTCTCGTCGGCGAGGATGGCGCGCAGTTTCGCGATGAGCTCGACGGTCTCGCGATGCTCCTCCATGATCTTATCGCGCTCCAAACCGGTCAAACGCTGCAAACGCAGGTCGAGGATCGCCTGAGCCTGCAACTCGCTCAATGCGAAATTGCTCATCAAGCCTTCTTTAGCGGTTTTGCCATCCGCCGAATTACGAATGAGCGCGATCACCGCGTCGAGGTTGTCGAGAGCGATCCGATAGCCCTCTAAAATATGCAGCCGCTCTTCGGCCTTGCGCAGATCGTAGGCGGTGCGCCGAGTCACCACTTCCTTTCGGTGATCGAGGAAACACTTGAGCGCTTCTTTGAGCGTGAGCAACTTGGGTTTGCCGTCGACGATGGCGAGCATGTTCATACCGAAGGATTCTTGCAGCTGGGTATGCTTATGCAGCTGGTTGATGATGATCTCGGCCACCGCATCGCGCTTGAGCTCGATGACGATGCGCATGCCGTCGCGGTCCGATTCATCGCGCAGATCGCCGATGCCGTCGATCTTTTTCTCGTTGACCAGCTCGGCGATCTGCTCAATCAAGCGCTTTTTGTTTACCTGGTAGGGAATCTCTCGAATAATGATCTGCTCTTTACCGGTGCGCTTGACCGTTTCAGTGAACGCCTTGCCGCGCATCTGAATGATCCCCTTGCCTTCATGGTAGGCGCGGATGATCGGCTCACGGCCATGAATGAACCCGCCGGTGGGAAAATCCGGTCCGGGAATATGGCGCATCAACTGCTTGATCGTCAGGTCGGGATTGTCCACCAGCGCCACTAGAGCGTCGACCACTTCGCCGAGATTATGCGGCGGGATATTGGTCGCCATGCCAACCGCGATACCGGCGGAACCGTTGATGAGCAAATTAGGAATCCGCGACGGCAACACCGCAGGCTCTTTGAGCGAATCATCGTAGTTGGGGATAAAATCGACGGTCTCTTTTTCGATGTCGGCGAGCATTTCCTCGGCTAACAGCGTCATGCGGATCTCGGTGTAACGCATGGCGGCGGGATTATCGCCGTCGATGGAACCGAAATTACCCTGGCCGTCGACCAGCGGATAGCGCAGGTTGAAGTCCTGCGCCATGCGCACCACGGTATCGTAAATCGCCGTGTCGCCATGGGGATGATACTTACCCATAATATCGCCGACCAGACGAGCGGATTTTTTGTACGGCTTATCCGAGGTGTTGCTGGCGTCGTACATGGCGTAGAGCACGCGTCGGTGCACCGGCTTCAAGCCATCGCGCACGTCCGGCAGCGCCCGGCTGATGATGACGCTCATGGCGTAGGCCATGAACGACTCGCGCATCTCTTCTTCGATGTAGACCGGGACCTTTTGCGGCTTGATAGTAGCTTCCATGAATCGCTCGCTAATTTACTGCGTGATTGGTTGCTCGGTGCAGCGTCTAGAACACTGCGAACGGCGCATTAGATGTCTAAATTTCGCACGGTCAGGGCGTTCTCTTCGATGAATTTACGGCGCGGCTCGACTTCATCGCCCATCAGAGTCGAGAAGATCTGGTCGGCCTCCACCGCGTCCTCGATGCGCACCTGCAAGAGCACGCGGGTCTCTGGATTCATGGTGGTCTCCCATAGCTGTTCGGGATTCATTTCGCCCAGTCCTTTGTAGCGCTGGATATACTGTCCCTTCTTACCGCCCTCCATGACGTAAGAAAGAATTGCGCCCAACGACTTGAGCTGCGTTTTGGCGTCGCCATCTTCGATCGAATAGGGCGGCATGCCGATGCTGGATAGTTCACCAAACAGTCTTTTAATCTCTCTGAATTCCGCGCTGGCCAAAAACTCGCGATCGACGATGGTTTGATAACCGGTGCCATTGGCGCGCGTGGTGGCGATTAGCTTGAAGCCGTTATGCTCCGGGTCCTCTTCGAGAGCGCAAGACAACGGCGATTGCTCGGGAGCGGTCAACCCAACGTAAGTCGCTAATCGACTCTCCAGGCGAAGCAGCGCCTCGCGATCCTTTAACATCTCTTCGCCGAAGCCGTCTTCCAACAACAATGCTTCGACCACCGTACGGTTTTTCCGTTTACGGCCGATGGAGGTTAGCAACTTTTCCCAACGCGCGACCTTCTTGACGAACCCTTGCAAAGGCTGGCCAGCCAAACCGTTACCGTTCCCATTGCCATTTTGCGCGGCGCGCAGCCGCACGTTTTCCGTGCCGAGTTCGATCAGGTGATCCTCCAGCATTGCCTCGTCTTTGAGATAGCGCTCCTGCTTGCCTTTCTTGATTTTGTACAACGGCGGTTGTGCGATGAAGAGATAGCCCTTTTCAACGAGCTCGGGCATCTGCCGGTAGAAGAACGTTAGCAACAGCGTGCGAATATGCGAGCCGTCGACGTCAGCGTCGGTCATGATGATAATCGAATGATAACGCAGCTTGGCTTGATCGTAGTCCTCTTTGACGCCGGTGCCCAAGGCGGTGATCATCAGGCGAATTTCTTGAGACGACAGCATCTTGTCAAAGCGCGCCTTTTCGACGTTGAGAATCTTGCCCTTGAGCGGCAGGATCGCTTGATTGCGCCGATCGCGCCCCTGCTTCGCCGAACCGCCGGCGGAATCGCCCTCGACCAGATAAAGCTCGCTCAACGCCGGATCACGCTCTTGGCAGTCCGCCAACTTGCCGGGCAGAGAACCGGAATCGAGCGCGCCCTTGCGCCGCGCCAGATCTTTGGCTTTGCGCGTCGCTTCGCGCACCCGCGCCGCTTCGACGCCCTTGGCGACGATCTTTTTCGCGTCTGCGGGATGCTCACTCAGGTAATTGCCGAACTTTTCGTTGACCAACGCTTCGACGATGCCTTTGACTTCGCTGTTGCCTAACTTGGTCTTGGTCTGGCCTTCGAACTGCGGTTCGGGAACTTTGACGCTGATGACCGCGGTCAACCCCTCACGCACATCGTCGCCCTGGAGATTCTCGTCGTCTTTTTTGAGTTGCCCGCTGCTTACTGCATAGTTGTTGATCGAGCGCGTAAGCGCCGAGCGAAAACCGATCAGATGGGTTCCGCCCTCGCCGGTGTTGATGTTGTTGGCGAAGGAAAATACGTTTTCGGCGTAGCTATCGTTCCATTGCATGGCGATCTCGACACCGACACCATCCTTCTCGCCCTCGCAGTGAACGACCTTCGAGTGAATCGCGCTCTTGGCGCGGTTAAGATGCTCGACGAAGGACAAAAGGCCGCCTTCGTAGAAGAACTCATGGCTTTTCTGCGTGCGCTCGTCTTCGATGGTAATCTTCACGCCGCGATTGAGGAAGGCCAGCTCACGCAGCCGCTGCGACAAAATATCGAAACTGAACTCGCTCACCTCAAAGATCTGGGAATCCGGCTTGAAGGTCACCTGCGTGCCGCGCTCCTTCGATTTCCCGACCTCCTTCAAAGGCGCCTGCGGATCGCCGCGCCGGTAACTTTGCTGGTAGACTTTGCCATCGCGCTTGATTTCGATTTCCAAAGTTTCCGACAGCGCGTTGACCACGGATATGCCGACGCCGTGCAACCCGCCGGAAACTTTGTAGGACTTCTTGTCGAATTTGCCGCCGGCATGAAGTTTGGTCAGTACCACTTCGGCCGCGGAGATCTTTTCAGTGGAGTGGATATCGACCGGAATACCGCGCCCGTTGTCGATGACCGTGATGCTGTTATCGATGTGAATTTTGACTTGAATGGTATCGCAATGGCCGGCCAGCGCTTCATCGATGGAGTTGTCGACAACTTCGAAGACAAGATGATGCAATCCGCGCTCGCTAGTGTCGCCGATATACATGCCGGGACGTTTGCGCACCGCTTCCAGGCCTTCCAAAATTTTGATGTTTTCGGCGCCATATTCCGCATCTGGTGGATTTTTTACGTCAGCCATTTTCACCCATCGTCAAACTATAAATTTTGTGAGAAAAATTCTGGAGTTAGGCAGAATTTCAGCTAGCTGGAATAGTACCGGAATGGCGCCTGAAAGTAAAGCGCCGGCGATGCCATAAGTCATTGAATTTTAAGGAATATTTAACAATTTTTCGGGCTTTTGGGAATTTGCCGCAATTTGGCTAGTTTTCGCCCGTTTGGTCAGTTGACTCTCCTCGACCACTAAGCGACAACAGAGGCCGTGCAAAGCCTCCTTACAGCATTCAAATACTTAACGATTTTGGGTCGTTGGCGCGTGCCCACCAGCGACCCTGCGAAGTTTGGCAACGCCCCGCTGTGGTTTCCGTTGGTTGGATTGGCTATCGGCGTCGTTTTGACGGCGATCAATTACGCTCTTGCCTTACATGTCGATTCGGAGATTCTCAGCGTGGTGGTGATCGCGCTGTTGATCGTTGCCACCGGCGCCATACCGTTGGCGGGAACCAAGATTACGTTCGATTCCATGCGTCAGCCAACTAGTGCGGCGCGCGATGGTGCCGGCGAGGTTTTCGGTTTGGCTGCGATCCTGATCATCACATTACTAAAAATCCACGCCATCGACATCATGGACGACAAAGTCGCTGCGAATATTTTTGTCGCACCGGCGCTGGCGCGTTGGGCCTTAGTAGTGTTGCTCTACGGTTACCACGACCGTTGTGACGAGACCATGCGGTTGATCGCCGAGCATACTAAACTGTGGCACCTCGGCGCGACGACGCTTTTGACATTGACCCTGGCGACTTACCTGCTCGGCCGCGAGGCGCTGTGGATCGGTCTTTCCTTGTCGCTGCTGGCACTGTTGAGCCGCACCTTGCTGCATCGCCGCCATGCGATCCTCACGCTTAATAATCTTGGCGCGGTCACCGATCTCGGCGAAGCACTGACCCTCGTGCTTATGGCGGTTCTCTAGAGAAAATAGCGCGCCACCGACCCGACTATGGAAATCTTCAAACCCCTGTCGCCGGTCATCCCGGTTTTCATGCTGATCATTGCCGGATTTATTTTTGCCCATTGGAAAAAAATCAGCTTGGCGTCGGTAACCGAAATCATCGTCTACTTGGGCACCCCTTCTCTGGTTTTTAGCTCGCTCGCGAGTAAACCGCTGTTTGCCGGCGATATTTTTATCCTGTTCTCCGGTATCGTCGTGATTTTCGCCGGCGTCGGTCTGCTGATCCGCGCCTACTTCGCCTTGTTCGGTTTTACCTCGCGCGGCTTCGCCTTACCCGCGCTGTTCATGAACGCGGGCAACATGGGTATTCCGCTGGCGTTTTTCGCGTTTGGCCAAGCCGGCATGCAGCGCGCCACGCTGATGTTCGTGATCATCACGTTTATGCAGTATTCGTTGGGCATTTACATTCTGAACGGCCGCGGCAATTGGCGCGAAAGTTTTCGCTTGCCGCTGATCTACGCCGCCGTGGCCGGTCTGCTGATCAATCTTGCCCAGGTAAAAATGCCGGAAATCCTGCTCCAACCGGTCGCCATGTTAGGTCAAGCGACCATCCCGATCATGCTCATCAGCTTGGGCTACCGCTTGCACGAGGTCGATTCTCTTCAATGGGGCCATGCGCTGGGCGGCGCCATCGTGCGTATTTTCGGCGGCTTCGCCGTCGCCAACATCGCGGTGTTGGCCATTGGCGCCACCGGCGTCAACCGCCAAGTGTTATTGCTCTACGGCGCGCTTCCAGCCGCGGTGATCAATTTCGTGTTGACCGAAAAATATCGCCAGGATCCCGCTCTCGCCGCGTCCATCGTGGTCATCAGCACTTCGCTCTCCGTCCTGACGATCCCAATTGTCTTTTGGTTGATTCTCTAACCGCCTCGATGACTCACTTGACAGCCCAATCGCTGCGTTATAGTTTCCGCTAGGTTAATTCATAGCCCTAGGTTCAAAGGGAAGACCGGTGTAAATCCGGCGCGGTCCCGCCACTGTGACGGCGACGAAAGCCGCAAATAGCCACTGTTCCAACCGAACGGGAAGGCGCGGCGAGTAGAATCAAGCCTAAGCCAGGAGACCTACCTAGAGCAATTCGACCGGCCTCTCCGGAGAAGAGAGAAAGGTTTCGCGATCTTTCCCGTCAATATTCCAGAGGCCAGTAGTGAGCTCGGATGAAGCTGGCACTATTTTTTTTATTATCGTTCGCTGTCCACGCGACAGTGCTCCTCGTGCCCATTTCACTCAATGGGCACGCAACCGATCAACCCATCACAGTAACGATCCTACCGCTCGAATCCGCCACCGAACAGGGCGGGGGCTCCGGCGGTGAGCACTCCGCGATAAATCAAGTTGCATCAAAGCACTTCCAAAAGACGCCTTTCAACGAGCGCCGCGGCGATTCCACACCAACCCCCACTGCCGTTGCGCAAGAGAAACATCCTGCCGAGAAACTGTCGAGCGTCCCTGCCACGGGTGTAACGGCGATCGCAGAAGACTCGACGGATGGCATTCCCACCAAAACGGGCGAAAGCATTGCAAGCGGCAACGGAAGCGGCGGAAGCAATTTTGGCGCAGAAAGAATTGGCGCCGGGAATGGCAACGGCTCCGGCAAAGGCCAAGGTAACGGAAACGGACCATCTGGAACGGCGCTAACTCAAGCGCGCTACCGCGAAACCCCGCAGCCTAATTACCCGGATAGCGCTAGGCGTGAGGGCAAAGAAGGTCGGGTGCTTTTGCGCGTGCTCGTCGATGAAGAAGGTAAGGCTAAGGCGATCGAGATCAACACCAGCTCCGGTCATGACCTGCTCGACCGAGCCGCAACGGAAGCGATCAAGAAGTGGCGCTTTGTCCCGGCGCGCGTCGGCGGCAAGCCCATCGAAATCTGGGTCAAAGTACCGATCGAATTCCAACTGTCGAATGCCAAACCATGAGTGAAGCAAAGGAGGCCAGAGAAGCGAGTCTTATCAACCGCAGAGCGAGCTAAGGGAAAGAGGTGACGTCGCAAAATCGAAGGCAGAAGGATGCATTTCATCCGTCGCCCTTCAGGTTTTTCAAAGAATGCCTCTGCTGCCCCGCAACTGTAAGAGCTACGAAAGCTGCACCCATGTCACTGTCCTGAGCGAAGGCGAAGGACGGGAAGACGCAGCGATTAGGTTCGACGCTCAAGCCAGGAGACCTGTCCGCTCCGCCACAACGTTTCCCCTTTCGCGGGAGAAGGAGGGTTTCATGAGAGCACGAGGTTTATTCGTACTATTTTTGTTGGGGGCGCCGGCGTCGGGAATTACCCAAGATTCGCTGCCGCCCATAGTAGTCACCTCGACCCGGCTACAGGATGTCGAGCAACCGGCGAGTCAGGTTCCTGGCAAGGTCATCGTCATTACTGCCGACGACATAAAAACACTTGGCGCCAAGACCATCCAGGAAGCGCTGCAGTATCAGACCGGCATGGTGCTCTATGATCAGGTCGGCAATGACTTCCAATCCACGCTCGACATGCGGGGTTTTAACGGCCAACCGGTTACGACAACCGTCGTGGTTGTTGATGGCGTAAGAATCAACGAGCCCGATTTTAACACCATCAACTTCGACTTGATTCCGATCGAAGACATCGAGCGCATCGAAGTCCTTCCCGGGACCGCGACCGTGTTTGGCCGCAATGCTTTGGGAGGCGTCATCAACATTACGACCAAGCGCGGCCGAACCGAAACACCGCGCGTTAGCGTCAGCATGGGTGGCGGTAGTTTCAGCCGGCAAAAATACGGCTTCAGCACCGACGGGCTCCTGCCGTTTGGAAATTTAGACTACTATTTCGGCGTGTCGAGAGAGTTGACCGATGGCTATCGGGACGCCACCGGCGGAAGAATTACCCGGCTGTCGGGAAAACTCGGCTATCGTCTCGGCGCTGATACCGACGCAACCTTGAGTTACACTCACGTCTTGGATCACTTGAAGCAGGCCGGTGCTCTGCCCCTGAGTCTGCTGCATGTCGACCCCAAGGCCAATTTCACTCCAGGCGATTTTACCGACTCAGCCCTCAATTTGGTCGCGCTCAACGTGCGGCAAAAATTGCCGGCGGGGTTTTCTCTGGCAGTGAACGGATTTTATCGCAATAACGATCAGGAAGGCTTTGTGAAGGGACAATCTAGCGAATCTCTTTTGCAGACGCAGCTGGATTCCGGCGGCACTATTGCCCAACTGACGCACGACGGATCGATTCTGGCGAGAAAAAATCTTGCCACCTTAGGTTTCGAATACACCCGCAACCAGTTCGACATTACCAATTGTGGATTTTTCGGCGCCAATCAACCGCTGACATCCTGCAATTCTTCTAGTTTCGATTTTTTGACCAAACAGTTTACCAAAGAGAATGTGATCGGCGCCTATTTCACCGATAGCCTCACCCTTTTCGAGCCATTAGTTCTCAACGCGGGCTTCCGCTACGATTGGGATAACATGAATTTCACCGACAAGCTCGTCCCAACTCTTAGTGCTGCCAAGACCTATCATCGCTTCAACCCCAAAGCTGGTTTGGTTTACACGCCGATCAATAACCTCAGCTTCTCCTTCAGTTATTCAGAAGGCATTCGCATTCCTACCGTCAGCGAACTCTTCGCCCAGGGGCCATTCGGCTCTAATCCCAACCTGCAGCCGATGACCAGCCGCAACTTTGAAATCGGCGCCAAAGGAAGATGGGCCGATTGGTTGGAGGCCACATTGGCTCTATTCTACATGCCGGTTAAAGACGAAATCCTCTTCGTCGTAACCGATCCGATTAATTTTTTTGGAAGAAACGAAAACATCAGCCGAACCCTGCGCAAAGGTGTCGAGATATCCCTCAAGGGACATTACAAAAAATGGCTGGACGCCTTCTTCAACTACACCGCAACCAAAGCCACCTTCGAGACCGACGTGCTGTTATTTTCAGGCCAAGTTAAAAAAGGCGATGAAGTGCCGCTCGTGCCGCGCCATCGGGTATCAGTTGGAGTCAACGTTCATCCGTTGGACAATCTCACACTATCTCTCTTCGGCAACTATGTGAGCAATCAATTTCTGCTGGGCGACGAACCTAATCAAGGGAAGAAACTTGCCGACTATTTCGTCCTGAACAGTAGAATCGCTTACGAGCAGAAGTATTGGACCGCGCAGCTGGTGTTTAACAATATGACCGATCGCAAATATTCGAGTTCGGGAATAATCACCAACCAGCCGTTTTTCGTGCCTGCGCCGACATTTAATGTGTTCGCGGGATTATCCTTTAAATATTAGCGTCGGCTGACGGGCAATTTGCCGACTTTTCTGTGAAAATGAAGACATCGACAGCTTTTCGAGCAGCCACCGCGTTTCTTATCATTCTCCTAGTAGGTGCGGGTGACTGGCATCTCGCGCTCGCGATGGCGCAAACACGGACCATCATCGACGATCTCGGCTTTCACGTCGGAATAAGACCTAACATTCGCCGGGTCGTATCTCTGGTACCGACAAATTCCGAGATGATCTGTTTATTGGATTGCGACCGGTTAGTCGGCGGCACGCGCTATGACTATTACCCCGATGAATTGCCGAGACGAATGGCGCGCAAGCAGATCGACATCATCGGCGGCGGCTTCGATGCGAATTTGGAGAAGATCGTCCAGCTCCAACCGGATCTTATCCTCACCAATGGGCCGACCCAGCAGCGCTTCGCCGTGCCGCTCAAAAACCTGGGCTTTGCTGTGATCAGTCTGTGGCCGCGCGACATGGCCGGACTGGTGAAAGACTTCTTGCTCTTGGGCGAGCTGCTCGGGCAAGAGCAGAAAGCGCGAACTTTTATCGATGAGATGCGCCCACGCTTTCAGGCGATAGTAAGTAAAACCAAGAACAAGCCAAAAAGGCGGGCGTATCTGCAAATGTGGACCGAGCCGTTGATCACCGTGGGCGGGGCATCCTTTACCGACTGGCTGGTCAGCGCCGCCGGCGGCGTCAATGTTTTCGGCGACCTGTCGTTCGACTCGGGCCAGATCGGTTTGGAATCGCTGATTCAGAGAAATCCAGAAGTGCTGATTTTTCTCGCCGAGCAAGCGCCGTTCGTGAAGACTCTGCCGCGGCGTCCCGGCTGGTCGTCGATCCGCGGCGTGCGCGACGGCCATCTTTGTTTTATCGATGAGCCGGACATTCGCCGCAGCATCATGTTCATCGACGGCTTGGCAAAGCTGCACAATTGCCTTTTCGCTAACCCCGCAACGGCGCACCGGTTGCGATTGGAGCACAGGTGAATCGCTTTAGCTATCGGCTCATCCCGGTATCGGTGTTAGTTGTCATCCTGATCGGCTTGAGCATCGGACCGGTGCCCATCTCCCTCTTGGCAATGTCCGCGACAGACAAAGAAATCTTGTTCAACCTGCGTCTGCCGCG
Organism: uncultured delta proteobacterium; assembly: GCA_963816145.1. Classification (GTDB taxonomy): domain Bacteria; phylum Desulfobacterota; class Binatia; order UBA9968; family UBA9968; genus DP-20. Next base: position 492,762 of record CAWFJP010000011.1, read on the forward strand.
AGTCCTCTCGGCTTTTTTGGTTGGTGGCGGACTGGCCCTCGCCGGGGCAATTTTTCAAGGGTTGTTCCGTAATCCCATCGCGGACAGTTATCTGCTTGGCGTCTCGTCCGGCGCGTCATTGGGCGCAGCCGCGGCGATCGTCTTCAAGCTCGCCTCGCCGTTGGCTAGTTTCGCCGCCGTCAGTGTCTTTGCTTTCACCGGATCGTTGGCCGCCCTCGCTTTGGTATTCTATTTTGGCCATCGCCAGGGTGGATTTTCGGTCTTTCGCCTCTTGCTCTCCGGTTTGGGCGTTGGCTTGTTTCTCTCGTCCCTCGTCGCCATCTTCATGCTGATGGCCGGCGAAGAGTTGAAAGCGCTGATTTTTTTCTTTCTTGGCGGCTTCTCCAGTTCCAGTTGGGACACCACCTGGGTCTCGCTCGGCTGCATCCCACTGGCGGCGCTAGCTGCCTGCTACTTCGCGCCCGAGTTGAATGTGTTACTGCTCGGCGAGGAGACCGCGCAAAGCAGCGGTGTTCGCACCGGGCGCGTGCAACTCACTTTCGCCATTCTCGCCGCTCTACTGACTTCCATATCGGTATCGGTGGCTGGTTTGATCGGTTTCGTCGGTTTGATCGTGCCGCATATGATCCGTTTGATCTTTGGCGCCGACCATCGGACTTTGTTTCCGTTGACGTTTATTTCCGGCGGAATTTTTCTCGTGCTCTGCGACGCCGCGGCGCGCACCGTCATGGCGCCGGCGGAACTCCCCGTCGGCATCGTGACTTCGCTGGTCGGAGTGCCGATCTTTCTCTACCTGATCCGCAACGAGACCGGCGACTTGGGTTAAGGCAATGACAGCGACGAGCGCACTCGAGGTTCACAGCATCTCTTTCAGTTACAACGCCGGCCGACTGCTGAAGGAGATTTCCTTTTCCGTAGCCGCGGGCGAACTTATTGCTCTCATCGGCCCCAACGGCTCGGGGAAAACCACCCTGCTGAAAATCATGCTCGGTCTGCTAGCGCCGAGCTGCGGCGAAGTTACTTTGCTCGGCCTGCCCCTAACGTCGTATCCACCTCGAATGCGCGCAAAGACCATCGCCTATGTCTCACAGCAGCCGGCTTTGAGTTTTCCCCTGACGGTGCGTGAGCTGGTCGCACTCGGACGCTATCCCCACGGCGCGCGCGGCAGAGAATCTTCGGCAGACAAGCTGGCCATAGTGATCGCACTGGAACGAGCCGCGGCGACGGAGCTGTGTAACCGGCAGTTCAACTCGCTGAGCGGCGGTGAGAGGCAGAAAGTCTTGATCGCCCGCGCCCTGGCGCAATCGGCTCAAGTCTTACTCCTCGACGAACCGACACTCCACCTCGATCTCAATTTTCAATTGCAAATCCTCTCGGCATTGAAACGGTTATGCATTGAAGACGGAATCACCGTCATTACCGTCCTCCACGACATGAATTTGGTTTCGCTGTTCGCCGACAAAGCGCTGTTGCTGAGCGGCGGCATCCTGCGCGGCTTCGGCCCGATCGCCGAAGTTATCAACGAAGCCAGTATCAAAGAACTGCTCGACGTCGCCATGAAACCAATCAGCGGCGACGGCTCGGAGCCGCGCTATTTCGTGCCGCGCCGGCCGTTTCTTAAGTGAAATCTGCGAAACAATGCGCGCCAAAACACTCATGGTCCAAGGCACCGGTTCATCGGTCGGGAAAAGCGTTCTAGTGACAGCGTTGTGCCGGATTTTCAAGCAGCAGGGACTGCGAGTCGCGCCGTTCAAGGCGCAAAACATGTCGCTCAATTCATTCGTCACCGCGGCTGGCGAGGAAATCGGACGCGCCCAGGTTGTCCAAGCCGAGGCGGCGGGCATCGCGCCGACGGTCGAGATGAACCCGGTTCTGCTAAAGCCAGAGAGCGATCATCACGCGCAAATCATCGTCCGCGGCAGACCGTTGACGCGCATCAACGCCGCGCACTTTTCCCAACTCAAAACCGAGCTCTGGAGCGCGATTACGGAATCCATCGACCGGCTGCGCTGCACTTACGATGTCGTCGTCATCGAAGGCGCCGGCAGTCCCGCGGAGATCAATCTCAAGGATCGCGATCTGGTGAACATGAAAGTCGCGCTTTACTGCAACGCGCCGGTGTTACTAGCCGCTGACATCGACCGCGGCGGGATATTTGCAGCGCTCGTGGGCACCATGGAACTTCTTGAAGCGCGGGAGAAGGAGCGAGTCAAGGCGTTCATCGTCAACAAATTTCGCGGTGACGTCTCATTGCTCAAGCCGGGATTGGATTGGCTTGAAGCGCGCACCGGGATACCGGTCGCGGGCGTAGTTCCCTACTACCACGATATTCACATCGCCGAAGAAGATTCCCTCGCGCTTGAGAAGCGCCAAGAGATGAAACATCGCCGAGACTTCGATCTCGATATCGCCGTCATTGCCCTGCCGCATATTGCCAACTTCGATGACTTCGATCCTTTTGCACGAGAACCCCGTGTTCGGCTGCGTTACATTGAAGCCGGCGACATGCTTGGCCAACCTGATTTGATCATTCTCCCGGGAAGCAAAACCACCGTGGCCGATCTCGATTATCTCCGCAGCAGCGGCCGCGAACAAGAAATTAAAGGCGCAGTTGCAGACGGCATTCCGATCATCGGCATTTGCGGCGGATACCAAATGCTCGGCACCGCCATCTACGATCCGGACCTGATCGAATCGACGAACACGCTGACGGCCGGAATGAGACTTTTGCCGACGACCACACGCTTTTTGGCAATAAAATCGACCCATCAGGTTAAAGCGCGCACATTGGCAGGTTTCGGGCTGCTCGCCAAAGCAAAGAACGTGGAAATTTCCGGTTATGAAATTCACATGGGACAAACTGAAGGGCAGGGACAGTCACACCCATTTCTCATCGAGCGACGCTCCCAGCAAGTCTGCTCCGACGGAGACGGAATCCTCAGCGCCGACGGTAACGTCATTGGCACCTACATCCACGGCCTTTTTCATAACGACGCCTTGCGCCGCGCGATATTGCTTGAACTCGCCGAAAGAAAAGGCCAGAGGTTGGCAGAAAGCACTCTGCAATTTTCCGCCGATGAACAGTATGACCGACTCGCCGCTCATGTGCGCTCGAGCTTAAACATGGAACTTATCCAGCGCATCCTCGATCAACCGTAAACTCACCGATTCGCCTTGCGATAGCCCAGCGCGTCCTGGGCGATGATCATTTTCTGCACGTTCGACGACCCTTCGACGATCTGGTACGACTTGGCGTCGCGGTAGTAGCGCTCGACCGGGAACTCGGTGGAGTAGCCGTAAGCGCCGAGGATTTTCATTGCCGCGTCGGCTGCATAATTCGCGGCTTCGGCCGCAGTGTATTTGCCGATGGAGGTTTCTAAATTGTTAGGCTTGTTTTGGTCCGCGAGCCAAGCGGCTCGATAAACCAATAGACGCGCCGCTTCTTCGTGGGCGATCATTTGCGCGATCATATCTTGATTCATCTGGAACTCGCCGATTTTTTGTCCGAATTGACTGCGTTGATTGCAGTAATTCACCGCAGCCTCTTTGGCGGCGCGCGCTACACCCAATGCACCCGCGGCGCAGTTGAGTCTTGTTTGGCCCAACTGCCACATACAGATTTTAAAACCATCGCCTTCATTGCCAAGCCGATTCGCTACAGGAATGCGGAAGTTATCAAGAGTCAGCTCGCCCAGCGGCGAACAATGCGCACCCATTGCATCTAACGACTTGCGCGTCAGACCGGGCTCGTTCCAATCCGTATAGAAAGCGCTCATGCCGCGGTGTTTTTGCGCCCGGTCCGTGTACGCGTAGACGAGCCCGCCATTAGTTACCGGACCATTAGAAATCCAGATCTTGCCGCCGTTGAGGAAGTAGTCATCGCCTTTTTTGGTCGCCGTAGTGCGCATCGCCGCGACATCAGAGCCGGCATCCGCCTCGGTGATCGCAAAGCAGCCGATGGTTTCTCCGGAAACTAAACCTGGAATAAATTTCTGTTTCTGTTCCTCAGTGCCGAATTGCAGCAACGTCAACGCCGGACCGATCTGCATATTGATGGCGACGCGCATCGCGCTATGCACCCGTGCGACTTCTTCCGTGATTAGCACCATCGCCAGAAACCCCAGTCCGTTACCGCCATAAGTCTCAGGTATCACCGAGCCATAGAATCCTAGCTCGCCCATTTTCTTGACCAGATCGCCGCGAAAAGTTTTTTCCTTATCATCCTTCGCGGCGGTCGGCGCGATTTCCTTCTCGGCGAACTCCCGCGCCAAGTCACGCACGGCGATTAACTCGTCTGACAAATCAAAATCCATTGAACCTCCTTGGGAATAGGCATGAGGCATGAGGCGAAAGGCGTGAATAAGAAACGAAATGACGAGAAATGGTTTTCCTCTTGCCTCAGACCTCACGCCTCACGCCATTTTCAGCAATTCCCGCGCGATGATAATCTTTTGAATCTCCGACGTGCCCTCGTAAATCCTGAGCGCCCGCACGTCGCGATAGAGGCGCTCCATGATGCTGCCGGCAACTAGGCCGTTACCGCCGTGAATTTGCAGGGCTTGATCGACAATGCGCTGCGCCGCTTCGGTGGCGTAGAGTTTCGCCATCGACGATTTCAGTTTGGTATCCGCGTTGCCACAGTCATGCGCCCAGGCTGCTTGGTAAACCAACAGCCGCGCAGCTTCTAACTCAGTGGCCATCTCGGCGAGCTTGAATTCAATTCCCTGGAACTCAGCAATAGGTCTGCCGAATTGCTGGCGCCTCTTGCTGTAACGAATCGCTTCCTCTAACGCTCTTTGGGCAAAGCCAACGGCAGCCGCACCGACGCTACAGCGTAAAAGATCGAGAGTCTCTAACGCGAGCTTCAATCCGTCGCCCTCAGCACCGATTAACTTGGCTTCAGACACAATGGAGCCGGCGAATTCGAGTACACCGATTGGGTGTGGCGACAGCACTTGAGTTTTTTCCTTAACCGCCAAGCCATGAAGGCTCCCGTCGATGATGAAAGCGCTCACCCCCTTAGCCTTTTTCTCTGGCGCCGTCGACGCGAAGACAACGTAGAAGTCCGCGATGCCCGCATTGGAAATGAACCGCTTGGTACCGCTCAATAGAAATTGGTCAGCCTGGCGCAGCGCGGTCGTTTTTAATGAAGCGACGTCGGAACCAGCCTCCGGCTCGGTGATCGCGAAAGCTGCAATCGCGTCGCCGCTGGCGACCTTCGGCAGATAGCGACGCTTCTGTTCGTCATCTCCCGCTAGCGTGATTGGATAACTGCCCAGCGCCTGTAGCGCGAACATGGTATCGGCGAGCGCATCGCCACGCGCCAACTCCTCGCGCAGAATGCACAGAACGCGCGCCTCCACTTGGTCGCCAACGCCACCGAACTGACGCGGCACGACATGTTTCAAAAATCCTGCAGCGCCGAATTGCTGAACCAAACGTCGGGCGCGCTGCTCAAGATCACTTTCGCGATCGGCACCGGCGAACAAATTCTTTTCCGCCCACTTCCGGACCTGCCCCTGCAAACTGGCATGATCGTGAGTGAAGAAAGGCAACATGACGGATATGGACTCAGGACCGATTGAATTTCACCGACCGCTTCTCGACAAACGCGCGATCATCCTCTGTGAAATCTGGCATCTGCGTCAAGGACGCCAGCTCCTGTGAGCCCAAATCCAAGGCTCCCACCAGATCCATAAATGAAATGTGAGTCATCGATTCATCTCTACCTGCCGAATGGAGTAATAGCGCGGTGACAGTTTCCACGCCATCCCCCCACCACTCCAATACCCCATCGCGTAATTCCGTTCACACCATCACCGCGCCGCCGTCGACATTGATCGCCTGACCGGTCATGCCGCTCATTTCCGGCGCCGCGATTAAACATGCCAGCGAAGCGACTTCTTCGGCTTCGATCAATCGCTTCTGCGGCGCGCTGGACGCGAACGCTTTGAGAATGTCATCAACACTCTTGCCGGTCTTGTCGGCCATGATGCGGGCATTGTCGCGCGTGCGCTCATCGTCGATATAGCCGGGACAAATCGCATTCACGGTGACGCCGAACCGCCCGGTTTCCAGGGCCAAAGATCGTGTCAAGCCGAGCAGCCCATGCTTCGAAGCCGTATACGCGGTCACATGACTGTAACCGACTTTGGCGGTGGTCGACGCGATATTGATAATGCGGCCCCATTTAGCTTCGACCATCGCCGGCAAGAACACTTTGCAGCAATTGTAGGCGCCGGTGAGATTGGTGTCCAAGGTTTGATCCCAGGTTTCATCGGACATATCGGCAAAACTGACAGCGCGGGCGATGCCGGCGTTGTTGACCAAGATCTGCACGTCACCCCAGAGCTCTCGAATAGAATCCCGCAGCCGCCGCACTTGCTCTCGGCGCGTAACGTCACAAGCTATTGCCCGTACCTGTGCGCCATTTTGAGCCATCTTGTCCGCCGCTGTCCCGAGTCTCTCAAGATCGCGGGCGGTGATGGCAACGCGGCAGCCCCGCAATGCGAACTCACCTGCGATCGCCGCACCGATGCCGCTACTGCCACCGGTGACTAAAACAGTTTTGTTGGCGAGGCCGTCCATACTCGAACAATAGCATATGCCCTGGCGCCGTGCGTAATTCAATCGGCCGCGGCGCTTGTGATCGCCAAAGGTTTTCGATAAAGAGTTTTTCACTCAGATGCTGGTCAGGGTGCAATCGTGCCGTGCCTAATCATTTCGTTGTTAGTGGTTTCGCTGTTCTTTCCAGCCGCGCTGCGCGCTGAAGCCAAGCTCGACAAATCTTCGCTGGTCAACTGGCGCGAAGCCCAGCCGTCAACCAAGGAAACCGAACTCGACCGACTCAATCGCGCCTTTGTTCAGCTGGCGACCGATTCCCGCCCGGCCATCGTCCAGATTCGCGTCAACGGTCTGGCGAATAGCCAAACCCAAAGTAGTCGCGGCTCGGGCTTTTTCATCGATCCGGAAGGCTACATCTTGACCGCCCAACATGTCATCGACAAAGCCAGAGAGATCGAAGTCCGCACCGCGGAAGGCCAACGTCTGGCGGCGCGATTGGTAGTCGCCGACAGTCAGCTCGATCTAGCGCTTTTGAAGGTCCAAAGCGAACCGGCCGCGACCGTGCTCTCGCTCGGCGATTCCGACCGCATTCAAGTCGGCGACTTGGCCGTGGTGTTCAGCTACCCGTTTGGCCGTGAGAGTTCGATGAGCCTGGGCATCATCAGCCGCGCCGGTAAAACTTATCCCGACTCGGCAGCCTACGATTTCATTCAGACCGATGCCGGCGCCTATCCCGGCGTCAGCGGCGGTCCGCTGTTAAATAGCCAGGGGCATGTCGTCGGCATGATCACCATGGCTTCCGAACGCGGCAATCTCGGTTTCGCCACGCCGATTAATTTAATCAAAAAAATCCTGCCGCGCTTGGTCAAAGGCGAAAAGTTCGCCTGGGGCTGGCTCGGCGTCCAGATGTCAGACATTTCTCTCACCCAAGCCAAGTTGCTGGGAATCTATCCCGCCAAAGGCGTGGTCGTGAGTTCGGTCTTACCAGGGCAGCCCGCGGCGCGCGTCGGCGTGCAGAAGCAAGACGTCATCCTAGCGGTCAACGACAGTCCGGTCGACAGCCCGCGCGATGTGGCGCGCATGGTCGGCGGTCTGGAAGCGGGACGTATGGTTCAGCTATCAATAATGCGCAAAGGCAAATCGATACTCTTGACCGTACCGCTCGGCGTCAAGCCCGAATCAACCAAGCCCCGCGAAGGGTAGCCCGATTTCACTCGTTATTCGACTCTGCGGTTTTTTGATCTGCCGCCGTCACTTTCTTCTGTAGCTCGGTAAAGTGCTGAAGTTTCTTTTGCACGAGGTGGTTGATCGAACCGTCCGGATACTTGCCGTCGGCTTGAAGCGCGCCGGCCGCGACACCGGTAAGCACTTCGATGCCTTCGTCGATGGAACCCACCGAGTAAATATGAAATTTACCGGCCTTGACCGCTTCGACGACATCGGGACGGAGCATTAGATTGCGAACGTTGGTGTGCGGAATCATCACTCCCTGTTCGCCGGTCAGTCCTTTCAAGCGGCAGATATCGAAGTGACCTTCGATTTTAAAATTAACGCCGCCGATCGCCTGCACCTCGCCGTTTTGATTGACCGAACCGGTCACAGCAATCCCTTGCTGGATTGGCACTTCGGATAGGCTCGAAAGAATCGCATAGAGTTCGGTCGACGACGCACTGTCGCCGTCAACGCCATCGTACGACTGCTCGAAGCAGATCGTGCTGGACAGCGATAGTGGACTTTGCTGCGCGAACTTCCCGCCCAGGTAACCGCCGAGAATCAGCACGCCCTTGTCATGGCTCTTGCCGCTCAATTTCGATTCACGCTCGATGTTGACCAGACCGCCGCGCCCCATGAAAGTTTTGGTTGTAATGCGCGACGGTTTGCCGAAACTAAAATCGCCCATTTGATAGACCGCCAGGCCGTTCACTTGACCAACCGCCGCGCCAGTCACATCCACCAGCAGGGTGCCTTCGGCGATCAGCTCTTGCAGCCGTTTTTCGATCAAATTGAGGCGAAAGGTTTTTTCCACCAGCGCGCGTTCGACATGCATGCCAGAGATCAATTCGGCGTTTTCCTTGCCGGCCCAGTAGTCCGACTCGATCAAGAGGTCGACCATGTCGCTGAACCGCGTCGATAGTTTATGCTGGTCTTCAACCTGGCGCGCGCACTGCTCGATCACTCGGGCAACGCCGTCGGTGTTGAAGTGGCGGATCCGCTCCCGTTTACAATAGTCGCTGATGAAACAGGCGAACGCCGTAAGATTTTCTTGAGTGCGGTCCACTTCAAAATTAAAGTCGGCTTTGACCTTGAAGGTCTCACGAAAATCGGGATCGGCGGTTGCGAGTGCGCGATAGAGACTCGGGTCGCCGATCATGATCACTTTGGTATCGGTCGGAATCGGTTCCGGCCGCAGTCCTTGAGGTGGTACAAAGCCAAAGAAGGTGCCAGGCTCTTCAATGCGCAATTCGCGATTCTTTATGACACGTTGCAGCGCTTCCCAGCAGCCGGCATTGGCGAGAACTTCGCGGTCGTAAAGCACCAGGTAACCGCCGTTAGCTTTGCTGATGGAGCCGGCTTTGATCAGCGTAAAGTCGGTAGTGTACCCGCCCATAATCGGTTTTTTTTCGATCACTCCGAACAGGTTATGATAAGTCGGGTTGGTCTCAACGATAATCGGCGGCCCCTGGGTATCGCTGTTGTCGACAAAAACGTTGACCCGGTAGGGAAGAAACGGATCCCCCGGCGGTTCGCCGAAAGATATTCCGAGCATGGGACCAGCCGGTGCCGCCGCCTCGCCTTTGAAGCGCTGCAAATTTTTTAATATATGTTCGTGCACGCCGTCGAGGTAGGCAAGCACTCTGGGATAGTCCTGATACTTTGCCTTGAGTTCGGTCAGTGGATTGCGCACGAGATAATCCGCGGCTTCGGTCTCAACGGTCTCGAGCCTTAGCGCGATCTCGCGCTCGAGCTTCTTGCCGTCGCGCAGGGTATCTTCGACCTGTTTCTCGATCTCGCTGCGGCGCTCTTCCAACTGCTTTTTCTCCGCGGAAGCCAGCGCCAGATAATCCGTCTCCTGCATCGGCTTGCCGTCTTTGGTCGGCAGCAACATGATACCCGACGGCGTCATGCGCAAGGCAAAGCCGGCGCGGTTTGCCTGTTCCATCAGGCCTTCCATCATTTCCTGCTGTTTCTTTTGCAGCTGTTCGATCAGCGCTTGGCGCTGATGCGCGAAATCATCGCTCTCGAACAATTTTTTCGCCTCGCGCTGGAGATTTTGCACCAACTGCTCCATGTCACTCTTGAGCGCTTTCCCAAAGCCGCGGCGAATCTTCAGCGCTTGGGGCCGATCTGGATCGCTAAAATTATAGACATAGCACCAGTCCTCGGGCATCGGCATATCGGCCAGTGCCGCCGTCGCGCTGGTAACCTTTTTGAGAAACGCTTTGATGATACTGGTTTTGCCCGTGCCGGTCAGGCCGGTGACAAAAATATTGAACCCCGGCTTGTTGACGCCAAGACCGAACTCGATCGCCCGAATCGCCCGATCCTGGCCGATAAAATCCTCCAGTGGCGTCATATCGGCCGTGCAGGTAAAAGGCAAAAACGATAAATCGCAGTGCCACGCTAATTTGTCGGCAGGAACTTCGAAGCGGGTAATCATGACGGCTCCTCTGGCTTGAATAGAACTCGCCGAGAATAGGGGCTTGCTCAAGGGTCGTCAAGCGTCGCAAGCTGGCGGAACGAGTATTGAACCGGCGCAACCTGCTCTCTATACTCTGTGAATGATAAAGTCGCGCTGGGTCCGTCGGTTGCCCGCATGCTGCGTATCGATATTTTTGATCGTTTCACTTTGCGCGGCCTGTCGCTCCGTAGCGCCGATGCTCCCGTCCGTCACCCCGCCGACCGAAGACGAAGAAGTTAGAATTAGCCGCGAGTTCCGCCGCGAGGCCAAAAAGCAGTTCAAGTTTATCAATCAGCCGGAAGTCGAACGTTACGTCGATCGTATCGGCCGGCGGATACTCGCCGCCACCGGTCCGCTATCTTATGAGTATCGGTTCTTTGTCGTCGAAGAAGACCAATTAAACGCCTTTGCCGTCCCCGGCGGATCGATTTACCTGTTCACCGGTTTGATCGAAAGAGCGAAGTCTACAGATGAACTGGCCGGCGTGCTCGGCCACGAAATCGTCCACATCAAAGGGCACCATATGGCACGCTCCTCGGGACCGGATGCGATATCGGTGTTGAGCTTGCTGGCTTCCGTGATGTTGGCGCGTAGCAGCGGTTCCGGTGGCCAGGCCGCAGGCATTGTCGGCCAAGCCGTTGCCGCCACCCGCCAAGCCGCCTACAGCCGTCAATTGGAAATGGAATCGGATACTTTGGGCACCCGTTACATGGCCGCCGCAGGCTTTGACCCACGCGGGACATTGGCATTTTTGAAAACCATGGACCAAGAACGGCAGCTCAATCCGATTGACGTTCCGGCCTATATCCTGAGCCATCCACTCACTCCTGAGCGGTTGGCCAACGCCGAGTTGGTTGTCAAATCTTTAGCCCCAAAAGACCGGGAGCTATTTTCTGCTTCCTCCACTAAACCGCAACAGGAAGATAACGAAGACCTAAAGAAGGTCCAAATCCTCATCCGCATGGAACGGCCCAATCGTAAAACTGTGGTCACTGACTACGAGAAGTTGGTACAAAATGATCCCAACAATCCAGCGCTCCTTCACCTGCTTGGCTTTGCACAGTTCCAGCTCGGCTTACTCGCTCCCGCCCAGAAGAATTACGAGAAATCATGGCGGCTACGCCCCGACCATGTCGGTCTGCTGCGCGAGATCGGCCGCCTATCGGGCCAAACCGGCGATTATGAGTCGGCTCACAAAGCCTTCAACCGGGCCATCGCGCTCGAGCCAAATGAGCCTCTGAATTACTTTTATTTGGGTGAATTCCTCGAAAAGATCGGCGATTTACGGAACGCCGCCGGAGCCTATTTGAACGCCCAAAACCTGGCGCCGCTATGGGACAAGCCGGTATATCGCTTGGGTCAGGTCTACGGCAAGCTCGACCGGCTCGCGGATGGCTATTACTACCTGGGCAGGACGAACCTGCTACAAGATGAAGATGAGCGAGCCATCGCGGACTTCGAACGAGCTCTGAAAATCGTCGGCGAAGACTCGCCGCGCGGGCAGGTAATCAAAGAAGAGTTGAAAACCTTACGCGATCGTAAACGCTAAGCTTAAAGGGTCGCGCACCCGCTCATCGACGCCAAAGACAGATTTCTCGTCGGTATCGGCTTGATATAACGGTTTTCCCGCTTGAGCAGCTGCTCGCGTAAATAATTGGGATCGAAACCCAACAAATCGCAAATACTGCTAAATGAATACAACCACTCGGTATCGGTATCTTCGACCCATTCAATGGCGCTTTGATAGCTCATCTTGCCGGCACTGCTGCGAGAGCCGCGGTGCTTCTCCAAGCACTCCACCGCGTCTTTTAAGATAGCGATCATCAGCCGCTTTTCGCCCTCCAGCTTGCGCGATAATGCGCCATTGCCGTAGAACTGCGATGGCAGAAAAATGTCTGGTTCTAAAATCCTTGCTAGAAAATCATCGTACATTACTGAACGCACTCCTTATTACTTTGAATCGGATTCTATAACACAGGCGGTAGTGGCGAGCAAGAAAAAAACCCCAATGGGCTGGGGAGCCGGTCAAATAGAACCAGCGTACCAGAATATCGAAAGTGGCGGCAAAACGCCGGTCTCGGCGGCTCGATTCGATGGTGGGCCGACGCCGGCGGGATGGTGGGTAACGACCGAACCGGTGAGTTGCCCTTAAATACCGTCCATAAGCCCTGCCAGTTTGGTTTTGGCGACGTTGTGGTCCCAAACCTTTTGCACCACCGAGTCTTTGCGTCGCCCCTTCATGACTCTTTGGGTTTCGTCTTCGTTATAGACCAGCACCGGTCCTAGCAGCGCAGCCTTATAGAAACGCGCCGCCGCCTCTTCGAGATCGACGCAAGCGGCAAAGACCCATTCGATGGACTGAGCGACCACCATCGAACCATGGCCGCGCAGCATTACGGCATCGGCATTGCCAAGCGACTTGGCCACGGCATCGCCTTGTTCAATGGTGTGGATCAGCGCCGGGTCCATGTACTTCGGCAGGGCACCGGGACCGAAGAATGCGCCAGGATTGGAGGACGCCGGATAAAATGGCTTGTCGACCATACTGAGGGTCGCCACCATGTGATTGTGCAGGTGCGCCACACTCTGGATGTCGCCCCGCGCTTTATACGCGCGCGCATGCATATACACTTCCGACGGCGCTTTGTACTTGCCTTCGATCACCTTGCCTTCGAAGTCGGTGACTACCATGTCGTCCGGTTTGACGATTGCCCGGCTCACCGGGTGCGGCAAGATCAACAAATGATCGGAGCCGGGAATGCGCACGCTGATGTGGCCACTGTAATCGACCAGTCCGGAATTAAACAGCATGCGCGACGACATCGCCAGCTTCTTTTTGAATTCAGTTAATTCGGCCATGAAAATACCCCTTTCAATCTCCTTAACGAAAAATTCCGGCTATCATATACACTGAAATAGCCAAGTCGCAACTTGACTCCGGCCGGTTTCACCGTGAAATAGGCGAAACAGGTTTAATCGAAAGGACTGCACCATGGCTAATAATAGCGCGGCGGGCATCCGCTGGGACTTAAGCGACCTTTTTGCCGCCCATGACGACGGAAAAATAGAATCGACCCTGAATAATTGCCGCACCAGCGCGGAAAAGTTCGCCGGGCGCTATCGGGCAACGTTGGAGAACCCCGCAACCCTAAGCGCCGCCACCCTGCACGCGGCCTTGGAAGAATTGGCAAAGATCTTCGAGGCCCTCAGCCGGGTCGGCAGCTACGCCGGCCTGCTTTACGCCGCCGACACCGCCAAGCCCGAGTACCAAGACTTGGACCAGCGGGTCGAACAGCGCAGCACCGAGATCAGAAACCTGCTCCTGTTCTTCGAACTGGCCTGGCTCAAGGTCGACGACGACATCGCCGACAAATTGATCAAGGGCGAGCAGCTTAAAGCTTACACGCATTATCTCACCAGCCTGCGCCGCTATCGCCGGCACACGCTCTCCGAGCTGGAAGAAAAACTGCTGAACGAAAGAGACAACACCGGCCGCAACGCCTTCGGCCGGCTCTTTTCAGAAATCACCTCGTCACTGGTTTTCAAACTGGAAAGGGACAGCAAGACCGAAGAGTTGAACTTGAGCCAGATCCTCTCGCTCTTTCATGAACCCGATCGTAACCTGCGCCAACAAGCCATGGAGACGGTCTATCAAGAACTATCGCAACATGGCCAGGTGCTGACCTTCATCTACGATACTTTGATTCAAGATAATCTCACGGTCGACCGCTTACGCAGCTATCCGCACCCGATGGCGCAACGCCATCTATCCAACGAAATCGACGGCACCGCCGTGAAAACCATGATGGAGGTAGCCGAGAAGAATTATCCTCTCGCCCACGACTACTTTCGCTTGAAAGCTAAACTGCTCGAATTGCCCCAGCTTGCGCTTTACGACCAATACGCGCCCGTCGGTAAAGAAGTCCGGCCTTTTCCCTACGCCAAAGCACAGGAGGTGATCCTTGACGCCTTCGCAGCTTTCGACCCGAAATTTCGCGCTCTCGCCGGAGAATTCTTCGCCAAGAATTGGATCGACGCGGAAATCCGCAAAGGCAAACGCGGCGGCGCATTCTGCGCTTCGCCATCGCCAAAGCTCCATCCCTACGTTCTGTGCAATTACGACGACAACCTGCGCGACGTCATGACCGTCGCCCACGAACTCGGTCACGGCTTGCACGGCTGTCTGAGCCGCAAGCAGAATTATTTCAATTACGACACGCCGCTCACCACCGCTGAGACCGCGTCGGTGTTCGGCGAGATGCTGGTCTTCGACCACTTACTCGACCAGCAATCCGATCGCGAAGTGCAAATCGCGCTGTTGGCCGGCAAGATCGAAGACATCTTCGCCACCGTGTTCCGGCAAAATGTCTTGACGCGTTTCGAGGAGCTGGCGTTCTCGGCCAGACAAGAAAAACGGCTAACGCCCGACGCTCTCGGAAAACTCTGGCTCGAAGCCAACGGCAAGTACTACGGCGACGCGGTCACCATGCCCGAAAGTTACCGCTGGGGCTGGAGCTACATTCCCCACTTCATCCACTCGCGCTTCTACTGCTACAGCTACGTCTTCGGCCAGCTCTTAGTGCTGGCCCTGTACCGAATGTACAAGGACGAGGGCAAAAGCTTCGTGCCCAAATACATCGCGCTCCTCGAAGCCGGCGGCTCGGACACACCCGACGCGTTGCTGAAACCGCTCGGAGTCGACATTCACCAGCCGGAGTTTTGGCAGAAGGGGTTTGAGGAGATTCAAGGTCTAACGACGAAGCTGCGAGCGATCATTTAAAGCATGAAGATGACTGCAGTCGTTAATGACGCCTAAGATTTATGCGCAAGTACTAGACTCACTGCCAGCTCAACCACGCCGAAGGCTACCTCATCCGAAAACTCAGCGGCACGACTTCGTCGATCGGTTTGCCAGTCCAGTGCCATTTGGCGACGCTGTCCCAGACTTGTTCGCCTTTGGCTTGGACTTTCTCTAACAACTCCTGTTCGTCAAGGCGCAAGAATCTATGGTTATCGACCAGAATTTCCCCGTCGACGATGACCGTGCGCACATCCCGGCTAACGGCGGTTTCCATTAGCGACCTAATCGGATCGTGCACCGCGCCGAAGGCGATGTCGCGCAGATTGACGATGGCGATGTCGGCTTTGGCGCCTTCCGCTAGCCTACCGATATCGTCGCGGCCGAGCATCTTGGCGCCGCCGAGGGTAATCGAATTGAAAACATCGCGCGGATGGCCGGCGAGAAAACTCTTGTCGGCGATGCGCGACGCGATGCCGGCGTAGCGCATGTCGGAGAGAATATCTTTCGGGAATGTGTCGGTGCCGATGCCCATGTTGATGCCGGCCTGGCGGTAGCGGTCGAAGGATTCCATGAGAATACCCAACTTCAAATATTTGAGCGGACTGTAGGCCACCGACGCGCCGGAATCGGCGATGATTTTAAGATCGTCGCCATAGGGATAAGCGAGCCAACTATGGCCGCTGACAAAAATACAATGCGATAACGAGACGTCCGGCGATAGAAATCCTATTTTCTTCAACAGCTCGATAGGCGTGCAGCGTTCGCGCGCCATGACCGTGTGGAACTCGAACAGGTTGATCGTCGCGTGGATTTGAATGCCGACACCGGCATCTTTGGCGGCCTTCTTTGTGTCCTGCAACAACTCCGGCGTGCAGGAGTCGACATGGCCGGGGAACAACATCGCGGTCATGCGGCCGCTGCAAACGCCATTGTATTTCTTGGCGAACTCGACGGCGCTTTTTAACCCCTTGCTGCCGCGCTCGTCGTCCCAGTCATATTCCAGCCGGCCTTCTTTATCGTGGAAGAAGGAAACATTCTTGTAGCTCGGCCCGGCGACGCAACGAATGCCGACCTGATCGATCATGTCGACGTAACGCGACGGATCGCCGCCGGCGCCACCGATGTCGAACGTCGTTGTCACACCGCTCTTGAGCACATGGATGATCGAAAAACGTTGGCCGATGTCGACGTCTTTTAGGTGTGCCGAGTGCGCGCCTTGGCGGGTTGGCCCGCCATGAGCGAGGTAGTTCGACGCAAAGAAGTCGGTCTTGGTCGAGTCGGCGAGAATGTAGTCGCTGGCGTTGATGCCGGAGTGAAAGTGAGTGTCGATGAAACCGGGCGAGACCAAGCAGCCTTTGGCATCGATCTTCTTGTCGACCGGCTGCGCATATTCCTTACCAACAAATTCGACATGGTCGCCGCCGTACACCACGACGCCATCTTTGATGATTTCGTGTTCTTTGCCGTCGAAGCCGACCACCCAGCCACCTTGGATAAGAGTTTTCATTACCCACACCTTTCAGATATTGGAATTTGAATCAGTCGCAGCACTAACAAAACAAGTTTATTAAGACAAGCTGCGAACTGAACACCTACTCGTCATTTCGACCAGAGGGAAAAATCTTCCCGGAGCCGACTTGAACGAACCGTTAGAGAATTTTGCGGTCGAAAGACCGGTTGCCGGGCAGATCCTAATGCCGCCGGAACCCTTTGGCGAGACCTTGACGTAAGGCAATTTCACCAGCGGCGCTGCCACTAGCTTGCCGCCGATGCCGGCCGCCCATGTTGGAATAGTCGCGTCCACAGCTCAGTAAAAAAACGGATTCGCCTGGGCAAGACCAATTCAGAAATGCAACGCGACACCAACGACAAGCAGGCACTTCGCCAGGAACTCGGAAATGGCTGAACGGGAGACTCAGTTGTGCACCTTGCCTCTCACGCCTAACTCCTTACCCTCCTATCTGCCCCACAGCTCCTTCTGAAAACCGCTTCGCTCCAAATTGTTGACGAAGCTGTTATCGTAGATATCCTCGGCTCTACGTTTAACCGGCGTGCCCAAAGAACGATAGAGCTCGAGCGAATCGTTCACGGCTTGACCCGGCACGATCATGCGCCGGTCGACAATGTCTTTGGTGTAGACATTGTACGACACCTGTAACGCTTCCTCGTCTTTCGTCCGCATGATTTTGGCGATGGCGGATTTAGTTATGCCCGGGTTCTTGTCGACGTAGTGGATCGCTTCGGCGAATGCCGCGACCATGCGCTGGACCACTTCGGGTCGGTCGCGCACCGTGCGCGAAGTCGCGTGGAGCGAGCTGTATATGAATGGAATGTCCATGTCGATCAGGCGGTACAGCACGTTGTAGCCGTCGTTCTTGGCGCGCACATCGATGGGCGGTGTGATGACGACGCCTTGCACCAGGTTGGCAACCATCGCTTGGTAGCGCTCGTTCTGACTGCCGCCGATGGGCCGCATGATCACGTCCGGAACGTTGAAACGCTTGACCATGGCGCGCGATAAGCGATCGCTCAGATCGCCGGCCCGCGCCACCCCCAGCGCTTTACCCTTGAGATCCTCCATGCGGCGAATCTCCTGGCGCGTCACCAAAACGTACGGCAATTTCACTAGCGGCGCGGCGACCAACTTAACGTCGATGCCGGCCGCAAGCGACGGCAATGTCGCATCGGCTGCGCAATAGAGAAATTGAATCTCGTCGGCGATCAGCGCGGCCAGTGCCGGACCGCTGCCGCGAATAAACACATGCTCCATTTTGAAACCGTATTTGTCGAACAGATTATTTTCCAGCGCGGTATAGAGATGCGCGAACCCGCCAGACACAGCGCAAGTCGCGATGCGGATGGTTATGGGCCGCTCACCGGGTCGGGCGAGATAAGGATTAATCTCGGCGAATGCGGCGTTGTTAAGAACCAACGTCAGTGTGAGCAGCGCCAATGACTGAATGAATAACTTGGACAAACCGACATGCCCGTTGAAACGTTTGATCGTCGCAAACCCCAGAGCCATTTAGATACCTCGCTTGAAACTTAATCCGGTTTCCGGCGCGGATATTAGACTATTCTCGCGGGCTGCTCAATCCACGAAATCGCAAATTCATCGCGCAGGGCATGGCGGCTCGAGCGGGTGGCAGGCGTCAACGTGACGGCGCAGCCACCGGTCAACAGTCTCGCAATGACCATATAACTAACGAGGAATCGGAATAACACTGTAGCTGTCGAAGGAACATGGAAGGAAAAACTGAAGACCGCTCACCTGCCGGGAGGTTGCTTGGGAGGCATGGCAAGCTGAGCGGTCTCAACCCGTCGCTGGTCAGCGTTTCAAAGCCAGGAACAAACTGCTCTGACCGCGGCGAACCAAAAACAAGACGGACTTCGTTTTATCGTTGCGGGCGATCTCACGATTGTAGTCGGCGAGATTTTTCACCGGTTGGCGATTGAGCTCGACGATAACGTCGCCGGAGCGCAAGCCCGCTTCTTCGGCGGCGCTGCCCGACTTCACCGCCGAGATAACCAGTCCCTCCGTTCGTTCCAGACCGAGATTTTCGGCCAGTTGCGGTGTCAACGGTTGAACCGTCAAACCGAGCTCGCCTTCCTGCGTCGATGCGGCGACTTCGGTCTCCTTCATCTCGCCTACGGTGAGCGGCAATGTGGTCTCCTTGCCATCGCGAATCACTTTGACTTGCACCGCCGAACCTGGCGTCACCCGCGCTACCTGCTGCGGTAGGTCGGCCGAGTCTTTGATCGGTCTACGGTCGAACTCGACAATCACATCGCCGGTTTTCACGCCAGCGCGCTCCGCCGGTCCACCCTTGACTAGGTCGGCGACTAGGGCTCCCCGCGCCGGATTGATGCCGAGAGATTCGGCGATCTCCGGGCTAACCTTTTGCACCGACGCGCCGATGAAACCGCGCACGACTTTGCCCTTGTCGCGCAACTGCGGCAACAATTCTTTGACTGCATTGGATGGGATGGCAAAACCGATGCCGATGTTGCCGCCGGATTGGCTGAAGATCGCGGAATTAATGCCGACAACCTCGCCGCGCAAATTGATCAGCGGCCCGCCGGAATTGCCGGGATTGATCGAAGCATCGGTCTGAATGAAGTTGTCATACGGCCCTTGGCCGATGTTGCGCCCCTTAGCGCTGACGATACCGGAAGTAACCGTATGATCGAGGCCGAACGGATTGCCGATCGCCATGACCCACTCGCCGACCTCGAGCCCGTCGGAGTCACCCAACGGTGCTGCCGGTAAGCTGCGGCCGGCTTCGATCTTGATCACCGCAATGTCGCTCTTCTGGTCTCTGCCGATTACTTTTGCATCATACTTCTTGCCGTCCGACAATGTGACTGCAAGCTTCTGTGCCCCGTCAACGACATGATAATTAGTCAAAATCGTGCCGTCGGCGTCGACGATGAACCCCGATCCGACACCGTTCTGGCGCTGCGGCCCGCGCGGCGTCCGCCCGCCGAAGAATCGCTGCCAAAACTCTTCCGCCGGATCATTATCTCCAAAGGGCCCAGGCGCATTCCCCTCCGCGCCGCGAACCGTAGTGGTCGAAACGTTCACCACCGACGGTCCCAGCTTCTTTGCCAAGTTTATGAAGTCCGGTAAGCCCTGAGCCGTCGCATTCGCACTGCTCGCAGCATGGACTGGCTGAATGGCGCCGTGATAATGCTCCAAGAATATTTAAAACCGCCATGCCTGCCAGCACGGCAATCGCGCCGGCAACTACGACGGGAATCGTTTTTTTAGTCGTTGGTCGCTGGTCTGTGGACCGACCCATATTTTTTTCTTCCTCCGCTGACATTAGACGCGACCGCACCTGATTGGTTCCGTTTGACCGTTTATCTGCTCAGCTGGCGAGCGAGCGCGCTTTGAGCGGGCGGCTGCGGAGCGCCGCATCCTTCCATCGCATTAGCCCCGCACGCATATACTCCGGATCAAGCCCCAAGATTTCACAAACGTTGTCGAAGGAAAATAAATGGGAACGGTCTTTGTCGAGGATCCACTCTTCGGCGTCGCGGTGCATCGCTTGCTTACGCTTGCAGTTGGAACCGACGTTATCCTGATAACAGCTCACCGCGTCACGCAGAACGGCAAACATGAGAACACGCTCGGCATCCAAGTGCACTCGGCGCGTCTGCGTCGCTAAATACTGACTCTCGATCAGCACGTCCGGTTGAAAGATCGCCATCGCCCGCTCGTCGAGCTGCATGCGCGGCCCGTTGTTGTCTTTGACCCAGAACGGTTGCCGATCGCGAGTGTCTTTAGAAGTCGCGGTTTTCCCTGGTTTTCTCCCCATAAAACACCTCCCCTGAGTTGGTTAGACGACGCAGGTATAACCAAGGTTCCAAAATTGTGAGAAATTCTTGAACTGAGGAACCGCGGCTCAGAGGTCAGGTAAATCGGGCCATCAGACCACCTAACCAGACGGCCAATAACCCAACCACGACTTGCAGCACTATGTTCAGTAACGCCGCAGCGAGGCGTGCATCATGGGCCAGAAGCACTTTCGTATGCAAAAGCGGAGAAGGTGGTAACGCCGCCGAGAACGCCGACGAACACGAACAAGCGAAACTCTTGATCGAAGATACGCCGCTGCTCGGCAATACCACCAAGAAATCCGATCGCTAGGCAGCCGACCAGATTGACCGCCAACGTCCCCACCGGAAACCAGGGCTTGTCCAGAATCCGGAAGACCCAACCAGAGATCAGATAGCGCAGCACCGACCCAACAAAACCGCCCGTGCCGACCAAGAGAATTGCTTTCATGCGTTTCAAACGCCGTTGTTTAAGCCAATGTAGCGTAGCCTCGACCAGTTTGCACGAAAGATTTCCTGCACATAGCGAAAACACAGCGGCCAAAACAATCATCCGCCCAGCCACCGCAAGCTCTCCGAATCTATGTCTCAACTCTCTGTCTCCGTATCTATCTGGTGCTGCCTGTGGTTGACCCCACCAAGCCAGGTGATAAATTAATTGGCCATGCCACTAGCGACCATCGAAGAAGCGATTGACGAGATCCGCCGCGGCCGCATTGTCATCCTCACCGATGACAAGGACCGCGAGAACGAAGGCGACCTCTGCATGGCGGCCGAAAAGGTCACGCCCGACGCGGTCAACTTCATGGCGACTCATGGACGCGGTTTGATCTGCCTGACCTTGACGGAAGAACGAGTGAGACATTTGGGCTTGGCCATGATGGTTTCGGACAATACTTCGCCCTTTGGAACCGCGTTTACCGTTTCCATCGATTCGGCCCGTGGCATCACTACCGGAATTTCCGCAGCTGACCGCGCCAAGACCATCCTCGATTCAATTGCTGACGACGCCAAGCCCCAGGATCTGGCGACTCCCGGTCACATCTTCCCGCTGCGGGCGCGCAACGGCGGCGTACTCGTGCGCGCCGGCCAGACCGAAGGTTCCGTCGATCTCGCGCGCTTGGCCGGCCTCAAGCCTGCAGGTGTGATTTGCGAGATCATGAAAGACGACGGCACTATGGCGCGCCAGCCCGACCTTATGCGCTTTGCCAAGAAGCACAAGCTCAAAGTCGTCACCAACGCCGATTTGATCCAATTCCGCCTGAACTACGACTCGCTGGTCTACAAAGCCGCATCGGCACCACTGCCCACCCGCATCGGCGGCGATTTTCAAGCCATCGTCTACAACACCCATGTCGACGAAAGCGAACACCTGGCCTTGATCAAAGGTCAAATCTCTGCCAGTGAAGAAACTCTGGTGCGGGTTCACACCAAGTATATCCCCGGCGATGTATTCGGATTCGAACTGCTCAATACCGGCGCGGTGATCCAGCGCTCCATGGAATTGATCGCCAAAGCGGGCAAAGGCGTGATCTTGTACTTGCAGCCCAAGCAAAAGGCGCATCATCCGGCCATGGTCGCCTATCCAAAAGTCGAAGGGAAACAGCAAAAGGGCATGAACCCTTCGTTCGTCTATCAAGCGGATTTCAAGGAATACGGCATCGGCGCCCAGATCCTCCGCGACTTGGGCGTGCGCAAGATGCGGCTGCTGACCAACAATAAAAAGCATCTTGTCGGGCTGCGCGGTTACGGCCTGGAAGTGACCTCACTGGTACCGATCCCAAGGGAGCATCCGCTACGCGTCGCCGCCAAAAGCCCTAAGGCCAAAGCCAAGCACGCCTAACCGCTTTTGTGATGTGAACTTTAAAATTTGGAATCTGAAATTCTGAGCGGAGCGAGGACAAATGCCGATATTCGAATACAACTGCCGCAGCTGCGATAATCATTTTGAAACCATAGTCCTGTCGGCTCGGGAAAAGATCACTTGCCCGAAATGCGCCAGCAAAAAGGTCGACAAGCAATTGTCGGTCTTCAGCGCGCCGGCATCGACCAGCGACGCCGTCCCCAACGGCGCTGTCTGCACGGGCACGCCGCAAACCTGCGGCTGCCACCCATAAGGGGTCTCGCAAGCTCTCCGACAAATGCTATTTTGAAAGTCTAATTAGACGAAAGGTCGATCTTCGTCGTTGGAATAGTGGCGACTTTACCGCAGGACAAATGCCCCGCGCGGCAAGTGATCACACGGAATCTTCGGATCGAATCACATATCGTGGCAAGTCGGGCCGGATGCGCTTGAGCGCCTCACCGATGTTGGAAAATACCCGCTCTTCGATCAACTGCGATTTGACCCAATAATCCAGTGACGGTGCATCGACAAAATTGATGTCAACGTAACGTTCGCCCACCGGCTCGCCAGTGATCATCACGCGCACCGAGAAACCGGCATCGATGACGATGCCGCGCGCCCCCGGCGGCAACGGCAACGCCGCTTTGATCTTCTCCAGTTTTTCCGGCGGATATTTGCCGATATCGAGAGAGTAGTAGCCCCACTGGCCGGGCTCGATGGTGAGTTCCCGAAAAATTTTCAGGTTGATGTCGACAAGATTCTTCGCCGCTTCATCCTGATTGTAGTGTTCTAAAAGGTCAACGGCCCATTTCTCGATAATACCCCTGACCGGGGCCGCGGACTTATCCCGCTCCTTGACCGCCCGGCGGTCAATCCACCATTTGGTTTCTTCGAATGCGGGAGCTTTTTCGTCGGCCATGATTTTACTCTAACCTTTGGATTTGCTGAGACAAGCCTAAATTTTGAAATCCTCCAGCGTGCTCTTGGCGAACAGCGAATCAACGTCGAGCTTTTTGCTAATCAGCCCTTGCTCGTAGGTGTATTGCACCAAGGTCTCGATCACATGGCGGTTCGCTTCCAAACCATAAGCCCAGGGATCGGGGCCGAGGGCTTCCCGCTCCATTTCCATCTCGTCGATGGACCACGCCATCATGTACTTGAGGGCGGAGAACTCGTACATGGCTTCCTGGCATAGCCGTTTGGATTCGTTGAAGGCCTTGAACAGGCTCTGGGCGATCCACGGATATTGCTCGTAAACCTCCTCGCGGATCACGATCGTATGCATGATCGGAAAGATCTTGGTGCGCTTGAAATAATCCGCTTCCACCGCTCGGAAGTTGGGAATCAGCCGCTGCACTTTGGGATGGCGGCGCACGAACGGCGACGGCATATGCGCCGAGATCATCGCGTCGATCTCGCCCCGTTCGAGCATTCCGGAAAGCGTCTTGTCGGCCGGGATCGGCTGGATATCGATGTTGGGCGGCAGCTTATGTTGCACCTTGTCCTGGCGCCCCGGGGTTTCTTCGCCGCCGGTGAACCACTTCATTTTTTCCGGCAACACACCATATTCATGTTGCAATATGCCGCGCGCCCAAGTCGCCATCGTGATCTGATATTCGGGAACACCGACGCGCTTACCCGCCATATCGGCCGGCTTTTTGATGCCCGAGTCAGTGTTGATATAAATGCACGAATGGCGAAATGTCTTCGACGGGAAAACCGGGATTCCGATCAGTCTCGGCGCGCCCTTGTCGCGCGACATCAGGAAAGAACCGGTGGACATCTCCGCAACATCGAATTCGCCGTAGCGCAGCATACGCCAAAAAGTTTCTTCCACTCGCAGCGGCAAGTAAGTCAGATCGACGCCCTCGACCTCGACGCGCCCGTCCTGCAAAGCGCGGGTGCGGTCATAATCCCAGCAAGATAATGTCAAACGAATTTTGCCCATGATGAACTCCTGTTCGGTAATTATTGGCGAAGTTTAAGAAGAGACGGCGGCAAGAAATTGACTGGCGCTGACGACGAACTGCTCGGTGTCGCTTTGCAACACGACCGCGGCTTCACCCGAAGCGAGCGTGGTGCGGCACTGGATGGAGTAGAGCTTGCCTTGATAACTCACTTGGGCGCCCGGACGATAGCGCTCAAGAGCCAAATGATCCGGCTGAGGATCGATCTTTTCCATGACCGATTTCTATAACATAGCGCCCGGCAAGCTTAAACTACCCGCAGCAGTAGCCGATGATCGTTAAAATTGACAAGCCCTAAGCGGCAAGCTTACAGTTGCCAAAGGAGAGAATCATCACTATGCGCATCGCGGTTATCGGTACAGGTGCTGTGGGCGGCTACTTCGGCGCGAAGCTCGCTCATGCCGGGCATGAGGTCGCCTTCGTCGCCCGCGGTCGCCACCTGCAGGCCCTTTGTGCAAACGGGCTTCACGTCACCAGCCCCAATGGCGACTTGAATGTGAAAAGTGCGTTCTGCACCGACGATACGACGAAAGTTGGCGCCGTCGATCTCATTCTGTTTTGCGTAAAATCCTACGACACCGAAGCCGCCGCTGAGCAAATCAAACCACTGGTCGCGGAGCGAACGCGCATTCTCTCGCTCCAAAACGGCGTCGATAATCCGGACAAGCTCGCCGGGGTATTTAAACCTGGCCAAATCTTGCCGGCGGTTGTCTATGTCGGCGCGCAATTGACCGCACCCGGAGTCGTCACCCATTCCAACGGTGGTCGGATTATCTTCGGCGAGATCGATGGCAGCGTCGGCGAATCGTCGAAATTGCTGCGGCAAATGCTCAGCGATGCCGGTATCCCCAGTGAGATCAGCGCAGCAATTCAGAAAATGCAATGGACCAAACTGTTGTGGAATGCGCCCTTTTGCGCCATCGGCTGTTTGGCCTGCGCCAACGTCAAACAAATCGTCGAGTCGGAGTCTTTGAGCGCGCTTGCGCTCGACTGCATGACCGAGGTGCAAGCGGCCGCAGGCGCGCGCGACATCGAACTGCGCCGCGAACAGTTCGATGAGGTCATGACGTTTTCGCGCGGCCTCGGCGAATTCAAACCCTCCATGTTGCAAGATCTGGAAGCGGGCAAACCGCTTGAATACGAAGCCTTCAATGGCATAGTGGTGCAAACGCTGCGGCTGGCCGGAGCCCCGGCGCCGATCAATCAAGTGTTTTACGCGACGCTCAAGTCTTTGGATCAACGAATTCGCGCGCAACTCAACCCCTAAGGAGACCCCATGTCCGCGACTGCAAGCGAAAGAGTCCTGCTACTTTTTTGGCTATTCTCCCTCTACGCCACGACGTTGGCTTACGCCCAGGGGAATCAAAAAGAACTCGTCGCCCGCGGTCAATATATTTTCGCCGTCTCCGGCGGTTGCGCATGCCACACCGAGCGCAAGGGCGTGCCTCACACCGGCGCGCGCGCGTTTCAGATCCCGCTGGGAACAGTCTACAGTACCAATCTCACCTCGGACAACGAAACCGGCCTGGGTAGTTGGACCGATCAACAGATCATCGACGCAGTGACTAAAGGCCTGCGAAAAGACGGCAGCCGACAGCTGCCGCTCATGCCTTACACCCTCTACTCCGGCATGGCGCAGGAGGATTTGAAAGCGCTGGTGGCCTATCTCAGGTCGCTCAAGCCAGTCAAAAAAGCGACACCGGAGTTGAAGACCTCCACACCCTTTATGCGCAGCGTCGTCACCGAGGTGTGGCTCAAAGCCTTCGGGACTTTTTACGAATCACCGGCCCAGGCCCCCAAAAGCGGCATCCAGCGGGGAAAATATCTGACGAATCATGTCGCCATCTGCGGCGATTGCCACACGCCGCGAAACTCTTTTGGTGTGCCCAACCAATCGCTCGATCTGGCAGGCTCGCCCAAAGATGGACCGATCGGTGAACGAGTTCCTAACATCACACCGGACAAAGAAACCGGCATCGGCGACTGGAAACGCGAAGAAATCGCCGAATTGTTGCTAACGGGAGTTAAACCCGATTTCGATAACGTTCAGGGTCTTATGGAAGAGGTGATTCGGGGCACGACTCATGGTTACAAAGACATGACCAAAGAGGATGCCTTGGCGATCGCCGATTACCTGAAATCGATTCCAGCGATCAAGAACGTAATCAAATAGGCCTTTAGGTCAACGCTCAGCTTAGTTGCGCTTCACCTGCTTCATCACTTCGGCGATCACATGATCGGCGGTGACGTTTTCCGCTTCAGCCTGGAAGTTGAGAATAATACGGTGGCGTAACGCCGGGTAGATAACCTTTTCCACATCCTCGTAACTGACATGCACACGCCCGTCAGCCAGAGCATTGCCCTTGGCGCCAAGGATCATCGCCTGCGCCCCGCGTGGGCTGGAGCCAAAACGAATATATTGTTTGATCGAGCCGGAACCTCCACCATTCTGACCGTTGCCTTGGGTCGCATGCACTAGCCGAACGACATAATCTTCGATCGGCGGGGCGATCAGAACCTGGCGCAGTAGCTGCTTCATCTCATTGACCAACTTGCCACCGTCTTCGGGCAATACTTTAGCGGCATCGCCAGTTGCAACGCCAGTGGTGCGCTTGAGGATTTCCCGCAGTTCGTCGGGCGCCGGCGGCGTCACCAGAAGTTTGAAGAAAAAGCGATCGAGCTGAGCTTCGGGCAACGGATAGGTACCCTCGAGTTCGATGGGATTCTGCGTCGCCAGCACGATGAACGGTGATTCGAGAATGTGCGACTCACCGAACACGGTAACTTGTTTCTCTTCCATCGCCTCCAGCACGGCCGATTGAGTCTTCGGCGTCGCTCGATTGACCTCGTCGGCTAACACAACATGGGCGAAGATCGGTCCCTTTTTGAACTGAAACTCACGCCGGCCGTTGGCCTCGGTCAACACCTCGGTGCCGACGATATCTGACGGCATCAAGTCCGGCGTGAATTGAATGCGTTTGAAGGACATACCGAGGGCATGACTCAACGATTTAACGAGTAGAGTTTTGCCCAAGCCCGGCACCCCTTCGAGAAGCACATGGCCGCCGGAGAAAAAAGCGACCAACACTTTGCGGATCACCTCTTGGTAGCCGACGATGACTTTCTGCACTTCTGCTTCGATACGCTTGAAAGTTTGTTGAAACTGTTCCGGCTCCATCACACTCCCGTTTCCGATCAACGAATGATGCCACGGTACTCGATCGGCAGGTGCTGTCTTTCCGTGGGGGCATTGGGCAAATGGGCAGGCAGTGGTGCATTGCTCACGGGCACTTGCGGGCGCGCCCGATTGCCTTTGCCGCCCTCTTTGGTCGCTTTGCCCTCGGCGTTGCTGTCCGCCACCACATCCTCTGGCAACTGAACGGTGACATAGCCCGCGCCTTTGATGCCGCCCTCCCGGCCCTCGCTGGCTTTGTAAAATCGTTCCGCCGGGGGTGCCCCTTGGGGCGGTTCTTCCGGCGATTGATTTTTCCCCGCTCCCTCTTTTGAAGCACCTTGGTTTTTGCCAACTTTTTCGCTGTTCTGTTCCTTGCCCGGTTGATTGGGGTCGCGCTGGTCGCTCTTGGTGTCGCCCTGCGCTTGCTGGTTTTTCTCTTCGCCTTTTTCCTTGGGGTTGCCCTGCGCCGACTTGCCCTGTTTCATGTCATTGCTCATCTGCGCACTCTGTTCACCCTTGCTATCCGAACCGCCGCCCTCGCTCTGCTTGCCTTCCCCTTTGCCTTCCTGCGGCAGATTGCTTTGAATCCCGCCGCCGCCTTTGTCTTGGTTTTTCTTCTGTTCGTCCCCACTCGACGATTGTTGCTGCTCGGTACCCCTGAGCGAATTGGCCGCTTGACTGAGCAGATCACGGTTTTCTTTTTCTGGTTCTTTTTTCTGCTGCTCTTCGATCCTTTTCTCGAGCTCTTCGACCGCCGCTTGCTTCTCCTCCGGCCTCGCTTTCGGATTGTCGAGCTCGGCCGCTAGCGCCTGTAACTCCTGCGCTAGCGATTTGAGGGTTTCCTTTTGCACCATCTTTGCTGCGATTTGGCGCAATTGCTGTTGCACGCTCGGCGGACGAATAACCGACTCAGCCACGGGAATCAGAAAGTGAAACAACATTGCCGCGGCCAGCGAAACTGCCAAGGAGCGGTAAAAGGAATTCTTAAATCGGTAGGGAAAATCCCGGCCCAACTGGATGCGCTCGCCGAAACGCGACGCCTCATGGCGCAAGCGCGCAACAAAGTTCTCCGGTTGCGCCGCGGTCGCCAGCGTCGCCAAGGTAAGAAATCGGTCCTTGGACTCTGCCTGCCCGTCGATTAGCTGCGCTGTCGCCGGAACCGAAGGAACTAACGGTCGATAGCGTAAGATCACCGCGAGCACAGCAACCCCCGCGAGCGCAAGTGCGACGAGCAAAAACGCCAGCGGCGACATCCAAGCGACGCGATAAAAGGAAAACGCGATGAACACCGCCGCCAATACCGGAGGGACGAAGATCAACAAGGAATCCCATAGCACATGACTACGCAGGCGCGCCGCCAGGCGAGCGACCAGATTTTCCGGTCTTTCCCCCTCAGAACCATGGTTTTGAGATGACATCTTATGAACCATAACATTTCACCGGCGATAGCTTAAATGCGCGCTTATCGGTTTCTTGCTAAGGTTTTCTTGACTTGCGCGCGCGGCGACTCGCGCACTGGCTGGTAGGTTTTTACCCGCTGATTATGCTCTTCGATGGTTTCGGAAAAAATGTGGGTGCCGTCGTTCTTCGAAACGAAGTAGAGATACGGCACATCCGCCGGATTGAGAACCGCCTTGATCGAGGACAGGCTCGGATTACAGATCGGCCCTGGCGGCAGCGCGCTGATCCGATAGGTGTTGTAGGGATTTTCGTCACGGAGGTCTTTTTTGGTTAGGTTGCCGTCGAAATCTTTTAGGCCGTAGATCACCGTTGGGTCGCTCTGCAACGGCATCTGCCGCTTGAGCCGGTTGTAAAACACCGCCGCGATCAAACCACGCTCCGCTTCCACGCCGGTCTCTTTCTCGACGATTGACGCCAACGTCAGGAGCTCATGGGTGGTGAGCTGCCCTTGCGAGCCCGCTCTGGTCAGAAGTGGTTGAGACGACTTCCGAAACTGCTCAACCATTGCGTTAATAATGTCCCGTTCCGGTGTCCCCGGTGTAAAATGATAGGTGCTTGGGAAAAGATACCCTTCGAGACCTCGATCGCTGAGCCCAAGCGAGCCAAGCACACCGGGGTCGGCGGCGGCGGCGAGAAATTTCTCTCTATCGGCGATCTGCATCTTGTCTAGAAGGTCGGCGATCTCCTTGATCGTCATCCCCTCAGGGATCGTCACGCTGTGAAAAATTCCCTTGCCGGCAACCAACCGCTCCAAAACTTCCCATGGCGCGACGCTGCTCTCGAAGCGGTACAGCCCCTGATGAACTTTTTTCTCCGAACCGGTGAAACGGGCCCACAAAGAGAAAAACAAACCGTTCGAAATCACCTGTTGCTCGCGCAACTTGCGCGTCACGGTGGCAAAAGAATCGCCAGGCTCGACTCGCACTTCAGTTGGATAGGCGCCGCTGGCGGAACGGGAATAATAAATATTGTAAAAGAACAGCAGCGCCACCAATGGCAACGCCAGCGCGGTAGAAAGCAGTGCGGTACGGAGGATTTTCACGTCTTCAAGTTGCGCGATGGGAGCGTGGCGTGTGCCGATCGATGGCGCTCAATTCTCGGTCACGTGGATTTTCATCCAACCTTTAATTTGCCGAAGGAAGCCCGCGAATGGGTCTTCCCCCGGCGCCGCCGCGAAGTAGGTCTTGCCCATGAAGTCAAGCGCACCGGAGTAGTACTCGAACTTAGTCGAAAGTTCTTGGTAGAGATAATAACCGGTCCTGTACAGCGCAAGATCGAGTTCGGAAACCGTCCAATACGAGCGGCTGCCCTCTTGAATGTAAAAATCCAGAGAGCCCTTGGCGTCGATGTACTTGCGAAAAACTCCGCTCATGAACAGCGCGTAATCGCCGACGTACTTTCGTAACATACGCTGGCGCAGAACGTCGGCCTCGTCGGCCGGCACTGCCGACGCTTGCGCCAGCATCTCAACGACGCTGTCGATCTTGCGTCCACCGCGGCCGCGCATCTTGTAGAGATTGTCGGCCAGCGCGAAGTCGGCCAAAACTTGGGCGACATACTGCGCCACGGTGGCGTCATAAATCCCCACTTGCCAAAAGCTCTGACGCACCACCTGGAGAAAGTAACTCTGCAAGCTATTGTTCGGTGCCCTACTTTCCTCCGGCATCGGCAAAAGGATACCAGACTTGCGCGCTACTGCAAAGTTATATGCTCCATTGCTTTTGCAATGAATCACTCGATCTCAGCCTGGCGCTTTTTTCCGGCATAGATATAATAGCCCGCACTGAATCCGGTCGAATTGAACGTGCGGGGGTATATCATGGCGAAAGACTTGAAAGAAGATTTTTTTCGGCTTGACGGCGCCTGGGCGTCTTTCGAACTGATGTCGATCCGGCGGCGTCAGGACTATCTCAAACCCTTCCGAGTCCTACGCTGCAAGATCGACGACCAAGTGGATTTTCAAGCCGTCGAAAGCCATCGCAGCCGCACCGAAGCTACCGTACTCATCGAAGTTTTCGGCGATGAAGAGCTCGTCGCCGCGGGTGGCCGCGGCCCGGTACACGCCGTCGACAACGCCATGCGCAAGATCCTTGAGAAACATTATCCCCAATTATCGGAGGTAAGGCTGGAAGAGTTCGACGTGCGCCTCTTAGATGGGGTGGCCACCGATGACGAAGAAAAAGGCGCCGGGGCGCTGGTGCGAGTGCTGGCGATCTTCGCCGACGGCAACGAACGTTGGGGTACCGTCGGCGTCGCCGCCGATATTCTCCAGGCGAGCGTCGAGTGCATCATCGACGGATTGGAGTGGAAACTTCGCGGTGAGCACAAGCATTGAGACCGGGTGCGCCCCCTACCAGGTCCCGGGAAAAGTTGTCTTGCTTCGTTCGCTACATAGCCACCCGGTGATAATTCAAGCGAAGCCACCACGGCAACCTGGAACTTTAAGTTTTTTCGCCGTAATGCTCAGTGTGTTGACCACCTGCGGTTTGCAAAACCGGCTAATCTTTCATCCCAGCACGGAGATTTTACGCACATCGCGCGACGTTGGGTTGGAACATCAGGACATCTACTTCACCACGGCGGACAACGTTCGTCTCAACGGCTGGTTCGTTCCCCACCCGCAGGCCAGCGTGACGATGATTTGGTTTCATGGCAATGCCGGCAACATCGCCGACCGGGTGGACAACATCAAGCTGCTGCACGACAAGACAGGCATCGGCATTCTTATATTTGATTACCGCGGCTACCGCCGCAGCCCCGGCAGATCCTCGGAAACGACAACCTATCTCGACGGCGGCGACCCCCTACTAAGAGCAGTTAAGCAGCTTGATCGAAAACCCAAGCTAGAATTACTTTGCATCTGAGTACAGGATATCGCGACGTCGCGAGGAAGCACACGCGCTGGCGCCGGCCTAGTCAAAATCCCGGACCGCCGCATTGCGCGCAGGCGCGTAAGCATCACGCACATACTGGAACAGCATGCGCTGGGTGTTGAAGAATGAACCGTTCAGCGCGATGGCCGAACGCATCACTTGGGCGAATTTATCCGGCTCCTGGTAATAGAGCGGCAAAATCACCGCTTCGAGCTTGCGGTACATGGACTGCGCCTCGGCGGCGGAATCGTTCTCCGCGTTAACCGCATCGCCGATGGACCACCCGGTCGCACCTTCGATATGGCCTTCGATCCACCAACCGTCGAGCACGCTAAAGCTGGGCACGCCGTTGAGCGCCGCCTTCATGCCGCTGGTACCCGAGGCTTCTTGGGGCCGCATCGGCGTATTGAGCCAAACATCCACCCCAGAGCATAGTAGTTTGCCCAGGGCCATGTCGTAGTTCTCGAGGTAAACCACGCGCACGCTGTTGGCCAGCGAGGCCGCAGCTTCGAAGATGCGCCGTATGATCGCCTTGCCGCCATCGTCGCGCGGATGGGCTTTGCCGGCATAGACGAGCTGGATCGGTCCCACTCGCTCACTGACGCTTTTGAGCTGCTCGATGTCCGTGAACAACAAATCGCCGCGCTTGTAGCCGGTGGCGCGGCGAGCAAATCCCAGAGTAAAAACTTTTTCGTCGAACTGAATCCCGGTGAGCCAGCGGACTTGGCGCAGCAGCTCTTGCTTGGCCTGAGCATGAGTCTGGCGAATTTCGCTCAAAGGAATTCCCACGGCGTAGCGCAGAAAACAGTTGTCTTCACGCCACTTTGGCAGCGTCCGGTCAAACAGCGCCGCCATCGGCGCCGCGGTCCAGGTGGTCGCGTGAACCCCATTGGTGATGGCTTCGATGTGATGATTGGGAAACATGTCGCGGGACACTTCGCCGTGGCGCATCGACACGCCGTTGACGTATCCCGAAAAACGTAGTGCCAGCTCGGTCATATTGAGCGAGCCATTAATGACCTGGAGGTCGCTCAGCGCACCGGCGCGTGTATCGCCCAACACTTGGTACACCAAATCAGCAGGAAAACGATCATGGCCCGCCGACACCGGTGTATGGGTCGTGAAAACGCATTGACGACGGACTGACTCGATTTCGTTCTCCGCATAGCGCCGTTCACCCACCGCGCCGGCCTGTTCTTCCAACAGCGCCAGCGTCGCCAGCGCCGAATGGCCCTCGTTCATGTGGAACACGCGGACGTTTCTGTAACCGAGAGCCCGCAGCATCAGCACGCCGCCGATCCCTAGGATCGTTTCTTGGCACAGTCGATATCGTTCATCGCCGCCGTAGAGATAATCGGTTAAGCTGCGGTCGCTGGAATCGTTTTCCGGCAGGTCGGCGTCGAGAAAAATCAGCGGCACAGTGTGGCCGGTGACGCCGGCGAAAAGATACTGCCAGGCGCCGATCTGTACCGGTCGGCCACAGATGTTTAGCGTCACCTTCTCCGTTAGCCGTTTTAGGTGCCGCTCCGGCGACCACGTCACCGGACTTTCCATTTGATTGCCGTGGGAGTCGAGCCGCTGATGGAAGTAGCCCTTACGGTGCAGTAAGGACAATGCCACCATCGGCAGGGAGAGGTCGGCCGCGGAGCGTAACATATCGCCAGCCAGAACCCCCAAACCGCCGCTGTAGGTGGGAATATCGGAGTGGACCGCGACGTCCATGGAGAAATAAGCGATCGTCCCCTCTTGGGGCAAAGCAGCTGTGATATCCACTCTCATTTGACGAATTTAGCGATCAAACGACTAACGGGGTATTATTTATGGCGAAATGTGGCAGGAGTCGGTTCCTGGATATCTCAATAAATTTTCATGACTATAGCACCATTGATATTGTTGAGCAATTCTGTGCCAAACCAATCCTGGTCCGCTTATCGATCGCTTCACGCAAATCCAGTGCCTGCGGGCAGTATCTGATAACTTGTTGAAAACGCGCGGAAACCAGCGTAGCGGGTGGCCGAATTTGTTACTCACTCAAGGGCATGCCGTGACGGGATTGTCGGGTCGGCATTAGCGCCCGAGAGTTAACCCAATTGAAAAGCATCACACAGCGAATGCCAAGAGTCGTGCTCGGCGAGCGTCCGCAAGACCGCGATAGTCGGCGGCATCATCGGAAAGTTACTGGCTTGGCCGCGGTCGATCGCCGCTTGTGGCGCCACCCAAAGACTCTCGGACACCTCTTCGGAGCTATGTAGAGGTTCTTGCCCTTGGGGCAAAGCCGCCAAATAGAAACGGGTGTCGAAGCGCACCGGATAATGTTCCGGCGTGATCCGATGAAAAAAATAGCTGAGCGGCCCGACATCGCAATACAATCGCTCAGCTGCCATGAGGGTGGGCAAATCAAGCTTTCCCTGTTGCAGTTCGGCGCGCTTTTGCGCCAGGCGCCCGGCAAGGTTGGTTGAATCTATCACTGGTTCGTTGTGCTGGGGCACAAAAAAATGAATGCCCGCCTCTTCAAATAATTCCCGTACCGCGGCGACCCAGTAGCCCAGACAGACCTCCGGACCAGCCTCGCTGCCGAGTTTTTGCTGTGCGGCTTCGGGCGTAACCCCGCGGACCAAATTGAGCATGGGCGACGACCAATCCGTGCTTTCGACCCGCCCGCCCGGGAAAACATAGACACCGGCGTAGGTATCCATTTTCTCCGGTCGCCGATTCATGA
This sequence comes from uncultured delta proteobacterium, assembly GCA_963816145.1. Taxonomy (GTDB): domain Bacteria; phylum Desulfobacterota; class Binatia; order UBA9968; family UBA9968; genus DP-20. Next base: position 527,187 of record CAWFJP010000011.1, read on the forward strand.
AAATCTCGAACCCGTGATCTTCGCTCGGTCGAACCAAAACGACGGTCGAAGCTGGCATGGGTGTGGATGGCTGTGCCATAGTTAAGCGACTTAGCTAAAACGCGACCCCGCTGCAACTCTCGGCAGATATCGTCCGTACAGTGAAAGTTTGCCTACAGGCGCGGCGACGGCTTGCCGATATGAATATGCGCCCCGGTGGCGGCGCCGGGAACGGCGCCGCGAAAGGCTATAAATGGAATCCCGGCTTGACGTAAATAATTGAGCACCGACTGGCCTTCGCGGCTTTCGGGATGAAGCGCCACGTCGACCGCGTTATGGTGGTCGAATCTCATGCCTTTGTGGGTCGTTGTCTGACCGAGCGCGCTGATCGGCAGCCCGCGGCCGAAAGTGCTGGTAAAAAATCTTTCGATTTTGGCAACCTCAGCCACGGTAAATTCCGCCGCACCGTTGAAGCGCAATAAGCTACTCGTTTCGCTATAGCCGCCGAGGGCCAAACCGGGCAGCCGCAGCAATTCATCGCGCATAGTAAACTCGGTGAGAGCGGTATCGGTTTCCGCAAGAAAGCGTTTGTCGTCCTGTATCCGCAACATCGTCTGCGCCAGGGCTTGCTCTGCCTGAATCACGTCGTTGCGAGAAATCAAGCCTTGGTAATAAAGTTTCCGCCGCCGCTCATACTCGTCGGTCACGCGTTTGAGTTCCGCCTCATGGAGCGCCAAGAGCTTTTCGGCACCGGCGCGGGTCTCTTTGGTTTTTTGCAGCACTTCGGTGCGCGAGCGCGCAAGCTCGGAATCAACTGCGGAAGACCGCTGGGTTCTCGGCCCACCCTGGCCAAAGGCCAACGATGGCGCCAATAATGCCAATATATAAAATCCAGCGATGGTTCGTTGGCGGGCTATCATTTTATCGGCACGAGTTTAAACATTTAGTAAAGTCTATGAATTAAGCAACGTAGCGTCAAGCGCGCACCTTTTCGCCTTGGTTCCCGCTATTGTGACGCGTCAAAACAGCAAGATAAGTTTTTGGCGTTACTACTCCTTACCCAGTAACGATTGGCACCGCCTCGCGACTTGGCCTTGTGGCGCGACAACGACGCGCTCGAATTTAGGAATGACTTTGAAACTGCACACTTGGGTGTCTTCACGACCGCAGGATCGTCCTTCGTGCAGCAACCGCTAAGCGCAACAGCGGAATTCGGGTTAATGGGCCTAATTGCCAGCTAGCGGAATAATTGAGAATTCAGACTAGTGGGCGAGCCGGCCGGAAGGTCGGCCAATATGAATATGCGGGCCGGTGGCGGCGCCAGGGACCGCGCCGCGGAACGCAAGAAAGGGAATGCCTGACTTACGCAAATAATTTATCAGCGCTTGGCCTTCGCCGCTGTCGGGATGAAGTCCGACATCCATCGAATCACGATGATCGAACCCTAAGCGATTATGAGTATCCGACTGACCGAGTGCCGTGACCGGCAAACGACGCCCAAATGCTTGGGAAAAGAATCTCTCGACCCTTGGCGTTTCGGCGATCGACCACTTGAACGGTCCGTTGAAGCGCGTCAATTCCGCCGTCTGGCTAAAGCCGCCAACCGGCAAGTCCGGCAGGCGTAAAACTTTTTCACCTAAAATCGCTTCGGTGATGGCGATATCGGTCTCGGTCACGTTGTAGCGCATGGCGTGGACGCGCTTGAGCGCCGCCACGAACGCTTGCTCGGTCTGTTGCACCTGTGCTTTGGCAACGCCGCCTTCCTGCAAGAGCTTGCGCTGGCGAATCACCTCGGCGCGCAGCGCCGACTGTTCGCGCTCGAATTGGGCAAGCTGGAGTCGATCCTTGGCGAGCGACTCTCTCATTTTGGCGACGGCATCATTCCCCGAAGTTTCGACAGTCGCACTTCCCTTGATCCAAGGCAGGCGAAAATTCTCACGTCCGGTCGCAAATAATATCAACATCATCGCCACAGGGAAAAATGCCGCCCCGGCGATCAAGTAGCGATTCTTGAGAACTTCATCGAGCATGAAGCCCAAAGTTTAAGGGCTCGACCCTGGCAGGTCAAGCCGAACAGACCCGCCAAGTTTCTCGTTAACCAAGATCAAGTCGACTTTGAGCTTGACAAGTTCGCCGGCGAAACCGGCTATTCGACTCACGTCGCCGTCCGCGCGTCGATATTCGAATAGGATGTTCTTGCCTTCGATCCAGCCCAGTTCCCGCGTGCCGTCACGGAATGCTTCGATATTGCGTTTGGTGGCATCCGCAGAACTGCTTGACAGTATTCCGATGCGTGGCATTTTGCTGGTCTGCAACTGTGCACCGACCCAGGAAACCATCGCGAAAACGAAAGTGAGTCCTATAACGAGAGACTTTGTCATCTTCCTCATAATGCCCTCTAACTCTTGCCTATTGCCTCGTGCCTAAAGCCTGTTTTCATCGAATCACCCGATCCGCCCGCGCC
>CAWFJP010000012.1:0-154978 GCA_963816145.1 uncultured delta proteobacterium
GCAGTATTCCTGCGTAGAGTGGAGACCGTTAACCTGCGCATTATTTCCGGCGCTCTGCTGATGGTCGGCGGCGTCGTGTTGATCACCAGCCGCTGAGCGTCTGCCGTGACGGCGCGTTAGAACCACGACCTTAAGCAAAAGGAAATATAATGCTCAGCACTAACCCGACTTCGCGGATTCGCCACCGGAAAAAAAGTTTAGGCGAGCGTAAGGTTTTGGAATTGCACGAGTTGAGTGATCGAAGACAGCGAAATCAGCTGTAGTGGAGCAACCTCCTCCCTTTTCAAACCTCTCGCAATCGGCATAGTGGCGGCCATGTTTTTGCGCTCGACAACCCGCAAGAAAAACGGCAAGCAGCACCGCTACTTCAGTATCGTCGAGAACCAGCGTCTGGCCGACGGGCGAGTCGTGCAGCGTCACGTCTTGTATCTCGGTGAGATCAACTCGTCGCAAGAGTTAGCGTGGCGTAAATCGATCGAAGTCTTTGAAGAGGGGAAAGACAAGCCGAGCACCCTTGCGCTGTTTCCCGAAGATCGCTGCGAAGCGGAGATCTGTGATGAGTCGATGGTGCGGGTGCGTCTGTCCGAGCTGCGGTTGTGTCGGCCGCGGCAGTGGGGAGCCTGCTGGTTGGTGGTCAAGTTGTGGCGGGAGTTGGAACTGGACCGCTTTTGGCGGGAGCGACTGGGGCGCAGTCGCAAAGGAACGCGCTGGGACGAGGTTTTGTTGGTGCTGGTGGCCTATCGGCTGATTGCTCCTGGCAGCGAGTGGCGCTTACACCGCCAGTGGTTTGGGCAAAGCGCCCTGGGGGATTTACTGTCAGCCGATACTTCGCTGGCCGACTCGCACAAGCTCTATGGCTGCCATGATCTGTTGCTTGAACATAAACAGGCCTTGTTCGATCACTTGATCGGGCGTTGGCGCGATCTATTCAACTTGAGCTTCGAAGTCTTGCTCTATGATTTGACCAGCACCTATTTCGAGTCCAATCCTCCTGACGATGAGAATGACAAGCGGCGTTTTGGTTACAGCCGAGACAAGCGCAGCGATTGTGTGCAGGTGGTCATTGCGCTGATCGTCACGCCGCAGGGCTTTCCGCTGGCTTACGAAGTGTTGGCAGGCAATACCAAGGACAGCAGCACACTCAGGGAGTTTCTCGACAAGATCGAGAAGCAATACGGCAAAGCGGAGCGCATCTGGTTAATGGATCGGGGCGTTCCGACAGAAAGCGTGCTCGAACAGATGCGCCAGAGCGATCCGGCGGTGAAATACTTGGTGGGCACGCCCAAGGGACGGCTTAGTCGCTTGGAGAAACAACTCACAGACAAGCCTTGGCATCAGGCGCGGCCCGGAGTCGAGGTCAAGCTGCTGGCGCAAGACGACGAACTCTATGTGCTGGCCCAAAGTGAGGATCGGGTCAACAAGGAGCGCTCCATGCGCCGGCGCCAACTGAAGTGGCTGTGGGCAAGACTCAAACAACTGAGCACCATGAAGCTCAAGCGCGAAGAGCTTTTGATGAAGCTCGGAGCCGCCAAACAAAAAACTCCCAGTGCTTGGCGCCTGGTCCAAATCGAAGTGGATAAGGATAAAGCCGCTTTTACTTACCGGTTCGATCGAGAGAAGTTACGTCGCCAACGTCGGCGTGAAGGGCGCTACTTATTGCGCACCAATCTGACCGAATCCGATCCGGCTAAGCTCTGGAGCTTGTATCTGCAACTGGTCAATGTCGAAGAGGCGTTTAAGAATCTCAAGGGCGATCTGGCGGTCCGGCCGATCTTTCATCAGAGCGAAAAACGGATTGAGGCGCACATTTTGGTTTCATTTTTGGCTTATTGTCTGCACATCACTCTGACCGAAAGACTACGCTCACTGGCACCGGGGCTCACTGCGCGCAGCGCTTTGGAGAAGTTTGCTGCTATGCAGATGATTGACGTGCATTTGCCAACGACTGACGGTCGCCAACTCATCATGACCCGCACCACCCAGCCCCAGCCCGAGCTGCAACTCCTGCTCGACAAGCTTAAACTCCAACTGCCTGCACAACCGCCCCCCAAGATCACACCTGCGCAAGTCGCGGCAGCCGTGGCTCTGTAGTGCAGACCTGGGTACCCAGCTTGTTGGTTTTTCAACTACTTAACCCCTTTGACCCTCCCGAATCCGCGAAGTCGGGTTAAAAAAGCATCACAGGTGCAATGATAGAAGTATTAACACCGGCAACCCGAAAGCCTGTATCGAAACAGGGCCAGGCGAGTGCCCACCGATTCAGACCCAAGTAGTGAAAGGAATGAGGAAAATTGGTCGGGGCGAGTGGATTTGAACCACCGACTTCACGGTCCCGAACCGTGCGCTCTACCAAGCTGAGCCACGCCCCGACCCAGACAAACTAACACACCGCTGAGAGAAAACAACCGCCTCGGACTGCGAGAGCATTCGCAGATTCCAGATTGTGCCCCTCCCTCTTTGGAATTTGGAATATGAGATTTGTAATTGGCTTGGGATGGAGTGGGGTTAGGCTGCAGCCAGACGCATCTGGTGAATGGTGTCTGCGTAATTTGGCGTTTTGAAGATACCCGAGCCGGATACGATAACCTCACCACCGGCTTGGACCACGGTGGCGATATTATCTGTTTTGATGCCGCCGTCGACTTCGATGAGAACGCCCGGTTTTCGTGCGTCGATTAACTTTCTGACCTCGGTGATTTTCGGCAGCACGTCGGAAATGAACGCCTGGCCGCCGAATCCGGGGAAGACGGTCATCATCAGAATCATATCGACATCGTCAAAGCAGCTGGCGACTTTGCTCAGCGGCACATCTGGATTGACCGCGATCGATGCTTTGGCGCCGAGCTGGCGAATTTTTCTTAGCGTGGCGTTGGGATTGGCGCAGGTGTCGGGATGAATCGAGACCCAGTCGGCGCCGGCTTTGATAAATTCCGGAGCGTACTTGTCGGGGTCGGTGATCATGAGATGGACATCGACCGCGATGGTGGTAACTTTGCGCACCCACTCGACGACGACCGGGCCGATGGTGATATTGGGCACGAAGTGACCGTCCATGACGTCGACATGAATCCAATCGGCTCCAGCCGCTTCCACCGCCTGGATCTCGTCTTTCAATCGGCTGAAATCGGCCGACAATATCGACGGAGCGATTTTCATCGTTGGCATTTAAGCAACCTTTCTCATCCGTGCGGCAAAAAAACCATCGGTATCATCGCGCTGGGGCAGTGCCTGAAAATAATTATCGCGCGCCATGTGGCGCGCTGGCTCGGGAAGATAGCGCGCCGCGCCGGTCAACTCAAACTGGTTGTTTTGGCGCAAGAAATTCTCGATCACTTGCTCATTCTCGTCGACCGTTAACGTGCAGGTCGAATAAACCAGAACCCCGCCAGTTTTTAAGCACAGTGCCACCGATTGCAGAATCCGCGCCTGCAATGCTGCAAGCCTGGCGATGTCGCTATCGTTGCGCTGCCATTTGATCTCGGGGTGGGAACGTAGTGTGCCGAGCCCGCTGCACGGCGCGTCAACGAGGATGCGATTGTATGGGCCGGCGAGGTTGCCGAGTAAAGTTTTGCTCGCGTCAGCGCGTATGGCTTGCAGCGAACCCAGTTTCAAGCGCTCGGCGTTTTGCGCGATTCTCTCGATACCGCGGGCCGATGAATCGATGGCGATGATTTTACCTTGATCACCGATCAACTCGGCGAGATGGGTTGCTTTTCCGCCCGGAGCCGCGCATGCGTCAAGGATGGTTTCTCCCGGCGCTGGGCCGACAAGGTGTGATACCAGTTGCGCGGCTTCGCTTTGCACTTGAAAGTGTCCTTCGGCAAAGCCGGCCAGCGTCTCGATACTCACACCTGTGGGCAGCCGAATACCTTGCGGGGATATTACGCTAGGCTCGGCGATGACGCCGCATTCCTGCCAGCGTGCGAGTAATGCCGCACGCGTCGTCGTTCGTTGATTCACACGCACCACCAGCGGCGCTTTTTGATTACTGGCGAGCATCAATGCTTTCGCCCGTTCCGGACCAAAGTACCGGAGCCAGCGATCCACCAGCCATTGAGGATGGGAATACTCTTCAGCTAGGTTCGCTGCTGAACTCTTGGGCTCCCTCCCCTTCCCATCTGGATCATTTTGCCTGACAAAATTGCGCAGGACGCCGTTGATGAAGCCTGCGCTTCTCGGCTGTGTCGCTTTGGCGATCTCGACCGCTTCATTGACCGCGGCGTAAGCCGGGATCTTATCGAGGAAGAGCAACTGGTAAAGAGTAACGCGAAGCAAGTTGCGATTGAACGGATCGGTTTCGGCCAAGGATCGCTTAAGAAACGGAATGAGCTTGGCGTCGATCTTGGCACGCCAGCGCAGCGTACCATAGATTAGTTCGGTCAATAGCGCGCGGTCGGCATCGATAAGACCAGTATTCCGCAAATGGTGATCGAGCAGCAGGTCGGCATAAGCCTTGTGACTATCGACTTTGTGCAGGATCTCAGCAGCAAGCCGGCGGACGCTTTTCACGTCACTCGAGGCGGTCACCGGGTTTGATCCTTGCGCCCTTGATGAACTCGACGCCGGGCAGACGTTTTTTGTTTTCCTGCTGTACTTCTTCAAGACTCAGGACGCCCACCGATGTTGCTACCCAAAATCCGTTGCCATCGGCGCGGATGATTTCACCAGGGCCGCCGTGCCGCTCCGTGTCGATGATGGTGGCCCGATGAATTTTAAGCATTTTACCAGAGCAGTGCGTGAAACTCCCGGGCCAGGGATCGAAGCCGCGAATACGCCGTTCGATTTCCGGCGCGGAGCCCTGCCAGTCGATGAGCCCGTCTTCTTTTTTCAGGATGGGGGCCAGGGTCGTCAGGTTTTCATCTTGTTCGGTTGCGCTGAGTGTTCCTTCTTTCAGCCGGCGCAACGTTTCCAGCAACAGCCGGGCGCCGATGGGTGTTAGCTGGGTTTGCAGAGAACCAGTTGTTTCAGTTCCGCTGAGCTTTATCGCTTCCTGCAAGTAGATATCCCCAGCGTCCATTTTCTCCACAAGCTTCATGGTGCTGACGCCGGCTTCCACGTCGCCGTTGATAATTGTCCAGGCTACCGGCGCGGCGCCGCGGTACTTAGGCAAGAGCGAATAATGCACGTTAATGCAACCATGGGGGGCGAGTTCTAGTACCGGTTTCGGCAAAATGCGGCCGTAGGCAACCACGACGATGATGTCGGGCCGCCAATTACGCAGCGACTCGAGAAAGTCCGGGGTACGAATCTTTTCCGCGGCAAGGACGGCAATGTTCCGCGACTCGGCCAACTTTCGCACCGGTGAGGGTGAAGTTTTCTGGCCCCGGCCAGCGCCACTGTCAGGTTGGGTGACCACGCCAACGACGGTATCAGGACCGGCGACGAGATGCTCCAGAGTCGCCGCGGCGATTTGCGGCGTGCCCATAAAAATGATGCGCCAGGGTGCTGCCATGATTGACTCACCTAAAAATACGACGTGGCTGATATGCGAGAAAGTCGACGGACAAGCTTCAAATCATGAGGCGCGCGGGCTCCCGCGCGGGCTCGATGCCGCTGCGCAAGCTTTTGATCCGCTTGCGGGTATAGAGTTCGCGCTTCAACCGGCTAATTCGGTCGATGAATAATTTGCCGTCGAGATGATCGATCTCATGCTGCAACGCCACTGCCAGCAAACCTTCGGCTTCGATCTTGACCTCTTTCTGATTCTCATCGAAAGCGCTAACTTGGACCTGCGCCGCGCGCTTTACATCTGCGGTGTATTCGACGACGCTCAAGCAACCCTCTTCCCAAATCACTTCGCCTTCGGCGTGGGTAATCACCGGATTGATCAGCTTGTAAACTTGCTTGCCGGGATTCTCATGATCGGTGTCGAGAACCACTACGCGTTGGGAGACACCAACCTGAGGTGCGGCCAGACCGACACCCGGGGCCGCATACATGGTTTCGAGCATGTCGTTGACCAGCTGGACGGTTTTTTCGCCAAAGTTTTGTACCGGTAAGGCGACCTTTTTAAGCACCGGATCGGGGTATTTAAGAATTTCCAAAATCGCCATAACTTACTGAAATTCATAACATGCTGTAGGGATCGACATCAATCTGGAGGCGCCGGCCGCGGGCGTCGGGCAAGAGCCGGCGGGCATGGCTGGCAAACTCCAAGAGGGTGGTACTGTTTTTCCCTTTGAGCAGCAGTTGCCAGCGATAGCGATTGCGTAGTTTTTCGATCGGCGCTGCCGCCGGTCCGAGGACCTCGACACCCGCCTGATATTTTGACTCCTGGGCCTGAAGCTGGCGCAACTGTGCGGCTACGGTCTTTGCGCATTTCTCGACTTCATCGGCTCTAGGACCATCGAAGCGCAGATTAATCAATCTAGCGAAGGGCGGATAATTGAGCGCCCGGCGGAACTCGCTCTCGACGGCGAAAAACCCCTTATAATCATGGTTGGGCAAGTGTTGAATCGCGTAATGATCGGGGGAGTAGGTCTGAATCACGACGCGGCCCGGATCGCTGCCCCGCCCGGCTCGTCCGGCCACTTGGCTAAGCAATTGAAAGGTGCGCTCGCCGGCGCGGAAGTCGGGTAAATTCAACGACAGGTCCGCCGACAGCGCGCCGACGAGTGTGACCCCGGCGACATCATGTCCTTTGGTGATCATCTGGGTACCGACCAGGATATCGATATCGCCCCGCTCCCAGCGTCGGATCAATTCTTCCTGTGAACCGCGCTTGCTGGTTGTGTCGCGGTCCATTCTAGCCACTCTGGCCCCGGGCACCAGCTCATGCAGCGTCTCTTCAACCTGCTCCGTTCCCGTGCCTACCGGTGCCAGGCTTGGGTTTTTACATTCCGGACAAATGTCGCTCATGGGGCGGCAATAGTCGCAATGGTGGCAAGCCAGGATCTTGCGCCGCAGGTGCAGTGTTAGTGTCACGCTGCAATGGGGGCAGTGCCAGACATGACCGCAGAGACTGCACTGCAAGAAATTGGCGAAGCCGCGGCGGTTGAGAAATATTAGAGTCTGCCGCTTGTCGAGAAAGTTTTGCTTGATCGCAGCGATAAAACTTTCCGCCATCAAACGCGGCTTGGCTGGCTTTCTGACATTCTTCTGCGCTGATTCGGCAGGTTTCTCTGGTGCAGCGGGTTTGACGAACTGGTGGCGCATGTCGATGGTTTCAACGATCGGTAAGGGGCGCTGCTCAACCCGCTGGGTCAACTCGAGAAGTTTATAGCGGCCCTGGCGGCAGTTTTCGTAGCTTTCCAATGCCGGAGTCGCGGAGCCCAAGATGATCGCACAGCCCAATTGCTTGGCGCGCACCACAGCGACATCGCGGCCATTGTAACGCAAGCCATCTTCTTGTTTGTACGACGAATCATGCTCTTCGTCGACGATGATAAGGCCGAGATTGGGTAGCGGTGCAAAGACCGCCGAACGCGCGCCGACCACGACATCGACTTCGCCGCGCAGGATGCGCCACCAATGGGCCCAACGATCGGCGCCGGTAAGCGCACTGTGCAGGACACCGATTTTTCCAGGAAAATGGCGATGCATTTGGTCCAAGAGCTGTGGCGTCAGGGATATTTCGGGAATCAGAATCATGCTGCGACGGCCGCGGTCACATGCCTTTCCCATGGCGCGCAAGTAGACTTCGGTCTTGCCGCTGCCGGTGATGCCGTGAAGCAAAAACGTTTCAAATCCGCCTTGTTCGATTCTCGCCGAGACGGTATTTAAAGCGAACTCTTGTTCGGCATTCAGTTTGAGTTCCGCCGGTGCATCGATATCGTTGACCGTGGTCGAAGGCAAAAGAGATTTTCGCCGCCGGCCCTTGGCTAGATGCTCAGCGATGCCTATCACCCCGCGGGCCCCGAGCTTTGCCAAGGCCCGGTCGATGCGTCGCCCTGAAAATAGCCCGCTCAGCGTCTTGACGCTAACTCTCCCTTTCCGTTTGCTGAACTCCCGCAATATCGCGCTTTCCAACTCGTCCTCTGGCAGCGCATCGGGTTGCAGCAGTTTTGCCAGCCGCTTGCTGTCGCGGCGCGAATTGGGCGGCAGCATCGTTGCGAGCACATCGCCCAGGGAAGCCAGATAGTATTGCGCAATCCATTGCGCCAACTTGAGCAACTCGGCGTCGACAATCGGCTGGTCATCGAGTACCTCGCTTACATCTTTAACCTCGTTATGGGGCGATTCGTCGACGAAGCTAAGCAGGATACCGGTCACCTGGCGTTTTTGCAGCGGTACCAGCACACGAGTTCCCGGCGTTAGCTTCGATGACAGCGAGTCAGGTAGGCGATAGATCAGTGGGTCTCGATGGGATGATGGCACGAGGATCCATGCGAACTTCTGCGCCTCGTGCATGGCTAGTTTCTTACCGGCACGTCCCGGCAAATGCAACTTGGCCGAAAATTGACCCAACGTTTCATGTTGGTACACATTCGTCGCTAGCACTCTTCAAATGGCGCGGCTCAGTTGGCTTAGAACTTCTTTGAATTGCCCGAATTTACTTGAGCCAACCGTATGGCTGCACCTGGCCGACAGATTGCTTATGAATGAAGCATAGAAGCTCTATAATTACGCATAACTTAGCTATAATTTTATTGACTTAAGGGGCCTCTTTGGATAAGAAATTGCTACTCTTGCCAATAAATTCCAGCCCCTGTCTAAGGGCTTGCCGCGATGGATGAGAGCAATAATGTCAAAAAAGTTCGCGAAGCGAAGATGTTGAGCAAGGCCGAACTCGCTCGCATGGCCGGAATCTCGCCGTTGACTCTCGATCGCATTGAAAAAGGCAAAGATTGCCGTATGGCAACCAAGCGCAAGATCCTATTGGCACTGGGTCTATCGATCGAACAAAAAAACACGCTCTTCAAACAGTGACGAATGGCTCCTTTCTGGAACAAAATTAATTTCGGTTTACTCAACTCCTTGGGCGGGAACAGCGGATTTGTCGCCCTCGACATCGGTTCAACCTCGATCAAAATGGTCGAGGCGGCCGTCGATAAGAGCGGCTATCGAATTTTGAGTTTAGGGTTACTGCCGCTGCAGGCCAACGCGATCCAGAATAACATGGTGGTCGAGAGTAAGCCGGTCGCTGAAACGATTCGCAAGCTCATGCAAGAAAACGGCGTCAAGGCGAAGCAAGTCATATCGGCGGTTCCGGGCAGGGCGGTGATCATGAAAAAGATCCAAATGCCCAAGCAGGAGAAATCCGAGTTAGATAACAATATCGAGTTCGAGGCGCAAAATGTCATCCCCGAGAGTATCGACAACGTAAATCTTGACTATCAGGTCCTCAGTGAATCCGAGGACGGTAACAAGATGAATGTATTGTTGGTCGCGGTAAAGAAAGAGATCGTCAACAGTTACGCTGATGCGATAACCGAAGCCGGGCTAGTTCCGGCGATCATGGATGTCGATTACTTTGCCTTGGAGAACATGTACGAGGCAAACTACAGTTCGGATGCCAATGCTGGGGTGATTGGATTGATTCATATCGGCTGCCAGAATACCAGCATCTCGCTGCTCCAGAACGGCGTATCTACGTTTACCGGTGATTTATCGATTGGCGGAGCCTATTTCACGGACAGTTTGGCAAGACAGTTCAATTTGACTGCGGTTGAAGCTGAGACGTTTAAGACCGCTGGAGTCCTAGAAGGAAAAAAGGGCCTGGATCTCGCATCCGCTTTGACGGCTACTGCCGGGGAGTTGGCCGAAGAAATTCGTCGTACGGTTAGTCTCTATGGTGCTGTGCCGTCAGATGACAATGACGGTTTGAAAGCGATCTACCTGAGCGGGGGCGGGGCAAAGCTCGCGGGTCTACGCTCGTTGTTAGAGGGCACCATGGGTGTGCCGGTGCATTTAACCGAACCGTTCCGCGGCTTTAGTGTGAATAAGAGTATTGACCGCGAATATCTCGTTGAAGCGGCGCCTTACTTTGCTGTGGGTGCGGGGTTGTCGATTCGCCGGCCGGGGGATCGATGATCCGGATAAATTTATTACCGGTCAAAGAACTCGAAGCCGAAAGCGTTCGCCGGCGTGAGCTGACCATTGGTGGAGCGGTATTGGGCTTAGCGTTGTTGGTGACGGGCGGTATCTACTTTTTGCAATGGCGTGAACACAGCCGATTGGAAAACGAATTGACCGACTTGCGCAACGAAATTCAAGCCCTCAACGTCAAGGTCAGGGAGGTCGGCGATCTCCAAAATAAGATCAAAGATCTCCGTGGTAAGAATAAGATCCTTGAGGATCTGAGCAAAAAGAGAGTGGGACCTGTACGGGTGCTGGAGAGCCTTTCCGTCGCGACCCCAACCAGCCTTTGGTTGACCGAGCTCAGGGAAAATGGCGGTACCTTGGTTATTAACGGTTTGGCGCTGGATAATCAGACCATCGCCGAATTCATGCGCGCGCTGGCAAACTCAAAATACTTCAATAACGTCGACCTGGTTGAAGTCGTCCAGGAAAAAAGCGCCGCGCCTGCGCTTAAGAAATTTTCCATCAAGTCGGCGCTACTATACCAACCGGCCGAACCCAAACCGGCTGTAACTAAGGGTAAAGCCGGCGCACCCGCGGCCAAAAAATGAGGAGCGTTAGGATTGAATCAGCTACTCGATAAGATCCTCGAACTCCCCAAGTTCCAAAAGACCGCCATTTTGGTGGTTGTGATTATCCTTGCGGCGGCACTCTATTACAGTTTCTTGCATGTGCCGCTTGGCGATCAGATTGCCAAGCTTGCTGACAGTGTCGAGATTGCCAAGAACGAAAAGCTTGCTAAATCGCAGAAGGCCGCGAGTCTGTTGCGTCTGCGCCAAGATTTGGCACGCCTCGATTTAGAGCTGAAGAAAGCGGTGGCGCAGTTGCCTGACCGCAAAGAAGTCGCCGATTTGTTGGGCAGCATATCCGCGAAAGCCCAGAATGCGGGACTCGATATCTTAACGTTTCGTCCACGGGCAGAAACCTTTAAGGAGTTTTACGCAGAAGTGCCGGTGGACATCACGGTCAAGGGTAACTACCACGAGATGATCGATTTCTTCGATAATGTGGGACGACTGGACCGCCTGATCAATATCGACAACATCGGCTTCAAAAACCCCACGGTCAACGGCGAACGTGTGCTTGTCGAGACCACCACGGTGGCAACGGCTTATCGCTTCTTGAACGAGGCTGAACGGAAGAAAGTCGCCGAAGAAAAAGCCAAAGCGGCGGCGAAGGCAAAGAAGTAAACGGGCAATATGGCTGCTAGCGCATTCAAATTGATAAAAAAAACTGGGCTTTGCGCGCTCCTGTTACTTTCGGTTGCAACGGGACTAAGCGCACAAGATTCCGGTCGCGCGGTATCGGCAAAAACTACGGATGCAGGCGACAAGGTTAGCGACGTGCCATCTGCTGTTGGCAAAAGCTTGCAGGGGTTGAAAAATTCGCCTGTATCGAGGTTTCGCAAACAAGAGGTTAAACCAGAGGAAACAACCGAGCGGGTGGATTTGAACATGCCGCTCAAGTCGGTGGAGCCCAAGATTGTGCCGCGCACCTTGAAGGACGACAGCCGCGATCCGTTTCGACCGGCAACCTTGCGGAAAAAAACGGTCGCACGGCCGCGGGAAAATCTGTCACCGCTCGAGCGATTTGAACTCAGTCAGTTAAAAATCGTCGGCATCGTGTGGGACATGAAAGAGCCCAGGGCGATGGTGGAAGACAGCACAGGGCTCGGCTACACGATCAAAGTCGGCGCGCCGATCGGCGCCAATGACGGCGTGGTGAAAGCGATTCACCGTAATGAGATTATCGTCGAAGAATCGTATTACGATGTTTATGGCGCGCGAAAAAAACGCGAAGTCAGCATGAAGCTCTTAACGGAGTAGTGAGCATGGCTAAAATTTGGCACCGTTCCGTCGTTACGATCAACGCAGGCTGGCCAGCACTGCCGTTGTTGGGTTTGCTGTTGATTGTTTTGAGTCTGGGCTTGTCCGGCTGTGCCGCGCAAAACGAACCCCAGGTAAAGCCCCAGCCTGCAGCGCAACAACCGGGGCGGTCGGCAGTAACTCCAACGCCGGAGGTTGCCGTTGCTCCAGCGCAGAAAATTCAGGATTTAACCGTACGCGAAGAGCGCGGCCAAACCATTTTACTCCTTAAATTTTCTCAGCCACTGAGCAACTACCGTCATTTTCCCCTGCCCAACCCGGCGCGTATCGTGTTGGATATTTTTGGCGACGCTAAACAACCGGGCCTAAGCGAAACCTATCGCATCGATACCAGCGCGGTGGCGACCCTGCGGGTGAATCAACTTGAAGGCGGACTGCGCTTAACCACCGATATCGCGGCTGCGACGGTGCCGGCCTACTCGATTACTCAAGATAGCGGGGGTTTGCGCGTTGTCATAGGCGCAGAGAATCCAAGCGCCGGCGCCAAAAAAGATGTGACTGTGGTCAGCGGCGGAGTTCGCGCCGATATCCGCAGCCAAGATTCCGCCAAAGCGCAGGGCAAAGCCTCTGGTTCTGACAAGGGATTTGGCGACAAAAAGGTGTACACCGGGCAGAAGATTTCCCTTGAATTCAAAGACGCCGACATCAAGAACGTCTTCCGGCTCCTGGGTGAAGTCAGCGGCAAGAACATCTTGGTTACCGACGACGTCAACCGCAAGGTTACGGTACGGCTAATCGAAGTGCCCTGGGACCAGGCCATGGATCTGATCATCGACACCAATGGTCTGGGCAAAGATGAAAACGGCAATATCATTCGCATCTCCACTGCCGGCCGGCTCAAGGCCGAACGAGATGCGCTCGCGGCCGCAAAGAGATCCGAGGAGAATCTCGAAGATCTCCAGACGGCTTACCTGACGGTGAATTATGCTAAGGTGATGAAAGGCGCTGGCGATACCAATACAGATAAGGATCTCGTCGAAAAAGCGAAAGCCCTGCTTTCCCCAAGAGGAAAGATCGAGGCGGACCAGCGGACCAATACTTTGATCGTCCGGGATATCAAGTCCGGTATCGAAGACGTGCAAAAATTGATTGCAAGACTCGACACGCGCACGCCGCAGGTTTTGATCGAATCGAATCTAGTTGAAACGACACCCACATTTTCGAGATCGCTCGGTATTGAAATGGAAGGCGTATTTAATAATGGCCGGGTTCGCGCGAGTGATCGATTTATGGCAAGTCCGCCATTCGATGGTAGTCCCCAGCCACCGCCAGGTCTCAATCAACTAATTATTCCAACGAATGGCTTTAAATGGGGCTATTTTGGCAATAATATTACGAGTGTATTGTCGGCTGCCGAAGCGGATGGCAACGTTAAAATCATTTCGCGCCCATCGGTAGTCACATTGAATAATGTCGAGTCCACGATCGAAAGCGCCAACATCGTCAGAATAAAAACAGGGGCAGCGACCGTGGGAGAAGCTGGAAGTATCCGCGAGCTCCGAGCAGGAATCATACTTAGGGTGACCCCTCAGGTGTCGGCGGATGGGTTTGTTTTTCTCAATATAAATGCCAAGTCGAGCACGCTAGATTACGGCAGGTTAACCGATGGAATCCCTCAAGAAAACTCGCGAGAGGCAAGAGCGAACGTGCTTGTTAGAGATGGTGAGACCGTGGTTATCGGCGGCATACTCAAAGATACCAGCGCAAATTCCGAAAATGGCGTGCCATTTTTGAAGGATGTTCCGGTGCTCGGCTGGTTGTTCAAGAAGTCCTCCTGGCAGAAGGACCTTGAGGAACTGGTTGTTTTCATAACCCCGCGAATCATCACTTCGGGTTTTGAAAACTTGCCAACCGCCGAACAAATTTGGCGCGATCAAATGAAACAAACGGACGGCGCTGTCGCACCGGTGACATCCCTAAACCCCTAGCCTCTGTCAAAAGATTCAGCTAGGATGCCCCCATGTTGCGCTATTTCACGGCGGGGGAATCGCATTGGAACTGCGTAATGTGATAATGTAGAATATCAGAATGTTGCGTTACGTCACCGCGGGTGAGTCTCACGGCCCCTGTTTAACCATGATCATCGACGGGGTGCCGGCTGGTTTCCCTGTCCAAATTTCCCAAATCAATCACGATCTTTGGCGCCGCCAGCAGGGCTATGGCCGGGGCGGCCGAATGCTTATCGAAAAAGACGAGGCGGAGATCCGTTCGGGCATCCGCTGGGGCGAGACCATGGGGTCGCCGATCGCTCTTGGCATCGAGAACCGCGATTGGAAAAATTGGACAAAGAAAATGTCTGCCAACCCCGAGGATCGCGATGATAAGATCGCGGTGACCAAGCCTCGGCCAGGGCATGCTGATTTGAATGGGGTGCTCAAATACGACCGCGCCGATATTCGCGATATTCTCGAACGGGCCAGCGCGCGTGAAACCGTCGCCCGTACCGCGGTCGGCTCGTTCGCCAAGCAATTGCTTGCACCATTCGGCATCCGCGTCATGGGCTATATTCGTTCCCTTGGCGGGATCACCGCCAATCTAGACCGCCTCGCGTACAGTGAAATCTACGAGCGCTCCGAAGAGTCGCCAGTGCGTACCGCCGACCACGACGCCGAAGAAAAAATGATCGCACTCATCGAGGAAAGCAAAAAAGAAGGTAACACTCTGGGCGGTGTCTTTGAGGTCGTCACCCTTGGCTTGCCGCCCGGGCTCGGCAGTCACACGCAATGGGATCGCAAGCTCGACGGCCGTCTCGCGCAAGCACTGATGAGCATACAAGCGATGAAAGGCGTCGAGATCGGTCTCGGTTTCGAAATGGCGCGCCGGCGCGGCTCCCAGGTCCATGACGAAATTTTTTTCGATCCCGCGAAAATGGTCACCGAAGGGACGCCACGAATCGTGCCCACCGGTTTTTATCGCGGCAGCAACAACTCGGGTGGCACGGAAGGCGGTATGACCAACGGATCACCGTTGGTAGTGCGCGTGGCTATGAAGCCGATATCAACCTTGATGAGCCCGCTGCGGTCCGTCGATACGCGTTCGAAGCAACCCACAGATGCTTCGGTGGAGCGCTCCGATGTGTGTGCGGCACCGGCCGCAGCCGTCGTGGGCGAGAGTGTGGTCGCTTTCGAACTCGCCAACGCATTTCTGGAAAAGTTCGGCGGTGATTCGTTGCGTGAGATCAAACGCAACTACGAAAGCTATCTCGAACAGATAAAAAATTACTGAAGTTTTGCCGGATCTGCACAACATTGCGTTGATCGGTTTCATGGCTGTCGGCAAGAGCGCTGTGGGGCGTAATCTAGCCAAACGGCTGGGCCGGGGTTTTGTCGACCTTGACCGCATGATCGAAAAGCGCGCCGGGCTCAAGGTTCGGGACATCTTCGAGTTAAAAGGTGAGCCCTACTTTCGTGAGCTGGAAAAACAGACCCTCGCGGAATTGTTACAACAGGGGGATCATGTGATCGCCACCGGCGGCGGTGTGGTGATGGACGAAGAGAATCTTCGCTTATTACGAGAGAAAACCCTGCTCGTCTGTCTGACCGCTTCGACGGATACGATATTGGCACGGGTCGGCAACGGCAACAAGAGACCGCTGCTCAAAGGATCCCATCAGCGCGAGCGCGTCGAAGATCTACTAAAACTAAGGGCAGACAAATATGCCCAAGCCCATGTCACGGTTGATACCAGCGAACTGACGCTTGAACAGGTGGTCAATCGGATCGTCGCAGCGATGGACAGCTATCAATAGGCCGATGCAAACCTTAAACGTTAATCTTGGCGAGCGGTCCTACCCGATCCATATCGGCGCCGGTAATTTGGCGCGTATCGGCGAGTTTCTCGAACAAGCCGGCTTGCGCGGCAAGATTGCGGTGGTGACTAATCCCACCGTTGCGCAGCTCTACCTCGATCCCGTCGGCAACGCGCTCAAGCTGGCGGGATTTGACGTGACGCCAGTTTTGATTCCCGACGGTGAAGAATTCAAAACCGTCAAATCGCTGCAAGCGATCTACGACCGTCTGATTGCCGAGCGATTCGAGCGCAAATCCTGCGTCCTTGCGCTAGGCGGCGGTGTCGTCGGCGACATGGCGGGTTTTGCTGCGGCGACGTATTTGCGCGGGGTCCCCTATGTGCAGGTGCCGACGACCTTGTTGGCCCAGGTCGATTCCAGCGTCGGCGGCAAAACCGGCGTCAATCACGCCGACGGCAAAAACCTCATCGGCGCCTTTTATCAACCGAAACTGGTGTTGATCGATGTGTCCGTATTGCGCACGCTGCCGCGCCGAGAGCTGATCGCCGGCCTGGCCGAAGTGATTAAGTACGGCGTCATTGAAGACGCTAATTTGTTCACCCTGCTAGAGCAAAAAATCGCTTCTCTCACGCAGCTTAACGAAGATTTGCTCATCGAAACGATCGCGACTTCTTGTGCCATCAAGGCGCGGGTCGTCGAAGCCGACGAGCGCGAAGATGACTATCGCGCCGTGCTTAACTTCGGTCACACCATCGGCCACGCCTTGGAAGCTGTCACAGGCTACACCCAGTTTCTTCATGGCGAGGCCATCGGGGTCGGCATGGCGAAGGCGGCGGCGCTATCGGCTCGCCAAGGTTTTTGCGACGCCGAGAGCTTGCAGCGTATCGAGCAGCTGATTGAGAGAGCCGGATTGCCAAGCAAAATTCCCGGTAACGTTTCTTTGCTCGGTTTGATTCAAGCAATGGAAGTTGACAAAAAGGCCGCCGGCGGCAAAATAAAATTCGTCATGTGCGAGGGTATCGGCAAAACCCGCTTTCACTGGTTGGCGCCGAGCGAGATACTAAACGGACTCGGCGCCTAGTCGCAGTCTGAACGAGGGCGCTAGAACGACACGAGGAATCGGCAATGGCGCATAAAAAGAAAATTCTAATCTTGAACGGACCTAATTTAAATCTCCTGGGCACTCGCCAACCCGAGATCTACGGCAAATTAACGCTGGCGCAAATTGCCAAGCAAGTACGCGCTCTAGCTAAGGAGCTAGCCGTTGAAATCGATTTTCGCCAATCCAATAACGAAGGTGAACTCGTGACCTGGATTCAGCAAGCCGCGGGAAAGTTCAGTGCCATTGTCATCAACCCGGCGGCCTATACGCACACAAGTTTAGCCATGCGCGATGCGATCTCCGCGGTGGGTTTACCGGTGGTCGAGATTCATCTGTCCAATATTCACAAACGCGAGCAGTTTCGCCATCATTCCTATATCGCCGAAGTTGCCGTGGGCCAGATCGCTGGATTCGGATTGGACAGTTATCTATTGGGATTGCGGGCGGCGGTGGTGCGGATTTAGGCTCCGACGCGGCTATTCCAATAGCTTGCCGCTAAGGAAATTCTTCTTATTCATCTCCTCGATGAGTTTATCTTTTTCTCTCTCTAACTCTAGGGTTTGGCTGCGCATCTCGCTAAGCTCTTTTTGCCGCGGTGTATATTGCGGCAGGGCGGTGCCGAATCGCGGCGTAGCCTCTGGGGGAGGTTGAGTGTAGACGGTTGATGGTGCGAGAGTAGTGAAGGGCGAAGGCGTCAAGAGTCTCGTGCCGGCAGGATCGCTGGGTCTGTATTGGGCGTCGAGGGCACGCGAAATGATATCATCCTGGCGCGCTTTCATCTGCTCTTCGGTGGTTAGAAGAGTCGGGTCCAAACTGGTTGTGCCGCGGATCGTCTGTGAATAATTATCCCTTGCTGCTTTCAGCCGCTCGTTGACGTCGAGTAATTTTTGTTCATACTCCTTCTCCTCCTTCGCCCTCTCTTCATCCGGGGTGAGGGCCGGTTCCGGTCTCTCGTCACTTGAAGAGCGAATTGAAGTTGGCTCAGGGATTTGCCCGGGCGCTGGCGGTGTACTCGGTAAAGCTAATCCACCGGAAGCCGACTCGGAAGATCTGCGAATTGCCTTGACCTGATCTTTACTGATGCCGATCTCGCCACCATAGCTCTGAAATTTGATCATTCCTGTTTCTTCACGATAACTCTGCACGGTAATTTGCCGACCGTTATTTAGGATCAAAACATATTGTGCCTCGGCCAGGTCAATCCAACCGAGCGAGATGAATAGAGCCCATGTCGGCAACGTCTTCATAATCATAAAAGAAATTATATCATGGGACCTGTGTCAGTTGAACTGTTTAGGTGGGGTTCTCGGATAACGTTTACAGGGTAGTTAGTTCATGATAACGTCTCGGTCCCTGGGAGAGAGTGGTATGAGCGAAAATCAGACCAGAATGGTAATTTTATGCCTTTCTTTCTTCCTCGTTATCACGGTGAACTTGGGCTGGTCCGCTGAACCGAAGATCCAAATTCTCTCGCCCAAAGACGGTGCGCAAATCGCCGAAGACCAAAAAACGATTCTCATTAGCGGCAAAGTGGCCAGTGATAACGTCCGCTCGGCCAATGTCGACATTTTTCTAGTTCTTGATACCTCCGGCAGTACGGTCCTTTCCGCCGGCGCCGAGTTTGCCAACCAAGGGGAATTACCAGATAAATACGTCCTTGGCGGCGCGCCGACTGTGCAACCACAGTTTTCGATTTCGCGCCGTGGAATAGGAATGGGGTCGCCCGGCTACGAGTCGTCGCGGCTGAATCTACGTCATTCGATTCTTGGCGCTGAGGTCGTGGCTTCGCGCCGTCTGCTGACCCAGTTGAATCCGCAATCTACCCGGGTCGGAATCATTACCTTTGCCAAGGACGCACGCTTGGTTCAGCCGCTAACCAACGATTTCGAACAAGTGCGGCGAGTACTCGACGAAGTCTATTGGGCCGGACCGAACGGTGGCACCAACATGGTGGAGGGCATTCGGCTTGGCATCAGCGAACTCTTAGGAATTGGCCAGAGCGCCAAACGACAGGACGCGATTAAGGTACAGTTTTTCCTTACCGACGGCCTGCCGTCATTGCCAACTGGCGACGGTAGGGGCGTGGCCGAAACCGATATCCAACTCACGGTCAACGCCGCCCGCTTGGCGGGCCGCGCCGGCATCAAGATCCACGTCTTTGGCCTCGGCGAAGAAGTCGTCAACTTCCCTTGGGCGGTTCAAGGGATCGCCAAGGAAAGCGGCGGCACCTACACGCCGCTCGCGCGGCCTGCCGATGTCTTGGCGATTATGGATCAAATTTCCGTCGTCGGGGTCGATTACGTTCAGATCGTTAACCAGACGTCTGGACAGAAGGCGGCAAACTTGCGTCTCGCTGCCGACGGTTTTTTCGCCGCGGCATTGCCGGTGGTCGAGGGCAAAAATCAGATCGATGTCCTGGCGCGTGCCAGCGACGGGTCAAACAGCCGCGCTTCAATCTCCGTCTTCTACCAATCGGGAACCCAAAAGTCGTTGGAGCTTGAAATTTTTCTCGAAAGAGAGAAGAAGCTAAAGTTGGAAGTTGATAGATTGGGCAAGTCTCCCGAAGAGATTCAGCGGGACGCTGAGCGCCAGCGGCAGGAAAGCTTGCGCCGGCCCCAACAGTTACCCCCTCCCAGTGAAGGTCCACCGCGCTAATTCAGAGCGAAAAATTCCGGGATACGATTTTCAGCGCGTCTTGCGCTCGGCTTCGGCGGCGATGGCGATTTCGGTGGCGCCGGCGCGCTTGATGATCGACATCACTTTGACGGTCTCACCAAGCAGGACATCTTTATCGCCGCGGAGAATGACGGTCTTGTTGGCGTTATTGTTGAGAACTTCTTGAAGCGCTTTTTCCAAGCTTTCTTCGGTGACTTTCCTTTGATTGACAAAGATCTCACCCTTTGGCGACAAAGTGACGGTTGTCCCACGACTCTCGGTTTGGGTCGCCACCGCCTTGGGCAAATTCACTTTGCCACCGGACTCGATCATTGCTGAGCTAGTGATCATAAAAATAATCAATAAAACCAGAAAGATATCGGTAAGCGGGGTAATATTGATCTCGGCAACGATATCGCTGTTGTCATCGCCGCCGCCGAGAGGTGTCATAGCCATGGCAATACCTTAGAGAACGGCGCTCTGAAGCACCTTGCCGACCTGGATACGAAATAGTGCATTCAGGCTACCGATGCGGGTCTGAAAATAATTGTAAAAAATTACCGCGATAATCGCGACCGCTAGCCCTAGCGCGGTTGCGACCAAAGCTTCGGATATACCCGCTGCGACGACGGCAAAGCCGCCGGTACCGGCAACGGCCATACTTTCGAAGGAACGAATGATGCCGATAACCGTGCCCAACAAGCCGATAAACGGCGCGCTGCTAGCGACGGTGCCGAGAATCCAAAGGTGTTTTTTCAGTTTCTGGGTTTCTTCGAACATCGCCTCGGTGGCGATGCTATTGGCCGCTTCGGCGTGCGAGATATTTTCGTGGCTGAGGATAGTCAAAAAAATTCTGCCGGCCGGAGAGTTTGAATTCTGCTTACAAATCGCCACGGCGAGATCGCGCTGACCTTTCTTGAGCGGCTCTTGCAGGGAATCGGCGATCCGCAGGGTCATTGCGCTCAGATTACGCAGCGACCATAGCCGCTCGAATACGATGGTGACGCTGATGATCGACAACAGGATCAGCGGATAGGTGGCGATGGCGCCTTGATGAATGATTGCTAGGAAATCGAGACCTTGCGGTTGCATGGATAACCTTTCAGTTTGCTCCGACGAAGATGAACGAAAATGAAAACTAATTCAATCAACAGCCGTCTGCTTAGAACGTGAGAGTTAACCGCGAATGCCGACAGTCACGGTGAACTGTATGCGCAACGGTTCGTTGGCGAGGTCCTTCAAACTATCCGGAATGGGAGGAAAGGGCGAGGCCTTTTTCATGGCTTCTATGGCGCCGGCGTTGAGCCGCGCATCGGACGATTCCAATACATCGGCTTTGATCAATCTGCCACTGCGATCGAGGGTAAAAACCACGCCAACTTTTTGTAAGCCGGAAACCCCATCGGGGAATTTCCAAACGGACTCGACGCGGCGTTTGAGTTGATTAAAATAATTATTGAAATCAGCGGCCGGGACCCCCTTCAGTCCCGTGCTGCTACCACCGCCAGTGCCGATTCCGGTGCCCCCACCGGCGATGCCAGTTCCGCTCTTAGTGCCGCCAGGTACACCGTAGGGCGCGCCGCCGGTTCCGGAACCTTTCAATGCGCCGGGGACTTGCGCGCCCTCTTTCAATGCTTTGATCCCCGCTCCGTCACCAGTGCCTTTGAGCGCAGCGAGGCTTTGCTGATTCAACGCCAAATCGGCCGTAGCACTACCAGGTAGGTTTGTCGGAGCTTCCTTGGTGGGCAGACGGACGAGTGAGTCCGGAGAGGTTTCTTTGGCATTGATGGTTTCCCGACCATCGGCAGCGATCACTTTAGGCCCGGGCAGCGGAACAACCTTAGGCTCGGGAGCAGCTTCGGTTTTGGCCGCCGGCACGGTGCTTTCGAGCGAGCCGCTGTCTAGTTTGCCGGTTTGTTGCCGGGGCGGGATTGGCAGTCCGAGCTTGGGCATCGTCTTCGGGCCGCCGGCGCCCTGACCGGAACCGATGCTTTTGGTTTCCGAGCTACCAGTGCGCACCTCCATCAGTTGCACCGAGATTGGTGTGTCGCTGGCGGGTTTGACCACCGTCAGTGCCGCCGTGCGCAGCGCGAGCAGAAGCAATAAACCGTGAAAGATCAACGATGGCAGTAAGAACGGACTGCGGAAAAGAGACAGCAACCCGGCCTCTGCGATTGACGAAGAGTCGTAGGTCATTTTAGCTGCCGGGAATCGCAGGGGGTCTGATTTCGGCGGTCGGCTGGGGCACTTGATCTTGTTTGGACAAGATCTCTAGTCCGGGAGCATTGACATCGCGGCGCACTAGCTTGCCGTTGTCGTAGAAAGACCAAAGATCGGCGACGCCGTCGCCGTTCAAATCGCGCTCCTCTTTCACCACGATTTCGCCGTCGCGCGAAGTGTCGTAGTAGATCCACAGATCGGGACGCCCCTGGCCGGAGGAATCTTTTTCGACTTTCTCAATGCGGCCGTTCTGATAGCTTGCTCGGTAGGTCATGCGGCCTTGGCCGTTTTCATCCCGTTCTTCCCGGACGATCGTGTCCTTCTCGTAATAATAAATAGTGTCAGGACGACCGCTGCCGCGACGATCGACATCGCGCCGAACCAGCTGACCTTCTTGGTAATAGCTCCACGAATCGACGCGGCCATCCCCTTTGGTCGATTCTTCTTGGCGCACGATCTCGCCGGGCTTTTGCGGATTGTAGTATATCCAAATATCGGGCACGCCATCATTGTTGACATCGCGGACCTCGACATTGCGAAATGGCGGCGGTGCTGGCGGGGCGCTGGCGCGCGCGACCGTGATCGCGCCAGGGGAACTACCGGTTTGCGGAGTAGGTGTCGGTGCCGTCGGTGCGGGTTGACTCACTTGCTGCGGCAGTCGTGGCGGTTCTGAGCTGACCGGTTGGCCGGTCACTCCGGCAATTTGATTTTCCAAGGCGCGCTGACGTTCGATTTCTTGCTCGATGGCGGATTCCAGCGCCCGATCTTTGTCGGATTCCTTTTGATAGCGCGCCTGAGCTTGGGCCTTTTCCTCTGCGATCTTCGAATCGGCGGTGAACATACCGTAGACAAACCCGATAACTCCCATTCCCATACTCGCCGGCGCACCGAAAGGACCACCGAAGATGCCGCCGATAAAGGCGGCTTTCTGGGCGCTTTCGACCGCATGAGCCCAGCGTCGATCCTTGTCGATTTGGGCTTGTTGGGGGGTGAGAATCGCACCGGGGTTTTGTGCGGAACCAGGCGGAAATTGAGTTGCAGCAGGTTCGCAACCGTGGGCGACCAACGCCAAAAAAATGTATGGAGCGAGCTTTCTCATGACAACCCATTAACCTGCGCAATCCTACTTGATTTCACGACCCCTGGGCAACCCGGCTATCCATTCCGTGATAGCCTACTCCGGTGGCCGGGCGATAGCCATAACCTGGTACTGTTCCGCCACGCTACCGAACGCCGGTGACGCCCTCGGTGGCTCGCCGTCGGTTACCGTTTCCTGACCGACGAGTTGCCCGCCCTTCAAGACATAGCGGGCAGTAATCTTACCCTGGCCGTTTTGATCTTCAAGCTGTTCGACACGCTCGCCGTTGACAAAATTCACCCAGACATCGACGCGCCGGTCGCCGTTGGTGTCGGCTTCTTGAGCGCGAATTTGACCCTTTTCGTATAGTATCCTCAGATCGAAAAAGCCATCGCCGTCGGTATCACGCTCTTCGCGCGTCAATTCATCGTTTTCAAAATAGTAAACAATGTCCCATTTGCCGGTTGCCTTGGTGTCGCGTAGCCGTTTGACAATTTTTCCCTGGGAGAAAGACTCGATCATATCCATGCGGCCGCGTTTGCCGGTGTCTTCCTCGCGGCGCGAGATCTGTTCGCCGTCAAAAAGAATGATCCGGCTGACTTTGCCATCGCCGCGCAAATCCTCCTCTTGCCTGATCAAGCGGCCGGCTTGATAATAGCCCCAAAGATCGATCTTGCCGTTGAATTTACGATCCATCTCCTTGCGCACGAGCTGGCCATTTTCATAAAACGAAAAACTATCCGGCTTGCCGTCGTCGTTGGTGTCTTCATCGACCCGGCTGATCTGACCGTCGCTCAGATGCACTGTGCGGTTAGACTTGCCACTCAATTTAGTATCTTCCTCACTGCGCACCGGCTGGCCGTTCTGATAATAAACCCAAACCGTGGGACGACCTGAGCGGTTGGGATCTTGGCCGCGCCGCTCGATTTCACCGTTAGCGTTAAAGAAAAACCAGGTGTCGATAAGGCCATCGTTCTTACTGGCGACCTCTTGGCGCACCGGTCGGCCCCCTTCATAGAAAGCGATGGTGTCGGCCTTGCCGTCGAAGTTAAGGTCCTGCTCTACCCTTTCGACTTGGCCCTGCTTGTTATAAAAGGTCCAACGATCCATTTTACCGTCACCGTTGGTGTCCTGTTCCTGGCGGGCGACGTTGCCGCGCTCGTCATAAAAAAAACTGGCGATAGGGTATTGGCCGTAGGCTGGCGAGGATGATTGCAGTAACAAAACTACGATCAAGAACAATTTGGCGGTCATGTCGAATTACCGCATCATGGGTAACTAACAATCTGTGAAGCGAAGGTCAGGCTACGCCAGGGGTTTAGCGATGTCAATTGAAGCATCAAGCTTCGCACAGGTGAATCAGTACGTTTTCGATCGAGCGAAATCTTGGAACTGAGGTATCGCATTCCATGGCCCTTTATCTTGATAATCTGGCAACGTCAGGTAAATTCAACCCAAGCAAATTCAACGTCGAAAGCTCCGCAGTTTTCCGGTGCCGCCTGCTTCAACCACCAAATCTGATACGGACCACGACTCCACTCGGCAAAGTCCGGCGGATCGCTGGTTCCCATGGGCATTGTTCGCCTTTGTCTTGTTGATGCTGTTTTATCGACTCGGCGGCCCCGCCCTGTTCGAACCGGACGAAGGTAGGAATGCCGAGAAGGCGCGTGAGATTCTGCTGTTGAACGACTGGATCACGCCCCACGAGAACTTCCATCCGGTACTCGATAAGCCGATATTTTTTTATGGGTTGATCGCGCTCTCGTATAAACTCTTCGGCGTCTCCGAATGGGCGGCCCGATTGCCATCGACGCTGGCCGCCTTCGGCTGTCTCCTCGTAGTCTACTTTTTTGTGCGCCGCTGGTGGGGTGAGTGGGAAGCTCGTTGGAGCGTGCTGACTCTAGTCACCAGCACGGGATTTTTTATCTTTTCGCGCATTGTGATTTTCGACATGACTTTAACCGCTTGCATAACCCTGGCCTTATTGGCCTTTTACCAAGCTACCCAGGAATCCGAGTCGACCGCAGGCTGGGGTACCTGCGCGATTTTATACATCGCCCTCGCTGTCGCAACGCTCACTAAAGGTCTCGTCGGTCTGGTGGTACCGGGGATGATTTTTTTCTTCTATTTACTGCTTAGCAAGAGCTGGCGAGTTCTGGGAAGGATTCGCTTGCTACCCGGGGCGGTGTTGTTCCTTTTGATCGTCACGCCTTGGTACGTCTTGGCCGAAATGCACAATCCCGGCTATCTTCGCTACTACCTTTGGGAAGAGCATTTTGGCCGCTTTGCCACGATGAAATTTGACCGTTTTAGCCCCTGGTACTTCTATCTCTATGTCGTGCCGCTCGGTTTGCTGCCTTGGACCTTTTTGCTGCCGGTTATGGTACAGAATTATTGGCGACGCAGGCTCGACGATAGAACGCTCTGGTTGATCTTGTGGGCGGTTTTGCCGATCTTGTTTTTCTCGTTTTCCAAGGCCAAATTGCCGCATTACATTTTGCCGAGCTTCCCGGCACTAGCGATCTTGATCGGTGTCGCGCTGTCGCGCGCATTGAGCGAATCTCAAGATCTTTGCCGCTTCGGCTTCACCGCGGGTTGGGTGACCTTGAGTTCGCTGTTCTTTTATTCGATCGCCGGAGTGATGCGTCCGGAGATATTGCCCGAGATTGCCCGCGGCCGCTTCGCTAGCATCACGATTTTATTGTGGACCAGTGCGGTGATTTCGCTCGGGCTAGTTTATCTCACCGGCAAACGAGCTCGCTGGGCGAAGCTCAACCCGAGGTACGTTTTTTTCAGCCAGGGTGTCGGCTTGTTGTTCTTTGTGGTTACGCTCGCCGAAATGATGGTGCTGATAGCGCCGGCGAGATCGGCGAAAGCAATTGCCGGGAAGGCTTTACCCTTGCTGTCGCCAACAACGCAAATGGTCTCCTATGACACCTATGCCGAAGGATTGCCATTTTACCTGAAAACCGAGAAACCGTTCTGGGTGGTAACCCACAGCAACAAGAAGCGCACATTTTTGGGCAATTTTTACGCGATTACGGGGCAACCCGAACCAATCAGCCGCTGGGGCAAAGCTTTGTTTAGTTTTGAAGAGTTTCGCGAGATTTGGCAAAACTCCGACACGCCAATGGTGATTCTAGTAAAAGAAAAAAATCTGCGCGGATTGGAACAGCTCGTGGGCGCGGTTCCTAAAACAGTCGCGGCGGACGACGAGTATTTGCTGGTTACACGTCCCTAGGCGGAAGCGATTAGCGAATCTGCGCTAGTTCCGCGCCGTATCATCATGCGTCACCGGCGGCGTCGCAGGTTACTGTGAAACGAAAGGATCTGCATGAATAGTTTCGTCATCGCCGCGGTGTTGGGGATCGTCGAGGGACTTACCGAGTTTTTACCCGTGTCCTCTACCGGCCATCTAATTATCGCCGGTCATCTGCTTGGTTTCGTCGGTGACAAGGCCGACAGTTTTGAAGTGGCGATTCAGTTGGGTGCGATCCTATCAGTGGTTTGGCTATATTGGCGCAGGTTTGTTGGATTGGTGCCTGGTACGGCGCAATTCACATTAACGGCTGCGTCGAGCTTAAATGGTTGGCCGGGCCTCTGGCGCATCGCATTGGCAACGCTGCCGGCGTTAGCGGTGGGCTATGTGGCGCGCCACAGCATAAAAGCGCAACTTTTCAATCCGGAAGCGGTCACGCTGGCATTGGCCGTTGGCGGTGTCGCGATTCTGCTGGTAGAGCGGCTGGCCGAGCGCCGTCGCGCCAATGAATTGGACAGGGTGACTTTAACGCAAGCTTTGGGTGTGGGGCTATTTCAAATCCTCGCGCTATGGCCCGGCACTTCGCGGGCGGCGGCAACGATTGTGGGCGGCATGATTCTCGGACTCGATCGCAAGGCGGCAGCGGAGTTCTCATTTCTGATCGCCGTCCCGGTGTTGTTCGCGGCATCCGGTTATGAGTTGCTTAAGCTGCGCGATCAATTTGTCGCCGACGATGGGATCGGTCTCGTCATCGGGTTCGTGGTTTCCTTCCTGGTGGCCTTGCTGGCGATTAAAGGCTTTGTCAGCTTTTTGAGCCGTGGCAAGTTGGCGCCGTTTGCCTGGTACCGCATCGTCGTTGCGCCGATATTCTATTTTCTCACCCGCGGTTCGAGTCTGTGAGACCATTTCACATTTCCCGTCAGAGCTCCTAGAGCAGATAGCCAGCTAGCTCTAGTCATGATCGTGACGATGTTTGATCCAATCGAAGATCTGATTGCGATAGATATAGCCGCTCACGAGACCCGCCAGGGTGACGGCCATGAAAATAGCGAAGGTGTGATACTGCTGATTTCTGATGGTCGCGCCCTGCATGGTGAGAAGATAAGTTCCAGGGATACGGCCGATAACCGAAACCAGGAGAAAGGTGGTTACGCTCATGCGGCTCAAACCGAGCACGTAGCAAAGATAATCTTTCGGAAAACCGGGAAACAGAAACAGCACGAAGCAGATAACCACGCCGGTTTTAGTCGTGAGGAAATTAAATTTCGCTAAGACGTCGCGCTTGATAAAGCGTTCAACGAATGGCCGGCCAAGTATATTTGCAAGCTCAAAAGCCACCCAGGAGCCGATCGACAGGCCAATGGTGGATAGGATGAAGCCAATGGTCTCGCCGTAGACAAAGCCGCCGGCAACGCCGGTAAGCTCCCCGGGAAAGGGGGCGGCGATCACTTGAAGAATCTGCAAAAGCACGAACACCGCCGGCGAGTAGGGGCCCAAGGTTTGGAGAAATTTGCCAAGTTTATCGCTGCTGGAATAGATACCCTCGAAATCGTCGAGTTCGGCGCCCGGCGGCGCGAAGGCGCTGAACGGCCGCGGAATGTAGCGGCTGAAAAAAAACAGCAGCAATATGAGACCGACGAAGATGGCTCCGCGTATGGCGAGCCGGCGGCGCTGATCGCTCATCCGGCGCTTTATAGCAACTATTAATTCCAAAGACGAGAGCCGGATGGCGACTTACCTGTCGCTATCGGGACAATTTGTCTTGCTTGGTCGGGCCAGGGTTGCTACAAAACAGAGTTGGACTATCGATATTTACCCTTCATGTTTGCCGATTTGAAATGCGGTGCTCTAACTGAACTGGAATCTGGTCGCAGTTGGAGCAGCCAAGTGATCGCCGAGCAAGTGGCCGGCCGCACCGCCCACTTGCGCAGCTTTGGATTACAGCGCGGCGATCGCCTGTTCATTCTTTACGGCAATAATCTCGAATTCTTCGTCAACCTTCTGGCCGCGTGGAATGCCGGCGCGAGCGTGGTGCCGGCGGACAGCCGGTTGACACCGTTCGAACTGAAAAACTTAGCGCGAACGGTCAATCCTAAAATCGCTTTGATCGATCCGACGGTCCCGCCGGCACTAGGAGACGCACTTGCATCGCTGGGAGTCAAACTTCTCACTTCCGGTGAATCAACTATCGACAAGATCTCGTCTGTCCGAGCCGGCAGTTTGGCTTGCGCCGCGCGGCTCGACGATGAGGCGTTGATCTTGTTTACCTCTGGCACCACCGGAGTGCCCAAAGGCGTGATTCATACACATCGGTCGCTGCGCGCGCGCTGGTTCAGTTTGCGCCAGAGCCTCGGTATCGAGTGCTATCGTCGCACGCTTTGTCTATTGCCGACTCATTTCGGTCACGGTTTGATCTGTAACAGCCTCTTCCCCTGGCTTTTCGGCCAAGATCTCATCATTGCCCCGCCATTCAGTCCTTATTTATTACTGCGTCTCGGATCGATCATCGATGAGTGGAACATTACTTTTTTATCCTCCGTGCCGTCGATGTGGGGTTTAAGCTTGAAAGGCAGTAGGCCTCCCCAGGGTAAAACCTTGCGACGCATTCACTGCGGTTCGGCGCCGTTGTCGGCGCACTTGTGGCGCCAAATTCAACAGTGGTCGGGAATCGCCGATGTCTATAACGCCTACGGTATCACCGAAACCGGCAGTTGGGTGGCTGGCACGAGCGTTGAAAACTTCGAACCAGAGGATGGGCTCGTCGGCGTGCCTTGGGGCGCTGCGATCAAGATTCTCCCGAGCGCCGAACCGCAGACGCCATTTGCCGATGGCGCCGAGTGCAAAGCCGACGAAACCGGCTACGTTTGGATCAACACGCCGGCGCTGATGCAAGGCTATTACGGTCAGCCCGACCTCACCGATCAGGTGATTTCCGGCGGCTGGTTCGTTACGGGTGACATGGGGCTAGTCGATGAGCGGGGCAGATTTTATCTAAAAGGGCGCGAGCGCGATGAAATCAACAAAGGCGGCGCCAAAGTCTATCCAGCTGACGTCGACGCGGTAGTCGAACGATTCGAGCAGGCCACTGCGGTATGTACCTTTGCCATCGCTGACCCCGCCTACGGTCAAAACGTGGCGATGGCGGTGGTGCTGAGCCAGCATGATGACGCGACTCTCCGTCAGCTTCATGCATGGCTCAGAGAACATCTAGCAGAATTCAAAATACCCCAGCGCTGGTATGTCGTCGGGGAGCTGCCAAAAAATTCGCGGGGAAAGGTGAGTCGCGACACGGTGCAGGAGCTTTGTGCGGCCTTAAAGCCAGTAGATTTGGTTGGATTGTTGCGGCGCGGAACATAGGGGTCAAATGGCGACGATAAATTAAAAAAAATCAATCGTTGGAAGTGTACAATGACAGACCGGGACCGGCATAGGCTAGAGCTGATTGAATTCTTGCGGACGATTCAAAGACCAGACTATCCGCTCGCGGCCATCGACGAAGAATCGGGTTTGGTGGAGTCTGGCTTGATAGATTCGTTGGCGCTCCTGCAGATCGTTACCTATTTGGAGCAAACCTATCGCGTTGACTTTAATGAACGCGGCATCGATCCCGATGACCTGCGTTCGGTCAATTCCATCCTCGCGTTGATCGCCCGCGAATCGGCGTCATGAATGTCATCGGTCTGCGCGCGGCTTACCGGACTATTTCGCAGTTCCATGAAAACCGCCGGCTGATTGCTTGGCTGAGCGCCCAACCCTGGGTGATCTGGCTGAGTCCGGAACGGCGCAAGTCGGTGCTTTTTTACGGCGCGATGATTGCCGGCGCGGTTGGCGTCTTCAGCCGCAATGCGAAGTGGCGCGACTATCGCGCACTGGCGCCTTGGCTGGAGCATGGCTTAGCGTTTGTGTTTTTACTCGGCCTCATTTACGCCCTCTACCGTGCCGCTATCAACTTCAAAGATCTGCCGCCGAACGTGCGAAGGCGTCCGCAGATTTGTTTCCATTTACTGTTCTGGCTGCTGCTGGGGTTCC
Organism: uncultured delta proteobacterium; assembly: GCA_963816145.1. GTDB lineage: Bacteria > Desulfobacterota > Binatia > UBA9968 > UBA9968 > DP-20. The sequence continues at coordinate 29,998 of CAWFJP010000012.1, forward strand.
TGTGGTTTTTCCCGGAGCGAGGCGGATTAAGTTTAGCCGTTTTGTCGGTGATTGTAGCATCGTTGCCGTACTTGATCTGGCGTGCGGGCTATATGCTTTTGTCGGGTCAGCGCGGCAAGGCGCTCAACAGCCGATTTCGCGATCATCTTTTTTATATCTGGCCGATTTGGGACGGCACCAATACACCGCCCGGCAAGGGCCATGACTATTTATCCCGTATGGTGGCGCAGACGCCGGAAAGCTATGCCCGGACCCTACTCGGCGGCTTCAAACTGTTGCTCCTGGTCGCGCTGTGGTCCGTCTTTTTGGAACTGATCGGCGCGCTGGTTTACGGCGATCCCAAAAGTTCGTTTAACGCGCTGTTCCGCGGTTACACTCTTGGTATCCCGCGGCTGAAGCAAATCCTCAGTGAGCAAATGGCGCTGCCGTTGGTGCAAGTATGGCTCAGCCTATATCTCGAATTGATCTGGGAGACACTTTCGCTGGCGGCCAAGGGGCATGTCTGGGTCGGCGTGATCCGGCTGTTTGGCTTCAATATTTTTCGTAATACCTATAAGCCGCTGTTGGCGCAAACCATCGTCGAGTTCTGGAACCGTTATTATTATTACTTCAAAGAATTGATGATGGAGTTTTTTTTCCTGCCGATTTACGCGCGCTATTTTCGGAACTCGCCGCGGTTACGGGTCATCAGCGCAGTTTTCGCCGCCGCCTTTGTCGGCAACATGTATTATCATTTATTGCAGCACAAAGAGCCGTTGATCTTCGGGGAGTGGAGCAAACTCTGGCGGCTACTTGGTGCGCGGTTGATCTACTGTGGTATGCTCGCCAGCGGTATCGCGGTCTCCATGCTGCGCCAGCAGCGTCAACGCAGCGGGGCGCACGTGATGCCAGCCGGCGCGTCGCAGCGTTTGCGCCGTCTGCGCGGCATTGCCGGGGTTTGGACGTTTTTCGCCGTCATCAATTTCTGGAACGTCATCAGCAATCTCACGATCGCCGAGCGAGCAAGGTTGTTTTTCTCACTGTTTGGTCTCTAATTCCCGCGAAGCCCGCACCCTGTAAATATTTGAAATGCCGCGCACCACACTATCCATCGCCGTTTGTCTCGTCGCCATAGTGATTTTGTCGGGTTTTCGCCTGTGGCTCTATTGGGAGCGACGTGCGGATATGCGGTGCCTGACGCTCGGGCAGAAGTTGAAATTGTTCTGGATCGGTCTCCGGCTTGACGGCATAATTGTCAGCCGGGTTTGCTTGCCTTTGGCATTTGCTGCTTTGGCGCTGCCGGATGGCTGGCTGCTTGCCAGTCGGTTTTTCTACTGGGTGTACCTCGGCATTGTCTATTTGACGCTTTTTTTCGCCGAGATCGCCGGGATTTATTTCTTTCGCTTCTATGATTTCCGTCCCAATTATCTGGTCTTTGAACATGGCGCGGATCGCGAAGTTCTCAGGGCCGTCGCCAAAGCTTATCCGCTCGTGCGCATAGTCGTGTTAAGCTTCACTGGCGCGTGGTTGGCGGTGATTGCCGTGCAGTTGCTGGCTCCAATGGCGCAGGTCGGCACTGTGAGAAACGATTCCATGTGGCTGTGGGATCGCGGTGTGACATTTCTTTGGCTTCTCCTAGCGGGGTTCGCTAGCCGCGGTACCTTCGATCACCGGCCGCTCAATCCGAGTTTGGCGTCGTTTACGACCAATCGGATCGCCAATGAGATTGCCTGTTGCGGGATATTCAATCTGCTCTACGAGTGGAGCCAGCGGGCGAAAAATGAGTTCGCTGCGCTCAAGAGCGTAACCCAAGTGCCATCCGCCGATGAAGCGTTTGGTGTTGCCCGCCGGATGCTATCTCAGGACGGTCCATTCACTGACGATGGCCCGAACCCACTGGCGCGCCGAATTGCTAGCTCTGCGCCACCGGCACCCCTCAACGTGGTGGTAGTCATAATGGAGAGTTTTACCGGACGGCTGACCGGATGTCTGGGCGGCCTGCCGGCGCTGTCGCCGGAGTTAGATCGGCTGGCCCAAGAAGGCTTGTTATTGGAACGCTGCTACGCCACCGGAGAGCGAACGATCCAGGGACTGGAAGCGGCGGTTTGCTCGTTCCCGCCGCTGCCTGGCGAAGGTGTGGTCAAGCGGCCGCAGGCGCGGCAAAACTTTGCCACGTTGGCAAGCGTGCTCAGACAGCGCGGCTATGCGACGAGCTTTATTTACGGCGGCCAGGGGATTTTCGATCACATGCTCGGCTTCTTTCTCGGGAACGGCTTTGACCGCTTTATCGAAGAGAAAGATTTCCCGTCGCCATACTACAAGACCCCCTGGGGTGTATCCGATGAAGATTTGTTCGAACGGGCCGATGACGAGTTCCGCCGCTACCATGAGGCCGGCCAACCCTTTTTTGCCACCCTGTTGACGGTATCGTTGCACTCGCCCTGGCAGTTCCCCGCGGGCAAGATCGACCCGCTGGCCGCTGACACCAAGGCGCCGCCGGGCTTTGAGCTCAATGAGCTCAATAACTTTCTTTACGCGGATTGCTGCATCGGCAAATTCATTCGCCTGGCGCGCCAGGCCCGCTATTTCGACAATACGCTATTTGTATTTGTCGGCGATCATGGTGTGCACCTGCGCGGCAACGAACTTATTCCGATCGACGAATACATCGTTCCGGCGCTGTTTCTCGCGCCGAAACATGTGGATGCCGGTCGTATTTCCATTGTAGCCAGCCAGATGGATTTGCCGCCGACTATCATGGGAATCGTCGGTGGTGAATACCGTAGCGCATTTTTCGGCCGCGACATTCGCAAACCGCAAGCGGAAGATCCGTTCGCCATAGTTATCTATAAGAAGAAGCGCTACGGCATCGTCACGGATCGGGAATTGATTGTGCTGCGCGAATCGGGCGACAGGCTTGCGTACGAGCGCGCCGCCCACGGCAAACCCTGGACGCAGATTGCAATGCGTGCGACCCAAGCGGCACGAACTCAGAACGGCTTGGCGATACTGCGCAGCGCCGAGGATTTGCTCGTCAGCGGCCGCTATCACGCCGATCCCCACAATCGGTAAACGCTGAGCAGTTCTGTTACTCCGTATGGCCTCGTCCTAACGGCTCTTTTGCATCTCGTTGAGCAGGCCCTCGACTTTTTTCAGCTCTTCGCCGTAGCCGGCCCAGTTGCCTTGCTTGAGGAGTTCCTGGGAACGCTGGAAATGGTCTAATGCCTGGCGTGCCAAGGTTTGATCGGCTTTGACCGGTGTCGGAGCCGCCGTACTGGCAGGTTGTGGCGTCTCAGCCGCCGGCTTGGTGCCGAAAATTCGCTGCAGCGCTGTATCGAGAGTCTCTTCCATGGCGATGCGGTTACCGAAGGCCACCACCACCCGCTTCAATTCCGGCAAGGATCCTTGCTCCGCAGCCAAATAGATCGGTTGCACGTAAAGCAAGGATTTTTCGATGGGGATGGCAAGCAGACTGCCGCGGAGGACTTGAGAACCGCGCTGGCTCCACAGGGTCAGTTGTTGGGAGATGGTGGTATCTTGATCGATCCGGGCATCGATCTGTTTGGGGCCATAGACAAGTTTTGCCTTGGGAAATTCCAGCGCGGTGAGCTTGCCGTAATTCTTGCCGTCGCTGCGCGCCGCTAGCCAGGAGCGCATGTTGTCCCGTTTATTGGGCGTGAACGGCAGCAGTAAAATAAATTCTTCTTTCTCCTCCCCCGGCAGGCGCATGATCGTGTGGTAGGCCTCCATTTCGCTCTCGCGGCCCTCCACGTTTCGCCGCGGGATACTCAGGAGATCCTCCTTGTTAAAAAACACTTGCGGGTCCTGCATATGGTAAGTGGCGTAGACATGGGCTTGGATGGTGAAGAGATCCTGGGGATAGCGCACATGGGCACGCAGATCTTCGGGCATGGTGTCGAGGGGCTTAAATACTCGCGGAAAAATCTTCGCGAATGACTGAATGATCGGATCCGTTGGGTCGCTCAGGTAAATTTCCACCGTGCCGTTGTAGGCGTCGACCACGGCCTTGACCGAATTACGTACATAATTCGTTCCTTGCCGGCTCAGCGGTTCGGAATAGGGGAAACGGTCCGAGTTGGTGTAGCCGTCGACGATCCAAAATAGCCTGCCGCCCTGGGCAATGACGATATAAGCGTCGCGATCAAAGGTGATAAATGGGGCGATTTTTTTGACCCGCTCCTGGATCTGTTGATGGTAGAGAATTCGGCTTTCGCTGATCAGATCCTGTGACAGCAGGATGCGCATGGACGCATGGTGCGCGGCGAAGACCAACTTGCGCCACAAGCTGCCGATCGGCACACCACTTGTCCCTTTGTAGGTGGTGTAAACATTTTGATCGCCGGCGGGATAGTCCAATTCCTGCGACTTGGTTCGCACCAGAACATAATCAGTGGCGAGCTCGCCAAAATAAATCTCGGGACGGGTAATCTTGAGTGAGGTAGTCGCCAGCGGTGGAATATCCTTGATGAAAAACTCGGGTTGGCCGCTAGAAGTCACCTGATTAACCGGTCCAAAGACCACGCCGTGGCCATGCGTGAAAGTCAGATGCTCATTGATCCAGTTTTGACTTTGCAGATGCCGATGCGACAGCTCGCGGGCGGACAACATCACCTGGCGATAAGTGCCGTCGATAACATAGCGATCATTGTCGACGTCGACGAATTTGTAATAAGGCCGGATCTCCTGTAACTGGGCGTAGGTGGTCAGCAGCGGCCGATGGTCCCATAGGCGGATATTATTTATAGTCGATTCATTTCGCTTCAAGTCTGCCGCGGTTAACTGCTCATCAGCCGGAAACTCCTTGGTTTCAATCCTATCCAGGCCGAAGGCGAGGCGGGTGAATTTGATCCTGCGCTCGATGAAGGGCCGTTCCGCCTCGATTTCATTGGGTGTCACGCGGAAGCGCTGCAAAAGCGTCGGATAGGCATTGAGACCCAATAAGTGCACCGCCGCCAAGACTCCGACGCCGAGGAAGACAAATTTATATCCAGTGCGGGCTATCTGCGCGAAGCAGAGTGCCGACGCGATCAGAGCCAAAAACGTCAGCACGCGCAGCGCCGGTAGTGTGCCATAGATATCGGCAAAGCTCGCGCCGAAAGAAACGCCACGCGGCGAATGCAACAGATCGAAAGCGTCGAGGTAGTAGCCGCCGGCCTTGATCAATAGGAACACACCCAACAGGATCAGCAGATGACTACGCGCGCGCTCACCCAGAAAAAGTCCGCGCGCGGTGTACTCAATACCGCGATAAACCAGGTAGACGGCGGCGCTAGCCACGGCAGTCAGACCGATGGCGAAAATCGCCCAATGATAAACGATCTGCAGCCAGGGCAAGATAAACACATAAAAACTGACATCGCGGCCGAACTGGGGATCTGTCATGTTGAACGAAACCCGATTGATAAATAGAGACAGTTGTTCCCAGCTCGCCGCGCCTTGGGGTGCTGCCATCAGCCCAATCAGGAGCGCACCCGGAAGGAGCAGCCGCTTGAGGATGGGATCGATGAGTTCTGGCGGCGGCAGCTCAATAATGTTTTCCGTGCTCGAGTAGCGAAATCCACCTGATGAAGACGAAGCGATCTTCAAATTGACATAAATCATTAGGGCCAACAGCGTACCGGCGGCAGTGCCGAGTGCGAACTTGTACGATAAGATCGTTGCAAAGAGCTGGCCGTAGCCAACGTCTTGGAACCACAGCCAGTCGACGTAGAGACCGATCGCTTGGCGAAAAAACATTACGACAAGAAACAAAATCAATATAGTCACGCCGCCAAATTTGCCCATTGGGCCTCCATCGAATTTGAGAGAACTAGGAGAAGTGCCGGGATCGTATAGAAATTACCAGGATGAGGCAATGTGATTTCTGAGATATCTCCATAACCAGAAAACCACTCGGACAAAAAAAAGTGGCGCTTGGTACGGCCAAGCGCCACTTTGATTCAAACCGAATTGATGACGGATCGCTTATTCAGCGCCGACTTTGGGACGCCACTTGTCGAAGCGATGTTCATAGCGGTCGATGACCTCAGTCAAGGCCATACCGCTGATGGCGAAAATCAAGACGCCCACGAACACCTTATCGGTTTGGAAGGTCGCGCCAGCTACGGTAATCATGAAGCCGATCCCAGCGGTCGCGGCGTAGAGCTCGCCGACCATGACGCCGATTAGCGCCCGGCCTACAGCCAGACGTAGGCCGGTAAGAATAAATGGGACCGTTGACGGCAACACGACGGATTTAAAGATCTGCCACTCCGATGCACCAAAGCTTCTGGCAGCGGTGAGCAAGTTGGCCGGAGTTGTCTTGACGCCGTCACGGGTGTTGATCAGCAGAGGAAATACTGCGCCTAAGAATATGATGCCAACCTTCGAGAGGATCCCGATGCCCAGCCAGATAATGACCAAGGGCAAGAGAGCGACACGCGGGGTGGCATTCATGGCGTTGACGAATGGGTCGCAAACGTAGGCGAAGCGCTTGTACCAGCCGATGGCGATACCGAAAGGTATGGCGAATACGATCGAGAGAGTATATCCCCAGAAAAATTCGATGCCGCTGATGTAGAGGTCGTTATAGATTTCCCCTGTACTGAACATTTGCCAAGCGGCTTTGCCAATCAGCGATGGCGCGCTCATGAACATCGGGTTAATGAGCCCCGCCCAGTTGCCGATGGTCTCCCAAGTCAACAGAAAGAGAATCACCGCGGTGCCGCCGAGAATCTTTTTCTCCTGATTGAGATAAAATTTGTACGCCGCTGATGCTTCCGCGATGCGGATATCTAATAATTGTTCCTCTGCTTGAGCCATAAAGGTCTCCTCCGTTGGGTTTCCGTTAAATATCGGTTACAGACGCCTAGCCTGCGAACCAGTACCAAAAGGGTCGGAGGTTGTCAACTGAATTATGTGCCTCAATTCAAATAAATTCCGGCGGGACAATCACTGATCAGTCGGAGACATCGTCTTGGTCTCACCTTGACAATCATTAACCTATTAAATACTTTGATTGAAACTAATTCCGCCAGTACCAGGAGATAGCATGAAACTCCTCTTTATTACCCCACCTATGGGCAATTGGGCGCCATGGGGCGACCGCCATTTGGCCGTCAACCCGCTGCATGCTCAAGTGGCAGCGTTCATCCGCGATAAAAACGCCGCGGAGGTCTCGGTCCTCGATTGTCGCGCTCTTGGTTTGGACGACGACCAGATGATCGATGAAGTGAAACGGCAGCGCCCTGAAGCTGTCTTCTTTGGCGCCATGATTGCCGCCGCCGGGGGAGCCGCAACGCTCAATCGCTTCCACGCGGCAATGCAAAAAATCAAGGCAGTCGCGCCCCAAACGGTTACCATCGGCGGCGGGTTGATGTACACCGCCGTGCCCCAGAAGATCATGACCGACAATCCCCAACTCGACTTCGCGATTGTCGGCGTGTTCGCCGACAATGAGTATGGGGTGCGGGAGTTGCTGGAGGAACTCAAAAAACCGGCGCCCGATTTCAGCGGCATCAAAGGACTGGCTTATCGAAAGAACGGCGAGGTCGTGCTGACGCCGCCGCGGCCGGTAATTGCCAATCTCGACGAGCTCCCCATGCCGGCCTACGACCTGTTTCCGATGGAAAAGTATTATGGTTACTCGGTGATCCCCAATTACAACGAGGCGGTGACTTCGAGGGGCTGCGAGGGCGCTTGCCATTTTTGCTACGAGTGGTGGCTGGTCGACCAGCGCAGCCCCCGCGACTTCAGCTCGCACCGCACTAAAGGCGGCAAGAAAGTCGCTGAAGAAATGGAGCTGCTCAATAAGACTTATGGCGTCAAAGCGCTTACTTTTATGGACGACGACTTCAACTCCGACCGGCAGAAGATGGTCGACTTGGTCGAAGCGTTGGAAGAGAAAAAGCTCGATATCAGCTGGTTCATGCTGAGCCGGGCGCAAAATCTGATTCGCGACATGGATCTTGTGCCACGGTTACGGAAAGTTGGTTTATATCAAGTCTTGATCGGCATCGATGGCGGCACGGATGAGGAGATCGCCGAAGCGCGCAAGGGGTCGATGAAGGTCGGCGTCAAGGAATTGAAGGAATTGATTCAGTTCCTGCGCAAAAACGACATTTCCACCATTTCGACTTATCTCAATGGATTTTGGGAAGACGACGAAGCCAAGGTCCGCCAGCGCGCCAAGGCCGTCGACGAGATCGATCCCGATATCGTCATGATCCAGGTGCTCAATCCGATCCCCGGCTCGCCGATCTACAAATCGGCGGTGAAGAACAACATTATCGAGGTCGACAATTTGAGCCTCTATGACTTGGAACATAGCGTGATGCCGACCAAGCACTTGACGCGCCAACAGCTGGGCGAGTTGACCGGCTGGGCGTTCCAGTCATTTTACAGCAAGCCGGGCCGGATCGAACGAATTTTGAATGGCTACACCTCGCCCTACGTGCGGATGAAATTCGAGTCGTTCAAGAGCAATGCGGCGAAGTATGAAAAGGGCGCTGCCGAAGGCACGGTGGCGATCTAAAATTTAGTTGCACTATGGCACAAATGACACAACTGCCGACACTTCAAGGTAAAGTCGCGCTGGTTACAGGCGCCAGCCGCGGCATTGGCGCGGCGGCTGCGATTCGCTTAGCTCAAGGGGGAGCGGCGGTTGTCGTCAATTACCACCGGAATCAGGAGGCGGCGCAAAAAGTCCTCGATCAGGTCGAAACCGCGGGCGGCCGCGGCATCATCTTTCAAGCCGATGTCACGCAGCGCGGGCAAATCGATTCGATGGTCAAGACCGCCAAGAATAAGCTTGGCGACATCAATGTGCTGGTCAACAACGCCTATTTCCCGTTTCAAGTGAGCCCGCTCCACGAGATCGCCTGGGAGAAATTTCACGAAGCGATCGACAATGAGTTGTCGGCATTCTATCACTGTGTGCAGGCTTGCTTGCCAGGCATGAAAGCCATGAATGCCGGCCGTGTCATCGTTGTCAGCACCCGTTTGGCCCAGCAGCCGCTGCCGCGCATGGGCGCTTACGCGGCGGCCAAATCGGCGCTGGAATCGATGGCCAATACCATGGCCATCGAGCTCGGTCCGCTGGGCGTTGCCGTCAATGTCGTCACTCCCGCGTTCACGCTGACCGATGCCTCGTTGATCATGCCGGAAGCGTACCGCGAACGGGTGAAAGAAACCCGCCCATTAAAGAAACATCTTTATCCCGCAGATGTCGCCGGCGCGATCGCCTTTCTTGCCGGCGATGAAGCAAGCATGTTGACGGGCAGCCATATTCTCATTACTGGTGGCAGTCATCTGCAACTCTAAATAATTGAGAATGGATAATTGAGAATTGATAATGGCTGAATCACACAACCTCGCAGCCGCAGGACAACATTTTCCTAGTCTGTCCGAATCCTAAATTGTCCATTTTCCATTCTCCATTATCAATTATTCCTCATGCTTTCCCTCGACGAAATTATTGCCAAGCTGACTGATATCGTCGGTCCGCGGCGGGTCTCGACCAATCCCATCGACAAGATCAACTATCAACACACTCTGGCTTATGGCGCCTACCGCGCTTTGCCCGACGTGATCGTGCGCGTCGAGTCCGATGCCCAGGGCAACCACAAGGTTGCCGACATTCTGAAATTCGCCAACGAACATAAGATTCCCATCGTCGCCAAAGGCGGCGTCGGCATGGGTATCAGTTCACCGCTCAAGGGCGGCGTCCTGCTCGACATGCTCGGCATGGACAAGATTCTCGAAGTGAATCCGGCCATGCAGTATGTGATCGCCGAAGGCGGCGCCAGCGTCTACGCCATCCATCACGCCCTGCGCCAACAGGGGTTGATGCTGCCCAACTTTGGCACCTACGGTCCGGCGGTCGTCATCGGTGCGATGATCAACAAGGGCGGTATTGGCTATGGCATGAGCCGGTACGGGTGGATCGCTGATATGGTGCTGGGTTTGGAAGTCATTCTCGCCAACGGCGAAACCATTCGCCTTGGTGCGCTGGCTAATCAGGGCACTACATTCGGACCGTTTCAGAAGTGGATTCACCTGCCGGATTTGCTCGGCTTGTTCACTCTCGCTGCCGGATCCATGGGCATCATCAGCAAAGTTTGTCTGCGCGCGATTCAATGCCGGCGCGAATGGCTGCACGATTACTGCTACGTATTTCGCCGCGATCAGCTGCAACAGGTGCAGGATTCCCTGATAGAATTAGTCCGCGGCGAAGTCGTCTACGACATCCATTTCACCGACCGCTGGCAGTACCACTGGCCGATGGAAGAGGGGCTGTACGATAAAAACAAGATTCCCGACGACGGCTGGTTTTTTCTCAAAACCGTTCTAATGGCGCGCGACCAAGAGGAGTTGGGGTTCAAAGAAAAACGCATGCGGCGCATTTATGAAAGCACCGGCGCCGTGGACGTGCCTGAGATCGCCGACAAGGCGATGGGAGCCAAGGCGCAGGAGCTGGGCCTGCATGGTTGGCCAGACTGGCATATCATGGGACCCGACGCTTGGTGTGGCACGGTGGTGCGCCACACCGGCATGTTCGCGGTGACTTCAAAGATGTATCCGTTGCGCTTTCTCAAAGAGATGTACGATCTCGACGAAGCGGCCAAGCGCGAGTGCGGCATTTGGGACGCCGAACATTCGCCGCAGCATGATAGTTACGTTACCCGCGACTTCGCGATTAAAGAAGAGTACTTTACTTTTTACAATCCCTACGACGATGAAGATGTCGGCCGGCTGCGCAAATGGATGGGCATGGTGGCGCAGTTCAGCAACGAACGGGGCGTGGTCTGGACGGCGCCGACTCTAAGCACCAAGGGGCCGGTGCCCTACAACCGGTTGGGCAGCCTCTACGATGTCGTCAAAGAGATCAAGCAGTTGGTCGATCCGAATAATATTCTGAATCCCGGCGCGCTGTATTAAATTCGTTCAAGGTCAGGGGTTCAAAGTCGGCGATTGAGTGCGCATGAGAGTTTTGTTGATTAAGCTGAAGTAAGGAGAAGCATTATGGGACTGGGCAGACAGGATTTTTCCGGCAAGAAACTTTCCCCGCAGGACGCCGACGCGGTGATCGCGGATTTGAAAAAATATTTGCTCGACCTTGCCGACAAATGGCTGATCAAAGGGCGCTTTCACGCTGACATGGGTAATGGCGCGCTGCCCATGGAAGCGATCAAAATTTTCTGGCAAAACTGGTACGGCTTCGTCGCCGAGATCAATAATTTTCATGGTGTCGCTTATCAGCGTCAGCAGCCGTTTTTTAAACGTCATCCGGAACTGCTCAAACATTTCGCCGCCCATGTGGCCGACGAGATGATCCATCCCAAGCCCCCAGGCCATATTCAAATCGTTCTCGAACAGGGGCGCAACTTTGGTCTCAACGACGCCGAAATGGTCGAGTACGAGATGCTCGCCGAGTGTCGTGCTTTCTTAGAATACTATCGCGGCGTGCTCTACGAGGGCACCATCGTCGAGTGGTGGGCGTCGTTCTGCGTCGAAGAGGCAGTGGGCCACTGGGCGCGCTTCTTTGGCGGCGCGCTGCGCAAGGTATACAATTTTCCTGAAGATAAGATCGTTTACTTTCGCGTGCACGCCAAAGCTGATCTGGAAGAGCACGACGGCATTATGGCCCATGCCGATCTCGATTGGCTAGTCCTAAAGAACCTGCTCATCGAAGGTAAGGCCGAGACGCGGCCAGGATTCAATCTCGAATACTGCATGCGCATGGGCACGGCGTATTTCGCCTGGTTCTTTGAAGGTGTGTACCAGCAGATTAAAAAGGAAGGCCTCTACAAAGAATAAATATGGCGGAGCCTACGAAAGAGGACATTTCACCCCGTCCGCTGATGCGCATACTCGGCGATTTCGCCAACAGTCAAATTCTGGACGCGGCGCTGGAATACGATTTTTTCACGCTGATCAGCAAAGGTTTTAATAGCGCCGAAGCGGTGGCGCGCGAGGCCGGCACCGATGCGCGGGCCACGCGCATCGTGCTCGACAGCTTACCGGCATTGTCCTTGATCGAAAAACGCGACGGCAAGTATTTCCTTACGCCATCGGCGCAGGCCTTTCTGGTCAAGGGCAAGCCTTCCTATTGCGGCGATTTCCGCCATGTCGCCTTAGCGCTGTGGGACGGCATGGCTCATCTCAAAGAATCGCTCAAGACCGGCAAACCGCTGAGTCGTATGGATACCCATGCCGAGCTGCAGGTGTGGGAAAAACTCGTGCTCGGCATCATCGTGATTGCCGAGCCGGCGGCCAAGGCGCTGTGCGATATTCTAAAAATCGGCAGCGAGCGCAAAGGGCTGCGCGTGCTCGACATCGCCGGCGGTTCGAGCATCTTCGGCATGACCATCGTGACGCGCGACCCAACGGCGCAGGTCACCCAGCTCGACTGGCCCAACGTCAACGCGGTGGCGAGGAAGGCCAACAAGGAGCGCGGCCTTGAAGGCAAGATTCGCTTCATCGACGGCGAGCATCACACGGCCGACATCGAATCGAATCACTATGATTTGGTTCTCGCCAGTAATTTCTGCCGCTTCGAATCGCCCAAACGCAATCAAGAACTGTTCGCCAAAGCGTTTTCCGCTTTGAAGCCGGGCGGTATCTTCGTTGTTAATGATTTCGTGCCCAACGAAGAACGCACCGAGCCGACCTTCGCGTTGCGCTTTTCCGTTTACACGCTGACGCACACGCCGGAGGGCGAGTGCTGGACCTTATCGCAATATTCCGATTGGTTGAAAGAAAGCGGGTTTCGCTTCGATCACGATCTCACGGCGATATTCCCAAGACGCTTCCGGGGACCACGCTGATTCTGGCGACGAAAAGTTAAAAGAACTTAGCCGCACCCTTCGACTGCTCTCAGGGGCGATCCGAATGCAGAGTAGACAAATTCTCGTAGGATCGGTTGAGTTCCGAGGAATCCGAACGCTGGCGCTTTCGCACTGGAGCGCGGCAGCGCGCAGATTAACTGCGCCCCGACAAAGTCGGTTGCCATTGCCGGGATGAAACCGCGGCTGGCAGTTTCTAGAAGAATTTCTTGCCGCCGCTTTCCCAGCGGGTGAGACCTTTGCCTTGTTCTTTGCGGGCGGCGATGATGCGGCGCCATTTTTCTTCGTCGTCGAGCAGTTCTTCCTTCTGATTCGGCGCGTGGGCGGTGATTTGTAAACGATTATTGTCGGGATCGAAAAGATAGATGCTGCGTTCGCCTTCGGGTCTTAGCCCATCATCAGCGCGCTTGTCGCCCTGACTCTTGCCGCCGTAGCGTTCGACCAGCGCGACCATGGAATCGAAATCTTCCTGCGGTACATTCATCGCCATATGACAGCCGCGGCCGTGTTTCTTGCTGCGCTCGGATAGTTCCGCGACTTCTACGAGACCGATCATCTGACCGTTGCGCGTTGGGATCAACATCTCATCGCCAAACGCGATTGGCACAGCCGTGCCGAGCACTTCGGAGTAAAAGGTTAGCGCCTTTTTCATGTTGCAAGTTTCGAATACCGTGTGGCTGATACATTCGTCGAGAGGCTCGACGCTGCGCACGCAGAATTCAAGATGATTGCCGTCGGGATCGTCGAAATAGATCGAGCGGCTAATCGCCGCTTCGGGCGAATGTCGGACTGGGCCTTTGAACAGGTGTTTCGCCAAAAGTAGATTCTGTTCAACCTGGTCGAACTGCTCGCTGGTGACGCTGATTCCGATGCGCGGGCCGGCGCTGGCAGACGGCCCAGCGTTGATGCCCGGCAGGTGTAGGCCGATTATGTTTCCCCCGGCGAGCACATAGGTTTGGCGCGGAGCGCCGTCGGGGTTAAGCCGGGTGGTTTTGAACTTCAGTCCCAAGGTATTGATATAAAAATTTTGATTGACCTCCAAATCGCGCACCGGGATCGCGATGTGATCGATGGTTTCGACGCCGTAACGAATTTCTGCGACCATTCAACTTACCTCCGACACTGCAGCCCAATTTTTCCGAGAAAACTAACTCTATTAACTCCACAGCGTCAACCCTGGGGGCAAATTTTTTCTTGCCGCTGGGCGCAAACCGTTTAGCCAATTTCCGGAAACGTAAACTGCCTTTTGCCCAGCCGCCGCGCGCCGTTTTTCTCAATCACCACGGTGTCACCGCAGCGGATCGAGTCGGGGGCATCGCCGGGCATGGCGCCGGGCTTGAGCACGAAGACATTACCTTCGAGCAGTGGCAAATCTAAGTGTTGAGTATAGGTCGCGCTGGTGTACATATCGCCGGCGACTTCGCCGGTAATCTGTGGCCGGTCTTCGCCGATACCGCGGCCGTGAAGCAACATGCCTTTGGGAATGAAACCGGCTTCGCGGACGAGCTTCTGGTAAAACTCGACTACGGCGCGATAGGAGACGCCGGGTTGCATGAACTGCACCAGTTCGTTAAACACGTTGACGCTGGCCTCGAAGGCGCGCTGTCAGATCGATGGGAATCTTACCCAAGCATGCGGCTTGCACGGTCTGAGAAATATAGCCGCCGTACTTCGCTTCCAATTCCGTGTTGATCATGTCGCCGGCTTGCAGCGGCCGATGGGGCGCGATGCGGCAGGCCCAAGGCACTCCGGCACCGGCGCCCCAGTGGGTCATCGATGGATAATCGCCGCCATTGGCAATGATCGTCTGCCAGATCGTCGCGACCATGTCGTTTTCCATGACGCCGGGGCGCGCTTTGGCGAGGATCGCGGCAACCACTTTGTCGAGGATCTCCGCGGCGCGTTCCATCCAGGCGATTTCTTCGGCGCCTTTGATCGAGCGGGCGTCCTGTAATAGTTCGGTGGCGTTTTCAAAGTTGGCGTCGGGAAACGCGCGGCGCACGCTGTCGAGCATACCGCTGACCACGGTGCCTTCGGGTGCGCGTAAGAGGCCGCTCAGGCCGCTGACGCCGATTCGCCCGCGGTCCAACTTCAACTCTTTCATGCGCGCGATCATCGGTGGGCTCCATTCGCGCCGCGACGGGCGAATGTCAGTGGTCCAATCCTGAGCGACGCGCCACCACTCGATTTCATTGCTGCCACGGACAAAGGCGGTGGGTTCGACCGCTATGGGAAAAACGACGGCAACTTCGGTTTGATGGCCGCCAATGTGGGTGAGGTAACGAATGTCGGCTTGGAACTGATCCCAATGGCTCTGGTTGGGAAATCCGATGATGGCGTCGAGCTGCTCGCGCTCCATTAGCTCGCGTACCCGTGACCAGCGCCGCTCTCGTTCCATGACGCTGAATTTACCTAGGCCAAAGCCTCTTTCACCGCTGTTTATCATGCTTCCGGCGCTCACTTTCTTTCGATAATTCGTTATCTATAGGGCACCGACAGCCATGGATCAATGGTTTGCCTAGCTTTGACCGAATCTAGGTGCTAGAGTCCGGCCGTGCCGATGAAACGCCAAGCTGCCGATTGCGCCGTGCAAGTCCGCCGCATCTAAGTCCCGCTCACGGGATATCCTTATGCAATACCTGGCCATCTGCGAGGACGATCTGTTGTTTCAGTTCATGCGCAATGTCGCCACCGAGCAGGGCGACGTGCGCTACCTCGTGCCTAATGCAAATATCGCCCAGCGTATCAAACGGCAACGGGGTAAGGTTTGGCATGGCGATCTGGTAAATGAAGAGACCTACAAGAAAATCAAACTGCACCATGTCGATCAGGCGGTGGTTTTTGTCCGTGACGGTGACGAACAGGATCGGGTGTGCCGCTTGTTGCGTGCCCTCGACAAAAATATCCCGATCGTTTCCTTGACATCGGAAAAAAACGGCAAAAAAACTACGAAAGAACCCGACGATCCGTTGTTGCGCCACTTGCAGCTCGCCGATATTTTCGCCGAGTTTTGCGCAACTCAACTGCTCGACACTCTCAATATCAAGAAAGTCGAGCGCATCCGCTCGTTGTTCGACGAAGGCAAGAAGATTCACATCCTATTGCAGCATGATCCCGATCCCGACGCCATCGGCAGCGCTTTGGCGCTGCGCGAGTTGCTCGGGCGCAACCGTACGACCACGCCGATCGTGACGTTCGGCTCCATCACCCGCCCGGAGAATTTGGCGATGATCGAGCTGTTGGAAATTCACATCGATCAGATCACCCCCGATGACTTACACAAAGACGGCGCACGCCTAGCCATGGTCGACGTCCAGCCGCCTTACTTTGAGCAGACCCTCGGACGGGTCGACCTGGTCGTCGACCACCATCCGAAGCGGAGCAACTTCAAGGCGCGCTTCGCCGATTTGCGCACCGCCTACGGCTCGACGGCGACGATCTTCACAGAATATCTACGTGCCGCCGGCATGGAGCCGTCGCAGCGCTTAGCCACCGCGCTGCTCTACGGCATCAAGACCGATACGTTGTTTCTCGAACGGGGCAGCAATTTGGCCGACTTGAGTGCGTTCAACTATCTTTATCCGATCGCCAATAAGGCGATGATTGCCCGCATCGAACGACCGGCGCTGCCGCGTGAAGATCTCGAAGCGATGGGGCGGGCACTGAGCCACCTGCAAATCGATAGCGGTGTCGCGGTGATCCACTTGGGCGAAGTCAACCGCGAAGACGTGATTCCGCAGATGGCGGAGTTTTGCTTGCAAATCGAAGGCGTTGACTGGAGCGTAGTATCCGGTTTAGTAAACAATCGCGTTGTCATCTCGGTGCGCAATGTTGGCTACGTCAAGAGCGCCGGCGAGATCATGAAAAAACTCTACGACGATATCGGCAGCGCCGGCGGCCACCGTGCCATGGCCAAAGCCGTGGTTCCCCTCGACCGTTTCAAAGAGCGCTTCGGCGAAGTCAGCGAGAAAGTCATTCGCGAAGCGATGCTGCCGCTGATCGTCGATAAAGATCAGATCGAGCTGGAGTTGCGATAAACGGATTCGTTGGAGTGATGGAGTGGTGGAGTAATGGGTTATCCGCAGCCCACCACTCCAATGCTCCAGCACTCCATTACTCCGCTGCCATTCGTACCGCCGCCAATTGACAAGCCAACCCGCGCCGCGATAGGTTCGGTCGCACCGGCAACCCGGTTCAGGAGGGCGTTATGGAATGCATTAATCTGGGTCAGAAGATCGACGAGGCGCGCGCGCAGAAGATTAAAAACAGCCATTTCTTCGGCACGGACAATTTTCGCACCTGGATGCTTTACTTCGAGCCCGGCGACGATACACCGATGCATTTTCATCAGAACCCGGAAACTTTCCTGGTGGTCCGGGGCGAGTGTTCGATCAAGGATCTCAAAGGCGGCGAGCGGGTGGTCAAAAAGGACGACATCGTGTTTTTCGCGGCCAAGGAGTACTACCAGCTAATCAACAAGGGGACCGAACCCCTGGTGTTGTTCGGCAATCGCTCCGAACCGTTCGGTATTGGCATCACCCGAGCCGAAGCAACAAAATAGATTTCGACAATTTCAAACTTTTCCTAGGAGGAATATATGCCCAAACTTCGTCATCTGGCGATTAAAACGGAAGATACCGGCAAGCTTGCAACTTTCTACATGGACGTTTTCGAGATGCAGGTTTTGCACAAAGACAAACAAGAAGGCGGCGCGGTTTATTTGACCGACGGCTATTTCAATCTCGCGATCCTGCCGAACAACGAGCAACAGTCGCCCAACGGGCTGTACCATTTCGGTTTCGAAGTGGAGAACGGCGAGAAGATCGTCGAACGGCTAAAAAAGTTCAATCCCAACAAAATGCCGAAACAGCGCCCCAATGGCCGGCCCTATGCCGAGACGCGCACTTCGGATATCGACGGCAACTATTTCGATATTTCCGAGCATGGCTTTCAAGTCGTCCAACCGGTGGGCGGCAAGGAAGAGAATTAACAGTCTCCCAGAATTTTCAAGGCAAGGAGGACAATATGCCTAAGATCAAACATTTGGCTATTCGCACGGAAGATACCGGCAAGCTCGCGACCTTTTACATGGACGTCTTCGAGATGCAGATGTTACACAAGGAAAAAAACGAAGGCGGCGCGATTTTCCTCACCGACGGGTATTTCAATCTAGCGATCCTGCCCAATCATGAACAGAACGCGCCCAACGGTCTGTACCATTTCGGCTTCGAAGTGGAGAGCGGCGAGAAGATCGTCGACCGAATGAAAAAGGTCAACCCCAACAAATTGCCGAAAGGCCGTCCCAACGGCCGTCCCTACGCCGAGACCCGCGGCTCCGATCCCGATGGCAATTATTTCGACATCTCCGAGCATGGCTTTCAAAATGTCGTGCCGCTGGGCGAGAAAAAGAGTGACTAGTTAGCCGAAACGATAGCCGCTTCTCGTATCCTTAGATTGGGCCGGCGAGGGCGATACGGTCGCCGACCCAAGAGCGGAACAAACGGGGGTCAGCGCGATGACGAGAATCACTTTGCCTCATGGCCGCCGAAGGTTGTATGGCGCGTGTGGTATGTTCGTTATCCTCTCGCTGGTCCTTTGCCTGCCGAGTCCTTCGACCGGTCAGACTAAATCATATCTGTCCTCCAGCGTGACCAGCGAAAGCATGACTCATGTCTGGGTGGCGCGCGAACGCGGCTTGTTCAAAAAATATGGCGTCGACATGCAGTTCATACTCATGCCGCGCAATCCCTTGGCCATCGCGGCTTTGCTTGCGGGTGAAATTGACGCGGCGATCATCGGTCCCGGCCATCTCGTCAACGCTGGTCTGAGCGGCGCGGAG
Organism: uncultured delta proteobacterium; assembly: GCA_963816145.1. Classification (GTDB taxonomy): domain Bacteria; phylum Desulfobacterota; class Binatia; order UBA9968; family UBA9968; genus DP-20. Next base: position 48,661 of record CAWFJP010000012.1, read on the forward strand.
CTCGCCGGCATCGCCAACTTCAATCAGAAACTAGATTTTCGCCTTAACACGCGCCCCGACATCAAGAAGCCGGAGGACCTTCGTGGTAAACGGATCGCGGTTAGCGGTCCAGGATCAACGTCGCATCTGGTGTCGATGTTGGCGCTTCAAGGACTCAATCTCGACCCCGTTCAAGCGAAAATTTCTTTTCTGACGATACCGGGGACTGAAATGAACCGGCGCTTGGCCCTTGAGAGCGGCAGTGTCGATGCCACCACGCTAAGAGGCGCGATGGGCGAGGTCTACGCCAACAAAGGTTATACCTTGCTTTATAACTTGAAGTCCGCCGGCGTGACCCTGCCGCAGAACATGATGGTGACGACGCGGCGCGCGGCGGCGACAAAGCCGCAGGTGATCGAAGGCCATTTGAAAGCCACCATCGAGGCGATCGCGATGATTAACGATCCGGCGAATAAGGAACTCGTGAACCGGCTCTTGGCAACTAACCTGCGTTTGAGCAATCCGGCCGATATCGAGGAATCCTATCAAGCCGTGGTCACCAACTATGAGCGCGCGCCGCACACCAGCGTGGAGGGAATGAAGCGGCTGCAAAAACTCTTAATCCAGCTCAACCCCAAGATCGCCGACGTGCGCGTCGAGACGCTTCTCGACAACTCGTTCATGAACAAGCTCGAAAGTTCCGGGTTCATTCAGGGCTTGTATAAAAAGAATTGATAATTCACTCGCTATAATAATTGTCATTGAAGATGGAGAATTTTGCACCGTGAGAACGGAAAACATTCCCGTGGTGGTTGTTGGCGGCGGCAGTGCCGCCTTTGAAGCGGCGGTGGCGGCCAAGCAAGCCGGCGCGCCGAAAGTCGTGATGTTGGAGAAAGCGCCGGAGCCGGAGTTTGGCGGCAACGCGCGCTATTCGCACACCGGCTTTCGCTGGGTGTTTTCCGGCGCCGACGAGATCCGCCAATTTTTGCCGGATGTCGACGACGCGATGTTTGCGAAACTTAACTTGCCGGCCTATTCCGCGGAACTCTTTTACGGCGATTTGCAGCGGGTCACGCGCGGCCGCATCAGCAAGGAACTTTCTGAAGTGCTTGTGTCGCAGTCCAACTCGGCCATGCATTGGTTGCGCGACTTGGGCATCAAGTGGGAGATCGATAGCCACGTGGTGATCGACGGCCGCTATTATTTCGAGCCGGGATTGGTCATTCATCCCACCGGCGGCGTCGGCGGTGGCCTGGGACAGCTCATGCAATGGCGCGAGATCGCCACCAAGTTGGGCGTCGAGCTGCGCTACGAGTCGCGGGTGACGGCACTGCTCGGCAACGACCGGCGGATCAATGGTGTGCGTGTTTCCGATCCCAACGAGGAATATGAGATTCAAACTCATTCGTTGATCCTCTGCGCCGGCGGCTTTCAGGCGAGCGCCGAGATGCGGGCGCGCTATCTCGGCCCTAACGCCGACTTGATGCGCGTGCGCGGCAGCAAGCATGACACCGGCGAAGTATTGATGATGGCCGTCGCCATGGGAGCAAAAACCGCGGGCCACTGGCAGGGCGCGCACGCGACACCGATCGATTCGACCTATCCCGAGGTCGAGATCGGCAGCAAAGCCAATCGCTACGGCTACCCCTACAGCATCACCGTGAATACTTTGGGCCAGCGTTTCTTCGACGAGGGCGAAGCGCGCCATTCATACACCTATGCTAAGACGGGCTGGGCCGTATTGGGGCAGCCGGGCGCTTTGGCTTATCAGATTTACGATCAGACGACGATTCCGCTGCTCGGCAACCGTTACGAATTTTCTACGCCCATCGAAGCCGACTCGATCGAAGAGCTGGCCGGCAAGATCGGCATCGACCCGACGATCCTCAATCACACGGTGCGCGAATTCAACGCTGCGGCACGCAAGGATATCGCTTTCGATCCGAAAATCCTCGACGGCAAATGCACCGAAGGCATCACGCCGAAAAAATCCAATTGGGCGAGTCCGATCGACAAGGCCGCCCTATTGGGCTTATTCGATCACCGGCGGCGTGACCTTCACTTTCGGCGGCTTGCAGATCAACACACAAGCGCAGGTGTTGAACACATCGAACAATCCGATCCGCGGCCTGTTTGCCTCCGGTGATATCGTCGGGCTATTTTTCCACAATTATCCGTCGTGCACAGGGCAGACGCGCAATGTCGTGTTCTCGCGCCTGGCGGGACGAAACGCGGCGGCGCAGGGGCTGTAGGCGAGTCACCGTGGTCGGCGAATTACAGATTGCCAATTCCAGATTGCAAAATTTATGGATCGTTGACTTGATGGGTATCGCTTCGCTCCACCCATCCTACGCAGGTAAATTCACATTAAACAGTTGGTCCGTCCGGATGGAGGAATATCGTGAGGACTGAAAACATTCCGGTGGTTGTTGTCGGCGGCGGCAGCGCCGCCTTTGAAGCGGCGGTGGCGGCCAAGCAAGCCGGCACGCCGAAAGTCGTGATGTTGGAGAAAGCGCCGGAGCCGGAGTTCGGCGGCAATGCGCGCTATTCCCACACCGGTTTTCGCTGGGTGTTTTCCGGTCCCGAGGAGATTCGCAAGTTCCTGCCGGAGATGAACGACGAAATGTTTGCCAAGCTGCATATTCCAGCCTACAGCGCGGAGCAGTTTCACTCCGACCTGCAGCGGGTGACGCGGGGACGGATCAGCAAAGAACTTGCCGAGATCTTGGTGACGCAATCCACCGCGGCGATTCATTGGATGCGCGAAGTCGGCATCAAATGGGACATCGACAGTTATGTGATCATCGACGGGAAATATTACTTCGAACCGGGGATGGTGATCCATCCGCGCGGCGGCGTTAACGGCGGTCTGGATCAGCTCATGCAGTGGCGCGATATCGCCACCAAGATGGGCATCGAACTGCGCTACGAGTCACGGGTCGCGGCGCTGCTCGGCAACGACCGGCGCATCGACGGCGTCCGCGTCTCCGATCCCAACGAAGAGTATGAAATTCGCGCCAACTCGGTTATTCTCTGCGCCGGCGGATTTCAAGCGAGCGCCGAGAAGCGCGCCCGTTATCTCGGCCCCAACGCCGACCTGATGAAGGTGCGCGGCAGCAAGCACGACACCGGCGAAGTTCTCATGATGGCCATCGATATGGGGGCCAAAACCGCAGGCCATTGGCAAGGCGCCCACGCAACGCCCATCGACGCGACCTTTCCCGATGTCGAAATCAGCAACAAGGCCAATCGCTACGGCTATACTTATGGCATCACCGTCAATTCTCTCGGACAACGCTTTTTCGACGAGGGCGAAGCGCGCCATTCTTACACCTACGCCAAGACCGGCTGGGCGGTGCTGGGGCAACCGGGTGCTATCGCCTATCAAATCTACGATCAGAAGGCGTTGGGGCTGTTGAACAAACGGTATTACGAATTTTCCCATCCCATCGAAGCGGACACGGTTGAAGAGTTGGCGCGGAAGATCAGCATCGAGCCGATGATCCTCAAACGGACCATCGACGAATTCAACGGCGCGATCCGCAAAGACATTCCGTTCGATGCGACCAAACTCGACGGCCGCTGCACCGAAGGCATCACGCCGAAGAAATCCCACTGGGCCGATACCCTCGACCGGCCGCCCTACTTCGCCTACGCGGTTACCGGCGGTGTCACGTTTACCTTCGGTGGCCTGCAGATCAATACACAAGCGCAGGTGTTGAACACATCGAATAATCCGATCCGCGGCCTATTCGCCTCCGGCGATATCGTCGGTTTGTTCTTCCATAACTATCCATCCTGTACCGGTCAGACGCGCAACGTGGTGTTCTCCCGGTTGGCCGGTAGAAACGCCGCGGCGCAAGGACTGTGAAATAAGGCCGCGGACGACGCATTGCAGGTTGCAAATTACACATTCCAGATTGCACTGATGAAGCGTGTTTCGGCTGTACCGGTTCGGCGCATGAGTTATATTTTCGCGGTGGCAACTTTGGGGCTAGCGTTGCTCGTCCGAGTGCCGCTTGCGTTGGCGCAGACCGAGAAGAATTGGTTCGATGGCAAGGTGATCCAATTGTTGGTGGCAAGCGGCGCCGGCGCGACTACCGACATCGGCGCTCGTCTGGTGGGCCGCTTCCTCGGTAAATATATACCAGGGAATCCCGGGGTCCTTGTGCGTAATATGCCGGGCGCCGGCGGGCTAGTGGCAGCGAATTATCTTTACAGTGTCGCCAAGCCGGACGGGTTGACCCTCGCGGCGATCAGCCGGGCCAACTACATGGAGCAGATCGTCGGCCGTCCCGAGGCCAAAGCAGACTTCCGCAAATTCAATTGGATCGGCAGCTTCAATAAATCGCCGATGATGGCGGCTTGCCGTTCGGACACTGAATACAAAAGCATCGCCGCCATCCGCGCTGCGAAAACTCCGCCCCGCTTCGGCCAATCGGGCACCGGCAGTATCAGCTACATCTTCGCCAACTTGATGGAACGGATGCTCGATATCAGGTTGAAAAACGTCACCGGATTTCAGGGTGGCCGCGACACCGATCTCGGGTTGGAGCGCGGCGAGATCGATTGCCGTGCGACTTCGGACGTCACGGTGATTCGCGCGCCATGGAATCGTTGGGTCAAAGATAACTATGTCACCTTTATCGTCCAACAAGGTCCTGAGAAGAGCGCGCTCTTACCGCCAGCGCCTACGGTGGCGGAACTCGCGCGCCCTGAGGCGAAGTCCTATCTAAATTTAATGAATGTTATGCTCGCCTACACCGAGTTCGACCGCCCCTTTGCTGCACCACCGGGAGTGTCCAAGGAGCGCGTGCAGATTCTGCGCGAGAGCTTCGAGCGGATGTTGAAGGACGGCGAATTCACCGCCGAGGCCAAAAAGCTGCTCGACTGGGACGGCACGACCTTTCTCAGCGGCGACCAGCTGCAAAAAAGAATGATCGACACGGTCACCCAACCCGCAGACGTTGTCAAGCGGGTGAAAGAGATCATGGCGGAGTAATTAAGTCGAGTTCCGCGGTCGATCGTGCCTGAGTCAAATTTTACAGCTCAATCACGCCAATCCCTGAACGATTCACAACCTTCGTCCCATAACGTTTCGATAGCCGTATGACTCGTTCAATCACCCGATCGGCTACATCGCCTTCGGCGAGCACGGGCCTGCCGCGTTGCGGCCGCGGTCTGCCGAAACCTTGATCGATGGGATGGATGCGGATTTCTTTGAGCTTGTTATTGCTGAACTCGCAGACGGCGAACATGTTTTCCCAGTAGGCGGGATCGCTGGGGTGGCCTTTTTTCCCGCCGTTAGTGCGCGCGTCGAGGAAATCGGAAGGAGTGGCTTTAAGGTCGAGATCGAAACGCTCGTAGGCGTCGGCGGGAAAGAAGCCGACGGTTTCGTTTTGAAAGACGAAATTACCGACGCTGTAAAATATCGGTTTGCCTTTGTAGATTTCCACGCCCATCGGAAAGTGCGAGCCATGGCCGACGAAAATGTCGGCGCCTTCGTCGATGGCCTGGTGCGCGAACTTGGTGACGAAGTCGGCGGTCTCTTCCAATTCCGCGCGGGTGGCGGCGGTGAGTAGACTGGCGCCGCCGAATTCATGACAATGGGCGCTGACAACGAGCCAGTCGGCTTGGCGGCGCGCTTCGCGTATCCAGCGCAGGTTGTCTTGCAGGTCGCGCTGGTTGGCTTCGGTGGCGATGGCGAAACCTTCGCCGGGAACGTAGCGATTGCCGAGCAGGGTCAATTCGGCGGCTTTCCCGTCGCCAATTTCTTTGTCGCTGTAGAAATGTTTGCGGGCGCGCTCATTGCTCTTTTCAAAGCCGAGACCCTGGCTGATCCGTTTCAGTTGTTCAAAAGCGGCGGCGTCGACGCTGTACGTGGTGTTGAATCCCAAAGGATTGATGCCAGGTCGGCCGCGCAGGTCGGGACGCTGCTCTCCGGCTTGGTTCCAGGGTCTGAAAGTGGCGGTGGCGGCGACCAGCGCGACGCGGCCGTTGGGTGTGTCGAGATAACCGGGGGCGCGCGCTTCGGCGAGATTCTTCCCTGTGCCGGCGTGCGCCATGCCCGCAGAGTCGAGATGTTTGAGATTGGCGAGCACGCCGTCCTCTCCGTAGTCGAAGGCGTGGTTGTTAGCGCAGGAGACCAGATTGATGCCGAGCCATTGCAAGTCTTCGAGCAGTTTCGGATCGGTGGTCATGAAGGTTCCCTGGGTGATGCCCGGCGTGCCTTCGTCCCAGTTATGGACCGTGCCTTCGAGATTGGCGAAGCCTGCATCGGCGTGGTGCAGAATCTCTCGCAGTTTCAGAAATCCCGCTTCTTTGAACGGCGTCAATTTGCGTGTGAGCATGGTATCGCCGGCCAGCGCGATGGTGAAGTTACCCTTCTCGGACTCATAAGTCATGTTGGTTTCCTTGGTCGATATGCCTGTTTGATATTAATCGGACTTCCTAGCCAAAATTCACCGCGAAAATCTTACTTAAGCCCCATTACCTTTCGGTAGGTTTGAAAATACTCGTTGTAGCGCGGCGCCAAGGACATGGGCAGCGGGAGGATTTTGGTTTTTGGCGGCGCTTCTTTGAGAATCGGCGAAGCGACATCGATGCGCGGCGCGTAGTAGCCGGCGGCGGCGGTCAATTCCTGGCCTTCGCGTGACAGGAGAAAATCATTGAACAGCCGGGCGGCGTAGGGATGGGGCGCGTCCTTGACGACCGCCGTGCCGAAGGTTAAACCGATCACCGGTTCAGGCGCGATCCACTCGATCGGCGCGCCCTCCTTTTTCAAACGGTCGACGCCGTTGGCAAAAGCCACGACCACGGCGGCACGTTCACCGGCGGCGAGCAGCGTCTGTATCGACGAATGGCCGGTGCGGAACTGAATGTCCTGCGCGGCGAGCATTTTCAGCAGCTCCAAGGTTTTCGCCTCGCCATAGTACTGCATCATGCCCGCCATCCACTTGCTCTCGTTGTCGTCCATGAGCAACTGGCTTTTCCACTTCGCGCCAGTCAGATCCCAGAAGCTTTTCGGCGCATCGGCGGCGGCGACCATCTTTTTGTTATAGGCGATCACATTGAGCGTCGCCGATGCCATCACCCACAGTCCTTTCTCGTCGCGGTAATCTCCCGGAAACGCGGCGCGCTCGGGGGAAACATAGCTGTCGAAGAGCCCCTTCTGTAAGACGCCGTAGAAATCGAATGCCGACTGATGCACGACGTCGGCGCGGACCTTGCGTGACTGGGCCTCGGCGATCAGCCGGGTCGCCATGCGCTCTGAGCCGATGCGCGTGGCCTCGACCTTAATGTAGGGATGCCTGCGTTCGAAGGCCGCGGTGAGTCGCTGGGCCGACGGCACCTCCATCGAAGCGTAGAAGACTACCTGGCCTTCCTTCTTCGCTCCATCGATCAATCCCTGCGCCGACGCCACCGAGTTCACGATCAGCATCCAGGTGAGGCAGAACCACAATCTTGCCAAACATCCCTGCGCCATTGAGAACCTCCCAATCGGTCCGCGATTCGGCTGTGATGATTAACACCGAACCTCGGCCAGCGTCAACGCGCAATGCATTAATTCAAAACCACAATAGGCGTTGCTTTAGGAAACAGCCAGAAGTCGACTTTACCTTGACAACCCTAGGTTTTTCCAATACAAAATTCGCTAGATCGAAAGATCATAGCGCGCCCAATAATCCATACCTTTTCGATCCGGGGAGGTATGGTTTTTTTTAATGGTTTTCACGACATGAACGATCCCTTTTTGCCATTGCTAGTGATTTTCGCGGTTGCGAGCGTGATCGTCCTCGCGCTGCTGGCGATGGCATCGTTCCTGGGTCCCAAGTCGATCAATGCGGCCAAGAGCGAGCCCTTCGAATCGGGTAATCCGCCCAAAGGTGACGCGCGCATTCGTTTCTCGGTGCGTTTCTACCTGGTCGCCATGTTGTTTCTGATCTTCGACCTGGAAGTCGTGTTTCTTTACCCGTGGGCGATTTATTTCCGCCAATTGGGCGTTTTCGGCCTGGTCCAGATGGGCATTTTCCTGGCGATTCTGACGATCGGCTACGCTTACGTTTGGAAAAAAGGCGCCCTTGAATGGGATTGAGTGTACATGGTTGAAGCGAGCCCCCAACTCCAACATATCCAGGATAAGCTTGGCGCCAGAGTGTTGAATGTCAGTGAACCCCAAGGGGATGATGTCATCGCTCTGGATCGCGCCGGTTTGCGCGAAAGTTTTCGCTTGCTCAAGCAAGACGGCGAACTCAGTTTTAATTTCCTTTCCGACATTACCGCAGTCGATTATTGGCAAAAGCAGGAGCCGCGTTTTGAGGTCGTCTATCAACTGGTCTCTCTCAAACACCGCCGGCGCTTGCGTGTGCGCGTGGGGGTGCCGGAAGCTGATGCGGTGGTCGACTCACTGACGCCGCTCTGGCGCGGCGCCAACTTTCTCGAGCGGGAAGTCTGGGATCTTTACGGCATCCGTTTCAGCGATCATCCGGACTTGCGGCGTATCTTGCTCTATGACGAATTCACTGGCCACCCGCTGCGCAAGGACTATCCGGTCAATCTGTGCCAGCCGCGGGTGCCGGAACGGCATGTCGACGGCACGTTCGTCGACGAGCGGTCGCATAACAAACTGCTGCGTTTACAGAAAAGTTTGGCAAAGAAGAACTAGCCGCCGCGCCCGAACAACTCGATGAAAGCCGATAATCCAGAGCTGCCGCATGAAATCATGGAGTTGCAGATGGGACCGTCCCATCCGGCGACTCATGGCACCATCAAGTTCAATCTCAAGCTCGAAGGCGAAAAGGTGCTCGACTGCGACGTCGAGTTGGGCTTTCTCCATCGCGGATTCGATAAAAGCTGCGAACAGTCGACCTGGACCCAAGTCATTCCCTACACCGACCGGCTTAATTATGCTTCCTCGTTGATCAATAACGTCGGCTACGCGCTCGCCGTGGAGAAACTGATCGGCGCGCCTACGCCGCCGCGCTGCCAGTATATCCGGGTGATCGTCAGCGAGCTGGCGCGCATCTTTGATCATCTAACCTGCTGCGGCATGGCTGCTTCGGAGCTGGGCGCGATCACGGTGGGATTTTACATGATCGAAGCGCGCGAGCTGATAACCCGGATCGTCGAGAATCTCACGGGCGCGCGCCTGACCGTAACCTACGTGCGCATCGGCGGCGTCAAGCATGACTTGCCGCAGGATTTCGCCGAGCGCGTGACCTCGACTTTCACGACCATTCGTAAATTGCTCGACGATTGCGATAGCTTGTTGTCGCGCAACCGGATTTTCCTCGACCGCATGTCCAACATTGGCGTGATTTCCCAGGAGTCGGCGCTCGATCACAGCCTCACCGGGCCGATCCTGCGCGCCACCGGAGTCAACTACGACGTGCGCAAGGCATTCCCCTATTTGGTTTACGATCAGATGGAGTTTGAAGTGCCGGTGGGCAGTCACGGTGATAACTATGACCGCTTCCTGTGCCGGCTTGGTGAGATCCAGCAGAGTATGAAGATCGTCGAACAGGCGCTGCGCCAGTTGCCGATCGGTCCGGTATGGATCGATGATCCAAGATTTGTCTTGCCGGAAAAGGAAAAAGTTTACGGCAGCATCGAAGGCTTGATGCACCATTTCAAGATCATCATGGAAGGCATTCATGTGCCGGCGGGCGAGACTTACAGCGCGGTGGAAGGCGGCAACGGCGAATTGGGTTTTTACGTTGTCAGCGATGGCGGCGGCAAACCTTACCGTTTGCGCGTGCGCCCGCCCTGTTTCATCGCCATGGGCGCGTTTGCCGAGATGATCAAAGGCTACATGGTCGCGGATATCGTGCCGACCTTCGGCATGATTAACATGATCGGCGGGGAGTGCGATCGCTGAGAGTAATTGAGAACGGAAAATGGAGAATGGAAAATTAGGGATAACCTAATGTCGGGGGCGATCATCTAGCCTCGATTCGATAATCATGGCTCTAGAGTTTTCACCAGAGACGCTGAAGGAGTTCGAGGCGGCGGTGGCGCGCTATCCGAAGAAGGAAGCGGCGATGCTGCCGGTGCTTTATTTGGCTCAGCGTGAGTTCGGCCATCTCGGGCCGGAGGCGATCGAGTATGTTGCCAAGCTGATGGACCAGGCGCCGTCGCGCGTGCAGGGCGTGGTGAGTTTTTACACCATGTACAACATGAAGCCGATCGGGCGCCACCATATTCAAGTTTGCCGCACTTTACCCTGCGCTTTGCGCGGCGCCGAAGAGGTGACGGAGTTTCTCAAGAAAAAGCTCGGCATCGATTGCGGCCAAACAACGCCGGACGGCCGGTTCACCCTTTCCGAAGTGGAATGTTTGGCCTCCTGCGGCACGGCGCCGATGATGCAGGTCAACGACGAGTATTATGAAAATCTGACGGAGGAGAAGATCAACGCGCTCCTCGACGTATTGAAGTAATAAACAGTCCGTCATGCCCGCGAAAGCGGGCATCCAGGCGAGACGTTGCATAAAACGAAACCTGGATTCCCGCTTTCGCGGGAATGACGATAAGGCGAAAATCGACTTAGTTGACGGATTTTTAGAGTGGAAAAGGTTTTACTCCGCAATATCGGTATTCCGGATTCGCATACGCTGGCGACCTACAAGTCGCGCGGCGGTTACGATTCCTGGCGAAAAGTTGTCCAGAGCATGAAGCCGGAGCAGCTGATCGAAGAAGTCAAGGCTTCAGGCCTGCGCGGCCGCGGCGGCGCAGGCTTCCCGACTGGGATGAAGTGGAGCTTTGTGCCCAAGGACAATCCCAAGCCTAAATATGTGGTCTGCAATGCTGATGAGAGCGAGCCGGGAACCTTTAAAGACCGTTTGCTGATCGAGCAGGACCCGCACGCAGTCGTCGAAGGATCTCTAATCTCGGCCTTCGCGATCGGGTCGCACATGGCGTTTATTTACATTCGCGGTGAGATGGTATTTGGCGCCAAGCGCTTGGAACAGGCGGTTACCGAAGTATACCAAGCCGGCTTAATCGGCAAGAATATTTTCGGCTCGGGCTATAATCTCGATTTGATCGTCCATCGTGGCGCCGGAGCGTATATTTGCGGCGAGGAGACCGGCTTGCTGTCGTCCCTCGAAGGCGGCCGTGGATGGCCCAAGGTCAAGCCGCCGTTTCCGGCCACCCACGGGCTATTCGGTTGTCCGACAGTGGTAAACAATGTAGAGACGCTGGCGACGCTGCCGTGGATCATCGAACGGGGCGCAGCGGCCTACGCGGCGATGGGCACCGAAAAAAGCAAAGGGACCAAGCTCTTCAGCGTCAGCGGCCACATTAGCCGGCCCGGCGTGTACGAACTCGAAATGGGTTATCCCCTCAAAAAATTTCTCGAGGAAGATTGCGGCGGCGTGCCTAACGGGAAAAAACTCAAAGGAGTCATTCCCGGCGGCGGTTCGATGCCCGTGCTGCTTCCCGACGAAATTGACAAAGTGAACCTCGACTACGAATCCGTCCAGGCGGCGGGCAGCCTGCTCGGTTCGGGGGGCGTCATCGTCATGGACGAAACGACCTGCATGGTGAGGGCCGCGTTGAACCTTTCGCGATTTTTCGCGCACGAGTCCTGCGGCCAATGCAGCCCATGCCGCGAAGGCTGCCACTGGATGGAGAAGCTTCTGCACCGGATCGAATACGGCCAGGGCGAACCAGGTGACTTAGACTTGATTCTCAACGTCGCCGGAAACATTGCGGGCAACACGATCTGCCCCTTTGGTGATGCCGCCGCCTGGCCGCCGGGCGCATTCATCCGCAAGTTTCGCGGCGAATTCGAAGCGCATATCGCGGCGGGGAAATGCACGGTGCGAAATTAGTTTACAGCGGTCAGTTATCAGGTCGCAATCCGGACATTGACCTGATAGCTGATCACTGATGGCTCGCACAAATTAAAATTATGGACCCAGTAAAGATCGTCATCAACGGTCAGGAAGTCGTCACCTCCAAGGGCAAGACCGTGATCCAAGCGGCTGCCGAGGCCGGTGTGGCGATCCCGCACTATTGCTATCATCCGAAGCTGTCGATCGCCGGTAACTGCCGCATGTGCATGGTCGAGATCGAAAAGATGCCCAAGCTGCAGATCGCCTGTAACACCCAGGTGGCCGAGGGCATGTCGGTGTTGACCCAGAGTCCCAAAGTTGTCGCGGTGCGCAAGGCAGTCTTAGAGTTTCTCCTGATCAACCACCCGGTGGATTGCCCAATCTGCGACCAGGCCGGCGAGTGTCAGTTGCAAAACTACTACATGGAACATGACAGGGAGGCGAGCCGTCTCGAGGTCGGCAAGATCCACGACCGCAAGAAAACCATCTTCGGTCCTAACGTGGTTTTCGACGGCGAGCGCTGTATCAAGTGCACCCGCTGCGTGCGTTTTTGCCAGGAGATCACCAAGACCAACGAACTGGCGGTGATCAACCGCGGCGATCACTCGACGATTTCGCTATTCGACGACGCCGTGCTCGACAATCCACTATCCGCCAACGTCGTCGACATTTGCCCGGTAGGCGCGCTCACCGACCGGGATTTTCGCTTTAAAGTGCGGGTCTGGTATTTAGACAAAACCCCGTCCATCTGTCCCGGCTGCAGCACCGGCTGCAACATCAGCGTCGAAGCGTATCAAAACAAGATCGCGCGCTTCAAACCCCGGCAAAATGAAGCGGTCAACAGTCACTGGATCTGCGACGAAGGGCGTTACTGTTTTCATGAATTGGCCGGCGGCGAACGGCTGACCACACCGATGATCCGCCAAGAAGGCGGCCTAGTGCCGGCGACTTGGGAAACGGCATTGCAGGCTGTGGTCAACGGATTACGCGGCGCGCAGCCGCTGGCGGGGATTCTCTCCGGACGTAATACCAATGAAGAGGCCTATTTGTTCGCCAAGCTGCTGCGCAAGCTCACCAGTTATTGTTCGATGGAAGTTTTCTATCAGGAACGGCCGCTCACCGATGTGCAAAAGATTCTAATGAACCCGGACCGTTCGCCGAATTTCCGCGGCGCCCGCGACATGGGGGTAAGCTCCAGCGGCGGCTTCGCGGGATTGCTGCAGGAGTTAGCCGGTAATCATTTTTCCAGCGCTTTCATTGTCGGCGAGGATTTACTCGGAGCTAACGGCAGCGGCGAGAAGATTCGCAGCGCCTTGCAGAAGCTCAGTTTCCTGGTCGTGCAAGATACCATGTTGAGCGAGACTGCCAAGTTGGCTCATGTGGTCTTGCCGGCGGCACACTTTGGCGAGAAAGAGGGCACCTACACCAATCGCCAGGGCCGTGTGCAAAGGCTCAATGCCGCGGTGATCTGTCCCGACGGCGCGCGCCAGGACAGCGAGATTTTCTTGCGCCTGTTAGAAGGCGCGGGGCAACAGCTCGATTATTCCACGGCTGCCGAGATATTTACCGCGTTGACCAAAGAAGTGATCGCCTATAACGGACTCAATTACGACTCGATCGGCGATCAAGGATGCGAGTTGGGAAGTGGCGGTGGCGCAGCGTCATGATCGTCGACCTCGCGATTATCACCCTTAAAGCGGTGCTTGTCGTCGCTATGGTGCTCAACCTCGCCGGCATTCTGGGCTGGGTTGAGCGCAAAGGCAGCGCGCTCATCCAAGACCGCATCGGCGCCAACCGGGCATCGATCTTGGGCTTCGCCGGTCTGGGTCTGATCAATACTATGATCGCCGATCCGCTCAAGTTTCTGACCAAAGAAGATTTCATTCCGCCCAAGGGCGACCGCTTCCTGCACACCTTGGCCCCTTGCATGGCACTGTTTCCGGCGCTGGTGACCTTCGCCGTCATTCCTTTCGGCGATGTGCTTAACCTCGGCGAGCGCTCGATCAATTTACAGGTCGCCAATCTCAACATCGGCATCCTCTACGTGTTCGCCATGGGTTCTTTGGGCGTTTACGGCATCGTCATTGGCGCCTGGGCGTCGAACAATAAGTTTTCCATGCTCGGCGGCGTGCGCGGCTCGGCGCAGATGATCTCCTATGAGGTCGCCATGGGGCTGTCGGTGATCGGCATCTTGATGGTTTATGGCACGTTGGAGCTGCAAGATATCGCCCGTGGCCAAGCCACCTTGCTGCGCGACCTCATGCCCACGTGGCTCAGTTTTTTGACTCCGCTCATCGGTTGGTTGCCGGCGTGGGGGATTTTTCTCCAACCGCTGGCGTTCCTATTATTTTTCACCGCCGCGGTGGCGGAGACCAAACGCATACCGTTCGATTTGCCCGAAGGCGAGTCGGAGCTGGTGGCCGGTTATCATACCGAATATTCCGGCGGCAAGTTCTTGATGTTCTTTGCCGGTGAGTTTGCCGAGGTCGTCACCGTTGCCGGTTTGGTGACGAGTTTATTTTTTGGCGGCTGGCAGGTGCCCTATCTTTTGCGTGACGGTTTCCATTTCCCTTGGGGCGGTATCCTGCTGTTGCCGCATGTCTTAATCGTCCTGCTGCAAGTGACGGCATTCACGGTCAAGGTGGTGTTTTTCTGCTGGCTGCAGATCCTCTTGCGCTGGAGTGTGCCGCGCTTTCGTTACGACCAGGTCATGCGCTTGGGTTGGAAAATGCTCTTACCGCTGGCGCTGCTAAACGTCGTCGCCACGGCGATTTGGATCGTCGCAGCGCAATAGACTTTGAGTTTATGGATACCGCGAGTCTACTTTTTTACCTGCTGGCCACCTTGCTGGTGATCGCGTCGCTGATGGTGGTGTTTCTACGCAACGTCGTGCACTGCGCCATGGCGCTGGTTTCGGCGCTGCTCTTGATCGCGGTGTTGTTCGTTACCTTGCATGCGCCCATGGTCGGGGTGCTGCAGGTGATGGTCTACGCCGGCGCCATCATGGTTTTGTTTCTTTTCGTCATCATGTTGCTCAACCCGGCGGCATTGGAGCAGCAGCCCGGTCTCTGGTGGGGCTTCGGCACGCTCCTGGCCTTGATGCTTGCCGGTGTCTTGGTTCCGTTGGTGGCGACCAACGATCTTCCCGCCGACCCGGTGGCGGCGACGGAATTATTCGGCAGTCCCGAAATGCTCGCCAAAAGCTTATTTAACGATTACGTGCTGCCCTTCGAAATCGCATCTGTCTTATTATTGGTTGCGATCATCGGCGCGGTGGTTTTGGCCAAGCGAGAAAATTAACTGCCATGATTGGGCTGCACCATTATCTGATTCTAAGCGCGGTGATCTTCGCCATCGGCGTCATCGGCGTGTTGATCCGGCGCAATCTGATCGTCATCCTCATGTCCATAGAATTGATGCTCAACGCGGTCAACCTGACTTTTATCGCGTTTTCGCGCTATCTCGGCTCGACCGACGGCCAGGTGGTGGTGTTCTTCGTCATGGCGGTGGCCGCGGCGGAGGCTGTCATCGGGCTGGCCATCATCATTTCGGTCTATCGCCATCGCCAATCCTTGGATCCCCAGGAGATGCAGCTGCTCAAATGGTAGAGACGACCCAAAATCTGGTGAATACCGATCTTTTGCGCTGGATTCCCTTGATTCCGCTGCTCGGCAGTGTGGTCAATCTGTTCTTTGGCCGGGCATTGGGTAAACAAGGCGCCGGGTTGTTGGCCTGCGCGGCGGTCGGGACATCGTTCGCATTGGTTGTTTTTGTCTTCTCGCAGTTGCCATCGACTGGGATCTTTCGCGATTTGCTTTACACCTGGATTCACTCAGGGTCTTTTCAGGCCAATCTTTCCTTTCAAGTCGATGCGTTAACCACGGTGATGCTCTTGGTGGTCACCGGCATCGGCTTTTTGATCCATATTTATTCCTTGGGCTACATGGGCGATGACGACGACATGGTGCGCTTTTTTATTTATCTCAACCTGTTCATCTTTTTCATGCTGCTCTTGGTCATGGGTGACAATCTGCTGTTGCTCTTTGTCGGTTGGGAAGGTGTCGGCCTTTGTTCCTATCTCTTGATCGGTTTCTGGTACCACGATCACAACAACACCATCGCCGGCAATAAGGCGTTTATCGTCAACCGCATCGGCGATCTGGGATTCATCATCGGGATTTTCGTGTTGGTGGCTGAGTTAGGCCGCCAAGGCATCTGGACGCTCGATTTCGTCGAGCTGCAGAAGCATGTGAAAATGTTGCAGCCGGGCACCATTACGTTAATCACCTTTCTGCTTTTCATCGGCGCCACGGGAAAATCGGCACAGATACCGCTGTTTGTCTGGCTGCCCGACGCTATGGCCGGACCGACGCCGGTGAGCGCGCTGATCCACGCCGCCACCATGGTGACCGCCGGCGTCTACATGACGGCACGGCTGCATTTTCTCTTCGCCTTGGCGCCGGCGACCTTGGCACTTATCGCTGTGATCGGCACGGCGACGGCATTTTTCGCCGCGACCATTGCGCTGACGCAGAACGATATCAAGAAAGTCTTGGCCTACTCGACGGTGAGCCAACTGGGGTACATGTTTCTCGCCGTCGGCATGGGTGGCTTCGGTGCGGCGATCTTTCACGTCTTCACCCATGCGTTCTTCAAAGCTTGCTTGTTCCTGGGTTCCGGTAGCGTTATCCACGCTCTCGGCGGCGAGCAGGATATGCGCAAGATGGGCGGGCTCAAAGCTTACATGCCGAAAACTTACTGGACCTACGTCGTTGCAACTTTGGCGATCGCCGGCGTGCCCTTCACCGCCGGTTTCTTCTCCAAGGATTTGATTCTCTGGCAGACCTTCAGCCATGGCGCGACCCTGTTATGGGCCGTTGGCCTTGTCACCGCCGGAATGACCGCCTTTTACATGTTTCGCCAGCTATTCATGGTCTTTCATGGCGAGTGCCGCGCCGACGCCCATGCCAAGGCGCATATTCATGAATCGCCGGCAATCATGACCTTGCCGCTGATTATCCTGGCCGTCGGTTCGGTCTTCACCGGTTGGCTGGGCGCGCCGGAATATCTCTGGGGCAGCCGCTGGGATCATTGGCTGGAGCCGATCTTCGGTGCCCAGGCCCATCATGGTGCGGTAAGTAGCGAGCTGTTGGTGACCTTTGTCACTTTGGCCGTGGTCGCCGTGGGAATTTATTTGGCATACCTCATGTTCGGCAAAGCCGGAGCGTTGGCCGGACAAAGAATTGGCAGCGGCGTTCTCTACGAGCTCTCGCTCAACAAGTATTACGTCGATGATATTTACGATTTTATTTTCGTCCGGCCGTTCACGGCGGCGGCCAAGTTCTTTGCCGGCATCGTTGATCCTTGGGTGATCGATGGCGCGGTCAATGGCGTCGCCGCCACGGCGCGCGGTTTCAGCACGATCTGGCGCGGCCTGCAGACCGGTAACGTACAGCACTATGCAGCGATGTTTTTAGTCGGTGTCCTGGCCCTGCTCGCGTACTATCTCGGACAACTGTCATGATGTCAGCGCAAGGCTTCGGAGATTTGACTCTGCTACTCGCCATCCCGGTGCTCGGCGCGGCGGCGCTTTTGTTTCTGCCGCGGCGCCAGTCGGCCGGGCTGTTCGCCGTTGCACTGATCGCCAGCGCGATAGCCTTCCTCTGGTCGCTCAAGATTTTCGAACGCTTCGACGGCGGCAACGGCGAGATGCAGCTGATCGAGCGGGTGGCGTGGATGCCGGCCATCGGCATTCAATATCTTGTCGGTATCGACGGCATCAGCATTTTTCTGGTTTTGCTTACCACCTTTCTCATGCCGCTGGCGCTGTTGGCCTCCTGGTCGGTGCGTGACAAGGTCAAAGAGTATTTGATCTTCATGCTACTCTTGGAAACCGGCATGCTCGGCGCCTTCCTGGCGCTCGATCTGGTGCTGTTCTATGTGTTTTGGGAAGTCATGCTGGTGCCGATGTATTTTTTGATCGGCGTGTGGGGCGGTACGCGGCGCATCTACGCGGCGGTGAAATTCGTTCTCTTCACCATGGCCGGCAGCTTGCTCATGTTGGTGGCGATCATTTATCTCGCCACGCGCCATGCTCAGGTGACGCAAGTGCTGACATTTAACGTGTTACACCTCTACGATCTGCACTTGCCGGTGGAGCAACAATTCTGGTTATTCCTCGCCTTCGCTTTGTCGTTCGCCATCAAGGTGCCGCTGTTTCCATTCCACACCTGGCTGCCTGACGCCCATGTGGAAGCGCCAACCGCCGGATCGGTAATCCTCGCCGGCGTGCTGTTGAAGCTAGGTACCTACGGCTTTCTGCGTTTCGCCATGCCGCTGTTTCCCGACGCCGCCATCGCCTTGATGCCTTACCTCGTTGCCCTATCGGTTATCGGCATCGTCTACGGCGCGTTGGTGGCGATGATGCAGACCGATATCAAAAAGCTGGTCGCCTATTCTTCCGTCAGCCATCTAGGGTTCGTCATGCTTGGGCTCTGCGCGCTCAATATGCAGGGAGTGCAGGGCAGCATCTATCAAATGCTCAATCATGGCCTTTCTACCGGCGCACTGTTTCTCATGGTCGGCATGATCTATGACCGGCGCCACACCCGACTGATCGCCGAATTCGGCGGATTGTGGAAGCAGATGCCGGTGTTTTCGGTCTTGTTGCTGGTGGTGACGTTGTCCTCCATCGGGCTGCCGGGGCTCAACGGCTTCGTCGGTGAATTTCTAATTCTACTCGGCTCCTTTAGCGTGACGCCGCGCTGGACCGCGGTGGCGGCGACCGGCGTGATTCTCGGCGCGATCTACATGCTCTGGATGTTTCGCCGGGTGATCTTCGGGCCGCTCAACAACCCGGAGAATCAAAAGCTGCAAGATCTGAACGGCCGGGAATTGTTAATCTTAGCGCCGATGATTTTCTTGATCGTTTACATGGGCGTCCATCCCCAGCCGTTCTTGAGCCGCATGCAACCGGCGGTGGCATTAAATTTGAAGCGAATCTTTACTTTGCCAGTATCACCCATGGCCGCCCAACCTGATGTCAGCGGGGAGCAGCAGAACGATGGACGTTAACCTCGTACCCCTGCTGCCGGCGGTGCAAGTGCTGGTTACTGCACTGGTGGTCACCGTGCGTGACCTGTTTATCAAGGCCAACGAATCGCGCGGCGTCCTAGCTTTCTATAGTCTTGTTGGTCTCGGCTTGGCCGCCGCCGAGGTGGTGTTGTTGCTCGGCGGCAAGCAAGAGAGCGCATTCAACGACAGCTTCATGCTCGATCGCTTCGCGTTGTTTTTCGCGGTGATTTTTATCTTTGCAGCGGCGCTGACGATTCTCACATCGATCGACTATGTGCGGCAGGCCGGCATCCACGAGGGTGAATTCTACGCGCTCATTCTGTTCGCGACCTCGGGCATGATTGTCATGGCGGCGGCCAACGATTTGATGGTTTTCTTCCTCGGCCTGGAAACCATGTCGATCGCGGTCTACGTGCTCACCGGCATGTGGCGTTCCAACGGCCGATCTAGCGAAGCGGCGATGAAATACTTTTTAATGGGCGCCTATGCCACCGGCTTCTTGCTCTATGGGATCGCGTTGATCTACGGCGCCACCGGCTCGACCAATCTAACCCAAATATCCGCTTATATGCTTGACCAACCCGCTGAATGGCCGATTTATCTGATCGGCGGCGGTTTTTTGCTGTTGATCGGTTTCGCTTTCAAAGTCGGCGCAGTGCCGTTTCATTTCTGGGTGCCCGATGTTTACGACGGCGCGCCGACGCCGGTGACCGGTTTCATGTCGGTGGCGGTCAAGGCCGCCGCCTTCGCCGCCTGGGCGCGCATCCTGCTATACCGGCTCTCGCCGTTGGACGGCGATTGGGTATTTCCACTGTGGATCATCGCTATCGGCACGATGACGTTAGGCAATCTGTTGGCGATCACCCAACAGAGTATCAAGCGTATGCTGGCGTACTCGAGCATCGCCCATGCGGGATATCTACTGATACCCATCGTCGTCGGCGTGGAATGGGGCGGTTTGCCGCTGCTGTTCTATCTACTCACCTATTCTTTCATGACCCTGGGCGCTTTCGCCGTGCTTGCCAGCATGGCGGAGGGCAACGAGCCTCGCGATGGATACAGTGACTTTGCCGGATTGGGTTTCAAGCGGCCGTTCTTGGCGCTCGCCATGTCGCTCTTTATGCTATCACTGGCCGGATTCCCACCGCTGGCTGGTTTCACCGGCAAGTTCTACGTCTTTCGTTCGGCAGTTTTATCCGGCCAATTAAACCTCGCCATAATCGGTGTGCTCAACAGCCTGCTGTCGGTGATCTTCTACTTGCGGGTTATCGTCGCGATGTATATGGAAGAGGGCGGCGCCCAAGGAAAATCGTTTCGCCAAGCGCCGTTCGTTTATATCGCCGTCGCCATCGCTCTGATCGGCACGATCTATTTGGGTATTCTGCCCGCCGACGCACTCAACTGGAGCCGCCAGGCTTTTGGCTCGTTGGAATAAATTCATTCACCACGAAGGACACGAAGCGCACGAAGTTCGGAGGAATCAGTATCCGGGACCTTCGCGTTCTTCGTGCCTTCGTGGTGATATCGTTCTCTGCGCTGCAAAACACAATCAGTTTGTTTTGACGAAGAAGCCGATCGCTACCGGCACTTCGGAAGTGCCGGGCACCGATTCTTCCAATCTGCCTGATTTGAAATAGAGCTGGGCGGAACCGCCACCGTCGAGATTCAACAACTCTGGGGTGTCGAGATGCCATTTGGCGTTGGCAAAGAGTTCTTGCAGCTCGACAAAGCTCAAGCCGCCAAGCACCGCATCGGTGACCGCAATGAGGATGCGCCCCTCTTTATCCATTCCAAGCACGGTCCGGCGGGCGTAACGGCCGAGGCCGCGCATGGTCTCAACCAGCGCACCACGGCTTAACAACAACGGGCCGGACTGAAGGGCTTCGCTCGATTGCGCCGGAGAAAAATCGTCTCTGTGCATGACCATCGGATTGCCATCGACGATGGCAAAAACTCCCGTGTAGAGCGCGTGCGTCGACACAGTGCGATTGATCTCTTTGTCTCTAGTTTTCAGATACGCTAGCGGCCGGCCGCGCTCGTCGAAATAGTTGGCGTTGATCGCCGCGATGGCACCGCTCTTTTCAACGAAGCTCTTCGCCGTGGCGCCTTTCACTTGAAAATCGCTGCTCGAAAGCACCCGTGCGCCGATGATTTTAGAATCAAAGCGCAGAAGCTTTAAGTCCAGCGTGTAGTTTGGTTCGGAGCGCAGGAAGGCGATTTTGCGCTGCTCGACGCCTTTGTGAATCGATCGCCAACTACCAATGTCGGTTGCCGTCAGGGTGCCGCTGATCTTGAATCGCCCGGAAGATTGTCCATGCAGCGGCGTAATCTGGAGAATTAACAGCAAAACGGCCAACGCCAATGTGAACGAGCAACTCTTCATTCTATCCAAAAGCATAACAAACCGACGGCAAAAGAACAGCCAGCGCGCAGTTTGCAACTCTTCTCACCTTCCTGCTAACTGGTTAGACAGCAAATCAATCTTGGAGGCAATCATGGGCAAGACTTTTCGAATGATGGTTTTTTTCGGCTTGGTCGCGGCACTGCCGGCTTGCGGCGACAAGAAGGATCAAGCGGCAAACGAAGAGGCGGCTAAACAGGCGATCCAACAAGGCGCACAAAAAGAACAGAAGATGATGGAAGGCATGGTCAAGGGCGTCGAGACTGTCGAAAAGAAGATGACCGAGGAGAAGCAAGAGACGAAGAAGTAGCCCGTTTCGTTGATGTTCCGTTCCGAGCTGCAAAGCGGCATCATCTACGCGCTGCTCACCGGTGTGCTCGTCTTGATCCAGAGCTAGGGTTGTTAGGCACTTCAGGTATTAGTCTGGATTCCAAACGCGACGCAATTGATTGTTCACCACGAAGAACACGAAGGCATCGGACACAAAATGTTCCGAACTTCGTGCGCTTCGTGTCTTCGTGGTGATAATGATTTTCATTGTTTCTCGCTAAGGACCGTTTAACGATTAGGGGTGATTTCAAAAACTACGCGCTCCAGCTGCGGCGGCGAGTCGCGCAAGGTCAAGACCTGCTTGCGCACCGCTTCATCGGCCACCTGGTTTGCGGTGCAGGAGATTATCTCGCCTTTGGCGGCGATGCTTACGGTATTGTTAGCGATCATGTTTTGACACCAGTGTTTGCCCTGGACTCTACTCGATGTTGCGTAAAATTTTCCCTGCAAAAAGAGAAAGCGCAGCTCGACGGTGCGCGGCAGGCCGCTCTTGCGGCCGGTGGTCGTTAGGTTGGCGACAACGGTGGCCCCGTCCTTGAGGTTCATGGGCGGGAATATATGGTCAACTAACTCACGACTCAAGTATTTGCTAACTTGACTCCCTCGCGGATCGAAAGATAAGCTTGGCGGCGTCTACGCGACTTAAACTATTATCGACAACCCAAGCGGAGGCAAAATGGCGGCTAAGAAATCAACTGGAATCACCGCGACCATGATCAAATTCGGCGGCGGCATCAGCGCGGCGCGCGCGCTGCCCAAGGCCAAAGGCAAGCGGCCGGCGGTGATCATCCTCCATGAGCGTTACGGCATCGATCAACATACCAAAGATCTGACCGCCAAATTGGCGCAAGCGGGTTTTGTCGGATTGGCGCCGGACTTGTTTCATCGCTTCACCGGCGACCGTAAAGCGGTTTTGCGCGGTGAGCAAAGAGTCGATCTGTCCGACGACGGCGCCCTAGCCGATCTCAACGCCGCGGTGGATTACTTAAAAAGGTTGAAAGAAGTCGACCCGACGCGCATCGGGATCATCGGCGTTTGTCAGACCGGCCGGCAGCCGGTGCTGCTGGCGGCCAAGCGTAACGATATTGCCGGAGCCGTGGTGCTTTATGGCGCCATCGGCGGACGGGAGTGGCAAGGCAACGATCTGCGGCCGACGCCCATCGAAGACTTGGTCGCCCAGGTGAACTGTCCGGTGCTGGGGATTTTCGGCGAGGCGGATCATATTATATCCGTCGATGATGTCGCCCGAATCCGCAACTGCTTCGAGAAATTCAGGAAGAGCTGCCATATCCGGATTTATCGCGACGCGCCCCACGGCTGGCTCAACGACACCATGCCGGGGCGCTACCGCAAGGAGGCCGCCAACGATGCTTGGAAGCTGATGATGGGGTTTCTCAAAAAGTGTTTCGCCGGCGGCTGGGACGCCACTCGTATTTTCTGCACTTACGAGAGCGACTATGCGACGACTTACGACTTCAAGAAAAATGTGCGCATGGAATAGCCAGAGGTTAGCGCCATGAATTTGCCACGAAGCAATCATACTAGACTTGCGGCGGTGCTGACTGGGTTCGCCTTGCGGTTAATCTTCGCCGGCGATGCAGTGATCGCGGCGGAGCGCGTGTCGATAGCCACACCGAGCCGCGGCTTATTTGAGTTTCCCGTGGTCGTAGCGATGCGCAAAGGATTTTACAAAGCTGAAGGCATTGACGTCGACAAGGTGCAGATGCAGCCCACATTGGGCGTTCAGGCCCTGGTCGCCGGCGATGTCGATTATTTGCTGGCTTGGGGCTCGGCCTTGCGTGCGGCGGTCACCGGCGTACCGGTCAAGAACGTCGTCGGCATCGCCAGTCGGCCGCTGCATGTGTTGATCGCACGCCCCGGCATCCAATCGCCCCAGGATCTCAGGAACAAAGTTATCGGCGTCGACTCGGTGGCCGGCACCGTCGATTATCTATCCCGCGTGGCGGTGCGCCATTTCGGCATGGAGCCGGACAAGGACGTTAAGATTATCGTCACCGGCGAGAGCCCGACGCGCTTGGCCGCGCTGCGCAGCGGCGCCATCGACGCCACACCCATCGATGTCGCATTTGCCGTGAAAGCCGAAGACGAAGGATTCCGGCGCATGATTTATCTGGGCGATCTGATCGAATTGCCGTTGTCGGGAATGGCAGTCACCGATCACAAACTGCAAACCCAACGCGATCAAGTGCGCCGCATGGTGCGAGCGACGGTGCGCGGCACGCGCTACTTCAAACAAAACCGTAGCGAGACAGTGCAGATGCTCGCTGACTATCTGCGCATCACGCCGGCACAGGCCGCTAAAGCCTATGACACCTCACTCAATTCCTTCACCGACGACGGCATGATCTCGGACAAGGGGGTTTTGCTCGATGTCCAACTCACCAAAGAGCGGTTGAAGATGACCAAGGATATTCCGCTCAGTCAGTTGGTGGATTGGAGTTTGGTGCGGGAGATCAAATGATCGAGCACTCGGGGGCGGAAGCGGCAGCGGCAGCCCCTTGGACTTTCCTATTTCCGACTCTTTCACTTCACAACAGAAGAGTTAGACTTTAACGGGTTAAACGCCATCGCGACCAACCGGTAGCGTTGCATCAGAGTCCTCTGAAGAAATATAACCGATGCAAGAATCAGGACAATTGTCTTCGAATGTTATCAAACCCAAGAAGGAGCATGACAAAATGAAAAGAAAAATATTTTTGATTGGCGCGGTGGTATTTGCAGCGTGTCTGGTCGCCGGCGGTGCTCATGCCAACTATCAGGACGATGTCGACCAGGCTGTGGCAATTATTGAAAGCTTTCAGAAAATCCCTGAGCAGGGCATTCCAACCGCGGTCCTGCGCAATGCCCGAGGTCTGGCGATCATGACCGTTACCAAGGCGGGATTTATCGTTAGCGGCAGAGGCGGTAAAGGTATTGTCATCGCCCGAACCGATACGGGCTGGAGCGGTCCTTCGGCGATCGGCACGGGAGGGATGGGCTTTGGCTTTCAAGCCGGAGCTCAGGTCTCTGAAATTGTGATTATTCTCAACACCCCTGCGGCGGTGGAAGCATTTACAAAAGACGGCGACGTTACCCTTGGGGGCAATTTGAGCATAACGGCAGGCCCCATCGGGCGCGATGCCGAAGCTAGAGTGGGATTGCAATCGGTCATGTTCTCATACAGCCGCAGCCAGGGAGTTTTCGGCGGCCTTTCGATCGAAGGCACGGTGGTGGCCACGCGCAAAGACGACAATGCGGCCTATTACGGCAAGCCCGTAGAGGCGAAAGACATTCTTGCGGGCAAGGTGCCAGCGCCGGCAGGTGCTAGCAAATTGCGGCAAATTCTCTCGAAATGGTAAGCCGTCGATGGGCCGCGGGGCAAACTCTAGGTTCTGGACTTGCCGGACGGCGCGCGTCGTCCGCGCAAATGCATCGATTTCGGCTAGTGCTGGTCGAATAAGTCGCGCTTAAGCTGAATTATAGCGGGCTATACCCACTGATTTAGCCTGACGTGACGCGATAGATGCACGACCGATCTAGACCGACGTCAACGTCGCAATAGACACCCATGCCGCCGAGTTTGCGATACCTCACTCAATTCTTGCACCGACGACGGCTTGATCTCGGACGACGGTGTCAATCTCGACGTTCGATTAATCAAGAAGCGGCTCGAGATGACCAAGGAAATTCCCCTGAGCCAGTTGGTGGATTGGAATTTGGTAAGAAACCAAGAGAGATTGTTATTCGCCTAGCAAGAAGTTCGACAAAACTCTTTTCAACGTACGGTCGGTGGAGGCTCCATGTTAACCGGTTCATGTCTATGTGGCGGTGTGAAATACGAAATTGACGGTGAACTGGGTCCCGTAACCAATTGTCATTGTAGCTTGTGCCGCAAGATGTCGGGGTCGGCGTTCGCCAGCGGGGCGGCGATTCCTGCGGCTTCGTTTCGGTTCACCGCCGGACAAGACTTGCTCAAGGAATGGCAGTCGTCGCCCGGCAACCACCGGGTGTTTTGCGGCCGCTGTGGCACGCCATTAATCAAACGCAAAGATAAAGATACGAGCACACTGCGGTTTCGCCCCGGCAGTTTGGATAGCGATCCGGGCGTGAAAATTTCCAAGCATCTTCACGTTAGCTCGAAGGCGCCGTGGGTCGAGATCAAGGATGGCTTGCCGCAGTCGGGGTAACGGGTAGTTGTCAGCAGTCAGTGATCAGCTATCAACCGGGAAAAGATACCTCATCAATTTGCAACGATTCGCTTGAAACTTTCTCGCTCATTCTACGAACAGCCAACTATTGATGTTGCCAGGCAACTGCTGGGTAAGTTTCTCATTCACCGCCATGCCGATGCCACTTTGGTCGGACGGATTGTCGAGACTGAGGCGTACCTCGGTCCGCACGATCTGGCATGTCACGCGGCCAAAGGAAGAACCAAGCGGACCGAGGTGATGTTTGGCGCCGCGGGTCATGCGTATGTCTACTTCATCTACGGATTTTACAACATGCTCAATTTGGTTACGGAAGCGAAAGATTACCCCGCCGCGGTTCTGATCCGAGCGGTGGAGCCGGTGTGCGGGATTGAGGTCATGAAGCGACATCGAAAGAGCGGCCTGTTGCCCAATCTCGCCAGCGGCCCGGGCAAACTTTGCCAAGCGTTTGCCATCGACCGTGCGCTCAATGGCCAGGATATCTGCGGCAAGATTCTTTACCTGGAAGACCGCGGTGAACCGACACCGAAGTTCGACGCGACACCGCGCATCGGCGTCGATTACGCCGGCAAGTGGAAAGATAAGCCGTTACGTTTCGCGGTTCGCGATAACAAGTTTGTCTCGAAGCCTTGATAGTTTGTTGCCAACGATTTTTATGGAGAAGTACCTCGTCAGAATCGACAATAGTCCTGAGCGCCTGGTCGAGGCCGGGCCGCTGGTCCAGGGCAGTTGGAGCCGGCAGCATGATGATCTCGGTCGAGAGATCCGCGGCGAGTTTCTCATCGACACCGGAGCCTACGGCGCGATGATCGATCTTGCAGTTGCTGAGATGTTGCAACTCTCGCCGCTGGGCACGCGGGCGGTGCATGGCATTCACGGCTACGGCACCCTGCAACTTTACTTGGGCCGCGTGTTCTTACCTGCCGTGGACTCAGATGGTAGGTCAACGATGTATACGTCCGTGCTGGAATGTGTCGGTGTGCCATCCTTGCGCGAGAAAAGTTTCGAGCACCGCGCCGATGTGATCGGCATTCTCGGCCGGGTGTTCTTGCGCAATGCCAGTGTCACGGTCGATAATCTATCGGGAAAACTGGAATTGGTAATCGTTGGCGACGGGAATCGCGACTAAACAATCATGAACTCGAAAACCATCTACGTCGACCTTGACGATGTCTTGTGCGAAACGGCGCGCCATTTTCTCGTCGTCGTCGAGCGCGAATTCAACAAGCGGATCGCCTACGAAGAACTGACCGATTTCGACATCGGTTCGTCCTGCGGCCTCGAGCCGGCGCAGACCGACGAGTTGTACCGCATCGTCCATCGGCCGGACGAGCTCATGCAGATGGCACCCATCGACGGCGCGATCTCGACGCTTCAGCAATGGGCGAACGCCGGCTATGAGATCGCCATCGTCACCGGCAGGCCGCCCGATTCTTACGAGCCGTCTTTAGCATGGCTGACGCGTCACCGTGTGCCGTACGCATCTTTTAGCATGGTCGATAAGTATTCGCGTTTTGCCACTGACAATACCGTGGCAATTCGCCTCGGTGAGTTAGCGCAGCGGGAATACTGCTGGGCGGTCGAAGATTCCTTGCCGATGGCGGAGTTTCTCGCGACTCGGATGAAGCTACCCGTGGCTTTAATAGATTGCCCATGGAATCGCGCCAGCGATGGTCACGCTAACGTCGGACGCTACGCCGATTGGCCGACGCTGGCGCGGCAGATGCCGAGACTTAAGACACAAGGCGATTGACCGCAAAGTGTTCATGTCTTTACGGTCGTCTGCAGAGTATGAAAATTCACGCCACCCCTCCATGGGTTTGTTCATTGACCCGTCATGCCGGCGGAGGCCGGCATCCAGGGGAGGGGATGGATACCGGCTTTCGCCGGTATGACGGAACCCTCGTGGCAATTCGTTGCGCAGATCACACCCGCACATATATTTTCGAAAGAGAACGCATAAGGGCGCAAGGAAGAATAAGCCATGTGGTACTTATCCGAGACGATTATGTGCCGGAGTAATTAGGGAGCGGTTCCAATGCACAGCGATACGACTTATTCACTGGCAAGGTTTGTCGCCGATCTGCGGTCGATCACCGCGGCCACGGCGTATGAAACAGATGTCCTCCGCAAGGTTGCGCCGTTGGCCGAGCGCTTGGCCGCTAGTCCTGGCTTGAGGCGGGAACCGGCGATTCATTCAAACGTTGAAAAAGGCTTCAGCTTCAATCTGCTCCATGAAGAGCCGGATCACTCGCTCGCGGTCGTGATATTGAGCTGGTTGCCGAGCGGCGCGACGCTGCCGCACAATCATGGCACCTGGGGGATTGTCGTCGGACTCGAAGGCGCCGAGAAGAACATCTTTTGGCGGCGTCTCGACGACGGCAGCCGCGCCGGCTATGCGGAACTCGAAAGGGTCGGTGAAATGGACTGCGTTCTTGGCCAGGCGGTGGTCTTGCCGAGTCCGACGATTCACAGCGTGGAGAACACGACGGCACAACCGAGCCTATCGCTACACGTGTATGGCAAGAATGTTTACTACACCGGACGGTCGCAGTTCGATGTCGTCAACAAGCGCGAGCTTCCATGGGGCAAAAGTGCTTCGTGAATGATGGAGGTAGTCAAACATGATGACCGTACTGACCGTGGCTATGATGTTTTTCCTAAGTCTGAGCGCGCCCAGCCTCGCTGCCGACGCCGATGGGCAACAGCGGTTGCTCATCGAATCGGCGCGCAAAGAAGCTAAAATGATTTTTTACACATCGGTGGAGACCGAGTTTGCCCGCTCGCTGACCAGCGCGTTCGAGTCCAAATACCCCTTTATCAAGACCGACATTTTTCGCTCGACCCATGACAAAATCCTTAGCCGCATGAACATCGAGCGGCAGACCAGCACTTACGTCGCCGATGTGGTCAGCGTCGGTGAATTCGAGACCTATCACATGCAAAAAAAAGGCTTTCTTCAGCCCTACAAGTCACCCAATGCCGCGGTCTATCCCGAGGGGTTCAAAGACCCCAACGGTTACTGGACCGATCTCTACGACAACCTGATCGTCACGGCCTACAACACGAATCGAGTCAAACGCGACGAGTTGCCGAAACGCTGGGAGGACTTGCTCCATCCGCGCTGGAAGGGACGCATGGTGCTCGACCAGAACGAAGATCGCTGGTTTGCCAACATGATCCATTTCATGGGTGAGAAGAGAGGCATAGAGTTCATGCAGGCATTAGCGAAGCAAGAGGTCGCCATCCGCAGCGGCCGATCACTGATTACTCAATTGTTGAGCGCGGGTGAATTCGACTTGCAGATCGTTGCTTACTGGTACCGGCCTTACCTGATGAAAAAACAGGGCGCGCCAGTGGATTGGCTGGGATTGGAGCCGGCGATCGTCGCGCTGCATCCGATCAGCATCGTTGAGAGAGCGCCGCATTCCAGCGCCGCGCGTTTGTTCATTGATTTCGCTCTATCGGATGAAGGCCAGAGGGTTTTTCTCAAGCGCGGCCGCGAACCGGCCATGCCTGGGCTTAGACCGGAAGGTTATCCGAGTCAGCTAAAAATGTTTCCCAGCCGGGTCCAGCTGGCCGAAAAACTCGACGACTACAGCCGGCAGTATCGCGCTCTGTTCGTGCGCTGAAAGCAGGTTAAAGTCGCTTTCGGGGGTGGTTGAAATCCCTCGCCTTCACGCGAAGAGAGGATTTGTCATGCCGGCGAAGGCCGGCATCCATCTTCGGTTTCGTTGGCAGGCCAAAGAAAACCTGGATTCCGGCCTACGCCGGAATGACCAAACGAAGAGTCGACTTCTAGTCGACGAATTGAGAACTCCTCGGCTTGGAGCCGAGGGTCGTTTAGTGCGATTCAACTCAGCGGCGCGCCGCTCTTCGAGTGGCGCTCGGTCAATTCCAAGAGATAACCATCGGGATCCTGGATGAAGGCGACGTGATCCTGACTGCCGGGACGATTGGGCTGCGGTCCGAGGGTGAATTTCACGCCTTCGGCTTTGAGTTTTTCGCTCAACTTGTAGAGATCGGAAACATACAGGGCAATGTGACCGTACCATTTGGGCATCGCCGGCACATGGCCGGGGCCGCCGGTTTCGATCAGTTCCAACCCTGGATATTCGTCCTCTGTGCCGTAACCCAGGTAGCCAACCCGCTCGTTCTTGTCGGGGGAGGGGCGCAGGCGTTGCACGTCCATGCCCAGCAAGCGCGTGTAAAAATCAATGCTGCGATCGAGATTGCTGACCAGCATCATCGTATGACGAATGCGAAAGGTGATGTCGCCGACGGTTTTTTCTCCTGCCATAGGTTTCTCCCGGAGCTTGGTAAATCTAAGTCCGCGCATCCATGCGCTTTGGCGGCGACAGTAGCCCAGGAGCGCGCGCGGAATCAAGCGCGGCCGAGCAGCCGCGTCGCTGGTAGGAAGGGAATCTTTTCGCGCCCCGGAAAATTTAGTGATGCGCTCGGCGCTGACGCCCGGCCCAAAAAATTAATCCACCGAGAATCGCCATGGTGGGCAGCCAATTTCTCAGCGCCCACTCGGTGATCGGCCTGAGCTCGAAATAAATACGTCCAGCGAATTCCCCGATAATGTCCATTAGACCACCTCCGGGTAAAGCAATTCGTGTACGTGCTTAGGCAGTGGCGGAAGCATAGGCCCGAACGGCATGGTTGTGCAAGAGTGAACGCGCCACGGCGAGCCCGTGGGAATTACCCGTTAGCCATAGGGCTTGCCAAAACCTGCCATGGGCTGAAGTTCATGACAGAAAAACTCTGCGGATTTGCAGCAGCCGGGGCAGTTGGCTGAGGAATGGCTAAATAATCCCCCGTAGCGATTGTCATGGTAGTACAGAGGCCTCTGACCTGACGGCGGCTTCGGCGAATTGGTAGGTTCTGGTCTGCTTACGACAGTGCTTTCGTGAAAGCCCGCCGCAGGAATACGCCGATCAAGTGGCGCTTGTAGTCGGCACCGCCTTCGATGTCGTCGACCGGATCGGCGGCCTGAGCTAACGCTTCGGCGGCGTTGCCGAGTTGCTTTTCCACTTGCGCCCGCGCGCCGGTGAGTAACCCATTCGCCTTGTCGGACTGAGTCGGCGCTACACTGACGCTGCCGACCACGGCGGAAGCTTTTTTAATGTTGTCGCCGTCAAGATCGAGGAGTAGCGCCAATCCCAAAGTGGGCCGTTCCTTGAGTTGGAATTTTAGATACGCGGCACGCTGGGTCTTGGTTAACACCGGTATCTCGACACCGATCAGCAGTTCGTCGCTCGCCAGAGAGGTCTCATAGGCGCCAGTGATCAGTTTATCCATCGCCACGGTTCGCGCACCGGCTTTGCCCTGGACATGGACCTTGGCGCCAAGGGCGGTCAGCAGCGTCGGCCGGATCGGAGTGGGGCTCGGCAAAGCAGAGATTGCCGCCGAGCGTGCCGCAGGCGCGCACGCGAATGTTGGCCACCTTGGTTTCCATCTCGGCCAACACCGGTAAGCTTTGCTTGACCAGCGCCGAGCGCTCGATGGCGCGGTGGGTGGCGCTGCCGCCGATCATCAGGGCACCGTTTTTCAACTCGATTTTGTTCAAGTCGGGGATGGTTTTGACGTCAACCAAGTGCTCGTAGCGCAGGAGATCATGCTTCATGGCCAGCAGCAGCTCGGTGCCGCCGGCATAGAGCCGTCCCTTCTCGCCGTACTGAGCGAGCATCTGGGAGGCTTCGCCAACGCTTTTGGGTTGATGAATCGAAAATTTTCTTAAGGGCATCATAAAACTGAAAAAGGCGGAAGGCGGAAGGCAAAAGGCGGAATGGTACTCCGGCCGATTTTATCCTTCATACTTCATCCCTCATCCTTTCTTTTCTTGCAGCGCGCGCCAGACTCTTTCAGGCGTGAGCGGTGCTTGGCGGATGCGCACACCGACGGCGCGGTCGACGGCGTTGGCGATATTGGCTGCCATGGAATTCAACGACGCTTCGCCGCCGCCTTTGGCGCCGTAGGGGCCGACACCATCTCGATTCTGCACCAGATGGAGTTCGACTTGCTTCGGCAAGTCGGAGAAGCGCGGCAAACGATAGTCGAGGATCGAGCCGTTCATCAACTGCGAGCCATCGTAAACCAACTCTTCGAACAGGCCGATGCCCATGCCCATAGTCGCGGCGCCGATGTCTTGGCCTTCGGCCAGGGCGGGATTGATCGCCAGGCCGACATCGCCGACGGTGGCGAGTTTTTCCATGGTGATCTTGCCGGTGTCTTCGTCGACGGAGATTTCCACGCCGGTGGCGGCGGCTTCCCAGAAGACCGGCAGGGCGGCGAACTTGCCGGATTTTCGAATGTAAGACCGGCCGATCACTTCGCCATCGGGAAGGGCGTAAAATTTACTGATCACTTGCGACCAGTCGAGCTGCACTTCGCCGCAGCGAACGCCGCCGCGGACGGTTTCGATCTGTTCCTTTTTCACTTTGAGCACATCGGCGGCCATCACGACCATTTGCTGTATCGCCTCTTGGCAAGCTTCCTGTACCGCGCTGCCCATCAGCGTCGTCGTCCGGCTCGCGCCGGTGGAGCGGTCGTAAGGCGTGATCGCGGTGTCGGATGACACCACGTTTACTTTGTCATACGTGATGCCCAGCTCTTCGGCAGCGATTTGCGGCAGGACGGTATGACTCCCCTGACCCAACTCGGTGCTGCCGGTCATGATGGTTGCCGAGCCGTCGGCGTGGACGCGCACGGCGGTGGAGGTCAGCGGATAGGCACCGGCGTCGCTGCCGGAAATGGCGACGGTGCGGCCATGGCCTTTCGCCAGCGGCGTGCCCCAGCCGATCGCTTTTGCCACGGTGTCCAAGTCTTGTTTAAGCGTGCCATCGAAGGGGCGCATGCCGGGAAAAAATTCTTCACCGGGTTTGGCTGCGTTCTGCAAACGAAACTCGTAGGGATCTTTTCCGATCTTCGCCGCCAGCTCGTCGATCTGCGATTCACCCGGCAGCGTCACCTGGGCGCAGCCGAAGCCGCGATAGGAACTCGCCGGCACGGTGTTGGTGTAGAGCGACATATTCTCGATAAGCACGTTGGGTATGGCATAGGGGCCGACGCAGCGGTTGGTCGACTTTTCGACCACCAGCGGACTGTTTTCCGCGTAGGCGCCGGTGTTCATCATTATTTTCGCCTGGCGCGCGATGATCTTACCGTTCTTATCGACCGCGGTGCGCATCCAGGTGTAGGCGTCGTCGCTGCGCGTGGTCAGCATCGCTTCTTCGACTGTGAGCTGGAGTTTCACCGGCCGCTTGGCTTTCCACGAGCAAGCCGCCACCAGCGGCTCGACTTTTGTGTAAGATTTGCTGCCGTAACCGCCGCCGACGAACGGGACGATCAGGCGGACTTTGCTCACCGGCAGATTGAAGATCGACTTCAAATCATGGCGCACCATGAACGGATGCTGCGCCGAGGAGTAAACGTTAACGCCCTGGTCGCTAACGTCGGCGATGGCGACATAGGGTTCCATCGCGTAGGCGTAGGTCATGGGGAAGTAATAGTCGCCCTCGACCACCGTGGCCGCTTCTTTGAACGCTTTCTCGACATCACCCCACTGAATCTTGTGAGTCTGGCAGATGTTGCTGCCTTTGCCGGCGGTGACATCGCCTTCGAAACCGCGCAGCGCACCGGCTTCGAATTTTCGCTCGTGCAGGAGCGGCGCGTCTTTGGCGAGCGCCTCCTGCGGTGTGAAGATGCCTTTGAGCTCCTCGTACTTGACGTCGATGAGTTCCAGGGCTTCGAAGGCGGTTCGTTCGTCGACAGCGACAACGGCGGCAACCGGTTCGCCGGCGTAGCGCACTTTGTCGATGGCCAACAGCGGATGGTCCTTGACGGCGTGGCCGAAGTAAGGATTCAAGCCGTCGAGATCGAAGCCGGTGACGACGCAATAGACGCCGGGATGGGCTTCGGCTTTCGACTTATCGATGGCAATGATTTTCGCGTGGGCGAGCGGGCTGCGCAGCACTTTGGCGTAAGCCATGCCGATGAGCCGAAGATCGGCGACATACTGCGCTTTGCCGGTTACTTTGACCCGGCCATCGCGCCGCGGGATCGAATGATTGACGATTTGAAAATCGGTTTGCTTTTCCGCGCTCACTTTGTGCTCTCCTTGGACATCATGCCGGCGGCGCGTTGAATAGCGGCGACGATCGGCACATAGCCGGTACAGCGGCAGATGTTGCCGTCCATGTGATGGATGATTTCCTCGCGACTGGGGTTGGGATTCTCATCCAACAATGCCTTGGCCGCCATGATCATTCCCGGCGTGCAGTAGCCGCACTGAAACGCGAACTCGTCGATGAAAGCCTGCTGGATCGGATGGAGCGTGCCATCGGCTTTTTCCAAGCCTTCGACGGTCAGGAGGTTTTTGCCGCGCGCCTCGTAGGCGAGGTAGGTGCAGGCGCTCACCGGCAGGTTGTCGACCAGCACGGTGCAGGCGCCGCAGACTTGGACTTCGCAAGACACTTTGGTGCCATTCAAGTTGAGCTGGTTACGCAGCACTTCAGCTAGCGTGTCCGCCGGCTCGCACTCCACCGACCAGGGTTTGCCGTTTAAGTTGAATTGCAGATTCATAGAAAACTACATTAGAGCAATGAAGCGATGGAGTACTGGGTTTTTCCGAACCCAATACACCAGTGTTCCATTACTCCCGCGCTCCAATCTTTAGTTATATCTCGGCAGAATATTCTCCGCCCACAGTTCCATCTGCTGGGTCAAGCTATCGATGGTCGGATAGATGATCTTCAACTCGAAATGTTGCACGCCGTTTTCAATAAACTCATCGACGCGGCGGCGCACGTCGTCGACTGAGCCAAAAATATGGCGGTCGAGGGCGAACTGCATGCTGTCAATGTCGCGCTCGTAGCTTTCGCTGCTGGTTTTTAGCGTCGGCATCGCC
The DNA here is from genome assembly GCA_963816145.1 of uncultured delta proteobacterium. Lineage (GTDB taxonomy): Bacteria > Desulfobacterota > Binatia > UBA9968 > UBA9968 > DP-20. The sequence continues at coordinate 83,398 of CAWFJP010000012.1, forward strand.
AAGTTCAAGCCTTCTTCACGGGTTTTGGCGATGGTGGCTAACTTTTCGACGGCAATGGTGATCTTCTTCGGATCGCGGCCATTCTCTTGAGCCGTCTTGTTGAGAATATCGCAACCGACTTTCATTTCGTTCGGCGACAGCCAGCCGGGAATCCAGCCTTCGCCGTATTTACCGGCGCGTTTAGCAGCGAGTTTCATCCACCCGCCGACCCACACTGGCGGATGGGGTTTTTGAAATGGTTTGGGGAAAACTTCAGCGTTCTTAAACTCGATGAAATCGCCCTTGTAAGACGCCAGCGGCTGCGTCCAGATCGCTTTCATCGCTTGGATATATTCATCCGTGCGATCGCCGCGGCGGTCGTAGGGCACGCCAAAGACACCGAACTCGTCTGATTCACGCGTGGCTTTGGAACCCAAGCCGACGCCGATTAGCAAGCGGCCATTGGCAAGGATATCGAGGGTCGAATACTGTTTGGCGGCGTAGATCGGATTACGGCAAGGCATGACCAAGCAGGCGACGCCGAGGACGATTTTTTTAGTTTCCGCGGCGAGGTACGACAAAATCGTCGTCGCTTCGAAGAAATTGGCATCCTGGGTATCGCTCAGCGCTTCGGCGGCGCCGGACGAAATATGGTGCCGGTGCATTTCCGAACTCCACACCACATGGTCATGCACCCAGACCGCGTCGAACCCCATGTCCTCGGCCGCCTTGGTCGCTTTAACGATGTTCTCGATACTCGACAGCGGTCCCGAATTTGGCACACGCACGCCAAAGGAAATTTTATTCATATTCAACTCCTACTTTGTCTCGGTGATTTCGACTTTGTGGTACTTCAGGTGGCGGTTGTACCAGTCGACCACATTGGTGGCGACATCGTCGAAATAGTCATTGTAAATGCCGTAGTGGGTGGTCTTCTTATAAAGCACCAGCTTCTTGGGCTCGCCCGCTGCTTCATAAAGATCGAAGGACTGTTTCTCGGGCGTTACGGCGTCGCCTTCGACCGTGATGAAAAGCACGCCGCGCGGCGAAATTTTGTGGACCACGTCGATGGGGCTGTATTCCAGGATTGCCTCGGCACAGGCTAGCGGCATAGCGTCGGGGATTTTATCGGCAACGTCTTTTTTGATCGTGGTGGTCTGGCGCTCAGGGGTCTGCACCATGATGCCGCCTTCGCGGGCGCTGACGATGGCGCCCTTGCCGGTGGCGGCGCGTTGCTTGCGATCGGCGTCGATGGTTTTCAAGTAATCGACCCACTCGTACTCGCGGCGCATGGAATGGAGCCACTCGCGGCCGCTGCTGACGCCCAAATAGCTGACGCAGCATTTGACGCGCGCATCGATGGCGGCGACGTAGACGGCGTTGCCGCCGCCGGTGCCGCCGGAGCCGTAGGTGGCGAGCCGGTCGGGATCGATGTCCGGGCGGGTTTCCATGAAACTGAGCGCGCTGCGGATATCTTCCGCTTGCCATTTGGGCATGACCCAGCCGCGTTCGCTGCCCTCGCTATCGCCCCAGCCGCGGTAATCGAAGCACAAACAGGCGTAACCGGCGGCGCAGAGCTTGTCGAACATCATGATGTAGTGCTTGGCATCTTTGAGGCCAAGAAAGCCCGGACCCTGAACGATGCCGGGGTAGGGCTTGCCCTGATTCGAGTCAGGCATATAGAGCACGCCGGCGAGCTTGATACCTTCGGAGTAAAAATTAACCTTTTCAGTTCTCATAAAGTCTCCGTTCAATCACTGCGTTCCGTTCCAACCGTTCCAACCGTTCCAACCGTATCGGAGGTTCCGATTCCGACGGTTTGAATGACTTGAACTGTTTGAACAGTTGGAACAACGAGCGCTATGCGCGAACAGCGGGCAGCACTTCTTGGCCCAGGTAGTCGATCTGCTGGTACCAGTCGGCGTAACGGAAGCGCAGGTCGAACACGATGTGATTCAAGCCGGCTTCTTCGTAGCGCTTGGTATCGCGGGCGATGTCCGCCGGGGTGCCGGCCATCAGCAACCCTTCGATATCTTCGACTGTCGAGAAGGTGCCGGACTTCGGTTTTACCCAGGTCTTTTTGCTTGGCGCGTTGCCTTCGTTGATCAAGCCCTTGGTGTTGACCTTGCTCAGCGCGACATCGCGGTTCTTGTCGATGCTGGTGATCGGAATCGCACCGGTGGTGACCATCGGCCGACTGTTGGCTTTGCACTGCTCTTCGAAATACTTGACCATCTTATTGAACGTCGCCGTAGGAATGCGTCCCGGCATCCAACCGTCGCAATATTCCGCTGCCCGGCGGCAAGACGCCGGCGTGCCGCCGCCGTACCAGATTGGGATCGGTTTTTTCGGCGTCGGTTTGAGCTCGACGTCTTTGAAATCGTAATAATCGTCGGTGTAGCTGATCTTTTCGCCGGCCCAGAAGCGGCGGCAGAGCTGGGCATTGATCTTCGCCATGTTGGCGCGGTCTTGGAGAGTTACTTTTTTGTAACCGGCGGCTTCGAATTCATGGGGGAAAGTGCCCAGTCCCAAGCCCATAATGATGTTCTCGCACATGGTGCTCAGGCCGGCCATGGACTGCGCCAGGTGAATCGGATGGCGATGGGAGATAACGGTGCCGGTGCCGAGAGTGAGTTTTTTGCAGACCGAGGATATCGCCGCAAGAACCAGCAAGCCCTCGATATGGGTATTGTCTTCGCCTTCCATGCCATGGGGTTCGAAAACCAAGTGATCTCTGACCCAAACCGAGTCAAATCCGTAGGCCTCGGCCTTTTTCGACCCCTCGATGCACAGTTCGGTGGAACCATATTCGCAAAAATGCGGCAGCAATAAACCAAATTTCAGCTTTGTCGCCATTCGTCCATCTCCTTGTGATTAATAATGATTTAGTTTTGAAGCAAAATTCTTATCACATTTTTCTTGGCAAAGTCCATGAGTGTAGCTGCAATGGAGCCCGCTTCGATTTGACGGGGGATTGCCTCAACGCCGCCGATTCCAGCGGCTTCGACAACCCGAGTGAGACTTAACCTTTGGCCAATGCCTTGATGAAACCGCTTTGCTCGATCTCGCGAATCAGATCGGTGCGGATGAAGCTGTCGTAGTCGGTGGTGCGCGCCTTGGGGTCTTTGATCTGGTCGAGGACGGTTTTGACTTCTTCCCCCGACGGTGTCGGCACCAGACGGAAATAGCGCTGGGTAAACAGCTCGTAGGTTTCGTCGAGTACGGCTGGCTCGTCCATCTTGGTATATTTTTTCAGCACACGGATGGTGAAGTCTTTGTTGCGCATCAAGCTATGGGTCGACTCGATGATCGCTTTGAGGAAATTGATGACGATGGGGCGATGGGTTTTGATGTACGCTTCGGTGGCCATGTAGGAGAGGCCGGGATATTGAATCCCGAGATTGCCCAAATCCATCAATTCTTTGAAGCCCAAGTGCTTGGCTTTGGTCAGCGCCGGCGAGGACAAGCGCGCCACCATGGATGGCGCCGCTCTGCATGGCGGCCAAGATTTCCGGCAGGCCGCCCAATTGCAGGATGGTGACATCTTTTTCCGGCTCTAGATTAATCTTCTGCAAATATTTGCGCACGCCGAAATCGCTGAGCGCGCCGAAGCGGGTGACGCCGAGCTTTTTACCTTTCAACTCCAGCGGCGAGCGCAGGTCGGGATGGACCATCAAGCTTTGCGGCGTAGTATTGAGCAGCGTGGCGAACATGACGGTATCGGCGCCGCCAACCTTCGCCAAGATACTACCGGTGCCGGCGCCTTGTGTGATTTGAGTTTCGTTGGCGATGGTCGTCGACATGGCGCGCGGCCCGCCGCCGATGTAGATCAATCCGACATCGAGGCCATGTTTATTGAAGATGCCAGCGTCCACGGCGACCCAGGTCGACAACGACGCCGCGCCGATGGAGGAATAGCTAACGCGAATGCGCGTGAGATCTTTGCTCTGGGCAGAGCCGAGGATAGTGTTAGACAGGAGGTAAAGCGCGACCGCGAAGAAACCTAAGGTTTGGCTCATGGCAATTCCTCCACTGGGTTTCGTATATCACCCATGCCTGCCACCAAGCAAAGCCCATTTCATTACAGGATTTGGCACATCTCACGCGAAGGCCAAGAACGCCAAATCCGTAATTCTTGTCATTTCGACCAAAGGGAGAAATCTGTCGCTGGATCCGTCCGTTGCGTTCGCGATGACGGGCGTCGGTCTGCCACCTTTGCGCCTTCGTGCCTGCGCGAGAGACGATCCGTTTCCGAACGGTGCGCGCAGCACACCCAACGGAATCCCTCGTGTGTTTCGTGCCTCCATGGAAATTACATATGGCGGATATTCTGCGAAACGAAGAAATCTTCTTGGTCCGTCATACCGGCGAAAGCCGGTATCCATCCCCACCCTCCCCTGGATGCCGGCCTCCGCCGGCATGACGACGCGATAAAAGGGCCCGTGGAGGGGGCGGCGGAATTTCATACTGTGCAGACGACCGTAAGCTCATGAACACTTCGTGGTGAGAACTCAGTTCCCAGCATTGACACAACTTGACTGTGGGAAGTAAGTTCGCCCAGAATCATGGAGGTAGTTTATGGCCGGGCCGCAGAAAGAGTTTGAAGTCCATCCCTATGTCCAGTTCATGACGGACAAATACAGTCCATACAAAAATTGGATCAAATCCGAGGGGGTGCCGATCATCACCGGTGAATTCGTCCAGGACGTGCGCACCGAACCGCTGGGCTATTGGCAGCGCAAGGATTGCAAAGGCGCGATCTGCACGTTCTCCGATCAGATGGTGGCGGACGGTTATATTTGCGAGATCGATCCGGGAAAAAATTCTAAACCGCAGCGCCAGCTCTACGAGGAGATCATCACCGTCGCCGCCGGGCGCGGCGCGACCTCGGTGTGGTATGACGGCACGGCCAAGCGCACCTTTGAATGGGAGCGCGGCAGCACCTTCGCGATACCGTTAAATTCTTGGCACCAGCATTTCAACGCCAGCGGCACCGAGCCCTGCCGTTACTTCGCCCTGACCAGCCAGCCGGTGGCGTTCGAGCTCTACCGCGACCCGGAGTTTATCTACAACACCATTTACCAGTTCAAAGACCGCTTCGATCCCGGCGATGCCGAGTTTTTTTCCAAAGAGGGGAAATACTTCACCGAATATTACGGCGGCATCTTGCATTCCAACTTCATCCCCGACATACGCAAAATTAATCTGGTCGCGCGCGAAAAGCGCGGCAAAGGCACGCGCAACATGTACATCCACATGTCAGGGGGCTCCATGCTCGCCCATGTATCGGAATTTCCCGTCGGCCGTTACAAGAAGGCGCACCGCCATGGCCCCGGCGCCCATGTGTTTCTGCTCGACTCCACCGGCTACACGCTGATGTGGCAGGAGGGCGAAAAGCCGCAGCGCTACGATTGGCATGAAGGCACGGTGATCTCGCCGCCGGCGGGCTCCTGGCATCAACACTACAACACTGGCAATCAGCCCTGTAAGTTCGTCGCGCTGCATGCCAATACCGCGGTTCAGGGCGAAGAGCGCGGCGTCGAACAGATCGAGTTCGAGGAAGGCGACGAGTGGATGCGCCAAATGTTCGCCGACGAGTGCGCTAAGAATGGCGTCAAGGTGGATATGTAGGGCGCACGGAGTGCGGCCAATGGATAATGGATAATGAATAATTGAGAATGGAAAATTACCGAAGATAGCCGCGCGCGAGGGAAGACAATTGTATGATATCCAGCGAGAGACTGCAGGCCAACAGTCGACGACGGCAAAGGATTTCTTAAATACCAAAAACTGTGGCGGGAGATTTTTCAGATCCGGTAAATGGCGGCCGCTGGTTCAACGCCAATTTTCGGACCAGTTAATAGGGCAGCCGCGTGCCAATGCTCTTCTCTATGGCGCTGCGGTAAATGTGGTCGGCCATGGCGATGTCTTGGTTTACCAAGCCGATGGCGCGGATGAAAATCCGTTCCTGCTCCGACTGACGGCCGGGTATCTTGCCGGCGAGCAACTCGGGGAGTTCGGCGTAGAGATCTTTTTCGCTCAAATAATTCTCTTTCAACATGCGCTGCATGTCTGATTTGTTCTTGCAGTGTGCCCAGCTGTCGACGACGAATTTGTCGGCGTTCTTGTAGACTGAGCTTTCAACTTCTTGGTGCTTGCCGATGGAATAGACGGTGACGCCTGGCCCGAGCCAGGACTCTTTGACGAACGGCGTTGATGTTGTCGTCGCCGAGATCACGACATCAGCGCCGCTGAGTGCCTCTTCGGTGGATTCCACCGGGATGATGTTCAATCCGTATTCCGCACCCACTTCCTTGGCGTAGTTCTGGCGCGACTCGGGCGTGCGCGAAGTGACGCGGATTTCTTTCAAGTTAAATGCCCGAGCCATTACCGGCACGGCGGCGCGGGCGGTGTCGCCGGCGCCGAGCATCGCCATTACGGTTGAACCTTTGCGCGCGAGCGCACGCATGGCGACCGCCGCGGCCGCGGCGGTGCGCACGGCGTGGCACCAGTCTTCGTCCATGAATGCGAGGATCTCGCCGCCTTCGAGATCGCTGAGGATGAGCACTCTTCTCGGTCCGCGCGGCGGGCGCGAGACATCACGGCTTCCACCGGCGGCTTTGATCGAACGAATGCGAAAGCCGGCGACCGGCGTAGTCTTCAACGCGCAGCCGGTGACCCAGGACTGCCAGCCTTGCTCGGGTTTGATCGCGAAATCTTCCGGCGTCGACCAGATGACCCGCCCTTCGCTGTGATCGCGCAGCGCCTGCTCGGTGATCTCAATGGCCCGGCCGAGGTCGAGAACTTTTTTAACGTCGTTATTGGAAAGGTAGAGGATGCCGTTGGAGTCCATGAGAGTCGTCCTAGATGATTCTCCCGCAAAGGCACAAAGGCGCGAAGTCGGAGAAATACTTTTTCTCGTTAGTTGATCACATCCAACCTGCGGCAGCCGATGGTTAAAAACTCTTGGCCCTTATCCGTTATCAGTACATCTTCCTCGAGATGGACCGCGCTCTTCCCCGAGCGCACTTTCGGTTCCAGGGCGAGCACCATGCCGGGACGGTAGGTCTCGGTCTCGACTTCATTCAATGACGGCGGCTCCGCGCGCGACATGCCGATGCCGTGGCCGATGCGCTTGGGGCTGTCGACTGCTTGGTAGCCGCGCTTGATCAATTCGCGGTTGGCCACGCGAGAGACCTCGGCGAGCGGCGTGCCGACTTTCATCGATTCGAAGCAAAGCTGAATGACGTCGCAGGCGGTTTCGTGGTCCTTCCTATGTTCGGCGGTAGGCTCGCCGAAGATCGCCATTCTGGTGATGTCGCCGTAGTAGCCTTCGTAGCAGGCGCCGAAGTCGGCGATCATGCGGTCGCCTTTTTCATAACGCCGGTCGTCGTAGCGGGTCGACGAGTTCAACATGAGAAATCCCGGATGACGCGGATGGGCGCCTTCTTCGATCATCGAGATATAGAGACGGTCGGCGACTTCGCGGCGGGTCATGCCGGGCTTCAGCTGCGGCAGGCAGCGGTCGTAGGCTTTGACGGAAATCTCGCAAGCTTTGCGCAGGAAGTCTAGTTCCCGCGGGCTTTTGATGACGCGCATTTCGTTCAATGCCGCGCTGCCGTCTTTGATTTGCGCTTTGGGCAGCGCTTCGGTCAGTCCGGATAAATAATTCACCGGGATACCCAGGCGCTGATCGTCGCCTAACTCGAAGCCCAGTTTACTTTCGCCTAACTCCATTTCCTTGATGCTCGCTGCGATCATCTCCTGCGGAAACGGCACGTCGGTGTAAGACCTCACTTCGCCGACCCAGGGCAACGCCTTGGCCTTGGCTTTGTCGTTGCCGTAGACGAGCAAGAGCGGTTTGCCGGTCTTGGGGAGAATACAAATTTGCGGTCGTTGAATATGGTCCAGCTGGTAGCTGATCAGGCCGCTGAAGTACCAGTAGTTGTTCTTTTCGGAAACCACCAGGGCATCGAGGCCGTCGCGCTCCATGAGCGCTTGGGCGCGGGTATAGCGATCGAAATATTCCTGATCGACGAAGGGGGATTCGGTGGCCATGAGAGTCTCCTACTGATGGTCGGTCCTGCCAGGTTTATGGTGGAGAGGATTTTACCACGAAGGACACGAAGAGCACGAAGTTCGGAAAATATATTGGCTAATCCCTTCGTGTCCTTCGTGATCTTCGTGGTGAGTCTCTCTTAGCTCGCCAGCGCTTTGCGGCCTTCCATTCGTTTGATTTTGCCGACGTAGTCGAGGGCTTCGGATAGCTGAATGACGCTGGCGTACTTTGCGTTCATCTCGAACAAATTGACCAGGTGCGAGGTGCGTGAGCGGTCGAAGATGCATTCCTCCACGGGGAATACCGGGTAGCCGTAGGAGTAGCCGTCGAGCACGGTGCCGCGCACACAGCCGCAGGTGCTGGTGCCGGCGATGAGCAAAGTGTCGATGTTTTTGCGCACCAAATAGGTGATCAAATGGGTGCCGAAGAAGGCGCTGGCGCGGGCCTTGCGCACGATGAATTCGTCGTCGCGCGGTTTGATCATGTCGGGGAATTCGACGGCGAGTTTTTCGAAGTCGGTCTTGTCGACGCCGCGTTTGGTGGCGTTGCCGAAGGCTGCTTTGAAATCGGGATCGGAGGTGGAGTAGATCACCGGAATCTTGGCGTCCCGGCAGGCGTGGAGCAATCCCTTGATTTTCGGCAGCGCGTCCCAGGCGACTTGGCCGCAGCTGGTGGGAAACTCATCGATCGCTTCCATGACCGGCATCGGCTTGGTGCCGGTGAAGCCGGTGATGACGTCGATGATAATCAGCGCCGGATTGACGCCGAACTTTTCTTTGCCTTTGTAGCCGGCCTTTTCATAAATCTTTCGCTCTTCTTCGGGGACAATCGCTTCCCAGTCGCGCATAACTTAACCTCCGATGTCACACTAAAGTTAAAGGTTCCAGTCGTTCCAGCAGTTCCAATTGTATCGACTCATTTGAAACTGAGCGCAGCGGTGAAACGGTTGGAACTATTGGAACCTCGCATTAGTCATGGTGAAAACAGTTTGTCGCCGCGCTGGGTCATGAACAGTTCCAGCGGCAGTTCGGTGCCGATGCCTTTTTCTCTGGCTTTGTCGTACATCTTTCTCGCGGTGACCGCGAACTGGATGCCCATGCCGGTGTTGTTTTTGAAAAAGGTGATCTCTTTGTCGCTTTGGCGGCCGCGGCAGTTGCCGTTCACTAAGTCGCCGAGCTCATGGAGGTCTTCGGCTTTGACCAAGCCACGCTCCAAGCGATCGTGAAATTCGGCCTGCTTGTCGAGAAAGATTTGCTGCTTGTAGCCGACGACGATGAGATTGGCTTTCATTACCGCTTCGTCGTCGAGCTCTTTTCTCGGCAAGAAGCCGTCGCCACCGACGATGCTGTTGAGATGCATGCCGGGTTCGACCCATTTACCGAGAATCACCGGATCGACGGTGTTGGTTGCCGCCGTGACGATGTCGCTGCCGCGAATCGCCTCCTCGGCGGAATTGGTCGGCAAGACTTCGATGCCGGTCTCTGCGCTTACTTCCTTGGCGAACTTCTCGCGGTTCGCCTTGGTCGGGCTGTAGACTTTGACCCGGGTCAGCTGGCGCACGCAGGCATGGGCGGTGACTTGGGTTTTGGCTTGTTCGCCGGAGCCCAACAGCGCCATCACTTTGGCGTCTTTGCGAGCCAGTAAGTTGCTCGCCACCGCGCTGGTGGCGCCGACGCGCATGGCCGAGATGTAATGATCGTCCATGATCGCCAAGATATTGCAGGTGTCCATATCGAAGAGCATCACCAGGCCGATGAAATCGCCGGGATAAACGCGCCGTTTGCTGCCTTCGACTTGGATTTCTTTCGAAAAGCTCGAGTCGATGCGCAGCGCCATCGACTTCATGCCCGGCACCAGCCCCATGATGTTGTTGAAATAGTACTGGCCGCCTTCCTCTTTCCAGGGCGTGCGCAGACGGGCGCGCGGCGCGAGCATGGCTTTGCCCTGACCCAACTCGCGAAAAGCCAGCTCGATGGCGTCGATCTCCTCAGACATCGGCAGCAAGTTTTCCATCTGATGGTTTTTGAGGACGAGTACCATGAAGTTCTCCTTAGATACTCTGCGTACAACAGAGCTTGAAGTGGAGTCAAGACGGCGGAGAAAGTAAATCCAGTGTAGAAAAACGAAGGGCTGAGAAACTTTTCTCAGCCCTTCATGAAACGGCGCGAAGCAGGCGGTTAGTGATTAGCCTTTCTTGGCTTTGTACCAGTCAGCGTCGATTTTGATAAAGTGTTTCCACTTATCTGGAACCGCCGCTTCCTCAAAGATCGCCTCCACGGGGCAGACCGGCTCGCAAGCCCCACAGTCGATGCACTCCTCGGGATCGATATAGAGCTTATTTTCTTTCTCGAATTCCTCAGCCTCATTTTTTGTCGGATGAATGCAATCCACCGGACAGACATCCACACAGGCCGTGTCTTTGGTATCGATACAGGGTTCAGCAATAATGTAGGCCATCTATTCCTCCTAGATTCGAACTCCAACTTAGTTAACAAATCGACTCTCGCATGTCAATTTATCGGGATGTCCGACGCGTTAAGGTCGCCGCCTTGACCCCCTCGAGCGCTCGATGTTAGATGCAAGTTACTCCAGATTGGCGGGAAATATCATGATCCGGCAATTTTTAGGTATATTTCTCTGTGCGGCGGCCATTGGCCTCGACGGCGGTTCCGAATCGTTGCCAGCGGCGACGGTCGACGAGCTTGCCAAGAGCATGCGCAGCCTCACTGGCGCTCAGCGCAAGTCGTTCTTAGAGGAGGGCGCGCGCAAGGAAGGCGAGGTGATCTGGTACACCTCGATGAGCTTGACCGACTTCCCCAAGATCGTCGGCGCTTTCGAGCGGAGCCATCCCTACGTCAAGATCAAAACCAATCGTTTATCGCAGTCTTCGGTTATGCCCAAGATCGAAACCGAAGCCCGCGCCGGCCACTATGCCGTCGATTTGGTCGCCTCGGCGCCGGTGGAGATGTGGGAACTCAAGCAGCGCAATTTCTCCGCGCCCTATCTTTCGCCTGAGCTAAAAGCTTTCCCCACCGGTTCATTCGACCCGCAGGGTTTCTGGGCTTCGACCGAGGTGACGCCCATAGTTCTGGCATTTAACACTAAATTGGTTGCCCCTGATGACGCGCCCAAGAGTTATCAGGATCTGTTGCTGCCCAAGTGGCGCGGCAAGATGAATTTCGGCAGCGATGAGTACGCCTGGTATTCAGTCATGCTCGACGGCATGGGCAAAGCCAAGGGGATGGATTTCATGCGCGCCCTGGCGCGCCAGCAGCTGCATATCCCCGGCGGCAGCAGTATCATGCGCTTGCAATTGATGCTCGCCGGCGAGTCCGCGATGGTGATCGCGGCGCGCGGCCGGCGCGCCACCGAATACAAAGAAAAGGGCGCGCCGGTGGATTTTCGCTTGCTCGATCCCTATCCGGGCGAGCCCAACGGCTTGGCTTTGATGCGCCGGGCGGCACATCCGCATGCTTCTATGCTGTTTATCGACTGGATGCTTTCGGAAGAAGGCCAGACGGTGCTCGCGCAGCAAGTGCCGCGGATTACCTTGCGCAAGGGCGTCAAGCAGATCCCGCGGCATCAGGAGCTTTACAAAAAAGAGTTCGTTTTTGTGAATCCCGCTTCTCTCGGCCCCAATTTGACCGAGCTGATCGCTTCCTATCAGCAGGTTTTCAACATCCGCTAAATGGCGGGTCATGGTTTAACTTGATTATGGCTTGGGTGCGAGGATCTCGTCATGTGACACATCTAGTTCAATGGTCTCGACGGTCGCGGTCAGATGGCTGCCGATTATATCCCCCTTTGGAAAAGGGGGATCAAGGGGGATTTGAATCCGGGGCGGGCAGGTTTTCTTCGGAGCAGTCGCGCTGTGTTCTGGGACGATGGAGCCGTGTGAGCAGACAAAATCTCCCCTGGCCCCTCTTTTCCAAAGAGGGGTGATTAAGGATTTAACAGTTTTGCGGTAGTCGACGAGAATCTATCGTGACTTCTGTACCCACCGTGTCCAAACAGGATGTATAGGTAACGGTTATGGGTGACGGGGAGAGATTTCTCGCTGCGCTCGAAATGACAGACTTCCACAGGTTATTGAGTACTAATGGCTGTTGAAATCACCCGGTTGGGAGCCGGCACCAAGTATCCGACCGCGGCGTTGCGCCAGATCGCCGAGATTCTCCTCCGCGCCCTCAAACAAAGCCGTGCCGAACTCAGCATCGCCCTGGTCGGCGACCGGGAAATGCGTCCACTCAACGCCAAGTACCGAAAGAAAAGGCAAACCACCGATGTGCTGTCGTTCTTCGTCGAGGACCAGCCGAGGTCGGGCGCAAAATTGCTCGGCGACGTGGTGATCTCCGTGGAACAGGCGCGCCGCCAGGCGGCGGAGGGCGGCATGACCCTCAAGAGCGAGATGGTGACTTTACTGATTCACGGCATCCTGCACTTGCTCGGCTACGACCATGAAAAATCGCCGCGCCAAGCGCAGATCATGTTCGCTTACGAGCGGAAACTTCACGCCTACCTTTGTGACCGCGGGTTATTGAAGGTATAGTAACCGGAGGTCGGAAGTCGCTAATCAGGAGTCGGAAGAAAGCTAAGATGATCGAAGAAACTACAGAACAACTTACCCACCTCGAAGCGCGGCTTGAGCAGTTGCGGAGGCGGCTTTGACGTCGACAGCAAGCAGAAGCGTGTCGAGGAGCTGAACCAAGTCACCGCCCAACCGGATTTCTGGAACGACGCCGACAAAGCGCAAAACGTTCTCAAAGAACAGTCTGCCCTCAAAGCCGTCCTCGCCAACTGGGAAAAGCATCAGTGCGATCTTGAAGAGGCGAGGTTTTTTCTCGACGTCGCCAGAGACGAGAAAAACGAGGACGCGCTCGGCGAAGCTGCCGGCAAAGTCGCGGCGATCACCAAGGAGATGGCACAGACCGAGCTGACCCAACTGCTGGGCGGCCCCGATGACAGGCGCAACGCCATTGTCACGCTGCATCCCGGCGCCGGCGGCACCGAGGCGCAAGACTGGGCCGAGATTCTCTTGCGCATGTATTTACGCTGGTGCGACCGGCGCGGTTTCCGCAAAGAGATTCTCGACTATCAACCGGGCGAGGAAGCTGGGGTCAAAAGCGTGACCTTTAATGTCACTGGCGATTACGCATTTGGCTACCTGAAAGCTGAAGCGGGGATTCACCGCCTGGTGCGGATCTCGCCATTCGACGCCAACTCGCGTCGCCATACCTCGTTCGCTTCCGTCTTCGTTTATCCGGAGGTCGACGACGATATCAAAATAGAAGTTAACGACGACGACCTGCGCGTCGATACTTACCGATCGAGCGGTGCCGGCGGCCAGCATGTCAATAAAACCGATTCGGCGGTGCGTCTGACCCATCTGCCGACTGGGATTGTAGTCGCCTGCCAGAACGAGCGCTCGCAGCATAAAAACCGGGCGATGGCGATGAAGATTCTCAAATCGCGGCTTTACGAATTGGAGCTGGTAAAGCAAAAAGAAAAGATGGAGAGCTACCATAAAACCAAGAAAGACATCGCCTGGGGCAGCCAGATCCGCTCCTATGTGCTTGCTCCTTATCGCCTGGTCAAGGACCATCGCACCAACGTCGAGGTCGGCAACGCCGACGCCGTCCTCGATGGCGACATCGATCAGTTCATCGAAGCTTATCTGATGATGGCGGATGAGCCGGCTTAAGCGGTTTAGGAGTCAGGGGTTAGGGGTAAGGCATCGCCGCTCCGCCCCGCCGCGCGGAACTTTTCTGCTACTTCCACCGTTGTGATGACAACTAAAATAATGTGAAGTCCGGGTGTGTCCAAAATTTGGCTTGCGCGGATTTTGTGAAGGTGGTCATCTCAAGAAATTACTGAATCGTCGGAGGATTGATGGAATCGGAAAGTCTAAAGGCCAGCGGAGCTAATGGTCATATCGCAAACCTTGAAGCGGCGGTGTTGCAGCGTTATGGCAACGCGGCTCAGGAAGTTGAAGCCTGCTTATGTTTGCCGGTGAACTATGACAAGACATTGTTGAAAGTTATTCCCGACGAGATTATCGAAAAAGACTACGGCTGCGGCGACCCGTCGCGTTATATTCGGCTTGGGGAAACCGTTCTCGACCTCGGTTCGGGCAGCGGCAAGGCCTGCTACATTATTTCGCAAATCGTCGGCGCCCAGGGCAAAGTGATCGGCGTCGATTTCAATCTGCCGATGCTGGGGCTAGCTCGCAAGCATCAGAAATCCATCGGCGACAAGTTGGGCTACCACAACGTTGAGTTTCGCCGCGGCAAGATCCAGGATCTTGCAAACCAATCTCGACTTGATCGATGGCTATCTGCAAGCGAATCCGGTTCATTCGGTCGCGCGATCTGGCCGGGCTGCGAGAATTCGAAATCAAGATGCGCCAGGAACGGCCGCTTATTCCGGATGAATCCATCGATGTGATCGTGTCGAACTGCGTGCTCAATCTTGTCCGGCCCGAGGACAAGAAGCAGTTGTTCGCCGAGATGTACCGCGTGCTCAAGCGCGGCGGCAGGATCGCGATTTCCGATATTGTCAGCGACGAGGCGGTGCCTGAACATTTGGCCAAAGACCCGGATCTGTGGAGCGCCTGCGTGTCCGGATCCTTTCAAGAAGAAGACTTTTTGCGCGCCTTCGAAGACGCCAAGTTTCACGGTATGCAAATCGAAGAGCTGCGCAGCGAGGCCTATCAAACCGTCGAGGGCATCGAGTTCCGCGCCATCACGGTGACCGCATACAAAGGCAAAGATGGGCCCTGCATCGAGCGCAACCAAGCGGTGATTTACCGCGGTCCTTGGAAGCAAGTGGTCGACGACGATGGCCATACGTTGGAGCGCGGCGCGCGCATGGCGGTGTGCGACAAGACGTTCAAGTTGTATTCACAGGCGCCCTACGCCGGACAATTCATTCTGGTGCCGCCTCGTGAAGAAGTGGCGCTGGCAAGCGCCGGTTCCTATGATTGTTCGCGCGATCACAAACGCCATCCACGCGAGACCAAGGGGATGGAGTACAACGTCACGAAGATGTCCGGCTCCGTTTGCGGACCGGATTCCAATTGCTGTCCGTGAAATAAATTCATATTGATAATTGAGAATGGACAATTGAGAATTATCGGAGGAAGAGAAGAATCGGAACTGCCAATTGGATGTAGAGGTTCTCTGATATCTCGATGCAACCGTTCACTGAAAAACTTCGTCGACTAAACGGCAGCGGCCTCAAGCGCCGGTCGGTCGATGTGTTGCAAGTGAACCTTGGGCGCTACTGCAACCTGGCCTGCATCCACTGCCATGTCGAGGCCGGGCCGACGCGCACGGAGATGATGAGCCGGGAGAATGTCGACGCAGTGCTGGGTTTTCTCGGTGCGACCAACATTGCGACCCTCGATATCACCGGCGGCGCGCCGGAGCTGCACCCGGCATTCGATTATCTGGTCGAGTCGGCACGCGGGCTGGGCCGGCAGGTGATCGATCGCTGCAACTTAACGGTGATCTTCGAGCCGGGGAAAGATTATCTGCCGGAGTTTTTTCGCCGGCAGCGAGTCGAACTTGTCTGTTCACTGCCTTGCTATTCCAGCGATAATGTCGACAAGCAGCGCGGCAAGGGCACTTTCGCCGGCAGCATCCGGGCGCTGCAAATTCTCAACGGACTCGGTTACGGCCGGCCGGAGAGCGGCTTGGTGCTCAATCTGGTTTACAATCCCGTCGGACCGCACTTGCCGCCGCCGCAAGAAAAACTCGAGCAGGACTACAAGCGAATTCTTCACGATGAATTCGGCATTGTCTTCAATCGGCTGTTTTGCCTGACCAATATGCCAATCACCCGTTATGCGACCCATCTCAAGCTCCGCAGCGAGTATGAGCCGTACTTGGATCTGCTCGAGCGCAGTTTCAACGCTAGCACCGTCGATCAAGTGATGTGCCGCAATTTGATCAGCGTCGGCTGGGATGGCGGGATTTACGATTGTGATTTCAATCAAATGCTCGACATGCCGCTCACCGACGGCGAAAAACCTTTGCATATCGCTTCAGTGACTTTGGATCAACTGACCGGGCCGGCGATCGCGGTCGGCGACCACTGCTATGCGTGCACCGCCGGTTCGGGCAGCAGTTGCGGCGGCACGCTTGTCTGAGACCAATGCTAACCCGCTAAGTCCGTATTCCAGATAGAAAGCCCGCGAAAGTCGACACAGCGCACCGGCTTCTAACGAGAATCATGAAACCAAGTAAAGCGATTCTCCTCGTGATGGCTCTGGCCGCAGTCGTTGTCGGTGTTCTCTTTCTGCCGGTGCGTGCCTGGTTCGCGCATTTCGAGAGTTTCGTGCGCTCACTCGGCGCCATCGGACCTGTTGTTGTCGTGCTGGTTTACATTGTTTGCACTGTACTGTTCGTGCCGGGGAGCGCGATTACGATTGGTTCAGGAACGCTGTTCGGCTTGTCGACCGGCTTTGTCGTCGTGGTTCTTGGCGCTAATTTGGGTGCACTCTGTTCGTTTCTGTTGGCGCGTGGCTTGCTGCGTAACAAAGTCACGCGCTGGGCGGCGGGCAATGCTAAGTTTCGTTCCCTCGACCAAGCCATCGGCAAGCAAGGCTTCAAAATGGTTTTGCTCACCCGATTGAGTCCGGTGTTTCCCTTCGTATTGCTGAATTATCTGCTCGGAATGACAGCCGTGCGCACACCGTCGTACATCATGGCGAATCTGCTCGGCATGCTGCCAGCGACGTTTCTGTTCGTTTATATCGGCGCCGCGGCGCGCGATGCGCTCGGCGCGCAAGTCGATGCATCGGCCGGCTTTTATCAGCAGATTCTTAAGTACGTCGGTTTGCTCGCCACGGTTGGTGTGGTTGTTGTGGTGACCCGCGTTGCGCGCAAGGCCTTGCGCGAGGCGGAACAGTCACAGGAGGGAAACATCGCGGCCGGTAAACCGCTGCTCGATCCAAATCATCGGCCAGTTGCCTATCGTGAAATGTTGCTTGCCGACGATGTTCATGATCGGCAGCTGATCGAAAATTGTCATCCACCGCGCTGGAGCAATCCGACACCGGCGGGAAAGTACAATCTGGTCGTCATCGGCGGCGGCACCGCGGGGTTGGTGAGCGCTGCGGGCGCGGCTGGGCTCGGCGCGAAAGTGGCACTCATCGAGCGCAATCTTTTGGGCGGCGATTGTCTCAATGTCGGCTGCGTGCCGTCCAAGGGCGTGATCCGTGCGGCGCGCGCCGCTCATGATGCGCGCAGCGGTACGGAGTTCGGCATCCAACAGACGGCAGATCCGCAGATCGGCTTTGCCACGGCGATGGAGCGCATGCGCCGATTGCGCGCGGGCATCAGCGAACATGATTCGGCGGAGCGGTTTCGCAAGCTTGGCGTCGATGTCTTTATCGGCCATGGCCGATTTGTCGATCCTAAGACGATTGACGTCGACGGTAATCGCTTGCAGTTCGGCCGGGCTGTGATCGCCACCGGGGCGCGCGCCGCGGTGCCGCCGATTAGCGGACTTGGTGGCGTTGGCTACTACACCAACGAAACGATTTTTACGCTCACCGAGTCGCCGCGGCGGCTGGCGGTCATCGGCGCCGGTCCCATCGGTTGCGAATTGGCGCAAAGTTTTCAACGCTTTGGCAGCCAAGTGACGTTGCTCACTGATGGTGCGGTAATCCTGCCGCGGGAGGATCGCGACGCGGCGGCGATCGTCCGCGCGCAGATCGAAAAAGACGGTGTGACGATCTTGACCGGCGCGCAGATTCAAAGCGCGTCGCGACGTGACGGCGCGAAGTGTTTATTATTGAACATCGGCGACAGGCCGATGGAATTAGCCTGCGACGCGATTCTGGTAGCGGTCGGGCGCGTGCCCAACCTCGAAGGATTGGGTCTCGATACCGCG
This sequence comes from uncultured delta proteobacterium, assembly GCA_963816145.1. Taxonomy (GTDB): domain Bacteria; phylum Desulfobacterota; class Binatia; order UBA9968; family UBA9968; genus DP-20. The sequence goes on from CAWFJP010000012.1 coordinate 101,333, forward strand.
GCAGTGCGCTATGGCATGCGCGGTGTCGACGTCGATGCGCGTATGCGCACGTCCAATCCGCGGGTATATGCCGCCGGCGATGTTTGCTCGCGTTACCAGTTTACCCATGCGGCCGACGCGATGGCGCGCATCGTCATTGCCAATGCGCTATTCCTGTCGCGCCGCAAGGCGACCGATCTAGTCATGCCCTGGTGCACGTACACCGACCCGGAGATCGCTCACGTGGGCTATTACGAAAAGGCTGCGCAGGCTGCCGGTTACGATGTGGCGACGCTCACGCAGCCGTTGAGCGAGGTCGACCGGGCGATTCTTGACGGCGAGGCGAATGGTTTCGCCCGGGTTCACTACGATAAGAAATCAGGTAGAGTTCTTGGCGGCACCATCGTCGCGCGCCACGCCGGCGAGATGTTGGGCGAATTGACGCTGGCGATCACGGCGAAGCAGACGATGGGAGTGTTGTCGTCGACGATTCATTCCTACCCGACCCAGGCCGAAGCGCTGCGCAAGATCGGCGATGCGTACATGCGCACCAAGCTGACGCCGACGGTTAAAAAGGTTTTTGCCAAATGGTTGGAATGGCGACGATGAGCATCGAGGGTAAGGAGTAAGGCGTGAGGCGTAAGGCGATTCGGATCGGTCTGACGACATTATTAATTTTCTTCGGCATGATTGAATATTCAATTGCCCAGACGGCACCCAAGGCGCAGTTGTGGGCGCGCTGGCAGAAGCATGATCCGGCGAACGCACAGAGGATCGATCACGGTGCGTGGGATCGCTTGCTCAAGCAGTATGTGGTCCATCATCCGTCGGGCATCAACCGGGTACGCTATCAAGATATCCGTGTCGAAGATCAAAAGCTTTTGAAAAATTATCTCCAGACCCTGCAAGGGATGCCGATCTCGACCTATAATCGCAAAGAACAGCAAGCGTATTGGATCAATCTTTACAACGCGTTCACGATCGACCTGATTTTGTCGCGCTTCCCGGTGGCGTCGATTCGCGACATCAACATCTCTCCCGGCTTACTGGCGCGCGGACCTTGGGGTGCCAAGCTGATCAGCGTGGAAGGCGAAAAGCTATCGCTGGACGATATCGAGCATCGGATCTTGCGGCCGATTTGGCAAGAAGAACGAATTCACTACGCGGTTAACTGCGCCAGTTTAGGCTGCCCTAACCTGCAGCCGGTGGCGTACACGGGCGATAACACCGAAGCGCTGCTCGACAAAGGCGCCAAGGAGTTTGTCAATCATGCGCGGGGCGTGACGCTCACCGGCGACAAGCTCAAAGTATCGAGCATCTATGTGTGGTTCCAGGAGGATTTTGGCGGCGGCCCGGAAGGGCTGATGGAGCACTGGCGCAGTTTCGCAAATCCCGCGCTGGCGGGAGCGCTGGAAAAATACCAAGGCGGTTTGAGTCACGACTACGATTGGCGCTTGAACGGCGTCGACCTAAAACCGTAGGATATATTTACCGAAGTGAGCCGATGATCTCGCGGTCTTGCAATTGAATTTACCCCCTTTGCCAAAGGGGGATTTTGTCGAATCGCTGATTTCAGTAATTAATGATGAACATTTCAGTCATCGTGCCGGTGCTCAACGAAGACAAGTCCATCGCCGCCACGTTGCAAGCGCTGGCGCCGTTGCAGCCCTACGAAACCATCGTCGTCGACGGCGGTAGTCATGATAGAACCAGCGAGATCGCCGCCGAGTTCGGTGTTAAGATAATTTCCGCGGAGCGCGGCCGGGCGCGCCAGATGAATCGCGGCGCGCAGGAGGCGAGCGGCGAAGTGTTTTTGTTTCTCCACGCCGACACGCGCTTGCCAACAACGGCATTTGCCGATATTGCGGGCGCGCTTGGCGATCCGCGCTATGTCGGCGGCCGCTTCGACGTCGCGCTCGATGGCAGCCACTGGATTTTGCCGCTGGTGGCGCGGCTGATCAGCTATCGCTCGCGCGTCTCCAAAGTCGGCACCGGCGATCAGGCGCTCTTCGTACGCTGCGAAGTGTTTCAGCGCATGGGCGGGTTCCCTGACATTCCGCTCATGGAAGACATCGCTCTCTGCCGCAGTCTCAAGCGTCTGGGCGAAGTTGCCTGCTTGCGCAGCCGGGTGGTGACCTCGGCGCGCCGTTGGGAATCGGACGGCGTGTGGCGGACGATTTTCCGCATGTGGACGTTGAAGCTGCTTTATCTGAGTGGCGTATCGCCGACGCGTTTGAAACAGTTCTATGCCGACACCCGCTAACGCTCTCGCCATTATGGCCAAGGCGCCGCTGGCGGGCGCCGTGAAGACCCGGCTGGTGCCGCCGCTGACGCCGGCCCAGGCCGCGGAGTTCTATCGCGCGCTGCTGCTCGACCAGTTCGACCATTTGCGACATTACGCCGGCGCCGAGCGCTATGTGTTTTTTGCACCGGCGGATGCCGAAAATACTTTGCGCGATCTCGGCGGCGCCGAGTACGCCTATCTGGCGCAATCCGGTGGCGATCTCGGCGCCCGCATGCAACAAATATTCACTGCGCTTTGGCATTTGGGCCATCGCAACATTATTCTCATTGGCAGCGATCTGCCCGCAGTGCCTTGGGCGATTCTCGACGAGGGCTTCGCCCAATTGGCCCAGACGGAATCGCGGCTGGTCTTGGGGCCGAGCCGGGACGGCGGTTATTATCTTGTCGGCATGAATCGACCGACGCCGGAGATATTTGCCGACATGACCTGGAGCCATGAGCGGGTTTTGGCGGAGACGACGGCGCGGCTCGACGCGCTTGATCTGACCTACAACATTCTGCCGACTTGGTTTGACCTCGATGTGGCCGAAGATTTTCAACGATTGTGGACATTGCCGAAAACAAAGTCACGTGGGGTGCTGAGCCGAACGCTGCTTTTCTTGCAACAGTCCGGCCTTTGGCCGCCGTCAAAAGTCTGACAGTCGCCGAATACATTTGCTTTAAGATCTGCCGATTAGTTCGAGTATGTTGCTGACCTCGGCGGGCGAAAGTGATAAGAGTACGCATGAATCAACCCTACCGGCAGGTTCCGGTTAGAACAGGCAGACCTTATGAACCAGTCGATCGATCAATTGTCCATAAATACCATTCGCACGTTGTCCATGGACGCGGTGCAGCAGGCCAACTCCGGCCACCCCGGCACGCCGATGTCGATGGCGCCGGTGATGTACGGTCTGTGGCAGCGCCATCTGCGCTATGATCCCGCCGATCCGCTGTGGCCTAATCGCGACCGTTTCGTGCTGTCCATCGGCCATGCGTCGATGCTGCTCTATTCGACTTTGTATTTAGTCGGCGTGCGCGCAATCGATGGAAAGCAGCAGGTGCTCGATCAGCCGACGCTGACCCTCGACGATTTGCAGAAAATTTCGCCAGCTCGACAGCAAGACCCCCGGCCATCCCGAGTTCGGCCTCACCGCCGGTGTCGAGACCACCACCGGTCCGCTCGGCCAAGGCGTGGCCAACAGCGTCGGTATGGCGATCGCGTCGAAATGGCTCGGCAGCTATTTCAACCGGCCCGGCTTCGAGCTGTTCGATTTCGCTGTTTACGCGCTGTGCGGCGACGGCGACATGATGGAAGGGATCAGCAGTGAAGCGGCGTCGCTTGCCGGCCACTTGAAACTCGGCAATCTTTGCTGGATTTACGACAGCAATCGCATCTCCATCGAAGGCAGCACCAGCTTGGCGCTGTCGGAAGATGTCGGCAAACGTTTCGAGGCTTATGGCTGGAACGTTTTGCATGTCGCCGACGCCAACGACCAGGCAGCCCTCGATCGGGCGCTGGAACAATTTCGTAAAAGCAACGACCGGCCGACGTTCATCGTGATCGAAAGCCATATCGCCTTCGGCGCGCCCAACAAGCAGGACACCGCGGCGGCGCATGGCGAGCCCTTGGGCGATGCCGAGATTAAACTGACCAAGAAAAACTACGGTTGGCCGGAGGACGAAAAATTCTTCGTTCCCGAAGGGGTTCAAGAAAACTTTGCCCGAGTGCTCGGCAAGCGCGGCCGCGAGCTGCGCGATCGTTGGGCGGCGCAGTTCGCTCAATACAAAGACAAAGTATCCCGAACTCGCCGAGCAACTGACGGATCATGCAGCGGCGCGAGCTGCCGGCGGGTTGGAACAAAGACATTCCTAGTTTTCCTGCCGATTCGAAAGGCCTGGCGACGCGCGATTCTTCCGGGAAAATATTAAATGCCATCGGCAAAAACGTTCCGTGGCTGATGGGTGGTTCGGCGGATCTGGCGCCATCGACCAAGACGCGACTGACTTTTGACGGCGCGGCAGACTTTGAAGCCGGCAACTACGCTGCGCGCAATTTTCACTTCGGCGTGCGCGAGCACGCCATGGGTGCCATCGTCAACGGCATGGTGCTCTGCGGTTTGCGCGCGTTCGGCGCCGGTTTCTTGATTTTTAGCGACTACGCCCGGCCGGCGCTACGCTTGGCGGCGCTGATGGAAATTCCCCAGCTGCATGTCTTTACGCATGATTCCATCGGCGTTGGCGAAGACGGACCGACGCACCAGCCGGTGGAGCAGTTAGCGTCGCTGCGCGCCATGCCCGGAATGCTGGTTATCCGACCGGCAGACGCCAATGAAGTTGTCGAAGCTTGGCGTGTGATTATGGAGATCGAAGCATGAGCCGGTGGCACTGGCGCTGACGCGCCAAGCGTTGCCGACCTTGGATCGGACGAAATATGGCGCCGCCGCCGGATTGGCTAAGGGCGCGTACATTCTGGCCGACGCCGACGGTGGCAAGCCGCAGGTGATCTTGATCGGCACCGGCAGCGAAGTGTCGCTCTGCATTGACGCCTACGAGCAGCTCAAGAAAGACGGCGTCCGAGCGCGCGTCGTCAGCATGCCGTCGTGGGAACTGTTCGAGCGGCAGACCAAGGAATATCGCGAGCAGGTGCTGCCTTCATCGATAAAAGCGCGCGTCGCAGTGGAGCAAGGTGTGACTTTTGGTTGGGCGCAATACGTCGGCATGACCGGCGCGGTGATCGGCATGAAGAGCTTCGGCGCCTCGGCGCCGTTTCAACAATTACAGAAGAAGTTCGGTTTCACGGTGGAAAATGTCGTGGCGGCGGCCAAGGCGCAGCTCGCGAGTTAACCATGCGCATCGTCATCGGCGCCGATCACGCGGGCTTCGATCTGAAGCAGATTATTGCCGCTTATCTACGTTATCATGGTCACGAGGTGATCGACCAGGGGACTGATAGCGACGAGCCGGTGGACTATCCCGACTTCGCCGAAGCCGTGGCGAAAAGCCTGCTTGCCGGCGAGGCAGAGCGCGGCCTGCTCATTTGCGGCAGCGGCGTTGGCGCCTCGGTCGCGGCGAACAAGTTGCCCGGCATTCGCGCCGGTTTGTGCCATGACACCTACTCGGCGCGCCAGGGTGTCGAGCATGACGACATGAATATTCTCGTGCTCGGGGCGAGAATTATCGGCGTCGAGTTGGCACGTGAGCTGGTGGATAGTTTTTTAGCGGCGAAATTCAACGGCGCAGAACGGCACCGCAGACGCGTGGATAAAATCCGCGCCTTGGAGCAGCGTTACGGTAAATCCACCTAAGGGGGTACGGCCATGAACCCATTGAAAGAGCTCGCTGGACAAGGACAATCGATCTGGCTCGATTACATCCGACGCAACTTGATTCGCAGCGGCGAGTTAAAGCGCATGGTCGAAGAAGACGGTATCCGCGGCGTCACCAGCAATCCGACCATTTTCGAAAAAGCGATCGCCGGCAGCACGGACTATGACGAGGCGTTGGGCGCCATGCTGGCGCGCGATGCCAAGGCGCCGGTCGAGCAGCTCTATGAGCCTTTGGCGATCGAAGACATTCAGATGGCCGCCGATGTCTTGCGCCCGGTCTACGATGCCAGCCATGGCGACGACGGCTATGTGAGCCTGGAGGTGTCGCCTCATTTGGCCCATGACACTCAAAGGTCAATCAGTGAAGCCAAGCGGCTGCGCGCGGTGGTGGATCGCCCCAACTTGATGGTCAAAGTGCCGGCGACGCCGGCGGGGATTCCAGCGATCGAGCAGTTGATCGCGGATGGGCTGAACATCAACGTGACGTTGATGTTTTCCATGGCCGATTACGAGGCGGTGGCGCGCGCATATTTAACCGGATTAGAGCGGTGCGCCGAGCCGTCCAAGGTCGCCTCGGTGGCGTCGTTCTTCGTCAGCCGGGTCGACACCATGGTCGATAAAGAATTAGAAAAAAACGGCACCCCGGAAGCGAGCGCGCTACTCGGCAAGATCGCCATCGCCAATTCCAAGGTCGTCTACCGCCGCTTCATGGAGATCTTTCGCGGCGAAGGCTTTGCGTCGCTGCGGCAGCGTGGCGCGCGCGTGCAGCGGCCGCTATGGGCGAGCACCGGCACCAAGAATCCGGCCTACTCCGATGTGCTCTACGTCGAGAATCTGATTGGCCCGGAAACCGTCAATACGTTACCGCCGGATACCATCAATGCCTTCCGCGATCACGGCAAGATTTCCGGCGCGGTGGTGCAGCAGGGGTTCGCTGAAGCCGATGCGGCGCTGGCGGCGTTGGCCAAGTTGGGCATCGATCTCGGCGCCATCACGGCAAAATTACAGCAAGACGGCGTGGCGGCATTTGCCGCCTCCTTCGATCAGTTGATGGCGGCATTGGAGAAAAAACGCCAGGCGATGGTGGATGACGGCGATGTGGTGAAAAAGGGGTAAACAGCGATGGCGATCGACGGCCAAGATTATTTGCACCAAAGCTTGGGACAAGCGAAGAAGCCGCACGGCTGTATCGTGACGATTTTTGGCGCGTCCGGCGATCTCACCAAACGCAAGCTCATCCCGGCGCTGTATAATTTAGCTCTGGAGAAGAAGCTGCCGGAGCGCTTCGCCGTGGTCGGTTACGCGCGCAGCGAAATGACCCATGAGGCCTTTCGCGACAAAATGCGCGAAGCGGTGCAAGAGTTCTCCCGTACCGGACTCAAAGACCAAGCGGTCTGGGAGCTGTTTGCCTCGACACTTTATTACGTGCGCGGTGGCTACGACGAGGCCGACGGTTATAAAAGCCTGAAAGAATTCATCGATGGCTTCGATCGCAGCAGCCGGGTGCTGCCCGGCCGGGTCTTCTATCTAGCGACGCCGCCGGATCTGTACGGACCCGTCATTGAGCGCATTGCCGCCAATGGATTGACGCCCAAGGAAGCCGACGGCGAGGCGCGCACTCGCGTGATCATCGAAAAGCCCTTCGGCACCGACCTGCAAACGGCGCGGGAGCTCAACCGCCGCGTGCATGAAGTGCTCGATGAAAATCAGGTGTATCGCATCGACCATTATCTCGGCAAAGAGACCGTGCAAAATATCATGGTCTTACGATTTGCCAACGCGGTGTTCGAGCCGATCTGGAATCGCCGTTATGTCGATCACGTGCAGATTACCGCCGCCGAGAGCGTCGGCGTGGAAAACCGCGGCGGTTACTACGAAGAAGCGGGCGTCGTGCGCGACATGTTTCAGAATCACCTGATGCAGCTTCTCTGTCTCACCGCCATGGAACCGCCGGTGGGATTTAACCCCGACGCAGTGCGCGACGAGAAGGGTAAACTGCTCAAGTCGGTACGCGCGATCGCGCCGGAGGAGGTGGCCTCGGCGGCGGTGCGCGGGCAATATGGTCCGGGGCAGTCAGGCGACCAGAAGGCGCCCGGTTACCGGCAAGAGAGCGGGGTGCAAAAGACTTCGCCGACGGTAACTTACGCCGCGCTAAAGTTTTACGTCGACAACTGGCGTTGGGAAGGCGTGCCGTTCTACCTGCGTTCCGGCAAGCGCATGGCGAAACGGGTCACCGAAGTGGCTATACAATTCAAGCGGCCGCCGTTGTTGCTGTTCAAGTCCCATTCGCCGGACAATGTCGAGCCCAATGTGTTGGTCATACGCATTCAGCCGGATGAGGGTGTGTCCTTGACGTTTGAAGTGAAGCCGCCGGGATCGACCATGGTCGTCAGTCCGCTCAGTTTGGACTTCAATTACGAGGAAGCTTTTGGCAGTGGTTCGCCGGAGGCGTACGAAACGCTGCTGGAAGACTGCATCGAGGGCGATTCGACGCTGTTCACGCGCCATGACTGGGTCGAGGCTGCCTGGGCGTTGACCGACCCGATCATTCAAGTGTGGAACCTGAGCAAGCCGAAAAGTTTCCCCAATTACGCTGCGGGCACCTGGGGACCGGCCGAGGCCGATGATTTCATGCAGCGCGACGGCCGGCGCTGGCGCCGGCCGTGAGTGAGTAAGACGGAATATCTCCCGCAAAGACGTCAAGCCCGCAAAGGTCGGAGAATTAGGATAAAAATAATTTGTCAGAACTTTTATCGTTGTCCTCCGAACTTTGCGTCTTAGCGAGAAAAATTTCCGAATCCGAGTTTTTTCAAATTCCATATCAATTGCGCACACACCACAAATTTTGAACGATGGTAATACAAAGGGGACAAAACGAGATCGGAGAAATTAGCCGCAAAGAATACAAAGATCGCAAGAATGGGATCAGGGAATGTTCCGGGCGCGGCGTGCTGCGACCACAAGAAAGCTTCGTGACCTTCGTGCCTCCGTTGAAAATACATGTGCAGGTATTATCCGGGCGACGAATTGGCACGAAGGTTCCGTCATACCGGCGAAAGCCGGTATCCAGGCTTTACTCGGCCTCGCAGAATGAGCGAAGATGGATGCCGGCCTTCGCCGGCATGACGAATCGGGGGGGCGTGCAGGGGGGCTGCAATTTCATACTCTGTAGACGAGCGAAAGCTCATGGACACTTCGTGGTGAGAAAAAACTATGGCACAGCGCGAACTCGTTCTTGCCGGTGATATCGGCGGCACCAAGACCAGCTTGGCGCTGTTCTCGGTTAAGGGTGATAAGCTGCATGCCGAGTTGACGCGGACTTTTCCCAGTAAGCGGTATTCAGGATTGGGACCGGTACTGCAAGATTTTCTCGCCGGCGACGGCCCGAAACTTGACGCGGCTTGTTTCGGCATCGCCGGACCGGTGGTCGACGGCAAAGTCAAAACCCCAAATCTGCCTTGGATGGTCGATACGGCGGAGTTGCGCCGGGCGCTGAAGCTCGACGCGGCCTGGTTACTCAACGATCTCGAAGCCGGCGCCTACGGTATTTTTACCCTGGGCAACGACGAGTTTTGCACGCTTAACGAAGGGACAATGCGCCAGTCGGGTAACAAGGCGTTGATCGCTGCCGGCACGGGATTGGGTCAGGCGATCTTGCACGACGACGGTCATCACTTTGATCCATTGGCGTCGGAAGGCGGCCATGGCGACTTTGCACCGCGCAACGAACTGGAAATCGACCTGCTGCGCTACCTGATGGGCCGCTTTCAACATGTCAGTTACGAGCGGGTAGTTTCCGGACCCGGTCTTTTCAATATTTATCGCTTCTTCAAAGAGCGCCGCGGTTTGGCAGAACCGCAATGGCTGACCGATCGCTTTGCCGCTGCCGACGATGATAGCGCGGTGATTTCGCAAGCCGCGTTGGCCGGCGAGGCGGAGATTTGCGTCAAGAGCTTGGATCTCTTTGTTTCCGTCTATGGCGCCGAGGCGGGTAATCTGGCGCTGCGCGCCAAGTCGGTGCGCGGCCTTTACATCGGCGGCGGCATTGCGCCGAAGATTCTCGCCAAGCTCAGAGACGGCACGTTCATGCGCGCCTTCGTCGATAAGGGGCGCTATACCGACCTGCTCGCCGCCATTCCGGTTCAAGTGGTTTTGAACGATCAAGCGGCGCTGCGCGGCGCCGCCTACTACGCCGCTTTCATCGCCCGTGACTGACCGAGAATTTTGGCCGGCCAGACGTGCCTTGCGGCTCAACCTTTTTCAAAGTTGTTGATTCGGGGCCGTGTCGTAAAGCGATAGCCAGCTCCCGCTGCTAGAGCGACTTGATCTTCCGCAGCTCGGTGACGATCTGTTGATTGGTCGGCCGTATGTTTTCTTTCTTTTCGATGAAGCGCCAGCGCACGGCGCCCTGGAGGTCGATCACGAAGGTCGACGGGTAGGGCCAGCCGCGGCCATCCGGATTAAATATGCCGTAGCGGTCGATGACTTTGTGATCTTTGTCTTCAAGCAGTGGAAAATCGAACTCGCCGTCGAAGCGTTTGCGCAGCATTTCGCCGAACTTTTTCGATTCCTCGCGGGTATCGACGCTGACCGCGAGGATCTGCACCTTGTTTTTCTGGGCTTTGGTCAAAAGGCTTTTCAGCTTCCCGAGCTGTTCCATGCAGAAGGGTCACCAGTAGCCGCGGTAGAAAACCAAAACCACGGCTTTCTTGCCGCGAAAGTCAGAAAGGTTGACAGCCTGGCCTTCGACGTTTTCCAACGCGAAGTCGGGCGCGGCTTGACCGACTTTGATGCGCTCGAGTTCGGTGGCGCTGCCGTTAGTCGGATCTTTGGGGCCGAGTTGGGCGAACAGCGGGTTTGCCGCGAGTACGCCGGCAATCAAGCCGGCCATTAACCATCGAGATTTCACTTGTTACCTCCGTCAAGCCGATTAACGATTGGGCCGATCATAAGTTCCTCGAGCGAATAATCAAGGGCGCGAGCTCGCCGGGACGGTCACGTAGGGACGAAAGCGCCGCTGCGCCAGGTAGCGAAACGGGCCGGGTGCAAACTGTTTGATCCAGCACAAGAGCGCTAGCGAGCGCGGCATGACATGCTCGGCGGTGTCGCGTTCAATGACCCGGATGATCGCTTCGCTAACCGCGCTGATGCTGACGTATAGCGACTCCGGCGATTGCGGCTGGCTGTCGCGAAAACTGCTGGCGAATCCCGTATGCACCGGTCCTGGACAGACCAACGAGACTTTGACCCCGAGTGGCTTGAGTTCGTGATAGAGACTTTCCGACCAGCCGTTCATGGCGAATTTCGAAGCACTGTAGGCGGCCATGTTGAGTGTGCCGATCTTGCCGGCAACCGAAGAAATGTTGACGATATGGCCGCTGTGGTGCGCGATCATCGACGGCAGCAGTTCATGGGCGCAGTAGACTGCGCCGAAATAATTGACGCGCATGATCGCTTCAATGGTTGCCAAGTCGGTCTCGTAGAAGGGTTTGCGCATGCCGATGCCGGCATTGTTGATCAAAATATCGACTCGGCCGTAGTCGGCGAGGACTTTGTCGATCATGCCATGGACTTGTTCCGGGTCGCTGACATCGCAGCCCATCATCAATGACTCCGGACTGGTTTGGCGCACCTCTTTGAGCACTTCTTTCAGCCGCTCGATGGAGCGGCCGCAGCCGACGACCACGGCGCCGCGCTTGGCGAAATCAATGGCCAATTGCCTGCCGATGCCGTTGGAGGCGCCGGTGATGAAGATGGTCTGGTCGGTGAAATCCATTCGCGATAATTGCCGCCGCGCGCCAGGCGCTATTTTCAGTCTATCATCGACCGTCGCGCCACGGACCCTGCGGTGATGTCATCACAGGAATGAAACAATGTCGCTTTCGACGAGTCAAGGTGAAGCCGAGAAAAATTCACTCATTGATCCATTGCAGCATCGTGAAGCCAATAGCTGCGCTGCCGGCCAAATCCTCCAAGGGAATTAGTGCGCCCAAGAGCCGGGATTCGACCGCCATTACTTACAGGGCGGCAAAACCTTGTTATTGCCCGAGAACCGACTAGAATGGCGCCACTTAACGTATCGAGAAAGACCACCGCATGACCGCCGAGTTCAGTCCAGACGAACACAAACGCCTTGAGCCTTTTTTTACCAACCTCGAACGCGACACTTTCGGCCTCAAGCTGCCCCAGGAGGTCGCCGGCGCGTTATTCTCGCGCTACAGCCGCTCGGCCAAGAGTTTGCGCCGGACTTTCCTCGACGAATTTCTCGGCGATCCCGAGCTCGCCTTGAAAGATTTGCTCGGCGGCCAGCTTCCCGCCGGCGGCGACAGCGCGGCCTTGAAAAAAGCCCGGGCCTTCTTCGAGCGGGTGCTGGTCGGCTACGGCGACGATTCCGTGGCGCAGTTGGGCGGCGCGCATGTCGCCTGCGAAAATATTTCCAACGTTGCGGCGAAATTGTTGGAAGACGCGCGCATCGGCATCGCGCCGCTGGAAAAATCGACGCGCTATGTGCGCTTCGATCAGAAGGACGCCGCCGGCGATTATCTGTTTTACCGCGAGCCCAAGATCATGGCGTCGCGCCACCGTGACACTTATCTCGAAGTGATGAATTTGCTGTTCGAGACCTATTCGAAACAGATGGAGCCGATGCTCGGTCATGTCGCCAAGTCGCTGCCCATCGAGCAGTTGGAAGTGCGCGATCCGGTGAGCGGCAAAGGTCTGAGCTACGCCGAGGCGGCCAAGGACGAGCGCTTGAAGCGCTGGGCCGAGACCGCTTATCGCGCTACGGTGCGGGCGCAGGCCTGTGACGTGCTGCGCAGTTATCTGCCGGCGGCGACTCTGACCAACGTCGGCATGTTCGGCGCCGGCCAGGCGTTCGAGTATCTAGTCAGCAAATTGTACTCGCACGACCTGAGCGAAGCCCAAGCAATCGGCGCGGCGATTCACGGCGAGCTCAATCAGCTCATTCCATCGTTCGTCAAGCGGGCGCAGCGCAACGACTATCTAGTAGCGACCACGGCGGCGGCGAAAGCGCTGGCGGCCCGCGCGACGACGATAATACCGGTCGCAACCAACGAACCGGTGACGCTGGTCGATTACGATCCGGATGCGGAAGCGAAAGTCATCGCGGCGATGCTCTACGGCCACGCACGCCAGCCGCTGGAGCAATTGCGTCAAGTAGCCGCGGCGTTGAGCCAAGCGGAGCGCCGGCAAATTTTCCAAGAATTTTTCTCCAAGCGGCGCCACCGCCGCGATAGGCTCTCCCGCGCCTTCGAAAACGTCTATTACACCTTCGACATCCTCGGCAATCTCGGCCTCTACCGCGACCTGCACCGCCACCGGATTCTCACCCAGGAACGCCAGGATTTTACCACGGTGCACGGCTACGACACGCCGCCGGAAATCGAAGAGGGAGGCTTCAAGAGCGAGTTCGACCGTTGCATGGAGCGCGCGGCGAAGTTGTGCGAGCAGATCTACGCCGATCTGCCGAGCGAAGCGCAGTACGTCGTGCCGTTCGCCTACAAGATCCGCTGGTACATGAAGCTGAACCTGCGCGAAGCCCTGCACATGTGCGAGCTCCGCACCATGCCCCAAGGCCATCCCGACTACCGTTTCATCTGCCAGGAGATGTGGCGCAAAATCCAATCCGTCCATCCGACGCTCGCCGAGTCGGGAAGGTTTATGGACTGGCAGAAGTATCGGTTGGGAAGATTGCAGTCGGAGATGCGGACGGAGTTTAAGAAGTCGGCGATGGAGAAATCATAGGGGGACTGTCGCCGGATGCATTTCGGCCTTGCTAAGTCTTTTTTGCATGATAAAAAAGACTTATGTATCCACGATTGCTCCAGGCACCCCCCAAGCAAAGCTTTTTCTTGTTCGGTCCTCGTGGGGTCGGTAAGACGGCTTGGCTGCATCAGCAGTTTCCCGGGGCGCTGTTTTTCGACTTGCTCGATCATCAAGTTTACACTCAGTTGCTTGCCCGACCCGACCGGCTCGGTGATCAGGTTCCCAAGGCATACAAGGACTGGGTCGTCATAGACGAAATTCAAAGGGTTCCGGAACTGCTCAATGAGGTGCATCGTCTCATCGAGTCGCGCAAATTACGTTTTGCCCTGAGCGGATCGAGCGCCCGCAAACTGCGACGGCGCGGGGTGAACTTGCTGGCCGGCCGAGCGCTCACGCGTCACATGCATCCGTTCACGGCATTGGAACTCGGCAAAGATTTTGATTTGAAACGAACCCTGCAGTACGGCTGTTTGCCGATGGCATTCACCAGCGACCGGCCGCAAGATTATTTGAAAAGCTACGCCGCGACCTACCTGCGCGAAGAAGTCCAGCAAGAAGGTCTCGCGCGCAACATCGGCGCGTTCGGTCGTTTCATCGAGGTCGCGAGCTTTTCCCAAGGCAGCGTCCTCAACATGGCCGCCGTGGCGCGCGAGTGCGCGGTGTCGGCCAAGGTGGTGGAGGACTATTTCAGCATTCTCGAAGACCTGCTGATCGCCGTGCGTTTGCCGATTTTTTCCAAACGCGCCAAGCGGCGGCTGGTGGCCCACCCGAAGTTCTACTATTTCGATGCCGGTGTCTTTCAAGCGGTCCGTCCTCGCGGACCGCTCGACGCCCCCGAGCAGATCCACGGACCGGCGTTGGAAACCCTGTTCTTGCAACAGGCGCGCGCGCTGAACGACTACAAGGACTTGGGCTACCGTTTGCACTATTGGCGCACCGCCGCCGGCGACGAGGTCGATTTCGTTCTATACGGAGAGCGCGGTCTGCGTGCTTTCGAGATAAAAATGGCGCACACCGTCCGCTCGGAAGATCTGCGCTCGTTGCTGAGATTCCAGGAGGATTTCCCCGAAGCTAAAATTCACTTGTTGTATCTCGGCAAACGCCGTTGGCATGATCGAGGCATTGAGATAATTCCTTTCGGGGATTGCATTGGCGAGCTCGACCGATGGCTGTAAAGAGAGTTCTTGAAATTGTTGAGAGTCGCGAGCGGTGGCGCGAGATTCGATCGAACCATCCAACCCTGTTTGACGGGGGAATTCATGGACTGGCGGAAGTATCGGTTGGGCAGATTGCAGTCGGAGATGCGGACGGAGTTTAAGAAATCGGCGATGAAAAATACAAATTGAGTACATCTAATCACGTCGCTAATGGTAAAACGATCCATTAAAGTACCCTCGTCTAGCGCTAATTTGCCAGCGGAACCGCAAGGTCCGTTGAGGTGTCTCGCTCTACACACCTTGGGATGGAAATCCTTCCAGGATTTATGCGCTCAAATTTGTGAAGAGGTGCTAAAGACGACACTCTCGATTTATAGGGAAGCGCAGGATGGCGGACAGGACGCTGTCTTTCTCATATCTTCGCTCGATCACGAGGGCAAGAAGAAAACGGAACGTTCCAGTGGAAATTTTGCGATCACGGCGCCGGTTGAAGCAAAGTGATCTTTCCAACGAAATTGCCACCATCTCCGATTTGTATCAACGGGGGAGGCGCACACTTATTACTCTATTACGAACATGGATGTAGATGCGCCTGTAGAAACCGAAATTCGCGGGAAGCTTGAAAGCTAGGTGAAAAGAGCTGTCGTTGTTGTTCTGCCGATAGATATTTTGGTAGGAAAAGCCGGATCTGATCGAAGATATCGTTCTCTATGCTCACGAATAGAGGTCCCACAAATTGGAATATAAAGCGTACTTGGACTCTGCGTCCAAGTCTTTCTGATTCTTCAATAGATCGTCGTAAATCCTGTTGATCTGTTGAAATAGATCGATGTCGCGAATTTCGAGGGAAATCGCTTGCGATATCGTTCCGGATGTACCACGGAGAACAGTTCGACTGTCTTCAATTAAAATAGGCAAATGGGAATACTGCGCTATGAGCAATGCAACCGTTAGCGTCGTGGCAACTAGATTAGATGCCGCTGCACGAGCATCATTCACACTTGTTTTTTTAAACCGGTCTAGACTACCGTCGGATGTGCAAGATGAGGACCGGATCGACCGTTGCAGAAGGGTGGGCGTAAGCAGGTTGACAGAAGCAATGACTCCTGGAATTGCGACGGTACGTTCTTGGTTCTGTAACATGCACGTGAGTAAGTTATGGATTTGATCCAACAATCGCCGACGCCATCCCGTATCGTGGGACATCGTCCGGATCAAGTAGAGCTTTAGTCCGATACGCACGTGATGAATCACTCCTCTCAGAGTCTGTTTGTGCAAATCTGGATCAATCCGTGATGCGGTCATAGTTCCGATTCGATCAATGACCTACGATATCGCGAATATTAGACACGTCGGATGAGCGAGGGCTAATATCTCTATTTGCCTTCTAAGGGAGCGCGCTTCTGAACTGTTTTGCGCGAAGTTCTGAAGCAGGCTCCCAATCTTCTAGAGAAAACACAAGTTACATGGAGGTTTATCATGACGCAAAAATCCGCTGTATGCGCTGTCATGCTCTAGGTCTTGCGAAGAACTCAGACCAATCAGTCGATCGGCTTAGAAGGCAATTTGCGAAAATTTGGACCATTCGTTTCTCGATCAGACAGCATCTTCACTTATCACCAACCGGTGTACCTGCGATTCGACGTGTGGACAATTGTAGGTCACTTGCACGGCATCAAAGATTGACAACAAAGCTGAATCTGAATCGGCCGAAGACAATTTCGACCGTCAGTTCGTTTGTAGCCACTTGAACCCGTTCGTTGGAATGACGGTCAATTCAAATTGCTGATGTAAAAATTGACTAGACGCTATCGACAAGTTTCAATCTGAAGCTCATTCTCTTGGAACGATGAAAAGGGCAATAATGGCAACTGACGGCTTTATTGATCACGTTGTCGGGGATGCTTGCGATCGGAAGAGGTTCAGTTTCTGGATATTGCGCTTTCAGTCCGGAATACAATAAGCCAGGAAGCAAATCACCTACTGCTGGAGCTGTGGTTTCGAAACGGATTTCGAAAATCACCTCAACGAGCGGGCTTTTTCCTAACGCAACCGGCATCTTGGAATCCATTGGTATCAAATCGCCCTTCTGCTATCTAGGCATCCTTTGTATGGGCCATTATACTGTTAATAATTAAGTTCACAAATGTTAGGTCTAATGCAATGACGAGTTGTGATGGTTCCAGCGTGCGCATACGTCGCGAAGATTAGCCATCACTCATGATTTTTCATTGAGGATTTGACTCAACAATTTCTCCAGCGGGCGGAGATCTTTTGATTCTTGGGCGTCGCTATCGAAGTATTTGAGATTGTCGGTGCGCTGCTCTTGCGCGAGTATTATGATCCTTGGGGATATCGGTGCGCCGGGAGTTTTTCGAATCGCCGGGTTGACTCATTCTTTTTGAAGGGCGATCTGGCCGTCGCGGGAGAGATACCAATTGATGAACACCTTGGCGGCGGATGCCCATGTGTGACGACTCGTCTAAAAGTCCGTAGGTAAATATACATACCCGATTGACCGAAACATTCATCGGTGGTATCCGCCTATTGCTCGCGGGGTGAAGTGATCGGTTCGAATATAATCGAAGGATGGTGTCGTATGGTTCGAACGATACTCCTGGTATTAGCTCTTTTGCTTCCCTACTCAGTCAGCGCGGCGACCAAGACTGCGATTCCATTGCGGGTGGCCTACAGTTCGATCTCCGGAGCTGGGATCGTTACTTGGATCGCGGCAGATAAGGGATTGTTCGCCAAGCACGGGCTCAATGTCGAGTTGATCTACGTGGCCGGCTCTCAGGCGATGCAATCGCTGCTCGGTGGCACCACGGTTATGGGGATCCAGGGCATCGAGCCTGTTTTCAGGGTCAACCTTCACGGCTCCGACACGGTGATGATTTTCGGCATCGTGACCAAGCCGACGTTCTCCATCATTGTGCGGCCGGAGATTAAAGAGTACCGGGAATTGAAGGGCAAGCCGATGGGTGTGACTCGCTACGGCTCGTCCACCGATATGTTGCTTCGGCTGACTCTCGAAAAGTGGGGTTTCAAACCGGAAATCGATGTTCCGATACTACAAATGGGCGGTGTGCCGCCGATCTTGGCGGGCATGCAATCCGGCACAATCTTTGGCGGCCCGTTGTCGCTGCCGACGCTGGCCCGCGCCAAGCAGGAAGGGTACCGCGAATTGGCCGATGTGGCGGACCTGATTCCGGATTATCAGGTGGCTGGAATCGTCACACGGCGGTCTTTCATAAAAGAGAACCCCGAGATCGTGCGCGGATTCGTCAGGGCCATGACCGAGGCCATCGCCATGTTCAAAAACAACCCCGAAGCGGTCAAAGAGGTGATGAAGAATCGGCTCAAGATCGACGACCCGGCGGTGATCGAGGAAACCCAGAAAACCTATCCGAAGTACATGCCGAATGTTCCCTACCCAAGCAAAGCGGGCATCACGGTGATCAAGAATTTTCTCGAAAAAACCGAGCCGGCGCTGCGCAAGTTGTCGATCGACGATCAGATCGACAATCGGTTCGTGCGGGAAATGGAAGAAAGCGGCTTTCTCCGTGAAGTCAACCGCACTAAGTGACGCTCAATTATATTGGCCCAATATCGGCGTGAAGCTCGTGCAGGAGCTTGGGGCCAGGCCTACTATCGTCGGACCCACTTTGCAATTTATTCTCTGGTTGCGCTGATCGGATCGCTATCCCGCGCGGGATTATTGCGAGTTAGCGTTGTTTGAATAACTTGTTCATAAAAACTTCGCGCACCAGGCGATCGACGAGGGAGTTGTCGGCGATGGTCTCGACGCCGCTCGCCCCGATCGGCTAACAGCGCGTGGTCCCGATGGTGGGTTGGATCCCGACGCCAGGTGCAGACCTATCTCCACCTACATCGCCAGCACCGCAGCGCCTGGGCGTCCCAGATCGAATTGCGTCCCTGGGTGGAGAAATTTTAGCGCACCGGCGGTTATTGTGAACCCGTCGCCGGCAGATTGCGTCTAATGGCATGTGTCAATGTCGAATCGGCGAGCCCCTCTCGGTTGGGGGCGGGACGTATTGTGGAGGCTGATCGACTGTTTTAGTATGCCAATTTGCATCGTCGTATTAAGGGGCTTTGAACTTCGGTGCGGATCAATGCCAACGAGAAACGGTCAGTCATGGGCAAATCATCTGATAGAACCAGTCGAATGAAGCTGCGCTCTCTGTTTGTCGTCTCGGCAATTGCTTTTGCCCTACTTGCTGCCGGTTGTAATCTTATACTGGAACCGATCGAGCAGCGATTCCTGTTTCGGCCTTGGGGCGGGGACCCCATGAAGCTTGCATCGGTTGCTGCACGCGACAACGGCATCGAGGAAGTTCGGCTGCCGACGGCCGACGGCGTGACGCTGCATGGCTGGCTCAAGCGCCCCAAGGTGGCGCCGGCAGTTGGACGCTTTCCGCTCGTGATCGTATTCGGCGGCGCGCGCAGGGAAACTTCCTGGATAATGGATCTTGCCGACAAACCCGAGCATTGGGGCTGGCTATTTATCAATTACCGAGGCTTCGGACTATCGGAAGGCGAACCGTCCGAGCGTATTGTCCTGGCGGATACCCGTCTCATATACGATTACGCCGCGGCAAGGCCCGACGTAGATGCGACAAATATCGTGGTGCTTGGCCGGAGCCTGGGCACTTATTTCACGGTTGCCTTGGCCCGCAGCCGCGCCTTGCGCGGCGCGATCCTCGCCACGCCGTTCGATAGCATCGCCGCAGTCGGCGAAGAGCGCTATCCGTGGCTGCCGGTCGGGCTGATTCTTAATGGCCGCTATGACGCGGCCGCCCTCGCGCCGAAGATCAAAGTTCCCGCGCTGTTTGTCTTAGCCGAAAACGACGACGTGACTCCGGTGGAGAATGGCGCCGCACTCGCGCGCGCCTGGGGTGGACCGCAAAAAATTCTGACCTTGGCGGGCGCGCGCCACTACGGCATCGAGCGGCGGCCGGAATTCTGGAGCGCAGTGACGGATTTTCTCAGCGCCATCGAACCGGCCGCTTCGCGCCGCGACGATTACGCCGGACAACTCGGCGCGAAGCCGTAAACTGCGACCCTTTCGTTCCATGCGTTGCAGCTTTTTTGTCCACGGCTAAATTTACCGAACAGACCGATAAGTAGTGTATAGTTGTTCAGGCGGCATAACGAACATGTTTTTCGAGAAACAGGTTTTTGATGAGCTGAGTCTGCATCTGGCGCCGGAACACATGACGGCGCAGCGTGGCCATCATCTCAACCTTGCCGCGCGGACGGCTCTTGCCCAAGGCATGGTTGTTCACATCTTGTTTGATTAGTTCATCGGGGCGGACGCGGGACTGCCAAAACCTGACATCTGGCGTTGCCGCGGAGTGAGATCGAGCGATGCAAAGTGTTTCTCATGACGTAGTTGGCCTGCCGGCACAACAACAAGCTCTCCAGGCGCGATGCTTCCACCCGACGGAGACGTTTATCGAGTTTAGGAAAGAGGAGATTGACCAGTCCATCCCGGCGCGCTTCGAAGATCAGGTACGCAAACATTCTCAACGGCTGGCCATCAAGACCAAGGAGATTGCACTCACCTATGATGCGCTGAACAGGGCGGCAAATCGCATAGCGCACGCTCTCCTGGCGAGACGTGGAGAGGGACAAGAGCAGGTGGCGATATTCTGTCACCAAGGCGCCGTGGCGATCACCGCGATGCTCGCCGTGCTGAAAGCGGGCAAAACCTACGTGCCTCTGGATCCCATGGCGCCAAACCCGCGGAATCGGCAAATCCTCGGCGATGCTCAGATCGGACTTATCCTTGCCGACGCCGAAACTGTTTCACTCGCCGCCGATCTGGCGCAAAACGAGTTCGGCGTGATGAGTATCGCTAGTCTGGAGTCGAGTTTTTCCAGTGACAATCCCGGGCTCGGTATCTCACCCGATCGTCTTAGCTACATCATGTATACCTCCGGGTCCACAGGCGAACCCAAGGGGGTTATGCAGAATCATCGGAACGTACTCGACAAAACCAGGGGATGGGTCAACGTTGTCCACATCTCGCCGGGAGATCGCTTGAGCCTATTGCGATCGCTTGATGTTAGCGGCTCGATCCGAGATCTATTTGGCGGCTTGCTCTGCGGTGCGACAGTTCTTCCCTTCGACGTGAAGAGGGAGGGACAGATGCATTTAGCCGACTGGTTGGTGGATGAGGAGATCACAATCTACAATTCGGTGGTAACGCTATTCCGTAACTTGGGCAGCACATTGACCGGTTCTGAGAGTTTTGCCAGCGTTCGCGTGATCAAATTAAGCGGTGAACCGGTGCGCAAGCGTGACGTCGAAATCTATAAGAAATATTTTCCGTCGCACTGCCTGGCGATCAATATGTTGGCGTCAGCGGAGGTCGGCAGCACCCGAGTCTATTTCATCGACAAGGAAACCGCCATTCCCGACACTCTAGTGCCGATAGGTTATCCGTTGGAAGGATGCGAAGTCCTTCTACTCGACAACGATGGCAATAAGCTCGGCTTCGACGAAGTAGGTGAAATCGCCGTGCGGAGCCGCTACCTATCGCCGGGATACTGGCGCAGGTCAGACCTTACTCAAGCCTGTTTTCTTGCCGACCCTGAAGGCGGTGATGCGCGCATCTTTCGCACGGGAGACCTCGGTTCCATGCGTCCGGATGGATGCCTAGTGCACCGGGGACGCAAAGACTTCCACGTAAAGATCAGAGGATATAGCGTCGAGATCGCCGAGGTTGAAGCGGCGTTGCTCGAACTTGACGCGGTGAAACAAGCCGTGGTCACGACTAGGGCAAACGCCCAGGGAAACCAAGTTTTGGTAGGTTATGTCGTCCTGACCGGGAAGACTACCCTCACCGTTAGCGCGATCAGGAAAGCTCTGGCCGCAAGGGTACCGGACTATATGATCCCTTCGGCCTTTATTTTCTTGGACAGCCTTCCGCTCATCGGCCCCGGAAAAGTGAACGTCCGCGCCCTTCCGGACCCGGGCAAGACGCGCCCGGACCTCGAAGTGCCCTTTGCCCTGCCGCGCGACCCGGTCGAGGAAAAAATAGTCAAAATCTGGTCCGAGATTCTAGGCTTAAATGAGGTCGGAATTCACGACCGTTTCTTAGAACTGGGCGGAGATTCGTTGCTCGCCACAAGGGTAATTTCCCGAATCATTGTCACTTTCCGTTGCGATTTGCCGATGCGAACTTTTTTCGCGGAACCCACTGTCGCCGCTCTAGCCGCTGTGGTGGCGCGGAACGAAACGAAGCCGTCCACGTCGGAAAAAATCAAGCGCGCGCCGAGGTCGAAGCACATTTGGAAATAAAAGCGCCAGTACTTTTGTCTAATGGGGAGAAATGGACATTTCAAACTTATGCGTCGTCCATGGGAATTGCAAAACCGAAACATGGAATGAGGGAACGATAAGGAAACTAGGCTCGCGCCGGCCCCCAAGTAAGTATCGACTTGGGCGATTATAATCGGAGATGCGGACGGAGTTTAAGAAGTCGGTGTTGCAAAACATGGAATAGGCTACTGGAAGACGTGGATTTCGCAGATCGGGTTCAGAGGTGTCAAAAAATGAAGAAGACAAAACGAGAATTTCTCCGGGTAAATCGGGGGCACTGATAAGTAGCTTATCCGCTGGACAAAGTTATATGACGTATTCGATCGCCTGGGAACTGGCGTATCTGAAGTAATGAAGGATCACGGCGATTTATTAGATGAGGTTCTTCGAGAAGCGATCTTACAAGACAACATCGTCCAGCTTAATATGAGCCTGCCTCCAGCCATGAAGGCCGTGCTAGGCAAGCCTGTGCGCCAGCGCACGACGGATGCGACGACCCTTGCTCGCATATGTCTCGCGGAACGATTGGAACGAGAAGTAAAAGCGGGTTGATTTGACAAAATGTTAGCCGTTCCCCGATGCTGCCGCTCTAAAAAATCAATACTCAGGCCTGCCCCGGATTTTCTCAACGCCATCGAACCGGCCGCTTCGGGCCGCGACGATTACGCCGGGCAACTCGGCACGAAGCCTTAAACTGCGACCCTCTCGTTCCACGCGTTGCGGCATTTGGGCGAGAGCTTAGGGTCATGTCTACTTTGGAATTATTCCCAGGCTTGCTTTCGAACGCGCTTTACTAATTATTCCCTGGGTGCACTGATCCAGTCGCTATCCAGCTTGGGTTTATGGCCGGCTAGCGTTGTTTGAATAACTTGTCGATAAAACCTTCGCGCACCAGCCGGTCGAGGATCGAGTTGTCGGCGACGGTCTCGACGGCGATCGGCTTTTTGCCCATGAACTCGACGATCGGTGCGATCGCTTCGGGCTCAACGCGCGGGACGCGCTCCAAGAACTTTACCGAATCGGTGTACAGTTCTTCGATCAAGCGCTGATCTTTGAGGCGGGTGTATTTCTCAATCACTTTGAACGCGCGATCTTTCTGGTTGTGCGTTGCGGCGACGCCTTCGAGGTAGGCGCGGGTAAAGGCTTCGGCCAGCTCGGGCGAGCGGCGCAGGTAGTCGCGCGTCAGGGCGATCACGATGTTGGAGTATTGAATGTCGAGCTCGTTCATGTCGACGAGCATGCGCATCGGCGCGTTGACGCGCAGCGCGGATATCACCGCGCCGGCAATCTGTTTGAGTTGAAACGCTGCGGCGATTTCTGTGGTGCCGCCGAACTGGCGCACCGTGACCGCGCCGTCGAGTCCCTTTTTGCGCAACAGCATCCGCGTCATGTTGTCGGTCACCGAGCCGAAGCGCGAAACGCCCAAGGTCTTGCCGCGCAATTGCTCGACGCGGGTGATTTCCGGCTGCGTCCATAAGCGATAATAGGGCCGATTCACCAGACTCATGATCGCAACCAGCGGCGCTCCGCCCAGCACGGCGGCGATCACCGAGTTGGTCGCGGCAAATCCGCCCTGCAAATCGCCGCCGATCAAGGCCTGCACGACGATCGGTCCGGAAGAAATAAAGATCAGATCGGCATCGATGCCGTATTTTTCGAAGGCGCCGGTCTCCTTGGCCATCCACAGGCCGGTGCCGGCAGGCCCGACGGTGGAATATCCGAGCGTGAATTTCTTGAGATCGGCTGCGGTCGCCCCGTTGCACAACCAGAAAATCATTGAAATAACCGTCAACGCTTTTGCAAACGGGCGGCAGATTGCGTTATGAGCGTGCGCAGGTTTCATCGGATGGCGCGGTCGGTTCGATGATTACGATTTCTCGCCGAGAATCTGCGTCAGCAGCTTCTCCAGCGGCCGCAGGTCTTTTGAATCCGGCGCGTCGCTGTCGAAATAGTTCAGATGGTCGGTGCGCTGCTCTTGCGCCGGGACATGGTCTTTGGGGATATCGAGGCGGCGCGAGTTCTTTGAATCGCCGGGCTGGCTCATTTCTTTTTGAAAAGCGATTTGGCCTTCGCGCGAAAGATACCAATTAATGAATACTTTGGCGGCGTTGGGATGAGGCGCGCGGTTCATGAGTGCCAGTTGTCCGAACGCGGACGAGATATTGATGCCCTCTTTGAAGTGGGTGATGGAAAAATCGGAAATCGGCAGGCCCTGATTCTTGGCCTTGATCACCGCGGAATCCTGGCAGGGGACACAGACCGCGACCTTGCCGCTGGCAACCCAGTCGACAGCTTGACGGATTTCACCGGCCATCACCACTTCCATCTCGCTAAAGAGTCGTTGGACAAACTTCACGCCGAGCTCTTTGTGGTAATAAAGATACTGCCAGGAGGCGCCGGCGCCGCGGACTCTGCGTGGGTCGACGGAGGTGATTTTGCCCTTCAGCTTGGGATTGAGAAGATCCCAGTAGGATCGGTACTCGGCGGGATTCAATAGTTGGGTGTTATAGGCCGCGTTGCCGCCGCTCGAGACGTTGCCCTCGTAGACGAAGATGTAGCGGCTGTCCCGGTCGGTGTACTTGTGAGTTTTCTCCCACCACTTGGAGGTGTCGGTAACCTCGGGAAGAATCAGCGCCGGTTTGATCGGATCGAGAAACTTGGCGAGATAGAGCGCTTGGTATAGAGAATTGCCGCCGCCGTTATAGACGTCAGCCAGATATTTTTCGCCGCGCCGTTCGGCGGCGATGCGCTGGCTCAAGTCGGTGCCTGAGCCGCCAATGGTGACCACTTTGATCTTGGGAAAAGCTTTCTGAAAGGCGCCGGACTCGATGACTTTGCTGTAGCCGGAAAAGTACAGGGTAACTTGCCCCTCGGCTTCCGCCGCTTTGACGGTTTTGTCCCATTCCGCGCGCCAGGCCTCTGCCGCCGGACTCATTTGAGGCGCAAAAAGGATCGCCAGCCAGGTAATTACCAAGATTAAAACTCTCGCCGTGTTGTGATTCATCCGAATACAAACCCCTGAATGCTGACCTTTTCTACCTGACCGCGCCGTTCCGCCAATTGTTTTGCTAAAACTTTTCCGACCACGGTCGTAACTCAATCTGCGATGCCCATGCGCTGCGGTGCTGGCGGTGCAGGTGGAGATAGGTCTGCGCAATGGCGTCCGGGTCGAGACAACCGTCGGGGCCGCGTTCGGTGAGTCGTTCCGGGCGCTCCGGGTTGGTGATGCCGCCGTCGATCACCACTTGCGCGACGTGAATATTTCGCGGCTGCAGCTCGCGCGCCATGCTTTGCACCAGTCCGGTCAAACCCATTTTCCCCATGGCGAATGCCGGAGAGTTGGCGTAGCCTTTGACGCTCGCGGACGCGCCGGTGAATAGGATCGTGCCGCTGCCGGCTTTGATCATGCGCTTGGCCGCCTCCTGGCCGATCAGAAAGCCGCCATAACAGGTAATCAAGATCGTCTGGCGCACGTCTTCGGGGTCGAGATCGGTGACCGGACCGCGGACACGGCCGCTGGCGTTGTAGACGACGAGATTGGGATCGCCGATATCTTGGCTCACCGACTGGAATAGCTTTTTCACGTCCGTCGGGCTGCTCGCATCGCAAGCGTAGGCGCGGCCGTCGATTTCTTTGACCAAGCCGTCCAGTTTCTTGACGTTGCGCGAGGCCATTGCCACCTTCATTCCTTCTTTCTTGAACAGCCTTGCCAACGAAGCGCTCAATCCCGGTCCGCTGCCGACAATCAATGCGATTTCTGGTTGTGCCATGGCGATCCTCCAACGGCGGGATATTAAGATGAACTCGGGCTGTCAATCAAGACAACGAAGTGTCCATGAGCTGACAATCGTCTAAAGAATATGAGATTGGCGGGATTTCCCTCCATATACACCTCTCCCCGACTCGTCATTCCCGCGCAGGCGGGAATCCAGGTTTTTTCACCGCCGAGTTAGCCTGGATACCCGCTTTCGCGGGTATGACGGAGCTAGGCGGTTTCTTCGATCGGTAAATTTTCTTCGCATGCCTATTTTCGAAGGAGCAATTTCATCGAAGACGAACCAAGTGGATAACGACGAGCTAGAGCGTATTCTCGCCGAGGCGCGGCAGTTGCAACTGCCGCGGGGAAATCTTTATCGCAATCAAGCATTCAAGAAGGACTGCAATCACAACAACAATCCGCATGAAGGCTACCCGATGCTCTCGCTGAAGCACCAACCTACGATACCTGACGTCAGTGAGTGTCGCAATTCTCCTTACTGAAGTTGATTTCTACCTACTGATTCTTGTTTTGTTCGTCATATCATTCGCGCCGGTTGGGTCGAAGGCGTCTCTCCGAATGAAATTTATAATTTTATGTCGGTGCGGAAGTCCCAGCGCTGCAATGAGTTATGCGCCGCGCGGCGATGTATTATCTGCCGATTGATCTGTCACGACAATGTGGCATGCGACTTGCGGTTTTACTGATTGTGCGCGCAATCGTTGGTGCAGCAATAAACAGAGGAGGAGAAATAGTGAAATTTAAAAAATCCGCAATTGCAGCCGCCATCGTGGGGGGTGCCCTAGGGTTAGCGGCGAACTTTGTCGGTGCGAAGGAAAACATCCACAGCAGGCGTGGATTGCCGACGGATCGTTACCCGGTCACGATCGGAGACGATTCGAGTCTGGCACCTGGTGTCCCGGGGGTGACGGAGGAAAACACTTCAGATATGACTGCAGATGAAGTGAGGAAAGTGCAGCAGGCGTTGGCAGCCGAGGGATACGATCCGGGCCGCTCCGACGGCGCCATGACCAATGATACCCGGGCAGCCATCCGGGAATTTCAGAAGGATAATGGCATAGTGATGACGGGCGGTCTCGATGCCAAAACGGCGATGCTTCTCGGCATCGAGTTCAGCCGATCGTCGGGTTGAACTGGTTTAGAGCGAGCCAGGTAAATTAAATATAAATAGTAACCCAGCGTTGCGCGCATGAGGATGACACTGCGGTTCGGCCGACAAACTCGGTCACCACGGAGCCCAGTTCCGGTCGGACCCAGTGTCATTCTTAGCTAGTGTCCTGGTCCAGAAGTTCGCAAAACAGGTCGGACGGCCTGATATCGTCATGGCGGAGAAAGCCGGCATCCAGGTTGGCGATTTTCCTGGATTGCGGGTCGCGCTAGCTATCGCCAGCTTGCCCGGAATGACGGATGAATTATGTAGCGGACTTTTGGGTCGGCACGCTAGGGAGAAAAGGAATTGCGAAATTGGGTCGTGCCGTGCCCCGCATTTTTTTGTCAGTCTTGCTGTGAGTCGCGCACAAGACTAGACTCCAAATCGATAGACTCTGAATTTCGACTGGTGTGGGTTTCAGAGGGTTGGTTTCGATTCACATGACTGCAAAGACGACCCGATCGGAGAGCGGCGAGCTGGAGCACATTCTTGCCGAGGCGCGCAAGATGCGCTTGCGGCGAGGGAATATTTATCGCGATCGAGCGCTTAAGATTTTGCCGTGGATTTGCGCCTGGTGCGGGCGGGAATTTAACAGCAAGAAATTGCACGAGCTGACGGTGCACCACAAGGACCGCAACCACGACAACAATCCGCCTGACGGCAGCAACTGGGAACTCCTGTGCCTGTACTGCCACGACAGCGAGCACTCACGGTCGCTCGATCGGGAAGCAAGCAGCGAGACCGTGGTGCATGACGATGAAGACAGTCCGCAGACCTACAATCCTTTCGCCGTCCTAAAAAAACTCAAACCCAAAAAATAGCCGCAAGTTGCATCCGCGGGCAATCTTAACCGAGCAGCAAGTGTCGTAAACCGTTGCGCAATCGCTGCATCGCTCGACTCGTAAAAATCTCAGCGGTTTGAAAACGAGGCATAAACCGTAACCTTTGTTGCACAATGCCTGCCTAAACGAAAGACGAAAAAGACGCTACAAAGTTTCTCGGGCTTAATGAATTCAAACGCAAAACAGCTGCAGTTTAAATTGCTGGCTCTTCGCGTAATCGAGTGGGTGAAATTTGTTGGGAAATGCTGTTCTTGTAGGTTTCACCCCCCTTTAGAAAAGGGGGGTTGGGGGGATTTTGTGCAGAAGACGATCTTTCAAGCCATGAAAAATCCCTCCTAACCTCCCTTTGCGAAAGGGAGGAACCGGCCATGGGAGAGTAATTTGCCATTAAGTCAGCGCCCACTCGATTACGCGATGACCCAAATTGCTAGGCACGGCTATCCGGGGCGACATGATGGCGGGTTGTGTGTTAAAGGACGGAAGTCTTTATGTACGCCAATTCGAGTTGGGAGGGGTGATGAACGAAAATATCTCTGCGACGCAGCTGGGTGATCCAATGGTTCCTGTGCCGATTCCGGCGCAGGTTCCGGCAAAGGAGGGCATGGCCAAGCTTGGCGACTTTTCACTGGGCTATTGGGATACTGGCGGCAGTGGAGAGCCGGTGGTGTTGCTCCATCCCGCGTCGGGCAGCGCGCTGGTCTGGTTGTACCAGCAGCCGGTGTTCGCCAAGGCCGGCTATCGGTTGATCGCGTATTCGCGGCGCAACTATTACAACTCGGACTCGGCACCGGCCGAGAATCCCGGAAGCCCATCGGTGGACTTGCAAAAATTCGCCGACTTCCTCAAGCTCGACCGGTTCCATCTCTTGGGCTCGGCGGCGGGCGGCAGCGTCGCCGCCGATTTTGCGTTGTCCCATCCGGAGCGGTTGCTGAGTTTGACGATTTCCAGCAACAATCTGGCGGCGGCGCAAGGCTATATCGCCGACGCCGCGGCGAGCATCAAACTCGAAGAGTGGGACAAGCTGCCGCGCTGGTTTCGCGAACTCGGACCATCCTACCGTGCGGCCAACCCTGAAGGTGTCGCCAAATGGGACGAACTCAATCGGATCTCGGAGACCGGAAGAGGCAGCCGGCAAAAGAACGTCAATACGGTCACCCCGGAAATGCTCGAGAAACTGCGGGTGCGCACGCTATTGATGACCGGGGCGGCGGATATGTTCACGCCGCCGTCGATCATGCGCAAGATCGCGCGCCATGTTCCCAACAACGAGACGGTGATCGTGCCGGAGTGCGGCCATTCGCCCTATTGGGAACAGCCCGAGTTGTTCAACCGCACCGTGCTTGAATTTATCGGCCGGGAGTCGAAATAAAGACTCGGGGGATTTTTACACCACTAAGGACGCCAAGCACGGAGATGTTGAAAGGTAATCTGCTCGACTCGGTGACATCTGCGCCGCGGCCGTGAATGCTTGGCATTTGAATTCAACTCTTGGAGGACGGTTCAGGAAATGGTTACGAGAAAAGCGCTGGTCACTATTCTAATCGCAATCCCGTTTTTCACACTACTCGCAACATCCCCGACCTCTGCCCAGGAGACCTCCGGGCAAATTCTCGCGAAACTTGAAAAACTTTCGGCGGAGAACCGGCAGAAAGTTCTCGTCGAGCGCGCCAGGAGCGAGAAGGAAGTGACCTTTTACAGCTCGCTTCAGGCGGTCGATGCGGACGGTTACGTCAAGGCGTTCAACAAGCGCTACCCGTTCATCAAGGTCAATATCTTCCGCATCTCGGGGCAGAAGCAGGTGTTGATGATCCAGACCGAGTTCAACGCCGGCAAGCATGGCTTTGACATCACCAACGCGTCGGCGGCGCAGGCTTTTGGCATCAAAAAAACCGGCGCCTTGAATCCGTACCAGAGCCCGCAGCGGCAGTATTTCTCGACCGCTCACAAAGATAAGGAAGGCTACTTCACGCCGACCTATATCGTTCCGGTGGTGCTCGGCTACAACACCAACATGGTCAAGCGCGGTGAAGCGCCCAAACGCTATGAAGATTTGCTGGAGCCGAAATGGAAAGCCAACATGATTTTGGACGTCGAAGAATTTCCCTGGTTTGCCGTCCTGCTCAAACACTATGGCCGGGAAAAAGGCTTGGACTATATGAGGCGGCTCGCCAGGCAGGAGATTCTGATGGGCCGAGGCCGCACCACTCAGGCGCAACTCATCAGCGCGGGCGAGCGCGCCATCGGCATCGCCCTCAACAGCTCTTCGGTCCTTGAGTTCAAAACTCGCGGCGCACCGCTCGACTGGACTGTGCTTGACCCCTACTACGCCAAACCCAACATGCTCATGCTGGCGCGCCACGCGCCCCATCCCCACGCCGCGGCGCTCTTAATCGACTGGACGCTGTCGGACGAAGGCCAGTCGCTGCTGGCGAGCTTGGGTTACGTGGTTGCGCGCAAGGGCGTGAAACAAAGCGTCCCGGCGCTGTTGGAAAAGGAGAGCTTTCTCGCCGATCCCGACTTCATCGGTCCAATCCTGGAAGAAACCGGCAAAGACTTTCGCAGCGTGTTTACCGGCGGGCGGTAAAACTGCATTCCTGGCGGGGCTTGCCGTTTATCATGCGAAAAGCACGGAGGCTCAGACCGACCGTCAATTGACAAAGTGTTTACTTTTGTCGCAGCACCTGGAGGCAGGCGGGATTCAAGTGGGATTGCTGAAACGAACCTAGTCTCTGAACTAAACCCCACGCGTCTCGTCTTTTCATGAGCAAACCATCTAGAAAAACGAATTAAGATCAACCACTGTTCACACTAACCCCAGCACACCCGCCAGTGCGCCGACGGCGAGAAGCCAAAGCGGGTTCCACGGCGTGCGCATGACGAAGGTGACGGTGACCAGCGTGAGCAGGTAGGCGCGCCAGTTGTGATTGACCGCGCGGATCAAGATCGTCGAGCTGGCGCACATCAGTCCGATTGTAATCGGCGTCAGCCCGCGTTTGACGATATTGCCGATGGTGCCATTGGGACGGCGCTGATTCATATGCCCGAGAATGAGCGAGAAAGTCATCGTTGGCACCAGCACCGCAATCGTCATCAGGGCGGCGCCGGTCCATCCCGCCATCTGCCAGCCCATCAGCGTGACGTACAGGAAGTTGGGACCAGGCGCTGCCTGCGCTAAGGTGTAAAGCTCGGTGAACTGCGAGTTGCTTATGAACTGGTGCGCTTCCACCAAATAGCGATGAAACTCCGGCAGGATCGTCGAGGGACCGCCGACGGACACGAACCATAAGGCTAAAGAATGCAGAAACAGCGCTATGATCTCGCCGCGAGTCATCACGCTTGCCCTTTCCAGGCGGCGAAAAGGGCCACCGGCGCCAGCGCAACGATCACCCAAACCAGCGGCCAGCGAAAAATCCCGACGCCGATGAACGCCAGGATGGCGATTGAGAACGGCAACCAGCGGCGGGGCAAGACCCGCGCCACTTTGGCAAAAGTTGCAAACAGCAGTCCGGCGGCAACGATGGACATACCAGTCAAGGCGCGTTGGACGATCGGCAGGGCGCCGTAATATTGGTAGAGCACGCCCATACCGACAGCGATTAGAAACGGCCAGCCGACAAATCCGCCCACAGCCGCCACTGCACCGGCCCAACCCCCGAACCGATAGCCGACCAGCACGGTAAGATTTAATCCCGGCGGCCCGGGAAGGAGCTGTCCGAGGGTGAGAAATTCGACGAACTCCCGGTCGGTTAACCAGTGCTCTCGTTCGACCAGGCGGCGGCGTGCCCAGAACATCGCGCCGCCGAAGCCGGACAAACTTATTTGGGAAAAGATCAGGAACACGCGATATGGGCCGATCCGCGTCTTGGGCAATTCGGTTTGCTCCATGGATGTCTTGATGACTCGTGGGCGATAGTGTGCTGGAATTAAGGGACTGGTGTTTTTATTCTCGGAGTCAAAGTGCGCAGGAAATAGTCATAGCATATCAATGATTCTGTTACATAGATTGGCGGAAATTAGCCGGTCATTTTCATCTCCGCGACTGACGGAGAACCGCCTTTGGCGCAAATGGGTCGCTCTGCCGTGTAGTGGTTCAGTTAGACCGAGATCTCTCACTTCGTTCGAGATGACAAATCGACTATTCTGCTGTCATTTCGAGCGAAGCGAGAAAACTTTCCCAGGATGAGGATGCGTCGCCGACTCGAACTGAACCACTACCCGCCGTCGTTCGACATTGACAGAAAGCTGCTCATCGAATACCTTCGCTCCAAGGTAACAAAGCAAACCACAAATCAGCCGCGCGGCTGGCCGGCGCGCTGCACGGGAGGAATCATGGCATACGATCTGGTTATCAAGAACGGTACGGTGATTGACGGTTCCGGACTGCCGGGTTTTCATGGCGACGTTGCGGTCCGCGGGGGGCGGATCGTCGAGATCGGCAAAGTGAGCGGCGCGGCGCACCAAACCGTCAATGCCGACGGCTTGGTGGTGTCGCCAGGTATCATCGACAACCACACCCATTACGATGCTCAGGTCACCTGGGATCCGCTGTGCACCTACTCTTGCTATCACGGCATCACCACCGTGGTCATGGGCAACTGCTCGCTGGCGATGGCGCCGGCCCATAAGGAAGATCGAGATAATCTCGCCGGCGTCTTATCCCATGTCGAGGCGATTCCACTGGAAGCCATCGAAGCCGGAGTCAACTGGACTTGGGAAACCATTCCTGAATATTTAAATGCGCTAGACAAAAAGCTCGGCATCAACGTTGCCTCGTTGATCGGTCACTCGGCCGTACGCCGCTATGTGATGGGTGAAGCGTCCCAGGAGCGCCACGCGACGGATGAAGAAGTGGCGGCGATGAAGGCGATCGTGCGTGAAGGCTTGGAAGCCGGCGCGGTGGGCGTTTCTTTCGAGCGCAATCTGCGTCACTTCGATTGGCATGGACGGTTGGCGCCGACCAATCACGCTTCCGAGGAGGAGATTTTCGCGGTCGCGGGGGTGGCGGATGAGATAGGCCGCGGCGTGATCCAGTTCGGCGGCGACCGGGCGATCAGCACGCGGCTCGCCAAGGCCAGCCGGCGCCCGGTTTTCTATGGCAACATCACCCAGCAGGCGGTGGCGCCGGATAAATGGCGCAAGCAGTTGACCGAAGCCGAAAACTTAATGCGCCAGGGTCATCGCGGCTACCAGTTCGTCATGCCGCGGCCCGGCGATCTGCGTTACACGCTGAAAACCGCGCAGCACTTCGACGCCATGGCGACCTGGAAAAATGTCATGCTGCTGCCGCTGGAACAACGCAAAGAAGTGTTCCGCGACCCGGCGACCCGCGCCAAGCTGCATTTTGAAGCGGTCGAGACGCCGCTCAATCCCGATCTCGCCGGCGACTTTACGCGCCGCTGGGATTTGCAGTTCGTCTTCAAGCCGGCGTTGGCGAAGAACGAACATCTGATCGGCAAGAGCGTCGCCGAGATCGCGCGTCAGCAGAACAAAGACGTGCTCGATGCTTTCCTCGATTTGGCGCTGGAGGAAAATCTTGAAACCGAATTCGAGCGGCGCGAAGTGAACAGCGATCAAGCCGCCATGTCCGCGCTGCTCACCAGCCCCTACACCGTCATCGGCCAGTCGGACGGCGGCGCCCATGTGGTGTTCCGCACCGACTACAGCTACTCGACCTATCTGCTGTCGCACTGGGTGCGCGAGAAACAAATTATGTCGCTGGAGGACGCCATCCGAAAGCTCACATTCATACCGGCATCGCTGTTCGGCTTCTCCGACCGCGGCCTGGTGCGTCCGGGCATGGCCGCCGACTTGATGGTGTTCGATCCAGCGACCATCGCCGCCTTGGAACCGGGCGTGGCACAGGACTTACCCGGCGGCGCCAAGCGGCGCAAACAACTGGCCCAGGGCATCGAGTGGACCGTGGTTAACGGCCAAGTGCTGATGGAACACGGCAAGCACACCGGCGCGTATCCGGGAAAGGTGGCGCGTCCCGGCGCAGCGCAGTAATCGGAAAAAGACTAAGTCGAGAGAAGTAAGTGGCAGGAGCTTCCGAGCTTCCTGCCACTGCTATTTTAGCCGAGGGAAACTTTAATCGGTTGCTTGCGAATCTTATATTTGCCGACCTGCTTCATCACCAACGGCACGAGAGTTTCGGGGACGTCGACGAAGGACTTTTGGTTTTCGATGTGGATCTTGCCGATGGCATTGCCCGGAATATCGGCGTGATAGGCGATGGTGCCGACCAGATCGCTCGGGCCGATGCCATGTTCTTTGCCGACGTTCAGCGTCAATCTTACCATTCCGCTTTCATGCGAATCTCTGCCGCCGCGCTGCGGCGGCGCGCGCTTAGCCGAGTCACGCGAGTAAGCGGGCGTTGCCGACGCTCGGCCGCGCTGCTCGGCGCGGTAACTGCCACGGCGCGGTTCGCGTTGGTAACGGTTGTTCGGCATTTCTCGCATCTCTTCCACTTCGGCTACCGGAGCAATTGTGCGTTGCTTCTCGTCGCCCCGAGCGAGTTTCAACGCGGCGGCGGCGATGTCCAACGGGTCGTACCCCTGGGCGACCAACTCGTCGACGATGGTTCGTTCGCGGTTGATCCGGCCGCGCCTGAGCCAGAGGGTCACTTGTTCGGTCAGCTGCGCGCTGCGCCGTTTCATGATGTCTTCGACGCTGGGCAATGTGGCCCGGTTAAACTTCTGCCGGGTAAAGGCTTCAATGCGGCGCAAGTGGGCCTGCTCGGCTGGCGCGATTAGCGAGATCGCGATGCCGGTCTTGCTGGCGCGGCCGGTGCGGCCGATGCGATGAACGTAGACTTCGGCTTCGGTGGGCAGATCATGATTGAAAACATGGGAGATGTCGTCGATGTCGAGGCCGCGGGCGGCGACGTCGGTGGCGACCAGGATTTGAAGATGATTGTTGCGGAAGCGATTCAATACTCTTTCGCGGGCTTCCTGGGTGAGATCGCCGTTCAAAGTTTCGGCTGGGAATCCCTGCTGGGTGAGCGCGTTGGCCAATTCGGCGGTGCCGATGCGCGTGCGCGCAAAGATCAAGGCGCGTTTGACGTCTTCATTTTCTAAAATGCGTGTTAGCGCGGATATCTTGTCGGACGGACGCACCAGATAATAACGTTGCTCGATGGCTATAGCGGTGATTTGATTGCGTTGAATGGTCACCGATTGCGGCGCGCGCATGTATTTGTCGGCCAGACGGCGGATCGGCGGCGGCATGGTGGCGGAAAACAGCGCGGTCTGCCGCGTCGCCGGCGTCTTGGCTAAAATAGCCTCGACATCGTCGATGAATCCCATCTTGAGCATCTCGTCGGCTTCGTCGAGGACGACGGTCTGAATGGCGCTGAAGTCGAGTAACTTGCGATCGAGAAGATCGAGCAAACGGCCCGGTGTGCCGACGACGATATCGACGCCGCTGCGCAGTTGCCTGATTTGCTGGCCATAACCTTGACCGCCGTAAACCG
This sequence comes from uncultured delta proteobacterium, assembly GCA_963816145.1. GTDB lineage: Bacteria > Desulfobacterota > Binatia > UBA9968 > UBA9968 > DP-20. Next base: position 136,454 of record CAWFJP010000012.1, read on the forward strand.
CCAGCACCTGCGCGCCCACGTGGCGTCCGTAGCTCTGCATCGCTTCGGCGACTTGCAAGGCCAGCTCACGCGTGGGTGCGAGCACCAAGGCTTGGGGGGTCTTGCGCGGCTGATAATTGTTGAGAATAGGCAAGGCGAAGGCGGCGGTCTTGCCGGTGCCAGTTTGCGCTTGGCCGATGACATCGACGCCGGTGAGCATGAGCGGAATCATGCCCGATTGAATCGGTGTCGGCGTCGTGTAGCCGAGCTCGGTTAGCGCTTTGAGCAATGACGCATGTAAGTTGAATTGGGCAAACTCTGCGGTCATGAGAGGCTCCTTCAAATGCTTATGTGTAGACGTTCATTTTGCTGCAACGTCTCTGCAGATACCGTTGTGGTTCAACAACCGGACCCATCACACAAGCACGAGCCGCTCTGTTGTATCTAAACGTCCGACCCAGGGGGCGGACAGATTGGGCGTTACCAAGCCCTGACGATTTGCCACTTTCGGAAGGTGATTCACAATAGCATACAGAATCGTGAACTTCGACGGGCGGGAGGTTTTGTGCCGATTCACACCTTCCAGGTGGCTCCGACGATGAAGATTCTCGGCGGCTGAAAAGTGCTCTTGACGAGTTCGAACCGAAGGGGATGCCGATTCATGCGACGCATCGCGATGGCCGCTATGGTTCGGCGAGACGATGCTCTGTTGCCGATGTGACTGGCGGCAGGCTGAGAAATGACCAGATTTGACAATAAATTCTTCCGGAATTCTTGAGCCGGTCAACATGTCGGTTTGCGACTTGTCAAAGCGGCCACTGGTGGGTATCACAAGCGTTGTTGCCAGTCGTCCGATCCCCAGCCGTAGCCTTCCCGGTCAGGGATTCACTCTTGTGCTAGACCGCTTATGGTGTGACGATTGCGCTGAAAGGGATGGCACTTATTGTGATGGATCCTCAAGAAAAACTTGGCCCGTTTGACGACGAGGCAACCTCGCTTGCCTCGATGTTCGAAGCGCAAGTCGCCCGATACCCTGACAGGATGGCGATTGTCTGCGGCGATCGCAGTTTGACCTACTCTGAGTTAAACCAGGCGGCCAATCGCATCGCCCATGTGATTCTGTCCCGTCTCGGCGATCAGGCGACCACGGTTGCGCTGCTCTTTCAGCCGGGCACAACGATCGTCGCGGCGATCTTGGGTGTGCTCAAGGCCGGCAAGATCTACATTGCCTTAGATCCATCCTATCCGCGGCCGCGAACCGCCTTTATGTTGCAGGATTGCCAAGCGCAACTTCTGCTCACCAATTCACAACACTTCACATTCGTCGAGCAGTTGGCGCACGGACGCCAGGCCATAGTTAACTGTGACGAGATCGATCGGACTGTTCCGGACGCCAACCCGAACTGTTGGGTAAACGGGAATACCCCCGCTTTCCTTCTCTACACTTCGGGTTCCACGGGGAATCCCAAGGGCGTGCTGCACAGTCACCGCAATGTGCTGGTCGAAGTCCGAAACTACACCGGCGACGCCGCGATCTGTCCCGATGACCGTTTAGCGGTCTGGCATTCATTCAGCTTCGCTAATTCGATTCGTAACCTTTACGGCGCCTTGATGAACGGCGCCACGGTCTTTCCTTACGACCTGCCGGCAGAAGGTTTGATGCCGTTGGCAGAGTGGATTCGCAAGCATGAGATCACCATGATTCATACTTTGGCGACGACATTTCGCGGCTTTGTCGATACGCTGCCGAGTCACGCGACTTTTCCCAGTGTGCGCGTGCTTCGCCTAGGCGGCGAGCCGATCCACAGCGACGATGTCAAGAACTTCAAGCGCCATTTCCCGCCGCCTTGTCTGCTGATGCATGTGATCGGTCCGACAGAGACCTTTAGTATCCGGCGCCAATTCATCGACCATGATTGGCAGGGCCAAGAAGGCAAAGTCGCGGTGGGCTACCCGGTGGCCGATAAGGAAGTATTCCTCGTCGATGAAGCGGGCCGTCGGGTCGCCCCTAACCAGACCGGCGAGATCGTCGTGCGCAGCAAATATCTCGCCCTCGGTTATTGGCGGCTACCGCAACTGACCGAGGAAGTTTTCTTGCCGGATCCCGCCGGCGGCGAAGAGCGGCTTTATTACACCGGAGACTTGGGGGTGATGAGCGTTGATGGTTGTTTGATGCATTTGGGCCGCAAAGATTTTCAGGTGAAAATCCGTGGCTATAGGATCGAAACCGGAGAGATCGAGGCCGTGCTTGTCAAGTTGGATTCGGTGAAGGCCGCGATCGTGCACGCGCAGCCCGATCACTCTGGCGAAACGCGTCTGGTTGCCTATATCGTGCCCGCTTCAGCAAAGACGCCAAGCCTCGACGATCTGCGCAGCGCCATAGTTCAAGCTTTGCCGAATTATATGATGCCGGCCAGCTTCCTATTCCTCGACGAGCTTCCACTGCTCCCCAACGGGAAAGTTGACCGGCGCGTTTTGCCGCTGCCCAATCTCGACCGCCCGGAGCTGCTAGAACCCTACGCTGAGCCGCGCAATCCTGTCGAATCGGCGCTCACCGCAATCTGGATGGATGTTTTGCAGATGGAAAAGATCGGCATCCACGATCGATTCTTGTGTCTTGGCGGCGATTCACTGCGGGCGACGCAAATTCTTAACCGCGTGGTCAAATCCTTCGGTGTAAACATTACCATCGGCGACCTGATGCTGATGGAAACCATCGCCGATATGGCTGAATTCATCGCCATCCTAGATGCAGCGGATTCCGGGAAGAAGTCGTAACCGTCGAGCGCTGTTTGATACGTCGCTCCTAAGGTGGCTACGCGCGCAAGCGCGCCTCAAAATTTTAGGTACTTGACCATTTCCTTTTCCGTCTGCGGCGATTGGTTCAAGATAGCGCTCATGCCTTTACGGATTTCTGCCGCGGCAATATGCCGCAAATCCATTTGAGCTTTGCGTCCTAGCGCGCCGACTTCGGGATCGGCGAGGACCTTGGCAAGGGCCTCGCGCAGGATCGCCACACGCTCTGCTGGCGTACCGGGGGTAGCGGCGATGGCGCGACCCATGGCAAGTGGCGCCGTCTTGATCGACATGAGCGCTTTGCCTATGGGATCACTAGTCAGGGTTTCGTCAACCGGGAGTTGATCGAATCCGGGCGTCGGGACCCTTGCCCGGACTAGCGGCCGAACCAAGCCGCGTTGGACGACGGGACGAACCGCTGCAGCGAAGGCCGCCCACACGTCCACCTCCTTGCGCTCGATGGCCAGGAGGATATCGGTGCTGGCTGGGTAGCCGGAGACGAACCTAAAGTTCGCAGCGGCGAATTCCTTGAGCAGCAACGGGAAATCATGCGCGTTGGAACCGGGCCCGGTGCTGCCGACCTTCAGTTCCTGACCGCTATTGCGCATTTCTTCAAAGCTGTTGTACGGCAAATCCGAGCGGATCGTCATGACCACGCCGTCCGCTCCCGACGAACCGAGCCACTCAAAGCCTCTGACATCGAAACGAACCCCTTCAACTTTGATCAACTGTGCGATAGCGACGTTCGGATTGGCGGCCAACAAAGTCAGACCGTCGGGTTTTGCCACATTGAAAACGTAATTGGTGGCGACGATGTGAGCGCCGCCGGGCATGCTTTGCACGATCACCGATGGATTGCCGGCAATGTATTTGCCAAGGTGTTGGGCGATAAACCTAGCCGCGTCGATGGTGCCGCCGCTGGCCGTGCCGACAACGATTCTGATGGTTTTGCCCTCGTAGAACGAAACCTGCCCCCAAGATGAAGCTGGAAAGCCAAGCTGCGTTAGCAACACCGCCAAAAACACTGTTCGCGTTCGCTTCACAGTTACCTCACGTTAACTTATTTCCTTTTCGCGACCATTGCTCTTGCCGCTCGCTTGCCGTCCCGGAGCCACGTTCTGAGAGTTATCATCCGCCTATCATGCGCCAGCCACCGTCGCAAACATGCCGGCTAAAACATGGCGGGCAATACGGTCCGGTTGCGCCGCCTTGTGTTATCGCAGCTTGGGGACTAGAGTGATCTATGGCAAGAATCACTGTCGAAGATTGTTTAGAAAAAATTCCCAGTCGCTTTATCCTTGTCCAGCTCGCCTCGAAACGAGCCCGGCAACTTCTCAAGGGCGCTAAACCACTCATCGAATCGGACAACCGGGATATCGTGATCGCCCTGCGCGAGATCGCCGAAGGCAAAGTCCGCTGGGCGGCTCCCAAAGCCTGACGCCGCTAGACCCGAGCTTACCTTAAAATAATTTGCCGCAATCGATTGGCGCCGATAACTTTTCTGGGCCACCAGCCGCATGGTTTCGCGCGACTGTGGCGTCGCTCTCAAACTGTTATCGAATCCTCATGCGCGCGCAAGAATTTTTCCCAAGCTGAGCGCGACGGCGCGACTTGTTCTTGCAATTTCTGCTTGCCGGTTTCGCCGAGCGGGGTAAAACTCAAGGCGGCTTGAACGTTTTGCTCCAGCGGCGCCAATTGCTCGCAGCCGATGATGACGCTGGCGACGGGCTGGCTTAAATTGAATTGCAAAAGCGCGGCGGCGGAGGCGCGGCCGGTGCCGCTGCCGACGAGCATGCCTTGACCCATCACTTTCATGGATAAGATTCCCATGTTCTTTTGCAACGCCACCGGCAAAGCGGCGCTCTCGAACGCCGGGATCGGCTCCATCCTGCGCTGGGCGATCGGATTGGCCGATTGGGCCGCATTGAGCGCCATCAAGACCGTGTCGAAATCGTAGCGGCGCAGCGCCTCCGCCATGGCGGCGCCGTCGTTGTGGCCGGTAATTCCTATGAAACGGGCGACCTTTTGCTCGCGCAATTCTCGGACGGCATTGAGCACGCCGCCGGCACTGGCGATGCGCTCGAGATCGTCGAGATTGCTCAAGCTATGGATCTGGATCAAGTCGATGTAGTCGGTTTGCAAGAATTTTAGACTTGTCTCGACCGAACGCAGCGCGCCGTCGCGGTCTCGCGGATCGATCTTAGTGGCAAGAAAAATGTCTTTGCGGCGCGGCTTGATAAAATCGCCGAGGCGTTTTTCGCTCAGTCGTTCGATACCGCGCCTCGTGTAGGAGCCGGCGGTATCGAAATAATTGATGCCGAAAGTGAAAGCCCGTTCGAGCAGGGTTTGCGCAGCATCTTCGTTTTCGATGGAGCAGAACCGGGTGCCGGAGCCGAAACCAATGCAGGAAACCATTGCACCGGTTTTGCCGAGGCGGCGTTTCGGCAGCGAGCTTAGCGGCGGCCAGGGCTGTTTCCGCAGCCCCCAGCACGACCGCGGCTGTAGTTGTCTTGAGAAACTGACGACGGGACCAACGTGATTCCATGCTCCCTCCTATCGATGCCTGCCGAAGAACTGTAACGGACCCATCATAGCCCCACTGACGGTAACGGCGTCAAGCGTTTTTTCGCAGCGAGCCATCCAAGCTTTCTTCACTTGCAAAGCGCGCTGGCGCAGGAGTACAAGAACTCTACATTTGAACGAGGTTTCGCGACCCCTGGCCATAAGTTAGCTAGACGAGACGCCAACGTGAACTGTCCGCGCTGCCAGCATGACAATCCTGCCGGTGTAAAGTTCTGCGGCGAGTGCGGTGCGCGGCTGGAATCCATCTGCGCTTCTTGTGCAGCTGCGAATCCTCTGGGAAATAAATTCTGCGGCCAGTGCGGTTCGTCGCTCGTTCAAGCGGCGACTTCCGCCAAGTTTGCTTCACCCGAAGCATATACTCCCAAGCACCTCGCCGAAAAGATCCTCACCTCCAAGAGCGCGCTCGAAGGCGAGCGCAAGCAGGTCACGGTGCTTGTTTGCCGACATGAAAGGCTCGATGGAACTGCTCGCGGATCGCGATCCTGAAGAGGCGCGCAAGCTGCTTGATCCGGTGATCGAGCACATGATGGAAGCGGTGCACCGCTATGAGGGGACGGTCAGCAATTTAATGGGTGACGGCATCATGGCGCTGTTCGGCGCGCCGCTTGCGCACGAAGATCACGCGGTGCGCGCTTGCTATGCGGCGCTCAGAATGCAGGAGTCGGTGAATCGCTACGCCGACGGAGTGCGGCGGACCGAAGGTGTGCCGATTCAAATCAGAGTGGGTTTGAATTCCGGAGAAGTGGTGGTCGGAGCGATCGGCAACGACTTGAAGATGGACTACACGGCGATCGGCCAGACCGTGCATTTGGCTTCGCGCATGGAACAGATGGCGACGCCGGGATCGGTTTTGATGACGCCGGACGCTCTGCGCTTGGCCGAAGGCTACGTGCAGGTGAAGCCACTCGGCCCGGTCAGCGTCAAGGGATTAACTGAGCCGGTGGAAGTTTATGAAGTTACCGGAGTTGGAGCCGCGCGCTCTCGTCTGCAAGCGGCCGCCGCGCGAGGATTGACTCGCTTTGTCGGACGCGATGGTGAAACCGAGCAGCTTCGAAAAGCGCTTGAACAAGCACGGTCAGACCATGGTCAGGTGGTCGGTGTCGTAGGAGAACCTGGTCTGGGTAAGTCACGGCTGTTCTTCGAGTTCACTCATTCACATCGGACGCAAGGATGGTTGATCGTCGAAAGCGGGTCAGTTTCATACGGAAAAGCCACACCCTATCTGCCGGTCATCGATCTCCTCAAAGCCTACTTTAAGATTCAGGATCGCGACGATCAGCGCGAAATCCGCGAGAAGGTGACCGGCAAGCTGCTCACGCTGGATAAATCTCTGGAGTCCACGCTACCGGCCTTCCTGGCACTATTAGATGTGCCGGTTGACGATCCGACGTGGCAGGCACTCGATCCTTCCCAACGCCGTCAGCTGACCCTTGGCGCGGTCAAGCGGCTGCTGCTTCGAGAGAGCCAGGTCCAGCCGCTGATTCTGCTATTCGAGGATCTGCACTGGATCGATTCCGAGACCCAGGCGATGCTGGAGAGCTTGGTGGAAAGTCTGCCGACGAGCAGGCTGCTCCTCCTGGTCAACTATCGTCCAGAATACCAGCATGGTTGGGCCAACAAGACTTACTACACCCAACTGCGGCTTGATCCGCTGCCGCCTGAAAGCGCGGGGGAAATTCTCAATTCAATTCTGGGCAACGACCACGGACTTCAATCCCTCAAGCAGCTTTTGATCGAACGAACAGAGGGGAACCCTTTCTTCTTGGAGGAGAGCGTCCGGACACTGGTGGAGACAAAAGTTCTGGCGGGTGAGCGAGGGAATTATCATCTGGAGAAAAAGGTGGAGAGCACCCAGGTGCCGGCGACGGTTCAAGCCGTGCTGGCCGCGCGCATTGACCGGCTGCCGCCCCAGGAAAAGCAGCTCCTGCAATCAGCCGCGGTCATCGGCAAGGATGTTCCGTTCTCCCTCCTGCAGGCCATCGCCGAGTTATCTGACGAGGAACTCCGTCGCGGCCTTACCCACCTCCAAGCAGCGGAGTTCCTTTACGAGACCAGTCTGTTTCCCGATCTGGAATACACTTTCAAGCACGCGCTCACACACGAGGTGGCGTACGGAAGCCTTCTCCACGAGCGCCAGCGCGCGCTGCACGCGCGGATCGTGGAAGCCATCGAGACGCTATATCCGGATCGGCTGATCAGAGCAGGTCGAGCGGCTCGCGCATCACGCAGCGCGGGGAGAGGTATGGGGAAAGGCGCTGACTTATCTCCGGCAGGCCGGCACCAAGGCCGATGCCCGCTCGGCGATTCGAGAAGCAGCATCGTATTTCGAGCAAGCGCTAACTGCTCTAGGGCATCTGGCTGACGATCGCGAGATGCGCGAACAGGCCATCGACCTTCATTTCAGCATGCGTGTTTCGCTGGGGGCGCTCGGGGAACGCGAGAGGGTTCTTGAACACCTGCGCGCAGCCGAAGCTCTGGCAAATGCTCTAGGAGATCAACGCCGGTTGGCGCGGGTTAATGCGTTCATAGCGAGAATGCTCTTGAACGCAGGGTGAGTACGAACAAGCCGTCACGGCCTGTGAACGTGCCATCGGAATGGCCAGAACCCTAGACGACTACGGTCTGGAGGTTCTGACAACTAATATTCTGGGACTGACTTACTACTGCTTGGGCAATTATCCTAAAGCAGTAGAGGTGCTGACGGCGCAACCTGGCACCCATTGACAGCCCAGTGGTTCGTGAGCGCCTTGGTGGGTTCGGCCTTCCCTTCGCGAACTCGCGTATCTCGTTAGCCTTTGCGCTGGCCGAGCGTGGGGAGTTTGTCGAAGCCATCGCCCGTGGCATTGAGGCAATCCAGATAGCGGAGGCGGTCGGCCATCCCTTCAGCGTTACCGTGACGCATCGAGGGTTGGGTCATCTGCACCTCAGGCGGGGGGATCATCACCAGGCAACTCTCGCACTCGAGCACGCCCTGGAGGTCTGTCAGGGAGTGGACAGTCCGCCTCTCTTTCACACAGTGAGTTCCACTCTAGGCTACGCCTATGCGCTCTCCGGGCGCAGCTGCTGAGGCAATTTCCCTCCTGGAGGAGGCCGCCGAGCGCCCCGTCATGGTCACGGTCAATGAAGGCCAATCGCTGCGGTCCATCTGGCTGAGCGAAGCCTATCTGCTGGCCGGGCGGGAAGCGGATGCCCATGCCGCCGCACAGCGCGCCTTGGGTCTCGCCCGTCATCACAAAGAGCGAGGACACGAGGCGTACACTCTTCGGCTCCTTGGGGAGATCGCAGCGCGCGAAGATCCCCTTGATATCGGCAAGGCGGAAGACCACTATCGCCAAGCTCTCGCTCTCGCTGAAGAACTCGGCATGCGCCCGCTCATCGCGCATTGCCACGTTGGCCTGGGAAACTGTATCGGCGGCCGGTAACCGACAGCAAGCGAGGACGCATCTCGCCAACGGCGTCGCGATGATGCGCGAGATGGAAATGGGATTGTGGTTGGAAAGAGCTGAGGCGGAGCTGAAAGAGCTTAATTGACGATACAAGCCTGAAAAAGCTATAACTAGGTGAATTGAGGTGCGTATGACATTTGGCCGGTTACTGAATGTGCTGTGTCTTTTGGTTTTGACTAACAGCGTTGTGGATCCGATGAAACATCGGCCATTTTTGCCGCTTCGGCAGCAGCGCCGTACAAAGCGGTCTTTACCTTCGGCGGACTCAACGAGCGCAGCGGCATTCTCTGGGTGGCACGGGACGCGGGGATTTTTCAGAAGCATGGTATCGACCCGACCATTGTCAATGTGCGCAACGCCCAGGTGGGCATGTCGGCGCTCGCCGGCGGGGAGACACAATTTCATGTTGGATCCGCTACCGGCACTTCGATTGGGGCGATGGCTGGCGGACTCGATCTCGCCTTCATTGCTGGTCTAATCAACAAGCTCGACGGCGCGTTTGTAGTTAATCCGAGCATCCGTTCGCCGGCGGACCTCAAGGGCAAACGGATCGGCGTGCAGAGCATCGGCGGTGGCGTTTGGATGTTCACCATGCTCGCCTTCGAGCACTGGGGGCTCGATCCCGATCGCGACAAGATTCAGTTTCGCATCCTGGGCGACCAGTCGGTGCAAGCACAGGCCATCGCGCAGAACGTTATCGACGGCGGATATCTGAGCTACTCTTACGGCGCGCAGTTGGAGCGCCAAGGATATCGTATCATGGCCGACCTGATAAAATTGGGCATTCCGTATCAGGGCTTGGGCGTCATGGCGAAGCGTAGCTTGATCGATAAGACTCCCGAACTACCGGAACGATCGCTGCGGGCGATAGTGGAGGCGATCGCTTTCGTTAACAATCCAGCCAATAAGAATTTCGTGACGAAATCCCTGATGAAAGAGCTCCGGCTCGCGAAAATTGAAGATGCCCAGGCCGGTTATGAAATGATGCGGGTGCTTTTTGAAAAGCGCATCTATCCCAATGCCGATGGTTTGCGCAACGTCGTCCACCTCCTCGGTCGTACCAGCGAGCCGATTCGCAAGCTTAAAGTCGATGACATAATCGACGATCGGGTGGTGAGGAAACTGGAGAAGGAAGGATTGTTCTAACTGGCACGCTGGCGCAATTTAGGGCAGGCCCAATTGATTTAGTGTTTCGATCTGATAGTCATTGGCCAGGTGTTGAAGGTGAGGAGAAGCATAAATTAACGATACCAATTTTAGAAGGAGGAATTGACGATGGGACTTCATATTAACGAAGAGGCACCGAACTTTACCGCAGAGACAACCGAAGGAACGATTAATTTTCACGAATGGATCGGCAATGGCTGGGCGATTTTGTTTTCACATCCCAAGGATTTTACGCCGGTGTGCACCACCGAGCTGGGTTACATGGCGCGCCTCAAAGGCGAATTCGACAAGCGTAACACCAAAGTGATCGGACTGAGCATCGATCCGGTGACCGATCATAAGAAATGGGCCAAAGACATCGAGGAAACCCAAGGCCATGCGGTGAACTATCCGATCATCGGCGATTCCGATCTAAAAGTGGCGAAGTTGTACGACATGATTCACCCCGATACCCCCGGCAGTTCCGCGGGACGTACCGCGGCAGATAACCAAACCGTGCGTTCGGTCTTCGTCGTCGGGCCAGATAAAAAGATCAAACTCATGCTGACCTACCCGATGACGACCGGGCGTAACTTTGACGAGGTCCTGCGGGTGTTGGACGCGATGCAGCTTACTTCGAAGCACCAAGTGGCGACGCCGGTTAACTGGAAACAGGGCGACGATGTTATCATCGTGACCTCGGTTTCCGACGAAGAGGCTAAGAAAAAATATCCCCAAGGGTGGAAAGCTTTGAGGCCCTACCTGCGCTTGGTGTCGCAACCGAAGTAGTCTTGACTCGGGAGTAAATGAAAGAGGCGCCGTAGGGTGCCTCTTTTTTTGAGAAATCGTCACCGGCGCTTGGTCACAAGTAATTTCATGCCATCGGCATAAATTTGCCGCCGGTGGTTAATCTTGACGCTTCAATGGCGATGGTGGTAGACCTTCGGGTATAGGCAATTGCCCAAGTTCTTAGATTCAGCCCAAGGAGGAAGACAAAATGGCTGGCAACGATGCAGGATTCGAAGTTATTATCTCGTCTGACTCTCACGTAATGGAGCCGTCGGACATCATCGCCGAGCGCGCACCCAAGGCGTTCAAAGACCAAGTGCCACGATTCCCTAAGCTTCAGGTCGGTAGCAGTTTTCAGACTCATCCCGGTGGCTCGGACCCGACGCAACGGATCAAAGAGATGGAGACCGATGGGCTCTCCGCCGAAGTGCTCTATCCGACCTATCTGCTACCCCAGTACGCCATGGACGACGCCAAACTGCAGGAAGTCACGTTCCAAGCCTACAATGATTGGTTGATCGACTACTGCAACAGTTCACCCAAGCGGCTGCTCGGCATCGCGGCGATCGCGGTGTATGACATCGATGTGGCGGTGAAAGAATTGGAACGGTGTGCCAAAGCGGGTATGCGCGGTTCGCTGATCTGGCAGGCGCCCCATCCGGATTTGCCGCTGCATTCCGATCACTACAATAAATTCTGGGCCGCTTCGCAGGATCTCAATATGCCGGTGCATCTGCATATCCTCACCGGTCATGGCTACCACAAGCAGACGGTCTTCGGGAACAAACGCACCGGTGTGGAAGCCTACCGCGGCAGCGTAAACCTCAAGCTCAAAGAAATCATCGACGACTTTTTTGAATTGATTTTCTACGGTGTGCTCGATCGTTATCCTGGATTGAAGTTCGTCAGCGTCGAGAACGAGATCGGCTGGATGCCGTTCATGATGCAGCAGTGGGATTATTATTATAACCGCTTCAAGAAAGTGAATCCGCCGCCGTTCACGAAGAACCCGAGCGAATATTTCAAAACGCAGATCTTCGGCACGTTCTTCCGTGACACCGTGGCCGGCCACAACTTCGAGTGGTGGGGTCAGGACAACTGCATGTGGTCGAACGACTATCCGCACGGCAATTCCACCTGGCCGGAATCGAAGAAATATATCGACCGCGATTTGGGCCACTTGCCGGCGGACATCCGCAAGAAGTTGGTCTACACCAATGTGAAAGAACTTTACAAAATCGATATCCCGCATCCTGCCGTTCATTAAAACGGCATTGTCGCGATGACTTAAATGGCGCGCTGACGGACGACTCCAAGTCTGCTAGCGCGCCATTTTTTTGGCGTTGATTTGAATAGATAAAATACAGGTACCTGGAGGTTTTATGCCCGCACGTTACGGTTCCGACCTGGTCGTCGATCTGCTCAAAGTTCTTGGCATCGAATATGTCGCGCTCAACCCCGGTTCGAGCTTTCGCGGCATCCACGACTCCCTGGTCAATTACGAAAGCGGCCGCACGCCCAATCCCGAGATGGTCCTCTGCTGCCACGAGGAGATCGCCGTAGCGGTGGCGCATGGCTACGCCAAGGCGACCGGCAAAATCATGCCGGCGATTGTCCACAACGTGGTCGGTCTGCAGCATGCTTCCATGGCGATCTACAACGCCTGGTGCGATCATACGCCGGTGATGGTCATGGGCGGAACGGGACCGATGAATTCGAGCAAGCGGCGTCCCTGGATCGATTGGATTCACACCGCGCAGGTGCAGGGCAACCTGGTGCGCGACTTCGTCAAGTGGGACGATCAGCCGGTGGGCGTCGAGGCGTTTCCCTCCTCGATCATGCGCGGCTATCGCATCGCCATGAGCGATCCCGGCGGGCCGGTCTATCTCTGCTTCGACGTGAGCGATCAGGAGGCCGCCATCGAAAAGGAAATTCCGCTGCCCGATCCGAGCCGTTTCCGGCCGCCGGCGCCGCTGCAAGCGGACTACGACGCGATCAAGGAAGCGGCGCAGTTATTGGCGACGGCGCAAAATCCGGTGATCCTGGCCGACTATGTTGGGCGTAACAACGACGCGGTGATAAGCCTGGTCGCGCTTGCCGATCTGCTGTCGATTCCGGTGATCGATTTCGGCGCGCGCTTGAATTTTCCCAACACCCATTCCTTGAATCTCACCGGCAAAAATCGCGAGTTGATCGCCAACGCCGATGTCATCATGGGCTTGGACATGACCGATCTCTACGGCGCGCTGGTGCACTCGGATCCGAACACGCACGCCAACGTTCCCGCGACCAAACCCGGCTGCAAGGTGATCAACGTCACGCTCAAAGATATCGTGGTGCGGAGCTGGACGAGCGATTTTCAGGAATTGGCGCCGGTGGACGTGCCGATCGTCGCCAACACCAGAGTGTTTCTGCCCGCTCTCGCCGAAGAAATCCGGAAGCAGGGAAAGTTTTCCAAGAGCGTGGTCGAAGACCGGCGCAAGACGCTGGCCGCCCAGCACGAAGAAGTTCATGCGCGCTGGCAAGCCGATCTCAAGAAACGGTGGGACGAAAAACCGATCTCACCGCCGCGCCTGGCCTGGGAAATTTGGGAAGCTTTGAAAAAGGAAGACTGGCTTTTGGTCGCCGGCGCTTTTCGCGGCTGGCCGAGCCGGCTCTGGACCTGGGACAAACCGGGGCTGTTTCTCGGCGGCTACGGCGGCGGCGGTCTGGGCTACGGCCCGGCTGCGTCGGTCGGCGCGTCGCTGCCCTATCGCGGCACCGGCAAGATCTGCGTCAATCTGCAGCGCGATGGCGAGATGCTCTACACGCCGAGTTCCCTGTGGACAGCGGCCAACATGGGCGTGCCGCTCTTGACGGTAATGACCAACAATCGGGTTTACTACAATGACGTCGAGCATCAGGAAAAAGTTGCGATTCACCGCGGCCGGCCGGTGGAAAACAAGCTCATCGGCATGGAGATGGGCAAGCCGCCGGTAGATTTTGCCAATCTGGCGCGCACCTTCAGTGTTCACGGCGAGGGTCCGATCACCGAACCGGAGCAGATACGCCCGGCGGTGGAGCGTGCGATTAAAGTGATCAAAGAAGAAAAGCGGCCGGCGTTAGTTGACGTGATTATGCAGATGATTTGAACTACATTGTTCCAGTCGTTCCAACGGTTCCAAACGTTCCAATTGTTCGAATTCGAGGTGCGTCCATGCTTCGCTTAAAGTCCGTTTCCCTGTCTGCTGTGGCGATTTTGGTTTTCGCATTCGCTGGCGCCGCATACGGTCAAAACAAACCGCTGAAAAAAGTCCGCGTCGGCGTGCCATCGGTGGGCGTCGCCAACATCATCATCTTCATTGCCAAGGAGGGAAAACTTTATGAGAAGCATGGCCTCGACGCCGAAGTGATCACGGTTAACGGCTCGGGGATTGGTTCGAAGGCGCTGATCAGCGGCGGCATCGACATCATTCCGATCGCCACGCCGACGGTCATCGCGGCGAATCTTGCCGGCGCCGATATGCAGATCCTTGCCCATACGATGCCGGGCGTGGTCCACGCCATGATGGTGAAGCCGGAGATCAAACGGGTCGAGGATTTGAAGGGCAAGAAGATCGGCGTGTCGAGCCTCGGATCATTGACCGATTTTCTCGTCCGCACCATTGCGCGCAAAAAAGGGCTCAATCCGGATCGTGATTTGACGCTGATCGTCATGGGCGGCGACGCCGAGCGCTTGACCGCGCTGCGCGCCGGCTCTGTCGACGCATCGGCCATGTCACATCCCGGGTACGGCCGGGCGCGCCGCATGGGATTTCAAATGCTCTGGGACTCGGCCAAAGAGATCGATTATCCCTGGATGGAAATCACCACGCGCCGGGACACGATTAGGAAAGACCGCGAGCTGGTAACCCAGTATATGAAAGCGCATTTGGAAGGCATCGCTTTGTTCAAGAAAGACCCCGAGTTCAGCAAGCGGGTGATCAAAAAGACCTTACGCATGGACGAGGACGACTTGGTCGCCGAAGCTTACGACATTTACTCCAAAGCTTTTATCCCCGCGCCCTATCCGAACCTGCCGGGGATGAAGGTGAGCTTCGAATATGTCGGCGCGAACAATAAGGATGTCTGGAAACACAAGCCGGAAGAGTTCGCCGACGCCAGCTTCGTGACCGAACTGGACAAGAACGGGTTTATCAAATCGTTGTATGCGCGGTAATCGTTCGGTTGACCGTCGTTGTTAGTAACTTTTGTTTTCAAACACCCACCGATCGAGGTTGTCGAAATAAGCCCGGCGTAGCACTAAGCTCATCGCCACGGCGCGGGCGGCTTTTTCTTGTTTCTCCGCCGTCGTCGCATATTTGACGAGGATCTCGAACGGGTAGTTGCCATGTTCTTCTTCGTCTTCGTGGATTTTCTGATACGGCGCGGTGACCCAGCTGGGCACGGTTCCGGCCTTTAGGCTTTTGGCGATGAGATAGTCGGCGACGCCTTCGCCGGCCATGGGAAAAGCGGCGATTCTTTCCACGGTGTCGGTCAAACCTTCGAAGGCGTTAAACATCGCCATCTGCGCCGGCAGCGGCTGGTAGTCGTACGGCGTGGCGCCTTTACTGCGCAGCGCTTCTTCCAGGAAGACGGCGTGTTCGTATTCTTCGTGGGTCGCATTGGCGAGGGTTTTCTTGACGTCCAGTTCCGGTGTGCTTTTCAGCCAGCCGCCGAAGATCTCGCCGGCGCGGATTTCATTGAACAGCCGGCTCTGCATAACTTTGATGCGCATTTCATCCGTAGTGAGCGGGATGAAGCAATAGGCCGGCAGTTTGACGTCGAGGGCTTTGCAAAAATCGGCGACCTGTTTTTCGATCGCTTTGGCGAACTCGCGGCTCTCCATGGGACTGATCTCCTTAGCCGTAAATATCACGGAACACGAAATTCACCTCTTGCTATCAGTATATCTATACAGCGGTCAAGGAGCGGTGAAATGGAATTAATAGATAGGGCTCGCAGCGCTTTAACAGCGTTCAATATCGCGGCCGAGGCGACCGCGATGAATTTATTTCTTTCGACTGACGATGGCCAGACCAACGCCGACGATTATCAGTGTGCCCGATAGGATCAAGCGCAGGGTAATTCGTTCGGATAAGAAAAACACGCCACCGAACGCTGCCAGTGCCGGGACCGAGAGTTGTAAGGTCGCGGCCACGGTGGCGGCCAGTTGAGGCAACACCGCGTACCAAATGACATAGCCGACCGCGGATGTTATCGAGCCCGATAAAGCAGCCCAAAGAACACCCTCCGCAGTGATCGCGACGGAAGGCGACCAGAGTAACAGGACAACTAAAGCTAAAGGAACTGTTCTGAGAAAATTTCCGGCGGTGGCGCGCAGAGGATCGGCGACGCGGCGCCCAAGGATGGAGTAGATGCCCCAGCTCGCGCCCGCGGTGCCCATCAGAAGCGAGCCGAGCCCAGAGGGCGCGGTGACACCCGGCGAGACCAGAAAGACCAGACCGGAGATGGCAATCAGGAGACCGAACCAGTGGAGCACCGAGGGATGTTCCCCAGCGTAAAGGCCGAGCCCGATCATGGTGACCTGCACCGCGGCGAAGAGGATTAATGCGCCCGTTCCAGTGGTCAAGCTGACGTAGGCGAAGGAGAACGACGCGGCGTACAGGAACAGCATTGCCGCGGAAGTCCAGGAACTCTCAGCTCGCGTTAACGTTTCGCGTCGCCGCGTGTAGTCGATGAGCCATAAAGTTACAGCTCCAGTCAGCAAGCGCACTGTGGTGTAGCTGGCGGGGTCGATGCTCGGACCGCTCAATGCAAGCCGAGCAAAGATAGAATTGGCGGCGAAGGCTATTAGCGCGAGAAGCGTAAGCAGGGCCGTGGTGATCGAGTCTTGACGCGCGGGCGACTGGACTGAGGCGTCACGCGAACGGTTATTTAACTCAGATGCCATTCAGCGCACCCGGCCACCATTTCGTGCGATCCGCTTAAGACCGTGATACGAGCCCGACAAATCACCAGATCCTTAGACCGCGGCGTTCTACGGTTTAATGTTCTGATTATAATGAAAGACATTCTCCGGATCGTAGCGTTTCTTTAACTGGACGAGACGATCATAGTTTGAACCGTAAGCAGCAGCGACTCGGCTGCTTTCCTCTTCGGTCATAAAATTCACGTAAGCGCCTGCCGAAGCGTAAGGCGCACTCGCCTTAAAAAAAGCGCGCGCCCATTCGATGCAACTCGTATCCTGTGCCGCGGTGTCCCATCGTCCGTGCACGTTCATGACGAACTGGGCGTCTCGGTGCGCGTAAGCCATGGCGTTGGGCGCCACACGATTGGCAGCGCCGGCGATATGACCGACGAAGATCTCGCACTGGGGCGAGGGCAGTTTGCCGGCGTATTCGATGATGGAATTTAACGCACCGTCGCCAAGCTCGGTGAAGTTATGCGACTTCCAATAGTTTCTGGCGCCAGGCGCGAGCAGAGGATCGAAGGCCTTCTGCCACTCAGTGTAAGGCTGGGCGCCGATATGCTCGCCGTGAGGATTGCCGAAAGCACGAAGCCGCTCGATCCACTTCTGGCCTTCTGCAACCTTGCCTGCGTAGAAAATCGGTAGCACGACAACTTCTTTGCCGTGCACGTTTTGAGGGAGAAAGGGCAGCGGCGGAGCCTGGCGCAGCACGACCCATACGCTAAGGTCTTCAGGCGCTGAGATGGCAAGCTGGCGATACTGGGTCAGAACCTGCTTTGCTTGGACAAACGGAAAAACGATCAAACCCGCGAGTACTTCCGGCCCCACCGGATGAAGCGCGAATTCGAACTGGGTGACCACGCCGAAATTGCCGCCGCCGCCTCGCAATGCCCAGAAAAGCTCGGCGTCGTCCTGCTCGCTCGCCCGTATCTTTTTGCCGTCCGCAGTGACCACTTCCGCCGCGACCAGATTGTCCACGGTCAGACCGTATTTGCGGGTCAGCCAGCCGAAGCCGCCGCCGAGGGTCAAACCGGCGATACCGGTCGTCGAGTTGATACCCACCGGCGTAGCCAAACCATGCAGCTGGGTCGCACCATCAAAATCAGCGAGCGTGGCGCCGGGCTCGACGTAGGCGAGTTTTTTACCGGCATCTACTCGGACTCGCTTCATGTTCGAGAAATCGATCGTTACGCCGTCATTGCAGAGGGCGTTGCCGGCAATGTTATGCCCTGCGCCCCGAACCGAAATTTCTAGCGTGTTTTCCCGCGCAAACTTGATGGTCGGCGCGACGTCGTCGCTATCCGCTGGCTGCACAATGACTGCGGGACGCCGGTCGATCATGGCATTCCAAATCTGCCGTGCTTCATCGTAACCGTTGTCATCGGGGCTCAAAACGCGGCCCGTGAGTGCGCCTCTGAGTTTATCGATTGATTCGCTCGAAAATGTCGTCATCGGGTTCTCCTCCGAATATTCATTATCGGTCAATGGCCATTGAAAGTCTGGCGAAGTCGCAAAGTATGGTAGTCCAAAAGTATGCAAAAAGCCGCATCAAGTCCAGTTGCAGCTGTGTGGCGCAGGAAACTATTCACGGACGAAGATTGGCCGTTGGGGTTGTTAAGTTTGGTCACGATGGTGACCGAGGAATTTGCTGTTTGTCGAGAACAGATCGATTCGCGCAAAAAAACTTTTCGCCATTTACGCATGACCGGGCTTTTAGCCGAGCACGCATGTAAAGCTGCGAACTATATTTTGATTCTTCTTGTGACAAATCGCGGCTCCGGCGCTCCGCCATCGCGAGCGCTCAACGGCTGGTGATCAGCACGACGCCACCGACCA
>CAWFJP010000013.1:0-235733 GCA_963816145.1 uncultured delta proteobacterium
TCAGGACCGCCCCGCCAATGGTGCGCAGGTTAACGGTTTCCACTTTACGTAGGAACACCGCGCTAAAAAATACCGTGAATAGCGGCGTGGTATTGAGCAGAGGGATGATCACCGACATTTGGCCGCGGCCCAGGGCGACGAAGTTGGCGACCTGGGCGGTGGTGGCCACCAGCGCTGATCCGAGAAAGAACTTAAAGCTGCTGCGGTTCATACGTAATTGGTGGGCCCGGCCGGTGGTGAAGACGAAGCCCAACAAGAGCAATAGCGAAACCGTAGTGACCATTGCCACGGCGACGAACGGATCGGGAATGATTTGCAGCGCTTGCTTGCGCAGGGTTTGCGAAATCGCCGAGATCAAGGCCGCGCCGATGGGCAACAGCGCGTCGAGATAGCGCCAACGTTTATCTTTTTCCTGCTTACCGGAGATCAGCCAGAGGCTGGCGACGATCAACACGGTGCCAACGTATACTTGCAGTCCTGGTTGTTCATTGAACACGATCAAGGCGATGGCCGCGGCGAAGAGCGGCTCGATGCCGCGCAGCGGCCCGGCGCGAGCGACACCGATTCTGGTGATGCCTTCGTAGAAAAGTGCGCGGGCGAAAAGCGGCTGCATGCAGCCGCTGATCACGTAGTAGATCATGGCCGGAGATGTTAGAAATTCCAGCGAAGTCGTGGCGATGAGATAGCTCCAGACGCAAGTGATAGAGACAGCGTAGCTCATCAGCATGGCGGCGAAGATGTTGGATTGGCGCAGGCCGACGCGCACCAGCACCGAATCGATGGCCCAGCCCATGGCGGAACAGATCGCGACGATTTCAGCAAATAGCGGTGTCAAGTTCTCAGTCTATCCGTTAAAAACTTCAGCTAAACCGAGCCCGGCGAGATTTGCAACCGATCTGCCGAAGTTGCCCGCGTTTACCAACCGAACATCGCCGCCGTCTTGCACTAAGCGTCCTGTCTGGCCTAAGATCGGCCGTCTTTAACTCAGCAAATCAAGAAGGAGATGTTATGGATCCAAAAGCGCAGGTCGTGCAACTCAAAACTCAACTGGTGAGCGAAGGCCATACGCGGTACATGCTCGCGGAAACCGATTTGATGACGCTCAGAATTCATTGCTATGCCCCGGGCATCGGTGAAAACGCGCTGCACGCGCATACCAAAGAGGATCATGTCTTCGTAGTGTTGGAGGGAACAGCGCAGTTTAACACCGAACGAGATGGCAAGACTGTGTTGACGGCGACCAAGAATCACGCGGTGGTGCTGCCTGCGGGCAGCTACTATCAGTTTTGCAATTCGGGCCAGACCCCGTTAGTGATGGCGCGCATCGGCGCCGGTCAGGACAAGGCGGATCAGCGGCTCAATCCCGACGGTTCCGCGATTCCAGGGCGTGCCTCTGAACAAGGTGCAGCCAAACCAAAACTGATCGAAGGGGCGTTCTTCGAATAATTCGCGGGTGATTCGGATTTTGGGAGGGGAACCAACCCGCGCCGGTGGGGGCGGCACGGGTTGGTCCGGGGAGGAGCTTCCCCCCTACGGGGAAGTTCGCAGAGCCTAATCTAAGCGATGTCGCGCATGCGCGAGAAGGTGTCTTGCAGCTTGCGCAGTTCAACGGTGAGCCAGCGCTCGTGTCGGCGATGGTTAAACAGGTGTGGCTGCAGTAGCGACTGGGGGAACATCTTAGCGCCGCATTTCTCGCACTTGACCGCGCGAAATTCTTTTCGTTCGAAAGAAATGACATTGGAGCGTTTAGTTGCTGCTGGTTCCATGCCGAGCCTCCTGATCAAGCTGCATCGAAGTCTCAGCAAGGACTATGCCACGGTTCCGCTTCTACGTAAACCATTTAAGACACCGACTTTGTTGAAGTTTCATTCGATGGGGGAGCCAATCGTGGGATTGTTGACAGCCACAGTTGTCAACGTCATGCCGCTAGTGACACGGAAAGCGGCAGTGGCGCGAATTGCGGCATAGGATTGGCGTGGCAATCGATAAGGAAGCTGACCAATAGTCTTAGGCCGGGGCCAATGTTAGTGCGATTGTTTAATCCCAAAGAAATGCGCTGCTGTGACGCCGAATAAATTATCTCTATCCTGAGCCGTTAAACCCGGGCGGGCTTTCAGCATAGCAATCGTATTGGGCGCGGTCCCGTCGGGGTGGGGAAAGTCGCTGCCGATCATCAAGCGCAAGCTGCCAATGCGTTTGACCACGTCGGCCAATGTGGAGTCCTCGGAACCTAGTGAAAAGTAGAAATTGTCGAAACAGTCTTTCGGTCGTCGCGTTGCCTTTTCGCGGGCCGCCGGACGGGCGTCGTAGGCCATCTCCAGCCGGTCGAGCAGCCAGGGAATCCAGCCAATGCCAACTTCAAAGAAACCGAACTTAAGGGTTGGAAAGCGGTCGAGCAGGCCGCTAAAAATCAGCACCGAGATGGCGGTAAAGACCTCGAAGGGGAAACCTAGACAGACATCGAGATTGTAACGGGAAAAACGCTCGACACCGAGCAGCGGACCGCTGTCGACGCCATGCACTGACAGCGGCACTCCGAGTTTTTCGACGGTGTCATAGAACGGCCAGAGAAACTCGCCATCCAAATCTTTGCCGTTGATGTTCTGGTAAATGATGATCGAATGGAGACCCAACTCCTTGACGGCGAATTCCGCTTCGATAATCGCTTTGGGAATATCTTGCAGCGGTACGGCGGCGATGCCGATGAATTTGTTGGGATAGGCTTTTAGGATTCTCGAGATTGCTTGGTTGTAAGCGCGGCAGACAGCGGCGCCCATGGCGGCGTCGACATCGTAGTAAAAAGGCGAGTTGTTGGGAATCAGCACTTGCATATCGAAACCATCCTGCGCCATGGCGGCTAAGCGCGGTTCGATTTCAAAATCGGATTTGGGCCGGCCGTTTACCCGCAACGGTTTGATATGCGCCGGCACGAACGGCGCGCGCGCCGGATAGTCGATGCGATAGCGGCCAGTGGGGAGAGCGACCACACGCGGCCCTTGTTCGGCGTATTTTTCATCCAGGTCGGCGAACGCGTCGAGCGGCGTGAAGTGAGTATCGGAATCGATGCGGATCATCTAAGCCTCCAAGGGTGACCGTCAGCTGCCTTTGCGCAAAATCAATTTATCGAATAGTTCCACCAGTTCCTGGGCGCGGTCGCCCCATTTGAGCGGCGAGACGACCTGTACTTTTCGGCTTCCGGGATCGACCAAGTATTTAATTTCCTGGCGGCCCACCCAGCGGCCCTGTGCCGCCATGACTTCCTGGCCGCGGCGCGACAGCAAGAAATCGACGAACAATGCCGCGCTATGTGGATGGGGCGCGCGAGCGCCGATCCAAACTCCGGTCGGAGTTTTGGCGGTGACATAGGGCTCGGGAAAAACCAGTTCGATGGGCGCGCCTTTGGATTTCAAAAGATAACCGGTGTGATTGTAGCCGTCGACCATCAGGGGAATTTCGCCGGCAGCGACCAATTGACCGAGCAGGGTGTTGCCTTTACGCAGATTCAACTGCTGGCGGCCCAATCGTTCGGCGAACTGTTTGCCCTTTTCCTCGCCGTAGAAATCCATCAGTGCGGCGATCCAATCGTAGGACTCATCGTCCATACCGAGCAGCCCTTTCCATTTCGGCAGCAACAAATCTTCGATGGACTTGGGATAGTCCTGGGGCTTAAGCAGGTTCTTGTTGACGAGAAACAGTTGGCCTTGGGTAAACAGCGCGTTGAAGTAGCCATCGTTGTCCTTGAAGCCCGGCCGCAGCGCGTCGCGCTGCGGCGAACGGTAAGCCGCGATGATCTGGCGCTTGCGCAATGGCATCAAGAACAGTCCGCGGATGTGGGTGATGTCGAAGTTGTAAGTCTTGGCGCTGTACTCGGAACTCAGACGCGTCATGGTCTGCACCGCGCTGCCGTTGAGCAATTTCACCTGAACATAAGGATGCTCCCTCTGAAATAGATTGATCAGCTCCTGGGAATTCTCCCGGTTCATGGTCGAATACCAGACCAGCTCGCCTTCCTTGCGCGCGCCGTCGGCGAGCCGCTGCTGGCGCTCGCTGGCGGGCAGACGGTTTATTTTATCGAGGAGATCTTCGACGTTTTGACCCCGCACCGGAGATGTGAAAATGAGCGCCGACGCGAGAAGTAGAAAAGCTGGCCAAAAGCTCTGCGGCATAGGTTCCTCGTTAGTCGGGAGATCTCGTCGTAAATCTAGCTTGGCGCCAGTGCCCGGTGGCAAGCTTCGACGATCCGCTCTTGGTTCGGCAAAAACTGTCTTTCCAGGGTCGGTCCGGCGGGCACAGGGGCAAAGGGAGCGGCGACACGAACGATCGGGCCATCGAGATAGTAAAAAGCTTCTTGCTGCACCTGGCTAACGATTTCCGCGCCGATGCCGCCTTGTTCGACCGCTTCATGGGCGACGATCATGCGGCCGGTTTTCTTCGCTGAGTTGACGATGGTCTCGATATCGAGGGGTGAGATCGTTCGCGGGTCGATGACCTCAACCGAGATGCCTTGGGCTTCGAGTTCTCTTGCCGCCGCCAGCGCTGGTGCCACCATGCTCGAGAGCGCGACGACGGTGATATCCTTGCCCTCGCGCATGATGGAAGCTTTGCCGATGGCGACGCTTTCGTCACTCGCCGATACTTCGCCTTTGCTCCAATAGAGACCGCGATGTTCGATGAACACCACCGGGTTGTCGTCGCGGATGGCACTTTTCAGCAAACCCTTGGCATCGGCGGGGTTCGCCGGCATGACGACTTTCAATCCCGGCACATGGGCAAGCCAGGACTCCAGGCTCTGCGAGTGGTGCGCGCCCATGGCGCCGCTGATGCCGCACTGGACGCGCACGGTCAACGGTATTTTCAATTGTCCGCCGGACATGTAGTGGAGTTTGGCGGCGTGATTGATCAACTGATCCATTGCGAGGGTGATGAAGTCAATGAACATGATCTCGATTACCGGCCGCAGGCCGGCAGTCGCCGTGCCGATGGCAAGGCCCATGACGGTGGCTTCGCTAATCGGTGTGTTGACGGTGCGGTTGGCGCCGAAGGTTTCGGCCAAGCCTTTAGTGACGCCGAAGGGACCGCCGAGGGCGACATCCTCGCCAAAAATGTAGACCGTTGGATCGCGGCGCATTTCTTCTTCGAGGCCGGCGCGAATCGCTTCGAGAAAGGTTTGTTCGGGCATGTTCCCGGGGTTCCAATCGTTCCAGAAGTTCCAGTCGTGTCAACGTTAAGATTCAATCAGAGGTGACTTGCCTGGCAACCTGGTCATCGGCCGGCCATGGCGACGCTAAGGAAAACTCCGCGGCTTTTTCAGCCAAGGCCTGGGCTTCGCTTTCCATCGCTGCGAGTTCTTTGTCGGCGAGCGTTTTTTGACTTTTCAGCGCGCGGGCGACGCGGGCGATGGGATCTTTTTTCTTCCATTCGGCCAGCTGTGACAACTCGCGGTACTTGGCTGGATCGCCCTCATAATGGCCGCGCATGCGGTGGGTCAGGCACTCGACAAAGATCGGTCCTTTGCCGGCGCGGCATTTGTCTACCGCCTTGGCCATCGCCGCGCGCACGGCGAACAGATCATTGCCGTCAACGGTGTCGGCCGGTATTCCATAGGTCTTGGCGTGCTGCGCCAGCCGCTCGATCTTGGTGTGCGCCGACAGCGGCGTGAACTCGGCGTAGCCGTTGTTTTCGCAGATAAAGATCACCGGCAGTTGCCACAGGCTGGCGATGTTGAGCGACTCGTGAAACGATCCGGACTGCCCGGCGCCGTCGCCGAAAAAGACCGCGGCGATTTGGCCTTTCTTTCTTTCCTTGGCGGCGAACGCAGCCCCCAGAGCGAGTGGAATGGTGCCGCCGACGACGCCGGTGGCGGTGATAAAGCCGCATTCTTTGGCGACGATATGCATGGAGCCGCCCTTGCCGCCGCAATAACCGGTGGCGCGGCCGGCGATCTCGGCCATTAGCTTATTGATGTCCGCGCCTTTGGCGATGGCATGACCATGGGAGCGGTGGCCGCCATAAACATAATCGTCATTGCGCAACAAGCTCAGGGCACCGACGGCGACGGCTTCTTGGCCGATGCCTAAATGGAGCAAGCCGACGATCTGGCGCTCGGCATAGAGCGCCGAGACTTTTTCTTCAAAAGCGCGGATCAGCCACATACGGCGCAGTAGCTCGATCGTTTCTTTAGGGTTTTCTTTCTTGGCAGCCATCAATGATCGCGGGTCGCGTGCAACGATTCGGCAGGTTGGTACAACTTCTCAGAACTCGAAACCGAGAACCAGAAACTCTTTTACGCTAGCGCGGCACGCACGGCGTCCATGATGCGCGACTCGGATGGCCCGATATGGGCTTCGAGTCCCGGGCTGTAGGGCACCGGCACGTCGAGAGTGGAGACCCGGCGGATGCGCGTTTTCAATTTGTCGAAACCGCTTTCGGCGATGCGCGCGGCGATCTCGGCGGCGACGCCGCAGCTCTGATGGGTCTCGTCAGCGATCACCACACGATGGGTTTTCTCCACCGACGACAGGATCGTCGCCAGGTCGAACGGCACCAGGGTGCGCGGATCGACGACTTCGACTTCGATACCCTCCTTGGCGAGTTTGCCGGCGGCTTGAAGGCCGACTTGGACGGTGTAGGAAGTCGCAATCAGCGTAACATCGCTGCCGCTGCGTTTTATGTCGGCGACACCGAAAGGAATCGCTTGATCATTGTCGGGAACTTCACCGCGGATGTCCAAGAGCCGGGTGTGATCGACAAAGATCGTCGGGTTGTCACTGGCGACCGCGGTTTTCAACAAACCTTTGACGTCGCGCGGCGAGGATGGAATGGCGATTTCCAATCCTGGAACATTCCACAGCATCGCCTGCGGGCTGCCTGAGTGCTGGGCCGCGCCGCCGCCGCGCAGTCCGTGGAACAGATGAAACACCACCGGCACCCGGGTCTGGCCGCCGGACATGGAGTAGGCATTGGCGGCTTCGTTGGCGACCTGCGGCCATGCTTCATAGATGAAACTACCGGTGCTCAAATCGACAATGGGACGTAGTCCCGCCATGGCCGCACCGGTGGCGAGGCCGCAGAAGCCCAGCTCGGAGATCGGCGGCGCGAACATCCGTTCGCTGAATTTTTTCTGCAAGTTTTGAAACACATGGCGGTGCGGGCTCAAGCTCAAAAAAGTCCCGTTGATCAGATGGACGCGCTCGTCGGCGCTCATGATCTCGTCGAGGGCCTCGAATTTGGCTTCGTAGTAAGCTAGTTCTCTCATAATTGTCTCTTAGGCGAAGAAGTCTCTCTCAGCCTCTTCCGGTTTTGGGTAGGGGCTGTTGGTGGCGAAGTCGACGGCGGCGGCGATTTCGCTTTTGACTTGGCTTTCAATCGCGGCGATTTCATCGCGGTTGGCGCGGTTCGCTTCGACTAGTTCACGAATATAGATCAGCAACGGATCGCAGCTGTGGTACCACTCGCGGGCCTTTTCCGGCACGTCGCTGACATCCCAGGCGAGCGCAGTATTGGTCGGTTTCGGCACGGTGGGCCAGTTGGTCTCGCTGCCGGGAAATCGCACGGTTTGCGCTTCGACAAACTGCGGTCCCTCGCCGCGGCGAATCTTTCCTACCGCTTCGCTAATCGTTGCGTGGACCAATCCGGCATCCATGCCATCGATCTGCTGAGCCGGGATTTTGTAAGCCTTCGGCAATTCGGTGAGCGGATAGGCCGCCATGGAACTCGACTGCGCCGCGGCGACGGCGCGGCCGGCGCCGTACTTGCCATTGTTTTCGCAGAGAAACAGCAAGGGCAGTTTCAGCAGCGAGGCGATATTGAACGCTTCTGGCGCGGCGCCTTCTTCCAGCGAGCCGTCGCCGAACAGACAAACCGTGAGGCGGCCGTTTTTTTGCGCTTTGGCCGCGTAGGCGGTTCCGGTCGAAAGCGGAATGATACCGGCGACCACGCCGGAGCTGTGGAGAAATCCCAGCGATGGCGCGACCGAGTGAAACGAGCCGCCTTTGCCTTTGTTCAAGCCGTCGACGCGGCCGAGGATTTCGGCGAACAGCCGCTTCGGCTCGACGCCGCGGGCGAGCAGATGGCCATGATTTCTGTGCGTCGTGAAGAGATAGTCATCGGCGCGCAGGCACGAGAGCGCCGGCACACCCGTGGCCTCTTGGCCGACATAGAGATGGTAGTGGCCGCCGAACACGCCTTTGTCATGCAGCAGGACGAGATTCTCTTCGAAGTGGCGAATGGTGAACATCCGCCGGCACAGCTCCAATAGATTTTCTCTCGGTAGATTCGGTAACATGATGATCCTGACTTAATTCAATTCGCGGGCCGTTGTCAACGCCGGTAGCATGGATTGACAAGCCGTAAATGACGGGACTAAATGCCTCTTTAAGATCGGCATTCCGACGGAGGTTAAGTTATGAATCCACGGCTCATGTGGCCAGTGCTGTTGCTGTTTGCTTGGTTGCTTCCATCGACACTCTCTGCCCAATCGCGCGGGCTGAGGAAAGTTCAAGTCGGTGTGCCCGCGATCAGCATGGGCAACATTATCATCTATTTCACCAAGGATGCGAAAATTTTCGAGAAGTATGGCCTCGACGTTGAGCCGATCGCTGTCAATGGCTCGGGCATTGCCTCCAAAGCGCTGATTTCCGGCAGCGTGCAGATATCCCCCATTGCAACTCCCACAGTGATCAACTCGGTGCTGTCAGGTTCGGACATGGTGATATTGGGGCATACCATGCCGGGCGTGATTCAGTATTTGATGGCGCGTCCGGACATCAAGCGCACTGAGGATATAAAAGGTAAATCAATCGGTGTGACGCCCTACGGTGGGCTGAGCGATTTTTTAGTCAGATACCTCGCCCGCCAAAAGGGACTTGTCCCGGACAAGGATTTCGCTTTGTTGCAGCTTGGCAGCGACACCGACCGCTTTGTCGCATTGCAACAGGGACGGATTCCGTTGTCGACCTTGTCCCATCCGAATTACATTTATGCGCAGCGCCTCGGTTTCCATATTCTCTGGGATTTTTTCAGAGAAGTAGACTATCCCTGGAGCGAGATCGCCACGACGCGCTCACAGATCAAGCAAGACCGCGACTTCGTCATGCGCTACATGCGCGCCCATATCGAGGGTATCGCCCGCTTCAAGCAAGAGCCGGAGTTGGGCAAGAAAGTGATTAAAAAAATGTTGCGTTTGGACGATGACGCTATGGCCCAAGATTCCTGGGAGCTGTTTGCCAAGCATCGCATTGCGGCGCCGTACCCCAACATCAAGGGCATGAAGACCAGTTACGAATACGTCGCGGCAACCCGGCCGGACGTCTATAAGCACAAACCGGAGGAGTTCATCGACGCGAGCTTTGTCGAGGAGCTCGACAAGAGCGGCTTTATCAAAAAGCTCTACGAGAAATAAATCACTCGAATGAAAGTGCGCATCGGCATCCAGCTTGGCCAGTGGCCGAGCCGCGACATCCGGCCCGAGGCGGTCCTCGATCTCGTCGATGACTTCGAAGCGCTCGATGTCGACTCCATCTGGGTGAGCGATCGGCTGGTTTCCTCGGCCTTGACTCTCGAACCGATCACGTTTCTCTCCTATATCGCCGGCCGGCTGCGCAAGATGAAGTTCGGCACCAGCACGTTGGTGCTGCCGACGCGCAATCCGATGGTACTCGCCAAAGAACTCGCGACGCTGGATTTTCTCTCGCAAGGACGACTGTTTCCCGCTATCGGTCTGGGCGGCGAAGAGTCCAAAGACTTGCAAGCCGTTGGTGTCGAGCAAGCAAGACCCGCGCTGGCCGTACCGACGAAATGATCGTGCTTATGCGGCGGCTGTGGACTGAAGAAAACGTGACCTTCACCGGCAAGCACTTTTGCGGTTGAAAGACGTCACCATCATGCCGCGCCCCTGGCAGAAAAAGGGGCCGCCAATCTGGATCGGCGGGCGCAGCGAAGCGGCGCTAAGACGAACTGGTCGATTGGGCGATGGCTGGTTGGTCTCTTCGGTCTCGGCTGACGAAGTGGCCCAAGGCATCGAGTCGATTCGCCGGTATGCCGCCGATGCCGGCCGGCAAGTTCCCGAAGATCATTTCGGCGTGCTGATTCCCTTCTATTTCTCTGGCAGTGTCGACAAAGCGTTCGAGATCGCCGGCCGCGCCATCCGCCCGCGCGCAGACTTGCCGATCAGCGAATTCACCGCGTTTGGCACGCCCGAGCGAGTGCGCGAACGAGTTCGAGACTACATCGCCGCCGGCGCGACCAAGTTCATCATGCGCCCCTGCGGACCGTTCGAAGGCTGGCGCGACCAGGTCAGGATCTTGGCGCGGGAAGTAATTCAGCCACTGCAGACTTCGGCTGCGAACGAATAGGGCTCTGTTGGCTAGGGCTATTTCGTCGCCGGGACAGGCGAAATTAGACTGCTTGGTAAATTTTTTGTCATTGAGTTAGGTGAGAGGCCGTCCCAACGATTCTTTCTTAAGATCGTAAGAGGCGTGGAGAGCAAATCTAAGTCAATACTCAGACCCAGGCACTCACCCCTGACCTCGACGATCAAATACTGACGAGTTGATACGATGGGAGAAGAGAAAGAAATTCTTCTGCGGGAGAAGATTTGTGCCTACATGAACTGCTGGCTCCCAAGTAACTCTAGTCCACTATGCTCAAGTAAGCGCTTGTCGGCCGGTGCTTGAACTAGTCACCGTGAGTTGGAAGCCAAGTTCCGCAGCACGTCGTTTGAGGTTACGCAAAAGCCGGTCACGGTAACGTTCTTCGTAAATGGCTTCTCCTTGATCGACGTAGCCGGCACCGTGCTTGAGCATGCGGTACAGTATGCGGGCCAATTTGTAGGCAGCCGCCGTGAGGGCTTTGGGGGCACCAAGACGAGCTTTGAGACGACGGAAGTACGCGCCGAGAGCCGACTGGCTTTGGTTGAGAGACTGGGCCGCCATACGTAGGGCGGCGGCGGCTCGGTTTGCCGAAGGTTTGGTACGACCGCTCAGGCGTTTGCCACCAGAAACCTTGCTCCCCGGAGCCAAACCGAGCCAAGAGCCGAAGTGTTTTTCTGTAGGCCAGCGACTCATGTCGAGTCCAATCTCACCAATGACCGTCAGAGCGGTGTTAGCTTCAATGCTATCGATTTGGGTAAGATCAACGCCCGTCATACGGTAAAGATAGCTGCGCGCATCGAAGCCAACCCCACTGCGCCGGCGCTTACGGGAGCGCGCAGTCAGCGGGGTCTCGGGGTTCTTGTCCTCGAACTGTTGTAGGCAAGCCTCGATCTGGCAATCACAGGCCGCGATTTGCTTTTGGTAGAACTCGACGAGCTCGACGGCTTGCTGCAGAGAAAAAAGATGCTCTTGGCGATAGTGCCCTTCAAGGGCACGGGCCACCGTTGCCTCGGAGTTCTTGCAGCGCGGGTCGCGTAGTTTCGCCAGTTCGACCGGATCGCGCTCTCCCTTGAGAATGGCCTTGATGATTCCCATGCCTGTTAGCCCAGTAATATCGCTGACCACATGGGTGAGCTTAAGATTCATCTGCTCCAAAGCCTTTTGCATGTGCTGGATGTGATGGGAGGCATAGGCCACCAACATTGCGCGTTGCCGCAAGTAGCTGCGCAGGATACACACCTGATCCGCTGGGCGAAACGCACCGCGTAACAATCCATAGGTGTGCAATTCTTGGAGCCACTGGCAGTCCAGCACATCAGTCTTGCGACCCGGGACATTTTTGACTCGGCGGGCATCGACCAGCAGCACTTCGAAGCCCCGCTCCACCAACAGCTCGTAGAGCGCAATCCAGTAAACGCCCGTGGACTCCATCGCCACGGTCTCGATCTCGCATTGTTTCAGCCAATCGGCCAGAGCGCACAGAGATCCGCTGAAGGCTTCGAAGCGGCGAACATCCTGCCCTTCGCGATCACGGCCCGGGGGGACCGCGGCCCAGTGCTCCTCCGATCCGATGTCGATGCCCACAGGGATTTTCTGCGACGCGCGGGCGGGGACGGACTTGAACGCTACATACATGAGGCACACTAGGTGGAGCCCGCTGAAATTTCCCGGAAGGCTCTTCAACTGATATTTTGGCGAGGCGTCACTTAGTGTCCAGACCGCTTTGTCCCTTCGCGGCGATTTCGAAAGCGATCTGTTGCATTTCCGCGCGCGGCATTTTGGCAAATGTTTCCAAGGCACCAAGGCAATACATCACGGCGTCCGGACGTGGCATTCCTGGTGTAAGCCTTTTGAAGCTCTGTTCGGCCATCTTTCGCAACGCATCCTGCGCAGCGTCGGCGATTTTGCTGTATTCATCAAGATCGATAACTTTTTTGTACGCGTCATGAGCGTCTTTGGTGCGTCCTAAAGCGACGAGGACCTCGGCCAAGCCGAACATTGCCGCCTGATCTCTTGGTGCCAGCATTACCGCCTGCCGAAGATGTTTTTCCGCTTCCTCTGACCGACCAGCCTTGAAGAGACAAGCGCCAAGATTCCGCTGTGCCCAGGGATTTTGTGGATCTCTTCTCGCCGCCTCATTGAGAACGGCAATCGCTTCCGTACTGTTCCCCTGCCTTTGCAGGGCAACTCCGAGAGCAATCCTCGCGTTGGTGAAATCGGGAACCAAATTGATGGCTGTACGCAGATGCTCCTGAGCTTCGGCCAATTGTCCCATGTCGCTGAGCGCCATGCCGAGATTGTACATGATGTTTACGTCTGTCGGTTTATCGCTCAAGAACAGTCTCAATAGTGTGACGGCTCCCGCGTACTCGCCGCGTTTGAGTTTTTCGACGACTTGCGCCAGAGCGTCGGGCGACTGACGATCAGGTGTCCAACTTATCTCGATAGTTTGGTCGCTAACTTCGACCGAATGCCATCCGCCGATGGCCTGAAAATCCGTGGTCAGATAAGCTTTTACTGAGTCTCGGAAAAGTGCAGTACCGCGCTGGCGCGCCTCGATAGGCAAAAGTGAAAGATCGAAGTCCTCCGTTGCCAAGGTAAATTTCAGCACATTTGGTTCGGTCATAATGAAAGTTTTATAGCCTGGGTGCTGGAATATAGGAAGAGACCCGTCTCGGTCTTCAGGTGTAGCTTGGCTGGTTATAGGGGCGCCACTGATACCAACCCGTAAGACCCAACTGTTTGCTCCAGAGATCGATGAGCTGGCAATCCGCGGAAGTATCATCGGGCACTTCGTCGAGAACCCGGAGGAGTTCCTCGCCAGCTTTGGCAAAACCAGCCGCTTTATACGGGAGCGAAAGCCTTGGATCGGCAAGACGCCCAGCCCAAAACTCGGCGAACGCAGCGTTCATCGCAAGGTTGGATTCGAGGACCTTCGTGGGAGCAATCTTCTTGATCTCCGGACTAAGTGCCTGCAAGTTTTCTTGCAGTTGCTGCATTGCCGAATTCTGTTGAAGTTCAGAAAGCTCTGGAAACTCGCGCATAATCCACGAATCCACGCGCAAGCCAACGGGGATCGATCTCAATTGGGTCATTAGGCCGTCGAAAGGAAGAACTAAGTCAAGGTTTTTCTGCATCGGCGCGAGCGGTCGTACGTAATTCCAGATCCTGCTCCAATATAAGGTCTTGTTGTTCGACACGTACGGTTCATAGAAATCCATCAGCTGTGGGTCCAACGCATGAGGATCAGCAGCACCCTCGGTCTTCCATTTGCGGGAATACGTCGAGAGTATTCGAACGCTCGATCCCTCACTGTGGCGGTAGCGCAATTCCGCTTCCCACTCGTCAGGATTGTCATAGATTCGAAAATCTAATCCATATTCCGATGACTCAGCTACTCTAATGCTAGCCCGCTTGCGATATGGTTCAGCGGCTTCTGCAGCTTTAGGCAGATCGTCTTCAGAGGCCGAAGGTGGGGGCGCATTACGCATAGGCGCGGAGTTAATCAATCCTTCAGTTAATCGAGGTCTCCACCGTTTGAAAAGAAACCGATTCGCTGCCGGATCGTCACCCCTAAGTACGGCTTCAATCCAAGCAACAAATTCTACTGAGCCGGCACAACGAAACTGACAGCCCTCTAGATCGACTTCCTCTATCTCTGCAACACCAAGCTCCCGTGACCAGGTTTGAATGTCTTGAACGGTGGTGTTTTCTCGTTGACGGAATGCTTGAAGAGGGTCAAGCAAAAATACCGTGATTAGTGAACTCCGGATAATATGGTATGCCTGCGGTCCTAATGTGGGTGCAAACCCAAACTGTCCCCGGCCTCGCGGATGTTCGGGATTAATCAATGCATGTGACTCGTCCACGATCGAGACTAAGTTTTGATTGTCCTGTGCCCCATCTCGAAAAGCCTCGCCTAGTGCTTGCAAGGTCGAAAGGTTTTTACGCCATACAGAAGCATCCGAAAGAAAATTGTCGCCGTGCTTTTTGCGCAGCTGTCCCAGTCTCTGTGTTGTGATTGGTGAAAAGCTTGTCGCCTTCCTAATGACGCCACTAGCGGCTTCAACCTGGCTGGCACGGTCGAACAAATGAGACCAATTGCTGTTTTGGCTCATAGAGGTCGTTGTAAATATGACGTCGCCTTCCGGGAGACGGTTATCAGTAACTAGTGATGCCCATATGCGCGCCGCGATCACGGATTTGCCAGAACCGGGTGGGCCTTTAACCACTACGACTTTTTTCGGCAAAGTATTGCCCGTCGGCTCTAAAATACCCTTCTCGATAGTTGCCCAACATACGCTAAAGGCCTTGCGCTGGTTATCCAAAAGCTCGAATACGTTCGCCCTAGGATCTAATATTTGAGCACCGATTTGGGAAACAAAACCTCGATCCTGACAATAAACGCCTTCTGAGAAGGCCTTTGCGAAAGATTCATTGGGAAGAGTCAAACGGGATCGAAAGAAGTTTGGAAAATTCCTGTCAATGTCTTTCGGTGCGATCGTAAATATTGGGTAAGCCTCGGTAAGCTTACGATTGGGTTCTACAATATATGGTGCCGTCCAAAAATCACGGGTAAACAGAACACAGCCATCAACGTTAGCTTGGTGTTCTGCGACCGCCGAATGGAAACGGCGACAATACTCGGTATAACCACGCACTTGATCTGACGGATGGAGTTCTTGCCTCCCCTGTCGTTCGATGAGGCCTTTGTAATATCCAGGCTTATCCCCGCGCGTGATCCAATGTTTCAGTTCCAGAATGACGACCGAAGCTCGACCGGCGTGCTGTCCAAGAAGCACTACGTCACACCACGCAGATGAAGCCGGCAACTGATATTCCAAAGCCAGATTACCGCGACTTCCGAAATAAAGGTGGAGAGGTTGAAACGACGGTGCTCTACAAATTTGCGAAAGCTTTCCTAATGAGCTTTCCCAAGCGTGCGCTTCCTCGGTGCCGTATCTACCGGTGAGTGCCTGTAAATCGCTAATGAGACCTCTGCAGTCATTTTCCACTCGATTCCGAAAAGTCTCGACTGTCATCAGCATAATACTATTAACCAATCGAAGCGATGTATGGTTCGACAGACGATGGCGTAACACAGTGGCAAGCGAAAACAGCGGTACTCATAGACGTGAAGAATAAGCCTGAGATGTCAGGCGACAGGCAGTCCGGAGCTATCTATTCAAATATTTCCAGTCGCTCAATCGTTCCTCCTAATGATATTAAATTATACAGACAATTGCACGCTTCGAGAATTCTTTAAGCGTCAAAATACAAATTATGCGGTCGTGATGTGTTCGCTCGTGGGTGTGGGTCAGAAAAAAAAGTTTTCCGACCATGCGCAACAAATAGTGGGAGCAGACATGAGCGGGATGATTAAGAAACTGTCCAATTCATACAGCACGGCTGCGCCAGTGAGTTTTCCGGTGCGCAGTTGGTGAAGGGCCTCGTTCGCGGCTTCTAACGGATATCTGCTTACTTCCGTGCGCACCGGGACTTTTGGCGCCAGCATCAGAAATTCTTCGCCGTCGCGGCGGGTCAGGTTGGCAATGGACGTGACCGTGCGTTCTTGCCAGAGTCGGGAATAAGGGAAAGTTGGAATGTCGCTCATGTGGATGCCGCCGCAGACGACGGTGCCGCCTTTGCCGACCGCTTGCAGCGCTTGCGGAATTAATTCTCCCGCCGGGGCGAAGATGATCGCGGCATCGAGCTTGTGCGGCGGCAAGTCATTGGAACCGCCGGCCCATGCGGCGCCGAGACTTCGAGCGAACCGTTGGGCGTCCTCATCGCCTGGGCGGGTGAAGGCGTAGATTTCGCGCTGCTGATATTTTGCCACCTGGGCGACGATATGCGCCGCGGCGCCGAAACCATAAATGCCCAACCGCTTACCGTTGCCGGCTTTGACTAGACTGCGATAACCGATGAGTCCGGCGCAGAGCAGCGGGGCGGCTTCGGCGTCGCTGTAAGCATCGGGAATCGGAAAACAGAAACGCTCGTCGGCAACCATGTACTCGGCGTAGCCACCGTCGAGGGTGTAGCCGGTGAATTTGGCATCGTCGCAGAGGTTTTCTTGACCGTTCTGGCAGAACGAACAGATTCCGCAGGTCCAACCGAGCCATGGGACACCGACGCGCGCGCCGATCCTGTAGCGGTCGACGCCGCTGCCTAGTTCCGCGATCGTCCCGACGACTTCGTGGCCAGGGATGAGTGGCAGCTTGGGTTGAGTCAATTCGCCGTCGACAATGTGCAGATCGGTGCGGCATACTGCGCAGGCGTGGACGCGGATCAAAAGTTGGCCGAGACCGGGACGCGGCGTCGAGATTTCGCTTTTGCGCAGCGGTTTGCCGGGACCGTCGAAAACCATAGCCAGCATGGCTGTTGTTTATCCAAACCGGCGCCTAAAACCAACCTGTATAATCGAATTACGCCGCGCCGCGAAAGACATGTTATACTGAGCGGGATTTGAAACTTTGCTGGAGTTGCACGATTGTCCGAGTCGCCACCTTGGCCTTGGTCTGGACACTGGACCTGAGCCGTGGGTTTGCCGCGCAACCGGCGCCGGTCGCAGCGATCGACGTTTCCCGCGATTTCGGATTGTTTGCGGCAAATTCGCAACGCAGGTTTTGTTTGTCGATCGGCAACCCTGAACTGAAGCCCGGGCGGCAGATAACTCTCATCTGGGTGCCGGTGGAAGGCGAGCCGCATAAGCCGGAAATCCGCCGCGGCAAGATTATCGCGAAGTTGGCGGCGCCCTGTGATAATGCCAATGCGCAGTCTGACGATTCCTCCTACCGGCTCGAAACCGGCAAGATTGATAGCGGGAGGATTTACATCGCGGTCGCGGCGCAGCCGAATAATTTGCGAATCACTGGCGGCGAACTTAGCGCGCGCTTCGGCGTTCATGAACTGAGTTTTCGGTCGTGTACCAGTACGGAAGGTTTGCACTTCAGCGCATGGTCGGGGACTCGCCCGAAAGAGCAGCAGGTCTGGCGGCGTTATTTCTATCTTGGCTATGATGTCGAGCCGACCTGTGCTGAGCGGGATTTTAAGGAGATCAAACCTTGAGCCAACATTCGGAAATGCGCTTGTGTGAAATTTGGTTCGTCGCCCGGACGATATTCTTTTGCCTGGCTCTTGCTGGTTGCGAACTGCTGCCGCAACTGCATTTGCCGCAGTCTACGCCGCAGATTGTTTTCGATACTGCGCCGATTGCCGATCCGGTGCTATCGGCGCCGGTGCGGGTAAGCCGTGGCCCGGAAGCAAACGAGGACCCCAGCATCATATTGGCGCGGGATGGCCGCTTCTATGTCGTATGGTCTTCCAAGCAGCGCGATCGCGTCGATCTCTTCATCAGTAGTTCGGCGGATGGCCGCGCCTGGTCCGAGGAGCGGCGCATCCTCGATGTTCCCGCCGAGGATTACAACCCGGCGTTGATGCAGTCCCGCGATGGCCGATTTCACCTGGTGTGGTGTCAGCTACAAAGGAAAGAAGGCCGCACCGACGTTTGGTATACCACGTCGAAGGACGGGAGGGTTTGGGACAAGCCAAGGTCGATTACCAACCGTGGTATCGATTGGGCGCCGACGATCTATGAAGATAACAAAGGGGTCTTGCGGATACTCTGGTCGTCGCGCCGTTCGAGCAGTCGTGATATCTGGATGACTCGTTCTATCGACGGCGGCAAGACCTGGTTATCGCCGGATCAAGTGACGCGCAGCTCCGAGGAGGATGATTTCCCCTACGCGCTGCAGGCGCCGAACGGCGAGCACTATCTGGTTTGGACCCGTTATCGGCGCGGTTCAGCGATGCTCGAGCTGCACAAGGACCGCAGCTCCGATGTGGTGCTGGCCACGTCGCGCGACGCCGTCGTCTGGTCCGCGCCGGTGGTCGCTTCGTTCGCCGATCCCGACAATAAGTTTGTCGATATGCTGCCGGCGCTCTTTTGCGAACCGGACCTAGGACAAGTCTTGGTCACTTGGACTTCGGGCCGCACCAGCGCGCGCGGCGATATTTTAGCCCGCAGCATCACTGCACCGTCATCACAAGTGTTCCAGCTCACGCAGTCGGAAAGCAGCAATTATTCGTCGAAGATCGTCCCGACGCGTCAACCCGGCGAATACCTGTTGGTCTGGGTATCGACCCGCGAAGGCAAGCCCGATATCTTCGCGCGCCGATTCAAACTCTAAAATCGCTGGGAACCGTCTCCGTCTTATGGCCAAGGGTTTATCGTTCAATCGAGATCGATATCTTTCAGCGGCTTGGTGATCGGTTCGTCTTTGGCTTTTTTGAACAGTTCTTGAAACTTTGCCTCCAGAACTTTCGATTTGTTTTTCTCCGCCTCGGCCAACTGTTTGAATTTTTCATCGCGCCGGCCGGCTTCTTCCTTGACCATCCTGGCGGCATCTTTCAATTCCACCGCCATCTGCGGCCGCACCGGCAGCTTATGACCGAGCACCGCAGCAAGCACGGGATCGATGGTTAACGTCGCATCGCAGCAGGGACAGGTGACTTGGATCGTGGTGTTTTCGTTGGACATCTTAAACTCCTAGGCTTAAGGGATGAGGCGCGAGGCGTGAGTCAATCGAAGATCAAATTGCTGCCGATTCTTAATCTTAATCGTGCCTCCAGCCTCGCGCCTCATGCCTGCTTTATCCTCTCAATTCGATCTGTTCTCCGTCTGGGCCGGCGAAGACGACGCGGCGCCAACCGTTTTCCCGCGGTTCGCGGGCGGCGGTGTCGTGCGGCGCGCGCAAGAGTTTTACACCGTCGCGCTGCAACTGCTCCACGGCTTCATTTAAATTATCTGTCTCCAGGCAGAAGTGGAAACCGGCCATGGCGCCATCGCTGTGGTGCGTCAGTTCGAGCACGGTATCGCCCAATTTCAAATAGCCAATCTGCAGGCCGCCACTGGCGGTCTGACGAAAGTAATGTTTGAAGCCAAAGTGCCGTTCATAGAAAGCCACCGAGCGGTCAAGGTCGGCGACATGAATGGCGACATGGTCGATGCGCTTGAACATGGCTTTCTCCTCGGTTTAAAGCATAGGCTTTTCGTTGCGTTGAAAGCAAGGGTAATGCATCAATGTGAAATATTCCGCGCATGGCGCTACAATGTTGCTGGTTCGGAGTCGCACTTATGCCGATATTTCGCCTTGTCGACGATCTTGTATTCCCGCCGCCGGATTATGCCGATCCCAGCGGCCTGCTGGCGGTGGGCGGCGATCTGTCCAGCGATCGGCTATTAGCCGCCTACCGCGTCGGCATTTTCCCCTGGTACTCCGACGACCAGCCGATCCTTTGGTGGTCGCCGGACCCGCGTCTGACGCTGGATCTGAGCGATTTCAAACTATCGCGCAGCTTGGCTAAAACCATGCGCAAGGGCGTGTTCAAAGTCACGTTTGACCGGGTTTTCGACGAAGTGATCGCCGCCTGTGCCGCCGTACCGCGGGATGGCCAAAAGGGCACTTGGATCACGCCGGAGATGCAAGCGGCTTACATAGATCTGCATGGACTGGGCTACGCCCATTCCGTTGAAACTTGGTTCGAAGGCAGACTGGTTGGCGGCCTTTACGGCGTGTCCTTGGGCAAGGCGTTTTTCGGCGAGTCGATGTTTCATCATAAGACCGACGCCTCGAAAGTCGCGTTGGCGATTCTGGTGGAGAAACTAAAGGGCTGGGGTTTTCGCTTCATCGACTCGCAGATGACCACGGAACATATGCTGAGCCTGGGCGCGAAAGAGCTTTCGCGGCGAATCTTCCTTAAACAACTACAAGGCGCGCTGCGTTTTCCCACCAAGCGCGGCAAATGGCGCATCGACGACTGATCTCCTTCCTCAACCCGCGGGCTTTTCCGCGGCATCAATCAAAGCGTCAAGAGATTTTTGTGTCGGGAACTCGATGGCGAGTAGGATCAAGCTCAATAGTGACAAGGCGATCTGATCGGCGACGAAGCGGCCGAGAAACGCCAAAACAAAACCATAGACGGCGATCGCTTCGATAATCGCGAAGATCACCACCTTGCGGGTCACATAGGTCGAGACGACGTAGGCGGCGTTTTGTTCGTCGACGCCGTTGAATTCTTCCAAGGCGCGGAACAGTTTGGTCTGGCGGGCGTCGCGCCGAATCCCCTCGGCGGTCAGATTTTTCCGGCGCCAATAAGCGTAGTACCCCAAGTCGACCAAAGTCAAAATCCAAAAAATCAGCCGTGACGGTTCGGCGATCGCCTGGTTGGTGCCGAGTTTGGGATTGCCGAGGAGCTGGCGCGCAATCACGAGATAGATCGGGATCGAGATCGCGAAGAAGCTCCAGAGTATGACCGCGGCGCCGCGTTGGTCGAGTAAGGATTTTTCTGAATTCGGGACGAATCATCGGTCCTCCTGCGCAGTTTCTATTAGCACATAGCGACCCGGTATGTCTCGTTGACTGGCAAACTGGTTGGTGTTTAGTTTGAAAAGATCCCTCTCTTCGTTCGGGATGACGGCTGCTCAAGATTTGTCATTTCGAGCGATGCGAGAAATCTGGGCGGTGCGTGATCGCGGGACTCCTAACTTTACCGAACCACGACTACAAGCTATATTCGGCAGCCGTCACCTTGTTGTAGTCATGGCGCAGTGATATAGGCCGGCCTTAGGCGCGTATGAAGGAGATCCCATGGCTGAGTTCGATATTGTAATTCATGGCGGCAGAGTCATCGACGGCACGGGCAACCCGTGGGTTTACGGCGATGTCGCGATCAAAGATGGCAGGATCGCCAGTATCGGCAAGATTAGCCCCGACGCCGGCGTGCGGTCGATCTCGGCGAAGGGTTTGGTGGTTTCCCCTGGTTACATCGACATGCATACCCATAGCGATCAGCCGCTGATCGCCGACGGTAATGCCGAGAGCAAAGTCCGTCAGGGTGTGACGTTGGACATCATCGGCGAAAGCCAAACGGTGGCACCCCTGGAAGGCGCGATCCTCGAGGAATACCGCGTCGAGCATCGGAAACGGCATGGCATCGAGATCGATTGGAAAACCTTCACCGGTTATTTCGACAAGGTCATGAACGGCGGGATATCCATTAACGTCGCTTCCGGCGTGTCGCCGCAACAGGTCAAACGCGTTATCTGCGGCTTCGAAGAACGGCCGGCGACTGCGGCCGAACAGGAAATGATGAATCGCCTGGTCGCCCAAGCGATGGAGGAAGGCGCCTTGGGTCTGACGGCTGCGTGGCATGCCAAGGGGCCGGAGAATACCGAAGAGGTAGTTGAGATGGCCAAGGTCGCCAAGCGCTACGGCGGTTACTACGGCGTTCATGTCGGCAGCGAAGGTTACGACATGATGGAAGAGTTGGCGAAGATGCTACGAGTCGCGCGCGGCTCACAGATACCGGTCCATGTGTATCATTTGAAAATGCGCGCCAAAGCGAACTGGGGTAGGATACGCCAGGTGATCGCCCAGCTGGAAGAAGCGCGGCGCGAAGGATTGGAGATTACGGCGAATCAATATCCCTATACTGCCATGCAACATCCCTGGCGCCGGCTGTTTCCCCGCTGGGTGCAGGACGGACCGGTGGGCGAGACGATTTCCCAGTTCAAGAGCCCGGCGTTTCGTGAGCGGGTCATGAACGATCCGGAGTTCAAGCAATATGTCGACGAGCATGGCGGCTGGGAGGGCATCGTTGCCGCGCGTCTGGACAGCGAGCCGTTAAAAAAATTCGAAGGTATGACCATCGCTGAGATCGCCAAGATCCGCGAGCAAGATCCGACCAGTGCCTGCTTCGATCTGATTTTCGAAGAGGGCGTTTTCATTCACGGCGTGCATCACACCATGAACGAAGACGATGTCAAAGCGGTCATGCGCGTGCCCTGGGTGTCGATCGGTTCGGACGGCAGCGCACTCAATCAAAAATTCCCCGGCAAGCCGCACCCGCGCAGTTTCGGCACCAATCCGCGCGTGTTGGGAAAGTACACGCGAGACGAAAATGTCCTGACGCTGGAAGACGCGGTGCGCAAAATGACTTCGTTGCCGGCACAAGTACTTGGCTTGAAGGATCGCGGCCTTTTGCGCGAGGGGTTTTGGGGTGACGTGGTGTTGTTCGATCCCGACACCGTGACCGATACCGCGACCTACGACAACCCCAAACAGTATCCGAAGGGGATTCCCTACGTGCTAGTAAACGGTCAGGTTGTTATAGATAATGGCCACCATACTGGAGCGCGGCCGGGGCGGGTGGCGTATGGGCCAGGAAAGAAAATCGATAATTGATAATGGAAAATTGGGAATTGGTTAGGAGCAAATCTCGGAGGGACGATGGATTACGATTTGTTGATTAAGAATGGTCGGGTTGTGGATGGTTCCGGGCTGCCGTCGTATGTGGCGGATGTCGGAATTAAGGA
This sequence comes from uncultured delta proteobacterium, assembly GCA_963816145.1. Lineage (GTDB taxonomy): Bacteria > Desulfobacterota > Binatia > UBA9968 > UBA9968 > DP-20. The sequence goes on from CAWFJP010000013.1 coordinate 22,747, forward strand.
TGGAAAAATCGCCGCCATCGGCCGCCTGCATGGCAGCGCCGTGCGCACCATCGATGCCGACGGCTTCGTCGTGTCGCCGGGGTTCATCGATCATCACACCCATATGGACGGGCAGATTCTTTGGGACCCCTTCGGCACTTGCGAGCCGCAGCATGGCGTGACCTCGATCATCATGGGCAACTGCGGTTTGGCGCTGGCGCCGGTGAAAAACGGCGACGAAGACGCCATCGTCAAGAGCTTCGTCCGCGTTGAAGCGATTCCGCGAGTCGCGCTCGAGAAAGGCGTGCCCTGGGGTTGGAAGTCCTACGGCGACTACTTGAACAAACTCGAAGGCAATGTCGGCATCAACGTCGGCGGCATTGTCGGCCATATCGCCGTGCGCCAATTCGTCATGGGCGAAGAGTCGACGGAACGCAAAGCAACACCTGGTGAAGTCGAAAAAATGCGCCAGGCGGTGGGTGAAGCGATGGGCGCCGGCGCGTTCGGCCTGTCGACCAACCGCAACGAGCGCCATATGCGCGAAGACGGCCTGCCGGTGCCGAGCCGTTTGGCCGACGATGACGAGCTGTTCGCCCTCTGCGAAGTGGTTAGCGCGTCCAATAGCGGCGTGATTCAGATGAATTTGGGGCGCCACTGCGTCGAGCAGATTCCGCAATACGACGAGCTGGCTCGGCGCGTCGGCCGGCCGATCGTGTGGCAAAGCGTGCAGTATAAAGAAAGTGAGCCCGAGCTGTGGCAGAACATGCTAAGCGGCATCGCCAAGACATTCGACGCCGGGTATCAAGCCTACGGCTTGACACACACCGTCCCGCTGATGCGTCACTTCAGCATGAAGGACGCGCAGATTTTTGACGAGTTCCCGGTGTGGAAGAATCTGATGTTTCTTCCCGAAACGGCGCGCAAACAGGCGTTCGCCGATCCGGCGACCCGACAAAAGATGCGCGACGATATGGCCGAGCCGCGGCCGGTTTCGTTTCACAAAAACTGGGGCCGGGTGTTTGTCGAGAAAACGGTCAAAGCGGAAAATCACCAGCTCGCCGGCAAAAGCGTTGCTGATGTGGCGGCGCTGCGCAAGCAAGACGCGCTCGATGCCTTCCTGGATTTGTCGCTTGAAGAAGACTTAGAAACCACCTTTGAAACCACCAATCGCGGTTTCAACCCCGAGGCGATGAGCACGATCATGAAAAGCCCCTACGTGGTCATCGGCACATCAGATGCCGGCGCGCATGTCCAGTTTGGCGCCGACTTCGGTTACTGCACCACACTGCTCGGCATGTGGGTGCGCGACCGGCAGATGATTCCTTTGGAGCAGGCGATTCATAAGCTGACGTTTCATGTCGCGTCGATTTGGGGCATCGAAGGGCGCGGACTCTTGCGTCCGGGATTCGCCGCCGATGTGACGGTCTTCGATCCCAAGACGATCAAAGCCTGCGCGCCGGAATGGGCCGAAGATTATCCAGCGGCGACCAAGCGCTTGATTCAGCGCTCCGAAGGTGTGCATTACACGATCGTCAACGGCAAGGTGATTTACGACGAGGGCAAGTTGAGCGGCGAGATGGCGGGCAACGTGCTGCGCAGTGCGGCGCACCAAGGCTAAGTTCGGAACATTCACCACAGCGCACACAGAGATCACAGAGTGAGAATTCCAGTCGCAGGGGCGGGTTTGAAACCCGCCCTCTTTTTGTCTGCACAATGATCGGTCCGGGAGTTATTGGTGGCCGGAAGTAGTTTATTAGCGTTGATCGACGATATCGCATCGATCCTTGACGATGTTGCGGTGATGAGCAAAGTCGCCGCGAAAAAGACCGCCGGGGTACTGGGCGACGATCTGGCGCTCAATGCGCATCAGGTCGCGGGCGTACACACCGACCGCGAATTACCGGTGGTTTGGGCCGTGGCGAAAGGGTCGCTCAAGAACAAAGCGATTCTGGTGCCGGCGGCGCTGGCGATCAGCGCATTGATCCCTTGGGCGATTACCCCGCTGTTGATGATTGGTGGGGCCTATCTTTGCTACGAAGGCTTCGAAAAGATCGCCCACAAGTTTTTGCATTACTCGTCGGAAGAAGTCCATCACAAGGAACATTTGCAGGCGCTGGTCAACCCGGGCGTCGATATGGTCGCCATCGAGAAAACGAAAATCCAGGGCGCCGTCCGCACGGATTTTATCTTGTCCGCTGAGATCGTCGTGATCGCGCTGGGCACCGTAGCCAGCGCGGCGTTCGGTAAACAAGTCGCGGTGCTATGCGCCATCGCCGTCCTCATGACCGTCGGCGTTTATGGCATCGTTGCCGGCATCGTCAAACTCGACGACGCCGGGCTGCGCTTGAGCCGGCAGAACGGCAACAATCTGTGGCGCAGACTCCAGCGCGGCCTCGGCGAACTTCTGTTGAATTTAGCGCCTTACTTGATGAAGAGTTTATCGATTGTCGGCACCATCGCCATGTTCATGGTCGGCGGTAGCATTCTCACCCACGGTATTCCCGGTGTGCATAATTGGATTGAACATGTGGCTCATGGCGCGGCCGGGATTCCTGGCGTCGGTGGGATACTTGAAACGGTTTTGCCGTTCCTGCTCGATATCATGATCGGAATTGTTGCCGGAATGCTGGTTTTGGCCGGTGTAGCTGTCGCGGGACGTATCTTTCGAACGATCAAAAGAGCCCGTTGACGCCGGTTCGGCTCAGGTTCCGATACGATAACCCTGTCAGAATCGCTATTCCCGTTTCGAGTATGCTTGAATTTCTTCCCGCCGATCGTTTACCGGCCTAGGAAAATTTGGCTGAACTCTTTGCCGGTCTGGTCCATGATCGGGCCGATGAAATCGACGTCGACGAGAAACGATTCTTTCTCCACCAACTCGGGAAATCTTTGCTTGACGCCGTTACGCGCGATTACCCGGCCAAAGCTGGTGATGATCGATTGGCCTTCTTCCGACAGCGCCCAGTCATAGAACAGCGCGGCGGCGTGGGGGTGGGGCGCATGGCGCGCCAGCATGAGCTTATTGGCTTGGGCGTAGTAGGGGTCGAGAATCACCTGGTCGACCGGCGCGCCGCGTGCTTTCATGTCGAGCACGGTATGTCCCGACAGCACGATGGCGATGGGACGCTCGCCGGCGGCCAGGAGCTGGCTCTGGGCGGTGCGACCGCGCATGAATCTTAGATCCTGTTTGGCCAGAGCTCGCATATATTGCAGTGCCTTGTCCCGGCCCATATGTTTTTGCAACACCGCGGACCACTCGTAGGCCTCGTCGTCGAGAAACATATTGCCTTTCCATCTGGGCTGGAGCAGCTCTTCGTAGGTCTTAGGCGCGTCCTGGCGCTTGACCAAGTTGGTGTTATAGCCGAGCACGATGGGGATGACGTAGAGTGAAGCGAAGTAACCGTCTTTGTCTCGATTCGGCGGATTGTAGAATTCGCGCTGCGGCGAGAAATATGGATCGACGGCGCCGATCTTCTTGATCGCCGAGGCCTGTTCGGCGGAACCGTTAGTGACATCGAAGAGATGATTGCCGCCGTTCATCTCGGTCTGGATCTTGATCACTTGGCGATTGCCGGAGACGCGGTAGGGATTTACTTTGATAAATGGATAGCGCTTTTGAAAGACGCGGATGAAGGGCTCGATCTGTTGTGCCTGGAGCGAGCTATAGAAAGAAACTTCGCCTTCGGCTTTGGCCTTCTCGACAAGCTGTTTCTGTCGCTGCTCCGCCGGCAATTTATTCAATCGGGCGAGGATCTGCCCGGCAGTTTCCGGGGCCGCGCCGGGATAAACTGCTGGAGCTGCGCTGCTCAACACCACGATGGTGAACAAAACCGCAAAATAGCTTTTCATGGCTGACCTTCCGATGGTTTTCCGGGCGCACCGATCGATCTCCGCGTCATCCTTATCCCAGCGCGCTGTGAATCTGTCAAGTGAGGATTATTATTGCGCTTTCATCGGGGGAATCATATTGACTCTAATTTACTGATTCGATAGCTTCACGGCGACTAGACGACGGTGATTTGGAGGCCGGCATGGAGCAGTTGAAACCAGTCAAGAGCGGCAATGCCAAGGTTGACGATGTCAATCTCTATTATGAGATTTACGGCCAGGGGGATCCCTTGGTGTTTGTCGCCGGCACAGGGATCAGCTGCGCGCCCTGGCGGGTGTCGCAGGTGCCGGAGTTCGCCAAGCATTATCAAGTGGTGATTTACGATCACCGCGGCCTTGGGCGCAGCGACAAGCCGGACATGCCCTATTCCACTGAATTGTTCGCCAAGGATTGCGCCGGTCTAATGGATGTCCTCGGCATCCAGCGGGCGCATATGTTGGGTCATTCCATGGGCGCGCGGGTGCTGCAGTGGTTTGCGCTCAAGTATCCTGAAAGAGTGCGCAGCTTGGTTCTTTCCGGGCCGGGTTCGGGAAAATATGACGAATCGCTCGACTATCCGCGCGGTGTGCCGCTCGACGCGGCGCTGGAGATGATCGAAAAGGGCTACGAGAAATACCAAAGCGATCACTGGGGGCCGGGTTTCATGTTCAGCGAGCAGTTCATGAAAGAGCACCCGGATATCGTCAAGCAATATCAGGAGTTGATCGTCGACGAAGTACCGCCGCTGAAATGCTATCTGCGCCATGTGGTGGCGCGCCAATGCCATGAGACCACACACCTGATTCACAACATCAAAGCGCCGACGTTAGTCATCGTCGGCAGCAAGGATACCCATGAAGGCGGCACCGGCGATCACGTGGCTTCTGCGCGAGTGCTGGCGGCGAAGATTCCCGGCGCCGAATTGTATCTGGTCGACGGCGGACGCCATGGCTATCTGCGCGAGATGCCGGAGAAGGGCCATCCGCCGATCCTGGATTTTCTGCGTCGGCATTAATTTCGGAATTCACCACGAAGAACACGGAGAGCACGAAGGTAAGAAAAGTTAGCCGCAAAGAACGCAAAGGGCTCAAAAAAAGGAATCGCAGATGTAGGGGCGACCGGCGGTCGCCCTCTTTGTCGGTTGCCCAACGATCGACCGCACAATAACCACCAGGCTTCTATGGATAAAAAAGACATTATCGACAAGCAAAAAAAATATCTGTTCTCTTGCGTCGCGACTTACTACGACGAGCCGTTGGTCATCGACCATGCCAAGGATCATTCGGTGTTCGATGCCGACGGTAAAGAGTATTTGGATTTCTTCGGCGGCATCCTGACGGTCAGTGTCGGACATGTCAATGAAAAGGTTACCAAAGCGATCGACGAGCAGAATCGTAAATTCCAACATATGTCGACGCTCTACGCCAATGAGCCGCAGGTCAATTTGGCTGAGAAGCTGGCCCAGATCACGCCCGGCCGATTGGAGAAATCGTTCTTTACCAACAGCGGCACGGAGGCGAACGAGACCGCGGTTTTGTTGGCGCAGATCTACACTAAATGCCAGGATGTTATTACCCTGCGCCACAGCTACAGTGGCCGTTCCTATTTAGCCCTGAGTTTATCGGCGCAGTCGAGTTGGCGGCTGATGCCCAATGTCGTTCCCGGTGTGCATCATATCGCCAACGCTTATTGCTATCGCTGTCCCTTCGGTCTGACTTATCCGAGCTGCGATTTGAAATGCGCCAAAGACGCCGAAGAGGCGATTCAGACCATGACATCGCAGGGGCGGGTGGCGGCGTTTCTTGCCGAACCGATTCAGGGGGTCGGCGGTTTCATCGTGCCGCCGAAAGAATATTTCAAAGAGATTGTCGGCATCGTGCGAAAATACGGCGGCCTGTTCATCGCCGACGAGGTGCAGACCGGCTGGGGTCGCACCGGCGGCAAGATGTTCGGCATCGAGCATTGGGGAGTCGACCCCGATATCATGACTTTTGCCAAGGGCATGGCCAATGGCGTGCCCATCGGCGCGACCATCGCGACGCCGGAAGTCGCCGACAGTATGAAGGGCAATACGATCTCGACCTTCGGCGGCAACCCGGTCACGTGCACGGCAGCGCATGCGACGATCAACGTCATCGAAGAGGAAAACCTGGTCGAAAACGCGCGGATTATGGGCAACCGTCTGCGCGAGGGATTGGATGCGTTGAAGGCCAAGTACCCGTTGATCGGCGATGTCCGCGGCATGGGCTTGATGCAGGGTATGGAATTGGTCGGCGATCAAAAGAAGCCCGATGCCGACAGCACCAAGCGGCTGATGGAATTGACCAAAAACAATGGTCTGTTGCTCGGCAAGGGCGGCACCTATGGCAACGTCATCCGGGTCGCGCCGTCGTTGAACGTCAATAAGGACGAAGTCGATCACGCGCTGACCGTGTTGGACCGCTCGTTTGGCCAGTTGGGGCAGTAGTGATATTCCTTTATGGCGAAAATCGGGTTGTTAAATAAGGCTGGTTTTAGCGCTGCTCCTTCATGAACAAGCTCATTCGCAGATTTGTCGGTGCGATTCCCGTTCTATTAGCGATCTCTTTTCTGATTTTTCTCTTGGTGCATATCGCACCGGGAGATCCTGTCACCATGATGCTGGGCGACAACGCGACACCGGAAGACGTCGCTAGACTACGCGCCGAGCTGGGATTCGACAAACCGTTACTGATCCAGTACTGGGATTTCCTGTCGCGCGCCGTGCGCGGCGACTTTGGCCGTTCGCTCAAGTTTGGCGAGCCGGTGATAAAATTAATCGCCGAGCGGCTGCCGGCAACTTTGGAACTCGCTTTTGCGAGTCTATTCGTCGCCATTTTGATCGCTGTGCCGGTGGGCGTGTACTCGGCGATACGCCATAACTCACTCCTTGACCACGCCGGAATGAGTGTCGCTCTGATCGGCGTGTCGCTGCCGAATTTTTGGCTGGGTATCATGCTCATCTACTTTCTCGGCGGCCAGCTCAATCTTTTGCCGGTGGCTGGGCGCATTGAGTATGGCATCGAGATCAAATCGATTACCGGTCTTTATCTCCTCGATAGTTTGATAACCGGTAACTTTGCCGGCTTTGCCAGCGTCGCCAAACATCTATTGATGCCGGCATTTACGCTTGGCGCTGCTTTGGCGGCGATCGTCACCCGGATCTCGCGTTCGAGCGTGCTCGAAGTGATGCGCCAGGATTACGTGACTACGGCGCGTGCCAAGGGTTTGAGCGAAAGGAGCGTGATCTGGCATCATATTCTCCGCAATGCCTTGATCACGATAGTGACGATTCTCGGTCTGCAATTGGGCGCGTTGCTCAGCGGTTCGGTGGTGACCGAAACGGTTTTTTCCTACCCCGGCATCGGCGATCTGTTGATTCAGTCCATTTCCGCGCGCGACTACAAACTCACACAAGTTTTGATTTTGATGTTCGCTGTGACTTACTTCGTGGTCAATTTATTGGTGGACTTTCTGTATAGTTGGATCGATCCGAGGATCAAGTTCTGATGATTTCTATACGCCATCTGAAACTTTGGGTCGGCGGCGCGATCTTAGCGCTTCTGGTCGTCTGCGGCGTCGCCGCGCCGCTGATCGCGCCGCGCGACCCGCAAGCGCAAACATTGGAGGATCGGCTGCGCCCACCGCGCTGGACCGACAACGGGATGCCGGCCTATTTTCTCGGCACCGACAATTTGGGCCGCGACATGTTGAGCCGGATCGTTTACGGCTCGCGGATTTCGTTGATGGTCGGCGCGGCGACGGTGATCTTCGCCGGCATCGTCGGTTGCACTCTCGGCGCCATTGCCGGCTACTTTGGCAGCACCGCCGATGAAATCGTCAGCAAGATATCTGAGATATTTCTGGCTTTTCCGTTTCTTTTGATCGCCATCGCCATCATGGCGTTTCTCGGCCAAGGGGTTGGTAATCTGATCATGGCGCTGATGCTGAGCCGCTGGGTGCAGTATTGCCGGGTGGTGCGCGGCGAAGTGTTGTCGTTAAAAGAGCGCGATTTCATCACCGCGGCTAAAGCGCTCGGCGCCAGAGATGCCTATGTCATCTTCCGTCATGTGATTCCCAATACCGTGGCGAGTGTCACGGTGATCGCGACCTTCGGCATGGCCATCGTCATCATCACCGAGGCGAGCTTGAGTTTCCTTGGTCTGGGGGTGCCGGTGCATATTCCGACTTGGGGATCGATGCTTGCGGAGGGGCGAAGCTACATCAACCGGGCGCCTTGGTTGACGATTTTCCCCGGCCTGGCGATTTTTATCACCGTGTTCGGCATCAATCTTTTGGGCGATGGGTTGCGGGATATTTTCGATCCCAAGCTGCGGCGGCAGCGATAGAAACACCAGTAATGGAGAATTGATAATTGAAAATGGAAAATGAAAGAATTCTCCGGAGGAACAATAATGAATAGCAATATGAACCGGCGTGAGTTCTTGAAAAAAAGCGCGACTGTAGCGGCCGGCACCGCGTTGGGTCCCTGTTTTTTGCGCCAGGCCCAGGCCGCGTCGCGGGATCGGGTGACTATTTTTCATTCGAGCGTGGCTGATTCCATAAATCCTTATAACCATAGCTCCAGCCCGATTTACGGCAATTGGCAGCATGTCATCGAGCCGTTGGTCGACTTCGATGGCGGCCGCAAAGATTACATTCCCGTGCTCGCTGAGTCGTGGCAATTCCAGGGCAACAAATGGGTTTTAAAATTGCGCAAAGGCGTCAAGTTTCACAACGGCGCGACGTTCACGTCCAAGGACGTCGTCTTTTCCGTTGAAAAAATGCGAGACGAAAAAGGCGGCAGCTTGCAAGCGTCCAATTTTACGGATGTTAGCGAAATTCAGACGCCGGACGAATATACAGTGGTGTTCGTCACTAAACAGCCCAATGCGGTATTTCTCGATCGACTCAACAACCGCTTTATGCTGAGCAAAGAAGCGGGGGACAAGTTCGGGGATAAGATTTATGAAAATCTTATTGGCACGGGGCCCTATAAATTTGTCAGCTACCAGCGCGGTGGCAATTTGGTTTTCACCCGCAACGACAACTACTGGGGCGGCAAGGCGGATATCAAAGAAGTCATTTTCAAAAAAGTCACTGAAGACGCGGCGCGAATTGCGGCCTTGGAATCTGGCCAAGCAGATTTCATCAACAACGTGCCTGACCATGAGGTGGCGCGGCTAAAAAAACATCCGCGGGTGCGCATCGATCAACTTGAAGGGTTGCGCATGTTTTTCCTGGCGATCAACTTCACTTTCAAACCCTGGGACAACAAGCTGGTCCGCCAAGCGGCCAATTATGCGGTCGATGCGCCGGCGATCGTTCGCAATATCTTCGACGGCATCGGTTATCCCTGCAATGGGCCGGTAGGCGCCAACGTGCTCGGCGCCGATCCGAAATTGAAGCGCTACCCGTATAATCCACAAAAATCGAAGGAGCTATTGGCGCAAGCCGGCTATCCCAACGGCCTCGATATCCAGTTTTACTATTCCCCGGGACGCTACCCGAAAGACCGGGAAGTGTGTCAGGTTGTCGCGGCGCAGATGGCTAAAGGGGGTTTCCGCGTCGAGCTGATTTCCCAAGAATGGGCGCTGTTTTGGGACAGGCAGGGGGTCAACGGCGGCAGGCTACCGTTCTATTACATCGGCCGGGGTGGTTTGACCGACGCCGATACGCTCTATGATCAGTATTTTCGCACTGGCACAACTAAACGCACGAACTACAGCAACCCGGAGTACGACAAGGTCATCGATGAGCAGCAAAAGACCCCGGACAGCAAGAAACGCATTCAACTGCTGCAACAGGCGGGGAAAATCCTCATGGACGAAGCGGTCTTCATTCCGCTTTATAATCTCGCCGACATTTACGGTCTGGCGAAGAATCTAGAGTGGAAAAAACGCGCTGACGAAAAGGTCAAAGCTTGGGATATGAAAATCAAGGCTTAGCGCACGTGGCTATTGGGTTGGAGAAAAATCCACGATCATTGGCAAAGGGGTATCATTTATGAGTTCCAAACGAAGCGGCATCAACCGAAGAGATTTTCTGAAACAAAGCGCCATCGCCGGCGTTGGCGCTTTGGCGAGCACGGGTTTGGCCAAATTCAGCTATGCCGCGTCGAAGGAGCGGCTCACGGTGTTGAGCAGCATCGGCCTTGATACGCTACATCCTTATGCGCATAGCTCCAGCCCGCAGTACGGTATCTGGAATAACATGATCGAGCCGTTGGTCGAAGTCGACTACGTCAAGAAAGATTACTACGGGGTCCTCGCTGAGTCTTGGCAATTCCAAGGCAAGAAGTGGGTAATTACGCTGCGCAAGAACATCCGTTTCCACGATGCCAGCCTGTTCACTGCGAAGGATGTCGTTTATTCCATTAACCGCATGAAAAATGACAAGCTCAGTCTGCAAAAGGAAAATTTTCGCGACTTCACCGAAGTGCAGGCCGCCGACGATTACACCGTGATCATCACCACCGAACAGCCCGTGGCGGTGATGATGGATCGTTTGCAGAACCGCTTCATCCTCAGTAAATCCGGCATGGAAGCCCAAGGTGACGGCGCCGAGGTTAAGCCCATCGGCACCGGTCCGTACAAATTTCAGAGCTGGCAGCGCGACGGCAATCTGGTGATGGTGCGCAACGATAGTTATTGGCGCGCCAAGCCGTCGATTCGAGAAATAGTTTTGCGCCGCGTCAAAGAGGACTCCGCGCGTGTTGCCGGCCTCCTCGCCGGCCAGGGCGATGTCACCAACAACGTGCCGGTGGAAGAGCTGGCGCGCTTCGACAACCATCCGCGCGTGCGCGCCGAGAAAGTCGAAGGTGTGCGCATGTATTTTCTGGCGATGAATGTGACGCACAAGCCCTTCGACAACAAACTGGTGCGCCAGGCGATCAATTACGCCGTCGATCCGACGGCGATCATAAAATACGTCTACGAGGGCAATGGCTATTTGATGAACGGGCCCTTGGGCTCGAACGTCATCGGTTTCGATCCGAAGATCAAACGCTACCCCTTGGACCTTAACAAGGCTAAGGAACTGATGACCAAGGCGGGTTTCCCGAACGGCTTGGAAACCAAGCTTTACTTCTCGCCAGATCGTTATCCCAAAGCCAAAGAGGTTTGCCAGGTTATTGCCGACCAACTAGCTAAGGTCGGTATCAAAGCCGAGTTAATCTCTCAAGAATTTGTCATCTTCTGGGGCAAAGAAGGGGTGAACGGCGGCAAGCTGGGCTTTTATTACGTCGGACGCCCCGCGGCCGATGCCGATACGGTTTACGATCAATACTTCCGCTCAGGTGTCAGCCCACGCATCCAATATAAAAACCCTGAGTTCGACAAGCTTGCCGACGAAGAGCAGAAAAACGGAGATCCCAAAAAGCGCCTGGCTATATTGCAGCAGATGGGACGCATTTTGATGGACGACGTGCCCTTCTGTCCCCTGTACACGCTGGCGGAAATTTACGGTGTCGCCCGGAACATCAATTGGAAAGCCAGACCCGATGAGAAGCTGCTTTACGCGGACATGAAGATTCGCTAACGCCGTTGGTGTGACGCCTTGAAGCCAGGAGATTTAGCCATGAAACGAGATACAGTCGAGTTCGATCGCCGGAAATTTCTCAAGTTCGGTGTGCTCGCCGGTGCCGGCGCGTTGGCCAACTCGGTCTGCCCCGGCTCGAGCTGGTCGGCATCGAGGGACCGCTTGACGATCCTCAGCAGCGTTGCCCTCGATAACTTGCATCCCTACGCTTACAGCTCCGGGCCGCAGTACGGCATCTGGTACAACATGACTGAGCCCTTGGTCGATGTCGATTTCGCTAAGCGTAATTACTTCGGTGTGCTTGCCGAGTCTTGGGAGTTTCAGGGTAAAAAGTGGATCTTCAAGCTGCGTAAGAACGTGCGTTTTCACGACGGTAGCCGGTTTACCGCGGCCGACGTGATTTACTCATTTAACCGGGTGAAGAACGACAAACAGAGCCTGCAGAAAGAAAACTTTCGCGATCTGGTCGAGATGCAAGCGCTTGATGACCATACCATCGCCTTTGTTACCGAAGCGCCTAACGCGGTTTTTCTCGACCGGCTGGAGAATCGCTTCGTCATCAGCAAAAGCGCCACCGAAGCGCAGGGCGGCGAGCCCGGCGAACAGAAGCCGGTAGGTACGGGACCCTACCGCTTCGTCAGTTGGCAGCGCGAAGGCAATTTGGTCATGACCCGCCATGAAAATTATTGGGGCGTGAAAGCGGCGGTCAAAGAGATCGTGCTTCGGCGAGTGCGCGAGGACGCCGGGCGGGTGGCCGGCTTGCTCGCCGGGCAGGGCGATGTCATCAACAACGTGCCTGTCGAAGAGCTGTCGCGTTTCGATAAGCATCCCAAGGTCAGAGCGGAAACGGTCGAAGGCCAGCGGATGTATTTCCTGGCCATGAACGTAACCCACAAACCTTTCGACAATAAATTGGTCCGCCAAGCGATCAACTACGCCGTCGACCCGACGACGATCATCAAACATATTTACGAGGGTAACGGCTACGTGATGAACGGGCCGATGGGCTCGAAAGTGATCGGCTTCGACCCCAAGATCAAACGTTACCCTGTAGATTTGAAGAAGGCCAAAGAGCTCCTCGACAAGGCGGGATTTCCCAATGGCCTGGAAGTGAAACTCTACTTTTCGCCGGATCGATATCCGAAAGCCAAGGAAGTCTGCCAAGTGATAGCCGACCAGCTTTCGAAGATCGGTATCAAGGTTGAGCTAGTCTCGCAGGAGTTCGCGGTCTTTTGGGGCAAAGAGTGGGTTAACGGCGGCAAGTCGCCCTTTTACTATGTCGGCCGGCCGGCCACCGACGCCGATACGGTTTACGATCAATACTATCGCTCCGGCGTGAGCCCAAGAATTCAATACAAGAATCCAGAGTTCGATAAAATCATCGACGAGGAACAGCGCACTGGCGATTCCAAAAAGCGCGTTGCCTTGTTGCATCAAGCCGGGCGTATCCTGATGGAAGATGTCCCGTTCGTGCCGCTCTACACATTGGCAGAGATCTACGGTACAGCGCGCAATGTCGGCTGGAACGCCAGACCCGATGAAAAAATCCTCGCCGGAACGATGAAGATCGTTTGAGGCGTCGCCAAGCACAGCGATTGTCCATCCTTGGCAATGTTGCCGCTGAACAAGAGGCTGCGTCTTTGTCCATGGTGGAGTGGTTGAAAAGTGCTCCTACCTTCCGACGAGAATGTTTGCCGTTCGCACAAAAATGCACGGCGACAACAACGATTCATAGAAAATTAGAGAATCCTTCGCACCATTCCTTGGCATGCCCGTTGCTCCTTGGTTCTCCCTATGGCAACAGGGCTTCTCAACACAGTACCGCCGGCGCCGGCAAGGATGCGCTATGCTTCGACTTTGCGCTGCTTTGGCCAGTTTCTCGATGGCATGGAACTCAAGGCGCTGGAAGTCAAAACTCACAACGATGACTATATTCTGCAGGCGTGGAACAAGGGCACATCGATGGCGATGGACTTGGAAAAGCATTTCACCCCAGAGGACGTGCTGAAACTCGAGGCGGAAAAGCGCGCCAATCGCAAGCCATTTTCGGGCCCGCCCAATATGCTGAGTCTGCCGCAAGTTCTGCGCCTGGCTGGCAATTATGTCGACCGCATGCATGGGCGGCTGGTGCGGGTGTCGTGGCAAGACCAATCGGACAAGATCCAATCGATCACGGTGCAGTGGGAAGCGAGCCAGGCTGGCCGGGAAACGGTTGAATCACAATTGGCCGTCATCGAAGAGCTGTGCATTCACATCTACAAGCAGCGCAAGAAAATCAACTTGGCTTCCGAACGCCAAGGGAACCGGCCCTTCGTCAGCGTCGGCAAGGTGAACAGTTAAGTCCCAAGCTTGCCAGAATTTGACTGCCGAAAAAGAAGGGCGGCCCAGCGGCCGCCCTTCTTGCATTCTGCGCATGCTGCCTACGCTTGGTACTTCACTTCACCGCCGACCATAGTCATCTCGACCTTAAGTTCTCGAATCTTCTCGGGTTGGACCGCGAACGGGTCCTCGGCGAGGACGGCGATGTCGGCGAGCTTGCCCGCTTCGAGGGTTCCTTTGTCGTTTTCTTCAAAGCCGACCCAGGACGCGGTGGTCGTGTGCATGGCGAAAGCTTCGGCGACGGTAATTTTTTCCTCGGGGATCCACACTTCCCCCCAGCGCATTTTACGCGACGCGGCGGTAGCGATGTCGCGCAGCGGATCCACCGGCCAATACCCCGGCGAGTCGGAACCGCCGGACATGATGACGCCGTTTTTCAGCAGCGTGTGAAACGGAAAAGCTTTGGTCAGCCGCCGTTCGCCGACGCAATCGAGAATCGCGTCGCCGATGTAATACGCAAAGGCGATATTCGGCACGGCGACGATGCCCGAGCGCACCATGCGGCCAATCAACTTCGGCGTGGCGAGCCAGTTGCCCATATGCTCGATGCGATGCCGATGATCTTTGCGCGGCGAATGTTCGATGGCGTTCTCATAGGCGTCGAGCGCCATGTCGAAGGCTTTGTCGCCGATGGCATGAACGCAGCAGCGCAGGCCAGCGTCGTGGCAAACCTGCACGGTGTGATTCAATTCATCCTGCTGGATTCTGATAATGCCGTGGTTATGCTGGTCGTTTTCATAGGGCTCGTGAAAGCAGGCGTTGCGACCGGTGATACCGCCGTCGATGCTCATTTTCACACCGCCGATGCGCAGCCACTCGTTGCCGAAGCCCGTGATGAGACCGAGATCGGTCAGGGCCTTGGTCTCGATCATCGACTCGATGACGCGCGGCAGGATGCTCACCCGGGCGTTCATGCGCCCTTCCTTATAGAGTTCCTGGTAAGCGCGCACCGGTTCGGCGTAGCGGACAATGTCATGCACGGTGGTGACGCCGCGTTGGAGGCATTGATTGAGCGCGAAAACGATGCCGTCTTTCAACTGCAAGTAATTAAATTCCGGCGCGACTTTTTTCAGAATCAGCTGCGCCCGTTCATGGAGTTCGCCGGTGGGTTCGCCGGTCTGTGGATCATGCTTGATATGGCCGCCGGCCGGATCGGGGGTGTCGCGGGTGATTTTTGCTGCGGCGAGCGCCAACGAATTGCCGATGGTGACATGGGCGCCGAACGAGATCGACACCGGATGGTCCGGCACAGCGCGGTCAAGGTCATGTTTATCGGGGAAACGATGGTCGCTGATGCGAAAATCCTGCATTGGGCTGCCATGAGCTACCAACCACGAGCCTTTCGGGGCGCTGGCCGCGGCATTGGCTAGCCGCTGCAAAATATCCGCTACCGAATTGACATCGACATAGAAGTCCCGGCAGTCGACCAGTTCCATTTCCGCCGTGCCTTTTTCCGAAAGGTGCACATGGGTGTCGGTGAGGCCGGGAATCGCGATACGTCCCTTGAGATCGATCATCTCGGTGTCGGGACCGGCGAAGCGGCGAATGTCCTCGAGTTTCCCGGTGGCGACAATCCGCGATCCCGAGCAGGCGAGCGCTTCGCAGGTCGAGGTTTCTGTCTGAAAGGTGCGGATTTTGCCGTTGAAAAGAATCGTATTGGGATAAGGCAGCGGTCGAGAATTCATTAGATGACTCCTTAATCAAATTGCTTGCCGTTGACGGCGGTTATTTTCTTTGTCCGAACAGCCGGCGGATCAATTGTTCCCACTGGCCGTATTTAACTTCCAATTCCTCGATGGAATATTTCTCATCGAGATAGCTCTTTTTGAAACGCTGATCCACCGTGCCGATATCGTCGCGCGGCGACCACAGGCCGCCCTTCATGATCAGCTGCTGGCCTTCTTTGGAATGGATGAAGTCGAGCAGCAGCATGGCGGCGTGGGGATTGGGCGATTTGACCGATAGACTCGAGTAGCCGACGTTGGTCACCACTGGCTCCAATGGGCGCCAATCGATGGGCGCATTCTTTTGCCGATGCACGCTGACATTGGCGTCGAAGATGGTCGGCGACAACGGGATTTCACCGGTGACGACCAACCCGGACAAAGCCGCGCCCGACATATCTTGCAAGCGCACATCCTGCTCAGCGAACTTTTCGACGAACTCGCGTCCCATGGCGTCCAGGGCATTGCCGATCCAGCGCGTGCCCGTGGAGCTGGTCACAATGGACATCTTGCCTTTCCATTTCGGATTGAGCAGGTCGCGCAGAGATTTGGGCGCTTCGGTTTGCGGTATCAAACTGGTGTTGAAGCCCAAGCCGATATAGGTCTCGCGATCTCCAACGAAGTAAAAGCCATTTTTGCCTTTTGACTTCACATCGTCGGGAAAGAACCGCGCCTCCGGTGAAAAATACTCTTGCAGCATACCGTCGCGTTTGAGTATCCCCATCGCCTCGGGTGTCGTTTCGATGACATCAGCTATACTTCGGCCGGATTTGGCTTCCTCGGTCACGCGCCGTAAAATATTTTTCGAGTCATTGCGCCACTCGGCGACTTTGATAAATGGATATTTGTTTTCGAAGTCCTTGACGAAAGTACGAAACCAGGTGTGCGAGTTGTAGAAGGTAACCTGGCCCTCGCGCCTGGCGCCTTCGGTAAGAATCTTCTCCCGGTCGGCGCCTTGGTACAGGGCGACTTGTGAAACTGTCATCGGCGCACTGGCGGCATTAACACTCCCGACATTGAACAGCGAGGCGGTCAACATCGCTACTAGCGCAACGATCCGGTGGTTGGTGCCGGTTAGCATAGTGTCCTCCTCTGATCGCCGCAATTGTTCCGGCTGGCCTAACGTCGGCGCAGAAACAGCTGGCGCAATAAGTTTTCCCACTGGCCGAGTTTTACTTCCATCTCTTCCGAAGAATACTTTTCGTCCAAATAGTTTTTCTTGAACTTCTGCTCGACCGAGCCAACATCTTCGCGCGGCGACCAGAGACCGCCCTTCATGATCAGCTGCTGGCCTTCTTTGGAGAGCAAATAATCGATGAACAGGAGCGCTGTGTGCGGGTTCGCAGCTTTAGCCAGAAGTGCCGCCGAGCCGACGGTGGTCACCACCGGTTCTAAGGGTCGCCATTCCACCGGCGCGCCTTTCTGCTTGGCCAGGGTGACGTTGGCGTCGAAAATCGTTGGCGACAGCGGGATTTCACCCGAGACCACCAGATTGATCAAAGACGCCGGCGCCATGTCCTGCACGCTCACCTCCTGGCCAGCGAGCTTATCGAGAAACTCCCGTCCCTGAGATTCCAGCACGTTACCGACCCAGCGCGCGCCGGTGGTGGTGCTGGTGATCGCCATCTTCCCCTTCCATCTGGGATCCGCCAGGTCCTTGAGGCTACGAGGTGCGTTCGCAGGCGGGACCGATTTGGTGTTGAAGCCCAGGCTGTTGTAAGTCTCACGGTTAGGCAGGTAGAAAAAGCCGTTCTTGCCGCGTGGCTTGAGTTCGTTAGGATAAAAGCGTTCTTCGGGCGAAAAATATTCCTGGAACAAGCCTTCGCGCTTCAACACGCCCAAGCCGTCCGAGGTGGTCTCGACGATATCGGCGAGCGCGCGGCCGGCTTTCATTTCCTCGATGACCTTGCGGATAATATTCTTGGAATCGTTGCGCCACTCGGTGGCTCTGACGAAAGGATATTTCTTTTCGAACTCTTTAACGAATGTCTTGAACCAGGTGTGAGAAGTGTAGAGCGTGAACTGCCCTTCGCGTTTGGCGCCTTCGACGAGTATTTTTTCCCGGTCGGCACCTTGGTAGAGAGCGACCTGGCCCGCTGTCATGGGCGCGTTGGCGGCAAAGACGTTTGTCGCTATCAAGAGAATGATAAGCGCGAATGAGAATTTCTTCGACATAGGTGCACTCCCTCTCCGCCGAATTACGTGGCCGATGCTATGAGCGGTGTAGGATAATGTCAATTGAACGATTCGGTCTCTGCCGATGGATTAGAATCGCGACTGACTCGGTTTTCGTAATTCTTTCACAAACGTAAAATTGCTCGGTTGGTGTTCAGCCACGCCGCCAGTTTGGCGATGCCCTCTTCCAAATAAATCTCCGGTTGCCAGGCCAATTCTTTTCGCGCCAGTGAGATATCCAACGGACTGCGCAGTCGGTGTGGCGCGACTTCGGCGGCGTTGGGATGTTTGCCGATTTCAAAATCCAAATTCGGCAAGGCTTTCTGAATCGCGCGTTTCAAATCATCACTGACGTAAGCTCTGTCGAGACCGACGTTGTACGCCTTGCTGAGCGGGCCTTGGGTGAAAAGGGCGCGGCTGATGGCGTCGACGACATCGTCGACATAGATCAAATCATCAACCGGACGGGTGAGAAATGGTCGGCAGGGTTTGCCGAGGATGCCTTTCTTCAACTCTAACGGGATGCTGCGGTAAAGGCCCGGCCCATAGACCGAGGAATATCTCAACGCGACGAAGTCGACGCCATGTTTTTCTTTATAGAAATTACCCATCCATTCCGAGACGGTTTTCGCGGCGCGGTAGAAATAGGTCGGATAAATTGTCACAGCGTCGTCTTCTTTGACCAGGCCGCCGTCAGGTTTGTTGACCTGGCCGTAGATCGACGCCGAGCTGGAATAGACGACACGCTGGATTTTTAGATCTTTGGCCGCTTCGAGAATATTGGTCATGGCCTTGTAGCAGTAGTCCAGCACGCTGGGCGTCTCGTCGCGCGGCGGGTGGGCGGCATGAAACAGATGGGTCGGCCGTTCCGTTTCACACAGCGCGCGGAAGGCGGCGCTGTCGGTGACGTTCATCAGCTGGCTTGTCGTTTGGATTCCAAGGAGCGCAAGATCCGGTGCCCGCGGTACGACATCGATGGGAACGACCTTATGACCCTGCGACTCCATGAGCTTGGTAAAATGGGAGCCGATAAAGCCGT
Source organism: uncultured delta proteobacterium (assembly GCA_963816145.1). GTDB lineage: Bacteria > Desulfobacterota > Binatia > UBA9968 > UBA9968 > DP-20. Next base: position 41,468 of record CAWFJP010000013.1, read on the forward strand.
TGGCGCCGGTGATCAAAACTGTTGAAGCCATGTGATTCTACCCAGCTGTTTTTCTGTTTAAGATACGTCTTTAGTACCCAGGCCCAGTCAATTTATGCCACGCCGTAGAACTTCGCGGCATTTTGCCAAATCAACTTCTGTTCGATCTCGCTGGCAATGCCCTGGAACTGCGCTTTATTGATCTCCTTGGAGTGCGGCCAAGTGGCACCGCCGTGCGGGTAGTCGCTGGCCCACATGTAGTTGTCGATCATCTTGAGCGACTCGGCGGCGAGCACGCCTACGCGGTCGTCTTGAAAAGTCACATAAACTTGCCGCCGCACGCACTCGCTCGGCAGCGCGTCGATGGTGGGCGAGTCCGGCGCTTCGGAGCGGGCGCGCAGCAACGAACCATCCAACTTATTCATGAACGGTTGAATCCAGGCGAGATCGTATTCGGCGAGCACGAACGGCAGTCTGGGAAAACGATCGAGCACGCCGCCGAAAACCAAATCGGTCAACAGATTCAACGGCTCCAAGATGGTCCGGCGCAGGGCGTTGCGCCCTTGTTGCAGTTTGGAAATGACTTTTAACCGCGCCGCCATACGGTCACGGCCTTGAAGAATATTGATGTGAAAATGTATGGGATAGTTCATGTCTTGAGCGAGCTGCCAAAGACGGTCGTAGTCCGCGTCGCCATAGCACATTCCTTCTGGCAAACCTGATGGCAGGACAATCCCTTTGAGACCCAGCTTGGCGCAACGTTTCATCTCCTCCATGGACCAATCGATGTCGAGGGCGGAAAGCAGGCCCAATCCGATGAGACGCTTGGGCGCCGTTTTGCAGTAGTCCGTCATCCAGTCGTTGTAGGATTGCAGTCCGGCTTTCTGCAGCGGCGTCTCATCGCCCTTCAAGCTATAAAAATTGCGTGCCATGCTGGGATAAAGCACTTCGATCTTGACGCCGTCGAGATCCATGTCTTTGAGACGCGCCACCGGGTCCCAGGGGCCGCGCCAGCTTTCCCAGGTGAAATTTTCAATCACTCGGCGCACGCCGCCGGCCTCCTTCTCCACACCCGCGGTGAAGGTCATTCCCACCGGGTCAGGCTCATGGCCGTCGAAGACCATGTACAGGCCTTTCTTCCCCGGCGGATCTTTGACGAAGTGCGGGCCATGGGAGCGCAAGTTTTTCGGTATGCGCTCCCAAGCTTCGGGCGGTTCGTTGACATGGGAATCGGCGGAGAAAAATTTTGCTTCGTCCATTATCGGCCTCCTGTGGGTTGGCTACTCATGCTTATTTGCTCTTGGCGAATTTGTAAACGTCATCGATAAAACCACTGTCTTCCAACTTACGATAAATGCGCTCGTCGATCAGTTCTTCCGCTTTGATTTTGGCCACGCTCGGGTTATAGCGCAAGACCCGCTGAATGTTGCGCAGGCCGTCTAAACCGGGGTAGGGCTTGCGCGCCAAGGTGCGATCGAGATCCTGCAACGCTTCCTTGGCGGCGGCGATATCGGAGAACTTCAAGCGCTCGGTAAAAAAGCGAAGCACGGTCTCTTGATTGGCCGGGTTGTAAACAAACGCGGTGGCTTCGACGAGGCCCCGCAATACTGCTTCGGCGACCTCGGGCTGTTGTTGCAGATAATTGCGCGACAGTACCAAACCCGAGCTGGCGAAGGGAATTTTCGCGCGCGACAGTTCGGCGAGGACTTTGAAACCTTTCTTGCGCAGCTCGCGCGTGAACGACGGTTCGGTCAAGATCGCATCGACGCGGCCGGAGGTGAGTGCTTGCGACAACACCGTCTGATCGCCCAGGGCTTGCAGCTTGATGCGATCGCGCTCGGGATTGAGCTTGAAATTTTCCAAACCCAGGATGGCGCCGATCCAGGTGGTGCCACCGATGTTGGTCACACCGATTTCCCTGCCGCGCAAGTCTTCGATGATTTTCAGCTCTGGCCGGCTGACGATATCCCAGTAAACTTCGTGGGTAAAAGTCGCGACGATCTTGAGATCGTGGCCGCTCGCCGAAGCGTTCAAAGTTGGCGCGCCTCCGGTATGGCTGAGCTGCACCTCGCCGGTTGTCAGTGCCATTACTTGGATGGTGCTGTTGCGGACATAAATAGGCTCCACTTCGACGCCATGTTTCTTGAAAAAACCATTTTGCACGGCGAACCACAGTGGCGCGGCGCTGACGCCGACGTTGGACTGACTGAGCCGGACTTTCGCTCGTGCCACCGCCCCATAGCTGGTCGGGGTGTTCAGCATCGTGGCGGTAATGGCCGCTAGGAAAACTATAATCACTTTTGTGCCCACTGGAAATTTACACCGGCCGTGACTTCAGCGATTGGGTCAGGGACCGGATCGAAGCCAGCGATTCGAGGGTCTTAACTTGATCAACGACTGCTGCGCCATTGGCCGTGTCGATAATGCCAAGGGTGGCTGCGCTGAATTTATCGGCGACGGCGTTCCAGCCGTGTAGATCGCTGGGCACCTGTAGCTTTTCTTCCAAGCGCGCGCCGTTTTTCAATTGCACTACTAATGCCGGCCCGCCCGGTGTATGGTGCATACGCCCCATCAATTCTTGTACTACGGATTGTTGCACATTCGCGTCGATGAAGTCCTCAGGTTTTAACTCGCGGTGAACCAGCGCCATGGCGAGACAATAGGCCATGCTAAATCTGCCCTCGTAGCCGCGCTGGGGGATCTGGCGCACCAGAGGATAGGGCTTTTGATCGCATTCGATGGACTCTATGGATTCCGGCTTTAGGTCGTGTTGGCGCACGAGCCGTAACATCGCTTCTAACCCATTGTGAGTCGCCGTGCAGGATGCGTAGGGTTTGATGCGCAGCTCCTGGGCCAAATGGAAGTTGACACCAAGATCACGCGCCAGCGATGCGACGATCTCGTCGGGGATCGGACCCAACGCTTCGAGTAAACCGAAGGGGCCTTCGATCGCCGTGTCGTCGCTAGAAAAACCGCTCTGCGCCAACAGCGCGCAAGTCACACCGGTGGCGGCGGCGTGGCCGGTGCGAAACGGTTTGGCCATGGTGCCGCCGTCGCGGGTCAAGGCGCCGCAGGAGCCGGCCGCCAAGCCAATCGCCGCCAGGGTCTCGTGCGCCGATAAACTTAAGGCGTAGCTCGCCGAGCAGGCCGCGGCGATGGGACCGAGGATGCCGTTGGAGTGCCAGCCTTTAGCGCCGGGGCCGATGCCGTCGGAGCGCCGGCCGAACAATGCGTCGAGGCTGTTGCGCACTTCGCGGCCGACGATGAAGGCCGCGAGCATCTTGGCGCCGGAAAGATTCATCTGCTCGGTGACCGCCAAGGACGCCGCCAACGTGTAGGTGGTCGAATGATTGCGGTCGTCGTAGTCGAGCCCGTGGGCGAGGATGCCGTTGATGAGCGCGGCGTCGCGCTGGCTCACCGATTTGCCTGTGCCCCATATGGTGCAAGGACCGGCGCTGGTGTTGGCGCTAGCAAACTTCAACAAATTCGCGCCGACTTCCTGGCGGGTGGCGAGCATGGCGACGCCCAAGCAGTCGAGGATTGCCAGCTTGGCGTTCTCTAGCGCCTTGGCGGGCGCGGCTTGCAAAGAAAAAGTTACGGTGAAGTCGGCAAGCTTCTGTGAAAGTTTGTGCGCGCCGTTTCTCTTTTCTCCGGACATGACAACTCCTCAATTTTAACGTTAGTGGCCCTTGGCATACAGTGAGTCGATGAAACCGCTCTCGTCGAGCTTGCGGATGAAGCGGTTATCGATGACATCTTCAACCTTGGCGCTCATGACTTTGGGGTTGAGGGTCGCCATCATCCTTTGGATATTGCGCAAACTTTCAACGACGCCGTAGGGCTTCTTTTCAAAGCCGATCAACAGGTCTTGATAGCCGTCTTCCAGGATCGCCACGTCGTTGAACTTCATGTGGCGCATCATGGTTTGCATCACAAGGTTGCGGTTGGTTGGCGTGGTAACGACGGCTTGTGCCTCGAGCAGTGCCTTTAACACGCTTTCAACGACGCCAGGATTGTCGCGCAAGAAAGCGCCGTTGACCGCGAACGCGGTGCTCATGAAAGGAATTTTTGCGCGATAGAGTTCCGCCAGAATCGTCATGCCCTTGAGTTTGGTGCGGCGGCTGAGAAAAGGGTCGAGCAGTGTCGCGTCAATATTGCCCGCTTCCACCGCTTGGGCGAGCAAGGTTTGATTGCCGATGCCGTTGATACGAATCTGGTCGCGGGTCGAGTCTAAACCCAAGTGCTCAAGGGTCAGATAGGCGGCCATCCAGGTGGTACCGCCGATGTTGGTGACGCCGAAGCGTTTGCCGCGCAAATCTTTTGCTTCTTTGATTTCCGGACGGACGACCAGATCATAAGCGAGCCGGTTACCGGGCGCGGCGATGATTTTCAAATCCTGTCCGCTGGACACCGCCGAAAGCATCGGCGAGCCGCCGCTGCTGGCGAACTGAACTTCGCCCGTGGCCAGCGCGGTCATTTGCAATGGACTACTGCGCAGATAGATCACTTCCATCTCGATGCCATGCTTGGCAAACAGCCCCAGTTCCTGGGCGATCCACAGCACGGTGGAGCGCGCACTCACCGCCGACTGACTAATGCGGACTTTGACGGTGTTTGGCTTGGCGGTCTTTTGCGGTGATTGCGCCGCGTACAGGTGAGCCGTTGGCCATAGCGCAATCAGCAGCAGCAAAACGAAATAATGAAGATTCTTCCTACGAGCACCCATTGACTGTCAGTTTCCTTTAGCAAAGAGACTGTCGATATAACCGCTCTCATCGAGCTTACGAACGAAGCGACTTTCGATAATGTCCTCTGCTTTTACCCGCGTGACTTTCGGATTCAAGCCACCCATCATGCGCTGAATATTGCGCAGTCCTTCAACGGAAGGATAGGGCTTCCTCTCGAAGCCGACGAGTATGTCATGGTAGCCCTCTTCTAGAACGGTCGGATCGGCGATCTTCATCTGGCCCGCCATGGTTTGCAGAACGAAATTTTTGTTGGCTGGAGCGGCAATGAAGCTTTGCGCCTCCAAGAGCGATTTCACAACACTTTCAACAATCTCGGGGTGTTCCTTAAGATAAGCGCCGTTGGCGATGAGACTGGTGTTGATGAACGGGATTTTCGCACGGTGGAGTTCGATTAACACCGACAAGCCCTTTTGTTTGAGCCGCCGGCTGAGGAACGGATCGAGCAGCGTGGCGTCGATATTGCCGGCTTCCACCGCTTGGGCGAGGATCGTCTGGTTGCCGAGCGCATTGATGCGGATCTGATCGCGCTGATGATCGAGACCTAGATGCTCCAACGCCAAAATGGCGGCCATCCAGGTGGTACCGCCGATGTTGGTGACGCCGAAGCGTTTGCCGCGCAGATCCCGCGCTTCTTTGATTTCCGGGCGAACCACCACATCGTAAGCCAGACGGTTACTCGGACTGGCGACGATCTTGAGATCCTGTCCACCGGAGACCGCCGATAGTACCGGCGCGCCGCCACTACTCGCGAATTGAACATCACCCGTGGCCATCGCAGCCATCTGTAAGTTGCTGCTGCGCAGGTAAATGGTTTCTACTTCAAGGCCATTTTTTGCAAAAAGACCCTGTCCTTGGGCGATCCAAAGCACTGCTGAACGAGTGTTAACCGCGGACTGACTGATGCGAATTTTAACAAGGCCAGGTCTGGTGGTTTTGGGTGTAACTTGCGCTGCTTCTGCGAGGCAAGTGCTTAATAGCAACGTCAGCGGAATGATCGCGATACGTTGAAACATCTTCTGGACCCAATCCAATGTTGCTCTACAGCCGAAAAATGCCGGGTTACTAGCGCTTGCTGATAAACAGCTTGCGTTTCAATCCTTCCCACTCGCCGAACTTCTTTTCCATCACGTCGGGAGGATATTTGCTTTCGATATAGAGTTTCTTGAATTTCATCTCAGGGTCGATGACGTCGTTGCGCGCGGAGCTAAGACCGCCTTTGACGACCGCCAGTTGTCCTTCTTTCGAGTGCAAGAAATCCAAAAATAATAGTCCGGCATGGAAGTGCGGTGCTTTGGCGACTAACCCCGACGTGCCGGTGGTGCCGATCACCGGATCGATCGGCTTCCACTCCACCGGCGCGCCTTTCTGTTTGGCGACGCTGATGTTGGAGTTAAAAATGGTCGGCGACAATGGCACTTCCCCCGACACGACCAGCTCGGCGAGCGCCGCGCCGGAAATATTTTGCACGTTGATGTTCTGAGCCGCCATTTTTTCGAGAAATTCCAGACCGAAAGTTTCGACGACGGCGCCGATCCATTGCGTTCCAGTCGTCGTCCCAGCGATCGACATCTTACCTTTCCATTTCGGGTCGAGGAGATCCTTCATGGATTTCGGCACATCAGCCGGCGCAATGATTTTGGTGTTGTAACCGACGCTGATGTAAAGTTCGCGGCTATTCCAGTAGAGCACGCCCGTTTTGCCTTTGACTTTGACATCGTCGTCGTAGCGCGTGAATTCAGGCAGAAATACTTCCTGAAACATTCCCGTACCTTGCATGAGCGCCATGTATTCTGGGCCAGTCTCGACGACATCGGCAATCTGCCGCCCCGCGCCGGCTTCTTCGGTCAACCGCTTGAGCAGTTCCTTGGAGTCGCTGCGGTAGACGTTGGCCTTCACGAACGGATACTTCTTGCCGAATTCTTGGGTCACATGGCCGGCCATCCAGGTGTTGGACGTGTAAAAGGTCACCTGGCCTTCTTTCTTAGCGCCGTCAATGAGAATCTGTTCCCGGTCCTTGCCTTGGTAGAGCGCCAGCTCGGCCGGGCTCGTCGGCTTGTTTTGTGCGCCGTGCGATTGCGCCAACGGTAAACCGATGATTACCAATAGCGATGCAAGTAGCCTGTTTACCATGAAGCCTCCTCGGGGCTGTCGAATATCGATCAATCGAAGTAGCCGTGTTTGTGCGCCCACAACCAGAGATAGGCGATTTTTTCGTTGTAAAGCTCGGAATAGCCGACATGGCCATAGCGTGGGATTAGAATGACATGGGCGCCGCGTGTGGTTGCGGCATATTTCCTGCCCATGAACATCTCGCGCTTGTTTTCCAACGGCGCGCCGCCGTTGACCCAGTGGCCTTTGTCGTTCTCGCCGGCGACCAGCAAGACACGAATCGATTTCAACCAATTCGCATCCGGTTCCTGTAAGTGGTCGAAGAATTCCTCACGCGGCAGTCCGGTGCGTTTGGGGTATTCCTCCAAGATTCCAACGGCCGCGTTGTGCTGGTTGTCGCACAAACTGGTTTTCATTTGGGAACGTAGCGGGCTGACCAGACGGATGTAATCGTCGGCGCCGCCCCAGGGCGTCAAATCTTCCGGATCGATGTAGCCAGAGTTCTTGAACGAGTCCGGCGAGCGCCGCGACACATGGTCTAGTGGAATCTCCCGATATTTTTCCGCGCCGGTCTGGTCGCGCCACTCCTTGCGCCAGCCGTCGGGACCGCCACTGCCAAAACCGACTAGACCGACGACTTTGGTTTTCTTGCTGAAACGTGTCAGGTGCGCGGCCATGGGACCGCCGGTGGAGTGGCCGAAAGCGATGATGTCACGCTCCGCCAGATGTTGGTCGGTAAGCGTACCGGCCCCATGGAGAATGACGTTGAAAGTGCATTTCAGGTTGCGGTCGGCAATTTCCTCCTGACTCAGCTCTCGATCCAGGAGATAAATCGGCATGCGCTCGGGGATGGGAACTTTCCACACGCCTCCTGGCGGATAATGGCCCGGATAGGTGAGCGTGAGGACTTTGAATCCCTGGGCGGCCGCAACCCGAGCCAGACCCGGCCGTCCGTCGGGCGTCAAGTCCATGATCTTTTCACTGCCCGCACCGCCATGAAAAAACACCAAGGCGCGGCGCGGATCGGTTTCCTGCTCCGGCGTGTAAAGCGTGCCGTGCATGTCCCAGTCGTAACCGTTGCGTTGAAAACGAGCGGTTACATCGGTGCTGGTGAACTTTCTGTCAGCGTAGGGCGGCGCGATGGCCAGCCATTCGTCCCAAGTGAACTTCAACAACAGCTCGTTGGATTTCAATCCCTCTAAGTATTTTTCAGTCGCGCTACCCATGACCGTGTCTCCGCTTACGATTTGCTCGCGTATGTATCGAGGTAATATTTGGCGATCTCACCTTTGGTGGCGAACCAAACATCGGGAAAGCCTTTGGCGTAGCGAATGCATTCTTCCCATACTCCGATCAAATGCGGCCGGCCGCCGATATGGGCGTGGACCAGGCAGTCGATCAATTTGGGCGCGCCCGCTTGGCCCTCGGCGTACAAGCAGTCGAAGGCGGCTTTGAAACTGTCAAAATAAACCCGTGGCGGATTCTTGGGTGTGAAGATTCCCGAGAGATCATTGGCGTAATCGAGCCGCGGCATGATGATCAATGGCTTGCCATGGACCATGCGAAACTGCGGGATGTCGGGTCCAGGCAAGTCGCCGGTCCAGAAAATGCCTTCATCGACAAAGTTTCCGAAGGTGTATTCGTTGATCCGATGGCCGGGGCTGACCCAGCCGACCGGCCGTTTACCGGTCACCGATGCGATGGCGTCGAGTGTGCGTTTGATCAAAGCTCGTTCACTGGCGGCATTTTCGACGTCCGACAGCGCCTGATCGTTGGCCCAGCCATGTCCGACGATTTCATGGCCGCCGGCATGAAGTTCTTTCAAGGCGTCGGGAAAATCTTCGGCGATGCGGCCGTTGGTGTCGATGGTGCCTTTGACGCCATTGCGGGCAAAGACATCCATGATGCGCCAGATGCCGGCCTTGCCGCCGTATTCACCGTAGGCGAGCGATGCATAATCCGGCTTAGCCTCGCTGCGGCGATATTGCGAAGATTTTTCAAAGGCCTCGAAGGCGACGAAGAAGCTGACGGCGATCTTGGCATTATTGGGCCACTTGATGGGAGAGAGTCTCATGATCGATTCCTTATTGTTTGGGCGCGCCGAAAATGTTGCGAAACTGCTCGTAGCTCTTGTTGAAATCGTCGCCGGCGCTGAACTCATCGATGACGAAATTCAATTTGTCCAATCCCTGCACGTTGGTCGGCACGGCGCGGCGAGTGGGCACGCGGCCGAACGAGGCGATGATTCTTTGTCCGTCCTCGGACAACATGAAATCGACAAACAGCTTGGCGGCGTTGGGATGGGGCGCTTTGGCGGCGACGCCGATCGGTTGAAATTTGGTGAAGACCGGCTCTTGCGCCACCCAGTCCACCGGCGCGCCTTTACGTTTTGCGTCCTCGGCGTTGTGAATATAGGTGTTGAGCACCAGCGGAAACTCACCGGCGGCAAGCAGCCCGGTGATGATCGTCAGCCCTGAAAAGAGGCGAAACTCCTGAGCGCCGAGCCGCTTCATGTAGCCCAGCCCTTTTTCCTGGCCGAGCCGTTTGAGCTTCCAAGAAAACCACTCAGGTTTGGTGCCGTCCATGGCGATCTTGCCGCGCCATTTAGGGTTCAGCAGATCGTCGTCAGTAACCGGCACTTCGCTGCGCTTCACCATCCGGGTGTTGTAAGCGATGACGTTCGGCATCATATAGATCGCCGCCCAATATCCGTCGGCGTCGAAGAAGCCTTTTTGCAACTGTTTGGTCTCGGGTGAATGATATTTTGCCAGTAGGTTTCGCTTCTTCAAAAAATAGGCTTGGGTCTCGGCTGACTGGACGACATCGAAGTCGAACCGGCCGGCTTGAGTCTCGGTCATGATCTTGGTGAGCAACCGTTCGCCGACGGCGCGAAACATTTGAACCTGCAGGAAAGGGTACTTGGCGCGAAAGGCATCGTTGAGTTTTTGCGCCTGGTCGACGGTCATCGATGTGTAGAGGACGAGAGAACCTTCTTTTTTGGCACCTTCGATGAGTGATTCATGGTCATTGGCAATAGCCGGTGTTGTGACTAAAAGACCCAATAACACCGAGAGCGCTAGGCTGGTGGTTCTGTGCATGGTTCTTTCTCCCATTGAAACTCGTGCCGGATACTATCAAGGCGACGACGAGAGGGTCAACCGCGTTGCCCAGGGAGTTACTTCGCAAGAAATAAAAAAGGGACACCCATGGGCATCCCTTTTGTTACCGAATTCAATTCTTAACCGTTACGCCCTAGCCAGCAGCGCCTGGAAGTCTTCGGGGAAAAGCTTGAGGGCGCTTTCAATCGGTGGACCCGGCATGGCGATCAGGTTGCAGAACCCTTTGCCTTTGTTGAAGGCGAGCAGTTTGCCGAACTGTTCGAGCATGGCAGCATTGCCTTGCCTTTGCTGAACTCTTTTCATCAGCATCGCAAGGCTCTTGGTCTCCATCTGACACGCCGGACATTGGCCGCAAGACTCGGTGGCGAAAAATTCGGTGATGCGCACTAGCTCATCGACAATGGAATCACCCTCGCGGACGATATGGACGACACCGCAGCCAAGCATGGAGCCGGCTTCGCGCATGGCGTTGGGTTCCAGCGGTGTATCGATCTTGTCCGCGGGCAGGTAGGCGGACGACGGCGAACCCGGCATGATCGCCTTGATCTTTTTGCCATCCTTCAGGCCGCCGCCGCATTCTTCAATCAGATGGCGCAGCGGTGTGCCGAAGGGGAGCTCATAGATGCCGGGACGTTTGACGTCCTCGGTTTCGTTGAGTGAGAACAGCATGGTGCCGGGACAATCTTTGGTGCCGAAGCCGCGGTACCAATCGGCGCCCTTAAACAAGATGCGCGGCACGTTGGTTAGGGTCTCGACGTTGTTTACCGAGGTCGGTTTGCCGAACAGGCCGACGGTGACGGGAAACGGCGGTTTTTGCCGTGGCAGCGGCTTCTTGCCTTCGATGACTTCGAGCACCGCGGTGTCTTCGCCGGCGACATAGTTATGCGGCGCGGCGATGATCTCGATGTCGAGGTCGTAGCTGCCGCCAAGAATTTTTTGACCCCAGTAACCGGCCGCTTTGGCTTCGCGCAAAGCATCATTGACGCTTTGGATCGCCGTTTCGTACTTCGCGTTGATGTAAAGATAGGCTTTGGCTGCGCCGATGGCGTAGGAGCCGAGCACTGTGCCTTCGATGACTAAATGCGGCAAGTTCTCCAGCAGCACCCGGTCCTTTCGGCTGCCCGGTTCGTCTTCGCCGCCATTCATCACCAAATAATGCGGCTGCTCAGGAGCCTCGCGGGTGAACTGCCATTTTTTCCCCGTGGGAAAGCCCGCGCCGCCATGGCCGCGCAATCCTGCGTCAGAAATAACCTGAATGACGTCCTCAGGGGTTACCTGAAGCGCTTTGGCTAGCGCTTCATAACCGCCGCGGGCCTGATACTCTTTCAGTCCTTCGCGGCCTTCTACCACGCCCTTGGGGAAAAGGATGCCGTCCATCGGCTTAGAAAACCCCCGTATCGAGTAGTTGGTAGATCAATTCCTTCAAAGACGAATCGATGGTGTCCAAGCGCTGCACATGGGGACCGCCGGCGAGGTGCGCGACGATGTCGTCGAGATCTTCGCTTTTGACATGAGCATACCAGTTCTTTTCAGGATAAATGACCACGTTGGGCCCTTCTTGGCAGGCACCAAAACACATGTACGGTTTGACATCGACATCGGTCAGCCCTTTGGCGGTAATTTTTTGTTGCAACTCCACCGCCAACTGCTCCGACCCCCGGGCCTTGCAATCGATATTCTGACAAACGAGACAGCTTTGACTCACGGGCATCTCCTTCGGTCCTACTTACTAATGCTCGATTCGATATGCAACAGCTGAATTTGAAACTCAATTCAATTGCATTTGCGAGACCCAGTCTTTGCCCTTGATGATATCGGCGAGGATTTTTTCGTCTTCGGCATTCGGAAGCGCGTCATAGAGGTGCTTCTGATAGTCTTCTGCGCTGAGCAGCTCGCCGGTAACGCTATAGGTCTTGCCGACATGTTCGCCGATGGAGCGGTTGAATTTTAAGTCGGGCGCCTTCAGCTTGGTCTCTCCGTCCGGCACCAGTTGATTGAGCTGGTCGATCAATTGCTGCGATTCTTTCATGTAATGTTCGCGGGCGACATCGTTGAGCTTGTCTTTCTCCGCCGGCACGGTCGCGCTGTGTTCGTCGTAGCGGCCTTTGATGCCCCAGGTGTAGGCCCAGTGGGCCGACGATGAGTGGTCCGTGCCGAAAAGATCGTAAGCGGTGGAAAGCCACTTGTTAAAATATTTCTGCACGATCGGCACGGGAATTTTTTTGGCCCTGAGCACCCGAGTCAGCCCGGTGTGTCCGGTGAACATATGAAAATGCTCTTCTTTGAGCATCGCCGTGACGCTTTCGGCGAGCGGGGCGAAGGACGAGTGGCTCAGCATGGTTAACTGATATTTGCCGTCGCGATCGACGAATTCCGTGTAGGTGAAAAAGTCGAGCCAGTTGTTCACCGGCGCGTTGAACGAGCCGAGCAGCCGGTCGCCCCGAAAGGCGCGGCGTTCGAGCATTTTGCGCGCTTCAAGCTTGCCGGAATCGCCGAAGTAGTTCACCAGCAGGTAACACATCTGCCAGCCATGGCGCATTTCTTCGCTGTTGACCCGAGTCAGAGCTTTACGGTCGTATTCGGTGGGCGCAGTATCGAGGAGGTTTTTTTGCTGCTCGACGGAAGCGAATTCGGTATCGCCCTGGTAGACTATGAGATTCATCAAGGCATCGCGAATCGATTGATTGGGGATTTGGCCAACTCGCTGCCATTTCTGCTGGCCTTTGAAATCGCCAAACTCGATCTCGGGGGAATGGAGCTCGCCCAGTTTGGTTTCGAACTTATAGCCGTCGAGCAGTGCCGCATCGTAGCCGATGTCTTTTTGCCACTGATGGAAATAGTCGATCCAGTCATCGAAAGTTGAGATTTTGATCATGGAGGGTCCTTTCAATAGGGCATTCGAACGATCGTTCGAAAGATTTATAGCGGGTTGCCGGGAGGAAATCAACTGCCCGGCGGCGTTCGGACGGAGGTGGGCTCTAGGCGCGCGGCGGTTCTCCGCCTAGCGATACATTTCCAACAGCTCGACCATTTCCAGCTGGCGAATTTGCTCAAACAGATAGCGCTTGATTTCGCCGACGGTATCCATGCCAAGGACGATCTGCGCCGTCGCTTGGGCGGACTGATAACTGATGGACCGAATGGCCTTTTTAATCACGGGAAGATACAGCGCGCCCATGCTGAACTCTTCTAAGCCCATGCCGAGGAGCACCAAGGCGCACAGCGGGTCACCGGCCATCTCACCGCACATGCTGACGCGTTTGCCAACTTTCTTGCCAGCAGCGATGGTTGTGTTGAGTGCGGAAAGAACGGCTGGATGCAGCGGTTCATAAAGATTGGCGACTTTGCGGTTACTACGGTCGACGGCCAGGAGGTACTGGATGAGATCGTTGGTGCCAATACTTAAAAAGTCGACTTCACGCAGAAACCGATCTGCCAATTGCACCGCGGCCGGCACCTCAACCATGATGCCGAGCTCCATCTGCCGGTCGTAGGGGGCGCCTTCGCGTTCCAATTCAGCTTTGGCCTCGGTTAGCAGGTCTTTGACTTTTTGAATCTCTTCGAGACTGGAAATCATCGGCACGAGCATGCGCACCAGCCCGAGATCGCCGACGCGTAGAATAGCCCGCAACTGGGTTTTGAAAATTTCTTCAACTTCTAGCGAGATGCGGATCGAGCGCCAACCCAAAAAGGGATTGGGCTCGGTAGCGACATTGCGCATGTAGGTTGGATATTTGTCGGCGCCGATATCGAGCGTGCGAATGGTGACCGGCTTATTCATCATGCCTTCGACGACGCGCTTATAAAGCGCGTATTGCTCTTCTTCACTGGGGAAATCACGGTGCGATAAAAAGGGGATCTCGGTGCGGTATAGGCCGATGCCCTGGGCGCCATGGAAATGCGCGAAGGCGACATCGCTTAATAGCCCGACGTTGGCGTAGAGCGAGACGCGGTGGCCGTCAGTCGTTTGCGCGGGAAGATCTTTAAGTTCGCCGAGTTCACGATTGAGATCCGCGTAATCGCGTTCCAAACGATCGTATTCGCGGATCACCTCGGCGTTTGGGTTGACGTGCACGCTGCCGGCGTTGCCGTCGACGATCAGTAAATCGCCCTGGTGGACCTTTTCCATCAGATCTTCGACCGCAACGATGCTGGGAATCTCAAATGACTTGGCCAATATCGAGGCATGGGAGGTGACGCCGCCGGTGGCTAGGACAATACCCTTAAACTTGTCGCCTTCGAGCATGCTCAAGTCGGCGGGTGAAAGATCCTGCGCCACCAAAATAGCGTCGTCCGGCACATCGTAGGGTTGCCCGTCGCCGCCGGAAAGTGTTTCTAACAACCGCTGCGCGGCGTCTTTGACGTCGGAGGTCCGTTCGCGCAGGTAGCTATTGTCGATCTTGGCGATGGATTCCATGTAACGTTCGAAGACCACCCGGACGGCATATTCCGCGACATAGCTGCCTTTGCGAATCTGTTGTTCGATCTGGTGAATGATCTGCGGATCCTCGAAAATCAGCCGATAGACGTCGAATATCGCACCTTCCTCGGCGGAAATCAGGCTGCTCATGCGCCGCTTGACGACGTCGATCTGGTCGATGCCGCGCTCCACCGCGCCGCGAAAGCGCTCGATCTCATGCCGGGGATTGCGCGATTTTTTCTTCTTGATCGCGTTCAGTTCCATGCGCGGCTCAAGGACAAAGGCTCGCCCGCGGCCAAAGCCCGGCGATGCCGCCAGGCCGGTCACGCGCCCGCGCCATCTCTGTTTGACCTTTGTCGTTGGTTCCGGCGGAGCGCCTTCATAGGAGCGCAGCTTGCGCATCGCCTCGTTCATGCGCTTCTGATATTCCTTGCGCTCCTCTTCCTTGGAGCGCAGGTTGTCGGTGAGCCGGGCCTGGAGGATGATACTGGCCGCCTGGCCCGAGATCGTCGTCAATAGGCGAATCTCATCACGGGAAAACTCGCGCCGGCGGGAAGTTTGCACCACAAGCACGCCGAGCGGCGTTTTCTTATCGAACAGCGGTACGCCGAGGAACGAGTGGAAATGCTCTTCGTGGGTTTCAGGAAAGTATTTGTAGCGCTTGTGTGCCAGGGCATCGACGACCATCACCGGCTTCATTTGCTCGATGACTAGACCGGTCAAACCTTCGCTGGTGCCCATGGATACTCTACCGACCGACTCGGGATCGAGTCCCATGGTCGCGCAAAGGGTCAGGCGATTCTTCTTGGCATCGAAGATATACAGCGAGCACACTTCAGTCTGCATCCGTTCGGCAACCGTGGCGACCAGCCGGTCTAAGGTTTCTTGCAGGTCGTGCGAATGGCTTATCAGTGTGCTGATGTCCGCGAGTATACCCAGGTGGGGGTGGGTAGTGCGGGCGATCTTGGTGTTTTTTGCCATGGTTGTTGATTATAGACGAAGATAGAGTTTTCTATAAAACATAAATTTTGCGGATTCGCCAGGTAGCCCAGCGTCGTTGGAGCGCGGCAAGCCGCCGTTTACCGGCGGAAACTACATTTTTATCCCACTATGATATATTGACCCCATGAGTCAGATCGCCGGTTTGCGAGGCATGCGCCATATCGCGCTCAAAGCGCGCGACGTGGTACGGGCGAAAAGATTTTACCAAGAAGTGCTCGGCATGAAAGTGGTCTGGGAGCCGGACGACAAGAATGTCTATCTATCATCCGGGTGTGACAACCTGGCGATCCACGAAGTTGCCGAGGGCTTTGCGCAGTCCGCTGAGGAAAGACAGCTCGATCATCTTGGCTTCATCGTCGAGAGCGTCGAGCGAGTGCGCGAGTTGGAGCAGGAATTCGTCGGTCAAGGGGTCACGATCGTCCATCCGTTCAAGATCCATCGTGACGGCAGCGCATCGTTTTATTGCGCCGATCCGGATGGCATTGTCATTCAAATGCTCTACGAGCCAACCTTGAGTTCACAGAATATTAGCTGAGGGTCTTATGCTTTACGAATCCGAACGGGGCGATTTTTCGCTGATGTTGTTGGGCGATGTCATGCCGACGCGGCGCTTGGCGGTATTCGGCGAGGAGCGTTACTTAAAACTGCGCGAAATTTGCGTCAGCGCCGACGCGACTTTCGCCAACTTGGAAACCGCCGTGCATCGTTACCTCGATGGGCACCAGAACATCAGCGGCGGTACTTACATGACGACGGAGCCGCAGCTGCTTGAAGACTTAAAGTGGTTGGGCGTCAGTCTGGTTTCGACCGCCAACAATCATGCCTTCGATTACGGCGAAGATGGGATCATGGCCACTTGCGGTTATTTGGACAGCGCCGGCATCGTGCACGCGGGCACCGGCAGACATTTGCGTGAGGCGCGCGCGCCGGCCTATCTCGATACGAAACGCGGCCGGGTCGCCTTGATCGGCGTGACGGCGACCATGCCCGGCCACGCCGTCGCCGGCGCGCAGCGGCCGGACACGCCGGGACGAGCCGGCGTCAACCCTCTGCGCCACAGCTTAACTCACGTCGTCGACCAGCGCGGCCTCGATGAACTACGTCGATTGGGCACGGCGCTGGGTTATGACGCGGCGCGCACGCGGCGTATTAATCTCGGCGACGCTCACTCGCGCGTCGGCGTGCAGAGCGCGAGCGAATACAGTTTTGCCAACATGCGCTTTGAAAAAGGCGAAAGCTTCGGCCTACGCACGGTCGGACATAAGCGCGATGTCGAGGAAAATCTCCAACAGATCAAAGAAGCGCGACGCATGTCCGATTGGGTGGTGGTGAGTTTACATTGCCACGAGATTGGCGGGGACAAATTGTTGACCGCGGCGCATCGAAGCGAGATTGACGAGTTGGCCGATTTCGCCGTCGACTTCGCCCATCGCGCGATTGAGGCGGGGGCGGATATTTTTGTCGGGCACGGACCGCAGGAGCCTTTTGGCATCGAGGTTTATCAAGGCCGACCGATTTTCCACAGCTTGGGGACGACGATCTTCGAACTCGAAACACCTCGCTATCTCGCCGACGAAGCCTACGCGCGCTACGGGCTCGGCGGCGACGCGGGCCCGGCCGACTTCGCCGACGTGCGTTATCAAAACGATCGTGTTGGCCATCCCGCCGATGCGAACTACTGGAAGCAGGTGGTTGCCAAGTGCGAATTCAAGGCGCGAAAACTCGTGCGCGTCGATCTCTATCCCTTGGATCTCGGTTTCGGCAAACCGCGCTGGCAACGTGGCCGGCCGCTGTTGGCAGATGAAAAACTAGGACGAGAAATCATCGACAAAGTCGCCGGCTTGTCGCGGCGCCATGGCACCGAGGTCAAGTGGCGGGACGGCTGCGGCGTGATCTTGTTTGATTGAGCTGCGCTCGGAGGAAAGATAACGGCTACTTTTTTCTGAGCTTGGGATTGAGCACGTCGTTGATCCCGTCGCCGAACAAATTGATGCACAGCACGAGCAGAGAAATCGCCAAGCCGGGAAACAGCGCCAGCCAGACCGATGCGCTGATCCGTTCCTGAGCTTCGCTCAACAGCGAGCCCCAGCTGATCAGGTTGGGGTCGCCTAAACCGAGAAAACTCAATCCCGCCTCTAAGAGAATCGCCCGCGCGACTAAAATCGACGCCACTACCACCGCCGGCGGAATCGCATTGGGGAGAATTTCCCGAAAAATAACTTTCGCATGGCTGGCGCCGATGGCGCGGGCGGCGACAACGAATTCGCGCTCGCGAAAGGTGAGAAATTGTGCGCGCACGACTCGGGCGACTTCCGGCCAGCCCAGAATGCCGATGACGAGGATAATTTTTTCGATGCCGGTACCGAGCATGGCGACGACTAACAGAGCGAGAAAAAATCGCGGCACGACCAAGACGTATTCAGTCACGCGCATCAAGACGATATCGGTACGGCCGCCAAAATAACCGGACAGCGAACCGATCAGGATGCCGAGCGCCATCGACGCAGCGGTGGCGAGAAAACCAACCAGCAGCGGCACCCTGCTGCCATGGATCACCCGGCTCAAGGTGTCGCGGCCGAGATCGTCGGTGCCCATCCAGTGATCGCCGCGCGGCGCGATCAGAGTCTCGTCGCCTAGGGCGAAGGGATCGTACGGTGAGAGCCGGTAGGCCAGCGCCGCAGCTAAGACGAAGCCGATGATTAGATACAGACTCAACTCCGCCGCGCGGTTTCTGCGAAACTGTTGCCAGAGTTGGCGCCAAGACATGGTGGGTTAGCCTGGTTTAATCGCGGTGAAGCAGCGATCGAGGTGTGCCCCGCCCGTAACGAAGGCAAAGCAGTCGTGCCTTGAAGAGGCAAGCGGGCAATTTGCTCATGAGATTAGCTGCGAGAAGATCGATCATCCTGCCAACTCCCAGCAGGAAATGAAACATTCGCGTCGGCGCCTTCGTTCCTCCAGAGTCACACCTCGATCGACAGAGTGCTGTTTGGTTTCCTCGTAACATAATCCGGGCTGATCTCACTTCTGATATTTCACGCGCGGATCGAGCCAGAGGTAGATCAAGTCGACGAGCAGATTCACCAGAACGACCAGCGCGGTAGTCATTAGAAAATTTCCCATCAAGACCGGATAGTCGCGTTTGACGATGGACTCGTACATCAGCCGGCCGATGCCGGGCCAGCCGAAAACGGTTTCGACCAAGACCGAGCCGGTAAAAAGAAAACCGACATCGACACCGATGATGGTCACCACGGGCATCAAGGCGTTGGGCACCATGTGGCGCGTGATGACATCTTTTTCATGCAATCCTTTGGCGCGGGCGACCGTTACGAAATCTTCGTAAGCCACTTCCAACATGCTGCTGCGCATCATGCGCGCATTCACGGCCAGATGTCGGATCGCCAACGCGGTGAACGGTAGGGCGATGTGAGCGGCGCGGTCGAGCACGAGCGCCGTGCCGCTCAGATCGACGCCGATGGTTTTGATGCCTTGCGCCGGCAGCCAGCCGAGCTCGATCGCGAAGGCCGCCATCAGCATTTGACCGAACCAGAACGCGGGCACGCAATAGCCGAAGAGCGAAAAAGCGCTGATGGCATTATCCGCTAACGAGTAGGGTTTACGCGCGGATAGAATGCCCAAGAGAATTCCCACGGCGGCCGAGAAAACCAGTGCCGGCAGCATCAATTGCAGCGTTGCCGGCACGCGGTCCATGATGACGCTCAGCACCGGCTGGCGATAGTAAAAGGAAAAACCCAAATCGCCGGAGAGTATATTTCTGACGTAGAGCAGCAGCTGAATATAAAGCGGCTGGTCGAGACCGAAAAGTTTTCGCATCGCGGCGAGATAGGCCTCGGGCGCGGGAAACTCGCCGACCAAGGCTTGAATCGGGTCGCCGGGGGCCAGGTGAATCAGGAAAAAATTAAAGACGATGACGCAAACCAGCAGCGGTAGGGCATGGAGCAAGCGGCGCAGGACGAATGTGAGAATCGGCATTTGCGCTTCTCTAAACGCTCGCGCTTTCAGATTTCAAATTGCCAGACTCGAACTCGACGTTAATTGGCCAATTAGTCGCGCTCGAAGTCACCGTCTTTTAGCGCCGCGCCTTTGACCCACCAGATCTCGTCCATGCGCTCGTAGGTCTCGGTGCTGGTGAGGGCGCCGCGGAACTGATCTTTGATGATATTCAGTTGCAACCTGTCGGCGACAGGGATGGTCGGCAGATCGCGCATTAAAACATCTTGAACCTCATAGTAGGCTTTGACCATGTCGGGTTTCTTGGTCGCCGCCACCGCTTGGTCGAACAGCTGGTCGACCTTGGGATTACTGTAGCGCGTGAAGTTGGTGAAGGGCTGGCCGGTGATCGACGAGGTCGCATACAACCGCGCGGTGCCCAGGGCGGGATGGCCGCGGGTGGTGAGCGGGCCAAACCACAGATCGAAGTCGTATTTCTGAAAAATCTTTTCCAACATCACCGAGCGCTCGAGCCGTTCAAGTTTAATGTCGATGCCGGCAGCCTTTAATTGCTCGCGCAAAATCTGCACCGGCCTCTCAGCGTTATCGTTGCCCGCTTCAAAACTAAGCTTGAGAGCGAAACGTGTGCCGCCGGCGCCTCTCGGATGGCCCGCTTCATCGAGCAGGGCGTTGGCCTTTTTCAAATCGAAGGGATACTTGGGCACGTTGGCGTTATAAGCCCAGGGGATGCCCGGCGGGATCACGCTGTCGATGACCTTGCCGACGCCGCGCAAGCCCTTTTCCACCACGAATTTCTTGTCGATGGCATGGGCGATGGCGACGCGAACTTCTTTCTTGGCTAAAATCGGATCGCCTTTTAAATTAAAATTCACGCCGATCAGCGACGGCGAGCCGATGTCTTTGATGACGGCGTTTTTCAGTTTCCTGAGCCGGTCGACATGCTGATACGGAAAAGAATTGCTCGCGAAGATCGCATTGATCTCGCCGGTCTCAAACGCGATGGCGCGAGTGGCCGGGTTGGGAATGATGCGATAAATCACGCTGTCCAAGAACGGCCGGCCTTTCTTGAAATAATTTTCATTGCGCACCAGCGTAATGTGGCTGCCTTTGTTCCATTCCTTAAATTTAAACGGCCCGCTGCCGATGGGCTGGTCATTGTTGCGTGGATTTTTAAACACGTCGCCGCCTTCGTAGATATGCTTGGGCATGATGCAGCCGTCGTGGGCGGTGAGGATTTCAAGAAATGGCGAATAAACTTTTTTGAGACTAACCTTCACCGTGGTCGCGTTGGGGGTCTCGATGGCTTTGATGTTACGGTACGCTTCGCGGCCGCGCGCGTTGTATTTGCCGACGAGGTTCTCGAAGCTGAATTTTACGTCGGCCGAGGTGAGCGGCTGGCCATCGTGCCATTTGACGTTGTCGCGCAGCTGAAAGGTGTAGACCAAGCCGTCCGGGGAAATGTCCCATGACTGGGCCAAGTCGGGATGAGGATTCGATTCCTCATCCATGTGCAGCAAGCCGTTGTAAATGTTGGACGTTACCATGGCGACGATCTGGCTGCTCTCGATGCCGCAGTTGAGCGTCGACGGATCGGCGGCCATGCCCAGGATCAAGGTGCCGCCCCGGCGCGGGTTGCCTTCGACCGGACCCGCCGACGCGACGCCGTGGACGACGGCGAGCAACAGCGCCAAGAAACCAGCGAGCAATGAGTAGCGTCGTTTTTCCGGCAATTTTATGTTCATTAAAATTTCCATCGTATCGCTCCGGCTAATAAGTAGAAATTTTGCGATCGTTACCGTTCATACAACTCATCAATGCGCCAACGTCGTCGACGTTTTCAAGCCGGTCAATCAATCCGGCCAGCTGTTCGGCGCGGCCGCGGCTTAACGCTAAGGTCGCGCAGTCGAAGAATTTGCCGTGAATCTCCGCCTTGGAGTGCAGCGTCGTGCGCTCGGCCACTTCGATAGTATGAACCGCGCCGTTCTTGAGTGTCACCGTGATGCGGTCGGGCGGTTCGGCTTGGCCCGGCTGCTGTTGGTTGGCGCGATGGCGGACTTTCGCCATGGCGGCACGCACGCGCGGATCGTGAATGTTTTCGTCAGTGAATTGCTCAAGCGTGACCTTGCCGTCAAGTAAAGCGATGGCGAGGATGAACGGCATGCTATTCGGTCCGGCGATCGCTTCCTGGGGATCGGTGCGCGCCAGCGAGCGCTGATGAAAGTCGCTTTCGACGCTTTCGACCTCATCTACCGTGAAGCCATGTTGTTGGCGCAAGGCCAACAGCCCTTCGATGGGCCGGTGCGCCGGCGTGCAGGTTGGAAAGCGCTTGATCGGCGGCAGGTTTTCCATGTAAAAATATGTGCCCAAGTCTTTGGTCAGTGCATCCCAGTCGCACTCGCCTTCGAGACAAAGCGCGCTGACAAAACCCATCGGCGCTTCGAGAATGGTCTGATCGGCGCTGAAGCCTTTTTGCGCCAGCAGCGCCGCGGTGACGCCGTTGCGCGCGGCGTTGCCGGTTTGCAGCGCCTTGGCCATGGTGCCGAAGTTGCGCCTGACGCCGCCGGCGCCGGACACGGCGATGCCGAACGCGGTCGTCATCTGTTTGGCATTTAAGCGCAAAACTTTCCCCGCTGCGGCAGCTGCGGCCAAGCTGCCGGTGGTCCCACCGGCGAACCAGCCGCGCGACGTCGGGCCACCTTGGTTTTTGCGCCGACCGGCATCGAGCGCGGCGTCGAGGCGAAAACAGATATCGCGTCCGAGGATGTAGGCTTCCAAGAGCGTCGCGCCGCTGGCGCCATGGTCTTCGCCGCTGGCCAATGCCGCCGCAACGGTGTGGGTGCTACCGTGGATGTTATCGTCGAAGTCGAGGGCGAACGCGAGCGCGCCGTTGGCCCAAGCCGCGAGCGCCGGCTCGGTGCGGATTGGACTACCGATGACACCCGCTCTCGGTGCCGCCGCCGCTTCGCGCAAGTATTCAGTCAGAATCCGCGCCACCGCTTGGCGCGAGGCGGCGAGGGTGACGCCTAAGACATCGAGGATAACCAGCTTCGAAATTTCCACCGCCTTGGGTGGAATGTCTTGCAGCCGGGTGTCGACGACAAATTGCGCGAGAGTTTCAGTCGGGCCCATGGTTAGTGATCCTTTTGCATCGCATACGCTGCAAATTAGGTGCTCGCCATCAAGCGGCCATATTGCGGCTTGGCCTGCCAGCAATTCAACAAATGCAAAACATGCCAAACGGTCGACACCTGGTTGGTCAACACCGGCTTGCCGAATTCGGCTTCGAGTTTGGTGATTACCGGCAGCGTCAGCCAAGCACCGCCGCCGATGTAGATGCCGTCGGCGTCGGGAAACTGTTCCAGCGCGCCGCGGCCGAGCTCATAGGCGAGGGCGATATTATCTTGGCTGTTGATCTTGACGAAGTCGGCGGGGGGCATGGCGCGGCTGTTGACGCCGATCATCGAGACGCCGCCAGCGGCGAAGAATGCGCCGAGCGTCGCATTCATGGGCTCGGTCCATTTATTCGCCGCGGCAATTTTCTCGATGCCGAGGTGTTTTGCCGCGGCCACCACGTCGAGCACCGTGGAGGTCACCGGCACTTTGCCTTTCGCGGCAATGCGCGCGAGCAGGCGTTGTAAGAATTCCTGGCCGGCCAAGACCGGCAGCGGTACGCCGGATTGGACAATGATGTCGACGCCGCGCTCGGTGAGCATGGCGACGAGCTGATCGATCGGTTCAAACACGCGTTCCACATCGGCGCGGCTGAATTCCTGCAAGCCGACCGAGATCGTCACCATCATGACGCCGTCGGGCACCAGCCGATAAAATTCATAGGCCGCGTTATCGATGATCGGCAGCGGGGAGAGGACGCCGATTTTTCGCTTGGGAACATATTCTTCAAACATGATCTGTTCCTCCACCGCGTCGCAGGCGGTCGTTCGCGAAAAGAGTTGCGTGATGCTTATCGGTCTGTTTACCTCAAACGGTAACCCCCTGTCTACTTGTTGAACGTTACCCATAAGTTTCTGCTGGACTCGGTGGATGCGGGAGAATCAACGAATGGTGGTAAAGCTCTCAAGTCGCGGCGAGTTTTCCGGTCCCCCCCTCTTTGGAAAAGAGGGGCTAGGGGAGATTTTTTTCTTTTATGTGGCGCCACCGTCGCAGCGGATTGCCGGTCTGCTACGAACCCCTTCGCCGCACATAATATCCCCCTTTTCCAAAGGAGGAATCAGATCGCTAGCTATTTGCTTCATCAGCTCTATGTCCAGCCAACAGGTCTACTTGACCGGGGACTGTCACTTCGACTAACGTTTGTCTGTTTCGGGAATATGGAAAAATTATCGACGCCGCAGGTCAACTGCGGCGCAAAGCTAATAAGGAGCGCGCAATGTACGATCTCGTGATCACGGGCGGACGGATTTACGATGGCTCGGGGCTGCCGAGTCACCATGGCGATGTTGCCATCGCCGACGGCAAGATCGTCGAGACCGGACGTATCAACGGTAGCGCCAAGCGCACGCTGAACGTCGACGGGTTGGCGGTGGCGCCAGGCTTTATCGATCCGCACACGCATATGGACGCGCAGCTTTTCTGGGACCCGATGGGCACTTCGTCTTGTTTTCACGGCGTAACTTCGGTGGTGGTCGGCAATTGCGGTTTGAGCCTGGCGCCGGCGAAACCCGAGGACCGCGAGGCGGTGGTGAAAAGTTTCGTCCGTGTCGAGGCGATCAGCCGGCGCGTGCTCGAAGAGGGGATTCAATGGAAGTGGACATCAACCGCGGAATATTTGCGAGCTCTGGGCACGCGCCTGGGCATTAACGTCGGCGCGCTGGTCGGTCATATCGCCGTGCGCCATTACGTCATGGGCGAAGAAGCGGTCGAGCGCGCGGCGACGCCGGACGAGGTTACCAAAATGAAGCAGCTGGTGCGCCAGGGCATGGAAGCCGGCGCCGTGGGCTTCAGCACCAATCAGAATCCGCGCCATATCCGCGAAGACAAAAAGCCGGTGGCCAGCCGCCTATCTACGGATGAGGAATTAGGCTGTTTACTCGACGTTCTCGGTGAAATGAACACCGGTATCGTGCAGTTGAGCGGCGGCGGCACCGACGCCCGCGGGCGCATCGAATACGCCGCTGGGTTGGCGCGGCGCACCGGCCGGCCGGTGCTCTGGCAAAGCATCAGCCATAGTTGGACGCGGCCCGATCATTGGCGCGGCATGCTCGAGTCGACGGCAAAAGTATTTCAAGAAGAGGGTTTGCCGATCTATGCCATGACCCAGGCCAAACCGTTCGAGATGCGCTACAGCTTGCTCGACGCCCAATGCTTCGATGAATTTCCCACCTGGAAGACGGCGATGTTCAGCCCGGTGGAAGTGCGCAAGCAGATGTTTGCCGACAGCGACTGCCGCAAGAAGCTGCATGCCGAAGCGATTGACGACAAATCGGCATCGGTGTTTCCGCGGCGCTGGGACGTGGTCAATGTCGATCAGGTGAAGCTGGCGAAAAATAAATCCTTTGAACGGCAATCGGTCGAAGCGATCGCCAAGCTTCAAGGCAAAGACGGCTTGGATTGTTTCCTGGACTTATCTCTGGAGGAAAATCTCGAAACCCGTTTCTCGCATATCACCACCCAGGGCGATCCCAAGGCGGTGTGCGAGATCCTCAAACATCCGGCGGTAGTGATCGGCCAGTCCGACGCCGGCGCGCATATGGGTTACGACGCCCGCTTCGGCTACTGCACGGCGTTCCTCGGCCGCTGGGTGCGCGATCACGGCATCATGAGCTTGGAAGAAGCGGTGTCGAAATTGACTTTCCGGGTCGCCTCGATCTTCGGCCTCAACGACCGCGGTTTGCTGCGGCCCGGCATGGCCGGCGATATCGCGGTCTTCGATCCCGCGACGATCAATACGCAGGAGCCGGAGTATGTCCAAGATTTGCCGGGCAATGAAACACGCATGATCCAGAAGGCCACTGGCGTGCCTTACACAGTCGTGAACGGCACAGTGGTGATTGAGAACGGCGCGCCGACCGGCGAGCTCCCTGGAAAAGTGCTTAGGCCGACGGCGTGGAAAAACTAGCAGGCTGCTAAAAAGACCATATACTTCGTTGCGCAATCGCCTCGCGTCAACGTACTGCCGATGTACGCCTCGCTCGTCGATATTTCGCGCGCCTCGCCTATGGATCTTTTTGAGCAGCCTGCAAGAGGCTTTTTCAGCAACCTGGTGTAGATTGGAATGATGGTGTGATGGAAAATTTGTTCAAACGTTCAAGGTTCAAAGGTTCAACGTTCTGGCATTCTTGTTTTTCTCCGTCCTTGAACTTTTGAACCCTTTGAACCTTGAACGGGCGTCTGCCCAGACGCCCTTTTATCAGGGCAAGACGATCACCGTTGTTGTCGGTTCGGCACCAGGCGGGCTTTACGATTTATGGGCGCGGCTGTTCGCTCGGACCATGGGGAAATATATTCCCGGCAACCCGACCATGTTGGTGCAAAACATGCCGGGCGGCGGTTCCATGATCGCGGCGAATTATCTTTACGGCATCGCCAAATCCGATGGACTGACCATCGGCATGTTTCAGACCCACATGTATCTCGAACAACTGATCGGCCGCCCGGAGGTCAAATACGACGTGCGCAAATTCAACTGGCTGGGCTCCCAGGAAAAAGGCCAGATGATGCTCTACATCCGCGCCGACTCGCCGTATAAGTCAATTGACGACATCGTCAAGTCCAAAGACGTGCCCAAGTGCGGCGGCTCCGGCAGTTCCGATCAGACCGCGTTATTGACCCGTTTGATCGAAGAAACCGTCGGCGGCAAGTTTCAACGCATACTCGGCTACAAGGGCGGCGGCGACGTTGACCTAGCCATGGAGCGCGGCGAGGTGATTTGCCGAGCGACAAGGATCACCGTCCATTTTAGCCGCGAGCCGTTTCTATCCTGGGAGAAAAAAGGTTTCGACCGCCATTTGCTTCAAGCCGGCAAGAAACGCGATGCTCGGCTGCCAGATGTGCCGACGATCTACGAATTCATGGACATGTACAAGACGCCGGACATTGGCCGCCGTTTGGCGCAGATATTCCTATCCGGCGATGATTTGGGCCGGCCGATGACGGCGCCGCCGGGCGTGCCGGCGGACCGGGTGAAAATCCTCCGCGAGGCCTATGCGCGAGCGCTCAAAGATTCAGATTTACTTGCCGAGGTCGACAGGCAAAGGTTGGACATGGAACCGTCCACCGGCGAAGAGATTCAAATTCTGCAAAGAGAATTGGTCGATCAAAAACGCGATGTCATCGAGCGGGTTAAGAAGCTGCTCGAAAATTAGATCAAACCGGGATTGACGATCTAGCAACCTACTTTTTCGCCTTTTCGGCGAAGCTCCAATCGACCACGGTTTGGGCTTTCGCGGTAATCTTTTCTTTTGCCCGGAAAGTTCCCACGGAAATCCATTCTTCAACCACCGAGTCAGGGACCGTGAGATCGGGATTGTATTGTTCGCGATAGAGCGCGTAATAGCGCTCGGCAACCGGACGGTCGAGCTTTAAAAGTTTTTCCACCAAGCCGGCCCCGATCTCGCGCTGATTCTGCAAAAACAAGATTGCATTGCGCAACGCCCGCAGCATGCGTACGATTTCGTCGGGTTCTCGATCAATCTTTCGCTGGGACGTGCTGAGGCCGTTTATGGGAATACGGACGAATTCGGCCATTTCCTTAACCGCGAGAAGCGTCTTAAAACCCTTTTGCTCGGCGCGGTACTCGAAGGGGCTATTAACCACAGTCGCATCGATCGAACCGCCGATGAGCGCCGCGAAACGGGCGTCGGGACTGCCAGTGACCGAGAGCAGCGTCACGTCCTTGTTCGGATCAAGGCCGTTACGCACAAGCATCTGATAGATCGCGAAGTCAGCAGAGCTGCCGAACGTATTGATCGCGATTTTCTTGCCTTTGAGAGCTTTTACGCTGTCGATGTCCGGCCGTGAAATAATCGCATAGCCGCTCGATCTTGCCGTCGTCGCTACGATCTTCACAGGCAGGCCTCGTGTTGCCGCGCCGGCGATGAACGGCAAAATAGTGACGTAATCGAGCTCGTGGGACATCAAAGCGTTGAGCATCAGGTTGGTGCCCTGAAACTGAATGTAGCGCGGCTTGAGTCCCTCTTTCTCGAAGAAACCCCGCTCCATCGCGACACGATCGGGCAGCGCGGTCCACGCCGAACCGCCGGTCCAACCGATGTTGAGTGCTTTGGGTTCGGCGCTCTGGGCGAAATTCGCCGCATTAGCGAGCCATAGGACCGATAGGGCGAAAAAGAAAGAGCGCAGCTTTGGTTTCATGGTTTAATCACGCGCCGGCGGCCTTTCTCTGATCGGTTTGGAGTAGATGTCTGGCAAAAAATTCCACGGTCCGTGCCCAAGAGGTTGCGTCATGGTCAGGCTTGTAAGTCTTCCCGCCGGCGCGATTAAAGCCATGGTGCGTGTCGGGGTAGAAGAAAAACTCATGGGCTTTGCCTAAGCGTGTGAGCTCGGCATCGAGCTTGCGCATCTCATCCGGCGGGGGATTTTTGTCGAGTTCGCCGAAATGGCCTTGGACCGGGCAGCAAACATTGGTCGCCAAGCTTGCCGGTGTCGGGTGGTCGCCCCATTGCGAGTAACAACCGCCGCCATAGAAATCGACGGCAGCTTTGAAGAGGGTGGTCGCCGCCGCGCCGAGAAAGGCGATGCGCCCGCCCATGCAAAAGCCGACGATTCCCAGGCGCGAGGTATCCGCCGTGGCGCAGCCTTTGAGGAAGCTAACCGTCGCATTGATGTCGTTCATAACGTTGACGTCGTTGCGGCTATTTTTAATGCTCGCGGTTGCCTCTGGCGTCTTCGGCTCGCCTTCGCGGTGATAGAACTGCGGTGCGATGCCGACGTAGCCAGCGGCGGCGACCCTTCGGGTCATTTCTTGAGTAAACTCGGCGACACCGTCTTGATTTTGCACGACGATGATCGCCGGCACCGGACCGGCAACTTCGGGCTGAGCCAGGTACATGCCCATGGGGCTATTATCGACAGTGACTTTTTCCCAGGATGTTTTCATAAGAATCTTTCGTCCAACCTCTCAACAGGATTTGACTTTATTTATGCCTCCGACGGGCGAGCTGTCAAACGATTCACGAGCCATCTCTGGGCGCGGTTCGCCCGGATAAGTTCCTTGTCACCAAGATTGATGCTACTAATAAGCGCATGACACAGGTTGTTTTACAGGAGTTTCCGAAATGATCGCCAAGAGCTGGAGAAATGTTACCGGGCGCCGAGCAAGGCTGGCGGTTGCGATGGCGCTGCTGTTTCTGGCGTCGGCGTTAAATGCCGACGCCGCGGAGCCCGAGCCGACCAAGCACCGGGCGCCGAACGCCAAAGCTACGACACAGAAAACCAAGCCGGCGGACAAGACTCCTAGGGCGGAAAAGTCTTACGATATTGTTTTTGAGGAATTCAAGCTCAAGAACGGTCTGCGTGTGCTGCTTGCCGAGGATCACCACGCGCCGACTTTCTCCATCGCCATGACCTACAATGTCGGCTCCCGTGACGAGCGGCCAGGACGCACCGGGTTTGCCCACCTCTTCGAGCATATGTTGTTTCAGGGCTCGGAGAATGTCGGCAAGGGCGAGCATTTTATCCTGATCCAAAACAACGGCGGCAGCGCCAACGGCACTACCAACACCGACCGCACCAACTACTTTGAAACTCTCCCGGCCAACCAGTTGGAACTGGCTATCTTTCTCGAAGCCGACCGCATGCGCGCGCCAGCGATCAACCAAGCCAACTTCGACAATCAGCGCGCGACCGTGCAAGAGGAGCGCCGGCAGAATTACGACAACCGCGCGTACGGCAAGACCTATGAGGCGGTGATCGATTTAGCCTATGATAATTTTCCCTACAAGCATTCAACCATCGGCTCCATGGACGATCTCAACGCGGCGACACTGGACGATGCCACGGCGTTCTTTCGCACCTATTACGCGCCGAATAATGCGGTGCTATCGATGGTCGGCAGTTTCAAAACGGAAACTGCCTTGGCAATGATCAAGAAGTATTTCGAGAATATTCCGGCGCAGCCGGCGCCGGCGCCGACGGATGCGAGCGAACCGGAGCCCAAAGCAGAGCGGCGCAAGACGCTCGAAGACGGCTTCGCGCAAACGCCGCGTCTCGACATCGTGTTCAGGATTCCGCCGGCCAATACGCCGGATTGGTACGCGTTGGAATTGCTCGGCCAGATTCTTTCCAGCGGCGTGTCGTCGCGGTTGTATCAAAAATTCGTCAAGGAAAAAGAGATGGCGTTGAGCGTTTACGCCGACGCGGAGGAAAGACGCGGGCCATCGCTGTTCTGGTTTAGCGTGATGGCGCGCCCGACCACCGATCTCAATGCCCTGGAAAAACTGCTCTACGAAGAGATCTTGCGGATTCAGAAATCATCGGTGCAAGATTCGGAGTTGAACAAAGTGCGCATGCAGCTACGCCGCCAGCGGGCGCAGCAACTCTACAGCACGCGGTCGCGGGCCAACTCGCTGGGCCATTTTGCGGTCTATTACAACGATCCCGGTTTGATCAACAAAGTTTGGCGTGTTTACGAGCAGATTACCAACGCCGATATCCAACGAGTGGCGCAAAAGTATTTTACCGAGTCCAACCGCACCGTGGTGACCACGCTGCCTAAGACGGCCCCGGCCCCGAGCGGCAGTTAATCGTTGAGTAATGATCATGAGTAAATCGATGGCGGCAATTTATCGCATTTTCTGCGCTGCACTGGCGCTGGCAACGGGCTTGACTCTGGCGGCGCCGGCGCGCGGCCAAGACGGCACCACGCCGCCACCGAGTAAAGTCGAGCGCAAGAACCGCGCGCCGGTGGCGCGGGATATTCTCAGCGTGAAACTTCCCAAACCGGTTGAAGCCAAGCTCAAGAATGGTTTGACGGTTTTGATTATCGAAGATCACCGCGCGCCTTTTGTCAGCGTGCAACTGCATGTCGGCGGCGCGGGCGGTTTGTTCGAACCAACGGCAATGACCGGCCTGGCCAGCGTCACCGCGCAAATGCTGCGGGAAGGGACCAAAACCAAAAATAGTATTCAGTTGGCCGAGGAGATCGACCGATTGGGCGCGTCGATAGGCGCCGGCTCATCGTTCGGCTCGTCGGACACGGTACTGAGCGCTTCCGGGCTGAGCGATAACTTCGACGACTGGATGGGCATCGCCTTCGAGATCCTCCTGCAACCGAGTTTTGCCGCCGATGAGTTGGAAAAGCTCAAGCAACGCCTGCGTGTGCAGCTGCGCGAGCAGCGTTCCAACGCTAATTTTCTCTTAAGCGAACGTTTCAACCGCGCGGTGTATGGCGAGCATCCGGCGGCCAACGTATCGGTGACGGCGGAGTCGCTCGACCGGCTCACTCAGGACGCATTGCGCAAATGGCATCGCGAGCGCTACGCGCCGCAGAATTCGATCCTCGGCATTGCTGGCGATGTGCGCGCCAAAGATCTGATCGCGAAACTAGAGAAGCGGCTCGACGCCTGGAAGAAGTCCGATCTAAAGCCGGTGTTGCCGCGCGATCCGCAGGCCGCGAGCGCACGTAAAGTCTACCTCGTGCACCGCCCTAACTCGGTGCAAACGACCGTGTCGTTGGGCAACATCGCCATCGACCGGCGCAGCCCCGATTATATGCCGATGGTGGTGATGAACGATGTCATCGGCGGCGGCGCGTCGGCACGCTTGTTTCTCAACCTGCGCGAAGAGAAAGGCTACACTTACGGGGTGTACAGCGACTTTACCGCATTGCGTTACCCAGGTCCCTGGCGCGCCGGCGGCAACATGCGCACCGAAGTGACCGAAGGCGCGCTGGTCGAATTCTTCAACGAGATCCGGCGCATTCGCGACGAGAAAGTTCCGCTGGCTGAGTTGGCAGAGAGTAAACGCTCGATCGTCGCCAGTTTCGCACTGTCTTTGGAGCAGCCGTCGCGGGTGCTGGGTTTCGCCATCACGCGTAAGCTTTACGGCTTGCCGGCCGACTATTGGGACATCTACGCCGCCAAGATCGCCGCGGTGACCGTGGCGGATGTGCAGCGGGTAGCGCGCAAGTATCTCGATCCCGATAAGATTCAGATCGCTGCGGTGGGCGATGCTGGCAAGATCAAAGCGATTTTGGAGAAATACGGCGCAGTGGAAGTCTATGACAGCAACGGCGCGCCCCTGCCGCCCGGCAAGTCTTAAGTTGCGCGCCTTATCTCATCGTTTCGGGCACGGCAATTTGAATTGCCAACTGCGCAACCGCTGGCGTCTTGTTTCCTACCGGTGAATTTAAATATACTCCGAGAGCTTTAGCGAAGACTGCTTGAATGGAGCTTCTCGATGTCTGATGCCAACCGATCGACCAGTGCTTTGGCCGGCCTACGCGTGCTCGACCTGACCGGCCGCATGGGCGGCTATTGCGGATTATTGCTTGCTAATCTTGGCGCCGAAGTGTTGCTCATCGAGCCGCCAGGCGGCGATCCAATGCGGCGCGAAGGTCCGTTTAAAAATGACACTGCCCATGCGGAACGCAGCTTGTCCTTCGCTGCGTATCATAGCAACAAACATGGTCTGGTTTTGAATCTCGAAGATGATCATGACCGCGAAAAATTTCATGAGCTCGCCGCCAACGCCGACGTGGTAATCGAAGACACGCCGTATGGTTGTCTCGACCAATTGCGGCTCGGCTACGCCGATTTGCAAAGGCTGAATCCTGCGCTAGTGTTGACTTCTATCAGCGGTTTTGGCCGAACCGGACCCTATCGCGAGTTCAAAGCGCCGAGCATTGTCGCTTTTGCCATGGGCGGACTGATGAATCTCTGCGGCCATCCGGGGCGCGCGCCGCTCATGGGGCCCTGCGACGTGGCTTACCATTTGGGCTCGGTGCATGCAGCGTTTGGTACCATGGCGGCATTGTTCAACCGGCGCGCGACGGGTGTCGGCGATCATGTCGATATATCGCTGCAAGACGTGTTGGCAGCCGATCCGTTTCTGCGCATCATCAGCCGTTATAGTGTTACCGGCGAAGTGCCGGAGCGCAGCGGCCATAGCCAGTCGACTACCGTGGCGGAGACCTATCAATGCCAGGACGGCTATGCGCGCATCTTCGTCAACCAACCGGATCACTGGCGCCGTTTTGTCGAGTGGCTGGGCAATCCGGCAGAACTGCTCGATCCGAAATTGGAGAATGTCCAGAGCCGCTTCGCACTGCGCTCTCTGATCGATCGTCTGGTCGAAGCGCGCACACTTAATTATCCGGTGAAAAAATTTTTCGAGCAATTTCAAACCAATCGTTTGGCTGCAGCGCCGATCAATCCGCCGAGCGGCTACGTTAACGACGAGCAGACCAAGCATCGGAACTATTTTGCCGAAGTCGATCATCCTGCGATGGGCCGCCATCGATTTCCCGGCGATCCTTACAAATTCTCGGCGACCCCATGGCGCATCAGACGCGGCGCACCGTTGCTCGGCGCCGTCGGCGACAAGATTCCTGAGCCATTCACCGGCCCGTCAGCTTGGCGCGGTGGCGCGGATGCGGCGAAAAGCAATAGCGCCGCAAACCGAAGACCTCTCGAAGGCATTAGGGTGATCAGTTTCCCGACCGGTATCGTCGGTCCGGCATTGGCAGCACTATTGGCGGAGCAGGGCGCCGAGGTGATTTCCGTCGAAGCCGGCCGGGTCGTTCGCAGTCCACAGCGCGGGCAGCGCTGGCAAATCGCCTCCGATCTCGAAAGCAATCGCGAGCGCAAGCGCATTGCTCTCGACATGAAAAATCCCGAGGGACTGGCACTGGCGAAGCAATTGATCGCCAAGTCGGATGTAGTGGTGGAAAATTTCAGCGCTCGGGTGATGGCGAGTTGGGGTTTGGATTACCCGCGCATGAAAGAAATTCGTCCGGACATCATCATGGCAAGCCTGCAAGCATTCGGTCAGACCGGGCCGCGGCGCGACTACGTCAGCTTCGGGCCAATTCTTATGGCCTATTCCGGCATGACCTATCTCTGGCGCGATCCGCAGATCGAGCGGCCAGGTGCCGGCAGCCAGACCGCCTTTCCCGACTATATCGCACCGTCCTATGGCGCTGTGGCGATCCTCGCCGCGCTGCACCACCGCGCGCGCACCGGCGAAGGACAATACATCGACATCTCGCAAGCCGAGACCGCGGCGTCGATGATCGGCCCGGCGTTATTGGAACTGCTCGTCAACGGCCGCGAGCCCGCGCCTCAGGGTAACTTCAGCGCGACGGCCGCACCCCATGGCGCGTACCACTGCAAAGGCGACGATCGCTGGTGTGCCATCGCGATTGCCGGCCAAGAGGAGTGGAAACGCTTCTGCGAAACCATCGGCCATCGCGAATGGCTGGCCGACGCGCGATTTGCCGATCCTGCTGCGCGCATCGCCCATCGCAATGAGCTTGATGCTGCAATCGAGTCTTGGACCAGCAAGTACACGCCGCATCAGTTGATGATCATGTTACAGCGCGACGGCTTCGCCGCTGGCGTTGTCCAGACGGCTGAAGATTTATACCGCGACCCGCACCTGCGCGAGCGCGGTCTGGCACGAGAGGTTCATCACCGTGAGATCGGCTGGGTGACCCGAGCCGGCCCGACGGCACGGCTTTCTCACAATCGCGTGATCGCCGATGGCCCGGCGCATGTCGCTGGCGAGGACAACGAAGCGGTGTTGGGCGGGGTCCTCGGCATGGCGGCGGAGAATATTCGCGGTTTGTACGACCGCAAAGTGTTGCGCT
Organism: uncultured delta proteobacterium; assembly: GCA_963816145.1. Lineage (GTDB taxonomy): Bacteria > Desulfobacterota > Binatia > UBA9968 > UBA9968 > DP-20. The sequence continues at coordinate 75,599 of CAWFJP010000013.1, forward strand.
AGTGTCGCCCGTTTGATTACGAGTTCGCCGTTGCATTTGCGGCGAGCACGCTAAGGAGACCAAGATGCTGCAAGGGTATCGTCTATACGATGCCGATGCTCACGCGATGATGAGCCCGCGCATGTGGGAAACTCTGCCGCCGGAGTTCCACGCGCGCCGTCCGCGGCCGACGCGCGTGCATGACGTCGCCGACATGGGACGCTGGACCAACGGATGGCTGGTCGAGGGGCAAATCATTCCCCACGCCCTGGGACCCGGCAGCCAGCCGGGCAATGAGCCGGCGCGGGTGCTCGAAGAATTCGGCGCCGAGACCCATAGCCCGGAATTTCCCCTCAGCAGTTTTGATTTATCCGATCCGAGCGCGCGGCTGCGCGGCATGGACTTCATGGGCGTTGATCACCAGATGCTCTATCCGACGACACTCTACGCGCGCATGACCAACGATCCCGCCTTCGAAGCAGCGCTGATGCGTTCGTACAATCGTTATGTTGGCAAACAATGCGATCAAGCGCCCAAACGTTTGAAATGGGCCGGGCTCTTGCCACTGCGCAACCCGCGCCAAGGTTGTCAAGCCGTGGCCGAGATGAAAGAGCTGGGCGCCAGCGCCGCCGTGGTTTACGGCACCGCCGGCGATCGCTTGCTATGTCACCCGAGTTTTGCGCCGGTGTGGGATGAGCTGCATCGATCCGGTCTGCCCCTCTGCGTGCACATGGGCATGAGCTATCCACCCTTCGCCGAGGTTTGCAACGGCTTGCTCGCGGCCCATGGCATCGGCATGAGTCTGCCGGCGCAGATGGCGTTTGTCGCCATCGTCGGCCATGGCATGCTCGACCGCTATCCGAATTTGAAGATCGGTTTTCTCGAATTCGGCGCCGAATGGATTCTCTACATGGTGGCGCGCCTCGATCACTATCTACCCATCGACCGCAGCCAGATGCCGATCAAGACCGAAGTGCCGCAGCGCTCCATCGAAGATTATGCCAAATCGGGACGGATTTTCATCGCCGGCGAAGCCGACGATAAACTACTGCCCCAGGAAATTAAGTTGCTCGGCGAAGACCAGATTCTCTACTCATCAGACCTGCCGCACGGCGAAGGCCGCCACAACGCAGCCAAGGAGATCATCGCCCGCAATGATATTAACGAGCGGCAGAAACATAAGATTCTCTACGATAACGCGGTTATGTTCTTCGGCGAGCCGTAAGCGGGGTGTCATATGAAAGGGCAGCTACAGATGTTGGACAAGCTTGCCGTCAACGGCGCCATTCGCAGAGCTGAACGACACCTGGCGAAGGCCGATCCAGTCATGCAACGGCTCATCGTTCGGCATGGCCACTGTGCCATGGCCGAACGCGAGTTCCAACCGTTTCATATGCTCGCCAATTCGATCATCAGCCAGCAGCTCTCGACCAGGGCGGCGGCGACAATCAAGGTTCGTGTCGGCGCCCTGGTCGGTGTGCCGTTTCAAATCGATAAAGTGCTTTCGATTGCGCCAGCAAAGCTCCGTGGCGCCGGGCTATCGCATGCCAAGACCCGCTACATTCGCACGCTCGCCGACCATGTAGACGCCGGCAAATTGGATTTCGACGAAATCATTTCTCTGGAAGATGAAGCGGTGATTGAAAGGCTCGTCATTGTCCCCGGAATTGGCCGCTGGACTGCCGAAATGTTTCTGCTCTTCGGTCTCAAACGACTGGATGTTCTCGCCGTTGGCGATGCCGGGTTGCAGCGCGCGGCGCGAAATCTTTATGGCACGAAGCGGAAGTCGGAAAGCCTATTACCGCGAGTCGCTGAAAGTTGGCGGCCGTACCGGTCGATCGCGTCGTGGTATTTGTGGCGGTCACTAGAAACTTAGAGATTCACTCAGGTTTCTTTGTATTTACCCAAGCTTGGATAATCTGGTTTGATGAGGCCACTTGCCCGTAGTGTTGCTTCACCAAAGCCACAGCTTCGTTATGCGCCTGCGGGCCATAGGTGGTGGCGCAGCAATCCTCAACCAAAGTGATGTAGTAATCGAGCATGAATCCCACTGTCAGCGTGTGGAAGACGCACATGCCGGTGCCGACACCGGTGACAAGCAGGCTTTTGACGCCGCGGGCGCGCAGCAGCAGATCCAAGTCGGTGCCGATGAAGGCGCTGTAGCGGTGTTTGGTGATGATCATGTCGCCGGGCCGCGGTTCCAGGCCGGCATGAAATTCCGCGCCCCAGCTGCCGTCGGCGCAGGCGAGCAGTTCGGGATTTTTGAACTCGGTCCAGACCGGTGAGTTGGTCCATTGGTTGCCGGAAGTTCGCACGAAGCAAATGGGAAAGTTGTGGACGCGGGCTTGCTCTACTAAATTCACCAGGCGCGGGATCATGTTTTCGACAAACACCATGTCGCGGCCGCGCTTGCAGGCGGCGCCGTCGCGGTGGCAGAAGTCGTTTTGCATGTCGACGACGATCAACATGCCGTGCTTGGGATCGACACGTTCTTCCAGAGAAAATCCCATGGTGATTCTCTACTCGTAGAGTTTTTTGATGAAGCCGCTATCTTCGATTTCTTTGACGATGCTGCCGTCGATGAACGATCGCGGGTCAGCGGTGCGCGCTTTGGGATTATCTTTGCTCATAAACTCCAAGACACTGGTCACGCCTTTGAGCGCTGGGTAGGGGGCGGGTTCAAAGTAACCGGATGAATAGAGGGTGTGCGAGCGTTCCAAATACTTTACCTGCGGCGGCGCGGTGCGCAGTTTCTTTTTCATAACTTCGACCGACTCAGTTCGATTCTTTTTGAAGTAGGCGATGCCCTCGATATAGGCTTTCATGAACCTAGTTGCTAGATCGCGGTGCGTTTTCACGTAAGCGCGGGTCGTGTCGATCATGCTGTGGAGATAGTAAATATCCATGTCGGCGAGGTCGGCGAGCACGCGGTAGCCCAAATCTTCGGCGATGAAAAAAGTCGGCTCGGTGAGCACCGCGGCATCAATGGCGCCTTTTTCCAGTCCGGCCATCATGGCGGGGGAGGCGTTGAGTTGCAGCGTCTGCACGTCGTTCGGGGTCATGCCCCACTGGCGCAGCATGAGCAAGAGCACCATATGCGATGAGGCACCGATACGCGTGACGCCGACACGTTTACCGCGCAGATCTTCAGGCCGCCGAATGTCGCTGCGCGCCATGACCCGTTGGACGCCTTTGTTAACGATGGAGCCAATCATCACAACATCCGCTCCGCTGAGCCCGGCGTTGATCACGGCGCCGCCGCCGGCGGTGAGGAACTGCACATCGCCGGCGATCAGCGCGCTGACGCCACCAGCCGAAGCGCCGGCAAGAACCACCACCTCGGCGTCAATGCCATTTTTCTTGAACAGCCCTTTGTCTTCGGCGATCCAGATCGCCGCGTTGATCGGCGTGTAAGAACTAAGGCCGACGCGGATGCGGTCGGGTGCGGTGGCCGCCTGAGCCTTGCCTGAAAAAGTTGACAGTACCAATAGGAATGTGACGAGGGCGGTGCGTAGTCCGATCTGCTTCATCCTGCCTCCCAGTGCGTGTTTTTTTCAGAGTCCGAAAATTTCGCGAAACTCCTTAGCGTACTGATCCGTATTCACCGACACTTCTTTCGGAATACGTTTTACCTTTAGCCGATTCTGGTCCATTTTGGCGACCAGCGGTTCGACATCCCGGCGCGACGGCACCAAACGCAGGTCGCGAATCATCTGTTGGCTTCGCTTGCTCAGCGCAAAGTCGACAAAAAGCCTGGCGGTATTGGGGTTGGCCGCTTTGCTGCTGACCCCGATGCCGTGCACTGTTGTCACTATGGGATCGAACGTATCGGACCAATCCACCGGCGCCCCTTCCTTTTTCATGCGTTCGACGCGGAAGGTATAGGCCCAGCCCAGGGGCAATTCACCAGCGCCGATGAGTTGGGCGACCAAACCATGGCCGCGGCGCCAGGTTAAGTCCTGCCGCGCCAATTGTTTCATGTAATTGACCGCTCGGTTCTTTCCCCAAGCCAGTGCGAGGGTACCGAACCAGTCGTAGTCAGTGGAGTCCATCAGCATTTTGCCCTTCCACTTTGTGTCCAGCAGCTCAGGATAGTCTCGAGGGGCGTCTTTATCATTGACCAGGCGGGTATTGTACATGAGCACAAGGTTGCTGTTGTACAGACTCGTCCAATGGCCACGCGGGTCTTTGAATTCATCGATGTAGGCATCGCGCTCCGGCGAAAGATAGGGCGCAAATATGCCGCGGTCGACGAAAAGCTCGGCGCTGCTTATGCTCAGCAGATCGAAGGCCCATTTGCCGGCGCGGATTTCGTTCAAGATCCGGTTGGTGATCTGTTCGTTGCCGGCACGCACCAACTCGCCTTTGGCGAACGGATATTCTTTAGTGAATGCGTCGAGCAACGGCCGGGAAAGATCGATGGCCATCGAAGTGTACCAAATGAATCGGCTCTCCTTTTTGGCGCCTTCGATCAGCTTGGACTGTGGGGTGGCCTGGGAGTGCAGATTGGACGTCTGCACGCCTATGATTGAAAGGACAACCAGGACCGAAAGGCAGCGCGAGCGAAGTTTCATCCTGCTCCTCCTTGACCGGGGGCCATATTGTCATGGACAAATCATTGGCGCCTCATCCGCGACACGACAACTCGTTACTTCCGATCTTCTGGCTTAACGTACTTCACCGATGCACCGCCTTTTTGCGAGTGCAGATAGCCTTCCACATCGCTGAGGGGATTAGTGTAATAGCGTAGCCGGTGCTGGACGAGATCGTCGGCTCGCAGCGCCATGTCGAATGGCAAGTCTTTTTGCATATAGGCGGCGATCTTGGCATTCTCCAGAGTCGCGCCGTTGCGGCTGGCTAGTTCCCTCGCCAGTGTGTCGACGTAGCTGTCCAAATCCTTTTCCGGCACGACATCGGAGACCAGGCCGACGCGTTCGGCTTCGACGCCGGTCAGGTTTCTCCCCGTGAGCGAAATGAAAAAGGCCTTCTTGAATGGGATGCCGGCGTGAAATAATGACGGTGTCGCAGTGGCGCCGTAGCTGCCGCGGATGACTTCGGGCATACCGAACTTCGCGGTGTCGGCGCTGATGACCAGATCATGGCCGTTGATCATGGCGAGTCCGCCGCCCAAGCACCAACCCCGCACTTTGGCGACCGTGACCTGCGGTAGTTTGCGCATGATGTCGACGATCTCGGCGACGCCGCCGAAGCCCCGGGTGCGCCGGCGGTTGTCCTGGCCGCGCATATCGTAGAGATCGCGGCCCGACGAATAGGAATCGCCGGCGCCGGTGGTGACGATGCAGCGAATCTTTTCGTTGTTGGCGAGATCGCGCAACGTACTCGAAATTTCGGCGAGTAGGGCGATGCTTAGGGCGTTTTTCTTTTCCGGACGATTTAAGGTCAGCCAGGCTATGCCTACCTTTTCATCGATGTTGGCGGTGATGTGTTTCAAGTCAGACATGTAAATTCTCCGTGGGTTTAATTTCGTTCAAATCGTTCAAAAAGTTCAAGCCGTTCAAATCGTTGGTCGAATTCTATTCTGTCATTTCGAGGCACCGCCGAGAAATCTTTCGATCAGATGTCTCACTGCGTTCGAGATGACAGCCTCATCGATTCCAATAATCCGGCATATCAAGAAAACCGGTAAAAGCTTTTGGCGTTGCCGGCGAGGATTTTTTGTTTCGTTTCATCCGAGATGTCTTTGCGCTCGACCACTTGGCTGACGCTATGCGGCCATTCCATGTCCCAGTGCGGATAGTCCGACGCGTACATCATGCACTCGTCGCCGAACTGCTCAATAACCAGCGGCAGCGCCGACTCTTCGCCTTCGCAAGTGAAGTAGCAGCGATGGGCCTTGATGTATTCGCTGGGAAGCATCTTTAACGGTTCCATTTCTGATTTTCTGATCAGATATTTCTCGTCGAAACGTTCCATCCAGTAGGGCAGGAAGCCGACGCCGGCTTCGAGAAAGCCGACTTTCAGTTTGGGGAACCGGTCGAGCACGCCGTTGGAGATAATCGAGACCACCGAGAGCATCTGCTCGAACGGATGGGACGTCATATGCACGCCGATGTATTTATGAAACCGGGTATTGCCAACGGCGACCTGGGCGGTGGCGTGAAAGCCGATGGGCACGCCGAGATCCTGCGCCGCGAAATAGATCGGATCGAACTGCGGCTGGCCCAGGTCGAGGCCTTGCTGCACATAGGTCGGCATCATGACACCGACGGCGCCTTTCTCGGTGACGGCGCGGTGCACTTCTTTTGCCGCTTCAGCCACGACCTGGGGTGCGATGACGGCAGCGTATTTGACGCGACCGCCGCTCTGTTTGCAAAAATCACAGGCCCAGTCGTTGTAGGCTTTGGCCAATTCCACCGCAAGGTCGAGTTCGCGCACCAAACCGATGGACAGCGCGTTGCTGGGATAGGCGACTGCGTCGCCGATCTTTTCGACGTCGAGGTCTTTGCAATATTCCTGCGGATTGGCCGGTTTTCTGCCGGTGGTGTCGTTTAAAAAAATGTCCCAACCGAAAGATGGGAAATAGGGCCCGCTGCGGGCGCAAAACTTTTCCGGCAAGTATTGTTTATAGGCCGCGCCGTCCAAATGATGGGCGTCGGCGTCGATGATGGTAAACTGCACGGACTTGACCTCCAAATTCTAAGTAACAAGCGTTGAACTTTGAGCCCTTGAGCGTCTGAACGATAGCAGTCGTTCAAGGTTCAAAAGTTCAAAGTTCAATCGGAACCTGCGGGCGAAACTAATCTTGCAGCCCGTATCGCTGGGCGACGGCGCGGAACAGCGAGCCGACACACACCGTGCCGATGGTGATGACGATACTGAAGGCGGCCAGCTCGCCGACATGGCCGTTGTCCCATAGCTCCCAGATCGTCACGGCGACCACTTGCGAGCCGGGCGAGTAAAGCAGCAGGGCGATGGACAGCTCCTTGAACGTAATCAGGAAGATGTAGATCCATCCAGCCAGCAACGCTGGCATGATCAGCGGTATGACGACATGGCGGACCATTTGGAACCAGGTCGCGCCGCTGGTCATGGCGCCTTCTTCGAGTTCTTTGTGCAGGCTCAGAAGCGCCGAATGGCTGAAGCGAATGCCATAGGGCAGGTAACGGGCAACGAACGCCAGCACCAGAATCCAGATCGTGCCGTACACGGGAACCGGCAGGTAGAGGTACATTTTCAAAATCGCGATGCCCATGACGATGCCGGGAAACACTAGCGGCAGCATGGCCATATGATCGAGAATCCAACGGGCCCTGATCGACGCGCGGACAATGATCCAGGCGGCCAGGAAGGTTATGAACACTGCAATCGTCGCCGAAGAAATGCTGACGGTGAGGCTGTTCAGCACCGATCGAATGACACCGCTATCGTTGAACGCCGTCATATAATTATTGAAGGTGAGTAACTCCAGCGCCTTACGCGATGGCACTTGGGCAAAAGGCAAGAAGGAAGACCAGGTTATCGCGATGATCGGAAAAAATTGCAGCAGTGGCAGTACCAGCATCAACAAACCGCCCAACCAGCGCCACTTGCCCAGCGCGACCCGGGTAGGCCGGAAGTTTTTGCCGCTGATGGTGGTGAACTTATAGGTCTTGCTGGTAATGCGGTAATAGGGGATCAGGCCCAATGCTACCAGGACGATGAGAATGATCGAGTAGGCGCTGGCTTCGCCGTATTTTGGGATTAATCCGCCTTTGATTTGCAGATAGATCTTTGTCGTCAACACTTCGACTCCGGCGGGAATGCCGATCAATGCCGGAATCTCGAAAGCTTCAAGGGAGCGAATGATCGTCAGAATGAGCACTGCTAGCACACTGGGGAGGGCCAGCGGAAAGGTGACACGCTGAAAGACTTGCCAGCCGGTGCTGCCGGCAGTGGTGGCGGCCTCTTCCAGAGACGGATCCATGGAGCGAAATGGCGTCGACATCAGCAAGAAAACGATGGGAATCCATAAAAAGCTTTCCACCAGCACCATGCCGCCCATGGAAAAAATGTTAAACAAAGGTTGGCCGGTATAGGCGATCACCGGCGCATTCAACATACCTGCTTTAGGTCCGAGCAGCATGATCCAGCCGACAACTTTGATGATACCCGGAATGGCGAAGGAGACATACGCCGAAATATAGGCAAGCTTGCGGAACGGTGCGTCACTCCGCTCGGCGAGCCAGGCCAGCGCGGTGCCGTAAACCAAGGCGACGGATGAACTCCCAAAAGAATAAATCAACGAGTTGGTCAGCAGGGTTTTCACGTCGCCAAGCGAATCGATGATGTTGGCGAAATGCTGAATCGTGAAACTGCCGGCTTGCAGGCCGCGGTCGGTGACGAGGCTGGTATGGAGGATGAAAAAGAACGGCGGCAGAACCAAATAAGCCAGTGTCACGCCGGTGAGCAAAAACATGATCTGGGTAGGATTTCGCATCATCATAGCGAACATAAGAGCACCCCTTTCAAACCGGCCAATCTGGTCCCCCGGCAACGGCCAGGCGCAGTCCATCGACTGGGAGATATATATTACAAATCGCGCACGTAAGACAATTGGCTTGCGGGAAGAAGTTCAGGAGTCAGTAGTTAGGAGTCAGGAGCAAAGCCGGAAGAAAACCCGACCTTCCTCACTCCTTACTTTTTAACTCCTGACTTCCCTACGCCCACGGGCCGATGTAGGGCTCGCCGGTGTAGGTGTCGGTTAGCGGTTCGAGGATGTCCGGCCAGTGGTTCGGATCGACTTTGCGGCGCAATTCTTTGGGCCGGGGTTTTCCCTCCCAGCCTATCTGCTCCATGGCGTAATAGAGCTCGATGCAGTGGCCGTCGGGATCGAAGGCGTAGGCGGCGTAATCGATGCCGGGGTGAAGTTCCGGCGGGATAATATCGGTCTCGACGCGCACGCCGTTGTCGCGCAGGAACTTTACCCCGTCTTTCAATTGCCGGTAGTTTGCCAATTGCAAGCCGAAGGACATGCTCGACGTGGTCTCGCTCAGGCCGAGTTTTTTGCGCCACGACTTCGGAAAAATTCCCAGAGAATGATGCTCGTTGTTGCAGCGCAGGAAGGCGCAGCGTTCGCCCTGCCACTCGACCTCTTCAGTCAGGGTGAAGCCGAGCACTTGGGTGTGCCAGCGTTTGAGTTTATCATAATCGTCGACAAACAGTTTCACCGGACCGACGCGGGTGATTTTAAACGGTTGCGGCAGCAGCAAGCCGTCGACGTTGTATGTAAGCGGCATTTTGCTGACGTAACGGGCGCCGTCGAGGACGTTGATGCCTTGATTCAAATCATCGGTGATGAGCTGGTAGTCCGGTAGCTGGGGTTCTTTGGGCGCTACCGCGGTGCCGTGGCGCATGGCGACAGGGCGGGCGTAGCCGTTCCAGCTGATCTGTTCGATGCCATAGTAGAGCTCGAAGATCTGTTCGTCCGGCGCCCAGACGTAGAGGTGGAACTGCGAGCCGCCGCCGCCGGCGCGCCCCTCGCGCATGACCTCGACGCCGATGTCGTGAAAATACTCGGTCGCCGCGGTCATTTCGGCGACACTCTGCACTTGCCAGGTAATTTGGTTGATGTCATTTTCCGCGCGGAAATGTTTGGCGTTGTGGCCGGCGTATTGGCGCTCATTGAATTTCTTTTTCTCGAACAGCGCGAACGAGTGATGATCGCCGGCATGGCGGCCAAAGTAGCCCGCGCCGGCGGGTTCGGTAATAAAAAAGCCCAGCAGATCGAAATAGAAGCGCCGGCTGGCTTCAAGGTCCGCGGCGTTGAATCCGAAGTGACCGAGGCGCAGGATTTTAAACGGACGATCGAGCGCTACACCGCCGACGTTGTATTTATTTGCCTTCGTTAGGGTCATGCTGGTCCTACTCGTTTTGGCTGCGCCGATTAAGACTTGATGTTTGTGCCTAACTTGTCATTGGGATTATTTCGGCAACTTCGCTAGATCTAGCAAAATAAGGCCGTCCTGATCAAACACCGCGGCGCTTTTTTGTAGCGCTTTATTCATCAGATACTCTTTTCCCTTGATCTCTGCCAGTCGCGGTGGAATGCGCTCGCGCCAGGGCGCGAAGTACTCGGGCGCATGGGTGGGATCGGTGAAATCCCGTGTGTTGACCAACAGGTGAGTCACGCCGAATTCTTGCCGCAACCGCACCAGTGGTACGCTGTCGGTGCTCAAATAAGCATCGAACATTGCATTCATTCTTTCGCGTAGGGTAGTCATGTAAGTTAAATGCAGCACTTGATGCGTCGCTGCGGTAAAAAAGACATTGCGTCTAGTGACGTATTCGACGTTCCGTATCTCCGCGGCTGGCCAGCCGGCGATAACAACATCCTTCGGCAATGTGGTGATCGCCTGGGCCAACGGTTTCGACAATTGGGTTTCAGAGGAGGCCGCGAACTCGACGTTGCCTCTGCCACCGAATAACATGAGATAGACGGAGATGATCGCTAGAAAGATAACCCCGTGAAATGTGGCTGAGGAGCGCAGCCGCGGTATTTGGTTTAGCAATCTGTGGAGTGACCAGGGAAATAGCAACGTGATGACAAACGGCAGCGAATACATAAAAAAGCGGTTCGGAATGTACAGATATGGTGCGCCCAGCCAAGCGAGCACGTGCAGCACCACGCAGACTAAGAAGAAGGTGATTAGCCGAGCTGCGACGCCGCAGCGATCTTCCTTGAGCAGGGATCTAATGCTGGCCCAAACGACGACGAGGACGATGAGGCCCGTGAGCGCGACCACTGATAGCAGCGTGGTGGACGACAATTTCTTATGGGCGTTAATCCATGGCACGATGGCGTCGCCGTGGCTATACGTGGGCCCGAGAAAATAGGCGATCGATTCGGTACCGAAAAGTTTATAGGGCAGTTGGTCGTAAACACGGTAATTGCCATCGGGTCCAGCCTCCGGATAAAGCCTGATGTCGGCTGCAATAACGCGCCGGCCGTAGGGCTGGCTGTCGAGCCACATCGGTAGCAGTCCCGCCAGTGTGAGAAAGCTGGTCAGGATCATGGTTGCCAAGCGGCGCGACCCGCGCCATTGTGACACCGTCCCCAGCGCGGATAAAGGTTTTAAGAGCATCCAGCACGCGAGGCACAAGCCGCCGATGGTCGCGACGATGGGATACAGCATGCCACTGACGATCACGGTAACCGCTAGGAGTTGAGGCCGGTCGCAAATCAGCGAATAAAGAATGAGAGCGATCACCGGGTAGGCGTACATCCGCGGCGTGGCGCCGAGAAATCCCAAGCCGATGAAACACCACGCCGTGATCGTGAGCGCCATCACCGCAAAGCTCAGCGTCGCGCCGCCCAAAAGCCAGCCTAAGCGGCCCAGGATGCCGATGAAAACGGCATAGGTCAGATACAACATGGCGAGCTGAAAATGGCGTACATCGGCAAACTGGCCGCCTACCCAAATGGACGCCTTATATAAAGGGGGAGACAACGCATTGAGATAATACTCTTTTATATAATTCGTTGGTGTCGGATCGTTGCGGTGGAATTTGAAAAAGGGCGGAATGACATGGCTCGCATCGAAAGGAACGAAGTATGGATCTTGCGCCAATTTCCAGTGGTGCTGAATGCCGGGCCAGAACAAAACCCCGAGCGCCAGCACGACTAAAAACAACTTTGCGGCGCCACGCATCGTCAACATCGCTCCTGACATTTGCTTGAAGCTCGTGGGATCAACTCCGCCCACCTAGGCTTGCTAGGTTCTTGCAATTTATGAACCGTTGCTAATGATGTCTAGTCACCAATCCAATTTCATACGCGAACCGGCATCAACTGGCAATGACTCGCTCTTGCAGATGCGGTCAAAAGATGATTGCGGGTCGCCCTTGCGGTTGCAAGGGATTCTGAACTTTGGGATATGATCGTAGACATGAGTTCGCTATTGCGCGGTCGGACGGCGAACTTAAAAAACATCGAGTGAAGGGCAATGCAATGGCGGAAACAACGGATACTAACTGGGATCTCGAGGCGGATGTCATCGTGATCGGATCGGGCGCTGCGGGGATCCCCGCAGCGATCAAGGCAGTCGACGAAGGCGTGTCGGTGATCGTCGTCGAAGCGAACTACGATGTCGGCGGCCATGCGATCATAAGCGGCGGTCATATGGCTCTCGGCGGCGGCACCAGCGCGCAGAAGAAGTATGATATTCCCGACTCACCGGACACGGTCTTCTCCGATCTCACCGATTGGTCGGTGGTCCAGCCCAACGGGACGCCGGATTTCCGTTACAACGATCGCGCGCTGATGCGCGCCTTCGCCGATCACTGCGCCATCGCGTTCGAGTTTCTTCTTGAAAACGGCGTCGAGTTCGCCGACAAGGCGCCGGACAACCAAGGCGCGTCGACGCTTGGCAATTCCGCGCTGCGGGAGAATCATGCGATCTGGACCAAAGGGGCCGGGCTGGAGAGTCCCAACGCGGCCAACGGCACTGCGGTGATGCGGCCGTTGGAAGCGAGCGCGCGCAAGAAGGGCGTGAAATTTTTGCTCAACTACAAAATGGCCAGCATCGTGCGCGAACCATCGCTCGATGGCCGCGCTGGCCATGTCATCGGCATCACCGCCCAGTACAACCCGCACATCATGCCCGGATCGACGACGCCGCTCAAAAGTTTTCGCTCCGAAGGCAATATCGACAGCGCCAAGCCGACGATGCAATTGCGCGCGCGCAAGGCGGTCATCGTCGCCACCGGCGGCAGCACGAGCCATCTCGAGTTTCGCCGCATGTTCGATCCGCGCTTGACCGCGGAAATTCAAGTGGGCGGCGAACCCTACAGCTATCAAGATGCCAGCGGTGAACTAGCCGGCATGGCGGTGGGCGCGGCGCTTTGGGGTTTGAACCATCAAGCGCTTGAGAACGGCGCGACCATGCGCGCGCAGCGCGCGCTGGCGACCAAATACAACTACACCACATGGAAGCTGGAAAGTCCGATCTTCCCGCTGGTGAAATCGACCGGCTTCAACGTCAAAGATTGGCAGAATTTGATTCTCGTCAACCAGGTGGGCCGGCGCTTCTACGACGAAACCAAGGGCGACCCGCCTCATGGCAACAACGGCCATCAAGTGCCGGACTACCTACCCAACGATCATCGCAACACGGCCAAGCTTGGTTACACGCCGCACAAGTATAATTTCGTCCACGCCGCGCTGGCGATGAACGAATACTCCGAACCGCCCGACTATCCCGCAGGGCCACAGTGGGCGATCTTCGACGCCGATGCGGTGGAGCGCGAAGGCTGGAAGGTGGTGCCGCCCTATGTCGACCCTGACGGCTATTTTTTCAGCGCGAACACGCATCCAGAGTTAGCGGCAGCGATCAAAAACGAATATCAAGCCAAGCCGATGAACGGCGAAATTCTCCAGGCGACCGTGGAGCGCTACAATTCTTTCGTCGATAAAGGAGTGGACGAAGATTTCGGCAAGCCGGCGCCCAAGTACAAGATTCACAAGCCGCCGTTCTATGCCGCGTGGGGCACGGTCATCGTTCACGACACGCGCTCCGGTCTGCGCATCAACGGGCGTTGCCAAGTGATCGACATGAACGGCCAGGTGATTCCCGGACTTTATTGTGCCGGGGAATCGGCCGGCGGTTTCAACCAGCATGGCATGGGCCGTTGCGTTACCCAGGGATATATCTGCGGAACAGATGCTGCGAAATTACCAAAACGGTAGGAACCGTAAGGGGTGAGGCGTCAGGGGTAAGGGGTTCCGGACACGCCTGACGCCTTACCCCTCACCCCTTACGAGACGCGATCTACTTCCGGAGTAAAGACAGTTCGGTTACAAAGCCGATATTCGAAAGGAACTAGGGAACATGTCACGCAATCAAATCCGTCTGGAGTTCGAAAGCACGATGCCCTTTGGCGGCGGCAAATCATTTGGCAAGACTGGTCCTTACGAGTGGCTGCATGGGATGGTGTCGTTCGCCATCGATCCGAACGAAAAAGATCTGCCGTTTGTCTGCGATTTAGAGTTTGCGCCACGCAATACCGACGGCTTGGTCGAGTTCAAAGCGGTGATCGATCTGGTTAAGCCGGTCGACATGAGCAAGAGCAATCGCAAGCTGCTGTTCGATTTCTCCAATCGCGGCGGGCGCGGCGCGTTCACGCGCTTGAACGACGGCGGTGGCGATTATGCCAAGGCCGGCGCCTCGGGCAACGGCTTCCTCAACAAGGAAGGCTACACGGTGGTCACGGCGGGCTGGCAAGGTGACTTGGTTTATACCGGCAGCAACGTCGTCGCCTTCGTGCCAGAGGCGCGCCACAACGGCCAGCCGCTGCGTGGCAGAGTGCGTCAAGAATTTATTGCCGACAGGCGTGGCGTCATGTCGATGCCGGTGAGCGGCGCGGCGAATATACAATGCTATCCGGTTCTTAACCGGGCCACCGCCACGCTGACGCTGCGCGAGAAAGAAGCCGACCCGCGGGTTTCAATACCGGCGAGCGAGTGGGAGTTGGCCAAGGCCAAAGAGGTCGACGGCAAGGTCGAGCTCAAGCCCTCCAACGTCGATCTCTACATCAAAGGCGGATTCAAAACGGGCTGGATCTACGAGCTGATTTACGACACCGAAGGGTCGCGGGTGATGGGGCTGGGCTTTCTCGGTTTGCGCGATTTGATTTCTTTCTTGCGCCACGGCACCAAAGATTCCGCCGGCGCGGCCAATCCGCTCGCCGGCGCCATCGATAAGATTTACGGCTACGGCGCGTCGCTTGCCGGCCGGGTGGTGCGCGAGTTCGTCTACGAGGGATGGAACCGCGACGTCGAGGGTCGCCGGGTTTTCGACGCGGTGCAGACCCATACCGGCATCGGCCGCTTGTATCTCAATATGCGCTTCGCCCAAATCGGCCGCTACCCGCGCCAGCATGAGGAGCATTCTTATCCGTCAGAGCGTTACCCATTTAATTTTGCCGCGCTCCCCGACCCTTTCACCGGCAAAAACGAAGGCGTGATGAAGCGCCCCGAGACCGACCCGCTACTCGTGCACTGCCACACCTCGAGCGAGTACTGGGAACGGCATGGCTCGATGACCCATACCGATCCGCGCGACGGCAGCGACGCACCGATCCCGTCCAACGTGCGCATGTACATGCTCGCCGGCTCGCCGCACGCGGCGGTCGCCGCCGACAATCCCAAATGGGTCGGCCAATTGCCGCCGAGCAATTTTTCCCCGCAGCCATTTTTGCGCGCTTGCTTTGTCTTGATGGACCGCTGGGCGAGCCACGGCAAAGTCCCGCCGGCCAACCATGTGCCGCGCCGCGACGCTGGGCAATTGGTTTCGCCCGAGGAAGCGCTGAGAAATTTCCCTAGAATCCCCGGCGTGAGTTTGCCGGCGACACCGAGCCGCTTGCCGCTGTGGAACTATGGCCCCGACTTCGACGACAAGGGCATCATGAGCATCTTTCCGCCCGAGGCGGTTCGCGGAAAAGAATATCCCATCCAAGTGCCCCAGGTGGACGCCGACGGCAACGACTTTGGCGGCGTGCGCTACCCCGATATGCAGGCGCCGATCGCCACCTATATCGGCTGGGCGCTGCGCAAAGCCGGCTTCGCCGAAGGCGAGCTGATGATGACCAACGGCTGCCTCAAAGCGTTTGCGCGCACCAAAGCCGAGCGCGAAAAGACCGGCGACCCGCGCTTGTCGATCGAAGAGCGCTATCCGACCCATCAGGCCTACGTCGACATCGTCAAACGCGCCGTAGAGGAGTTGGTCAGCGAAGGATTTATGCTGCCGGAAGACGGCGAGGACTACATCGCAGCGGCGCAGCGGAAGAACCCGCTCGACCCGACGGTGATAATCGAACCACTGGTGACGGCGGGGAAGGAGGATTAGGAGCGTCATACAAGTCGCGAACAATGCAGCGGGGGCGAGCGGCTATCGAAGTCGGAATATCTCGATCGGAATAATATCCGGATGGCGGCGAAGCCGATTCGGTTTAGAGAATTGATGCTGCAGTGGAGAGCGCCAGTCGATAGCGCAAGTTGCTACTCGGCTCCAACTAGCGGAACGCCCCGATTCCCGGCGTTCTGACTTCGAGTTTGGCGAGGGAGCCGCGCGGGGTGAGATATAGCGTGCGGAAGTCCGGGCCGCCAAAAGCGAGGTTGCGAACCACTTCCGGCATTCGGACGATGCCGATGCGCTCACCCGATGGAGCGATCACCCAGATGCCGCCGGAGCCGACGCAAAATACTCGCCCCGCGGTGTCGACTTTCATACCGTCGGGAACGCCGGGAGCCGCCGAGGACATATCGCAGAACACGCGGTTGTTGCTCAAGGTTCCGTTCGGAGCCACGTCGAACGCTCGGATGCGCCGATGTGGACAAACCTCGCCGCGCTCTGCCTCCCGGAAGCAGCGCTCGTCTAGCCGGCTGATCGCTACGTACAGGACTGACTCATCAGGCGAGAACGCCAGCCCATTGGGGTACTCACATTCTTCGGTGGCCAGGTGCACCTGCCCCGTGGGATCGATGCGAAACACGCCGGAAAATCCGATCTCGCGCAGCTCTGCTGGGACGCGCAGCCCGGGGTCGGTGAAATAGATGCTACCGTCGGAGCGGCATACCACGTCGTTCGGTTTATTAAATCGTTTGCCCTGCCAACGCTCGGCAATGGCCGTGACCGTGCCGTCTGCCTCCATCCGGGTAATACGCCGGTGATCGGCGCCTTCGCACATGATGAGACGGCCCTGCCGGTCTAGGGTACAGCCATTTCCCTCCCCGGTATTCTCCCGCACTACCGTTACCGACCCGTTCGGGTCCCAGCGCAGAAGCCGGTTTCCCTCCAGATCCACGAAGGTAACATACCCTCCCGCGTGCCAGAGCGGCCCTTCAGCGCGGCCCCAGCCAGTCGTAAGCAGGATAGGCTCGGTGGATTCGAATATGTCAGAGAGGTTCTCAGCCATCGTGCACCTCGTGGTTTTGCGTGATCGATATGGAACAATCCGAGAGATTACGACGATGCTCTTTACTCTCTCTCAGACACATCTGGGGCATTATTTACCTCCAGGCAGCATCGAAAAATCGAGAAACTTCTGTGGGTCGAGATCGGCGGGTATGGGTCTCTCTTGGCGGAGAACATCCAGATAACCGCGGGCGAGCTTCAGCGGCAAGCGGCCGTCTTTGTTTAGCGTGCTGAGAAACGTCTCGTAGGTGCCGTTCGCTTCGGTTGCCGTGATCTTAAATTTGTTCGAGATCATATTCACCGCATCGGGCCGATTAGCGCGTATCCATGCTATCGCGTCGAGAGCTGCGGTGATGGTCTTTTGCACTCGCTCCCGATTATTTGTCACTTCCGCTCTGGTCGTTACCAAGCCCGACGACGGAATGTCGATTAGGTCGCCGATCAAGGCGAATTTTTTGAATCCTTTGGTGACGGCTTTATCGTCGAACGGCGGTGTCAGCACGGCGCCGGCGACTTGCTCGCTGGCAAGGGACGCGAAGCTACCGGCGGTGCCTCCAGTCATGATGAAGCCGACGTCTTTGTCGTTGAGTTCTACTTTCTTGAACCAAGCCATCATCAAGTAGTGCCCTGTCGTTCGGATTCCAGATATTGCAACCTTCTTGCCGACGAGATCCTGAGGTTTGTTGATCTCTTTGTTGGTCACGAGCATCCACGGCGTAATGTTGTAGAAATTGAGCACCGCGACGAGTGGCAGGCCGGCGACCGCGGCGGATATCCCGGTGGCGAGCGACGGGAAGAAGTTGATATTGCCGTTTAAGAGCGCCTGGGGCTGGATGCTGGTGTTCATCTGGATGAACTCCGCTTCGAGCCCGGCTTTTTTGAGCAAGCCTTTTTCCTGGGCGACGTAGAATGGCATGTAAGTGAGCGCCAACGAGGGCAAGCCGATGCGGATTCTTTGCAGCGCTTCCGCTCCATGGCTGGCGCGCGCATATACACACGCTACAGTTAGCGCGATCACGATCGCTGGCAGTTGTCGTTTCATGTTGTGACTCCCTGACGAAAGACGGACTCCGAAGTTTTTACCGCAAAGGTCGCAGAGAACGCAAAGGGAGATCGGACTATTCGCATGATCTGCGCGGTAACCAATAAGATGACCGGCCCCACGGCGCAGCGAATGTCGCAATGGCTCGGATAGGACAAGAGCACGACATGCCGCACCACTACGAAACCATGGTTGGACGAATATTGACAGCTGCCGACGCGGCTCTTAGAGTGGGCGGCTACATTGGGGTGAAATAAGCTATGCTGACAAGGGCAATCTTACTGCTTGTATCGATATTCTTTATCAGCGTTCACAGTTATGCAGCTGATGCTCGGCCGGCGTGGCGTGTTGAGTGGGATAAGACCACAGCAGCGGCGGAGAAGGAAGGCGCTCTCAGCCTCTACGTTTTCGCAGCTGGGCCGCTGACTGAAGAAACGGTTCATGCTTTCGAGCGCGCTTATCCGAAGATTAAAGTTAACCAGCTGCGCGGCCGAGGCAACGATCTGGGTCCGCGGCTGGTGGCCGAGCGGCGCGCCGGAAAGTATCTCGCCGATCTGTTCGCCGGCGGCAAGGGGACGGCGTACACGACGCTTTACGTCGGCAAAATGCTCGATCCGATCAAACAGATCCTCGTGCTGCCCGAGGTCGTCGATGAATCGAAATGGTGGCGCGGCGAGCTGAAGTACGTCGACCCGGAGAACAAATATATCTTCGTTTATATCGGCAACGCCGGCGGCGTCGAGATCAATTACAATACCAACTTTGTCAACCCGCACGAGTTTGGCTCTTACTGGGATTTGATCCAGCCGAAGTGGAAAGGCAAAATCACCGCCACCGATCCGCGCTCCCGCGGCATGGACAATCCAGTGTTATTTTTCTATTACCACGCCAAGCTTGGGCCCGAATTTATTCGCAAACTTTACGGCGATATGGAGGTCGCGATCGCGCGCGACTATCGCCAGCCGGTGGATTGGCTGGCGTCGGCAAGGTACGCGCTCTGCATCCCCTGTGTTTCGGACGAAATGGACAAGGCCATGGACCAGGGGTTGCCGGTGGGGCAAATTCTTCGGCTGAAAGAGGGCGGCACCCTGAGTTCTTCCGGCGGCACTTTGAGCTTGTTGCAGAACGCGCCTCATCCCAACGCGGCGAAGGTGTTCGTCAACTGGCTCTTGTCGCGGGAAGGACAAACCATGGTGCAAAAAGGCCGTAAGGGGCGTCCGCGTACCGCATCAAATTCGCTGCGCACCGATATTGCCAAGAACGATCTGCCGGAGGAAGTACAGCGCCGGGACGGCGTTGAATACTTCGACGCCGATGATGACAGACAGGCCGACCGCCGTCCGGCAGACAAGTTGTTCGATGAGATTTTCGGCAAGGCGGGTAAATAAAGAGTCCAAGGTTCAACGTTCAAAGTTCAATGTCAGAACCGGAGTCTACCGGTTCGACTATCTCCTTTGTTATAAAGAATCGAACGAACGGCTGGTTGGCAATTGGGAGAACGCTATGACGATCATCGTCAAACTGAGTCGGGTACTTACGTTAGTTCTTACGCTCCTTGGTATTGCCGCGCCGGGCGCAGCGCAGGACAAGTCCTTGAAGAAGATTTACTGGGGCGTGTCGACGCTGTCGCCGACCTTGTGGATACCGTGGATCGCCAAAGAGGCGAAGCTTTTCGAGAAGCACGGGCTTGACGTCGAGCCGGTTTTGCTCAACGGCTCAGGGCGCACCTCACAGGCGCTGTTGTCCGGCAGTTTGTTCGCCGCATCGGTGGCGTTGCCGCAGGTGATGCTGGCGGACTTGACCGGCGCCGATTTGGCAAACGTCGCCCATGGGATCGGCGTGCAGGCGAGCCGGCTGATGGTCCGGCCGGAGATACGCAAGGTCGAGGATCTCAAGGGCAAGCGCATTGGCATTTCAAGTTTGGGTTCCGCGGGCGATTTATTGTTCGGCTACGTGCTGCGCAAATACGGCATCGACACGACGCGCGAGGTTATCTGGCTCGCGGTTGGCAACACCGCTGAACGGCTCCAGGCGTTGATGTCGGGTACGGTGGATGCTGCGGATATGACTTACCCGGCCGATGTTGAAGCCGAGCGCAAAGGTTTTCGTGCGCTGCTCGACGCGCGCAAGGAGATCGTCTATCCGACCGCATCGGTGGTGACGCGGCGCAAGACGATCAAAGAAGAGCGCGACACGGTGATGCGCTTCGTGCGCTCGTTTGTCGAAGGCATCGCCTATCTCAAGCAGAACAAGGAGTTCAGCAAGAAGGTGCTGACCAAATACATGCGCACGACCGATGCGGAATATCTCGAAGGTTCTTACAACATCTTCCGCAACGATTTCATTTCAGTGCCCTATCCGATCACAAAAAATCTTGACGCGATCTATGAGATAGCGGCGTTTCGCCGGCCGGAGATCCGCACGCATAAAGCCGAGGAGTTCGTCGATACTAGCTTTGTCGCTGAGCTGGAAAAGAGCGGATTTATCAAGCGACTTTATGAGGGAAAGTAGGATTTGCTATCACCACGAAGGCACGAAGAGCACGAAGTTCGGAATTTTAATTGTCCGAAACCTTCGTGACCTTCGTGACCTTTGCGCCTTCGTGGTGAAAATCTTGTTCAGTTACCCAGCGCAATAAGTCTAGCGCAAAGATCACGCGCCTTTGCGGCCGGTTTCCTTCAGCAGCTTGTCCCAGCGTTCCAGCTCCTTTTCGTATTTATCCAGTGGGTAGTCGCGTTCGGGGCGCCACTTTTTGAAGCCGTAATTGGTCGACGCGTTGCCGTAGTAATATTTTCCCAAAATCCCTTGGCCTTCGGGGCCGAGCAGGTAGTCGGCGAGCAGCAACGCGGCGTGCGGATGAGGCGGCTGGACTGCGACGGCGACGCCGCCGACGTTGGTCGGCACGACATCCATCGGCACCCATTCGACCGGCGCCCCCTTTTGCTGCGCGACGATCACATGATTGCGAAAGATCGCCGCGCCGGCGAGCAGTTCTCCCGACGCGATGAGATCGAGCAAGGCCGGCGGGATGATGGTATGTAGGGTAATCTCCTGGCCCTTCAATTTTTTCAGTAGCTCCGGCCCGCGCGTTTTCAAGATCGCCGCGATCACTTTGGTGCTGGTATCGTCGAGGGTGAGACCCAGGCGGCCTTTAAGCGCGGGATGAAGCAGGCCCTCGTAATTTTTCGGCACGGCATCTTTGGGCAGCAGGTTTTTATTGTAGCCGAAACCGATGTAGGACTCCCGCGCGGTGCCCCAAAAGTAGAGTCCCCGCTCGCCTCTGACCTTGGCGTCCTCAGGATAGTTGGCGAAATACGGCGAGTGGTAGGGGCGCAGCAAAAACGCTTCGCGCTGGAACATCAGATTGGCTTCGGTGGTTTCGATGGTATCGACGATTGGCTTCTTGGCCTTGGCTTCCTCGACCATTCGGTTGGTGATCTCGCCGCCGTTGGTGCGGTAGGCTTCGATCTTGACGCCCGCATACTTGGACTCAAAGGCTTTGATCATACCCTTGTAGGAGTCGCCGGCGAGCGATGTGTACCACGTTACTTTGCCCTCGGTCTTCGCCCCTGCATAAAGCACCGCTTCGCGGTCCTTGGCGTTGTAGGTGACCAGTTCGGAAATGGTCATCGGTTGGCGCTGGGCGAGCAACTCGTTGGGGAATACGATGGAGAGAATTAATAATAATAAAATCTGCATCGTCGATGAACTCCTCCAATGACTTGTAGCGCGGTGGGTGCAGAGTCACAACCCCGGACGGCTTTACAGGGCGCGGCGGCTGATCTCTTTCAAGAGCTTTTCCCAGCGCTCCAGCTCTTTTTCGTATTTGTCGGTGGAGATGCCGTGGTCGGGGCGCCATTTTTTGAAGCCAAGATTTTTCGCTGCGCTGCCGTATTCATATTTGTCCAGGACCGCTTGGCCTTCAGGGCCGAGCAAATAGTCGGCCAACAGCAAGGCGGCGTGAGGGTGGGGCGGTTGCACCGCGATGGCGGCACCGCCGACGTTGGTTGGCACGATGTCCATCGGCACCCATTCCACCGGCGCGCCCTTGGCGATGGCGTTGAGCGTATGGTTGCGGAATATTCCCGGCGATGCCAGCACCTCTCCTGAAGCGATCAATTCCAACAGCGCCGGCGGAATGATCGTGTGCAGGGCGATTTCTTGCACCTTCAACTTTTTGACGAACTCTTGGCCCTTGGTGCGCAGCATGGCACCGATGACTTTGTAGGCGGGATCGCTCACGGACACGCCCATGCGGCCTTTGAGTTCGGGATGGAGCAGTCCTTCGTAGTTTTTCGGCACGGCATTCTTTGGCAGCAACTTCGTGTTGTAGGCAAAGCCGATATACGACTCGCGCGCGATGCCCCAGAAATACAAACCGCGCTCGCCTTTTTCCTTGGCGTCTTCCGGATAACTCGCGAAGTGCGGCGAGTGGTAGGGCCGCAGGAGAAAGGCGTCGCGCATGAACATCAAATTGCCTTCGGTGGTTTCGACGGCATCGACGATGTAGCGCTTGGCCTTGGACTCCTCCATCATGCGCACGGTCATGTCGGAGCCCGATACGCGGTAAGCATCGAGCTTGACGCCGGGATATTTGGTTTCAAAGGCTTTGACCATGCCCTTGTACGAGTCGCCGGAGAGCGAGGTGTACCAGGTGACCTTGCCTTCGCTCTTGGCGCCGGCATAGAGCACCGCCTCGCGATCCTTGCCGTTGTAGGTGACCAGCTCGGCGATCGTCATCGGCTTGCGCACCTGAGCGCAGAGATGAGCCGGGTATAAGATCGATAACGCGGTTAGAATCATTAGAAAATGCATCGCGGTGTTCTCCTCTGAGTTGTTAACGTTGAGTGATTTCCTTGGCGAGCTTTTCCCACTTCTCGCTGTCCTTCTCGAATTGTTCGAGAGAGCGGCCGAAGCCGGGGTGCCATCGTTTGAAGGGCAGATTGTTGGACGGATGACCGTACTGATATTTCTCCAACACTCTGCGCGCTTCGGCGCCGAGCATGAAGTCGACAAACAGTGTCGCCGCGTGCGGGTGTGGCGGCTGGGCGCTGAGACTCATGCAGCCGGAGTTGGTCGGCACCAGCTCCATCGGTACCCAGCTCGCCGGCGAGCCGCGCTCCGCCGAGACCATGGCGTGATTGCGATAGATGTGAAACGACGCGCCGAGCTCTCCCGACGCCATTAAGTCCACCAGCGCGGCGCTGCTGACGGTGTAGACGCGGATCTGCTGCGCTTTAAGTTTCTTGACGAACGCTTCGCCCTTGATCTTGATCATGGCGCCGATCATGCGCGCCGAGCTTTCATTGAGCGTGATGCCCATTTTGCCTTTGAGCTGCGGATGGAGCAGACCGTCGAAACCTTTGGGCACTGCATTGGCCGATACTTGCTCCCTGCTGAAACCGAACCCCATGTACGACTCGCGAAAAATCGTCCAGAACGTCAGGCCGGCATCGGCCTTCTCTTTGGCTTCGCTGGGGTAGCCGGCGAGCAGCGGTGAATTGTACGGCCGGGTGAGGCCGTAGGCCTTCGACACCATTGTGAAATCGTACGTCGTTTCGAGCGTGTCCATGGTCGACCGGCGCGCTTTGGTTTCCTCCGACATGCGCGCGACCAGGTCGCTGCCGCCGGCGCGAAAAGCTTCGACGCGCACTCCGGGATATTTTGTCTCAAATGCGCGCGACAGTGCCTTGTACGAGTCGCCTGCCAGCGAGGTGTACCAGGTGATCACACCTTCGCCCTTGGCGCCGGCGTAAAGCATCTGCTCGCGATCGGCGCCCATGTAAGTGGAAATTTCCGACACGGTAGCGGGGGGTTTGCGCGGCTGAGATAAAAGCTCCGAGTAGGTCACTAGGAGAAGGATAAGGCTAAGGAATATCACTCCCATGATTTTGCCATTTGCATCGCATGTATCTTTTTATTGATTCGCTAGTCCAACCCTGGCCGCCGGTTAACTTACAACTTCAACGACGCTGACGACAAGCGACAGTTCACTAATTCTTCAACACCTAATCAATATCCTGGCCGCTTTGGTCCCCAGTCGCGATCTCGTATGTGGTGCGATTGGCATCATGAAGCAGTCTGGCGAGAAAATACGATCGTGCGCCATTGGCAGCAGAGCCGTGCCTGGGCGAGAACACACTTTTGGTCACATTAGGTCATTTTTGTACAAGATAAGATATGGGTGCGCATCTAAGCAAGTCTCAGGACTCCTCGAGACCTGGGTCATGGCCGGCTTTGCATAATCACTTCTGTTAGACAGAAAGAATTGGCGGTCTAAAGAGTTTTTACGCCTATTCGAGACATTGCGAGTCTCGGCTCTTGCGCGCCACTAAGGCAATCGCCGTTGGCATAGTCCACTATTCGCTGGAGACTCAGTCGGGTTTTTTACTACGCTTGCGCTCATCAACGCTGGTAGGACTCTTGCACTTCTTTCGATACTTCAAGGCGGGATTTGCCGCAAAACCGACGGAAAAACTTCTTGAAGAAGTCATCTTTGTTGCTACAAAAGCGAGCCTGTTTACTAGCCACATGCTTGGTTTTGACGGCGTTCGCGTTTCTCTCTCGAGCTTATGCGGCCACCATCACTTCAGCGGCGACGGGGAACTGGGGCACTGGGGCAACCTGGGTCGGCGGCGTAGCGCCTGTGGCAGGTGACAATGCCGTGATTGCAAACGGCCATACGGTCTCATTGACCGCTGCGTCGTCCATCACCGACATCATTATCAACAATGGCGGTGTTCTGGCAGGGAGCACCCGTCGGCTGACGGCTTCGGGTAATTACACCAACAACGGTACGCATAGTGGCACCGGTGGTGTGACCCTCACCGGCACCAATACCACTATCAACGGAACCGGAACGACTTCGAATACCGGAACCTTCATTGTTCAAACCGGTAACAAGTCCGTTGCCGCGGCAGCCAACTTGACGATCGCCGGCGCCATCACCATTACCGGCGCGATCACGGTGACCAACAACGGCACGATCACCGGCACCAGCACAAGCGCCATGACCGGATCAGTGGCTAGCAGCACCTGGGTCAACGCTGTCAATGCGACGCTGAATATTGCCGCATCCGCTGTATTGGCGACGGGTACACTCGACGCCGCTGCCAACCCCAATACCGTCAACTACGACCGCGGCGGCAATCAAACGATCAAGGGGACCACCTACCATCACCTCACCGTGAGCACCGGCGGCACCAAGACAGCCGGCGCCGCGCTTACGGTGAACGGCGATGTTACCATCGGCGCCGGAGCGACGCTGGCGCTTGGCAGCTTCAGTCACTCGTTCAAGGCGAGTATCACGAATAACGGAGCCTTAACCGCATCAACGAGCACCGTGACATTGAATGGCTCAGCCACACAAACCATCAGCGGCTCTTCCGCCACATCGTTCTATAATCTCACCATCAACAACATGAACGGAATTTCACTCAGCAGAGCTGCGACTGTCACCCGTACGCTGACATTTACCAGTGGTAACGTTATGACCGGTGTCAACGCACTGACTCTCAGCTCGACCGGCTCGGTCTCGCGCACCAGCGGACATGTGGTCGGTAATTTCCAGAAAAACATCGCAACGGGAGCTACGTCGAAAACATATGAGATCGGCGATGCAACTAATTACACGCCGGTCAGTGTGGTGTTCGGCAGCGTTACCGTTGCGGGCAATCTTACGGCATCCACAGCTGCGGGTGACCACGCAAACATCGGTGCCACGCCGATCGATAGTGCAAAGAGCGTTAATCGCACCTGGACGATGACAAACACCGGAATCACGTTCACCAACTATAGCGCGACGTTCACTTTCGTGCCGGGAGATATCGATGCTGGCGCAAACACGAGCAACTTCGGTGTTGGAAAATACGCCAGCGGGTCGTGGAGCTATCCAACGGTCGGTACGAAAACAGCCACGACTACACAGATGACGGGGGTCACATCATTCGGCGATTATCAGATTGGCGAATTGCCAACGGTAGCCTTCAGTGCAACGACCTCCAGTGGATCTGAATCCGTCACCGCTGTATCGATTCCGGTGTCGTTGACCCCAAGCGCGAGCCAGACAGTGACGGTGGATTACGCTGTGACCGGCGGAACAGCCACGGGAGGCGGA
This sequence comes from uncultured delta proteobacterium, assembly GCA_963816145.1. Lineage (GTDB taxonomy): Bacteria > Desulfobacterota > Binatia > UBA9968 > UBA9968 > DP-20. Next base: position 101,646 of record CAWFJP010000013.1, read on the forward strand.
GTCGACTACACGTTCGCCAACGGGACGTTAACCTTTACAGCGGGTCAGACTAGCCAGAACATTTCGCTCACAGCGGTGAACGACACTCTGGACGAAGTGAACGAGACAATTCAGATTACCTTGTCGAATCCGGTAAACGCCGTTTTGGGCGCTAATACCGTCCATACCTACACGATCAACGATGATGATGCAGTGCCGACGGTAACGCTGTCTTTGACTGGCAGTCCGATGGCGGAGGCGGCCGGTGTGGCGACGGTCAGCGCCACTTTATCGGCTGTGTCAGGGCAAAATGTCACGGTGAATTTGAGTTTTAGCGGTACCGCCACACTGACCAGCGATTACACGCGCTCCGGCACGTCAATCACGATTCCGGCCGGCAGCACGACGGGAAGCATCACGCTTACAGCGGTTCAAGACAGTATCGACGAGGCAAATGAGACGATTATCGTTGACATCAGCACGGTGACCAACGGCACCGAATCGGGCACTCAGCGAGTAACCGCGACGATCACCGACGACGACCCGGTCCCAACGGTAACGCTATCTATGACTGGCGGTCCGATGGCGGAGGCTGGGGGTGTGGCGACGGTCACCGCCGCTTTATCGGCTGTATCGGGAAGAAGTGTCACGGTGAATTTGAGTTTCAGCGGGACTGCCACACTGACGAGCGACTACACGCGCTCCGGCACGTCAATCACGATTCCGGCCGGTAGCACGACGGGAAGCATCACGTTAACGGCCGTACAAGACAGCATCGACGAGCCCAACGAGACGATCATCGTTGACATCAACACGGTGACCAACGGCACGGAATCGGGCACTCAGCAAGTAACCGCGACGATCACCGACGACGATGCGGCGCCGACCGTGTCGCTGTCCTTGACTGGCAGTCCAATGGCGGAGGCGGCCGGTGTGGCGACGGTCATTGCGACTTTGTCTGCTGTTTCCGGGCAAGTTGTCACAGTTGATCTTTCTTTTTCCGGAACCGCTACACTGACGAGCGACTACACGCGCTCCGGCACGTCGATCACGATTCCAGCTGGCAGCACGACGGGAAGCATCACGCTTACAGCGGTTCAAGACAGCATCGACGAACCCAACGAGACGATCATCGTTGACATCAACACGGTCACCAACGGCACGGAATCGGGCACTCAGCAAGTAACCGCGACGATCACCGACGACGATGCCGTGCCGACGGTGTCGCTGTCCTTGACTGGCAGTCCGATGGCGGAGGCGGCCGGTGTGGCGACGGTCACTGCGACACTGTCGGCAGTGTCCGGCCAGGATGTGACGGTTAATCTCGGTTTTTCCGGAACTGCAACGATCAATACCGACTACTCGGCTAGCGCCCCGTCGATCACGATCACAGCAGGTAGCACCACGGCTTCGATCACCCTGACCGCGATCCAGGATTCCATTGATGAAACGAACGAGACTATCGTTGTCGATATAGCGACCGTGACGAATGGAACAGAGTCGGGGACTCAACAAGTCACAGCGACGATCGTGGATGATGATGCAGCGCCGACAGTGACTTTGTCACTGATTGGTAGTCCGATGGCGGAGGCAGGAGGAGTGGCGACGGTCACTGCGACACTGTCGGCAGTGTCCGGCCAGGATGTGACGGTTAATCTCGGTTTTTCCGGAACTGCAACGATCAATATCGATTATACAGCGAGTGCTTCATCGATCACGATAACGGCGGGGAATACGACCGGTTCGATCACGCTGACGGCCATCCAAGACGCGGTCAATGAGCCGATTGAGACGATCGTGGTGGATATCACCACAGTCACGAATGGGACCGAGTCCGGAACGCAGCAGGTCACCGCGACAATCACCGATGACGATGCAGCACCGACGGTGACGTTGTCGATCAGCGGCAGTACGATGGCGGAAGCGATGGGAGTGGCGACGGTCACGGCGACATTGTCGGCGGTGTCAGGTCAAAACGTTACGGTGAATCTGCTTTTTTCTGGCACGGCCACGGTGACTTCGGACTACACACGTTCAGGAACGTCGATCGGCATCCCTGCCGGAAGCACAACCGGAAGCATTGCTTTAACGGCGGTTCAGGATTCGATCGACGAACCCAATGAAACGATCATCGTCGATATCGATACGGTAACCAACGCCACGGAGTCCGGCACGCAGCAGGTGTCGGCGACAATCACCGATGACGATCCGCCACCGAGCGTGGCGTTCGATGTCACGACTTCGAGCGGCTTGGAATCGGTGACGCCGGCGAATCTCTCGGTGTCGCTGTCGACTGCCTCTGGCCAGATGGTGACCATTGAATATGCAGTGAGTGGCGGGACGGCCACGGGAGGAGGAGTAGACTATACTCTCGCAAGCGGGACGTTGATCTTTGCAGCAGGTCAAACCAATAAAATGCTCCCGATAACGATTGTCAATGATGCCTTGGATGAAGCCAATGAGACGATTCAAGTCACGCTGGCCAATCCAACCAACGCCACACTAGGCACGAACACGGCCCACACCTATACGATCACGGATGACGACCCGCCGCCATCTGTGGCATTCGATGCGACGAGTTCTAGCGGCTCGGAGAACGTGACTTCGGTCAACCTACCGGTATCCTTGTCTACGGCATCAGGTCAGACGGTCATGGTTGACTATGCGGTCACCGGCGGCACCGCGACCGGTGGGGGAGTCGACTATACATTGGCTGCCGGCACGTTGATATTCACAGCCGGAACGACCACACAGAATATCGCGCTGACGGTCGCGGACGACGCACTCGATGAGGCCAATGAAACGATTCAGATCACTTTGTCGACGCCGCTCAATGCGACCTTGGGTGCAAACACGGTGCACACGTACACCATCAGCGATGAAGATGTGACGCCAACGGTTGCGTTTAATGCTACGACTTCCAGTGGCGCTGAGTCGGTAACTGCGGTGACGATTCCGGTCTCCTTGTCTACCGCGTCAGGACAGACGGTGACTATCGATTACGCAGTAACGGGGGGCACGGCGACCGGCGGCGGGTTGGATTACACGTTGGCCGCCGGCACGTTGACTTTTACAGCGGGTACGACCTCCCATAACCTAGCGATCACGGTTGTGGACGACGCCCTCGATGAAGCGGATGAAACGATCCAGATTACCTTGACCAATCCGACCAACGCGACATTGGGCGCGAACGCAGTTCACACGTATACAATCAACGATAACGACACTGCGCCGACAGTGGCATTTAATGCGACGACATCGAGCGGGGCGGAATCCGTCACCTCGGTGACGGTCCCAGTTTCCCTCTCAGCTGCCTCGGGTCAGACTATCACGGTGGATTATGCCGTTACGGGTGGGATGGCGACCGGCGGTGGAGTTGACTACACCCTGGCCAATGGCACGCTGACGTTCACGGCAGGAATCACTGGTCAGAATATTTCGATTACAGTCGTGAACGACGCCCTCGATGAAGCGGACGAAACGATCCAGATCACGTTGGCCAATCCGAGCAATGCGACGTTGGGAACCAACACGGCTCATACCTATACGATCACGGATGACGATCCGCCACCGAGCGTGGCGTTCGATGTCACGACTTCGAGCGGCTTGGAATCGGTGACGCCGGCGAATCTCTCGGTGTCGCTGTCGACTGCCTCTGGCCAGATGGTGACCATTGAATATGCAGTGAGTGGCGGGACGGCCACGGGAGGAGGAGTAGACTATACTCTCGCAAGCGGGACGTTGATCTTTGCAGCAGGTCAAACCAATAAAATGCTCCCGATAACGATTGTCAATGATGCCTTGGATGAAGCCAATGAGACGATTCAAGTCACGCTGGCCAATCCAACCAACGCCACACTAGGCACGAACACGGCCCACACCTATACGATCACGGATGACGATCCGCCGCCGAGCGTGGCTTTCGATGCAACCAGCTCCAGCGGTTTGGAGTCGGTAGCGTCAGTCAATATTCCGGTCAGCCTTGCCGCGGTTTCTGGTCAGACCGTAATGGTCGATTATGCGGTAACTGGTGGCACCGCCACCGGCGGGGGGGTCGACTACGCCCTGGCCAACGGCACGCTCATTTTTACAGCCGGAACGACTGTGCAGAATATTGCTTTGACGATCGCAGACGACGGACTCGATGAGACCAATGAAACGATTCAGATCACGTTGTCCAATCCGCTCAACGCAACTTTGGGAACCAACACGGATCATACCTATACGATTCTCGACGAAGACACGACGCCGACGGTGGCATTCAATGGGACGACTTCCAGTGCTGTCGAGTCGGTAACGTCAGTGACGATTCCACTTTCCCTATCAGCCCCTTCTGGGCTGACCGTCACGGTCGATTACGCGGTTACCGGAGGCACGGCCACTGGTGGCGGGGTGGATTACACGTTGGCCGCGGGCACGTTGACTTTTACGCCTGGGGTAACCACGCAGAATATTCCTATCACTGTGGTGAACGACACGCTGGACGAATCGGACGAGACCATTCAGATTACCTTGTCCAATCCAAGCAATGCGATTCTCGGTGCCAACGCCGTTCACACCTATACGATCCTCGATGACGACGCGACGCCGACGGTGGCTTTTAGCACGGCCAGCTCCAGCGGTTTGGAATCGGTGACATCGGTGATGTTGCCGATTACTTTATCTGGAGCATCCGGCCAAACTGTGACGGTGGATTATGCCGTTACGGGTGGGACGGCGACGGGCGGTGGAGTCGACTACACCCTGGCCAGTGGCACGTCGACGTTCACGGCAGGAACCACTAGTCAGAATATTTCTATTACAGTGGTGAATGATGCCCTTGATGAGGCGGACGAAACCATTCAAATCACACTGGCCAATCCTACCAATGCGACGTTAGGCGTTAGTACGCTTCACACCTACACGATCACCGATGATGATACGCCGCCGTTGCTAGCTTTTGGTTCTGCTAGTTCGAACGGCTTAGAATCGGTAGCTACAGTAACTATCCCGGTAACCCTCTCTCCTGCCTCAGGTCTGACGGTGACGGTGGATTACGCTGTGAGCGGTGGCACAGCCAGCGGCGGCGGTGTCGATTATACGCTGGTCAATGGGACGCTGACGTTCACGGCTGGAGTCACGACGCAGAATATTTCACTCACCGTGGTCAATGACACACTCGCCGAAGCCAACGAAACCATCCAGTTGTCGTTGTCGAACCCGACCAACGGGACACTCGGAGCAACAACCGTGCATACGTATACGATTACCGACGATGACATTGCGCCGGCGCTAACGATCGGCGATGTGACGGTCACAGAAGGAAACTCCGGCACGGTCAACGCCGTATTTACCGTAACACTGTCGGCAGCTTCGGGGCAGACCGTGACGGTGGATTATGTCACGGCCAGCAATACTGCCACTGGCGGCGCTAGCTGCGCTGCTGGGATCGATTATGTCAGCACCAGCGGCACGCTCACGTTCACCGCAGGGCAGACTACCAGGACGGCGACCGTGGCGGTATGCGGTGACACACTCAGTGAAGCGAATGAGACTTTCTTGGTCGATCTCAGCAATGCCGTCAATGCCACGATATCAGATAGTCACGGGCAAGGTACCATTACAGACGACGATGCGGCACCTACGGTGAGCTTATTGTTAGCGGGAGCGTCCATGGCCGAAGCCGGAGGCCTCGCGACAGTTACCGCAACTCTGTCCGCCGTTTCTGCGCAAACGGTCACTGTCGTGCTGAGTTTCTCCGGCACAGCAACCTCGAATGTCGATTACAGTCCGTCGGCGGCCTCAATTGTCATTGGGCCGGGTAGTTTGAGCGGTAGCGTGACACTGACGGCGATACAAGATGCGCTTGTCGAAGGCAATGAAACGATAATTGTTGGCATGGGTGTGGTGACCAACGCAACGCCCACGGGCACGCAACAGGTCATGGCAACTATTATCGACGACGATACCCCGCCGATCGCCCTCAATCTCAGCATCGACGATGCACCAGATCCGGTCCAGGCCGGTGGGCAAATCACCTACATGCTAACGTACAGCAACCCGACGAGCGCCAATCAGATCGGTCCGGGCGCAACTTTGATTAGTGTATTGCCGGCGAACACGACATTCGTGTCAGCCAGCAACGGCGGGACCTACGCCACCGGGGCGGTGACATGGAGCTTGGGCGATCTGTCGCCGGGATCGGGCGGAACGCGAACGCTAGTCGTGCAAGTGGTTGCGCCGTTGGCGAATGGAACGGTGTTAACACATCAGGCAACGCTGCAGGATACCTTGGGCGATAGCGCCACGGCGAATCAAACAACCACGGTGCAAAACGCGGCGGCGCTCGCATTATCCATAAGTGACAGTCCAGACCCCGTGCCGGCGGGCGGGCAAATCACCTACACCTATACGTTCAGTAACTTGTCGTCAGGGAATCAAACTGCGGTTGGGACGGTGATCGTGGTGACCTTGCCGAACGAGACAACTTTTGTATCGGCAAGTAATGGCGGCACGTTGGCCGCAGGCGTAATAAGTTGGCCGATCGGCAATCTCGCCCCCGGAGCCAGCGGTAGCCGAACCCTGGTGGTATTGGTCAATTCACCTTTGGCTAACGGTACATTGATAACCGAGGATGCGGCGATTCAAGACGCCGCCCTAAATAGCGCCAATGCCAACCAGACGACGACTGTTCACAGCGCGCCGTTGCTGTCGCTGACAACCAGCGATAGTCCGGACCCAGTGCAAGCCGGCGGTCAGATCACTTACACACTGACGTTCAGGAATTCGAGCAATACCAATCAGACTGCATCGGCTGTGACGCTGACGAATACACTGCCAAAAAACACGACGTTTGTCTCGGCCAGCGACGGCGGTTCGCTGGCGGGCAACGCGGTTACTTGGACGATCGGCAGCCTCGCTGCCGGCGCGTCGGGCAGCAGAACATTGGTGGTCAAGGTGGCTTCGCCATTGCCGAACGGCACGTTGCTTAACAATCTGGCAACCATTTCCGATAGCGCTGGTGGTAGTGCCAACTCTCAGATCATCACGACGGTGGGTGAGACGGGAGGCGTTGGTGGAGGTGGTATCGCGTCGACACCCACGACCTCAAGCGTGCCCAGCGCGTCGAGCTTCGCAAGTAGTGCAGCACCTACGCCATCGATTGCGCTCGAACCCTTCAGCGAAGCGCCTCCAGCTGAGCCAATTTCCAGGCCAGCGCCGGCGGTGCAGAATCAAATAACGAGTTTGCCGACTCGTACCCCAGACGCCTGTACGTCTACATCACACTTATCACTGGCTGCATCCCACACTCCCAAGCCGGCAATGGCCGCTGGGCAGATTACTTACACATTCACGTTCGCAAACCAAAGTTCCCGCGATACGGTTCGCAATGTTTACTTGGTGAGCCGCTTGCCGGATGTAATGACCCCAGTCTCAGCGAGCAACGGTGGCGAAACGGCCGGCGGCGAGATTCAGTGGAACCTGGGAGACCTAATGCCCGGAGCCAGCGGCAAACGTACCCTCGTTGCGCAAATCGCGAGTCTTAACCCTGGCGCCACGATGCTCGCTAATAACCATGTTTACTTGGAGGACGGGCAAAGTCTATGCGCCCAGGCTATCGAAGCAACGACGATCAAGACTCCATCGTTGCTGGATAAAGACAACGATGGGTTCTCGGACGACGAAGAACTTAAATGCGGCTCGGATCCACGCAACAGTCAAAGCACTTGTTATGATCTCGATTTGTCCGAAAGCCATGTTCGTATACCGCGCAATTCGACTGCGACGATTACGGCGCGAGTACATACTTCGAAGCGATTTGCCGGCGCTGTCACTCTGGCGCCAGAAAACACTCTGCGCGGCGTGATGTGGCGCTTGTCGGAGCCAGTGGTGACGCTAAACACCGCGGCAAAAAATGCCTCGACGTTAATTACCCTACAAACCACCAGTACTACTAGCCTCGGGATACATCATGTGCCGATTTGGGCGCGCAGCGGCGCGATGGAGCAGATGAAGATCCTGCTTATCGAAGTCCTACCGTAAAGTCCTGGGTAGAAACCCCGATAAAGATTGCCTCGTCCTCCCTCACGAAGAAATACACAGCTGACGATGGCGTGCGGCGCCGTCTTTGCGATTCGCTCTTCGGCTCGAAACCCCGCGAAGAACCGGCTCTCTACCGCGGCAAACGTGAACGCGGCGATCCGTGGCGGGGTTGCTTACGTGAATATTCACGCTTTGCCGCTGAACGGTGGCGACGAAATCCGCGGCCAGATCGAAGCCACGCGCGGTGAACGGGATTAACGGGCGCAAGATCAATTCTGGAATTCGATTTTGGCGCGGCGATGGGGAGTGCGAAGATCCCCCCGTTGCGGCGTTGGATTTCACGACGGATAAATAAGATTAAATGCGACTGGCCGTAACTCTTTTCACGCAGGAGTTCGGTTATCTCGCCTCTTCGATATACTTGCGCAAGAAACTCACGATTTCAGGCGGCGTGTTTGATGCTTGACGAAACAGGCGTTCCCCGGCTTCGCCGACCTCAAAGCGCGGCTGGAAGCGCATGGCGGTGATCGCGTCCTGGAGAAAGTCTGGATCCTTTGCCAGGCTATCAAACGCTTTACGCAAGATCGCGATCGATTCAGCCGGCGCTTTGGGCGGCAACAGCACCATGCGGGTCATGTTGGTGCTCGACATGTTAGCCGCCTTGAGCGCTTCGTACTTGATGCCCGAGGGGAGCTTGCCGAAGACCTCTTTGTAATAATACGTAAACGGCAACAGTTCCGGCACGTCGCGGCTGACCAGAATTTCACCACTCGGCGCAACCAAGTCCGTATAATAGATCGGGATGACCATACCGGTCTTGACCATCTGCGGCTCCACCTGGGTACGGTAACTGGGTAAAGTCTCATCATGATATTGCGCTTCGCCGCGCTGCACGGCGAGACGCGCGTCGGAGCTGTTGTTGTAGCCGGTGACGTAGTCGTATTTGAGTCCGAGCAGATCGAAGGACAAACGGAAGCGCACATCTTTGGAGCTGCTCACGCCCAAGCCAGCGGCGCGAAATTTTTGCGCCTTGACGAAATCCGAAGGTTTCTTCATGCCCGGCGCCACGTCGGAGCGAATATAGGAAACCGTCACACCATGCACGCCGGTAATAAAGCCGAACTTGCCGAGATCGACGCGCAACGCTTGATCTTTGATCTGATGCTGGAACAAGCTGCCGGTAAAATACGCTGCCGTGTAACCGTCGGGCTTGGCGACCTCACCAATATAGTTCGTCGCCGTGATACCGCCGGCGCCGCCCATGGCTTGCACCGTAACCGTGGGCTGGCCGGGAATATGTTTGGGCAGATGTTTGGCAAAGATCCGGCTTTCTATATCGGTGGGGCCGCCGGCGGCGAAGTTGATGACGATGTTGAGGGTCTTGCCTTGATAGAGTGGAGGTTTTTCGGCGCTCAATGCCGCCTTCGAGTTTGCGAACCATATTGCGAGCCCACAGAGAACGATAAACCGTCGCCAAGGTCGACGTGCCATCTTGATTCTCCTTGTATCGCTATTGTGAAAATATTCTCCGCGAAAAAATCTAACTCACCACGAAGACACGAAGTTCACGAAGTGCGGAATCATGATAATCCGAAAACCTTCGTCTTCTTCACGCCTTCGTGGTGAAGAATTCTGTCTCATTACGTTGTGATGCTGCCGAGTTAGCTTACAAACCGAATATTTTCCGAAACTCCCGTGCGTGATCGTCCAGTCCTGAGTACACCTCTTTGGGTACCGCTTTCAACCTCAATTTGCTTTGATCCATTTTCGGGGCCAGCGGTTTGACGTCGCTGCGCGCCGGGATGCGGCGCATCTCGCGGATCATCTCCTGGCCTTTGCGCGAAGTCGCGAAGTTGATCAGCAGCTTGGCGGCATTGGGGCTGGTTGCCTTGGCGCTAAGCGCTATACCGCTGATGGTCACGACGATCGGATCGAAACTTTCGATCCAATCCACTGGCGCGCCGTCACTCTTCATTCGTTCGATGCGGAAGTTATAGGCCCATGCCAATGGCACTTCGCCGGCGCCTACGAGTTGGGCGGTCAAGCCGTGGCCGCGGCGCCAGAGCGGATCTTGTTTTGCGAGCTGCTGCATGTACTTGACGGTTCTTTCCCGCCCCCACACCGTCATCAGCGTGCCGAACCAGTCATAGTCGGTGGAATCCATCAGCATCTGGCCTTTCCACTTGGGATGGAGCAAGTCGTCATAACTTTTCGGCGCCTCTTTGGCGGCGAGCATCTTGCTGTTATAGGCGAGCACCAGATTGTTGACGAAGACACCGGTCCAGTAACCCTGAGGATCTTTGAACTGATCAATAAATAGATCGCGATCCGGAGCGAGATAAGGCACGATCACCTTGCGCTCGATCATCGTCGCGATCGAGCTTGTCGATAGGACATCGAAAGCCCAGCGACCTGCGCGGATCTCGCTCAAGATGCGGTTTACCAATTGTTCCTCGCCCAATCGAACCAGTTCCGGTCTGATGAACGGGTACTCTTTAACAAAGGCATCGAGCAACGGCTTCGAAGTATCCACCGCCATCGAAGTGTACCAGGTGAGTTTGCCTTCTTTCTTGGCGCCGTCGACGAGGACGGCTTGGGATTGAGCAAGCAGCGGGGTGGCGAAGGAGAGAATAATCAGAACCAATGGAGCGAAGGAATGTAAAGTAAATTTCATGCTACTCCTCAAAACTCCTACGCGGTCGAGGATGGAAGATGGAGGATCGAAAATGGCGAGGATCGAAGAGGGCGATTAGCCATCCTCGATCCTCCATCCTCGACCCGTTCGGTTCTCACGCCCTTGGATACAATGCATCGATCATCAAGCGCTTATGATGTCCCGGCGTGCCGAGATACTGATAGAGCGTGTGGGCGAGCACGCTGTGCGCCATCATCGGGTGGCTGTAGTCCGTGCCCGGTCCGGCCCAAACCATATGCGCATAATTGGTGCCGTGATAGTAGCCGTCACTGGCGGTGGCTTTGGCCTCATGCGCGCCGGCGCGGGCGTCCACGCCATTCTCGATGCGCCAGATCGCTTCGTAGGTCGCCCAGCGCGCCATGTCCAGGCAGATTGAAATATCGACGCAGTGATCCTGCACCCGTTGGAAACGGCCGATCGGTTGGCCGAAGACGACGCGGGTGCGGGTGTATTCACAGGTGAGGTCGAAAACTTCCTGGGTCGCGCCGACTTGATAGGCCGCCAGAATCGGCAAGGTCTTCGTCAACGCGGCATCGAGGGTTGCCCAGCTCGCGCCGCTGGTGCCGATCAAGCTGTCGGTCGTGACCGCGACGTTGTCGAAGCCCACTTCGAAAGCCGAAATCAAAAAGCCGATCAACGGTGTCACCGTGACGCCCGGGCTCTTGGCGTCGACTAATAAGAAGACGACGTCGCCTTCCTCGCTGCGCGCTGCGCACAAGAAGTGGGTCGCAGCGTCGGCGTCGAAGACAAACCGCTTGTTGCCTTTTAAGAGATAACCGTTGGCCATTTTGACCAGCCGGGATTCCACCGATTCCGGTCCCCAGTAGGCGGCTTTGTCGGTGATCGCCGGCACGACGATCGAGGTGCCTTTGCACAGCGGCGGCAGCAACGCCTTGCGCTGCGCATCGGTTCCCGCGTCAAAAATCATCTGGGCGCTTAATATGCCGGACGTAAACAGCGGACCTGGCACAGGGCCGTGGCCGAGCGCTTCGAATACCACCGCGCAGTCCATTGTCGACAATCCAGCGCCGCCGAATTCCTCCGGCAACATCATGCCCAGCCAACCGAGCTCGGCGGCTTTCTTGATGATCTCCGGTCTAAAGATCTTCTTGTTTAGAAACCATTGGGTCATTTGATGCGCCGGCACTTCCGCCTTGACGAAATCCGCCGCAACCTTTTTCAACATTTCTTGGTCTTCAGTAAGTCCTAAATCCATTTCGATTCTCCTACGATTGGAACCATTGGAACCTTATGGAACCACTGGAACGAAAGCAGACGATGTTCCAATCGTTCCAACGGTTCCAGAGGTTCCAATTGTTGCCTGTTGCCTCATGCCATTAATCGGTCTCCGGCGCTTTCTCGGTGGTCGGCCGGCCGAGGCCGAGACGACGGGCGAAGATCAACCGGTCGGTGTCCAGGGTGCCGCCGCCGTGCAGCTGGCCGGGGCCGGTGCGGACGGCATACTCGAAGTCGATAACTTCGTGCACCGACAGATTTTGCACCAGGGCGTCGGCGCCCATGATCGCCTGCAAGCGCTCGCCGTTGCGCAGGCGCAGCATGCGCTGGTAGTAGCGCTGCTGCGGGCCGCCGTAGGGATGGGGCTTCTTGGCGAAGCGGCGCCAGTAAATCAACTGATTGAAGCGCCGCAGGGTGTTCAACTCGATGGTCATCTCGGCGATCAGATCGCGCACGCGCGGATCTTCGATGATCGGCTTGCCGTCGACATGGGTGTTGCGGCAGTAGTCGACCACGCGCTCGATCAGCGGGTCGGCGGCGATGCGGCCGTCGCCGCCATGTTCGAGCTCCATGTGCGTGCTGGCGACTTTCCAGCCGTTGTTCTCGCCGCCGATCAGATATTTCGCCGGCACGCGGACGTTATCGAAGAACACCGCGTTCTTGATGCCCATCATCAAGTTCATATGCTGAATCGTGATGCCGGGGAGATTGGCCGGGATATGCAGCCAGGCGAGGTTCTCGTGCCGCTTGCCCTGCGGGTTGGTGCACACCAGCGTCCAAAGAAAGTCCGGCGGCAAATGATGGCCGACCATGACCTTCTGGCCGTTGACGACATAATGATCGCCGTCGCGGATCGCTTTGGTCTGACAGTTGGCGATGTCGCTGCCGCCATGCGGTTCGGTGAGCACCTGCCAGACGCAGATTTGCGCCCGGGTGATCGCCGGCAGAAATTCCGCCTTCTGTTCTTCGGTGCCCCAGCGGATCAACACCGGCGCGACGATGCGCGCCAAGGTGTAGAACGTGTGCGAGAGATTGAGGCCGTATTTAAACAGCTCGGTTTCGAGCACCATCTGGTGGTCGACCGTGAGCTCGGCGCCGCCATATTGTTTGGGATAGAGCGGGAACAGCCAGCCCTTGGCGCCGAGTTTTTCGGCCAAGCCGCGGCGAAACTTGTACTCGTCGGCATCTTCGCGAGTCGACCAGGAAGCCGACCAGCGCAAGTGCTCGTTGCCTTTGAATTGCTCGGCGAGCCAAGCGCCGACCTCGTTGCGAAATTCCACGACATGGGGCGGATCTGCACTGACATTAAAATCCATGGTTCACTCCTTTTCAGTCGTTCACAGTTTCGGGTTCCAAGTTTCGAGTTGAGGCGGGGAACGCGAAACCCGTAACTCGAACCAGTCTATATCACTCCACTTGCTGTCAATTCCTTCACAGCATCGCTGTCATAACCCAACTTCGCCAACACTTCCGCAGTATTCTCGCCGAGCAGCGGCGCGGCGCGAAAGAACTTCGGCGGCGTGCCCGACATGTTGATCGGACTGCCGACCAGATTGCTTACGCCCATCTGCGGATGTTCGATTTGTTTGGGGATGCCCAGGTGCTTGATCTGCGGGTTGTCGAACACTTCATGAATCGTGTTGATCGGCGCGTTGGGGATGCTGTGGGCGTCGAGGCGCGCCAGCCAGTAATCGCGCGGCTTCTTGGCGAAGGCCTGGCGCAGCATCTTGACGATCTCGTCATGGCGATCGCTACGCTGCTTGCGCGTCGCGAAGCGCGGGTCACCGACCCGCTCTTCGAGTTCGCCGGCTTTGAGCAAACCTTCCCATGCCTGATTGTGGCCGGACAGATGGACCATGAAGGGTTTCTTGTCGCAATCGAGCAGGCTGTAAATTCTTCCCTTGGGGAAATTCTCCCGCGACACCGCTTCGCCGCCGTTCAAATAATCCGAAACATGGGACTCGATGAAGGCAATGGCGACCTGCAACAGCGAGACATCGATAAACTGGCCAACACCGGTTTTGGCCCGTGCCAAGAGCGCCGCCATGATGCCGTGGGCGGCGAAAATCCCTGCGGTGTGGTCGACGAAAGAGATGCCGGCGACCTTGGGGTCGTCGAGTTCGGTAACCAGGCTCATCATGCCGCTCAACGCTTGGCCGATGGTGTCAAAGCCAGGTTTATCGCGGTAGGGTCCGCTCTGGCCATAGCCGGAGATCGAGCAATGGATCAGTTTGGGATTCAACTTCGCCAGCTCGTTGTATTCGAGGCCTAATTGCTGGCGCGTCGGCGGCCGGAAGTTTTCCAGAAAGATATCCGCCGTGGCGATGAGCTTGCGCAGAATCTCCCGGGCCTTTGTCTCGCGCAGGTTGAGCGTGACGCTTTTCTTGTTTCTATTAAGCGCGCGGAAGCTCGGGCCGTAGCCCTCGTATTTGGGATTGCGCCCGCGGTGGGTGTCGCCGCCGTTGGGCAATTCGACTTTAATCACTTCGCAGCCCAAGTCGCCGAGCAAGCTGCCGGCGTAGGGCCCGGCCACATGGCCGCTGACATCGATGCAAGTGAAACCTTCGAGAGCGCCGGAGATCATTTATTATTCGCCAATTCCTAATCTAGAAGTTCTTTCCCTCGTCATGCCCGCGAACGCGGGAGTCCAGGCTCTGTTTTCGGCGTGGCAACGGCGAGCTGCGAGCGTAGAGAAACCTGACCGACCGGAAATGACGAACGGATACCCTTTCACTTATCGCAATCAAAAACGGTTTTCCACCAGGCGGCGCGGGCGAGGTTGAAAACCTTCAAGCCGTTCAAGTCAGCCCAAACGCGACGGATCGGTTTCGAAGGAGTACGGGTTGAGAACTTGGCTTGACTGATCGCCGTGAGCAGAGTTATAGCTGCCAAGTTCGTCGCGCGCGCGACGACAATATTATAAACTTCGGAGGAATAGACCGATGAACTGGCAAGAAGCACTCCCGCTGTTACAGAATAATCACACTGGTGTCGCGGCTACGGTCACGGCTAAGGGCCGTGCGCAGGCAACTATCGTATCGACGGCTGTGTTGGACGACAAAGTCGGCGTCGCGGCGCGGCCGCGCACCGTGAAAGAGAGAAACATTGCACGGACGGGCCGAGCGGCTATCACGGTCATCAAGCTCGACAACCGGCGCTATGTCACCGTCGAAGGCCCGGCGTCCATCGAGCCCTGGCAGGACACGCCGGCGCATATCAAGCGCTTGAAGGACTTTTACGTTTCGATGGGACGAGCCAAGGGGACTGATGAGGAATTTGCCAAACAGATGCGCGAGGAACAGCGCACCCTGATTCTTGTTACCCCCGAGCACCTCTATGGCAGCGTTTAAGCAAGAGCCCTAACGCATTTCCGTTTCGTCCGCCGAAGGGTTTGGGTGATTGGGTATTTGACTCAAACCGCCGCGCCAGCAACGCTGCTGATCGCAGAGGATGTCATCGCAGGAGGCAATTCTTTAGCGAAGATCACGGCGGTTGCAGCGCGGTACTTGCAGCATCGGTGGAAACAAAGGGACAGCTTATGGCCAGGATCAAAGGTGTAACCGAATCTAATGCCAATGATGACGTGCGGCAGATTATCGCCGAGCAGAAGAAACGTCATGGTTTTGTCTCAAACGCGGCGCAGGTGTCCGCCATAAGGCCGACCATTCAGCAGGGAGTTCAGGCGCTTGCCAAGGGAATTCAGGATTCAGGACTGATCGCGCAGGAACTGCGCAATTTGGTCTGCGTCAGGACCGCGCATATCAATGGTTGTCCGTATTGAATTGACAGTAATGCATCCGGGGCGATGCAAAACGGCGCAGCCGCGGAAAAGGTCGAAGCGGCTTTGGGCGATTACAAGAGGAATCCGTTGTTTTCCTTGCGCGAGCGGCTGGCGCTGGAGTTGGCGGAACGGATGACCTACACCAGCAAGCGGGTCTCGGATAGGTTCTTCAAGCGGCTCAAAAAACATTTTAGCGACGAGGAGCTGGTCGAATTAGCCGCGGTGATCGCACTGGAGAACTTTCGCAGCAAGTTCAACCCGGTTTTTGCCATCGAGGCGAATCATTTTTGCTCTTTGCCGGGAATCATAGAAGCTGCTGCCGCCGCCACGCGGCGCTTCCATGAGTAACCCGACGTGCCCGGGCGGTAGGCGGCTGGCCAAGACTGAATGGCCAAGCCGACCTGCCGTCCGCGCCACCTGCGTTAGTCCCTCAATAGGAACTCACCGGAAAATTTCACTTGCTCGTTCTCCGGCAACGGGTGATAGCGTGCCGCCTGAATGTCGCGGAACAGCCGCTCGAGGCCGAAGCTACGATAAAAACCGGCACCGCCGGCGATTTCCATCGCTTTGGTGACGACAGCGATGGCGGCGTTGGCGACATTGGTTTTCCGGGTCAGAATATCCTGACCGTTTTGATCCACGGCTTCGAATTCGTAATTCTCCGCGATGCGCAGCATGTCGTTCAACTGAACCTGGGCGGCGACCAAATCGTTGTGCAAAGTGCCGATCAAACCCGCCATTTGCGGCTTGGCGCTTTTTTGCCGTCGAATATGGCCGATCGCCAATTGCGCCGCTTTCTCGGCAATGCCCACATAGACCGACATGATCAGCGGCATCGCCACGGTCAGGACGACATTCCAAACCGGATGATAGGTGCCGCGCGGCCGCTTGAGCGCGATGGCTGCGTCGGGCACGAAGACATTTTCCAGTTTAACGGTATGGGAGCCCGTGCCTCTCATGCCGAGGGCGCGCCAGTTGTTCAGTACCGTGACACCTTTGGCGTTCATCGGCACCGGGAAATGCAGCACCTCCCAGCCCCGTTCAGGGTCCATGTATGGCGCGCTGGTGATCAGCATGTCGCCTACCGCGGACTGACTGGCAAAATGTTTCTGCGCGCTGACCAGATAACCGCCGTCGGTTTTGCTCACCGTGCCGTTGGACTCGAGCCAATCGCCGGCGCCGGTGCTGACCAGCACGAGCTGTTTGTCGGCGACGTTCTTGAGCAGCGGCTCGCCGCCCTGGCCGCGCCGCCACTTCCAAATTGTCGCGGCGATCAGGTGCTGATGCATCGACAGCGCCAGTGCCGTCGAGCCGCAGTATTGGGCGAGGGTGCGCAGCATGTCGGCGATCTGGCGATGGGAAGCGCCGCCGCCGCCCAGTTCAGCCGGGATCGCCGCGCCGAACACGCGTGCTGCTTTGAGCGCGCCGTAGTTGTCGCTGACAAAGCTGTCGCTCTCATCGCTCAGTTCTGCCCGGCCGGCGAATTCCTTGCCGAGACTATGGGCCACCTCGGTCCATTGAATTGGGTTTAACTGATTCATAATCGACCTCCTCAAAAATTATTCTGCCGCTGAATATAATCTCCGGCGCCGATCGGTGCTTTGTTGAAAAGGCCGGAAGTTTGACTGAGCGGCTCTTTGAATTATAAAGCGACCCGGCCGGGGCTTTCCTTGCGGTAATGCGCCGGGGGCACGCCGAATTTGTCCTTGAATGCCCGGCTGAAGTGGGAGAGGTCTTCGAAGCCGCAGTCTAGAGCGACTTGGGACACATTAAGCGCGGGATTTTTCAGCAGCACAGCGGAGTAGTCCAGCCGTTTGTGCAATAGCCACCTGCCGGGCGATTGCTTGTAGTACTTCTGAAAGTCGCGTTTGAAGGTCGACAGACTGCGATGGGTTAACTTCGCGAAATCTTCGAGACCGAGGTTGTAACAAAAATTTGCCTCCATGATTTGCGACAGTGGCGGCGCAGCGCTTTTCAGCAGCGATTGAAAATAGGCCGCGAGCTCGGGATTGTTGCGCCCCAGCAATATGCTGACGATCAATTCTTTGAGTTTGAGCGTCAGCAAGCTGTCCGCCGGCTTGGCCGTTCCGGTGAAATAGGCCAGCATCGATTGAAAATAAGCGGCCAAGGTCATGTCGCCGTTGACCAGAATCGCGCCTTGATGGAGCGGGTCGCCGTCGTGCTGGCTGCTCAGCTGGCCGGAAACTTCCTTGACCACTTCGCGGGTAAAATCATCGGAAACGAAGAACACCAAAAGACAAAAATCTTCCCTGAAATCCTGGTGCACGATGGCGGCGCCCTTCTTGAAAAATAGCGTCTGGCCTTTTTCCAAGGTCCACGATCCTTCGGTCGTGCGCCAGGTTTTTTTGCCGCTGACCACATGAACGAAATAATCGATCGGTGTCCATGCGCCGGCGACATCTTGCTCGATGGGGCATTTGTACTCGACGAAAAGCAGCTCCCCAACCGAGAATTTATTGAAATGCAGATTGTCGCGAATGGTCTCGTACATATTCATCATGGGGATCATCGGCGCTAGCCTCCTGCGGATATTTACGCGTTACCTGGGAAACTCACCACTCAATTATTTTGCTCTTTTGCCGGGGGCTTTCAAGTATCGGAGATATCGATGAGCGGGCACAAGCCGATCAGGTTGACAGGATCGCGGGTTAGCGCTTACTGTCGGCAAAAGTGACGACGGTGCGGCGCAGGTTTCGCATTCGACGGTGCGCGCCCGCGCGGCGCTAAATTCAACTCGACCAAACCGGAGGTATTCCCATGATGACGCTTTTTTTCAGTCCTGGTGCTTGCTCTTTGGCTTCGCATATCGGTCTCGAAGAAACCGGCGCGCCCTATGAGCTCAAACCGATCTTGCTGACCAAGGGGCAGCAGCGCACCGCGGATTATCTGAAGATCAACCCGCGCGGTAAAGTGCCGGCGCTCAGCGTCGACGGCAAGATCCTGGTCGAGAACACCGGCATACTCACATACCTGGCGCGGAGGTTCCCGGACAAAAAGCTGCTGCCGGCCGATCCTGCCGAGGAAGGGCGCTGTGTCGGTACCATGTGCTGGTTCTCCAGTGTCGTCCATCCGTCGTACCAGCGCTTCCATCGCCCCGAGCGTTTCGCCGACAGCGAAGTGGCGCACGCCGCGGTCAAGGAAAACGGCAAGAAGTCGTTTTGGGCCAATCTCCAGGAGATCGACTCGATGATCCAGGCGAACGGCTGGGTCATGGGCAAAGATTTCACGGTCGTCGACGGCTACGCGCTGGTCTTCTACGGCTGGGCGAGCCGCAGCGGCATGCCGGTGACAGAGCTCAAATCGTACACGGCCTGGCGCGAGCGCATGATGCAACGACCGACAGTCAAGAAGAGTGTCGAGAGTGAGGAAAGCGTTTCGACGTCATAGTTGGGTAGCGTTTTCTCCACCTCGACGTCCGTTAAGAAATTGGCCGGGATTGCCAGATCGTCGAATTGCTTGAGTCTGACGCAGTTTGCCGGCGCAGGTTCGACGGCGATAGGCCCAAACGGAGGAAGCAAAATGGCTCGGCGCAGCTGGCCGGTTTTATTCGCGGCGGTGATCGCTTCGGGTTTGTTTTTAGCAAGCCGGCCGGTGTTCGCCCAGGAGCCATTTTACAAAGGCAAGACCGTTCGCTTGCTGGTTAATTATCCTGCCGGAGGAGCCACCGATGTGGTCGCCAGGCTGGTCTCGAGATATTTGGGCAAGCATCTCGCCGGCAATCCTACGGTCGCGGTTCAGAACATGCCCGGCGGCGGGGGCAATGTCGGCGCCAACTATGTGTACGAGGTCGCCAGTGCCGACGGCTTGACCGTCGGAGTTTTCTCCGGCGGCTATTTGCCGCAGATCCTCGGCGGCGCCGGCGTGCGCTTTGATCTCAACAAAATGCCGATGATCGCGGGGGTCGGCGAGACCTCGGTGGTGTACATTCGCGCCGATACCGGGGTCAAAGGCCCCGGTGAAATTCTCAAACCGGCCAAGCCGATCGTCATCGGCGGATTCACCCGCGAGAGCAACAAAGATCTGGCGTTGCGGATGGCGCTCGATCTTCTCGGCGTGCCTTACCGTTACGTGACCGGCTACGCCGGCGAAGCCGACCTCCGGCTGGCCGTCCAGCGGGGCGAAATCAATTACACTTCCGAGGGTCTTACCGGCTATACCATGGGCGGCGCCTTGATGGCGCGAGAAGGTGTCGTGGTGCCGATCTATCAAGACGGTTTGACCGGACCCGATGGAGAGATCGTTCGCGATCTACGCGCCGACCTGCCGACGTTCAAGGAATTCTTTCGAGCGGCGAAGAAAGCCGATTTCTCTGGGCCTTTGGCCGACGCCTTCAAGATTTCCGGAGCGGTACGTAGTCTCGGCAGGTTTGTCGTCGCGCCACCGAAGACGCCGGCGACGGCAATCGAGACGCTGCATAAAGGTTTTCGCGAGACCTTTGACGATCCGGAATTCAAGGCGGAGGCGGAACGCGTGTTGCGATTCCAATTGGTGAGTTTTGTCGGCGAGGACGCGGCCAAGGTTAACACTGCGGTGTTTCGCGCCGCTACCGGACCGGTGCGGGAAGCCCTGCGAAAGATGACTCAGGAGTAAGCAGCGCACGAAAGTATCTTATCTCGGAATGTTGACGCCGGTTGAGAGATTGACTCGACGATCCAACGCGCCGGCTGGGTCATGGGTCAAGAGTTCAAATTTTGGCTCCATGATCTACCGGGCTCGATTTATAGCGGTTCATCGGCAGGATCACGGCAAAAGACTTGCCGCAGGCAGGAAGTCTCATATCTCGGAGGTGCATATGAAACGCGACAAGCCCAAATGGCGGGTGTTTCGGCAAATATCTCTTCGCTCCGCATTTGGCGCGCCACTGCTCGGTCTTTGCTTTGATCTCTTCATGGCCGGCATTGCTTTTCCGCAAGCTTCTTTCTTCCAGGGGAAAACCGTTACCATCCTTGAGAGTAGCGCGCCAGGGGGAGTCGGCAGCATGCGGACCAAAGCCGTTGTGCCTTTTCTCCAGAAGTATATTCCGGGAAATCCCACCATTGTGATGCAGCACATGGACGGCGGCGGCGGACGCAAGGCGGCCAATCACATTTATCAATCGGTCCGTCCGGACGGCCTGACCATTGGCCGTATGTCGACGCCATTCGTGATGCATCCCATTCTCGGAGAGAGTGGAATTCTCTATGACATCGATAAAGTGAGCTATCTGGGCACCAGCTATAGCGGCGGCTACCATGTTTTTTTCACGCGCCGGGAATCGGGCCTCGACAGTCTAGAGAAGCTTCGCGCGGCTTCAGGTTTGAGAATCGGTTCCCAGTCGGTCGGGCACCTGATCTACATCTCCGGTCGAATGTTTGCGTATCTGATCGGCCTAAAACAACCGAGATTCGTCACCGGGTACAACTCACCCGAACTCGATGTCGCCATCGAGCAGGGCGAGATCGACACTAGGTCAACCGTGGCAGACGCACTCCTGCACGAGAAACCTCAATGGGTCGACAAAGCACAGATGGACTTCCACAGTATCATCGAGGTTCCGAAAGGGCGGAAACACAGCCACCCGCACTTTGCCAGACTCCCTGACATCGAGAGCTTTGCGAGTTCGGCCATGGACCGGAAACTCATCGGGCTGTACCGGGCGTTCATCGGCAGCGGCAACCCGCTAATCCTGCCTCCCGGCACCCCGAAAGACCGAGTCCGCATCCTGCAGGAAGCGATGCGCAAGACTTATCGAGACCCCGAGTTTGGCAAGGAGTATGCAAAGCTCACCGGCCTAAAGGCTGAACCGCAAATGCCGGAGGAACTGGAGCAAACGATCAGAGATATGCCGCGCGACCGGGAAGCCGTAGAGCTGTTCAAAAAACTCACCGGCCCGGACCCGCTACCGCAGAGGTAAAGAGCCGATAACTTTCACCCGGTGGTGTATTCAGTCATGCGGAAGAAACCCAAAGCGCGCGAAGAAACGATTTGTTTTCTGCGGCCATCAGCGCGCGACGAGGAGGAACAAATATGACCGCCGAACCCGAAGGCCCTCGCGTAGGGACCATAGGCCCGGAGTTTCACATCGCCACGGCTGCTGGCTGGCTGCCGCTGCGTCAGTTGGCCGCGCAATATAAGAAACTGGTTCTCACGACCCAAGATAGTTACCGATATCATCCAAACTGAGCCGCCAGCATGGCTGCTTCGTTGAAGCAGGATTATGCAAAAATTCTCAAGGCGGGAGCGGACCTCGTCATGATCTCGCCCGATTCTCTTGACGAGCATCGTCAATATGGGCTGACACTCTTCGGCGAGGAACTCCCCTATCTGTTTGTTTCCGACAGCGACCTCGACATAGCGCGGCGCTACGGCCTGCTCCGTGGCGAAGAGCATCACCACGGCGGTTTTTATTATCGCTCGCTCTGGGTACTGGATCGTGACGCTGTTATTGCGCACAAGAGCGTTCCCTGGGACGGCAACGCGCAGGTTGAAGAGTACCTGAAATTATTCACACTCATTGGCAGCGAACCGGGAGAATGGCGAGCCACCTGTGGCTTGAGACAGCCAGGAAATTTGCCTGCGAGTTGAAATCGAGGGGACAAGGCAATCCCGCCTTACACGTTTGAGGGCGTGTGCGTAGCCGGGCAAATACCATGTGGACATATATCGGCCAGAAGCGGCCGCCTTTCGCCATAACACCGGGGCTCGGACAGGAGTCGGTGTGGGATTATCCGCGGCCGCCAAAACTGATTGCTGAGCAGCGGCGCATTGTCGTTCGGCGCGGCGATCTGCTGATCGCCGACTCGCGTGAAAGTTATCGCATTCTGGAGACCGCGGCGCCGCCGACTTTTTACATTCCACCGCGCGATGTCCATGTCGAACTGCTGCAGCCGTTTCCCGGCACGTCGATTTGCGAATGGAAAGGCGCGGCGCAGTACTGGACATTGGCAATGGCGACATCGGCGCGGGAAGCGATCGGCTGGAGTTATCCGCAGGCGCAAGCGCCGTACGGCGCGATTGCAGATTTCTTTTCCTTCTATCCCGGCCGTGTCGAGTGTTTCGTCGACGGCGAGCGCGTGCGCCCGCAGCCGGGTTATTTCTACGGCGGTTGGATAACTGATGAAATTGTCGGGCCTTGGAAGGGGGAGCCGGGGACGGTTTGGCAAAGAAGTGCCGCATGGCGGGACAACGTCCCGTGGTTACTCGTTGGAGCGGCTGCTTGTTATCTTGTCAGGCTTACTTGCGGCAATCGCCTTGAGCACCTCTTCGGCCACTACCCGGTGACCCGCTTCGTTGTAATGGCCGAAAACACCAAAAGGAAACAGTGACAAAGGGTCTTTCTGAGCGTAAAAGCCTTGGAGAGTATCCACAATCGAAACATTTGACGCACGCGCCGCTGTATTAATCAGCGCGCGCTCTTGGTCAAGTAGCGGTGATCTCGAACCAAATCGTTTCCAAGTGGGAAGGTAGACGAGGTGAAGCTTGCCACCCCATTCTCCGACACGTTTGTTCGCCCGGGCTAGAATATCACCGAACAGTCTTATGTTAGCATTGTCTAAGCCAGACAAGGTCTCGGCTTGCCGTCCGTAAACTAATCCTAATTTACTCCTCACCCTGTTAAACTTTATGGCGTCGACAATCGTTTTCAACTTATTATCCGGGGGACCCTCCACATGAGCCGCCTTTCCCCGGAACAGTTCCGCTTCCGAGTAGCTGGTGAGAGCTTTGTCGATGTCACTTTGACGGGATATCAGGCCCTGGTCGAAACCATCTTCCATATAGCGCATCGCTAGCTGGCTCTTGCGTTCATATTGCAAGTATTCGAGATCGATTCCTTCCAAATAAAACCAAAGAACAATCTCCGGCCTAAGATTAGTCAAGTATTCGTTAATCGCCCCGAGCTGCTTTAGGGGGCCTTCTCCAGAGAAGCCGAGATTGAGCGTGGCCGGATACTGTTTTCGAACGAGATCAACGAAATTCTTGCCTGCAGGAGCGCAAAAGCCCTGCACAAAGGATTGACCCAATGCCGTGATCTTCACCTGACGCGAAGACCAGATTCCACGAGGGTTATTAAATCCACGCTCGTCACTTTTGTAACTGGTGAAACTTCCCGTTTGATTACAGGCGATCGTTAGCTTGTCAGAGATTCCACCCATAGGAATCAGTTCCGCATGGTTTACCTCAAGCTGCGACCGGATGCTGCCATCAGGCCGTTCTTCCATGAATCTGGTACCCACAAAGGGCGTAGCGTCGATACCCAGCGTTCGCAAGTCCGTAATTACGGTAGATATATGTCGAGTATCGAAATCAACGCCAGCCTGTCTTGCCATCATGAGGATACGTCGTTTCTGCTCTGATCCCGGTCCGAATCCCCAGTACGGCAACTCCGTTGCGACGTTTTCCCCGTGAGCCAAAAGCATTTCTCCTACCCACGCCAAAGTCAAAACCCCGCCTAAGAAACAAGCGACTGCAAGTTTGTAAGCACGTTTAAGTCGAAGCGACAGAAAGAGCAAAACGCTGATAGAAACTGGAACAAACCGGTAAAGAAACCCACCGCCAACACCCGTAAACGACCGATTACGAAGCCAGTCATAGTGATAAAAAATATATAGAGCAACAAAAGCCGCGGCCGCGCCGCCCCCGGCCAAAACGGAATCGACTACTTTTGTCTTATTTGTCGAAACATTTCCTATTACACCATTCAGCATAGTTCGAACGAGTGATTGGGTTTTTGATGGGATATTCATGAAGTTTAATTTATGTTTGATATTACTGACGTTCTAACCGCCTATGCGAGGGATTACATTCCATTTTGTAAGCGATCGCTTACGGGAAAGATAATGCTCAATCAAATGCAAACCTGAAACTTTCACACTAATGAAATTGCGGCTCGGCTAAAGAATCTTTTTACGGATCTAATGCGCCTGTGCTTTAACTTCCGCAGCGTCATCGAAGCGCGATCTCCGAAGCTATCAGAACGGCGATTTAACCTTTTTGGAATTGAGCCGAGCGACTGAACAAAAGCTGACAAAATCACTCCTCATTCGACGTAGCAGTCAGTTGTATCGTAAGATTCATATCATAAAATACCGTGCTGTTAAAAAGCTATCTGAAAACACAAACTGCTCGATAGTATAAATCGTCACGTGAGGATAAATCTGGTCGGTCCGATGAGCGACTTTGTCAAGCAGCCCGCTTTCGGCTTAATGCTGACCAATGACTCCAACGTTGAAAATCTGTCTGTATCGGCTGATATTGCAGTGCCGTCCACTTAGACTTCGGAGCTGATGCCACGCTAGTAATTTTCCAGACAGCTCGCGCTACATTTGTTGTAACGGCCTTACCTGATCTGCATACCGGCATGCTCAGGTCGGACACGAGAAATGACTTCATGATCGAGGGGTCGCGCCTGAGTATCGACTTGAACCGTCCGCCGAATCAGAAAAGTGTACAAAGAGAACAGAGCGTTTCAGCGTAATCTGAATATCGCAATTTCATGCCGCCGACGGGAGTTTAAAACATTTTGCTTGCATCGTCGTCGCCGAATCGCCGAAGCGAAGATGCGTTCGGATTTGGCTTCCGAGGGCGTGTGAGCTAACCGCCCTAGCAATAAAACATGTGGGTTTATACCGGCCAGAAGCGGCCGCCTTTCGCCATAACACCGAGGCTCGGACAGGAGTCGGTGTGGGATTATCCGCGGCCGCCAAAACTGATTGCTGAGCAGCGGCGCATTGTCGTTCGGCGCGGCGATCTGCTGATCGCCGACTCGCGTGAAAGTTATCGCATTCTGGAGACCGCGGCGCCGCCGACTTTTTACATTCCACCGCGCGATGTCCATGTCGAACTGCTGCAGCCGTTTCCTGGCACGTCGATTTGCGAATGGAAAGGCGCGGCGAAGTATTGGACATTGGCAATGCCGATATCGGGGCGGCAAGCGATCGGCTGGAGTTATCCGAAAGCGCGGCCGCCATACGGCGCGATTGCAGATTTCTTTTCCTTCTATCCCGGTCGCGTCGAGTGTTTCGTCGACGGCGAGCGGGTGCGCCCGCAACCGGGTTATTTCTACGGCGGTTGGATAACTGATGAAATTGTCGGGCCTTGGAAGGGGGAGCCGGGGACGGAAGGGTGGTAGCCGGCGACGGTTAGAAAAATGCTGCCGCGGCTTTTTTCTTCCAGGCTATTAACTAATTCGACTCGGGCCGCGCGATAATCGAAACGAAAGTAAGTCGATACTCAGGCACGTCCGCAGTTGCCCGAAGTGGACGGTTACGCCGACGTGCTACGGGTCTGGAACTTCTGGTAGATCCACAGCAACAGAAACGCGCCGACAATCGAACCGATCCAACCAGCGCCCTGGCCGGCCTCATACCAACCGATGGCCTGACCGGCGTACGTCGCGGCAACCGAACCGGCGATCCCGAGCAAGGTCGTCACAATAAATCCCATATTCTCCTTGCCTGGCATGATGAACTTCGCAATCACGCCGACGACAAATCCGATGATAATGGTCGTTATTAAACCCCACATGGTCGCCTCCTTTGCTGTTTACAGAGTTCTGGCGCGATAGTCTCTACCGCGCCTAAGCTCCAACCGCAATTTTAGTCTTTGCTCTTTATCGGCGCCGAACGGATTCTAACCCTGATCGCCGCCAACATAGATCCGCTTACACTGCCAACTAGACTATCCGATAATCCTATGGCTATTTCGCTCCTTTCAGATCGACATCGACACTTATGGGGCGGACGCAAGTTTAAACTGCCGTTACTCTATCAGCAACTATTTCTTGGCGGCAAGCCTTTTCTTGGAGTCAATTGCCGCTCTTTACGGTTGGCGGTTTGTAATTGCCAAACAATTGTTTTTGGGCGTGAATTGCGAAGCTGGTCTTTTTGCCCCTGCGGCTGGCGCAAGGCCGAAAAGGTCCGTGGATTCGTACCCTAAACAACTTCACGAGTTCGCGGATGTCATGCTCGATTCATTGGCATGGTGATCGGAGGCTCTACTATCGGTCGCTGGAGTTTTATCGGGAATGGCCTTGTCCCCGCAAAGCTTACCATGTTAGGGTTCTTGCCTGCGTTATTGAACGGTCGTTTCCCTCGAACTAAAGGAGATTACGCTTATGCAATATAGGAAGTCGTCGCAATCACTCGCAGTAGCGCTGGCTTTTTGCCTGGCAGCTTTTTTGGCAGCCTGTCAAAAGGGCCCCGACGACGCGGCGTTGACGACCAGCGTGAAATCGCAACTGACGGCGCAGAGTCCGGCCTTAGCTTCCATGGTCAATGTCGAGACCAAGGAGGGAGTCGTGACTCTAACGGGCACGGTCGATAACGACGCGGCGAAGAGCCAGGCGGAGCAAGCCGCAAAAGGCGTCGCCAATGTCAAATCGGTGGTCAACAACTTGAGCGTCAAGCCGCCGATCGTTGTTTCCGAGGATCCGAAGATCAAGAGCGCGGTCGAGGCTGGCCTAGCTAAATACAACGTGAAAGGCGTAACCGCCGATGTCGCCGACGGACAAGTGACACTGACCGGCGAGATTCCCCGGGCAAAATTGCAGGATGCTATGAAGGCGGCCAACGAGGCCAATCCGAAGAAAGTTGTTAACCAACTCACTATCAAATAGGGAGGTGTCCCATGCTGAGAGACAAGTACCAATCGTTAATCGCCATGGCCGAAGGCAACGGAGTCGCCGACTTGAACATCCAGGAACAGGACAATGTGCTGCACATCCAGGGCACAGTGCCCAGTGAAGCCGTCAAGCAACAACTATGGGATGAATACAACCGCCTCGACCCGGATATGCGCTCCGGTGACATAGTTATGAACCTCGAGGTTGCCGCCGGAAGCGAAGTTTTTTACACCGTGGTGGCCGGTGATTCGCTAAGTAAGATTGCGACACAATATAAGGGTGTGACCTGGCAAAAGATCTTTGAAGCGAATCGTGATCAGATCAAAAATCCGGATCTGATCCATCCGGGACAGAAACTACGAATCCCGACCGCGTAGGTGCACCGGGTTACGCATGCCCGTTACACGGGAATTTTCTCGCTTTGTTCGTAGGGATTGTCGCCGCGTGTATTATGACAGCAGAGCCCCCGAAGGGCTCTGCTGTTTTCAGACCTTAACGCTGCTTTGCCGGACCTGCCCCCTGCTGCCCCTGAAGTAGCAAAGCAAAGATGCGATCCTGCTACCCTAACTGCAATCATTATTGGCGCCAGACCGCGCCGATGTCGGCGGCCGGCACGACATCGAAGAACGCCTGCTCCATCAATTTGAACGCCATGTCGTGCGCCTCGCGGTTACG
Source organism: uncultured delta proteobacterium (assembly GCA_963816145.1). Classification (GTDB taxonomy): domain Bacteria; phylum Desulfobacterota; class Binatia; order UBA9968; family UBA9968; genus DP-20. The sequence continues at coordinate 129,654 of CAWFJP010000013.1, forward strand.
CGAGCCGACGCAGTCTTTGAGCACGACGACATCGTAGCCGAGATTGCGCGTGCTGCGCGCTGTGCCCTCGACGCCGCCTTCGGTGGCGACACCGCCGATGACGAGCGTCTTGATGCCGTTGCTGCGCCGTATCAGGTCGAGGTCGGTGCCGACAAATCCATCGGGACGGCGCTTTTGAAAAACGATATCCTGTGGCTGCGGTTGCAGCTCGGCGATGATCTCGCGGTCATGGGGATCTTCTTTTTCGCTCAAAAGCTTCTGCGGATCGGCGGTTTTGGCCCGCTTCATCCTGATGCGCACCCAGATGCCGGCTTCTTCTTTGGCCAGGTCAAACGGGGTCTGCACCGAGTAGCAAATCCGCACGCCGCTGCGCCGTGCCAGCGCTGAAAGTTCTTGCAGCTTGGGCAACATGTCTTGACAATTGAACGCATTGGGGCCGATGGCGTACTCCATGTCCCAAATGAGTAGCGCCGTGCGCGAAGGCTCGACGATCTCCGCCAGTGTGGTGGCGATTTTTTTACCAGCGATCTCGATCATCTTTCACCTCCATTTTAGACTTATCGGGAACATTGCTAAATCGCTCATCCACCAGCCGGGGCAACGAAGCAAGTCAAATTATTAAGGCAATGATCGTCCTGGCCAGGTCCCCATAGCCGTCGCATCTCCTACGACAAGTGACCCATCTTGCCGCTTCGGTAATCTTCCATCGCCTGGCGAATCTCTTGGGCAGTGTTCATGACGAACGGTCCTTGTCCGACAATCGGCTCATCAATCGGTTCGCCGCAAAGCAGTAAAGCCGTCGCGTCATTCACGCATTCGATGCTGATGTTTTTGCCGGCGCGGTCGAACAGTCCGACCTCGGCCGTCGTGATTTCCTCGGAGCCGTTCACGCGCAGAGCGCCTTTGAGTACCACCAGTGCCGTCGTGTAACCATCGGGCACGGGAAGATCTGTTCTCTGATTGGCGACGAAGCGTAGGTCGACAACCAGGATTGGCGTGAACGTCTTTGCCGGCCCCTTCGCGCCGGTGAACTCTCCGGCGATCACACGGATCGTTCCTTGGCCGCCGGGCAGGCTGACGGTGGGAATCTGACTGTTGGTAATGCTCTGGTAACGCGGCGGCGCCAATTTATCCTTCGCCGGCAGGTTGACCCACAGTTGGACCATTTCGAACATCCCGCCGCGCTTTGCGAAATCGCGGCCGTGAAACTCCTCATGGACGATGCCGGACGCGGCGGTCATCCACTGCACGTCACCGGGGCCGATCCGGCCGCCGCCGCCGGAAGAGTCGCGGTGCTCGACTTCTCCCTCGTAAACGATGGTCACGGTCTCGAAGCCGCGATGTGGGTGCTCGCCGACGCCGAGGCGTTCCTTCGTCGGTGGAAATTCTCTTGGACCGGCGTAATCCAAAAGTAAAAACGGGCTGAGCACCGGCCCCAGGTTGGGATACGCGAACAGTGTCCGAACCGGGAAGCCGTTACCGACCCAATGCCGATCGACGCTACGCTGGATACAGCGAAGCTTCTTGACTAATTTCGTATCGCTTACTGACGCCATCGGTCACCTCGTTTTTCCAGGATAAGATTAACCGGTTGCATGCACAACCGTGCAAATTTCCGAGCCCATGAAGTTTTGGTGTAAATTCTTTGCCGCTGAACATTTGTCCTTGTCCGGGTGCTTCAATTACCCGCTGGACTTCCTCTAGCCCTGGCTGCGGTAAAGCGTTACGTTGAATAGGCAGGAAGCGAGAAGCTTACCAGGTCAGTAAACCATGAAAGGAAGTCGAAATGAAACCTGCGGCATTCGGGTTTCTTATTGCGTTAGTCCTTTCGTTCATGGGCTGTACCGCCGCTCCTGACCGCATTCTATTGAAAGAACAGGGCGAGGATAATCACTGCCATATGAAGATCGAGACTTATGGCGATCCGGCCAATCCGACCGAACGCGAGGTTGTCGACTATTACGGGCCCTGTGATGAACGGCCCGGCCCCAGGCGTTAACCTCGACGGCTTAGCCGACCTCTTTTCAATTCTTGACTAGTTTCTAGCCAACTTGCTTCGGCCGGTAAAACTCGATCGCATTCTTGTAAAAAACATTCCCCGCCTTTTCTTCTCCTAATGTTTCCAAACCAGCGTTGAGTCGCTATCGAGATAGGGCCTCGGCGCGCGCACTCGCGGCATCCGCTGCCGCGATCGGAGTGCCGACAAAGAGTGACGTTGTATGACCGGCCTTCACCGCGAGCAACTCTTCAGCGAATGCGAAATTCTGCTGCGTTAGGCGCTTAGCCAATTCCCAGCGGCGGATTATTTCGTTCACGAGACCAAAGTCATGCGCTGTTATCGCCGTCGGCTTGCACTGACGACGCCTCGGTCCCAAAGCGCAAGTTGACGCGCCGGCACTCGCTGCGATTTGTGTCCGGCATCATGGCGAAATACCTCCATCGATCCTGCCCCGAGTGCCGCGACTATTTCTGTGTTGAGGTATCCCAAAGAGCTAAGAGCGATGGCGAGTATTCCATTACCGGCTACTGTGTGGTGTGCGGCTATCAGCTCAATGGCTGGCGGGTAATTCCTGGCCGCAAGCAATCCGCGACCTTTTCCAGTGCCAAAAAGCTGGACGTAGCTCGGTAACTGCACGTTGGCGCGTCACACATGTGCCCCCAGCGCCGCGTGGTCCAAGGCGTGATTTTCAGGCCGCCGGACGATTGTCCGCCTGCGGCGCCGTGAAAAACAATTCGTTCAATTGAGTGGGCTTGTGTCGTGCAAGGAAGGTCAGGTAACTGGAAATGCACGCTTCCTTATCAAACAACGATTGCATGAGCAGGGTTTGATCGCTGGTACCGTTCGCCTGGGTGAAACTTTGAACGTAATCAGCGATTTCAGGAAAGTTTTGTAATTCAGCAGGTTTGGCGACAATGGTTTTCAACTGCTCGAGCCGTGTCTTCATCGACGCGGTTGTGATCAGGCGCGTCCAGTCGCGCGGCGGGTGGCTGCCGATGTCGCGCTGCAACAACCGAGCGATCCCGCAGTCTATATCGGGTGCCAGTGGGGGCTGCATCTCGCTGACAAAGGCAACCGGCTTGGGGTCGCTGATACTTGGCGCTTGAGGTCCGGTATCGGTCGCCAATTCTACGCGTGTCACTCGATTGAGTTGCCCTTGAAACGGCACGCCCCGCGACGACCACGCCTGCCCAGCAAGGTTAGGGTAGAGCGCGTTGCGAATTTTGTCGAAAAGATTGCCAATAATGGGAAATTTCCCGCGTCGCAGTGGCTGATGAATTCCCAATAATACACTAGCGTTGGGCATGATACCTTTGAAGTCGGACGGTGATTTCATTGCGCTTCCTTCCAAAGAAATATTTCTGTTCTTATCGGTTACGATGGTGCAAACTCCGTATCTTAGGTGACGTTGCACGGAGCGCTGCGTCCATTGGCACGCTGCAAAAACTCCGCTGGCCGATACCTCGCAATTACTATCCACATTGCGGCAACCCGACTGATTGTCTCGGTTTTGGCTTTTTGTTAAGCAACGTCCGTACCAGAAGCATGTTCGCTATTGTAATCAGGTAAAAACCATTTCTTGGTTAAGTCCAGGTAAACTTTTGTTTACAGTTGGTGTATCCATTTGTTGTAGGATGGAGTCGTGGCCAGTCAGTCAATTGCCTTCAAAGAGTTGTCAGTTGGCTTTTTAGTCGCCAACGTTGTGCTGGCGCAGATGCTCATCGCGACGGGCATCATTAACGAACCGGAGTTTCAGAGAACGATAGCTGAGGAGCGAGCGAAGTATCAGCCGATGTTCAAATCGACACGACAATAGTCAAAGAGGATCACATGGCGACAGAAGTAGCAGAGATCGACAAGAAAAATCGGCGAGCTTACCTAAAACTTAGCTTCAGTGTAATTACCTGTGTTCTGGGGTTATGGGCCTCTGCCCCAGCGCAGCAGCCGATTGCGCCTGTTGACTTCAGACCGTTCGTGGATGGGCGTAACTGGATCGTCCGCCAGCCGTTGGTTTACACGATCGGCGTGTCAAAGGACACGATTACTGTCCCGCCTGGATTCGTCACTGATTTCGCGAGTATCCCGCAGGTGCTTCATTCGCTGCTGCGCCAAAACGGCCTGTATTTGCTCCCCGCTGTAGTTCACGATTATCTTTACTGGACGCAGAGCTGCTCGCGAGATCAAGCAGATCAGATTCTCAATTTGGGGATGATTGAAAACAAGGTTCCCGGCCCGCAGCGGCTCGCGATCTACGGGGCGGTACGAGCCGCTGGCGGGTTTGCTTGGGACGCCAACGCAAAGGATCGCGCTGCAAAGCTGGTCCGCATACTGCCGCTAGATCGCTTGGACATCGGGCCAAATAAACTTTGGCCAGATTATCAAAGGGAGCTGTCTAAAGCCGGTGTTCTCGAAGCGCCGTCGGCGGCGGTCTCACAGAACTTTTGCGCGCGTGGGGACTTGGCTACCAACGAAGCGTTGGGAACGAAGTGAACCAGAGAACGACACAGACCGGCTTGGCATTGCTTGGGATGTTGATGCTGACAATCGCCTGCGGCGCGAACGCGCCGGCTCCGCTGCACAACACAGCGGCCGACCTCGGCGGTACGTCTTGGCAGTTAGTCTGGTTTCACGGCGGCGACGACAAGTTGCTGACCCCCGACGATCCGGCGAAGTACACCCTCGCCTTCGGCGCCGACGGCAGTGTCAGCGCGCGGATCGACTGTAACCGTGGGCGCGGCACCTGGAAATCTTCGGGACCGAGCCAGCTCCAGTTCGGTCCGCTCGCGCTCACTCGCGCACTGTGCCCGCCGGGTTCGCTCCATGATCGCATCGTCAAAGATTGGGAGTTTGTGCGGTCGTACATATTGAAAGATGGCCATCTTTTTCTGTCACTCATGGCCGATGGAGGGATTTACGAGTCGAGCCGATCGGTGGAGCAAAGGCGGCCACGGCGGATTCCCGGACCTGGGGAACGACACTGTTTAATTTTGCCGCGCTTCGAGGGATCCCGGATGAACGTTCCCAGCGTGGTTCGAGGATCAGCGCGCACTGAGTAGTACTAAATCCTGACTTTTCAAATTTCGATCAGTGTCTACCCAACTATCTTCGGCCGATAAAACTCGATCGCATTCTTGTAAAAAACATTGGCTGCTTTTTATTCGCCCGAGGTTTCCAAGACCAGCAGGTAGTCGTTATCGAGATACGGCCCCGGCGCGCGGGTCGACGGCAGGTCGGTGCCGAAGCGATTCAGTGCGCGGTTCAGGGTTGCGACGTGGATGTGCGTTGTTTGCCGGGGCGTTATTCACGACCTCATAATTCAATGCAGGAGCGCCAAGGCAACTGCCACGAACGCTGTGATCAACGCGGTGCCGGCTAGCGCCAGCGCGATGAAAATTGCGCTGCGCCATTGCGGCTCCATCGCGCGCGCACTATCGGCATCGGCTACGTGAGTCTTGGTGTCGACGAAGAGCGACTGCTGCATGACCGCCTTGGCGGCGAGCACCTCTTCCATAGCGGATTCGAAATCCTGCTGCTTTATGCGCTTAGCCAAATCCGATCCCGGCTGAGCGGCCGCAAACGCGGCGGCCTTGAGAACCGCATTTTTGATATCGCCGCCGCTCACCGTGTAGCGCTCGGCGAGCTGCTGAAAATCCACATCCGACGCTAACGGGGTCTTCTTCGGGTGAATTTGCATCTCCCAGATGCGCGCGCGTTCTTTCGGTCCCGGGATCTCGAACAGTACATGGGCGCGGATGCGGCGCTCGAATGCGGGATCGAAATTCGCTGCCAGATTGGTCGCGAAAATCACGATGCCATTGAACGCCTCCAACTCGCGCAGGAGAACGTTAACCGTCAAATTGCTTTCGCGTTCGTGCGGCAGCCCGGCGCCGGAGGAGCGGCGCATGGCGATCGCGTCTGCCTCGTCGAATAATAGGACGGCATTTTGCTCAGCCGCGGCGCGAAACGTGGCGACGATATTTTTCGGAGTCTCGCCGAACCACATCGACTCGGCCTCGGCATAGTTGACCACAAGAAGCTTCAAGCCGAGCTCATAGGCAATCGCTTCGGCGCAGATCGTCTTTCCCGTGCCCGGCTGTCCGGCAAAATTAAACGCCAGCCCGCGTCCCGAAGTATGCCGTTCGCCCAGTCCCCAGCGGTTAAAGATCAAGTGGTGATTGCGCACCTGCGCCAGCGCCTGTTCCAAGGTGCGGTGGGTTTGTGGCGCCAATACGACATCGGCCAACGTGCGCGCCGGTGTGACGGCTTCGACGACACGGCGCGAACCGAGGCCGGTAAAGAAAGACATCAGCGGACTAGCCATAACTGATTCTGGGCAATTTCATCCTGGGAATCTAGATCGACAGTGATAAGAATCAAAGCGGTAGACATGCTTACGGCTGCTGGCGGAAATTGATTCGACGATTTTAGACGCCTTGGCGCACAGCGGAGAGTCCTTCAGTTTTGCTATTTCATCAGCCCGCTACGTAACCTTCGTGGGCCGATAAAACTCAATAGCGTTCTTGTAGAAAACATTGGCTGCCTTATCTTCTCCCAATGTTTCTAAGACCAGCGTGTAGTCGCTATCGAGATAGGGCCTGGGCGCGCGGGTGGATGGCAGGTCGGTGCCGAACATGAGAGCTTTCGGATTGGCGGCGTAGAGTTCCTTGAGCGCTGAGCCGACGTCGAAGTCGACCCGTCCGAAGCCGGTGGCTTTGACGCGCACGCCCCTCTCCGCGAGTTTGAGCAGCGTTGGGAACCCGGCTTTGGAAAGACCGATATGGTCGATGCTGACCGCGGGCAGTGAAACGAGGGTGTCGAACAGACCGGCCGCGTCGGTGGAATCGATGTATAACTCGGTGTGCCAGCCGACCAGTTTATGAACCCGCCGCGCGAAGCTTTCCAGATGCTTGACGTCTTCGGACCCGCCGCGCTTGACGTTGAATCGGACGGCGCGCACGCCGGCGTCGTTGAGTTTCTGCAACTCCCGATCCGATATGGTCTGCGGCACTTGGGTGACGCCGACAAAGGTCGGGCCGAGCACTTTCAAGGCATGAAACAGATAGGATTGATCCAACTCCTGGAAAGAGCCGGACACCACCGCGCCGCCGCACAGATCGATCGCTTTGACCCGCTCTAGATAATCCTCGCTGGTAAAGGCGTCGGGCATGAATCCGTGGTTGGGCACCACCGGGAAGTTCTTGTCGATGATATGAAAATGGCAATCGAAATACTTTTGCTTCAACGAAATTCTCCTCTCAAGTGTCTTGAATCGATTATCGCAATCACGCGGGGCGATCAAGTGACGTACGGCCGCAGCCTTGTCGTCCGTCGATCAGGCCCCAGTGAGCAAATTCTTAATCATCCCGTGCGCAGCTTACGCAGCGTGCTCGAAATTCAGACGCGGCTTGAGCGTTTGGCTAAAAGGACTGAAATAGCTCGATCGAATTGCCGGACGGATCCTCGATGAGGATTTGCTTGCCACCGTTGCCGGTAACGATATTATTGCGAAAGTTCCCTCCTGAATTCTTCAGCTTATTGACCGTCGCTTCAATATCCTTGACTTCGATCTGGATTCGGTTCCAGCCGCCCGGCGCCGGAGACTGACCGTCGCCCATCGCTTGTCCAGCGCCGCCGGCGCCGGGTCGATTAAGCAGCAGCTGTAAATCGCCACGCGACAAGTTTTTGGCCATGGGTAAAGATTAGAGACCTCGTGAACAATTTCGAATGTTCAAATTGTTCAATCGCTTCGCTCCGTTCAAGCCGTTTAAGTCCAGCGGTTTCTAATCGTTCATACCATTCAAGTCTTTCAATTCGACCAGCGAAGCGATCCGGCTCTTCGGGTCGGCCCCAGCTTGGAAAAAGGAAAGGAGCACCTACAATTTATGGTCTTGACCAACACCGACGATAGGGAGCAGTCTAGGTGTAAATAATGGAGGTCGATATGAAACGGATCAGCGTGCATGGAATCTTCGTCCTCGCTTTCTGGTGGATTGGCGTGCAACCCGCGGCGGCTCAGTCCACGACTCTACACGTCGGCTTCAACGGTTTTTACGGTGCAGCGCCCCTTTACGTCGCTCAAGACGCCGGCATCTTCCGCAAACACGGATTCACGCTCGAAATGGTTTTTATCGCGGGCGGTTCGCTTTCCACGCAGGCGTTGATCGGAAAGAGTCTCGATCTCCTCCAGACCGGCGGCCCGCCTTTTCTGAACGCCTACCTAAGGGGGGCACGGCTCAAGATTATCGCGGGCGTTACCAATATTCTGCCTTATGTCTTGATAACGGGCAGTCGCATTACCAGCCCAGAGCAGTTGCGTGGCAAAAAGATCGGCATCAGCCGCTTCGGCAGCAACACCGATTTCGTGGTGCGGCTCGCGCTCGGGCAGCTGGGCTTGAATCCTGCGGACGTGACGGTCCTTCAGGTAGGAGGCTCGCAGTCCCGGTTGGTGGCGCTCAAAGCCGGAACCATCGACGCGACGGTCCTGAGCCCGGAGGAAGCGCTGGCGGCGCAGAAGGTCGGTTTGAACCCGCTCCTTGACTTCGTCGCCAAGGGCGTCGAATTCCCTCACGTGTGCATCGTGGCCCGTGAAGAATACCTGCAGGCGCAAGCGCCGCTCGTGAAGCGCTTCATGACCGCTTATGTCGAGGGGATCCGTTTTTTCAAAACGCGCAAGGAGGAATCGGTGCGTAAAATGATGGTGCTGAGCCGATTAAACGACCGGGAGATCGCGGAGAAAGCGTTTGACGTTTATAGTCGTTCCCTGCCGGACGATGGCCGACCCACGATGAAGGGGCTCGAATCGGTTCTGGCGGACGTTGCCCGAGACGAGCCGAAAGCCAAAGGTTTGAACGTCGCACAAATCGTCGACCTCAGCTTCCTTCCATAAAATAGCGGCGAATGTTCAAATCGTTTATAGCCTGCCCTGAGTTGATCGAAGGATTCAACCACTTCGCTCCGTTCAAGCCGTTTGAGTCCAGTGCGTTCCAATCGTTCAAACAGTTCAAGTCGTTCAATGGCTGGCCTCCGATAGGATCACCCCGCGCGCATCTTGAGCAGTATCGGAATATCTGTGGTCCCCTGATACAGACGGAGTTCTTTTTCTTTGCTCTGCGCGGCGAGCATGGCCATGCGGTCGGCGAGTTCGTTGCCTTCGGTGCCGACATGGGCGGCGACATGGGTAAGGTTGAGCTGTTTCTTGATGCGTAAAAAGATCGCGTAGCAGTCCTGGATAATTTCCAAATTCTTGATCTCGCCGCCGGGTTTCTTCCAGCCTCTTTTTTCCCAACCCGGCGCCCAACTGCGAATGCAGTTGATCGAGTACGCCGAGTCGCTGCAAATCTCGACGCTGTTGCCGATGTTGATTTCCGCTTCGGCCATGCGCAAGGCGTGGTAGAGCGCGTTCAGCTCGGCGGTGTTGTTGGTGCCCATCGGGTGGTATAGGCCAAACCACAATTGCGCGAGCTTGCCGGCGCGATAGACGACGATGCCGGAACCGGCATTACCCGGGTTGGGTTCGCAGGCACCGTCGCAATAAATGCTAATGTCGAACTGGTGCGCGGTATGCGCGGCCCGATGAGTGCTGTTCCGCGTGCCGGCTTTGGTAACGCCTGCGGTTTTCGACGGATTCGTTGCGCTGGCGCCGCAACCGAAGGCCTGCTCGGCTTCCGCCCGGGTCGCGAAGGACTTGAAGCGTGCCCCGGCAAACTTGTCGACCGCCCGCTGAGCGGTTGGCCAATCGGTGAAAACACCGGTCTGCCGTCCTGACCATACCACGTAGAATTTTTGCGCCATGCTGCGTCGATCCGTTTATCTTAGAAATGAGTTCTTCAGGCTTTGGTTTGAATGGTCTAGCACAGTCGGTTTGATTTTTTCACCACGAAGCACCCAACACGGCAGAGCCGCAACAGATTTAGCAAGAAAATGTCCACCACGAAGTGTCCGTGAGCTTACGCCCGTCTACAGAGTATGAAATTCCAGCCCCCCCTGCACGCCCGCCGAGTCGTCATCCCGGCGAAGGCCGGCATCCTGGCGACAGAGGGGGGATGGATACCGGCTTTCGCCGGTATGACGGAAGTCCCATGCCAATTCGTCGCCCAGATCGTGCTTGGCATGTACATTCTAAGAAGGACACGAAGAGCACGAAGTTCGGAGTCTAGATTATTCGAACCCTTCGTTTCCAACGTGGAGAGAACACCTTCAAAGTAAACCCGCAAGCATCTAATAGCGTCAGATTTTGGTTCTAGCAATTCCGCGTCGCCCGGACGCGTGATCAGGTGCCTCAAAAAGTTTGGTAGCGCGCTCCTCCTTCGGTCGCTGGTTCGGCAAAGGCGGCAAACTCTGGCTGATCGTCGAAAGGATGCTCCAGGATATGCAGCAGTGTTTCGAAAGGCGCGTAATCGCCGCGTTCGACGGCGGCGCTCAAGGCTTCCTCGACGCGCTGATTGCGCGGAATAAACGCGGGATTAACCCGGCGCATCGCCTGCGCCCGCGCCATGGGGTCCGCCGCCTCGCGCGCCAGGCGCGCCCGCCAGCGGCTGCGCCAGAGATCATACGCCGACGGATCGGCAAACAGGGCGCGAATCAATTCGTCGTTGCCTAATGCTGCATCGGCGAGGTAACGGAACGCCAACGTGTAGTCGACGTGCCTGCCTTCCATGGCGCTGAGAAAGCCGGTGGCGAGGTTGATATCGGCCTCATCCGCGCCGGTCAGTCCCAGCTTGGCGCGCATGCCGGTCAGCCAGTGGCGCTGGTATTGGTCCGGAAAGGCATGAATCACATCGGTGGCGCGGGCGATGGCACGATTATTATCCTCATCGATCAGCGGTAGCAGCGTCTCGGCGAGCCGCGCCAGGTTCCACTGCGCGATGCTGGGCTGATTGGCGTAGGCGTAGCGGCCTCGCGTGTCGATGGAGCTGAAGACCGTTGCCGGATCGTAATGATCCATGAAGGCGCATGGGCCGTAGTCGATGGTCTCGCCTGAGATCGCCATATTGTCGGTGTTCATCACGCCATGGATGAAGCCGACATGCATCCAGCTGGCGACGAGAGCCGCTTGGCGGTCGCACACGCGCTCAAGCAATTCCAAGTAGGGGGCCGTGCGGCGTTTCAATTCCGGGTAGTGGCGCTCGATCACGTAATCGGCCAAACGGCGCACCTTGTCTTGTTCGCCGCGGGCGGCGAATAGTTGAAATGTGCCGACACGGATGTGGCTCGCGGCGATGCGCGTCAAAACCGCGCCCGGTAGCGCGGTCTCTCGATAGACCGGCTCGCCGGTGACTACTGCAGCGAGCGCCCGAGTCGTCGGGATACCCAGCGCGTGCATCGCTTCACCGATCAAATATTCCCGCAATACCGGCCCGAGCGCCGCCCGACCGTCGCCCCTGCGCGAAAAAGGCGTGGGCCCTGAACCTTTGAGCTGAATGTCGCGACGCCGTCCGTTGCGGTCGATTACCTCCCCCAGGAGCAGCGCGCGGCCGTCGCCCAGTTGCGGCGAGAAGCCGCCGAACTGATGGCCGGCGTAGGCTTGCGCTAGCGGCAGCGCTCCTCCGGGCGTCTCGTTGCCGGCAAAAATCCTGGCGCCTTCATCGGAATCGAGGGCCGCGGCGTCGAGCCCCAATTCATCGGCCAACTGAGGGTTGAATTTGACCATCCTCGGCTGCGCCACTTGCGCTGCCTTCCACGGCACGTAGAGACCCTCGAGTGCGCGCGCGTAGGTGTTGTCGAAGACAAAGCGTGCGGCGCTGGTTTGGTTAGGGACTTGCGTCATTGGCTTATTCCTTGGTCAGAGGGATCAGCGTCTCCTCGGCTCTCATTGTTCGCGAAATCAATAGAAATATCTAGAGCCGTTCGGAAGCACGGGCCGATTCCTCAGCATGACGCGCCCCTGGCGGCCAGTAAACTCGGCCACTTGGAATTTTTGACTTTGATGACGCCGCTCTGGTGATCGAACGGTTTATGGCTTCCAACCAGCTTGGGTCAACTCGCTGTCGGCTTTCTTGGCAAAACTGAAATCGTAGGCGCGCTCGATGGCCACTTCCTTGGCGCCTTTGAGGACCTCGCGAACGATGTCGAGATCGTTTTTCTGGGTTTCTTCGTCGACCACGCCATTGGCGGTGAATGTACCGATCATGCCGTCGTAGGTGCGCGCGGCGAGATCTCTGTCCAACTCGGAGAATTTCATCATCGCCTCCATGGCGACCTCGCGGTTCTGCTTGACCAGGCGCAGGGCTTTGAGCAGGGCACGCGTGAATCCTTGCATCAACTTGGGCTTGGTTTTGATGAATTGATCGTTGGTTGCGATGGTGCCCCAGGAATTTTTCACTTCTTTGCCGAGATACAGGATCTCTTTCATGCCTTGATCGAGGGCGGCAAAGCGTTCCTCCGAACTCAATAGCCCGGCATCCACGACTCCCGACTGAAGCGCCGCGAGGCGCTGCCCCGGCGGCAGGGCGAGAAAGGTCAAATCCTTGTTGGCGTCGAGGCCGTACTTTGCCGCAACCTTTTTCAACATAAACGTCGCCACCGCGGCGACGCCGGTTACGGCGATCTTCTTATTCTTCAGGTCTTTGAAAGCGCTGTACTGGGGCCGAACCATCAGCCATTGGAGCACCTGATCGGTGATGGCCAAGACGGTTTTTAGTGGCGCGTTGCCTTGAGTGACGGCGACCAGGGCGCTGCTGCCGGAACCGGTGAAATCCATTTCTCCGGCGAGCACCGCCTGAAGGCCGGGGGTGGAGGCCATGATGACGGTGTTGAGGTCGATCCCTTCCTCTTTCATGTAACCCCGCTCCTTGGCGAGCGGAAAGATAATGAATTGAAACGATTTCGACGGCAGGGTGACGTTGATTCTATCGAGGGCAAACACCGATTTGCCGGGCAGCAACAACATGCCGATCAGCAGCGGCGCGATCATCGACAGAGTGATTTTTTTCATCGTTCAGTCCCTCCTGAAAATAGGCTACCGAGCAGGCACCGAAAACGTTTGACGCCCACATTATAAAAGCCAATTCTCTATGTCGAGGGGGAATTTTGCCGTTGAAAGGGGATGGGCTCGATCTGTTCCGGATTTCTCAGCGATCCAGCGTTTGCGCTGGTTCTATCAGTTCCGGATGTTGTTTGAAGCGCTCGCTTCTAAACGGCGTCGGCGAGCCGGTAGAGCAAGGCTTTGGTTTCCTCGAATCCGAGGCAGGCATCGGTAATGCTCTGACCGTATGTGACGGGGGAGTTCTGACGGCCGGCGACCAGGTGGCTCTCGATCATCAGCGCTCGAACCGGCGAAGTTCTCAGGTTCTTCATGATCGCGTCGGCCACATCGATCTGTCGGGCGGCGTCCTTGCCGCTGTTACCGTGGCTGCAGTCAACCATCACGATTTCGGCAAGATGCGCCGCGCGAAGCAGTCGCACTGCAGCTTCGATAGAAACCACATCGAAGTTCGGTCCGGTCTCGCTGCCGCCGCGAAGCACGAGATGCGCGTATGGATTGCCGGTGGTTTCCAGGATGGCAGGGGCGCCTTCCTTGGTGAGGGAGGGGAACAGGTGGCGGCTCCGGGCGGCCTGAATTGCGTCTACGGCCACCTGGACGTTACCGTCGGTGCGGTTCTTGATACCGACTGGCATCGACAAACCCGACGCCAGCTCTCGATGGATTTGGCTCTCAGCGGTGCGTGCGCCGATGGCGCCCCAGCTGATCAGATCGGTGTAGAACTGGCCGAAGGTGGTGTCGAGAAACTCGGTGCCGGCGGCGACGCCCAGCTCGAGAATATCGGCGAGCAACTGGCGTGCGAGCCGGAGGCCCTTGTTGATGTGATACGATTCATCTAAATCCGGATCGTTGATGAGCCCTTTCCAGCCGACGACCGTGCGCGGCTTTTCGAAGTAGACGCGCATGACAATCAGCAGCGCATCGGCGAGCGCGTCCGCAATCGGGCTGAGTTTACTCGCGTATTCGAGCGCGGCCCTGGTGTCGTGGATGGAACAAGGCCCGACGATCACTAGGAGCCGCGCATCCTTGCCGTCCAGAATCGCCTCGATGGCGCGGCGCGACTCGTAGACTTTTCCTGATGCAGCCTCGGTAAGTGGGATCTCCTCGGCAAGTATCGCCGGTGCGAGCAGGGGATGGGTTTTAACGATGCGTAGATCGTCGGTTTTCATAGTCCGGGTTGCGTCAGCGGATACCCTAGAATTCTGCTGACCGCCGAGCGTCGCCGCCGTTCCAAAAACACAGTGGAATCGCCGGCGGAGCAAGGTGAATCCGATTCGGCATTTCAATAGAGGGTAGTCGATTACGAGAAATTCTGTCAATCGAAGACCCAGACCCGTAGGATTGAAATTTGTCCTGAATCCAAAACTACAAGATTTATTTCAATCCGCTATTCAGCAACCAGGCCAATCTGAGACCGGCCTGAACGAGCCTGGTTTTTACAATCGAGCGGGCGTTCTCCACGTAATCGTCGGAGAGCTCGCCTGACGGTCCGGTGGGGTACGCGTGCGACCGGACCAGTGTCAACGATTCATCGGTCCACTGTTTGGGATCGCCGGCTTGCCATTGGAGACGCTCTTCTTCGGTGCGATTCGCGGTCAGCCGTTTGGCGATTTCCTCCTCATCGCCGGGTTCCAGCTCGACCAGCTCTCGGTCCCAGAAATAGTGCAGATTGGTCGACTGTTCCCTGTAGGAAATACGAATATCGACTCCGCCGCGATCGGCGGCGCGACCGGCGTGAAGCGGCTGGTGCATGTCGCCGACCAGGTGTGCGACGAACCGCAGGGCGAATCTCCTCGTCACGACCGGCGCGTTGTTATCAGCGACGACGGCAGAAAACCAGGCGAGAGCTTCGACCATGCAGTTTCGCTCCGGGCAGTCGCGTGGTCGATCGTAACCGGCGGCGTGCTCGGGAATGCTGACATAATGCAGCGGATCGAAATCGTGTATGGTTCGCCCCTCGTGATCCGGCCAGACGGAGGCGTCCGCGAGCGTCGTGTTGGCGGGAAGGATTTTTTCAATCTCGGTGCGCGCGGCAGCCGTGAGATACGCCTGAGCGATCAAACCGACGACTCGATGGCCTTTGTCGAACCAGGAAAAAGCCGGCGTAACTAGGAGCAGATCGAAGAGCACTAAAGTCGCGAGGAAGGTAGCTGGCAAAGGAGCGAGCGCGGTCGGCATTATGAAATCAGTATTTTTTTATTTTCGATTTTGGATTGAGCCCGACAGATCTTCAATTAAAAATCCGAATCGGGGACAAGGACGGATGCTTGATTAGGGGTTGGTATACATTGCTCTGCGATCCCGCAGCGCCAGCCAGCCGCGAACGATCCGGTAGATGACCCACACGCCGGCGCCGATGAAAACTCCGACCGCGAGCGGAATGCCGATCAACGTCACAAACAGAAAGCCACCGAGCAGGCACCAGAGCAGGCCGAACCAAAAGGTCCGAATCTGCCAGCGAAAGTGGGACTCGAGAAAGCTGCCGCGCGCCTCGCCTCGCTTCAAGTAGTTGATGACCACGGCGATGATCGAGGGCATGCCAAAGACGAAGGCGCCGATGATGGTCGCGGCGGTGGTTATGCCGATCAGCAGGCTCAGGGCGTGCAGGGCGTAGACCAGGTGTGTGACGGTGACGAGGGAGGGTGCTGGGTCGGCGTTGATTGGAATTGGTTCGGCCATGAGCGTTACCTCTCAGCGACTCACATTGTCATCCTGATCGACGATCGTCGCTAAATCAAGCCTATGGGGATTGGCCTTACGGTCTGCTGTTGTTCGCGTCGCGGAGGAGCTCGACGATGATACAAACGATTGTTGACAGAAGGGCGAGGCAGCATAAACCATGGCGAGTTTGGAATTCGGCAATCAGGGAATCTCGTGCCGGCTAAAATACCGCTGCTCATCTACGGCTTCAGATTAACCGCTATCTGTTTGTCGTGGGGTTTTCATTGCGGCAAAACTTCCGTGCGTTGCTTCAAGCGTTGCAGCTCTTGCTCGCAATGGAACTTGAACCCATCGCCGTCCTTCACGGCGCGCGTGATCAGGTCGGCCATATGACGCGCTGAATGCAGGCGCGCGATGTAAACGAAGTCGGCGCCCTGCTCGTAGAGTTCGATAGCCGACGAAATGCCGTCGGCGGCCACGATCACCCGCGCGTGCGGGCTAAGCCGCCGCGCCTGCTGCAGCAGCCGAAGATTGGACGTCCCGCGCAAGATCGCATCCGAGATCGTGCACGCAACGATCTTCGCCGAATGAATCTGGGCGTGATGCAGCGTGTCCATATGCGCAACGTCGCCGTAGAGACATTTGATGTCCCGCCGCTTGAGTTCTTGAAGCACCTGAGGATTGAAGTCGATCACCAAAATCTCGCCGAGGATTCCGCCGCCCTCCGCCCCGTTCGAGCTCGCCTCGATCTCGTGAAGAATGGAGCTGGCCTCGCGGAAGCAGCCGAGAAACACGATGGCATTTTCCGACGCCGCGTCGCCAAGGTCGTCGTTGTCCACGCCGTTGGAGAGTCCGAGCTTCAATAGAAGCGGGGTGAGCCGGCGCTGGATTTCGTGGTTGTAAGCGATCAGGTATGTCGACAAAATCGAAGTGATGGCAAAGACAAAAGTGAGCGTCGCCATCAGTTCGGCGCTGATGTGTTTTAACGCCAGCCCCAATGCGGCGATGACCAGTGAGAACTCGCTCATCTGCGCGAGATTGATGGACGGTATCAGGCTCGCTCGCAGGCCGTTGCCGAGCCCGTAAAGCACCGGAAAAACCGCGACCAGGCGACTGGCCAGGACAAAAAGCGACATGCCGACGGCGCCACTGACGATTGCCAGCGTCGGCTGGGGGATTTGCATTCCAAGCGCGACGAAAAATAGCGTGACGAAAAAATCCCGGATATTGGTGACCTTTGCGACGACGTCGACGTTGTACGGAAAGGTAGACATGCCGACGCCCGCGATGAGAGCGCCCATCTCGCGGGAAAGCCCGAGGCCGGCAGCCGCGCCGCTCACCAAAAAACACCAGGCCAGAGCCGCGATCAACATAAGCTCCGGGACCTTGGCGGCGAAAGAAAACAAGCGCGGCAGCACGTACCGGCTCAAGCCCAAGGCCATGAGCACGAGCCCAGCACCTTTGATGAACGACTCCAGAAGAGTGCCGAGATGAGGATTGTAGAGGTTGGGCTGGAGCGCGAGAAAAGCGATGGCCCAGATATCCTGACACACCAGCACGCCGAGGGTAATCCGGCCGGGCAGGGTGGTGAGTTCAAATTTATCGTAGAGCAACTTGACGACGATCAGCGTGCTGCTCAACGCCAGGGTTACGGCCAAGTAAAGCCAATCGAAATTGCCGCGGCCCGGCGTAAATCCCATCAGAAACGCCAGGACGATGCCGAGCCCAACACAGAGGAGAAATTGACTAATGCCCGTGACGAGCAAGGTCCGACCGGCGCTGAGAAGCTTTTTCAGGTCGATCTCTAATCCGATCATAAATAGGAGAAGAATTAAGCCGGTTTCGGAAATCAGCTCGATGGCTTCCTTATCCTTGATCCAGGCAAACCCGCTCTCAGGACCGATAGCGACGCCAGCGATCAGGTAGGCAAGAATCAAAGGTTGCTTGAAAAACTTGGCAACGAAAGCGAAGCCGGTCGCGATTACAAAGACCAGCGCTATATTCGAGAGAAGGCTCTGATGCTCCACGGCAGGATCATTACTGCAAAGCGGACAAAAAGCGAGAGGACGGCGCAAAGCGCATGCACCTCGCAAGGAGGTGCCCGACGCTGGTGTTGTTCAGAAACCCATTCGCACAAAATTCGCCGAGAGTGTCCGTAGTTTTTTGCGCCGCGCTCGTGTTGGTTGGTAAGATCTCTGCTGGTCATGGCGAGCTTGGCACGACAAGCGTTGTCGATTCTGACTTAGAGCGGGGAGAAAGTGTTGTCCATGGCGGAGTGGGGAAATGGCGCAATGGAGTAATGGAGTAATGGAATAAAGGGCCTCTTGAACGATGCTGAGTGTTTGTCGTTTTTTAGTGCGGCTGCTCGGTTAAGCGAAAGTAATTTCTCGCTGTGCTCGAAATGACAAGATTGCTGGGCATTGCGTGTATTAGATACCCAGACTCGACGCCGTCCGAACCCAATACTCCACCACCCCATTCTTTTCAGCCAACGTGTCGCGCCAAGAATTCGAGCGTGCGAGTGCGCGCGAGCTGGCAGGCTTCGCAATGAAACCTATCGATGCGGCTCGGGTTGTCGAAGCCATGCTGCGCGCCGGGATACAAATGGATCGGAATAGTCTTCTGCGCTTGGCGAAATCGCTCGATTCGCTCTTGCGGCATCGTTGTATCTTGGTCGCCGATATGCGCGATGACCGGGCAACTTGAAGTTTCATCGGCGAAGTCAGGCATCATAGAGCCGTAGTACGCGACCGCGGCGGTGTAGTCGCGGCGGCAGGCGGCGAGCCATGCGAGAGTTCCGCCCCAGCAGAAGCCGACGATGGCCACTTTCCCCGCTTCCAGGACGATATTCTTGCCGGCGTCAAGATCGTCGAGGGCGTGGTCCCAGTTCCAGTTTTTATAAATCGTCTGGGCGCGGTCGTGATTTTCCTTGTTGTATTCCAGGACAAGGTTTCGCTGGCGGCGGTCGTAGAGCGCCGGCGCGATGGTGAGATAACCCTGCGCGGCGTAGAAATCGCAGGTGTCGCGCAGATAGCTCGTGACGCCGTACATTTCTTGGGCGATGACGACGCCACCCCGAGGTTTGTTTGCAGGCCGCGCCAGATAGGCGTCGAGAACATGGCCGTCGCGGGCAGTGATCTGGATCATGGTGCCCATGGGTTTCTGGGTCGGATTCGAATTATTCTCCCGCAAAGGCGCAAAGACGCTAAGTTCGGAAAAATCCTTGGTCTTCTTTCTTTGCGAGCTTTGCGCCTTGGCGGGAGAAATCGGCTTAAGCCGGTGTCAGCAGGCTCGCCAGCTTTTGCATGTTGTCGACGGTTTCAAGATTCCGCACGGCTGTGACTAAATTTCGGGCGCAATCCTCGGAGAGCACGGCCTTGACGTTGCCGCGAAATTTCTCGGTCACTTCTTCTTCCGTCATGGGGTTGCGCGGGTCGCCTTTGGCGATTTTCGCCGTGTAACTATGACGGGTGCCGTCTTTCAGCTCGACGCTGACCGGACAGTAGGGCCCGGGCTCGGGGATCGACTCGTCGCAGATAACCTGGACTTTGCTGAAGGCGTCTTGAACTTCCGGCCGGTTGACCTTTTCGTCGGTGAACGTTGCGATCTCCAACTTGCCATCGAGGAAGCACATGGCGACGACGTAATTGATGGCGAACTTGCCGCGCAGGCCGGTTTTGACCTCGGCTGAGTAATGGCGCGCGTAGCGCTTAGGCGGGATGCTCACTGCCATCTTGGCGACATCGGCGAAATTAATTTTATGCTCGCGTTTCAAATACAAGGCCGCGTCGGCGGCGAGGAACTGCGGCGCGCTGCATGGGTGCCATTTGAGACCGATGCCGGGAGTTTCGAGAAAGTATGGCTTGCCGATATTCTCGACCATCTTGTTATAGTCGCAGGTGTCGGGGCCGAAAAAGGTGTCGCAGAAGCCGCGCGGCGCTTCGAAGATGGCGGCGTCGGCGGTGAATCCTTTGCTGGCCAGGATTGCCGCTTCGGCGCCGTTGCGCGCGGAATTGCCGGCATGAAACGGTTTGACCATCGACCCCTGCTGGCGATGGATGCCGCCGGCGCCGGAGGCGGCGATACCTAGAGCAGTTTTGATTTTGTCGACCGGGAGTTTCAATAAGCTGGCGCAGGCGACGGTGGCGCCCAGGCTGCCGAACACCGGCGTGCTGTGAAAGCCGCGGTCCTGCACGTTGGGCGCGTTGGCGGCGATTTTACAGATCACTTCTATGCCGAGCACGTAGGCTCTGAGCAAATCCTTGCCGGTCGCGCCGATATGCTCCGCCAGCGGCAGTGCGGCACCGACGATCATGCTGGTCGGGTGGCCGACATGGATGAAGGCGTCCCAGTCATCGTAGTCGAGGGCGTGGGCGAGCAGGCCATTGGCGAAGGCGGCGGTGCTGACTGAGGCTTTCGCATGGCTGCCCCAGATCGAAGATTCGGCGGAAGCGCCGAGGCCTTTGCAATAATCCAACGCGATTTCGGCTGCCTCTGTGGAAGCGCCGGCAAGCGCCACGCCCAGGGTGTCGAGGATATGCATCTTGGCATTGGCCAATGTCTCGTCCGAAATGGCCGAAAGCTCGGTATCGCTGATAAAGCGCGCGAGTAGGTCGGTGACCGGTGGAGGTGTTGCCATCTTGTTCTCCTGCGAAATGGGAGATATGAAAGTTTCTTATCCGAAGGCCGAGGCAACAGGCAATAGGCAGCAGGCAATAGTCGGAAAAAAAAGATCAAGGGAGAAGTGAATGAAAGGTTGTTTGGACGGCATCAGGGTATTGGAGTTGGGTAATTTTATTTCCGGGCCCTACGGCGCGATGTTGCTGGCGGATATGGGCGCGGAAGTCATCAAAGTGGAAAACCCCAAGGGCGGCGACCCGTTTCGCGGCTGGGACTTCGGCGGCGATCAACCGAACTTTTGGGCTTACAATCGCGGCAAGAAAAGCATCACGCTGAACTTGCAGACCCCCGAAGGCAAGGAAGTGTTCTACGGCCTGGTGAAAAAGGCCGACGTGGTAATGGACAACTATCGCCCCGGCGTGACCAAGAAGTTGGCGATCGATTTCGAGTCCTTGAGCAAGATCAATCCGAAAATCATTTGCTGCTCGATCACCGGCACCGGCCCGTCCGGTCCCTATGTCAAGCGTCCGGCGTACGACACCGTCGGGCAAGGCATGGGCGGCATGATGAGCGTGCTGATGGATCCAAAGGATCCCAAGCCGGTCGGTCCGGCCTACGCAGATTGCTTGAGCGGCATGTTCTCGGCCTTAGGAGTTTTGGGCGCGCTGATGGCGCGCACAACGACGGGCAAGGGACAGCAGGTCGACGCGACCATGGTGGGATCGATCCTGGCCTTCTTGAACGCGCCGGCGACCGAAACCATGGCGCATGGGCGGATTCCCGGACCGTACACGCGGCCGCGCCAGTCGCAAACCTACGCATTCGCTTGCGCAGACGGCGCGATGCTGGCGATTCATTTGTCGTCGCCGCAAAAATTTTGGGAGGGGTTGTGCAAATCGGTCGGCCGTCCCGAAATGATCGACGACCCGCGTTTCCACACGCGTCCGAACCGGCGCGCCAACTACGACGAACTGAACAAGACCTTCGCGGTATTTTTCAAAGATAAACCGCGCGCCCACTGGGTCGAACAGCTCGAGGCCAACGACGTGCCGCACACGCCGGTGTACAACTTGAAAGAAGTCTTCGACGATCCGCAGGTGAAACATATGGGCATGCAGATCGCCATCGAACGCAAAGACAAGCCGACGATCAACACGGTAAAATTTCCGCTCACCCACAGCGACACCCCATCGCCGTTCCCCGCGCCGCCGCCGGAGCTGGGCGAGAACAACAGCGAGTTTTTAAAATCGCTCGGTTACGACGAGGCGAAGATCGCCGAGTTTAAGGAAAAGGGGATTATCTAAGATACCAGACCTAGAAGTTTAATGATCAAGTAAAGCGTTGGCTTGGATTTCTCCCTTTGGAAAAGGGGGGGAGGCTAGTACCAAAATTCGGGAGTCACAATGAACGGCTGTCTAGAAGGCATCAAAGTTTTGGAGTTGGGCAATTTTATTTCAGGACCTTACGGCGCGATGTTGCTGGCGGACATGGGCGCGGAGGTGATCAAAGTTGAAAATCCCAAGGGCGGCGATCCGTTTCGTGGTTGGGATCTGGGCGGCGATGAGCCGAACTTCTGGGCCTACAATCGCGGCAAGCGAAGTATCACGCTGAACCTTCAGACTCTCGAGGGCAAAGAGATTTTTCTCAAACTCGCCAACAAGGTCGATGTGGTACTCGACAATTATCGGCCCGGGGTCATGAAGCGGTTGGGCATCGACTATGACACGGTGAGCAAAACCAATCCCGGTGTAATTTATCTTTCGATCACCGGGACCGGGCCGACGGGACCTTACGTCAAGCGGCCGGCGTACGACACGGTGGGCCAAGGGCTTGGCGGTATGCTGAGCCTGCTCATGGACGCCAAGAATCCCCGGCCCATCGGACCCAACTACGCCGATAGCTTGAGCGGCATGTTCGCCTGTATCGGCGTGCTCGGCGCCATCGCGGCGCGCGCCAAGACCGGCAAAGGGCAGCAGGTCGACACGACGATGGCAGGTTCGATCTTGGCGTTCTTGATCGCGCCGGCGACCGATTCGTTGGCGACCGGAAAGATTCCCGGTCCGTACACCCGGCCGATTCAATCGCAGACCTACGCGTTCACGGGTTCCGACGGCGCCATGTTCGCGATTCACCTATCGTCGCCGCAAAAATTCTGGGAAGGCTTGTGTAAAGCCGCTGGCCATCCAGAACTGATCGACGACCCACGTTTCAGCACCCGGCCGAACCGGCGCAAGAATTATGACGACCTGGCCAAAACCTTCGGCGAGTTCTTCAAGGAAAAACCGCGAGTCTACTGGATGGAACGGCTCGAAGCTGAGGATGTGCCGCACACGCCGGTCTACAACATGCAGGAAGTTTTCCAGGATCCGCAGATCAAACATATGGGTCTGGAGATCACCCTCGAACGCAAGGACAAACCGAACATTCGCACCGTGGCGTTCCCGAACCAGTACAGCGATGACAAGATTCCTCATCCACTGCCGCCGCCGGAGCTGGGTGAGCACAACGCCGAGTATCTGAAGCCGCTGGGATATACCGATCAACAGATTGGCGAGTTCAAGGACAAGGGGATCATTTAAGGCTTAGTACCTGGAGGTACGTTATATGAAACTCTACTACCATCCGATTTCTTCATACTCTCAGAAAACTCTCATGGCCTTCTACGAAAAGGGCTGCGCCTTCGAGCCGGTGCTGGTCAATTTGATGGATGAGCAGGCGAAGGCTGAGTACAAGAAAATCTATCCAATGGGCAAAGTGCCGTTTCTGCGCATCGAGGAGAAGTCGTGGAGTGTGCCGGAGTCGAGCATTATTATTGAATACATCGACCGCCACTGCCCCGGCGGGACCAAGCTGATTCCTGACGATCCCGATTTGGCCAGGCAAGTGCGCATGCGCGATCGGTTCTTAGATTTTTACGTCAACGACCCGATGGTGAAGATTTTCTTCGATGGTTTTCGCCCGGAAGGACAGAAAGACCCTTACGGCGTGCAGCAGGCTAAGGATCGTCTCGACTCGGCCTTCGCAATTCTCGATCAAGAAATGGCGAACCAAAGCTGGGCGATGGGCGATCTGTTCTCGATGGCCGATTGCGCGGCGGCGCCGGCGCTCAGTTATTGCCGCATGGTTTACCCGTTTACCAAGCATAAGAACGTCGTTGCTTACATGCATCGCCTCGCCGAGCGGCCATCTTTTCAGCGCGTGGCCCAGGAAGCCGCGCCTTATCTGGCGGCGTTCAAGAAGTAAAGCTGGCGCTCTACTGGTTAATGGTTGACTTCGACGTAGCGGTCATCGGCGGCGGCGCTGCGGGGCTGATGTGCGCCATCGAGGCGGGGAAGCGTGGCCGGCGCGTTGTCGTCATCGAACACAGCGATCGCACCGGCAAAAAAATTCTCATTTCCGGCGGCGGCCGCTGCAATTTCACCAACCTCAACGTCACGCCGGAAAATTTTCTCTCGGCCAATCCGCACTTCTGCAAGTCGGCGCTGGCGCGCTACACGCAGTGGGATTTCATCGCGCTGGTGGAGCGCCATGGCATCGCCTACCACGAAAAAGAGTTAGGGCAGTTGTTCTGCAATCAGTCGGCGAAATTGATCGTGAAGATGTTGGCGGACGAATGCCGCCAGGCTGGCGTGCAGATTACGACCGGCTGCAATGTGACAGGCGTGGAGCACGGTGCGGCTGGGTTTGTCATAAAGACCAACCGCGGTGCGGTGTCAGCCTCGTCGATGGTGGTCGCCTCGGGCGGCCTTTCGGTGCCGAAGATGGGCGCGACTGCCTTTGGCTACGAACTCGCGAAAAAACTCGGCCACCGAATCGTTCCGACGAGAGCCGGTCTCGTGCCGCTCACGTTCGGTCCTGACGATCTGGTTCGCTATCGGGGTTTGTCCGGCGTGTCGTTGCCGGTGCAAGTCAGTTGTCGTCGCCAGGTCTTTGCCAACGCGATGTTATTTACTCATCGCGGGATCAGCGGCCCGGCGATTCTGCAAATTTCCTCTTACTGGCAACCGGGCGACGCGCTCGCCGTGAATCTCCTGCCGCTGACGGATGCCTCCGATTGGTTAAAGAATCGGCGAGCGTCTCGATCCGATTCGGAGCTAAAAACGGTGCTCGGTGAATTTTTGCCGAAACGATTGGCGCAGCGATTATGTGAAGGCGAGCTCGGTAGCCGGCCCGTGCGCCAGTATGCGCCGCAGGAGCTGCGCGAAGTTTGCGAGCGATTGCAAAGTTGGCACTTCTTGCCCAACGATACGGAAGGATACCGGACAGCGGAGGTCACCCTCGGCGGTGTCGATACGGACGAACTATCATCAACGACGATGGAGTCGAAAATTATTCCCGGTCTTTATTTTGTCGGCGAGGTGGTCGACGTCACCGGCCATCTCGGCGGCTTCAATTTTCAATGGGCCTGGTCTTCCGGGTGGGCGGCGGGGCAGGTAGTATAAGATAACCAAGAATAGGTTGTCAGGATTCGTCTGGGAGATCGTCCGGTTTTGACGGACACCATAAGAAAGCAGGACAAAAATTATTCTTTGCCTCCAACGTTTTTCCAATTGGAACTTAGCGAAGCCGAGCTCATGCTAAAACCCATTTTAACTATGACTCCGATGAAGGGCCAATTTTATGAGCGGCATTGTCTGCGTCTATAGCGAGGCTGGAATTGCCCAAGACGCCCCTCGCTATCTCGCCGCGCTGCGGCGCTTGCATCATCGCGGCCGTGACGGCGAGGGCTCGCTTCTTCGACAGAATCTTTTCCTCGGGGTGCGAACCTCTTATGTGGGTCCAGGGGCGGTGAAAGAGCAACCACTCGTTGGCGCAGATGGCAAGATCATCGTTGCCCTGGATGGTCATATCCATAACCGGAGAGAACTAGCCGAGAGTCTTCAGGCGAAAGGACACCCGGTCCATGATACGTCGTCCGATGCGGCGCTGCTTCTCTGCGCTTACGCGGAATACGGCGAGCGCTGCTTCGAGAGTCTTAAGGGTGTGTGGGCGATCGTCGTTTGGGACGAACGCTCACATCGGTTGGTCGTTAGTCGCGATCGCCTGGGGGTGCGGCCGCTATATTTGTTCTCTGACGGGCGCTCTTTTCTGCTAGCCTCGGAGATTAAAGGCATATTAGCTCTTGATCCGAGCGCGGGTCTCATGAACCACGAGCGCGTGCGCGACTTCGTGTGCAACGGTCGCATCGACGACTGGACCGGCACTCTCTTCGCTCGAATTCAGCCGGTACCTCCAGGCACGGTCCTCAGTATCCACGCGGATCAGGTTGCCAGCAGGCGGTACTGGAACCTCCGTCCATCTACCGACCCAAGCCTGACGCCGGCCGCTGTCCTCGATGAGCTCGCAGCCGCAGTTGAGCGCCAAACCCCACCGGACGTTTCGATCGGTCTTTCATTGAGCGGAGGCATCGACAGCTCCACCATCGCCGGCATCTTGGCCCGCTCTTCACGGTGGGACCGGCAAAACCTCCGGGCGTTTAGTATCACACCGCCGAAAACCACCGACGAATCCTTCCTCATCGACGCCACGATTCGACACACGGGTATTCGCCATTCCTATGTGTCACTGGATGACCTGGATTACCCCCGTTTACTCACCGAGGTTATCGACTTTCATGATGAACCGATCCAGTTCTCTGGGGTGTTTTACCAATACGTTCTGCGCCAGCGAATGGCGCAGGCAGGGTGCCGAGCCACTGTTGTGGGTTACGGGGCCGACGAGATTTTCAGCGGCTACGAATATCTCGCCGTCCCCTTTCTGGCAGCCCTTCTGGCCGGCGGGCATCTGGCCGACTCGGTCCGGTTTGTGTTCGGCGCACCAGATTTTTTGCAGATGCCGGCGTACCGTATCGTCGAAAATACGCTTCGTTATCTCTTGGCAGAGCCCATCAAGCGCGCCATCGGCGAGGAAAGATTGAGACGATGGAGGGGCATTGCTCCGCCCGGATGGGATATATTAACGCCTTTAACCGAAGCAACGCAGCCGACAACATCGACAAGTCCGACGGACTATGAGCTCGACGACATTCCTCAGGGGCGGGCATTCTTTAGAGCTTTGTTCCAGTGCTACCGTACAAACATCGCCCTGCTTGTAAGATTGGAAGACCGCAACGCGATGGCAAACGGGTTGGAGCTGTGCGCCCCGTTCATGGATCACGAACTCGTCGAGACGGCGCTGGGATTGCCCTATCATCTGTTCATGGAGGGTGGGCGAAATAAAGCCGTGCTTCGGAACGCGGCGCATGAGCTGCTTGCGGCAGAGGTCAGCGGATACCCCCGCAAACTGGCCACACCCGGAAGTGACGCCTTCCTCGCGTTCGAGGTCCTTCAGCCGCAGTTCCTGGATATGCTCAGTTCCCCGTCGTTCTACGCCAGCGGGCTTTGGTCGCGCCGGTGTGAGCAGTTGTACAAGTCGGATATGGTTCGCGGCAGCCGCGCCGCGATTTGGTTCCGTGTGTACATGGTGCAAAAATGGTACGAGAGAGTGGTTCAACCTATGCACGCTTCGACCAGCACAGTTGAGAATTAACGGGGCGAATTTGAAAACCGTGGAGGTCCGCCGAGGTAATTGCTATGGGCAATCTCGAAGCGCGTTGACCGGGATTGCTATCCGTTGTCGAGTTGAAGCGCTAAAAAGTTCGTCATCAGCTCCCACGCCTGTTCGGCCAACCCTGGATCGTAGCAGTCGCCGTCGGCCATGGCGAAGCCGTGGCCGGCGCGGTGGAAGAAGTGCCAGTCGAGCGGCTGGCCGTTGGCCTGAAAGGCCGCCATCAGTTTTTGCTGCACCGGAATGCTCGCGACATGGTCGTTGCCGCCTAGGAATATCTGCGACGGGCATTTGAAGTCTGTGACGGCGTCATTGGGATGGCGCGGCCGGAGTTTGCTCGGCCCTTCGTCGCGGACTGACGGGTAATAGCCGACGAAGGCGCGCGCGCTCGGGGTCGCGGCGACGAAGTGAATGCCGATGCGCCCGCCCATGCAGTAACCGACCACGGCGCAGCGCTTGGCGTCGACCTCCGGCCGGCTGGTGAGATAGTTCCAGGAACGGGTAAGGATCTCGATGAACTGGCCGTCGGTGGTGGTCTTTTGCGCTTCATGCACGCCGTCGGCGGCGCCGAGCATTTTATATAAATCGGGAACGATCGTCGTGTAGCCGAGCTTGGCGTAGTCGCAGACTTTGACCTTCATGTTGCCCGTGCAGCCGTAGTGGTGATGCACGATCATGATGCCGGGGCCAGGCTCTTTACGGTCGGGATGAGCGAGGTAGCCAGGCACGCCGTCTTTCTCTGCGGACAGGTCTCGATTGATGATTTTCATGAGAACGATCCTCCCTCCAAGCTAGTGGGCTTTTGTTATTACGAGCGAGATCAAAACTCAACTGCAAAATTGCCAGCGTGCGGCGAGCGAGTCAGGGCTCAAAGCGTTTGCCGTCGAGAAAAAGATGCAGGCGCTCACCGTCGACGTTGAGTCCGATCCGTTCCCCCGATCCTGCGCCTGTGTCTCGCCCAGCCCGGGCGACCAGATCGACATCGCCGCATTTGACGTGAAAAAATCGTTCCGACCCCAGATCATCGATGAATTCGACGATGCCGTTGATCGGCGCTCGGTCGACACTGGTTACGCGAAGATCCTCGGGGCGAACGCCAAGCGTTAAAGTTTGTCCCGCCAGCCGAGCGAGATTTTCTCGGAGCAGACCCGCAAGATCCAGCTGGACATCCTTGCTGCGAAAAATCGTGCCGTTATCGTCGACAATGCCATCGATGAAATTCATCTGCGGCGTACCGACGAAGCGCGCCACCGTGGTATTGGCGGGCCGCTGATAAATCTCCAAGGCGGGGTCAATTTGTTGGATGATTCCCCGGTCGAGCACGATGATCTTCTCGCCGAGCGTTAGAGCCTCCACCTGGTCATGGGTGACGTAAACGATCGTCGCTTTGAGCCGCCGGTGCAGCCGCGCCAGCTCGACGCGCATCGTCGCGCGGAGCGCCGCATCCAAGTTCGACAACGGTTCGTCAAAGAGGAATATCTTCGGCTGGCGCACGATCGCCCGGCCCAAGGCGACGCGCTGGCGCTGGCCGCCGCTGAGCGCGCCCGGGCGGCGGTGCAGAAGCTCGCCAATCTCCAACAGACGGGCCGCCTCCGTCACTGCCACGTCAATTTCGTGTGCGGTCCGACCGCGCAGGCGCAATGAAAACGCCAGATTGTCGAAAACGGTCATATGCGGATAGAGCGCATAGTTTTGAAAGACGAAGGCGATGTCGCGGTCGCGCGGCGGCAGCCCATCGATGCGCCGGCCGTCGACGGCGATTTCCCCCGCGCTCGGCTGTTCCAGCCCCGCAATCAGCCGCAGGATCGTCGACTTGCCGCAGCCCGAGGGGCCGAGCAAGATGCAGAATTCGCCTTCGGTGACTTCGAACGCAATGTCCGTGAGGACTTGGTTAGCACCGAACCGCTTGGATAATTTCTTGACCGAGAGCACAGCGATAATTCCTCCGTTTCGATTCAACCTTTCACCGCGCCCGCCGACAAGCCGCGCACGATGCCGTGTTGAAAAATCAGCGTGAGCAAGATCAGCGGCAAGGTAGCGATCGTCGACGCCGCGGCGATCTCGCCCCAGGGCATCGTATATTCACCGGGGAACAGGGCGATACCAACGGGTAGGGTTTGAACGTTGGGATCGGTCATGATGATCAAGGCGAAAAAGAACTCATTCCAGGCGTAAATGAAAACCAGCAGGGCGGCGGTGAGGATTCCGGGCGCCGCCAGCGGCAGCACGACTTTATAGAGTGCCTGCAGCCGGCTGCAGCCGTCGATTAGCGCAGCCTCTTCGATCTCGACGGGCACATCGCGGAAAAACGTCGCGAGAATCCATGTCGCCAGCGGCAAGCACAAGGCGACGTAGGCCGTCACCAGGCCTTGGTACGTGTTCAGCCACTGCAAGCGGTCTAGGATCGTCCAGACCGGACCGGCGATGGCGATCTGTGGAAACATGGAAATCGCGAGCAGCAGGAGCAGGTAGAAATGCGTCCACTTCGACTGAAAACGCGCGATGGCGTAAGCAGCCAGCGAACCAACCGCGACGGTGACCATCGTCGCCGAGGCGGCGACGATGATGCTGTTGGCGATGTAGTGGAGCAAGCCGTAGTTCTCCAATGCCGAGCGATAGAAGCTCAAATGAAATGACGGCAGTAAGATCGGCGGGATAGCAGTCAATTCCGTGCCACTCTTGAGGGAAGTAAGCACAAACCAGACAAACGGCACCAGACAATAGAGCGCAATGCCGCCGGAAAAGAGCGCCAAAGCAGCGGTGCGTTTCACAGCCCGGCCTCTTTCCAACGGCTGGTTCTGAGCAGGTGTAGATAGACGAGCGCGAGAGTCAACGAAAGTAGAAACACCGTCACCGCGATCGCCGAGCCGTAGCCGATCATGCCTTCGGCGAAGGTTTTCTTATAACCATAGAACTGCAGCACGTTGGTGGCGTCGGCCGGACCGCCTTGGGTCATGACGTAGACGAGATCGAACACGCGTAGAGAATCGACGGTGCGAAACAACAACGCCAAAAGCAACGCCGGCTTGAGCAACGGCAGCGTGACATGGCGGAATTTCTGCCAGGACGTGGCGCCGTCGACGCTCGCCGCCTCGTAGAGCTCGTCGGCAATACTTTGCAGTCCGGCCAATATGATCAGCGCGGCAAAGGGCGTAGTCTTCCAAATCTCCGCGATCATGATCGCGGCCAAGGCAAGATAGGGATCGGCGAGCGGCGCCAGGTAGCTCGACGTATCGGCGCCGAACAGCATGAAATTCACCAAGCCGTAGCGGTCGTTGAAGATGAAGCGCCACATCTGCGATGCCACCACCGTCGGGATCGCCCAGGGGACGAGCACCACGGCGCGCAACAGTCCCCGGCCGCGAAAGGCTTCGTTGAGCACCAGCGCGATGCCCAGACCGAGGAGCAATTCCAGCGGGATGGTGACGCCAATGAATAGTAACGTGGTCACGAGAGCGTCGCGCGCGACGGGATCGGTGGCGAGGTCGGCGTAGTTTTCCCAGCCGACCATGCGCTGGCCGAGCCAGGGCAGAGTTAAAATCATGCGATAGAAACTCAAGCGCATCGATTCGACGATGGGAAAAAGCGAAAACAGCGCGACGAAGCAGAAACTCGGCAGCAAAAACCACAGCGCGGCGTCTTGAGATCTTTTCATGGTGTTGACCTATCGCGCAGCAAATCGAGTACTCGGTTCATATCGCGCCCGGCGAAGGATGCGCGTTTGTCGATATCGGTATTGTGCAGCGCCAGGACCGAGCTGAAGTAACGCTGCATGATGTTCGACAACGGCGCATAGACCGGTGTGACCGGCCGCGGCGCCGCCTGCTTGAATGTTTCAAGCAGGGATTTCAGTTGCGGCATCTTCTTGTCAATTTCCGGATCATCATAGAGCGCGCGGCGGGTCGGCGCCCGACCGGTCGCCAGAGCGATGCGCTTCTGCATGTTCGCGCCGGTCATAAACGCGGCGAAGCGCCAAGCGAGCTCCGGCTGGAGCGAATAACGGCTGACGCCGATCTGCCAACCGCCGAGCGCGGCCGCGCCCTGGGCCGGCGAGAATCCCGGTAACGGCGCCATGCCGACCCTGCCGGCGACCTTCGATCTCTCGGAGTCGTTGGCAACTGCCCAGGCATAGGGCCAGTTGCGGTGAAAAATCGCCCGCCCCTCGGTGAAGAGCGCCAGAGACTCGGGCTCTTCATAGGCGAGCACGCCGCGATGGGAAACCTCGCCGATGATGCGGTCGCGCACGAAGCGCACTGCCGCACGCGCCGCCGGCTGTTCCAGAGCGCTGACCATGGCCACTTCATCCCACAACTTGCCGCCGTTGCCGAGAATAAACTCCATCATGTTGCAGATCAGGCCTTCATACTGCTTGAACTGGCCGGAGTAGCCGATCAATTGCGGGTCGTTTGCGGCGGTGAGGATCTTCTTGGCGGCATCGACCAACTCCGGCCAGGTGCGCGGCGGCGCGACGCGATACTTGGTCAAAAGATCCTTCCGGTAGTAGAGCAAACCGGCGTCGATGAACAGAGGCACGCCGAAGATCGGACCGCGGTAGCGATTGGCGGCGATCGGCGCGTCGAGAAACCGCTGCTGTTCGCTCTTAGAGAAGTAACGGTCCAGCGGCAAAGTCCAGCCGGCGGAGCCGAACTCGGCGGGCCAGATGACGTCCATGACGAAGACGTCCAGACGCGGGTCCCGATTCTTCAGCTTCTGCG
Organism: uncultured delta proteobacterium; assembly: GCA_963816145.1. Classification (GTDB taxonomy): domain Bacteria; phylum Desulfobacterota; class Binatia; order UBA9968; family UBA9968; genus DP-20. Next base: position 161,176 of record CAWFJP010000013.1, read on the forward strand.
TGAGCAGGTCGTGGAGTTGGGTCGAAGATTGCGGCCCGATCTCGCTAATGACCTTGACGCCCGGGTTCTGCCGCTCGAAATCGGCGATACCCTGGTTCCAAACTTCGGGCGCTTCCGAACGCCAGGTAACAAAGCGCAGTTCCGTCGTCTGGGCGTAAGCGACGCCGACGTAAACGCCAAGCACCAACGCAAGCATGACAGGGATCGCACGCGCGATAAACATGAGTCCAACATTCTACAGCGGGACTACGGTGACGCTGCCTCAGCGTAATTCTATGAGAATCTGTTGCTTAAGTAAGTAGGGAATGAAGCTTTGCGCCAGTCGGTTAATTCGGCAACGGCCAGTTCAACCACTCGGCGAGGCCGCGACCCATGATCCACTCGAACTCCGTGCTGGACAGCGATTTCATCTCTTCGGTGAAGAACGTCACCACTTGTTTATAGGGGCATGGCAGATGCGAAAGATCGGTGCCCCAAAAACATCGCTGCGGGCCGAAGGCGTCGACGACGCGGCGCACCAGCGGATGTAAGGTCGGAAATGGATAAGGCTCGGCGACGTAGCAGGGCAGCGCTGAAACCTTCACGGCGACATTCTTGTGGCGCGCGAGTTTGATCACGGCATCGACCGAAGGGGTTAGATCCTTGCCGCGCAATACCGAATTGAGCCCCATGTGATCGACGATTAAACGTAGTCCTGGATGACGCTCGGCAACTTCGCCGAGCTTGGGCACGTCGGCCGGCGCCAGCGTCATGACCGGGATGTCGTATTTCTCGGCGGCGTCCCAGAACCAATCGGCGGTGCCATCATTCAACCATTGCGCCGATTGTCCGCGATTGAAAACCATGCGGATGCCCAACATGTACGGCTGCTCTTTCCAGGTCGCCATCAATGCCGGGCCATTCGGATTGGTCAACGCTAGTTTGCCCATGACGCGGAAGCGATCGGGGTGCAGGCGCGCCGCTTCCAGTGATGTATCGTTCCGGTCGGCTTCCCAGGTCGGCGGCACGAGAATGCAGCGGGACACTCCGGCGCCGTCCATCTCGCGCAACAATTCGTCATGGCCTAAGGGCACAGCGCGATGGGGCGCCGACGCATTTGCTTTGGCGTATGGCTTTTCCGGCGTCTCAGGGGCCCAGATATGCACTTGGGAGTCGATGATAAACATTCTCTGGCAATGCTCCACGCGGCTGCGGCTATACCGAATTCATAATCCGGTAATCGTGCGGGCGTCAAGTTGGAATGGAAAGAAAGATTTCTCCCTGCGGTCGAAATGACAAAATGAGTTTCGACCGTCCGCAGCGGGTGGTGCGCTCTACGAATTCGCCAGGACGGCGGCGACGGTGTTCTCTGCCGCCTCTTCGCCGGTGCGGACACAGTCGGAGATGCCGACGCCATGGTAGGCGCTGCCGGCGAGGGCAAGAGTCGGGAACTGTCGCAATGCCGCTTCGATTCGCTGCACCCGCGCTTGGTGGCCGACATGATACTGCGGCATCGATTCGGGGTGGCGCCAGATGCGCGAAAATATCGGTGCGGCGGTGACGCCAAGCAAGCTCGCTAGTTCGCCGCGAACGCTGCTCTCCATCTCGCTGTCGCTTGCGCTGAGCAGTTCCGGCTGCAAACTGCCACCGACGAAGGCGCGCAGTAAGATCTTATCTTGCGGCGCCCGGCCGGGATATTTCAGACTGCTGAAAGTGCAGGCCATGATCTTACGCTTCTCGATGGCCGGTACGACGAAGCCGAAGCTGTTCGGCGCTCGGGGGAAATCTTCGCGACGGTAGGCGAGGCTGACCGTGGCGGTTGAGGCGTAGGCGATCCCTGTCAATTCGCCGGTGGCGCTGCTATCGATCTGCCTGAGCAGAGCGCCGGTGCGATATGCCGGTGAGGCGAGTATGACCGCATCGGCTTCGATAATTTGTTCGCTGCCGATGGCGATGCGCCAAGTATTGTCGGCGTGATGCTGCAACTCGGTCGCCGCGGCGTTCAAGCGCATCGCGCCTTGTGGCAATCGCTGGGCGAGATTGTCGACCAGCTCTTGCATGCCGCCGGCGAGGGTGACGAACAGACTCCAGCGCGCGCCGCTGCCGGTTTCGGCTTTCTTGGCGCGCTGGCGCTGGGCCGACCACATGGCGTAGATAACGCTTCGGCTGCTTTTTTCCATTTCTTTGAAGCGCGGCATGGTGGCGCCGAGACTGAGCTTGTCGGGATCGGACGCGTAAATACCGCCGACCAACGGCTGAGCGACCCGTTCCAGCGCTTCGTCGCCAAAGCGGCGACGCACGAATGCGCCGAGACTTTCGTCGCCGTTCGAATCGGCTGCGCGGCAAAAATAGCTCGCTCGCCATGCGCAGCTTGGCGGGCCAGGAGAACAGCGGCGTCTGGATAAACGGCCAGAGGCGCGTCGGCGCGAGCAGGAAAAACCCTTCCGGCAGCGCGACCAGCTTGCCGTCATGGACGATGTAGATTTTCTGATAGGCCGATTGGGTTGAGACCAGTCGGGCGGTCAAGCCGATACGCTCGCATAACTTTAGCGCCCAAGGCTTTTCAGTGATGAAGGAATCGGGACCAGCCTCGACGAGAAAATCGTTGACACGCTCTGTCGCGATGGAGCCTCCTAGACGAGGCGCGGCTTCGAGCAGAGTTGTTTTAACGTCGAGCGACTTTGCCCGGTTCAGCTCAACGATGCGATGAGCGGCGGCGAGGCCGGCGATGCCGCCGCCGATGATGACGATGTGCTTCATGATTAACTAGATCGAGGATGGATGATGGAGGATCGAGGGTTGCGATCGTCCATTCTCTACCCTCTATCCTTGACCGAATTCATCTCATCCCCAATGACATCCGCCATCATACGCACGAACGTCGGATGATCGTTCGGGCAGCCGGCACGGATCATTTTGACGCCCAATCCATCGGCGATTTTTTTCGCTTCGATGTCCAGGTCATAAAGCACTTCGACATGGTCGCAGACGAAGCCGATGGGTGCGACGACGACTTCTTTAGATCCTGCAGCGGCCAGCGTTCTTATGGCGTCGCCGATATCGGGTTCCAGCCAAGGATCGCTGGGGCGGCCGCTGCGGCTTTGGTAGGCCTGGGACCAGTTTGGCTGGCCGAGCTTTTGCGCGATCAAACGCGCGCTGGTTTGCAATTGCTCGACGTAACCGGATTTCGCTGCCATCGCCGTTGGCAGGCTGTGCGCCGTGAAGATTACCGGCGTCGAACGTGGAATCGCCGGGTCGATCTTTGTCAGGGCTGCTTGGATCAGTTCCACCCAGCTTTGAACGAACAGCGGATGGTCGTGCCAGCCGCCGCAATAATCGACTTCAGGCGCGCCGGCGCCAAGCTCAACGCGGGCGTCGGCGATATTTTTCTGATAGCGCTCCCAGCTCGCTTCGGTGCGATGTGAGGAGAGAATGAAACCGAGAGCGTTCTTCACACCGTCCTCGGCCATGAGTTGCAACGTTGCGTTAAAAAACGGGCTTGCGTTGCGCATGCCGACATAAACGGGAATTTTGCGATCTTGGCGCTTGAGCAACTGTTCCAGGGCGCGCGCTTGGCGAAAGGTAATTTCGTTGATTGGGGATTTGCCGCCGACCGCTTCGTAATGTTGCGCGACTTCTTCGAGACGCTGTGGAGGGAATGGCAGCCCCTGGGTTACCCGCGCGAGAAAGGGCCTGATTTCTTCGGCACAGTTTGGACCACCGAAGGCGATCAACAAAACAGCGTCATAGGGTTTCGACATATCGCCGATTCAGCGTGCGCTGAGTTCATGCACGGCTTCGACCATGGCGATGACGTGATCGACCGGGGTTTCCGGCAAGACGCCGTGGCCGAGATTGAAAATATGGCCGGGACGAGCGCCAGCGCGGCGCAAAACTTCCGCCACTCGACTTTTTATTTCTTTCGGCGATGCGAAAAGGGCAACCGGATCGAGGTTGCCTTGCACCGCGACATCGTGGCCAACGGCGCCCCAGCCTTCGTCCAAATTGACACGCCAGTCGAGGCCGATGACGTCGCCGCCGGCGGCGCGAACATGCTTTAACAAGCCGGCGGTTCCGGTGCTGAAATTGATCACAGGTATCCCCGGAGTCACCGCGTCGATCACCGCTTTGGTGTAGGGCTGAACGAACTGCTCGTAGTCGGCCGGCGACAGGCATCCTGCCCAGCTGTCGAAAATTTGCACCGCTTGGGCGCCGGCGGCGATTTGGCAGTTCAAATAGTCGCCAATGACTTTAACGAGCTTTCCCATTAACCGTTTCCACGCTTCCGGGGCGGAGTAGAAGAGCCGCTTGGTATGAACATAGTTGCGCGAACCGCTGCCTTCGATCAGATACGATGCCAAGGTAAACGGCGCGCCGGCAAAGCCGATGAGCGGCACCTTGTTCTTCAACTCCTTGCGGATCTTTTTGACCGACTCATAAACGTAAGCGAGTTCGGTTTCGACCTTGAAATCTTTCAGTCCATCGACGTCTTTGCCGCTGCGCACCGGGTGGTGCAGTACCGGGCCATCGCCTTTGGAATATTCCAAACCGACACCCATCGGTTCGAGAATCAGCAAGATATCGGCGAATAGAATCGCCGCGTCGACGTTGAGTTTGTACACTGGTGTGACCGTGATCTCGGTGGCGAGATCGGGGTTTTTGCACAGTGCGAGAAAATCATGTTGGGCGCGCAGCTTGCGGTATTCTTCCATGTAACGGCCGGCCTGGCGCATGAGCCACACCGGCGTATAGGAGGTCGACTCGCGGCGGCAGGCGGCGAGAAACGGATGATTCGTAGTAGCCATAAAATTAGTCGGAATGGAAAACAGTATGAAGCTTTGGCGGCAAAATCAACTCGATCGCTTGCGCGGCGTGGCGGCGCCGATGGTTTGCTCGCCATATTTCCGGCGCAGCTTGTCGATGCCTTTGTACAGCCGCTCAAAGGCATTGCGCCGCTCGCCATCGAGCAACGGTTCCTGCCAGCCCGAATCTTGCAGCGCGCTGGCGCTGACACCCAATAAGCGCACGGCGCGGCCCTGAGTAATATTCTGACGCAGTAAATCGCGCACCGCCTGAAAGATTTCCTTGTCGAAGCAAGTGGGCGCGGCCAGCGTGCGCGATCGCGTGATTGTCTGGAAATTGCTGTAGCGAATCTTTACCGTCAAACAGCGCGCGAACAGTTCTTCACGGCGCAACCGGCCGCCGACTTCTTCGACCAACTCCCAGAGCACTTGTTCCATTGCCGTGATGGTCTTAAGAGGCGCGCTCAAGGTTGTTTCGTTGCCGATGGAATGATTATGGTGGCGATGGTGTTCCGCGGTTTCGCTGAGATCGAGATAGCGCGCCGCCAGTTCCGGTCTGGCGAGCAGATCGCCGATGGTCTTGATGCCGCGCTGGAGCATGGTTTTTTGGGTCTTGGGGCCGACGCCAGGGATCGTTTCTACCTTCTGCGGCGAGAGAAAATTAATTTCCGCGCCAGCCGGAATGTAAATGAGACCATGGGGTTTTGCCAAAGTCGCGGCGATCTTGGCGACGACGCGATGAGTCGACAAACCGCCGGATGAAGGCAATCCCACCTCTTGTTCAATTTGCCGGATGATCTTGTCGGTGATCTTGAGCGGCGGACCGAGGAGCCGCTCGGTGCCGGTGAGATCGACGAGCGCTTCGTCAATGGACAGCTTGTGCACTGCGGGGGAATACTGTTCGAGGATGGCGAAGACTTTGGCGGAGCATTCTCCATAAGTTCGGCGCCGGTTGGGCAAAAAGATTCCTTGCGGGCAAAGCTTTTTGGCTTGAAAGCCCGGCATGGCCGAATGAACCCCGAACTTTCTCGCCTCGTATGACGCTGAGGTCACCACGCCGCGGCCGTTGCGGCCGCCGACGATCACCGGTTTCCCTTTCAAGCTCGGATCGAGGGCCTGTTCGACCGACGCATAGAAGGCGTCCATGTCGATGTGGAGGTACCAAGACATTTTGGCTGATGTTTAACCACGAAGGACACGAAGCTCGGACAAAGCAATCTTCTAAAATCTTTCTTCTCTTACATTCGTGTTCTTCGTGGTGAACATTCTCTCATCATCGTTTGTAGAGCCCGTCGATGAAACCGGCGGCGTCGATCTTTTGCACGAAAGAGTTGTCGTAGAAAACCTCCGGTTTGGCCTGGACGCCCTTGGGACTTTTGACGACATCGAGGACCGCTTGGACTTCCTGGCGTGTTATCAGCGGCACACGTTGATAAGCGCTGCCATAGTCGTCGTAAATACTTTCTAAAGTCTGGCGGTTATCGGTTTTCAAAAATTTGCCTATGGCTTTGTAGGTGGTCTCTTTGTCGCTACGAATGATCGCCAGCGCTTCGATATAGGCTCTGAGAAAACGGTGAATATGATCGGGCTTCTGTTGAATCATCTTGCGCGTCGTGCAGACGCCGACGAAGACGAAGGGTATATTCAACTCGGTGACATTGAGAATCGGCTTCAACCCCAACTCCAGGGCTTGGATAGTCGTCGGTGCCGACATCAGGCCGGCGGCGGCATTGCCGGATTTCACCGTGGTGACTAAAGCCGGCATGCTGCCGGTGAAAAGAATTTTTACATCTTTATCCGGGACCAGACCGAAACGGCGCAATACAATGCGTGTCGCATAGTCGGTGGATGCGGCGGCCTGGGTAGCTGCGACGGTTTTGCCTTTGAGATCTTGCACGGTTTTGATCGCCGGATCGCCGAAGAGTTGGAAGACGAATCGGTTGATGTTGCCGGCGACGTAGATGGTATCCGCGCCCTCGAGGGCGACATCGATGCATTGGTTGCCGACCATGCCGATATCCTCGCTGCCGGCGACAATGGCTTGCACCGAAGTGGTGGCGGCGAGATAGTTCAAATTATGTTGCAAGCCATGCTTGGCGAACAGGCCGAGTTCTTGCCCCAACCATAGCGGCGCCATGGAGCCGCCGAGGGCGTTGTAGACAATGCGGATGCTTTGAGCGTCAGCCGCAAATGACTTCGACACGAACACTTGACCAGCGAGGAGGGCGACGAACACAACCGAGGCGAGCTTTGTCGACAATTTCATAATGCCTCCTCCAGCGAACTATGGATCGGAGAGTAGGAGAGCCGGCCGGCTGGTGTCAAGGGAATTGGCCGCTCGGAATCGTTCAAAACCTTTAAATTCGCTCCTGCGCGATCAATTCTCTTTGCGCGTGCCGCGCACGGCGGAGGAAAAGACCGCCAGAACGGTGAAGCAGCTGAGCGCGAAGATGGTGGTGGAGAAGCCGCGCATGAAAATTTCCGGCGCGGCGCGCCAGCCTTCGGGGGAATTGACCTGACTACTGGTCAAGCCGGCGGCGTTGAGAAGATAGCCGAAGAGTGTCGCCGATAAGGCCACGCCGATGGCGCCGCCGGTGCGCGCCGTGGTCGCGATCATACCGGCGGCGGCGCCGATTCGCTCTTGACTCACGGCGCCGAGGATCGAGCTCTGGTTCGGGGCATTGAAGAGCGCCCAGCCGATCCCCCAAATGACCAGCGGCAACATGATGCGCACCAGCGAGGAATGGAGGTCGAGGGTGGCGAGAAAAATTTGCGCCACGGCGATCACGGCAACGCCGATGGTGCACAGCAGCCGCGAGCCCAGGCGATCGGAAAGCGCGCCGGCGATCGGCGCCATGATCATGATGATCACCGAATCAGCGACGATGATCCAGCCCACTTGCGATGGCGTATACCCTAACAGGTTCTGGAGAAAAAACGGCAGCAAAAAATTGATCGCCGAGAGCGTGGCGGCGATCAGAAATAGGCTCATGACGCCGGCGCTGAACTGGCGGATGCGGAACATCGACAGCGTCAGGATCGGCAGTCTTGACTTAGCTTCGACCCGCAGTAGGAAAATCCCTGCGACGATGGCGCAGGCGAAGCTAATAAGAAAGTTCGGATGGCGCCAGCCGCCGCGCGGCAATTGGTCGATGGCGTAAATAAATAGTCCGTTGGTTAACAGCAGCAGCAATGCGCCCGGAACGTCGATGGGACTGCTCTTCGCACCCGCCGCTTTGGCCATGCGGGTTTCGGGCACGACTTTCCAAGCGAGAAAAGCTCCGGCGAGGCTGAACGGCAAATTGATATAGAAGATCCAACGCCAGCCGATGCTGTCGATCAGAAAGCCGCCGAGCGAAGGGCCGGTGAGAAAGCCGACATGAAACGCGGTCGATGTGAGCCCGAGGGCCCGGCCCCGGTCTTCCACCGGCAAGTTGACCGACACGATGGCGCGGCCGTTGGCCGCGATCATCGAACCGCCGATCGCCTGCACGGCGCGGAAAAAAATCAACTGTCCGGTGGTTTGAGTGAGGCCGCAGATCGCCGAAGCGGTGACGAAAATTACAAAACCGAGTGTGTAAAAACGGCGCCGGCCGAACAGATCGCCAAGCCGGCCCATGGTGATGATCAGACCGATTAAAACCAGATCGTAAACCAGGATAGTCCATTGGATGGTTGTGAATGGGGTGGCAAAAATTTTTGCCAAGGTCGGCAGGGCGACGGTGATAGCGCGCTGATCGAGGCCGACCAGGGCCTGGCCGAGACAGACGCTCAGCAAGATCAAATTCGCGGCGCGCTTGGAGTGGGTTACTTGACTGGATTCGGTTGGCGGATTCATCGCGTGGTTGGCTAATCTTTGCGCGCGCCGCGCATGGCGGCGAATACGACCGACAGGATGCCGATGGCCGTGATCAAATGGGTCGTGTACCTGAAGGATTGCAAAAATACTTCCGGCGCTGCCGCCCAACTGGCTGGCGACTCGATCTGCTCAGGGGTGAGACCGTTGGCACCCAATGCGAAGGTCATCACCGCGCCGGAGATAGCGATGCCCATCGCGCCGCCGATTCTGCCGGTGGTCAGCGTCATGCCAGAGGCGGCGCCGACCTTGTCGCGCGGCACCGTGCTCATGATTGCGCTCTGATTGGGTGAGTTGAATAGCCCCCAGCCCACGCCGATCAAGATTTGCGGCATGATCATTTGGAAGATCGTGGAGTGCAAAGTCAGCGAGCCGATCAAGTATTGTCCGACGATCATGATCGCGGCGCCGACCGTGCAGAGAATTCGCGAGCCGAAACGGTCCGACAAGCGGCCGGCAACCGGGGCTAACACGATGATCACGACTGAACCGCCGATCAAGATCCAGCCCATTTGCGTCGGCGTGAAGCCCATGAGGTTTTGCAAATAGAAAGGAATCAACACGCTGACTGCGGATTGTGAGGACGTGAGAAAGAACAGACTGAGATTGGCCGCGGTGAACAACCGGTTGCGAAACAGCGACAGGCTCAGGATCGGCGTCGGCGCTTTTTGCTCGGCGCGAATGAAGAGATAGAGCGTCACTGCGGCGACGACGAAGAAGATGATGACGAGGCTGTCTTGGGCGCCGCGGTGGGGCAACCGATTAAGCGCGTAGAGGAAACAGATATTGGTCAGCAGCAGATAGGCGGCGCCGGCGAAGTCTACTTGGACATGAGTTTCGCTGGCGGGCCGTTCTTTGAGAATTTTCCAGCCGAAATAGGCGCAGGCCAAGCCCAGCGGAATGGTCAAAAAAAACACCCAGCGCCAGCCCGCGGCATCGATGATGAAACCGCCCAGCGTCGGCCCGGTGATGTAGCCGACGTGAAAAGCCATTGAAGTTATCCCCAACGCTTTGCCGCGCTCGGACACCGGCGAATTGACCGTGACCAGGGCGCGGCCGTTGGCCATGATCATGGCGCCGCCGATGCCTTGGAGGACGCGGAACAAAATCAATTGAGTTGACGATTGTGCCGCGCCGCACAGCGCCGAGCCGGCGACAAAGGTCAGAAAGCCAAAAATATAGATCCATTTACGGCCGAACAGATCGCCTAGCCGTCCCAGTGTCAGTACCAGACCGATGACGCAGAGGTCGTAGACCAGGAGTACCCACTGAATAAATGACAGGTCGGTGCGAAAAACATGGGTCAGGGTGGGCAAAGCAATCTGAATCGCGCGATGGTTGATCGCGACCAAGGCCAGCCCTAGTGAAACTTGATAAAGCACCAACCGGGAGTGGCGCTTCTGATCGTCGCTAACGCTTGAGTCGGCCATGAATCTAAAAAAATGAAGAGGGGGCAGTCGATATCGGCTGCCCCCTCTTCTGATGGTCAGTTTTCAGAAGAAATTTGTCAGTCGCCGTCGCTCAGTTGCTCTTTGAGCTCGCGGCGCAACCCAGCTTTGGCGCGCTTACGCAAAACGTCTTTCTTGTTCTGCAAGATTTTCCCCGGCGGCGGCAGGTCTTTGCGGACTTTCGCTAGGCCGATGGGGATCTTTTTCGCCGCTGGACTCAATGCAGGGTCCTCTGCTCCAACGTCTCGGTGCTTGCCGCCGGCTGACCGTGGGTGAACGCTAGCTCGTCGTCTTCGACCTCCACTTTCACGGTGTCGCCTTCCTTGAACTCCCCGGCAAGGATCTTAACCGCCAGCGGGTCCTGAATCAATCGCTGAATCGTGCGTTTGAGCGGGCGCGCGCCGTACACCGGATCGTAACCCTTTTCGGCGAGCAAGGCTTTGGCCGGCTCGGCGATCTCCAAGGCCATCTTGCGGTTTGCCAAGTTCTGGCGCAACCGCTTGAGCTGAATGTCGACGATCGACTTGATCTCGTCGCGGCCGAGGCTGCTAAAAATGATCGTCTCGTCGACCCGGTTCAAAAATTCCGGCTTGAAGGCTTCGCGCAGGGCGTTGCCGACGAGCTGTTCCATCTGCTTGCGATCTTTTTTGCCGCCCAGTTCTTGTATGAACTGGCTGCCGAGATTCGAAGTCATGATGATGACGGTATTCTTGAAATCGACGGTGCGTCCCTGGCCGTCGGTCATGCGGCCGTCTTCGAGCACCTGCAAGAGCGCATTGAACACGTCGGGGTGGGCCTTCTCGATTTCATCGAAGAGCACCACGGAGTAAGGCCGGCGGCGCACCGCTTCGGTCAGTTGTCCGCCCTCATCATAGCCGACGTAGCCTGGAGGGGCGCCGATCAGCCGCGATACGGAGTGTTTTTCCATATACTCCGACATATCGAGGCGGACCATCGCCTGTTCGTCGTCGAAGAGAAACTCGGCCAATGCCCGGCAAAGTTCGGTTTTACCGACCCCGGTAGGTCCGAGAAAGATAAACGAGCCGATCGGCCGATTCTGATCCTGCAGGCCGGCGCGGGCTCGGCGCACAGCATTGGACACGGCGATGATCGCATTTTCCTGGCCGACCACGCGGAGCTTCAACCGGTCTTCCATCTTGAGCAGCTTCTGCACCTCGCCTTCGAGCATCTTCGAAACTGGAATGCCGGTCCATTTGGCGACCACTTCGGCGATGTCCTCGGCGTCGACTTCTTCCTTGAGCATCTTTTGATGGGTTTGCAATTCGGCGAGTTTCCGATTGACGGCTTCGCTTTCTTTCTGCAGTTGGCTCAAGGTGCCGTAGCGCAGCTCGGCGGCCTTGTTGAGATCGCCTACCCGTTGAGCTTTTTGTTCTTCGATTTTGGTCGCTTCGATCTTTTCTTTGATCGCGCGCAGCTGTTGGATCGCCGCTTTTTCATTCTGCCAATGGGCTTTGAGGCCGGTCGAAGTCTCTTTCAAATTGTGAATTTCCTGTTCGAGGTGAGCCAAGCGCTCCTTCGAGGCTTTGTCCTCTTCACGCTTGAGCGCCTGGCGTTCGATTTCCAGCTGCATGATTTTGCGCTCGACCTCGTCGATCTCGATGGGCATGCTGTCGATTTCAATTCTCAATCGCGAGGCTGCTTCATCGATTAAATCGATGGCTTTGTCCGGCAAGAAGCGGTCGCTGATATAGCGGTGCGACAACGTCGCCGCGGCGATGATCGCCGGGTCGGTAATGCGCACGCCATGATGGACTTCGTAGCGTTCCTTCAAGCCGCGCAGGATGGCGATGGTGTCTTCAACCGAAGGCTCGCCGACGTAGACTTGTTGAAAGCGCCGTTCCAGCGCCGGATCCTTTTCCACTCGTTTGCGGTATTCGTCCAGGGTTGTCGCCCCGACGCAGCGCAGCTCGCCGCGCGCCAACGCCGGCTTTAACATGTTCGACGCGTCCATGGCGCCTTCGGCCGCGCCGGCGCCAACCAGCGTGTGCAGCTCATCGATGAACAACACGATCTGGCCGTTGGCTTCGGTGACTTCTTTCAATACGGCTTTGAGCCGGTCTTCAAACTCGCCGCGAAATTTTGCCCCGGCGACCAGGGCGCTGAGGTCCAGAGAGATCAGCTTTTTGTCCTTCAATCCTTCGGGCACATCGCCGTTGACGATGCGCAACGCGAGGCCTTCGACGATGGCGGTTTTGCCGACGCCCGGTTCGCCGATCAGCACCGGATTGTTCTTGGTGCGGCGCGACAACACTTGGATGACCCGGCGAATTTCATCGTCACGGCCGATCACCGGATCGAGCTTGCCCTTGCGCGCCAGGTCGGTGAGGTCGCGGCCGTACTTTTCCAACGCTTGATATTTTTCTTCTGGATTCGGATCGGTGATGCGCTGGGAGCCGCGAATGCTGACCAGGGCGCCGAGAATTTTATCCCGGGTCGCGCCTAGCTCTTTGAGAACTTTACCGGTTTCACCTGTGTCTTGCACCATGGCGAGGAGCAAATGCTCGGTGGAAACATAATCGTCTTTTAGTGTTTCCGCTTCGGCTTCGGCGCTTTCGATGATTTTCTTGAGCCGTGGCGTGATATAGCTTTGCCCGCTGGTGCCGGTCACTTGGGGCAGGCGGTCCAGGGCCTTTTGCAGCCGGTCGGTCAACTGGGTCAGCGGCACGCCGAGTTTTTGCAGCAACGACAAGACCACCCCTTCCTTCTGTCCTAACAGTGAAAAAAGCAGGTGTTCGGCGTCGAGGGCCTGGTGGTTGCGCTTGTCGGCAAGGGATTGGGCTTCGCGCAATGCTTCTTGGGATTTGGTGGTTAGTTTTTCTAAACGCATATATTTCTCCGCTGCTGAGACCTCGTCGCAATGGCGAGAACTCCGCTACCTGCAATCCTGAGTTTAGCAAAGGACTTAGTCTTGTCGCCTACTTACGAAATCGGGATTTCTCGGTTTCGTGTCGGCTTGACAGTTACGACAACGTCTCTGTTCGTCGGAAGTTAAGCATCGTTGGGCGGAGTGTCAAGAAAACTATCGGCACTGGGAGTAGCCGCAACCCGGGGGAAATTTAAGCGCTTGCCGGCCGCTAGTTTCGCGGCTTGGTTGGATCGAAGTATTCGAACATCGGCGCCGGTGAACTTGCCGCAGCCGGCGCCGATTCGGGCCGGTCAATGACAATTCCCCGGTCCTGCTGCAGCGTGAACTTATGTTTTACGGGTGTGATGGCGACACCGCGCATTTTCTTAACGGTCACGGTGCGCTCATAGCCGGCTGCGCTTTCGGTCATCTTAAAGATTAACACGCCAGCGGCGAGATGCTCTTCGATCCCAACAGTGGCACTCTGCGCGCCGTCGGGGCAGCGCTGCGCGGTGAAAAGGTTGGTGACGCCGATTTGAGTTTGCACCAATTGAATCAGCGAGCGCGCTTGGTCCTGTGGTGGACTGGTCACGTCCGGGGGGAGGATGAACGGTGTTACCGGATCGATAATCAGCAGCGTCGCGCCCAACCGTCTGACATAGTTGCCAAGATCGGCGACGATTTTTTGTGGATCGATGCCTTTTTCGCCGCCGCCGCGGGCGCCGAAATAAGGCGCGGCGTCGAGGACGATCAATTGTTTGTCTTGGATATAGGGTTGCAGGTTCCAGCCCAAAGCTGCGGCGGACTCCAAGATCTCCGAAGGCCGCTCATCGACGGTAACGTAGACCGCCTTATCGCCCTCTTTCAGGCGAATTGCGACGAACTGCAAACAGGCGATGGTTTTGCCCGTGCCCGCTTCGCCGGCGAACAGATACGTGCGTCCGCGGTTGAACCCACCATTCAGCAATGTATCCAAGCCGGCGATGCCGGTGGAGATTCGCTCGTTGCTCATAGGGAAAGATGTCCCGCGACCGGCTAACGTGTCGGCTGAATCACTAAACCTTCGCCCTTGACGATGTCGAACTCCAATTGCGTCGGCTTGACGTTGGTGCAGCGCATTTTTTCGACGATCAGGCTGCGCGCCAGCTGGCCATCGTTGCGCCAAATCATTTCCAGGACGATGGCCCCCGCGACCATATATTCTTCGACGCCATGCATGCTGCGCTCGCCGGTTCGCGGCACGGCGTAGGAAGTGAGAACGTTGGTGGTGGCCATCGAAGAACGCAGCAATTTGATCAGTAAGCGGCTCTGATCCTGGATCCGTGTTGCGACGTCGCGCAATAGGACAAACGGTCCGGCGGGATCGAGGACCAAACGCTCGGCACTGACTTGATTGACGAAGGCGGCCAAGTCGCTCACCGCTTTTTGCAGGTCGATCTGGCGTTCGCGGCCGGTACCGGGAAGCGAACTCAAGTAAGTCCCGGCGTTAAGGATCGCCAACTCTTTGGTCTCGACATAGCGCTCGAAGTCCCAACCGAGGGAAGCCGCCTGTTCGAGGATGTCCAGCGGGCCTTCGTCGGCGGTAACGAAGACACCTTTCTCACCGCGCGCCAGTCCCTCGGCGAGAAACTGCAGGGCGAAGATGGTCTTGCCGGTTCCCGGCTCGCCGGTCACAAGAATCGAACGACCCTTGGGAAAGCCGCCTTCGATCAATGGGTCCAAGCCCTTGATCCCACTGGTTACCCGTTCTGTTTGTATCATCATCGTCCTTCGCTTTGCTGCTGTTTTTGCGTCACGGTTCGATCGCCTTGCGGTTGCTACGGCATATTCTCGAAGGTGCTATGAGCGCCAGCGCCGTTTCCAGCCAAAACCGCTTTGCCAACGCCGTCCTGACGGCGCTGGATAGCTGGTATCGTCGCCGGAGCGGACCGCTTTGGCCAGGTCATCGAGTTTGCGCAATTGTTCCCGCTGTGCCTCGGTCAAGTTAGGTTCGCCCATGACAAATGCGCCGTCGACCGGTGCGGCTGGGTGTTCCTTCTCCGCAAGCTGTTGGCGCAAGGATTCGATTTGTTGGCGATGTTCTTGCTCTATCCCGGCAATGATCGCCTGGCGCTCTTCCAGAGCCCATTCTTTTTGACTGAGTTCGGCTTGCAGCAGGGCCAATTGCGCCTGGTATTCCGTACGCATGCGCTCGGCATCGTCGCTGGCACTGCTTTCGGCTTGAATGGCGTTTGTCTGCAGCTGCGTGAAGCGCTCGCTCAAGCTGTCCAGTTCACCTTTAACCCGCACCAACTCGTCGTTGCGGTTATGCAGAATTTGATTGCGTTCTTGGGCTTCGCCGATCAGCCGGTCGATCTGGCTACGGAGCGCCTGCTCGATGTCGGAACTAATGCCGACGCGGTCGTGAAGCTGGGCGGCGTTATCGGCGAGCTCGTGGCTGAGCGCATCGACCCGCGCTTGATATTCTTGGCGCAGTTGTTCGGTCCGGCTGTTGGCGCTTAGTTCACCCTGCTGCAACGCGGCTTGCAGTTCTTCGACGCGGCCTTGCAATAGGGAGATTTGCGCTTGCGCCTGGTCGATTTCCCGCCGCCGTTCTTCACTGGACCTTTGAATTTCGCTCAGATTGGCTTCAAGTTGTTCAACCTGGCTGCGATGACGCGCGGCCAGGTCATCGATGGCCGATTGTTGTTTCATTGCGGCCGCGGATTTCTGTTGTAGCTCGTCGCGCAGGCTCGCGAGGTCGCTCTCCAGACTAGATTTGGCCTGGCTGATTTCGCGCGCTTCGCTTTCGGTGCGCGCGGTGAACGATTCCAACTGCATGATGCGATTCTGAACCGCCGTCATTTCCGCGCGGAGGCGGTCGAGTTCATCCTCACGGCTTTGCAGCGCCGCCGTGCGCGAGTGCATTTCGTTATTGAGGCGGGTGATCTCGGCGCGCAGGCTTTCCTCGACGTTGGCCCGTACCGCGCCGCTCTTGGCCAACTCCGCCGACTTGGCGGCCAGCAAGGCGTTGGCGCTGTCCAAACGAACCGCGTATTCCTGGCGAATCTGTTCAACTTGGCTAGCGCCGGCAGCCTGGGTTTGCCGCAGTTCGGCACGGAGTTCTTCGACCTGCTGCTGCGAGGCGTCAGCTTGACTGAGAGCTTGCTCCAGTTCGCGAGTCTGCCGTTCGGTGACCGGTTGTGACTCGCTTAGCCGCGCTTCCAATTTTCGGATTTGCTCGCGGTGGACCTGTGCGAGGTTTTCGACACTCGCCTGCTGCTGTGCCAGCGACCAGGCTTTTTGCTGCAACTCGCCGCGCAGCTCAGTGAGTTCGGTTTCCAAGGCTTTGCGCACCTCCGCGAGTTCGCTGGCAGCCTCCGCCTTGCTCCTGTCATGGAGCGTTTCGATCTCTTTGAGAGAACTGCGCAATCGGGCGTGATCGGAATCGATCGCCGCCTTGGCGGCTTCACTGCTTTGCAGAAGCTCTTCAATTTCGGCTGTACGGTTTTTCGCTTCTTGGAGTTCGCCACGCAGGCCGGCGTTGGCGCCGCGTGCCTGGTCGAGCTGAACCTCCAACGCGGTCTGGGCGCGGGAGAGCTCTTCGCGTGCGGCGCTTAACTGAGCGATCTGGTTGTTGTGTTGGGCCTCGGTGTTTTGCCAGAGGCCCAGAGCCTGCGCATAATGGTCGTCTTTTTCGCTGAGCTGCTCGCTCAGTTGACTGACGGTCGTTCTTAGGTCGCCGATTTCGTTAGCCCGGCTGTCGGCCAACAACTGTTTCTCGGCCAATTGTAGCTGGAGCTCGTTGACCCGGTTGGACAGTTGTTCGCTCTGACCGGTGGCGCTTGCGCGCAAGCCTTCGATCTCGTTATCCTTTTGTCTGAGCTCGGCTTCGAGGGCTTCACGGCTCGTGGCGAGCTCGGCATGGGCTTGGCGTACTTCGTCGCCGGCGCTCGCAGCAGAGCTGCGTTCCTGGGCCAGCTGCTGGTGCAGCGTGGCGATTTCCACGCCCAGGCGCGCTTCGAGGTCAGCGAAAGCGCGTTCACGCTCAGCGACTTGTAACCGCAAGTTTTCAACTTGCTGGGACAGCTGTTCGGTTTGTTTTGCAGTGTTTGCGCGCAGGCTGTCGATTTCGTTATCTTTGAGTTTGAGCTGAGCGTCGAGTCGTTCGCGGGTTGCATTGAGCTCAGCATGGGATTGTAGAAGCTCCTTGCTAGCCGTTGTCGCGCTGTTGCGTTCTTGCGCCAGCTGCTGGTGCAGCGTGGCAATTTCCACGCCCAGGCGCGCTTCGAGATCGGCGGCGCTCCGTTGACGCTCAGCGAGTTGCAATCGCAAGTCGTCAACCTGCTTGGCCAGCTCTTCGGTTTGGCCTGCGGCGTTTGCGCGCAGGCTGTCGATTTCGCTGTCTTTGACTTTGAGCTGGACGGCGAGTGCTTCACGGGCTGCCGCGAATTCGGCTTGGCGTTGAACCAGCTCTTCCTGGGCGTGACCGGCGGCGCTCCGTTCTCGCGCCAATTGCTGGTGTAGCGCCTCAATTTCTGCGCGCAAGCGCGCGTCGAGGTCGGCGACGTGGCGCTCACGCTCGGAAAGTTGTTGCGCCAACTCGCCAACACGGTGTGACAGCTGCTCGGTTTCCTTGCTGGCGCTTGCGCGCAGATCGTCAATTTCGTTTTCTTTTTGGGCCAGCTGGGCCGCGAGTTGTTCGCGCGTCGCGGCGAGCGCGGCGTGAGCTTGGCGTACTTCGTCATTGGCGCTTGCAGCAGCGCTGCGTTCTTGCTCCAGCTGCTGTTGCAGGGTGGCGATTTCCGCGCCTAAGTTTGCTTCGATTTCACCGATGGCCCGCTCTCGCCCGGCCAGCAGGTACTCCTTCTGTGCCAAGTCGGCGCGCAGGCGAATGAGATCGTTTTCCAGTTGCTGCCGGGCGCTATCGAGCAGACTGATGTCGGATTGAGCGCGTTCCAAATCAACGATGCGGCTTTGCAGGGCAGCGGTCTCGGCGCGGTGGCTTTGCAGCTCCGCTTCATGGGCGGTCGAGGCTTCATGCGCGCGGGCGAGTTCCTGTTGCAGCGCCTGAATGCGCCCGTGCAAGGCGAGCTCGACGGCGGTTACCGCTTCGTAGCGGTGCGTCAGTTCTTTTTCCTTGACCTCAACTTCATGCTGAAGATTCGCCACCTCTTCGGCCAGGGCGCGGCGAATACTATCGATCTCTGCGCCGGCGGCCGCGGCCTGGCGGTGCGCCAATTCTAGATCGGCAACTCGCTGTTGGAGGGCGGCGATCTGTGTCCCGGCGGCGCGCAATTCGTCGTCACGAACCGCCAGATAGGCTTGTTTTTGCTCCAGCTCGTTGCGCAGTGTGGCGATCTCGCTTCTCAGGCCGCGCTCGATTTCCAACAATGAGGTCTGGCTCTCCACGACCGTGCGGTCGCGTTCGGCCAGGGTGGTGCGCAGGCTCACCAATTCGCTTTCAAAACGGCCACGCGCCTGTTCGAGTTCGCGCGCCGCGTTCGCTTGCAGCTCATCTTGGAGCGCTTCGAGCGACCCCAGATGCTGGCGCAGCGCCGCGATCTCTTGTTGAGCCTTGCGCAACTCATCGGCGGTGCCGAAGGCGTTGGCTTGGTGCTCCGCGACTTGGTTTTCCAGCCGCTGCAACTGTTCGCGCAGGCCGCTTTCGATTTCCCGCCCGGCCAGTTGCTGTTGGTGAAACTCGCGTCGGTTTTTCGCCAATTCTTGATTGAGAGCAGCGATCTCCGCGCTAAGGCTTTCCCTGATCGCGTTGGTCTCGCGGGCGGCGCGCACGGCCGCGTTATTCTCGCCTTCGAGCTGGTTGATGCGGTTTTGCAGCGCGATGATTTCGCTACTGGAGCGCTGGAGTCCGGCCTCATGTCCGGATAGGAGCTGTTGTTTCTCGTTGAGCTCGCGCTGGAGCTGCTCGACGGTTGAGCTCAGATTGCGGTCGACGGCGACGACTGGGCGCTCTTGCAGTTGTTTTTCTTTGGCGGCGAGATCGGCGCGCAGGATTGCCAGCTCGGATTCATAGTTCTCATGAAGGCGCGCTTTTTCATTCGCCGCGGTGGCCTGCGCTTGCTTGAGGTAGAGCTCCATCAGGCGAGTCTGCGCCAACAGGATGTCTATCTCGTTTAGCAGAAGAATCGCCGGATCGCTCTTTTGATATTTGGGTGTGTCCATAAATACCGCCCGCGCTTAGCCAAACGCTGGGTAAATCCTCATCATTGGATGTACAGCTGTCGCTTCGCGCAAGAAGCATAGCCAAAAACATGCCATTGATAGAAACTAGAGTCGTTAAAAATCAGATAGTTATGATTATCCCGAAAGAGCAATTTAGCAAAGACTACTGCAAGACAGATGATTTCTGGACATATTCGGGAATTGCTGGACAAAAATGTCTTCGTGGGAGTCTGAACGCCTTCGTTTCTGTTCGGATGACGCCGGCGGCAAAATCGCGCATTCATAAGACCGTATTGTCCCATGCAGGGATTTGAAATGCCGCTAGGCTGTCGTTAGAATCCGGCGTCATGGCCAATTACTTTCGTAGCAACATCCAGTTGATGTCGGGCTACGTGCCGGGCGAACAGCCGGGCGACGATGGTTTCATCAAACTCAACACCAACGAAAATCCGTATCCACCATCGCCCAAAGTCTACGCCGCATTGCGTAGGGAGATCGGCGCTTCGCTGCGTCTCTATCCGCAGCCGATGAGCGATAGTCTCTGCGCTGCGGCGGCTGCCGCCTATGGGATCAAAAAAGAAACTATCATGGCCGGTAACGGTTCCGATGAGCTGCTGTCGATCATCCTGCGATGCTTCGTCGAAGTCGGCGACCGGGTTGCCTATGCGACACCGACCTATTCGCTTTACGATACCTTGGTCGAAATCCAAGCGGGAGTCGCTGTTCGAGTGCCATTCCCGGAAGATTTTGCCGTGCCGGAAGAGCTGGCGCGGCAAGACGCGCCGCTGACGATTCTCTGCAATCCCAATGCGCCGTCCGGGACGCTGGTGCCGTTGCCGGAAATCGCCAAGCTCGCCCGCGAGGTTGCCGGCATACTCGTGGTCGACGAAGCCTATGTCGATTTCGCCGCCAGTGAAGGCGCCTCGGCGATTCCGCTGATCCCGCACTTGCCCAACCTGATCGTGCTGCGGACGTTGTCGAAGTCGTTTTCACTCGCCGGCATGCGCATCGGTCTTGCCTTTGCATCACCGGAGATTGTCGCCGGCATGCACAAGGTGCGCGATTCTTATAACCTCGATCGCATGAGCATCGCCGCCGGCACCGCGGCGCTCGAAGACCTGGCCTGGATGAAACGCAATGCCGCACGCATTCAGCGCAGCCGCCAGCGGCTCGCCAATGGGCTCAAGCGCTTGGGCTATCAGGTCTACCCGTCCCACACCAATTTCATTCTGGCGCGCCAGCGCGACAAAAATCTCAAACCGGTTTACGAGGAACTGAAGCGACGAAAGATTTTGGTGCGTTACTTCGACACGCCGGGTCTGCGCGACTGCTTGCGCATCACGGTGGGCACGCCGAAGGAATTACGGGCTGTATTGAACGAGCTGGCGGCGCTCCCGGTGTAGTCGCCAGAATCTACCGGCGCAGGCGAAAGGAGTTGGATTATGGGCAAATTCAGAATTACCACGCTTGATCATATCGTACTCAACGTCGGCGACATTGATCGGGCGTTGCAGTTTTACACCGGAGTCTTGGGCTTGACGGGCGAGCGGGTGGAACTATTTAAGTCCGGCAAAGTCGGTTTTCCGTCCGTTCGCATCAACGACGACACGATCATCGATCTTTTCCCGCGCAAGACTTTCGACGGTCGCTCGATTACGGAGAAGGTCGACGGCAATCTCAATCATGTTTGTTTGGTCGTTGATGCTGTTGACTTTGCTGGCGTCCTCGAAGACTTGAAGACAAACCGAATCGCGATTCGCGAGGGACCGGTGTCGCGTTGGGGCGCGCGGGGACAGGCGACTTCGGTGTATTTTCTCGATCCTGAAGGTAATGAAATAGAAATTCGCTGCTACTGAAGCATGGAGTGATGCGGTCCAATCCTCGATTGCCGCAGCACGCTAGGCGGTTTTGTTTTCCTCGACTTTGATTTTGACGATGCGCCGGCCTTCCATGTCGACGATAGTGAGTTTGTAGCCGTTTTGATCGATCCATTCGCCGCCGCGCGGAATTCTTTTCAACCGCGCCAGCATGAGGCCAGCGAGTGTGTGATAGTCCGGCGATTCTTCGAATGGCAGTGCAAAATCGGTTTTGAGGTCCTTGAGCAGCGCCGAGCCGGCGATCACCATGGAGCCGTCGGGCAGGCGCTCCACAGGGCCCCGTTCTTCGCGGTCGTATTCGTCGCGGATCTCACCGACGATCTCCTCGACCAGGTCTTCGAGAGTGGCGATGCCTTCGATCTCACCGAATTCGTTGACCACCAGGGCCATGGCCAGGCGGCGCCGTTGCAACTGTTTCAACAGTTCGCTGATGGGCAGTGTGCTCGGCACGAAGAATGCGGGATGCAAATGATCGCGCACGCGAAAGTCGCTATCCTCTTGCAGGGCTTTAAAGACATCTTTGTAGTAAAGAATGCCGATGACTTTGTCCAAGTCGCCGTCGTAGACCGGCACACGGGAAAAGCCGCTGTCGACGAAATTTTTCGCCACTTCCGCCAGTGACGCATGCACTTCGAGGGCGTGAATCTCGGTGCGCGGCTTCATGACCGCTTTGACCGGGGTATCGGTAAATTCGAAAACACTATGGATGAGTTCCTTTTCGGTCTCGTTGAAGATGCCCTTGGCGGCGCCTTCGCGGATCAACGATTTAACTTCATCGGCGGAGATAAAACTGGCGCCGCCGGCGTCTTTGCCGCCAAATAGTTTAAGCACTAAATTGCTTGATCCGGTAAGAAGTTTGACGAAGATCGCGCTGGATCGCGCGAGCAGTTCGATGGGCCGGGCGACCGCGCAAGCGATTTGTTCGGAAAATCTCAAGGCGAGGGATTTGGGCACAAGTTCGCCGAGCACCAGCGAGAAGTAAGAGATCGGCAGGACGACGATGGTCAGTGCCATGGCTTCCGCCCAGCGTGGCGCCCAAGCAAACGGCAAAGCGGCGATCTGCGGTTTCAAGTAGCCGATGGCGGCGGCGCCGCCGAGCGCCGACGCGAACGAGCTGATGACCGTGACGCCGACCTGGACGGTGGCCAAGAAGCGATCCGGGTCGGCTTTCAGCCGGGCCACCGCCGCGGCGGATCGGACGCCTTTGTCGAGGAGCGCGTCGATGCGGCTTTTGCGCATGGCGATCATGGCAATCTCCGACGCGGCGAAGAAGCCGTTGGCGAAAATCAACGCAAGAATCAAAATCGCTTCAAACCAAAAGTTCTCTAGGGTCATCGGTGGCGTCTCCTCATTGGCTTCGCATCGCTGAACGAAGCGCAAATCAGGGTGGCGATACTAGCAAATCGACCGGTATTGGCGTGGCCGCGGGCTGCGAGTGGGCATGGAGGTTGACAAGAATTCTAGCGGCCCGCTCGGAAAAGGCAAGGGGGCGATTTACGCTGTGATCACTTTCAAGTAGGATCGCCCTAGGGAGTATTTCTTGGCGGATAAACAGAACGAACTCACGTCCATCCAAGGCACTATCAGCCGGATCACTTATCAGCATCCCGAGAGCCACTACACGGTGGCGCGCCTGGACGAAGACGGCGGACCGGCGGCGACCGTGGTCGGCGTGCTGTATCCTGTTTCCGAAGGCGAAGAGATTAAAGTCACCGGCGTCTGGAAGCGCCATCCGCGGTACGGCCTGCAATTTCAGGTCGACCATTGGACCAAGGTCGATCCGGCGACTCTTGAAGGGATCGAAAAATACTTAGGCTCGGGCATGATCAAGGGCATCGGGCCGACGTACGCCAAGCGTTTGGTCGGTGCCTTCGGTCTCGAAACGCTGCGGGTGTTATCCGACGAACCGCTGCGGATTCTCGATGTCGAAGGCATCGGCGAAGTGCGGGCGCGTCGGATCATGGAGGCGTGGCAATCCCAGCGCGGCATGCAGGATGTCATGGTGTTTCTCCAGGGCCATGGCGTCGGCGCTTCCCTGGCACTGCGCATCTATCGGGTTTACGGCGCAGGTACGGTTGCACAGGTGAGAGAAAATCCCTATGCGCTGGCCCAGCAGGTGCACGGCATCGGCTTTCTGCTTGCCGACCGGCTCGCCGGCCATATCGGTATTCGCGGCGATTTCCCGTTGCGGGTGCAAGCCGGCGTTCTGCATGTTTTGCGCGAATCCGCGGAACGCGGCCATTGCTATCTGCCTTTAGGCGCGTTGGCTAAAAGCGCTTGCCAACTGCTCGAAGTCGACGATGAGCGCGTTGACATAGCAGTCGAGAAACTCGCCGAGCGCGGCGAGGTGGTTTTGCAGAGCGCGCGCGATCCGCACCTCACGCGCTTGTATCTGGCGAATTTGTTCGAGGCCGAAAACCGCGTGGCCCAGGCAATTGCCCGGCTTCTGACCACGCCGTCGTTTCTCCAAGGCGAGCGGCGGCCACGACCTTGGGAGAAAGATCAGCAGGTCAGCCGCGGCGCCATCGATCTGTTGAGCGGTGCGTTGTTCTCCGATTTGCCGATCACCCTCGATGAAGATCAGGTCAATGCGGCGCGGCGCGCTTTGCAAGAGAAGGTCTTCGTCATCACCGGCGGGCCGGGAACGGGTAAAACAACCTTGCTGATGTCTCTGCTGGCGATCCTGCGGCGCGCCAAAGTAACCTTCGCGCTGGCCGCGCCAACCGGGCGGGCGGCAAAACGGATGACCGAAAGCACCGGCGAAGAGGCGGCCACGCTGCACCGCCTGCTCGAATACACGCCGCGCGAAGGCGGATTCCAGCGCAACGCCGATAACCCGCTGCAGGTCGATGTCATCATCGTCGACGAAGCCTCGATGGTCGATATTGCGCTGATGGATCATTTGCTAGCGGCCATCGAACCGCACACTCATTTGATTCTAGTGGGTGACGTGGATCAGCTCCCCTCGGTGGGGCCGGGCAGCGTGCTCAAGGACTTGATCGACTCGCAGTCGGTGCCGGTGGCGATCCTGCGGCGCATCTTTCGCCAGGACCAACAAAGTTTGATCGTGGTCAATGCGCACCGAATCCTCCAGGGACAAAATCTGCAGTTCTCCGATGCGCGCGAGCGGCGCGACTTCGATTTCATCGCCCGCGAGAGCGAGGAAGACATACTTGAGACGATCAAGGAACTGTTGCGCGAGCGCATCCCGCAATGGCTCGGCGTTCAGCCGGAGGATATCGTCCAGTCGGTGCAACTCCTGACGCCGATGCATCGCGGTTTGCTCGGTACGATTCAACTCAATCGCGATCTGCAAACGCTGTTCAATCCAATCGGCCAAGCGATCGAGCGGGGCGGCATGACTTTGCGCGTGCGCGACAAGGTCATGCAATTGCGCAACAACTACGATAAAGGGGTTTTCAACGGCGATCTCGGACGAATCGTCTCGATCGACCGCGAGGATGGCAAGATTCGCGTCGATTACGACGAGCGGGTGGTCGAATACGAGGCCGATGAGTGGGATGAGATAAGTTTGGCCTACGCGACCTCGATCCATAAGAGCCAGGGCAGCGAATATCCCGTGGTGATCTTACCGCTGCACACCTCGCACTACATCATGCTTTACCGCAGCATTCTCTACACCGCAGTGACGCGCGGCAAGAAACTCGTCATCGTCGTCGGCAGCCACAAGGCGCTCGGCATGGCGATCCGCAACGTCAGAGTGGAGATTCGCAACACCGGGCTCAAAGAAAGGCTGATTGCGGCGCTAGAGGATAATCGTCATTGGCGGTTAATTTGAACTGAACAATCGGCCCAGTCGGTTGTCGGTATGATGAATTCCCATCTTTTTTAAGCAGGCCCAAATCGTCGCTTGATTGCTATTGATCACCGGTTTAGCCAAATCGCGCTCCAAGTCGGCGATCGTTTCGATCATGCGGGTATTCGTACAGCTCAAGAAATAGCCGTCGGCATCGGCGCGCAGATTCTCTTTGACGACTTTTTTCCATTCCTCAGGCGTGATCGTGGAATAGGCTTGTGATTCCAACGCCAGCCCTTTCTCGTGCAACACGGTGTAGCCGGTCTCACTCAGATAATTCACTTCGAGCTGATTGGTGGCCTGCACATAAGGGCTGATCAGCACGAGTTTCTTGATGCCGACGCGGTCGAACGCCTGGGTCAGAGCCTGGGCGGTGGTGATGGTCGGACAGCCGCTGGCTTGCTCGATGATATCGACGATCGCCTTTTCGTGCGCCAAGCCGCTCTCCATCGAGTTCGCCGTGCAGTGAAACACGATGACGCTCGGTTTGATGTCGGAGAGCGCTTCGGCGGCCTCGAATCAATTCCGGCTTCAATATTTCGAGCGGCTTGCGATGTTTCCCCGCCATGCGCAAGCGCGTGACATAGGCCTCGACGCCGCTCGGCAGATAAGCGTGAAACTGCGGTTCGGTGAGCCGGTTGGCCGACGGAATGATTAAGCCGATGCTCGGTGGAGTTGCCATGAAAAATTCTCCTAATGGAATTTGGCGAACTGGTTTATGGTTCTCGGAATACGACCGACTATTTCACGGTGACCCCAGGGGTTGTCAAGGCCAGGGTCGTCTCTCAGGCGACCCTAGTCTTGCGGCGAAAAGCAAATTTATGCTAGGTGCGGGAATGCTGATGCCAAAAGACATTGCATGACTCCGCAAGAACAATCTCTCATCACCGGTTGCATTCGCGGCGACAAAGCGGCGTGGGATGCTTTCGTGCAACAATATTCCCCTCTTGTTTATCACACGATTCGAAAGACCTTCGTCACCTATCACGCTGAATCGACCTCGGATTTGGTCGACGACCTGTTTCAAGATTTTTTTCTCGCCATCGTTGCCGACGAGTTCAAAAAATTGCGGCAGTTCCGCGGCGATAACGGCTGCACGCTGGCAAGCTGGCTCCGGATGGTCGCCGCTCGTTTGACAATCGACGAGCTGCGAAAGCGGGTCACTTCACGTGCCGACGCACCGCTCGAATTGGCGCAACCCGATGACACAGACTGCGCGGCGATAACGGACGAACAGCTAAATGCGCTTAGCCAAGCGATCGAGTCGCTGCCGCCAAAAGACCGGCTGCTGATTCAATTTTGCTTTCGCCAAAACCTTTCCCCGCCAGATGTTGCGAAGCTGCTAAAGACATCGGTCCCTGCAGTCTACACCCAGAAAAGCCGCATTCTCAGCAAACTCCGCGCGATACTTAAATAAGTTACCGTCTCGGTAAGATTTTCGCGTCTATCCGTCTATTTCCACAGTCGAGCTGTACAAACCTTTTGTCGGCTTTTGTGATCGTGCGTTTGTTCCAACGCGCATGATGGAAGAGGGCAGAACAAGAAGCCTCCGATTTTTGGTGGTGAATCATGAGAGTTTAGCCTGACTCAAGACTTGGCCGCGCGCGGCTCCTGCGAATCGAAATATCGAGAATGGGCAGAGCAACGTCGGGAAAGGATGATTTAGTATGAAGCGTCTTTTGATGTTGATGCTCTTGGTTGGACTGTTAGGCAGTGAGGCTTTAGCTCAGGAGTCCGCCCCGGCACCTGTGTTTAAAGACGGCGATACCTGGCGAATCAATATTTCACGGATGGGCCAGGTCAGCAGTACGACGGATCAAAACGAAGGTATCTATGAGCTGGTTTTCACCCAAGGCAAAGTAAAGGTGTTTGCGGTGGATGGCGATCAGAAAAAGGAGTTGGAAATCCAGCCGGACAGCACCGCGGAGACATTGTTGGGCGTAGTCGGCAAGAGTGAGCGGCGTCCGGATCTCAAATTCCCGCTCACGATGGGAAAAAAATGGGATTATCAGTTCATCAATAAACCAGCGGGTGCTCGTCAAGAGCAGCGCAGGGCGGTTGAAGTCGCCGTTGTCGGACAGGAGCAAATAACGGTGCCGGCCGGCTCATTCAAGGTATTTAAGCTGGTCAGAACCGAACAGTGGTCTGTTGGTCGGACTGGCGTAAACACCAGCACATCGACGTTCTATTATAGCCCGGAGACCAAGAGTATCGTTAAACGCATCACCGAGAGCTCCAACAATCCGGGTATCTTGACAAATGATCTGTTGAAATTCACGCCGGGAAGCTAGAATCGAGAAAGGAAAAAAATGATCTATAAACGCTGGTTACCTGGCCGACGAGTCACCAAGTT
Organism: uncultured delta proteobacterium; assembly: GCA_963816145.1. Taxonomy (GTDB): domain Bacteria; phylum Desulfobacterota; class Binatia; order UBA9968; family UBA9968; genus DP-20. The sequence goes on from CAWFJP010000013.1 coordinate 188,339, forward strand.
GATCGTGGCAGCGGCTCTATTAGTTTTAACCCCATACGGTTTGACCAGCGCCGCTTACGGCGCTTCGCCAATCATATCGAACGAAAGAGTTCAGCTTAGAACCCTGGCCGATGGAACCGTTGGCGTAGTTATCTCTGCTACGGTTGAGGACGCCGATGGGATTGCCTCACTCAAGGTCGCCATCGAGCGGCCGGGCGTGTTTGGCCCTTTTCCCCTTCAGTCAGGCCTGTATCTTTCACCAGGTGACACCCCAACGCTGGATGGCTTTAGCGTCACAATCGGTCCTGAGTTTATCCCCGCAGCACAAAGGGCGGGCAACTACCTCATAACTGTGAACGACGGCGTCACGACAGTTTCAACGACGGTGACGCTGCCCGCCGGGCTTGTTGAACTTCCCGCGGGCGGGCCAACCGGTGTTGATACGAGCACGGGGCTACTCCGCCCTACCATCTCGATTCCTCCCATTCCTGGGGCGGCAAGCTATCGGATTTCGATCCAGAACGACTCCGATTCGACTATTCAGAGCTTCGATGGGGTGGCGGGTGCCGACCTATCGCCGGTACCAAGCATACGGGTTGGAAGCAACATTCTCGAAGCGGGGAAATTTTACCGATTCAACATTGATGCATTTGACGCCTCGCAGGTCGCTCTGTCTGACCGCCGGAGCGAAAGCGCGGATATCTGTTACGATCCAGCCACCGGTAATACCAACATCCCCTGCATTGTTCAGAGGGACGTGCACCTTGTTACTCAAGTCGACGGCAGCGCAGTGATCCAGGCGCTTGGCGGTGTGCTGGACCGGGACGATCTGGAGTCTCTCAAGAACCCGTGCAAGTGGTTGACGGATCAAACCGGAACGAATCTGTGCCTAACGATGCCCGCCCCTCCACCGCCTCCCTTTACCGTTACGCGTGGGGCATTCGGGCCGTTCGCGCTCACGGCGAGCCCGTTGATCACTTTGGACCTTGATTCAGCGGTGAGAGATAATTTTACGAGCGCGCGAAACCCGCTCGATGCGACTGAAATTCCCGTGGACCAAAGGGCTGGGGATTATATTTTCAGGGCGCAAGACTCGACCGGTAACGTCGTTACCGCAACACGAGCATTCCCGGCAGGTCTAGTACCTATGCCCCCCGCCGGTCCTGTGACGATCGATACTTCATCGGGGGTGTTCACTCCGACTGTAAGTATGCCACCCGTTCCAGGGGCGACGCATTACAGAGTGATCGTTTTCAACGACACGGATTCCTTTCGTATTAACTTCGACAACCTCCCGGGTGGCACATTATCCGAGTCACCCACGATGAAGTTGTTCGAAGGCGTCATCGAACCAAATAAGGCCTATCGAATTCACATGGACGCGTTCAACGCCGCGACCTTCCAAACAAGCACTGTACGCAGCCGCAGTGGATCTCAAGTCTATGACCCGTCCAACCTCGATGCCGACGGTGACGGCATTCAAAGCACCATCGACGGTCTGTTCGCGGGCGGGTTTGTCGATCAAAGCGCCGCTCCGTCAAGCAATTTTACAAATCAACATCTAGGGGGAACTGTTTCCGGTTCTATTATCGACCGCGCGGATTTAAAAGTCGTGGTCGTCGCTCCCACGGACCCTGCCAACGGGTTGAGACTAGGGGCCACCGGCGGCTCGGGAACCGCGACGGTCAACGCTTGTTTGCCGACAGTCGATATAAGACTCCGGGACCGGTCGTCCGCAGCCATCGACTGCGGATCGCTCGAAGTCGACGTGCTCGAAGGGGTGGTCGAACTCCGACTGGGTAACGGCAGCGTTGTGACCGCACCCGCGGGCGCGGCATTGACGATCAACGAGCCGTCCCCTGGGCAATATTCCGTCGAAAATCTAGCGTTGAGTTTTGTTCCCGTGACGCTGACAGTTCAAGGAGTATCGATCCCGGTCAACCCCGGGACCGCTTCGGTATCGATCGTCGACGCGAAAATCGAAATCAGCCCCTTGCTGCCCAATATTATATTCCCAAAATTTAAACTACCCGTGTTTGTCGCCATTTTTTCCGGCATTGGTTTCAACGCGCCGGTAGAAGTCGATCAGTCCACTGTCACGTTCGGCAGGACTGGGTTGGAGGCCAAGTCAAAACAATGCTGGAAGTTGGACCTGAACCGAGATCGCAAGACCGATCTGCTGTGCGCTTTCGCTACTCAGGAAAGCGGCTTTCAGTCTGGCGACAAGGTTGGTCTACTCAGAGGTAAGACCTTTGCTGGCAAACTGATTCAGGGTAGTGATCGCGTTAAAATCATCTCGGGAATCAGAAAATAATCAAGCCTTTTGACCCTCGGATGCTCGGTGTCAGGGCTCTGGTTCGGAGTTCCTGGCACCGTGGGGTTTCTGTCCTGTGTTTAGGAATTGAGAAAGAAGTTGGTCGTTGCTCGACTCGCCATCGATCTTGTCACGAAGCGGCTCAATCTCCGTTTTTTTCGTTAGGCGTGGCGTATATCTCACAACAAGAGAATCCTGCCACCCTTAGGCCGTAAATCAGCGCGATTATGTGCTGCTCGGTTGCGCGACATCATAAAAGCGGCTCAGCTCGTGTAAGAAACCGCGACCACTCCCGTCTATTTTCCCAAAGCGGCGATCTCATAGGGTCGTAGTGTGTTCAGAATCCGTGCGGGATCTTCCCGGATTCTTTGCGTAGCCGAGAATCTCGTCATGGCACGGACTGTCCATTGCGGAGTGAAGACTAGAGCCAGCTGGATGTGCGAAGTGATTTCCAAATAGGTTTGGTAATAGAGGAAAGCTCCATGAACAGAAAACAAAGTCCACTTCACATGTTACAGCCAGTCTTCAGTCTGCTGCTTGTTTTGTTCGCCGCCGGCACGGCGGCAGCGCAGACGATCGAGATCGTCAAGGACTTTATCGGCTACGGCACGCGGCCGCAGGCCCCGTTGATCCTCGGCAGCGATGGTTTCTTGTATGGGACGACGTATCAAGGCGGCGCGGGCGGAAGCTCTACCGGCAACGGCACGGTTTTCAAAGTTGCCACCGATGGGAGCGGCTATCAGATCATCAAGCATTTTCGGTGCACTGTTGGGGACGATGGCTGTTTGCCGCTGGCGGGACTAGTTCAATTGAGTGACGGGTTTCTGTACGGCACGACGAGCAGCAGTGCTGTCACCGGGGGCTCCAACCCTGCGGGGACCATCTTTAAGGTGGCACCGGATGGCAGCGGTTATCAAGTTCTAAAAGCGTTTACTATTTCTGGATCAGATGGCAAAGAGCCGCGTGCAGGATTGATTCTCGGCACCGACGGATTTCTTTACGGAACCACGTACGCAGGCGGTGTGAACGGGGGCGGGACAGTTTTTAAGATTGCCCCAAATGGCGGGATTTTTCAGGTCATCAAGGCCTTTCAATGTGGCAACAACGCCGGGAATGCCTGTAATCCTCAAGCCACGCTGCTGCAATTGAGCGACAATTTCTTGTATGGCACGACCAATCTCGGCGGTGCGAACGATCAGGGCACGGTCTTTCGAATCTCGATGGATGGCAGCGTATTTGAAATCTTACATTCTTTCGAGTGTGGTAATCTGCCGGCCAACGGTTGCAACCCGCAGGCCGAGTTGACGCTACATACCGGCCTTCTGTACGGCACGACCAACCTCGGTGGCGCGAATAACCAAGGTACAATTTTTACGATTGGAACGGACGGTACCGGATTCCGGGTTATCCGGTCGCTTTCCTGTGGCAACGCGAGCGGGGGATGTAATCCGAGCGCTGGGCTAATCCGATTGGGCAATGGATTTTTTTATGGCACGGCTTCAGCCGGCGGCGCAAACAATTCCGGTACGGTTTTCGCGATCACACCTGATGGTCTGACGTTTTCGGCGATTAAGTCGTTTCAGGCCGGTTCCATAGTCGATAATGGTTATCAACCAAGAGCCGCTCTTGTCGCGCTAACGGACACCTTTTTGTATGGGACGACAACATTCGGAGGCGCGCATAACGAAGGTGCTGTCTTTAAGGTCGGGGCGGACGGGAGTGGCTTTACTGTGCTCTTATCGGGAGGTTGCGATCCGACGAACGGCTGCGAACCACTGGCTCCTTTATCCCAGGCCATGGATGGAAACCTCTACGGCACGACGCTTTACGGTGGCGGTGTCCTGCCGTCTGACACAGCCGGTGGAACTGTGTTCAAGATCGCGCCTGACGGTACGGGGCATACCCATCTCAGATCACTTAGCAGTATCAATCCCGCGCTTGCGCAACCTACGGGTGGTTTACTTCAGTTGAGCGATAGTTTTCTCTACGGCACGACTCGGATCGGTGGCGCAAATAACGCTGGAGCGGTCTATCGAATTTTGCCGGACGGCGCGAGTTTCCAAATCGTCAGATCATTCACGTCCGCCGAGAGTTTCGAGCCCACGGGTCGACTAGTCCTCGGTAGCAATGGATTTTTGTTCGGCGTGACGACTCGTAGTGGTTCGGTCTTTTGGGTTCGGCCGGACGGGTTAGGGGCCTCGCAATTCGTTGTGGGCTCCAGCGGCAATTCGCCCTTTAGCGGCATGAATCTAATTCGTCTAAGCGATGGTTTCTTGTATGGCACGACGACCGGAACTATTTTCAAGATCGACGAAAATCTGGCCAATTTTCAGGTCATCAAGACTTTCACCGGTGGCGTTAACGACGGCGGTCGTGCCGAGGCAGGATTGACGCTTGGCTCTGACGGTTTCCTTTATGGCGTCACGGTAACTGGCGGCGCGAATAACGGGGGCACGATCTTTAGAATCGCGCCCGACGGTAACGGATTCGAAATCATCAAGTCGCTTCAGTGCGGCGTCGCCAACAACCCATGTTCCCCTCGAGCCGAGTTGCTTCAGCTCAGCGACGGTTTCTTGTACGGCACCAGTGTAGCCGGCGGCGAGTTTGGTCGAGGGACTTTATTTAAGATCAGGCCCAACGGCTCGGATTTTAGCGTTATCGACTCTTTCGACTGCGACGGTAACGATGGCTGCGATCCCGAAGCTGGATTGATACTGGCAAGCAACGGATACGTTTACGGGACGACACGGCGCGGCGGTTTGTACGGCAAGGGTACGATCTTCCGATTTGCGCCTGATAGCACGGCGCCGGATACGACGATCAATTCTGGTCCCGCCAATCCGAGCAACAGTACAAGTGCGACGTTTATTTTCACGGCGACGGAAGCAAATAGCACGTTTGCTTGCAGCCTCGACGGCGCGGCTTTTACTGCGTGCACGAGTCCAAAGACTTATGTCGGTCTTATCGATGGCGCCCATAGCTTCCAGGTGCGAGCAACGGATCTGTTCGGGAACACGGACGCAACTCCTGCCGGGTTTAACTGGACCATCGACATCATCCCGCCGGAGACTACGATCACAGTGGCGCCCGCGGCGACAACGACGAGCACGAGCGCGGGTTTCGAGTTTACCGCGACAGAACCCGCTACCTTCGCATGCAGCCTCAACGGCGCGGCGTTTTCAAACTGCGCCACGCCGCAGAATTACACCGGACTGGCCATTGGCCCGCATACCTTCCTGGTCCGCGCGATCGACGCGGCCGGCAACTTCGACACCACACCCGCGGGGCACAGTTGGACGATCAACGCGCTTGATGTAACGCCGCCGGATACGACCATTACGTCCGCCCCGCCGGCGTTAACTAACAATACAAGTGCCACCTTCGAGTTTAGTTCGACCGAGGCAAACAGCAACTTCCGTTGCAGTCTTGATGGTGCTCCGACTTCATCCTGTACAACTCCTCACAGTTACGCTGGGTTAACGAGTGGGAGTCCGATTTTTCGGTGCAAGCGACGGATGCGTTTGGTCACGTTGACCTGACGCCAGCCGTCTACGCCTGGACCATCGACACGGTCGCGCCCAACACGACATTTACAGGAACGCCGCCGGCCTTGACAAATGGCACCAGCGTAAGATTTGACTTCGTTTCCACGGAAGCGGGCAGCACCTTCGGCTGCAGTTTAGACGGAGCCGCGTTCAGTACCTGTACGAGCCCGACCATTCTCCATGGGCTTGCTGCGGGCAGCCACACTTTCCAAGTTCAGGCGACCGATCAGGCGGGCAACACCGACCCAACACCGGCGAGTTTCACATTTACAATCGACATAGCGGCGCCAAGCTTGACTAGTTTCATCGTGAATACACCGGCGCTCGACACAACCAACGGGCCGGCCAACGTCAGCACGACGTTGACGATGACCGATGATGCATCGGGCGTAAGCACCCCGACTGTAGATATGACTAGCCCAACCGGCTTCTTGAGAAGCGGCAGTTGCGTCCTGTCCAGCGGGACATTGCTCAATCGGACGTATCAGTGCACGGGGACCCTGCCGCAATACAGCGAGAGCGTCGTATGGCAGTTTTCCGTGCGCTTGAGAGACGTAGCGGGGAATACGACAACCGTCACCAACGCGCAACTCGTGACCCTAGGATTTACAGCTAGTTTTACTAACGCGAGTCAGCCAGGCATCAATCTGCCAACGCTGGTCCGTGTCAATGATCCCGCCCTTCCGGCGGGTGTGGATGGTTTCAATTTGACCCGCGACACAACCACAGGGCTGGAGTGGCTGGACCTAACGCTGACAAAGGGGCTATCCTACGACGACATAGCTAGCGGAGCGGGAGGTTTTCTCTCGGCGGGCTTCCGCATCGCCACGACGAGCGAAGTCGCAACTCTTTTCACGCACGCTGGAGCAACTAACCTCGCGGGAGATTCGTTACCCGCCCAGTTCTCCGCAGCATTTAATCTGATCTCTCTGCTCGGCTGCACCTTTGCTTGCGCCGGGTCTGCTTCGCAAGGATACATGGATTTCGTCCCCACGAATCCAAGCCAAGCCACGGATGGCTTGGTGCAAACGCTTTCCTCGTCCATCGGCATTTTTAGGGTTGGCATGGGTCCAACGTTTAAAAATACACGAAGCCCGGATGTGGGAACGTTTCTATACCGTTCAACCAGAGCTCGAAAGATTTACTGGAGTGAAGACGACAAGCTCCGACGAGCAAACGTCGACATCCAACCAGGAGAAACCCCCACAACTCGAACCGACATCGAAAATCTGCTTGTCGGGCAGCCAGTGTGCTGCGGCCGGGCGCTGGCAATCGATGAAACGAATCGCAAGGTTTATTTAGCCACGGCAGCCAACAATTTTGTCGGCATCCAAAGAGCGAATGTCGATATCCCTGCGGGCCAGACGGCTTCCAATCGCACCGATGTCGAAGTCCTCGTTCCCGGACAGATGTGGGGCATCGCGCTGGACGTAGCTAGCGGGAAAATGTATTGGACCCAGACCTTCAACGGCAACGTCCGCCGATCCAATCTCAACATTCCCGCGGGCCAGACCGCCAACAATCGGACGGATATCGAAGATCTCGTCGTGGGTGAGTCGATCAATCGCCGCTACGTCGCCTTGGATAAGACCGCCGGAAAAATGTATTTCGTCGACGGCAATGGCGGGCGCATTCAACGGGCCAATCTAGATGGTTCCAATCTCGAACACCTGGTCACCGGCCTGTTTTCCTATGAGACCGTTGCGTTAGTGTTGGATCTGCAAGCCGGCAAGTTTTATTTCACTCGCGGAGGCTTCGGCGGACCGACGAAAATCCAGCGAGCCAATCTCGATGGATCGAGTGTCGAAGACGTCGTGCTACTCTCGGCTCCGCCTTACGGATTGGCCATCGACGCGGTCAGTGGAAAATTGTACTGGGGCACCGGCGCCCAGGATGGCAACGACAAGATCCAACGGGCAAATCTTCAGATACCCGCTGGACAGACCGCGGCTACACGCACCGATGTAGAAGACATTGTTACGGGTTTGAATTTCGTTACGGGAATCGCGCTAGAGTTTGCGCCAATCGACACAATAGGGCCGGAGACCACGATTACGACCAGTCCAGCTACGTTGACCAATAGTACAACGGCAACCTTTGAATTTACGTCCAACGAGTCAGCGGTACCTTTTGCCTGCAGCCTGGACGGCGGGACGTTTGCCGCGTGTTCGAGTCCGCAGACCTACACGAACCTTGGAGAAGGCAGTCACAGCTTCCAGGTACGTGGTACGGATCAATTCGGAAATACGGATGCGACTCCGGCGAGTTTCAATTGGACCATCGACATCATACCGCCGGAGACCACGATCACGGCCAATCCACCGGCGACTACAACGAGCACGAGCGCCGCGTTTGAATTTACGTCGAGCGAGGCGGCGACCTTTGCCTGCAGCCTCGACGGCGCGGCGTTTTCAAACTGCGCCACGCCGCAGAATTATACCGGACTGACCGTTGGCCCTCACATCTTCCAAGTCCGCGCGATCGACGCGGCCGGCAACTTCGACACCACACCCGCAAGTCACAGTTGGACGATAAACACGCTCGATGTAACGCCGCCGGAGACGGCGATTACCCTCAAACCCTTGGCGTTGACCGCCAATACAACGGCAAGTTTCAATTTTACGTCGACTGAGACGGGCAGCACTTTTGCCTGCAGCCTTGACGGCGGCGCGTTCACGGCATGTGCAAGTCCGCAGGCGTACAACGCCCTTGCAAACGGTTCGCATACATTCCAGGTGCGCGCTACCGATGGTGCCGGTAACACAGACCAGACGCCAGCGAGCTATATATGGACCATTGATACCACGCGTACTGTGGACACCTCGGCACCAGTATTGGCAAGTTTTGTGATTGACACGCCGACGGTGGACACGAGCAGCGGGCCAGCCACCGTACTGGCAACTGCAGTAGTCCAGGATGATTTGTCGGGCGTGAATTTCTTGTCTTGGAATGTGCGACTGCAGGGCCAAACTGGCGATGTAGTTGGTGGTCAGTGCTCACTTACGAGTGGAACGGTGTTGGACGGGATATATCGGTGTCCAGGGACTCTGCCTCAATTTAGTGCGGTGGGTACGTGGCAAGTCGTTTCAGTGACTGCAAGGGATGCAGTCAACAACCCTCGAATTTATTCTTCAACAGACCTTACGAGCCTTGGATTCCCCTCCACCTTTATTAACACGGGCCAACAGGACCTTGCGGCACCGGTATTGGCAAGTTTTGTGATTGACACGCCGACGGTGGACACGAGCAGCGGGCCGGCTACCGTACTGGCAACTGCAGTAGTCCAGGATGATTTGTCGGGCGTGAATTTCTTGTCTTGGAATGTGCGACTGCAGGGCCAAACTGGGGATGTAGTTGGCGGTCAGTGCTCACTTACGAGTGGAACGGTGTTGGACGGGATATATCGGTGTCCAGTGACTCTGCCACAATTTAGTGCGGTGGGTACGTGGCAAGTCGTTTCAGTGACTGCAAGGGATGCAGTCAACAACCCTCGAATTTATTCTTCAACAGACCTTACGAGCCTTGGATTCCCCTCCACCTTCGTTAACGATCCTGTAACCGGGAGTCAGCTTGTGACAGTGCTGCACTCGATTTACGGGCAGTGGCGCGAGCGGTACAGGGGGGGCCCCTGGCGCCAGTTTAATTCAAGGTAGCGACGGAAACTTTTACGGCACGACGGAAGGGGGCGGGGCGAATAATCTCGGCACGATCTTTCGAATGGACGGGAACGGTAACGTGACGGTGTCGCACTCGTTTACGGGCAGCGGCGCAAGCGGTACTGGGAGTGATCCCTTTGCCGGTTTGCTGCAAAGTAACGACGGTAACTTATACGGCACGACGAGCAGCGGCGGCGCGAATGACTTCGGCACGATTTTCCGCATGGACGGGAACGGCAACGTGACGGTCCTGCATTCCTTTACGGGCAGTGGCGCAAGCGGTACAGGGCGTGTCCCTGAGGCCAGTTTAATTCAGGGCAGCGATGGCAACTTCTACGGTACGGCAGCCCTCGGCGGCGCGAATGACTTCGGCACGATTTTCCGCATGGACGGGAACGGCAACGTGATGGTCCTGGCATTCCTTTTCGGGCAGCGGCGCAAGCGGTACAGGGAGTGTCCCTGAGGCCAGTTTAATTCAGGGCAGCGACGGCAACTTCTACGGCACGACGAGCAGCGGCGGCGCGAATGACTTCGGCACGATTTTCCGCATGGACGGCAGCGGTAATGTAACGGTGCTGCACTCGTTTTCGGGCAGCGGCGCGACTGCAACCGGGATGGGTCCCGTTGCCAGTTTGCTCCAAGGAAACGACGGTAACTTCTACGGCACGACGAGCGGCGGTGGTGCGAATGCCTTCGGCACGATCTTTCGTATGGACGGTAGCGGGAATGTGACAGTGCTGCATTCGTTTACGGGCAGCGGGTCAAGTGGCACGGGAGGAGGAACTTCTGCAGGCTTGATCCAGGGCAGCGACAGTAACTTTTACGGCACGGCAAGACTCGGCGGTGCGAATAACTTAGGCACGATTTTCCGCATGGAGGGTAGCGGGAACGTAACTGTGCGGCACTCGTTTATCGGCAGCGGGACAAGCGGCGTCGGCTGGTATCCCCGAGCCAGCTTAATCCAGGGCAGTGACGGTAACCTCTATGGGACAGTGCAAGCTGGCGGGGCCAATAACTATGGAACGATCTTCCGTGTAAACCTCTCTCTGCCGTCCGACGGTATGGCGCCCCAAACGACAATCCTTACAAATCCTCCGGCGCTGACCAACAGCACTGCCGCGACGTTCACATTTAGCTCCACCGAGGTAGGTACGTTCGAATGCAAACTGGACGGCGGAGCCTTTGCACTATGCGGCAGTCCACAGACTTACAATGGTCTGACGGACGGTAACCATAGTTTCCAGGTGCGTGCCAAAGACTTGGCGAACAACACCGACCCGACACCGGCAACTTTCAGTTGGACCATCGACATCGTACCGCCGGACACGACGATCACGGCTAATCCACCGGCGACCACGAACAGTACCAGCGCGACGTTTGAGTTCACGTCCACCGAGGTTGGGAGTACGTTTGCCTGCAACTTGGACAGTGCCGGGTTCACGACTTGCGTGAGTCCGCAGGCCTACAATAACTTGGCAAACGGAAACCACACGTTCCAGGTACGTGCGATCGACGGCGCGGGAAATTTCGATACCACACCGGCGAGTTACACTTGGACGATCACGACGGCGGATATCACTCCGCCTGAAACAACCATCACCGGGAGTCCGGCGGCGGTGACGACCGCGACCGGCGCGAGCTTTACGTTCACGTCGAGCGAACCGGGGAGCACGTTCCAGTGCCGGTTGGATGCCGTGCCGTTTGCGGCTTGCACGAGTCCGCGAAACTTTACGGGACTGGCGGTTGGATCGCATACCTTCGAGGTGCGAGCCACGGACGCGGTGAACAATACCGATCCGTCGCCGGCCAGTTTTACCTGGGTGATCGACCGGACGGCACCGAATACGACGATCACGTCCGGGCCACCGTCGCCGACCAATCAGACCAGCGCGACTTTCACCTTCGAGTCTAACGACGCGGGCAGCACCTTTCAGTGCCGCCTCGATACGCCGACCTGGACGCCGTGTACGAGTCCGATCAGTTACAGCGTGTTGGCGGCGGGCGGGCATACGTTCCGCGTGCGCGCCATCGACCCGGCGGGCAACACCGACGGTAGTCCGGCGGTGTTTAGCTGGACGATCGATCTGACCGCGCCAAACACGACGATCACGAACCCTCGTCCGACGGATCCAAGCAACAGCCCGACGGCGACGTTCACCTTCACGGGGAGCGTGGCCAATAGCACGTTTGCATGCAGTCTGGATACTGCACCGTTTGCGCCGTGCTCATCGCCGGTGACATACAACGGCTTGGCGGACGGTAGCCACAGCTTCCAGGTGCAGGCGACGGACCCGGCGGGCAATCCCGATCCGACACCGGCCGTGTTCAACTGGACCGTGGACACCGTCGCGCCGGATACCACGATCACGGGCAACCCGCCGGCGTTATCGAACAGCGGTAGCGCGAGCTTCACCTTCAGCGCGAATGACATTGGAGCGACTTTCCAATGCAGCCTAGACGGCGCGGCGTTTACCAACTGCAATAGCCCGCGCAATTACACGGGACTGGTGGATGGAGTGCACACTTTCCAAGTGCGCGCACGGGACCTTGCGGGCAACGTCGATCCAAGTCCAGCGAGCTATAGCTGGACGGTGGACCGCACCGACCCGATCGCGACGATTACGTCGGGCCCGCCGACACCGACCAACGTGACGACGGCGACCCTAGCTTTTACGGCGGACGACCCCGCGGCGACTTTCGAGTGCCGCTTGGACGGAGCCGCCTTCGCGACCTGCACGAGCCCGATCAATCTGTCCGGGTTGTCCAACGGCAATCGCAACTTCCGCGTGCGGGCCATCGATGCGGCAGGAAACGTCGGGCCCGTCGCCCTGTACACCTGGACTGTCGATACCACGCCGCCCAACACCAGCATCACGGGAAATCCGGGGACGGTGACGACCAGTACCACGGCAACGTTCACGTTTGCGGCGAATCAGGCGGGTAGCACCTTTGAGTGCAACGTCGACAATGCTGGATTTACGAGCTGTTCGAGTCCGGCGACGTTCAATGGGTTCGCGATCGGTGGCCACAACTTCCAGGTGCGGGCGACCGATCCGGCGGGAAACACCGACGCCACGCCGGCGATCTTCAACTGGACGATACAATGAGGAGGATTCGTTAAACCTCTCAAGGAAGGCAAAGCCGAGAGGGTGGTTTTTGCCTCGAGACCGGCGGAGGAGTCACCGAAACTTGCAATACGATTGAGCAGAAGAGTGCGAAAGGCCGGCGGCGATTAAGTCTCTGCCGGCCTTTCGATTATTGGGGGCTTTTTTGAGTCATATGATTGTGTTAGGGAGGGAATAATCCATGGCTGCAGACGAACAAGAGATCGCAGAGATTTTGCGCCGACTATCGAACCGGTCACAGACGACGACTGATCGGCAGGATTGTCCCGATGAGGAATCCCTGGCGCTGTTCCTGGCGGGAAATTTGCCGGAAAGTCGGCGTAGCGAGGTGGAGGCCCATCTGGCGCGCTGTGCATTTTGTCTCGATGACGTGGTCGCCGCATACCAGTCCGGCGAGCTGACTGCCGGCGAAAATGTGCCGCGTCGACTCATGGCCCGGGCGATGGCGCTGATTCCGGGAAGGGAAGCTATTCTCGATCTCGCGGTGCGCTTGGTCAAAGATTCCATCGAGCTTGTGAGCACGTCGGCCCGGCTCGTAACGGCGCCGAGCCCCGTAGTTCGAGGTGAACCTGCGCCGGAGGTTGGGAACTCGCTTCAAGTCGAGCAGGCAGTCGGCCGGTTCAGGGTCGCCGTCGAGCTCGACTTGAGCGACGCGGGCCTGTGCCAAGTCATCGCCAACGTTACCGAGGAGTCGGGAACGCCCGCCGAGGGGGTGCGTCTGAGCTTGAGTTCGGGGGAGCGCGAACAGGCTTCCTTTTTGACCCGCGCTGGTGTAGTGGTCTTTGACCGGATATCGCCCGGTGAATATAGCATCGCTGTTTCCGAGTCCGGCAGCGTCGTAGGAAGGATCAGATTGAACTTGATGTTGGAAAGATAAACACGCAAATCGGCTTCCCGTATCTCTTGCTAAGTCACTGGCATTATGATGGACGAAGCGCTCACTCTCGATTGCGCCCGCGAGCAGCAGAGACTGAAGGTCAGCTGCTCGGACGGCCCTGAAAAGGCCCTCCGCCCCTATGAAATACATGAGGTGGATTGGCAACAGGCCGAGCGCAGTTGCCGGGAAATCCTGAACCTCCTTCAGCGCGCCAACGGCAGCGCTAAAATCAACGCCGAGATCGTCAATAACCTCAAGAAATCCGGCCACCTCCTTTTCGATCTGCTCGTCCCGCCGCAAGCCAAGGTGAAACTCGCCGACGCCAGCGCGACGGTTCTCACGCTCCGTTTGGACGACAGCTTGGTTCACCTACCCTGGGAATTGCTCCACGACGGGCGGGAGTTTTTTTGCCGGCGCTTCGCGATGGGCCGGATCGCCAGCACCCGCCAGACACCGACCGCGCGGGCGGTGCGAGCGCCGCGAGCGCCCTTCAAAGTCCTGATCATCGCCGATCCCCGCGGCGATCTCGAAGCTTGTTATCGCGAAGGAATGGCCATCAAGGCTTTTCTCGATTGCAAACGCGATATTTTTCACGTCGACTTCAAAAGCTGTCCAGCCGACATCGCCTTCGTGAAAAAAAATCTGCGCGACTACGACCTCGTTCACTATGCCGGGCATGCGACCTATGACGCGCTGGACCCCTCGGAAGGCGGTTGGCTCTTGAGCGACGGCACCCTCAAGGCCGGCGACATCGCCGCGATGGGCGGGCACCAGCCCATGCCCGCCTTGGTGTTCTCGAACGCCTGCCAGAGCGGGCAGACGGACGGTTGGATGGTTGGCGATCAAGAGCAACGGGTATTTGGCCTCGCCAATGCCTTTCTGCTCGCCGGCGTGCAACATTACATCGGCACCTTCTGGGAAACCGTCGACGAGCCCAGCGCTCATTTTGCCAGGCGATTCTACTCCGCGATTGCGGGCGGAAAGAGCATCGGCTCATCCCTCCGTGACGCCCGACAAGCGCCCCTCGGCAGCGGTGAAACTGAAAGCCTCGCCTGGGCCAACTACATGTTATACGGCGATCCGGTTCGCAGGTTTGATGCCGGTGACGAGACTTCGGAAGGGACGTTCCCGGAGCGAAATTTCGGACCGTGGACGCTGGCCGCAAAGGCGCGGCGCGCGCCGTTGTTTCCAACGGCAATAGGCGCGTTGCTGCTTACCGGAGTCTACCTGGCGTATTCCGAGTACTATTCGCCACCATCGGCCGCGATCTCGAACCTCGCGGCACGATCCGATGGGCAATCGGCGATGAACGCGTCGATGGTCGATCCGGCTCCAGCAGCCGCGCCGCTCAGTCTCAACGTCAACATCATCGGTCAAAGAAAAGAACCCGATGGCAGCTACACCGAAGTGATCGTGCGGGAAGGCAGCGTGCTTCAATCCCGTGATCATTTCCAGGTGCACGTGGAGACCAATAAATCCTCGCATGTGTACGTGCTGCTGTTCGACAGTCAAGGCCAGGCGACACAGCTCTTTCCCGATCCCAAGATCGATCATTCGGGTTTTCTCGACGGTCGACGGAAGATCGCCGTTCCGGACAAGGAATTGTGGTTTTGGCTGGATGAGAATCCCGGCACAGAGACGGTCTATGTGCTCGCTTCCGAAGAGCCGATGTCGGATATCCGCGGGCTGCTGAGCAAAATGGACAAGGCGGGCAACGCCGAACGCAAGCGTCTCTCGGGTCAGATCAGACAGCAGATCCAGATCGTCGAACGCGGAGTCGGCGGAGTCGCTAAGGGGAAAACCGTGAGCTATCCGCTGAGCGACGGCAAGCTCGTGCAAAAAGTAACCGACGTGGTCGCCGGTTCGGGCGCCGTGGTGCGAGCGATTAGTTTCGAGCATAGATAAAGTTCGGCACATCCTTACCTCCGATTGAAAATGAAACTCTTGTTGGCTTGCGCCATTTGGCTCTTAATCTTTCAGCCGCGAGCCGCCGATGCGCAGCCTCTTAACCCCAGCGGATGGAGTCAAGCCGATGTTTTGCGGGCAGTCGCCCGGGGCGAAGGAGCTAAGGTCCTAGCGCTTTATGAAACCCAAGCGGTCCAATTCGAGAACTCGGCCGAAGCTAGCGAGTCCCCTGGAAAGTATTGGAGATCAGCAGCCAACGCTTATCGACTCGCATCGCTTACCGCGAGATATCTTGGCAAGTTTGAAAAGGGAATTATTTATGCGGAGAAAATGCTTGCGCTGACTGAGAAGCCTGAGATCACTCGTTTGAAATCGCTTGCCATCAACACCTTGTTGACGGCTCATCAAAGCACCAATAATTTTGCAAAGGCTTCGGAACTTCTTGAATTTGGATTCAGGGTTGCGAAGGAAATGCCCCCCGACTCACTAGATCGAATTTGGTGGGAGAGTAGCCTGTATCATATCCAAGGAACCCTCTTCAGACGACAAGGGAACTACGAGAGCGCGGCTGTCGCCTATCGCTATGCGATCAAGTCGAGAGAAGAGTATCTAACAAAGTTTACTGGCGATGGCCCACAAGCGAGAGACCGTGTGGAAGTTGCCCGGACCCTCATGCTGAACAGTTATTTTGGTCTTGGGGGTGCCTATATCGCCACGGGGAAGCCGGAACTTGCGTTAGAGAGCTACCAGCGCGGCCTAGCGGCTGCGGAGGAATGGGCGTTGGACTACCCTAAGGTCAACTTACTCATTGGTGTGGGTAAGGTGCTTTTCGATCGACACGACTTTGCCGGCGCATTGGATAGTTTGCATAAAGCTCTCGACTTGGCCCGCCTTCAGCAAACGCCGGAACGCGTCAGTAACGCGGCGCGAGGTATCGGCGATGTTTTGCGAGAGACTGGTAAGCCGACGGAGGCCGTGAGTTTCTACCGGGAAGCGATCGAGCAAGTTGAATCGGTTCGCGCATTGATGGCGTCCCAGAGTAACCGGCAGTCCTACTTCGGTGGCTCGCTTCAAGCCTATTGGGGGATGATTGCGTCACAGTGGGAAACCGGGGCACATGCTCGGGCGTTTGACTACGGCGAGAGAGCGCGTTCGCGGAGCTTTCTAGATCTGCTCGGTTCGAAAGTGCGGCTGGTCAATAGGAAAAGCGGCTTAAGCGAGGAAGAGGTTGCTTTAGCCGAAATTAGGATTATAGGCCCGATAAATTTATCGGCTGAGGCGACGAGGGAGTATCCATCTCCAAGCGAGGATGGGGGCAATCTTGAGGAACGCTATCGGGTGATTCTGGACAAGATACGTACGACAAATTCCGAGCAGGCGACTTTGATGTCGGTGGAGCCACTCAAGTTGAACGAGGTGCAGAGGTTCCTCGATCCTGAGCAAACTCTGATCGAGTATCTGGTGACGCCCCAGAAGACTTATCTGTGGGTAGTGGATAGACAGCATGTTCGTGCGCATGAAATTCCGATATCTCGCAACGAGCTTGTCACTAAAGTCCAAGTTTTGAGGACCGCGATTTCTGATCTCAGGCCGTTGAAAGAATACCAAGCCATATCTCGCGGCTTTTACGATCTTTTCGTCGCACCGGTAAAGCCGTTCATCCGAGGCAAAGAAATTATAATCGTTCCTCATGATGTGCTGCACTATGTGCCGTTCCAGGCGTTGTTTTCCTCCGACGGCAAGTACCTCATTGAAGATCATCCTGTGACCTATGTTTCCAGTGCCAGCCTGATTCAATTTACCAAAGCGAAAAGAAAGCCCGTCGGACAGAAAGTATTAGCTTTCGGAAATCCCAGCTTTGATTCTGCGAAGGTCAATCTTCCGATGTCTGAGTTGGAAACCGATGCAATCCGCCGTCTCTATCCTCAATCGGTCGCATTTGTGAAAGGAGAAGCCAGCGAAGAAAAGGTCAAAGCGTTATCTCAAGATTATGAGGTTATCCACTTTGCGGCTCACGCCGAACTGAGTAAGGAAGATCCATTATCGTCCGCCGTTCTGTTAGCCAGAGGCGGCAAGGAAGATGGACGACTCGAAGTAAGGGAGATCTTCGGTATGGATCTCAAAGCCAGTTTGGTAGTTCTGAGCGGCTGTGAGACCGGATTGGGTGAGCTATCCAGCGGCGACGAATTGGTCGGACTGACCCGGGCGTTCATTTACGCGGGCACGCCGTCGGTGGTGGCGAGTCTATGGAAAGTCGACGATGCCTCGACGGCGCATTTGATGAGCGGCTTTTATCGGAACTTAAAAACCAAGTCCAAAGTTGAGTCGTTAAGGCAGGCACAGTTGGACATGATCCGCGGCAGGGTGAACACGCAGTTGCTGGCCCAGCGCGGAGTGGGCGGGGTAACGAAGCTCGGGACTCCGGCTGTGCGGACATCGACTACGATTCTCGCTGCACACCCATACTTTTGGGCGCCGTTCATTCTGGTGGGCGATGGGAAGTAAATTATCTGCAACCGCAGCTTTATTATTTTTATTTCTAATAGCAATACCGGCGAATTGTCAGCAAACTGAGTTCGACACAAGCTTGATTGGCGTTTACCGAGCTGTGTCCCAGGGCGAAAGCAAGAAGGCGTTAATATATTACGAGACACAAGCTAGCCGGTACGAGGTTCTCGGAAAATCGAGCGAATCCCCCGAGGGTTACCGGCGCGCGGCGGCGCAAGCCTATCGAGAGGCGTCGAACGCGGCGCGGCATCTTGGCGATCTTCAAAAAGCCATTGACTACGGAGCGCGGGCGCTAAAGCTCGCCGAAGGGATCGATAATGCTAACCTGAAATTGGCGGCCATTAGCAGTTTGGAGCAAGCTCATCGAAGCACTAGAGATTTTGCCAAGGCAGCAGAATTCATAAGCTACGGATTAGAGCTCGCACGACAGTTCCCCGACAATTCGCTCAATCGGCTTTGGTGGGATGGGGTATTTTTCGTCAAAAGAGCTCAAGAACATAATCGGCAAAGAAGATACCAGAAGGCGATCGAGGACTTTCAAGACGCCATCACCTTCAAGCAAGACTATCTGAGCAGAGTCGCCGAACGGGTTAAGAATATAGATGACCGCCGAGAACACGCGCAAATCTCTTTAACACTCGCCTATCGAGCACTCGGAGACGCATATAGCTCGATGGGAAATCCGGATCGAGCGCTGGCGAGTTATCAAATCGGCATCGAAGCGGCCGAGAAATGGGCATTGGAACTTCCCCAGACCGGATTGTATCTCGGCGTGGGTAATATTCTCCACGGCCGTATGGAATACGCCGCGGCACTGGACAGCTTCCACAACGCTCTGCGCTTCGCGCAGCAGCAGCGCTGGCCGGCGCTCATTAGCATTGCCGCACGGCGCATCGGTGACATTTTGCGGGAGATGGGCCGAGGGACCGAGGCTGTAGCTTTCTACCGAGAAGCCGTCGCGCAAATCGAGTCAATGCGCTCGTTGCTTGCGTCCGAGCAAAACCGACAGTCCTATTTTGGTGGCTGGCTCGGCGCTTATCAGGGCATGATCGGAGCGTTATGGAATACGGGGGACTACGGCCAGGCATTTGACTACAGCGAGAGGATTCGTTCGCGGACCTTCTTGGATATTTTAGGATCGAAGCCACGATTCTCCGGCGTGGCAACTTCTTCGACGGAGGAATCCTTTAGCGTGGCTGACGCCGTATTTTTTGACGGTCGCCAGGAAGTTGCGGGAGGACTGTCTCAAACCGTAGCCCGCAAGATTCGCAAAACCGACACCGAGCAGGCGTCATTGTTATCCGAGACGCCTCTTACTCTGCAACAGGTGCAAACATTGTTGGAGCCCGGGCAGGCGCTGCTCGAATATCTGGTGACGCCCGAAAAGATTTACCTATGGGTAGTCGATAAGCAGCAAGTTCGCGCGCACGAAGTACGGTTAACTCGGAAGGAGATTGTCGTTAAAGTTCAAGCCTTGCGAACGGCGATCTCTGATCTCAGGCAGTTAGAAGAATTCCAAGCGATTGCTCGCGATCTACACGATACTTTAGTTGCACCGATAAGGCCGCTCATACGGGGTAAAGAAATTATCATCGTGCCGCACGACGTGCTGCACTATATGCCGTTTCAAGCGTTGTATTCGCCGCAGGGGAAATATTTGGTCGAAGATCATTCTATCTCGTATCTTTCCAGCGCCAGCCTGCTTCGATTCACCAAAGCCAAAAGAAGGCCCGTTGGCGAGAAAGTATTAGCTTTCGGTAATCCGAGCTTTGATGTTGCGAAGGTTAGTCTTCCGATGTCGGAACTGGAAACAGATGAGATTGGCCGACTCTTTTCCCGGGCTACCGTGCTGGTGAAATCAGAAGCCACCGAAGAAAAGGTGAAAGCGTTATCTCAAAATTATGACGTTCTTCACTTCGCCACCCACGCCGAGCTAAGCAAAGCAAACCCACTGTCATCCGCCGTTTTCTTCGCGAAGACTACCAACGAAGATGGACGGCTCGAAGTCAGGGAAATATTCGGCATGGATCTCAAAGCAAGTCTGGTGGTTTTGAGCGGGTGTGAGACCGGTTTGGGCGAGCTGTCCAGCGGAGACGAATTGGTCGGGCTAACCAGGGCATTCATTTACGCGGGCACACCGTCTGTCGTTGCCAGCCTTTGGAAAGTGGACGACGCGTCGACGGCACATTTGATGGGCAGTTTTTACCGGAATCTAAAAACCAAGACTAAAGTCGAATCGTTGCGCCAAGCACAGTTGGCAATGATCCGCGGCAAGGTGAACACGAACCTGCTCGCCCAGCGCGGCGTCGGCGGCGTTGGCAAACTCGGACAGGCACCGGCTCGCGCTTCTCTATCTCAAAACTCTATCTCAACTTCTCACCCCTACTTCTGGGCGCCGTTTATCTTGGTCGGGGACGGGAAGTGAGGATAGGCAAGAGGCATGAGGCAATAGGCAACAGTCGGAGGCTTGAAAGACCCGGGCGAAACTTACGTACGGTAACAATTCGTGTACGTAAAAATACGAGTGGCAACGTTAAAAAGACAACCCTAATACCTTGTTGCACGCACCAACTCGTTAGACGGTTTGGGGTTGGGGAAGCAGTGGTGGAGAGGTTGCCGTTCACCGCCCAGCATTTGGCGAGGCAATGACGGAGTTGAAAAACTCCGGGCGGGGTGCGCGCCGATTTTACATAGCAATTCCCTGCAATGACGTGGCTAAGGAGCAAGGCGACTAAGGACAAAGTCAAAGCGTTGGTGCGCGACTACGACATTCAGCACTTTTCCGCCCGGGCGGAGACGAAACAAGATGCCCCGTGATCGTCAGCTGTTCTGTGGGCAAAAACCGGATCCGACGACGGTCGTCTGGAAGCGCGCAACGTTTTCGGTGCCGGACTCTTGGCCCTACTTCGAGGATCCGTCTATCCTGGTCGGGGCGGGGAAGTGACGCCACCGCAGGCACCTGTTTCATGGATTGCGTTTTTCTCTTGGTTCTATAACAATACTGATATGCATCTGGAACGAATCACCATCAAACCCGATGTTTGCGGCGGGGAACCGACGATCCGTGGGATGCGAATCACTGTCAGTCACGTCCTTGAAATGCTGGCGGGCGATATGACACCCGGGGAGATCCTGAAAGACTTTCCCTACTTGGAAAAGGCCGACATCGAAGCTTGTCTCGACTATGCAGCGCGTCAAGCAGCCCATCGTGAAGTTCTGCTGAGCAAGTGAAATTCCTAGTCCTGGTCCCACTTGAACCTTTACCGATGAAGTCCCAGATCGGGTCGTTCGAGCCGAGGAGTTTGCGTACCGTAGCGCGGGCAAGTCGGGCGAATTTCTGGCGATGAAACCAGCAGTTACCTCTCTATTTCAAGACTCTATCTCTGTCGCGATTTTCCATTTTTACTTCTGCGCGCTGTTCATCTTCGTTGGAGAAGGAAAGTGACTATCGTGGGATGATAGTGAATCATTACTTACTTTCAAAAAATATCCCCCGCAGCTAGCTGTTCGCAAAATTCTTTCGCTGAAATAATTAGTATGTCATCCTCAGTTTTGTGGCTCTGATTTTCCAAGCAGACCAATACTCGCCTCTTAACTCGTGGGTGATCGTTGACGAGCGACCTGAGATTGCGCAGATGATCGGCGGTAACTTTGGCCGTCGCCTTGGCTTCGATGGCGACTTCCATGTCATTGACGATGAAGTCGACTTCGACGCCCGTGGTCAGACGCCAATAGCTCAGGGTCGCAAAAGCCTCGCTGTAGGCGTTATGGGCGCTCAACTCGTGGAAGACCCAATTTTCGAATGCCTTGCCAAAGAGTTCGGACCCCGGTTGCAACTGTCCTCTACGCGCGAGGTAGTTTACGACTCCGACATCGGCGAAATAGAATTTCGGGGCGCCGATGACGCGCCGCTTCGGCCGCTTTCGGTAAGCTGGCAACCATTTCCCCAACAACGTGTCTTCAAGAATCTGAAAGTAGCCTTTAATGGTGGGGCTCGATACACCGCAATCACGCGCGATGGTCGAGAAGTTGACCATCTCAGCGTCGGAAAGTGCTGCGATATTGAGGAACTCAGAAAAACGCGGCAGATTGCGCACTACACCTTCGGCGGCGATCTCTTCTTTAAGATAGTCGGCGACGTATCCGTTCAAAAGACGAACAGGGGTATCGGATAGATAGATCGTTGGTAGGTAGCCATGATTTAGCATACGCGTTAAATCGAATTCTTTACCGATTTCAATTGCCGTTAGGCCGTGAAGTTCGTAGCGCAGTGCGCGTCCGCCTAGGAGATTGGCATGACCGCGTTTCACTTTGCGCGCGCTTGACCCGCATAACGCAAATCGAGCACCTCGATGTTCATGAAGCCAGTGAACCTCGTCAAGAAGTTGCGGGACTTTTTGGATTTCGTCGATGACGATTTGCGCGGGCAGCGTGCCGGTCGCAAGTTGTGCGCGCAACACTTCCGGATTTTGCAGAAAGCGACGGTATTCTTCGGCTTTGAGAAGATCGATCCGGAGTGCGTCTGGGTAGGTGGCTTCTAAAAGCGTTGTTTTCCCAGTTTGTCGCGGACCCCAGAGAAAGAAGGTCTCCACCCCCGACTTTGGTAGTCGAATTGATCGCTTGAACATGCACTTTAATTTATCATGATAATTTAAAGTGTCAATTTGAGATCGTTCAACTGGCTAATAATAAAAGAAAAAGGCGAGCCATTAGGCATGCCTTTTTCGCTATTTAACGAAATTTAGAGCGATTTTTACAATCCTGGCGTGCCAAGATTGTAAAACCGCCGGGCGTTGCCGTGCAGGACGGCGGCTTTGTCGGCTTCGCTGATGTCGGGGTTTTCCAGCATCTCGTTGATCTCGTGTTTACAAAAATCGTTGTTGACTTCGTGCGGGTAGTCGCTCGAGTAGACCCACGGTTTGTTGCCGAGCCGTTTGATGGCGTGGGCGATGTCCGGCTCCTCGCCTTCGCAGCCGACGAAGATACGCCCGGCATCGACATGGCGGGCGATGTAGTCGCAAACTTTTTCCTTGGACTTTAAATCGAGGAAGCGTTTGCGCGGGTCATGTTGAATGTGCGTTTCCCAGGAGCGATCGAAGCGCTCCAAGCACATCAGCATCCAGGCAACACCGCCTTCCATGAAGCCGAATTTGACGTTGGGATACTTGTCGAAGACGCCGTTAAAGACGATACCGGCGAAGGAGATCATCTGGCCGAACGGATGGCCCAAGGCGTGGACCGGCGCATAGGGAGTCAAGTCGTCGAGCCCCAGGTTTTCATGGGCGCCGCCGTGGATGCCGATGGCGCAGCCGAGTTTATTGGCCTCTTCGTAAATCGGCCAATAACGAGAGTCGCCCAAGTGCGCTTGAATGCCGGTCGACGGCAACATAATTCCACACATGCCGAGCTCTTTGACCACCCTGTGCAGTTCCTCCACGGCCGCAGCCGGTTCCTGCAGAGGGACCAAGCCCATGGCCTGGAAGCGCGGGTTGTATTTCATGTAGGTGTTGTAAATCCAGTCGTTGTAGCCGCGCGCCACGTCGATAGCCCAGTCGTGGCTGACGATCTTGCCGAACGCCAAACCTAACGTCGTGTAAAGCACGGTTTTCTCGATGCCGACATCTTCTAAAAAATTGACCCAGCCATCGGGCCCGACTTTGTTGAACGCGCCCGGAGGGAAGTCGTGCATATTAGCCGAATGCAAATGGTCAAGGGGGGGGAAGGGATTGAAAAATGGATGGGTGTCATATTTGTCGCGATAGGATTGCGGCATGTAGTTGATGATCGCTTTGGTGT
The DNA here is from genome assembly GCA_963816145.1 of uncultured delta proteobacterium. Classification (GTDB taxonomy): domain Bacteria; phylum Desulfobacterota; class Binatia; order UBA9968; family UBA9968; genus DP-20. Next base: position 212,044 of record CAWFJP010000013.1, read on the forward strand.
CCTCGATCACGTGACCGTCGCCGTCGATAATCGTGTGTCCTTTGTATGGCATGGGGGTTTCCTCCTTAGCGTGTTGGCTATTAGGTCATCAAGGCGAGGGTAGTTTGTCAAGGCCGCTGGCGCCTCAAGCGCCAGCAGTTTACTGTTTCTGGTTTCGAGTTCCGGGTTAACTCGAAACCAGAAACTCCAAACTCGAAACCGGTTACGACCCCGCGCCGCCAAACCATTTGGCGTAGAGCAAGTCGTAGGTGCCGTTCTCTTTCAATTTGAGCAAGGCTTCGTTGACCCGTTTGCGCAGCGGGCTTTGGTCGGGAAAGGCGATGCCGTAGTTTTCCTTGCGAAAGATCGCGCCGACCGTTTGGAATCGCCCCTTGCCTTCGTGGGAGGCGAAGTGGAGCAGCACCGGCGCGTCGTAGACCACGGCGTCCAGTTGGCCATGTTGCAGCGCCGGATAGGCGTCTTCAACTTTGGCGTAATCCATCGCTTCGATGTTGTGCTGGCGCAGGTATTCGCTGGCGGTGCTGCCTTTGACGCTGGCGATGCGTTTGCCGGGCAGATCTTCGGGGCCGTTAATGTCGCTGCGCAATTGTTGCAAGGTTAGATTGGAAGTGACGGCGGCGGTGAAGTAGGCGATGAACACGACGCTGGCGAACATCCAAAACACCGCAACCATGCGGGCCAGGGCGGCGCGCGGCATTTGGTCGGCCTGGGTGGCGAGGGTCGATGCCGCCCACCAGCAAACTTCGAAGATGCCTGGAAAGTATTTTTTATGGGTCAACATGCCGCTCGGATGGCGCTGTTCAAACCACCAAACTAAATGGGCGATGACGAGCAGGATCAAAGCTACGCCCAAAACGTAGGGTACCACCGCGGCTGAAAACAGATTGGCAAGGATCGATCGGATCAAGGCGGTTCGGTCGCCCCGAACCGGCGCGAGGATTTGCAGACCGGCGTCGAACATCGGCTGCGAGAAGTCCAATTCCAGCTCGCGCTCCGCGGTGATAGAAATCGCCGCGATGCCCAGCGCCGCCTGCTGCGACTTCAGCGCATCCAACAACTCTTTCACGGTCGGCTTGACCATGAAATCGGATTTGACGTTCATCTGCTTGGCGATCTCGTCCCAGAGTTCGACGCTGAAGCCGGTAAGCTTGCCTTTTTCTTCAAATACGAAGGGTTTGACGATGCGCGTGGCGACCCGGAGCGGTCCTCCCGCCGATTGGGCGAAGGCGTTGGAAGCCGCGCAACAAGCGATGACCAGTGCGAAAAGCCAGTTCATTCTATCTACCTCGGGAAATTGCCAAATTGCGATCGGGCGAATGGCCGCCACCACCGGAGGTAACAGGAGCGAGCTTGACGGTCAAATGAAATCTACTGGATCGCCGCGCTGACCGGGAGGTGGGTTTCGTCGCGGCCAGTGCCTTGGATGGCTTCGAGGATCAAGCTTTCGCTCTGCTGGGAATGAAGCACGACTTTGACGTGCCGAGCTGATTGCGGGTCGACGCTGAATGTCCGGCTGCCGCTCGGGAAAATAAACCGGGTGAAAATGAATGCTCGAGGTTGGTTGACCCGCATGCTCCTACTTGTCGCGGATCAACTGCGCGGCAACAAGGAAAAGTCGGTGTGTTTCATCGGATCGTAGTCCGGTGCGATGGTCCGTTCTTGGCGCAGGATGTCAAGATAGCCTCGGGCGATTTTCGGATTCATGCGGCCATCTTTGTTCAGGATTCTAATCAGGGTCGCGTAAGTGCCTTCGGCTTCCTGCTGGTTTACTTTGAACTTGTCGACGATCATCTTGACGCTTTCGGGACGGTTGGCACGCAGCCAGGCGACTGACTCCATCACCGCGGCTACCGTGCGGCGGACGGATTCGCGATTGGTTTTGATCTCGTTCAGCGAAGTCACCATACCGACGTAAGGTATGTCCGCCAGGTCGCCCAATTGAGCTGAATTTCTTGTAGCCCGAGGAGACGGCCTTGTCGTCAAAGGGGGGCGTCAATACCGTTCCGACGACACGATTGCTGGTCAGCGCGCGAAAACTGTCCGCGGTGCCGCCGGTGTTGATGGTGCCGACGTCCTTGTCGCTGGATCTCCGATTTCTTCAGGAACGCCTGAAAGTAATAGTACGGCGAAGTGCGAGCGCCGGAAAGCGCGACTGTTTTGCCAATTAAGTCCTGCGGTTTATTGATATCCTTGTGGGTTACCAGCACCCAGGGGGAAACATCGCAAAAATTTATGACGATGACCAAGGGCAGGCCGGCGATTCCCGCGGAAATCGCCGTTGAGACGGAGGTGAAGTAATTGATATTACCCGCGACTACGGCCTGCGGCGCGATCGAGTTGGTGATCTGGATGTATTCGGATTCGATGTTGTATTTCTTTAAGAAGCCTTTCTCCTGCGCCACGTAGTACGGCATGTAGGAAAAAGCCAGCGAGGGAAAGCCGACGCGAATCTTGTACGGGTTTCCGCTCCCTCGGTCGATTGCGCAATCAAGCTGTGCAGCGACCAAGAAGACGGCAAAGAAAAAAATGCTTAGCGTTCATGTCTCGGTTCCTTACGCGTTGGCCGCTTTGGCTTGGCCGTTGTCCCAGCCTTGACGCGCGATTTTGATCGCATTGGGCTTGGGGCAGGTTCTTTAGCTTGAAGAAATCGACGGCGGTTTTGTTGAGCAACTTTTCTTTCTGGCTGAAGCTCAAGTCTTTGCAGTCAATCACATCCTTGACCGAGTAGGGGAAGTGGCAATCCCAATGGCAATAGTCCGACGCGTACATGACGGTGTTCTCGCCGTTGGCAGCGAAGACGCGATCGAGACCGGTCTCTTCCGACTCGCAGGTGAGGGTGATCTGTTCGCCACGGATGATCTCGCTGGGCCGGCGTTTCAAGTCGGGCATCTGCGGCGCCAGTTTTTCAATATGCTCGTCGAAACGCTCAGCCCAGAACGGCAACCAGCCGGCGCCGCCTTCCATGAAGCCGACCCGCAGCTTGGGATAGCGATCGAAGACGCCTTCGCCGATCATGTGCATCATCGACAACATCAATTCGAACGGAAACGCGGTCATGTGCACATAGACATACTTGCGCAACCGTTCGCTGCCTGCACCCATCACACCCGAGACGCCGGGAACACCGTCATGGCCGGTTTGCGGATGGACGCTGAGCGGCATGCCCAATGCCTGTGCGCAGTCGTAGATCGGATCGAACATGCGGTCGCCCATATTGTTCAAACCGTAGACGTTGGTCGGCAGCATCGCGGTGACGATGCCAGACTTGGCGAGGAACTCCAATTCCTTGACGGCAGCGGGCGGGTCCTGACAGGGGATCAAGCCGACACCGAGCAAGCGCTGCTTGTCGGTGGAACAGTACTCGATCAGCCACTCGTTGACGGCATGGCAGAGCACTGCCGATAGCTCCTTGCTCATCAAGCCGTTGACTGTGAGGGCAATCTGGGTGCCGAAGAGGATCGCGACATCGATGCCTTCGGCGTCCATGTCCTTGAGCCGCGCGACCGGATCGATCATGCCTTCGCGAAAGCCGCGCGCCTTGTCGGTCATTGGCGCCGATACCCCCGGGCCAAGCCCCTGGGAGGCGGACCACAGGCGACCTTCGAGCAGCATGCGCGAGTTGCCTTCGTTGTCGTTCATGCGAATCGGCGCTTGGGAGCGCCACTTTTCCGGCATGCGTGGTCGCAGGTCGATATTCCCTTCATAAACATGGCCGTCGGCGTCGACGACTAAAACATTATCAAAATTGTCCATGGCGATTTTCTCCCCGCGTTTTTCGATATCAAGAGACACCTACCACAGCAAAAGTCGTAAGGGCAACTAGAATTGGCCGGCACGGCGCGCCGCGACGATGGTTTGAATACCGGCGGTCAATTGGATATTCAACCATGACAGATGCAAGCCATTCTCCGAGACTGCCGACAGGGCAAACTTTTATCCCGTGCCGAGGCCTTAACGTTTGTGGACGCTGATGGCGATCGACTGCGGGAACTGCTGGCAACGGCGGCTGAGCTGCGCGATCAGCACAAGGGCCGGACGGTTACCTTCTCGCCGAAGGTATTCGTGCCGCTCACCAATCTATGCCGAGATTTTTGCGGTTATTGCACCTTCCGCAAGGCGCCCGGTGAGCCGGGCGCGAAAACCATGACGTTGGCTGAAGTGTTGCGCGTGGTGCGGCAAGGCAAGGCGATGGGCTGCACGGAAGTACTGCTCAGCCTCGGCGACAAACCTGAGGCCATTTACCCCGAGATGAAACAGTTCTTAACCGAGCATGGTCATCAGCGTACCCTCGACTATCTCCACGAGGTCTGCCGCAGGGTCCTCGAAGAAACTGGCCTCTTGCCCCATGCCAACGCCGGCGTCATGGGACGGGGCGATTTGCAGCGATTGAAGGAAGTGAATCCAAGCATGGGGCTGATGCTCGAAAGCATCAGCGAGCGCCTAATGCTTGCTGGCGCTGCTCACGATAACGCCCCCGATAAGAAGCCGGCGGTGCGGCTGCGCACGTTAGAGCTGGCCGGCGAGCTGCGCATTCCATTTACCACCGGCATTCTCATCGGCATCGGCGAAGACTGGTCGGAGCGGATCGATTCTTTGCTGGCGATTCGCGATTTGCATGACCGCTACGGACATATTCAAGAAGTGATCGTGCAGAACTTCCGCGCCAAGCCGACGATTCCCATGCGCGCTCATCCCGATGCGGCACGGAGCGACATGATCAAGACAATTGCGCTCGCTCGATTAATCCTCGGCGGCGCGATGAACATCCAAGCGCCGCCCAATCTGACGCCGGACGGTTATGAGCTCTATTTGGACGCCGGCATCAACGACTGGGGCGGCGTGTCGCCGCTGACGCCCGACTTCATCAACCCAGAGGCGCCTTGGCCGGCGCTGCGCTTGCTCCAAGAAAAAAGCGCCCAGGCGGGATTCGAGTTAAAAGCGCGGCTGCCGATCTATCCAGAATATATTCGCCAGGGTGACAAGTATCTGCCGCCGAGTCTGCGTTCGTTCATCGACCCGCTGTGCGATGCCGATGGCTTGGTCAAAAACGGCGGCCCATTGGGCAATAACCCTACACTCCAACACTCCAGTACTCCAATTACCTCAGGGCCTTCCTGATGCTGGTCGTTCTCACCGGCGGCACCGGCGGCGCCAAATTGATCGAAGGCTTGGCTGCGGAAACCGATCCAGCGAAACTGGCGATCGTCTGCAACACCGGCGATGATGCGATCTTTCACGGCCTCTACGTCTCGCCGGATATCGACACGATCACCTACACACTCGCGGGTTTAATCGATGCCGCGAAAGGTTGGGGTATCAAGGACGACACGTTTGCCGTGCTCGAACAGCTGCGCGGTCTCGGTAACGATGCATGGTTCAGCCTTGGCGACAAAGATTTGGCAACCCACATCACGCGGACCGAGTTGCTCAACAAAGGGCTGAAACTGTCCGAAGTGACTGATCGCATGCGTCGCCAGCTCGGGGTTAAGTCGAAAATCCTCCCCATGACTGACGAGCGTGTCGAGACCCGCGTGCAGACGTTCCAGGGAGATATTTCGTTCCAGGAGTTTTTCGTCAAAGAGCGCTGGGCGCGCGACGTGAGTTCCGTTCGTTTCGTTGGCGCAGGATTGGCGAAGCCGGCGCCTGGTGTGCTGGAGTCGATTCAAAGTGCCGAGGCGATCATCATTTGCCCGAGCAACCCGATCACCAGCATCGGTCCGATTCTCGCGGTTCCGGGGATTCGCGACGCGCTCCAACAATCTGGCGCGCCGGTCGTCGGTGTCAGTCCAATCATTGGCAGCGCGGCGATTTCCGGCCCGGCGCATAAACTGATGGTCGCCAGCGGCTTCGAGGCGTCCGCCATTGGCGTGGCAAGGTGCTACAAGGGATTTCTCGATACGCTGGTAATTGCTAACGAGGACTGCGCTTCCGGCCAGCTCGTCGAAGCGCTCAAAGTTGCGCCAGTCTGCGCCGACATACGCATGGAGGGCTTAGCCGACAAGAGGCGTTTGGCGCGCGAAGTCTTGGCCTGGGTCAAAAAATAGTCTAAGAATTTTCTTTCCATGAATGTCGCCGCCCTCATGCCCGTGAAAGGTTTTCACAACGCCAAGCAACGCTTGAGTCCGCTGTTGAGCGGCGCGGCGCGGGAAATATTGGCGGAAACCATGTTCCGCGATGTGTTGCGCCAGGTGCGTTTGGCGCGCGGGCTTGTGGGAACTTTCGTGGTTACCGGCGACGATCAGGTTGCTGCGATCGCTTCGGCGGCCGGCGCGGAGGTGATCCGCGAGGACGCGGAGAACGGCGAGACCGGCGCCGTCGATTTCGCGCGCCGTGAATTGCAGCAGGAGGACTGCGAGGCGGTGCTGATTATTCCCGCTGATATGCCGCTCGTGAGAGCTGAAGATGTTGAAGCGGTGCTGGAGCAGGTTCCAGTCGGCGCTCTGGCGCCCTACGCGCTTTTAGTCCCGTCCCACGACAAGCTCGGCACCAACGCGCTGCTTTTGGCGCCGCCGGATGTGATTCCACTGCGCTTTGGCCATGATAGTTTCACTTTTCATTTGAGCCAGGTGAGGGCGCAAGGATTGCCGGCGCGATTTGTCGAGAATGAACGAATAGCCCTAGATATCGATGAGCCCAAGGATCTCGAACGGTTTCTCGCCTATGGATACCAAGGCGGCGAGTCGACGCGCGTGGCGCAGGAGCTGCTCGCCGCGCGCGTTACGCCAATCGGCGAAAGATCCGGTGGCGCATGAAAAGAGTTGAGCTTATCGGCTTGGAGGGCATCGCCGAAGTTCATGCCGAAGATTCAGTCGGACAGCTGATCTGCGATGCCTGCGGGCGCCAGCAATTCGAACTTGTCGATGGCGATCTTCTGGTGGTGGCGCAGAAGATTGTTTCCAAAGCTGAAGGTCAGATGGTTGCGCTGGCAACCGTCCAGCCGTCGGCGCGGGCGCAGGAGCTGGCGCAGGAACTCGGCAAAGAGCCGGAACTGATCGAGGTCATTCTCGGCGAGAGCCGCAGAGTGATTCGCACCGGCGGACGGGCGATGGTCGTCGAAACCCATCATGGCTTTGTCTGCGCCAATGCCGGCGTCGACCAGTCTAATGTCGGACTGAAGCAAGTTGCGCTGCTACCGAAAGATGCCGACCGCTCGGCGCGCGGGATTCGCGCTGAGATTCGGCGCCGGACGGGGAAAAACGTCGGCATCATCGTCAGCGATAGTTTCGGCCGGGCGTGGCGTCTCGGCACCGTGGATGTGGCGGTTGGGGTTGCCGGAATCAATCCGATCAAAGATGAGCGTGGTCTAAAAGATCGCCATGGTTATGAACTCAAAGCGGCGGTGGCGGCGGTTGCCGATGAGTTGGCATCGGCCGCCGAGTTGGTTATGGGTAAGCGTGACGGTGTGCCTGTCGTCATCGTCCGTGGCTATGACATACAAATCAAGGAGGAAGGATCGGTGCAGGAGCTCTTGCGCCCCGAGGCGGAGGATCTTTTTCGCTAGGTTATAAGAACATTATGGACAACCTCAGTGTGGCGATCGTCGGTGGCACGGGAAACTTGGGCAGCGCCTTGGCGCTGCGTCTGGGCGCGCCGGGTGTCAAAATCATTATCGGCTCGCGCGATGCCGAGAAAGCCAAAAAGGCTGTTGAAATTCTGCAGCCCAATCTGCGCGCCGGCGAGATGATCGGCACCACCAATCAAGAGGCGGTCAAAGACGCCAACTTCGTGGTGATCGCGGTTCCCTACGAGGGCCAATCGCAGATGGTGCAAGATCTGAAGGGCCAAGTGGCCGGCAAGATTATCATCGATACCGTGGTGCCGCTGAATAAAGTAAAGCCCTTCGTGCCCGCCGCCGGCTCGGCGTTGCAAGAAGCGCAACAGATTCTCGGCGCCGAAGCGCCGGTGATCGGTGCGTTGCATAACATTTCCGCCGTCGATCTGGGCGATGTCGATTCTCCTCTCGGCGACGTGCTCGTCTGCGGTGACAACGCCGAGGCGAAACAGAAGGTGATGGAGATCATCCAGCGCATCGGCGCCACCGCCTACGATGCCGGACCAGCGAGCAATGCCTACGTCATCGAGGGCTTGACCGGCGTCATCATCGCGCTCAACCGAAAATACAAATCCAAGCATGGCAGCATCAAGATCACCGGCATTGGCGGGCAACCGGGTCATTGAACGAGCTTGGGCGGCGCGCTTCGCGAAGTTTCGCGCCGATGCACTTAGTTCGTCGTCAGCGGCGCCGATTTCAACCCCGCTAGCAATTTTGTCGCTGGGAATGTTGCTTGAACGCTGCCCGCGGCGAGCACGGCAACGATTTTCCGCACCTGACCTTTATGTCGAGGGGCTATATCGGCTGGCTCTAGCGGGTTCCGATGGTGTATCCTCTGTTATCGCTATCGCGAGTTTGCCTATGGCCGTAGGTTTTACGGTGCGAACGATGGTTCATAATAACTTGCTGGGTACGGAGATTAATGTGAATTAGTCGCGGCGAAAGTTTGTCGGTCTGTCGATCCTGACGGCGGTGTCGGTGATTCCAGGTCGACTCGTCCATGGGCTGGACCCCAAGCGCCCGGATCGATTTCTGCCCGAGGAGCGGCGCGCCATCGAAGACTACTATCGAAGAATCAACGACAAGAAAAAGCCAAATAAAGGCCTACCGCCGGGGTTGGCGAAACGAGGCGGCAACCTGCCGCCTGGATTGCAAAAGAAGTTAGAGCGCGACGGTCAGTTGCTGCCGGGGCTGCAAAAGCGTATGGAACCGTTGCCGGTCGATTTAGACCGCCGGTTGCCCCGATTGCCGGAAAATTGGCAAAGGGTGGAAGTTGAACGTGATGTTAAACTGCTCGATCGGCGCACCAACCAGATCCTCGATGTCATTGAAAACGTGATTGACATAGTCACCGGCCAATAGCTCCACTGTCTAACATTTCCTCTGCCGACCACCTCTGGCCGGTCGAGTTTCGGTCGAATTTTGTAACAATCCGCTAGCTTAAGCCATTGTCGCCGATTGGCCGGGCAGTGTTAACCTTTGCCTGGCTGTGGCGTCTAACCAGTTAAACGGCTGGTGCAAGCGCCAGCGTCTCACAGCCATGGAAAGCTCCCAGGATCTCGGCGACGAAGAATTGGTGGCCTTGTGCCAACAGGGGCAGGGGCATTATTTCGAGATTTTGGTGCGGCGTTATATGGAAAAGGCTTTTCACATCGCTTACGACTTCACGCGTAATACCGAGACGGCCAAAGATCTCTCCCAGGACGCGTTTTTGCGCGCCTATGCCAACATCACGCGTTTCGACGGACGATCGAGCTTTTATACTTGGTTTTATCGGATCGTGGTCAATCTCTGCTTGGATCATGCACGGCGGAGAGGCCGCGTCTTGTGGGAGTCGCTGGACAAGACGGCCGAGGAACCCGGCAGACAGCGCCAGTTGGTGGATAGCCAGCACCAGCCGGACCAGGAAGCGATCGCCGGTGAGGCGAGCCGGCGCGCCAATGCGACGTTGGAGTCGATGCCGAATAAGCAGCGCACGGCATTTTTGCTGCGAAACCAGGAAGGGCTGCCGATCGCCGACATCGCCAAGGTGATGAAAACCACTGAAGGAACCGTGCGGGTTTATCTCCACAGAGCCGTGGCGGCATTGCGCCAAAGCTTGGTGGAGTTCGTTTAAGGAGAAGTTTATGGAAAAGCGGGTTACGTCACTGCAAGGTGCCTGCGAAGGTTACGAAGAGGATCTGGTGCTCTATTATTACGCTGAGACTGGCGCGAGCGAGCGTGCGGCGATCGAGCAGCACCTGGCGCAGTGTTTGCGCTGCCGCAAATTCATCGACGATCTTGGCCGAGTGCTGCCGCAGATGGCACCCAAACCGGAATTACCGCAGGCGTTTTGGGATAATTATTTCCGTGAAACCGTGGCGAAACTGGATGAGCAGGCGGCGCGACAAAATTGGTGGCGCCGCTGGTTTACGCCCATGAACGGTTGGCTGGTGCCGGCCTTCGGCACGGTCGCGATTGCTGTGTTTGCGATTGCGTTGATGTTGGAGAAGGGCGATTTTAAATCAACGGCTGAAACCGCGCCGGTAAATATACCGGCGGATGTGTTGGTCGACTCGAACCAGCTCGAATTTTTCAAATCGATGGATATTCTCGAATCTCTGAGCACGCTCGAAGAACAGGATGGCGCTAAGCCGGCGCGGAAAACCAGTCATATCGAGAATGGGCACGCGGGTCAGTCTGTTGCGTAGATAACTTAGCCGGTAGGACGAAGATGAAAACGCGTAAATTGCTTTTGGTGGTGATGGGTTTTGTTCTTTTGCTCGAATCGCGCGCGCTCGCCCAGGGCGATGACTGGCGCAAGCTCGATCCCAAAGAGAAAGACAGGATTCGCCGCAACTACGAGCGCTGGGAAAAGTTGCCGCCGCGGGATAAAGAACACCTGCGCGAAGAATGGGATCGGTGGAACCGCATGCCGCAGGACCGCCGCGACCAACTCAAGCAACGCTTCCAAGATCACCGCCGCAGTCCGGACTGATCCATTGAAGTATCCCTGCTTCCTTTTTGCTAATTTTATCAGGGGCCATGAAAACAATCGCGCCTTTGCGCTTGTTGGCGATGAGAGTCGTTTCGGCGTCGGGTTGCCACTGGCTGCATTACGGCCGCTATTATTCTAGAAATTACGACTCACGATAGCCTAAATCATCGAGCGGCTCCGGTTTTACAAAACCGGAGCCGTGCCTATTCCATGCATCGAATCACATCGCGTAATACGCTGCGCAGTTGTCCCAAAGAATTTTCCGCTTTTGCTCGTCGGTGATCGGCAGTTTCAAGAAATGATTCACCGCCTCGGGATATTTCGAATCGCCGTGCGGATAATCGGTGGAAAAAACCAGATGGCCGCTGCCGAATTGCTCAACGATGTTGGTCGCCGTGATCTCGTCGGGCTCGATAGAAACAACGCACTGGCGATTGAAATATTCGCTTGGCTTTTGCTTAAGATCGGGCGCCCAAACATCGCCTTCGAGTTCCCAGGTTTCGTCCAAGCGCCAGAGTAGCCAAGGCAGCCAGCTGCAATTGGCCTCAAGGAACGCCACGCGTAGTTTCGGATGGCGCGCCAATATTCCGCCGGCGCAAAAACCGCCCAACGCCATCATCTGCTCGAAAGGCTGGGCGTAAACGCGGCGCAGCATAAGATTGGGTTCCAGGCGGCGGCCGACCTGTCTAGCTCCGGTGCCGGTGGATTCATGCAGTCCGACAGAGAGATTCAGATCTTCCAACGCGCTCCACAGCGGCTCGTAATAATCGTCTTGCCATTGATGGTCGACAAGCGGGACGGCGCGGAGAAACACCGCGCGAAAACCCAGCTCCTCAGCGCACCGGCGCGCTTCTTTCACCGCGTCGTTCATGTCATAGGTCGAAAGCATCGCGGCGCCGATGAGACGCTTAGGGTCTTGCTTGCAGAAATCGTAAAGCCAATCGTTATAGGCTCGCGCCATCGCCGCGGCGAACGGCGCGTCCATATCCTCGATGACCAGCGCGCGAAGCCCACGGGTCGGATAGAGCACTGCGATATCTAGACCCTCGATGTCCATCGCTTCGATCTGTACTTCCGACGTCCAACCGCGCTCGGCGTCCTGCCGGTAGATGCCCTGATTTTTCTCGAAGTTGCGGCCACTGGCGACATCGCTTTCGCGCGGCGATTGGCGCGCCCAATCGCGGCCGTCGGGATAAACCATGCGCAGGTCGCGGACGTTACGGCTGACGACGCCGCGGGGCGCGCGATCCCTGAACTTCTTATCGATATAGCGCTCCCATAAATCAGGCGGTTCCATGATATGCATGTCGCTGTCGATAATTTTGAAGCCGTTCTTGGCCATGGTTCAATCCTCCGCAAGGTTGCGCGTGTTTTGTCAACTCTCTATAAACAAAACAGAAATCACATTTTATGGGGAGGATCAATCATGGTTGACAAACCAAGGCTAGCGGTATTCGAGCAGTTCATTCAATCCGCCCGCGCGTTCTGCGCGGCCAATCCGGACGCCGAAGCGCGCATGAAGAAAATCAAAATCCTTTTGGAAGCCTTGGTCAATGATCCGACCCTGCGCGAGCACTCGAAAACTTGGCCGTCCACGGAGGGGCATAAAAATCTGCTGCTCTATGAGGATCCCGATTACGGATTTGTCGTCAATGCGGTGGTGCGCACACCGGGGCGCGAAGGCAGAGTGCACGACCACGCCCATGCATGGACCGCCTACGGCGTGCTCGACGGTATGGAGAGGTTGGAGCGCTACCGGCGCATCGACGATGGCAAGAAAGCCGATTACGCATTGATTCAGCTCGACAGCATCAGCGAAGGCAACGCAGGTAAAGTCGATCTGGTCCAGCCCTACGCTATTCATTCCGAAAAAGGTGGACCGGCGCGGTCGGTAGCCGTCATCGTCCGCTCGGAACGTTTGGTCGGTAAAGTCTTGCAAGGGCGCTACGATGCTAAAACGGATAAGTATCACGAGAGCGAGGGCCCGACACAGGTGGCGTTTGCGGTGGTGTGACCGCTTGTAACTGGTTCGGGAATTGATTTGGTGCCCGAGGCGAGATTTGAACCCGCACAGGGTTGCCCCTACCGGATTTTGAGTTCTCAGTTTCAATTTTCTAGCAGCGCCTACCGTACAATACCCCTCAATAACATTCGGGTTTCGGTTTCCTTGGTGCCTGGTTGTGCTCGCTGTGTTTTCATGGTGAGGGCACAGGACGGGCACAGCAAAGTGTTTCTCCCCATAACGATGGTAACGAGTTGATTGAATCGTATTTCCCGACCGCTAAGTCTCGCCAGATCCGATTGTCGCGTTTTCAATTCAATCTTGACGCGAGAGTGGGGCGGCCGGCCTCGACAACTCGTAAACGCAATCTTCAGTTTAGAGTTGTCTACTCACTCATAGCGCGTTTCCTTTTTTTCGTCGAAAACTGAATGCTGCCAAATCATCGGTGACGACTTCCAAGTCCCTTTTCTTACCGCAATTATCTTTAATTTCCGTCAAGTCAACAGAACCAATACCTCATATTCACCAGCCTTGTTCTCAACTTGACATAAGCCTATTAGCGCGATTATGACATGGCCGGACGATAGGTAGTGACTTAAATTTCCGTGAGTGACCCACAGGAGAACAGTATGCAGTTACCGCCGGAACAAGAAGCCATACGGGCCAAGTGTTTTCATCCCTCGGGGGCGTTTGTCGAGTTTCCGATGGAAGACGTCGAGACATCGATCCCCGCGCGGTTTGAAAAGATCGTGCGGATGTATCCTGAGCGAGTCGCGGTCAAAACTAAAACCCAAATTCTATCATATTCCGAGCTGAACCGGGCGGCGAATCGATTGGCACGTATAATTCTCACCCGGCGGGGAGAAGGTCCTGAACCGGTGGGGCTTTTTTTGATGGATGGGGCCCATGTAATTATGGCTCATCTCGCAGTTCTTAAGGCAGGTAAGTTTTCCATGAGCCTGGACCCGTTGGCGTCCCTGGATAGGACGCGTCATCTGTTGAACGACTCGCGTACCGCGCTGGTGATAACCGATAAGTCAAGCAGTTCGATTGCAGATCTGTGGGATGATCGCGAAATTGGGCAGATCGATATCGACGAGCGAGATTGCATGGCGGGCGAAGACGATCTTCAGATAACAATCCCATGCGAAGCATACACATATCTGCGCTATACATCGGGCTCAACGGGACAAGCAAAAGGGGCGCTAAAGACCCACCGCCATGTATTGCATGCGGTGATGAACGCAACGAACAATTTTCACATCTGCGCGGAGGAACGCTCCACGATACTTACTCCGGACGCGTCGCTGGGGAAATACGCGTTCGAGATGCTCCTTAATGGCGCCGCGCTCTATCCGTTGTACGTAAAGGAAGAAGGACTCCTTGGCTTGGCAGATTGGATGAAGCGCGAAGAAATAACTTTTTACTACTCCTTTCCGACTGCATTTCATCATTTTCTCGATATCTTGTCGGCACAAAATAATTTTCCCAGTTTGCGGTTGATCCGGTTGGAAGGCGAGCCGATCTACCGGAGCGATGTCGAGCAGTACCAAAGACTTTTTGCCGACGAGTGCTTGCTGGCTAACTCATTTTCTTCCACCGAGACCGGGCCGGTCTGTCTCTATTTCGTGGACAAACAAACTGAAGTTACAGGCACTCGTCTTCCGGCCGGGTATACCGTGGATGGTGTAGAAATATCGCTGCTGGATGAATCGGGCAAAGATGTTGGGTGTAATCAGCCCGGTGAAGTCGTCGTAAGGAGTCCATTTCTCTCGTCAGGTTACTGGCAAAAAAACGAGTTGACCCATACCAAGTTCCAAGCGGAGCAAGACGGGGAAGATGCTAGACGCTACTTTACCGGTGATATCGCTATACGAACCGATGACGGCTGTTTGGAACTCGTGGGACGGAAAGACTTTCAAGTCAAAATCCGTAGTTTCCGGGTTGATGTGGGTGACGTGGAGGCGGCCCTCGTGGCGCATCCGGAGGTTAAAGAGGCCGTCGTCATTTCAAGACAGGAAAAATCGGGCGACGATACTTTGGTAGCCTATTTCGTGCCGCAGCATCTGCCGGCGCCAACCACAACGGCTTTGCGAAAGTTCTTAGCAGCAACGCTTGTCGACTACATGATCCCGTCGCGGTTTATCGTGCTTGAAAATATTCCGCTCCTGTCGACCGGAAAGGTTGATCGGCGTGCACTGCCAATGCTCCGGAGTGAGCGCCCCGACCTCGATACGTTGTTCGCAGCGCCGAGGACGCCCGCTGAGCAATCACTGTCTCAAATCTGGGCTGAAGTGCTGTACCTGGACCAAGTTGGCATCTACGACAACTTCTTCGATCTAGGTGGTCATTCTTTGTCGGCTTCTAGAGTTCTTTCCAGGGCAATAAAAACATTCCAGATTGATCTGCCTTTGTCAGCGGTATTCGATTCGCCCACGGTCGCCGAGATGGCGACCATCATCACGGGGAACCAAGCGAATCAGGCAAGCGAAGCGGAGCTAGCGGAGATGTTGCGCGAGGTCGAGGCGATGACGGATGCAGATGCACAGCGGGTTATGGATAACATCGATTCGACAATCGCCAAAAAGTAGTTTCATCCTCCTAGCCTTTTGTCCTTGCACGATCCTCTGAGAGAATCGACGAAAAACTGCGGCACAGATAAAGCTGGATCGGCATCGGTTATCAGCGTCCTCGATCCGGGGCTGAGCTTGAATTCTCCTACAGTTCAATCCCGGGATATCTGCCCATCACAACTCGTTAGCAAATTCATCACGCTAGAGTTGTTTGTTCACCATTCGGTGTTTCATTTTCAATCTCAATTCGAGTTCTACAAACTCATCTGTAGCGATTGTCATGACCTGTTTCTTCCTGCGATGTCCTTTGAGTTCCTTCACTTTAACGGGGCAAAACTCCTTATAGCTAACTCACTTGTCTACACCTGTTACGTTCATATAATACGGCTAATTAGGATTTCACCGCGCATCATGGAATGATTGAAAGTCCCGCGTATGAGTCGAGGAGAAGCAGTATGAGGTCACTGCCAGAGCAAGAAGCTATTTGGGCAAATTGTTTTCATCCGTCGGGGACGTTTGTCGAGTCCTCCAAAGCAGATGTCGAGACGTCGATCCCGGAGCAGTTCGAGAAGATCGTGTGCCAATATCCTGAAAATTTGGCACTGAAGAAGGGAACCCGCAGCTTAACCTATAGCCAGTTAAACGAAGCCGCGAATCAGATCGCGCGTGAGATTCTTAACAGACACGGGCTCAAAAGCGAACCCATCGCGCTCCTATTTGATCATGGCATCAATGTGATCGTGGCGATTCTAGCAGTTCTCAAGGCAGGAAAATTTTATGTCGCCATGGACTTTTCGCTTTCAAAGGCAACGATCCAATATATCTTACAGAGTTCCACGGCAGCCCTGGTCATCACTGATAGTTGTGAAGCGGGTCGGGCTCGCGAAACGATTGGGCCTGAAAGAGATTTGCTTAGCCTCGACGATGTTGACATATCGTTACCCGCGAACAATTTGGGCTTACCCCTCACAGCGGATGACTTGGCGGCACTCATCTATACTTCTGGATCCACTGGGAATCCCAAAGGGGTGCTCCATACCCATCGCAGTTATGTACTCGGTGTGCTAGAAAGCCCCGCCCACCAGGGTATTTCTTCCGATGATCGTTTGAGTCTACTTCATTCGGTGAGCTTCAAATCAGCGACCAGCCACCTGGTATTTTCGCTCATGGGTGGAGCATGTTTGTTGCCTTACGATATCAAAACTCAAGGTCTCCATGGCTTTGCCGATTGGTTGCGCGATGAGCGAATCACCCGCTGTCATCTGCCACCGGCCGTGTTCCAGGCATTCGCGGATGATCTAAACAATATTAATCAATTTCCAGATCTAAAACGCATCTGTTTGTCGGGTTCAGTGGTAACTTCGGCGGCGTTCGAGAGATTCCGGCGAAAGATCGGCGGCACCACGCAATTGGAAGTCGCCATGGGGTGCACTGAAGTTGGGTGGGCGACATCCGGGATCGCAGAAGTCGGATACGTCTTTCCCAAGGAAGGCAACCCGATTGGCTACCCCGTCGGGGGAAAGAAGATACTCATTCTGGACGACGAAGGCGGAGAGGTTCCCCAGGGAAAACTCGGCGAGATCGCCGTAAAAAGCCGATACCTATCGCCCGGTTATTGGCAAGACCCGAAGTTGACCCAGGCAAAGTTCCTGCCGGATCCGGATGGCGGCCCCGAGCGCACTTACTTGACGGGCGACCTCGGACGGATGCTCGCTGATGGTTCTCTTGTCCATATCGGTCGCAAGGATCTGATGGTAAAGATACGCGGGCACGGTGTCGAGGTAGAAGGAGTTGAAAGAAAATTAAACGAGCACCCACAGGTTAAAGATGCGGCGGTCTCGGCGTGGGACTATGGCGATGGCGACAAATACCTAGCCGCTTATATCGTTGCCGAGGGTAAGAGTCTGCCGACGGCTGATCAGCTTAAGACTTTTCTCAGGGAGACGCTGCCCGATTACATGATTCCTTCCACTATCATGTTT
Organism: uncultured delta proteobacterium; assembly: GCA_963816145.1. Lineage (GTDB taxonomy): Bacteria > Desulfobacterota > Binatia > UBA9968 > UBA9968 > DP-20. The sequence goes on from CAWFJP010000013.1 coordinate 229,130, forward strand.
TTGGACTCACTACCTTTGACGAACGGGAAACTGGACCGCAAGGCCTTACCTCAACCCGGTAATACGCGCCCGGAGCTGAGAACGAAATATTATATACCGAGAAACGAGATTGAAAAATGCCTGGTACGAATCTGGGAAGATCTCCTTGATGTTCATCCCATAGGCATCCATGACAATTTCTTTGACCTGGGAGGACACTCGCTGTCATCAGCCCGCGTGGTCTCCAGGGTTTTCGAGCAATATCAGATAGAGATTCCGCTGCAATCCCTGTTTCAAGCTCCTACGATTGCCGAAATGGCCGCGGTGATAGCCGAACATCAGGCAAAAAAGTTAGACGAGAGCCAGTTGGCAACCATCCTAGACGAATTAGCGTCGATGTCGGATCTTGAAGCTGAGCAACGTGCGAGCGAAAATAATTATACCACCACCAAAAAAGCAGATGGTCCCTTTTAGCCAATTGTTCTCGCGTGGTCCCTGAGAGCGGCGACGACAAACTGCGCTGCAGTTAATATCGGACCGGCATCGGTTATCAGCGTCCTCCATCCTGAGGCTGAGTTTGAACTGAATTCTCCGACGGCTCAATCCTGCGAGATCGAACTGTCGCGCCTTTCGATCCTACGACGTAACAGCAATATCCATACAATTTCCAATGCCAATTGAGGCGTGAAAACAACTTGAGTTCGTGCAACTCGTTGAACCGTTTGCTGAGCTAAAATGATGCGTCGTCGTTATTGATGCCAAGGAACTGCATCAGGGCATAATCTCGATCATCATGTGTGAGTTTCTTTTAATCGCTAAGGTTGGATCGGGTCGTTTCTCCCGGTTTAAGATAGCGTTCCCCGTTACGTTCAACCACTTCAACGATCCTTTCCCCATTTGCATCTACGAAAGATTCTAGCGCTTGAGCAAAAATAGCTTCCGATATGGCCAATTCGCGTCTTAAGTCCTCGGCGAGAATGCGGAAGGCCGAACCTTGGTTGGAGCGTTTGTAGGCGATGCACAGTTTATTGAAGATTTCTTACTGGGCTTGAAAGATCAGTAGTTGGTGATGATCGATTGCCTGAACCATTATCTTGCCTGGCTTCTGGTAGAACACAAACAGCCTGCGCACCTATAACGCCGCTCGCGGCGAGGAGTCAAGGCGAGGGTATCGACGCTGCGCTCCGACTGAGCGCCCAATACGGTTGGACTGTTTTCCCATCAACTCAATGTCGTGGTGGTTGTGAGATCCGGCACAATTCAGGCGCAATGAAAGCGGGGTATGGTAAGCGCACCGAGTGAGCTGTTGATCGTGCAGGCTAGAAATTTGGTGCCGGAGGCGAGACTTGAACTCGCACAGGGTTGCCCCTAATGGATTTTGAGAGCGTAATAATATAAACCTAGCAACACCTACCCGTTAGTAACGGCCTATAACCGCTGGCTTAAGCCCGGATTACTTTTTGTTGGTTTCCTATTAAACGCCCGTGGTTTAGTTAAAGTTCAGTTAAAGCGAAGGCTCGATCCTGGACCGGAAAACCGGCGCGTTTTAGGGTCAAACCGTACTAATCCGCGCCTAGGCTTTAAACGTTCCGCAATAAGCCCCCTGGGTCGCCAAATCGGGTTTATTAAGGGGTACCCTCAACTCCCCGGCTTCGTCCTTTCCACTTTAGCGCCATGACTGTTTGTTAATCTCCTGACAGCCATTATCGAAAAATCTCTGCATTGCTCTTTAAAAGAATCGTTCGTTTGCATTCGTCGGCACCTATTCCCACGAACAATGCGCGGCCGTGATGCAGAAAGATCGGTAGATTCATTTATCTGACTGGGCCACTTGATTACCAATCAAAAGGCTGTGCTATTTTTAGAGTATCGTGTTGATCTAGCACGGTGATCGCCAGGCGGCAGACCGGCCAACAAAATGTGTAATCGAGTGAGAGCATCGTTTGAGTTTCGTGAAACCAAGGTCCGAGGGTGTCCGCCTACCCGTCGTTTTTTCCCATGCCTGGATAAAGGCCGGTGAGTATTTTCGCACTCACGACAATTTTCAGATGTTGCCGCTACACAATGTAGGAGATTTTCGCTTCGGTAGTCGTGGCATAGGGTTTGCGCAACCTCGATCTAAGTACTGCGCGACAACATCACATAGTCGACGGGAGGCTTTAAAAAGACCTTTGTTAGCGACCATAATCACTCTGACTATTTGGCTCGCTTCCGTACCTCCGGGCATAGCTATATAGAAACGCACAGAAGGCCTCTGGCCGGGGAAAGCGATGCAGTGATTTGAAAACGGGGGGCAATTTAATGCGAAAACCTTTCCCCTTCCCAATCCTATTCTACTCTGCGCTGCCGAAGTTTTGGCGCAGCAGGGCACGTTAGATGTCCTGCATTGCGACAAGATCGGCGAGCGTTGCGAGTATCAGCACTGGCTCAAAACGGCAACCGAGCTAATGGAGTTAAAATTGCCCAAGGGCCATCAGCAAAGAGCCTGGCGCATCGGCGTCAAGGTTAGAGTCAGCGGCATGCGAACCGCAGGCACCAACGAAGTGCACACCATGCAGGCACTGGCGCTTGCTGCGCCGGCATCCACCGTTGGCCCGCGTAAGACCATCGTCCTACTAATAAACTACCAAGACAACCGAACAAAGCCATGGACGGCAACACAGATCAATCAGGTGTTTGCCGGCGTCGACGGCTTCTATCGCGAGAACTCGTTCAACACGGCGTCGATCGAAGGGTTGATTGCTGGGTCGTCGGTGGACATCTACGGCTGGTACATCAGCTGCTTCCCGGTCAACGGAGACTGTGGAACGGCGACCGGCGCAGCGAGCGACGCTTACGTTGCCAACACGTTAGGAGGATGTCAATCTCAACACCTATCAGCATGTCGTCCAGATATTCCCGCATGAGGATAGTTGGTGGGACGGCAGCGGAATGACAGCATGAAACAACGGATTTTCATTTTCGTTCTCGTCATTTTTCTAGTTTGCCTCGCTGGCGTCCCCGCGCCCGCCCAGACCGACAAAAATGGTCCCATGGCGAAACTGACGTACAGCCTGGTTAAACTTCATAACCAATACGTAACCTATCTGGCACAACGTAGCGCTGCACAATTTAGCTCCGGCGACTCTTTAATCACACTGGTTGACGATCGTGTGGTGGTCGATGCGGTCGCGTCCGAGGATGTAAATGTGCTTAAAGCCGATCTCGAGTCTTTGGGAATGCAACAGGCGGTTGCCTTCGGCCGCATCGTCTCAGGGCGACTGCCTGTATCGGCTCTTCGTGCTGCCGCGGGACTGGCAAGCCTGGTGTTCGCACAACCCGCGGTCGCGATGACCAACGCAGGAAGCGTGACGAGCCAGGGCGATCAAGCGATTCGTTCCAACGTGGCGCGGGCCACTTACGGGGTGGATGGGAGCGGAGTCACCGTAGGCGTCCTGTCAGACAGCTTTAACTGCCTTGGCGGCGGCGCCGCCGACATAACAAGCGGTGACCTCTCACCGGTCACGGTTATCCAGGAGCATGCGAGTTGCAGCGGAGTTACCGATGAGGGTCGAGCCCTGTTGCAAGTCGTCCACGACGTCGCTCCCGGCACTAGTCTAGCTTTTGCCTCAGCGTTTAACGGCTTGGCTTCTTTTGCGACGAACATTCAGTCGCTCACGGCCGCCGGAGCGAAGGTTATCGTCGACGATGTGATCTATTTGGCCGAACCGTTCTTCCAAGACGGTACTCTTGCCCAGGCGGTCAATAGCGTTGTCTCAGGCGGTGTCGCCTATTTCTCGGCGGCCGGCAACCAAGCGCGCCAGAGTTATGAAAGCGTTTTTAGAGCGGGTGGCGTCTTCGCCCAAGGCGCTATCCCTTCCGCTGCTGGAGCACCGCCGTTCTTCGGCGGGACCGCGCACGACTTCGACCCAAGGGGCAGCACCGATGTCTTTCAGAGGATTACCCTACCGCCTGGCGCAGGCTTCGTCATGTCGTTTCAGTGGGACTCTCCGGCGTTTTCTGTTAGTGGTGCGCCCGGATCGCCCAACGATCTCGATGTCTATGTGCTTAATGCCGCCGCGAACCAAGTTGTGGCCGGCGCGACCCTTGACAATCACGGGAATGACCCAATCGAGGTTTTCTCGTTTACCAACGCTACAGGTGTGACGGCTAACTTCAACATCATGATCGTGAAATTCTCAGGGCCGAACCCAGGGTTGATCAAGTATGTGTTGTTCAATTCGGGCATAACCAGCCAAGAGTTCGCGACGAACAGCGGCACGCTCTACGGCCATGCCAACGCAGTTGGAGCCGAAGCAGTGGGTGCGGCTGCCTACTTTAACACTCCAGCATTCGGTGTTTCTCCGCCGGTCTTGAACTCCTTTTCTTCGTCAGGCACCACACCTATTCTATTTGACCAGGCCGGCAACCGACTTGCCACTCCCGAACTCCGTGCCAAGCCGGAGATTGTCGCCCCGGATGGCGGCGACACGACATTCTTCGGCTCCCCATATCCGGATGGAAATGGATTTCCCAACTTCTTTGGCACGTCGGCGGCGGCGCCTCATGCGGCGGGTGTAGCGGCGCTAATGTTACAGAGGAGACCGACGTTAATGCCGCACGGGATATACGCAAGTCTGGAAAGTACCGCGATTGATATGGGCGTGCCAGGCTTCGATAGTGACAGCGGATTTGGCCTTATTCAAGCAGACGGTGCGTTGGCGGCCGCTGCTCTACTTCCAGCCATCTCTATCAACGACATAAGCATACCAGAAGGCGACTCAGGTACGAGTAATTTTGTATTTACGGTATCTCTCTCGACTGCGACCGAACAAACCGTTTCAGTAAACTACAGCACTGCTAACAACACAGCGACGGCAGGAAGCGACTATGTGGCGACGTCGGGGACTTTAACGTTTAACCCTGGCGATACGACAAAAACTATAACCGTCGTAGTCAATGGTGACACCCGAAATGAGCCGGACGAGACTTTCTTTGTTAATATCAGTAACCCCGTGAACGCCACAATTGCAGACGGACAAGGGCTAGGTACGATTTTGAATGACAATCCGCTCCCCGCTCTCTCGATTAACGACGTGAGTCTAGCAGAAGGCAACTCAGGGACGATCAATTCTGTTTTTACGGTGACTCTGTCGCCTATGAGCGGCCAGACCGTAACGGTCAGCTATAGCACGGCCAACGGTTCCGCTATCGCAAGTAATGACTACGTGGCGATGTCGGGGACTTTAACGTTTAACCCTGGCGATACGACAAAAACTATAACCGTCGTAGTCAATGGTGACACTCTAAATGAAGCGAACGAGACTTTCTTTGTCATTATCAGCAACCCCGTGAACGCTACAATTGCAGACGGACAAGGGCTCGGTACGATTACCAATGACGATGCTACGCTCCCCACTATCTCTATCAAAGATGTGAGTGTGACAGAGGGTAATACGGGGACGACGAATGCTGTCTTTAACGTGACTCTCTCACCTGCGAGCGGCCAGACCGTAACGGTCAGCTATAGCACGGCCAACGGTTCCGCTACCGCAGGTAGTGACTACGTAGCGACGTCGGGGACGTTAACGTTTAACCCTGGCGATACGACAAAAACTATAACGGTCGCAGTCAACGGCGATACAGTTGTTGAATCCAACGAAACCTTTTTCGTCAATCTAACGACCGCAATCAACGCGACGATTGCGGACGGCCAAGGAATTGGCACGATTGCCAACGATGATAACTATGCGGTCATGGGCAACGAGGCCTTTGTATTTCAGCAGTATGTGGATTTCTTAGATCGAGAGCCCGATCCTGGAGAGTTAGTTGCCTGGGAGAACGCCCTGAACGGCGGGTTTCCGAGAGCTAGTCTGATTGAAGCGTTCATGGATTCGGGCGAATTTCGCTTCGAGGGGAAGTTCATCGCCCAGACTTACTTAGGGATACTTACCCGGGACGCTGATGTTGGGGGTTTTGAGGGTTGGTTAGGGGCACTCTTGGCAGGGGTATCACGGGAGCAGGTTGTGCAGGTGTTCCTAGGCTCGGGTGAATTTCAGTCTAGGTTTGGCAGCAATCTAACCAACGCACAGTTTGTCGAGAGGATGTACAACAACATACTGCTGCGGTCCTCTGATCCTGGGGGATTAAATGGTTGGGTGCAGGCATTAAACAGCGGGCAGGTGACCAGGGCACAGCTGGCGTTGAGTTTTTTGGATTCGGGAGAATTTCAAAGTCTCACTGCCAGTCAGAACCGTGTGGACATCGCGCTTCTGTATTTTGACATGTTGCGGCGGAATCCTGATGCTGGGGGTTTTTCTGGGTGGGTAGGGGTGCTCAATGCTGGAGTACCGCTGACATCGGTAATCGATGCATTTCTAAACTCCTCTGAATATCAAGCGCGGTTCTAGAGAAGGCAATTTTAACGTACTCCTTTTTATTAGACGGGCGTCGGTGATCACTACGATCGAACTGAATGTCCATCAACTCAATGTCGTGGTGGTTGTGAAATCAGGCACAATTCAGGCGCAATGAAAGCGGGGTATGGTAAGCGCACCGAGTGAGCTGTTGATCGTGCAGGCCAGAAATTTGGTGCCGGAGGCGAGACTTGAACTCGCACAGGGTTGCCCCTACCGGATTTTGAGTC